>CAWGEA010000004.1:0-216229 GCA_963821495.1 uncultured Actinomycetes bacterium | reverse complement strand
TGGCCGACGCTGATGGAGGTCGCGCCCGAGCTGCAGTTCATGCACTACACCGTCGCCGAGGCGAAGCTGCCGCACGAGACGCTCTCGGCGCTCGAGGACGTTTCGCTCCAGGACATCGCGATCTGCGCCGACCTCGACCACAACGTCTTCTACGCCGCCCACACGGAGCCGCGGGTCGCGGAGGCGCTGCGCGGTACGCACTGGTTCGAGCTGCGGGAGTGGTCGACGCGCGGTCCGGGCTCGGCCGCCTCGGGCCGCGTCTGAGCTAGTCGGCCTCGGCCTCGACGAGGCCGGCCTGGTAGGCGAGCACGACTGCCTGCACGCGGTCGCGCAGCTCGAGCTTCTGCAGCACGTGCGTCACGTGCGTCTTGACGGTGGTCTCGCTGATGAAGAGCTCCTGCCCGATCTCGGCGTTCGAGCGACCCTGGGCGATCAGCGACAGGACCTCCCGCTCGCGAGCGGTCAGCTCGTCGAGGCCCTTGGGCTGCTCGGGACGCGGGATGCGCGTGAACTCGCTGATCACGCGCCTCGTCACCGCGGGCGAGAGCAGCGCGTCGCCGGCGGCGACGGTTCGGATCGCCGCCAGCAGCTGCTCGGGCGGATCGTCCTTGAGCACGAAGCCGCTGGCCCCGGCCCGGAGCGCCTCGTAGACGTACTCGTCGAGATCGAAGGTGGTGAGGACGAGGACGCGCGCCTCCGGGTCGGCCTCGAGGATCTGCCGGGTCGCCCGCAGCCCGTCGAGCTCGGGCATGCGGATGTCCATCAGGATCACGTTCGGGTGGAAGCGCGCGGCCTTGTCGACTGCCTCGAGCCCGTTCTCCGCCTCGGCCACCACCTCGACGTCCTTCTCCTTCGAGAGCAGCATGCGGAAGCCCGCGCGAACCATCGCCTGGTCGTCGGCCACGAGGACGCGGATGCTCATCTGCGCGACTCCCCGACAGGCAGGCGCGCCGAGAGCGCGAAGCCGCCGCCGTTCGCAGGGCCCGCCTCCAGCTCGCCGCCGTAGATCTTCACGCGCTCGCGGATCCCGACGAGGCCGTGGCCGAGGCCGTCGCTCGCGGTCGCGCCCCGCCCGTCGTCGCGCACCTCGAGCTCGAGCTCGTCGGGCCGGTAGCGCACGGTCACGTCGGCCTCGGCCTCGCCCGCGTGCTTGAGCGCGTTCGTGAGGCCCTCCTGGACGATCCGGTACGCGGACAGGTCGAGCGCGCGCGGCAGCGGGTAGCGGTCGCCTTCGACGTGGAGCCGGACGGGCAGGCCGGCGCGGCCGACCTCGTCGAGCAGCGGGCCGAGGTCGTCGAGGCCCGGCTGCGGCCCGAGCTGGATCCCGTCGCCGTCGCGGCGCATCGCGCCGAGCAGCCGGCGCATCTCCGCCAGGGCCGTGCGCCCTGCCTGCTCGACGCCCTTGAGCGCGTCGCGGTCGTCGGCGTCCGCGTCGGGCAGGCGGTGCCGGACCGCCCCGACCTGCAGCACCATCACGCTGACCGCGTGGGCGACGACATCGTGCAGCTCGCGGGCGATCCGGGCCCTCTCCTCGGCCACCGCCAACCGACCCGCGGCGTCCCGCTCCCGCTCGGCCTGGGCCGCTCGCACCTCGGCTGCTTCGGCCTGGGCCCCTCGTTCACGCAGCGCGAAGCCGGCGAGCCAGCCGATCGCGAACAGGACCGGGATGAAGACGAGCTCTCCGGTGGCGTGGTTCGGGCTGTTGGAGACGACGGTCGCGGCTCCGCCCAGCACGATCACCAGCCCGACCCGCGCCAGGACCTCGTCCCGGACGTTGCCGAGGAGCACCGACGCGGCCATCCCGGCGGCGGAGGAGGCGACCGTGAAGACGACGAGCCGCCCGTCGATGAAGGAGAGCGTCGCCCCCGCGACCCAGGTGCATGCGGGCGCGGCGAAGGGGAAGCGGCGGCGCGCGAGCAGCGGCAGCGCGAGCAGCGTCGTCGCCGGGACGGCGAACCAGAGCGGCGAGGTCGGCGCATCGGGCGCGTCGCGCCTGACCGCGACCTCGAGCGCGCTCTCGAGCGCCGTGATCACGATCAGGGCGTCGAACGCGTATCGGCGCGCGAGCGATCTCACGCCGTGAACGTACTCCAGCCGCCCGGCGCCCGCCTCCTACCGGAGTAGGACTCCGAATCGTCGTCCCGGACGACGACGGGTAGCGCGGGGCCGCCGTAGCGTCGAGCCATGCAGACACGACGAAAGGACGCGTGATGGAAGCTCCGACGACAAGACTCTTCCGCCCCGCGCGGATCGTGGCTCTCGGGCTGATCGCGCTCGGGCTGGCCGGTCTCGCGTATCTCCACTTCTCCTCCGGCTCGGACGCGGTCTCCGTGCCGCGTGGCGCGCACGCCGGACAGCTGACGCTCGAGCCCTGCACGTACGGCACAGAGGACGGCGGCTACGCCGCCGACTGCGGGACGCTGGTCGTGCCCGAGAACCGGCACGACCCGAGCTCGCGGCTGATCGCCCTGCCCGTGAAGCGCATCCGCGCGCTCGCCGCGCATCCGCGCGAGCCGGTCTTCCGCCTCCAGGGCGGCCCCGGCCTCACGAACATGGACTTCGCCGACGCGAGCCGCTTCGCGCGCGACCGCGACGTCGTCCTCGTCGGCTACAGGGGCGTCGACGGCTCCTCGGTGCTCGACTGCCCGGAGGTCGTCTCCGCGATGAAGCACTCTCGCGATTTCCTCGCCTCGAGGTTCTTCGACGCCTACGCCGAGGGGCTCTCGACGTGCGCCCAGCGGCTGCAGGCCGACGGCGTCGACCTCGCCGGCTACTCACTGCCGGAGCGGGTCGACGACCTGGAGGCGGCCCGGCGCGCGCTCGGTTACGGCCGGATCGACCTGCTCAGCGAGAGCGCCGGTACGCGCACGGCGCTGATCTACGCCTGGCGCTATCCCAAGAGCATCCACCGCTCGGTGCTGGTCGGCGTCAACCCGCCGGGCAACTTCATCTGGTACCCGCGCTGGAACGAGGCGCAGATCCGGAAGTACGCGGCCCTGTGCGTCCGAGACGACTCCTGCAGCGCGCGGACCGACGACCTCGTCGCCACCATCAAGCAGACCACGCGGGACCTGCCGGACCGCTGGGGCCTGCTGCGGATCAAGCCAGGCAACGCGCTGCTCGGCTCCTTCTTCGGCGTGATGCACTCGACCGGGGCGGCCTCGCCGATCTCGGCGCCGATGACGGTCGACTCGTGGCTGGCCGCCGCGAAGGGCGACGCCAGCGGGCTCTGGCTCCTCTCGACGCTCGCCCAGGTCGCCTTCCCCGACGTGCAGGTGAAGGGCGACGTCGCTGCCGTGGCCCGGACGGACTCTCGCTACGCCAGGCGCTACTTCGCCTCCCACACGGGCCGCGGCTCGATCCTCGACAACGCCGGGACGAGCTTCCTCTGGGCGGGCGGGCGCCTGCTCGACGCCTGGCCGGCGAACCCCGACGAGAACGAATACGGCCGGGTCCAGCGGTCGAACGTGGAGACGCTGGTGATCAACGGGAACCTCGACTTCGCCACGCCGCCCCAGACCGCGTCCCGGGAGCTCATGCCCTACCTGCCGAACGGCCGCGAGCTCGTGCTGCCGGGGCTCGGGCACACCGACGACTTCTGGAGCTACGAGCCGCGGGCGAGCTCCCACCTCGTCAACACGTACCTGAGCCGCGGCGTCGTGGACGACTCGCTCTACACCGTCAACCACGTCGACCTCGAGCCCGACTTCTCCCAGACCGCGATCGCGAAGATCATGCTCGCGGTGCTGGTCGGGCTCGGCGCGCTCGCGGTCCTCTCGCTGGTCGTGCTCGCGCTGCTCGTGCACAGGCGGGGCGGCCTCGGTTCCAAGACGAGCGCCTTCGTCCGCTCGGCGTACGTCTTCGTGCTCGGCCTGGGCGGCTGGTTCGTCGGCGTGCTGATCGCGTTGACCGCGCTGCCGGCCGTGCCGCTGGACAGCGACGTGCTGGCCGGCCTCTCGATCGGCCTCCCGGTCGGCCTCGGCGTCTACCTCGCGTGGGTCAACTCCGACCGGCCGGGGCGTGCGAGCGCGATCGGGCTGGCTGCCTCCCTGGCCGGCGCGCTCGTCGGCGCGTGGCTCGGGTTCAACGTGATCGAGGGGCTGTTCGCGGTCGTGACCACGATCCTCGGAGCCCAGATCGGCGCGAACCTGATCCTGATCGTCTTCGACGTGGTCCGAGAACGGGCGGTGCCCGACGCGGTCCCGGAGTCGCCGACGGTGGCCGCCGGCGCCTAGGCCCCGAAGCGCTTCGCGAGGACGTCCTCGAGAGGCAGCGTGTTGAGGACGTCGGTGGCGGCCGCCCCGCCTCGGCGGGCGGTCGCCACCGACAGCTCGATGTTCCCGAGCCCGCGTGTCGAGTGGGCATCGGTCGAGCAAACGATTGCGACCCCGGCCTCCCGCGCGAGCCGCACGTGCTCGTCGCGGAGGTCGAGCCGGTCGGGGAGGCCGTTCACCTCGACGGCGCGGCCCTGCTCGGCCAGGCGCGCGAGCACGGCCTCGAGGTCGACCGCGTTCGGCGGCCGGCGGTTGATCAGCCTCCCGGTCGGGTGGCTGAGGCAGCTCACGTAGGGCGAGTCGAGCGCAGTCAGCACGCGCTTCGTCAGCTCCTCGCGCGAGCCGCGCTGGCCGCCGTGGACGCTCGCCTGCACCCAGTCGAGCTCGCCCAGCACCTCGTCGGGGAGGTCGAGCGAGCCGTCGCGGCGGATGTCGCACTCGGTTCCCCGCAGCAGGCAAAACGGCGCGAGCCGCTCGTTCGCGGCCGCGATCTCCTCGGCCTGCCGGCGCACGCCGTCGGCGTCCAGCCCCGGCACCGCGCCGACGCTGACGGTGTGGTCGCAGATCGCCAGGTACTCGTAGCCGCGTTCCTTCGCGGCGAGGCCCATCTCGTAGACGGTCGCCCTCCCGTCCGACCACGTCGAGTGGCAGTGCAGGTCGCCGCGGATGTCGGCGACCTCGACGAGCTGCGAGACCGTCGGCGCGCCGGGCTCGCGCAGCTCGGGCGGCACGTACGGGATCCCGAGTGCCGCAAACACGCCGTCCTCGTCTGCCGCCTCGGGCAGCGGCTCGTGTGCCGCGACCCACTCCGGCGAGCCGGTCGCGCGCACGAGCTCGGTCCCGAGCCGGGCCGGCTCCGCGACGACGAGCTCGACCGGCATGCCCTCGACGGTGACGCCGAGCGCGCGCCGCCCGCCTCGCTCGACGACGGCGACGATCTGCGGGAGCGCCTCGAAGGCCTCCAGCACGGGCTCGGCCCGCACCGAGGGCACGACCACGGCCAGCCGCTCGGAGGCGTCGCGCCAGCGGCGCGGGTCTCCGGCGCCGATCCCGCCCAGCGCCTCCGCGATCGACTCGACGAGCGGCCGGCTGCGGTTCAGCGGCAGCGGCCGCGGCACGCTACGCGTTCCTGGATCACGCGCGAGCGCGGCCAGCAGCTTGCGCTCGGTTGCGGGCCCGATCCCCGGCACCTCCTGGAGCCGCCCCTCTCGCGCCGCCTGCCGCAGCTCGGCCAGCGTGCGGACGCCGAGCACGCGCCCGATCTCGACCATCCGCTCGGCCGAGACGCCGAGGAGGCGGCCGACCCCGGCCAGCTCAGGCGAGACCTCGCGCTCGAGCTCGCGCAGCTCGGCGATCTCCCCGGTCTCGACGAGCTCGCGCAGGCGCCGGTCGATCCCGGGGCCGATCCCGCGCAGCTCGCGCGCCCGCCCCTGCCGAGCGAGCTCGGCGACTGGCGCGGACGTCGAGCGGATCAGGTCGGCCGCGCGGCGGTAGGCGCGCGCCGTGTAGGGCCCTGCGCCCGCGAGCTCGAGCAGCGAGGCGAGCTGGTCGAGCCGGTCGGCGATCCCGGCGTTGTCGAGCGGCGGCCCCTGCACTGCTGGATAGTCTCTCGGCGGCATGCCGACCGTTGTTGTTCCCTTCCGCGGCGAAACGGCAAAGCAGCGGCTCGCCCCGGCTCCCGACGAGGTTCGCGCCAGGCTCGCGCAGGCGATGTTCGAGGACGTGCGCGCCGCGGCGGAGGCCGTCGGCGAGGTGGTCGTGGCGGACGAGGCCGGCGGCCAGGGCCCTGCCGTCGAGGCCGCGCTGCGCCACGTGGAGGAGGGGCCGGTGCTCGTCGTCAACGCCGACCTGCCGTGCGTGCGGCCGCGAGACCTGCTCGCGCTGCTGGGCGCGCTCCCCGAGGGCGGCCTCGCGCTCGTTCCCGCCGCCGACGGGACCACGAACGCGCTCGCGTTTGCGGCGCCGCACCTCTTCGCTCCGGTCTACGGGCCGAACAGCGCCGACCGTTTCCTCGCGCGGGCCGAGCGCCTCGAGGTGCCGGCGTCCCTCGCCGCGATTCCGAACCTGAGCGAGGACGTGGACACGCTCGAGGACCTGGAGCGGCTGGAGGCGGGTCTCGGCCCGCGCACCGCCGCCGCGCTCGACGCCCTGCGCGCCGGGCTGCCGCGGTGAGGGTCGTCGTCCTCGCCGGCGGGCTCGGCGGCTCGCGCCTGGCGCTCGCGCTCGCCGAGACGCTCGACCCGGCCGAGCTGACGATCGTCGGCAACGTGGGCGACGACGTCGAGGTGCTCGGGCTGCACGTCTCGCCCGACCTCGACACGATCCTCTACACCCTCACCGGGCGGCTCGACGACGCGAAGGGCTGGGGCCGCGCCGACGAGACCTGGCACGCGCTCGAGGCCGTCGGCGAGCTCGGCGGCGAGACGTGGTTCCGGCTCGGCGACCGCGACCTCGGGCTGCACCTCGTCCGCACGCAGGCGCTGCGCCGCGGCGAGCCGCTCTCGGCGGTCACGGCCAGGCTGGCGCTCGCTTTCGGTCTCGAGCCGGCGCTGCTGCCGGCCAGCGACGAGCGGCTTCGTACGTGGCTCGCCACGCCGGTCGGCGAGCTTCCGTTCCAGGAGTGGTTCGTGGCGCGCCGACACCGGGACGAGGTGGACGGCGTGCGCTTCGAGGGAGCCGAGGCCGCGCGGCCCGCGCCCGGGGTGCTCGAGGCGCTGGCGGAGGCCGACCTGATCGCGATCGCGCCCAGCAACCCGTACGTGAGCATCGGCCCGATCCTCGCCGTGCGGGGGATCCGCGAGGCGCTCGAGCGCCGCCGCGTGCCTGCGGTCGCCGTGAGCCCGCTGATCGCCGGCCGCGCCGTCCGCGGCCCCGCCGACCGGATGCTGGCGCGCCTGGCCGGCGGCACGGGACCGCAGCAGGTAACAGACTGTTACAAGGGGCTGATCGACGCGCTCGTGATCGACGAGGCCGACGCGAACGAGGAGGCCGAGGTGACGGCTGATCGTCACCCGGACGCTGATGGGCGACGAGGACGCGCGCCGCCGCGTGGCCGAGGCCGTGCTCGAGACCGCGGGGGCGCTGCGGTGAAGATCGCGATCGTCGGCGGCACCGGCACCTTCGGCCGCGCGCTGGCGCGGCGGCTGCACCAGCTCGGCGAGGAGGTGCGCATCGGCTCGCGCGACGCACAGCGCGGGAAGGAGCGCGCCCTCGAGTTCGGCGTCGAGGGCGGCAGCAACGACGAGGTGGTCCAGGGCGTCGACCTCGTCGTGCTCGCGACGAAGTCGAACGCCGCCCTCGAGACCGGCTCCGCGCTCGCGGAGGCGATCGGCGAGACGCCCGTGCTCTGCGTCGCGAGCGACCTCCGCTTCACCGACACCGGGATCGTCCCGGGGCTGGACGTGGGCTCGCTCGCCGAGACGCTCGCCACGCTGGTGCGCGCCCCCGTCGCCTCCGGCCTGCAGACCGTCTCGGCGATCGACCTCTCCGGCCCGGAGCTGCCCGACCAGGACGCGCTCGTCTGCGGCGACGAGCCCACCGCGAAGCAGCTCGCGCTCGATCTCGCCGGCCGTCTGGTCGCCGGCCGCGCGATCGACGCCGGCCCGCTCGCGAACTCACGCGCGCTCGAGGGCATGACCGCCGTGATCCTGAACGTGAACAAGCAGCTCGGCGTCCACGCGGGCCTCCGCCTCACCGGCCTCCCGTGATCTCGATCCGGCCCGTCGAGGGGCTGCCGGAGATCCGCGCGGGGGACGACCTCGCGGCGCTGATCGCGGAGCGTGCCGAGCTCGAGCACGGCGACGTCGTCGTGGTCGCGCAGAAAGCGGTCTCGAAGGCCGAAGGGCGCGTGGTGCGACTCGTCGAGGTAGAGCCGTCGGAGCGGGCGCGCGAGCTCGCCGGCGGCGAGGACGCGCGGCGGCACGAGGTGATCCTGCGCGAGTCGGCGCGCGTCGTCCGCAGCCGGCCGCCGCTCGTGATCTCCGAGACGCGGCACGGCTTCGTCTGCGCGTCGGCCGGCGTCGACTCGTCGAACGCGCCCGGGCCGGAGACGGTCGTGCTCCTGCCGCTCGACCCCGACGCGTCGGCCGCGAGCCTGCGGGAGCGGCTGCGAGAGCTGAGCGGCGCCGAGGTCGGCGTGATCGTCAGCGACTCCTTCGGCCGCGCCTGGCGCCAGGGCACGACCGACGTCGCGATCGGCCTCGCGGGTGTCCGGCCGCTGCTCGACCTGAAGGGGACCCGCGACCCGGTCGGCTACGAGCTGCACGCGACGGTGATCGCGGTCGCCGACGAGCTCGCCGGTGCGGCGGAGCTCGTCCTGGGCAAGACCGAGGGAGTGCCGGTGGCCGTGATCCGAGGCTTCGACGCGCGCGGCGAGGGAACCGCGCGCGAGCTCGTCATGCCCGCCGAACGGGACCTCTTCCGCTAGCTGGACGTTCGGACTGCTGGTTCCACCCGCAGGTGGGGTGGCGTAAAGAGCGGGAATGCGGGAAGATCGGGCCGGGAGATGGGGAAGGACACGTTTCTGCTGCTGTTCCTGGTGGGCGCGGGGCTGATCGCGGCCTGGATCGCCGTGCGCCTGCCGCGCCTGGCGCCGAGCAGCTTCCTGCGGGCGGGCCTGCACCTGGCTGCGGCCGTCGTCATCGGCTCACTGCTCGCTCCGGCGCTGCACGCCGTCCCCGGGCTTCCGTCCAGGCTCTCGGTGCTCGCCGCGCTCTTCTTCGTCGCACTGCCCGTGCTGACGTACATGCTGCTGGTCGGGATGTGGCTGGTGCAGCTCGCGGTTGCCGCGAACCCGGCACTGCGCCGCTGAGCGCCCGCTAGCGGCGGCGCAGCGCGATCCCGTTCAGGATCTCGCGGACGATCCGGTCGGCGACGAGGGCGGTGATGTCGGCCGAGCCGACCGCGGTCGGGATCACCTCGACCACCTCGGCGCCGACGAGCTCCAGCCGCTGCGCCACCTCGCGGCACGCCCAGAGCAGCTCGCCGCTCGTCATCCCGCCGGGCTCCGGCGTTCCGGTTCCCGGCGCGAAGGCGGGGTCGAGCACGTCGACGTCGACGGTCAGGTAGACCGGCCCTTCGCCCACCACGTCCACCGTCCGCTCGACGACCGCCTCGATCCCGAGCTCGCGCACGTCGTGCATGAACAGGCTCGTGATCCCCTGGTCGGCCTGCCACGCGAACTCGCGCTCGCCCGGCCAGTAGCCGCGCAGGCCGATCTGGACGTAGCGCTTCGGTGCGACCTTCCCGTCCTCGACGAGGCGGAACATCGGCGTCCCGTGCGAGACCTCGACCCCGAAGACCTCGCTGCCCGTGTCGGTGTGCGTGTCGAAGTGGACGAGGCCGACCGGGCCGTGGCGCGCGGCGACCGCGCGGACGTCGGGCTCGGCGATCGAGTGGTCGCCGCCGAGCACGATCGGGAGCAGCCCGGCATCGAGCACCTGGCCGACGAGCTCGAAGATCGCCTCGTGCGTCCGCGTCGCGTCGGCGGGCAGCACGGCCGCGTCGCCGAAGTCGACGATCTTCAGCTCCTCGAAGGCGTCGACCTTCGACTCGAGGTGCGGCCCCGCGGGGCACGAGGCGGCGCGGATCGCGCGGGGGCCGAAGCGGGCGCCCGGGCGGTCGGAGACGAGGTCGTCGGTCGGCGCGCCCACGATCGCGACGTCGAATCCCGCGAGCTGCGCGGGATCCTGGGTGTACGGCGCGCCGCCGTAGGTGAGCAGGCCTGCGTAGTCGGGCTTCTCGCCGAACTGCCGCCAGCGCTCGAGCGGGTCGATCACGGAGCGATTGTCGCCTCCCGCGGCGGCAGGCGCTCGCCGACGAGTCGCTCGGCCTCGCCGGACGCGCGCGGGTGGGAGCCGACGGCCGCGAGGAACGTCGCCTTGTCGAGCGAGAACAGGCGCGCGCGGGTGCGGGCGGTGACCGTCGCCGTGCGCGGCACGTCGCGCAGGAGCGCGATCTCCCCGAAGCCCTCGCCCCGGGCCAGCGCCCGCAGCTCGCGGCCCTCGCAGGCGACGTCGAGCTGTCCTTCCGCGACGACGTAGAAACGGTCGCCGGGCTCTCCCTCGCGGACGACCGTCTCGCCGGCCGCGACCCGCGTCTCGACCAGGCCGTGCGCGAGCCCCTCCAGCTGCGGCGCGCCGAGCGGGGCGAACAGCGGCAGCGAGCGCAGCAGGGCGATCTCGACGACGGGCACCGGAGCGCGGCGGTCGATCTCGGCAAGCTGCCGCGCGGTCACGAGCACCGCGAGCGGCAGCAGCGTCCCGATCCCCGCGACCGCCCAGCGCGCGCCCGCGAGCGAGACCAGCGCCGGCGTGAGCAGCGAGCCCACGGCGAGGGCGGTCATCGAGATGCCCTCGAGCACGCCGAAGACGCGCGCGAGCACGTCCGCCGGGGCGCAGCGCTGCAGGATCGTCCGCCCCGCGACGTCGAGCAGCGAGCGCCCGGCGCCCGCCGCCGCGAGCAGCAACAGAGCCGAGAGGGTGCTCGGCCTGGCTGCCAGCACGACGAAGGCCGCGCCCCACGCGAGGACCCCGAGCACGAGCGGCGGCAGCAGCCGCCGCCGCCCGATCAGCACCACGGTCACGGCGATTCCGGCGACGCCGCCGGCGCCGAAGGCCGCGTTGAGGTAGCCCGCGCCCGAGCCGCCCAGGTCGAGCACGGAGATCGCGAGCACGACGTAGAGCACGTCGAGCGCGCCGATCGCGACGAACTGTGCCCCGAGCACGCCGACGAGGACCCGCACCGCCGGCTCGCGTCCGAGCAGCCTGAATCCCGCGAGCGCCTCCTCGAGCGTGGGCCGCGCGTCCCCGAGCGGCTCCGGCCCGCGGATCCGGGCGACCAGCAGGGCTGAGATGCCGGCGACAGCGGCCATCACCGCGAACACCCAGCCGGGCGACGCGACCGCCAGCAGCACCCCGGCGGCCGCGGGAGCCACGAGCACGCTCACGCTCTCGATCCATCCCGAGACCACGTTGGTCGCGGTCAGCTCGTCCGGCGTGCGCGCAAGCGCGGGGACGAGCGCCGACTGCGTCGGCCGCGTGACCGTCACGAGCGTCGCGGCCACGGCTGCGAGCGCGTAGGCGACGACCGGAGGCGCCCCGGAGAGCAGCGCCGCCGCGGTCGCGCCCATCGCGAGCGCCTGGCCTGCATACCCCGCCGCGAGCACCCGTCCGGGCGCGTTGCGGTCGGCGAGCACCGACGCGAAGGGCGCGAACAGCCCAGCGGGCACGAGCTGCGCGGCGGCCACGAGCCCGGCCGTCGTCGCGCCGCCCTGCTCGTAGGCGTAGACGAGCATCGCGATCCAGACGCCGAACTCGGCCGCGTTGAAGCCCGCGAAGGCGAGCTCGACCCGTCGCAGCTCGCGGTTGCGGACGACGCCGCCGAGAGTCCCTGCGGCTCTCACGAGCGCCGCGGCAGCCGCTCGGCCACCGCCTCGCGGATCGCGCGGTCGAGCGACGGGTACCGCTCGACGAGCTCGGCGAGGACGCCCTCCGGGAAGACGAGCAACCGCAGCGGGGTGGTCGCGCGCACCGAGGCGAGGCGCGGGTACGCGTAGCCCGCGCCCCATTCGAGCGCCCGCAGCTCCCCGAAGAAGTCGCCGCGCCCGAGCTCGCGCGCCTTCTGCCCGTCGACCGATACCGAGGCGGTGCCCTCGACGATCACGAAGAACTCGGAACCGAGGTCCCACTGCTCGATCACCGGCTCGCCCGCTGCGACCTCGCGCAGCGACGCCCGCGCAGCCACCTGCGCGGCCTGGGCCGGCTCGAGCCCGGCGAAGAGCGGCAGCTCGCGCAGCGACGGCAGGTCGGCGTGAGGCAGGCCCGGCCAGCCGCTGACGATCGCGGGGTGCCGCTCGTGCTCGGGCTCGCGCGCCTCCGGGTGCGCCGTCTCCAGGAACGCGAGCACCGCCTCGACGTCGTCGACCGTGCTCTGGTGGTTCAGCACGCACATCCGCAGCGCGAAGCGGCCGTGCAGCCGCGTGGTCGAGATCAGGCCCGTGCCGCTGTGCTCGAGGGCGGCCACGAGCCCGGCGTTGGCCGACTCGTCGAGGTCGCGGCGGCGGAAGCAGACGACGCCGAGCGACGGCGGCGCCATCAGCTCCAGTGTCTCGCTCTCCTCGACCCGCCGCGCCGCTGCGGCGGCGATCGCGAGCGAGCGGCGGATCGCTTCCCGGAAGGCCTCCACTCCGAAGTACCGCAGCGAGACCCAGAGCTTGAGCGCCCGCGCCGAGCGCGTCAGCTGCAGGCCGACGTCGGAGAAGTTGACCTCCTCCGCCTCCGGCCTGGCGTCGCGCAGGTAGTCCGGCAGGATCTCGAACGCTGCGCGCAGGGCGCCGCCGTCGCGGACGAGGACGCAGCCGCACTCGAACGGCTGGTACAGCCACTTGTGCGGGTCGAGCGTGACCGAGTCGGCGTGCTCGAGGCCGGCGAGCAGGCCGGGGTCCGCGAGCACGGCGAAGCCGCCGTAGGCCGCGTCGACGTGCAGCCAGGCCCTGTGCTCGCGGCAGACCTCGGCGAGCCCGGCGAGCGGGTCGACCGAGCCCGTGTTCGTCGCCCCGCCCTGGGCGACGACGCAGAAGGGCGTCAGGCCGCGCGTCAGGTCGGCCTCGATCGCGGCCCGCAGCGTCTCGGGCGTGAGGCGGAAGCGCCCGTCGCTCGGCAGAACACGCACCTGCTCGGGCCGGAAGCCGAGGATCCGCGCCGCTCGCGCGATCGAGGAGTGCGCCTGGTCGGAGACGTAGAGCACGAGGTCGTCGCGCATCGGCCCCGCGAGCGCCTCGCGGGCGCATGCGAGCGCGGTCATGTTCGCGGCGGAGCCGCCGCTGACGAGCGAGCCCGCGGCGTCGGGCGGGTAGCCGATCCAGTCCTTGAACCAGCCGAGCACCTCGAGCTCCACCTGGCTCGGGCCGGCGGACTCCATCCAGGAGCCGGCGTAGAGGTTGCACGCGCTCGCGATCAGGTCGCCGAGCGCGCCCGGCCATGTCCCGGCGAAGGGGACGAAGCCGAAGAAGCGCGGATGGCCGTCCCGGCTCGCGAACGGCAGCACGTCGCGCTCGAGCCCCTCGAGGATCCGCTCGAACGGCTCGGGCGTCTCGGGCGCGGGCCCGTGGAGGCGCTTCCGCATGTCGGCCGGGCTCGCGCGCCGCAGTGGCGGTCCCTCGCGCCCGAGCTGCTCGACCAGCAGGTCGATCGCGCGGTAGCCGAGCTTCCGCATCGTCTCGCGGTCGAGCGAGAGAGGATCGTCCCTGCCGTGACCCCCCACGTGCCGAATCCTCGCATTAGGGTGGCGCGAGTGGAAGTTGTCCTCGTGCGCCACGGCGAGACCGAGTGGAGCGCGGCGCTCCGCCACACGGGCCGCACGGACGTGCCGTTGACGGAGGCGGGCGAGCGGCAGGCGCGGGCGGTCGGCGAGGCGCTGCGCGGGCGCGAGTTCGAGCTCGTGCTCTCGAGCCCGCTGCGGCGGGCGCTCGACACCGCGCGGCTGGCCGGCTTCGAGCCGCAGGTGCGCGAGGAGCTCGCGGAGTGGGACTACGGCGAGTACGAGGGGCTGACGACCGCGCAGATCCGCGAGACGGTTCCCGACTGGACGATCTGGCGCTACGGCGCGCCCGGCGGCGAGTCGCCCGCGGACGTGGGTGAGCGCGCCGACCGCGTGCTGGGAGAGATCTCGCAGGCCGAGGGCGACGTGCTCGTGTTCGCGCACGGCCACCTGCTGCGGGCGCTCGCCGCCCGCTGGCTCGGGCTCGAGCCGCAGGACGGACGGCTGTTCGCGCTCGACTCCGGGACGCTCAGCAGGCTCGGCTTCGAGCACGAGGAGCAGGTGATCCGCTCCTGGAACGCGCCGCTGTGACGCGCGACAGCGCCGACATCCTCACCGATCCGCCGCCGCCGGCCGCGGAAGCGCGGGTCGCCTACGGCCCGGAGCCGCTCCAGTTCGGCGACCTGCGCGTGCCGCCCGGCGACGGGCCGTTCCCGCTCGCGGTCGTGATCCACGGCGGCTACTGGCAGGCGACCTACAACCTGATCCACACCGGGCACATGTGCCTGGCGCTCGGCGAGGCCGGGATCGCGAGCTGGAATCTGGAGTACCGCTGCGTCGGCGTGCCCGGAGGCGAGTGGCCGGCGGCCGGGGAGGACGTCGACCTGGCGCTGTCGCACCTCCCGGAGCTCCCGTTCGAACACGACGGCCGCGCCGTGCTCGTCGGGCACTCGGCCGGTGGCCAGCTCGCCCTCTGGGCGGCGAAGCACACGCGGCTGCCGGTCGTCGCGCTCGCCCCGGTCTCGGACGTGCGCGACGCGATCACGCGGCGAGGCCCCGAGAGCGCACCGGCCCGCTTCATGGCGCCCGGAGCACTTCGTCGACGGCTCGCCGCTGGAGCTGCTTCCGCTCGGCGTGCCGCAGGTCGTGATCCACGGCACGGCCGACGACGACGTCCCGTTCGCGATGAGCGAGCGCTACGTCCAGGCCGCCGGCGAAGAGGCCGAGCTCGTCGTCCTCGAGGGCATCGGCCACTTCGAGCTGATCGACCCGGAGGCCGGGGCCTTCGCCGAGACCGTCGCGGCGATTCGCAAGCTCCTCTAGCCGAAGTCGATCACGCTGCGGATGCCGTCCTGGGCCTCCATCAGCTCGAAGCCACGGTTCACCTCGTCCAGCGTCAGCTTGTGCGTGACGAACGGCTCGACGTCCAGCTCGCCGCCGAGCCAGCGCTCGACCAGCTGCGGCACCTGGTCGCGGCCCTTGACACCGCCGAACGACGAGCCGGCGACGCGGCGGCCGGTGATCAGGAAGCGGGGCACGACGTCGAGCGTCTCGCCCTTGCCGGCCACGCCGCAGACGGTCGCAAGGCCCCAGCCCATGCGCGCGGACTCGACCGCCTGCCGCATCACCGCGACGTTGCCGGTCGCCTCGAACGTGTAGTCGGCGCCGAAGCCGCCTGTCAGCTCGAGGATCCGCTCGACCGTGTCCTCGCCGCCGACGAGCGTGTCGGTCGCGCCCTGGCCGCGCGCCAGCTCGAGCCGCTCGTCGGAGAGGTCGACGCAGACGATCCGCTCGGCGCCCTGCAGCCGGCAGCCGGCGACCGCGCCGAGCCCGACCATTCCCGCGCCGAAGACGACGCAGGTCGAGCCGGGCTGCACCTTCGCCGTGTTCATCGCCGCGCCGAGCCCGGTGGAGAGCCCGCAGGCGAACAGGCAGGCCCGGTCGAGCGGCGCTTCGGGATTCACCTTCGCGAGCGCGATCTCGGGCATCACCGTGTGCTCGGCGAAGGTGGAGGTGCCCATGAAGTGGCGGATCGGCTCGCCGTCGCGCGAGAGCCGCGTCGTCCCGTCCGGGAGGTGGCCGAGCCCCTGCTGCTCGCGGATCGCGAGGCAGAGGTTCGTGCGCGGGTCGAGGCAGTGCTCGCACTCGCGGCACTGGGGCGAGAAGAGCGTCACCACGTGGTCGCCGACCGCGACGTCGCGCACGCCCTCCCCGACCGCCTCGACCACGCCCGCGCCTTCGTGGCCGAGCACCGCCGGCGCGTAGCCGGAGGGGTCCGCGCCCGACGCGGTGTAGAGGTCGGTGTGGCAGACCCCGCAGGCCACGAGCCGCACCAGCACCTCCCCGGCGCGCGGCTCCGCGAGGTCGAGCTCCTGCACCTCGAGCGGCTCTCCGAACCGCTCGAGCACGGCGGCGCGAATCTTCACGCCGCGATCCTACGGCCGTTAGGCTCAGCGCGTGCCGCTGCGTGGAAGCTGCCAGTGCGGGGGAGTCCGATTCGAGGTTCCCGACACCTTCGAGCCGAGCACGTTCTGCCACTGCACGACCTGCAAGAAGCTCTCCGGCGGGGTCGGCACCGCGAACGGCCGCCTCGCGAGCGACCAGGTGACGATCCTGGAGGGCGAGGAGCTGCTGCGCACCTACCAGCCCGAGGAGGGCAGCGCGAAGACGTTCTGCTCGGTCTGCGGCTCGAACCTCTTCGGCGGCGGCTGGCCCGAGTCCGACCGGGCGAGCGTTCGCCTGAGCGCGCTCGACGACCCGGTTCTCGGCCGGCCCGAGAAGCACATCTACACCCGCTCGCTTGCGAGCTGGGAGACGCTCCCGGACGACGGCCTCGAGCGCATCCACGGCCCGGGCTAGCGCGGGACGGCGACCCAGACGTCGGCGCCGCCCCCAGCGGCGTTCGCCGCGTTCGCGCTGCCGCCGTGCGCCTCGGCGATCATGCGGACGATCGAGAGCCCGAGGCCCGCGCCGCCGCGCTCGCGTCCGGCGTCGGGCCGGCTAAAGCGCTCGAACGCACGGGCGACGAACGCCGGGGGGAATCCGCTCCCCTCGTCCTCGACGTGGAGCTCGACCGACCCGTTGACCGCCGCGGCCCGGAGCCGTACGCGGCCGCTGCCGTGCCGGAGCGCGTTGTCGACGAGGTTGCCGAGCGCCTGCTCCAGCCGCAGGCGGTCGGCGCGCAGCCGCAACTCCGCGGGAGCCTCGTGGGCGAGCACGCGCTTCGCCTCGTCCGCCCGCCACTGGAACCGGCTCGCGACGGACGAGAGCAGCTCCCCGGCCTGCAGCGTCTCGATGCTGAGCGGCAGCTCCCCGCGCTCGGAGCGGGCGATCAGGAGCAGGTCCTCCGCGAGCTGCGCCAGCCGGTCGACCTCTTCCACGGCGACGCGCACGGCGGCGCGGAGCTCCTCGGCCGAGAGGCCGTGACGGAGCGCCAGCTCGAGCTCGGTTCGCAGCAGCGCGAGGGGCGTCCGCAGCTCGTGCCCCGCGTCGGCGACGAAGTCCCGCTCGCGGCGCAGGGCGTCCTCGAGCCGCTGCAGCATCTCGTTCAGGGTGATCCCGAGGCGCTCGATCTCGTCGTGCGTGGCCGGCACGGGCAGGCGCTCGCCGGGTGTCTCTGCCGAGATCTCGGCGGCACGGCCACGCATCGCCTCGACCGGCCGCAGCGCGATCCCGGCCAGCAGGTACCCGGCCAGCGACGCGAGCAGCAGGGCGATCGGGCCGGCGATCAGGAGCTCGTTCCGGAAGCTCGCAAGCGTTTCGACGTCGTTCTGCCGGGTCTCGCCGACGATCAGCACGAGCCGCCTGCCGCTGCGCTCGATCGGCCTTGCCAGCGCCCGGGAGGGCTCATTGAGCCCGGGAATCGAGCCGAGATCGGCGAAGAGCGGCGCGCGGACGGCTGCCCGGAGCCTTGCCGATCCCAGGATCGGCTTGACGGTGAGCGGCGGCGTCGCGTCCACCACACGCCGACCGTCGACGAGCTGCGCGTAGCTCTCGCCGCGCTCGATCAGCTGCCCGCCCGCGTCTGGGGCCAGCGACCCGCCGCCGACGACGAGGGCGCCGAGGTCCTGCGAGCGCACCTGCAGCTCCTGTCGGAGCTGGGTCGTCAGGTGCGACGAGAGCCGCTCGTACAGGAACCAGCCCGAGGCGGCGAGCACGATCGCCATCACGACCGCGAAGGCCGCCGTCACCCGCAGCCGGATCGGGACGCCGCTCACGACTCGTCCCGCAGCCGGTATCCCGCTCCGCGCACGGTCTCGAGCGAGCGCCGGCCGAACGGCTCGTCGATCTTGCGCCGCAGGTGCCGGATATAGACGTCGACGACGTTCGAGCGTGCGTCGTAGGCGAAGTCCCACGCGTGCTCCAGCAGGTGCAGTCGTGAGAGCACCTCGCCGGGCCTGCGCATGAACGTCTCGAGCAGGGCGAACTCCTTCGGCGAGAGCGCGATCTCCTCGCCGCCGCGGCGCACTTCGCGCCTCGCGGGATCGAGGGTGAGGTCGCCGACGCCGAGCACGCTCGGCCGCTCCGAGTCGCCGCGTCGTGCGAGCGCCCGCAGCCGGGCGAGCAGCTCCGCGAAGGAGAACGGCTTCACGAGGTAGTCGTCGGCACCAGTGTCCAGCCCTGCGACGCGATCCTCGACCGCGTCCCGAGCCGTCAGCATCAGCACCGGCGCCCAGACGCCGGCGGCGCGCAGCCGCCGGCACGTCTCGAAGCCGTTGATCCCGGGCAGCATCACGTCGAGGACGATGGCGTCGTACCCGTGGGCCTCCGCCATCCAGAGCGCGTCCTCTCCGGTCTGCGCGACGTCGGCGGCCAGGCCTTCGGCCAGCAGGCCGCGACGGATCAGGCTCGCCATCCGCAGCTCGTCCTCGACCACGAGCACGCGCATGGGCGAATCCTGCCGGCCTTTCGTGAACGGGAGATGAACGACCGCGTTCATCGCGATTTCATCGGGCCTTCGTACGGTACGCGCCATGAGACGAGCGACCCTGCTGCTCGCAGCCGTGGCCCTGGTGCTCGCGGCCGGCTGCGGCTCCACGAAGAGCAAGAGCGAGAGCACGCGCGCGACCCCGGCGACCCGTGTCGGCTTCAGCGCAAAGGTGACGAACCCCTGGTTCCCGCTGCGCCCGGGCTCGGTCTACCGCTACCGCGGAATCAAGGACGGCAAGCCCTCGCGCGAGGTTATGACCGTCACTCGCCGGACGAGGACGATCGTTGGCGCCCGCTGTGTCGCGGTCTCGGACCTGCTCTACATCCGCGGCAAGCTCGAGGAGCGCACGACCGACTGGTACTCGCAGGACGCCAGGGGCAACGTCTGGTACTTCGGCGAGCAGACCGCGGAGCTCGACGAGCACGGCAACGTCAAGAGCACCTCCGGCTCCTGGACGGCCGGCGTCGACGGAGCAAAGCCCGGCGTCTTCATGTTCGCGCACCCCCGTCCGGGCCGCTCGGCACGGCAGGAGTACCTGAAGGGCGAGGCCGAGGACCACTTCCAGGTAGTACGCGTCGGCCTGCTCGCGACCGTCCCGTTCAAGACCTTCCGGGGGGCGATGCTGACCAGGGAGTGGACGCCGCTCGAGCCGGGCGTGCTCGACCACAAGTACTACGTGCGCGGGATCGGAACCGTCCTCGAGCAGACCGTCAAGGGCGGCAACGAGCGGAACGAGCTCGTCGACTTCCGTCGAGGCTCGTGAGCGCGGCCGTCGAGGCGCACGGCGTCGAGAAGCGCTACGGCTCGCTCGTCGCCGTCGCCGACCTCAGCTTCGAGGCCAAGGGGGGCGAGATCCTCGGCGTGCTCGGCCCCAACGGCGCCGGCAAGACGACTGCCATCCGGGTGCTGACGACGATCCTCGCCCCGACGCGCGGCGACTTCTCGGTGGCGGGCTCACCCCACACGCGGCCGGCCGAGATCCGCCGCCGGATCGGGGTTCTGCCCGAGAGCGCCGGCTACCCGGAGCGGCAGACTGCCGAGGAGTACCTCCGCTACCACGCGCGCCTGTACGGCCGCAGCCGAGCCGACGCCGGCTCGCTCGCGGCCTCGCTGCTGGAGGAGGTCGGGCTCGGCGAGCGCCGGCGGTCACCGATCTCGACCTACAGCCGCGGCATGCGTCAGCGGCTCGGGATTGCCCGCGCCCTGGTGAACGAGCCGCAGGTCGTCTTCCTCGACGAGCCGACGCTCGGCCTCGACCCGGCGGGTCAGCGCCAGATCCTCGGCGCCGTCCGTCGGATCGCGAGCGAGCGGGGCGCAACGGTGCTGCTGAGCACGCATCTGCTCGCCGAGGTCGAGGAGACGTGCTCGCGGGTGCTGATCCTCAACCGTGGTCGCGTCGCGGCGCAGGGAACGGTGTCCGAGGTCGCGGCGCTCGCGGCCGCGCCCCGCGGCGGCCGTCTGCGCGTGCCGCCGGAGGAGGCCGAGGCAGCCCTGCGGGCGCTCGCCGGGGTCGACGGGGTCGAGGCGACCGCCGACGGACAACCCGGGCTGCTCGTCGTGCGGCTGACGCGGGACGACTCCCTGAACACGGCCGTGCACGCCGTCGTCGAGGCGGGCATTCCGCTGCTCTCTTCGGAGCTGGAGGGCGCCCGGCTGAGCGACGCCTTCCTGGCCATGACCGAGGCCGGTTGACGTGCGCGTCGTGACGGCGCAGGAGCTTCGCGACCTCTGGCTCGGCGGCCGCGGGCTCCTGCTCACCTTCGCCTTCAGCCTGCTCCTGAGCGTGATCGCCTACCTCGTCGCGACGAACCGGGCTCTGAACTTCCTCGAGCACCGTGAGACGGTCAACCTCGTCCTGCAGGTCGCGATCGCGGTCGGCGCCCTGCTGGCCCTGCTCGCCGCGGCGGACACGATCAGCGGCGAGCGCGAGCGCGGCACGCTCGAGAGCCTGCTGCTGACGCCGGCCCCACGGCTGGAGATCACGGCCGGCAAGCTGCTCGGCTCGCTCTCGCTCTGGGCCGCCGCCTTCCTCGTGACGGTCCCCTACGTCTGGTTCCTCGGGCGCGGTGTGGGCCTCGTCGGCGACGCCCTCGTGACCGGGGTCGTCGTCGGGACGCTGCTGGCGGTCTTCCTGGCCTCGCTCGGGCTCCTGATCAGCGTGTTCGCGAGCTCCAACCGGGTGAGCCTCTCGCTCTCCCTGCTCGTGCTGCTCGCGCTGTTCGTCCCGACCCAGCTGCCCTCGAGCGCGCAGCAGGGCTGGGCCGGCGACCTGCTGCTCCGCCTGAACCCGATCACCGCCGGAGAGCACTACGTGGGCAAGATCGTCACCGAGCGGCCATGCCTGGAGCACGGACCTCTGGTGGCTGCTCTCGCCGCTGATCTGCGCGGCCGTCTTCGGCGCGGCGGCCCTGGTCGCCGGCGGCCGTTTCATCCGCCTCGGCGGAGGTGTCGCGGGATGAGGCGGGTCGCGGCGCTCTTCGTGCTGCTGCTCGCGTGCGCTCCGGTTGCCCATGGCGGCGTCACGGTCACCAACGACCGCACCGCGATCGCGACGAAGCTCGGGCACAAGTTCGTCCTGCACTCGCGGATCGAGAACCGCCGTGGCACGGCGGCGACCGGCCTGGTCGCGCACCTGAACGTGGTCGACCTCAGCGGCCACACCTACGTCGACCCCGAGGACTGGTCGTCGCACCGGACCCGCTACCTCCCGCCGATCCCGGCCGGCGGCTCGGCGGTCTTGACGTGGCGCCTGAACGCGGTGAACGCGGGCACTGTCGGGATCTACATCGCCGTCCTGCCGAGGAGTGGCGCGCCGGTCCCGCCGACGACGGGGCCGACCGTGCGCGTGCGGATCGAGGACCGGAAGACCCTGAACTCCGGCGGCATCCTCCCGCTGGCGCTCGGCATCCCCGTCTTCCTCGGCCTGCTGGCGCTCGGCGCGCGCCTCCGCCGCGCCCGCTAGCACCCGGTCAGAGGAAGCGCTGCAGGCGGTCTCGGTCGAGTCGCAGCTCGATCACGTGGCCGTCGCGGTCGATGAAGCGGATCGCCTCGGCAGGCACGATGTAGTGGCGGTGGAGGAACCGCCCGGAGCGGACCGCGAGCGCGTCCGGGACGTCGGGCTCGGTCCCGTACAGCGGCGCCTCGACGAGGCCCACGGAGTCGCCGTGGGCGTCGGCGACCGTGAAGCCCTTCGTGTCCTGCCTGAGCATCCCTTGGATCTTCGGCGTCGCGCAGGCGGCGGGTCATCCGCGGCGACGCGGTTCACGCTAGGTAGTTGCTACGGACCGTCCTAGACTCGGCGGGTGCTCGTCTGCGCCAGCTGTGGAGCGGAAAACCGGGAAGGCGCGCGCTTCTGCGACTCCTGCGGCGCGACGCTGGCGGAGGCCGCGCCTGCGCGGGAGGTGCGCAAGGTCGTGACGGTGCTCTTCTGCGACGTCACCGGCTCGACCGCGCTCGGCGAGCGGATCGACCCGGAGAGCCTGCGGCACGTGATGGCGCGCTACTTCGAGACCGCGAAGGCGGTCGTCGAGCGCCACGGCGGGACCGTCGAGAAGTTCATCGGCGACGCCGTGATGGCCGTCTTCGGCGTGCCGACCGTGCACGAGGACGACGCGCTCCGGGCCGTGCGCGCCGCCGAGGAGCTGCGCGCGGGGCTCGTCGAGCTAAACGAGGAGCTCGAGCGCGGCTACGGGACGCGGCTTGAGCTGCGCATGGGCGTGAACACCGGCGAGGTCGTGACCGGCACCGAGGAGCGCCTGGCAACCGGCGACGCGGTCAACGTCGCGGCGCGGCTCGAGCAGGCGGCGCGGCCCGGCGAGGTCCTGCTCGGAGAGGAGACGTACGGCCTCGTCCGCGAGGGCGTAGTCGCCGAGGAGGCGCCGTCGCTCTCCGCCAAGGGGAAGGCGGAGCCGTTGACGGCCTACCGGCTCGTGTCGGTCCAGGCAGAGGCGCCCGAACGCCGCCACGGCGCGCCGATGATCGGCCGCGAGCGCCAGCGCGAGCTGCTCGAGGGCGCCTTCGCCCATCTCACGAGCGATCGCTCCTGCCACCTGTTCACGATCCTCGGCGCCGCGGGGGTCGGCAAGTCCCGCCTGGCGCAGGAGTTCCTCGCAGGCGTCGACGCGGACGTCGTCACCGGCCGCTGTCTCTCGTACGGGGAGGGCATCAGCTACTGGCCGGTGACCGAGGTCGTGAAGCAACTCGTCCCCGAGGGAGACGTGACCGGGCCGCTCGCGTCGGTCCTCGGCGACGACGCGGCGGCCGGCTCGCCCGAGGAGATCGCCTGGGCGTTTCGCAAGCTGCTCGAGTCGCGCGCGGCCGAGCGGCCGCTGGTGGTCGTCTTCGACGATCTGCACTGGGGCGAGCCGACCTTCCTCGACCTCGTCGAGCACGTCGCCGACCTGAGCCGCGACGCGCCGATCCTGTTGCTGTGCATGGCGCGGCCCGAGCTGCTGGACGTGCGACCGGCGTGGGGCGGCGGCAAGCTCAACGCTACGAACGTGCTGCTGGAGCCGCTCGCGCCGGACGAGACGGCCGCGCTGCTCGCCGCGCTCGGCGACGGTGTTCCTGCCGAGCTGCACGAGCGGATCCTCGACGCCGCCGGCGGCAACCCGCTCTTCGTCGAGGAGATGGTCGCCGTCGCGGCGGAAGGCGGGCGCGAGGTCTCGGTGCCGCCGACGATCCAGGCGCTCCTCGCGGCCCGGCTCGACCAGCTCGACCAGGCCGACCGCGAGGTGCTCGAGCGCGGCGCGGTCGAAGGCCAGGTCTTCCACCGCGGCGCGGTTGCAGCGCTCGCTCCTCCCGGCGAGCCGCAGGTCGACGGCCGGCTGGTCGCGCTCGTCCGCAAGGACCTGGTCAGGCCGGAGCCGGCGCTGCTCCCGAACGACGACGCGTATCGCTTCCGCCACCTCTTGATCCGCGACACCGCCTACGAGGCGCTGCCGAAGGCCACGCGTGCCGAGCTGCACGACCGCTTCGCGACCTGGCTGGAGGAGCATGGCGCCGACCTGGTAGAGCTCGACGAGATCGTCGGCTACCACCTCGAGCAGGCCTACCGCTACCGCGCCGAGCTCGGCCCGCTCGACGACGCCGCAAGCGCCATCGCCGGCCGCGCGGGTGCGAAGCTCCGCGCGAGTGCGGAGCGTGCGCTCGAACGCGGCGACCTGCCCGCGGCCTCGGCGCTCCTCCGGCGCACGGTCGACCTGCTTCCGCTCGGCCATGAGGACCGTCCACGGGTACAGCTCGACCTCGCCGTCGCGCTGGCCGAGCAGGGCGAGTTCGACGAGGCCGCGGAGCTCCGACAAGAGGCGGAGAGGGCCGCGCGAACGGCCGGGGACGAGCGCCTGCTGCCGCTGGTCGAGCTCTCGCGCATCGAGCACGCGATCCAGACCGACCCGAGCTCGACCATGGCCGATTCGGTCGCGACTGCTCGCGAGGCGCTGGCCGAGCTCGAGCGCCTCGGCGACGAGGAGGGCGCGATCTGGGCGCTGCGGCTGCTCGGGAACTTCATGGCCTGGCTCGGCAACAGCGAGGAGGGGCAGAAGTACTGGGAGCAGGCGCTCGAGCGCGCCGAAGGTGTCAGCCGGCGCCAGGTGAACGACATCGCCATCTGGTCGCTGTGGGGCGCGTGGTGGGGCACCACGCCGGCCGAGGAGTCGGTGCGTCTCTGCGACGAGGTGCTCGGCTCCACCTCGTCGAAGCGGCTGGAAGCGGCGGCGCTCCTGATGAGGGGTGCGTCCAAGGCGTACCTCGGCAATCTCGACGATGGCCGGCGCGACCTCGCCGCCGGCCGCGGGTTGCTCTTCGAGCTCGGAGATCGTATGTGGTGGTCCGGGACCTCGATGGTCGAGGGGGAGATGGAGCTCATGGCCGGTAACCCGGGACGCGCGTACGACCTGTTGGCCGCGGGCCGCGAGGTGCTCTCGGCGAGCGCGGAGACCGGCTACCTCGCGACCGTCGTCGGGGCGCTGGCCCATGCCGCGCTCTACCTCGGCCGCGACGACGAGGCCCTGGAGCTCGCGGAGGAGGCGAAGGGGATCGCGGCCGCCGACGACTTCGAGCCGCACGCACGCGCCCGGTTCGTGCGCGGGCAGGTGCTGGCGCGGCGCGGCGACAGCGAGGGAGCGGACGCGCAGCTCGCCGAGGCAGCGGCCCTGATCGACGCGACGGACTACATCGTCCTACACCTCGACCTCGGCTTCGCGCGTGCGGAGGTCGCGCGGCTCGCCGGGCGCGTGGAAGACTCTCGGGAGGCGCTCCAGCGGACGGTGGCAGTCGCGGAGGCGAAGGGGAACATGCTGGCCGTCGAGCGGGCGCAGGCTGCGCTCGCCGAGCTCGGCGCCTAGTGCGGCGAGAAGCGCTGATCGATCAGCTCGGCCGCGCGCGCAAGCAGCTCGAGCTCGGGCCCCGAGACGTCGTCGAGCCTCGACGCAACGTGCTCGATCCGTCGCGTCCGCGCCCGCTCGAGCAGCCTCCGCCCGGCTGCGGTGACCTCGACGCTGACGGCGCGGCGGTCGCGCCCGTGTGGCCGCCGGCGCACGAGTCCGTCGCGCTCGAGGCCGTTGACGATGCCCGTCATCGTCGCGGAGCGGACGCCCTCGGCGGCCGCGAGCTCCCCGAGCGTGAACGGCCCGTGGAAGACGACGACCGAGAGGGCGGAGAGACGCGCTCGGCTGAGCCCGCCCGCCCGGTCCTCCTCGGCCGCGCGGCGGAGGAGGTGGAGGGCCGCTGAGTGCAGCCGGTCGGCCACCTCTCTCTTGCCTTGCTCCATTTCGATAGGTAGGCTACCTAATCAATCAGACGAGGGAGCGAAAGATGAGCGAGGCACTGCAGGCGCTCTACGAGGGGAAGGAGCAGAAGGCGCGGGAGCTGCTACGCCCCGATGGCGAGCTGTCGGTCTTCGAGGCCGCGGCCTTCGGGCGGCTCGAGCGGCTGCAGAGCATTCTCGACGAGGACGCGTCGCAGGCGAGCGCGTTCTCCGACGACGGCTTCACCGCGCTCCACCTGGCGATCTTCGGGGGGCAGGAGGAGGCAGCGAGGGTGCTGCTCGAGCGCGGCGCCGACCCCAACGCGCTCTCGACCAGCGAGGCCGCGAAGGTGCCGCCGCTCGGCACGGCCGCCTTCATGCGCTCGGTGCCGCTCGCGCGGCTGCTGCTCGACTCGGGCGCCGACGTGAACGGCCGCGGCGAGGGTGGCTTCACCGCGCTGCACACCGCGCGCCAGAACGGCGACGACACGTTTGCCGAGCTCCTGCTCGAGCGCGGCGCCGACCCTAGCCTCGCGACCGACGACGGCCGCCGGCCCGACGACCTCGCCGGATGACCCGGCCGCTGCGGGACGAGGACCGGCAGCGGATCGCGCTCCAGTTCCAGGAGGCCGTCAACCTCGAGCCCGACGAGCTGGAGGCGTGGCTCGAGACGGACGAGTCGAAAGCGGTCGGCTTCAAGCCCAAGGGCCGCGGCGAGTCGGTCGGCCACGCCTCGGGCCGGCGAATCGTGCGCCTGCTGCGCACGCAGCTCGACGACCTGAGTGCCGACGACTACCGGCACATGCGCAAGGTCGTCGGCTACGTTCATCGCCACCTCGCGCAGCGTCCGCGCGGCGACGTCACGAGCATGCGCTGGCGCTACTCGCTGCTCAACTGGGGTCACGACCCGTTGCGCGACGACGCCGGTTCCTAGACTCGTAGCTCGGCCTTGCGCATGCGGGCCGCTAGGGTGCCGCGGGGTTCAGAACGCCGACCGGGAGGGCACGCATGGCCGCCGCACCTTCGACCGATGCCCACACGATCGTCCTGATCCACGGAATGTGGATGACGCCGCTCAGCTGGGAGCACTGGGCCGCCCGCTACCGCGAACGCGGTCACGAGGTGCTTGCACCCGCGTGGCCGGGACTCGACAAGGCGCCCGAGGAGCTGCGCCGCGATCCCTCACCGCTTCACGGGCTCTCGATTCCGGACGCGATCGACCACTACGACGGGATCATCCGAGGCCTCGAGCGGCCGGCGATCATCATCGGCCACTCGTTCGGCGGCCTCTTCGCGCAGCTCCTGCTCGACCGCGGCCTCGGCATAGCGGGCGTCGCGCTTGGGACCGGGGCGCCGAAGGGCGTCCTCAGGCTGCCGCTCTCCACGCTCAGAGCCGCGTGGCCTGCACTGAAGAACCCCGCCGGCAAGAACAAGGACGCTCCGCTCGACCACGACCAGTTCCACTGGTGCTTCACCAACTCGCTCAGCCGCGAAGCGTCGGACGCGGTCTACGAGCGCTACTACATCCCGGGCTCGGCACGCCCGTTCTTCCAGGCCGGCTACGCCAACTTCAACCCGAAGGCCGTGACGAAGGTGGACTACAAGAACCCGGCACGGCCGCCGCTGCTCCTGCTCACCGGCGAGGAGGACCGCATCTGCCCGCCGTCGGTGAACCGGTCGAACTGGAAGAAGCAGAGCCAGGCTCCCGCTGTCACCGAGCACAAGGAGTATCCGGGCCGCTGTCACTTCCCGGGCCAGGACGGCTGGGAGGAGGTCGCGGACTACGCGCTCTCGTGGACCGTCGAGCACGGCGAGCGCCCCGCCGCAAGCCCCGCGTGAGAGGTGTGCGGCTCACGCACATCGGTGGGCCGACGGTTCTCATCCAGGTCGCCGGCTGGCGGCTGCTGACGGATCCCACCTTCGATCCGCCCGGCGAGAAGTACGACTTCGGCTGGGGCACGAGCTCCGTGAAGCTCGCGGGCCCGGCCGTTGCGGCTGCGGAGCTCGGGCTGATCGACGCCGTCCTGCTCACGCACGAACACCACGACGACAACCTCGACCGCGCCGGGCGCGCGCTGCTCCCGTCGGCAGGCGCCGTGGTCACGACCGTCTCCGGCTCGAGGCGCCTCGGCGCCGGCTCACGAGGCCTCGAGCCGTGGGCCACGACGGCTCTCGAGGCCTCGGGGCGGCCCGCGATCGAGATCACCGCGACGCCGTGTCGCCACGGGCCGCCGTTGAGCCGCCCGCTCGCGGGCGAGGTGGTCGGCTTCGCGCTTCGCTGGGACGGTCAGGAGCACGGCGTGCTCTGGATCTCCGGCGACACGGTCCTCTACGACGGCGTCCGCGAGGTCGCCGACCGGCTGGACGTCGACACCGCGCTCCTGCACCTCGGCGGCGTGCAGTTCCCGGTCACCGGCCCGGTCCGCTACACGCTGACCGCAAGCGACGCGGTCGAGCTGTGCCGGCTGGTCAAGCCGAGAACCGTCATCCCCGTCCACTACGAGGGCTGGAAGCACTTCAGGCAGGGCCGCGAGGCGGTCGAGCGCGAGTTCGCCTCCGCTCCAGAGGAAGTGCGCCGGGGGCTGCGCTGGCTGCCCCTGGGCACCGAGGTCGAGCTCGAGCCCTAGTGGCGAGCGCCGCGGCGTGCGTTCCCGCCGCGGCGCTCGCAGTGCCTAGTAGCCGTAGCTGCTCGAGTTCGGTGCCTGCGCCGGTGCTGGCGCCGGTGCCGGGGTGGCAGATCCCCGGGCGGCCACGGGCCGCCAGACGCCGACGTCGCGGAACCCGTTGCCCTTCACGTCTCCGGCTTTCATGTCCTGCGCGAACCGGTAGAGGGGCGCGCCGCGGAACGCGACCTGCCGCCGCCCGTCCGGCCGCTTGACCGTCGCCAGGCCGCTCACGCCGGTCGGCTTCACGCCGGCCGGGACGACGAGCGGCTTCCACAGCGACAGGCAGAACCCCGTCGTGCAGATGAAGCGCCCGCGCCGTTCGGCGCTGAGCGAGTAGAGCGTCATCCCGCTGCGGGTCACCAGGATCCGCTTCCCGAGCGACGCGTTCTGCGCCACCTTGACGACGGCGCGAGTCTTCGCTCCGCTGGCGTTGCCCGATCGCGTGAGCAGCAGCGTGGCCGTCAGCCCGGCGGCGACAGCGATCGCGACGAGTAGCCAGCCGCGGAGTGTTCCGATCCTTGTCATGTTGGCCTCCTTAGCCATGTGCGAGGAGGTACGGCGGCGCGTGCCCGGGAGTTTGCGCGCTCAACGAACGCTTAACGGGAGGAACGAGATCCGTCCTTCGCCGGATGTCGTAAGGTCGGCGTCATTTGACATTTTAGTATTCGCTTGAATAAGATCCGAGCCGTGCCTCGGACGGCTGCGAGCTCCGATGCCTTTCACGCGATCTCCGACGGGAACCGTCGCGCGCTGCTCGACATCCTGCGCGAGGGAGAACAGCCTGTCGGCGCCCTGGCCGAGCGCGCGGGGCTCTCGTACTCGCTCGCCTCGCAGCACCTGCAGGTCCTGCTCGACGCCGAGGCGGTCGGCCGCCGCGCGGCGGGCCGGCAGCGGATCTACAGCCTCGAGCCCGCGCCGCTGCGGGTCGTGCACGACTGGACGGCCGAGTACGAGCGGTTCTGGCAAGAGCGGGTCGCGCGCCTGCGACGGCGCCTGGACGCGCAGTGAACCTCGACGTCGTCGTCGAGGAGGTCCTGCCGCACCCGGTGGAGGCCGTCTGGGCGGCGCTGACCGACCGCGAGGCGATCTCGGAGTGGCTGATGCAGACGGCCGAGTTCGAGCCGGTCGTCGGGACGCGCTTCCGCATGAGGACGCAGCACCTGTCGCCCGACGGGTGGGTCCGCGCCGAGGTGGCGGAGCTCGAGCCGCCGCGGCGGATGGTGTGGGCGTGGTCGGTGGACGAGCACGCCCCGCCGACGACGGTGACGTTCGAGCTCTCGCCGCACGACGACGGCACCCGCCTGAGGCTCACGCACGAGGGCGAGATCGCCGACGGGCCGGGCCGCCTGCTCGAGGCGGGCTGGACCGGCAGGGTGGAAGCGCTGGAGAGGAGGATCGCTCATGCCTGAGGTAGTCCCGCACGACGAGTGGGTCGCCGCGCGCGAGACGCTGCTCGCCGAGGAGAAGCAGTTCACGCGCCTGCGCGACGAGCTCGGCTGCAAGCGCCGCGAGCTGCCCTGGGAGCTGGTCGGGAAGGAGTACGCCTTCGAGGGGCCCGAGGGCCGCCGCACGCTCGCCGACCTCTTCGACGGGTGCGGCCAGCTGGCCATGTACCACTTCATGTTCGGCCCGGACGACGAGGCGGGCTGCCGCTCTTGCTCCTTCTGGGCGGACAGCTTCGACCGCAACGTCGTCCACCTGAAGGCTCGCGACGTCAGCTTCGTCGCGGTCTCGCGTGCGCCGCTCGAGCAGCTGCTCGCCTACCGCGAGCGAATGGGCTGGAGCTTCCCGTGGTACTCGTCACACGGGAGCGAGTTCAACTACGACTTCGGCGTCTCGTTCCCGCCCGGCGGCGGCGAGTACAACTACACCCAGCACACGGGCGAGGGGGAGCGCGAGGGGGTCAGCGTCTTCGCGCAGGACGAACGGGGCGTGTTCCACACGTACTCGGCCTACGCGCGCGGGATCGACCTCCTGAACGCCGCCTACAACTTCCTCGACCTCGTGCCGAGGGGCCGCGACGAGCCCGCGACGGGCTTCCGGCAGTTCTGGGTCCGGCGGCGTGACGAGTACGACGCGTGACCGGCGCAGGAGGCCATTTGGCGCGCTAGCCTGAAGGGCGTGAGACGCGCGCCGACGTTCCTCGACCTGCTCGCGGTGCTGTTGGCGTTCGCCGGCAGCGCCGGTGCGTTCGTCTTCGCCTTCCTCGCGTTCTTCGACGCGCGCGACGGGCTCGCGGCCGTCTTCGCCGCCGGGGGCGCGGGGCTCGCGGTCTGGGCCGGCGCCCGCGCGACGAGCGCGCCGCGCAGCGCCTAGCCGAACGAGGATCGCAACGCCTCTCGTCTCCTCGAAGGTGCCGTTGCCGTAGATTCGCCGCTGCACCAAACCACGAGACGAGGGGAGAGCAAGTGAAAGGCCTCAAAGCGGCTCTGGCCGCGTTCGTCGTCGTGGCTGCGGCTCTGGTGGTCGGCGTCTCCGCCAAGGGAGCCGCCGCTGCGAACGCAACCACGTGTACCGACTTCCTCGCACCCGGCAGCTACGGGCGCGTCGTCGTCCCGGCCGGCGCGAGCTGCTTCAGCGACGGCGGGGTCACGATCGGCGGTGGCCTCTACGTGCAGCCCGGCGCGACGTTCGTGCTCGGCAGCGAAGAGGCTCCGGGCGACAACGGCACGATCAGCGGCGGCGTGCACGCGACCAACCCCGCGAACCTGCAGATCCACTTCATGACGATCAACGGCGGCGTCGAGTCGCGTGGCGGCTCCGGCCCGTTCGGCGGTCCGTTCGACATCACCTGGAACGCGATCGAGGACAACCTCATCAACGGCGGCGTCAGCATCACCGGCTACGACGGCTTCTGGTTCGGCTTCATTCGCAACCACGTCAACGGCGCCGTCAACCTGAGCGGCAACGTGCTCGTCGATCCCGACGGGAACGAGTACGTCACGAACACGATCCACGGGATCCTGAGCTGCTACGGCAACTCGCCGGCCCCGCAGGTCGGCGACTCCGAGGGCAACCTCAACCACGTCACCGGCGCCAAGAAGGGCCAGTGCGCGGCGGTTTGAACAGACGCTGACGACCGCTCGAGAGGGGCCGTCTGGCCCCTCTCGTCTTCTCAGTAGCCGCCCAGCGAGCCCACGCGCACGTCGAGCAGCCTCCCCGCGGCCCGCAGCAGCCGGGCGCCCTCTCGCAGCCCCGCGTCGGCGCGCAGCGTGTCCCTGGTCGCGGCGTCGATGTTGCCGCGATCGTTCTCCACGAAGTCGATCCGGCTCTGCACGCCGCGCAGCGTCGCCTCGAAGCCGCTCAGGGCGAGCCGCCGTGCCCGGCCGTCGTCCGTCGCCCGCAGGCGTGCGATCACGCGCCGCAGCTTCGCCCGCAGCGCCTCGTAGTCGTGCGTCTCGCGGATCGCGGCCACTCCGTCCTGGAGCACCGGCTTCACGGGCGAGCCGGAGCCGCCGCAGCCGCCGAGCAGCACCAACGCCGCGAGCGCCGCGGCCTGTCGATGGACTTTCCTCCCGTTCGTCGTCTTACCGTACGACCCCTACGGCGAAAGGAGAAGAGATGGGACAGCCGGTCGTGCATTTCGAGGTCGTCGGCAAGGACGGCGAGAGGCTGCACCAGTACTACTCCGACCTCTTCGGTTGGAACGTCAACGCCGACAACCCGATGAAGTACGGGATGGTCGACGCCAAGGACAACGAGTCGTCGGGCGGCGACACCGGGATCGGCGGTGGCGTCGGCCAGGGCCCGGACGGCTACGAGGGCCACGTCACCTTCTACGTCGCGGTTCCCGACGTCGAAGCTGCGCTGCAGAAGGCCGAGGAGCTCGGCGGCAAGCGCGTGATGGGGCCCGAGGAGATCATGGGCATGGTCACCCTGGGTCAGTTCACCGACCCGGAGGGCCATCTGATCGGCGTCGTCAACGACCAGTCGTAGCGCGCGGGCCTAGCGGCCGACAGCGTAGCCCTGCATGCCGCGCGGGTTGGCGGCGGCGTGCAGGACGCTGTCGGCGCCGCGGCCCGCGGCGCTGAGGCGGCCGAGCGACCACGGGTCCTGCGGCTCGACCAGATGGCCGCGCCGTCGGAGCTCTGCCATCACCTTCGGCTCGAAGCGGCTCTCGAGCTGGAGCGTCCGCGGACGGGCACCACGGGGGTAGAACGACTCCGGGAAGTGCTCGGTGTGGAACATGGACGCGTCGATCGCCTCCTGCGCGTTCAGCCCGAAGTGGACGAGCGAGAGGAAGAAGACGAGCGACCACTGGTCCTGCTGGTCGCCGCCCGGAGTGCCGAAGGCCAGGATCGCGCCGTCGCGCAACGCGAGCGTGGGAGAGAGCGTCGTCCGCGGCCGCTTCCGCGGCTCGAGCGAGCTCGGCAACCCTTCCTCGAGCCAGAACATCTGCGCCCGCGTGCCGAGGCAGAAGCCGAGGCCGGGGATCACCGGCGAGCCGTGCAGCCAGCCGCCGCTGGGCGTCGCCGAGACCGCGTTTCCGTAGCGGTCGACGACGTCCAAGTGGCAGGTGTCGCCGCGTGTCGGCTCGCCGATCCCGGGACCTTCGGTGGGTGCGTCCGCAACGTTGGGGAGCCGGGGCTCGCGCCCTCCCGGGCTGCCGGGCCGCAGCTCGGCCGAGGCCTCGTCGCCGACGAGCGCCCGCCGCTTCCCCGCGTAGGCCGGGCCCAGGAGCTCTTCGAGCGGGACGTGGACGAAGGCCGGGTCGCCGTACCAGGCCTCACGGTCGGCGAATGCGAGCTTCGCGCACTCGGCGACGGTGTGGACGAACTCGGCGCCGTTGCGGTCGAGCGAGTCGAGATCGAAGCCTTCGAGCAGCGCGAGCTGCTGCAGGAAGACGGGCCCCTGGCCCCAGGGGCCGGTCTTGCAAACCCGCCAACCGCGGTACGATCGCTCGACGGCCGGCTCGAGCGATGCCTGCCACGAGGCCAGGTCGTCGCCCGAGAGCAGGCCGCGGTGGCGCCGGCCGGAGCTGTCCATCGCTTCGGCGCGGTCGAGGTAGTCCGCGATCGCCTGAGCGACGAAGCCGCGATAGAACGCGTCCCGGGCGCGGTCGATCTGCCGCTCGCGGTCGCCGCCGCCGGCTTCCGCGAGCACCCGGCGGTACGTGGCGGCCAGGTCGCGATTGTGGAAGAGGCTGCCCGGCTCGGGAACCGGCAGGTAGAGCCGCGCCGACTCGGGCCACTCCGTGCGGAAGAGGTCCTCCATCGAGGCGATCGAGCGGCAAATGCCCGGCACGAGCGGATAGCCGCTCTCTGCGTAGCCGAGCGCCGGCTCGAGCACCTCGGCGAGCGAGAGCGTGCCGAAGTCGCGCAGGAGCAGCAGCCAGGCGTCGAACGCGCCCGGGACGCAGGCGGCGAGCAGCCCGCTACCGGGGACGAGCTCGAGCCCGAGCTCGCGGAAGCGCCCGGTCGACGCCGCAGCGGGTGCGGGGCCCTGGCCGTCCACGACGAGCACCTCATCCCGGCCCGCGCTGTAGAGGAGGACCGGAACCTCGCCGCCGGGGCCGTTCAGGTGCGGCTCGACGACCTGCAGGACGAACCCCGCCGCGACGGCCGCGTCGAAGGCGTTGCCTCCGCGCTCCAGGATCCCCATGCCTGCGGCCGAGGCGAGCCAATGCGTCGAGGCCACCATGCCGAAGGTGCCGCGCAGCTCCGGCCGGGTCGTGAAGGGCGCAGCCTCCATGCTGCGCGCGACCCTAGCGGTACTTCGTCCGGCGTCACGGTTCTCCGGCGATCGGCCTCGGTGTGCCGATCCGTGTCAGTTGCGTCCTCGAGCCTCGTCCGCGATCATGGTGGCCACAACTCGACGGGGGGACAAAGCTCGAGCCTTCCGAGATGCGGCGCTCGGACCTCTTGATCCATTGTCCGTCTTGGGTCGTGACGAAAACGCCGCCGCAACAGCGATGTTCGATCGGGCTCTCGAGAGGCTACGTGACAGCGCAGTTCTATGCCCGGGAGCCGCGTAGCCCCGGGGCGCCCTTTGTCTCGCAGTCCTTTCGAGCATGGCGTCTTCCCTGGAAGGACGGCAAGCCCGCCAAGGAGAACCCGAGTGCACGTGCCGCACTCGCTGCCCTCGAGACCGATCTCCTGGCCCAGGGGTGGGAGCGTATGCGCCGGGCGCCCGGCGCCGAGTGGTACGAGCTTCGCTTCCGGCGCGCCACGTCAGCCTCGCTGTTCCGCTATGCGCGCCTGAACGGCTGAGTGCGCGGCGCGCCTGGGGCTGCGTTCCCGGATCCCGGGCTCGCGCTCAGCCTACGTCGCGAGTTCGCGCTCGACTGGTCGCCCTGGCGGCCAGGGCCCGAAGACTCAACGCCGCGCCTCGGTGTCGGTGTCCCGCGAGGGCCGCAAGGCAGGCTGCGACCATCGCCGCCTCGTCGATCGTGGTCTCCTCGCATTCCTCGAGGTAGCGCAGCAACCAGCGCGCCGCGACCCGCGGATGCCGGCGCGGGTCCTTGCGCGCGATCAGCATCGTCAGCTCGAGCGCGTCGGTCAGGTCGAGCCGTGGCAGCTCCTTCGCCACCGCCTCTGCGACGGTCAGGTTCTCGCGCTGGAGAGCTCGCCGGAAGATCGCAAGTGGATGGCCCGGCGAGGTCGACGTTCCTCCTTCCTCGGGGCCGGAGCGGCTGCACGAGTCTACGGCACGAGACGAAAACGGCTGGCCGCAAGGCTGCCGCTTCAGCGGGATCTGCCGCGGGTGGGGCCGGGCGGACTTGCCCCTGCCTGGGGTGGCGGCCCACCGTGCGTTGGAGCGCATCCGCCCGGTTCCTACAGATGATGACAAGAGCGGTGGTAGTTGCGTCTGGCCCGGACGGCGAAAGGCATGGGCGGCAGGGGAACGTCGGTGATTCGCGCTCGGCCGCGAGCGCGATTGCCAAGGGCCGCAGTCAGATTGCCGCGCACCACCCCTGCCGCGTGACCCTTCCTAACACGGAAGCAGATGGTTTTCAATGGGTCGAGTCGAAGGTGGGCAACGGGACGCCGACCCCCAGGGCAAAGGCAGGAGCTTGCGTCTTCCTGCGCTAGTGCGAGCGCGTGAGGGTGGCGATCAACGCATCGGTCGGAGCCCAGTACGCGGCGCGGGCGGGGGCGGACGAGCTCAGCGGCGCCAGGTGGTCTGCCGTGAACGAACCGTGCGAGCGCGCGACGTGCAGCTGCACCCGGTCGGCGGGGAAGCCGGCTTTCCGGAGCCGCTCGAGCAGCAGCGTCATCCCGTCGGTCGCGTGCGGGTCCTCCTCGCTGACGAGGATCGCGAGGTTCGTGCTCCCGCGGATGGGCCGCAGGTTGACGATCCGCGCCTGTTCTCCGTAGGGCACGGGGTTGACGCTCTCGATCGTGTCCGGCACGGGCAGGTGCCGGGCAGGCGCCACCGCGGCGTACTCGACCGCGAGCGCCGCGCCGCGCGAGTAGCCGAGAGCGAGCACCGGCAGCGTCTGCGGTCCGAGCCGCTGCATCGCGTGCCGGACGCCTTTCGCGGCGGCGTCGAGAACGGCGCCGCTGTAGTCGGTCTCGTAGCGCGGGTAGAGGACGATCGCGCCGCGCCGCACGAGATGGTCGATCCAGGGCCGGTGGTTCGCAGGCGTCGTCTCCTCGGGCCCGCCCTGGCCGTGGAAGAAGATCACGATCCGCTTCGGCTTCCCCGCCGGCCGGAAGAGCCAGACGCCCTCGCCGCCCTGGCCGATCGGCCCGACGACCGCTGGCCTGGCAGGAGTCGAGGAGCCGCCTCCTCCGCAGCCTGTGAGCAGGAGAAGCGCGGCGAGCACGACCGGGGCCAGGGCTCTCACGTCGTGAACTTCGACTCCGACGGCGAGAACGGGTTAGGCCGCCGGGTCACCTCGGCTACGATCCCGCGGGGTCCATGGCGCAGGCGGGTCGCCAATCGTCGTACGAGGTCGCGGTGGTCGGCGCGGGGCAGGCCGGCCTGGCGGCCGGCTACTTCCTGGCCCGCGACGAGGGGCGGTTCACGATCCTCGAGCGCGGCGACGCGATCGCCCCGGCGTGGCGCGAGCGCTGGGACTCGCTGACGCTGTTCACGCCGCGCCGCTACGACAGCCTGCCGGCACTGCCCTTTCCCGGCGATCCCGACGGCTACCCGGGCCGCGACGAGGTGGTCGCCTACCTCGAGCACTACGCGAGCGAGCTCGAGCTGCCCGTCCGACTGAGCAGCGACGTGCGGAGGCTCGCGGCCGACGCCGGAGGGTTCGTGCTCGACGTCGACGGCGGAACCGTCCAGGCCGAGCAGGTCGTCGTCGCGACCGGCCCGTTCCAGGCGCCGTTCGTCCCGCCGCTCGCGAGCGATCTCGACGAGGACGTCGTCCAGGTTCACAGCACCGGCTACCGCCGGCCGGGAGAGATTCCCTACGGCATCGTGCTCGTAGTCGGCGGCGGTAACACCGGCTTCCAGATCGCGAAAGAGCTCGCGGCCACGCGCACGGTGGTGCTGTCGGTCGGATCACGCCAGACGCCGCTGCCGCAGCGGATCCTCGGCCGCGACCTGTTCTGGTGGCTGACGAAGTCGCGCGTCCTGCGCAAGAGCGTCGAGTCGCGGCTCGGCCGGCGGCTGCAGCACCGCGAGACGCTGATCGGGTCGAGGCCGCGCGAGCTCGAGCACGACTTCGGCGTCGAGCTGAAGCCGCGGGCGGTCGCCGCGTCCGGCCGCAGCGTCCGCTTCGCCGACGGGAGCGAGATCGAGGTCGACGGCGTGATCTGGGCGACGGGCTTCCGCCCGGACTACTCCTGGATCGACGTGCCCGTGCTCGACGATGAGGGGCGGCTGCGGCACAGGCGCGGCGTGACCGACGTGCCGGGTCTCTACTTCCTCGGGCTCACGTGGCAGTACACGCGCGGCTCCGCGCTGCTCGGCTGGGTCGAAGACGATGCGGAGTTCATCGCCGGCCACATCGCCGCGGCCAAGGACGCTCGAGTAGCCTGATGCCGATGGTGCCGACCGAGATCGAAGGGCTCCCCGAGGCCACCGCTCCGCACACGGTGGAGTTGGCCGACGGGGACGAGTACGAGCTCGAGATCGCACCGGTCCGCAAGCGGATCGGTGACGCGACGGTGCGGATGCTCGCCTACAACGGCTCGATCCCCGGCCCGACGCTGGCTGCGCCCGAGGGGTCCACCTTCACCGTCCACGTCACGAACCGCGGCGACATCGACGCGACGGTGCACTGGCACGGGCTGCGCCTGGAGAACCGCTTCGACGGCACGCACGACACGCAGGCGCCGATCCCGGTCGGCGAGTCGTTCACCTACGAGGTGCACCTGCCCGACCCCGGTGCCTACTGGTACCACCCTCACATCCGCGAGGACTACGGCCAGGAGCTCGGCCTGTACGGGAACATCCTCGTGACCCCGGCCGAGCCCGACTACTGGCCGCCGGCCAACCGCGAGCTGCTGCTGACGCTCGACGACGTGCTGATCGAGGACGGACGGATCGCGGCCTTCGGCGATGAGACGACCCACGTCGCGATGGGCCGGTTCGGGAACGTCATGCTCGTTGGCGGCGAGTCCGAGCTCGCGCTGGAGGCCCGCCGGGGCGAGGTCGTGCGGCTGTACCTGACGAACACCGCGAACACGCGCGTCTTCAACGTCGCGCTCCCCGGCGCGCGGCTGAAGCTCGTCGGCGGGGACAGTGGCCACTACGAGCGCGATGAGCACGTCGAGGAGGTGCTGCTCGCCCCCTCGGAGCGCGCGGTCGTCGACGTGCACTTCGAGGAGCCCGGCGAGCTGACGCTCGAGCATCGGACGCCCGAGCGGACGTATCCGCTCGGGCGCGTAACCGTCTCGGCAGAGGCGGCCGAGCCGTCACACGCCGAGGCGTTCGCGCAGCTGCGCCTGAACGACGACATGGCCGTGCTGCGCGAACGGATTGCGCCGTTCCTCGACGCGGACCCCGACAAGACGCTCTCGTTCGTCGCGGAGATGGACCTCGGGGCCGAGGGAGCGGAGGGCGGCTTCGTCTGCCCGATGCACCCGGAGGTGACGAGCGAGAAACCCGACCGCTGCCCGAAGTGCGGCATGAAGCTCGTGCCCGCCCAGCTGGCCGGGGCGGGCGGCCACCACGGCCACCACGGCCACGAGCACCACGGCCACGAGCAACACGGCCACCGCCACGGTGGGCACGACCACGGTCAGGGCGAGCACGGTCACCACCACGGCCACGGCGATGCCGAGCCGAGCGCCCAGGGCATCGAGTGGGAGGACGACATGGTCGAGGTCAACCGCCTGACCACGCCGTCGAACATGCGCTGGAAGCTCGTCGACCGAGAGTCGGGTGCCGAGAACGCCGGCATCGACTGGCGCTTCCGCGTCGGCGACCAGGTCAAGCTGCGGCTGGTGAACGAGCTCGACTCCGACCACCCGATGCCGCACCCGTTCCACGTCCACGGCGCCGGACGGTTCCTGATCCTCGCTCGCGACGGCGTCGTCGAGCCGAACCTCGTCTGGAAGGACACCGTGCTGGTGCGGACCGGCGAGACCGTCGACATCCTGCTGGACGTGACGAACCCCGGTCGCTGGATGGCCCATTGCCACATCGCCGAGCACCACGAGGGCGGGATGATGCTCGCATTCGACGTCGAGCCCGCCTAGCGGGCGGACGTGCCTAGTCCGGAGTGTCCGCCGCCGGCGCCTCGGCGGGCTCAGCCTGCAGGTCGCCTTCGACCGGCTCGGCGCCTTCGACCGGCTCGGCGCCTTCGACCGGCTCGGCGCCTTCGACCGGCGCGTCGAGCTGCGTCGGGTCACCGTTGCGTGCCGCCTCGCGCTTTTCCTGCTTGCGCAACCGCTTGAGCGTTCGCTTCTCCTCGATTGCGCGCTCGCGGTTGCGCTTGTTGATCGTCTGCTGTCGCTTCTTGCTCGCCATTCAGACCTCCTAACGCCGCATGCCCCGGCTGGCGGCGCCCAGACGGGCGCGCCGCGCCGAGATCTCCCGCTCGAACTCCACGTTCCGCGCCTGTCGGGTCTCGCCGCTGTCGTCGATCTCGAACGTGACCACCTTGTGCGCACAGCGGCCTACGGGCCGCTCGCCCACGGCGAAGCCTTCGCCTGCGACCGCGAGGCGCTCGCCCTCGTCCGTCATGATGAAACCGTGATCCTTGGCCTCGTTGAACCAGAGCATCTGTCCTCGCAATGGTTGTCCTTTCCTTGGAGGCGGCGCGCGCCGCAGCCGCGGCGCGCGCCGACGCTCGGTTAACCGGCCGTCAGTACGACGTTCTTAGCCTCGGGACCCTTCTGCCCCTCGGCGGCCTCGTACTCGACCTTCGCGCCCTCGGCGAGCGACTTGTAGCCGTCGCCCGAGATTGCGGTGTGGTGGACGAAGAGGTCCTTGCCGCTGCCGTCATCAGGGGTGATGAACCCGTACCCCTTGGCGTCGTTGAACCACTTCACTGTTCCTGTAGCCATAGAAAAAACACCTCCTTCTACCTCTCGCGAACGGTAGATGGGAGGCATTGAGCCGACCAGGTACTCGCTCTGTGGAGCTCTAAGCGTAGCGCACGCGCTCGCGAAGCCACGCCGAGACGGCCTCCGCCACCGTCGAGCTACTCCTCAGCGAATGGGTTCCCGGAACGGTGACGACGGTGCGGTTCGGTCCAGGCGGCGGGAGCCCGAACGGGTCGCGCTCGCCCTGGACGACGAGCGTCGGAACCTCGACGGCGTCGAGCTCGGCGAGCCGACTCTTCTCGGGCCTGCCGGGAGGGTGAACCGGAAACGCCAGACAGAGCACTGCCGCGGCTCCGACCTCTGCGGCGGTGCGGCAGGCTACGCGCGCGCCCGAGGAGCGGCCGCCGACGAAGAGCGGCAGGCCCTCGAGTGGGAGCTGCGCGATCACCGAGACCCACGCCGCGTCGAGCCGCGCGGCCGGGGCGGGCGATCGGCGTCCGGCGACCCGGTAGGGCTGCTCGACGAGCGCGACGCTCAGGCCGGCGGCGCGTGCCGCCTCCGCCGCGCCGACGAGGTCGGGCGAGCCGATCCCGCCGCCGGCCCCGTGGCCGAGCACCAGCACGCCGGCCGGCGAGTCGGCGGAGTCGAGCTCGACCCGCGCGGGGCCGACCGGTGTTTCCAGCTCCAGCACCCCGCCGAGAGTAGTGCCGAGGACCGTCTCGACGTCGCTGTAGGGCGGTGCCTCGCCGTATCGCCGGCAGGTTGCCTCGACGCTGCTGCTGCGATTCGATAGTGCAGTGACGGAGCTCGCCGCAGTAGCGCCCGGGCAGCGGTCGTATCGGTGGCTCGCCGTGCCGCTGGTCGCGTTTGCGCTTGGCTCGCTGACCGCCGGGCTGCTCGCGGCCCACGACCCGCGCTCGAAGGGCTACTTCCGGCTCTTCTTCAGCGACCCACTGCACCTGAAGGCGGGCTTCGCGACCGTCGCCGTCGCGCTCGCGTGCTTCCAGCTCCTGACTGCGGCCTGGATCTTTCGCAAGCTGCCCTGGGAGAAGCCGGCCTGGGTGAACCCGGCTCACCGCTGGTCGGGCCGGCTCGCCTTCGTCTGCACGCTGCCGGTCGCCTACCACTGCATCTTCAAGCTCGGCTTCCGCTCGCCGACCGGGCGCGTGCTCGCGCACTCGCTGCTCGGCTGCGCCGTGTACGGCGCCTTCGCGGCGAAGGTGACGGTCGTCCGGCTCCACCGCTTCCCGCGTCTCGTGCTCCCGCTCGCCGGCGGGCTGCTGTTCGCGCTCCTGATCGCCGTCTGGTGGACGAGCGCGCTCTGGCTCTACAGCCAGAACACGGCCTCGCCGGCGCGGCACGTCAAGCACGAGGTGCTCCCGGCGGGCGCCGACCCCGTGGCCGGCGCGGCGGTCTTCAAGACCGCCGGCTGCGGGTCGTGCCACACGCTGAAGGCCGCCGCTGCGAGCGGCCAGATCGGCCCGAACCTCGACTCGGCGAGGCCGGACTTCGACACCGCTGCGTCCAAGGTGCGCTCCGGTGGGGGCGGGATGCCCTCGTTCGGCGACCGGTTGAGCGTCAAGCAGATCGAGGACGTCGCGGCCTTCGTTGCGCTACGCGCAGGCTCCGGCTGAGAGAACGCCAGCGTGAGTCGACCTCTGGGTTGGCTTCTCCGCGTCCCGCCGGCAACTGGTCGGCGTCTGGGAGCACGGCCCGTGTCACGCCGCCGGCTGACCACACGCACAGAGCCGCGCGCCTCGGGATCCCGCTCCCGGGTGAGACGCGCGGCTCTGGCCGGCAGGCGCCACCTTCATGCGCGGAAGACGGGTGCGCGCCGGGGGATGACCCGCACCTGCGACCACACCGACCGTGCATAGCGTGCAATCCGGGCGCTCGCCCTTTGCCCGCTCGCCGCCTGGACGCGCCGGTACTCGTCCCGGATCTCCGCCATCCGTTCGCGCTGCCGCTGACGGTGGAAGTCGGAATCGTAATAGAACACCTCGTTCACCTCCTTTCGCCTCTGGTCTCGACGATCCCAAGTCGAGTCCCGGCAGAGAGGAGGTATTACGTGCGGCTTCCGAAAAAGGGCATGCTATCGCGGGCGCTACATTGTCGCGCTCATTTTTGCAGCCGAATGATCGGGTAGCCGCTGCTCCAAGTCGGGATCGACTGGGCCTATGTCGTTGTACCGAGCAACATGCCGCTGCTCCTTTCTGGTGACTCCGGCGGCGGTTTTCGCCTCAGAAACGACGAAGGCGACCCCTGGGGGTCGCCCTCGATGGACGTCGCTCTGATGCTTTGCCTAGCCGGAGCGCCTCCAGTCGAGGACTTCCCGAAGGTTGAGACCGCCGTCGCCGAACGCCGCGAAGGCGAACGCGGTCGCCGTCGCGGAAAGGACGATTCGGCGATTCGCCGCGAAGTGACCACTCATGTCTCTACCTCCTTTCGCCGTTAATAGGTGCGAGACAATACCGGCGTGAGACGGAAGTCGCAAGCGAATATCGCCGCGGATTTCGCTCGGGTCGCCAACTACCTAGACGTGCCGCGAGAGCCAGTCGTGGATCCGCTTCCACGCGTCGATCTGATGCTCGCGCTCGGTCCAGCCGTGGCCCTCGCGCGGGTAGACGACGAGCTCCGTCTCGCAGCCCGCCTCGACGAGCGCGTTGTAGTACTCGACCGCCTGCGAGAGCGGCGTGCAGAGGTCGTCCTCGCCGTGGAGGATCAGTGTCGGCGTCTTGCACTCCTTCACGTGGTAGACGGGCGAGCGCGCCGTGTAGTCGCCCTGCGCGTCGTACGGGTCGGCCTGTAGATAGAGCCGGTCGAACTGCCCGATGTTGGTCGTGGCGTGGAAGCTGACCCAGTCGGTGACGACCGCCATCGGCATCGCCGCGGCGAAGCGGTCGGTCTGCGTCGGGGCCCAGCAGGCCATGAAGCCGCCGTAGCTGCCGCCGGTGATCGCCACGCGCCCGTGGTCGACGATCCCCTCGCGGACGAGCGCGTCGACCCCGGTGAGGAGGTCCTGGAGGTCGCCGCCGCCCATGTCGCCGAGGTTCGCCTCCGCGAACTCCGGCCCCCTGCCGACGCTGCCGCGGACGTTCGGCAGGAGCACGGCGTACCCGGCGCCGGTCAGCAGCTGCGGGAACCCCTGGCCCGGCGCGAACTGCCACGACCAGGAGCCGGTGGGCCCGCCGTGAACGTCCACCACGAGCGGCAGCGGCCCGTCATCGCGGTCGCCCGGGAGCGCCAGCAGGCCTTCGATCTGGAGCCCGTCGAACGACTCCCAGCGGTGGGCGCGCCACTCGACCGTGGCGAGCTTCGGCGCGAGCTCGGCGTTCAGGCTCGTCAGCGTCCGCCGCTCGCCGTCCTCGAAGAGGACGATCTCGAGCGGTTCGTCGGCACTCTCCCACGCGGTGGCGACACGCGCTCCGTCGGCGCTCGCGGCGACCGCGGGCGAGTAGCGCGGGCCGAGGGTGACGTCGCCCCCGGCAAGCTCCTCGTAGGAGCCGTCGAGCGAGAGGCGGCCGGCGAAGGTGCCGGCGCCCCGAAACCCCGCGACCCAGAGCGTGTCCTCGTCGGCGAAGTCGATCCGGGCCGCGTGCAGCTCGGGCGCGACCGGGCCGTGGCCGACCAGGTGCACCGTCCCGGCGAGCGTGCCGCGGTCGGACGAGAAGCCCTCGACGAAGGCGACGCGCCCACCCGGCGAGATCCGCGGCGACTGCAGCTGCCACTTCGGCGCGTGCAGGCGCTCGACCGTGCGCGCGTCGACGTCGATCAGGCCGACCCACGCGTCGTACCAGGCGCTCTCCGACGGCTCCTCGGTGCAGACCGCCGCGACCTTGTCGCCGGCCCAGCCGAACTCGAAGACGTTTGTCTGCTCCGGCGTGACGTCGCGTGTATCGCTGGTCGCCGCGTCGACGAGCCACAGCCGCCGCCAGAACCGCGCGGGCCGGAAGACCTTCGGGTCCACCGCCTCCGCGCCGGCCTGCGCGATCTTCGTCGCCGACTCGACGCCGGCCCGGTCGGCGCCGATGTCGGCCGCGAGCACGAGCAGCTGCGCGCCGTCGGGTGACCAGCGGATCTCCTCGACCGAGCCCGGGATCTCGCCGAGCTCGCGGTCGTCGACCCAGAGCGAGAGCCGCCCCTCGTGGCCGTGGTCGGAGGCGTAGGCGAGTCGCGAGCCGTCCGGCGAGAAGCGCGGGAGCGAGCCGGCCTCGCCCGGCTGCAGGTCGCCGCCCACCTCGCCGACCCAGAGGCGCGTCTCGATCGGCTTTCCCCGCTCGCGGAACGACGCCGCGACGGCGAAGGCGATCCGCGACCCGTCGGGCGAGAGCGCAACCTCGCCCGGCCGTAGGAGCTGCATCGTGAGCTCGGGCGTGACCTCCCCGGCGGGCGCGGCGACGGCATCCATGCGCAAGCGATGCTAACTACGCTGCCGCGGTGATTCGCCGCCGAGTGATCGTGCACGGCCGCGTGCAGGGAGTCGGCTTCCGGTACTCCCTCGCGCGGGCCGCCGAGCTGCGCGGCGTCTCCGGTTGGGCGGCGAATCGCGCCGACGGGACGGTCGAGGTCGTGTTCGAGGGAGCGCCGGAGGCCGTCGAGTCGCTGACGCGGCTCTGCGAAGAGGGCCCGCGCAGCGCGTACGTGGAGCGGGTCGAGGTCGCCGACGAGCAGCCGGAGGGGCTCCGCGGCTTCGCTGCCCGCTAGGTTGCCGCGACGGTCGCCGCGGTGGCGGCCGCCTCGTCTTCGAGCTTGCGGATCAGCAGGTACGCCGCGAGCAGCGCCGTGACCGCCACGTCGTGCCCGGCCGCAACCTCGATCTGGCCCGTCGTGGGAAGGTGCCGCTCTTCGCCTTCGCGCGCAGCCACGGCTCGCCGTCCGGGCCGACGAGGCCGTAACCGGCGCCGCGGCCGAGCGAGCGCCACTCTGCTCGTTCGACGCCGCGAAGGTCGACCGTGCGCCCGCGCACGCGCGCGACCTCCTCGCCGCCGGACGCGTCCACGAGCACGTGCTCCTGCTTGAACAGGCCGTGGACCTGGATCTCCAGCTCGCGCCCGCCCGCCTGCGCCCGTCCGCCGCGCCTGGCCGCCGGGAGCCGCAGCTCGGCGACCTTCTCGTCACCGTGGTGGAGCTCCCACACCCGCCGCCGCGTCGGCTGCAGCAGCGCCAGCGTCGTCGGGCCTCCGTCGTCCACGGCTCCAGCCTACGCCCGGCGTAGGCTTTCGGCCATCGGCCGCGAATCGCCTTCAAAGCCAAGATGATTCGCCTCGTCAAGCAGCTCCTGCTCTCGTGGGTCGCGAACGCCGTCGTGCTGGCGATCGTCACTGCGATCCTGAGCGGCGTCGAGGTCGACTCGGCCGGGGACCTGATCAGGGCCGCGCTGCTGTTCGGGATCCTGAACACGATCCTCAAGCCCGTCCTGCGCCTGCTGACACTGCCGCTCGCGTTCATCACGCTCGGCCTGATCTGGTTCGGCGTCTCGATGCTGATGCTCTGGCTGACCGAGCTGTTCGTCGACGGCTTCGACATCCACGGCCTGAGGTCGCTGTTCTGGGCGACGCTCATCGTCTGGGCCGTGAACGTCGTGCTCGATTTCGTGCCCGGGCCGTGGCGTGGGACGCGCCGGGACTAGTCGAGAAGGCTCAAAACCTCCCTGCAAAACAACGGTTTCTGCTCGAGTTTGGCGCGGGGTCTCACGGGTAGAGAGGGGTACTCGAGAACGAAAGCGACGAGGCCAGCGGCCTCAAGGGGGGTGTGGTCATGGCGACCATCGAGATGTGGAACTTCACGAACGCGGCAACGAACATCGATCTGAGCGGCTTCAAGGTCGAGGCCACCGACGGCGACATCGGCAAGGTGGACGAGGCGACACACGAGGTCGGCGGCAGCTTCGTCGTCGTCGACACCGGTCCCTGGATCTTCGGCAAGAAGGTCATGATCCCGGCGGGCCTGATCCGCGACCTCGACCCGGACACCGAGACGATCTTCGTCAGCCGGACGAAGGACGAGATCAAGAACGCGCCGGAGTTCGACGAGCAGCGGTACCGCGAGCAGGGCTACCGCGACGAGCTCGGCACGTACTACGGCGGGCACGGCACTCCGCGGCACGACGAGAGCTTCTAGCTCCCGGGCCCGCCTGACCTTCGCGAAGCCCCGCCCGGTGCGGGGCTTCGCGCTTTCATGCGCAGGTGGTTGCCGGCGAGCATCCGGTCATCAGGGCGCGTCGACCGCGTCGAGGTCGCCGCTGAGCAGCCCGAAGGCATCCGCGGCTTCGCGCACGGTAACCGGCCCCGCGCCCGGGACTTGCACGCCACCCCGGCGCGGCACAGAATCACGTCGTGAAGCGATGTGGCGCGGCGGCCCTCGCCGCCGTCGGAGTGCTCGCTCTGGCCGGCGCCGCGGTCGGGACGAGGCCGCCGATCCTCCGGGTCATCAACGGCGGCTGGTTCCAGGTCTCGGTGCGAGGCACCTACTCGATGCATTGGTCTGCGAACGCGGAGGGCATGTGTGGCTTGAGCGGGACGCAGTTTCTCCGCGCCCAGTCCTCGGAGACGGTTATCTACCGGACACGTCGAAACGTCAGGGCGTTCGTACTCGAGACGCTGATCCCGGGGATCGGCAGAGGCCCGAGGATCACCACGCTCGTCTTGGCGCGCCGGTATTTCGCCAACGGGAGCAAGCTCGGCTCCAACGACTTCGCCCCGCTGAAGGTGGCTACGCCTGCCCAGTGGACGCGCTCGCTCTCCGGCACGTACCAGAACTGCGACGAGCCGCCGGCGACGTTGGCGCCCAAGGGTTGCGGCACGTTCTCGACGCCGCTGTTCAGCACCTGGCTCTACTCGGTCAGAGACACACGCCACTACCGCGGGAACGTCACGATGAGCATCTCGGCGCGAGCACACTCGAGCCTCCCGGCCTACCGGTGCCGTACGGACGTCGACCTGCCCTTCCCGCGGTACGTGATCAACTTCCTCAACCCTGACCTCGACGTCACGCTCCGCTGCGCCCCGCCCGGCGTCATCCTCTCGAGGGCCCGGACGAACTGCCACGCCGTTGCGCGCGACAACGGTCTGCTTCCAGGGGTCGAGGAGACGCTCGTGGTGAGCTTCAGACGGTCGCGCTGATCGCATTCCCCGCATGGCTCGGCACATCGTCTTTCTCCGCGGGATCAACATCGGCCCCCGCAACCGGATCTCGATGCCCGAGCTGCGGGAGGCGCTCGAGGAGGCCGGCTTCAAGGACGTGAAGACGTACCTCCAGAGCGGCAACGTCGTCCTCGAGAGCGCCGCCAAGCCCGAGAGCGTGCGACGGAAGGTCGAACAGCTGATCGCGGAGCGCTTCGGGCTCGAGATCGCGGTCGTCTTGCGGACGCGCGCCGAGCTCGCCGCAGTCGTGAAGCGCAACCCGCTCGGCAAGGTGGCGAAGGAGCCGAAGCGCTACCAGGTGACCTTCCTCTCGGCGAAGCTGCCGGCCAAGGTCGTGCACGAGCTCCAAGAGGCCGCCGCGGCGGAGGAGCGAGTCGTCGCCGCGGGCCGCGAGGTCTACGCGTGGCACCCGAAGACGATCGCCCGCTCGAAGCTCTGGACGAAGCTCGCCGGCAAAAACCTCGGCGTCACCGCGACCTCGCGGAACTGGGCGACGGTCGAGGCACTGCTCGAGCTGGCCGAATGAAGGCCGCGAGCCTCACGCTGCAGTTCCTGCTCGAGCTCGGCGCGCTGGCCGCGTACGGGTTCTGGGGCTACGGCACCGGGTCGAGCTCCTTCGCGCACGTCGCCCTCGCGATCGCGGCTCCGCTCGCCGCGGCGATCGTCTGGGGCCTCTTCGGATCGCCGAAGGCGCCGTACCATCTGCGAGGCGTCTGGCGCCTGCTGCTCGAGGTCGCGTTCTTCGGCCTGGCGGCGGTCGCCCTCGCCGTGTCCGGGCACGTGGTGCTGGGGATCGCCTTCGCAGCCGTGGTCGCCGCGAACATCGCGCTCCTGCACGCGCTCGGGGAGGGCGATTTCGAGGCCGGCTCGGCGCTACGCTGACCGAGTGCCCGGCCTGAGCGACACCCTCGTCTTCGTCCCGGCCTGGAACGAGGAGGACAACCTGCCGGCCGTGCTCGACGAGCTGGCGCTGGTGCTTCCGCAGGCCGACGTGCTCGTCGTCGACGACGGTTCGACCGACGGCACGGCCGAGGTCGCCCGCGGCCGCGGTGCCGAGGTGATCTCCTTCGGCGCCAACCGCGGCCTGCCGGCCGGGATCGCGGCCGGCTACGGCTACGCCGCCGAGCACGGCTACGCGTTCTGCGGCCGCGTCGACGCGGACGGCCAGCATCCTGTCACCGAGCTGGCCCGCCTGTTGGAGCGCGTCCGCTCGGGCGTCTGCGACGTGGCGGTCGGCTCGCGCTTCGCCAGCGGCGACGGCTTCGCCGCGTACCGGTACAAGCCGACCGCCGCGCGCCGCTTCGGCACGGCAGTGCTGCGGCGCTCGATGAAGGTCGCCCTGCGGCGGCCGTTCCTCGACGCCACGAGCGGCATGTACGCGGCGAACGCGAAGGCGCTCCCGATCCTGGCGCGTCCCTACACGAGCGAAGCGCCGGAGGTGCAGGCGCTCCTGCGGTTGCAGGAGGAAAGGATTCGGGTCGACGAGGTCCCGGTCGACATGCGCCCGCGCGCGAGCGGCGAATCGAAGCTCCAGGGCAAGAAGGCGCTGATGGTCGTGCTCACGATCGCGGGGACGCTGCTGGCGCTCGACCGCTGGCGACGGCGCTCGTGAGCGGGCGCCTGATCGCCGTGCTCGGGTACTCGGCCCGCCGCGCGGACGGGCTCCACGCCATCTGCGCGGCTCGGCTGCAACACGCAGAGCAGCTGGCCGGCGAGGGCGACACCGTCCTCCTCTCCGGCTGGGCGCGGCGAGACGGCGCCGGAGAGGCCGAGCTGATGCGCGAGGCCTGGGACGGCCCAGGCGTACGGCTGATCGCCGACCCGACGGCGCGACACACGGAGGAAAACGCTCGGAGAGTCGCCGAGACCGCGCGGAGCCTCGCCGCAGACGAGGTGGTGGTTGTCACCTCTCGCTGGCACGCCTTCCGCGCGCGAACCCTCGTCCGGGCGCTCCTGCGCGACGTTCGCGTGCGGAGCTCCTCGCCCACCGGCCGGGCTCCCGTGCGGCTCGCGGTCCGCGAGCTTGCGTGCGTGGCCGTACTGCCGGTTCAACTGATTCGCCTGCGGCGCCAAGCCCCTCGGTGAGGTGAGGGCGACAGCGGCGATCCCTCGAACGAGGGATGCCTGCTTGAGGACGAGCGAGGGCCGCCGATGTAGGCCCGATGCGCCGCCCGCTGCTCGTGCTCGTGCTGCTCGCGACCATCGCCGCCGGTTGGGCCGAAACCGCCCTGGCGGCGGTGCACTGGCCGTCCGGGAGCTCCAAGAGAGGTCACGCGTCACGTGTGCAGAAGCTCGCTCGGAAGGTCGTTGCCTATGCCCGTCACCAGGTCGGCGTCTCCTATAGCTGGGGCGGGACCTCGCGACGCACGGGCTTCGATTGCTCGGGCCTTGTCTATGCGGCCTACCACTCGATCGGATGGAAGATTCCGCGCTCGAGCTGGGATCAGCTGCGCGCCGGCCGGCCGGTCCGCTTCGCGCGGCTGCGGCCCGGTGACCTGCTCCTCACCGAGGGCGGTGGACACGTCCAGCTCGTGGTCTCGAAGAACGCCGCGATCTCGGCCCCGCAGACGGGCGAGCGCGTTCACTACGTGCCCCTGGCGCAGCTCCAGCCGGAGTTCGCAGGGGCGCGCCGCGTCCTCAGGTAGTCGGAGCCAACCGCGCCCGCACCTCGGTCGAGAGGATTCCCGCGGCCTCCTGGTGCTCCGTGGTCAGGAACTGCTTGCCGAACCAGCGGATAGACCTCCGGCGGGACGCCGTACTGCAGGCCCGTCGACGACCTCGATCTCGGCGAGCTCGTAACCGGACTTGGTAGTAGCATGCCCTCGCCGTCAACAAGGAGCGACCATGCTCTACGCAAGGTGCGCGTTTTGCGGCTACACGGCGCCGCTCAACTGCTCCGGCCGGTTCATGCCGCACCCGACCGCGCTCGTCGAGGCGACCGCCATGGGCCCGACTTGCCCGCTGTGCGGCCCGCTTCCGCCGGTCTTTACCTGTCCCTTCTTCCACACCCAGTACCTCTACCTCCCGGGAGTGAGTCCGATGCCGCAGCCGGGTTACACCTACGCGCCGGTCGTCGAGGCACAGCCGGGCGCCTCGGAGCAGACCCTCAGCAAGGGCTTCGGCGACGTCGTGGGGAAGCTGGGGGCGGGGATCGGTAGGGGCGCCGTCGAGGCAATGTTCGGGCAGCACTGATGATTGGTCTCCTCAGGCTCGGGTTCGACAAGGGGATCGCCGCCGACGAGATCGGGGCTGCGTTGCGCAGGTACGCGGGAGACGTGGCGAGCGAGGACGTGGACCAGCTGGCGGGTGTGCTCGAGCGGTACCTCCGCACGGTGCCTGAGGCGCTCGCTACGGCACTCGGCATGTCGAAGGATCCCCACTGCGGTCGGGCGGTCGCGTTCGCGACCGGCACGATCCTCGCCTACGTCTTCGACGAGGAGGACCTCCTGCCCGAAGCGTCCTACGGCACAGTCGGGATGCTCGACGACGCCTATCTCGTCCACGGTTTCGTGGACTCGCTGAGGCGGATGTATCCCTTCGCGGCGCCCCCGGTCGCGTACGACGCCCCGGACCGCACGTCGGAGGTCGTGGCGGCCGTGCTGCCGGAGGGTGTGGCCGAGTCGTTGCTGCGAACGTGCGAGAGCACGATCCAGGTCGCCCAAGCGCTCTTCCCCTCGAGACAGGGAGCGGACACTGCCGACGTACCCTTCGAGCCGGAACTCCGGGTGGCGGACGGAGTCGCTGCCACCGCCGCGGCGACCAGTCCGTCCCCCTAGTAGGCGCCGGCTAGCTCAGCTCAGCTGCAGCCGGTGTTAGTCCCGCAATCGCGGCACGTGTAGCAGCTGCCCGTCCTGACCATCCGCCCGCCGCACTTGGCGCACTCGACCGCGTCCTCCCAGTTGTTGAAGAGGGCGGTCTGACCCGGAGAGGCCGCCTCGGCAGGAGCCTCCGCCGTCGCAGCGGCGCCGCCCTCGGCGTAACTCTGCGCCAGGCGGGCGCGTACCTCGGCCGAGAGGATCCCCGCGGCCTCCTGCTGCTCCGTGGTCAGGAACTTCTTGCCGAACCAGCGGAAGACGTAGTCGACGATCGACTTCGCGATGCGGATGTCGGCGTCGTTCGTCATCCCGCTCGGCTCGAAGCGCATGTGGGTCAGCTTCGAGACGTAGACCTCCGGCGGGACGCCGTACTGCAGGCCCATCGACACGGCGATGCAGAGCGAGTTCATCAGGCCGGCGATCGTCGTCCCGTCCTTGGCGATGTCGACGAAGATGTCGCCCGGCGTGCCGTCCTCGTAGAGGCCGACGTGGATGTAGCCCTCGTAGTCGCCGACCCGGAACTTGCGGCCGACCTCGACGCGGTCCTCCGGTAGCCGGCGGCGTTGCGTCAGCGGCACGGGCGGCGTCGCCTCGAGCTGCGCGGCCTCGCCGTCCTTGCGCCCCGACAGCGGCTGGGCGACCTTGCAGTTGTCGCGGTAGATCGCGATCGCCTTGACGCCGAGCTTCCAGGCGTCGAGCAGCAGGCCGGAGACCTCGTCCACCGAGACCGTCTCGGGCAGGTTGACCGTCTTCGAGATCGCGCCCGAGATGAACGGCTGCACCGCGCCCATCATCTTCACGTGGCCGGTGTAGTGGATCGCCCGCTCGCCGATCGCGCAGTCGAAGACCGGGTAGTGCTCCGGCTTCACGTACGGCGCGCTGACTACGGTGTTGCGCTCGTCCACGAACGCGACGACCTCCTCGACCTCGGACGGCGCATAGCCCAGCTTCTCGAGCGCCATCGGCACGGTCTTGTTCGGGATCGTGATCTCGCCGCCGCCGACGAGCTTCTTCGACTTGACGAGCGAGAAGTCGGGCTCGACCCCGGTCGTGTCGCAATCCATCATGAAGCTGATCGTCCCGGTGGGCGCGAGCACGGTCGCCTGCGCATTGCGGTAGCCGTGCACCTCGCCGAGGTTGAGCGCCTCGTCCCAGGCCTTGCGGCACGCGCCGAGCAGGTCCTTCGGCACCGACTCGGTGTGCTCGATGTTGCCCACCGCCGCGCGGTGCATCGACATCACGCCGATCATCGCGCCGGCGTTCGGCCGGTAGCCGGCGAACGGGCCCATGCGCGCCGCGATCTCGGCCGACTTGCGGTAGGCGCGGCCGGTCATCAGCGCCGTGATCGCGGCCGCGTAGGCGCGGCCCTCGTCGGAGTCGTAGGGCAGCCCGCGCGCCATCAGCAGCGCGCCGAGGTTCGCGTACCCGAGGCCGAGCTGGCGGTAGGCCTTCGCGTTGCGCTCGATCTCGGGCGTCGGGTACGACGAGTAGCCGACGAGGATCTCCTGCGCGAGGAAGGTGACGTCGACCGCGTGCTCGAACGCGTCGACATCGAGCTCGCCGTCCTCGCGGCGGAACTTGAGCAGGTTCAGCGAGGCCAGGTTGCAGGCGGAGTCGTCGATCGACATGTACTCCGAGCACGGGTTGGAGGCGTTGATGCGGCCGGTGTTCGGAAGCGTGTGCCACTTGTTGATCGTCGTGTCGTACTGCACGCCCGGGTCGGCCGACTTCCAGGCTGCCTCCGCGATCTGACGCAGAAGCTCCTTCGCCTTGACCGTGTCGACGACGGCGCCGTCGGTGCGGGCGGTCAGGTTCCAGTCGGCGTCCGCGTCGGCGGCCTCCATGAAGCCGTCGGTGACGCGGACCGAGTTGTTCGCGTTCTGGTACTGGATCGAGGCCCAGTCCTCCGAGTTCAGGGACATGTCGTAGCCGGCCTGCTCGAGGACGCGCGCCTTCTCCTCCTCATGGGCCTTGCACCAGATGAACTGCTCGATGTCCGGGTGGTCGACGTCGAGCACGACCATCTTGGCCGCGCGTCGCGTCTTGCCGCCGGACTTGATCGTCCCCGCCGAGGCGTCGGCGCCGCGCATGAACGAGACCGGGCCGGAGGCGTAGCCGCCCTTGGAGAGCTGCTCCTTCGAGGAGCGCAGCTTCGAGAGGTTGACGCCCGAGCCCGAGCCGCCGCGGAAGATGACGCCCTCGCGGCGGATCCAGTCGAGGATCGACTCCATCGAGTCGTCGATCGAGAGGATGAAGCAGGCGCTGCACTGGGGCTTTTCCTCGAAGCCGACGTTGAACCAGACCGGCGAGTTGAAGGCGACGTACTGGTTGACGAGCAGCGCCTTCAGCTCGGCCTCGAAGGTCTCGGCCTCCTCCTCGTCGGCGAAGTAGTTGCCCTCGCGGCCCCAGGCGCCGATCGTCGAGACGACGCGGCCGATCATCTGCTTGACGCTCTGCTCGCGCTCGGGCGAGGACATGCGGCCGCGGAAGTACTTCTGCGCGACGATGTTCGTCGCCGTCTGCGACCAGAACTTCGGGAACTCGACGCTCTTCTGCTCGAAGGCGGGGCCGTCCTTGCCTGGGATCAGGGCGTCGCGCGTCTCCCACTCGATCTCGTCGAAGGGATCGCGGCCGGGGATCGTGAAGAAGCGGCGCACGCCGAGACCGGCCGACTCCTCGACGACCGTGTTCCCGAGCTGCTCGTCCGCGATTTCGACGGTCTCCAACTGCTTTGCTGACGCCATTTTCCCGACCTCCCTGGTGCCTACCGAATGGTATTGATGAGCGCCCGGGTCGGCGTGCCTGCCGCGGCTCGAGCGGACCGATGAATCTAGAGACGCGCTCGGACGGATCGCCGGACCGGCCTCACAAAGACCGGGCCGCCCGCCGTGAGCGGCCCCCCGGGCGAACGCCAACGGAACGCAGACGCGGCGCTGACGAGTCGCGCCGTTTGCGCTTCCGGAGCGCCAGGCTTACCCTCGCCTGACGATGGGCGTGACCGAGCGGCTGGGGCGCTGGTCGAGCCGCCATCCCTGGCGGACGATCCTCGCCTGGGTCGGCGCGATCGTCGTCGCGCTCGGGCTGGCGGTAGCGCTGCTGCCGGGCAACCTGACCACGAACGGGCACGTCACCGGGAGCCCGGAGTCGGCGCGGGCGGAGCGCCTCTTCTTCGACCGCTTCCCGCCGGACAAGAACGGGGTCGACGAGCTGGTCGTCGTGCGCTCGCCGACGCTGACCGCGAAGGAGCCGGCGTTCAGGCGGTTCGGCGTTCGCCTGCTCGACCAGGCCCGGGCGACGGGCGCCGTCTCCCGCGCGTCCGTGCTGGCCGTCTCCAAGGACCTCCACGCGGTGCTGATCGGGATTCAGCGCAAGGCGGACGTCGACCCGCTGCTGCCGATCGTCGAGCGGGCCAACGGGCAGGACGGCTTCAGCGTCGCGATGACGGGCCAGGGGACGCTCGACCACGACTTCAACGACCTCTCGCAGCACGACCTCAAGTCGGGCGAGCTCCAGTTCGGCCTCCCGGCCGCGCTGATCATCCTGCTGCTCGTCTTCGGCGCGGTCGTCGCCGGGGTGATCCCGCTCGCGATGGCGATGATCGCGATCGTCGTCGCGCTGGGGCTCTGCGGGCCGGTGGCGGCGGCGTTCACGCTCTCGGTCTTCGTCGTGAACATGCTCACGGGGATGGGCCTCGCGCTCGGGATCGACTACTCGCTGTTCGTCGTCTCCCGCTACCGCGAGGAGCGCGCGCGGGGCCTGGCCGAGCTTGACGCGGTCGCCGCCGCGAGCGCAACCGCGAGCCGCGCGGTGCTGTTCAGCGGGTCGGTCTTCGTGATCGCGTTGACCGGGATGCTGCTGGTCCCCTCGAACGTCATGAAGAGCCTCGCCGTGGGGGCGATCATGGTCGGGATCGTCTCGGTGGTCGCCGCGCTGACGCTGCTGCCCGCGCTGCTCGGCCTGCTCGGCGACCGCGTCAACGCACTTCGGTTGCCGTACGTCGGGCGCAGCATCGGCAGCGGCGGGGAAGGCCGCTTCTGGGGTGCCGTCGTGCGGGGCGTGATGCGGCGGCCCGTGGTCTACCTCGTCGCGTTCGCGGCGCTGCTGATCTCCGCGGCGGTGCCCACCTACGGTCTCAACCTCGGGGCGAGCGGCGTCAGCACCCTGCCGAACCGGCTCGAGTCGAAGCACGGCTACGAGGCGCTCGCGCGCGACTTCCCGCAGGCGAGCGCGAGCCCGGCGCTGATCACGATCAGCGGCGACCTTCACTCGCCGCGGCTCCGCGCGGCGATCGCCGACCTGCGCCGGCGCCTGGCGCGCGACCCGGCCTTCGGCCGCAGCGACCTGCGCATCAGGCCGGCCCGAGCCGTTGCTGCGATCGGTGTCGAGGTCGGCGGCGACAAGACCGGTAAGCCTGCGCTCGACGCGGTGCGGCGGCTCCGCGCGGAGATGATCCCGCAGGCCTTCGCCGGAACCGACGCGCAGGTGCTCGTCGGCGGCGACACCGCCGACAACGTCGACTACATCGACGCGATGAACGCCTGGCTGCCGCTGGTGTTCGCGTTCGTGCTCGGGCTCAGCTTCGTGCTGCTCACCGTCGCGTTCCGCTCCATCGTGGTGGCGGCGACGTCGCTGGTGCTCAACCTGCTCTCGATCGGGGCGGCCTACGGCCTCGTCGTGCTCGTCTTCCGCCACGGGATCGGCAGCGGCCTGCTCGGCTTCCAGCGGGTGGACGCGATCGACGCGTGGGTGCCGCTCTTCCTCTTCTCGGTTCTGTTCGGGCTCTCGATGGACTACCAGGTCTTCCTGCTCAGCCGGATCAAGGAGCGCTACGACGTCAGCGGCTCGACACGGGAGGCGGTCGAATGGGGCGTCGCCTCGACCGCGCGGCTGATCACCGGCGCGGCGCTGATCATCGTCGCCGTCTTCGGCGGCTTCGCGATGGGCGACCTCGTCATGTTCCAGCAGATGGGCTTCGGGATCGCGGTCGCGCTGCTGATCGACGCGACGATCATCCGCTCGGTGCTGCTGCCCGCGGCGATGTGCCTGCTCGGCCGCTGGAACTGGTACTTCCCGCACTGGCTCGAGTGGCTGCCTCGGATCCAGATCGAGGCCGAGCAACGGGACGAGCCCGTGGCGCTGCCGAGCCCCGGCAGCTGAGATCAGGTCTCCGGCGAGGCGCTTGCGCCGAGCTCGCCGAGCAGCGCGCGCGTCTTCTCCGCCATCACCAGATTGCCCTTCCGCTCGTACAGGTTCACGGCCTGCTCGAGCACGTCGATCGCCTCCCCGGGCCGCTGTGCGAGCCGGAGCACCTCCGCGAGCCCGGTCCGCACCTGCGCCTGGTTGTTCACCTCGTCGGTGCGGTCGATCACCTCGACGGCTTCCCGGGCGAGGCGCTCCGCCTCGTCGAGCTGGCCGCGGCGCGCAAGGACCTTGGCCTGAACCCAGCGCCAGAGCGCCTGCGCGTCGTGGTCGTCGCTCGTGGCCCGGTCCTTGCCGACCAGGGCCGCCGCCTCGGCCTCGTCGAGGCGGCCCTGCACGTAGAGCGCCTCGGCGAGGATCGCGGCCATCGTCGAGAGCCAGCCCGTCTCGCCCCTCGCCTCGAAGTTCTCGCACGCCGCTCGCGTATCCCGCTCGGCCACGGCCGGGTTGCCGGCCATCAGCTCGAGCCGTCCGGTCCAGAAGGCGAGCGTGCTCGCCTCGAGCGGCCGGCCGAGCTCCTCCAGGTTCGCGCGGGCGCGGGCGAGGAGCTCTCGCGCCTCGTCGAACCGTCCCTGCATCGCGTAGAAGCCCGCCACCGGCCGCAACAGCCAGGCCTCGCGCCACTTGTCGCCGTGAACGCTCTCGAGGATCGCCTCGACGCGGGGGAGGCCGGTCGAGAGCGGGGTCGGCCCGTAGAAGATGATCGGGCCCAGGTAGAGCTGCGCCTCGGTCTCCCGCCTGGGCTCGCCGGAGCGGCGGGCGTGCTCGGCGACGTGTTCCATCGCAGACTCGACCCCGGCCCAGGAGCCGTGCAGGTTCTCGGCCGTCGCGATCAGGATCCAGGCGGCGCCCAGCGCCTGCTCGTCCCCGAGTGGCTCCAGCTCGCGCAGAGCCTCGCGCCCGAGCTCGAGTGCGTGCTCGGCCGTGACCGAGGGGTTGGTGATGGTGCGCAGGTCGGTGAGCTCGCACAGCGCGCGGAGCTCGACCGCGCGGTCGTCGAGGGTGCGGGCGAGGGCCAGCGCTTCCTCCTGGCGGGCCTCGGCGTTGCGCAGGTCGCCGCGGTCGAGCAGGGCCTTGCCCAGCTCCAGCAGCAGCTCGACGCCTACGCGGCCGCTCGGCTCGGCCAGCGAGACGGCCCGGCGCAGCAGGTGCGTGGCCCCGGCCGCGTCCCCGACCCTCAGCGACCTGCGGCCCGCGGCGGTCAGCCGTGCAGAAGCGCGCCGTCCCAGCTCCTCGTCGGCGCTTCCGAGCTCCGCCCCGTAGCGGTGCGCCTGTTCGAGGTGGTAGCCGACGATCTCGTCCAGCTCGACGAGCTCCGCGCCGTGCTCCTCCAGCCAGGCGGCGAAGCGCTCGTGCAGCTCGCCGCGCGTCGCCTTGGGCAGCGCCTCGTAGGCGGCGTCCCGGATCAGCAGGTGGCGGAAGCGGTAGGCGTCTTCGCCAGGGAGCTGCGGCTTCTCGGGGCGGACGAGCTCCTTGCGCACCAGCCCGCTCAGGCAGCTCTGCACCTGCGTCTCCTCGGGCGCGAGCGCCTGCACGGCACCCCGGTGGAAGACCCTGCCCTCGATCGCCCCGCGCTCGAGCACGCCGCGCTCGGCCGGCTCCAGCTGGTCGAGCCTGGCCGCGAGCAGCGCCTGGATCGTCCCCGGCACCGACACCTGGCCGTCGCCGGACTCCTCGACCAGCGCCACCATCTCCTCGACGAAGAGCGGGTTCCCCTCGGCCGCTTCCCGGATCCGCTGCCGGAGGTCGGGCGCGAGCGTCCCCTCTCCGAGCAGCCGCTCCAGCAACTCGTCCGTCTGCGTCGAGGAGAGCGGCTCGAGCAGAAGGGTGGTCGCGTTCAGCTTGCCGCCGCCCCAGCCCGAACGCCGCTCGAGCAGCTCGGGCCGGGCCAGGCACAGGATCAGGAGCGGCGCAGCGCGCGAGAGGTCGGCCACGTGCTCGAGCAGGTCGAGGAAGGTCTGCTCCGCCCAGTGGATGTCGTCGAAGACGGCCACGACCGGCGACGTCTCGGCCGCGGTCTCGAGCAGCTTGCGCACCGCCCACGGGATCTCCTCGCTCGAGCCGAGGGCCCGTTCCTCGCCGAGCAGCTGCTCGATCGCCCCGACGGCCGCCGGCTCGAGGCCGAGCTCGGCCGCGGTCGGCAGCTGCTTCAGCACCTCGATCACCGGCCAGTAGGTGATGCCCTCGCCGTAGGGCAGGCAGCGGCCGCGCACGACGGTCGCGTCCTCGAGCGTGTCCACGAACTCGGCCGTCAGGCGCGACTTGCCGACGCCCGCCACGCCCAGGATCGTGAACAGCTGGCACGAGCGGTCGTCGGCTGCCTGGGCGAACGCCTCCCGCAGGCGGCGCAGCTCCCGCTCGCGGCCGACGAGCGGGGCGTCGAGGCGGCGCTCGAACGCGGGAGCCTCCTCGTGCAGGGCGAGCAGGCGCTGGGCGACGAGGGGCTCGCTCTTGCCCTTCAGCTCGAGCGGCTCGGTGGGCGCCGTCTCGACGGCGTCGCGCACGAGCTGCGCCGTCTCCGGACCGAGCAGGATCTCGCCCCGGGCGGCCGCCTGCTCGAGCCGGGCGGCGACGTTGACCGCGTCGCCGGTCGCCAGGCGGTCGGCAGTCCCGACGACGACCTCGCCGGTGTTGAGGCCGATCCTCGCCTCCACGCCGAGCTCCGGCAGGGCGTCGCGCATCTCCACCGCCGCCCGCACGGCCCGGAGAGCGTCGTCCTCGTGCAGCTGCGGGACGCCGAAGACCGCCATCACCGCGTCGCCGATGAACTTCTCGACCGTTCCCCCGTGGCGCTCGACGATCGCCTTCATCTGGTCGAAGTAGCGGCCGAGCAGCGCCCGCAGCGCCTCGGGGTCGAGCGCCTCGCCGATCGCCGTCGAGCCCACGACGTCACAGAAGAGGACGGTTACGACCTTGCGGTACTCACGCCCCGGGGCCTCCCCTTCGGGCAGCGGCGAACCGCAGGCGTTGCAGAAGCGAGAGCCGGCCGGGTTCTCCCGGCCGCAACTCGGGCAGATCGACACCGGCCAAGCCTACGACGCGCGGTCGGCTCTGAGGTAGTGGGCGCCGGCGCCGAGCCCGGCGGCCTCGTCGTCGGCGTTCAGCAGCTCGCACTTGTCGATCGAGAGGCAGCCGCAGCCGATGCACGTGGTCAGGCGCTCGCGCAGGGCCTGGAGGGTCACGATCCGGGCGTCGAGGTCGTCGCGCCAGTGGTTGGAGAGCCGCTCCCAGTCGCGCCGTCCTGGCGTGCGGTTGCACGGCAGCGTGGCGAGCGCGGCCCCGATCCGCTCGAGCGAGATCCCGGCCGCGCGGCCGGCCTGGATGAAGGCGAGCCGGCGGAGGACGGCGCGCTCGTAGCGGCGCTGGTTGCCGTCGGTTCGCAGCGCGCCGATCAGGCCCCGCCGCTCGTAGAAGCGCAGGGCCGAGGGGGCGACCCCGCTGCGGGCCGAGACCTCGCCGATCGTCAGCTCTTCGACTGCCACTTGACTTGAACCATAGTTGAGGTTCTAGGCTTCCCGGACGATGGCAGTCGTGGAGACCGCGCGGCGCAAGCGGGCCGCCTCGCTGGAGGAGCTCGAGGCCAGGGGCCGCCTCGTCGTCGGCGTCGAGGGGCACACGATCTGCCTGCTCTCCGAGGGCGGCGAGGTGCACGCCGTCGACAACCGCTGCCCGCACATGGGCTTCCCGCTCCACCGCGGCTCGGTCGCCGACGGGATCCTCACCTGTCACTGGCACCACGCGCGCTTCGACCTCTGCACCGGCGGCACCTTCGACCAGTGGGCCGACGAGCTGCGGCGCTTCCCGGTCGAGGTCGAGGACGGCGAGATCTACGTGGACGTGACGCCGCGGCGCGACCCGGTCGAGCACCAGCGCAAGCGTCTGCAGGTCGGGCTCGAGCGCGACATCGCGCTGGTCGTGGCGAAGGCGGCGATCGTGCTGGCCGACGCGGACCCGAGCGGGGCGGACGCCTTTCGCGCCGGGCTCGACTTCGGCGTCGAGCGGCGCGGCGGCGGCTGGTTCCGCGGCTTGACGACGCTCACGTGCCTGATGAACCTCGTGCCGCGGCTCAACGCCGAGGAGCGCGCCGCGGCTCTCTACCACGGCCTCGCCGACGTCGCCTCCGACTCGGCCGGGGAGGAGCCGCGCTTCCCGCTCGAGCCTCTGCCGGGCGCCGAGGTCGAGCCGGCGCGGCTCGCTCGCTGGTTCCGCCGCTTCGTCGAGGTGCGGGACGCCGAGGGCGCGGAGCGCGCACTGGTCTCGGCGGTTCGCTCCGGGGCCTCGCAGGCCGAGCTCGCGGACATGCTCTTCGCGGCCGCGACCGACCACCGCTACCTCGACGGCGGGCACACGCTCGACTTCGTCAACAAGGCGCTCGAGGCGCTCGACACTGCCGGCTGGGAGCGCGCGGACGCTGTGCTCGCCTCGCTGCCGGCACAGCTCGCCTTCGCGGAGCGGATGGAGGAGGCCAACGCCTGGCGCAACCCGGTCGACCTGGTCGCGCTGCTGGAGGACACGTTCGAGCGGCTGCCGGGCGCGCTCGCGTCGCCGCGCGGCAGCTGGGACGGCCGCGCCCGGCTCGTGGAGACGCTGCTTTCGGACGACCCTTCCGAGATCCTGGAAGCGCTGCTCGGCGCGCTGCGCGAGGGCGCGACGGAGGTCGAGCTCGCCTCGGCGGTCTCGTTTGCGGCGGCCACGCGGATCGCGCGCTTTCCGACGAGCAACGAGTTCGGCGACTGGGACACCGCGCTGCACACCTTCACCTTCGCCAACGCCGTCGAGCAGGGCCTGCGCCGCTCGGCCTCGCCCGAGCTCGTGCGCGGTGTGCTCGACGCGGCGATGAGCGTCTACCTCGACCGCTTCCTGAACGTGCCGGCCACACGGCTGCCGGAACCGCAGGGCGGAGAGCCGGAGACCCTGCTCGCAGGTCTGCGTGAGCTGCTCGACCGCCAGCAGCAGGTCGACGAGGCCGGGCAGCTCGTCGCCTCCTACCTCGGGGCGGGCGGCGAGGCCGAGCGGCTGGTGGCCGAGCTGGGCGCATGCCTGCTGCGCGAGGACCGGAACTTCCACACGATCCAGTGCGTCGAGGCCGGGGTGAGTCAGCACGAGCTCTTGAACGGCACGGAGGAGGCCGGCCTGCCGCTGCTCGCGGCGGCGCGCTACCTGGCCGCTCACGCCTCGACCGCGCGCTCGCAGCGGCAGACCTACGAGATCGCGCGGCGCCTGCACCGCGGCGAGCGGATCTACGAGGACGAGGAGCTTCCACCCGCGGCCTGACGGAAGATTGCGGGCGAGCTCCCCGGCGGAACCGTCACCTTCCTCTTCACCGACGTCGAGGGCTCGACGAGGCCCGCGCTGGAGGAGGTTCGCTAGGCCGCCGGCGGGCGGGGACGCGCCTTGAGGCGCTTGCGCGCGGCGAGCCCGGCGGCGCTCAGCAGCAGCGCGGTGCCGAGGCCGGCGAGGACGAGCAGCGGGATCGGGAGCGAGTCGGCGCTCGTCGTGCCGAGGTTGTCGATCGCCCGGCGGTAGTACGACCGGTCGGGGACGCCCTGCAGGCTGCGCGGCTTCCCGTCGGCGTTCGACGTGCCGTTTCCCTTCGAGGAGGTTCCGCCGCTCGACTGCGTGCCGCCGCCGTTCGCGCCGCCGCTCTTGTCGCCCCGGAGCGCGTCCTGCAGCGCGATCGAGATCGCGTCGGTGATGTCGGAGTAGTCGCGAAGATCCTCCGGGACGTGCTTCAGCGCCTGCTGGTAGCACTGCGGCTTGTAGTGCGTGTTGATCGGCTGGTTGTTCAGCCACTGGTTGATCACGCGCTTCCAGCACGGCGTCGCCGCGGCAGCGGGCGACGCGGCCGCGGCCATCAGCCCTGCGAACAGGGCGACGAGGGCGATGATGGTGGTGGCTGGACGAATGCGCATGCTCAAGTTGGCGGGGTACCGACAGGCAGTTTCGCGACTCCGCGTGAGGCGGTCGTGATCCCCCCGTAAGCAATTTGTAAACGACGAATTCTGCGTTCCCTGATGTTAGCCTCCTGCGCTGATGCTCAGGGCGCTGGATCGCTGGGCGGCTTGGCTGCTGCTCGGCGCCGGCGGGACCCTGGTGGCAGTCTCCGCGCTCTTCTCGGCAGGGTCCTCCGGCGGCCGGCTGGCCTGGCTCGGGCTGGCGGCGCTGGTGCTCTCGGCGGCGGTCGTCGCGGGCGCGCTGGTCGGGCTTCCGCGGCCTGCGCTGCCGCGCGAGGCGGTGGTTGCGCTCGTGTTCCTGGTCGCCTTCGTCGCGTGGAACGGGATCTCGGTGCTGTGGTCGATCCAGCCCGACCGCTCGTGGGCCTACCTGAACCGCGGGCTCGTCTACATCGCGTTCGCGGTGGTGGGGCTGTGGCTCGGACCATGGGTGCGGCAGTGGGCGTACGTGCTCGCGGGCGCGCTCGCCCTGCCGCTCGGCTGGGCGCTGCTCGGCAAGGCGGTTCCCGCGCTTGGCTCGTCGGGGCGGATCGCGCGGCTGAGCTCGCCGATCGGCTACTGGAACGCGCTCGGGCTGCTGTTCGCGATGGCGCTGCCGCTCGCGGTGTGGCTGGCGGCGCGGCGCGAGCACCGGCACTGGCTGCGCGCCGCGGGCGTGGTCTACATCTACGCGCTCGTCGTCGGGCTGCTGCTGACCTACTCGCGCGGGGGCGTGCTCGCGGCCGGGGCGGCGATCGTGCTCTGGCTCGTGCTCGGCTCCCCGCGGGTGGAGAGCGCCGCGGCGCTGCTGCTGGGCGGCGGCGCCGGGCTCGGGGTGGCGGCATGGGCGTTCACGCGACCGGGATTGACGACCGACCGCGCCGAGCACTCGCTGCGCGCGCACGACGGAGCGTGGTTCGCGCTCGTCTTCTGCCTCGCGGCGGTGGCGGTGGCCGCGCTCGCGTACCTCGGCTCGCTGGCGGAGGAGCGGCGGCCGCTCACCGACGCGCGGCGGCGGCTCGTCGGGCGGGTCGCTTTGGGCGTGCTCTGCTTGGGCGTGGCGGTGGGACTGGTCGCGCTCGCGGTGGAGACGAAGCCGCAGGGGTGGTTCCGGGACTTCGCCTCGCAGCCGACGAACGCGTCGCTGCAGGGCGGGCCGCAGCATCTCGCGAACGCGAGCTCGTCGAGCCGTTGGCTCTGGTGGAAGGAGGCCTGGCGCGCCTGGGAGGGGCAGCCGTGGCGCGGCACGGGCGCGGGGAGCTTCGAGCTCACGCACCGGCTGCTGCGGACGAACACGATCGTCGTCACCGAGCCGCACAACCTGCCGTTGCAGTTCCTCTCGGAGACCGGCCTCGTCGGCTTCTTCCTCGCGCTCTTATCGATCGCGGCGGCGAGCGTGGGAGTCGCGCGGCGGCTGCGCGGGCGCGAGCCGGCGGCGGTGGCGCTGGCGGTGCTCGCGGCGGCGTACGTCCTGCACTCGCTCGTCGACTTCGACTGGGACTTCGTCGCGGTGACGGCGCCGCTCCTCCTCTCCGTGGGCGCGCTCCTCGGCGGCCCGGCGGTGCGGGACGAGCCGCGTCTCGTCTGGTCGCCGGTTCCGGCGGCCGTGGCCGTCGTCGTCGCGCTCTCGCTGCTGACGCCGTGGTTCGCAGAGCGGGCGACCGACTCGGCGCGCTCGGCGATCGCGGACGGGCGGCCGTTGCGGGCCTACCGCGATGCGCGCGACGCCCGCTCGCTGAACCCGCTCGCCCTCGATCCCCTGCTCGTCCAGGCGGCCGCGCTCGAGCAGCTCGGCGACTTCCAGGCGGCGCGGGCGCGCTACCTCGAGGCGGTGCGCCTGCAGCCGCTGAACTGGCGTTCCTGGTACTGGCTGGGCCGCTTCGAGGAGGGCCAGGAGGACTGGGGCCGGGCGCTACCGCCGCTGAAACGCGCGGTGCAGCTCGACTCGGAGAACCCGCTCGTGACGGGCGAGCTCGCGCGCGCTCGCGCGGCAGCCGGCTGAGCGAGGTCTAGACTCCACCGCCGTAGTCGAAAGATGGGGGAAGCATGAGACGGATCACCATCGCCCTGTCGGTCGCGCTGACCCTCGGCGCAGTCGCCAGCGGCGCCGCCGTCGCCAAGCACAACCCGGGGCGAGGGCACCACGGGCCTCCGGGCGTCTCGCTGTTCGCGTCCGGGTTCAACAACCCGCGCGGCCTGACCTTCGGCCCCGGCCGGAACCTCTACGTCGCCGAGGGTGGACTCGGCGGCTCGCACAGCTCTGCGAGCGACCCGTGCCCGCAGGCGCACGGGGCCGCCGCGCCCTACTTCGGCAGCTCGAACGACCCGGTGCTCGGCGGGCGGATCTCGAAGGTCAGCTCCGGCGGCACCGTCTCCACGGTCGTCAGCGGCCTGCCCTCGAGCCAGACCGCACCCGCGCTCGGCGGCCTCGTGACCGGTGTCTCGAGCGTCGCGTTCGTCGGGCACACGCTGTACGGGCTCCTCGCAGGAGCAGGCTGCTCACACGGCGTGCCTGACGTCCCGAACGGCGTCTTCCGGGTCAACTCGAACGGCACGTGGACGATGATCGCGAACCTGAGCGCGTTCCTCGCGACGCATCCGCCCGCGGTTCCGGACGACCAGGACTTCGAGCCGGACGGCACCTGGTACAGCATGACCTCCCTGGGCCGGTCGCTCTACCCGATGGACTCGAACCACGGTGAGCTCGACCGCGTCACGCCGAACGGGTCGATCAGCCGCGTCCTCGACATCTCGTCGAAGGTCGGCCACGTCGTGCCGACGGCGATCATCCCGAACGGCTCGGGCCACGATCACGGTCACGGCCACCACGGCCGCGGCTGGAGTCACAACGGCCACGGGCACGGTCATCCCGCGTTCTTCATCGCGAACCTCGGCGGCTTCGGCCCCCCTGACGGGGCGACGCCGAACGAGAGCGTCTGGAAGCTCAGCGGACAGAACCTCCGTCTTCGCGCCACGGGGCTGGAGCAGCTGCTCGGGCTCGCAATGCTGCGCGGCAGCCTCTACGCCCTCGAGTCGAGCACGACGCCCGGCGGGCCGACGCCCGGCACCGGCGCGATCGTGCGCGTCGGCAAGCACGGCCAGCTCCACACGGTCGTCTCCGGCCTGATCTTCCCGACGGGGATGACTGCGGGGCCCGACGGCGCGCTCTACGTCTCCGAGCAGGGGTTCGGCTTCCCTGCCGGCCAGGGTCGCGTCGTGCGGGTCACGCTGCACTAGGCTTCGCGCGCCCGGGTCGGCTGGCGCTCAGCCGGCCCGGGCGCGCAGCCAGATCTGCGTCCAGAAGGGCGCGAGCAGCCGGTAGACGAACGGCTCCGCCAGGTGCGCCGCCGTGTCGGCGGGCGCGTTCGAGAAGAGCCGCTTGCGGTTGTTGTGGAAGCGGCGGACGTCGCCGAAGCCGGCCTCCCGCAGAAGCCGCTTCAGGCGCCGCGGGCTGTAGCCGAGCTCGGTCGTCCCGTAGGCCTCGCTCGCCCCACGGCCCTGGAAGCGCTGCTTCCAGTTCGGCTCGGCGAGCAGGAGCCGCCCGCCAGGCTTGAGCGCGCGCTTCGCCGCCGCCAGCACGAGCTCGGGCCGCTCGCTGTGGTGCAGCGCGTCGTAGAGCAGGCAGGCGTCGAACCGACGGCCGAGATCGAGCTGCTCGTAGTCGCCGGCCTCGAAGGTGACGTCGAGCCGCTCGCGCTCGGCCTCGGTGCGCGCGATCTCGATCATCTCCGGCGAGATGTCGTAGCCCTCGGCCTGCACGCCGTGCCGCGCCGCGAGCCGCGTCATCCAGCCCGAGCCGCAGCCGAGCTCGACGAGGCTCGCGCCCGCGTGCAGGTCGAGCAGCTGCAGCACGTAGCCGAAGTCGATCAGGAGGCGCGCCGTCTCCCGCGGGTCGTGGCCGAACGGCTTCGAGCGGATCCAGTCGCGCCCCTCCTCGCCGACCGCGTGCGGGTAGTCGATCTCGGCCTGCTTGCGCTGGTCGCCGGGCACGCCCCCGATGATAGGCGGGGACGGTTGTATGATCGCCCGGCCCCTAAGCCGGACCGCAGTCGTCATTGCGGTCCCCTCCGGGCACTTCCACCGCATGGCAAGCCGCTCTCCAGCAACGCGCTCGGCGCGGAGCCTCGCCGACGTCGGTGGGGCCGGCGGCGGCCGGCCGCCGCGGCGCGAGCGGGGCTGGACGGACGCGGCAGCGGAGGCGCTCGTGATCGTGATCGTGCTGGGACTGCTGGCCGTCGCGGCGTTCGTCGGCTGGGTCGTCGGCCACGAGACGGGCAACGGGACGAAGACGGTGACGGTCGGGGCGACCTCTAGGACGACGCCGACCACCGCGACCACGACCACGACCGCGACCACGACCACCGGGACGACGTCGGGGAGCGGCTCGTCGCTCGGCGGCGGCGACCCGGCTGCGGGCAAGGCCGTGTTCAGCAGCAACGGCTGCGGCGGCTGCCACACGCTCGCGGCGGCGGGCACGAGCGGGAACGTCGGGCCGAACCTGGACGAGAAGAAGCCGAGCCTGTCGCTCGTCGTCGACCGCGTCACGCACGGCAAGGGCACGATGCCGCCCTTCGCGGACACGCTCAGCGAGCAGCAGATCAAGGACGTCGCCGCCTACGTCGTGCAGTCGACGGGCGGCGGCTAGCCTCAGCGCTGGGCCGCGAGCTCCTGCTCGACGGCCTCGACGTGGCTCCACAGCAGGAGCGCCGCGGCGGGGCCGAGGGTCGCGATCTGCTCGGCCATCATCAGCAGCGCCGCCCGGTCCTGGTCGGTGCGGTAGGTGAGGCCGAAGGGCCGGTCGGTCGCGTCTGCGTAGTGCGCGTAGAGCGGCGCCGAGGCGAGCAGCACCTCGCTCAGGACCATCCCGCCGAAGAGCGCGGTGGCCGCGAAGGCGGCGCGGCGACCCGGTGTGAGGCGTTGACGGCGGGTGGGGTCGACGATCTGCGTCCAGAGCAGCAGGCCGCCGAGGAAGAGGCTCGCGTGCTCGGCTGCGTGGAGGGCCGGGTGCGCGAGCGCCGCGTCGTAGGCCCGCGGCAGGTGCCACGCGGCAAGTGTGATCGCCCAGACGCCGAGCGAGACGGCCGGGCGGAGGAGCACGTCGAGCAGGCGGCGGAGCGGTTCGGCGCGCGCGAGCGGGCGGAGCACAGCCGGCGGCAGCAGGAAGAACGCGATCGGGCCGCGCAGGCCGAGCACGATCAGCAGCGGCGCCAGGTCGCCGAGCAGCAGGTGCTGCGCCATGTGCGCCGAGAGCAGCGTCTCCTCGGCGAGCTCGTCGAGGGGCGAGACGACGGCGAGCGTCCCCACGGCGACGCCCACGACGTAGAGCAGCGCGTTCAGCGGGCTCGCGCGCCCGCGCCGTCGCAGCCGCAGGAACGCCTGGGCGTAGAGCGCGAGTGCCAGGCCCGCAGCCGCGAGGGCCACGGGATCGGGCGACCACGTCCGGGGAATCACGCCGCCGATTCTGGCGCAAGCAGCAGGCTGGTACTTGCTCTCAGCCGCCGACGACGACCGCGAGCTTCGCGCCGCGCAGGTCGCGCGGGCGCAGGCCGTCGAGCGGGGAGACGAGGCGAATCTGCAGCTCGCGTGCCAGGCGCAAGGCCTCGCCGCGGCGGCCGGCCCGGTACATGACCACGCTCTGGCCGTAGCCGCCGCGCGGCGCGTTGCCGACCTGGCCGACCTTGTACCCGCGCACGCGCACGCGCGAGGCCTCGGCGGCTGCCGCGCCCGAGACGCCGTTGCCGTTCAGGATCGTCACCGAGACGAGGCGGCGCGGAAGCAGCGGCGCGACCTTGGGCGCTGCGGGCTTCTTGGCCGCCGGTCTCGCGGCAGCCCGGGCCTCGCTCTGCGCACGGTGCAGCATGGGCTTGGCGAGCAGCGCGATAGCGACGATCAGCAGGCCGACGAGCTCGAGGGTCGCGATCCCCGCCGCGACGACCGCGATCGTGCGCCACGGGTGGCGCTGGTGGCCGCTCGGGCCGGACGGGCTCTGAAGAACGTGCTCCACGGCGGATCGTCCGATTCGCCGCCGCGCGCTGCGCTCCTGCTAGCCGGAGATCGACTCCCAGGTGCGCCTTAGCCCGTCCTCGAGCGCGACCTCCGGCTGCCACCCGAGGTCGCGCTTCGTCCGCGAGATGTCGAGCACGCTGCGCTGCAGCTCGCCGAGCCGGGCCGGCGCCTCCTGCGCCAGGACCGACGAGCCGGCCACGTGGCGACAGAGCTCGTACAGCTCGCGCACGGACGTCTCCACGCCGGTGCCGACGTTGAAGACACCGCGGTACTGGTCGGCGGCGGCGAGCGTCGCCTGCGCCACGTCGCCCGCGTAGACGTAGTCGCGCGTCTGCGTGCCGTCGCCGAAGATCCGCGGCGCCTCACCTTCGGCAAGCCTGCCGAGGAAGATCGCGACCACCCCTGCCTCGCCGTGCGGGTCCTGCCGCGGGCCGTAGACATTGCCGTAGCGCAGCGACACGTGGCGTGAGCCGTAGAGCCGGTTATAGGCCGCGAGGTACTCCTCACCAGCGAGCTTCGAGACGCCGTAGGGCGCGAGCGGCCGCCGCTCGGCGGCCTCGCTCGCAGGCCCGTCGCACTCGCCGTAGATCGCGCCGCCGGTGGAGCTGAAGACGACCTGCGCGTCGTGGGGCCGCGCAGCGTCGAGCACCGCGATCGTCCCGAGCACGTTGACGGAGGCGTCGTGCTCGGGCCGCTCGACCGAGACGCGCACGTCGACCTGGGCCGCGAGGTGGAAGCACGTCTCGGGCCGTGCGTCTTCGAAGACGCCCGTGAGCCCCTCGCGGATGTCGCGCACGACGAGGCTCGCCCCCTCGGGGACGTTCTCGCGCTTGCCGCTGGAGAGGTCGTCCACCACCGTGACCTCGTCGCCGCGCGCCAGCAGCGCCTCGACGACGTGCGAGCCGATGAACCCCGCGCCCCCTGTGACGATCGCCCGCACTCCCTCATATCCTAGGTGCCGCTCATGTTCGTCACCTTCGAAGGCCTCGACGGCTCCGGCAAGTCGACGCAGGCCCAGCTGCTCGCCGAGGCGCTGCGAGCGGACGGCCGCGACGTGGTCTCCACGCGCGAGCCCGGCGGCACCGAGCTCGGAGAGCGGATCCGCGAGTTGCTGCTGCACCAGGGCGACGTCTCGCCGTGGGCGGAGACGGCGCTGTTCGCGGCGGCACGCGCGCAGCTCGTGGACGAGGTGATCGCCCCTGCCCTCGAGCGTGGGGCCGACGTGATCAGCGACCGCTATCTCGACTCGTCCCTCGCCTACCAGGGCATCGCGCGTGGGCTCGGCCTCGAGCGTGTGCTGGAGCTGAACCTGCAGGCGGTGCGCGGCCTGCTCCCGGATCGCACGTTCCTGCTGCTCGTCGACCCCGAGGAGTCGACGCGCCGGGTCGGCGAGGACGGCGACCGGATCGAGCGGGAGGCCGACGGCTTCCGCGAGCGCGTGGACGTCGCCTATCGGGAGCTGGCCGAGTACTTTCCGCAGCGGATCACGACCATCGACGGCACGCGCGCGCCGCGGGAGATCGCGGGGGAGGTGCTCGACGAGCTTCGACAGCGTTCCTGAGCAGGAGGAGGCGAAGCGGCTCCTGCGGGCCGCCCTGGCGGAGGGGCTTGCGCACGCGTACCTCTTCCACGGGCCGGCCGGGGTCGGCAAGCGCGCGACGGCGCTCGCGTTCGCCGCGGAGCTGCTCGGCAACGACCCGCGCGTCGAGCGGCGCTCGCACCCCGACCTCTACGTGCTCGAGCCGCTCGGCGACCAGATCCGCATCGACGCCGTGCGCGAGCTGCGGCGCGACCTGCACATGCGGCCGTTCGAGGCCCAGCGACGCGTCTACCTCGTCTTCGGGGCGCACCTGCTGAACGACGAGGCGGCCGACGCGCTGCTGAAGGATCTCGAGGAGCCGCCGGAGTACGCGGTGATCGTGCTCGTCGCGGACGAGGTCGGCTCGCTCGCCGAGACGATCCGCTCGCGCTGTCAGGGAGTCCCGTTCCGGCGGCTCTCGGAACGCGCGGTGCGTGAGCAGGTGCGGGCACGTGCCCCGGAGCTCTCGGAGCAGGAGGCGACCTCGATCGCGCGTGTCGCGGGCGGGCGCCTCGACCGGGCGGAGCGACTGCTCGACGCGGCGGCCGCGCGGCGGCGCGCCGCGCTGCTGGAGACGGCACGCTCGGTCTACGGGCCCGAGTTCGACCCCGGCGCGGCGGCGAGGCGGGTGCTCGAGGCCGCGCGCGAACGGGCCGCCGAGGCCAAGGAGCGCGAGGAGACGGCGCTCGAGGAGCTCGACCTGCCGGCGCGAGAGGCGGAGCAGCGAGTCCGCCGGGCCGCCCGCGGGGCCGAGCGCGAGGAGCTGCTCGCGTCGCTCGAGGAGCTCGCGACCTGGTACCGCGACCTCGTGGCGGCGGCGGTCGGCGCCCACCGTGCGCTGGTGCACGTCGACCGCGCCGAGGAGCTGCGCGAAGACGGGACGCTCGAGCGTCTCGAGGGAGCGGAGCGCGCCGCCGAGCTCGTCCGCGAGACCTGGCGGCGCTTCGAGGAGTTCCAGCTCTCGCCCGGCCTCGCGCTGGAGGCGCTCTTCGTCGAGCTGCGGCGCGCCTTCGCGGGCGCGGTCGGGGCCGCCGCGTGAGGACCGTGGCGCTCGGCCGCACCGGCCTCGAGATCACGCCGGTCGGCTTCGGCGCCTGGGCGCTGGGCGGCGCCAACTGGGAGTGGGGCTGGGGCGAGCAGGACGACGAGGAGTCGGTCGCGGCGATTCACCGCGCGCTCGAGCTCGGCGTCAACTGGATCGACACGGCCGCCCAGTACGGGCTCGGCCATTCCGAGGAGGTCGTTGCCCGCGCTCTCGACGGGCTCGACCCCCGCCCGTCGATCTTCACCAAGGGCGGCCAGCCCGAGCGGTCGAAACGGACGACCGTGCAGACGCTGAAGCGCGACTCCCTGCGGCGCGAGTGCGAGGAGAGCCTCGGGCGGCTGGGCGTGGACGCGATCGACCTCTACCAGATCCACTGGCCGATCCCGGACGAGGAGGTCGAGGAGGGCTGGACGACGCTCGCCGAGCTCAAGCAGGAGGGGCTCGTCCGCCACATCGGCGTCTCGAACTTCTCCGTCCGGCAGCTCGAGCGCGCGGAGGCGATCGCGCCCGTCGAGACGCTGCAGTCGCCCTACTCGCTCCTCGACCGCGATCTCGAGGCGGAGATCCTCCCGTACTGCGGTGAGCATGGGATCGGTGTGATCGTCTACTCGCCGATGGCCTCCGGCCTGCTGACCGGGAAGATGACGCGCGAGCGAATCGAGAGCCTCCCCGAGATCGACTGGCGCCGGGACAGCCAGCGCTTCCAGGACCCACAGCTCTCGCGCAACCTCGAGGTCGTCGAGCGACTGCAGGCAGTCGCGGAGCGGCTCGGTGTCACTCCGGGAGCGGTCGCGGTCGCCTGGACGCTGCGCCACCCGGCCGTCCACGGCGCGATCACCGGCTTCCGCCGGCCCGAGCAGGTCGACCCGATCCTCGCCGCAGCCGACCTCGAGCTCTCGGACGAGGACGCGGCCGAGCTCGAGCGCGGCTAGCGGCCGGCTCCGCGGGGAACCCGCAAGCGGCGGGCGGTGTACCCGGAGCGATGCCGAAGTTCGCGCTGCTGGGCGTCGCGTGCACCGCGCTCGTCGCGGCGTGGCCCTCGCCTCACCTCGTCTCGAGGATCCGGACGGGCGCCGCTCCGGCCGCGGCCAGCGCGGCGTTCGGCGCCGTCTGGGTGACGAACGACGGCGCCGGAACCCTGGCCCGCATCGACCCGGCAAGGAACCGCGTCACGCGGCGGGTGCGCCTGCGGCCGGGCGTGTTCTCGCTCACGCACGGCTTCGGCGCGCTCTGGACGATCAACTACAAGCGGCAGTTGCTCACGCGCATCGATCCGCCGCACGGGCCGCGTCCGCTCGGTGCGCGTCGGAAGGATCCCATTCGACGTGCTCGCCGCGTACGGCCCCGTGTGGGTGACGGCCTGGGACGCCGGCAGGCTCGTCGAGGTCGACCCGTACTCGCTGCAGGTCCTGCGCCGGATCCCGATCGGGTCGAGGCCGACCGGCCTCCACGCCGCCGACGGAGGCCTGTGGGTCGGCTTCGGGCGCAAGGCGACCGCGATCGCTCGGGTCGACCCGGGCACGCTCGAGGTCGAGCGCCTCCAGGTCGGGGTGCGGGCGCCGTCGTGGTTCGTCGCAGGCGCGCGCGGGCTCTGGATCGTGGCCGCAGACCACGTGCTCCTGCACGTCGACCCGGTCACCCGACGGGTCGAGGCCAGGCTGTCGTTCGGCCGCACGCTCGCGCAGGGGGCTCTGGCTCCGGACGGGACGATCTGGGTGCCGGACAAGGAGCAGAGCGTCGTTTACCGCGTCGATCCGAAGCAGGCCCGCGTCCTCGACTCGTTCCCGGCCGGGCCGGGGGCGTTCTTCGCACTGCGCGCGCACGGCTCGATGTGGGTCACGAGCTACGCGGGCGACGACGTCTGGCGCTTCCAGCCGGCCGGGCACTGAGGGGCGCGGCCGAGCGCCGCGCCCCCCGGCCAGGAGGCGCCTCAGTGGCTCATCGTGCCGCCGACGTCGCCGACGTTCAGCAGACCGACGGCGCCCATGTCCACGCTCGCGAACGAGTGCGTCACGAACGGGTAGAGCCCGGGCTTGGAGATGGTGATGTCGAAGATGGCGCCGCCGCCCGCCGGCACGGTGACCGTCTGCACGCCGTGCTCGGGAGGGTCGGTGACCGCGCCGTCGACCCAGGCGCGCTGGAGAACGGTGCCGACGACGTGGAAGTCGGTGTTGATGCTCGGCCCGGCGTCGACGACGTAGAAGCGGACGGTCTCGCCGGGGTTCGCCATCAGCGGTTGCTTGACGTACTGCGAGGCGTAGCCGTTCCAGGTGACCCAGTCCGGGGTCATCTGGTGCGCCTTGACCATGTCGAGCCCGGCCGGCTTCTTGTCGCCGGGGGCGTTCAGGTACCACTCGCCCGACACGAGCACATAGGCGTGGTGCACGGGCGGCAGCAGCTTCGCGTTCGCCGGGTCGACCACGATCGCGCCGTACATGCCGTTCGCGATGTGGGCGAGCACGGGCTTGGTGCCGCAGTGGTACATGAAGACGCCGGGGTCGTTCACCTTGAAGCTGAAGGTGAAGGACTTGCCGGGGAGGATGTCGACGAAGGCCTCGTTCGGGGCCACGCGCGCCGCGTGGAAATCGACCGAGTGCGCCATCGGCGCGTTGTTCGTCAGGGTGACGCGCACCGTCTGGCCCTGGCGGGCGTGGATCACCGGGCCGGGCACGCTGTCGCCGAAGGTCCACGCCTCGTACCTGATCCCGGGCGCGACCGAAAGGACGCGGTGCGAGATGCCCAGGCGCACGTTCACGACCGGCCCCGGCGTCGTCGCGGGCAGCTCGGCCGGGAACGCCCTGTGCGCCGCGGCCAGCGCGTCGGCGTTGGCGGGCGCGATGCCGGCGAAGCTCGGAGTGGGCCGCGCTCCCTCTCCGGCGACGGCCGTGGCCATGTTCGCCATCGAGGTGCTCGCCGCGGGCTTGGCGGCCGCGAGCGCGCGCGCGTCGTTGCGCGCGTCCTGGGCCGACGCGCCCATCCAGATCGCGACGAGCGCGAGGACGCCGACACCGAGGCCGAGAAACAGCACGAGGAGCTTCAGCAAGACCCCGGACCCCTCCTCGGCGTGGCCGTAATAGCTGTGCGTAGCGGGATGGGATGCCACAGTGGTGCCTCCTGATCGGATTTACACGAAGATCGTAGGAAGAACCTGATGCGGGTTCGTCAGAGGGATTCCTGATCTCGGTTGCGGGTTTCTACGGAGGTCGGGAATCGGAATGTCCGAGACTCTTCGTAGATATGCAGGCGACGCTCTCTCGACACCGTGCGCTCGCCGACGCTCGCCGCGTCCGCATCGTCGAGGAGCTACACGGCGCGGAGGGCGGGCTCGACGCGCCCGAGCTAGCGAGTCGCCTCGGGCTGCACGCGAACACCGTCCGCTGGCACCTCGGCATCCTCGCGGACGCCGGCATCGTCAGCTCGGCGCCGGCAGCCCGCGCGACCCCCGGCCGGCCACGGATCCTCTACACACTCGAGCCCGAGCCGGCCGAGCCGGGAACCGACGAGCACCGGCTGCTGGCGACCGTCCTCACCGGCGCCCTCGCAAACACCGAGGACGGCGTGGCGCGCGCCGAGGAAGCCGGCGAGGCGTGGGGGCGCTACCTGCTCGCCAAGGATCCGCTCGCACGGCCGCGCGACGACGAGGCCGCGGTCGAGGAGGTCGTCGAGCTGCTCGACGTCCAGGGCTTCGAGCCGAGCGCGCACGACCGGGAGATCCACATGGCCCGCTGCCCTTTCCACGCGCTCGCCGAGTCCGAGCCGGAAGTCGTCTGCGCCGTCCACAAGGGGCTGATCACCGGCGCCCTGTCGGCGCTGGGCAGCGACCTCGAGGTCGAAGGCCTCGACGTCTTCGTCCGGCCGGACCTCTGCGTCGCACGGTTCGCCAGACGCTAGGCGTAACGCTCGCGCGGTCGCTCGAGCCGGTCGACGGCGAACCCGGCGATCCAGTTGACGAGCCAGAGCACGACGACGACCCCGACGTACGTCCAGAAGCCGTCGATCGAGAAATTCGGAGCGATCCACTCGGCCAGCGCGACCATCGCGATGTTGATCAAGAGGTAGAAGAGCCCGAGCGTGAGGACGATCAACGGCAGCGTGAGGATCGCGAGGATCGGCTTGATCACGGCGTTCGCGATCCCCAGCACGACCGCTCCGATCACGTAGGCCCAGAAACCGTGGATGTCGACGCTGTCCCAGAGCGCGTTCGCGACCCAGAGCGCGAGGATGTTGATCGCGACGGTGACGACGAAGCGCATGAGCAGCACCACGGCGCGAGTCTACGACACTGCGGTGCCCCGTCGGTTTAGGGGAGGCACGCCGGCGCGGCCGCCGCATCGTCCCGGCCTGGCGCGGGCTAGACTGGAGAGCCGCTGCCGACGTAGCTCAGCTGGTAGAGCACTTCACTCGTAATGAAGGGGTCCCCGGTTCGAGTCCGGGCGTCGGCTTCGCCTTCTGCAGCGGGGTTGGCCGCCTCAGCCGTGTAAACAAGCAGAGTCGGAGGACAGGATCGAGTTTGTGCGCCCTACGGGAAGGCGGTGCCTCCTTAGACCCGTCCGCACAACGTGCGTCACACGGCTCTCGATGCCGTGTGGGAGACTCTGGTCGCTCGGCCCGCCGGGCTGAGCGGGAGAAAGGACGCTTCGATGGGATGCCTGTTCGTGCTGATCGCAGCGCTCTCGCCTCGGCTGGCGGTTCTGCTGATGTGGATCTTCACACCCTGGGTCGATCGCGCCTTCGGCCCGATCATCTGGCCGATCCTCGGCATCGTCTTCCTCCCGCTGACAACGCTTATCTACGTGATCCTCTGGAACACGGGCGGGCGTGGAGTCACCGGCTGGGAATGGATCCTTGTGATCCTGGCGGTATTCGCCGACTTGGCCTCGTACGGCGGGGGCGCCTACGGGCGGCGGCGGGCCGCCTACTGAAGCCGCCGCACCTCGACCGTCCAGCCACTCCGTGACCAGCGCGACCGTGGCCGCCACCACCCGGCCCCAATCGGCGCATCGCGCTTTTCTAGCGAGGCGGAGGAAGATTCACGCTGCAAGACGCCGTGCTGTCCAGGTCGCGCGCAGGGTCGAGGCGTTGGCCGGCTGGTGCGTGTACTCCTCGCTGACCGCGGTCACCTCGAAGCCTGCGTCCTGGAGGGAGGCACGGACATCCGCATCCGTGTGGAAGTACTGCCGGTGCTGCTCGCAGAAGGGGCCACCGTCACGGAGGCGCGTGAGCTCGATCCTGGTGTCGCACGTGCGGGCGCCTGGATCGACGACGCTGCTGATCACGAAGTCATTGCCGGCCGATTGACCCGCGACGACGGGGTTGGAGATGGTGAAGTCCATCATCCGGTCGGTGTGGAGGTCGAAGACGAGCCATCCGGCGGGCCGAAGCCGGTGGGCCACGGCAGCGATTGTCAGTCGCAACTCGTCTGGGGCTAGGTAATTGAGGCCGTCGAAGGTGCAGACGGCGGCGTCGAAGACACCTTCGATCGTCAGGTCGGGCAGGGTTATGCGGCTCAAGCCCGCCTCGGGGCCCAGGCGCTTGCGAGCGAGGGCCAGCATCGCGTCGGAGGCGTCCACGCCGACGACTCGGTAGTCCCGTGCGATCAGCTGACCCGCGAGGAGGCCGGTGCCACAGCAGAGATCGAGGACCGAGCGTACGCCCTCCGCGTCGGCACTCCAGAGCTCATGGAGGAACGAGGCCCAGCGGTCGTGGCAGGGGTCAATGACGATCTCGTCGTAGAGCCCTGCCAGCCGCGAGTACGCCTCGACCTCTCTCACAGGTCAGCGGGTGCGGTCCGGTCAGATCCCGAGGATCTTGGCCTTGGCGGCCGCGAACTCCTCATCGGTAAGCGTGCCCTGAGCGTGAAGCTGCGCCAGATTCTGGAGCTTTGCGGTCGCGTCATCCTCCGGTTCCGGCGGCGGCGGCGCCTGCTGCTCGTACTGCTGCGCGTCCTCCTGATCCCACCTCGCGGCCTGGCGACGCTGGACGCGCCCGGACACGGCGGTGGCGGTTCCCGCGACGACGGCGGTGCGTGCTGCCATACGTAGAAGTCCCATGTCGTTACCTCTCGATCTCGAAGGGGCTAGCTTGCCTCGAACGCTTCCACGACGTCGACCGGGATACGGATCGAGTCGATCAACACGGCGTCTGCAGCCCGCAGGGCGTCGACTACTTTCCCGACCCAGAGGTTCTCGAACGCGATCAGGAGGGCCGAGCTGTTGGACGGGAGGTCGTCGCTGACCTCCTCGGCATCCTCGGGTCCCAACGCACCCGGCTTCGCGGTGTCGATCGAGAGGAAGGCCGCGCCCTCCTCGTCGATGTCCGCCGCCTCGAGGGTCGTCACGACTCCGTCTCCATCCTTCATCACGAAGAGCAGGTCGAGTACTCGGATCGTGCCGTTCTCCACGAGCTCCATGATCGCCGGGGCGATACGCCCGCTGAACTTGTTGCCCGGAAAGCCGATGATGTATACGTCGACCGGGCCAACTGCCATGATCTCTCCTTGTCCGGGGGGTCAGCACTCCGGCTGAGGACGCCGTAATACGATCCCCTCGGCCGCGAGCAAGCCTTCTCTTGCGCGGCGCCAGTATACGCCGCCGCTCCTGCCCCCACGGCGTCGGCCCGTCACGGCATCAGCCGCCGCCCCTCCCCTAGCCGCACGGCACCCCGTTGCAGGCGCTCGGCGCATCGGCATACGATTGCCGCCATGCTGCTGAGCGAGGTGGGGTACGCGCGGCCTGCGACGCTCGAGCAGGCTCTGGGGGTGCTGGCGGAGTACCCGGGGGCCCGCGCCCTCGCCGGCGGCCAGACGCTGATCAACGTGATGAAGGCGCGTGCCGCCGCGCCCGACGTCCTCGTCGATCTGAGCGAGATCGCCGAGCTGAAGGGCATCGAGCTCGCCTCGGACGGCACGCTCGCGATCGGCCCGATGACGACCTACACCGAGCTGATCGGTTCGGCCGAGGCGCGGGCGAGGCCGATCCTGGGCGAGGTCTGCGCGCAGATCGCCGACGTCCAGGTGCGGAACCGCGGCACGATCGGCGGGAACGTCTGCTCGAGCGATCCCACGAACCACCTGCCGCCGCTGCTCGTCGCGCTCGGCGCCACCCTCACGGTCACCGGCGCCGACGGGGAGCGCGAGGTGCCTGCCAAGGAGTTCTTCCTGGGCGTCTACATGACCGCCGCCGGCCCCGGAGAGCTGCTGACCAGGATCACCGTGCCCGCCGGCCGCAGCGACGGCTTCGCCTCGGTCCCGATCGGGGTGGACGGCACCTGCATCGTGAACGCGGCCGCCTCGCTGAACGGCGGCGTGCGCGTCGCGCTCGGCTGCGTCGCGGCGACGCCGGTTGTGATCGAAGCCTCGTCGCCGGATCTCGAGGCCGTCCGAGGCGCCGTTCGCGCGGCCGACCTCGAACCGCCCTCCGACGTCCACGCCTCGGCGGACTACCGCCGTCATCTCGCCGAGGTCGTCGCGGCCCGGGCGGTCGAGCAGGCGGGGAGGGGTGCCTGATGGAGGTCGTCACCGCCCAGACCGTCAGCGTCACGGTCAACGGCACCACCTACGAGCGCGAGGTCGAGGCTCGCCGTCTGCTGATCCACTTCCTGCGCGACGACCTCGACCTGACCGGCTCGCACGTCGGCTGCGACACGGGCAACTGCGGCGCCTGCAGCGTGCTCCTCGACGGGACGCTCGTGAAGAGCTGCATGCTGCTCGCGGTGCAGGCCGACGGCGCCTCGATCGAGACCGTCGAGGGCCTCGCCGAGGAGGAGCAGCTGACCCCGCTGCAGCAGGCGTTCTCCGACCACCACGCGCTGCAGTGCGGCTACTGCACACCGGGGATGCTGATGAGCGCGACCGCGCTCCTGCGGGAGAACCCGCGTCCGAGCGACGAGGAGATCGCGAAGGCGATCCAGGGCAACATCTGCCGCTGCACGGGTTACTGGAACATCTTCAGGGCGGTCAGGGCCGCGTCCGGACAGGAGGTCGGGGAATGACGGAGACGACGGTCGCCGAGCCGCTCGTCGTCGAGCGCACCGAGACGAAGCCGGGCTACGCGGGCCAGAGCGTCCCGCGCAAGGAGGACAAGCGGCTCGTCCAGGGCGAGGGCGTCTTCTTCGACGACGTGAAGCGGCACAACATGGGCTACGTCCAGTTCGTCCGCTCGCCCTACGCCCACGCGAAGATCCGCTCGGTCGACGTCTCGAAGGCGCTCGACCACCCCGAGGTGCTGGGGACGCTGACCGGCGACGAGGTCGCGCTGCTGACCGACCCGTTCTTCCAGATCTCCTCGCCTCCGGGCGCGCACCTGAAGGACTTCTGCCTGGCGGTCGGCAAGGCGCGCTTCGTCGGCGAGCCCGTCGCGGCAGTCGTCGCGACGACGCGCGAGATCGCCCGCGACGCGTCAGAACTCGTCGAGGTCGACTACGAGCCCCTGCCCGCGCTGACCGACGCGCGGGAGGCGCTCACCGACGCGGCCCCCTTGCTGCACGACGAGGCGGGGACGAACCTCACCTGGGAGGGCGTCTACGAGTGGGGCGACCTGGACGGCGCCTTCGCCGAGGCCGACCGCGTGATCAAGATCTCCGAGCTCCACTTCCACCGCTTCAACTCGACGCCGCTCGAGTGCAACGGCGCGCTCGTCGAGTTCAACCGCGGCACCGGCCAGTGGACGATCATCACCAACAACCAGTTCCCCGGCTTCGCCGCGATCATGATGGGGCCGGCGATGCGGGTTGGGCTCGACAAGCTCCGCTTCGTCACGCAGGACATCGGCGGCGGCTTCGGCAACAAGATCACCTCGCACCCGCAGCTCGTCGCCTGCTGCCTGCTCGCCCGCAAGCTGCGCCGGCCTGTGCAGTGGACCGAGTGGCGCACCGACTTCCACCTCTCGATGTCGCACGGCAACGAGCGCTGGTTCCAGGACACCGAGGTCGCGGTCAACGACGACGGCACGCTGCTCGGCTTCCGCACGACCGCGCTCGACGACGCGGGCGCCTGGCTGCGCTACGAGCCGCTCGGTGGCGTGATCTGGGCGCAGGTGACGCCGGGGATGTACCGCTGGCGCAACATCCGGCTCGACTTCAAGCAGGTGGTGACGAACAAGGCGCCGGTCTCGCCGAACCGCGGCTACTCGCGCATGCAGCACCTGTGGTTCACCGAGCGGGTGATCGACATCGTCGCGCACGAGCTCGGCCTCGACCCCGTCGAGGTGCGCAAGCGCAACTACATCCGCGCTGACGAGATGCCCTACGAGACGCCGAACGGCTGCGTCTACGACTCCGGCGACTACGCGAAGATGCTCGACACGGCGCTCGAGCTGATCGGCTACGGCGAGCTCGAGGCGAAGCGCGTCGACGCCGAGTCGCGCGGGAGGCTGCTCGGCCTCGGGATCGGCTCGACTCTCGACTCCGGCACGAACAACTTCGGGCAGTCGCGCCTGATCAACCCCGAGCTGCAGTTCTCCGGGAACAACGAGGTCGCGACGGTGAAGCTCGACATCTTCGGCGAGCTCGTGGTCACCCTCGGCACCACGCCGCAGGGGCAGAGCCACGAGACGACCGCGGCGCAGGTGGTCGCGGACCTCCTCGGCTGCTCGGTCGACGACGTGAACGTGCGGGCCGGCCACGACTCGTACTGGAACTCGCACGCTGGCTTCTCGGGCACCTACGCGAGCCAGTTCGCGGTCACCGGGCTCGGCGCGGTCAAGGGTGCGACGGAGATGCTCGCCGCCGAGATGAAGAAGCTCGCCTCGGTCGTGCTCGGCTGCGCTCCCGAGGACATCGAGCTGGCCGAGGGCCAGGCGCGCACGAAGGCGAATCCGGAGGCCGCCCTGCCGTTCATGGCGCTGGGCGCGATCATCAACGCGAACAACGCCGGGCTGCCCGAGGACCTCGACGTCACGCTCAACTGCCGCTACGTCTACCGGCCGCCGTTCGATCCGCCGGACGTCGAGCGCAAGTTCGGCAACCTGACGCTCACCTATGCGGCGCAGGTGCACGTGGCGGTGGTCGAGGTCGACCCCGAGACCGGCGTCTACGAGATCGTCGACTACGCGGCCGTGGACGACTGCGGCAAGCGAATCAACCCGCAGGTGGTCGAGGGGCAGGTGATGGGCGCGACAGCCCAGGCGCTGGGCGCGGCCACGCACGAGACCTACACCTACGACGAGGACGGCAACCTGCTGACACCCAACTTCTACGACTACCACGTCCCGCACGCGCTCGACATGCCGCCGCTGAAGACCGGCTACATCGAGAGCGCCTCGCCGTTCACGTCGCTCGGCACGAAGGGCATGGGCGAGGGCGGCGGCGCCGGAATCCATGCGATCTGCGCGGCCCTCCAGGACGCCCTGCGCGAGCGCGGCAACGCCATCGTCTACGACAGCTGCAACCCCTACCACCGGATCTGGGAGCTGCTCAGCAACCCCGAGGCTTCGCGGCAGCGCGTCTCGGTGGGCTCGGCGTGAAGGTCTCCGGCGAGCGCTCGTTCGCTGCGCCGCGCGAGGACGTCTGGCGCGTGCTCAACGACCCGGCGGCGATGGCGGCGACGATGCCGGGGGTGGAGAGCTTCGACGTCCAGGACGAGCGCAACTGGCGGGCGAACGTGAAGATCCCGCTCGGCCTCGGGACGCTCGGCATGACGATGAACATGGAGAAGACCGAGGAGCGCGCGCCGGAGTTCGCGAGCCTCGCGATCAAGGGCAACGGCGTCGGCGCGATCATGAGCATGAAGACCGCGTTCACCCTCAGCGAGGAGGACGGCGGGGGCACGAAGATGGACTGGGAGGCGGAGGTGCGCATCGCCGGGCCTGTCGGCTCGATGGGCCAGCGGGTGCTCCAGCCGATCGTCAACCAGCAGGTGCAGCACGTGCTGACGGCGCTCGACCAGCAGGTCACCCAGGCCAAGGCCGAGGGCTAGCTCATGCCCCCACCGTTCCGGATCGGGGTCATGCAGCTGACCATGGAGCCGCTCGACGAGATGGTCGCGTCGGCGAAGGCGATGGACGAGGCCGGCATGGACACGATCTGGCTGGCCGAGGCTTATCCCTGGTGGCGCAAGCACGGGATGGAGGCGCGCTCCTCGACCGTCACCTCGGCTGTGTTGGCCCGTGAGACGGAGCGGCTGACGATCGGCTGGGGGATCATCTCGCCGTTCACGCGCCATCCGGTCCAGGCCGCGATGGACGCTCGCGTGGTGCAGGAGGCGGCGGGGACCGGCCGCTTCATCCTCGGCTTCGGGACCTCGAAGATCTTCCTCAACAACGCGCAGATGCAGACGACGAAGACGCTCGGGCCGATGCGCGACGCTGTCGCGATCACGCGCGGTGTGCTCGGCGGCGGGGCCTTCGAGTATTCCGGCTCGACCTGGAGCGCCTCCGTGCCGGCACTCGACGGCGGCGCCGACTCGCCGCGGGAGGTGCCGCCGGTGTACGTCGCCGCCACGGCGCCGAAGATGCAGGCGCTCGCCGGCGAGATCGGCGACGGCTGCCTGACGCCGTCGATCACGACTCCCGCCTTCGTGCGCTACACGCGCGAGAACGTCGCCAGCGACATCGACATCGGCTGCACGATCGTCGCCTCCATCCACGAGTCCGACCGCGCCGCGGGCCGGGAGGGGGCGCGCGAGATCGCCGGCATGTACCTGGCGAACAAGGTGCAGAACATCCAGGGCGCGGCCGACACGCTGCTCGACCTCGCGGGCATCGAGCAGGACGAGATCCGGCCCGTCGCCGAGGCAATGGAGCGCGGCGGCCGCCTCGCCGCCAAGGCCGAGGTGACCGACTCGCTGCTGGACAAGTGCAAGCCGATCGCCGGCACCCCCGACGACTGCATCGCCGCGATCGAGGAGTACAGGGAGGCGGGCTGCACGCACGTGATGCTCGAGCTCTGGGGCGACCGGCGGCACGAGCAGATTCGGCTCTTCGGCGAGCGCGTCCTGCCGGCCGTCCGCTGATGGCCCTCGCGATCGACCGCGACCGGCTGGTCGACTGGGCGAGCAAGGCGATCTCGATCCCGAGCTTCACCGGCAGCGAGGAGGAGCTGGCGCGCTTCGTCCGGCACACGTTCGAGGAGCTGGGGCTACAGGTGCAGTGGCAGCAGGTCGAGGACGGCCGCGCCAACGTGCTCGGAACGCTCGCGGGCTCGGGTGGCGGGCCGACGCTGATGTTCAACGGCCACCTGGATACCTCGTACTCGGGCCGCGAGCCGTGGCTCGCGCACGTGCCGGGCTTCCAACCGGAGCCGTTCGTCCGCGACGGCCGTCTCTACGGCCTCGGGATCTCGAACATGAAGGGTGCGCTCGCGTGCTACGTCGAGGCGGTGCGCGCGCTGCAGGACGCAGGGGCGCGCCTGCGCGGCGACGTGCTGGTCGCGGCGGTGTGCGGCGAAATCGAGAAGACGCAGTACGGCGACGCGCAGGGGGCGGAGTACCGCGGCTATGCGGCCGGGACGCGTCACCTCGTCACGCACGGGGGGCTGGCCGACATGTGCATCCTCGGCGAGCCCACCGAGGGAAAGGTCGTGCTCGGCCACTTCGGCTCGCTCTGGCTGCGGATCTCGACGCGCGGCAACTTCATCCACACCGCCTTCAGCGAGGGCAAGCGAGACCAGAACTCGATCCTGCGCATGCGTGAGGTGCTCGACGCGGTGCTCGACTGGATCCCGACCTGGGAGGGCGACGAGGCGAACGCGTACCGCGGGGCGAAGGCGATCGTGAACGTCGGCGCGCTCCAGGGCGGGTTCGGCTGGCGCGTCTCGCGCACGCCGCACCGAACCGACCTCTTCCTGGACGTCCGCGTCCCGCCGACCAAGCCGATGCCGCTCGCACGCCGCGAGGTGCTGGAGCTGGTGCGCGGCCTCGCGAAGCGGTTCCCGGAGTACGGCGTGGAAGGCGAGGTCTACGTCACCGCGCCGGGCGCCGAGATCGCGGAAGATCATCCGGTCGTGGCCGCGATCGAGGAGAGCCACGCCGAGGTCTTCGGCTCGGCGCCGGAGCGGGACGTCACGCGCTGGTTCTCGGACGCGTCCGCCTTGACCCGCTACGGCGTGCCGACCGTCAACTACGGCACCTCGACGGGGCTGCTCGACACCGAGTACGGCGAGAACCTCGAGATCGAGGGCCTCGTGAAGACAGCTCAGGTCTACGCGCTGGCGGCACAGCGGGTTTGCGGGGTGGCGTGAGGCTCGTCACCTTCGACGACGGTCTCGTCGGCGAGATCCGCGACGACCGCGTGGTCGAGCTCGGCGTGCCGACGATGCGGGCGTACTTCGAGGGCGGGGCCGTCGCGCGCGCCACCGGGCGGGAGGTGGCGCTCGAGGACGTGCGGCTGCGGGCGCCGATCGTGCCGAAGAAGTTCTTCCACACCGCCGGCAACTTCCGCGAGCACGAGGAGGAGTCGAAGAACGTCGGCTGGTCGCACGAGATCGCGCCGTGGATCGTCTTCTTCCAGAACGTGGACGCGATCGTCGGGCCCGACGACCCCGTCGTGTACCCGGAGCACCTGACCGAGGAGCTCGACTACGAGCTCGAGCTCGCGGTGGTGATCCGCCGGGCCGGCAAGTGGTTCTCGCCCGAGGAGGCGGTCGACTACATCGGCGGCTACGTGATCTTCAACGACATCACCGCACGCGACATCCAGCGGCGCGAGATGCGCTCGGGCGTGTTCTCGTTCTGCAAGGGCATCGACACGTTCTGCCCGCTCGGGCCCTGGATCGTGACGGCCGACGAGATCCCCGACCCGCACGACCTGGCGATGGAGCTGCGGGTAAACGGCGAGCCGCGGCAGACGTCGCACTCGCGGAACATGTCCGTGACGATCCCGGAGATCCTGAGCCACTACTCGGCGCTCGGCTACTCGGCGGGAGACGTCGTCTCGACCGGGACGGTCAGCGGCGTCGCCGGCTTCAGCGACGACCCGGCCTCGCTCTACCTGAAGCCTGGTGACGTGATGGAGGCCGAGATCGAGCGGATCGGCGTCCTCCGCAACCCCGTCGTCTCGTGGCAGGAAGCGCACGGCGAACCGCCACCGGAGCGCGTCCGCTGGTGACCCCCGCGAGAACCCATACCCCCACCCAGGGTGGGGCTAACTGCCCGCCTCCCTCGCGGTCGACGGTATCCGAGCAATGCGCACGTGTCTGTGCCGGAGCTGCGCCGGAAGCGTGACGATCGCTCCGTGAGCTGGCCTCGCGACGACGCCAAGCTCGAGCGCGTGCGCGCGCTGATGGCGGAGGAAGGGCTCGACGCGCTCGTCGTGCGCGCGCCCGACAACGTGCTCTACCTGACCAACCTCTGGGGCATGAAGGGCTACGAGGCGGCCGTCTTCCCGCGGGAGGGCGACCCGGTGCTCGTCTGTCTGGAGGCATCCGCCGAGGACGCGGAGCGCACGGCTTGGACTCAGGACGTGCGCTACCTGCGCGGCTACGCAGAGGACGACCCGCGCCCGCCGCTCGCGCGCACGATCGAGCTCGCGCAGGAGGCGGCGCGGGGCCACGGGACGATCGGGCTCGAGCTGACGCTCGGCACGCAGGCGTCCGACCGCATGGTCGGGGAGCCGACGACCTTCACGCACGACTGGTTCCACGCCTTCGGAACGGACGTCGCGGACGCCACGCCGCTGCTGGCCCGCACCCGCGCGTGCAAGACGGAGCAGGAGCTCGAGCGGATGCGGCTCGCCAACGAGATCGCGGCGGCCGGAATGGACTACTGCCGGGAGCACTTGCGGCCCGGCATGAAGGAGTCGGAGGCGGGCGCGATGTGGAACGGGTTCGTCCACGGCGCGGGCACCGGCTGGCAGGGGCAGGTCGAGCTCGCGCTCGGGTTCTCGCTCGTCTGGTCGGGCCCGGGGATCAAGACGTTCACCGCCACGGGCGACCTGCCGGTGCAGGAAAATGAGCCGACCCTGTTCGAGATCTGGGTCTGCGCCGACGGCTACTGGTGCGACCACACGAAGAACCTCTGCCCGGGCGAGCTGCGCGGCGAGTACGTAGAGCTCGAGCGGCTGCTTCTCGCCGTGTACGAGCGGGCGCTCGAGTACTGCCGCCCGGGCGCGAGCCTTGCCGAGCTCGACCGCCTCATCCGCAAGGGCATCTCCGAGGCGGGCTACGCCGGGCAGCCGAGCCACCCGGTCGCGCACGGCGTCGGGGCGCGGGCGCACGAGCCGCCCTACGCGCACCAGGCCGGCCGCGGGACGATCGAGGAGGGCATGGTGCTCGCGGTCGAGCCGGGCATCTACTGGGAGGGCGGCGGCGGCCTCCGCGTCGAGGACAACTTCCTCGTCACCGCCGACGGGATCGAGAAGCTGTCGCCGTTCCCCGACGGCGTCGTGTGCGGATGATCTGGACCGGCGAGCTGAACGACCGCTACCGGCTCGGCGGCTCGGTCGGGCTGTACGACACGACGCTGCGCGACGGCGAGCAGACGGTCGGAGTCGTGCTCGACCCGGAGCAGAAGCTCGAGATTGCGCGCCTGCTCGACGAGCTCGGGATCGACCGGATCGAGGCCGGGTTCCCGCGCGTCTCGCAGGACGACTGGGATGCGGTGCGCTTGATCTCCGACGCGGGCCTGAGGGCCGAGATCTGGGGCTTCTCCCGCGCCGTGCCCGCGGATCTCGAGGCGCTCGTCGAGCTCGGGGTGCGCGCCTCCGTGATCGAGTCGCCGATCTCCGACCTCAAGCTGGCGGCGATCGGAGTCTCGCGCGAGAAGATGCTCGGGCGGATCACCGCTGCGATGCGCTTCGCCGCCGAGCACGGCATTCACGCCGCCTTCTTCGGCGTCGACTCGACCCGCGCCGAGCCGACGTTCTACGAGCAGGTGTACCGCGGCGCCGTCGAGGCCGGGGCGAAGGAAGTGGCGGTTGTCGACACGCTGGGAATCGCCTCGCCGGAGGCCGTCGCCGACCTCGTGGGCCGGACGGTCGAATGGGTCGGGCCGGAGATCCCGGTGCATTTCCACGGCCACAACGACTTCGGGCTCGCGACGGCCGCGGCGGTCGCCGCCGTCCGCGCCGGTGCGCGCTGGGTGCACGGCACGATCAACGGCATGGGCGAGCGCGCCGGCAACGCGAACCTCGGCGAGGTCGCGCTGACGCTGCGCGCCCTCTACGGGGTCGAGTCGAAGCTCCGGCTCGATCGCGTGCGCGAAATCTCGGAGCGGGTGCGCGACCTCTCGGGCTACGCGCTCGAGCCGTGGAAGCCCGTCACCGGCGAGACGCTCTTCCGCCGCGAGAGCGGCGCGGTCGCGAGCCAGTTCCACGACCCACCCTCGATCGAGCCCTATTCGTCCGAGCTCGTCCGTGCGGAGCGGGGGATCGTGCTCGGCAAGAAGAGCGGGCTCGACTCGATCCGGATCAAGGCCGAGGAGCTCGGGCTGGACGTCCCCGAGGAGCGGCGCGCTGAGGTGCTCGCGCGGGTCAAGGAGCTCGGGACGCGGAAACGCGGGCTCGTCAGCGACGACGAGTTCCGCGAGCTGGTCGATGGCTGACGCGGTCGTCGTCGGGAGCGGGATCAACTCGCTCGCCTGCGCCGCCCTGCTCGCTCGCGGCGGCTGGGGCGTGCGGGTGCTCGAGCGGGAGGACGAGCTCGGCGGCGCGATCAGGACTGCGGAGCTCACCGAGCCCGGCTACCTGCACGACGTCTTCAGCGCCTGGCACCCGCTCTGGGTCGGCGGCGCAGCGCACGCGGAGCTGGGGGACGAGCTGGCGGCGCGCGGGCTCGAGTACCTGAACACCGACCGCCCGACTGCCACCCTCTTCCCTGACGGAGAGGCGGCCTTCCTGCTCCGCTCGACCGAGGCGAACGTCGCCGAGCTCGGCGAGGAGTGGCGCGGCGCCGTCGAGTCGTTCCTTCCGAACGCCGACCTCGCGTTCGGCGTCCTCGGCACCGAGCTGTGGTCGCGCGAGGGCGCGCGGCTCGGACTGCGGACGTACCGTCGCCTCGGTCGCAGAGGCGCGGTCGAGTTCACCGGGAACGTGCTCGCCTCCAGCCGCGACTGGCTGACGCAGACGTTCGCGTCCGAGCGCGCGCACGGCGTGCTCGCCCCGTGGGTGCTGCACACGGGCCTCGGCCCCGACGCGGCCGGCTCGGGCTTCATGACGCAGGTGATCGGCGTCGCCGTCCAGGAGGGTGGGATGCCGATCCCGCGGGGCGGTGGGGCGCGGCTCGTCGACGCGCTCGTGCGCCTGGTCGAGGACCACGGTGGCTCTTGCGAGACCGGCCGCGACGTCGAGCGGGTGCTGGTGCGCGACGGTAAGGCGACAGGCGTGCGGCTGGCGGACGGCGAGGAGATCCCCGCGGCTCGCGCGGTGATCGCGAACGTCACGCCGACCCAGCTCTACGGACGGCTGGTCGACGGGCACGAGGAGCTCGGGCGTCGGTTCCGCTACGGGCGCTCCGAGATGCAGATCCACTTCGCGCTCTCGGAGCCGCCGCGCTGGGATGGCGACGAGCACCTCGGCTCGGCGGCGATCGTCCACCTCACGCCCGGCCTCGACGGCGTCTCGCGCGCCGTGAACGAGGCCGAGCGGGGGCTCCTGCCGGCGGAGGCGACCGTCGTGGTCGGCCAGCCGCTGACCATGGATCCCGGCCGCGCGCCCGAGGGAGCGGGCCTGCTCTGGATCCAGCTGCAGGAGCTGCCGTGGCACGTGAAAGGCGACGCCGCGGGCGCCCTCGACGTCGGCGACGGCAGCTGGACGGAGCAGTTGCGAGAGCGGTACGCCGACCGGATCCAGGCGCGGATCGCCCGGCACGTGCCGAACCTCGAGTCGTCGCTCCGCAGACGGGTCACCCTCTCGCCGGCCGACCTGCAGGCGGCGAATGTCAACCTGCACCACGGCGACCCCTACTCCGGCTCGCTCGCGCTCGACCAGAACCTGCTCTGGCGGCCGCTCCCGTCGAGCCCCGGGCACTCGACGCCGGTCAAGGGTCTCTGGCACATCGGCGCGAGCACGCATCCCGGGCCGGGCCTCGGCGCCGGCTCCGGCACGCTCGTCGCGAAGCACCTGCTGCGGAGGCGCCTGTGGCGGTGAAGCTCTCGGTCTCGCAGATCACGACGGTGACGCAGTCGTTCGCCGACGACCTCGACGCCTATCGAGCGGCCGGGGCGGACGGGATCGGGATCTGGGAGATGAAGCTCGCCGACGACTCGCTCGAGCGCTTCCGCGCGAGCGGCCTCGGCGCGGCCGCGGCGGTTCCGGCGGTGCCGTCGATCCTGCCCCTGCCGCTGATGGAGGGACCCGAGGACCCGGGCGAGCGGGTGGAGGCGATCCGGAGCGGGATCCGCCGCCTCGCGCCCTTCGAGCCCGAGTGCGTGCTCTTCCTCACCGGGCCGGGGGACGACCGCGCGGCGGTCCTCGAGGGCATCCGCGCGATCGCGGACGAGGGCCGCGAGCAGGGCGTCCCCGTGGCGCTCGAGCCGATCCAGCCCGAGTTCTTGCGCTTCTGGTCGGTCGTCGGCTCGCTCACCGACGCCGCGGCGCTCGTCGACGAGGCCGGCGCGGACGTCGGCCTCCAGTACGACTCCTGGCACCTCTGGCGCGAGCCGGCCGAGGAGCTCGAGCGCCACCGCGACCGGATCCGCGGCGTGCACCTCGCCGACTGGCGCGAGCCGACACGCAACACCAACGACCGCGTGCTTCCGGGCGACGGTGCGGTCGAGTTCGGGCCGATCCTCGAGGCGCTGCGCTGGGACGGCTTCTACGACCTGGAGATCTTCTCGGACGCGGAGCTGCCCGGCTCGCTCTGGCTGGAGGAGCCACGAGCGCTTGCCAGGCGCGGCGTCGAGGCGTTGCGGAGGACGGTATCGAGCGTGTCTGCATAGTCGGTGCCGGGGTGATCGGCAGCCTCTTCGCCGGCCACCTCGGGCGTGTCTGCGAGGTGTCGGTGCTCTGCCGGCGCGAGGAGCACGCGCGGGCGCTGAACGAGCACGGCCTGCGCGTGTCGGGCCGCAACGACTTCGTCACGCGGGTGCGGGCGGCGACCGACCCCGCCGAGCTGCCCGAGCCCGAGCTCGCGATCGTCGCGACCAAGACGACGGAGCTGGACGCCGCGGCCGCCCGTCTCGAGGGCCACTGGCCGGCCGCGGCCGTGATGACGGTCCAGAACGGCCTCGGCGCGGAGGAGGCGTTCCCCGGGCGGCGCGTGCTCTCCGCGGTCACGTTCATGAGCGGCACGCGCCACTCCGACACCCACGTCGAGTACATCCTCGACACCGAGACCTGGCTCGGACCCTACGGCGACACCCCGTACGAGCTGGCGCGGGAAGCCGCGGCGGCGATCGCGGCGTCAGGCCTGAAGGCGCAGGCGTTCGCCGACCTGCGGCCCGCGCAGTGGTCGAAGCTGATCTTCAACGCGACGGTCAACGCGGTCGCGGCGCTCACCGGGCTGCCGCACGACCCGCACTTCGCCGCTCGCGAGCAGCTCGGCGACCTCGGCCACCTCGTCTTCGACCTCGTCGAGGAGGGCAAGCGGATCGCCGAGGCCGTAGGCATCGAGCTGCACGAGGACCCGTGGGCGATGAACGTCCTCGCCACCGAGCGCGGGAGCAGGCATTACCCCTCGATGCTCGAGGACGTGGAGGCGCACCGGCCGACCGAGATCGAGCACATCACCGGCGCGCTCGTCCGCGAGGCCGAGCGACTGGGCGTGCCGGCCCCGCTGCACACGGCGCTCTACCGCCTCGTGCGCGCGAAGGAGGCGTCGTGGGTTCCCGATTGACCCCCCCACCGCGTACCGCTTGAATAGTGATCTGGCGACCGGGTTTTCTAACGAGGAGGGCTCAGTGAGACGTGTCATTCGGTGGGGGGCGCTGACGGCGCTCCTTGGAGCGGCCATGGCCGTCGCGGCGCTCGTCGCGACGAGCGGCGGGCGGGCGGCGCCGGCCGCGTCGGCTGCAAAGCCGCTCGTGATCGGCTGGGCCTACGACAAGTCGGGCCAGATGGCGCCGTTCGACAACCCGGCACTCGCCGCCGCGAAGATCCGCATCAAGCAGCTGAACGCGAGAGGCGGAGCGGCCGGCCACAAGTTCGTGATCAAGACCTGCGACACCCAGAACAACAATGCGGCCAAGGCCAAGTCGTGCGCGCTGAACCTGCTCGGTCAGGGCGCGAGCATCCTCTTCACGACCTGCGACGTCGACTACGCGACGCCCGTCGCGCAGGAGGCGATCAAGCGCGGCAAGCTCGCCATCTCGACCTGCATCGGGACCGACCAGATGGGCCCGAAGCGCTTCGGCAAGCAGGGCAAGCTGGCCTTCAGCTTCGGCAACGTCGCGCAGGACGAGGGCGCGGCCATGGCCGAGTACGCGTACAAGCGGGGCTGGAAGACGGCCGGCCTCGCGACGAATACGCTGCTCGTCTACTTCAAGAACGTCGTGCAGGCGTTCGACAAGCGCTTCCGCCAGCTCGGCGGCAGGGTCGTCGACCGCGAGAGCTACGCGACCGGTGCGAACAACGTCAACGCGGCGGTCGCCCGGCTCAACTCGCACAAGGCGGCGGTGTACGTGACCTCGACGGCGTTCGGCGAGCTGCCGGCATTCGTCTCCGGGCTGCGCTCGCTGCACAACAAGACGCCGATCCTCAACTCCTGGGCGGGTGACGGCACCTACTGGCTGACGAAGAACCCGAAGGTGACGAACTACTACTTCGTCACCTATGCCTCGGTCTTCGGCGACGACCCGAGCAAGGACGTCCGCAAGATGATCGCGGCGATGAAGAAGGTCGGCGCGACCCCGTTCACCGGCGGCTTCCTCGGCGGCGCCGACACGATCGACGGCCTCTCGATCGCGATCAAGCGCGCTCACGGCTCGCTGAAGGGTTCCGTGCTCGCGGCCCAGCTGGAGAAGTTCAAGGGCGTCCAGGTGCTCGGCGGCAAGATCGGCTTCTCGAAGAAGCTGCACACGGTCTTCGGGCGCCGCTACCGCGTGATCAAGATCCAGGACAACAAGGCCAAGCTCGTGGGCACGGTGACGGCGAAGGTCGTCCCGAAGCTCTAGCGCGAGCGGCGTGCCCAAGACGGCGCTCGCCGCAGGAACCGAGAGGAGGCCCGGAGACACCCTTCGGGCCTCCTCCGTCTCGCGGTCCTTCGAGGGCGTGCAGGCGCTGCAGGAGGTGACGATCGAGGTGCGCCGGCACGAGGTCGTCGGGCTGATCGGGCCGAACGGAGCGGGCAAGTCCACGCTCGTGAACGTCCTCAGCGGCTTCGACCGGCCGGACGCGGGGTCGGTCGAGCTCGGAGGGCGCGAGATCACGGGCTGGAGCTCCCATCGCCGCGCGCGCGCCGGCCTCGCGCGGACCTTCCAGCACAGCCGCTCGTTCGGCGGCCTCTCGGTGCGCGAGAACGTCGAGGTGGCGGCTCTCGGCACCGGAGCTGGAGCGCGGGAGGCGCGGCGCCGGTCGGCCCGGCTGCTCGAGCTGCTCGCCCTGGAGCCGCTCGGCGAGACGTGGGCCTCCGCGCTCTCCCACGGCGACGAGCGCCGCCTCGGCGTGGCGCGCGTGCTCGCGACCGAGCCGTCCTTCGTGCTGATGGACGAGCCGGCGGCGGGGCTGCCCGAGGCGGAAGTCCCCGAGTTCGCCGAGGTCGTGCGCTCGCTGCGCGACGAGCACGACACCGGCGTGCTGCTGATCGACCACAACATGGCCCTCGTGATGGGCGTCTGCGACCGCGTCCAGGTGCTCGACCAGGGCCGCACGCTCGCGGAGGGCGCGCCCGACGAGATCCGCGGCAACCTGGACGTCGCGGCGGCCTACCTCGGCGAGACGGCGGTGCGCACCGACGATGGCTGAGCCGGTTCTCGAGCTCGACGGCTTGGAGGTGCGCTACGGCACCGTGGCGGCCGTCCGCGGGGTGCGGCTGCGCGTCGACCGGGGCGAGATCGTCGGCCTGATCGGCCCGAACGGAGCGGGGAAGTCGACGACGCTGCACGCGATCATGGGCGCGGTGCCGGTGGCGGCCGGAGAGATCCGGCTGCACGGCCGCTCGCTGCGCAGGCGGACGCCGGAGTCGATCGCCCACGCCGGCGTCGCGCTCGTGCCGGAGGGCCGGCGGATCTTCTACGAGTTCACCGTCGAGGAGAACCTCCGCCTCGGGCTCGCCGGGCGTCGGCAGCGCGGCGGCGACCCGCTCGAGCACGCTTTCGACCTCTTCCCGATCCTGAAGGAGTACCGCCGCCGGCACGCGGGGCACCTCTCCGGCGGCCAGCAGCAGCAGCTCGCCATCGGCCGTGCGCTCGTCGCCGAGCCCGAGGTGCTGCTGCTCGACGAGCCGTCGCTCGGCCTGGCGCCGCTCGCGGTGGACAGCGTCTTCGAGGCGCTGCGCGGGATCCGCGAGCGCGGCGTCACGATCCTGCTCGTCGAGCAGCGGGCCCTGCACACGGTCGCTCTCGCCGACCGGACACACGTGCTGGTGTCCGGCGAGCTGGGGCTGACGCTGACACCCGCAGATGCGCACGACCCGGACAAGATCGTCGCCGCCTACCTCGCCTGATGCTCCTCGCCGCCCTCGACTTCCAGACCGTCTCCGACGCTCTCGGCCTCGGGGCGATGTACGCGCTGATGGCCGTCGGGATCGGGCTCGTCTTCGGCGTGCTGCGGCTCGTCAACTTCGCCTACGGCCAGCTCGTCATGGCCGGCGCGTACACGCTCGCCTTCACCGCGAGCTGGCCGCTCGCGCTGAGCATCCTCGCCTGCTTCGCCGTCGTGGTGGCGCTCTCGCTCGCGATGGACACGGTGGTGTTCCGACCGCTGCGAGGCCAGTCACCCGTCGTGATGCTCGTGACCACCTTCGCGATCGCGTTCCTGCTGCAGGCGATCGCGCTGATCGTCGACCTGCGCGACGGCACGCTGGGGGAGGTGGCGCCCTCGCTCTCCTACTTGAACGAGCCCGTGACGATCGCCGGAGCCGAGGTCCGCAAGATCACGCTGGTGGCGATCGCGGTCGCCGCGGGCGCGCTGCTGCTGCTCGCGCTGCTGCTCGCGCGGACGACGATCGGCCTGCATACCCGCGCCGCCGCAAGCGACTTCCGGACCGCGCGGCTGCTCGGTGTGCGCGCGAACCGCGTGATCGCGTTCTCCGTCTTCCTCTCGGGCCTGCTCGCGGCCGCGGTCGCCGTGATGATGACCGTCCAGCTGCCGCTCGTGAGCCCGGACTTCGCCCTGCGGGACACGATCGTGGTGCTCGTGGGGGTCGTTGTGGGCGGCATCGACCGTCTCTGGACTGCGACCCTCGGCGGCTTCGCGATCGGGTTCGTCTCGGGCCTGATCAACGGCTTGCTCCCGACCGACAAGACCGTCTACCTGCCCTCCGCGGTCTTCGCGCTGGTGATCCTCGTCCTGCTCCTGCGCCCGGCGGGGCTGTTTGCCTGGGGCAGCCGCGCAGCGTCCGAACGCGTATGAGGAGGTGGCTCGACGGCCTCGTCCAGCTCGCGGCGCCCGCGCTGCTCGTCGTCGCGGTCGGCCTCGTCTCGACCACCGCCTCGCCCTCGAACCAGGTCTACTTCCTGAACGCGCTGATCGCGGTCGCGGTGGTCGTCTCGATCTACGTCTTCGTTGGCAACTCGGGCGTGATCTCCTTCGGCCAGATCAGCTTCGTCGCCGTCGGTGCCTTCGCCGCGGGGGTGATGACCGTGCCGCTCGACTCGAAGAAGGGCGTGCTGACGACGATCTTCCCGCTGCTGCGCGACCACACGATCGGGAACATCCCGTCGCTGCTGCTCGCCGCGGGCCTCGGCGGCCTCTTCGCCTTCCTCGTCGGGCTGCCGCTGATGCGACTGACGGGCCTCGCCGCCGGGATCGCGACCTTCGCCGTGCTGGAGATCACGCACAACATCCTCAGGGAGTGGACGAAGATCGGCCCTGGCGCGACGACCCTCTCCCTCGTGCCGGAGACCACCGGGCCGCTGCAGGCGACGCTCGGCGCCCTGGTCGTGATCGCGGTCGCGTTCGCCTACCAGCACAGCCGGCTCGGGCGGCAGTTGCGAGCCTCCCGCGAGGACGCGGCCGCGGCGGCCGGGGTCGGCGTCCGCGTGCACCTGCAGCGCCTGTGGGCGTTCACCCTCTCGGGTGCCCTCGGCGGGCTCGCGGGCGGCCTGCTAGTCCACCAGCTCGGCTCGATCACGACCGAGCAGGTCTACCTCGAGCTCACGTTCCTGACCCTGGCCATGCTCGTCGTCGGCGGGGTGACGAGCCTCTGGGGAGCCGTCGTGGGAGCGCTCGCGGTCAGCGGGCTCGACTCGTTCCTGAGCGAGGCCGAGAACGGCATCCACCCGTTCGGGCACAGGCTCGACCTGCCGTCCGGAACGCGGCTCGTGATCCTGGCCTCGCTGATGGCGCTCGTGCTGATCCTGCGACCTTCCGGGCTGACCGGGGGCCGTGAGGTCTCTCTGCCCCGGCTGCGGAGGCGGGCGTGAGGGTCTGCGTGGTCGGCTGCGGGGCCGTCGGCTCCCTCTTCGCCGCGAACCTCGCGGGACTGGACGACGTCGAGGTGTGGGCGTACGACCTCTCACGCGACCACGTCGACGCGATCAACGCTCGAGGGTTGCGCCTCTCCGGTGCCGGCGAGGTCGTCGGCCGGCTGCGCGCGACCACCGACGCCGCCGAGCTGCCGGCGTGCGACTTCGGGATCGTGGCGACGAAGGCGATGCACACCGCCGCCGCGATCGCCGCGACCGCGCATGCGTTCACGAGCGGGTCGGTCTGCTCGGTGCAGAACGGCCTCGGCAACGAGGAGGCGCTGGCGGAGCAGGTCGAGCGCGTCATCCGCGGTACGACGTTCCCGGCGGGCCGCATCCTCGAGCCGGGGCACGTCCAGTGGGACGTCAAGGGCGACACCACCATCGGCCCGTTCGAGCCGAGCCCGGCGCCGCTCGCGGAGGTCGAGCGGCTCGCGGAGGCCTGTACGCGCGCAGGGCTGCCGACGGCTGCGGTGGCCGACGCCCGCGGGCCGCAGTGGCGCAAGGTGATCTTCAACGCCGCGACCAACCCGGTCGGGGCGCTCACCGGCCTGACCCACGGCCGCGTGTGCGAGGACGCGGCGCTGCGGAGGCTCGTCTCGGGCCTCGTCGACGAGGGCAAGGCGGTCGCCGAGGCGCAGGGGATCACCCTCGACGCCGACCCGGAGGAGCTGATCGACCACGCCGCCCGGCCGGACGTCGCGTACGACCACAAGGCGAGCATGCTGCAGGACGTCGAGGCCCACCGGGAGACCGAGATCGACTTCCTCAACGGTGGCATCGTCCGCTTCGGGCGCGAGCAGGGCGTGCCGACACCGCTGAACGAGGCGATACTCGCCCTGGTGAAGGGGCTGGAGCGGTCGTGGGCGTGAGCCCGGGCGAGGTCGAGAGGCGCTACGCGAACGTCCGCGCCGCGCTCGAGCGCGACGGCCTCGACGCGGCGCTCGTCTGCGGGAGCGAGTACACGGGCTTCGAGGGCGCGGTCACCTACCTGTCGGGGTTCCAGATCGTGCACCGCTACGCCTACGTGCTGCTGCCGCGCGAGGGCGAGCCGGCGATCGTCTTCCCGAGCGAGGCCCGGTACGTCGGCGAGCACGGCACGAGCTGGATCGGCGAGCAGGTCTTCGCCGAGCGCCCCGGCGACTGGCTCGCCGAGCGGCTGCGCGGGAGCCGTGTCGGCGTCTACGGGCTCGACTACGTGATGGCGCCGCGTGACTACGCCGCGCTGGCCGGGGCATGCGAGCTGGTCGGCTGGGACGTCCCCTTCGACCATGCCCGGGCGGTCAAGAGCGACGAGGAGCTGGAGTCGGTGCGCGAGAGCGTGCGCATCAACACCGACGGCTTCCACGCCTTCCTCGCCGCCTATGCGCCCGGCCGCAGCGCGGCCGAGGTGCTCGCGCCGGCGGAGGAGCTCTTCGTGGCGCGCGGGTGCGGGCGGCTGACGATGAACATGGTTCTGGTGGGCGCCGAGTTCGCGATCGCGCGGGCGGAGACGGTGCTCGGCGAGCTCTGCATCCCGTCGCTCGAGATCGCCGGCCCGGGGGGCCACTGGGTCGAGGTCTCGCGCGCCATCGGGAAGCCCAACGACGAGGTGCTGCGGATGAACGAGGCCTACGACGAGTACTTCGAGGCCGCGCGCAGCGCGCTCAGGCCGGGCGCGACCGCGCACGACGCGCACCGCGCCGTCTCGAAGGGGTTCGTCGAGCGCGGGTACAAGCTCGGCCACGTCACGGGCCACTCGATCGGGATGACGATGATCGAGTTCCCGAAGATCGGCGAGGGCGTCGAGACGGAGCTGCGCGAGAACATGGTCTTCTCGATGCACCCCCACGCGATCGCCGAGAACGGCAACGACTGCCTCTACATGCAGGAGACGTGGCTCGTCGGCCCAGACGGCGGGATCCCGCTCTCCGGCCTCGAGTCGAAAATCTTCTAGGCGAGCAGCTCGCGGTTGCGCTCGAGCGTGGCCAGCACGGCCCTGACGTCCTCGGCCGTGTTGTAGCAATGGGCCGACAGGCGCAGGTTGTCGTCGCGCGAGGAGGTGACGATGCCGTCGGCGCCGAGCACGGCGACGAGGGCGTCGACGTCGGTGGAGGCGATGCAGACGAGAGCGCCGCTCCGCTCCGGCTCTCGCGGCGTCACGACTCTCGCCCCGAGCTCGTCCAGGCCGTCCCGCAGCAGCCCGTTCAGCTCCCGCACGTGCGCCTCCGTCTCGGCAATGCCGATCTCCTGCATCAGCTCGATCCCGGCGATCGCGGCGTAGGTCGACGGCACCGGCGGCGTGCCGGCCTCGAAGCGCCGCGCGGTCGGCGCTGGTGAGTAGTCGTGGATGTCCATCTCGAAGATGTCGCGGTCGGCGAACCACCCGGTCGCGGTCGGCTCGATCCCCTCGACCAGCTCACGGCGGCAGTAGAGGAACCCGAGGCCTGCCGAGCCGAGGAGGTACTTCAGCACGCCGGCGGCGAGGAAGTCGCAGTCGAGCGCGCGCACGTCGACCGGCAGCGAGCCGACCGTCTGGTACGCGTCGACGAGCGCCAGCGCCCCGCGTTCGTGGGCGAGCCGCGCGATGCCCTCGACGTCGAGGCGGCCGCCGTTGCGGAAGCAGACGTGCGTCGTCGCGACGAGCGCCGTCCGCTCGTCGATCGCCTCGGCAAATCGCTCGAGCGCGATCGTCCCGTCCTCCTCGGCCGGGACGTGCACGACCCGCAGCCCGCGGCGCTCCTGCGCGTGCCAGATCTGGCCGATGGTGGGAAACTCGAAGTCGCTGAGCACGACGGTGTCCCGCCCCTCGTCGAAGCGCAGGCCGCTGGCCAGGGCGCTCACCCCTGCGGAGACCGACGTCGTGACCGCGATCTCGTCCTCGTCCGCGTTCACCAGCGAGGCGATGCTCGCGCGCACCGCCTCCAGCCGGCCGACCCAGTACTCCCACGGCGCGCCGTGCTCGTCCCAGTCGTCGAGGTACCGCGCATAGGCGTCGCGCACCGCGTCGGAGAGGGCGCCCTGCGAGCAGCTGTTGATGTAGACGCGCTGCCCGAAGACGGGGAAGCGGTGCCGGATGCGCGCAGGCAGCGACGAGAGGTCAACGGCCAAGGTAGGCCTTTCGCAGGTCCTCGTGCTGGAGCAGCTCCGCGGCCGCGCCCGAGAGCACGATGCGGCCGGTCTGCAGCACGTAGCCGCGGTCGGCGATGGAGAGCGAGACGTTGGCGTTCTGCTCGACGACGAGAATCGCGACTCCGGACTCGTGCACCTGCTGGATGATCTCGAAGTTGCGCTCGACGAGGATCGGTGCGAGCCCCATCGACGGCTCGTCCATCAGCAGCAGCTTCGGCCGGGACATCAGCGCCCGTCCCATCGCGACCATCTGCTGCTCGCCGCCCGAGAGCGTGCCGGCCAGCTGCTTGCGCCGCTCGTGGAGGAGCGGGAACAGGGAGTACACGCGGTCGAAGTCCTCGGGCCGCCCGCCGCCGTGGAGGTAGGCGCCCATCTCGAGATTCTCGAGCACGGTCATCGGGGCGAAGAGGCGCCGGTTCTCCGGCACGATCGCCATCCCGCGGCCGATCCGGTAGCTGGTCTTCTCGCTCGTCACGTCCTCGCCGTCGAAGACGACGCGACCGGCGCGCGGCCTGACGATCCCGAGCGTCGTCTTCAGCGTCGTCGACTTCCCCGAGGCGTTGCCTCCGAGCAGGCAGACGAGCTCGCCCTGGGCGACGTGCAGGTTGACGTCGTCGAGGATGTGGATCTGGCCGTAGTAGGTGTGCACGCCCTGGAACTCGAGCAGCGGCTTCGCGCCTACCTCCATCAGACGGCCTCCTCCTCCGCACGCAAGCCGAGGTAGGCCTCGACCACCCGCGGGTCCGTCGCCACCTCGTCGAAGGAGCCCTCCGCGATCTTGACACCGTGGTCGAGCGCCACCACGCGATCCGAGATGCCTTCGACCAGGTGCATGTCATGCTCGATCACGAAGATCGTGTAGCCGAGCTCCTCGCGGAGCTTGCCGATCAGCTCCGTGATCTCGTGCGTCTCGGAGGGGTTCATCCCGGCCGCCGGCTCGTCGAGCAGCAGCAGCCTCGCGTTCGTCGCCATCGCCCGCGCGATCTCGAGCCGCCGCCGGTTCGCATAGGAGAGCGAGTACGCGGGCTGGTTCCAGCGGTAGCCCATCAGGCGCTCGCCGAAGAACGAGAGCTTCTGCTCGGCGAGCGCCGCGATCTCGCGCTCCTCGCGGCGCATTCCAGGCGTCCGCAGCACGGAGCGGACGACTCCGGCCCTGGTGTGACCGTACGCCGCCGCCATCACGTTCTCCTTGACCGTCATGTTCAGGAACAGCCGCAGCGTCTGGAACGTCCTCGCGACGCCTCTGCGGGTGATCCGGTTCGGAGCGAGGCCGAGGATCGACTCGCCCTCGAACAGGATGTCGCCCTCGTCCGGCGCATACACCCCCGTCACGAGGTTGAAGAGGGTCGTCTTGCCCGCACCGTTCGGGCCGATCGCGCTGACGATCTCGTGCTCGTCGACGTGGAGGTCGAGCGCGTCGATCACCTGTAGCCCGCCGAACGCCTTCGAGACGCCCTTCAGCTCGAGCATCCGCGCCATCAGCCGATCTCCACCTTCGCAGTCCCGAACAGCCCCTGCGGCCTGATCGTCATCACGGCGATCAGGAGCGCGCCGAAGAGCACGTAACGCGTCACCGCGGGGTTCTGGATGAGGAGGTTCTCCCAGACGAACGCGGTCAGGTAGAGGGTCGGAACCAGAACGCCGAGGCGCCACCAGCCCTTGAGCTGAACGACCGCGACGACGCAGACGATCATCAGCAGGTAGCCGTAGACGGCAAGGCGACCCGGGTTGCTCGGCAGGAGCACCCAGTTGCGGATCACGCCGGTGAGGAAGCCGCCGGAGGTCACCTGCCCGGCCGTCCCGCGCGACCAGACCGCGTCCACGATCGCGTGCGCGGCGAGCCCGAACACCGCCGTCCCGGCGAACGCGATCAGCATCTTGACCCAGGAGCGGCGCATCGTGAAGTAGACGGCTGCGATCAACGCCGCGTAGAAGAGGACGCGCGCGACGTTCGGCGGCGAGGTCGAGTCGAGGACCTGGTTCGACGCGATGATCGCGACCGCGCCGACGAACATCCCGGTGAGACTCCCGGTGCCACCCAGAATCACCACCGCGTAGATGAGGATCAGCACCTGCGTGCTGAAGTTCTGTGGGAACGCGCCCGTCTGCGCCGCGGCGAAGACGCTGCCGGCGAGCCCGGCGATCGCGGCGCCGATGCTGAAGGCCATGATCTTCAGCCGGTTCACCGGCATGCCCATCATCTCCGCCGCGAGCGGGTCCTCCCGCGAGGCTTTCCAGGCGCGGCCCGTCCTGGACTCGCTGATGCAGTACAGCACGACCAGCACGACGACAACGCAGCCCAGCAGGAACCAGTAGTAGCCGCGCGTCGTGTCGATCGTGAAGTGGCCGCCGAAGAAGGTGAGCGGTGCCACGTTGGCGAGGCCGTTCGAGCCGTTCGTGATTCCGTACGGGTCGGCTGCGTTGGTGAAGACTACGAAGGCCTGCCCGAAGAAGAGCGTCACGATCGCGAGGTAATCGCCGAGCAGGCGGCGCGAGGACGAGCCGAGGAAGAGGCCGAGCACCGCGCAGACGAGGACGGCCATCAGGATCGACCATTGCGCGTCCCAGTGGTGCGTGTACGTGTGGCCCTTGTTGGCATGCGTCCCGGAGAGGAAGGCGTAGACGTACGCGCCGAAGCCGAAGAACGCGACGTAGCCGAGGTCGAGGAGACCGGCGAAGCCGACGACGACGTTCAGCCCGAGTGCCAGCAGGGCGTAGATCAGGATGAAGAGGCCGTAGTTGAAGAGGTTCCCCTCGCTGACGAACGGGAGGAACGGAACGAGGATGGCCGGTGTCAGCAGCGCGAGCTTCCCGGCCGGCGGGAGCCGCTCCCAGATACGCGTGATCCGGCCGCCGAGGCCGCCGCGACGCTCGATGCGCTCGTCGGCCTGCTCGACCCACTGGTCGATGCCGATCTGCGCGTCGCCGCCGGGGATGCCTGGTCTGCTCTCGCTCACCGGCTACACCTTCTGCAGCGCCGGCGTGCCGAGCAGCCCGCTCGGCCGCACGAGCATCACGCCGATCAGGATTCCGAACACGACCAGGTCGGAGACGTTGCCGTTCAGGTAGCCCCGCGCCCAGGACTCGATCAGGCCGACGAGCAGGCCGCCGAGCATCGCGCCCGGAATGCTGCCGATGCCTCCCACGACCGCGGCGGTGAAGCCCTTGAGCCCGGCCAGGAACCCCATCAGGTGGTAGATCTGGCTGAAGAGCAGGCCGAACATCACACCGGCCGCGCCGGCGAGGGCGGAGCCGATGAAGAACGTGGCCGCGATCACGCGGTCGGGGTCGATGCCCATCATCGCGGCCCCCTCGCGGTCGAACGAGACGGCGCGCATTGCCTTCCCGAGCCGCGTCCAGCGGACGAGGCCGAGCAGCGCGAGCATCAGGACGATCGCGCCGGCGATCACGATCACGCCGAGGTACTGGACGAAGACGCCGTTGTCGCCGCCGATGTGGATGCCGTTGTAGCTGATCAGGTCGAAGCCGTCGTAGTTGCGGAACTGCGAGCCGAAGAGCAGCAGGGCGGAGTTCTCGAGGAAGAAGGCGACGCCGAGCGCGGAGATCAGCGGGGCGATCCGCGGCGCGTCGCGCAGCGGCCGGTAGGCGAAGCGCTCGATCGCGAGGCCGAGCAGCCCTGAGCCGAGCATCGCGACGACGAACATGCACGTCAGGAGCAGTGCCACCGGGATTGCAGGGTTCAGCGGCCCTCCCAGCAGCGTGAGGACGCCGAAGCCGATGAAGGCGCCGATCATGTAGACGTCGCCGTGGGCGAAGTTCAGGAGCTTCAGGATCCCGTAGACCATCGAGTAGCCCAGGGCGATCAGCGCATAGAGGCTGCCGAGGATGATCCCGTTCACGCTCAGCTGGAAGAAGAACGTCCAGCCCTGGGTGGGTGAGAGGTAGACGGCGTAGAGCATGAAGGCGACCAGCGCCACCGCCAGCCCGGTGAGGTCGCCGAGCCGCCGTCTCAGAGCCGCATCCACGCCGTCCCTAACTCTCTCAGAATGACGTGTGGCCCACCTCGGTGGGCCACACGTCATTCTTCGAAACGGGGCGCTTGCTCAGCCGATCCGCTTGAACGAGCCGTTGCTCTGGATCTGGTACACCCCGAAGGTGGCCGGAGCGCGCATCTCGCCGGTGCGCAGGAACGAGACCGGGAAGCCGAGAATCGAGGTCTTCAGCCTCATCTTCGCGATCGCCTTGCGCACCTCGGCACGGGTTGCCTTGCCGTCCGCACAGGCCTTCGTGACCGCGGTCACTACCACCTGGGCCGCCACGTAGGACGGGAGACCGAAGAACTCGCCGTCGCCCTTGTGGGCCTTGATGTACGCCTTCACCGCCGGATCGCTCGGGTTGTACGGGAAGGCCGAGTCGTACGAGCCTGCGATCTTCCAGATGCCCGGGGCGAACAGACCATCCGAGCCGAACAGCTTGATCTTGCCCTTGCCGGCGGCCTTGAGCTGCTGGCCGAAGGTCTGGGCCTGCGGAGCGAGCTGCCACGGGATGTAGATGCCCTGGGTGTTGCTCGGGATCTTCGCGATCTTGGACGAGAAGTCCGAGTCGTTCTGGCTGATCGAGTCGCGGGTGACCTTGGCGCCGCGGGCCTTGAGGATCTTCGACACCCCGTCGGCCAGGCCCTGCGAGTAGGTCTCCTGGTCGTCGATGATGTAGACCCGCTTCCACTTCAGCTTCTTGGTCATCCAGTTGGCGACCACCGGGGCCTGCGCGCCGTCGTTCGGCACGGTGCGGAAGAAGTACCCGCGCCGGTTGCCGTCCGTGTGGCCGTCGGTCAGCGTCGTGCGGGTCGCCGAGCCCGAGACGAAGCCGAGGCCGCCGCCCTTGTAGGCGGACGTGGACGCGACGACCTCCTGGCTGCCGGCTGGCCCGACGACGCCGAGCACCTTCGAGTTGGAGGCGAACGACTTGGCGACCTTGACCGCGAACGCGGTGTCGACGCCGAGCTGCGTGTCGCCCGGGATCATCTTGATCTGCTTGTTCTTGTTGGCCTTCTGGGCGTTCCAGCGCTTGACGAAGTACTTCGCCCAGCGAACCTGCTGGTTCCCGATTCCGGCCGCGGGGCCGGTGATCGGGGCCGCGAGGCCGATCGTGCGCGTCTTGCCGCACTTCACCGTCGCGACTGCCGCCGAGGCCGCAGCGTTCACGCGGTTCGGCGAGCTGGTGGATCCGAAGGCTGCCGTAGCGAGCGCGGCAACCCCGGCCGCGGCGAGCGCGGCAATGACGTACTTCCTCATCTTGCCCTCCTGTTGATCATTCGGGTAAGGACTGAGACGCGATCCCCGCTCATTCGTTTGCCTCGTACGCCCGCGAGGCCGGGTCCCCGGCGGGGTGGAAGGTCGCGACCACACGCATCGGGCCGTCGCCGCTGTTCTCGAGCGAGTGCTCGAGCAACGGCGGCAGATGGATGCACGTGCCGGCGGCGACCGGCTCGTGCGAATCGTCGATGTGCAGCATCCCCTCGCCCTCGAGCACGTAGATCACCTCGTCGTAGACGTGGCTGTGGTCCGGGGCGCGGCCGGGGGCGATGATGCCCAGGAACTGCGTCAGCTCGGTGCAGCCGACCTCGTCCGTGACGAGGTAGCGGAACTCACGGTCGCCGCTCGCGGGGAGCGGCTCCTGATCCTCGTAGCGCACGATGCGGCGATCGGGGCGCGGCTCGCCGTCCGTGTGCGGCGCGACCGCCGAGATCACGAGCAGCGCTCCGGGGCCGGGGTTGTCGACCTCGTACGTCTCGCCCGCGCCGACGTACGCGGCGGTCATCGGCTCGAGCCGGTGAGACTGCCCCTCGACGACCAGGCTCCCGCTCCCCTCGGCCACGTACATGACCTCCTGAACGCCTTCGAGCGTTCGCGGCTGCGAGCGCCCGGGATCGAAGCGTGCGATGTGCAGCTCCAGGACCTTGGAGCCGAACGGCTGGTCGATCGCGACGGCGCGCGTCGCGGTGTCGCCGTCGGCGCGGCTTCCCTGAAGATCGCGTTCTGCCACGGCGTGACGCGTCACGCGACGATTCTCACACGTCGGCGCTCGGGGTTCCAACGGGACTAGGCTGGTCTCGTGGACTTTCGGCAGCTAGGCCCCACCGGCCTGGCCGTCTCCCGGGTCGGGCTCGGCTGCGGGAACTTCGGCGGCATCGGCTCCGCGCCCGAGCTGTTCGGCACCGGGGAGAGCGCGGAGCAGGCGTTCGAGCTGATGGACGCGGCGTGGGCTGCGGGGGTCCGCTTCTTCGACACCGCAGCGTCGTACGGCGGCGGGCGCAGCGAGACGTGGGTCGGGCGCTGGCGCCGCGAGCGGGGGGTGCCGGTCGTGCTGAGCACGAAGGTCTACTGGTCGGTCAGCGGCGATCCGGCCGACCGCGGACTCTCCGGTCCGCGCATCCTGCGCGAGCTCGACGGCAGTCTCGAGCGGCTCGGCGTCGAGCGGGTGGAGATGTACCTCACGCACGAGCCCGATCCGGAGACACCGATCGAGGAGACGCTGCGCGCGCTGGACGAGCTCGTTCGCGCCGGGAAGGTGGGCGCGATCGGCGCGAGCAACCTCGCTGCCGGTCAGCTCGAGCAGGCCCTCGAGACGAGCGAGCGCCTTGGCCTGGCGCGCTTCGCGTGGGTGCAGAACGAGTACAGCCTGCTGCGGCGCAAGGAGGCCGAGGCGGTGCTGCGCGTGTGCGAGCGGGAGGGTCTCGGGTTCACGCCCTTCAGCCCGCTCGCGGGCGGCTGGCTCGCCGGCCGCTACCGGCGCGACCGCGCGTACCCGACCGGCTCCAGGATGACCCTGCGCCCCGAGCCCTACACCGACCTCGAGCGGGAGGAGACCTTCGCCGCGCTCGAGGCGTTCGAGCGCGCGGCGGCGGAGCGCGAGGTCGCGCCGGCGACGCTCGCGACCGCGTGGGTCCTGAGCCACCCCCAGGTCACCGCCGTCGTGGTCGGGCCGCGGCGGCCCGACCAGCTCGAACAGGCGCTCGCGGCGGTGGAGCTGCGCCTGACGCCCGGGGAGCGCGAGGAGCTGGCAGGGCTGTTCGCGTGATCCCGCTCGACCACATCAGGGCCGCGCGCGAGCGGCTGGCCGGACTGGTTTTGCGGACGCCGGTCGTCGAGCTGGACGGCGTGCACCTGAAGCTCGAGAACTTGCAGCCGATCGGCTCATTCAAGCTGCGCGGTGCGCTGAACGCGATCGCGCTCGCTCCTCGAGAGGAGCTCGAGGAGGGCGTCGTGACCGCGAGCGCGGGAAACATGGGCCAGGGCGTCGCCTGGGCCGCGCGCGAGCTCGGCGTGGGCTGCAGCGTCGTCGTCCCGGAGCAGGCGCCGGCGACCAAGCTGGCGGCGATCGAGCGCCTCGGCGGTCGGATCGTGAAGGTTCCGCACGAGCGCTGGTGGCAGGCGCTCGAGGAGTCCGCCTACCCGGAGCTCGGCGGCTTCTTCGTGCATCCCGTGCAGGACGAGGCGGTGATGGCCGGCAACGGCACGATCGGACTCGAGCTGCTGGAGGACCTGCCCTCGCTCGACGCGGTCCTGGTGCCCTTCGGCGGCGGCGGCCTCACCGTCGGAATCGCGTCGGCGGTCAAGGCGTTGCGGCCGGAGGCTCGCGTCTACTCCGTCGAGCCCGAGACCGGAGCCCCGCTGACCGCGGCGCTCGCCGCGGGCGAGCCGGTGCAGATCGACTTCCGGCCCTCGTTCGTCGACGGCGCCGGCGGCCCCGCTCTCTTGCCGGCGATGTGGCCGCTCGTCCGCGAGCTCGTGGACGGGGCCTTCGCCGTCTCGCTGGACGAGGCGGCCTCGGCGGTGCGGCTGCTCGCCCAGCGTGCGCGCGTGGTCGCAGAGGGCGCGGGCGCTCTCGCCCTGGCGGCCGCGGAGCGCGTCGAAGGCGACACCGTCTGCTGCATCGTCTCCGGCGGAAACATCGACGCCGCGAAGCTCGCGGCGATCCTCACGGGCTGAGCAACGCGGACGCCCACGGCGAGGCCGTGAGCGTCCCGTGCCTACGGCGCTACGAGAGCGCCTTCGCCTTCAGCGAGTCGAACTCCGCCTGCGAGATCGCGCCGCTGTCGAGCAGCTGCTTCGCCTTCTCGATCTCTCCGGCAGGGCCGCTCTGGGCGGCGACGTCCTTGACGTAGTCGTCGAACTGCGACTGCGCCGCCTGCGCCTGCTGCATGTTCCGGTCGGCCATGCCCTGATGCTGCGCGATCAGGTACACGAGCACGCCGAGGTAGGGCAGGACGATGACGAAGATGATCCACGCCGCCTTGCCCCAGCCAGAGATGTCGCGGCGGCGGAACAGGTCGCCGAAGACGGTGATCAGGAGCCAGAACCAGATCACCCACGCGAAGAAGACGAGCATGGTCCACATGACGTCGAGGAACGGATAGTCAGTTCCGAGCACGGATACCTCCGTAGTTCGTCGGGGCGACACCGCGTCGGCCCGGGGGTTCGCGCGGAGCCTACGCTGTTCGCGGCGCCCGCTCCATCGTCCCGATGGGACGAAGCGGCGGCCTTCGGCGTGGTCGTGCTCGAACGGGCGTCGCCACTCTCGTGGTACAACCCCTTGTCATCGACGGGCTACGAACGGGCCAGGCCGTTGCGCAGCACCGCCGGTGGGGCCTGCTCGTGCTGGCCGCCGCCGTGACCGCGGGGACCGCCGCCGGCGTCGCTGCGACCTCCGGCGGGCGGTCGGCGGACATCGCCGCGCTTCGGATCTGCTCTCGCGCCGCGCCCCTGGCGCCGCCCTCCGGTCACCGCTACGTGATCCTGCAGGCGTGGCAGTACCGGCTGATGCGCACGATCAAGCGGCGCTCGCCCGTGACGAAGGTCCTGGTCTACAAGGACATGGCCTCCACGCGCGACGACGCGCATCGCCGGGACGTGCTCCCGACCGGCGTCGGCTACGGCTACGCGAACGCACACCACCCCGAGTGGTTCCTGAAGGACACGAGCGGCCGCCGCGTCGACTGGGCCGCCTGGCCACACGCGTGGCAGATGGACGTCGGCAGTTCCTCCTACCAGCGGGCGTGGGCTCGCAACGTCGCCTCCGAGCTGCGCAGGCGCGGCTGGGACGGCGTCTTCGTGGACGGGGTCGCACGGACGATGCAGTACCCCTGGTACCTCGACGGTCGCGTGCTGGCCAAATACCCCGGCCCCGACGACTACGCGCGGGCGACGACGGGTTTCCTGCAACGCGTCGGGCCCGCTCTGCGGCGGCGCCACCTGCTCGTCGTCGGGAACATCAACGACGCGACGCTTCCGCTCTGGCGGCAGTGGGTGGGGTACCTCTCGGGCGCGGCCAAGGAGTGGTGGACGAAGGCGCAGCGCGGCCGCGGCGAAGGGATTCTCGCCGACGAGGACTGGGCCTTCCAGATGCGCCTGCTCCGGGCCGCCCAGGCGCGAAACAAGGCCTTCGTCGCGATCACCTACGGCCCCGCGGACGACATTCCGGCGATGGAGTACGCGCGCGCGAGCTTCCTCCTCTTCGAACGCGGGCGGCGCAGCGCCTTCACGTTCTCGACCGGCTGCGGGGCGGAGCCGCCGGTGCGCTACTGGCGCGAGGACGTGGGCGCCCCCCGTGGAGCGCCCACGCTCGCGCACGGCATCTGGCGGCGGCGGTTCACGCGAGGACTGGTCGTGGTCAACCCGTCCTCCACCGTCACGATCACGGCCGGGCTGGACGGGACGTACGTCAGGCCGGACGGATCGCTGGCTGCGGCGGTCGCGCTTCCACCGCACACCGGCCTCGTCCTGCGCCGACCCTAGGCCCCGACCGAAACGCTACTAGGCAGCCTTACGCTGCGGCGGCTTGGGCCGTGCCGTGGGCGGCGCCTCGCCGGTGAGGACGCCCCAGGCGCGCGCCGCGGCCTTGCGGGCGCCCAGCGCGGCGACCGCGCCGAGGGCCCCGGCGAAGAGCGTCCACGCCCGCTCCTTGCGCGCCTCCTTCTTCGGGTCCTTCGTCAGCGCGACCCACAGTGCCTGAAGGTCGGTCCTGAGCTCGTCGAGCTGCTCGGTGACGACGTCTCGGCGGTTGGGCATCAGGACTGCGTCTCGGTCTTCCCGGCCGAGACCTCGCCGCGCCAGGCACCCGACTCCTCACCGCGGCCCTCGATCAGCTCCTTGAACCGCTGCAGGTCGCCGCGGACGCGCTGCTTGTCGAGGCCGGCGGCAGAGCCGGCGGTCTCGAGCGGGCCTTCGGCCTTATAGCTCATCGAGAGGCGGATCCGCGTCCGCGACTCGCCGAGCGGCTCGAAGGTGACCGTGCCGCGCGTCTTCTTGCCGTCCTCGCTGATCCAGCTGATCTGCTGGTCTGGGTGCTGCTCGAGAATCTTCGCGTCCCATTCGGCGCTGCGGCCGGCGATCGTCGCGACCCAGTGCAGCCGCGTGTCGTCACGCTGCTCGACGTGGTCGACGCCCTCCATGAAGAGCGGGAAGTCCTCGAACTGCGTCCACTGGTTGTAGGCCGTCGAGACCGGGACGTCGACCTCGGTCGACTCGTCGATCGTGCTGATCCCGGCGCCCGCGGAGCGGCCGGGCAGCGGCAGCCTGGAGCGGAGCATGTAGAGGCCGGCGGCGCCGGCGCCGCCGGCGAGCACGAGCATCGTGTTGCGCAGTTTGTGCGAGCGCTTCTTCTCGACGCGGAGCCAGGCCTTCTGCAGGCTCTGCGTCGTCGTCGCGAGGTCGCGACGTAGTGCCTGATCGGCAACGAGCCCCGCGGCGACGGCCATCAGGCCGAAGCGCTTGGCGGCGCGGCGCTTGGCGGCGGCGCCGTGGCCGACCGCCGAGGCCAGCTGCTCGCGGAACTTCCTGTCGCGCGCGAGGGCGAGCGCAAGCTCCTTGCCGCTCGCGGCGTTGTCCTTCATCGCCTGTGTTCTGCTGCGTTCGAACATCACAATCCTTTCTTCGAAGTCCGCGGACTTGTTCCGCGGAGGCTCAGCTCCAAACGTCGCCCGGAGCAGATCGCCCGCGCCGATTCGCAGTACGCTGCGCCGAGCTGCGCCCTGCGAGAGGAAGGGCGCGAGAGAGGGGGAGCATGAAGCACCTCAAACTGGTCCTCGCCGCCGCGCTCGTGGTGTCACTCTACACCGGGGTGACCGTCGCGGTCGCGTCGGGGGAGCGGACGCTCGCGCGGTCGACGCCATGCATGCCCGCGCTGGCGGGCGGCGACCTGTTCGCGGTCTACTCGAGGCTCACGCCGGCCGCGTACGGTCGCGGCTTCGAGCAGCGGGAGCCGGTCGACAACACGCCTGCGACCGACCTCCCGGCCTCGGCGATCGGCAAGGCGGGCCGGAGCTTCCGAGCCTCGGTGCCCGTCTACTTCCACGTCGTCACGGACGGCTCGATCGGGAGCCTCACCCGCAAGCAGATCTCGGACCAGATGGCCGTCTTGAACCAGAACTTCGGCGGCTCGGCAACGGGGTTCGGCTTCACGCTGGCGGGCGTGACGCGGACCGACAACGCCGCCTGGTTCTACGCCGGCCCGGGCGGGACGGACGAGCACTCGATGAAGCACGCGCTGCACCAGGGCGGCGACAACGCGCTGAACCTGTACTCGACGACGGCCGGGCCGTACCTCGGCTGGGCGTACCTGCCCGACATCAGGACGAAGCCGGGGCAGGCGTACCTCGACGGCATCGTGATCGACTGGGAGTCGATGCCCGGCACGTCCACCACCTACGCGGACAGGTACGACGAGGGCAAGACCGTGACGCACGAGACGGGCCACTGGCTGAACCTCGAGCACACGTTCTACGGCGGCTGCAACGCCAAGGGCGACTTCGTCGACGACACGCCGCCGGAGAGGACGCCCACGTCGGGCTGCCCGGTCGGCAAGGACACGTGCACCGCTCCGGGGCTCGACCCGATTCACAACTACATGGACTACTCCTACGACAGCTGCTACACGGAGTTCACGCCCGGCCAGACCCAGCGCATGCGCGATGCCTGGCTCTTCTACCGGGCTCCGTAGCTGACCACTCGGCGGGCCGTCTCGGCGGCCCGCCCGAGGCACCGACTTGGCGGTGCCGACCAGGGAGGCCGTGCCGGCTCTTGCCGGTGCGGCCGTTCTAAGTACCCTCGCGCGGCGTGTTTCACCAGTTCACGCAACTCGTCGCCAACGCCTCCGGCTGGGCATACGCGATCCTCTTCGTGCTCGCGTTCCTCGACGCGCTCCTGCCGATCGTCCCGAGCGAGACCTCGGTGATCACGGCCGGAGTGGTCGCCTCGCAGGGCGACCTCAGCCTCCCGCTCGTGGTCGCGTTCGCCGCTGCCGGCGCGATCGCCGGCGACAACACGGCGTACTTCGTCGGCTGGCGCTACGGCCGCCGGATCAACGACCGCTTCTTCACCTCGGAGAAGGCGGAGAAGCGGATCGCGTGGGCGCACCGCCAGGTCGAGGAACGCGGTGGCGAGCTGATCGTGATCGCCCGCTTCATCCCGGCCGGGCGCACCGCGGTGACGCTGAGCGCGGGGACGCTCGAGTACCCGTGGCGGAAGTTCATCGCCTTCGACATCATCGCGGGCCTGATCTGGGGTGGGTACGCAGCGTCGCTCGGCTATTTCGGCGGGCACGCCTTCGAGGAGGCGCCGTGGAAGGGCCTGCTGCTCGCGCTCGGGATCGCGTTCGCCGTCACGGGCACGATCGAGCTCGTGCGCTGGTACGTGAAGCGCCGCCGTCAGTCGGCGACGACGAGATAGCCCTTACCGCGGCCGACGACGCGGCCGGAGTGGACGTGGCCGTCGGCGATCAAGTGGAGGCCGACCTTGCGGCGCAGCTCCGCGAAGGCGGCCGGCGAGATCTCGACGCGCTCGGTGCAGGACGGGTCGTCGCACTCGCAGATCAGCTCGAGGTGCTCCTCGCGGAAGCCGAAACGCTCGCCGAGCTCCACGATCCGGTCGTTGACCTCGCGGAAGAAGTCGTCCGCGCCGGCCTGGCGCGGCGACGCTGTGAGCTCTTGCCCGTCGGTTGTCTGGCGGCCGTGCGTGGTGCTCCCTCTTCCGGTCCTGCCGACCGTACCGCGTGCGGCCGCGTGCGTTCAACACCGCAATCGGTCAGGTTTGCCTACCCGTGCTAGGTGAGCTCGACGCGCTCGATCACGACCGCCTCGAGCGGCTTGTCGTTCGCGTCCGTGGCGACCTGGGAGATCGTGTCCACGACCTCCATACCGCTCGTCACGCGGCCGAAGACCGTGTGCTTGCCGTCGAGCCACGGGGTCGCCTCCGCGGTCACGACGAAGAACTGGCTGCCGTTCGTGTTCGGGCCCGCGTTGGCCATCGCGAGGGCCCCGCGGTCGACCTTGTGCTCGTTCAACTCGTCTTCGAACGTGTAGCCCGGACCGCCCATGCCGGTGCCGGTCGGGTCGCCGCCCTGGATCATGAAGTCGGGGATCACGCGGTGGAAGACGACCCCGTCGTAGAAGCCGTCCGCGGCGAGCTTGCGGAAGTTCTCGACGGTCCTCGGCGCGTCGTCGTCGAAGAGCTCGACCTCGAGGACGCCGTGGTTGGTGTGCAGCGTGGCGGCGCTCATCGACGCGGAGCCTAACGGCTGGGCGTCTCGCCGGACGCACGTGCCGCGTAGACTGGGCGACCTGACCGCCGCAGCCTTGCCGGTTCGGCGCAGGCGCCTGGACGCTCGACGGCTCACCCTCGAGGCCCTTCCCGTCGCATGCGCTTCGACGGCAGCCGCGTTCTACGCCTGGGCCTCGATCTACCGGCACGACCGCTTCGCGAGCGGCGCCTACGACCTCGGGATCTTCGACCAGACGATCTGGGGCTACAGCCGACTCGAGATCGTCCGGAACACGGTCAAGGGCGTGCCGAACCTGCTCGGCGACCACTTCCACCCGGCGCTGATGGCGCTGGCGCCGGCCTACTGGGCCTGGGACGACGCGCGCGTGCTGCTCGTCGTCCAGGCGCTGCTGCTGGCGGTCGCGAGCTTGCCGGTCTGTTGGTGGGCGCGGCCCCGGCTCGGCCCGGCCGGCGCAGTCGCGATCCAGCTCGCGTTCCTCGGCTTCTGGGGGCTGCTGGCCGGGATGATCTTCGACTTCCACGAGCTCGCACTCGCGGTGCCGGCGATCTCGTTCGGGCTCTACGCGCTGCTCGAGCGTAAAGCGAAGCTGTTCTGGCCGATGCTCGTCCTGGGGTGCCTCTCGAAGGAGGACGTCGCGCTGACGTTCGGCGCGATGGGCGTGTACGCAGCGGTCGTCCAGCGCCGGCCGAGGTTCGGGCTCGGCGTTGCCGCGGTCGCGGGTGCCTGGTTCGCGATCACGATCGGCGCCGTCGTCCCGGCGATCGCGGGCCGGCGCTACCACTACTGGGACTACCCGACGCTCGGCCGGAGCTGGACTCGCGCGCCCCTCGTCTTCGCCAGGCGGCCGTGGCGGACCTTGGGCGCCATTTTCGACCGGCCGGAGAAGCGCGGCACGCTGGCAGCGACCTTCGGCGCCTGGCTCTTCGTGCCCCTCCTATCACCCCTGCTGCTGGTCGCGCTGCCGACGATCGCCGAGCGGTTCCTGGCGAAGAACCCCGCCTTCTGGTCGACACGTTTCCAGTACACGCTGCCGCTCGCGCCGATCCTCGCGTTCGCGGCCGTCGACTCGCTTTCGCGCCTCCCGCGCTTCCGCTTCGGCGGCGCCGCGGCGATACTCGTCTGCGGGCTCGTGCTGACGGTGGCCGTCGTCCGGCCGCTGCGCGGCCTCACCGGCTACATGCCGGCCGCCCGAGCTGCCGCGATCGACGGTTGTCTCGATCGGATCCCGCCGCAGGCGACGGTCGCCGCGTCCGGGCGGCTGATCCCGCACCTGACGCACCGGCTACGGATCGATCCCCTCTTCCGCCAGGAGCACGACCGGTACCTCGCGATCGCCGGCCCGCTCCCGTCGGCGCCCGGATACCGCGCGGTCTGCAGCGCCGGCGGCGTCACGGTGCTGCGCGACCGGGCGTGAACTCTCACGAAGTCCTCAGCCGCCTCACAGGCGCCTCTCAGGCACGGCTGCGACCTTGGCCTCCTAGTCGACGAAAGGAGGCACCACAGATGGACGGCAACACACGGCGGTGGTCGCCGGAGCGCGTGGTCGTGATCGCCGCGATTGCACTCGGCGTAGCCGCCGGGACGTACGGCATCGCCAACGCCGCCAGCACCTCGAGCTCCGGCAGCTCGGGGGCGGGCGGCGGGCTGCAGATCGCCGCGGGCGGCCCGGCGGCGGCCCCCAGCGCGGGACGGCCCTGGGGCCGTCAGGGGAGCGACGAGACGCCGCTGACCGGTGACGCGCTGAGCAAGGTGACGGCCGCCGCCAGGGCGAAGGTTCCGGGCGGCAAGATCGTCCGCGTCGAGACCGACGCCGACGGCAACGCGGCCTACGAGGCCCACATGGTCAAGGCCGACGGGACGCCCGCGACCGTGTACGTGAACAAGCAGTTCGACGTCGTGAGCGTCGAGTTGGGCATGCCTGCCCCGCCCGGCCGGGCTCCCGCGGCGTCGAGCGGCGCGAGCGCGTAGCTCCTGCCGCTGAACGGGCTCGCCCTGGCGCCGGGGCGAGCCCTCGCGTTTCTCGGGTGAGTAAAGATTTCGCATGCGCCCTGCCTCTTGGAAGCAGGTGGACGAACGGGCACAGGCGATCGAGGCGCTCTACCGGGAGCGCTATGGCCGGTTCCGCGACGGTGTCGCGACGATCACCGGCGACTACGAGGCGGCTCGCGACGTGGTGCAGGAGGGTTTCGCGCGGGCGCTGCGGCACCGTCGCGGCTTCCGCGGCGAGGGAACGCTCGAGGGCTGGGTCTGGCGCATCGTCCTGCGTACAGCACGCGAGCACGTGCGGCGGTCGGGCGCGCGCCTGAACGGCACGTTCGAGGCGGCTCTCGTCGAGCCCGAGCGCGACCCCGCGCTGGCCGCCGCGCTGCGCGCCTTGCCACCCAAGCGCCGGCTGATCGTGTTCCTGCACTACTTCGCCGATCTGTCGTACAAGCAGATCGCCCACGCGTGCGGAGTCCAGGAAGGGACCGTGGGAGCCACGCTCGCCCAGGCGAGGGCAGCGCTCGAGGAGCAACTTCAGGAGGAGACGCGTGAATCACGCTGATGACAGCCTGCGCGAGCGCTTCGAGGCGCTCACCGGCCCGGCAGACGGCGATTGGAGCGACGTGCGCCGGCGGGTGCGACGGCGGACGGGGAAGGTGGTCGTCGCGGCCGCGGCCCTGCTCGTTGCGCTCGGCGCCGTCGGGCTCGCGGTCGGTGCTGAGGTGATCGGACTCTTCGACGTCCAGGGCAAGCTCATCCCTCTCAGCTCGTTCTCTCAGCGGGACCGCGAGACGCTCGTGACTGAAATGTGCCCACATCCGGAGCTCCGCGCCGAGCCCGGAAAGTCGCCCACAGCCTTCTGTCGCGAGGGCGCTCCGAGCATTGAAGAGATTGCCAATGACGGGTCGCAGGTGCATTACCGCATCAGGTATCCGTGGGGGATGACCTGCGTGGCGTCGGGTCCGGTTGGTGGTCGCCACGACCCGACCTTCGGCGATTCGAGGATCACGAACCTTGGCTGCAATGCCGGCGCGCCTGGGCACAAGGTCGTGCCGACACCCGAGCGGCCGATCACCGTCGACGCGTCGCTCGGCTCCTCTGCCCGGAACCGAAACGTTCGGCTTCTGCGCCTGTCGGGCCTCGCCGGCCGCGGCGTGACGAGCGTCGGCCTCGTAACGAAGCGCGGCCCGCTCCTGAAGACGCCGGTCCGCGACAATGCCTACGCCTTCGGCTCGATTCCCGACCGGCTCTGGATCGCGATTGCCGCCTACGACCGGAACGGCAGGGAGGTCTACCGCGAGCCGCTACCCGGCGTCGGGCGCCTCGCCCCGTCTTTGGCAACGGCCGAGAGCTCGGTGTGGTCGCCGGGACCGCCCAAGCGGCCGAACGAGGCACCGCTCCAGCACGAAACCACCCCCGAAGCGGTGGCCGACGTCTACCGCAACGGGGTCGTGGAGCTCCGCTTTACCTCGACCTCGAGCGAGGCGTACCGGCGGCTGGTCCGTTCCTCGCGGACGAGCAGCAACACGGCAAGCGTGGGGTGCCTGAAGGTGGCGTTTGGCGGCGGTCGCTGGAAGTCCATCGGCGGCGGCGCGAACGCCCACGTCGCCCGAGCGATGGGCGCCCGCGTAGAGAATGGCGGCGGCCCGATGGGTGGTATGCCGTCTCCGCCGTTCGACGTCTGCGAGATCTCTGGAACGTACGGTCGCTACTGGAACGACGAGGAAGGGACGCACGAGCTCGTCGAGGTGCCGTTCACGCCGATCGCTCGACGATTCCTCGCCGAGCGAGCCACGGCGCGCGACCTCGCCTACTTCGTCCGGACGAAGAAGCTGCACCAGATCCGGCTTGCCATCCACCGGGGCGAGCCTGCGCCTACCGCGGCCGAGCTCGCGCAGATCTTCGGTGAGCGGGTCGTGCCGCTCGCAAGTCGAGCTGCCAGCGCGCCCGCGGGGAAGGTCGGCGTCTGGACCAACGGGAAGCTGATCGTCGCCTCGGAGCTGGCGCCCGGGGGTAGGCGGCTCTACGTGACGGTCAGGGACGTCTTCATCGGCGCGAACAACATTCGCGACCTGTCGCTGACGTTCTAGCCCTCGGCGAGAAAGCGGCGGAGCACGAACTGCAGGATCCCGCCGTGGCGCAGGTAGTCGCGCTCCTTCGGGGTCTCGAGCCGGACGCGGGCGCGGAACTCCTTCTCGTCCGCGCGGACGGTGACCTCCGAGGCCTCGCCGTTCTCGAGCCCGCTGATCGTGAACTCCTCACGGCCCGTGAGGCCGAGGCTCTCGCGGCTCTCGCCGTCCAGGAACTGGAGCGGGACGATCCCGCACATGAGCAGGTTCGAGCGATGGATGCGCTCGTAGCTCTCCGCGATCGCCGCGCGCACCCCGAGCAGGTTCGGCCCCTTGGCGGCCCAGTCGCGCGAGGAGCCGGAGCCGTACTCCTTGCCGGCCAGCACGACGAGCGGCACGCCCTCGGCGCGGTAACGCTGGGCGGCGGCGTAGATCGTCATCTCCTCGCCGTCCGGGAAGTGGGCCGTCCACGTTCCCTCGCTCTCCGGTACGAGCAGGTTCTTCAACCGGACGTTGGCGAACGTGCCGCGCACCATCACCTCGTGGTTCCCGCGGCGGGCGCCGTACGAGTTGAAGAAGCGGCGCTCGACGCCGTGCTCGAGCAGGTACTCGCCCGCGGGGCTCTCGGGCTTGATCGAGCCGGCCGGGGAGATGTGATCGGTGGTGACGCTGTCGCCGAGCGAGACCAGGCAGCGCGCGCGCTCGATATCGGTCAGCGGCTCCGGCTCGCGCGGCATCCCGGCGAAGAAGGGCGGGCGCTGGACGTAGGACGAGCCCTCGTCCCAGGCGTAGATGTCGCCCTCGGGCACCGGCAAGGCCTGCCAGCGCTCGTCGCCGGTGAAGACGTCGGCGTACTGCTTGTGGAACATCGATCCGTCGAGCGCGGCGGCGACCGCCTCTTCGATCTCCTGCGAGCTCGGCCAGAGATCCTTCAGGAAGACGTCGTTGCCGTCGCGGTCCTGCCCGATCGGCTCGCTCTCGACATCGAGGTCCATCCGACCCGCGAGCGCGTAGGCAACCACGAGCGGGGGGGAGGCGAGGTAGTTCGCCTTCACCTCCGGGTGGATGCGCGCCTCGAAGTTACGGTTGCCCGAAAGCACCGAGCAGACGACGAGGTCGCCCTCCTCGACGGCGGCCGAGATCGTCTCCGGCAGCGGCCCCGAGTTTCCGATGCAGGTCGTGCAGCCGTAGCCGACGGTGTGGAAGCCGAGCTGCTCGAGGAACGGCGTCAGGCCGGCCTTGTCGTAGTAGTCGGTGACGACGCGTGAGCCGGGCGCGAGCGAGGACTTGACCCACGGCTTGCGCTCCAGGCCGAGCTCGACCGCCTTCTTCGCGAGCAGGCCGGCGCCGAGCATCACCTGCGGGTTCGAGGTGTTCGTGCAGCTCGTGATCGCCGCGATCACGACCGAGCCGTCCCGGAGCTCGATCTGCTCGCCGTCGACCGCGGCCCGCGCGGTGTGCACGGCCGGCCGCTCTGCCGTCGCCACCTGGGCCGGATCCGGGTCGGTCACGTGGGGCCCCGGCTCCTGGAACGAGCCGGGATCGCTCGCGGGGAAGCTGTCGGCGACGCTCTTGTCGACGGTGCCGTTGCCGTAGCCGTGGCCGAAGCTCGAAAGCGAGTCGAGGAAGGAGTCCTTCGCCTCGGTCAGCGGCACGCGGTCCTGCGGGCGGCGCGGCCCGGCGAGGCTCGGCTCGACGGTGGCGAGGTCGAGCTCGACCACCTGCGAGTACTCCGGCTCGACCGACTCGTCGTGCCAGAGCAGGTTCTCCTTGCAGTACGCCTCGACGAGCGCGACTCGCTCCTCGGGCCGGCCGGTCAGGCGCAGGTACGTCAGCGTGAGGTCGTCGACCGGGAAGAAGCCGCACGTCGCGCCGTACTCGGGCGACATGTTCCCGATCGTGGCGCGATCGGCGAGGGCGAGCCCCTCGAGGCCGGGGCCGAAGTACTCCACGAACTTCCCGACTACGCCGGTGCGCCGCAGCAGCTCCGTGACGGTGAGCACGAGGTCGGTCGCCGTCGCGCCCTCGCGCAGGCGGCCGTCGAGCCGCACCCCGACCACCTGCGGCACCAACATCGAGAGCTCCTCGCCGAGTAGCGCCGCCTCGGCCTCGATCCCGCCGACGCCCCAGCCGAGCACGCCGAGGCCGTTGACCATCGTCGTGTGCGAGTCGGTGCCGACCAGGGTGTCCGGGAAGGCGACGCCGTCGCGTTCCTCGACCACGCGCGCGAGGTACTCGAGGTTGACCTGGTGCACGATCCCGGTGTTCGGCGGAACGACCTTCAGGTTGTCGAAGGCACCCTGGCCCCAGCGCAGGAAGGCGTAGCGCTCGCCGTTGCGCTCGTAGTCGCGGTCGACGTTGGTCGCGATCGCCATCCGCGTCGCGAAGGCGTCGACCTGCACCGAGTGGTCGATCACGAGCTCGGCCGGGATGTGCGGATTGATCTTCGCGGGGTCGCCGTCGAAGTCGGCCATCGCCGAGCGCATCGCGGCCAGGTCGACGATCGAGGGGACGCCGGTGAAGTCCTGCAGCAGCACGCGCGCGGGCCGGAAGCCGAGCTCCCGGCTGGGCTCGGCCTGCGGCTCCCACCGTGCGACCGCCTCGACGCCGCTCGCGGAGCCGCTGCGGAGCGCGTTCTCGAGCAGGATCCGCAACGAGTAGGGGAGACGCTCGACGCCGTCGACCGACGAAAGCGGCGCATAGGAGAGGGTTCGATCTCCGGCGCGCAGGGTTGCGGTAGCTCCGGAGGCCATGCCTCGACTCTAGCCGAGGCCGTGAGCGCTAGGCCTTCGCCCGCGCCTGCAACTCCCGCACCGCAGGCTCGCCCCGTCGCAGCTCGCGGCTGCGCTCGCTCTCGGCGTTGATCTCGGCCCCCAGCAGGAGCGCCACGGAGCTGATCCAGAGCCACGTGAGCATCACGACCACGGCCGAGAGCGACCCCCACGCCTTGTTGTAGGACCCGAAGCGGCTCGCGTAGAAGGCGAACGCTCCGGATGCGAGCAGCCAGACGACGACCGCGAAGATGGCGCCGAAGCTCAGGAACCGCCACTTCGGGTGCTCGACGTTCGGCCCGAGGTAGTAGATGACTGCGAGCGCGAGCAGAAGGCCACCGAGCAGGATCGGCCACTGCGCCACCCACCAGACGATCTCGACGACGCTCGTGTTGCCGACCGCGTTGCCGATCCAGCGGGACAGGTGCGGGCCGAGGACGAGCAGGCCGAGAGCGAGCGCCGATCCCATCAGCGCGAAGACGGCCATGCCCGCAGCGACGATGCGCCGGCGGACGAACCCACGCGTCTCGTCCCGGCCGTAGGCCATGTTCAGCGCCCACATCACGTTCTGCATCGCGCCGCTCAGCGACCAGAGCGCGAGCACGCCGCCGACCGCGATCAGCGTGATGCTCGTGCCCTGCGTCTCGGTGAGGCGCCGCAGGCTTCCCTCGAGCAGGCTCGACGCCTGGCTCGGAATGACCCCGTGGAGCTTGTCGATGACCGTCGTGACCGCGTCGGGGCCCGCGACGAGGCCGAAGATGCCCGCCGCGATCAGGAGCGTCGCGGGGATCGCGAGGAACGCGTAGTACGCGAGCGCCGCCGCGAGGCTGGTGATGTGGTCGGCGCTCGCCTGCTTCGCGGCGCGCCTGAGGATCGCGACGTAGTCGCGCTTCGAGAGGTCGCCCGGGCCCGGGTCCTCGAGCCGCGGCTCGTCGTGCTCGGGCTGCGGCTCGGGCGCCTCGTCGGGCGGTGGGTGGCCGTCGGCGGCGAGCTCGTCGGACCGCGATCGGTGCAGGAGCTTCATCGGGCCCTCGCTTGCCGGGCGGCTCCGGCCCGAAACCTCACGTCGTGAGCCCTCGCCCCCTCAGCTGCGCGGCCGCCTCGTCGAAGCGGTCGGTCGCGCTCTGCCCCTCGAGCCAGGCCGCGAGCTCGGCGAGGCCGTCGTCCAGCGCGACGCCGGCCTCGAAGCCGAGCGCCTCGCGCGCGCGTGTCACATCGGCGAAGCAGTGGCGGATGTCCCCGGCGCGGAAGGTGCCCGGCAGCTCCGGCTCGATCTCCTTGCCCAACAGGCCGGCGAGCCGTCGGGCGACGTCGAGAATCGTCGCTTCCCGGCCGTTGGCGACGTTCAGCGTGCGGCCGTCTGCGCCGTCGCGCTCGAGCGCGAGCCGGCACGCGCGGGCGACGTCGGTCACGTGGACGAAGTCCCGCCGCTGCTCACCGTCCTCGTAGACGATCGGCGGCCGGCCGTTGAGCAGTCGCGAGGCGAAGATCGCGAGCGCGCCGGTGTAGGGGTTCGAGAGCGCCTGTCGCGGCCCGTAGACGTTGAAGAAGCGGAGTGCGACGGCCGGCACGCCGTAGGCGGCGCCGTAGAGCAGGCACATCCGCTCCTGGTCGTGTTTGGAAAGGGCGTAGATCGAGGCGAGCTCCGGCCGCTTCGTCTCCGGCGTCGGCACCGGGCGGAGCGGCTCGCCGGCCGGACCGCGCGGCTCCCAGTCGCCCTGCTCGAGCTGCTCGCGCGTCCGCTCGACCGCGGGCGCAGGCTCGTACGCGCCCTCGCCGTAGACGCTCATGCTCGAGGCGACGACCAGCTTGCGCACGGGGCGCTCGAGCAGTGCCTCGAGCAGGACGCCAGTGCCAACCGTGTTCGCGGCGGTGTACTCGGCCGGCTCGTACATGCTCTGGGCGACGCCGACGCGCGCCGCGAGGTGGACGACGGCCTCGACACCCTCGAGCGCGCGGCGCACGGCCTCCGCGTCGCGCACGTCGGCCACGACGAGCTCGATCTCGTCGGTGAGATAGCCGGGTCGTTGCCGCGACTCGCCGTGCACCTGCTCGACCAGGCTGTCGAGGGCACGGACGCGGTACCCGGCCGCCAGCAGCTCGTCGCCGAGGTGCGAGCCGATGAAGCCGGCCCCGCCGGTGATGAGGACGTGCTCCGGCACTAGGGCGCGAAGCGTGTCAGAAGGAGCAGGAGCGTGAGGTTGGCGGCGAAGCCGAGGGCGGCCAGCACCGGCGACCGGAACGGCCGCGGCCCGTCGGCGATCGCCCAGAAGATCGGGAAAGCGAACAGGCTCTGGCGGCCGAAGCTCTGCATCGTCCCGGAGAGCAGCAGCAGCGCGACGACGACGGTCGCATAGGCGGCCCAGGGGCGGTAGCGCGGGCCGAGCCGCCAGAGCACGACGAGCAGCGGCAGGACGAGCGCGGCGCGGGCGCTGTCGACGAACCCCTGCAGGCTCTGAGTCGCGGCGAGCAGGATCGAGACGGCGAACGCGTAGGCCGCGATCGCGGTCGGCCAGAGACCGAAGCGCCGCCAGGCGATCACGAGCGCGGCGACCGCGGCGAGTGCGAACGGGCCGATGACGAGGCCGTGCCGGTCGAGCAGACCGCCGAGGTGGTCCACCCAGTGACCGAGCCCGCGCGGCCCGTCGCGGCCCCACAGGCGCTGGGCGTCGAAGAACGCCGTCGCGTCGTCGCTGCGCGCCCAGATGTACGCCTCCACGGCCGCCGCCGCTGCAACGGGCAGCGCAGCGCCCAGCCATCCGCGCCAGCCCTTGCCGCGGCCGAGCCACGCGAGCGGCAGCGCGATCAGGACGCCGTTCGGCCGCGCGAGCGCGGCGACCGCGCCGGCCAGGCCGGCCGTAAGCGGGCGGCCCCGGAGCACGAGCGCCGCCGCCCCCGCGGCGGCAGCGAGAGCGAGCGCGTCCGGGTACGCGATCGCGAGCGCGAAGGAGCCCGGCCAGCAGGCGAGGGCGAGCGCGGACGCGAGACGGGAGCGCGACATTCCCGCCGAGACCCCGAGGAATGCCGCCAGGCTCGCCGCCCACGCGAGGGCCGCTCCGACGACCGCGTCCCAGTGTGTCCCGGCCCAGTGCAGAACGACGGGCCAGAGCGGGAAGAACGCGTACTCGCGTCCGCCGCGACCGCCGGGGTAGCCGTCGCGCGCGATGTGGTCGTACCAGTTGTAGTCCCAGGCGAAGAGCGGCCAGAGCCCTTCGTGCTGGACCCAACCGGGAGCCCACACGTACGCGCCCGCCGCGAGGCCGATGGCGAGCGTGACGAGGATGGCGCCGAGCCAGACCGCCCACACGGCCGCAATCCGAAGAGCATCGCGCCTGGACACGGCGCGAGCTTAAGGCGCCGTCTCGGAAACCGTCTGCGGCGCGGACCTTGCGAGAGGGCGTGCGGGCTTTGCCCGGGCGCCCGTCTCGGCCTAGGCGGCCGAGACCTCCTCGTTGCCGAGTTGCTTCTCCCACCACTCGGACTCGCGACGCTGGATCTCGGTCTGGGCCTTCGCGACGTAGGCGCCCAGCTCGCGTTCCTGGTTGGCGAGCCGCTCCTCGAGCTCGGCGAGCGCCTGCTCGCGCTCCTCGAGCTTGTCGGTGCGGATCTCGACGTCCGCCGTGAGCGAGGCCTCGCGCAGGTCGAGCTCGCTCTCGCGCTCGTCGAGCTCCCTGTGCCGCTCGTGGATGTTGTCCTCGAGGTCGCTGAGCCGCTGTTCCTTGCGGTCGGTCCGCTTCTTGTGCGACTCGGAGATCGACTCGAAGTTCGCCGCCTCGGCCTCGCGCGAGGCCAGCTGCTTCTCCCGCTCCTCGAGACGCGCCGTCCACTCCTCGAGGTCGCGGCCGCGGTTGGCGTCGCTCTCGACGTGCGCGAGCGAGGACTGGAGCCGGTTCAGCTCGGCCTCGCGCGCAGTCAGGTCGAGCTCGCGCCGGTCGAGCTCGGCGGTGCGGGCGACAGCCTCCTGCGCGACCCTGCCCTTGTCGGCCAGCTCGCGCTCGAACCGCTCGGCATCGTTGCGCAGCTTCTCCTGCCTGAGCAGGGCGTCGGCCTCGCGCTCTCCGATCGCCTCGTCGCGCGCGGCGACCCGGGCCGCCTCCTTCTTCAGGTCGCTCTCGCGCGCGCCCAGCTTGCGCTCGCGCTCCGAGAGCTCCTTGTCCTGCGTGCGCCAGTCGTTCTCGCGCTTGGCGAGCGCGCGCTCGCGCCCGTCGAGGCGGACGGTGGACGCCTGCTCGCGTGTCGCCAGCTCGCTCTCCTTCTTCGCCAGCTTCCGCTCGCGGTCGTCCAGCCCCGCGCGTGCCTTGGTCAGCTCGGCGCCGGCCTTCTCCCGCGCGCGGTCGCTCGTCTGCAGCTCGCGCAGGCGTGCCTCGGCGGCCTCCTGCTGCTCGGCCGCGAGCGCCTGCTCGGCCGCGAGCTCGGCCTGGAGGTCGGCGACGCGGGCGTGCTCGGCCTCGATCGCCTCGCGCTGGTCGCGCAACCGACGCTCGCGCTCCTCGAGCTCGACCTCGAACTCGGCGAGCTTCGCCTGGCGCTCGTCCAGGGTCGCCGCACGATGGGCGAGCTCCTTCTCGGAGCCGATGTTCTGGCCGTACTCCTCTGCGCGCTCCTGCAGCTGCTCGCGCAGCGAGGCCTCGCGCGCGTGGGCCGCGTCGAGCTCCGCCCGCAGCTCCTGGACGTCCGTGCCGACGACCGCCTCGAGGCCCTCGCCGCTCGCCGGGCGCGCCGTCAGCTCGAAGCGCAGCTCGACGTTGGTCGGGCCCTGCGGGTCCTGTGCCTCCTCACCCTCCCTGCGGCGCTGCAGCTGTGCGCGCAAGCCGGTGCCGAACCCCTTTTCGGTCTCGGCCCCCTGGTTGTCAGGTGTGTCGGGCATCGTCGCCTCCGATTCCGGGTCAGAAGATCTTGGAGAGGTTGAGGAAGGCCGGCCCCAGGATCACCAGGAACATGGCCGGGAAGATGAACAGCACGGTCGGGAAGAGCATCTTGATCGGCGCCTTCATCGCCTTCTCCTCCGCCGCGGCCTGGCGCTTGAGGCGGCTGTCCGTCGCCTGCACGCGCAGGATCCGGCCGAGGGAGATGCCGAGCTGGTCGGCCTGGATGATCGACCGCACGAAGCTCGAGAGCTCTGGAGTGCCGGTGCGGTTGGACAGCTTCTTGAGCGCGTCCTGGCGCGTCTCGCCGATGCGGATCTCGCTCAGCGTGAGGGCGAACTCGTCGGCCAGCGGCCCCTGCATGTGCTCCGTCAGCTTCGCGATCGCGCCGTCGAAGCCCATGCCGGCCTCGACGCTGACGGCCATCAGGTCGAGCGCGTCCGGGAGCTCGGCCCGAATCCGGTCCTTCCGGGAGCGCGCCTTGCCCGAGACGACGAAGTCGGGAGCGATGAAGCCGATCCCGCCGAGAGCGATGGCACAGAACAGGACTCCGCCCGGCCCGGTCACGGCGCCGCCGAGGAGAGCGCCGACCAGCACTCCGCCGAGCGCGAAGCCCGACTTGAGCGCCAGGTACGTGGTGGGCGAGATCGTCCGACCGAGCCCGGCTGCGAGCAGCCGGGCGCTGACGCCCTCCGTCGTGGTGCGCGGGTGCAGCTTCAGCGTCCACCCGGCGAGCCGCTCGCCCAGAGGCGTGAGCACACGCTGCCTGAACGGCAGCTGCCGCTGACCCACGAGCGCGCGGACGTTGCCGTAGTTCGCCGCGCGGCGGACAGAGGTCCGGCGCTCCCGCGCGGGAAGCGTGACGGCCTCGCCGACCAGGTAGGCCGCCCCTGCGAGGCAGAAGGCTCCGAGAACGATGAGCATGATCACAGGCGGTTACCCCCGGAAGGAAACGAGCTTTTTCAGGATCAGGGACCCGATCGCCATCATCACGAGGCCCATCATGATCAGGTTGTGGCCCGTCGAGGTGTTGTAGAGCGGGGCCATGTAGGACGGGTTGAGCAGCGTCAGCGCGAATGCGATGAAGAACGGCAGCGCGATCAGCACGTAGGCGGATGCGCGGCCCATCGCGGTCAGGCCCTTGATCTTGCGCGCGAACTGTTGCCGCTGGCGGACGGTGTCGGCGACCATGTCGAACAGCCCGGCGAGGCTGCCGCCGACCTGGCGCTGGATCGTCACGGCGGTGATCACGAAGGCGAAGTTCTTCGAGCCGATGCGCTCGGCGGTCTCGGCGAGGGCCTCATCCATCGGGCGGCCCAGGCGGGTGTCGGTGATGACGCGGCCGAGCTCCTTGCTCGCCGGCTCCTGGCCCTCGTCGACGACGGTCTGGATGCCCTGCTTGAAGCTGTGGCCCGCCTTGAGCGAGGCCGCGAGCGTGACCAGCAGGTCGGGCAGCTGGTCCTCGAAGGCGTTCATCCGCCGGCGGGCCTTCAACGCCACCCAGCCGTACGGAATCGCACCGCCGACCACGAGCGCGATCAGGATCTGCAGCGACGGGCGCCCGCTGATCGCCGCGAAGACCGCGAGCACGAACCCGCAGCCGACGATCAAGTAGGCGAATTCGACCGTGCGCAGCGGCAGGTCGGCCCGCTCGAGCTTGCGCTGCAGCTTCAGCCAGACACGGCGGTGCCCGAAGGCCGTCTCGGTCGCCCGGAAGAGCCCGGCCAGCGCGGCGAGGCGCTCGCCCTTCTGCCGCTTCCGCGTCTTGCGCGTGCCCTCGACGTGCGGGGCCAGGCGGCTCTTCACCCAGGAGCCCTTCGCCGAGGCGAACAGGAACCCGCACGCTGTGAGCACGAGGAACGCGACGAGCATCGTGAGCAGGAGCCCGCCGAGAGGCGAGTAGAGCGGAGAGGGAAGCTGGTTGCCGCCGCCCTCGGGCGCCTGGACGTCGCCGGGAACGGTGAAGTCGGTGGAGGCGGCGCCCTCGGGGTTCAGCGCCACGCGCAGGTGGAGCTGCTCGCCCGGCCGAGCGGCCGTGACGTACTCGACGCGCCAGGTGCGCTTGAGCTCGCTCGCGATCGACGAATAGACGGCCGCGAGGGACGAGCTCGAAGCGGCCGACTTGAAGCTGCCGCCCGTCTCGCTCGCCATCTGCCGCAGGGGAGCGGTCGTGGCGGTGTCGCCGCCGATTGCGATCGGGTAGACGAGCGTGGCCGTCGAGTGCACGGTCGCGAGCGCGGCGGCCAGCGATGCCTGGCTCGAGACGTCCTTGCCGTCGGTCAGCAGGACGATCACGCGCGAGCGGCCGGCCTGGGCGCGCAGCGTGCTCGCGGAGAGCTGCAGCGCGTCGTAGAGCGCGGTGCCGTTGTTCTTGTCGATCGAGAGCGTGCGCAGCGCGTCGTCGGCCTCGGCCGTCGAGGACGAGAACGGGCTCAGCTGCACCGCCCGCGAGCCGAACGCGACGACGGCGACGCGATCGGACGCGGACTTCGTGCGCAGGAACTGCCGCGCGGCCGCGAGGGCGTCGTCGAGCTTCGCGCCCGCCATCGAGCGCGAGCGGTCGATCGCGACGACGACGCTCTTGGCCGACGCGAGGTTCACGGCGTTCAGCCCGACGACCTGCTTCCCGTTCTCGGTCAGCGTCGGCGGTGCCGAGGCCGCGACCGGGGCGACGACGGTCACGCGCACGGTCGGGAAGCCGCTCGCGTCGACTCCGCGCAGCTTCAGCGACGCGCCCGACGCAACGGGCACCGCCAGGGCGGCGACGACGGCGGCAGTGAGCAGACGGCGCGCCGTTTGGAGGCTCACTCGAACCCGCCGTAGGTCGCGGCCGCGTAGTTCGGCCGGAAGGACGACGTGTTTCCGAAGAACGTCGGCGGGAGGGTGACGCCGTTGGCAGCCATCTTCTCGAGGAACTGCGGCTTGAGGCCGGTGCACTCGAGCGGGTTGAGCAGGCGGACGGGCTTGCCGGCGCCGGACTCGTCCTCCTCGGGCGGCTTCGCGACGAAGACGTCCTGCAGGGTGATCACGTCCGACTCCATCCGCAGCACCTCGGTGATGTGCGTGATGCGGCGCGAGCCGTCGACCAGGCGCGAGATCTGCACGAGCAGGTCGAACGCGCTCGAGATCTGCTCCCGGATCGCGCGGTGCGGCAGCTCGACGCCGGCCGTCATGACCAGCGTCTCGAGCCGCGAGAGCGCGTCGCGGGGCGAGTTCGCGTGGATCGTCGTGAGCGAGCCCTCGTGGCCCGTGTTCATGGCCTGGAGCATGTCCAGCGTCTCGGCGCCGCGGACCTCGCCGACGATGATCCGGTCGGGGCGCATGCGCAGGGCGTTGCGGACGAGCTCGCGGATGCGGATCTCACCCTCGCCTTCGATGTTGGGCGGGCGCGACTCGAGCGTGATCACGTGCTCCTGCTGGAGCTGGAGCTCGGCCGCGTCCTCGATCGTGACGATCCGCTCGTCGTTCGGCACGAAGGCGGAGAGTGCGTTCAACGTCGTCGTCTTACCGGTGCCGGTACCGCCGGAGATGAGGACGTTGAGCTTCCCGCGCACGCACGCGGAGAGGAACTGCGCCGCCTCGGGCGAGACCGTCTCGAAGGCGACCAGGTCGTCCATCGTGTACGGGTCGCGCGAGAACTTCCGGATCGTCACCGTCGGGCCACGCAGCGAGAGAGGCGGGATGATCGCGTTGACGCGGCTCCCGTCGGGGAGGCGGGCGTCCACCATGGGCGAGGCCTCGTCGACGCGGCGACCGACCTGCGAGACGATCTTGTCGATGATGCGCAGCAGGTGCGCGTTGTCGACGAACGCCGCGTCGGCGACCTCGATCTTGCCGTTGCGCTCGACGTAGACCCGGTCGTAGTTGTTGACCATCACCTCGGTCACGGAGTCGTCGCGCAGCAGCGGCTCGAGCGGCCCGTAGCCGAGGATGTCGTCGGTGATCTCGCGCGTGACCTGCCGCCGCTCCTCTCGCGTGAGGGGCGTGCGGTCGAGCGCGAGCTGCTCGGTGACGACACGGAGCACCTTCTCGGCGAGGTCGTCGGGCGAGCCCTGCTCGGACTGGCCGGCCGCGTAGAGCTGCGGGCCGAGCTTCGCGATGCAGGCGTGGTGGATCCGACCCTTCAGCTCGGCGTACGGGTCGGCCGGACGCCGCTCGGGTGCCTCGGTCTGGCCGCCGACGAGCACGTCGAGCTCGGGCCCGTGGCCGTTGGCCGAGCCGTTCTGGCGGTGGAGTCGGTCGTGGAGCCCCATCGCCTACGCCCTCGCCAGCGTCGCCATGAACTTCTTCTTCTGCTTCGCGACTGCCTGCGCGGCGACGAGCTCCTTCGCCATCGCGCGGATGGCCTTGGAGAACTCCGCCTTCGGCTCGGCGAGGACGGCCGGGTTCCCGCGGTTGACGGCCAGCGGGACTATCCGGTCGCTCGGCACCTGGAAGTCGATCTTGCGGTCGAGCGCTGCCTCGACTTCCTTCGGCTTCATGCCGACCTTCGAGTTCGCCCGGTTGAGGACGAGCTTGATCCGGTCTTCCGGGAACGAGAGCAGCTCCAGCGTCTGCAGGCTGAGCCGGACGTTCTTCAGCGTCGGCACGTCCAGCCCGCAGAGGAGCAGCAGCTCGTCGGTGCGGTCGAGGGTGGCCAGCATCGGGCCGTGGAAGAACGGCGAGGTGTCGACGACGATCACGTCGTAGGACTCGCGCGCGACCTCCAGCAGCCGGGCCAGCTTCGCCTCAGTGACGAGCTCGGCGTCCTCCGGGCGCAGCGGCGCGGGGAGGATGTCGAGGCCCGACGCGTGGCGGGTGGTGTAGCCGGCGAGCTTCTCGGAGTCGAGCTCGCCCGGAGCCGTGACGAGGTCGTAGATCGTCTTCTCCGGCTCGATCCCGAGCATGATCGCGGCATCGCCGAACTGCAGGTCGAGGTCGAGCAGGAGCGCCCGCTTGCCCCAGTGCTTGGCGAGCGACGCGCCCATGTTCGTCGCGGTCACGGTCTTGCCCGTGCCGCCCTTCGGCGAGAACACCGTCACCAGGCGGCCGTGCCGGCGCTGGTCGCCGGTGAGCCGCTTGCCGACGTGGCCGGCCTTGCGGATCGCGAAGACGACGTTGTCGGTCAGCTGCGGGAGCAGCAGGACGTCCGCGACGTCGTGCTCGAGTGCCTCCTCCAGCAGGGCCGGGGAGCCGTTCGAGGCGAGCAGGACCAGCGGGGCCCGCGTGTACTCGCGGATCGCGGCCAGCTCGTTCACCGGCAGCGTCGCCGCACGCGTCGCGTGCAGGACGACGTTGAGGTGGCCGCCGGTCAGGGTGGCGGCGCCCTCCGCGACCTGCGTCGCGGACCCGACGAGCTCGACCTCGGGGTGTGCGGCGAGCGCGTCCCGGAGGTCCGGCAGCCCGTCGCAGTCGCCCGTGACGAAGATCCGGTTCGGGCTCTTGGTTGCGAATTCGTTGCCGTTGCTCATCGTGGCCTCCTAGCGGCCGAGCGTCTTCCGCTGGCCGGCGCTGAGGCCGCCAGTGAGGACGCTTTCGAAGCTGTCGAGGTGGTCAGGGCTGTCGGCGTCGTGCGTCACCGGGCGGAGCTCGAGGTGCCAGCGCTCGGCGCCCGTGCCGCCCGCGTTCGCGAGCAGGTACTGCAGCTTTTGAGCCTGGCTGTCGCTGAGCGCGAGCATGACCTTGAAGTCGGAGTTCGCCCCGCCGGTGAGCTTGCTGCCGGCGGGAGGCGCGTCGGGCGCCTTGAGCACCTTCACGTCGCGCACGAGGACGCGGCTGAAATAGATGTCCTGGTCGCCGGGCTTCTTGAGGGCCGCGACGAAGTCCACCGAGTCGCCGTCCTTGAGCGTGCCGGCGAGCAGCTGGTTCTGGTCGCCCTCGATCGAGACCGCCCGCAGCGTGCCCGAGAGCTGGGCACGGACGCCGACGTGCGTGCGCGGGCTGAAGCGGCGGGTCGTGACCTGCTCGCCCTCCAGCGTCGGCTGGGTCGCCACGAGGCCGGCCAGCTGGTCGGCGCTGGAGATCGCGCCGGGGACGACGCTCTTGCGGGGTACCTCGAGCGGCGACAGCAGACCCGAGACGTCGGATCCGCTCATGCCCTCGGCAAGGTCCTTCTTGGCAACGAGCACCGTCACGTGGTCCTCGCCGCGCTGTACATGCCGCTTGTAGCTGGTCACGTAGAAGCTCGTGAGCAGGGCGGCCACAGCGGCGAGAGCGACCGCGATCAGGATGTTCCTAGCTCGATATGCCATTGCTCCTTGTCCTTGGGTGAGGGGTCAATCAGTCGGTTGGGGTCAGTCGACGAGGTACACGGTTCGTGCTCCGAGGTCGGGCTGCCCGCCGTCGGAGCGCGTCGAGGGGATGCCGGTCCAGACGACGGAGGTGAACCAGCCGGTGATGGAGCCGGAGGAGCCGCGGGCGTCGAACGCCGTCAGGTGGAAGCCCACCCAGGCGACGACGTGGTACTGCGCGTTCGAGCCGGTGCCGACGATCTTGTCGTAGACCGGGAAGAGCAACTCCGTGCCCAGGCGCTGGGTGATTGCGCCCTGGACCTCGGATGCATCCCACTTGGCGCCTGCGTCCGAGAAGTAGTCGCCCAGCCCCAGGTAGCCCTGGTAGCCGCGCAGGATCCAGTCGGCGATGATCGCCTGGCCGGTGCCGCCGTGGCTGCCGTCGATGTTCAGCAGGTCGAAGGAGCCCGGCGCGCCCGTCTTACCGAGCGGCAGGGTCGTCTCGTTCCCGGAGCCGAAGCACGGGCACATGGTGGTGCCCTTCAGTTTCGGGTTCAGGACGTTGACCCCGATCGGGGCCACGTACTTCGCCTCGTCCATCAGGCTCGCACGAGCGCTCGCGTGCGAGCCCACCGTTACGGTCCTGACGCCGAAGAGTTTCGTGAAGATGCCTTGTGCGGGCCGGCTGAGCGCAACCTTGACCGTGTCATTCGTCGCGACGCCGGTCGAGACATTCACGGTCGGTGTCCCGCCGCCGTTCTTGGTCACGTACTGCAGCGCCAGGGTGTTGGCGTTGCCCGGGTCGGTCGGGAGCGCCTGGGCCCCCGCGAGCGCCGCAGCGTCGGCCGCCGACTGCGTCGCACGGTCGGAGCGGTACCACGACCCGATGTCGAGCACCAGCGCCGCCATGCCGAGCAGCACGACGAGAAAGACAAGTGTCAGGACTGTTGCCTGGCCGCGGTCGCTTCGAGTGTTCATTCCACACGCTCCGTGGTCGTGCTCGAGAGGCGTCCCGTCTTCACGACGAGCCCGAGCAGGCTGATTTGGTACGGGTACGTCGCAGTCACCGTGACGTCCGCGCCCGGCTGCCACGTCGAGCTGCAGGACGTGGTCAGGTCGGATGCGTTGAGGTCACGGGCGGAGTCGCGGATCGCCGTCTGGCACGCGCCCACCGGATTCGAGAGCTGCCGGCCGACGGCCGCCTTGCGGGCGCCGGCGCGGGTCGCGTCCGTGAGCGTGACGTAGTGATTGAAGGCAATCCCGAACTGGATCACCGCAAACAGGAGCAGCGCGAGGATCGGCAAAGCGAGCGCGAATTCGGTCACGGACTGACCCTGCTCGGATTGGATGTCGATTTTGCGGCGAATCACGTTGGTCACGGGAGTTCTTTCTGTCGTTCGGGGAGTGGAGCGGGCCCCTTCTCGCGAAGGGGCCCCCTACCGGAGGAACTGCGGTGTTGCTAGCCGGGCAGAATTCCGGCGACGTTCTCGATCGCAGCGCGGACGTTGTCCGAGAGGAGCGTGATGGCACCGATCACGGCCAGCGTGATCACGGCAAGGACGACGCCGTACTCCGCCATCGTCTGGCCCTCCTCGCGCTTGCGCAGCGAGTCGGCGGCGATCTGCACGAAGGTGAAGAGCTTCAGCATGTGTGTCACCTCCCTTCTTCTGTCATCGATGCGCACGCGGTCGCGCGCGATTTCCCTGGGGGAAAAGTGGAAAGTCGAGTGGAAAGGTGGTTCGAAACGAGCCGGTTGATCCTGCTGGTGGTGCGCGTGGTCACGCCGGAAATACCTCCGAAATCGTCTCGGCGTGGCCGCGCCGCCTAAGGCTCAGTTGCCGCGATCATCGGCCGCGATCACTGCAGCGGCTCATCCCTCGTAGGGGGGATCTGTTGCGGACATCCCTAGTTCGGGGGAGAGGGCCTCCGCGCGGCGGCTCGATAGTGCTCACACGTCCGTACGGCCCGCGGATGCCAAATCGAGATCCGCGCCGAGGTGGCGGCCCACCGGCGCCCGACGAACGGGAGCAATAGGCAATGCCACGACGGAAGTCCCTGACCAGGCGGTTTCTCCAGCACCTCCTCCTGATCTCGCTCGCCCGGGCGATCCTGACCGTGTTCGGCCGCGGTCGCTCATGGGACGAGTGGGACGAGCGGAAGCTGGTCGAGCCCGCGCAGCAGCGCAGCTTCCAGCGCCGCTTCGCACAGACCTTCTCCTTCGGCGTCCTCTTCTTCGCGGGCCTCGCACTCTCGGCCGGCGCCGGCAACGGCGTTCGCTCGCTGCTCGACGAGGGCGGCTCCACGTCGGCCACGCAAGGCGCGAGCGGCGCTAGCGGCCCGACCGGGGCCACGGCTCCCGTCGCGCCGCGGACCGTCCTCGCCGCCCAGTCGGCCCGCTCGGTCGAGGCGCGTGAGGCTGTTCCTGCGCGGCCGGTCGTGACGGCGACTCCGCAGGTCGCCTCGCGCACCGCCGTCGCCGCGAGCTCGAAGGCGACGCGCTCGGCGCTCCGCCCGGTCGCCGCTCCCTCCGCGACCAAGCAGCGGACGGCGATCGCCAGGACGCACACCGCGCGTCCTGCGCGCGCGCATGCGAAGCCGCCCCACAAGGCCCCGGCCACGCACAAGGCTCCGAAGGCGCCTGCGCTCGACCCCGAGGTCCACAGCTTCTCGGCCTCGACCGTCTGGCTGAACCGCGCCGCCCCCGACCCGACCCCGCCCGCCGCGAGGCTGAAGATCCAGTTCGCGCGCGAGCTGGTCGCGTACTCGCGCCAGGCGCACGTCGACTGGGCGCTCGTGCTCGCGACGCTGCGGGCCGAGGGCAACAACGGCCGCTCACCGGCCGGCCGCCAGGCGCTGCGCATGTTGGCCCTCCGCCTCTCGGGGCTCGGGGCTCGCGCGAACCCGTGGGCCGCGGCGCTCGCCTACTCGAGCGACGCGTCGCTCGCCGACCGCGTCGTCGCGCTGCGCCACTACTACCGCGCGGTCGGGCTTGCGAGCCTCGTCCACGGCCTGCTCTCGCAGAAGGCCGACCTGCAGGATCGCGTGCTCCACGACTCACGCGTCGTCATGTACCCCGGGGGGCGCCATGACGTCGCCACCGGCCACGTCGACGTGCGCGTGCTCGCGACGATCCTCTACCTCGCGGACAGCTACCACGAGGTGACGGTCTCCTGCCTCGTCAGCGGGCACCGGCTGTACGCACGGCCGGGCGTCGTCTCGGCGCACGTCTACGGCCGGGCGGTCGACATCGCCGCGCTGAACAACACCTCGATCACGGGGCACCAGCAGCCCGGCGGGCTGACCGAGCAGGCCGTCCGCAGCCTCCTCATGCTCCCGGGCGGGATGCTGCCCGCGCAGGTGATCTCGCTGCTCGGGCTCGGCGGGCCCTCGTTCCCGCTGGCCAACCACTACGACCACATCCACGTGGGCTTCTAAGTGCTCCACCCGGCAACACCTGCCTGTCTCTCGCCCGCCAGCACGCGGCTCCAGAGCCCGCCCTCGCCCTTGCGCAGGCGCCCAGCCTGCGCGGCGGACGAGTGCAGCCCCTGGCTTGGTGCTGGCGACCGAGAGCCGGGGCGCCGTCACCGGGAGGAGCACTAATGAGTTTGCCTCAGGTCGCACTGGCGAACGACGGCGGAGACGTCGTCTGCGAACGCTGCTTCCTGGCCGAAACCGCGTTCGCGCGCCTTCGCGGCCTCCTTGGCCGGAGCGGCCTCTCCTCGGGTGAGGGGATGCTGCTCCGGCCGGCGTCGTCCATCCACACCGCGTTCATGCGGTTCTCGATCGACGCCGTCTTCCTCGACAGCTCCGATCGCGTGGTGAAGGTGGCCTCCGACCTGCGCCCGTGGCGAATGGCGGCCTGCCGCGGAGCGCGGACGGTGCTGGAGCTGGGGGCGGGCGAGGCGGCGAGGCGCGGGCTCAGGCCCGGCGTCTCGCTCACGCAGGTGTGGCGGAGCGGGCCGGGGAGCAGCCCGGCACGCCCGCCCTCACCTGCGTCGGCCCGCCACTGAGCGTCCACCGGCCGCGACGGGTGGTAAGACGGGCGGGTGAACGCGTCCGCCTCGGTGCTCGTCGTCGACGACGATCCGGACGTCCGGGCGCTCGTCGGCGAGCTGCTCGCGCGCGCGGGCTACGACGTGACCGAGGCGGCGGACGGCCGGGTCGCGCTGAGGCTGCTCTACGAGGAGCGGCCCGACCTCGTCCTGCTCGACATCTCGATGCCGGAGCTCGACGGCTGGGCGACTCTGGAGCGGATCCGCGAGGTAAGTGACGTGCCGGTCGTGATGGTGAGCGCCCTCGGCGCCGAGCTCGAGAAGGTGCGCGCGCTGCGGGGCGGCGCCGACGACTACGTGACCAAGCCGTTCGGCCGGCAGGAGCTGCTGGCGCGCGTCGAGTCGGTGCTCCGCCGGGCGCCCGCGCCCGAGCTGCGCGAGTCGTACCGCGACGCGTGGCTCGAGGTCGACTTCGCGCAGCGGCGGGTACGCGCACACGGACAGGAGGTCGAGCTGACGCCGCTGGAGTTCAAGCTGCTGAGTGCGTTCGTCGACCATCCCGGACAGCTGCTCGCCCACGACCAGCTGCTGCAGCTCGTCTGGGGCGGGGAGCGAGGCAGCTCGCGAGACCAGGTCAAGCTCTACGTCGGATACCTGCGGAGGAAGCTCGAACCGGCCGGTGTTCCGGCGGGCGCGATCGAGACGGTGCGCGGCTTCGGCTACCGCTACTCGCCGGCCGTTTGACGCGGCGCACCGCCGCAGGCCAAGGTTTGCCTCATGGACCCGGCCTCCGCGAACTCCGTCGCCGCCCGGGCGCGCACCGAGAACTTCCCCGTCGCGTCGCTGCTCTTCCCACGGCCACTGCGCCCGCACCTGCGCGCGATCTACGGTTTCGCGCGCCTCGTCGACATCCTGGGCGACGAGTACGAGGGGGATCGGTTGACGGCCCTCGACGAGCTCGAGGCCCAGGTCGAGGACTGCTACGAGGGCGAGCCGACGTGGGAGGTGATGCGTGAGCTGCAGCCGACGATCCGCGCCTGCTCGCTCCCGCGCGAGCCCTTCCTGCGCCTGATCGAGGCGAACCGGATCGACCAGCGGATCGCCGAGTACGAGACCTGGGCCGACCTCAAGCACTACTGCGTCCACTCGGCCGACCCGGTCGGGCGGCTGGTGCTCGGCGTGCTCGGGCGCGACGGAGACCCCGAGGCGGTCGCGCTCTCGGACGACGTCTGCACCGGCCTGCAGCTCGTCAACTTCCTCCAGGACGTGCCGCGCGACCTCGCGCTCGGCCGCGTGTACCTGCCGGCCGAAGACCGGCGGCGCTTCGGGGTGGCCGAGCTCGACCGCCCGAGCGCGGAGTTGCGGGTGCTGCTCGAGTTCGAGGCCGGACGGGCGCGCGGGCTGCTCGCCTCGGGCGAGCCGCTGGGCCGACTGCTCGGCGGCGGCCGCGTCGGGCGGGCCGTTGCCCTCTTCGCGCGCGGGGGCCGCGCGGCGCTCGAGGCGCTGGAGCGCGCCGACTGGGACATCTTCAACGGCCGGCCGAGGCCTTCTCGCGCGCGGCTGGCCCTGGCGGCGATCCGGTGACCGTCGCCGAGGCCTACGCCGAGGTCGAGCGCCTCACGCGCCGCGAGGCGCGGAACTTCGCCTACGGGATCCGCGTGCTGCCGCGCGAGAAGCGGCAGGCGATCTCGGCCGTCTACGCCTTCGCGCGCCGGGTGGACGATGTCGCCGACGGGGCGTTGCCGGTCGACCAGAAGCGTGCGGCCCTGCACGAGCTGCGGGCCGCGCTCGACGCGCCGCCCGCCGACGCGATGTTCGTCGCGCTTGCCGACGCTCGCTCGCGGTTCGGCATTCCCGACGAGCCGCTGCACGACCTCGTCGACGGCGGCCTGCAGGACACCGAGCAGGACCGGTACGCGGACTTCGGCGAGCTGTACGACTACTGCCGCAAGGTCGCGGGCGCGGTCGGCGTCGCCTGCGTCGCGGTCTACGGCTCGGACGACGTGGAGCGCGCCCAGACGCTCGGCGTCGCCCTGCAGCTGATCAACATCATTCGGGACGTGCGCGAGGACTGGGAGCTCGGCCGCGTCTACCTGCCGCAGGGCGAGCTCGCGGCCTACGGCGTCGGCGAGGAGGACATCGCCGCCTGCCTTGCCGGGCCGGAATGGCGGGCGCTGATGGCGTTCCAGGCCTCGCGCGCCCGCGCGTACCTGGACGAGGGGCTCGGGCTGCTGGAGACGCTCGACTCCCGCAGCTCGGCGTGCGTGTCGACCTTCGCCGGGCTCTACCGTGCGACCCTCGACCGGATCGAGGCACGCGGGTTCGACGTCTTCGGCGGCTCGCTGCGGCTCTCGCCGCTGACGAAGCTGCGGATCGTGGGAGCGGGGCTGCTGCGGTGAAGGTCGCGGTAGTCGGGGGCGGCCTCGCGGGGCTGAGCGCCGCGCTCGAGCTCGTCGACTCGGGACACGAGGTCGTCCTGCGCGAGGCGCGCCCGACTCTCGGGGGCGCGGTGCAGACGCTGCCGCGGCGCGAGGGCGACCCCGAGCCGCCGCCCGACAACGGCCAGCACATCGCGCTCGGCTGCTTCACCGAGTACGTGCGCTTCCTCGAGCGGATCGGGGAGCGCAACTCGGTCTGGCGCCTGCGGCTCGAGCTGACGGTGATCGACGAGCGCGGTCGCAGCTCGGCGATCTCGCCGTCCGCGCTCGCGCTGCTGCGCTACCGGCACGTGTCCTTCGGCGACCGGCTGCGGATCCTGCGCGCGCTGGCCCGCTGGGGCGACTCCCGCGGCGAGACCTTCGCCGACTCGCTGCGGGCGCGTGGCCAGTCTCAACGATCGATCGACCGCTTCTGGGACGTCTTCATCCGACCCGCGCTGAACCTGCGCAGCGCCGAGGCGAGCGGTGCGGCCGGCGACTTCACGGTGCGAACGGCGTTGCTCGGCCGGCGGAGCGACTCCGACCTGCTCCTGCCGATGCTGCCGCTCGGGGCGATGCACGGCGAGGCCGCCGGCCGTGCGCTCGAGGCGGCCGGCGCCTCGGTGCTCACCGGGGCGCGCGTGGAGAGCCTCGGCGAGCTCGACGCAGACGCCGTCGTCGTCGCAGTGCCGCCGCGCGAGAGCTCGCGGCTGCTCGGCGAGCCGGAGCCGCAGCTCGAGGACTCGCCGATCGTCAGCGTCCACCTCTGGTTCGACCGCGTGCTGTTGCGTCACCCCCTCGCGGCGCTGCTCGGGAGCGATGCGCACTGGGTCTTCGACCGCGGCGCGCTCACCGGGCACGGCCCCGAACGCGGCCAGTACCTGACGGTCGTCTCCTCCGGCGCGCCCGAGCTGATGGAGCTGCGCGGACGCGAGCTCGTCGACCGCATCGGTGGCGAGCTGACCGGGCGCCTCGGCGAGGCGGAGCTGCTCTGGTCGCGTGTAAGCCGCGAGCCGGCGGCGACGATCGCGGTACGGCCGGGAAGCGAGCGCGAGCGCCGCGGGACGCAGACCGGGACGCCGAACGTCACGCGCGCGGGCGCGTGGACGGCCACCGGCTGGCCGGCGACGATGGAGGGAGCCGTCCGGAGCGGCCTCGCCGCCGCGCGCGCCCTCACCGCCGCGCGCCAGGAGGTCGCCGCGTGAGCACGCTACGCGTTCGGTTCGGCTGGAGATCTCGTGCTGGTCATCCTCGCGCTGTCCAACGAAGCGTTCGCGAGGTCGCCCAGTGAGCGTGGCCACCGAGACGCGCCTGGACGCGGCGATCGAGAGCGCCACCGCGAGGCTGCTCGAGCTCCAGCACCGCGACGGCTACTGGGTCGGCGAGCTCGAGTCCAACGTGACGATGACGGCGCAGCACCTGTTCTGGCACCACGTCCTCGGCCTGCGCACGCCCGAGCTCGACCGCAGGATCGCCAACGAGCTGTTGGCCCGGCAACGCGACGACGGAACGTGGGCGATCTGGTTCGAGGGGCCGGCCGACCTCGACACGACAGTCGAGGCGTACGCGGCGCTGAAGCTGGCCGGAGTCGACCCTGGTGCGAAGGCGCGCGACTTCATCCGCTCCCGCGGCGGCATCCCGAAGACGCGGATCTTCACCAAGTGCTTCCTCGCGCTGCTCGGCCAGTGGCCCTGGCAGCGGGTGACGCCGATCCCGGTCGAACTCGTGCTCCTCCCGCCGTCTGCGCCGTTCTCGATCTACGACTTCTCCTGCTGGGCCCGCGGCACCTTCGTCCCGCTCGCCGCCTGCCGGGCGCTGCGGCCGGTGCGGCCGGTGGAGATCGACCTGCGGGAGATCGGCGCGCGGCCCGGCGAGACCAAGACCCCGGGACCGCCCTCGCCGCTCCGCCGGGCGGCGCTGCGCGAGGCCGAGCGCTGGGTGCGCGCCCACCAGGAGGCCGACGGCTCCTGGGGCGGGATCCAGCCGCCCTGGGTCTGGTCGATCCTGTTGCTGGCCGCGCTCGGCCACGGCTTCGAGGACGAGACGCTCGCTCGCGCGGTCGCCGGCTGGGAGGGCTTCATGGTCGAGGAGGGCGACCGCCTGCGGCCCGAGGCGTGCCAGTCGCCGGTCTGGGACACCGGCCTCGCCGTCCTCGCCCTGCGCGACTCCGGCCTCGGCCCCGAGCATCCGGCGCTCGTGCGCGCGGCCGAGTGGCTGCTGAACGAGGAGGTCACGGTCGCCGGCGACTGGGCGATTCGACTGCCCGCGCTCGCGCCCGGCGGCTGGGCCTTCGAGTTCCAGAACGACCTCTACCCGGACGTCGACGACACCGTGGTCGTCGCGCTCGCGCTGCGCCGCTGCCATCGCGGGCACGAGGCCGTCGAGCGCGGCCTCGCCTGGACGGCCGGGATGCAGTCGCGCAGCGGCGGTTGGGGCGCCTTCGACGCGGACAACGAGGCGTTCTGGCTCTACAAGCTCCCGTTCTGCGACTTCGGCAAGGTCACGGACGAGCCGAGTGCCGACGTCACCGCGCACGCGCTCGAGGCGCTGGCCGCGGAAGGTGGCTACGAGGACGAGGTCCGGCGCGGGCTCGAATGGCTGCTCGCCGAGCAGGAGCCCGACGGCTCGTGGTTCGGCCGCTGGGGCGTGAACCACGTCTACGGCACCGCCGCGGTCCTGCCGGCCCTCGAGGCATGTGGCGTGCCTTCCGGCCACACGGCGTTCAGGCGTGCCGTCGCATGGCTGGACTCGGTGCAGAACGACGACGGCGGCTTCGGCGAGGACATCCGCTCGTACGGGGATCCCGCGTGGCGCGGGAGGGGCCCGAGCACCCCTTCCCAAACCGCGTGGGCGCTACTAGCCTACGTCGCTGCGAACGAGGCGGAGAGCCAGGCCGCCCGCCGCGCAGCCGAATGGATCTGCAGCGCTCAACGACACGATGGGGACTGGGACGAGGAGCAGTTCACCGGCACCGGGTTCCCGCTTGATTTCATGATTCGCTATCACCTGTACCGTCTGCATTTCCCGTTGCTCGCACTAGGTCGTCTACGAGAAAGGCTCTCTCGATGAAGTTTCCGCTCGGGTCGACAGTCCAGATCGCGCGCTACGTCGTCCAGCAGCAGCGCAAGGGCGAGCGCTATCCGCTCGTGCTGATGCTAGAGCCGACGCTTGCGTGCAACATCGCCTGCATCGGCTGCGGGAAGATCCGCGAGTACGAGTCGAACAAAGCCCGGCTGTCGGTCGAGGAGTGCGTCGACGCCGGCGTGCAGTGCCCGGCCCCTGTGGTCTCGATCTGCGGCGGCGAGCCGCTGGTTTACAAGGGGATCGAGGAGGTCGTCGAGGGCTTCCTCGAGCTGAACAAGAACATCGAGCTCTGCACGAACGCCCTCCGGCTCGAGCAGTTCCTCGACGTCTTCACGCCGAGCAAGCGCCTCACGTTCGTCGTCCACCTCGACGGGATGCGCGAGATCCACGACTACATCTGCGACTACCCGGGCCTCTGGGACATCGCCGTCGACGCGATCAAGCAGGCGCGCGACCGCGGCTTCCGCGTCACCACGAACACGACGATCTTCAAGGAGACCGACCCGCTCGAGGTCGTCGAGATGATGGGCTACCTGACGAACGAGGTCGGGATCGACGGGATGCTGGTCGCGCCGGGCTACCAGTACTCGCAGATCGACCCCGCGCTGACGATGACGCGCGACGAGCACGAGGAGAAGTTCCGCGTCATCCGGGCGGCCGCGCGCAAGAGCGGCTACCGCTGGCTGGCGAGCCCGATCTACCAGGACTTCCTCACCGGCGAGCGAAAGCTGGCGTGCGCGCCGTGGGGCTCGATCACGCGCAACCCCTACGGCTGGAAGGGGCCCTGCTACCTGCTCACGGACGGCATCTTCCCGACCTACGAGGCGCTGCTCGACGGGATCGAGTGGGAGGAGTACGGGCCCGGCAACGACACGCGCTGCGAGCACTGCGCGATCCACTCCGGCTTCGAGCCCTCTGCCGCCTTCGAGGCGACCGGCAGCGTGAGGGAGACTGTCCGCAGCGCGGCGTGGACGCTGACGGGGTGACCTTCGCCTGCGCCACCGGCGCCGAACGGCGCGTCGCGAAGCGCGCGGGCGTGCGCTCGGCCCTCGTCGGGCTCGGCGCGCGCAACGGCGTGCCCGAGGGACCGATGGTCTCGTTCGGGCTCGCGGGAGCCTTGAGGGACGGCCTCGCCCCCGGCACCGTGGTCGACGCGACGAGGATCGTCGACGTCGAGGGCACGGTGCTCTGGGACGACGGGCCGCTCGGCATCGCCGGCGCCGAGCCGGTGACGATCCTCGCCGCGGACGCGATCGTCGACGACCCTGCCGAGCGCAGGCGCCTGCACGAGCGCACCGGCGCGGACGCGGCCGACCTCGAGAGCGGCCCGCTCGCCCGCACCGGGCGGCTGCAGGGAGTTCTGCGCGCGGTCAGCGACACGCCTGCGCGCCCGCTGAGCGGGATCGCCGCGGGCGTGAAGGACGACGGCCGCTACGACTGGCCGGCGCTGGCGCGCGCGTTCGCGAGCTCGCCGCGCGGGTTCGTCCGCTCGGCCGCCGACGCGCAGCAGGCGCTCGGCCGGCTCGGCGAGGCGGCGAAGGGGTGGTCCCGGTAGGCCGTGTCCTGCTCGCCGCGCCGCGCTCGTTCTGCGCCGGGGTCGACCGCGCGATCGAGATCGTCGAGATCCTGCTCGAGCAGCACGGGCCGCCGGTCTACGTCCGCCACCAGATCGTGCACAACGACCACGTGGTCAAGCGGCTGGAAAGGCTCGGCGCCGTCTTCGTCGACCACGAGGACGAGATCCCGGCCGGCGCGATCTGCGTGCTCTCCGCGCACGGCGTCGCTCCGTCGGTGCGCGCGAACTGCGAGTCGCGCGGCCTGCGTGTGGTCGATGCCGTCTGTCCGCTCGTCTCGAAGGTGCATGCGGAGGCCCGGCGCTATGCCGACAGCGGCCACCTCGTCGCGCTCGTCGGCCATGCCGACCACGTCGAGGTGATCGGCACCCGCGGCGAGCGGCCGGAGGCGACGATCGTGATCGAGTCGCCCGAGGACGCGGCCGAGCTCGACTCCGAGGGCAAGCCGATCGCGGTGATCACACAGACCACGCTCTCGCTCGACGACGTGGCCGAGACCGTCGACGCGTTGGCGGCGCGCTTCGGCGACCTGAAACGGCCGGCCGCCGACGACATCTGCTACGCGACGCAGAACCGCCAGGATGCGGTCAAGCAGCTCGCGCGCGAGGGGGCGACCCTGATGCTCGTGATCGGCTCGGACACGAGCTCGAATGCGCGCCGCCTGGTCGAGGTGGCCGAGCGTGAGGGCGCGACGGCGCTGCTGATCGACGGCGAGAGCGGGCTCGACCCGGAGCTGCTCGAGGGTCACGAGACCGTCGGCGTCACGGCCGGCGCCTCGACGCCCGAGGAGCTCGTCGCGCTCGTCCTGCGCAGCCTCGCGTCCTTCGGCTACGACGAGCTCGGCGAGATCGAGGTGGCGCACGAGAACGTCAGTTTTCGCCTTCCGCGCGAGGTGACGACGGCAACTCCATGACCAGCGTCGAGGTCCCGTACTCGATCGCGTCGGCGCTGCCGTCGCTGACCGTGCTCGACATCACGAACGAGGTGCGGCGGGAGCTTGCCTCCTCGGATTACGACAGCGGGATCGCATACGTCTCGCCGCTCGACGACGTCGCTTTGGTGCGCGTGCAAGAGCGGGAATCCGGCTTCTTCTGCGACCTCGAGGACCTGCTCACGCGGCTCGTGCCGCAGGAGGAGCCCGAGCGCGGACGGCTGCTCTGCATGCTGCTCGGCCCGCGCGGGGAGCAGATCCCGTTCGCCGACGGCGAGCTCTGTCTCGGTCAGTGGCAGCGCATCCTGCTCGTCGACTTCGAGCCCCCCGACGAGCCGCGCTGGAGCCTGACGCTGCTCGGCTGACAGGTCCCACTTGGCCGGGTGCTTCCTATCCGGCACACTGACGGGGTATGGAACGGGCCCGGAGGCACCAGCGGCTCTCCTCTGCGCTCGCGTTCGCGCTGCTCGCGCTCGTGGCGGAGCTCGCGGGACGGAGCCTGACGCACCGGCTCGACTTCGGCCGCCACGTCAACTCGAGCTACTCCGGCGCCGAGTACTACCCGTTCCTGCTCGCGGCGGTGAAGCTCGGCGTCGCGCTGCTGCTCGCGTGCCTCGTTTGGCGGTTCGTCCGCGCACACACGGCCGCGCGCGCAGGGCGTAGCCTCCTGGCCGCGGTCGGCTCGAGCGCCGCGCCCGTGCCGCGCGTGCGGCTCGACCTCTCGCCGCGGCTCTGGCTCGCCGCCTTCCTCTCGACCTCGACCTTCTATCTCGTCCAGACCGACGCCGAGCAGGTCGCCTCCGGCCGCTGGCCGCTGCTCGCACCGTGGCTGCACACCTCCGCGCTGCCCGTGTTCGCGGTGCTGGCCGTGCTCGTCGCCCTCGCCTGGAGCGCGGTCGCGAGCTGGCTACGGGAGTACGAGCGCTACGCCGCCGACACCTGCGCGCGTGCCGAGCTGGTCGGCCACGCCACGCGTTCCAGGTCCATGCCACGCTCGACCGGGGCCGGGGCGCTCGCGCCGCCCCGCAAGCTCTTCGGCCTCGCCTTCGAGAGCCGGCCTCCGCCCCTCCCCGCCTAACCCGCGGCATCAGCCCGGAGCCGCGGGTCGGTCGTTGTCCCGACCTGGGGAGGTGGAATGAGCACGCAACTGATCCACGAACGCGTCGCGACGCGTTCCCGTACCACGAGAGCCCGCATCGTCGCGGCGCTCGGCCCGTTGACGATGCTGGGCGGCGTCGTGTGGGCGTTTCTGCAGCCGTACCGGCTGACGATCCTGCACCCGCACGGCCAGGGCTTCTGGTGGCTCCTCGTCGAGCCGCCGCTGCTGGTGATCGCGGCCGGTGTCGCCTTCGCGCTGCTGGTCGTCCCGGGGCTGATCGAGGACCTCGAGGCCGAGGAGGACTGATGCAGCCGCCCGCCGAGCACGTCCACTGGCTCTTCGCGACCGGCTTCCTGCTGCTCGGCCTGCTGCTGCTGGCCCGGGTCGTCGTCGGCGAGGAGGTCTGGGGCCGCCGAGCCTGGCGCGCCTACCTCTGGCCGAGCCTGCTCTTCGGCCTCGGGGTGCTGATGTGGCCCGTGATGGTCTTCTTCACGAACTCGACCATCCACATGGTCGCCCACGGCGCCTGGGCCCAGACGATGATGCTCGCGGGCGCGGCCGAGCTCGGGCTCCTGCGCGGCAAGCTGCATCACCGCGCCTGGCGGCTCGCGCTGCCGGCGGCGTTCGCCGTCTCCGGGGCTGCGCTGCTGATCCACGAGCAGAACGGCTGGCTGTTCGCGCGGGCCGCGTTCCTGCACCACATCCTCGGGTGGACGGCGCTCGTCGGCGCGATCTTCCCGCTGGTCGCGATCGGGCGGCCGCGCTCGCGCGTGTGGGGCTCGGGCGTGGCCCTGACGCTCGTCGTGATCGCCGTGTTCCTCTACGCCGACCGAGACGTGGCACCGATCTTCGGCCACCTCTCGCCGCTCGCGGGGGAGGCGCACCGGTGAGGCGCCTGCTCGCAGCGTCGCTCGTGGCGCTCGCCTTCCCGGCGGCGGCGTCGGCGCACGCAACGCTCACGAAGACCGCGCCCCAGTACGGCACGCGGGTCGAGCAGTCGCCGACGCTCGTCCGGCTCACCTTCGACCAGAGCGTCGACGCGCTGCCCGAGGCGATCCGCGTCTACGACGCGAAGGGCCGTCCCCTCTCCGGCCGGACGAGCACCAGCGCCGACCGGCGGACGCTCACGACGCCGGTTCAGCGCCTGGCCCGCGGCGGGTACACGGTGCGCTGGCGCGCGGTCTCGGCGGACGGCCACGTCGTCTCGGGCGTCTTCACGTTCGGCGTGCGCCAACGGGCGCCGGCGGCCACGGAAGCGTTCGGCGCCGGCGGCCCGACGACCGAGGAGCACGTCGTGCGCTGGCTCTACTTCCTGACGCTCGCGCTCCTGGCGGGCGGCCTCGGCTTCCGGCTGCTCGTCGTGCGCGGGCCGCTCGGGGCGGCGGCCCAGCGGCGCTTCTACCAGCTGCTCGCGGTGGGGGCGATCGGCGTGCTCGAGGTCGGGATCCTCGCCTTCCTGCTGCGGGCCGAGGACGCGTTGCAGCTCCCGTTCGTGGACTTTCTCTACGGCGACCTCTCGCCGCTGGCGAAGACGCGCTTCGGGACGGCGTTCGTCGCGATGACGCTCGGCTACGCGCTCGTCAGCGCGCTCGTCTTCCTCGCCTGGCTGACCGATCGCGAGCGTCTGCTCTGGCCGGCCTTCGTGCTCGCGCTCGGGTTCGCGTCGGGCCTCTCGCTCTCCGGTCACTCGGCGGCCGACGCCGGCTCGTCGTGGCTCTCCCAGCTCGCGGACTGGCTGCACCTGTCGGCGGCTTCGCTCTGGGTCGGGGGGCTCGTGCAGCTCGCGTTCGTGGTCTGGCCGCTCGAGCCCGAGCTGCGCCGCCGCGCCTTCCTGCGCTTCTCGCGCCTCGCCACGGTGCTGATCGTCGTGCTGCTCGGGGCCGGGACGTACCTCAGCGTGCTGCGGTTGCCGCGGCTCTCCGACCTCTGGGGCGAGGGTTACGGCCAGGTGTTGCTGGCGAAGCTCGCGCTCGTCTCGCTCGCGCTCGCCTGGGGCGCGGCCCACCACTTCCTCGTGCGGCCACGGCTCGAGCGCGGAGCGCCGCTCTTCGCCGGCCTGCCGCGCAGCCTCGCGGGCGAGAGCGCGGTCGGGATGGCGATCCTGCTCGCCGCCGCCGTGCTCGTGGACTCGAAGCCGCCTCCGCAGCCCGTGCAGAAGCCGCTAGACGCCGCGGCTACGCAGCGCTAGCACGTTCGCGACGAACTGCCTCGTGGCGGGGAGCCGGCCGTGCCGCCGCAGCGACCCGGGCCCCTGGTACCAGGCCGCGAGCGCGCGGGTGCGGCTCCAGCCGAACTCGCGCAGCAGGTGCCTCAGGTAGACGACGCCGATCTGGATGTTCCCGGAAGTCGAGTTCGGGATCTTGCGCCTGATCAGCACCCCCTGCACGTACGAGCGCGTGCCCGGGAGCACCTGCATCACCCCTCGCGCGCCGGCCGAGGAGACGAGCCCCGTCTGGAAGCCGGACTCCATCCACGCGAGCGCGCGGACGAGCGCGGGATCGAGCCGGTAGGCGAGCGCCCAGTTGGTGAGCATCGTGCGGACACTCCGCGACGGGGCGGGCGCGGGCGCGGGCGCAGGCGCGGGGCGGGCCGGCCGCACGCCGGGGCTCCCGCGGCCGAGCGTCGAGATCGTGTTCGGACCGGCGATGCCGTCGGCCGCGAGCCGCCGCGAACGCTGGTAGCGCCGTAGCGCGCGCTCGGTCGCGCGGTCGAAGAAGCCGTAGACGGGGACGAGCTGTCCCCGCCGCCCGAGCAGGAACTGCAGCACCGACACGTCCCAGCCGAAGAGGCCGCGCCGCAGCGTGCGCCGGCCGAAGACAGGGGCGCCCAGCGGTCCGAGCGCCCGGCGCGTCGCCGGGCCGGCGCGGCCGTCCGGGGCGAGCCCGACGCGGCGCTGGAAGGCCTTCGTCGCGCGCACCGTCTGCGGCCCGGCGATCGCGTCGACCGGCCCGCTGTAGAGCCCATATGCGCGCAGGGCGACCTGCAAACCCGCGATCTGCGGGTTCCGGGCGTGCGCGGCCGCTGCGAGCGTGAGCCCCACCAGCACCGCCGCACCGCAGGCGACGAGTTTGCCGGCCACGAGACGGACCCAGTTCTCGCCTCGGGTCCGGACTCCTGCCGCTAGGTTCCGCCGCATGCGGTGGGCGATCACGGGCGGCGCCGGCTTTCTCGGCCTCCACCTCGCGCGGCGGCTGCTGGCAGACGGCCACGAGGTGCGGACGCTCGACCTCGCTCCGCTCGACGACGCGCAGCTCGAGCGCGAGGTCGAGGAGATCCGCGGCGACGTGCGGAGCGCGGCCGACGCCGCGCGCCTCGTGAAGCAGGCCGACGTCCTCGTCCACGCGGCCGCCGCGCTGCCGATTCAGGCCTCGCGCGAGGCGATCCGCTCGGTGAACGTGGAGGGGGCGGCGGTGACGCTGGCGGCCGCGCTCGAGGCTCGGGTGAAGCGCGCGGTGCTGATCTCCTCGACGGCGGTCTACGGCGTCCCCGAGCACCACCCGATCGCGGAGGACGCGCCGCTCGTCGGGGTCGGCCACTACGGGGAGTCCAAGATCGACGCCGAACGCGTGGCCGAGGACGCCGGCAGGCGGGGGCTCGAGGTCGTGATCCTGCGCCCGAAGACCTTCATCGGCCCGGAGCGGCTCGGCGTCTTCGAGATCCTCTTCGACTGGATCCGCGAGGGCCGCCGCATCCCGATCCTCGGCGACGGCTCGAACTGTTACCAGCTGCTCGCGGTCGAGGACCTCGTCGAGGCGACCGTGAGCGCGGCGACCGGCGACGTCGCCGGCGAGACCTTCAACATCGGGGCGACCGAGTTCGGCACCGTCCGCACCGACCTGGAGGGGTTGATCGCCCATGCCGGCTCGCGCAGCCGCCTCCGCCCGGTGCCCGCGCGCCCCGCCGAGATCGCTCTGCGCGCGCTGGAGCTCGCCCGGCTCTCACCGCTCGCCGAGTGGCACTACCGCACCGCCCACCGGGACTCGTTCGTCGACGTCTCGAAGGCGCAGCGGCTGCTGGGCTTCGCGCCGCGCCTCTCGAACGAGCAGGCCTTGTGCGAGACCTACGACTGGTACCTGGCGAACCACGCTACGCGTTCTAGGATCACGCCGGGCGTCACGCACCGCGTCCCGTGGGACCAGCGGGCGCTCGGGCTCCTGAAGCGCCTCAGCTAGGCCCGACGTCGCCGTAGACCGCGTCGGCCACGTCGGCCCAGGAGACGTCCGTCCAGGACACGTCCGACCAGGAGACGTCAGACCAGGAGACGTCGGCCCAGGACACGTCGCTCCAGGAGACGTCCGACCAGGAGACGTCAGACCAGGAGACGTCGGCCCAGCCGTCGAGCCACGAGACGGCGTCCCACGAGGGCGACGCCTTCGCCGCGTCCAGCCAGGACACGTCGTCGAAGGCCATGCCGTCGCCGTCGGGGTCGCGCATCAGGAACTCGTCGAGCGCGAGGTTGGGGTTCGGCGGGGACGAGAGCGCGGAGGCGTCGGGCGCGTACGCCTCGCCCACCCCGGCTGCGAGCGTTCGCACCTTGCGCAGCGCTCGGGCCTCGTGCATCAGCGCGCCCTTGACCTGATCGGGCGTCAGCGAGGGGCGCAGCGCGAGCAGGTCGGCCGCGATCCCGGCGACGATCGGTGTCGAGAGCGAGGTGCCCGAGAGCGTCATGTACGTCCCGTCGCGCGTGCGCAGCACCTGGCCGGGGCGCTCGGTCGCGAGCGTTGAACCGGCGGGCACGGGGCCGACGATCGAGCGGCCGGGAGCGGAGAGCTCCGGCTTGGCGAAGCCGTCGAGGGTGTAGCCCCAGGCCGACCACGGCGCCACGTCGGCCCGCTCGGGAACGGTCGAGCCGTGCAGGTCGAGCGCGCCGACCGTGATCGCGAACGGGTCGTTGCCCGGCGCGTAGGCCATCGGCGTCGCCTGGCCGCCCTGCGCCTGGTTGCCGGCCGCCGCGACGACGACGACGCCCGAGAGCCAGAGCTTCTCGACCGCCTTGTCGAGCGGGTCCCAGCGGAAGCTGGACGGGCTCGCCGCGTGGAGCGAGAAGTTCGCGACGCGGATGTCGTACTGCTTGCGGTTGCGCAGGATCCACTGGGCGGCGGCGATCACGTCGCTCGTGTGCGCCATGCCCTGGTCGTCCATCACGTCGAGCGAGACGATCCCGGCCGTCGGCGAGGCGCCGGCGTGTCCGGGCGCGGAGCCCGCGGCGATCCCTGCGACGAACGTCCCGTGGCCCCGGCCGTCGCCGGGAGAGTTGTTCGGCAGGGTCGTCAGGTTCACGTCGGCGAGCACGCGGTTGCCGAAGTCGCTGCGCGCGGCCTCGATGCCCGAGTCCACGAACGCGATCGTGGGGGTGCTGCCGGCGTCCCGTGGGCCCGGGAGGTCCGGCCAGAGCTGGTCGACGCCGACCGCGGCCGGCCAGATCTCGGAGGAGCTGAACGGCCCCTGATGCGGGTTCCCGTGCGACTTCGGGCTCGTCGGCAAGGTGGGCTTGCCGTCGAAGACGACCGTCTGGTCGGGCGTGATCACGAGGTTGTGCTGCTGGGCGAGGTCCGGCAGATCGCCCGCGACGACCTCTCCGGCCGCGGCGCCGACGATGGTCAGCTTCCGCGTCGAGTCCGAGAAGTCGTGCAGCGCGCCCGCTGCGTCGCCTGCGCCGTCCGTGCTCTGGACGATCACCGGCACCGTCTCGTTGGGCGTCTGCGTCGCGGCGCGCTCGAGCGAGGGCGCCAGGTAGCTCGGCGTCCAGGAGTGGCCGCCGCCCGCCGAAGCCGCGAGCGGTGCGGCGAGCGTCAGGGCGAGCAGCACGAGCAACCCGCGCCGCACCGCCTGGTTGCGACGGCCGTTCGATCCTCGTCCGCCCCGTCCGGTTCCCCAGAGCCCGCTCCCGCGAGCCTCGTTCTCGATCTGCTGCAAGTGCCTCTCCCCTTTTCCGCGTCGTCCGCGCGGGCCGCAGTGCTCCGTCTGTCCGACCGTAAGCGCGGCCTCCGGCGCCGGTATCACCCCTAAAGGGGATTTCGCGGCGCGTCCCTCGTTTGGGGGACCAGGACGCGGGCGGGGGCATCCCTATACTCGCGCCCGGTGGCGAGCCTCCTCAACTACCGCGAGCGCTTCCCGATCCTCGCGGAGACCACGTACCTGATCAACCACTCGCTGGGCGCGATGCCCGCTGCAGCCGAGCAGCGCGTGCTCGAGTACGCGCGCACCTGGAGCGAGCGCGGCATCCGCGCCTGGGAGGAGGGCTGGTGGGAGCTGCCGGTGACGGTCGGCGACCAAATCGCGCGCATCGTCGGCGCGCCGCCGGGCTCGGTCTCCATGCACCAGAACGTGACAATCGCCGAGGCCGTCGTCGTCTCGTGCTTCGGCTTCGACGGGCCGAGGCGGCGGATCGTCTACGAGGAAGGCAACTTCCCGTCCGTCCGCTACCTCTACCAGGCGCAGGAGCGCCGCGGCGCCGACATCCTCGTCGCGGCCGACGACGAGGGCGTGGTCGAGGCGATCGACGAGCGGACGCTGCTCGTCCCGGTCACGCATGTGCTCTACAAGACCGGCGAGATCCAGGACGTCGAGGCGATCGTCGCGAAGGCGCACGAGGAGGGCGCGCTGGTCGTCCTCGACGCGTACCAGTCGGCCGGCACCGTGCCGCTTGACGTGACCGCGCTCGGCGTCGACTTCGCAGTGGGCGGCTCGGTCAAGTGGCTCTGCGGCGGTCCCGGCGCGGGCTGGCTGTTCGTGCGGCCCGACCTGGCGGCCACGCTCGAACCGGCGCTCACCGGCTGGCAGGCGCACGCGCGGCCGTTCGCCTTCGAGCCCGAGCAGGACTACGCCGACGGCGCGTGGCGCTTCCTCACCGGGACACCGAACGTGCCCGCGCTCTACGCCGCGACCGCGGGCTACGACGCGATCGAGGAGGTCGGCGTCGACCGCATCCGCGAGCGCTCCGTCGAGCTGACGACGCTGCTGATCGAGCTGCTCGACGAGAACGGCTTCGCCGTCGGCAGCCCCAGGGATCCCGCCCGGCGCGGCGGCACCGTCGCCGTGAAGCCGCCGGGCTTCGAGCAGGTCGGCCGCGAGCTCGGCGAGCGCGGCGTGATCTGCGACTGGCGCCCGGACGTCGGCCTGCGCCTCGGGCCGCACTTCTTCAACACCGACGACGAGCTCCGCTTCGCCGTCGAGCAGATCGCCGAGCTCAGCGGCCGAGCAGCTCCAGCAGGCGCTCGGCGTACCTGGGCGCGGTCGGCTCGTCCTCGTGCTTGAAGTAGCAGTAGACGCGCACGCCGTCGTCGAGCAGCGGCCGTAGCCGCTCCGCCCAGGCGGCGAGCGCCGCGTCGTCGTAGGGCGGCTCGCGCAGGCGCAGGTAGCGGAAGGGAGCCTCGCCCTCGAACGAGCCCACCCGGGCCGCGTTCGGCGGCAGGTCGGCTTCGATCCCGTCCCACGAGTCGTGGCGGAAATCGAACGCAAGCGGGATCGAGAGGTCGACCGAGCCGAGCAGGAGCGTCAGCAGGCCCTCGTCGCGGGCGGAGGACACGAGCACGCGGATCGGGCCGAGCCGGTCGCCGAGGAGCCCTACCCGCTCCGCGAAGGTCGCCACGTCGACGCGCCGGTGGGCGTTCAGCTTCGGCGCGAACAGGAACCCCGCCGGCGCCTGCTCGGCCCACCGCTCGAACAGCTCCTCGCGAGGCAGGCGGTAGCCGGTCGTGTTCAGCTCGACGGTCGCGAAACGCTCGGCGTAGTAGCGGAGGAAGTCCTCGGGCCTCGTGCCACCGGGGTAGAAATCGGGCCGCCAGGATGGATACGACCAGCCGGAAGTGCCGACATATGCCCCGGATAGACTCGCCGAGGTGTCCACGACCGCCGAAGTGATACCCGAGACCGGCATCCGGGTCCTCGACCACGGCTTCGTCCGGCTCGACGGGGCCATGGCCGACGACCTCTCGGTCGTGAACGGCGCGCGCGTCAGCTTCGCCCGGCGCAAGGAGGAGATGGACGAGTCGGACGAGGGGCTGATCCGCTTCCTGATGCGGGAGCGGCACGGGACACCCTTCGAGCACAACGCCTTCCGCTTCCACGTGCGCTGCCCGATCTTCGTCGCGCGGGAGTGGTTCAGGCACCGCGTCGGCTCGTTCAACGAGTTCTCGATGCGCTACGCGCGGGCCTCCGACGAGTTCTACGTGCCCGCGCCCGAGGACGTCCGCACGCAGGTCGGCAAGCCCGGCGCCTACACCTTCGAGCCGGTCTCCGACGAGATCGCCGAGGCGACGCGCGAGAAGCTGCAGGCCGTCTACGAGACCGCGTACCTCGCCTACGAGCAGCTGGTCGAGCTCGGCGTCGCGCGAGAGGTGGCGAGAGCCGCGCTGCCGGTCGGTGCCTACACCGAGTTCTACTGGACGGTCAACGCGCGCTCGCTGATGAACTTCGTCTCGCTGCGCAACTCAGAGAACGCGCAGCGGGAGATCCGCCGCTACGCAGAGGCGTGCGAGCGGTTCCTCGAAGAGACGATGCCGGTCACGTACGCGGCCTTCGTCGCGAACGACCGCACCGCTCCCTAGGCCGGGGCGGTCGTCAGCACAACCGGGTGCTTGTTGCTGCCCGGCCGCTCTTGCGTGACGATCCAGCCGTTGAACCCGCTGAGGCGATAGGGCGCGTTCAGGCGGACCTCGTCGCTGTTCCCGGCGACGCGGAAGGTGCCGCACGAAGCTGCGCGAAGGTTCGTACCACGCGTGAGGAACATCTCGTAGTACTGGCCCTTCGGCAGCTCGGGCAGGTTCTTCACGTCGACCTTCAGCGGCCAGTTGCCCGCCGAGTCGACCTTGCCGACGTGGACGATCGCCGAGGCGGCGGTGGCGCCGCTCGTGCCGTGCATCGGCAGCGAGAAGTCCTCGTTGAAGGGCACGTGGCGCTGGCCCGAGACGAAGCCGCCGAGGAACGCCGTCAGCGCGATCGCCGCGGCGAGGCCGAGCAGCAGGCCGGTGCGGCGGCGCGGCAGGAACGAGACGTTGTCCTTGCGCTCGAGCGCCGTCGGCTCTTGCAGGCGCGGCGGCAGCTCGGGCGGCGGGCCGGCGGCGACGAGCAACTCGTGCACGCGCTCGAGCCGCGCGGCCTCCTCGGGCGGCAGGTCCTCGCCGACGAGCTCGCGGAAGTCGGGTGCGTCGCTCATTCGAGCTCTCCCTCCAGCAGGCCGGCCAGACGGTGCAGCGCGGCGCGCGTGCGGGTTTTCACGGTGCCGAGAGGGATGTTCAGGAACTCGGCGATCTCGGACTGGGAGAGGCCGCTCCAGTACGCGAGCTCCACCACGGTGCGCTCGTTGGTCGGGAGCTCCTCGAGCGCGCGGTGGACGCGCCACGCGGTCCAGCCGGCCTCCGCATGGTCGGCCGGGCCCGGCTCGGCGGAGACCTGCTCCGGCACCTCCATCGGCGTCTCCGAGCGCGCCCGCCCGCGGTCGGTGATCGCGTTGCGCGCCACGGCGTAGAGCCACGGCGCGCCCGGCCCGCGCTCGGGCTTGTAGCTCCTGGCCGCGCGCCAGATCGAGGCGAAGGTCTCCTGCACCGCGTCCTCGGCTCGCCCGCGGTCGCCGAGCCGTCTCAGCGCAAGCCCGAACACCGGTCGCGAGTAGCGCTGGTACAGCACCTCGAAGGCGCCGCGGTCGCCGTCGGCGGAACGGGTGATCAGCTCGCCGTCGGTGCAGTCGTTGACGGCCACGGCGGGCATCGTGGCTGCTTCCGCCCGGGCGGGCAAGCGGGGTGCGTCGAGAGCGAACTCCATCACAGGCATCTACGGCCCCGGCGGAAACCCGGTTTGCAGCAAGCGGCCGCCGTCGACGAACAGCGTCGTGCCGGTGACGAAGCCCGCATCCGCGAGGTAGGCGACCGCCCCGGCGACGTCCTCCGGGGAGCCGACGCGCCCCAGCAGCGTCTCCGCGGCCCGCCGCTCCTCCTGGCCCGGCTCGACGGAGACCGGGCCCGGCGCGACGCCGCAGACGCGCACCTCGGGCGCGAGCGCGCGCGCGAGGACCCGGGTGAGCATCGCCTGCGCCGCCTTGGCCGCCGAATGCGCCGCGAAGGACGACCACGGCTGGTAGCCGGCGACGTCTTCGATCATCACCACGCAACCGCGTGCCGCGCGCAGGTGCGGCGCGGCGGCCTGCGTGACGAAGAAGCTGCCCTTCGCCGTCGCGCCGAAGGCGGCTTCCCAGTCGCCCTCGCCCACCTCCTCGACGCGCCTGGGAGCGAACCCCTCGGCCGCCGCGTTCACGAGCAGGTCGAGCCGGCCCAGCTCGGCGTAGGCGCGCTCGACGAGCGCCCGCGCCTGCTCGGGACGGGAGACGTCCCCATCGGCCCGGCCGGCCGCGAGCACCGACCAGCCGTCGGCCGCCAGCCGCGCCGCGATCGCGCCTCCGACTCGGCCGGTGCCGCCGGTGACGAGGGCGCCGCGCAAGTCTCGCCGCAGAGTGGGATCATCATCGGTGCCCATGAAGACGTTCGCAGCAGTTTGCATCGCCGCCGCCGCCGTTGCCGCGGCGGCGTTCGCGGCACCGCCCGTGACGCTGACGCTGAACGCGAACCCGTCCGTCGTCGCGTACGGCAAGCCGGTGACGCTCAGCGGCCAGGTGTCGACGAAGAAGGCGAACCAGCAGGTCGTCATCCAGGGGACCGCCTGCGGCGCGACCTCGGCGACGAAGGCGGCAACCGTCCGCACCACCGCGAACGGCGCCTACACGGCCTCGGTCACGCCTGCGCTCGGGACGACTTACCGCGGTAACTTCAAGAACGGGACGAGCCAGCCCGTCGTGGTCGGCGTGAAGCCGCTGCTCGAGCTGAAGCGCGTCGCCCGCGGCTCGTTCACCGCCTCGGTGACCGCGGGCCAGGCGCTGACCGGCAAGTACGTGCTCTTCCAGCGCTACAAGAAGCTGCGCAAGCGCTGGGTGCAGGTGAAGCGGATCGCCCTGAAGACCGCGCTCGCGGGGACCAAGCCGACCGTCGTCAGCTCCGTCGCGTTCAAGGCGAAGCTCGCCGCGGGCACGCGGGTGCGCGTGATGATCTCGAAGGCGCAGGCGGGCCCCTGCTACGTGCAGGCGACCAGCAAGTCGCTCCGCGCCTAGCCGGTCGCTCCCTGGTACCGCTCGGCGACCGCGTCCCAGTTGACGACGTTCCACCACGCCGCCAGGTAGTCCGGGCGCCTGTTCTGGTAGGCGAGGTAGTAGGCGTGCTCCCAGACGTCGATCCCGAGCAGCGGCACGTCGTCCGTGAGGAGCGGCGAGTCCTGGTTCGCGGTCGAGTAGACGGCGAGGCCCGTGCCGTCGTGGACGAGCCACGTCCAGCCTGAGCCGAAGCGCTTCACGCCCGTGTCGTTGACGAGCTGCTTGAGCGCGTCGAGGCTGTCGAAGGTGTCGGCGATCGCCTGTGCGAGCGCGCCGCTCGGCTCGCCGCCGCCGTCGGGGCTCATGATCTCCCAGAAGAGCGAGTGGTTCGCGTGCCCGCCGGCGTTGTTGCGAACGGCGGCCTGCTTGTCCTCGGGGAGGACCTCGAGGTTCGTCAGCACGTGCTCGACGGGCTTGTCCGCGAGCGGCGTCCCTTCGAGGGCGGCGTTCGCGTTGTCGACGTACGCCTGGTGGTGCTTGTCGTGGTGGACGCGCATCGTCTGCTCGTCGATGTGCGGCTCCAGCGCCGCGTAGTCGTAGGGAAGCGGCGGTACCTCGAAGGCCATCTGGGCTCCTTTCCTCGCTCCCGCGAGGCTATCGGGTTGAGTGCGGCCGCGGGCCGTTATGCTCAGCCGTCCGCCGATCTCGAGAGGAGTCCGCTTGGCCACGCTCGCGTTCAACCGGGAAGAGATCACGCCGCGGCAGCTGAAGCCCGCGCTGCTGGAGCTCGACGGCATCTCGCGCGAGACGGTCGAGGCGCACTACCAGCTCTACGAGGGCTACGTCAACAAGCGCAACGAGATCATGGGCAAGCTCGCCGAGCTCGACCTCGGCTCTGCGAACCAGGTCTACTCGGAGGTGCGTGCGCTGAAGGTCGACCTCACCTTCGCGATCGGCGGGATCAAGAACCACGAGATCTACTTCGAGCATCTCGGCGGCGGAGGCGGCGACCCGGACGACCTGATCCGCGAGCTGATCGCGCGCGACTTCGGCTCGGTCGAGAACTGGCGCGCCGACCTGAAGGCGACCGGGATGGCCGGCCGCGGCTGGGCCTGGACCGCCTACGACTGGGACGAGAGCCGGCTCTTCAACTACATCGGCGACGCGCAGAACACGTTCCCGATCTGGAACGCGACGCCGCTGGTCGCGCTCGACGTCTACGAGCACGCGTACTTCATCGACTTCCAGACCGACCGTGCGTCCTACATCGAGGCGTTCTTCGACAACCTCGACTGGGACGTCGTGAACGACTGGGCCCAGCAGTACCAGATCACGCCCTGAGCACCCTTCTCTTCGCAGTCGCCGGCTACCTGGCCGGGAGTGTCCCGACCGGCTACTGGCTCGTCCGCGGCCTGCGGCGGGAGGACATCCGCAAGACCGGCAGCGGCAACATCGGCGCGACCAACGTCTGGCGGACCTACGGCGCGCGCTACGGCGTGGCGGTGATGGTGCTCGACACGCTCAAGGGGTTCGTCCCCGCGCTGCTGGCGACGATCTACGTCGGCGACCTGGCGGGCGTGCTCGCGGGCGGCGCGGCGATGCTCGGCCATTGGCGGCCGCTCTACATGAAGTTCGCGCGCGGCGGCAAGGCGGTTGCGACCTGCGGCGGCGCGATCCTCGGCGTCGCACCGCTCGTAGGCGGGATCGGCGCCCTGGTCTGGATCGTCGTCTTCGCGCTCTTCCGCTACGCGTCGGTCGCGTCGATCGCCGCGGCGTTGTCGCTGCCGGTCGTCGCGGCCCTCCTCGGCGAGCCCTGGCCGGTGATCGCCTTCGCGGCGCTGGCCGCGCTCGCCGTCGTCGTCCTCCACCGGCCGAACATCAGCCGGCTCCGGGCCGGCACCGAGACGCGCTTCCGCTTTCGCCGGCCGGCTACGCGGTGAGCCACTCGCGCAGCTCAGTGTGGCGCTCCGCCGGCGCGCCGCCGTCCAGCTCGGCCCGCAGCTCGCCGGCCGTTCCGTAGCGCTCCGCGACCACGTCGTGCGCGTGGATCGTCTCCAGGTTCACCTGGCGCGAGAGCAGGAAGTCGCCGTCGCCGAGCTCGGGGTAGGCGGCGAGGGTGTCGCGCAGCGCGACGCGCACGGAGTCTTCGACGAAGCGCGGCTGCAGGTGCGCGTGCTCGACGACGAACAGCTCGTCCGGCCGCTTGAGCAGCTCGTAGACCGGCGAGCTCATCGAGCCCTCGACGATGCGCACGAGGTGCTCGGCGTTCACCGGCGCCTCCGAGCCGACGAAGAGCGTCCCGCGCCCGCGCTGGTTGTGCGTCGCGAGCGGGACGAGCTCGAGGATCCGCTCGACGTCGAGCTCGGCGAAGCCCGCGTCGCCGAGCCTCTCGGCCGCTCGCTCGCGGACGAGACCCTGCGCGCAGGGGCAGGCGTTGATGCCGTTGGCCTCGACTCCGACGAGGTGCCGGGTTCGCTCCTCCGAGGCGGCCGCGAGCCCGATCAGCGAGACCATCTCCTGCGTGCGCATCCCCGTGACGGGTGTCTCGCGCTCGAGCGGGTAGCGGGCGACGATCCGCACCTCGGCGCGCAGCGCGTGCTGGCGGCGGACGATGTGCGCGGCGATGTGCTCGGCGAGGGTCTCGACCAGCAGGGCCTCGCCGATCACGACCTCCTCGATCGCCTCCTCGAAAAGCTCCGGGAAGCGCGACATGTGGACGCCCTTGCGCGAGTGGTCGAGGTCGACCGTGCAGTCGATCTCGGCCGCGATCAGCTTCTCGTGCCCGTCGCGGCTGATGCGGATCGCCTTCTGCACGCCGCGCACGCCCGCGCGCGAGAGCGCGAGCGGGACGTCGGACGGCCCGGCCTGGAGGTCGTGTGTGAGAAGCTGCCGCGGGTCGTCCACGCTCCAAACGCTACCAACGCACCTTTGGCCGAAGACCAGGATTTCGCCCGTCTAGTGATGCTCGCGTGCCACGATCTGCGCACGCCGCTCGCGACCGTGCACGGCTTCGCGCACACGCTCGCACGGGACGAGGGGCTGGACGAGACCTCAGCGCGCTACGTCGGGATGATCGGCTCCGCCTCGGGGCAGCTCGCCGAGCTGATCGACCAGCTCTCGGTCGCGGCGCGCGTGGTCGCGGGTCGATACGACCCGCCGCTGCGCGCCGTCGACACGCTCGAGCTCGCGCAGGCGGCCGCGGCGCGGCTCGGCGAGGAGCGCGTCGGGGTCTCGGGCAACGGCGCGGGACTGGAGACCGACCCCGAGGCGGTGGAACGCGCCGTCGCGGCGCTCGCGCGCTGCCTGCTGCGGCACGGCGGGCTCGAGCACGTCTCCTGCGAGGTGCAGGGAATGGAGCTGGCGCTCGCGCCTGTGACCGCGGCCTCGGCGCCCGTCGTGCTCGGCGAGGACCTGCGCGACCTCGGCGCCGCGGTCGCGGTGCGGGTCGTCCGCGCGCGTGGCGGGAGCGTCGAGGTCGACGGCGAGACGCTGCGGGTACGCCTCGCGTGAGCGACCGTTTCGTCAACATCGACGACTTCGAGGCCGCCGCGCGCGAGCGGCTCGACCCGGGCGCCTACGGCTACTTCGCCGGCGGCGCGGGCGACGAGCACACGCTGCGCGAGAACCGCGCGGCCTTTGCGCGCTGGGAGCTCCGGCCGCGTGTGCTCGTCGACATCAGCGGCGTCTCGACGGCGACCACCGTGCTCGGCACCGAGGTGGCGCTGCCGGTGCTCGTCGCCCCCACGGCCTTTCAACGGCTGGCCGGACCCGAGGCCGAGCTGCCGATGGCGCGCGCGGCCGCGTCAGCCGGCTCGATCATGACTCTCTCGACGCTTTCCAGCGTCACCCCCGCCGAGCTCGCGGCGGCTGCGCCGGGCGCGCCGCAGTGGTTCCAGCTCTACTGGTCGCGCGACCGCGGCTTCACCGAGGAGCTCGTGCAGGGCGCGGTCGAGGCCGGGTTCACCGCCCTGATGCTGACGGTCGACCTGCCTGTCGCGGGCCGGCGCGAGCGCGACGTGCGCACCGGCTTCGCGCTCCCGGACGACCTGCCGCTGCCGAACTTGCCACAGGCGCTGCGGCGCGAGGACTTCCACACGGCGCTGCACGCCGTCGTCGACGACACGCTCACCTGGCGCGACCTCGAGTGGCTGCGGGCGGTCTGCCCGCTCCCGCTCGTGTTGAAGGGCATCCTCACGGCCGAGGATGCGCTGCTCGCCGCCGAGCACGGCGCGGCCGCGGTGGTCGTCTCAAATCACGGCGGCCGCCAGCTCGACGGCGTGTCGCCGACGCTGGACGTGCTCCCGGAGGTCGTGGAGGCGGTCGGCGAGCAGGTCGAGGTGCTGCTGGACGGTGGCGTCCGGCGGGGGATCGACGTGCTCAAGGCACTCGCGCTCGGCGCCCGGGCCACCCTCTCGGGCCGCTCCATGCTCTGGGGTCTCGCCGCCGGCGGCGAGGAGGGCGCGGTGCGGGTGTTCGAGCTCCTGCGCCGCGAGCTCGAGCTCGGCCTGAAGCTGCTCGGCTGCCCGTCGCCCGCCGACGTGACGCGGGCTCACGTGCGGCGCGCGTCCTTATGATCCGGCCCGTGCGCGAAGGGACGGTGACCACCACGGGCGGCCGCAAGCTCGCTTACCTCGAGCGCGGCGCCGAGGACGGCCTGCCGGTGTTCGCCTTGCACGGCACTCCGGGAACCCGCTTCGTGCGGCACTCCGACTCGACGCTCTACGAGCGTCACGGCGTGCGCTGGATCGCGTACGACCGGCCCGGTTACGGGCTCTCCGACCCCCACCCGGGGCGCTCGGTTGCGGACGCGCCGGCGGACATCGCGGCGATCGCCGACGCCCTCGGCCTGAGCCGTTTCGCCGTCGTCGGCGGCTCGGGCGGCGCGCCGCACGCGCTCGCCTGTGGAGCCCTACTCGGCGACCGCGTGATCCGTGTCGGCGCGCTCGTCACACCGGCGCCGCCCGACGCCGAGAACTTCGACTTCTACGAGGGGCTTGCCGACCTGAACGTGAAGGAGTTCAACGCGGCGCTCGAGGGCCCTCAGGCGATCGAGGCCTTCCTTCAGCCGTACGTGGACGGGATCCGGGAAGACGCCGACGCGGTGATCGAGCAGGTGCTCACGGAGCTCCCGGAGATCGATCGGCGGCGGGCATCGCAGCACGAGCAGCGGGCGATCATGAGGGAGTCCTGGACGGAGGCCGTGCGTCAGGGCTCGCGCGGGTGGGCGGACGACGACCTCGCGTTCGCCAAGCCGTGGGGCTTCGAGCTCGAGGACGTGACCGTCGAGACGCGTGTCTGGCAGGGCGAGCTCGACGTCCTGACCCCGCGCCCGCACGGCGAGTACGTCGCCTCACGGCTCCCGAACGGGCACTTCGAGCTGCTCGAGGGCGGCGGACATTTTCTCGACGAGGAATGGGCGGTCGTGCTCGACTGGCTGACCGGCGTCGCCGCGCCGTCGGCGCGGTAGTCGTCCGAGCGATCCACCGGCGATGCGGAGGGTCTTGGTCACCGGCATGTCGGGAACCGGGAAGTCGACCGCTCTGAACGAGCTCGCGGCGCGCGGCTTCGAGGTCGTCGACACCGACGAGCCGGGCTGGAAGACATGGCGCGGCGACGAGTGGGTCTGGCGCGAGGATCGGATGTCGGAGCTGCTCGCCCGGGACGTCGGTCGGGCGCTCTACGTGTCGGGCTGCGTCTCCAACCAGGGGAAGTTCTACGATCGGTTCGACGCGGTGGTGCTCCTCAGCGCGCCGGCGGAGGTCATCCTCGACCGGATCGACACGCGGAAGACGAACCCCTACGGCAAGGATGCCGCCGAGCGCGACCTCGTCCTCTTCCACCTTTCGACCGTCGAGCCGAGGCTGAGAGAGACCTCGACGCACGAGCTCGATGCCAGTCGCCCGCTCGCCGAGGTGGTCGAGCGACTGATCGCGATCGCCGCGGACGATGGACCTGCCGAGCACGACCAGCGCGACTGCGACCTCTAGAGCTCGATCAGGACCTTGATCGCCTCGCGGTCGTTCATCGCGCGGTAGCCCTCGGGCACCTTCTCGATCCCGACCGACGCGGTCGAAGACCCGGCCGGGCTCGATCCGGCCTTCGAGCACGTCGGGCAGCAGCTCCTCGATGTAGGCGCGCGCCGGGGCCGGGCCGCCCCGGATGGTGATGTTGTCGTAGAACGTCTGCCGCGCGGCAGGAATCGTCTCGCTCTGGGGGACGCCCACGCGGCCGACGGCGCCGCCGGAGCGGGCGATGCCGAGCGCCGTCAGCATCGACTGCTCGAGGCCGACGCACTCCATCACGGACTGGACCCCGAGGCCGTCGGTGAGCTCGCGCACGCGCTCCACCGCCTCGTCGCCTCGCTCGCCGACGACGTCCGTGGCGCCGAGCTCGCGGGCCAACGCGATTCGGTCGGGATGGCGGCCGAGGATGATGATCTCGTCGGCACCGAGGCGCCGCGCCGCGATCACGGCACACAGGCCCACGGCGCCGTCACCTACGACGGCCACCGTCTTGCCGGGGCCGACCCCGGCGGCGACGGCGGCATGCTGACCCGTGCCCATCACGTCGGAGAGCGTGAGCAGCGACGCCAGCAGCGCGTCGTCGTTCCCGGCCGGCAGGACGACGAGCGTTCCGTCGGCCTGGGGCACGCGCACCGCCTCGGCCTGAGCTCCTGGGACCTCGGCCGTGCCGAAGAACCCTCCGTGGATGCACGACGTGTGCAGCCCTTCGCGGCAGAAGACGCAGGTGCCGTCGGAGTACGCGAACGGCATCACGACGAGATCGCCGACGCCGATGGTGCGGACGTCGGCACCGACCGCCTCGACGACGCCGATCGCCTCGTGTCCCATGCGGCGAGGCGGCTCGCCCGGCTCCATCGTCTTGTAGGGCCAGAGATCGCTGCCGCAGACGGCGGCGCGACTCACGGCGACGAGGGCGTCGGTCGACTCGGTCACGCTCGGGTCGGGAACGTCCTCGATGCGAACGTCTCCGGCGCCGTGCAAGACCGTGGCACGCATCGCTCAGTCGCCGATCCCGGGCGCGGCTCCGTACTCCTCGTCGGTGACGTGATCACCCCACGTCGCCGGGTGGCCGTCGTCGTCGACCTCGACGATCGAGAGGTGGGTCATGAAGCGGGTCGACGCCGCGCCGTGCCAGTGATCCTCGCCCGGCTCGAAGAACACTCGGTCGCCGGGGCGGATCACCTCGATCGGCCCGCCGCGCCGTTGTGCGAGGCCGATGCCCTCGGTCACGTAGATGGTCTGGCCGTTCGGGTGCGTGTGCCACGCCGTTCGTGCCCCGGGCGTGAAGTGGACGCTGCTCGCGCTCAGACGCGACGAGCCCGACGGCGCCGCGACCGCGTCGATGTAGACCCCGCCGGTGAACCAGTCGCCGGGACCCGGATTGGTGTCGTTGCCGTTCCTCGTGATCTCCATGGTCTCTCCTGTTCTGGCCCGACCGGTCAACGGAGCAGGCGGGACAGGCGCCGGTCCTTGAGCAGCCGGCCGCCGGTCTGACACTGCGGACAGTAGAAGATCGTGTGCTCCTCGAAGTCGACGCGCTCGATGGGCGTGCCGCAGACGTGGCAGGGCTCGTGGAGCTTGTTGTGGACGCGGTAGACGCTCGCGTCCTTGGCGCCGCGCTCGCGTAGCTCGAGGCCGCGCTCGAGCTCCGAGTCGATCGCGTCCGCGAGCGTCTTCACCTGCTCCGCAGACAGGCCCTGGGCGGGCGCGAATGGCGAGAGCTGCGCCGTGTGGAGGATCTCGTTCGCCCACGCGCGGCCGATCCCGGCGATCACGCGCTGGTCGCGCAGGAGCGAGTGCAGCCGCCGGGGCTGCTCGGCCAGGATCGCGCCGAGCCGGTCGGCGCCGAGGCCGAGGGCCTCCGGGCCGAGGTGCTCGAGCTCGGCCTCGGCCGCCTCGGGGGTCAGCAGCCAGACGCCCGCGCGCTTCTTCGGGCCGCCCTCGGTGAGCACGAGCTGCCCGCCGCCCTCGAATGCAAGCCGGAAGGCCGGCGTCTTCGGTCCCTTCTCGCCGGCGCGCAGGTAGCGCACGCGGCCGGCGGACATCAGGTGGATCAGCAGCACGAGCTCACCGTCGGCGGTCGGGAAGAGCAGCCGCTTGGCACGCCGCTCGGCCCCGGCCAGGCGGCGCCCCTCGAGAGTGGAGAGCGGCGGGTCGAAGGTCTTCAGCGTCGCGATGTGCGCGGGGCCGGCCTTCTCGACCGGGAACGCGCTGACCGGGTCGTTCAGCGCGCGGCGCCACGCTTCGACCTCCGGCAACTCAGGCATCTACCCTCCCGGCCATGGCTGAGCCGCTCAGGGTAGCCGTGCGGCGCGGGGGGTTCCTCGAGTGCGTCCACGAGGTCCACGCGGTCGCGGTGCGCGACCGTGAGCTCGTCGCGTCGGCCGGCGACCCGTCGCTCGTCGCCTCGCTGCGCTCCTCGGCGAAGCCACTTCAGGCCCTGCCCGTCGCGCGCGCCTACCCGGAGCTCGGCACCGAGGAGCTCGCGATCGCCTCGGCCTCGCATTTCGGGACGCCGCTCCACGTCGAGGCGGTCCGCAAGCTCCTGGCGGCGACGGGCGGGAGCGAGGAGGAGCTCGACTGCGGCCTGCAGGAGGGGCGGCCGCCGGACCCGATCTTCGACAACTGCTCGGGGAAGCACGCGGGGATGCTCGCCACCTGCCGGGCTCACGGCTGGCCCATCGAGGGCTACCGCCGCCCGGAGCACCCCCTGCAGACGCTGCTGCTGGAGGAGGTCGCGGCCGCGGCCGACCTGGAGCCGAACGAGGTTCGGACCGGGATCGACGGCTGCGGGGTCGTCGCCTTCGCGATCCCGTTGGAACGGGCGGCGCTCGCCTTCGCGCGCCTCGAGCGGCTCGACGGCGGCGCGAGGATCGCCGTCGCCATGTGCGCGCATCCCGAGCTCGTCGGCGGCGACGGCGCCACGGACACCGAGCTGATGCGGGCCCAACCGGGCATGGTCGCGAAGGGTGGGGCGGAGGGTCTGCTCTGCGCGATCCTCCCCGACGGAACGGGCGTCGCGCTCAAGGTCGCGGACGGCAACTCGCGCGCGCTCCGGCCGGCGCTGGCGGCCTTTGCGACCGCGCTCGGCACGGAGCTCCCCGAGTTCGCCCAGGTCGGTGTGCCGAACCGCCATGGAGACGTCACCGGGGCCGTGTCCCTCATGTAACGAAATTGTTTCGATTTTGCGATTTCGCGTGTAACATCCGGTTCGCAAGAGGGTGAGCCGGCGGATGGGAGAGACCGGCTCTTGTCGTTTCTAGGTAGTCGCAGGCAGCCGCTGACAAGCCGGGGAGGTCAAGTGCTCACCGTCGACATCTCTCTTCCCGACGTCGAGGAGCTTCACAAGCTCGTTCAGGACGGTCTGGAGAAGGGGTTCCTCACGTATGACGAGATCGTCGCCGGCCTCGAAGAGGTCGAGCTGACGAAGGAGCAGATCGAGGACTTCTACACGTACCTGATCGACCACTCCATCGAGCTGATGGAGGGCGAGAACCACAAGCATCCGCCGCACGAGCAGCCCGCTCTCGCCGAGGAGGAGAAGGGCCCCAAGCTCGACCTGACCGTCGAGCCGTCCCTGGACTCGTTGCGGCTCTACTTGCGCGAGATCGGCAAGGTGCCGCTGCTCACCGCCGACCAGGAGGTCTACCTGGCCAAGCGCATCGAGCGCGGCGACATGAGCGCCAAGACCCAGATGATCGAGGCCAACCTGCGGCTGGTCGTCTCGATCGCCAAGTCGTACCTCGGCCGCGGGCTCAGCTTCCTCGACCTGATCCAGGAGGGCTCGCTCGGCCTGATCCGCGCGGTCGAGAAGTTCGACTACCGCAAGGGCTACAAGTTCTCGACCTACGCGACCTGGTGGATCCGGCAGGCCGTCACGCGGGCGATCGCCGACAAGGCGCGCACGATCCGCATCCCCGTGCACATGGTCGAGAAGCTGAACAAGGTCGTGCACATCGAGCGCCAGCTGGTGCAGCGCCTGGGCCGCGAGCCGCGGCCCGACGAGATCGCGGCCGAGCTCGAGATGACGACCGCGGAGGTACGGGACATCCTGCGCATGGCGCAACACCCGGTCTCGCTGGAGAAGCCGATCGGCGAGGAGGAGGAGTCCGAGCTGGGCGACTTCGTCGAGGACGAGCAGGCCGAGTCGCCGTTCGACACGGCACAGGTCTCGCTCCGGCGCGAGGACATCGAGAACGCGCTGGCCTCGCTGCCCGAGCGCGACCGCAAGGTGATCGAGCTCCGCTTCGGCCTCTCGGGCGCGCAGCCCTGCACGCTCGAGGAGGTCGGCCGTGCCTTCGGCGTCACCCGCGAGCGCATCCGCCAGATCGAGAACAACACGCTGAAGAAGCTCGAGTCGCTGCCCGAGGCGCAGGGGCTCAAAGACTGCGTCTAGCCGTGGCGCGGGCCATCCCGATGCTCTCGTACGAGGACGTCGGGGCGGCGATCGAGTGGCTCTCCGAGGCGTTCGGCTTCCGCGAGTCAGGCGAGCGCTTCAGCGACGACGAGGGCCGGGTGACCCACGCGGAGCTCTCGCTCGACGGCGCGACGGTGTTCCTCGGCTGGCCCGGCCCCGACTACCGCAGCCCGAAACGGCATGCGCAGGAGTGCGAGCAGGCCGCGCGCTGGCTGGCGACGCCGTGGGTGATCGACGGCGTGCACGTCGACGTCGCGGATCTGGCCGGGCACTACGAGCGCGCGCGTGGCGCGGGCGCCGAGATCCTGCGCGAGCCGGAAGATCTGCCGTTCGGCCGGCTCTACTCCGCGGCGGACCTCGAGGGCCACCGCTGGATGTTCATGCAGCCGACGTAGCGGGCGCGCTGCCGCGGTAGCGACCGTCGAACGTGGGGGTCGCCGACCGCACGCTGACCGGCGTGTCGTCCGGCTGCAGATAGCCGATGCGGCTCGAGTGGAAGCTGAGCGTCCACGGGCCGCGGTAGTCGACCTTCACGGTCACGACGCGGCTCTGACCCGGCGAGACGGCGACGCGCCGGTCGATGCCCGGGCCTTCGAGGTGCAGCACCGTCCGCTTCGTCCCGGCGGGGAGCGAGAGCGGCAGCCGCAGCGTTCCCTGCACGCGGCCGTCGCGCGCCGGCCAGAGGGTCAGGTGGCCGGCCGGCGCAAGCCAGCCGTCGTGGTAGAGGCCGCCGACGAAGAGCGCCAGCCGCGGCGTGCCCTGCGGGCGCCAGAGCTCGTAGTCGGCGCCGCGGGCGACCACGACCGCGCCGGTCAGGCGCGCCCGCACGGCGAAGTTCGAGATCGCGAGCGGGCCGCGCATCGTCCTGCCGCGAAGCAGCAGCCTCCCGTCGTCGCCCACGGTCACGTGCGGGTGGCCGAACGCGTCGATCGGCGAGGCCTGGTCGAGGAAGGCGAGCCGCGTCAGAGAGCGGTTCCAGAAGAGCTGCTCGTGCGCACGCGCGTGCGGGGTTGCGGGAGTCTGGATCAGGGTCGCGTTGCCGACGCGCGCGTGGTCGACCCAGCTCGCGTCGGGCGGCAGGAAGGTCGAGCGCACGTTGTCGGCCACGCGGTGGTCGAACGAGATCGCCCCGACGGAGACGGCGCACGACGCGACGAGCGTCGCACCGACGGCCACCCAGGCAATGCGGTTGCGGAGGGCCGCTCCCACGGCGAGGCATGCGAGCGCAGCCGCGGCGAGCGCGATCGCGAGCGAGCCGTCGCCGACGCCGACCGCCTTCTCCAGCCGGAAGACGCCCATCAGGAAGGGAGAGTCCTGCTTGGAGTCGCCGACGGTGTAGCCGGACAGCGGCACGCGCGCCGAAAGCGCGATCAGGCCGATGGCGACGAGCGCGACCGCGTGCTTCGCGGGACGGCCGCGGCTCAGCCAGAGCCAGAAGGCCGGGAAGGCGAGAGGCAGCAGCACCATCAGGTACCGCTCCTGAAAGCGGCCGGAGCCGTTCGTGGCGTAGAGCGCGGCCTCGGCGAAGAGCCCGAGCAGCAGGCCCACGGTCAGCGCCGCGAGCCCGCACTCCTCGCGCGAGCGCGGCCGCGTGAGCGCGTAGGCCAACCCGACGATCGCACCGGGCACCAGCGCGAACGAGGCGGCGTAGGCGAGCAGCATCGCGTCGGTTCCGAGCCAGTGCGCGATCTCGCCCGGCTTCACGTGCAGGTCGGCGACGCCCGAGTAGTAGCCGAGCAGCCGTTTGGGCCCGAGCGTCGCGGCGAGCGCGAGCGGCGCCGCGTAGAGCAGCAGCGAGAGCCGGAAGCGCTTCCACGTGGCGCGCACCGAGCCGCGCTCGACGACGAGCGCCGCGGCGACGAAGACGAGCGGCAGGAAGACGTACTGGATGCGGGCAAAGGTCGCGAGCACCGCCAACGCCGCGAAGCCGAGCTGCAACCGGCGCGTCGGCTCGGCGAGCGCGCGGACGCCGAGGTAGACCGCGCCGAGCACGAGCGGGTACGCGATCGCGTCCGCGAGCACGAAGGACGCGAAGAAGAGATCGGGCGAGGCGACGGTCAGCGCCGCCGCGGCGAGCGCCGGCCAGGAGCCGCCGCCGAGCCGCCGCACGAGCAGGTACATCGGGATCGCGGCGAGCGACATCGCGAGGGCGTTCTCCGCCTGCGTCAGGCGGTAGGCGAGCGCGGGGTCGTGCGTCAGCCAGAACGGCGCCGCGAGCAGCGGCTCGAGCATCGCCGGGAAGTGCGCCGAGGAGCCGCGGATCAGCGGCCGGCCACTCTCGGCCAGCGAGCGCGCGATCCCGGAGTAGATGTACTCGTCCGGGAAGTAGAGCGGCGTCGTGTGCCAGAGAGCCGCGACGAAGCGCAGCAGGAAGCTCGCGGCCACGATCCCGGAGAGCAGCAGGCGTGCGGGAACCGTGGCCGCGCGAGAGACCGCAGCAGAGCGTGGTACGGAGACGTCGACCGCCACGAGGTCGCTATCGGCACCCGGCGGCTATCCCTTGAACGAGGGATACTTCGGCGGATGGCAGTCGCAGACGTGCAGCTCTCGCGCGTCGCGTGGAGGGGTCGGTTGGAGGTGCCCGCGGCGCGCGGCGCGCAGCTGCTCGCCGCGTCCGGATTCGCGCTCGCGCAGCCGCTCTTCGACCTGCTCGGCAAGAACGCCGAGTTCTTCGCGGTACGCGGCTCGACTCCGTCGGACATCGTGCTGTTCGCGCTGGTGGTGACCTTCGGGCCGGCGCTGGTGCTGCTCGCGGTCGAGCTGGTTGTCGCCGCGGTGAGCGCGCCTGCCGCGCTCGTCCTGCACCACGTCTTCCTCGGCTTCCTCGGCGCGGTCTTCGGCGCGCAGGCTCTCAAGCGCTCGGGGGTGGACGGGACGACGGTGCTGATCGTGGGCGCCGTGCTCATCGGTCTCGCCGTGTCGCTCGCGGCCTGGCACTGGCGCGCTGCCCGCTCGTTCCTGACCCTGCTCGGCGCCGCGCCGCTCGTCTTCCTCGCGCTCTTCCTGTTCAGCTCGCCGACCTCGAAGCTCGTGATCTCGAGCGGCGACGCACAGGCGACCGCGATCCGCGTCCGCGCGACGACGCCGATCGTCTTCGTGCTCTTCGACGAGTTCCCGCTGATCGACCTCCAGGACGCAAGCGGCGGAATCGACGCCCGGCGCTTCCCGAACTTCGCGAGGCTCGCGGCCGGCTCGACCTGGTTCCGCAACACGACCACGCTCTCGGCCTCGACGACGGTGGCGGTGCCGGCGATCCTCACCGGCCGGAAGCCGGTGAAGGGTGCGCTGCCGATCTTCCGCGACCATCCGAACAACCTGTTCACGCTGCTCCGCAAGCGCTACCGGATGCAGGTCACCGAGTCGCAGACCCGCCTGTGCCCGCAGAAGCTGTGCAAGCGCAAGAACGGCAGCACGGGGTCACGGCTCTCGTCGCTCTACTCCGACGTGAAAGTGGTCTACCTGCACCTGCTCGCGCCGCCGGCGCTGGAGGACCGGCTGCCGGTGATCGACGAGTCCTGGGGGAACTTCGGCACGAGCTCGCCGGAGGCGCTCGACGCAGGCGGCTCGGGCGTGCCGAAAGTCGACCTCAAGACCTTCTACCTCGGCCGCGTGCGCGACTTCAACCGCTTCGTCGCCTCGTTCCGGAAGCCTGGCGGCGGCCCGCCCACGCTCTACTTCATCCACGTCCTGCTGCCGCACACGCCCTGGCTCTACCTTCCGGACGGGCGTGCGCGCGCGGTGACGACGCCGAACGCGCCCGGTCGCAACGGCGAGCTCTGGCTCAATGGGCAGCTGGCCGTGCAGGCGTGGCAGCGCCACCTGTTGCAGGCCGGCTTCACCGACCGCCTGCTCGGGAAGTTCCTGGCGCGGCTGCACCGGACCGGGCTCTGGGACAAGGCTCTCGTCGTCGTCACCGCCGACCACGGCGTCAGCTTCCGCGGCGGCGACCTGCGGCGCCACCCCACCAGGACCAACCTGGCCGAGCTCGCGTTCACCCCGCTCTTCGTGCGGCTGCCCGGGCAGCCGCAGGGGCGCGTGGTCGAGACGCATGTCCAGACCGTCGACATCCTCCCGACCATGGCCGACGCGCTCCGGATCAAGATCCCGTGGAAGACCGACGGCCGCTCGGTGCTCTCGGGCACGCGGCCGCCGACGCGGGTGAACGTCGCCGGCGTCGTCGCCTCGTACCCGGCCGCGCTGGCGCAGCGGCGGGCCTCGCTCGAGCGCCAGCTCGGGCTGTTCGGCAGCGGCGCGTGGGGGCCGCAGTTCGCCGGCACCGGCGCGTACCGGCGGCTCGTCGGCGCGAGCGTCTCGACCCTCGCGGCCGCGGCGGCGCCGGCTGCGTCCGCGCGCGTCGACAGGGTCGGGAGCAAGCTCCTGCTGCGCTACCCGCGCGGCTCGGCGCTCGTGCCCTCGCCCCTGGCGGGGACGCTGTCTGGCGTGCGGCCCGGCCAGGCGGTCGCGGTCGCGCTCAACGGGCGCATCGCCGCCGTCAGCGTCGCCTATCGCAACCCGGGCGGCGGCCCGGTGCGATTCTCGGCCCTGGCCGCGGAATCGTCGTTCCGCACCGGCAGGAACTCGGTGCGCGTCTTCGTCCTCGACGGCAGCCCGGCGCACGCGCGGCTCGCCGCCGTCAGGACCTCGCTGACGAGCTAGGCGGCGGGCTCGTCGCGCTCTTGCGCGTCGGCGCGCTCGAGCGGCACGAACAGCCGGCAGTGCGGGCACTTGAACCCGCGCGGACCTGGCGCGGAGGCCGCCACGAGCAGCTCGGCTTCGAACTCCTTCGAGCAGTGCGGGCAGACGACGTGGTAGCGCTCGGCCACGAGGCCAAGCTAGCAGACGCTCAGCGGCTCGTCAGGCAGGTCGAGCCGCTCGAGCAGCTCGCCCGTGTGCGCAACGAGGCGGGCCGCGAGCTCGGCATGCTCCTCGGTAAACCGGCCGTCCTCCGTATACACCTCGACGAGGCCCCAGCAACCGTCGCTCGTCGGCAGGCAGACCATCAGCAGCGACTCGAAGCCGAGCTTCGCGAGCAGCGCCGCCTCGTTCGCCTCCGGGTTCTCGTCGAGGCGCGAGAGCCAGCGCGCCTCGCCGGTCTCGACGACCTCGCGCGTGAGCGGGAAGTCCGAGATCAGGTACTCGTGGCCGTGGGCGAGCGGCCGTCCGGAGGTCGTGTGCTCGTCCAGGCCGACCAGCAGGTCTCCGATCACGCGCGAGACCGCGCACGCCGTGGCGTCCAGGAGCTCCACGAGCTCCCGGCAGGCCGCGCCGAGCAGCCCGCGGATGGTCGTCTCGGCCTCGAGCGCTGCGGCGCTCCGGGCGAACGCATCGGTCGTCACGCGGGGAGCCTAGGCGACCCAGGCGGCTCTGCGGGCCGACGCGATCGGAACGACCAGGTGGACCCCGGCGGCTCAACTCGGCGATGATGTGCCTGCTTGAAGGGCCTGAGCTCACTTCGCGAGGCGTTTGCCGGTGAGATAGTCCTCCCGGCCGACCCTGGCTACGACGAGGCTCGGGCCGTCTGGAACAAGATGTTCGACCGCAGACCCGCCGCCGCCTCGTCCGGCCGGCAGGCGTCAACGACGTCGTCGCCGCTCTCCGCTTCGCGCGGGAGGAGGAGCTCGTCGTCGCGGTGCGGTGCGGCGGCCACAGCATCCCCGGGCTCTCGACCTGCGATGACGGAATGGTGATCGACCTCTCCACGATGCGAGGAGCTCAGGTCGATCCGGAACGGCGCACGGCCCGCGTGAACGGTGGCGCGCTCCTGGCCGAGCTCGACGACGCGGCCCAGGCGTACGGGCTGGTGTGCCCGGTCGGCGTGGTCTCGCACACCGGCGTAGCAGGGCTGACGCTCGGGGGCGGGATGGGACGACTCCAGCGGAAGTTCGGGCTCACAATCGACAGCCTCGCCTCGGTCGAGCTCGTGACCGCGGACGGCCGGCTCGTGCACGCTTCCGAGGACGAGCACCCGGAGCTCTTCTGGGGTCTACGCGGCGCCGGGCCGAATTTCGGGATCGTGACGTCGTTCGAGTACCGGCTTCATGCGCTCGACCACGAGATCACCTTCGGAAGAGTCACCCATCCGCTCGAGCGGGCGCGGGAGCTGGCGGGGCTGTTCCGCGAGCTCGCCGAGAACGGCCCGGACGAGCTCTTCCTGTCGTTCGGCACCGCGAGCGACCGATCGGCCGAGGAGGCCTTCGCCTTCCTCACGGTCGCGCATTGCGGTTCACCCGAGCAGGCCGAGCGCGACCTCGCGAATGTGCGGGCGTTTGGGCCTCCGGTCACGGACTCGATCGGAGCGATGCCCCATCTGGAGGCACAGCACCTCAACGACGAGACGCAGGACTGGGGCCATCGCTTCTACATGAAGAGCGCATTCCTCCCGTCGTTCCCGGACGAGGCGGTCGACCTCTGTGTCGAGCACGCGACGCGCGCCCCCGACGGGGCCGACTGTGAGTTCTCGGTGTGGGCCTGGGGCCGCGCGATCGGTGACGTCCCGGAGGAGGCAACCGCCTTCACGGGCCGTGAGGCCGCGGTGTGGCTGGCCGCGGAAGCGCTGTGGGACGATGCCGCCCTCGACGAGCAGTGCCGCTTTTGGGGGCGTGACGCGCTCGCCGACCTGGCCCCGTTCGCCTCGGGCGGCCGGTACGTCAACGACGTCGCCGAGGTCGGCGCGGATGTGGCTCGCATGATCTACGGGGATGCCAAGTACGAGCGGCTCGTCGCGCTGAAGCGCGAGTGGGATCCGGACAACGTCTTCCGTCTCAACCAGAACGTCCAGCCGTAGCCGCGCCGGCTCGACGCGATGAGCGCAGCCCGCCGCGGCTAAGCGGCGAAGGTGTGCTCGAGAATGCGCAGCCCGCGCTCGAGCTCCTCGTCGCCGGCCGTCACCGGCGGCAGCAGTCGGATCACGTTGCCGTAGAGGCCGCACGAGAGCAGCAGCAGGCCCTGCTCGCGCGCCGAGCCGGTGATCTCGCGGGCGCGGTCGGGCGAGCGCTCCGCCAGCTCGAGCGCGAGCATCGAGCCGAGGCCGCGCACCTCGCCGATCTCCTCGTGGCGGGAGGCGAGCTCGTCGAGGCGCGACCGCATCAGCTCCGCGACGGCATCGGCCCGCTCGCGGAAGCCCGGCTCGGCGAGCTGGTCGAGCACGGCGCAGGCCGCGGCGCAGGAGACGGGGTTGCCGCCGAAGGTGCCGCCGAGGCCGCCGGAATGCGGCGCGTCCATCAGCTCGGCCTTCCCGGTCACGGCCGCGAGCGGCAGCCCACCGCCGAGCGTCTTGCCGGAGACGAGCAGGTCCGGCTCGACCCCGGCGTGCTCGATCGCCCAGACAGAGCCGGTGCGGCCGCAGCCGGACTGCACCTCGTCGGCGACGTAGACGATGCCGTGCCGCTCGCAAAGCTCCTTCAGGGCGCGGATGAACTCCGCGGGCATCGGGATGAACCCGCCCTCGCCCTGCACGGTCTCGAGCACCACGCAGGCGACCGCGTCCGGCGAGACGTCCTGCTTGAAGAGCAGCTCGAGGCCCGCGAGCGCGTCCTCGACCGACACGCCGCGGTACGGGTACGGCGCGGGAGCCCGGTAGACCTCCGTGGCGAGCGGCCCGAAGCCCTGCTTGTAGACGAGCTTCGAGGTCATCGCCATGGTCAGGTTCGTGCGGCCGTGGAAGGCGCGGTCGAAGACGACGACGCCCGGGCGACCGGTCGCGGCGCGCGCGATCTTGACGGCATTCTCGACGGCCTCGGCGCCCGAGTTGACGAGCAGCGTCTTGGTCGCGGCATCGCCGGGCCAGAGCGCGTCCAGCCGCCGCGCGACCTCGACGTAGGGCTCGTACATCCCGACCATGAAGCACTGGTGCAGGTAGTGGTCGACCTGCTCGTGCACCGCGCGCACGACGGCCTCGGGGTTGTGGCCGAGGTTCTGGCACGCGATGCCGCCAGCGAAGTCGAGCAGCTCGTTGCCCTCGGCGTCCCAGAGGGTCGCGCCCTCCGCGCGCGTGACCACGAGGTCGCTCGTCGCGACCCCACGCGGTACGAGCCGTTCGCGCGCCTCACGCACCTCGGCGGCCCCTTGGAGCTGCTCGGTCGCCATCGCGCGAAGCCTACTCCGGCCGGTTGCGCCGCGACGGCGCAGAGACCAAGATGCGCCGTTCCCGACCGGAAGGGCAGCGATGACCAGCGCCACTGCGGCCTCCGAGCGACGCGACGCGCTAGCGGGCAGGCTGTTCACGAACGCCGTCGGTGCGTTCGATCTCTTCTCCGTCTACCTCGGCGAGCGCCTCGGCCTGTACCGCACGCTCCACGAGCGCGGCCCGCTCACGCCCGGCGAGCTGGCCGTGGCGGCCGGCGTCCACGAGCGCTACGCGCGCGAGTGGCTCGAGCACCAGGCGGCGAGCGCGTTCCTCGACGTCGATGGCGAGGGCGAGGAGCGCCGCTTCACGCTCCCCGCGGGTCACGACGAGGCGCTGCTCGAGGCCTCGAGCCTCAACTTCGCCGCCCCGCTGGCTCGTGCGGTACTCGCTTCGATCCGTCCGATCGACGCCGTCGCGGAGGCGTTCCGTACCGGTGAGGGCGTCCCCTACGCGCAGTACGGCCGGGACTTGCACGAGGCGCAGGCCGCTTTCACGCGGCCGCTGTTCGAGCAGCTGCTCGGGCGCGAGTGGCTGCCGTCCGTCCCCGAGATCCACGAGCGCCTCTCGGCGTCGGAGCCTCCGGCGCGCGTCGCCGACGTCGCCTGCGGTCAGGGCCGCTCGAGCATCGAGATCGCGCGCGCCTACCCGAGCGTGCGCGTCGACGGGATCGACTCGGACACGGCGTCGATCGAGTTCGCGCGCAAGAACCTCGAGGGCAGCGGCGTCGAGGACCGGGTCGAGTTCCACGACGTCGATGCGGCCCACGCCGGCCCGAAGGGCGGCTACGACCTCGTCACGATCTTCGAGGCGCTGCACGACATGTCGTACCCGGTCGCGGTGCTGAAGTCGGTGCGCGAGCTCTTGCGCGAGGGAGGTCTGGTGCTGATCGGCGACGAGCGCGCCGGTGACGAGTTCCGAGCGCCGGCCGACGAGCTCGAGCGGCTCTTCTACGGCTTCAGCGTCTTCCACTGTCTGCCGGTGGGGATGGTGGGCGAGGGAGCCGCCGGAACCGGAACCGTGATTCGCCCCGGGACGGTGAAGGACTACGCCGAGCAGGCGGGGTTCGCCTCGTGCGATGTCCTGCCGATCGAGCACGACTCCTGGCGCTTCTACGCCCTCCGCCCCTGAAGCTCCGTGTAGGGAATACCCTCCCGCCGACCGCGTTCAAGGAGGGCACATCAAGGAGGGCAGACTATGGCGCTGCAGATCGGCGACACCGCACCGGACTTCCAGGCCCAGACGACCGACGGGCCGATCAGCTTCCACGACTGGATCGGCGACTCCTGGGCGGTGCTTTTCTCGCACCCGAAGGATTTCACGCCCGTTTGTACGACCGAGCTCGGCTACATGGCCAAGATCAAGCCCGAGTTCGACCGGCGCGGGGTGAAGGTCGTCGGCCTCTCGGTGGACCCGGTCGACAGCCACGAGGGCTGGGTCAGGGACATCGAGGAGACACAGGGCGAGGCACCCAACTACCCGATCATCGGCGACGCCGACTTCGAGGTCTCGAAGCTCTACGGGATGCTCGGCACCGACGTCTCCGGCGATCCCGGCGACCGGACCGCGGCCGACAATCAGACCGTCCGGAACGTGTTCGTGATCGGCCCGGACAAGAAGGTCAAGCTGATCCTCGTCTATCCGATGACGACCGGCCGCAACTTCGACGAGGTGCTGCGCGTGATCGACTCGCTGCAGCTGACCGCGAAACACAAGGTCGCAACCCCGGCGCAGTGGCAGCAGGGAGACGACGTGATCATCGCCGGCTCGGTCTCGGACGACGAGGCGCGGGAGATCTTCGGGGAGTGGGACTCGCCGAAGCCGTACATCCGCGTCGTCCCGCAGCCGCGCTGAGCGAGGTGGAGCGGGGGGACCTCGCGGTCCCCCCGAGTCTCCGTCAGGCTGCCGCCTCGAGTGCGGGCTGAGCCTCGACCGGCTCTGCCTCGGGCGCGGCCGCCAGCTCTTCGCGCCGGATCAGGGTCAGCGCGGCGACGATGCCGAGCGCGGCGACGATCGCCCCGGCCACGAAGGCCGCGGTGAACCCGTCGACGAGTGCCGTCGGCAGAGCGGTGCCGCTCGCGAGCGCGTCGTCGGTGCGGGAGCTCGCGATCGTCGACAGAGCGGCGATGCCGAGCGCGCCGCCGATCTGCTGCGACGTGTTGATCAGGCCGGAAGCCAGGCCGGCCTCGGCAGGCTGCACGCCTGCGAGCGCTGCGATCGAGATCGGCACGAACGAGAAGCCGATCCCGAACCCGACCAGCAGGAAGCCCGGCAGCAGGTCGCCGAGATAGCTCCCGCCGACCGAGACCTGCGTGAAGTAGACGAGCCCGGCCGTCAGCGCGGTCATCCCGGCCACGAGCACCGGCTTGACGCCAACCCGCGTCACGAGCTGCGCCGCGACGGCCGACCAGAGGATCGCCGTTCCCGCGACTGCGAGGTAGGCGACACCGGTCTTCATGGCCGAGTAGCCGAGCACCTGCTGCATGTACAGCGTCAGCATCAGGAACATCGCGAACATCGCCGTGCCGAGGATGAGGCCGGCGACGTTCGCACCGCTCACCGTCCGGATCTGGAAGATCCCGAGGCGCATCAGCGGCTCGGGGTGCCGCAGCTCCCACGCGACGAACCCGACCAGCAGGACGACCGATGCCGCGAAGTACGCCAGCGTCGAGTCGGCGAGCCATCCGTGCTGCCCCGCCTGTGTGATCGCGTAGACGAGCAGCGACAGACCGCCGGTCACGAGCACCGCGCCGGGCACGTCGAAGCTCTTCACGCGCGCGTCGCGGCTCTCCGTCAGGAAGACCGGTGCGAGAAGGAACGCGGCCACGCCGACCGGGACGTTGACGAAGAAGATCCACTCCCAGCTCAGCGCGTCGGTCAGCACGCCGCCGAGGAGCACGCCCGCCGCGGCCCCGAAGCCGCCGACGGCGCCCCAGACGCCGAGCGCGACGTTGCGCTCGCGCCCTTCCCGGAACGTGACCGAGAGGATCGAGAGCGCAGCCGGCGAGATGATCGCGGCACCGAGGCCCTGGACGGCGCGGGCGCCGATCAGCGACGCCTCCGACCACGCCATCCCGGCGAGGAAGGAGGCGACCGTGAAGACCACCACGCCGGCGAGGAAGATCCGGCGGCGACCGAGCAGGTCCGCCGCGCGGCCGCCGAGCAGGAGGAAGCCGCCGAAGACCAGTGCGTAGGCGCTGATCACCCACTGCAGGTTCTCCTGCGAGAAGCCGAGGTCGACCTTGATCGAGGGCAGCGCGACGTTGACGATCGCGATGTCCAGGACGACCATGAACTGCACGGCGCTGAGGAGGGCCAGCGCCAGCCACTTGCGTCGATCCGTAGCAACCATCCAGTCGTTCCTTTCGTCGTCGAGTGCTTGCAAGCTAGCAGGAACGACTTTCAAAAAACAAGTATTCCCTTCGAAACAGCAAGTCGACCCGCTACACTGCGCGCATGGCCAAGCACTACGAGCAGTACTGCCCCGTCGCTCACGCGCTCGAGCTGGTGGGCGAGCGCTGGTCGCTGCTGATCGTGCGCGAGCTGCTGAAGGGGCCGAAGCGGTACACCGACCTCGCCGACGCGCTGCCGCGAATCGGCACGAACGTCCTGGCCGCCCGGCTCAAGGACCTCGAGACCTGGGGCGTCGTCGGCAAGCGCCGCCTGCCGCCGCCGGCTCCCGCCCAGGTGTACGAGCTGACGCCGTACGGCCTGGAGCTCAAGCCGGTCCTGCGCGAGCTCGCGCGCTGGGGCCTGCGCTCGCTGCCGGCACCGGAGGACGACGCCGCCCTCGCGCCGGGCTGGCTGCCGGGGGCGCTGGACACGTTCTTCGCCCCGGTCGCTCCCGACGCGTCGTTCGAGTTCCGCATCGGAGACGAGGTTGCCTCGCTCGTCGACGGAGAGGCGGCGGTCGGCTCGGCCGACGACCCCGACGTCGTCGTCGAGTCCGACCCGGTGGCCTTCTACTACCTCTTCGTCGAGCGGCGCTGGAACGGCGTGACCGTCGAGGGCGACCGCGCGCTCTTCGAGCGCCTCCTCGACGCGGCCGCACCCGTGAGCGACCCGGTCGCCGCGTAGCGGCCGATGAATTAGGCGGCCGCGCGCGGTCGTTTACTCGGCAGTGGGCGATGCGAAGGAGGCCGAGATGGGACAGGTAGTCGTTTCACAGTTCGTGACGATCGACGGAGTCTTCGAGGACCCGGGCGGGGCCGAGGGCTTCGACCGCGGCGGCTGGGCATTCCAGTTCGAGCGGGGCGAGGAAGGCGACAGGTTCAAGCTCGACGAGGTGATGGCCGCCGACGCGCTCCTGCTCGGGCGTGTGACCTACGAAGGCTTCGCCGCGGCGTGGCCGTCTCGCGAGGGCGAGTTCGCGGACAAGTTCAACGGGATGCAGAAGTACGTCGTCTCCTCGACGCTGGGTGAGCCCGAGTGGAGCAACTCCACCGTGCTCGGGCCCGACTTCGCCGACGAGATCGCGAAGCTGCGCGAGACCGGCGGCGGCGAAATCCTCGTCAACGGCAGCGGCCAGCTCGTGCAGGCGCTCGTCGAGCACGACCTCGTCGACGAGCTCCGGTTGATGGTCTTCCCGGTTGTGCTCGGCGGAGGCAGGAGGCTGTTCGGAGAGGCCGGCGCGCCGAAGGCGCTGCGGCTGGTGGAATCGCAGCCGGTCGGCCCCGACGGCGTCGTCATCCTCACCTACAGGCCGGCCGGTGGCGACGGCTAGCGCGACCCGCGACGGGCGGGCGGCCGCGTGGGCGCCCCTCCCTGCGACGCGCTACCTGCTTCGCGCGAAGGATCTCGTCGACGCCCGCTACCGCGAGCCGCTCGACGTGCCGGCGCTGGCGCGCGCCGCGCACCTCTCGCCCGCGCATTTCAGCCGCGAGTTCCGCCGCGCCTTCGGCGAGACGCCGCACCGGTACCTGCTCACGCGCCGGCTCGAGCGCGCAGCCGCGCTTCTCCGCCAAACCGACCGCAGCGTGGCCGAGATCTGCTTCGCCGTGGGGCTCCGGAGCGTCGGCTCGTTCACGACCAGCTTCGGCAGGGCGTTCGGCCTCTCGCCGGGGGCCTACCGCGCGCAGTTCCCGTCGGCCGTCTCGCGAGCCCGAATCCCCACGTGCGTGCTCCAGGCGTGGGCGCGCCCGCAGTCCAGCAGTTTTCGAGAAGACAGCCGGAGGCGTCGTGGCTAGCGTCGCAGCCAACCCCTTCCAACCGACTGGAGGAAGACGATGCTGAAGCAGCTGACGAACGTCCAGGTGTGGGTGCACGACCAGGACGAGGCGCTGGCCTTCTACACGGACAAGCTCGGGCTCGAGCTGCGCGACGATGTGACGGTGCCCGAGCTCGGGAACTTCCGCTGGCTGACGGTCGGCGTCCCCGGCCAGGCGGACGTGGCGATCACGCTGATGGCCGTTCCGGGAGCTCCCGTCTTCGACGACGAGACGCGCGGCCAGATTCTGGAGCTGATGGCGAAGGGCGCCGCGAGCGGACTCTTCTTCACAACCGACGACTGCCGCGCCAGCTACGAGGAGCTCGCCGGGCGCGGCGTTGAGTTCCAGCAGGAGCCGACCGAGCAGCCGTACGGCGTCGACGCCGGCTTCCGTGACCCCTCCGGCAACCAGATGCGTATGGTGCAGCCGAGGTGATCTGCAACAGCGACGCGGTGGGGGCGCGATGACTTTTCGCCGCCCGCATCGTCAGAGTTCTCAACCGCGAACCAACCAGAAAGGAGCTTCGTGAGCTCGACTCCCACCGGTTTCCACAGCTACTCCGAGACGGAATCGCACCCGCGGCTCGCGCGCCTGGCGCACGTGATCGTCCGCCGCCGACGCGCGGTGATCGCCGCTTGGGTGGTTCTCACCCTGTTCGGCGCCTTCGCCGCCGGCAAGGTCTCCAACCGCTGGTTCGAGAGCTTCTCCATCCCGGGCTACTCCTCGTACGAGGCCAACCAGCGGACGCTGAAGACATTCGGCACCGGCGAGCAGGCGCCGCTCGTGGCCGTCTTCCGCAGCAGCGGCGACGTCACGCAGCAAACGGGCATCACGCGCGCGATCGACGCCGCCGCGCAGGTGAACCCCGGCTCGCGCGTCTCCTCGTTCTTCTCGACCGGTAGCCGTGCGTACGTCTCGAAGGACGGCCACACGACCTTCGCCGAGATCTACCCGCCCGGCACGCCGACCTTCAGCTCGTCGGTGCACATCAAGCAGGTGCGGGCCAAGCTGAAGTCCGAGACCCCCGCTGGCGTGCAGGCCAACCTGACCGGCCGCGATGCGCTCTACGAGGCCTCTTCGGGCGGCGACACGGGCGGCCCGAGCGTGCTGACGGAGGCGCTGATCGGCGGTCTCGGCTGTCTCGTGATCCTGTTCTTCGTCTTCGGCACCCTGCCCGCGGTGCTGCTGCCGCTCGCGGTCGCGGTCGCGTCGATCCTGAACACGTTCACGCTGGTCTGGGCGCTCACCTACATAACCAACGTCTCGATCATCGTCCAGTTCCTGATCGCGCTCGTCGGCCTCGGCGTGGCGATCGACTACGCGCTGCTGATGATCTTCCGCTTCCGGGACGAGTTGCGCGAGGGCGAGGACGTCGAGACGGCGCTCGTCGAGACGATGACGCACGCCGGCCGCTCGGTGATCGTCTCCGGCACGACGGTGGCCGTCGGGCTGCTCTCGATGCTCGTCCTGCCGCTGCCGTTCATCCGCTCGATCGGGATCGGCGGGATGCTCATTCCCACGGTCTCGGTGATCACCGCGATCACGCTGCTGCCTGCGCTGCTCGCCGTGCTCGGCACGCGCGTCAACAGCCTGCGGCTGCTGCCGAAGCGATTCGTCGACCGTGGCCATCCGGAGGACGGCCCCTGGGGCCGCTGGGCCGACTTCGTCATCCGCCGGCCGGTTCCGGTTGCGCTAACCGGGCTCGTGATCGTCGCGGCGCTCGTCTACTGCGGCGTGCACCTGAACCCGAGCGAGGCCCAGGCGAAGGACTTCCCGGGCCGGGGCGACGCGATCGACGGGCGCGCGGCCCTCGCCGACGCGCGGATCACTCCAGGTGTTTACAAGCCGTTCGTCGTGCTCGTCGAGAACGGCGGCGACAGAAAGGCGATCGTCGCGAAGGTGCGCGGCGTCGAAGGCGTGGCCGGTGCGGCCGCTCCGCCCGACTGGACGAAGGGCGATGCGAGCCTGATCGAGGCGTTCCCGTCGGCCGACGGCGCGGCGACCGAGACGCGCGGCACGATCAAGCGCGTCCGCACCGCACTCAAGGGCAGCGACGCCACGCTCGGGGGGCTCGCCGGCGAGGAGCGCGACTTCGTCGCCGCCGTCTACTCGAACTTCCCGTACGTGCTCGGGTTCGTCGTGCTGCTGACGTTCATCCTGCTCGCGCGCGCGTTCCGCTCGCTGGTGCTGCCGCTGAAGGCCGTGATCCTGAACCTCATCTCGCTGATGGCGGCCTACGGGATCATCGTCTTCATCTTCCAGTGGGGCCACGGCGCGCACGCGATCTGGAACGTGCACGCCACCCAGTCGATCATCCCGTGGATCCCGCTGATGATCTTCGCCTTCCTCTACGGGCTCTCGATGGACTACGAGGTCTTCATGCTCTCGCGCATGCGGGAGGCGTACGACGAAACCGGCGACACCGCGCACGCGATCTCGCTCGGGCTGGCGCGCACCGGCAAGCTCGTTACGAGCGCCGCGCTCGTGTTGATGTTCGCCTTCTTCGTGCTCTCGTCGAGCCCGGGCGTCGACATCAAGCAGTTCGGGATCGGCCTCGCGGCCGGGATCATCTTCGACGCGACGGTGATCAGGACGCTGCTCGTGCCCTCGCTGATGCGGCTCTTCGGCCGCTGGAACTGGTGGCTGCCGCCCGCGGCCGCGAAGGCCCTCTTCATCCGGGGCGAGCGCGTGCCCGACGAGGCCGCCGTCGAGTCGGCCTAACCGAGTCTGATCAGAGGCGGCGCAGGCCCTGAGAGGGGCTCGCGAGCGGGAAGTTCGCCGGATGCCGACGCAGGTCGCGGAGGAGCCAGCGGGCGGCCAGGGCGGTCAGCGTCGCCTGGACGACGAGGAGCGCCGCCTCGGCGGGTGCGTGGTGGCGCGCGCCCTCGGCCGCCACGACGAGCGCGCTCAGCGCCACGAGCGTCAGCGCGATCGTGCGGTGGAAGCGACCCGCCTCGGAGTGCGGCCAGGGATCGAGCGGCCGCACGATCTCCCGCCCGCGGTCGGAGTCCGTGCAGCGAGGCTTGCTCGGGCACGCGTTGCAGACGTGCGCTCGGGCGCGGTAGCGGACGAGCCGCCGCTCGCGATCGAGCTCGTGCGGCCAGAGTTGCTCGCCCTCGGGGCAGACCCAGTGATCGTGCGCCGGGTGGTAGGAGAACCCGGCCGTGCGGAAGCGCAGCGCCCGCCGGTGCGTGTGGGCCGAGAGCCACTCGAGCCCGAACGCGGCGCACGTCAGGAAGGCCGCATACCCCGCGGCGAACAGCGTCTCCGGCGTCATACGAACCTCGCCGCCGCGGCTTCCTGGCCCGCTTCGCGCGTGGCGCCCTCCGGCTCCAGGATCTCGGTGAAGAGGATGCCGTCCGGCTCCTCGAGCGTGACCTGCTTGACGGTGTGGCGGACGCCGAGGTAGGCGATGTAGAGCGTCGGCAGCGCCCCGCCCAGGATGAACACGAGGTCGCCCGGGAAGCGCAGCCACTCGAGCACTGTGTTCGTGTCGTTGGTCAGGAACTTGAGCTCGCGCGCGTCGAAGTAGCCGCTGTCGACCGAGTGGTAGAGCTGGAGGATCCCGAGCGGGAGGAGCGTCGCGAAGCACATCCAGGCCAGGCCGAGGTTGGTCGCCCAGAAGGAGATCCGCGCCCAGCGCTCCGGCCAGCGCTCGGCCGGGATCAGGTAGCGGAGGCAGAACATCGCGAGGCCGAGCGCGAGCATCCCGTAGACGCCCATCATCGCGGCGTGGCCGTGGTTGGCCGTCAGGGCCGTGCCGATCTCGTAGTAGGAGACGATCGGCAGGTTGATCAGGAAGCCGAAGATGCCGGCGCCGAGGAAGTTCCAGAAGCCGACGGCGACGAGGAACATCACGGCCCAGCGGTGCGGGAACGGCGTCTGCGAGCGGGACTCCTGCGCGGCGCCCAGTTGCAGGAACGACCACGCCTCGACGGTCAGGAAGGTCAGCGGGATCACCTCTGCTGCGGAGAAGAAGGCGCCGAGCGCCATGTGCTCCGCCGGCTCGCCCGAGAAGTAGAGGTGGTGCATCGTCCCGATCACGCCGCCCACCGAGTAGAGGACGATGTCGAGGAAGACGACGGTCAGCGCGATCCGCTCGCGGACGACGCCGAGCAGCACGAACATGTACGCGACCATCACCGTGGTGAACAGCTCCAGGAAGTCCTCGACCCAGAGGTGCACGACCCAGAAGCGCCAGAACTCCGTGGTGGTGAAGTTGTCTCCCGTCCGGGCGAGCAGGCCCACGGCGTAGAACGTCGGGATCGCGCAGGCCGCCAGGAAGAACAGCCAGGGCATGTTGCCGGGGTGCTCACCGGCCAGGCGCTTCCGCAGCACCCGCCAGAGCATGAAGACCCAGACGAAGAGGCCGATCGAGAGCAGGATCTGCCAGAAGCGGGCGAGGTCGAGGTACTCGAACCCCTGTAGCCCGAACCAGTTCGAGGCCGCGCTGGTCAGGACGCCGTGGATCCCGAGGTACGACCCGATCAGCATCCCGAAGACGACGACCGCGAGCGCGCCCAGCAGCGCGAAGGCGAGCTTGCCCTGATGCTTCGGCTCGCGCCGCGCGATCATCGGCGCGAGGAAGATCCCGGCCGCGACGAACGAGGTCGCGACCCAGAAGATCGCGAGCTGCACGTGCCAGGTGCGCATCAGGTTGTACGGGAACCAGCGCGCCAGGTCGAAGCCGAAGAAGCTGTCGATCTCGGCGCGGTAGTGCTGCGAGGCGGCTCCGACCAGGGTCTGGATCAGGAAGAGCGCCGCCATCACGAAGAAGAACCAGGCGGTGGCGCGCTGGGCCGGCGTGAGGGCCACGTCGCCGGGCGAGCGGAAGGAGAGGACCGCCTGCTCGCGCCCGTGCCAGCCGAGGTTTCGCCCCCAGCGGCCGAAGGCGGCGAACAGCAGGCCGATCCCGCCGAGCAGCGCGATCAGCGAGAGCACCGACCAGACGATCACGTTTGCCGTCGGCCTGTTGCCGACCCGCGGCTCGGAGGGCCAGTTGTTGGTGTACGAGTAGTTGTGGCCCGGGCGCTTGGCGGCCGCCGCCCACGCGGTCCAGGCGAAGAAGGCGGTCAGCTGGCGGAGTTGGGTCGGGTTCGTGATCGCGTTGCCACGGAGCCCGTGGTCGGTGTTGGGGTCGCCGAAGAAACGGCTGTAATGCCCGACGAGCCGGCGGAAGGCGGCCGCCTGTCGGCCGGTGAACCGCAGCGTGCCGCTGGCCGAGTCGTAGCGGTTGGTGCGGAAGTCCTCGATCGTCTTACGGGCTGCCGCATCCGAGGCGGGGCCGCCGTAGGCGGCGAACACGATGTCCGAGGCTCGCCGGAGGTAGTCGGCCGTGTAGTCCGGGCCGAGGTAGGCGCCGTGGCCGAAGGCCGACCCGTACTCCATCAGCCCGTTGTTGAGGAAGACGCGCTGGCCGCTGCTGATGTCGCTGCCGGTGAAGAGCGTCTTCCCGCTAGCGTCCACGACCCGCGCCGGGATCGGCGGGTGGGCCATGTACGTGCGGTAGGCGAGCAGACCGAGGACGAAGAAGCCGGCCAGCACTACGAGCACGACTGCCTGGAGCCAGACCTTCGAGATCAGGAACTCGCGGCGGGGAGCGGGGGTCTCCATCGATGTGTCCCTCCTGCGCGTTACGGCTGCGCGATGATGACACCCGTGGGCTTCCGCGTCTACAGGCGCAAGTCGCTCGGCGGAGGCGCGTGGCTCGGGCTCTCGAAGTCCGGCCCGAGCGTCGGCCGTCGCGGCCGGCGCATCTCCACCTCGCTCGGGCGTAGCGGCCGTCGCGCGACGCTCCGGATCCTCCCGGGGATCTCGTACGTCTTCCGCAGGAAGCGTTAGGGGCGTACCGAAAAGCCGCTGCTCAACCGGCCCCCCGGCTCAGTTGGGGGCGACTGAGACCTAGGCCGCCGGCGGCGGGGCGCAGCGGGGCTCGTGCTCCTCTGCGAGTCGGCGCAGGAGCGTGTGCAGGACCGCGCGCTCCTCGGCGTCGAGCGGCGCCAGGAAGTCGTCCTCGATCCGGCCGGCGATCCCACGCAGGCGCCGGACCGTCTTCTTGCCCTCGGTCGTGAGGCGGACGAGGTGCCTGCGGCGGTCGTTCGGGTCACGGCGACGCTCGACCAGCTCACGCTCCTCGAGCTCGTCCAGCAGCCCGACCAGCTGCCCGCGGTCGTAGCCGAGCGCGTCGGCGATCGAGCCCTGCGTCTTGCGCGAGCCCTCGTCCAGGACGAGCAGCACCCCGTGGTGGTACGGGTGCAGGCCCGTCTCCTCGTAGGCGGCGAGCGAGCGCTCCTTCGCGGCGAAGCCCAGCCGCTTGAGCAGGAACGTCGTCGACTCGAGCAGCTCCTGCGGCAGCTTCGCGCTTACGGGGACGGTCGGAGTCGTGATGTTCATCGGGAATAGCGTAGCGCGTTCAAGGGTTGTGTTGCTGTATAGTTGTGGTCGTCAACGATTAAGGAGGCCAACCACGTGAGTCCCGCCAAGGCCGATCGTCGCTGGAGCGCGCTGGCGCTCATCGTCACTGCGCAGTTCATGGTCATCCTCGACGTCGCGATCGTGAACGTCGCGCTGCCGTCGATCAAGTCCGACCTCGACTTCTCGCAGGCGAACCTGCAGTGGGTCATCTCGGCCTACGCGATCATGTTCGGCGGCGTCCTCCTCCTCGGGGGCCGGCTGGCCGACGTGCTCGGGCGACGCCGACTGTTTCTCGCGGGGCTTGCTCTGTTCGTGACGAGCTCGTTGCTCTGCGGCCTCGCCTGGTCGGAGGCGTCGCTGATCGGCTTCCGCGCGCTGCAGGGTCTCGGGGGCGCGCTGCTCGCGCCGGCCGCGCTCTCGCTGCTGATGACGACCTTCGCCGAGGGCCGTGAGCGCAACCTCGCGCTCGGGATCTACGGCGCCGCGTCGGGCAGCGGCGCGGCGGTCGGAGTCCTGCTCGGCGGCGTCCTCACGTCGTACCTGAGCTGGTCCTGGGTCTTCTTCATCAACGTGCCCGTGGGGCTCGCGGCGATCCTCCTCACGCCGGTGCTGCTGGCGGAGGAGCGCGCCCCACGGGCCACGCGGCACTTCGACGTCCGCGGCGCCGCGTCGGTGACGAGCGGGCTGATGCTGCTGGTCTACGCGACGACGCGTGCGACGAGCGACGGCTGGGGCGCGCCGCTCACGCTCGCGCTCTTCGCGGCCGCCGTCGGCGTTGATGCTCGGGTTCGTCGCGATCGAGCTGCGCTCGCCAGCGCCGCTGCTGCCGATGCGCATCTTCCGCTCGCGCTCGCTCACGGGCGCGAACGTGGCGATGGCGATCGTCGGCGGCGTGGCGTTCTCGGAGTTCTTCCTGCTGACCCTCTACCTGCAGGACGTGCTCCACTACTCGGCGATGGAGAGCGGCGTCGCCTTCACCGGCTTCGCGCTCGCCGTCGTCGTGGTCTCGAACGTGGCGCAGGCAGTCGTCAGCCGCTTCGGCGTCCGGCCGACTCTCACCGTGGGCCTGCTCGCAAGCGCGCTCTCCGTGGCCTGGCTGACTCGGCTGCCCGTGGAGGGCCACTACTTCTGGGATCTCTTCCCGGCGTTCGTGCTCGGCGGCGCGGGGATGGGGCTCTCGTTCGTGCCGGTCACGATCGCGAGCCTGACCGGCGTCGAGCGCGCCGACGCGGGCGTCGCCTCGGGCCTGATCAACACGAGCCGGCAGGTCGGCGGCGCCGTCGCGCTGGCTGCCGTCAGCGCCGTCGCCGCGACCTCGTCGAGCAACTTCGCCGACTCGCACCCGGGTGTCGCCGCATCGAGCGCGGCCGCGCTCGACCACGGCTTCCAGACGGCGCTCTACGCCCTCACGGCCCTGCTGGTCCTCGGCGCGCTGATCGCGATCACGCTCGTCAGGTCCGCGCCGGCTCCGGAGGCGAGCGCGGCGCCGGCCGAGTCCGAGCGGCTCGCCCTCGAGGAGGCGGCATGATCGCCGTCGAGAGCCTTCGGGAGCTCGACGACCTCGTGCTGCATCTGAAAGGCCTCGTGCTGGTGCGCGGCGTCCGCGCGGAGAGCGGCGCGGACGCCGAGGAGCTCGCGATGTACCGTGCCGAGATCGACCGCGTCCGCGACCGTCTGGCCGTCCTCGCGAAGGAGACGCAGGCGGCGTAGCCGGGCGGCGATGAATTCGGCGCGGCCGCGCCGTCTGTTCCGGGACGACCCAACGGAGAGAGGAGACGCCATGCCGGCGATCACACCGTGGCTCTGGTTCGACGAGCAGGCCGAGGAAGCGGCCGAGTTCTACACCTCCGTCTTCCCGAACTCGAAGATCCTCGAGGTCACCCGCTACGGCTCTGCGGGCCCGGGCGCCGAGGGGAGCGCGATGACGGTCAGCTTCGAGCTCGACGGGGAGCGGCTCGTCGGCCTCAACGGCGGGCCCGAGTACACCTTCAGCGAGGCGGTCTCGTTCCAGGTCGCCTGCGCAGATCAGGACGAGGTCGACCACTACTGGAGCGCGCTCTCGGCAGGCGGCGAGGAGGGCCCGTGCGGGTGGCTGAAGGACCGGTACGGGCTTTCGTGGCAGATCGTTCCGAACGCGCTGCCCGAGTTGCTCGGCGACCCGGATCCCGCGAAGGCGCAGCGTGTGATGGCGGCGATGCTGCAGATGAAGAAGATCGAGATCGCCGAGCTCGAGCGGGCTGCAGAGGCGGCCTGACCCGAGAACTGATCGAAGGTCTAGGAGTGACGAGGGCCGAATCTGTCGAATACAGCACCATGAACGACAGGACGAGCGTTCTCTCGGCACTGCTCCTCAGTTGCCAGGAATGCAGGCGCCCGTGGCAGGACGAACGGGAGCGCTGGCGGCTCTACGTCGACGCCGACGAGCCGGCGACCACCGTGCCGTACTGTCCCGACTGCGCGGCCCGCGAGTTCGACGGCGACTGACTTCCGTTCCTCCGGTCAGTAGCGACGGAGGCGGATCTGGGGCACAACGTGCTCAGGGTCAGTCGCGTCCGAGGAGGAACACCGGGTGACGGGGTCTACGCAGACGGTCTCGCGCCGCCCTGGGCGGTCGCTCGCACTCGCCGGCGGTGGCGCGCTCGTGGCATACTTGGCGGCGGCACTCGCGGTCCTGTGGCGAGCGAAGCCGTGAATCAGTCGCGGGTCTCGAGGATCCGCGAGATCCTCGACGACCTGGTGCACCAGCGGCAGTCCCTGCGCGGCTCCGAGACCGTGAACGAGGCTCGCCTGCTGGAGGCGAACCGGCGCGGCATCGTCTACTGGCAGGCGGAGCTCTCGCGAGCGCTCCTCGCCGAGCGCGACCACCGCCGGGCCGGCTGAGCTCCCACCGTACGATTGCGCGGTGCTGACGCTTCGCGTGCTCGACCTCTCGCGCGTGCTCGCCGGGCCCTACTGCACGATGCTGCTCGCCGACCTGGGTGCCGAGGTGGTGAAGGTCGAGCGGCCGGGAACGGGTGACGACACGCGGGCGTGGGGACCGCCTTACGTGGACGGCGAGGCGGCGTACTTCCTCTCGGTCAACCGCGGCAAGCGCAGCGTCGCGCTCGACCTCGCGCGTCCCGAGGGCCAGGAGATCGTCCACCGGCTCGCGCGCGAGGCTGACGTCGTGGTCGAGAACTTCCGGCCCGGGACCGCGGAGCGCCTCGGCGTCGGCTACGAGCGGCTCGCCGAGGAGCGCCCGGAACTCGTCTACTGCTCGATCACGGGCTTCGGTGACGCGAGACCCGGCTACGACTTCGTCGTCCAGGCCGAGAGTGGCCTGATGGCGATCACGGGCGAGGCCGACGGCGAGCCGGTCAAGGTCGGGGTGGCCGTGGTGGACGTGCTCGCCGGGTACGCGGCGGCGACGGCGATCCTCGGCGCCCTGCTGGCCGGCGGCGGCAGGCGACTGGAGATCTCGCTGCTCGACGTCGGGCTCTCGGCGCTCGTGAACGTCGCGCAGGCCGCGCTCGCGACGGGGGTCGAGCCCGGGCGTCACGGCAACGCGCACGCGAGCATCGTCCCGTACCAGACGTTCGCGGCCTCGGACACGGCGGTCGCGGTCGCGGGCGGCAACGACGGGCTCTACCGGCGGCTCTGCGCGGCGCTCGGCCGCCCGGAGCTGGCCGAGGACGAGCGCTTCCGGACGAACCCTGCACGGGTCGAGCACCGCGCAGAGCTCGTGGCCGAGCTCGAGCCCGTCTTCGCGTCGCGGCCCGCGGACGAGTGGGTCGCGCGGCTGGTGGAGGCCGGCGTTCCCGCCGGGAAGGTGCGCGGCGTGCTGGAGGCGCTTTCGCGGCACGGGACGGCGGCGCTCGAGCATCCGACGATCGGCACGCTGCCGCTCGTCCCGTCCCCGCTGGGTTTCGCGAGCGCGCCGCCGCCGCTGCTCGGCCAGCACACCCGCGAGGTGCTCGCCGAGCTCGGCTACGCGGCGGACGAGATCGCCGCGCTCGAAGCGGCGGGCGTGGTCTCCGGCGAGGAGTGAGGCCGAAGGTCAGACACGCCGCTGCCAGCGGGTGAAGACATCCTCGAGATCGGGGCGGCTCTTGCGCGCCACGAGCACGAAGAGGCGGTCGCCCGCACGGACGACCGTGCTGCCCCGCGGTGGGATCGTCTCGCCGGCCCGCTGGACGACCGCGATCAGCGCGTCGCGTGGGAGTCCGAGCTCCCTCACCGCCGATCCGTCGACCGCGTCGCCGGGGCCGACGACGAACTCGACGAGGTCGAGCTCGGTCATCGCTCCCAGCTCCAGCGGCGCCTCGGGCACCGGCGCCCGGAAGGAGACGAGGCCCAGCCTCCGCGCGAGCGCCTCGAGCGTCGTCCCCTGCGCGACCGCCGAGACCAGCACGACGAAGAAGACGACGTTGAAGATCGTCTCCTTGTGCGGCACGTCGGACGAGAGCGCGAAGGTCGCGAGCACGATCGGCACGGCGCCGCGCAGCCCGGCCCAGCCGAGGAACAGCCGCTCACGGTGCGTGTAGTCGGTGAACGCGGTGGAGGCCCAGACGGCAGCGGGTCGCGCGACGAGCGCGAGCAGGCACGCGATCGCAAAGCTGTCGACGGCGACGTGCGGCAGGTCGCGAGGGAAGACGAGCAGGCCGAGGACGACGAACAGCACGACCTGCGCGACGAAGGCGATTCCCTCGTGGAAGGCGACCAGCTGTCGCCGGTAGCGCGACGGCGTGCTCCCGACCGCGAGGCCGACCAGGTAGACCGCCAGGAAGCCGCTACCGCCGATCGTGTCGGCCGCGCCGAAGGCTAGGGCCGCCGCGGCGACCGAGGCGACCGGGGCGAACGCGCCCACCGATTGCGGGATCCGCGCGAAGACGTACGTGGCGGCGGCGCCGAGCACGATCCCCATGACCAGGCCGAGGCCGATCTGGCGCACGACCAGGAGGAGCAGGTCGCCGAGGCCGTAGGAGTCCGGGCGCTCGATCCAGGCGATCAGCCCGAGGTCAGCGCGATCGCCATCGGGTCGTTGCCGCCGGACTCGGCCTCCAGGGTGCGGGCGAGCCGGCGGCGCACGTGCGTGAAGCGCAGGGTCGCGAAGACGGCGGCGGCGTCGGTCGAGGCGACGACCGCTCCGAGCAGGACGGACTCGAGCCACGTCAGGTCGAAGACCACGCGCGCACCGAGGCCGGTCACCAGCGCCGTCACGACGACTCCAACCGTGCTCAGCAGCGACGCCGGGACGGCGACCTCCCGCAGCCGCCGCCATGACGTCTGCAGGCCGCCCTCGTAGAGGATCAGCCCGAGCCCGATCGTGCCGACACGCCGGGCGAGGGTTGCGTCGTCGAACTCGATCCCTCCGGGGCCGTCGGATCCGAGCAGCATCCCGAGCCCGAGGAAGGCCACGAGCACCGGAAGCCCGGTTCGCGTCGCCACCAGGGCGACCACGATGCTCGCCGCCAGAATGGCGCCGACGAGCAGCAGAGCGGTGCCGACGTGCACGGCCCCTATGTTCGCGAATGCGTTGCGCAGGCATCGGTAGTTGTCCGGCGCAGGTTCAGCGCACTCCCTGATGGGCGCGCGGCCCGGCCGGGTGATAGTGGGCTTGCCGGAAAGGGAGCGCTGCCCGTGAAGGAGATGCTGATCATGGGCCGGGGCGGCGAAGGTGTCGTCCTCGCCTCGCAGATCCTGGCCGATGCGTTTGCACGCGCGGGTTTCTGGGTGCAGAGCTTCCCGGAGTTCAAGGCCGAGCGCCGCGGGGCGCCGATCTCGGCGTCCCTGCGCTGGGACGAGGCCTCGCCCATCCACCGGCGCTACAAGGTGCACGAGTGTGACGTGCTCGTCGTCGTCTCGCCCTCGCCGCCCTCGCCCGAGGTGCTGCGCACCGTCAGGCCGGGCGGGCTGGTCGTGCTCAACCGCGAGACGCGCTTCCCGCACGCGGGGCCGTTCGAGATTGCGCGCGTCCCCGCTGCTCGCATCGCCCAGGAGAACGGCGTCCTCTCCTCCGAGGGCAGGCCGATGGGCAACGTCGCCCTGCTCGGCGCCTGCATGCGGCTCCTCGTTCCGGACGGTCTCGGCTTCCTCGAGCAGGCGATCGGAGCGCGGATGGGGACGCTGGCCGAGGCGAACGTCGCGGCCGCCCGCGAGGGCTACGCGCGCTGCACGAGACAGCACACGCTCGCCGGCGACGAGACTGTCGAGCCGGCCCCCGCGCGGGCACCGGCGGCGCCGCGGGCCCACGCGCTTTTCCCGGTCAGCACGACGGACTCGCTGCACCTTCACACCGGCACGTGGTCGCTCGACCGGCCGGTGCTGCTGGACGCCTGCACCGCCTGTGCCCTGTGCGCGCTCTTCTGCCCGGAGGGCGCCATCTCGCGAAGCGGCGACTCGATGGCGATCGACTACCTCTACTGCAAGGGCTGCGGGATCTGCGAGGTCGTCTGTCCGGTCCGGAACGCGATCGAGATGGAGGAGGTGCGCGCATGAGCTACCCGCTTCCGCACGGACGTGTCGTCGTGACCGCGAACGAGGCGGCGGCGTACGCGGCCGTGCTGGCGCGAGCGCGTGCGATCGCCTGCTATCCGATCACGCCCCAGACGTTGATCGTCGAGAAGCTCGCCGAGCTCGTCGCCGGGCGGGACGACATCGAGTACGCGAACGTCGAGAGCGAGCACTCGATGTTCGGCTACGTGATCGCCGCGGCCCGGATCGGCGTCCGTACCTTCACGGCCACGTCCTCGCAGGGCCTCCTCTACGCGCACGAGCAGCTCCACCGAGCCTCGCGCGAGCGCGTGCCGCTGGTGGTCGTGAACGTCAACCGCGCCGTCTTCGCACCGTGGAGCATCGAGCCGGACCTTTCGGACAGCATGAGCCAGCGCGACACCGGCTGGATCCAGCTCTACTGCTCCTCGGCGCAGGAGGTGCTCGACAGCGTCCTCTGCGCCTACCGGATCGCCGAGACGACGCTGCTGCCGGTCATGGTCTGCCTCGAGGGCTTCCTGCTCTCGCACACCTCGGAGGTGCTCGAGGTCCCGCGCCAGGGGGCGGTCGACGCGTTCATCCCGGAGCTGCGCCCGCCGGAGGACTGGCTGCTCGACCCGGACCGGCCGCGCGTGTTCTCCGCGCTGCCGGAGGCGAACGACTACTACGCGTTCCAGCGCAACGTCGCGGAGGCGATGGACGGCGCACGCTCGGTGATCGCGGACGTCGCCGCAGAGTTCGGGTCGCGCTTCCACCGCGAGAAGGTCGCCGCGCTCGAGCTGACCGGCAACCCGGACGCCGAGACCGCGCTGGTCGCGATCGGGACGATCGGCGACACGGCGCAGGAGCTGCTCCACGACGACGACGACCTTCTGGTCGTCCGCGTGCACACCTACCGGCCCTTCCCGGCCGTCGAGCTGACGTCCGCGCTCGCGCGCGCCTCGTACATCACCGTCGTCGACCGCGCGGCCGCCTTCGGCGCGCTCGGCCCGCTGGGCAACGACGTGACGTCGCTCGACCTGGCCGCGGCGAAGGCCGCGCTCAACGTGGTCTGCGGTCTCGGCGGGGCGGAGGTGACTCCGGCCACGCTGCGCTGGGCGCTCGACCAGACCCGATCCACCGGGGCCCGGCGGACGAGCCCGGAGCCCGTGTACGTCCCGGAGGGGGTTTAGCGATGGCCGCGTGGCTCGAGGAGATCGTGTCGGAGGAGAGGCTCCTTCATCCCGGCCATGCCGCCTGCGCCGGCTGTGCGCCTGCGATCAACGTCCGGCACGTGCTCGGCGCCCTTGCTGCGGCGAGGCCGGAGTCGAAGATCGTGCTGGTGATCCCTGCCTCGTGCTGGACGATCATCGCCGGCATCTACCCGGTCAACGCCTTCGACGTCTCGGTGCACCTGACGCCGTTCGCCTCCGCGCCCGCGGAGGCGTCGGGGATCAAGGCGGCGTTGCGGCTGCGCGGGGTCGAGGACTCGACGGTGGTCGTCTGGGGCGGAGACGGCGCGACCTCGGACATCGGCTTCTCCGGCGTCTCGGCGGCCGCGGAGCGGAACGAGGACTTCATCTACTGCCTCAACGACAACGAGGCCTACATGAACACCGGCGTCCAGAAGTCCGGGGCGACCCCCGAGGGCGCATGGACGACGACGACGCCCGCGAGGGCGCCGAAGAGGGGCCAGAAGAAGGACCTCGCTCGCATCATGGCGGCTCACGGGATCCCGTACGTCGCGACGCTCGCGCTCGGCTCGGTGCCGATGCTGCGCGACTTCCGCGCGAAGGTCACGCGGGCCGCCGAGCTGAGCGGCTTCCGCTTCCTGCACGTCCTGGGCCCGTGCCCGCCCGGCTGGCGCTACCCGACCGCGCAGTCGACCGAGGTCGCGCGGCTCGCGGTCGAGTCGCGCTACTTCCCGCTGCTCGAGTGCGACGGCGGCAGGTGGAGGATCACGTTCAAGCCGAAGCACCCCGTGCCGGTGAGCGAGTTCCTGGAGACCCAGGGCCGCTTCGGCCATCTCTCCGCGGAGGACGTCGAGCGCATCCAGGCGCACGTCGACGAGCGCTGGGAGCTGCTCGCCGGCCTCGAGTCGCGGTCGGAAGAAGAGGAGAGGAGCGCCACATGACGACGACGTACACGACGAAGGTGCGGGCGACCCCGGGCGGCGAGATCACGCTCACCGCGGCAGAGACCGTCGCCTCCGCCTACGGGCCGGTCGAGATCGCCTGGTACCCCGACCGTCTGGAGATCACTGCGTTCGGCGCCGGCCGCGCCGTCGATCACGCCGATCGGCGAGGGCCAGAACATGATCGTCCAGCTCAGGCCGTCGCACGTGGACGGACTGGCGGAGACGGTTCCCGGCGCCGACTAGACGATCGCGGTCACGAGGTGGCCGATCGCGAAGCCGACGCCCGCGCTCGCCGAGCCGATCAGCAGCACCTGCAGCCCACCGCGGCCGCGTGACTGCCGGGCGACCGTCGCCTTCACGAGCCCGAGGGCGAAGAGCGCGACGAACGTGCAGGCGAGGCTGACGACGAGCGCCGTCCACACGAGCGGCAGGAACGCGTAGGGCCAGAGCGGGACGATCGCGGCGGCGAGGTAGGCGAGGCCGACCATCAGCGCATCGCCCTTGGCGGCGCCACCGGACTCGGGCGAGAGGCCGAGCTCCTTCTGGATCTTCGTGCGCAGGAAGACGTTCGGGTTCGCGGCGAGGCCGGTCGCGACGCGCTCGGCGTCAGCCCGCGGCAGCCCTTCGTCCTCGAGCACGAGCGCCAGCTCGGCGACCTCGCGCTCCGGTGCGTCGACGACCTCCTGTCCCTCGTCGCGGATCTCGGCCGCGTAGAGGGCCTCCTCGGCCTCGCTCGCGAGGTACGAGCCCCCGCCCATCGCGATGCAGCCCGCCACGGCCTCGGCCAGGCCCGCGACCAGGATCGGCCCGCGGCCGGGGTTGGCCGCCGCCATCCCGGTGACGACCCCGAGCGGGACGAGCAGCCCGTCCTGGAAGCCGAGCACGAACTCGCGGATGCGCGAGAGCCGGGCGATCCGCTCCGCCTCGCCGCGGGCGTGCTCGTCGATGTGGCGAAGCGCCTCGGCTCGGTGTTCCTCGTGGATCGCGGTCACGCGGTTGAGCGTCGCAGCACCGGGCGGGCGCGGCATCGGTGGAGGCTACGGATCGGCCCTGCGGCTCCACCGCTGCCCCTCCGGGAGTCCTACTCGAGTAGGAGCTCGAATCCGACCTCGCGCCGACGACGGCCGGGCGGCGCGCTCGTAGCGTCGGGGTGTCAGTCGAGCGAAGGAGGAACACCATGACCCCCCCAAGGCAGCACTCCAATCTCGCGGCCCGCATGGGTCGCTGGAGCGCCGGTCACTGGAAGACCGCGACCTTCGGTTGGCTCGCGCTGATCGTGGTCGCGTTTGCCGTCGGCGGCGTGGTCGGCACGAAGTACGTCGACCCGAACACGGCCGGGCCCGGCGAGTCGGGCCGCATGGACAGGATCCTCGAAGCCGGGTTCAGGCAGCCCGCCGGTGAGAGCGTCCTGATCCAGAGCCGCTCCGCGCGCGTAGGCGCGCCGGGTTTCGACGCCGCCGTCGCGGACGTCGTCGCGCGCGTCTCGAAGGTGGCCGCCGTTCAGAACGTCCATCGCGGGGAGATCGCCAAGGACGGGCACTCCGCGCTCGTCGAGTTCGACATCCGGGGTGACAAGAACAAGGCCGGCGACAAGATCGCGCCGGTGCTGGACGCCGTCGCCGAGGCCCAGCGCGCCCATCCGGGCTTCTTCATCGGCGAGTTCGGCTATGCGAGCGCGAGAAAAGCGGTCGACACCGCCTTCGCGAACGACCTCGCGAGCGCGGGCGTGTTCTCGGTCCCGCTCACGCTGATCATCCTCGTGGTCGCGTTCGGAGCGCTCGTGGCCGCAGGCATCCCGCTGCTGCTCGCGCTCACGGCCGTCTTCGCGACATTCGGCCTCGTCGCGCTGCCCAGCCACCTGCTGCCGCTCGCCCAGGAAGCGTCTGCAGTCGTGCTGCTGGTCGGGCTCGCGGTCGGCGTCGACTACTCGATGTTCTACCTCCGGCGCGAGCGCGAGGAGCGTGCCGCCGGGCGGAGCGAGCGTGCAGCGCTCGAGGCCGCCGCGGCGACCTCGGGCCGGTCGGTGCTGATCTCCGGCCTGACGGTGATGGTGGCGATGGCCGGGATGTTCCTGACGGGCGACGCGTCGTTTGCCTCGTTCGGGTACGCGACGATGATCGTCGTCGCCGTCGCGATGCTCGGTTCGCTGACCGTGCTCCCCGCGCTGCTCTCGAGACTCGGCGACGGGGTCGACCGGGTGCACGTCCCGCTCGTCCGCCGGTTCCGTCGGGACGACGGCGAGGCTCGCATCTGGGGAGGGATCGTCGACCGCGTGCTGCGCCGGCCGCTCCTGTCCGCGGTGGTCGCCGGCGGCCTGCTGCTGGCGCTCGCCGCCCCGGCGATCCAGTTGCGCATGGCGACTACCGGGCCGGACACGTTCCCGAAGTCGCTGGACGTGGTGAAGGCCTACGACCGCATGCAGCAGGCGTTCCCCGGTACCGCGATGCCGGCGAACGTCGTCGTGCAGGCGCCCGACGTGAACGCGCCGGCCGTCCGCTCAGCGATCGAGCGGCTCCAACGCACCCCGCTCGCCACCGGGCCGGTCACGGTCGACCGGAACGGCGACGGCACCGTGGCGAACATCACGGTCCCGATCGAGGGCACGGGCACCGACGCGAAGTCGATCGCCGCACTCGCGGCCCTGCGCGAGCGGGTCGTCCCCCAGACCGTCGGCGCGCTTCCGAACGCCGAGGTGGGTGTGACCGGACAGACGGCGGAATGGAAGGATCAGCTCGACAAGCTGCAGTCCAAGCTGCCGCTCGTGGTCGGCTTTGTGCTCCTGTTCGCACTCGGCCTGATGCTGGTCGCGTTCCGCTCGATCGTGGTGGCGGTCAAGGCGGTCGTGCTCAACCTGCTGTCCGTCGCCGCTGCGTACGGGCTGCTCGTGCTGGTCTTCCAGCACGGCCTCGGCAAGGGGCTGCTCGGCTTCAGCTCGACCGCCGGGATCGATCCGGTGGTGCCGATGCTGCTGTTCGTGATCCTGTTCGGGCTCTCGATGGACTACCACGTCTTCATCGTCAGCCGGATCCGGGAGACGTTCGACCGCGGCGCGAGCATGGACGACGCGATCGCGCACGGGATCAAGTCGACCGCCGGAGTCGTGACGAGCGCTGCGATCGTCATGGTTGCCGTGTTCTCGGTCTTCGCGACCCTCTCGATGCTGATGTTCAAGCAGTTCGGCGTCGGGCTGGCGGCGGCGATCCTGATCGACGCGACGCTCGTTCGCGGCGTGCTCCTGCCGGCGACCATGAAGCTGCTGGGCGAGTGGAACTGGTACCTGCCCCGCTGGCTCGAGTGGCTGCCGCGCCTCGAGCCCGACGAGCCGGCCCCGGCCGCGGAGGCCAAGCCCGCGTCCGTCTCGGTCTGAGCGGGCGATAGTACGCAGTGCGGGCCCGGCGACGGGCCCGCACTGCGTTCCGAGTCTTCTCGCGGCGGCCTAGCGCCGGCGCGCGACGCGCCGGGAGGTCCGCCTGGCGACTCTCCTCGATCCCATCATCGTGCACACCTCCAGATTCGGTCGAGCCTAGGGCTACGCGGTCGCCTTCGCTCGCTCGGTCTCCAATGCGTGGAGCTCCCGTGCCTCCTCAGCGGTCATGAGCCCGATCGCCACGAGGTCGAACGGGCTGATGAAGCCGTCGCTGATGCGGAAGCCGCCCGCGCTCGCGATTGCGTCGCGCAGCGGCACCGCCCAGTGGTGCTCGATCAGGAGCAGGGCGGCGGCGGAGTCGTTCGGGATCTCCTCGACGACGTCCCACGCCTGCTCGTCGGAGAAGAACTCGACGCCTTCGGCCTCCGCCTTCTCCGCGCCGGCGACGGCGCCGGCCTCCATGCCTTCCTCGCCCTCGATGCCGAGGCCGATCAGGGCTCCGATCTTCGTCCCGAGCTCGATCGCCTCGTCCCGGGTGAGGTTGCTGAGATGCTCGACCTCGATCTCGCCCTCGGCGTCCTTGTAGACGGCGAGGGCGTCGATCACGCGGATGGTGTCGCTCTCCCGCAGCCGTTCCAGCTCGGCCTTGATCTGGCCGTGGAAGTCCGGCTTGGTGAAGCCGAGCACGAGCAGCTGTACTGGTCCGATTGCCATGTCCTCCTCCTCCTCCTCCTTCGGTTCGTCGGCCGCGTCGACAGCAGACGGCGGCCACGCTGCCGACGCTCACCTGGCAGCCTTCCTCGTCTCCGAGCGGGAGGCATCACCCGAAGAGGACGATGACGGGCCGGAGCCCCCGCCACCCGCCTGGTCGTGGCGACATCATCCCGCGCGGACGATGCGCGGCGCAGCGGGCGGCGAGATCGTCGCCCGCATGCCCGAAGGGCCGTCGAATGTCGAGGTGGCACACCACGTCCACGAGCGCGGTGGCGAGCCGGCGCACCCGCGGCGGTTCGGCTCGGGGATCGAGATCGGCGAGGCGATCCTGCTCGCGATCGTCGCGGTCGCCACCGCGTGGAGCGGCTACCAGTCGGCGCTCTGGGACGGCCGGTCGGCGAAGCTCTACGGGGCCTCGTCCCGGCTGAGGCTCGCAGCGACCGAGCTGGAGACCCGCGGCGGCCAGGTGCAGGTGTACGAAGGCACCACCTTCAACTTCTGGCTGCGAGCGCGGCTCGAGGGAGACGCGCGCCTGGCGCGGGCCTACGTGAAGCGCTTCCCCATCGAGTATCGCCCGGCGTTCTACGCGTGGCTGGCGACCCACCCGTTCTCGAATGCCAGCGCCCCGGCGGCTCCGATCTCCATGCCGCAGTACCGCAACGCGCTGCTCGAGCGGGGCGCACGCGGGAACGAGCGCGCCTCGCAGGTGTTCGAGCGTGGCGTCGCCGCCCGCGAGACGGGCGACAAGTACGTCCGAACGACGGTGCTCCTCGCAACCGTCCTGTTCCTGATCGCCCTCAGCCAGCGCTTCGCGCTTTTCGGGCTCCGCGTCGCGCTGCTCTGTGTAGCGCTCGTGCTGCTGGGGGTCGCGCTCGGCTCGATCGCCACGTACCCACGGATCTAGGCGGGGCCGAGCGCTCTCATCCGATCGGGACGATGCCCGGACGCCGGCCGGAGCCGACGATGGCGAGGTGCGTTCAAGCCGGAGCTCGAGCGAGCGCTGCCGCGAGCGCGCGCCCGCGTCGAGCTTTCACCATCGACAGGAGGAGACGACATGTGCCGCTGGGTCGCATACTCCGGCTCGCCCGTGCGGGTCGAGGACTTGCTCTACAAGCCGGAGCACTCACTGATCGACCAGAGCCTCCACTCGAAGCTCGGCGCGGAGACGACGAACGGAGACGGGTTCGGGATCGGCTGGTACGGCGGGGCCGAGACCCCCGGCGTCTACCACAGCATCGAGCCCGCCTGGAACGACCGCAACCTGCGTGACCTGGCGGCTCACATCGAATCGCCGCTCGTGTTCGCGCACATCCGCGCGGCCATCGGCTCGGTCGTCCAGGAGACCAACTGCCACCCGTTCCGGTACGGGCGCTGGCTCTTCATGCACAACGGCTTCATCGGCGACTTCCGGACGGTCAAGCGCGACCTCGTACTTGCCGTCGACCCGTCGCTCTACCCGCTGATCGAAGGTTCGAGCGACACCGAGGTCTTCTTCTTCCTCGCGCTCACCTTCGGCCTGGAGGACGACCCACCGGCCGCCGTCGAGGCCGCGGTCGGGCTGATCGAGGACGTCGGCCAGAAGCACGGCGTCGAGCATCCGATCCAGATGACGGTCGCCACGAGCGACGGCAACAGGCTCTGGGCGTTCCGCTACTCCAGCCAGCGCGACTCGCGCTCGCTCTTCTACTCGACGGAAGTGCAGACGATCCAGAAACTGCATCCCGAGCTCGAGATCCTGCGCGGGCTCTCGGACGAGTCGCGGCTGATCGTCTCGGAGCCGCTGCGCGACCTGCCCGGGGTCTGGAACGAGGTCCCCGAGTCGAGCTACGGCGTCGTCCAGGAGGGCCAGGACGAGCTCAAGCCGTTCAAGCCAAGGGTGCCGACCCACCCGGTGGCCGTGACCACGGGCGCCTGAATGGCGGCCCGGCCGATCGAGCTTCCGACGCCGGCGGTGCCCGAGGCGCCGCCGGCGTTCCACCTGCTCGGCAAGCCGACCGGCGCGGTCTGCAACCTCGACTGCTCCTACTGCTTCTTCCTCTCCAAGGAGATGCTCTACCCGGGCAGCCGCTTCCGGATGGCCGACGAGCTGCTCGAGGCCTACCTGCGCCAGCTGATCGAGTCCCATGCGCGCGTCCCCGAGGTGACGGTCGCCTGGCAGGGCGGCGAGCCGACCCTGATGGGGCTCGACTTCTTCCGCCGCTCGGTCGAGCTCGCCGAGCACCACCTCCGGCCGGGCCAGCGCGCGGTCTACACGATCCAGACGAACGGGACGCTGCTCGACCAGGACTGGGCCGCCTTCTTCAAGGAGAACGACTTCCTCGTCGGCATCTCGATCGACGGCCCGCGGGAGCTGCACGACGCCTACCGCGTGAACAAAGGCGGCAAGGGCTCGTTCGACCAGGTCATGCACGGGCTCGGCCACCTGCGCGACGCCGGGGTCGAGTGGAACGCGCTCACCACGATCCACGCCGCGAACGCAGACCACGGACGCGAGGTCTACCGCTTCCTGCGCGACGAGTGCGACGCCCGCTTCGTCCAGTTCATCCCGATCATCGAGCGGGTGAGCGAGGCCGGCGAGGACGGCACGGTTCCCTGGACCTCCTGGCGCGACCGCCCGCTCTACGTCCAGGAGGGCGACCGGGTCACCGGGCGCTCGGTGACGGCCGAGCAGTACGGCCGCTTCCTGATCGACGTCTTCGAGGAGTGGGTGCGCAGGGACGTCGGCGAGGTCTACGTGCAGATGTTCGACGTCGCGCTCGCGAACTGGGTCGGCGAGCCGCCCGGCCTCTGTGTCCACTCGGAGACCTGCGGGCTGGCGCTCGCGCTCGAGCACACGGGCGACCTCTACTGCTGCGACCACTTCGTCGAGCCTGCCTACAAGCTCGGCAACATCCGCGAGACGCACATGCTCGAGCTCGTCGGCTCGGAGCGGCAGCGGCAATTCGGCCTCGACAAGCGCGACACGCTCCCTCGCTTCTGCCGCGAGTGCGACGTCCGCTTCGCCTGCCACGGCGGCTGCCCGAAGGACCGGTTCAGCTCGACTCCCGACGGCGAGCCCGGCCTGAACTACCTCTGCGCGGGCTACAAGGACTTCTTCCACCACGTGGACGGCCCGATGCGGTTCATGGCCGAGCGCCTGCAGGCCGGCGGGGCGCCGTCGGAGATCGTCGCCTTCTACGCGGCCGAGGACGCCCGCCGCGGTCGCAACGAACCGTGCACCTGCGGCTCCGGCCGCAAGTGGAAGCAGTGCCACGGCGCCGGGCCGTCGGCCTCTCGCGGATAGGGCTTCCGGGACGGCTGCGCAGTACCCGCAGGCGCCGCAGGGCTGGGAGCCGGTGGCCAGACGCTCGGTCGGCCCGTTCACGACCCACGTCCGTTACAGGCGGCCCGACGGCGAGCTCGTCGAGTGGTCGTCGCGCGCTCACCGCAAGCACTCGTCGCGCTCGAGAGCGCGACGAGCCGAGAGCGTCTGGTGGGCGCCGCGACGGGCGTCCTGGTGGATCGGCGTCCTCTTCGCCTTCGGGTCGGCGTGTTTCCTGGTCGGCCCGTTTCCGGGCTTCGTCGAGCTCGTGGGCTCGGCGGTAGACGGGATCGTGTTCTTCGTCGGCTCGATCTTCTTCACCTCGGCGGCGACCCTGCAGTTCGTCGAGACCGCCAATGCCGAGCGCGGCCCCGGCGGAGCGATGCGCGCACCGGCTGCGGCTCCTCACCTTCGAGCCTCGCCGGATCGACTGGTGGAGCTGCGCCGTCCAGGTCGCGGGGACGATCTTCTTCAACGTGAGCACGTTCCACGCGCTGCAGGCCGGCCTCGAGACGACCGAGTACAACCGGCTGGTCTGGGCGCCGGACGCGTTCGGCTCGATCTGCTTCCTCGTCTCCGGCTACCTGGCCTATCTCGAGGTGTGCGGGAAGCCCGCCTGCCGGCCCCGCCGGACGCTCGAGTGGTGGATTCCCGCGGTCAACCTCCTCGGCTGTGTCGCGTTCGGAATCTCGGCGCTCGCGTCCTACGTCGTGCCCTCGACCGGAAGCGCGCTCGATCTCGCCGGGGCGAACGCGTTCACCGCACTCGGTGCGCTCTGCTTCCTGGTCGGGGCGGTGCTGCTGCTCCCCGAGAGCGCCGACTAGCAATTCGGACCGGCTGGGCCATCCCTCATCCCAACCGGATGATGATCCGTACGCGGCTCGGCCCTAGCGTCCCCTCCCGAGTACAGGCGTGCGCAAGCCTGTGAGCGCCGAGAGGAGAGAGGACGACGAATGCCGTGAGCGACGCGACCGCAACCGGGAGCACGCCCGAGCGTGCGGGTCTCGTCCTCGTCTCGCTGATCCTCGTCGCGGCGGTCGCGAACCTGAACCTGTCGGTCGCCAACGTGGCACTGCCCGACATCGGCAAGTCGTTCGACGCGTCGCAGACGGCACTAGACCTGATCGCCGTCGGCTACTCGCTCGGGCTCGCTGCTTCGGTCCTCTGGTTCGGGGCGCTGGGAGACCGCTACGGGCGCAAGCTGATGATCGTCCTCGGCATGTCACTGACGATCCCGGCGTGCCTGCTCGCCGGCTTCGCCCAGTCGTCCGGCATGCTCTTCGTCGCGCGCGTCCTGGGCGGGCTCGCGGCGGGCATGGCCTATCCGACCACGCTCGCCCTGATCACCGCGTTGTGGTCGGGCCCGGCCCGCACGAAGTCGATCGCGCTCTGGTCCGCCCTCGGCGGAGGCATCGCCCTGCTCGGGCCGCTCATCTCCGGCGCCTTGCTGGAGCATTTCGACTGGGGATCGGTCTTCCTCGTCACGCTCCCGCTCGTCGCCATCGCCCTGCCGATGGCGATCTTCTTCGTGCCGAGTCACGTAAACGAGGCGACCGAGCCAGTCGACAACCTCGGCGGCCTCCTCTCAGCCGTGCTCGTGGGCGGGTTGATCGTCGCGATCAACTTCCTCCCCGTCCCGAACGAGAGGACGCTCGCGCTCGTGCTGCTCGGGGTCGCGGCCCTGGCCGCGGTCCTGTTCGTCCTGCGCCAGCGTCGCGCGAGCAACCCGCTCTACGACCTGCACGTGGCCGCTCGCCCCACCTTCTGGGTCGCGGCCTGCGCGGGGATCATCGTCTTCGGCTCGCTGATGGGCGCCGCGTACATCAGCCAGCAGTACCTGCAGAACGTGCTCGGCTACTCGACGATCGAGGCAGGCGCCGCGATCCTTCCCGCCGGCATCTTCATGGTGCTCGTGGCCCCGCGCTCGGCCAAGCTCGTCGGACTGCACGGATCCCGCCGCACGCTTCTCACCGGGCAGGCGCTCCTCTTCCTTGCCTTCGTCGTGATGCTCCTGTTCTGGAAGGACGACATCTCCTACTGGGAGGTCGCGATTCCGTACGTGTTGCTGGGGATCGGGATCGGCCTCGCCGGCACGCCGTCCTCGAACTCGCTCACGGGCTCGGTGCCGGTGAAGCGTGTTGGCATGGCGTCGGGGACGGCCGACCTGCAGCGCGACCTCGGCGGGGCGCTGATGACGTCGATCTTCGGCGCGCTGCTCACAGCGGGCTACGCCTCGGCGATGGGGACGGCGATCGCCGGATCGGGCAAGCACGTTTCGGACAGCACCCAGGCCCAGCTCCAGCTGTCCTACTCGAGCGCCGAGAATCTCGCCGCGCACCACCCCGCCTACGCGAGCCAGATCACGGCCGCAGCGCAATCGGCGTTCCTCAAGGGCGACCAGTGGGCGTACGTGGCCGCGATGGCCGCCGTCCTGCTGGGGATGGCACTCGTCTACCGATTTTTCCCGAAGCATGACGAGGAGCAGGCGCTGCGGGCCACCTACGAGGCGGCGGACACCGGAGCCGAGATCGCTGTCGAGCCCGCGGCGGTGCCCGAAGAGGGTGTGGCCGCCGTATCCCGTCTGCGGGCCAGGCGATGATCGCGGTCCCAGGGCTCACCCCAACCGGACGATGACCCCCCTGCGGCGCGGTAGTAGCGTCGTTCGCTCCACTGGGCGTGCCGCGGACTTCCGCACGCCGAAAGACGAGAGGAGCCTCTCATGCCGGACGACGGAATCGACCGCAGCAGCCTCCCGATCCGGCGGCCGCCGTTCGCGGGCGCGACGAAGCGGACGCTCGACGGCTCGGCGCCTGACTGGAACCAGTCGAGCCACGTCCAGCCGCCCGACGGCGCGCCGAACGTGCTCCTCGTCCTGATCGACGACGCCGGCTTCGGCAATCCGAGCGCTTTCGGCGGCCCGATCGACACCCCGAACTACACGCGGCTCGCCGAGAACGGGCTGCGCTACAACCGCTTCCACGTCACGGCGCTCTGCTCGCCCACCAGGGCAGCGCTGCTGACGGGGCGCAACCACCACCGAGTCGGCTTCGGCATGGTGGGCGAGTTCTCCGGCCCCTTCCCCGGGTACAACGCGACCATCCCGCGCGATTGCGCGCCGGTTTCGCGCACCCTCCAGGAAAACGGCTACCTGACGGGAGCGTTCGGGAAGTGGCATCTGACCCCCGACAACCAGCAGGGGTTCTCGGGGCCATTCGACCGCTGGCCGACGCGGCTCGGGTTCGACTACTTCTGGGGCTTCCTCGGCGGGGAGGCCGGGCAGTACGACCCGCTGATCGCCGAGAACCAGAAGATCGTCGGGGTGCCCGAGGCCACGGACGGCGAGCAGTACTACTTCCAGGACGACCTGGCCGACAAGACGATCGACTGGCTCCACCGGGTCCGCTCGGAGAGGCCGAAGACGCCGTGGTTTGCCTACGTGGCGACCGGCTGCAGCCACGCGCCACACCACGTGCCGCGCAGGTGGTCGGACAAGTACCGCGGCGCGTTCGATCAGGGCTGGGACGTGATGCGTGAGGAGACGTTCGCGCGTCAGAAGGAGCTCGGCGTCGTCCCCGCCGACGCGGAGCTGCCGCCGCGCAACGACGCGTTCCCGACCTGGGGCTCGCTCGACGAGACGCACAAGCGCCTCTACGCCCGCCAGATGGAGGTCTACGCCGGCTACCAGGAGAACGCCGACTGGAACATCGGCCGGATCATCGACGCAATCGACGAGCTGGGCGAGCTCGAGAACACCGTCGTGATGTGGATCTGGGGCGACAACGGCGCGAGCATGGAGGGCACGCTCACCGGAACGTTCAACGAGCTGACGACGCTGAACGGGATCCCGCTCACACCCGAGCAGCAGATGGGGCTCCTCTTCAAGCACGGCGGCCTCGAGGCCTGGGGCGGCGAGCAGCTCGCACCGCATTACTCGGCCGGGTGGGCCTGGGCCGGCAACGCCCCGTTCGACTGGGGCAAGCAGGTCGCGTCACATCTGGGCGGCACGCGGAACCCGATGGTCGTGCACTGGCCGAACGGCATCGGCGATGCCGGCGCGGTTCGAGACCACTACACCCACGTGACCGATGTCGCCGCGACGATCCTCGAGCTCGCCGGGATCCCGATGCCCGGCTCGATCGACGGCGTCGAGCAGCAGCCCTTCGACGGCGTCACCTTCGCCGACTCGCTTTCGGACGCGGCCGCGCCCGAGCGGCACACGCAGCAGTACTACGAGATCCTCGGCAACCGGGGGATGTACAAGGACGGTTGGTTGCTCGCACAGCGGCTGCAGCGGATTCCCTGGGACCTCGATCCGGAGAAGCTGCGCACGTTCGGCCCGGGCTGGGATCCCGACGGCGAGCCCGTCGAGCTCTACTACCTGCCTGACGACTTCACGCAGTCGAAGAACGTCGCAGACGCCCATCCGGAGAAGGTGAAGGAGCTTGCCGAGCTCTTCTGGGCGGAGGCCGAGCGCAACAACGCGCTGCCGCTGCTCGGCGGGCTGACGTCGTTCTTCGGCATGGTGCCGCCCGTCCCGGAGGAGTCGAAATTCGTCTACCGGGGCGACATCCAGAACATCCCGAGCGGGATGATCCCGCGGATCTACAACCACTCGTACACGATCAGCGCCGACCTGGTCATCCCCGAGGGCGGCGCCGAGGGCGTGATCGTCGCAGAGGCCGACTACCTCGGCGGGTTCTCGCTCTTCGTGCAGGACGGGAGACTCAAGCACACGTACTCGATGCTCGGGGTGCTCGAGTACACCCAGGCGGCCGAGCAGCCGCTGCCAACCGGGGACGTCAACGTCGAGCTCGTCTTCACGGCGGACGCGTCGAAGCCGGCGACCGGAGGCGAGGTAACGCTGCTCGTCAACGGCGAGCCGGTCGCGCGCGGTCGAATGGACCACACCGTGCCGGGCCGCTTCTCCGGGTACTCCGGGATGGACATTGGCCGCGACAACGGCCTCGTCGTCGATCGCAGCTATGCCGACAAGGCGCCGTTCGCCTTCACGGGCGAGATCAAGCAGGTCGTCTTCGACGTCGCGCCGCACCTGAGCGAGGAGGACGCCAAGGCGCTGAACGAGCACGCGGCTCAGGCCCTGGCGGCACACGCGGCGAGCGCCTGAGATCGAGGCGAGAGAGGAGCACCATGAGCGACAACGGGCAGCTGGACGTTCTGATCGCCGTCTACCTGATCCCCGACCTTGCACAGCAGGACTTCGACGCGTACGCCAAGCTCGCGGGCGACGGCGAGATCGTCACCGACGGCGTGGCCCTCGTCGTCAAGGACGCCGAGGGCGAGGTGCAGGTTCAGGAGACCGGAGACCACCTCGGCCGGAAAGGCGTCAAGGCAGGAGCCGGCGTCGGGCTCGTGATCGGGCTCTTCGCCCCGCCGCTCCTGGCGGCGACCGTCGTCGGCGGTGCCGTCGGCGGGCTGGCGGGGAAGTTCGCGCGCCACCGCATGAAGGCCGGCATCGGCGAGAAGCTGGACGACGCGCTTCCCGCCGGATCGGCCGGCATCATCGCGATCTACGAACACGACGGTGCGGAGACGGTCGCGGGCGCGCTCGCCAATGCGATCCGCACCTCGACCGCCCAGATCGACAAGGCGTCCGCGAAGGAGCTGAAGGACGGCCTGAAGGAGGCATCCGCCGGGCTCGCGGGCTGAGGGAGCACGATGATCCAACTGATCGAGGGGCTTCCCGACGCGGTCGTCGGGCTCGAGGCCGTCGGGCAGGTCGAATCCGCCGACTACGAAGCGGTCGCCGCACCCGCGGTGCGGGGCGCGCTCAAGCGGCACCCGAAGATTCGCCTGATCCACGTGCTAGACGACCGCTTCACCGGCTACACGGCCGGAGGCGCATGGCAGGACGCCGTGCTCGGGCTCGCCCACCCGCGCTCCTTCGACCGCATCGCCGTGGTCACGGACTCGGAGAGCATCCGCCGGCTCGTGAGGCTCGCGGGCTGGTCGGTTCCCGGCGAGCTGAAGCTGTTCCCAAACCGGGAGCGCGAGCAGGCGGAAGCGTGGGCCGGCGAAGGGCTCGACGCGCCGTGACGGGCTGACCGCAGGACGCAGGCGTCCGCATTACATGGACGGGATCCGGGCCGATCATCCGCCCCGGGTGAGGTTCGGGAGGAGTCCAAACCATAGGTTCGTCGAAGGGAGGGACGATGGGACAGGGAATCGGCGAGGTGCTCACCTACGCCGTCGGCGTGGCGATCAGCCCGGTGCCGATCATCGCGGTGATCCTGATGCTGTTCTCGAGCCGGGCGCGGGTCAACGGGCCGATGTTCCTCATCGGCTGGGCCGTGGCGCTGGCCGTGGTGAGCGGCGTCGTCTACGCGCTCTCGGACGCGGGCGACGCCGCCACGAACAGCACGACCTCCGACACCATCTCCTGGGGGCAGATCGTGTTCGGCGTGATCTTCCTGCTTCTCGCCGCCCGGAACTGGCGCAACCGCCCGGAGCCCGGAGCCACGGCCGAGCTGCCGAAGTGGATGGCGGGCATCGACTCGTTCGCACCGGCCAGGGCGCTCGGGCTCGGAGTGCTGCTGGCAGGAGTGAACCCGAAGAACCTGCTCCTGGCGGCCGGCGCCGGAGCTGCCCTCGCGCAGCTCGGGCTCTCGACGAGCGACTCCGTCGTCTCGCTGGTCGTCTTCGTCGTCGTCGCCAGCCTCACGATCGCCGGCCCCGTCGTCTACTACCTGCTGGGCGGCGACCACGCGAAGGCGCAGCTCGACTCGATGAAGGGCTGGCTCGCAGTCCACAACGCCGCCGTGATGACGGTGCTCTTCCTCGTCTTCGGGGTCAACCTGATCGCCAAGGGCATTCCGCCCCTGACGTAGAGCGATGGACAGCTGGGACCTCGCAATCGTCGCTGCTCTGCTGCTCGGGTACGCCGGCGTCTCGCGGCGGCTCGAACGGACGGTGCTGACGGCGCCAATGGTGTTCGTCGCTGCGGGACTGCTCGTGGGAACCGAGGTGCTGGGCTGGCTCGAGCTCGGGATCGAGAGCAGCGCGGTGCGGGCGCTGGCCGAGGCGACGCTGACGCTCGTGCTCTTCGCCGACGCCTCTCGCATCGACGTCGCCAAGCTGCGCCGGGAGATCGCCCTGCCGGCGCGCCTGCTCGGAATCGGGCTTCCCCTGACGATCGTCGCGGGCACGGTGCTCGCCGTCGTGCTCTTCGGTCAGCTGACCTGGCTCGAGGCGCTCGTGCTCGCGATCGTGCTCGCACCGACCGACGCAGCGCTCGGGCAGGCCGTCGTCACGGATCCACGCCTGCCGGTCCGCATCCGTCAGGGCCTGAACGTCGAGAGTGGTCTCAACGACGGAATCTGCGTGCCCCTGCTCTTCATCGCCCTCGCGCTCGCAGAGGCCGACGAGGGCGCCATCACGAGCACCCACGCCGTCCGCCTGGTGCTCGAGGAGATCGGCTGGGGTGTGGTCGGCGGTGTCGCCGCCGGCGCGCTGGGAGCCGTCGTCCTCGGCTTCGCGGAGCGGCGGCGGCTCGTCGCCGCGGACTGGCTCCAGGTCATCCCGCTCGCCTCGGCTGCGCTCTCGTACGGGATCGCGGCTCCGCTCGGGGGCAGCGGCTTCATCGCCGCGTTCGTGGCGGGGCTCGTCTTCGGCGTCCTCTACCGGTCGCACGGCGGCGAGGTGACGTACCTCGTCGACGCGGGCGGGCAAGTCCTGAACGGGGTCACCTTCGTCGTCTTCGGTGCGGTCGCGCTCGGCCCCGCGCTGCACCTCCTCGACTGGCGGATCGCGCTCTACGCCGTGCTCAGCCTGACCCTCGCCCGCATGCTCCCGGTCGCGCTGGCCCTCGCCGGCCTCCACACGCGCCGGCCGACGATGGCGTACGTCGGCTGGTTCGGGCCCCGCGGGCTGGCCTCGATCGTGTTCGCGGTGATCGTCCTCGAGGGGTCGGCGCTCACGCACGTCCAGCTCGTGGTCGCGACCGTCTTGCTCACTGTGGGGCTCTCGGTGTTCGCGCACGGGCTGACGGCGTTGCCGCTGACCGACGCGTACGCCCGCTGGTTCGCGGCCCATGACGAGCCGACCCCGATGGAGAGCGCAGGACGCCCACGAGCATCGCCTGCGCCGGCCTCGATCGGGTGCGGCGGCGGGCGCTGCCGGGTCGTGACGGCCGCTAGTCCGATTCGTCGATGCGGTCGAGCGTCGTGTCGTCGAAGGAGCTTGCCTCCTCGACCGGCTCGATGTGGGTGAAGACGGTGCTGTGAGGAACTGCCGCGCGGACGTCGGCCTCGACGCGTTCCAGCAGTTCGTGTCCTTGCTGGACCGTCCAGCTGCCGGGGACGAGCACGTGCATCGAGACGAAGGAGCGGCGCCCGGCCTGTCGGTTGCGGAGCGCGTGGAAGACGACTCCCTGGCTGCGGTACGGCTGAAGAGCCCGTTCGAGCCCCGAACGTTCCGCGGCGGGGAGAGCGCGGTCCATCAGGCCGCCGCTCGAACGGCGGACCAGGGTGGTGCCGGTGAAGACGATGTTCGCGGCAACGGCAAGCGCGATCAACGGATCGAGGCGTTCCCAGCCGGTGAGCGCGACGACCGCGACGCCGACGATGACGCCGACCGAGGTCCAGACGTCCGTGAGCAGGTGTCGGCCGTCGGCCTCGACGGTGATCGAACGGTGGCGGCGGCCGGCACCGACGAGCGTGAGCCCGACCGCCAGGTTGACGACCGACGCAGCGGCCGAGACCGCGAGGCCGACGCCGACGTCTTCGAGCGCGACCGGGTGGAGGAGGCGCCGGATGGCGACCCAGCCGATCAGGCCGGCGGCGACCACGATCAGGCCGCCCTCGACGCCGGCCGAGAAGTACTCGGCCTTCTCGTGGCCGTACATGTGCTCCTCGTCGGGCGGCAAGGTCGCCCAGCGCACGACGACGAGCGCGATTACCGCCGCGGCGAGGTTGACGATCGACTCGAGCGCGTCGGAGAGCAGCCCGGTCGACCCGGTCAGCTGCCAGGCGAGCATCTTCAGCGCGATCGTGGCGAGCCCCGCCGCGACGGAGAGCAGCATCAGCCTGGTCAGCAGGCGCCGCCGCGAAGCGAGTTCCTCCACGCGACCAGCGTACGCGCGGCCGCTGCGGCTGATCGACGGTCAGGTCACGAGCACAGGCGCGATCCTCGCGACCTGCGCACTGGCACCGGATCGCCGTTCGCCTGCGTAGCGGCCGGAGGGAATCATTCGTCAGCGAACATCGCGTGCAACGCCTCGACACCGGTGCCGGCCGAGCGGGCGTCCATCAGTTGCGGTTTTGTACTGATCGAGCCTGCGGAAAGGACCGGATGCCCGCACGGGCACTGCGGCGTATGTCAGCCCGCATGAAGCGAGTCGTCGTCGATCACTTCGGCGGGCCCGAGGTCTTGAGGGTGGTCGAGGAGGACGATCCCCGGCCGGGTCCGGGCGAGGTCCGCGTCAGGGTTCTGGCAGCCGGCGTGTCCTACACCGACGCAATGCTGCGCGCGGGCACCTACCTCGGCGTGCCGAAGCCGCCGTTCACGCCCGGCTACGAGCTCGTCGGCGTCGTCGAGGAGCTCGGCCCGGGCTGCTCGCGGCTGCGCGTGGGAGACCGCATCGGCGCGCTGACGGTGTGGGGCGCCGACGCGGAGCGCGTCTGCGTGCCGGAGGCGAACGCGGTCGAGGTGCCCGAGGACCTCGACCCGGCCGAGGTCGTGAGCCTCGTGTTCATCTACATGACGGCCTACCAGCTGCTGCACCGGACGGCGAAGGTCGAGCGCGGCGAGACGGTGCTCGTGCACGGCGCGGCCGGCAGGGTGGGCACCGCGGTGCTCGAGCTCGGCGCGGTGGCCGGGCTTCGCCTCTACGGGACCTGTTCAGCTCGCGACCGTGCCGCGGTCGAGCGGCTCGGCGCGGTGGCGATCGACTACCGCAACGAGGACTTCCTGGCGCGGGTGCGCGGGCTCCCCGGCAAGGGCGTGGACGTCGTGCTCGACGGGCTCGGCGGCGCGCTGTCGCTGCGCTCCTTCCGCGCGCTGCGGCCCGGCGGCCGGCTGGTCGTCTACGGCCACTCCTCCACGCATCTCGCACGGGCACAGGAGCTGGCGAGGGTGGATCGAGTGGTACGCGGCGACCGCGACCGTCGCGCTCTGGGGCCTGCTCTCGCCCCGCCGGCGGGTGTCCGCCTACCGGATCCAGAAGCTGCGCGAAGGCCACCAGGTGATTCCCCGGGGCGCTCGCCGACCGCTTCCCGTGGGTGGGGGCCCCCGCGACCCGGAGTGGTTCCGGGAGGATTTCCTCGTGCTCCTCGAGCTGCTGCGTCAGGATAAGATCCACCCGGTCGTGGCCGAGCGCCTGCCGCTGTCGGATGCACGCCGCGCGCACGAGCTGCTGGAGAGCTCGGCGGCGAAGGGAAAGCTCGTGCTCGTGCCCTAGGCGGGCGGGACGCTCGCCGATGTCGCGCTACCTGCCCATCGCCGAGCACGGCCTGATCGGCGACCTGCACACCGTCGCGCTCGTGGGCACCGACGGAACGATCGACTGGTACTGCTGCCCGCGGTTCGACTCGCCGAGCGTCTTCGCGGCGATCCTCGACGCCGACCGCGGGGGCCTGTTCCGCATCTCGCCCGACTGTGAAGGTTGGAGCTCCAAGCAGCTCTACCTCCCGGACACCAACGTCCTCATCACGCGCTTCCTGATGCCCGACGGAGTGGGTGAGGTGCAGGACTTCATGCCCCCGGCGCGCAGCGGCGAGGCGGCGCACCGCCATCGCATCATCCGCCGGGTACTCGCCGTCCGCGGGCAGATCAGCTTCGTCGTCGACGTCGCCCCGCGCTTCGACTACGCGCGCGCCCGCCACGAGGTCGCGCTCACCCCGCACGGTGCGCTCTTCCACTCCCCCGAGCTGGGGCTCAGCCTCTCGACGCCTTGCCCGCTCGAGATCGTCGACGGGAGCGACGTCCGCGCGCGGCTCGTCCTCCGGGCCGGCGAGATGGCCACCTTCGTCCTGGACCGCGTCGAGCCCGGGGAGGCGCCGGTGCCGTACGCCGATGCCGAGATCGTCGCCGAGTTCGACGCCACCGTGGCGTTCTGGCGGCGCTGGCTACGCCGCTCGCGCTACAGCGGACGCTGGCGCGAGATGGTGCATCGCTCGGCGCTCACACTCAAGCTGCTCACGTACGCGCCCACCGGCGCGATCGTCGCCGCTCCCACCACCAGCCTGCCGGAGGAGCTCGGCGGCGCACGCAACTGGGACTACCGCTACACGTGGATGCGCGACGCTGCCTTCTCGCTCTACGCGCTGCTCAGGCTCGGATTCACCGAGGAGGCCGGCGCATTCATGGGGTGGCTGGAGGGGCGCTTCCGCCATACGGCCGAACGCGAGTCGGGCCCGCTGCAGGTCGTGTACGGCATCGACGGGCGCGAAGACCTGCCCGAGGAGGAGCTCTCGCACCTGGCGGGCTACATGGACTCGGCGCCGGTGCGAATCGGCAACCGGGCGGCGACCCAGCTGCAGCTCGACATCTACGGCGAGCTGATGGACTCCGTCTACCTCTGCAACAAGTACGGGCTGCCCATCTACCACGACGGCTGGATGGGGCTCACCCGCAACCTCGAGTGGCTGATCGAACACTGGGACCAGCCCGACGAGGGAATCTGGGAGACCCGCGGCGGCCGCCGGGACTACACGTACTCCCGGCTGATGAGCTGGGTGGCGGTCGAGCGCGCGATCCGGATCGCCCGCCAGCGCGGCCTCCCAGCCGACATCGGCCGCTGGGTGGCGGTCCGGGACCGCATCTACAACCAGATCATGGAGCGCGGCTGGCACGAGGGCCGCCGCGCGTTCGTCCAGCACTACGACAGCGACGTGCTCGATGCCTCCCTGCTGCTCATGCCCCTGTGCAAGTTCATCGCTCCCACCGACCCGCGCTGGATCTCGACGCTCGACGCCATCAGCGCGGAGCTGGTCTCCGACAGCCTCGTCTACCGCTACAACGTGGACGCGTCGCCAGACGGGCTCGCCGGCGAGGAGGCGACCTTCTCGCTGTGTTCTTTTTGGTGGGTGGAGGCGCTCGCCCGAGCGGGGCGGCTCGACGAGGCGCGGCTGGCCTTCGAGAAGATGCTCACCTACGCGAACCACGTCGGGCTGTACTCGGAGGAGATCGGGCCGACGGGCGAGCAGCTCGGCAACTTCCCCCAGGCCTTCACGCACCTGGCGCTCATCAGCGCCGCCTACAACTTGGATCGCCAGCTCGGGTGAGCGCCTGCGACTCGTGAGCGGGAGGGAGCCGCTCGCGCGGCTCCCTCCCGCGGTGTCTAGGCCGCGAGGTCGAGCGCCGGCTCTTCCTCGACCACCATGGTCGTCTGCCGGCTGTTGGGCGTCGAGAGGGCGACGGCCGTCGCCGCGAGGACGATGAAGGCGCCCACGAGGAGTGCCCGCTGGTAGCCGTGCGTCGCCGCCTGGGCGACACTTTCCTCCCCGGCGTGCAAGACCGACTGCGTCTGTGCGGTCGCGATCGCCGAGAGGATCGCCAGCCCGAGCGCGGCACCGAGCTGCTGACCGGTGTTGAGCAGCCCTGCGGCGAGACCGGCCTTGTCCTGGTCGACGCCGGCATTGGCCGCCGTGGTCAGTCCGGTGAAGACGCCGCCCATGCCGATCGAGACGGTCAGGAGGCCGGGCAGGATGTCCGAGACGTACGAGCCGTCGACCGGAACCCGCGAGAGCCAGTAGAGCCCGGCCGCTGAGATCACCGTGCCGAGCACGACAACCGGCTTGGTGCCGACGCGCGCGAACAGCTGGGACGAGATGCTCGCCGCGATGATGAAGCCACCCGTCAGCGGCAGGTAGGCGACACCGGTCTGGATCGGCGAGTAGCCGAGCACGGTCTGCATGTAGAGCGTCAGGAAGAAGAACATCGGCAGGAAGCCGGCCAGGGCCACCATCTGCGTCGCGTCCGCGGCGGCCACTCCCTTGACGCGCAGGATCGACAACGGGACGAGCGGGTTGCGCACCCGCAGCTCGTTGACGACGAACCCGGCGAGGAGCACTGCCGAGCCGGCGAGCCCTGCGATCGTGCGCGCCGCACCCCAGCCGACGTCGGGTGCCTTCACCAGCGAGTAGACGAGCAGCAGCATCCCGCCGGTCACGAGGAACGCTCCGAGGGCGTCGAAGTTCGCCAGCCGGCTCGCGCGAATCCGTTCGCGCTCCAGCAGGACGAAGGCGCCGACGAAGGCGATCGTGCTGAAGGGGACATTGATGAACAGCACCCAGCGCCACCCGGGCCCTTCCGTGAGCAGGCCGCCGAACAGGACGCCGACGGCGCCGCCGATTCCCGACACAGCCGCCCACACGCCGAGCGCGGTGTTGCGGTCGCGGGTCGAACGGAAGGTGCTGGTGAGGGTCGACAGTGCGGCGGGCGAGAGCATCGCGGCCCCGACGCCCTGCGCGAAGCGAGCGCCGATGAGCAACGAGCTACTGTGGGACAGACCGCCCAGCAGCGACGAGCCGGCGAAGACGACCAGGCCGGTCACGAGGACGAGCCGGCGTCCGAGCAGGTCGGCCATCCGGCCGCCGAGCAGCAGGAACCCGCCGTAGGTGAGGATGTAGCCGTTCACGACCCACTGCAGGCTCTGCTGGCTGAAGCCGAGGTCGCTCTTGATCGACGGCAGGGCGATGTTCAGGATCGACGCGTCGAGCACGTCCATGAACTGGACGATGCTGAGCAGGAGCAGGATCGCGACGCCACGCCGCGACGACAGTCTCGACGCTGCGGCTTCGGGAAGGGACGATTCGTTCATGACTGGGCCTCGCTTTCGGTTCGAGAGTTCGTCTCGTCATGACGACGAACACCAGGCGCCCCAGGGGACACCTCTCACCGAGGGCGGCGCGGCTAGCGGCTGACTTCGGCCACGCGCCGCTGGAGGAAGCGGCGCTCGGGCTCGGCCTGCGCAAGCCGGAGCGCACGCTCGTACTCCGTTCGCGCCTCGTCGGCGCGGCCCAGCCGCCGGAGCAGGTCGGCGCGCGTCGAGTGGAAGTACTGGTAGCCGTCGAGGTCGAGCCGGTCGACGAGGGTGAGGCCGGCTTTGGCCCCGTCCGTCTCGGCCACGGCAATCGCGCGGTTCAGCTCGACGACCGCGGAGCCGCTCAACTGGACGAGCTCGCCGTACAGGGCCGCGATCTGGGGCCAGTCCCGTGGCTCCTCGGTGTGCAAGGACGCGATCGCGGCCTGAATGACGTACACACCGCGGCCCTGCAGGGCGAAGGCACGTTCGAGCGCGTCACGCCCGTGGGCGATCTTGGCGGCGTCCCAACGTGAGCGGTCCTGGTCGGCAAGCAGCACGAGCTCCCCGGCGTCGAAGCGTGCGTCGCGGCGCGCGTCGTCGAGGAGCATCAGCGCCAGCAGGCCGTGCACCTCCGGCTCGTCCGGCATCAGCTCTGCGAGCGCGACCCCGAGCCGAAGTGCCTCCGCCGCGAGGTCGACTCGGCCGCCGTAGCCCTCGTTGAAGATCAGATAGACGACCGCGAGCACGGCGCCCAGCCGCTCCGGGAGGAGGTGGTCGGCGGGAATGGCGAAGGGTATGCCGGCGTCCCTGATCTTTCGCTTGGCGCGCGAGAGCCGGCGCTTCATCGTCTCCTCAGGAACCAGGAACGACCGGGCGATGTCCTCGGTGGTCAGGCCACCGAGCGCGCGCAGGGTAAGGGCGACCTGTGCCTCGAGCGCAAGCGCCGGATGGCAGCAGGTGAAGATCAGCTCGAGCCGCTCGTCGGGAAAGGGCGTGTCGTCTATCTCGTCCTCCACGGCCTCCGGAACTTCGAGCAGGCGCGTCTTCGCGGCGAGCCTGCGGTCGCGGCGGAGGCGGTCGATCGCTCGGTTGCGCGCCGTCGTCACCAGCCACGCGCCTGGATTTGCCGGAACGCCCTCGCGGTGCCAGCGTTCGGCCGCGACCGCGAAGGCATCCTGGGCCGCCTCCTCGGCGAGGTCGAAATCGCCGAAGGACCCGACCAGGGTGGCGATCAACCGCCCCCACTCGTCGCGGAAGATCCGCTCGATAGACGTCCTAGCGCTCCACGACCGGACGCACCTCGACCGCTCCGCCCATGCGAGCAGCCGGGATCCTCGCGGCCAGCTGGATCGCCGCGTCGAGGTCGTCGGCCTCGTAGAGCATGAACCCGCCCAGAGCCTCCTTCGCCTCGATGAACGGGCCGTCCGTCGTCAGGGTCTGCCCATCCTGCACTCGCACGGTGGTCGCAGTATCGGCGGGATGCAGTTGATGACCCGTCATGACACCCGGCTCCTCGGAGAGGGCGAGATACTCGCGGACGATCTGCGCCTGCTCCTCTTCGCCGAGACGCTCGGCCCGCTCCCGGGCCTCGCCGGGATGGATCAACAGTACGTACTTCATGTTCGGCCTCCTCGAAACAGGATTGTCTTGGCTACGACGACCGGGCGGGTACCGGTGTCGCTTGCTCGGTCTCGGGCACGCCGGCTGCCCAGTCGAGCCATTCCGCGAACGTCGGGCCGGTGAAAACCGCGTCCGGGCCCGGGAGCAGGGCACCCGTCTCGTAGCGGATGCTGTCCGGGTCGGCCGGGTTGCTCACTTCCTCGATCCGCACCGGGTCGCCGAGCCGCGCTGCAAGGAGCCTCGCCATATCGGCGAGGCGTTCCTCCTGAGGGCCGGCCATCTCGGGGATCGGAGCTCCGGAGGATTCCTCGGGGCCGGTGGCCAGGTTGGCCAGCGCCTCCGCGACGGTTCTGGCGGCGACAAGCTGCGTGCGCATCTTCGGCACGTAGCTCACCTCGCCCTGCCTGCCCCAGTCGAGGAGCTCCGGGACGAACTCGTGGAACTGCGCGGCGCGCAGTATCCGCACCGGAATCGGGCCCGCCAACATGGCCTGCTCGTGGGCGACCTTCGCTGCTTGATACCCGCCGGTGAAGCGGTCGATACCGATGATGGACACCACGACGATCCTCCGCACCCCGGCTCGCTCGCCGTTCTCTTGAAGGTTCCGGGTCGCGGTGGTGAAGAACGCCGTCGCCTCCTCCTGGTCGGGCGTGGGCCAGGTGGCCGCGTCGATGATGCAGTCGACGCCTGCCAGGGCCTCGGCCAGACCGTCCCCGGTAATGACGTCGACGCCGCTTGCGCGGGACATCGGAACCACGACGTGGCCTCCGGACTCGAGAACGTCGACTACGTGACGGCCGACCCTCCCGGTCGCCCCGGCCACCGCGATCTTCCTGCGCTCGTGCATGGCTTCCCTCCTTTGCTCGTCACACCGGCTCGGGTGTGGTTTGTCGTCCCTAAGACGAACGGGGGACGAGCGAGGGGACACGGGTTCAGCGCTGCGAGCGCAGTCCTCAGCTCACCGCTTTCTTCACGAGCGCGGCGATCCGGGCCTCGTCGGCGGCGGTCAACTCCGTCAGAGCGAAGGCGGTTGGCCACATGGCGCCTTCGTCGAGGTTCGCCTTGTCGCTGAAGCCGAACGTCGCGTACCTCGTCTTGAACTTCTGCGCGCTTTGGAAGAAGCAGACGACCTTGCCGTCCTTGGCATAGGCGGGCATCCCGTACCAGGTTCTCGGCGAGAGGGCTGGCGCGCTGGCCTTGACGATGGCATGGAGCCGCTCGGCCATGGTGCGATCCGGCGCCGGCATCGCGGCGATCTTCTCGAGCACGGCGTCTTCCCCGTCTGCCTTGCTCGCGCCTGGGCCGCGGCGCGCGTCTGACTTCAGCTCTTGGGCGCGCTCCCGCATCGCGTCTCGTTCCTCTTCGGTGAATCCCTTGGACGCCTTGCCGGTGGCGCCCTTGGTGGACTTCTGCGTCCCCTTCTTTGCGGGTTTCCTCTCAGCCATTGCGAGGTGCCTCCTAAGGGCCGGTCTCAACCTGAAAGCTCCATAACGAGCTCCATACCTTGCGCACGCTAGAGAATCCGGAAGCCTGGGATAGAACAGGGACTTGGCACAACCGGCAACGCCGCCGGCGGTTGG
>CAWGEA010000003.1:0-2465587 GCA_963821495.1 uncultured Actinomycetes bacterium | reverse complement strand
GGCGCCCATCGCAGTGACACAGCGCGGCGAAGCCGATGTCAAGGCCGCGATGCGCGCGCGGGGCTCGACGCGATCGCCCAAACGTACTCAGGCGCTGCCAATCAGGCGACAGAGGCGTGGGTTGGGCCAGTGTTCCGGAATGACGCCTGAAGGAATCTACGGGTGGGCGCACACCCCTCGCGCATCGGACGCTGCGTACGTACGCGAGTGTCACTCGACGACGGGAACTTCCGGGGCGGCGATGCCGCAGGTCAGCGCAGCAGACTGGCGACGGTGTTGATCAGCAGGGCGACGATGACGGACGTGAACAGGAACGCGAGCAGCGCTGGCCGCGTCGACGTCCGCCGAGCGAAGGATGCTCGCCAAGGCGGGACGGGCACCGCTCGGGCTCGGGCGCCCTGGCGCCCCGGCTCGGCGGCCAGTTCGGTGACGCTTTCGGCGAGGATGATGCGCGCGGCGGCCATGATCGACCAGATCCGGCAGATCCGAGGGACAGCTGGGGGAAGTTGCCGAGGTGCCGGCCGGTGTCGACGTCGAGCTCCTCCGCATAGAGGCCGAGCTTAGATGCGGCCTTGACGAGGCGCTCCATCAGGGCTCTTCCCCGCTGTGTCTCGCCGATCAGCGCCAACGCCGATACGAGCCAGAAGGAACAGATGAGAAAGGTGCCCTCCTTGCCGGACAGTCCATCGTCGGTTTCTTCTGTGCGGTACGCAGTACGAATCCGCCCTCGCTCAGCTCGTCCGCGACTGCCAACACGGACGCGCGAAGCCTTGCATCGTCGGGCGGCAGAAACCCGAAGATGGCGGCGAGGAGTGTCGAGGCGTCGAGCGCGTCGGTGTCGTAGTGCTGGCGAAGCACCCCGCGCTCGCTGACCCCATGCTCGAGGATGTCGGACTTGATCTCTGCGGCGCTCTCTGCCCAAGTCGCCGCAAGCGCCGCTTCTGCCGCGATGTTTGCGAGCCGAGCTGCGCGGTCGAGGGCGAGCCAGCACATGAGCTTCGACGACACGTAGTGCCGCGGCTTGCCGCGCGCCTCCCAGATGCCCTGATCCGGTTGACGCCACACTGCTGTGGCACACTCGGCCTGCGCCTGCACGAGCGGCCACAGGCGCCGCGGAATACGCTGGTTGCGCCGGCAGTGCAGTAGGGCCGCGTCGAGCGCGGCGCCGTAGACATCGTTCTGCCGCTGGTTGAACGCGCCGTTGCCGATGCGGACAGGCTGCGCGCCGCCGTAGCCGGCGAGATCTTCAGGAGCGTCTCGGTTAGATCGCGGCGACCGTCGATCCCATACATGATCTGCAGCCCGCCGTCGTCGTTCGGTCGAGGTCGGCCATGAATTGCATGAAATCGTCGGCCTCCCAATCGAGCAGCAGATAGTGCAACGCCCGCAGCAGGAACGTGGAGTCGCGGATCCAGGTGTAGCGGTAGTCCCAATTCCGCTCCCGCCGGGTGTCTCGGGGAGCGAGGTCGTTAGCGCCCGACCGTCGCCCCTGTCGGCATGTAGGTGAGGCCCTTGATCGTCAGAGCCGACCGTTCGATCAGCGGCCCCAGCTCGTGGTCGGGGATCGCCGCCTGCGCAAGCCAGTTCCGCCAGAACGTCGTCGTCGCGTCGAGCTGCTCGAGTGCTTCCTCGACCGTCGTCGGTAGATGCGCTTGCTCGCTCCAGCCGAGCGCGCAGTAGGCCGTCTCGCCGGCGCTCAGGACGTGCCTGGCGCGAGCACGGCCACCCTCGATCCCGAGGAGCATGTCGGTTTGCAGCTCGACCGCCTGGTCGGCGCCGCTCACCCGTGCGTGTTGGCGATCTGCGGCGAGCGTCCACTCGCCCACAACGCGGCCGTAGTCGAATGCGGGCTCACATACGAGTTCGATCTCCACCCTGCCGTCGATGCAGGTGGCCGTGCGCACGAGCGCGTGGTCGGCATCCTCGTCGGCAGGCGGACGCGTGTGGGGTGTGACCGTGTCTTCCGCGCGGCGTGGTCCCATCGTGAGCGCGTCACGCACGACCACCCAGCCCGTGGCTGTCTTCCACGAGGTGACGAGCAAGTTCGTCCCCGGCTCGTAGATCCGGGCACGCGGAACGTTGATCCCGAATGGCCCGAAGCGGAAGCCGCCCGCGCTGCGGTCGAGTACCGCTCCGAACACGCTCGGCGAGTCGAAGCGCGGAACGCACAGCCAGTCGACCGTGCCGTCCGGGGCGACGAGCGCGCCCGTGTGGCAGTTGGAAAGGAAGCCGTAGTCGGCGATGGGCGTGAACGGCGACGTGCCGCCCCGCTCTGCGGGAACGCCACGTTCTGCCGCATGACAGCTTCGCGCGCGCCGTCAGACGTTGTCGTCGAGCTCATCCTCATCATCTCCTCGTCGGGACACGTCGAGCCGGCGAGCTCACCGAGAGCGTCGGTCGCGGTAATCCGGCGGCCTAGGAGGAACTCGCCGCAAGCTGCGCGGCGTTCTCGCGTGCCAGCATCGCGTCGAGCGTCGCGTACTCGGCCTCGACGATCGCTGACATCGCAAAGGCGATCGCGTCCTCCGCGTCGGCCTCAGCCCAGTCGGCGTCACTCTCGGCCACGTCGGCGTCGACTGCCGCCTTCTTGGCATCTGTGCGCTGCCGAACGCGCTCGATGTGGCCCTTCAAGTCGGCCTGCATCTCCCGCCACTGGCTCTCTCCCTCCCTGCCGGCCTCGTCAGTCTTGGCCCGCAGCTCGGCCGCACGTTCATCAGCGTCTCGCCTCGCCTCGTCCACCTTTGCCTTGATCTCTGCTTGGTTCTGCTCGGCCGCAGCCTTGACGGCGCGATCCGCCTTTTCGACCTGCTCCTTGAGCTGCGCGAAGTTGTCCGTTACCGACATCCCTACTCCTCCTTTCGGTATGTGCCGTTGACGCTACGCCTCCACACCGGGGCGGTCAACCCGATCTGGGTGGGGCAGCCCACTCCTGCGGCGGCGGGCAACGCATCTTCCGGGGGGCAAACGTGAACTGAGCGCAACCCGCATGGCTAGTGGGCTAGTGCTGATAGGACGTTTCGGCCGGCCGAGGGGCCGGCGAGAGCGGTTCGGGCATATCGTCGCCCGGTTGAAGGACGCTTCCCTGGGCCAGCGTGCTCTCGCCAGAGATCAGCCGCACTTGCTGTACGCGAGCTCGAGCTTCTGCGCCTGCCTGAGCGTCCATCGCTAGGCCGCACCTTCTTGTCTTTGTGAGCGCTCCGTGCGGAGAGGTGAACGCGAAGCGAGCCCGTGTGGGAGACTCGGCGCCACTCGACCTCCGGTAGGGGAGAAAGGATCCAACGGATGGGATGCCTCTTCCTGGTGATCGCAGCACTCTCGCCGCGATTGGCTGTGCTGCTGATGTGGATCTTCACGCCATGGGTTGACCGCGCTTTCGGTCCGATCATCTGGCCGATCCTCGGCATCGTCTTCCTTCCGTTGACAACACTGCTCTACGTGATCCTTTGGAACACGGGCGGTCGTGGCGTGACCGGCTGGGAGTGGTTCTTCGTGATCCTGGCGGTGCTCGGCGACCTGGCGTCGTACGGTGGCAGCCGGTACGGCAGGCAGCGGCCCGCGTACTGAATTTGTTGCGCAAAAGGAACCGAAGCGGCTGCCGAAAGCTGGCGGTTCCGTCTTACGGGCGCTCGTTGGGTTCTTCTAGGAGTCGTCGCGGAACTCGCGCTCAGCGCACTTCGGACAGTAGAAGACGAGCTCGGCCGGCTCGTGGAGATCGTCCCACCGAGTTAAGCCGGCCTGCCTGAGTGAACCTAGAGCGGATCCCATGGGAGCGATGCATAGACCTCGGCCACTTCCTGCACCCGCGTCGGGTCGGTCGCAAGGGATAGCGAGTCGATCCCGCAGACGAGCGCGAGGCCGCGGGCATTCGAGACGAACGCGCCGCGGAAGGACGGCATATCGGCAAGCCGAACTGGTGCGCGCCGCGACGGCACACCCGCCTCCGGCAGCGCACGCTCAAGGAGCTGCATGGTGATGCCGTGCAGGAACCGGCCTTCCGGCCAGACAACGCCGTCGTCGTCGAGGAACGCGACGTTGGCCGTCGCGGTCTCCGAGATGCGTTCGTCGGTCGACGTCAGGAGCGCATCGTCGAATCCGCTGCGTCGCGCAAGCCGCGAATAGTGGCCCTGCCCCGTCGCGAGGTGCTTGAGGTGCGCGTCCGGTCGCTGGTACTCGACCGACTGGAGGCGCTGCGGCGTCGTTAGTTCCGCCGGCTCCTTGACGGTGACCATCAACACCGGCTCGTCGTCGGGGGTCTCGAAGACGTAGACCTGGACGGAGGCGTCCATGGAGTCGCCGAGCGCGTGCCGCACCAACTCGCGAACGCGATTGCCGTCGAGGCCCACGCCAAACAGCTCATGGTTTGCCGCCTCGAGGCGGGTAACGTGCAGCTCGAGCCCCCGTGTTCGACCGCGCCGCACCTGCATCGCGGTGAAATGGCCAAGCCCGGATGCCGCCGCCCAGAGCGCCTCTGCGCTCGGCGGGCGTCCCTCGATCTCTATACGCATGTACGTCCGCGATTCAACCTGAGTAGAGCGTGCGGCGGCGTCGTGTCTAGCTCGCACGTTGACCAAGGTCGCTCAGCCAGGCGCTTCTGAAAAGGGGCATACGGATTCGACCCCGGCGCCGGCTTGAAAATCACACTGGTGAGGGAGAGCGTCGTCTCTCCCAACGTGCATGCCCAGATTGACGAGGCCCGTTGTCCTGCGTGGCGGTTCAACTGACTGTCGGTCCAGCTAATAGTTACACGCGCGCGCGAGGTTAGTCACATCACGCGCTGGCTGGATCCAGGTGTTCTCTGCGCGCTGCCGATACTGCTGCGGTGGAGGGCCTGAGGTCGTCAAATCGCCGAACCGACGGGACGGCCCAGGCAGCGTGACACTCTTGGGATCGTCAATCCTTTGGCACCAAGGGTCTGTGTCGCAACAGGTGGCCGCCGGGCTCATAACCCGGAGGTTGCAGGTTCAGATCCTGCCCCCGCCACTGAGAAAGGCCCCGGACACGGGGCCTTTCTCTTTGATTTAGCCGTCTTTCCCGTCCGCCATGTCGCCATGGCCAGCGTGCATGTCCATGAAGGGCATCAGCTCGGCACAGCCTGTGTGGTAGGTGTGTGGCGCCTGTCATGCCAGCATTGACAACGGCCCAAGACCGCCGCGGTGCAGAGAGGGCCTGAGGCCATGCAGCCACTAGCGACGGTCGGAGCAAGATCGCTGTAGGTAGCGGCGGCATTCGTCCTCGGTCAGCGAGCGGGTGACGCGATGGCGCGCGATCTGCAGCAAGCGTTCCGGGTCGAGCGTCCAGACGTGCACGAAGGGCATCGGTTCGGGCTGCACGCCGGCGAGAAGCTTGCCGTCCGGGCTGAAGGCGAGCCCTTTGCCGGAGCCCGAACCTTCGGGAAGCTTGAGCGCCTCGATGCCGGAGGGCCAGTCCCAGATCCTGGTGCTCGACGACTCGTCGATCGTCCCGATCGCCAGCCTGCCACCGTCGCGGCTAAACACCAGCCCCGTCACGGGAGCGCCGGTCTTGAGAATGCGCAGCTGTTTCCCTGTCGACGCGTCCCACACCCGGGGGCCCAGCCCCGACTCCGTTAACACCTCCTTGCCGTCCGGGCTCCACGCACCGGACGCGCCGGGCCCGCCACCGGGGGGGAGCCTGAGCAGCTGGCGGCCTGTGCGTACATCCCAGATGCGCATCCCGTCATGCGCCGTCGAAAGCAGGCGCCTGCCGTCGCGGCTCCATTCGACGACGTACGTCCCCACGCCGCCCGGCTCGTGCCCGCGGAGCACTCGGAGTGGGCGGCCGCTGTCCGCGTCCGCGATGCGGATCGTCGCGTCCCAGCCCGTGGTGGCGATCCTCGAGCCGTTCGGGCTGAACACGGCCTGATTGACGACGCACAGGCCGTGGGGGACGCAATGCTGATGCCGCAGCGCAAGCAGCTGCTTGCCGGTCTCGGCGTCGAAGATCCTCACGCTCCCGTCCGCGCCGGCGGTTGCGATGCGCGATCCGTCGGGGCTGACGTCGATGCCGATGACCGCGTGCACGGGCGCGCGGTCCGTCGCGCCTTGGTCGAGTCGCAGCAGCTCCTTGCCCGTGTGAACGCTCCACGCTCGGACGGTCCCGGCGGCGCCGGAGCTCGAGACGAGCCGTCGCCCGTCCGGCGTGAACGCAACATCCGCGTACCATTCCGGTGCGCTTTTCGGCCCCGGCAGCGTCAGCACCTCGCCGCGGCCGGCGGGCGAAACGTCCCATACCCTGGCCTCGCCCGAAACCTGACCCCAGCTCGCGAGTCGAGTCCCATCCCGGTCGAACGAGACGCTCCCCACGGGATTGTCGTGCCCGCGGAGCCTCAGTGCTTCGCGCAGCCTGCCGTCGGCGACACTCCAGATCTTCGCTAAGCCGTCCACGGCACCGGTGGCCACGAACTTCCCGTCGTAGCTGAATTCGACGTCGAGAACCGCGCCCTGTCGAGACCCGTTCTGCTCGACGTCGAGCTGCCGCCCATCCGACAGCCTGTAGAGCTGGAGCGGCCCTTCCGCGTGACCGGCGACGAGCAGCTTTCCGTCGGGGCTGACGTCGATGTCGACGGTCTGTGTTGGGCCGGCGGGATCTTTGACGACGCTCACCTCCTTGCCTGAGGAGAGGTCGAAGACCTTCGCGACGACCGCGGAGGGGGCTCCGCCTTCACGAGACCACGGTGCGACTGCGATGCGGTCGTCGCCGACGAACGCGACGCCCTCGCCCCAAACGACAGGTGCTCGTGTGCGCTCGTGCACGTTGGGGATCGATTGGAGCAGCCGGCCGCTACGGACGTCCCACACCCGCACTGCGCGATCACCACCCAGAGTCACCAGTCGATTGCCGTCTGCGCTGAATCGGGTTGCGAAGACTGCGCCTCGATGCGCCCGAAGGACATGCACGAGTTTCCGCGACGACGCGTTCCACAATCTGAGAATGCCGTCGGCGCTTCCGGCGGCGATCAATCTCCCATCAGGGCTGTAGGCGATGGCGAGCACCTCCGCCGAATGACCCGTGAGGGTCGTGAGCTTCTTGCCGGTATGCGCATCGCGAATGCTCACCGTCTTGTGATCGAGGTCGGCGGCGACGAACGTCGCAGCGTCGGGAGCGAGGGCGACGACGTGTCCGATACCGGACCGCCGCCCGACGCCGGAGCTTCTTGCGAGCACGCGCGAGGCGGTGAGCGCGTCGTGCAGCGCCTGTTGCGCCTCCGGGAGGATGCTGCCGTCGTGCCGCCGGGTCGTCTCGGCGGCTTGGATCCCGAGCAGGATGCTCCGCTCCGGGTCGATGTTCAGGTTGGCCTCGGCGGAGGCCGCCAGCTGGCGAGCGGTCGCGACGCGCGCATCGTCCTTGGCTCGTCCGCGGAGGATGAGTGCGAACACGGCGAGCAGCGACGCCGCAGCGGCGAGCACTGCGAAACCGGCCAGGATCCCTCGTCGCCGGCGCGCCCGCCGGCGCGCTGCCTCGTCCGCCGCCGCACGGGCCTCGGCGAGGAATTCGCGCTCGGCGGACGTGAGGGCGAGGTCGGTCGCACCCGCCCACGCCTCGAACTGCACAAGCCGGTTCTCGTGCGGCAGGTATGCCGGATCACGCCCCGCGTCCTGCCACTCTGCGACCGCCTCCACGAGCCGCCGGTGCAGGAGGAGGCCCTCGCGGCGCTCATCGATCCACCCGCGAAACCGGTCCCACTGGGACAGGATCGCCTCGTGCGCGACTTCGACGGTCGGCGTCCGCGTTAGCGGCTCGCGGTCGAAGGAGAGCAGTCGATGCTCGCCGTAGCGCGCGAGGATCTCCGCGACCGCGTCGGGATCGAGCTCCAGCTGGCGGAGCTCGCGGCGGCTCACCCTGCGCCTCGTGTCCTGCGCGGTCGGGTCGACGCTGACGAGGCGCACGAAGACCTGACGGCACGCGGCCTGGGCCGGCGGACGGAGCCGCGCGTAGAGACCCTCCGCCCGGCGTCCGAGTGCGCCGACGACGCCGCCGGTCGCGACGTAGCCCTCGAGCGTCAGCGTGTCGGAGGCGCGGGCCGCGAAGAGCTCGGTCAGCGCGTACTGCAGCAGCGGCAGGGCGCCCGGCTGGTCGCGGACGTCGGCGACGATCTGGGAGACGAGCCCCGGCTCATAGCGAACGCCGACGCGTCGCGCGGGCCGCTCGATAGCCTCCGCCAGCTCGTCCTCCGAGGGCGCGGCCACCGCGACCAGCCCGGCCCGCAGGAGCTCCCCGAACTCCGGGTATCGGAGCGGATGGTCGAGGAAGTCGGCGCGCAGCGTGACGAGGACGCGCACGCGCGAGCGCGGATCGGCGGCGAGCGCGGTGAGGCCCGCGAGGAACCGGCGGCGCGTCTCCTCCGTCGGCCGTCAGGGTGAACAGCTCCTCGAACTGGTCGACGACGAGCAACAGCTCGCTTTCGGTCGGCAGGATCCGCTTCGTGACCCGACGCATCCCGAGCTCGTCGCGCTCCAGCTCCTCGACGAGGTCGTCCGGCCGCTCCACCGCGACCCGGAGGAGCGCGGCGGCGAGCTCCTCGTAGGGATACGAGCCAGGGAACATGTCGGTGACGAGCCACTGCTCCGATCCCGGCAGCGCTCCTCTGCGCAGCGACGGGACGAGCCCCGCCTTGACGACCGACGACTTGCCGATCCCGGACGGGCCCACGACGGCGACCAGGCGACGGTCGACGAGCGCGCGCACAAGCTCGCTGACAAGCGTGTCGCGTCCGTAGAAATCGGCCGCGTCCGTCTCGCCGAACGCCCGGAGACCCTTGTACGGGTTCTCCACGGGCGTGTACGTCTCGGCTACCGGAGCCGTGCCTTCCACGGCGGCGTCGAACGCGGCGAGGAAACGGTCGACCGACTCGTAGCGCTCGTCAGGATCCGACGCGGCGGCGCAGGCGACGACCTCGTCCAGCGCCGGTGGCAGCTCGGGGCGAACCGAGCGCACCGGCGGCAGCGGCCCGTCCATCGGCGGCCGCTGGCCGGTGAGCACCTCGAAGGTGAGCAGGCCGAGGCCGTAGATGTCCGACCGCGGTGTGAGCGGCTCGCCCGCCAGCTCCTCCGGCGACACGTACGCGGGCGGCGAGACGACCGGGCGCCCGGCGTCTTCCGAATCGGCCAGGCGGGCGGCGATCCCGAAGTCGGCGAGGTACCCGTTTCCGTCCCCGTCGAGCAAGACGTTCGCGGGCTTGACGTTGCGATGGACGGCACCCTGCCGGTGGGCGTACGCAAGGGCGCCCCCGACCTGCGACAACAGGCGCGAGGCAGGCTCCAGGTTCCACGGGCCTCGGTCGAGCGCCTGCCGCAGCGAGCCTCCTCGCAGCCAGCGCATCACGAGGTAGGCGCCCTCGGGGTCTCGCCAGTAGTCGTAGAGCGGAACGAGGTGCGGATGCTCGAGCTGTGCGACCAGCTGCGCCTCGGACTCGAACCCGCGGACGAACGAAGGCTGGTTGACGAGCTCGGACCGGATGACCTTGATCGCCACCTCGCGCCCGACCGTGGGCTGGTAGGCGCGGTACACGACACCGAGGTCGCTCTCCCCGACCTGCTCGCGAAGCTCGTATCCGCGCACCGAGCGGCCGAACGCGCCGGGCCCGAGCGCCGGGGGCAGGCGGTCGATCCGAAGGGGCGGGAAGTCGGCGGGCAGGCCCTCGAGCAGAAGCTGGAAGACGTGTTGCGGGCTGCCGAGGCCTTTGAGCCGGAACTCGCCCAGCGCCTTCGCCTGCCAGCCGCCGCTCGTCGCCGACAATGCCGCGTGCGCGTCCGCTGAGAGCAGCACCTGGCCGCCGTGCGCGGCCGCGAGCACCCGGCCGGCCCGATTGAGCACCGGGCCGAAGTAGTCCCCGCCGCGGGCCTCCACCTCGCCGACGTCGATCGCCATCCGCACGCGCAGCGACTCGATCTCGTCCCAGAGGACGGTAGCGAGGTCGCCCTGGATCTGGCTTGCGGCGGCGACAGCAGCACCCGCGTCCGCGAAGACGAGGTCGATGCCATCGCCGACACGCTTTACGAGCCGACCTCCGGCAGCCTCTGCGGCGCCCAGCACGATCCGGTCGTGCACCGCGATGGCGGCGCGCATGGCGTTCGTGTAGAGCTCCCAGAGGACGGTCGAGTCCTCGATGTCGGTGAGCAGGAAGGCGAGCGTCTGCACCTGCGGCTCCGCCTCGAGCTCGAGTGCCGGGTCCTGGTTGAGGATCCTCCGCTCGAGCTCCTGCAGCTGCGCCGAGGGCTCGAGGCCGAGCTCCTCGGCCAGGTACGCGCGTGCCTTCTGGTACGCGCGGAGCGCTTCCGCCTGTCGGCCGGAGCGATAGAGCGCGAGCATGTGCTGTACGCGAAAGCGCTCATATGTGGGGAACTCCTCGCAGAGCACCTCCAACTCCGCGATCAGCTGCGCGTGGCCCCCGAGCGCGAGCTCCGCCTCGATCCGCGTCTCGACAGCACGGAGGCGCAGCTCCTCCAGACGCCGCGCCTCGAGCTCAAGCGCGAAGCAGCCGGGCACATCCGCGTACGGATGGCCCCGCCAGAGCGCGAGCGCGGCGCGGAGCCGTTGCGCTGCCTCGACGGGATCGGTCTCCACGAGTGCGGCCGCATGCTCGACCGTCCGTTCGAACTCGACGGCGTCCACCTCCGCTGGATCGGCCGCGAGCCGATAGCCGCCCTCGTCGCGGACGATGACGTCCCCGATCGCCGCTCTGAGGTTCGAGACGTACGTCTGCAGCGTCGAGCGCGCGCCGCCGGTCGGCTCGTCGCCCCAGACGCCGTCGATCAATGTGTCCACCGACACCGGCTTCCCCACCTCCGCAGCGAGCAGCGCGAGCACCGTGCGCTGCTTCGGGCCGCCCAGGCGCACACCGGCGCCGTTGCTCAGGACTTCAAGCGCCCCCAGGACGCGAACCTTCACGGTGGACCCACGATACGACGCTTCGCTGGGCGTGGCTAGTTCGCTCGTCGGTCGAAGCTGCGTGTCGCTCATGCCCATGGGAGGACGAGACCGGCGGTAGCACCCTGGACGTGCGCGCCGAGGCTTCTCCCCGGCCGCCGCACGCCCAGAGTGGTTCTTAGGAGCCTGCGATCCTCACGAACCGTTCTCGCCAACGAGCTTCAATCTCCCGGAGAGCGTAGAAGTTCCGCTCGAGATGACGATGCGAACTTCACCGCTGCCGCGCGCATCGGAGAAGATGCCCGTGCTCGACGGGCCGTCGACCTCCCAGGAACCCGTTCCGACTGGGCCCGAGTCGGTTTGGCAGACGTGGACCAGCTCTCGGACGACGAGCACGCCTCCATCCAGGCCAATGCGCCGAATGCCGGCGTTCGTCCAGCTCCCCGGTCCACAGGGCTGCACGCTTCGATCCTGCGTTACCGAGACCGTGACGGTCGCTTCTCCGAGCCCCTCGACCGTGCCTGTTCCGGTGTTGATCAGCTGGAAGACTCCCAGGTCGGCGATGCGGTTCGTCACCGATACGTTGGTCTCATCGAAGGTCGCCTCGAATCGGTTGGCGGGGTTCGGCGGACCCGCAACGGCCTGCAACGCGAGCGTGCTCGCGAGTACGACGAGCGCCGCCGCCAAGAGTGACAGTCTGCGTGTGTGCTTCATCGCTCCTCCTTCTCGGTCGGTCACGCCTGCGACCGTACGCCCGACTGCTCCAGAAACGCTCCAAACCAGGTAGCTCGCCACGGCGCTGCTCGTCGACGTCGACGACTCCGTGACCGCCGGCTCTGCGTCCTGCTGGCGCATCGACCGCTCCGACCGGCTGCAGCCGGCTGCGTGCCGCTCGCACCGGACCCCAGCGGCTGCGGCCGGCTAGAGCCGGGCGGAGCTGTGTGGCATATGTGTGGCGCGGATCAGACCTCGTGCCTTGGCAGGCAACAACAAGGTGTTGATTGCAGGCACTTTTCGGGACGGGAGCGACGGGACTCGAACCCGCGACCTCCGGCGTGACAGGTCGGAGTTCAGTGGGAGCAGAAGGGGCCCTCCGGTATAGCTCAGTTCCGGCTGTCTAGCGGCTTGCGACCCACGGCGCGGCACCAGGCGAAGGCCGCGTACGCCTCCGGCGACTTCGACCACTCGAGCCAGGCCCGGCTCATAGCGTCGAAGTCGCTCGCGGTTGCGAGCCCGTGCTTTTCCGCCGAGGATCTGTACCAGCCAGGCCCACAGTCCGCTGCCCTCGCTTGGCCGAACGACTCCACGGCTTCAGCCGTGCCGTGGCAGAAGTACTTGCTCGTTGCGACGACAAGGTCGAAGCCAGCATGCTCGAGTAGGCCCCGGAGTCGTCGGCCGCGATAAGGGTCAGCCGCGTTCTCGAGCTGCCACACTTGTTCGCGGAGGGCGTAGAAGCGCCTCAGAAGCTCCTCGCTTGGTCCTGCGAGGATCAAGCCGCCGTACTCGACGCACGCGACGCCGAGGACGCCGCCGGGCTTAAGCGTTCGTTTGATCTCGGCGAGCGCTTCGAGCGGCCGGTCGAGCATCTCGAGCATCGAGTGACAGAGACAGGCGTCGAAGTGATCCATCGGAAAGTCGAGAGCGTCCATGTTTCCGACGCAGAACTCCACATTCTCGATGTGGTGTTCCGCCGCGTAGCAACGGGCGTCTGTGAACTCCTCATCGCTCCGATCGACACCGACAACGTGGCCGACTGCGCCCGCCAGGCCGAGCGTGATCATTCCCTCTCCGCAACCGAGATCGAGAACGCGGAAACCGTCGTCCAGATGCGGAAGCAAAAAGTCGGCGAAGTCTGCCGCGCTCCTCGCCTTCAGGGACTCCTCGAAAGTCGTGCTCATGCGCGCCTCGCGGCCGGCCCGCGCTCGACGATCGCCTTCATCCGCTCGAAGTAGCGGGCAAGCAGCGTCCTGACCGCCTCCGGGTCGGCCGACTCCCCCAAGCGCCGTCGAGCCGACGATGTCGCAGAATAGGACGGTCAACGACCTTGCGCTGCTCCGACGTCCTTGCGACCGGCGCCGCCCCACACTCGGGGCAAAACTTGAACGCCTCAGCGGCCTGGTAGCCGCAAACGACACAAGCGGGCACAGTCCGAGTCTAGGAACGCGACAGCGCTAGAACAACCAGCGGGGCATGACACGGCAGTTGTGGCGAGACCCGAATCCACACTGCATGCGATCATCGACACATGGGAGTTGACTTCGGGGAAGGGAACAAATGGCGCGGACGAGTCGGTGGCGGTTTCTACGGAGGCAACAAAAAACCTCGCCGGAGCGGGGCTTTCCTGAGAGGGGGAGTTCCAAGAAGTCACAACAGTTCGAAGAAAGCGCGCGGGAAACCCTTGAGAAGCGCCTGTTGATGGGAACGTTCACGGCGAGAGGTGGGATGGTCAATCCCTCTAGCAGCTTCTTTAGCGGATGGGCCGGGGAGGGATCGAACCTCCGACCTTGGGATTAAAAGTCTGGTCGGAACGACGGCGGCGTAGCGTAGCTAACGGAAATGTGCTGCAACGGCCAAGATTCGCTGATGTAGCTAGCTGCGACGAGCCGCCCCTCGCGGAGACGAGCTCGTACTCTCATTCGTACTCTCGCGTGAGTCGGCCTTCCGGTGAGAGGACGCTCGTCCAGGCCCGAGTAGTCTCGTTTCACGATTGCCGGCTACGACGTCTCGCCTCTTCTCGGGTTGCGGCTGCAAACGCCGAGGCTCGAACTGCGGCTTCCGGCTGAGGACGAACTGGCGCAGCTCGCGCGTGTCGCACAGCAAGGGATTCATCCGCGCGACGAGATGCCGTTCCTAATCCCCTGGACTGACGACCTGGACTCGCCGTCGTTCGCTGAGGGCTTCGTGCGGTATCACCTGGAAGCCAGGTCCGGGTGGACACCGGACGACTGGCGCCTGGAACTCGCCGTCTGGCGGCACGGATCGCTGATCGGGTCCCAGGGGATCGAGGCCAAGAACTTCAAGCGCGAGCGCACCACGACTAGCGCTTCCTGGCTCGCCCTGACCTACCAGCGCCACGGTTACGGCACCGAGATGCGAGCCGCCATTCTCGAACTCGCCTTCTCCGGACTCGGGGCCATCGCCGCCGGCTCGGGAGCGATTGCAGGAAACGTCGCCTCAGCCCGCGTCTCCGAGAAACTGGGATACACCTACGCAGGCGAGCGACAGCACCTACGAAACGGCGAGCCCGTGCGCGAGCGGCGGTTCCTGATTCGCCGCGAGCGGTGGGGCCAGGTCGAGCATCCTCCGGTCGGGATCGTCGGGCTCGAACCGTGCCTGCTCTTGTTCGGCGCGGATCCCTAGCTAACCAACTTCAACGGATCACTCAAGGCCGAGCAGCCACCTGACTGCTTCGAACATCTCAGGCGTCATTCCCGCACGCTGGCCCAGACGAGCGACGCCCCGCCGCAACGCGTCTAGAATCACTTCCATGCACCTACTCCGCTCGCTCAGGCGTCGGATCGCCGTCCAGTAGCGGTGGGTTGGTGACGCCCACGCCCGACGTTCTGCACCCGCACGAAGACGAGCGCTAAGGGCGCGCATCGGCGTGACGAAGCCCCCTCGCGCAGACCCCCTCGGGTGACATTCCGGCACGCTGGCCCAGCCGAGCGCTTACGTCTCGGCGCCGGCTTTGCCTTCTCCAGTAGTCCACGGCGCTGCTTCGTTCGACGATCATGTCGACCGCGTCGTCGTCTGACCAGACCCAGACCATGTCGCTGTCCGGGTAGACGACGGCACTGACCACCGCCGACATCGAGGAGAAGATCGCGACGCGGGCGGTCGACTCGCTGTCGTTCCGCCTGCGATCCACCGTGGCGAAGCCGTGCCTTTCGCGCATGGGGAGTAGGCTTGAGGCAAATGAACGTGGCCGCGGCCACCGAACCGCTGCTCGAGCGGAACGACGAGCTGTCCCGCATTGAGTCGGCGCTGGCCGACGCTCGCACGGGGCGCGGCAGGTTCGTGGTGGTCGAAGGGCCGGCCGGGATCGGCAAGACGGCGCTGCTCGCGGCGGCGCGTACCGCGGCGGCAGAGAGCGGAATGCGCGTGCTCCGGTCACGAGCGACGGAGCTGGAGACCAACTTCGCCTTCGGAGTCGTGCGTCAGCTTTTCGAGCCGCCGCTGGTCGAGGCATCGGAGCTCGAACGTGCCGATCTGCTGCAAGGCGCTGCCGGCGCTGCGGCCGGCCTGCTTGGGCTTCCGGGCGCACCCTCTCCCGAAGGCCCGCCTTCCCGCGTCGATCCCTCGTTCGCGATTCTTCACGGTCTCTACTGGCTATGCGCGAACCTCGCTGCCGTCGGTCCGCTCTGCCTGGTCGTCGACGACACGCACTGGGCAGACGCCGCATCCCTGCGTTACCTGGCCTTCCTGCTCACACGGCTCGAAGAACTGGACGCCGCGCTCGTCGTCGCGACCCGCCCTCCCGAAGCCGGCGTAGATGCCGACGTGCTTACGACGCTGACGACCGATTCCTCCGCTGATGTGATCCCACTCTCTCCTCTGACGAGAGGTGCCGTTGCCGAGCTCCTGGAGGCGCGGCTCGGTGAGGCTCCGGATCCGGGCGTCGTCGATACGTGCCTGCGCGTAACGCGCGGGACGCCGTTCCTGGTGCGCGAGCTCGTGACGGCACTGAGCGAGGGAGGCATGGGAAGCAGTGTAGAAACGGTCGGTCGCTCGGTTCGCCTCCGCCTCCTTCGGCTGCCCGAGCCTGCGAGGCGGCTCGCGCGAGCGCTGGCGGTCCTCGAGCAGAGCGATCTGCTGCAAGCTGCGCGGCTCGCAGGCCTCGAAGAGCTCGAGGCAGCCGGTGCGGCCGACCTGCTGGCGACCGCAGGGATCCTCGAGTCGGGCCGGCCGCTCATGTTCGTGCATCCGCTCGTCCGCAACGGGATCTATTTCGAGCTCTCCAGCGTCGAGCGCGCGCAAGGCCACCACCGTGCCGCTCAACTGCTCGCCGAGCAACCGGGCGCGCATGAGCACGTCGCGAAGCATTTGCTGGTCAGCGACCCTGCCGCCGATGACTGGGTCGTCGAGCGGCTGGTCGAGGCCGCCGGCGCGGCCGGGAAGCAGGGCGCTCACGAGTCGGAGGCCGTCTTCCTGCGCCGAGCGCTCGCTGAACCGCCGCCGCCGGGCGACCGGTCGGCATTGCTGCTCGACCTCGGGATGGCCGAGGCGAGCGCCGGGCTCCCCGGCTGGCCCGAGCACTTGCAGCAGGCCGTGGACGCTGCGCCGAACGCCGCAGCAGCCGCCGAAGCAGCGATGGTGCTGGCGCACGCGCTCAGCCGCGCCCACCGCTACACGGAGGCGATCGAAGTTCTCGATCGCACATCATCGGCGCTCGATTCCCGTCACGTCGAGCTCGCGCTCCAGCTCGAGGCTGCGGCCGTCCTACCCGCGCTGAACGACCCCGTGACCGCACCCTCAGTGGCCCTCCGCCGCGAGACGTTGCGCGAGCGTGCCGCCGGCGATCCCGCGGCGCCACCCGAGGTACTGGCTGCGGCCGCGTTCGTCTCCATCCTTACGAACGAGCCCGCCGAGACCGGCGCCGACCTCGCGACCCGAGCGCTCTTGGCCGAAGGCAGCGCACGACCAGACTCGGACAGCGGGCCATGGTTCTCGTTCGCGGCGTGGTTTTCGCATATCACGTTCTCGCTTCTTTTGGCCGAACGGTATGCGCAATTGCGGCCACTGCTCGACGCCTCGATCGCGCAGGCGCGGGTGACGGGAGACGGCGGCCGGCTCGCCGTTGGCCTGCGTGATCGAGGCTGGCTTGCGCTCCGACGCGGCGATCTGAGCGCCGCCGAAGGAGATGCCCGAACGGCGCTTGCCGCGACCGCGCTCCCCGCACCACCCATGTACCGCGTCATGAACGGCAGTCTGCTCATCAAGGTGCTCGTCGATCAGGGCAAGCTTGACGCCGCAGAGCAGGCACTCGCGCCGCTCGATCCCGAAGCAGGGAGCGGATTCGCCTCGGCCTGGGGTCTTCGCTTCGCCCACGGACGTCTGCGGGTCGCGCAAGGACGAGTCGCCGAAGGGCTGGAGGACTTCTTGGGCCTTGGCGTAGATCTGACGCGAGCGATCGTCACATGCCCGAGTTACCTCCCCTGGCGCTCGGAGGCGGCGCTCGCCCAGCTCGCGCTCGGCGAGCGCGAATCGGCGGGGCGCCTCGCAGAGGAGGAGCTCGAGCTCGCGCGGGCATTCGCCGCCCCGCGTGCGCTCGGCGTCGCGAAGCGTGCAGCCGGCGTCGTGGCCGGCGGTGACCGTGGAGCGCTTCTTCTCCGTGAGGCGATCGAGGTATTCGAGCGTGGCGATGCGCGCCTGGAGAGAGCCCGTGCCCTCGCCGATCTCGGTGCCCTGCTGCGCCGCCACAATCTGCGAACCGAGGCGCGAGAGCTCCTTCGCGAGGCACTCGACGCCGCCCACCGCTTGGGCGCCAGACCCCTCGCCGAATACGCCGAGACCGAGCTCCGCGCCACCGGCGCGCGCCCGCGTCGGGTCGTCCTCACGGGGCTCGACTCGCTGACAGCCAGCGAGCGACGGATCGCCGAGCTTGCCGGCGAGGGCCTCACCAACCGCGAGATCGCACAGGCGCTGTTCATCACCGCCCGCACGGTCGAGGGTCACCTCACGAGTGTCTTCCGCAAGCTGCGGCTTGAGTCACGAGATGCGCTTCCCGCCGCACTGGCCGGCGGCGCTCCAGTCCCGGCCTAGCGTCCTGACTGACCCGAGGTCGAGCATCACTGTCGTGCGCGCGCCACAGGCCGCTTGCGCCGCGGCGGACGAGCGCAAGACGCACGCCGCCGAGGTTGCTCGCTACTCCATGCCGGTCGCACGCGGCGACCGCAATGCGGCGGGCGAGGTCGACGACGCGAGGATCATCGGCGAACTGCGAGCTGTCGTCTCGGAGCTGACGAAGCGCTCGAATGCGGCGCACGCCAGCAACGCGGATGGGTAAACGCTCCGACGGGTCAGTGCCCGACGCCCAGCCGCACATTTGGCGACGCTGACTGGTGTTGCCCGTCCCCTGACGCGACGTCCGGCAAAGACAGGGGGGTCGCCAGGCAAAGACAGGGGGGTCGTCACGGTGCGAACGCGGGTCCGCCGCCTCCACCATCGCCAAGACAAGCCAATCAGGCATCGCGATCAAGGAGGAGCAAGTGCTAACCGCATTCGAATCCATGATTGGCAAGGAGGCTTGGAAGATGAAGATCATTGCACTCGTGCCGGCGGCGCTGGTAGCGGCCGTTCTGCTTGTCTCGGCGACCGCCTCGGCGGCGCCCGGCAACGTCGGCTTCGGCTTCAACGCGAGGGACATCAGCGGCTTTCCGACCGGTTCGGCCACGCTTACGGGCGGCGGCGCCTACAACCCCGTGAGCGGCTTCGTCCACTCCGCTGGCGGCTTTCGCTGCACGAGCGATGTCGGCCAGGGCCCGCTGACCGGCTGCCTCGCCGGCGAAGGCGTTCGCTGGGATACGGTCAATCTCCGGAGGAGCACGACCTTCAAGTGCACCGGGGCGGCGGCGGAGTCCCTGAAGACCGCAATCACCGATCAGAACACGGTCGGGCTTGACGCGGACTTCTACCGTGCCGGTGACGGGAACGACGAGTCCTTCACCGCGCAGATGATCGTCTCCGCCGACGACATTGCGCCCGACATTCTCGGGATCCAGAACGTTTGGATCCAAGGCGTCGGCTGCGCCTCGGCGATCGCGAACTTCAGTTCCTGAAGCCGACCCGAAAGGAGAGAACATGGAGACGACCGAACAGTCGGAGCATCTCACCAGCCGGCGTTCCTTCTTGGTCAAGGGGGCCGCGCTCGGAGCAGGAACCCTCGGCGCAGGGCGGCTGCTGACCGATGCCTCACCGGCCTTCGCGAGCGGTGGGCTCACCAAGGGAGATGCGGCGATTCTGCGCTTCCTGGCTGCGGCCGAGATCATCGAGACCGATGTCTGGCAGCAGTACAACGAGCTCGCCGGGATTCAGGACGACGAGGTCCCCGGCGGGAGCGGCAATCCCGACTACACCGAGGCAGTCGCGATGCTGGACGAGGACATGAGTCAATACATCCACGACAACACCGACGACGAGATCTCACACGGCGCCTTCATCAACGCGTACTTAGAGGCGCACGGCAAAGAGACGGTCAACCTGGACAAGTTCCGAACCCTGCCGAGCAGCAAGGCAACGGGAGCCCAGCAGATCGGACGGCTGACCAACCTGATGCAGCTGACGATCAACACCAGCTTCTGGACGCGCTACCGCAGCGACTCCCAGAACCCCGACTTCGGCGACGTCCTCCCGAACGCCGTCCCCGACCTCGCCACCGGTCAGCACCCGGCGATCCCGCGCAGCGACGCCGACCTCGCTCCGCACGATCACCTGCAGGCGATCGCCAACACGGCCGGCTTCCACTTCGCCTGGATCGAGCAGGGCGGTACCACCCTCTACGCCGCCCTCGCCCAGCGGGTCACCCATTCCGAGGTGCTGCGGATCCTGCTCAGCATCGGCGGCTCCGAGATCATGCACTTCCAGACCTGGCAGGACAAAGCCGGCAACGCGCTTCCCTTGACCGATCCCATCACTGGGCTCACGTTCCCCGACCTCAACGCCGACGGCGAGCTGACCCAGACCAACCTGATCATGCCGGAGCCGACGATCTTCCTCGATCGCAAGTTCCCGATCGTCTCGATCATCCGCCCGACCGAGACCGACGGTGCCGCCATGGGCACAGTCAGGGCCTTCACCAACGACGGCCTCTTCATCGGACAATCACGAGAGTTCTTCGCCGTCCTCACACAGCTGGCAAAGGCCGCCGACGCGGCCCGACACGGGTCGTGAGCGCCGTGCCCCCGACCGACGTACGCCTGGTCGTACTGGAACAGACGATCCTCTAGATCACCTGCTGACGCTGGGGCGGTGATTCAGCCGCCCCAGCGTCTCGCCACTCTTCGCGAGGAGGTTAGGAAGGGTGTGTGCAGGCGAGCGCAAACGCCCAGGTCGCGCTCATGCCACCGCACGGCCACCTCTGATGCTGGCGGGGGCTCCTTCTGAGCGATCAGGATCGTCAGCTCAAGCGCGTCCGCTAGGTCGAGCCGAGGAAGTCCCTTCGCTACCGCCTCTGCGACGTTGAGGTTCCCGCGCTCGAGACTCGCCGAAAGATCGCTAGATGGCCCTGCGAGGTCGACGCTCCTCCTCCCTCGGGGCCGGACGCCGGCCTCAGTCAAACGAGCGGAGCGCGGTCGGGACGAGGGCTGATGTGAAGAGGGCGGATGTGAAACTCGGGGGTGGTAGGGTCGAGCGTCTTCGACAGGAGGAGGATCACCCCAGTGCAGTACCTCATCGCCGGTCAGCACCCACCTGATCTATGTCCCTCGGCTAACGAAACCGTTAGGAACCTCTCGCAGGAGGGTGCCGCTCAGATACCCGAACTTGCCGAGAAGCTAGGCGTCAAGCTCCTGGCGACCTACGTCCCCATGAACAACCACATGGTCTTTGCGGCCGTCGAGGCTGACGACATGGACACGGTGCGCGAGTTTGCCTTCCAATCAAGGCTGGGCCAGTGGAACACGGTGGAGATCTACCAGACGTCGACCTTGGAGGAGGCTCTCACGAAGGTCAACGAACTGCCGACGATCTACTAGAGGTCGACGCTCTCTTCCCTCGGGGCCAGGGGGGCGGCCGGCCGAGTCGGGGGCATGGGGCGCTCTCTGTGCGACAAACAGAGCCGATCAACAGGCAGTATCGGGGGGCAGGATTTCAAACTGCGACTCCCGGTCATGCGCTCTGCGGTTCCGGCCCGTCGACAAACTTGCGCATGATGAGGGCAGCGTTGTGACCGCCGAAGCCGAAGCTGTTGCTGAGCGCGACGCGGACGGGTAGCTCCCGCGCTTTGTTAGGAACGCAGTCGATGTCACAGGCGGGATCAGGCGTCTGGTAGTTGATCGTTGGCGGCACGATGTCGCGGTCGACCGCGAGGACAGTGAATGCGGCTTCAACCGCACCCGCCGCTCCAAGGCAGTGGCCGGTCGCGCCTTTCGTTCCGGAGACTGCGAGCGTCGAGACCTTGTCCTCGCCGAATGCCAGCTTGAGTGCGCGCGTCTCGATCGCGTCGCCGAGCCCCGTTGAGCTTGCGTGGGCGTTGACGTAGTCGACGTCTGTCGGAGCGAGCGCCGCGTCAGCCAGCGCAGCCTGCACCGCACGGGCTTGTCCGGCGCCGAGCGGATCGGGCTCAGTCATGTGGAAGGAGTCTGAGCTGAGGCCGTAGCCGGCGAGCTCCGCGTAGACCTTGGCGCCACGGGCACGAGCGTGTTCCATCTCCTCCAGCACAAGGACGGCTGCCCCCTCGCCCATCACGAAGCCGTCCCGGTCGGCATCAAAGGGCCGACTGGCACCTGCGGGATCGCCGTTTCGGGATGAGAGTGCTCGCATGGCTGCGAAGCCCGCAACCGCCAGCTCGGTGATCCCCGCCTCGCTTCCCCCGCAGAGCATCACTTCGGCCCGCCCCAACCGGATCGCGTCGTACCCCTCGCCGACCGCCATCGCTGACGCAGCGCACGCCGTGCACGGGGCGCCGAGCGGGCCGCGCGTCCCCAGCTCCATCGACACCCACCCGGCCGCCATGTTCGGCATGAACGCCGTCACCAAACTGGGATGGATCCGTTGAGACTCATCGAGTTCGTGCAGACACGCCGCGAGGCTCGCGACACCCCCTTGCGCGGTCGCGATCGAGGCACCGACCCGATCGGGCTCAGACCCGATCTCTAGCCCGGCGTCGCTTTCCGCCATCCGCGCCGCGGCCACCGCAAACTGCGCGAAGCGGTCGATCTTGCGGATTGTCTTCCGATCGAGCCACTGCTCCGGCTCGAAGTCGCTCGCCTCACAAGCGATCCGCACAGAATGATCCGAAGCGGCGAAGGCGGTGATCGGGCCGGCCCCACCTTCTCCAGCCAAGAGCCGATGCCAGGTCGTGTCGATGTCCGGGCCGAGCGGTGTAACAGCGCCTAAGCCGGTCACCACAACCCGCCGTTCAGCGCTCATGGAAGCCGCCGTCGATCTCGGTGCGACGCAGGGCTCGGCGAGCCGGTCGAGTTGCTCATCGATCTCGTGGCGCTTTGCCGAGGAACTCGATTCGACGGGCAGGCTGTCCTCTAGCTCTTCTGCCGATGCCGCTCGTCGTGCAGGCGCTTGACGGCGTCGTAGAGCGCCCTCGGCCGGTCGCCGCCGCTCGGGACGCTCAGCGTGAAAAAGACGGCCTCGGCCCCATCCCCGCCCAGGGTGACCGGCTCGGCGGTGTCCTCGATCAGCCGGAGCTCGATCGCATCGGCGACGGCTCGAGCTCCTGCGGCTCCTTCGGCGCCAGGCTCGTGCGCCGCCTTCACCCTCAGGTTCTCCGCCATGAGCGTCGCCGCTCGCTCGTCGAGCGGGTACGGCTGGCTGGCGACCTCGAACACGACCTCCACTCGGCTGAGCCTACTCCCCATGGTGGGGGTGCCGTGATTCTCCCGGGCGTCGGTCCGGTGAAGCTCGAGAACACGCAGACTGTAAGAGTGAGCACTACGCAGCCTGCGGGTTCTCTTGAAGGCGAAAAAGGCGAAGCTGGGAGCACAGAATCAGGGAGCAGCGAATGAGCCCGTTGATTCCGATGGTGGTCGAGCAGACCGTGTACGGCGAGCGCGCCTTCGACATCTACTCGCGCCTCCTCAACGAGCGGATCATCTTCCTCGGCACACCGATCGACGACGAGATCGCCAACCTGACGATCGCCGAACTGCTCCATCTCGAATCGGACGACCCCGACAAGGACATCTCGCTCTACATCAACTGCCCGGGCGGCTCCGTCTACGCCGGCCTCGCCATCTACGACACGATGAAGTTCGTCAAGCCGGCGATCGCGACCATCTCGGTCGGGATCGCGATGTCGCTGGGCGCGCTTCTGCTTGCTGCCGGCGCAAAGGGCAAGCGGATGGCGCTCCCGAACGCGAAGATCCTCATCCACCAGCTCTGGGGTGGCTTCGAGGGGCAGGCGAGCGACATCGAGATCCAGGCCCGGGAGGCGATCGCGCTCAAGCGGCGGATGGAGGAGATCGTCGCCGAGCACAGCGGGCAGCCGCTCGCAAAGGTCTCCAAGGACATGGAGCGCGACTACTTCATGACTGCAGAGGAAGCGGTGGAGTACGGCCTCATCGACAAGGTGCTCGCGCGCCGCTTCGAGTCCGATGCACGACCCGCTGGGTAGGTGTCCGCGTCGAGAATCAGAGCGCTAGGCTTGGTCGAGCCGGCGCCGGGGCAGTCACGGTCGGGGTCCCGGTGGCGCAGATGGCGGAGTTGGAGCGCGGGATCCGCTCCCAGGCGGATCAGCCAGTTCGCGTGAGTTGCTCGTCGATCCAGGCGTTCGCTTCCACCGGCTCGACGCCGCGCGCCAGGGCAATCTCATTCGAGAGAAGCTGGCGTGCTTTCACGAAGAGATCCCTTTCGCCCGGAGAGAGCTGCGATTTCGCGGGCAGCGTCCACTCGCGATGCGCGCTGTCACGGATGATCTCTGCAAGCTCGATGGGATCGCCACCTGTCAGCTTCGCCTGTGAGTCCCTCCGGCGCTTGAGCCAGGGATCCCTGTTGGCGGCGTGATCTGCGCCGAGCGTCTTCTGCACCCGGGACATGTCGGCCTCGCTGGCCAGCGGCCGCAGCAGCTCGCGTGCGCGCTCCATCGGCAGCTCCACCGAGAGCCCGCCCGCGAGTGCGAGCACGATGACCTCTTGCCGCTTGCCGAGGATGACTCTTCTCTCTCTGGCTGCCACGTGCCCCGCCCCGTGCGAGCCGTAGACGACCATGTCCCCGACTGCCAGTCTCACCAAGGCAGCGTAGCGGCCGCTTCAGCACTGTCCGGAAGCGCATCTCCGCAACGATCCTCCGGCCGTCATGCTGAAGGTGTACGCCCAGGCGACGAAGCGGCGCGAGCGGCTCTCAGGGCAGCACCTCCGGGCCTACGACCGGGCCCTCGTATGGGCACGAAGGGGCACAATCGCCGCCGAGGAGCCGCTGGTGGTTCCAACCGAGGCAACAAGAGCCTCGTCTAGCGGGTTTTTCGAGGAGCAGAAGGGTGAGCGGGTTAGAGCTCCTTGACTTGCGTAGCAGACGTGCTGATGCTCCCGCCGGCGTGCCGCTCGCGACCTTACAAAGTGGGCGGTAGGGCCAAGCTTGAGAGAGCGTCGTTTCTCCCAACTGGCCCACTCAGGAAGGGCTTCGCCGACGGGCGTACCGGCGCCCCCGGCAATGCTTTCCCGCACGCCTTCTGCGGCCCAGCGAGGGCGTCACGCGGCGAACCCAGCCGTACGTGAGTCGACCGACCCCCAGGTGTCTTAGCTGGGGGTCACTGGTTCGCGCCCAGTACCGCCCACCTCAGAGGCCCGTCGGGAACGGCGGGTCTCTTCTTTGCCCATCTCTCCCACTCGCGCGCTGCAGCTGCGTCGATGTGGGCAAGAATGTCGCCCGTCTAGGCGGACTTAACCAACGGATTTCGAAAAAACTGCCACACTTTCCCGCATGGGTGGTCGAGGCTCAGGCCGCAAGTCGGCAGACGGAAACAAGCGACGCCTAGTCGACGATTTCCCCCCATCGTAATCACTGAGCTCGTCGGGGCAGACGGTCCGCCTGATCGCGCGCCGCTCTTGCGCAGCTGGACGCAGCCGGGCCGCCGGATCAGGGTCGAGATCTTCCGCATGGGCAGGTTCAGCTTCGCCTGCTTGATCAAGGTCGTGACGCCCGCGGGCGGGAAACGCTCAGCCGAGGAGCAGCTGCATCTCGTACTGCTGCCGCGCGCCTCGGATTAGGCTTGCAAACTCTTGCCGCAACGCCATTTGCAGGGAGAACAAGATTCCCGGCCCGGGTGGCGGGCCAGTGAATGCGCCAGTCGGGACGAATTCGGCTTTCTTGCGCTTCAAGGGACGCTCCGCCTGACGCCGCGCTCGCCCAGGTAATGGCGTGGCAGCATTCGCGGCCGCTAGGCGAGACGCGCGAAGCGCGCGGTGAAGTGCCTCAGCGTCGGTGGCTCGAAGGTGATGCGGTAGCCGCGCAGGTCCGGCGCGCGCTCGATGACGCGCGCGCAGACCTCGATGACGTAGTCGACGTGGCTCTGTGTGTAGGTGCGCCGCGGGATCGCGAGCCGCACGAGGTCCATCTCGGCTGGTCTCTCGCTTCCATCGGGAGCCCGTCCGAACATCACGGTGCCGATCTCCGCGGTGCGGATCCCTCCGGCGGCGTAGAGCTCGACCGCGACTGCCTGCCCCGGGTACTCCAGCGGCGGCACGTGCGGCAGCAGCGCCCGCGCGTCGACGTAGACGGCGTGACCGCCGAACGGTTGCACCACCGGCATCCCCAGCCGCTGCAGGCCTTCGCCGAGGTACGCGGTCGAGCGCACGCGGTAGCGCAGGTAGTCGTGGTCGACCGCTTCCTTGAGCCCCTGGGCGATCGCCTCGAGATCCCGGCCGGCGAGTCCGCCGTAGGTCGGAAAGCCTTCCGTGAGGATCTCGAGGTTGCGGCATTGCGCGGCGAGGGTGTCGTCGTTCATCGCGAGCCATCCCCCGATGTTTGCGAGCGGATCCTTCTTCGCGCTCATCGTCATCCCGTCGGCGAGCGACGCGATCTCGCGCACGATCTCGGTCACCGTGCGGTCGCCCTGGCCCGGCTCGCGCTTGCGGATGAACCAGGCGTTCTCGGCGAAGCGGCACGCATCGAGGAAGAGCGGCACGCCGTGCCTGTCGCACAATGCGCGGGCGCCGCGCAAGTTCTCGAGCGACACCGGCTGGCCGCCACCGGAGTTGTTCGTGATCGTCATGAAGACAGCCGGGACGTCGTCGCCCCGAGCCACGAGCAAGGAGTCGAGCGCGTCGAGGTCCATGTTCCCTTTGAACGGGTGCAGCAGCGAGGGATCGCGCGCCTCTGCGATCACGAGGTCGACGGCCTGAGCACCGCTGAACTCGATGTTCGCGCGTGTCGTGTCGAAGTGCGTGTTGTTTGGAATCACCTTTCCCGGGCCGCCGATCACGCTGAACAGGATCCTCTCGGCGGCACGGCCTTGGTGCGTCGGAATCACGTGCCCGAACGGGAACAGGTTGCGCACGGCCTCGAGGAACGTGAACCACGAAGGGGAGCCGGCGTAGCTCTCGTCGCCGCGCTGCACTGCCGCCCACTGGTCACGCGACATCGCTCCCGTGCCGGAGTCGGTGAGCAGATCAATGAGGACGTCGGTGGCGTGCAGGTCGAAAAGGTTGTAGTGCGCCGTCTCGAGCGCGGCGCGGCGCTGCTCCTCCGTCGTCATCCGCAGCGGCTCGACGGAGTGGATGCGGAACGGCTCGATGATCGTGTTGAAACGCACGCCCACGAAACCTAGAACGACGAGGGCGCCGCGTCATCCACATCCACGCTGAGAAGTCTGCAAACAGGAGTGATCCCCCGGGGCCAGTCCTGACGGGTCGCCAACAGTCGCAACGGCCACCGCGAGCGCGACTGCGGCAGGCGCGTCGGTCGGCACGATCGAGCTCGCCGTCACGTAAGGCTGCGGGTACGAGGCGCCGGTCGGGCGCCCGTGGGCTCAGCCCGCGGCTTCGCGATTACGGAAGCGGAGCGACTCCGGGTACGGGAAGAAGTCCATCACCTCGCCGGTCTCGATCCGGCGCTGGGCGGCCTGCCAGAACTCGGGCTCAAGCAGGTCGGCGTGGTGGCGCAGGAAGAGGTCGCGCACACGCGGGTCGCCGAGCAGGAAGGTCGCGAACTCCTCGGGGAAGACGTCGTTGCGCAGAACGCCGTACCAGGGCTCAGCCGCCAGCTCCGACTCCGCGTCCGGCGCCGTCGGGATGCGGCGGAAGTTGACGTCACACAGGTAGTCGATCTCGTCGTAGTCGTAGAAGATGACCCGGCCGTAGCTCGTGACGCCGAAGTTCCGCCAGAGCATGTCGCCGGGGAAGATGTTCGCCGCGGCGAGGTCGCGGATCGCGTTGCCGTAGTCGACGACCGCCGCCTCGAGCTCCTCGGGCGAGGCGCGGTCGAGGTAGAGGTTGAGCGGCACCATCCGCCGCTCGACGTAGCAGTGGCGGATCACGAGCGGCTCGCCGTCGGAGACCATCGAGGGCGCCAGCTCGCGCAGCTGCTCGAGCAACTGCGCGGAGAAGCGTTCGCGCGGCAGCGCCAGGTCGACGAACTCGAGCGTGTCGGCGAGGCGCCCGACGCGGTCGACGTGCTTCACCATCGTGAACTTCGAGCGGACGGTCGCCCGGTCGGTGTCCTTGCCCGGCCCGAACGCGTCGCGGATCACCTTGAAGACGTATGGGTACGACGGCAGCGTGAAGACCAGCATCACCTGGCCGCGGATCCCGGGCGCCTCGACGAACTCGTCCCGCGAGTGGTGCAGGTGCTGTAGCAGCTCGCGGAAGAAGAGCGTCTTTCCCTGCTTGCCGAGACCGAGCATCGTGTAGAGCTCGGAGCCGGCGCGCACCGGCGTCATCGAGCGCAGGAACTCGACGTAGCCGGACGGCACCTCCATCTCGACCATGAAGTAGGCGCGCGAGAGCGAGAAGAGGACGTTTATCTGCTGCGGGTCGAGCAGGATCGTGTCCAGCTCGAGCCGGCCGTCGGCCTCGCGCAGGACGGAGACGACGAAGGGCAGCTCGTCGTGGCCGTTGATGAGCTTGCCGAACACGTACGCGGCCTTGTTGCGGTAGAAGGCCGAGTTCAGCACCTGGATCTGGTGGTTCGGCTCGAGGTGCGTCCACGGCCCGTTCGGCCGCTCCTCGAGGGCGCACAGCACGTGGTCGAGGTCGCGCTCGAGGTCGGCGAACGGCCGACTCCAGCCGACGTCGCGGAAGAGCCGCGCGAAGCACTCCCGCTCCCCGTCGACGTTCGGGTAGTAGCAGCGGTAGATCGGCGGGTCGGACTCGATGTACTCGGTCGAGATCGCCGCGCGGACGAAGATCAAGTCGTTGTCGTAGTAGGTGCGCTGCAGGATCCTCGTGATCACCGAGTTGAAGAAGGTCTCGGCGAGCTCCGGCTGGCTGTGCTCGATGAGCAGACCGATGTAGTGGAGCTTCGCGTCCCCCCAGGTCTCGTCGCTGAGCGCCCCGACGTCGAACTCGCCGCGAAGCCGGTCGACGCACTCGCGGACGCGCTCGTCGTAGAAACGAACACGCTCCTGAACCGCCTGCTGCTGCTCCGTCCAGGCGCCCGCCTCGAACCGCTCCTTGGCGCGGCCGCTCGTTGCGCGGAATAGCCGGTAGTGCTTGTCGAAGCCCTCGATCAGGACGGTCGCGATCTGTCGCGACGCGTCCTCCGGGACGGCTGCGATAGCGTGAGCCTCCTTCGTCCCCACGAGCAAACGGTAGGTCAATGAGCGCGGCTACGCACATCGAGGTCGCGGCGGGCGGCGCCAGGATCGTCCCCGGCGAGCCGACTCCCGACAATCCGATCATCCCGTTCATCGAGGGCGACGGGATTGGCGTCGACATCACCCCGGCGATGCGGATGGTCGTCGACGCCGCCGTCAAGAAGGCCTACGGCGGCGCCCGGCAGATCCACTGGATGGAGATCTACGCGGGCGAGAAGGCGACGCGCCTCTACGGCAGCGATGTTTGGCTGCCCGACGAGACGCTGGAGGCCGCGCGCGAGTACTCGGTCTCGATCAAGGGGCCGATGACGACGCCGGTCGGTGGCGGCATTCGCTCGCTCAACGTCGCGCTGAGGCAGCAGCTCGACCTCTTCGTCTGCCTGCGGCCGGTGCGGCACTTCCCCGGCGTGCCGAGTCCGCTCAGGGACCCGTCGAAGACGGACATGGTGATCTTCCGGGAGAACACCGAGGACATCTACGCGGGGATCGAGTGGGAGGCGGAGTCCGAGGGCGCCCGCAAGGTGATCGACTTCCTTCAGGGCGAGATGGGCGTGCGGAAGATCCGTTTTCCCGAGACTTCCAGCATCGGGATCAAGCCGGTCTCGCGCGAGGGCACCGAGCGGCTCGTCCGCAAGGCGATTCAGTACGCGATCGCGAACGGACGCGAGTCGGTCACGCTCGTGCACAAGGGCAACATCATGAAGTTCACCGAGGGCGGCTTCCGCGACTGGGGCTACGCGCTCGCGGCGCGTGAGTTCGGCGCCAAGCCGATCGACGGCGGCCCCTGGCTCGTGCTCGAGCAGGAGGGGCGGGGGATCACGATCAAGGACGTGATCGCCGACGCGTTCCTGCAGCAGATCCTGACGCGGCCGGCCGAGTACGACGTGATCGCGACGCTGAACCTGAACGGCGACTACATCTCCGACGCGCTCGCCGCCCAGGTCGGCGGCATCGGGATCGCGCCGGGTGGCAACCTCTCCGACGAGGTGGCGATCTTCGAGGCGACGCACGGCACCGCGCCGAAGTACGCGGGCCAGGACAAGGTCAACCCCGGCTCGCTGATCCTCTCGGCCGAGATGATGCTGCGCCACATCGGCTGGGTCGAGGCCGCCGACCTGATCATCAGCTCGCTCGGCGCCGCGATCTCCGACAAGCAGGTCACCTATGACCTCGCCCGGCTCATGGAAGGCGCGCACGAGATCTCAACCTCGGCTTTCGGTCAGGCGATGATCGAGCGCATGTAGCTGGGCGTCCCTGGTTCCAGCCCAGTACCGCCGTCCTCACCATCAGCCCGGTTGAGCCTTTCGGGCTCAGCCTCTCTGCCGGTTGTTCCGCCAGGGCGGCAACTACGCTGCAGAGCAATCGTGAGCACTCTCCAACTGACGACTCGTCCCCGCCCGCAGGTGCCGCTGTCGGCGGCCGAGCGGGCGAGGCTCGAGCAGCGCGCACGTCGGCTCGCCTGGGCCGGCAATGCCTGGCACCTGATCGAGTTCGCGATCGCGGTCGGCGCGGGTATCGCCGCCGGTTCGATCGCGCTGATCGCGTTCGGCGTGGACAGCCTGATCGAGGTCGCGGCCGGACTGACGATCGTCTGGCGGTTTTCGGGATCCCGTCTCGGATCGGCCACCTCCGAGCGACGTGCCCAGGAGGTCATCGCGCTCAGCTACTTCCTGCTCGCGGGCTACGTCGCGGTCGAGTCCTTGCGCGACCTTGCCGGTGGCCGCCAACCCGGAGTCAGCTGGGTCGGGATCGGGCTGGCCGCGTTCACGGCGCTGTCGATGCCGCTGCTCGCACGGGCGAAGCGCAGGGTCGGTCATGCGCTCGGCTCGGCGGCAACGGTCGGCGAGGGTGGACAGAACATGATCTGCGCCTACCTCTCGATCGCGCTGCTCGTCGGCCTGCTGGCCAACGCGCTCGCCGGCTGGTGGTGGGCCGATCCGATCGCCGCGCTGGTGATCGGCGTGGTGGCCGCGCGCGAGGGCGTCGAGAGCTGGCGCGGCGACGCCTGCTGCTAGTCACTCCAGCTCGAGTCGCTCGTAGGCGAGCGTCAGCTCCTCGATCGCCACGTCGCAGCCCTTTGCGTTCAGCGGGCCGCTCACGTGCTTGACGATCCGGGCTCGCAGCAGCTTCCACGTCTGCGCGATCTGTGTGTGGTCCTCGTTCTGCAGGTGGATGAGAACCGTGCGCAGGGCGTTCTGGTCGCCGTTGCGGATGTCGTTCAGCCACTGGTAGAGGTCGAGCGAGCCGATGATCCCGCGCTTCAGCGTCACGTCCGTGGCCTTGTTCAGGCCCGTGATCTTGCGGACGGAGTTCTCCTTCTCGTTCCCGTTGCGGTACTCGATCACGTCGACGCTCATGCCGATCTGGCTGCACTCCTGGAAGCCGGCGCGCGGGCCGTCGGTGTCGCCGGTGCCGAGGTCGACGAGGAAGTTGAACTGCAGGTACGGGCGGTCACGGAGAACGGCCATGCTCAGGCTCCTTGGCTCGTGGGACGGGAAGCTCGGCGCGCACGCGGCTTGCGCGGCCGCACCCAGACGAGGTCGTCGAAGGCGAGCTCGACCTCCTCGAAGGCGATGCCGCTCTCGAGCGCGTTCAGGGTCGGGCCTGACCAGCGGCAGGGCCGGGCGCGCACGAGCCTCCACGCGTTCGCGACCCGCCCGCCTGCGCTCTCGAGCTGCTGGATCGTGACCGTGCGCCGGTCGGCCTTGCCGTCGACGACGTTGCGGCGCCAGTCGAAGAGCGTCGTGTCGCGCGACAGCGCACGGCGTAGCACCACGTGCGCGAACTCCTCGCCGCTTTCCGGATCGACCTCCGAGCTGAGCGGGCTGACCTCGCAGAAGCCGAGCTCCTCGCGCCCGATCAGAACCCGGAAGTGGCTCGTTCCCAGCAACGCGGCGGCCTCGCGCTCGGGCATGCGTGGAGGCTACTCCAGGCCGGCGTAACGAAGCACGCTCTTGCAAGACTGTTCAACGTGACCAAGATCCAGAAAACCGAAGAGCAGTGGCGGGCGGAGCTCACGCCCGAGCAGTACCGCGTCCTGCGGGAGAAGGGCACGGAGCGGCCGTTCAGCGGCGAGTACGACCACAGCTTCGAACCGGGCACCTACCGTTGCGCCGGCTGCGGCGCGGAGCTGTTCGCCTCGGAGACGAAGTACGACTCCGGCTGCGGCTGGCCCGCGTTCTACGCGCCCGCCTCGGAGGAGGCCGTGGACGAGGAGAGCGACCGCAGCTTCGGCATGACTCGCACCGAGGTGATGTGCGCCAGCTGCGGCGGCCACCTCGGGCACGTCTTCCCGGACGGGCCGCACCCGACCGGGGTGCGTTACTGCATCAACTCGGAAGCACTCAAGTTGGAGGAGGAGTAGTGGAGAAGAAGGCAACGTTCGGCGCCGGCTGCTTCTGGGGCGTCGAGGCGGCGTTCCGCCAGATCGACGGAGTGACGAAGACCGAGGCCGGCTACGAGGGCGGCAAGCTCGAGAACCCGACCTACGAGGACGTGTGCTCGCACACGACCGGCCACGCCGAGGTGGTCGAGGTGACCTACGACCCGGAGCGCGTCTCCTACGAGCAGCTCCTGGAGGTGTTCTGGGCCCAGCACGACCCGACGCAGCTGAACCGCCAGGGCTGGGACGTCGGCGATCAGTACCGCTCGGTGATCTTCGTCCATGACGAGGAGCAGCGGGCGGCGGCGGAGCGCTCGAAGGCCGAGCTCGACGCTTCGGGGCGCTACCGCAGGCCGATCGTGACCCTGATCGAGCCTGCGCAGACGTTCTACGTGGCCGAGGACTACCACCAGCAGTACCTGGAGAAGCGCGGCCGCTCGACCTGCACGCCCGCGCTCGCCGAGAGCGCCTAACCCTCGGATTTCGACGCGGCCGCGCGTGGGCGTAGGCTTCACGCGTGGCCGCCGTGCGATCGAAGCACCTCGTCCTGATCCTCGCGCGTGAGTTCGCCTCGAACCTGGCGACGCCGACGCTGATCACCGACGAGCAAGGCTGCCTGATCTACTACAACGAGGCCGCCGAGCACGTCCTTGGCCGGTCGTTCTCGGAGGTGGGGGAGATGCCGCTCGAGGAGTGGAGCTCCCAGTTCGAGCCGCGCACCGTCGACTCCGACGAGCCTCTGCCGCTCGAGCGACGGCCGACCGGGATCGCGCTCAACGAGCGGCGTCCCGCGCACGAGCGGATCCGGATCACGAGCGTCGACGGTCTGGCGCGGGAGGACGCGGTGACGGCGTTCCCGCTCTTCGCGCACACCGACGAGCTGGTCGGCACGGTGACGATCTTCTGGCGCGATTGAGCATGCGCGTCAAGGTCTGGGGCTGCCGCGGCTCGCTGCCGACACCCGGCGCGTCGACGGTGCGCTACGGCGGGAACACGTCGTGCGTCGAGGTCTCGCTCGACGACGGCTCGCTGCTCGTGCTCGACGCGGGCACCGGGATCAGGTGCCTAGGAGACGAGCTCGCGGAGCGTGGGATCACGCAGCTGCACCTGCTGCTCACGCACCTGCACCTCGATCACCTCGAGGGGCTCCGCTTCTTCGGCCCGCTCTGGAATCCCGCGGTGTCGATCGACATCTGGGTCCGCCCTCGCCGACCTCGAGCCTGCGCGACCGCATCGCGCGCTCGTTCTCGCCGCCGCTGTTCCCGCGCGACCTGAAGGAGGTGCCGGCGAGGGTGACCTTCCACGACGTGCCGCGCGAGCCGTGGATGCTTGGCCCGTTCTCCCTCACCGCTGCGCTCGTCGTCCATCCCGGGCCCACCGTCGGCTACCGGATCGAGGCGGGAGGCGTGACGATCGCGTACCTGCCCGACCACGAGCCGGCGCTTGCCGGCGGGGCGGACAAGTCGCTGGACTGGATCTCCGGCGGCGCCCTCGCGGAGGGCGCCGACCTGCTCCTACACGACGCTCAGTACTTCGAGGACGAGTACGAGGCGCGCATCGGCTGGGGGCACTCCAGCGTCGCCGACGCCATCGCGTATGCGGATGCCGTCGGTGCGCGCCGCCTGCTGCTCTTCCACCACGAGCCTGTGCACGCCGACGAGTCGCTCGACCGCCTCGAGGACCGCGCGCGCGAGCTCGCCGGCCGGAACGGCCGCGGGCCGACACTCGCCCGCGAGGGCATGGTCGTCGAGCTGGCCTAGCTCTCGAGGAAGACGGCCAGCGTGGCGGTGAAGCCGTGCAGGAACGGCTTCCCGCCGACGGGGCCGATCTCGCCGGCGCAGAAGAAGCCCGCCACGCCCTCGCCGCCGAGCAGCTCGCCGACGGCGCGCGCGTCGTGGTCGGGCGCGGCGAAGAGACTCGTGCCCCGGCCGTTGCAGGTGAAGAGGAGCGCGCCGGCGGCGCGGTCTCCGTCGATCGCGTTGGCGAGGTTCTCGCGCAGATCCTCGTCGGCCGCCGCGGCGTCGCGCACGTGGAAGCGGAGCGTCTGCCCGACGCGGACGGGCTCTCCGATCGCAAGCGCGCCGGTGTCCTCGTCGACGCCGATCAGGCCGCGCATCAGGTAGTCGCCGCGGCGGTACTCGGCGCGATTTTCGTCGATCACGAGCCCCGCGAGGACGCCGCCGCGCGTGGCGCTGTGCTGCTGGTCCTCGGTCAGGTTCGCGAGGTCGCCCTTCAGCCGCTCCAGCGCCGGCTCCCCGGCGAGCTCGAAGACGACGTTGCCCTCCGCGTTCGTGATCACGGAGTCGCGGCCGACCGGCTCGCAACCCTGCGAGACGACTGTGCGCACCGGGGCGCCGCGCACGACCGCGCCGACCGCGCCCTCGTAGACGACCTCGCCGTCGACGAACAACGCCTGCGTGTCGGGCTCGCCGCCGCCGGCCGCCAGTCCGCCGACGACCGGCGCACGGTCCTCCTCCTCGTTCAGTTTCGTCAGGAAGCCCGCGGCCGGGAAGGTGAAGGGGTCGACGAGCAGTGCGACGAGGTCCGCGCCTTCGAGGTCGGGGAAGCTGGTGACCGCGACGCCCTCGTCGGTGCCGATGGCGACGCTGTGGAACGTCTCGATCTCCGCTCCGGGGAGCGACGCCGCCCAGACGGCCGCTGCCGGGCCGCTCTCGAGCTCGCGCTCGCCGGCGACCACGCCCTCGGCGACGCAGCCGAGCAGGTGGCGCGGCGCGAGCTCGTCCTCGACGGCCGCCAGAGCCTCCCCGCCGGCCGCGAAGTGCTCGGCCGAGAGGAAGAGGAACGCGAGGTCGACCGGGGCGGCGTCGAGCAAGCCATGTGTCTGGCGGGCGGCCTCGACGGCCGCCTCGGCCGCCACAGGCGAGACGGACAACCCCGCCCCGACCCGGCGCGTGCGCGTCACGGGGCTCATGGATCGGAGTGTACGCCTCGCCTGCGGCTCAGCTCTTGCCAGCGTTCTCGACGTTCGACTTCGCGCTCGGCATCTGGTCAGTTCTTCGAGATCTCGCCGACGAGCTCGCCCGTCTGCTTGTCGTTCGCCTCGCGCGCCACGTCGGCCTGGGCGACGATTCCGACGAGCCGCCCGTCCTCCTCGACCACCGGCAACCGACGGATCTGGTTCGTCGCCATCAGGCGGAGCGCCTCGTCCAGGTCCTGCTGCGGGTCGATGGTGACGAGGTCGGTTGATCCGACCTCGCGCACGGTCACCGACTGCGGATCCTTCCCCACCGCGACCACGCGCGTGACGATGTCCCGGTCGGTGAGGGCTCCGACGAGGCGGTCACCCTCGACGATCGGGGCGAGCCCGACGTCTTCCTGCTTCATCATCTGCGCGGCGTACGCGACTGGCTTGTCGGCCTCGACCGAGCAGGGGTTGGCGGACATGACCTCGCTGATGCTCTTCGCCATGCGGCTCCTTCCGTTTCGATTTCGAGTCAGATTCGGTTTCCCGGCGCGAGGCGGCGCGAAACGGTGAGAATGCGCCGGTGCGCACGGCGACGATCGAGCGGCGGATCACCCAGCTTGCGCTCTCGTTCCCCGAGGCCTACGAGGATCGGCCGTGGGGCGACTTCCCGGTCTTCAAGGTCGGCCAGAACAAGGTCTTCGGCTGGATGGTCACGCGGGACGAGTCGGTCGACGTGACCGTCAAGCTGACCGCGGAGGAGCGCGACATCGCCCACCTGCTCCCGTACGTGCGCACGGCGAGCCACGTCGGCCGCTACGGCTGGGTGACCGCGGCGGTTACGGACGAGGAGTCGCTCGACGCGGCGCTCGAGTGGCTGCGCGAGAGCTACTGGCTCAAGTGCCCGGCCGAGCTGAAGGCGGCCGTAGAGGGCGACGACTAGTCGGCCTGCGGGTCGTCCGCGGCGTTCGTGTCGCGCTCTTCGGGGTTCGGCGCGGGCGACTCGTCCAGCTCGTCGTTGCGGTCGTCGTCGCGAGGGTGCGAAGTATCCTGCTCTGACATGAAGATCGTCCTTCCCGACTCCTCGGAACTCGAACTTCCCGACGGCGCGACCGGCCTCGACGCCGCGCGCGCGATCGGCCCGAAGCTCGCCGAGCAGGCTGTCCTGGTGCGCTCGAACGGCAGCGTCCAGGACCTGCGAGCGCCGCTCGAGGACGGGCACGAGATCCAGATCCTGACCACGCGCGACACGCAGGACCCGGACGCGCTCTACGTGCTGCGTCACTCGACCGCGCATTTGCTCGCCGAGGCCGTCCGACGGCTCTATCCCGGCACGAAGATCGCGATCGGCCCGCCGATCGAGAACGGCTTCTACTACGACTTCGAGTTCCCGGAGCCGATCGGCGAGGAGGCGCTCGAGCGGATCGAGGAGGAGATCCGCAAGGAGCTCGCCGAGGGCCGCTCCTGGAATCGCGAGGAGATCGCAGCCGAGGAGGCCAAACGCCTCTTCGCCGAACAGGGCGAGGAGTACAAGGTCGAGCTCGTAGACACCGCGGAAGGCGAGATCACCCTCTACACGCAGGGCGAGTTCACCGACCTCTGCCGCGGCCCCCACCTGCAGGACTCGAAGCCGATCAAGGCGGTCAAGCTCACGGGCCTGGCCGGCGCGTACTGGCGCGGAGACGAGCACAACAAGCAGCTGACGCGGATCTACGGGACGGCCTTCTACGACCAGGCCGATCTCGACGCCTACCTCGGGCAGCTCGAGCAGGCGCGCGCGCGCGACCACCGCCGCCTCGGCGTCCAGCTCGACCTCTTCCACCTCTCCGACCACGCGCCCGGGATGCCGTTCTGGCACCCGAAGGGGATGGTGATCTGGAACGCGCTCGAGGACCTGCGCCGCCGCGAGAACCTCGAACGTGGCTACGTCGAGGTGAAGACGCCGCTGCTCTACGACGTCCAGACGTGGAAGACGTCGGGGCACTGGGAGAAGTTCCGCGACGACATGTTCCTCGTGCCCTACGGCGAGCGCGAGCTCGGCCTGAAGCCGATGAACTGCCCGGGCCACATGCTCCTTTTCGGCAGCGGCCTGCGCAGCTACCGCGACCTGCCGCTGCGCTACGCGGAGTCGTCGACGCTGCACCGCAACGAGCGCGCGGGGACGCTGCACGGCCTGCTGCGCGTCCAGCACGTCACCCAGGACGACGCGCACATGTTCGTCACGCCCGAGCAGATCGAGGACGAGATCTTCGGGTGCCTCGACTTCGCCGCCTACCTCTACGACCTGTTCGGCATGGAGGCGCGCTTCGAGCTCTCGACGCGGCCCGACAACAAGCTCGGAACCGACGAGGAGTGGGACTTCACCGAGGACGCGCTCCGCTCGGCGCTCGAGCGCCGAGCGATCGAGTACACGGTGAACGAGGGCGACGGAGCCTTCTACGGGCCGAAGATCGACCTGCACATGACGGACGTGCTCGGGCGCTCCTGGCAGATGGGGACGATCCAGCTCGACTCGCAGATGCCCGCGCGCTTCGGGCTCAGCTACATGGGTGAGGACAACGCGGAGCACAGGCCGTACGTGATCCACCGTGCACTCTTCGGCTCGCTCGAGCGCTTCATTGGGATCCTGATCGAGCACTACGCCGGCGCGTTCCCGTTCTGGCTCGCGCCGGTGCAGGTCCGCGTGCTGCCGGTCGGGGAGGCGCACCGCGACGCCGCCCACGAGCTCGCCGCGAAGCTCGAGGGCCTGCGGGTCGAAGTCGACGAGCGGGACGAGACCGTCGGCAAACGGATCCGCGATGCCGAGGTGGAGAAGATCCCGGTCACGATCGTCTTCGGCGACAAGGAGTCGGACGACGCCCTGTCCGTGCGCGAGCGCGGGGGAGAGCAGTCGACGAAGAGCCTGGCCGATCTGCGCGAATACCTTGCTACCCTGTGATCCTGCACAAGCAGGGGCCCACCCTCACCTCCCGAGCCGAGCGCTTCCGGAGGTTCAACCGAGTCGGATGGACGAGGATCTAGGGCCGCTGCTTGCAGCGGTCTTGTCGTAGAGAAGGAGGAAACGAGAGCTTGGTGACACGCCTTTGAGACCACGCCGAAACGTGGAGCCCGACCGCGCCCCGGTACCGCAGGCGCGAATCAACGAGATGATCCGCGCGCCGAAGGTGCGCCTGGTGGACGACGACGGCTCGCAGATCGGCGTCAAGGACACGAACGAGGCGCGCGAGTACGCGTGGGGGAAGAACCTCGACCTCGTCGAGGTCGCCGCGCAGGCCGATCCGCCCGTGGCGAAGGTGATGGACTACGGGAAGTACCGCTACGAGCAGGAGCAGAAGGCCAAGCTCGCGAGGAAGCACCAGATTTCGGTCCACGTCAAGGAGATCAAGCTCAGGCCCAAGATCGGGATCCACGACTACAACACCAAGAAGGGGCATGTCGTGCGCTTCCTCAACCAGCGCGCGAAGGTCAAGGTGACGATCATGTTCCGCGGCCGGGAGCAGAGCCATCCGGAGCGCGGGCGTGATCTGCTGATGCGGCTGGCCGAGGATGTGAAGGAGATCGGGCAGATAGAGTCCCCGCCCCTCCAGGACGGCCGCAACATGGTGATGGTTTTGGGCCCGACGAAGAACGCGGGAGTCAAGAGAGACGATGCCGAAGCAGAAGACACACAGCGCAACGAAGAAGCGGTTCAAGGTGACGGGAACGGGCAAGCTCCTGCGCCGCCGCGGGATGAAGGCTCACCTGCTCGAGAAGAAGTCGGCTAAGCGCAAGCGGCGTTTCCGCAAGGACCAGGACGTGCACTCGTCCGACGTCCGCGAGGTCAAGAAGCTGCTGGGGAGGTAGGCCGTGCCGCGAGTCAAGCGATCCGTCCACGCGCGCAAGAAGCGCCGCAAGGTGCTCGAGCAGGCGCGCGGCTACTGGGGCCTCAAGCACTCGAGCTACCGGCGCGCGAAGGAGCAGGTCGATCATTCGCTGGTCTACGCCTACCGCGACCGCAAGAACAAGAAGCGGACGTTCCGGCGGCTCTGGATCATGCGCATCAACGCGGCGGCGCGCCGCGAGGGGCTCTCGTACAACCAGTTCGTCTCCGGCCTGCGCAAGGCCGAGATCCCGCTCGACCGCAAGGTGCTCGCCGACCTCGCGGTGAGCGATCCGGACGCCTTCGGCAAGATTGCGGCGCAGGCCAAGGCCGCGCTCGAGGCCTGAGCCGCCGGCTCTCAGGCGAGAGCCGCGCCCGCGGGCTCGTCGACAAGGGTGCGATCTTCCGCCGGCAGGCGGAGCAGTTCGACGCGCAGGGTTCGCCGGTCTACGCGCACCTGGCGCGACGCTGTGTCGCCGAGCCGCTCGTGGACGAGCTCGTGGACGAGCTCAGCTGGGACGTTCCCCTGCGGCTCTTCGGCGGGGTGCATTACCTCGAGCTCGCGGGGATCGAGCCGTATGCGCTCTCCGGCGAGTGGGACGACTTCCGTGCAGCCCTGGCTGCGCGGCGCGACTTCCTCGCACGTTTCGTACGCGAGCAGGGGGTACAGACGAACGAGGTGCAGCGGTGCTACGCGCTGCTGCCGGCGTTCCTGCTGCTGGCCGGCGAGCACGGCGCCTCGGCCCTCGACCTGGTCGAGCTCGGCCCCTCGGCGGGGCTGAACCTGCTCTGGGATCGCTACGCCTACCGTTACCGGGCCGGTAGGTGGGGCAGCTCGGATCTGACCCTGACCGGAGTCGAGTACGCACCGGTGCCGAGCGACGTCCTGGAGCGCCCTGTAGCGGTGCGGCGGCGGCTCGGCATCGATCTCGAGCCCGTCGACGTCACGACCGACCACGGCGCGCGGCTGCTGCACGCGTTCATCTGGCCCGGCCGCGTGGAGCGGGCGCAGCGGTTGAGGCAGGCGATCGCGATCCTGCGGCGCGAGCCGCCGACGCTCGTCCGGGGCGACTACGTCGAGCTGCTGCCCGCGGTGCTCGCCGACCGAGACGAGGACGCGCTGACCGTCGTCTTCCAGACCGCCTCGACGGGGTACATCGGCCCGGAGCGGCGGGCCGAGCTCCGCTCGCTGCTCGAGAACGCGGGCGGCGAGGGAGCCCTGGGCTGGGTCTCGACGCGCGCGGTCGAGGAACGGGAGGAGGACCGGGACGACAGCTACGAGCTCGAGGTTGCGCTCTGGCCCGGTGGCGAGCGGCGCTTCCTGCTGCGCTGTGACTTTCACGGCAACTGGATCCGGTGGCGCTCGTGATCAGCTCGCGCGACAACCCGAAGCTGAAGACCGTGCGGAAGCTCGGCTCGCGGCGGCAGCGCGAGAAGCTCGGTCTCTTCGCCGCGGAGGGCGAGGATCTCGTGGCCGCGGCGCTGGATAACGGGTGGCAGCTCGACTTCGCGCTGGTCGATGCGGCGCGAGCGCCGGGGCTCCAGCTGCGGGCCGAGCAGGTCGCCTCGCACCTGCTGGCCGAGGTCTCGACGCTCGGCCACGCGCCGCGCGTGATCGGCGTTTTCCGCTCGGCGCGGCCCGGGCGCGAGTCGCGACGGCTCGGGCTCGAGTTGTGGCGCATCGGCGACCCCGGCAACGTCGGGACGCTGGCACGCGCCTGCGATGCCTTCGGCGCCTCCCTCGCACTCTCGCCCGGCTGCGCCGACCCCTTCGGGCCGAAAGCGCTGCGGGCCTCGACCGGGTCGATCTTCCGCGTTCCGCTGACGGACTTCTCGGCGGAGGGCGCGGTTGCGCTCGTCGCGCACGGCGCGCCGCCGCTCTCGGAGGTCGACCCGTCGCTCTCGCGCTTCGTGCTCGGCTCGGAGCGGGAGGGGCTCCCCGAGGACGTCGTTGCGGTCTGCGCGGCAAGCGCGACGATCCCGCTCTCCGGCCACGCCGAGTCGCTGAACGTCGCGATGGCCGGCACGATCGCGCTCTACGATTGGCGGCGGACGCATGGAGCTGGCTGACTGGATCGAGGGCTACCGCCGCGCGTGGGAGGAGAACGACGACGAGCTGCTGCTGACGCTCTTCACCGAGGATGCGTCGTACCGCTCGTCGCCGTTTCGAGAGCCGAGCCTCGGCCACGAGGGCATCCGCGCCTACTGGCAGCGTGCGGCGGGGACGCAGCGGGGCGTCGAGGTGCGGATGGGCGCGCCGGTGGTCGACGGCAACGTCGTCGCCGTCGAGTGGTGGACGACGATGGACGACGACGAGGACGGCGCGGTCACGCTCCCCGGCTGCCTGCTGCTGCAGTTCGCGCCAGACGGGCGCTGCTTCGACCTGCGCGAGTACTGGAACGTCGAGGACGGACGGCGGCCGCCGCACGAGGGTTGGGGCAGCTGGCGTCGTGGGTAGGATGCCCGCGATGCCGACGATCACCGGGGTCTGGACCTCTCCGGGGCGCAACACCGGGCGCTCGGTGCCCCACGAGCGGCGCCGTGCGATCCCCGGCGAAGGCCTCGAGGGCTGTGCCCATGCGAATCCGCCCAAGCGCGAGGTGCTGTTCGTCTCGGCGGAGCACCTGGAGTCGGTCGGCGTCGAGCCGGGCGCTATCCGCGAGAACCTGACCGTCGAGGGCACCGACGTCGAGCAGTGGCCGATCGGCCAGCGCGTCCGCGTCGGCGACGAGGCCGTCTTCGAGATCACGATGGTCTGCGACCCATGTAACCGCATGGACGAGCTGCGCGAGGGCCTGCGGGCGGAGCTCCAGGGCAAGCGCGGCATGCTGGCCCGCGTGGTCGAGCCCGGCGAGGTCGCCGTGGGCGACGGCGTCGAGCTCGTCTAGGTCGGCCTCCTCGCGACCCAGACCGTGTCCTCGCCGCCGCTGAAGGGCCGGCGGTCGAACCAGCCGTAGCACGCGACGACCTGGAAGCCCGCTCGCTCCAGCAGCGCGCGCCATTCGTCGTTCGAGAGCCAGGCCAGCACGAAGCTCGCCTCGCCGCTCTCGCCGCGAACCGAGAGGGTGAGCGTCCGCGCCCGCGAGTCCCAGTCGGCGCGCTCGAAGATCCCCGGCTCGCGCTCGAGCCAGCGGGCGTGCGTATCGGCGATGTCGTCGGCGCCGGGGGCGAACACGTCGAACACCAGGCGTCCGCCCGGAACGAGCAGCTCGTAGGCCGCATGCAGCGCGCGGAGTCGCGTCGCGTCGTCGAGCAGGTGCAGGTACGAGCGAAACGGGCACGTCACCAGCGCGACCCGCTCCTCGACCGGCGGCGCCTCGAGCTCGCCGAGGCGCAGGTCGAGGAGGTCGGCCACGCCAGCCAGATCCGCGCGCTCACGGCACACCTCGAGCATGCCAGGCGAGGAGTCGACGCCGATCACGCGCACCCCGGCCGCCGCGGTCGGTACCGCGATCCGGCCCGTGCCGACGGCGAGCTCGACCACCGTCGACCCGGCCCGCTGCGCCTCCTCGACGTAGAACGCCACGTCCTCGGTGACGCTTTCGCTCCACGGGTCGTAGATCCGAGCGATCGAGTCGTACGCGCTCATGCCGGCCGTCGGGTCACCCAGACGTACTCGCGCGACCCGTCGTCGAACGGCCGCCGGTCGAAGTCGCCGTAGAGCGCCTCGACCTCGAGCCCGGCGACGTCGATCAGCCCGAGCCACTCGTTCTTCGTCGCCCACCAGAGCGACGAGGTGCCGCCGCCGTCCAGCGTGATGTCGATGCGGTTGTCGCCGACCGCGTAGCGCAGCGCGTGCGGAACCGGCTCCTGATGGTGCTGCCCGTCCAGCCGCGCGGCGATCGCGTGGTCGAACGCGAAGGCGTTCCAGGCGAAGCGCCCGCCCGGCCGCAGCGCCGAGGCGACGCGCTCGAAGACGCGGCGACGGTCGGCCCAGGTCGGCACGTGCAGCAGGCCGCGGAAGGGGCAGTAGACGAGGCCCGCGGGCTCGTCGAGCTCGAGCTCGCGCATGTCGCCCTCGCGTAGCTCCAGCTCGACCCCGGCGGCCGCAGCCCGCTCCCGCGCCAGGGCGAGCATCGCGGGCGAGGTGTCGATCCCGAGCAGCGGCCGGCCCGTCGCCTGCGCCACGGGGATCGCCACGCGGCCGCTGCCGACGGCCAGCTCGACCAGCGGCCCCTCCGTCTCGCGGGCGAGCTCGACGTAGAACGGAACGTCCTCCGTCATCTCTGCCGACCACTCGTCATAGCGGTCGGCGAAGCGCTCGTCCCAGCTCATCTCACGCGCGATGCTACGACCGATACAGTCGCCGCGTGGACTGGCAGGAGTACGAAAACCAAGCGCAGAGCGCGATCGCGGCCGCGACGGGCGGTGCGGAGCTCGACGACGCACGCGTGCGCTACCTGGGCCGGAAGAGCGACCTGGCGCAGGCGCTGCGGGCGGTGCGCGACCGCGAGACCGGGATCACGCTCAACACGCTGCGGGCCACGCTGGAGGCTGCCCTCGACGCGCGCCGCGCGGAGCTGGAGCGTGCCGCGCTCGACCGCGCGCTCACCGAGGAGGTCGTGGACGTCACGCTCCCCGGCGACGAGCTCCCGCTCGGGCACCTGCATCCGATCACGCAGGCGCGGCGCCAGATCGAGGACGCGTTCCTCGGCCTCGGCTACGAGATCCGCGACGACCGCGAGGTCGAGACGACCGAGTACAACTTCGACAAGCTCGCCTTCGACCCGTGGCACCCGGCGCGCTCGCACCGAGCGACGTTCTTCTTCGACGAGGGCCGGCTGCTGCGCACCGAGACCTCGCCGAGCCAGATCCACGCGCTGGAGGAGCGCGAGCCGCCGATCTACATGGTCTCGATCGGCCGCTGCTACCGCCGTGACGCGATCGACGCGACGCACTACCCGATCTTCCACCAGTTCGAGGGCCTGGCCGTCGACCGCGGCCTCACTCTCGCCGACCTGAAGGGGACGCTGCTCCATCTGATGCGTGCGATCTTCGGCCCCGATCGGCGCGTCCGCTTCCGTACGCATTACTTCCCGTTCACCGAGCCCTCGATGGAGCCCGACGTCTCCTGCGGGATCTGCGGCGGCTCGGGCTGCCGCACCTGCCGCTACTCGGGCTGGATCGAGATGGGCGGCTCAGGGATGGTCGACCCGCGGGTGTTCGAGAACGTCGGCATCGACCCCGAGGAATGGAGCGGCTTCGCCTTCGGCTGCGGGATCGAGCGCGTTGCGCAGCTGAAGTACGACTTCCCCGACATCCGCGCGCTCTGGGAGGGGGACCTCCGGGTCCTGACGCAGTTTTGATGCGCGTTCCGGTCTCCTGGCTGCGGGACTACGTCCCGATCGAGATGCCGCTGCCCGAGCTGGCCGACCGGCTCTCGGTCTCGTCCGCCGAGGTGGAGGGGATCGAGCGCCGAGGCGTGCCCGACGAGGACGGCAACCTCGGGCTCTTCCGCGTCGGTCGGGTCGTCGATGCCGCCAAGCACCCGAACGCAGACCGGCTGCAGCTCTGCCGCGTCGACCTCGGCGAGGGCGAGCCGCGGCAGATCGTCTGCGGCGCCTGGAACTTCGGCACGGGCGCGACGGTCGCAGTGGCGCTACCCGGGGCACGGCTTCCCGGCGGTCTGCAGCTCGAGCAGCGGAAGGTGCGCGGCGAGCTCTCGGACGGGATGATCCTCGCCGAGGACGAGGTCGAGCTCGGCACCGACCACTCCGGGATCATGGTGCTCCCGGAGACCGAGCCGGGCACGCCGCTCGCGGACGTGCTGCCGCTCGTCGAGGACGTGCTCCTGGTCGAGTCGACCGGCAACCGCCCCGACCTGCTTTCGCTCTACGGCGTCGCCCGCGAGGTCGCGGCCCTCTACGACCTCGAGCTCGAGCCATGGCCGGGGTCAGACCCCGGACCGGTCCCGGACGGACACGTGGAGGTCGAGGTTCGCGACCTCGCCGGTTGCCCCCGCTACGTCGGCCGCGTCTTCCGCGACGTGCAGGCGGGGCCCTCGCCGGTGTGGCTCCGCGCCCGGCTCACGAACGCCGGCATGCGCCCGATCTCGAACGTCGTCGACGTGACGAACTACGTCATGCTCGCGCTCGGGAGCCCGCTGCACGCGTTCGACCTGGTGACGCTGCACGGCGGGCGGATCGTCGTCCGGCGGGCCGAGCGCGGCGAGACGATCCGCACCCTCGACGGTGTCGAGCGGAAGCTCGAGCCCGACGACCTGATGATCGCCGACGCCGACCGCTCCGTCGCCCTGGCCGGGATCATGGGCGGTGAGGAGACCGAGATCGGCGAGGCCACGACCGAGGTCCTGCTGGAGGCTGCGAACTTCGAGCCGACCGGGATCTTCCGCACCTCCGAGCGCCTGCGCCTGCGCACCGAGGGCTCGAACCGCTGGGAGAAGGGCGTCGACCCGTACCTCGCGGAGCCCGCTGCGCGCCTGGCGACCCAGCTGCTCGTCGAGACGGCGGGCGCGAGCTGGGCCGGCCACATCGACGTGCACGAGGGACTGCCCGAGCGGCCCGTGATCCGCTTCCGGCCGCAGCGCGTGGACGAGGTGATCGGGATCCCGACGGCGCCCGAGGAACAGATCGGGTGGCTCGAGCGGATCGGGTTCGAGGCGCGCGACGGCGAGGTGGTCGCCCCGACCTGGCGCGCTCGTGACGTGACGCGGGAGATCGACGTGGTCGAGGAGGTCGCGCGTGGGCGGCTCGACGCGGTGCCGTTCACGCTTCCTACCAGGCGTGAGATGTTCGGCGCGCTCACGCCGCTGCAGCGGCTGCGGCGGCGCGTCGAGAACCTGCTCGCGGGCCTCGGGATGACCGAGACCTACACGCCGTCGCTGCGGGCCGACGACGCGAGTCGGAACGCCTGGCGCCTGCCGGAGCCGATCTCCGTCGAGTTCGCGGTACTGCGGACGCGCCTGCTGCCGAGCCTGGTCGAGGCGGCGCGGCGCAACGTCGAGCTCGGGGCCGACCGTGTCGCGCTGTTCGAGGTCGCGCGGGTCTACCTTCCTGACGGCGAGTTGCCGGTCGAGAAGACGCACGTCGCAGGGATCGTCGACGGTGGCTGGGCGCGGGCAAAGGGCATCGTCGACGCGCTCTACGCCGCGCTGAAGGCCGAGTCGGCGTTCGAGCGGGCCGAGCACGACCTGCTCCACCCGGGCAAGTCGGCCGCGACGGCCGCGGGCGTGGTCGGCGAGCTCCACCCGGGGGTGCTCGAGGGTGCCTGGGGCGCCTTCGAGCTCGATCTCGCCGGGTTGCTCGACGTAGCCCGCGAGGAGGTGCGCTACACCGACGTGGTCTCGTTCCCGGCGGTGCGGCAGGACCTCGCGTTCAGCGTCCCGGAGGAAATCGCTGCCGCGGAGCTCGTGGCCGCGGCGCGCGAGGCGGCCGGTGGCGAGCTGCGCGAGATGCGGCCGTTCGACGTCTATCGCGGCGAGCAGGTGGGGGAGGGGCGCAAGTCGGTCGCGTTCGCCGTGAGCTTCCAGTCGTCGGAGCGGACGCTGACCGACGAGGACGCGGCCGAGCTGCGCGAGCGGATCGTCTCCGCTCTGGCGGAACGCTTCGACGCCGAGCTGCGCGCCTAGAGCATCTCCGGCGCCAGCCGCGCCGCCAGCGCCGCGACCACCTTGCTCTGGATCTCGGGCTGGTCCTTGAGCAGCCGCCGGAAGGAGCGGTCGGTGATCACGAGCGCCCGCACGGGTGTCGTCGCCGTGACGGTGGCGGTTCGCGGCGAGTCCGACACGAGCGCGATCTCGCCGAAGAAGTCGCCGCTCGACAGCTGGTTGATCCTGCGGCCGTCCTTCGTGACGTCCGCCTCGCCTTCGAGCAGGACGAAGAACTCTCGGCCGCGTGAGCCCTGGCGCGTCATCTCCTTGCCCTCGGCGAGGTCGATCTCGTCGGCGAGGTGCGCGATCCCCTCGAGCTCACGTTTCGAGCAGTTCGCAAACAGCGGGGCCTGCTTGATCAGCTCGACCTTCTGGTTCCGCCGGAGCACGGGGTGAGTTTAAGCCCATCGTGAGGCGCGGGAAACCGATTCACGGTTTCGCGGCGTATGGGCTAGCGTGTCCACGATGAACGCCGAGGAGGGTCTGCCCGTGCCATCGTTTCGTCTACTGCTGCTGCTCCCGCTCGTGCTCGCCGCCGTGCTGCTGCCCGGCTCCGCGCACTCCGCCGCCAAGGGCACCGCGCTGAGCGCGACCGTAGGCCCGGGCTTCACGATCAAGCTCGTCGACGCCAATGGCCGGAATGTCACGCAGCTCGACCCCGGCGACTACTCGATCACGATCAGGAACCTCTCGCCGGCGCAGGAGCACAACTTCCACCTCACCGGCCCCGGGATCGACAAGGCCTCGGCGTTCGACAACACGACCGTTACTTGGGACGTGACCTTCGTGGACGGCGTCTACAGGTACAAGTGCGACGCGCACCCGACCCTCATGAAGGGCTCGTTCAACGTCGGGCCGCCGCCGCCGGCGCCGAAGAGGCTGAACGGCAAGGTTGGACCGAAGCGGACGATCTCGCTGAAGACGGCCTCGGGCGCTGCGGTGAAGACGCTGAAGGCAGGCAAGTACCGGCTCACCATCAGAGACGCGACGAAGGCCGACAACTTCCACCTGCTCGGCCCGGGCGTGAACAAGAAGACCGGGGTCAAGTTCCGCGGCGCCGTCACCTGGACGCTGAAGCTGAAGGCCGGCAAGCACACCTTCCGCTCCGACGCGCACAAGAGGCTGCGCCGGGCGTTCATGGTCACGCCGGCGGCGTAGCCGTCAGTCGCGGTCGACGAGGGAGAACGGGCCGAAGCGGGCCTTCTCCGTGCCCTCGCGGCCGCGGCGCATGATCAGGCGCATCGTCGCGCCGATCCCGCCCGCGACGACGAACCCGACCCCGAGGGCCGCGGCCGTTGCGATCGGCAGCTTGTCCTTCAGGATCGTGTTCACGTCCATGCCGGCGCGCAGGTCGTCCACGGCGCCGGCGAGTCGCTCCCGCTCCGCCTCGATGTCTCGGCGGACCTGTTCCGGCGTGCGTCCGTTAGCTCCCGCCATTGTGCTTCAGCGCCTCCGTGGTGCGCTTCGCTTCCGTGATCGCCTGCTCCGGGAGCGGCGGCGTCCCCTTGTCGATCAGGCGCTTGCCCAGCAGCCCAAGAATCGCCGCGACCAGCAGGATGCCGACGGTCACGATCAGCAGGGCGGCCCACCAGGGCAGCGCCGTCGCAATCCCCGCCGCGATCGTCGCCAGCCCGAAGCCGAGCGCGTACAGCAGGAACAGCGCCGCGCCGATGGCGAGGCCGATCCCGATTCCGAGCTGGGAGGCCTTCCGCTTGAGCTCGAGCGCTGCGAGCTCCATCTCCAGCCGGACCAGTGCGCTCGCGTGCTCGGCGACGCCCTTGGCGCTGGTGCCGAGACCGGGGGAGTCGTGTTCAGTCTCTGGGGTGTGCATGGCCTCTCCAGTCGATGATCTTCGCGAGCACGATCCCGACGACGAGCGCCGCGCCGACGATCACCACCGGCGGTGGGCCGCCGCGGCGCTTCTTCGGCTTCTTCTTCGGCTTCGGCTTCGGCGGCGGCGCGGTCTGGGTTTCCGTGGGCTGCGACTCCGCGACCGGCGTCTGCGGGGGTGGGGCGGGCGGCGGAGCCTCCGGCTCCGGGTTCGCCGATGCCTCGTTCGTCGCGCCGTTGCGCGTCGCACGGGCCTTCACCAGGCTCGGCTTCAGCTTGCGCAGGAAGGCCGCGTCGTTGCGCAGCTCCTCCGAGAGCCACTCGCCGATGCCGTCCCCGCGGGCCGCGGCGCGGTCGGCCAGCTCCTGCAGGCGCGTCGCTCCGCGCTCGACGAGCAGGTCAACCTTCATCATTTCTTCACCGGCGGCGGCTCGCCCGTGGCGACGCGCCAGATCTGCGACGCCGCGCGGCGGGCGGCCATCGTGGCGCCCGCGGCGAGGCCCGCGTAGAGACCGCTCCAAAGCAGCTTGCGCAGCATGCCGGGGTCGTTGCCTGACGATGATTCGGCCAAACCTGGGAGCTACTGTAACTCCGTGGAACCAGAGGCGCGCCCGCTCCCGAAGGCCGAGCGGCAACGGTTGATCGCGAGCGTGGTCTCCCGCCGCCGCATCGGCAGCCAGCTCGAGCTCGCCGAAGCGCTCGCGAAGGCAGGTTGCCCGGTGACGCAGGCGACGGTCTCGCGCGACATCCGCGAGCTGCGCCTGGAGAAGACGAGCGACACCCTCGGGAGGCCGCGCTACGTACTCCCCGGCCGCGCCTCGCGGAGCGATCCGCGGGAGTCGCTGAACGGCGTGCTGCGCCAGTTCGGCCTGCGGGCGACGGCGGCGCAGAGCATCGTCGTGGTGCAGTCGGAGCTGGGCTCGGCGCCGGCGATCGCGCGGGCGCTCGACCGGCTCGAACATCCGAAGATCGTGGGAACGCTGGCCGGGGACGATACGTGCCTCGTGATCACCCGCGGCCCTGGCGACGCGCGCTCCGTCGCGCGCGAGCTCGCCGGTGCAATCGGCTAGGTCCGGACGCGCCCGGAGGGCGGCGGTTCGTAGGCGTCGAGCCGCTCGAACTCGCTGCTGCCGATCGAGAGCCGGACGCAGCCCTCCACGATCTCGTGCACGAGCTCGGCGGGCACGTAGCGCGGCTTGCTGAGCAGGCCGGTCCCGACCGCGAGCCCGTCGAAGATGTCGCGCGAGGAGTCGCCGACGGTCTCCTCGATCGATCCGAGCTTGCTCCCGTCGCTGCCCGCGACCTCCCAGCCGCGCTCGATCACGAACCAGGAGACGGGGTCGGCCACGCTCAGACGGCCCGGCCGCCGACGTACCAGACCGGGCCCTGGGTGTAGACCGGCTTCGTGTCCGAGAGTGCGCGCAGGATGCGCAACGTGCCGCGGATGCCCTCCTCGTCGAGCCGCTCGAAGCAGCGCCGCGCCATCTCGGCCGACGCGCCGTAGCCGAAGAGGCGCGCGACGCGGAAGCGGTAGGCGGTCCGGCCCGGCGTGCGGGCGGGATTCACCGGTGCGATGAGTAGCGCTCCGCGCTCGAGGTGGTCGGTCGAGCGAAGCTCCAGCTCGACGTAGAGGTCGCTCCAGTCGGCGGGCAGCGTCGCGGAGAGCTGCTCCCACTGCGCGGCCAGCGTCGCCTCCGTCTGGGCGTCGGCAGTCGCCGCCTCGTCGACGCGCACGAGGTCGAGCATGCCCGCGATCCGCTCGGCGTCGAGGCGTGCCAGCAACCGCTGTAAGAGGTTCGGCGACACGCCGCCGCCGCGCCGGTGCACGTCGAAGGTGACGAAGCTTCCATGGCGTCCGGCGTTCGCGGGTGCGAGCAGCGCCGCGGCGCGCTCGGCACGCCCGCGGTCGGTGACGATCAGCCGCAGCCGGCCCTCGTCCCACCCCTCCGGCAGGCCGTCTTCGATCGCCCGCCACTGGTCGACGAGTGCCACGAGCCGGAGCATAAACTCAGGCTCGTGGCCAAGGTCGAGGCGAAACGGGGTCTGTCCGAGGAGCGGCTGCGCGACTTCCTGCGCGAGATGCTCCTGATCAGGCGCTTCGAGGAGAAAGTGGAGGAGCGCTTCCGCGCGGGCGAGCTGCCCGGCTTCCTGCACGTCGCGATCGGCCAGGAGGCGGTCGCGGTCGGCGTCTGCCAGGCGATGGAGGACGGCGACGTCTTCGCCTCCACGCACCGCGCGCACGGGCATACGCTCGCGCGCGGGACGCATCCGAACGCGGTGATGGCGGAGCTGTACGGGAAGCTCGAGGGCTGCTCGCACGGCTACGGCGGCTCGATGCACCTCTACGACGTCGAGCGCGGGAACCTCGGCGCGAACGCCGTCGTCGGCGGCGGGCTGCCGGCGATCGCCGGCGCCGCGCTCGCGTTCAAGCTGCGCGGCGAGCCGCGGGTCGCGGTCGCGTTCTTCGGCGACGGGGCGACGAACATCGGCACCTTTCACGAGTCGCTCAACCTCGCCCAGCTGTGGCAGGTGCCGGCGGTCTTCGTGCTCGAGGACAACCACTGGGCCGAGTCCACCCCGGAGTCGCAGCACTCGCCGATCCGCGACCTCAGCAAGCGCGCGGACGCGTTCGGGATGAAGGTGATGAAGGTCGACGGCCAGGACGTGCAGGAGGTGCACCGCGTCGCCTCGCGCGCGCTCAAGCACGCGCGCGACGGCAAGGGCCCCGTCTTCCTCCACGTCGAGACCGAGCGCCTCGTCGGCCACTACATCGGCGACCCGCAGGTCTACCGCGACAAGGAGGAGCTCAAGGAGCTGCAGGAGACGCGCGACCCGATCACGCTCCTGCGCGAGAAGCTGGGCGTCTCCGACGAGGAGTTCGAGGCCGACGACCGCGAGGTGCAGGAGCTCGTCGAGGCCGCGGTCGAGTTCGCCAAGGCCGGCACGGATCCCAGGCCAGAGGACGCCCTCAAGAACATCTATGCCTGACGAGCGCCAGGATGCCTGAGCTGAGCTACCGCGAGGCCGTCCGCGACGCGCTCGCGCAGGCGATGCGGGCCGACGACGACATCTTCATCATGGGCGAGGACATCGCCGAGATGGGCGGCTCGATGGGCGTCACGATGGGGATGCTCGACGAGTTCGGCTCCGACCGAGTCCGAAACACGCCGATCTCGGAGATCGCGATCGTCGGCGCCGGGATCGGCGCGGCGATGCAGGGCATGCGCCCGGTCGTGGAGGTCATGTACGAGGACTTTCTGACGGTCTCGATGGAGCAGATCGTCAACCAGGCGGCCAAGCACCGCTACATGTCCGGCGGGCAGCTGAAGGTGCCGCTGACGATCCGCACGCAGGGCGGCGCGGGCTGGTCGCCGGGCGCCCAGCACGCGCAGCAGCTCGAGGCCTGGTTCGTGCACGTCCCCGGGCTGAAGGTGGTCTTCGCCTCGACCCCGGCCGACGTGCGCGGCCTGCTCTGGTCGGCGATCTACGACGACAACCCGGTGCTCTTCTTCGAGCACCGCACGCTCTACGGGATCAAGGAAGCTGTGCCCGACGAGCTCGAGCCGATCGCGCTCGGCAAGGGGCGCGTGCACCGTGAGGGGGCCGACGTGACGGTCGTCGCGACGGGCCGCCTCGTGCACGAGGCGCTGAAGGCCGCGGAGCAGGCGGAGCCGGAGGGCGTCTCAGTCGAGGTGTGGGATCCGCGGACGCTGCAGCCGCTCGACCTCGACGGGCTGATCGCATCGGTGAAGAAGACGAACCGCTGCGTGGTCGCGCACGAGGCGGTGACGCGGATGGGCTTCGGCGCGGAGATCGCGGCCGTCGTGCAGGAGCAGGCGTTCGACTGGCTCGACGCGCCGATCCAGCGGGTTGGCGCGAAGTTCGCGCCACTGCCGTTCGCGCCGGTGATGGAGGAATACGTCGTGCCGCACGCCGCCGACGTGCTCGAGGCGGTCAAGCGGACGGTCGCGCGTGGCTAGCGAGATCAAGCTCCCGCGCCTGGGCCAGGGCATGGAGTCGGGCACGATCGTCAAGTGGCTCAAGGCCGAGGGCGAGCAGGTCGAGAAGGGCGAGCCGCTCTACGAGCTCGACACCGACAAGGTGACGCAGGAGGTCGAGGCCGACGCCTCGGGCGTGCTGCTGCGGATCGCGGTGCAGGAGGGCGAGGTCCCTGTCGGCGGGACGATCGCGGTCATCGGCGAGGAAGGCGAGGACGTGCCGGAGGAGGAGCCGCCGCCGGGATCCGCGGAGAGCGACGTCCGAACCGTCGAGGCACCGTCGCAGGCGCCGGCCCGCGAGCCCGAGCGCGAGCGCGGCCGAGAGGCCTCGGCGGAGAACTCCCAGGTAGGCGAGCAGGTCTCCGCGGAGCGCGACGGGGGCCGGGTCAAGGCCTCGCCGCTGGCGCGCCGGATCGCGCGTGAGCGCGGAATCGACCTCGCGTCGCTCGCCGGGACGGGACCAGAGGGGCGGATCGTCGCCGAGGACGTCGAGCGGGCCGATGTCCGCGCCGTCGCGCCTACCGCCGGCGCGGCGCCGGCAGGAGAGGTCGAGAGCCGCGAGCTGACGAGCATCCGCAGGACGATCGCGCGCCGCCTGACCGAGGCGTGGCAGATCCCGGTCTTCCAACTGCAGGCGTCGGTCGACATGAGCCGCGCGAACGCGCTCGTCGCGCGCCTGCGCGAGGACGAGGAGGGCCCGAAGACGACGGTCACCGACGTCCTGGCGAAGGTGTGCGCTGCCGCGCTGATGCGCCACCGCGAGGTGAACGCGCAGTGGACGGACGACGCGATCCTGCTCTTCCCGACGGCGAACGTCGGGATCGCGGTCGCGACGGCGCAGGGGCTGGTCGTTCCGGTCATCCGCGGGGCGGAGCGGCTGCGCCTGGCGGAGATCGCCGCCGCGCGGGCCGATCTCGTCGCCCGCGCGCGCGACGGCAAGCTTCAGCGCGCAGACCTCGAGGACGGGACCTTCACGATCTCGAACCTCGGCATGTTCCGGGTCGAGCAGTTCACCGCGGTGCTGAACCCGCCGCAGGCGGCGATCGTCGCGGTTGGCGCAACCGAGGAGAAGCCGGTCGCGCTCGGCGGCGAGGTCGTGGTGCGACCGATGCTGACGCTGTCGGCGACCTTCGACCACCGCGCAGTCGACGGCGCGCCCGCCGCCGGATTCCTCCAGACGGTCAAGGAGCTGCTGGAGGAGCCCGGCCTGATGCTCTAGCGTCTGCCGATGCGCATCTGGTACCGGGTCACCGATCTCGATGCGGCGCGGACGTTCTACCGGGACGTGCTCGGCTTCGCGGAGACGTTCGTCGACGAGCAGGAGCGCTGGGCCTCGCTCGACCGAGGCGCGACGGAGATCGCGATCGGTGAGGCCGAGGACGCCGGCGCGGACGGCGAGGGCCAGGTGGCGACGATCGACGTCGAGGACGTGAAGGGCGAACGCGAGCGGCTCGCGGCCGCAGGCGCGGAGGTCGGCACGGTGCTCGAGCTGCACGGGGCGATGCGGCTGCTCGACGTGTTCGACCCCGACGGCAACCGCCTCCAGCTCGCCGAGGACCTGTCGTGATCCGGCCGGGCGGGCCGCAGGACGTCCCCTTCATGCGCGACATGCTGCGTCACGCCTACTACTGGCGCGTCGACCGTGTCTCTTCGACGGGCGAGCCGCCCGTGCAGCGGTACGTCGAGCGCTGGGGGCGGCCCGGGGACACGGCGCTGATCGGGATCCAGGACTTCCAGCGGGTCGGCGCCGCGTGGTACCGGCTGTTCGGGCCAGAGAACGCCGGCTACGGGTTCGTCGACGAGGAGACGCCGGAGCTGTCGATCGCGGTCGTCCCGAGCAAGCGCGGCAGCGGCCTCGGCTCCGAGCTGCTGGAGGCTCTGCTCGCGCAGGCCCGGGCCGACGGCCACGCGGCGATCAGCCTGAGCGTGGAGAAGGGAAGCCCCGCGATCGGCCTCTACGAGCGGCACGGCTTCGCGTCGGCCGACGAAGACGACGGCGGCCTGACGATGCGCTGCAACCTGCGCTGAGCCACGCGACGAGCGGATAAAGGTTCACGCGCGCCCGAGAAACCAGTTCCCCCGGGTGGCCTTCGGCCGCTTGCCCCCGGTTGTGAGCGTATCCCCGAAATCGTCACGGATGTGTGACGACTTCGTGCCTGAACGGTGACCGTGCATCCACAGGGGACGAGCGCCGCCCGGCGCGACCCACCCTCGCTAGGATCGCGCCCGACCCGAAGCGACGAGAGGAACCGACGATGGAATGTGACGTTGCCGTCCTGGGAGGCGGCCCCGGCGGCTACACGGCGGCGATCCGCGCCGCACAGCTGGGCGCCAAGACGGTCTGCATCGACAAGGAGCCCGAGCTCGGCGGCACCTGCCTACGCGTCGGCTGCATCCCGACGAAGGCCTGGGTGCAGACCGCGTTCGCGATCAAGGAGGCGGAGGAGACCTTCGCGAAGCTCGGCGTCCAGGTCGGTGAGCCGACGCTCGACTTCGCGACCGCGAACCAGTGGAAGGACGGCGTCGTGAAGCAGATGACGCAGGGCGTCGCGAGCCTCTTCAAGGCCAACGGGGTCGCGTGGGTCAAGGGCACCGGCCGCTTCTCCGACGCGAACACGATCCAGGTCGAAGGCGGCGAGCCGGTCAGCTTCAAGCAGGCGATCGTCGCGACCGGCTCGTTCCCGCTGCGCCCGCCCATCGACGGCCTCGACTCGCCGCGCTGCGTCGACTCGACCGGCCTCCTCGCCCAGACCGAGGTGCCGCGCCGGCTGGTCGTGCTCGGCGGCGGCATCATCGGCTGCGAGTTCGCCTCGATCTTCCGTCGCTTCGGCTCCGAGGTGACGATCGTCGAGATGCTCCCCAGCCTGATCCCGCAGGAGGACGCCGACGCCGCCAAGGAGCTCGCCAAGCAGTTCGGGCGCCGTGGGATCACGCTCCACCTCGAGACCACCTGCGACCGCGTCGAGGACACCGGCTCCGGCCTGCGCGTCCACCACGGCGGCGAGAGCACCGAGGCCGACCTGATGCTCGTCTCGACGGGTCGCGGCCCGACCGTCGAGAACCTCGGGCTCGAGCAGATCGGCGTCGAGTACGACCGGCGCAAGGGCATTGCCGCCGACGAGCACCGCCGCACGACGGTGCCGCACATCTACGCGGTCGGGGACTGCGCAGGCTACTGGCAGCTCGCGCACACCGCGTTCCGCGAGGGCGAGGTCGCGGCCGAGAACGCGATGGGGCACGAGGCGGTCGTCGACAACCGCGGCGTCCCGCGCCCGATCTACACCGACCCCGAGATCGCGAGCGTCGGCCTCACCGAGGCCGAGGCGCGCGAGCAGCACGGGGACGAGGTCGCGGTCGGCGTGTTCCCGTGGGTCGCCAACGCGCGCGCGGTGATGCAGAACGAGACCGTCGGCTGGGTCAAGTCGATCCACGAGACGCGCTACGGCGAGCTGCTCGGCCTGGTCATGGTCGGCCCGCACGTGACCGACCTGATCGAGGCGGGAACGGTCGCGCTCGACGCCGAGGCGACGGTCGAGACGGTCGCAGACGGGATGGCGGCGCACCCCACGCTCTCCGAGGCGATCAAGGAAGCCGGTCTCGTGGCGCTCGGCCGCGCGATCCACCTGCCCAACCGCAAGCGCGCCGCGGCGAGCGCGTAGGCCGTATCCGCAACGGCGCCGCTGCCGTTGCAGACAACGTGGAGGCATCTCGCGCGCCTAACCGCCTGCGCCGACGGGCGCTCGGGATCGAGTCCGACGAGCGCTCGTTCGAGCAGCTCTACCGCCGTCACGCGCGCGAGGTCTACCAGTACGCGCTGGCCGTCCTCGCGAACCCGGCCGACGCGGAGGACGTCACCCAGACGACGTTCCTCAACGCCTACCGCGCCTTCCAACGGGGAGAGCGACCGCGCAAGCCGCACAACTGGCTGATCACGATCGCGCACAACGTCTGCCGCATGCGCTGGCGGCAGGCCGGTGCCCGCCCGCGCGAGGTGGCCCTGGACGAGGCGCCGGAGCCCGCGGCGCCGGACGACGAGCGCGCGGATCTCGGCGAGGTCCTTGCCGCGCTCGCGCAGCTCTCCTTCAACCAGCGCGCGGCGCTCGTGATGCGTGAGCTCGAGGGCCGCAGCTACCGGGAGATCTCCGACGTGCTCGGCGTCTCCGTCAGCGCGGTCGAGGCGCTGCTCTTCCGGGCGCGGCGGCGACTGCAGGTCAGCCGGAGGGCGCTCGGCGCGCTCACGACCGTGCCGCTGCCGGGCTCGCTGCGCTCGTTTCTCGGCGGGGGAGGAGGCGTCGTCGCCGCAGGCGGGACGCTCGCCGGCGCCGACCTCGTCCTGAAGGCTGCGGCCGTCGTCGTCGCCGGTGCGGTCACCGCGGGGGTCGGCTACAAGAGCGTCGAGGCCGTCACGGCCCCGAAGCTTCCGCAGGCTCGGGCCTCGCAGGTACAACCCGCCGAGGCGAAGCACTCGCCCGCGACGAAACGCACAGCCGCACGGCCAGGCAACGCGACGGGCCAGACGAAGAAGCCACGGAGCGCCGTCGCAACCTCGAGGCGTGTCACGCGCCCCGCCCGCCCGACAGCAGGCGCCGGAGCCACCGCGCCGCAGCCCTCGGCCGGCGTCACCGCGCCCACACCGCAGACGCTCGTAAAGCCGCCGGTCACCGTGCCAAGAGTCACCCCTCCGGCGATCACTCTGCCGGCCTTGCCGCCACCTCCGCAGCTGCCGCCACCGCCGCCGATCACGCTTCCGACGCTGCCGCCACCGCCGCCGCTTCCGCCGCCTCCGCTCGAGTAACCCTTCAGCGGGGTGCAAGAAGCCGCGAAATCCGGCATCTTTTAGGGCAGATGACCCCGGTTCTCGCACGGCGCCTGAACAGCGACCGCGTTTTCGAGCGGCTTTATCGCAAGCACGCGGGCGACGTCTACCGCTACGCGCTCGTCGTTCTCCGCAACGAAGCCGACGCCGAGGACGTCACGCAGACCACCTTCATGAACGCCTACCGCGCGATGGAGCGCGGCGAGCGGCCGCGCCAACCGCAGAACTGGCTGATCGCGATCGCGCACAACGTCTGCCGCCAGCGTTTTCGCCAGTCGCAGCGCCGGCCGAACGAGGTCGTCTACGAGGAGGAGCTCGCCGAGGCGGTGGTCGACGAGGACGCGATCTCCGCCGAGGACATCCGCCGCGCGCTCGGCCACCTCGCCTTCAACCAGCGCTCGGCGCTCGTGATGCGCGAGCTCGAGGGCCGCAGCTACCAGGAGATCGCAGAGATCCTCGGCACCACCGTGAGCGCGGTCGAGACGCTGATCTTCCGCGCGCGCCGCGCCCTGCGCGAGCAGCTCGAGGAGGGGATCACCTGCCACGAGGCCGAGCTGGCGATCTCGAGGCAGCTCGACGGCCGGCTCACGCGCAAGGACAAGGCCGCGCTCCGCGCCCACCTCCGCGAGTGCGACGACTGCGCCGGCTTCGCGCGCAGCCAGCGGGCCCAGCGCGGGGCGCTGAAGGCGCTCGGTGCGATCCCGCTGCCCCAGTCGCTCGTCGGCCTCTTCGGCGGCGGCGGCGCGGCGGTCGGGGGCGGCGTCGCGGTGAAGGCGGCGGCGATCGCGGCAGGCGCCGCGCTCGCGACCGGCGTCGGCTACGAGGGCGTCCAGCACGGGATCGTCCGCTCCGGCAGCTCGAGCGCGGCTCCAGTGGTTGTGAAGAAGCAGGCGAGCAGGAGCGCGGCCGCGGCCACGGCCACGCACGCGGCCGCCGCGCCGGTCGTCTCGCGCGTGCAAGAGACCAGGCACGACCAGAAGCCCTTCCGCAAGGCCGCGGTCAAGGCTCGCGGCAACGCGGCCAAGCGCCACGGCAAGCCCACGGTCGTCGGCAGGCCCGTCGTCGTCTCGGCGCCGGTGCACAAGGGGGTCGGCCCGCTTGCACCCTCGCGGGGCCGCAGCCACGTGAAGCCGGTGAAGCCGGCCAGGCCGACCAAGCCGGCGAAGACCCACACCAACCGCGGCCAGCACGCCGGCGGCGGCAAGCACGACGGGTCTACAGACCACGGCAAGAAGGCTCCTCCGCCGCCGCCTTCCGCCGAGCCGCCCTCGAACGGCCACGGCAAGTCCCACTAGCTGCTAGAACACCCGGCCATGGGAATCGTCAACCGCAGGAACGCGGTCCTCGGCTGGGGTGTCTGGAGCGTCTCGAAGCGCGTCCTCAGGCGCAAGGCGAAGGGCGCCACGCCGAAGGTCGGGGGCGGCCGTCCGAGCAAGTCGCTGATCGCAGTCACCGGCGCAGCCGTCATCGGCGGGCTGACCTTCTGGCGCACGCGCCGCGGCGGCGACGAGAGCTAGCGCGGCTGCCTCGGCGCGGTTCTGCGCTCGCCTCGTTTTCGAGTTAGATAGGCGCTACCCGGACCGGGCCGTCGAAACGAGGGAGCGCCGATGCGCATCGAGTCGTCCATCACGTCCATCACCTGGATCCCCTCGGAGGCGATCAAGGGCATGCCCAAGCTGCCTTTCGAGTGGGGCGTCGCGCACTACGACGAGCCGCCGCACGACCGGCTGCTCGACCTCGACGCGATGCAGGAGAACGACCTCTTCCGCGAGGCGAACGAGCTCAAGGCCTGGATCGAGGTCGAGAACGACGGCGAGATCACCGGTCAGGGCTACTCGGGGGGCGGGCGAATCGGCGTCACTCGGCTGAAGCTGCTGCGGCGCGAGATCGCGTTCCCGGCCGTGCAGTACCCCGTGATCCAGGCCGAGCCCGAGAGGGGGGACGGGTCGGTGCGCTTCGTCCAGTCGGCCGGCGGTCATATGGGTCTGCCCGCGCCGCGGCGCGTGAGCGGCAAGCCGTTCATGCGGATCCAGTCGGCATCGGCGTGGACGACGCTGGGGCTGACGATCCATGCGGACGGGTCCTCCGAAGGGCAGCTCGTCGGCGCGAGCCCGTTCCCGCGCCACTGGGTCTACGACAAGGACGGCGTGCTGGTCGAGAAGTCGGCGTCGATCGACTTCGAGCGCTGGTACCGCGAGTCCCACGGCAAGAACACGCCGTGGGGCGAGGAGGACTCGCCGGCGATCGCGACCGCGGTCGAGTCGGAGCTCGAGCGGGAGCTCTCGGCCTCGATCATGCGCGAGGGCGCGAAGCTGGAGCGGCGGACCCTTAAGCCCGGCGAGGCGCTGGTCGAGCAGGGCGACGAAGGGCGTGAGCTGTTCCTGCTCCTGGACGGCATCGTCGACGTCGAGGTCGACGGCGAGGAGGTCGCCGAGCTCGGGCCGGGGACGCTGCTCGGCGAGATGGCGTTGCTGGAGGGTGGCAAGCGCACCGCGTCGGTCTACGCGACGACCGCGGCGCGCGTGGTGGTCGTGCCGCCGGAGGCGGTGGCCGAGTCCGCGCTCGAGGAGCTCGCCGCGAGTCGCCGGGGCGAGCACTGAGGCGTAGGATCGCCGCTCCCCACCGGAAGGAGCAGCCATGTACGCACGGCTGATTTCGTTCTCGGGCGCCGATCCCGAGAAGCGCGAGTCCGCGATCGAGATGATCCGCGGCACGGTGATCCCGATGTTGCAGACCTACGACGGGTTCGCCGGCTACATCGCCCTCTACGACGCGGACAATCGCCGTGCGCAGGCGATCATCCTCTGGGAGAGCAAGGACGCCGCGGACGCCGCGGAGGAGACGCTCGCGGAGCGCCGCCGGACAATGGTCGACCAGGTCGGCCTGACGATCGAGTCCGTCGCCCTGTACGAGGCGACGGTCGTCGAGCTCGTAGGCGGGCGGGTCTAGCCGGCAGCGCCGAAGGCTGTGGCGAGGCGCCCGAGCCCGAGCTCGAGCGTCGCGTCGTCGACCGCGAGGCTGAGCCGCGCGTGGCCGGCACCGCTCGGCCCGAAGCCCTCGCCGCGTGCGAGCGCGATGCGGTGCTCGGTGAGGAGGGTCTCGAAGGTCACGCCTTCGGGGAGCTTCAGCCAGACGTAGAAGGTGCCTTCGCAGGTGATCGGCCCGAGGAACGGCTCGAGCACCTCGCGTACGCGGTCGCGGCGGCGCTGGTAGGTGTCGCGCCGCTGCGCGACGGAGTCCTGCGGCCCGGCCAACGCCGCGATGCAGGCCTCCTGGATCGGCCGGAAGATCCCGACGCGGCAGTGGTCGTTGAGCAGGTTGATCCGCTCGACGATCTCCGCGTTGCCGACGACGAAACCGACCCGCCAGCCGGCCATCCCGTAGGACTTGGACATCGAGAACATCTCGACCCCGACCTCCTTCGCGCCCGAGGTGGCGAGGAAGCTCTTCGGGGCGCGCCCGTCGAAGACGAGGTCGCCGTAGGCGAAGTCGTGCACGATCGCGGCGCCGGTTTGTTCCGCGTAGGCGACGGCCTCCTCGAACGCCCCGTCGGGCACCGCGACCGCGGCCGGGTTCGAGGGGAAGTTGAGGTAGAGGGCCGCAACGTTGTCGGTCGGCGCCTGCGAGAAGTCGGGCGGCCACCCGTTCCCCGGATCGAGCGGCACGTAGGCGATCTCCGCGCCGGCGAGCGCCGGCCCCGACGGATAGTCCGGGTAGTAGGGGTCGGGCAGGACGACCGTCTGCCCCTCGTCGGCGAGCGCGAGGCAGAGCTCGACGATCGCCGTCTTCGTCCCCGGCACGACCGCGACCTCGTCGTCCGGGTCGAGCGAGGCGCCGTAGACGTCGCGGTACCGCTCCGCGAGCGCGATCCGCAGCTCGGGCAGGCCGCGAAACGGCGAGTACCCGTGCACGTGGTCGCGCTGGGCCGCGCCTGTCAGGGCCTCGACGACATGCGGAGGAGGCCCCGTTTCGGGATTTCCGCGACCGAGATCGATCAAGGGTTCGCCCCCGACGGATGCGGTTCGACCGACAGCCGCGACAAGTGCGCCGAAATACTGCTGCGGAAGTCGTTCCAAGCGCTCTGTGTGTCGACGCACGCCCGGGAGCCTAGTTCGGTGCGTCCTGGATCAGCGCACCGATCGTGAGGCGGTCGAGTGAAGTGAGGCAGTCAACCGTAGAAGGGTGATGGATCAACCAGCACCCGCCGCCCGATACTGAGGCTGCAACCGAGAGCGCGCCCCGATGCGGCGGGGGCGACCTCGGAGACACGAAGGGCCTCAATGCGGCGAGGCCTGACGACTTACCTGCGGCTCTCTCACGGGAGACTGAAGCGGGGCCGGGCGGCGGCCCCGCTTCTTGTTGCCTGGAGATATCCCCCTTCCTGGGGAGGCACGCGTGGCCGACTCGTCACACCATGCGTCTGCGCTTGACCGGCCGCCTGGGCCGCAGAGACGGACGGGAAGCGCAAACTACGGGGCGGCCGACGGGCCGCCCTTTTCTTTCCCCTCAGGACTGATTCGGGTGGCGCAGCTTCGGGACGCGCACGTCGGTGACGCCCACCGCATCTATGTCGGCGTCGGTCGAATATCCGGGGCAAGCGCAGCGGCCGACCCCGAGCGAGCCGTCGTAGAGCTCGATCTCGACTCGGCAGCCGCTCGAGCCCGCCCCGAAGGTGCCGCGGTGTTCGCGCCGCGCGTGACCGCAGCGCCGGCAGTCCGGCGAGCCCTTGCAGTTGGCGCAGCCGCCGCCACGCTCCGGCCCGCGGAGCTCTGCCTCGCTGCACGAGGCGCCACAGATCCTGCATTCCGCCATGAATCACGCGATCGGCCGCACCGTGCACAAGCTTGAGTCGAGTTGCTATGGCGGCGGGACGGACGGCTCCTCGGGCTCGCCGATCGCCTGGATCACGACCGCGCCGAGGACGATCGCGCCGCCGGCGAGGGTCGTCGCGCTCGGCTGCTCGCCCAGCGCGATCCACACCCACAGCGGGCCCAGGACGATCTCGAGCAGCGTGATCAGGGCGACCTCGGCAGCCGGGATCAGGCGCGCGCCGAGCGACAGGAAGATCAGGCCGAGGCCGATCTGCGTTATTCCCAGGCCCGCGAGCAGCGCCAGATCCTTCCACCCGATCGAGCCCGCCGACGCGAACGGCGCGGCGCACACGAACACCGCCGCCTGCGAGAGGCACGTCGCGGGCGCCATCGAGACCTGCCGCTGGTGGCGCGTGATCACGATCGTCCCGGCGAACGAGACGGCCATCAGCAGCGACAGCGAGAACCCCGCGACGCTCGGGTGGCTCGGGCCGCCGACCATCAGTGCGACACCGGCGACGGCGACTGCCATCGCGACCCACGTCCGCCGCGCTACCGGCTCACCCGCGAACGTCCCGAACACCGCCGCAAGAACGGGCGCGAGCGCCTGCATGAAGAGCACGTTCGCGACCGACGTGTAGTTCAACGCCGCGATGAATGCGCCCGACGAGATCGCCATCAGCGCTGCGACGGCGAGGCCGGCACGGCCGATCTCGCGGAACGCCTGCATGACGCGGCCGTGCTCGGCGACGGCGATGTACGCGACGATCCCGACCACCGCGAAGAAGGCGCGCCCGGCAAGCTGGGTCGCGAGGTCGACCGTCAGCTCGCGCTGGAAGAGCCCGGCCGTCGACCACGCGACCGCGGCCAGCGCGACGTAGAGGCGCCCTCGGCGGTGCTGGCGGGCGACCTCGAGCGCGACGGTGGCCGTGGTCATGCGGGCGAGCCTAGTCTCCGTGCATGCCGCGCTACGTCGGACGCGAGAACGTGCGCAAACGGCTCGAGCCGCTTGCCGAGCAGCCGGGCCGCACGACCTACGCGGGCGGCGCGGCGCGCATCGAGACTGCGGTCGAGACGATCACCGTCCGGCCGCCGTTCGGCCTCGCACACACGCGCGCGTACGAGAGTGTCGAGCTCGGGCCGCTGTTCGAGGAGCTTGCGCTCGACCACGTCGTCGCCGCGGTGCTCGTGCGGCTCGGCGGCTACGCGGTCGGCGTCTTCGAGGGCGAGCGGCTCGTCGCCTCGAAGGTCGGCTCGCGCTTCGTCAAGGGGCGGCACAAGAAGGGCGGCTCGTCGGCGAACCGGTTCCGCAGGCGCCGCGAAGAGCAGGAACGGGCGCTGCTCGACGCCGCCGCCGAGACCGCGCGCCGCGTGCTCGAGCCGTACCGCGACCGCATCGAGCATCTCGCGCTGGGCGGTGACCGCGCCGCCGCGACCCGTGTGCTCGAGCAGCTCCCGTGGCTCTCCGGGAAGGCGCTGCCGCGCTTCTTCACCGTCCCCGAGCCCAGGCTGCGGGAGCTCGAGCGCCTGCCGTACGAGCTCTACGCGGCAGAGGTCAGCGAGGAGCCGCTGCCAGGCCGGCCGCGAGACGCTCGTCCGCCACCGCCTCGCTCGCAGCGCGAACCGCCGAGTGCGTGACCGCCGCGAGGAAGTCGTCCCGGCCGAGCGCGTAGAGCTCGGCCGGCGAGGTGGCACGGACGGTTGCCGTCCGGGGAACGTCTCGCAGCAGCGCGATCTCGCCGAAGAAGTCTCCGCTGCCGGCGTTGCCCCGGACCCCGTTCGTGATCTCGAGCTCGCCGTCGCGGACGATGTAGAACCGATCGCCGGTCTCGCCCTCGCGCACCACCACCTCGCCCGGCTCGACGTGCAGTCTCATGAGCCTGCGGGCCAGGTGCTCCTTCGCCACGAGTGACAGGGGGGCGAAGAGCGGCACGCCCGACACGACAGCGAGCTCCGCGACGGGTGGAACGACCTCCCGGTCGATCCGGCGCAGGCGGTGCCACGACGCGAGCGTCAGGACCGGCAGAATCGCGCCGACCGCTGCGAACGCGGCGCGCGGGCCGACCGCGGCGACGACGGCCGGCGCGACGATCGAGCCGAGAGCGACCGCGCCCATCGCCGCTCCCCAGACGAGTCCGAGCGCCCGGCTGAGGACGGCATCGGGAACCGTGCGCTGGAGGAGCGTGAAGCCGGCGACGTCCTCGACGCTGTTCGCGGCACCGACGACCGCGAGCAGGAAGACCGCCGCCGGTAGGTACGGCCGCGGCGCCATCAGCGCGATCGGCAGGCCCCAAAAGACCAGCGCGGCGCCAAGCGTCGCTGCGAGGCGTCTGCCCTGCAGGGTCATCGCACCGAACGCGCCGAGGAGCCCGCCGAGCCCCAGCGAGGCGGTCAGGTACCCGACGGCACCGTCACCTGCATCGAGCACGCGGAAGACGACGACGACGATCAACACGTTCAGGCAGCCGCGGACGAAGCCCTGTGCGGCCATCAGCCCGAGGACCAGCCGGGGGGTGCCGCTCTTGACGGCGCCGAACCCCCCGAGCAGGAGCTCGCGCGTGTCCGTGCGAGCGGCGGTTTCCTGGATCACGCCCTCGACTCGCAACGGCGCGAGCAGCAGTGCGCCCGCGAAGACCACGCCGCCTGCGGCAGCGAACACGAAGCCCGGGTCGGCGGCGGCGACGAGCAGCCCGGCGAGCAGCGGTCCGGCGAGGGTGCCGAGGCTCTCGATCGTGGAGCTGGCGCCGTTCGCGGCGATCAGCTCCTCCGGGGTGCGGGCGAGCGAGGGGAGGATCGCTTGCAGTGCCGGCCGGAAGACGGTCGAGGCGACGCCGATCACGCCCGCGAGCGCGAACACCAGCACCTCGTTCCGCATGGTGAAGAAGGCGACGGCGGAGGCCGCCAGCGCAGCGGCATCGACGAGCGCGGTCGCGAGGAGGAAGCGCTCTCGCCGGAATCGGTCTCCGAGGCTGGTGGCGAGCGGCGCGACGACGGCCGCCGGGAGCATCCGCACGAGTCCCGCGATTCCGACCGCCGAGGCGCCGCCGGCGTCGTAGGCGAACACGCCCAGCGCCACGAAATGCGCCCACTCGGCGCCGATCGACGCGCCCCATGCGAGCTCGACCCGGCGCAGGCCGGGGTTTTGCATCGCGGCCCGCAGGGCGGCCATCGCTTGTGCGGCTCGGCTCATGCAGCCGATTGCGCGCAGCGCCCGGCACGGAAGTCAAGACGGAAGCTGGCGACCGCGTGGCTTGCCCGGCGAGCCTCCACCTCGCGTGCGCGAGCCGCTCTCGTCTACGACTAGTCTCTCGGAGACCCCTAGGAGGGAGGCAACCATGGCCGCCAAGCCGATCCCCGAGGGCTACCACAGCCTCACGCCGTACCTCGCCGTCGAGGACGCGGCGCGCGCGATCGACTTCTACAGGGAGGCGTTCGGCGCCCAGGAGCTGCTGCGCATGCCCGGGCCGGACGGCAAGATCGCCCACGCCGAGCTGCAGCTGGGCGACTCGAAGCTGATGCTGTCGGATCCGTTCGAGCAGTCGCAGGTGCAGCCGCCGTCGGCGCGCGGCGGTCCCACGGCCTCGGTGTTCATGTACGTCGAGGACGTGGACGCGACGTTCGAGCAGGCGCAGCGCGCCGGAGCGACTGTCGTCTCGGAGCTCGAGGACATGTTCTGGGGTGACCGCTTCGGAACGGTCGCCGACCCGTTCGGGCACGTCTGGTCGCTCGCGACGCACAAGGAAGACCTGTCCGAGGAGGAGATGGCCGAGCGGAGCATGGCCGCGATGGCCGAGATGGGCTAGGTCTCGACGGGGGCGCGGGCGTTCGAGCGCCCGCGCCCCCGGGCTCGCGGGCTCAGTCGCCGTGCTGAGAACCGGCTCGCCTGCAACGCTCGGCTGCTCGGCCCGCCGCCACAGCACGATGCTCACGAAGAACGCGTCCGAGAAGTGGTGCAGGACGGCTGCGCCGGAGGCGTCGACGTCGTCCGCGTCGCCTGTGAGCGCGACAACCTCGTCCGAGACCGGGATCAGCATCCCGATCGCAGCGGCGGCGATCCCGCCGCGATCCCACCACGCCGCCCTCGGCCTCGAGGAATGGCTGCGCAGGCAGAGGTGCACTTTCGTCACGGTCACGTCACTCACTCGTCACACGTTGTCTGCTGCGATGTCGGCATGGATGCGAAGCCCACGGTGAGGCAGGTCTACGCACTCGCGGCGGCGCTTTGCGAGCGAGCAGGCGAGGCCTTCCCGGAGACGTTCGCGGAGGCAAGCGAGTTGATCGAGCGGCTGCGGCTCGAGAACGGGCACCCGGCGCCTCGGCTCTGCGACGTGCTGCTTCGACCGCGGCGGCGTCGGCACGGGCGGCGGCACGGCTGGGTAACGCGGGACGACGAGCGGAGGGCGAGTGACGCGGCGGCGGAGCTCGTGAGCGAGATGCGCTGAGCCCAGTCGACAACCGAGAAGGGCCCGGCGCTGGCTAGGCCGTAATCGCGGCTCGCTTCGAGAAGACGTTCTCGAGTGCTGCCTGGAGGCCGACCGCGAGTGCCCCCGTCAGGACTGCTGCCTCGCCGAGCGTCGAGACCTCGACGCGCGGCTCGAACGGAAGCCAGCCACGGAGCAACCGGCCGATCCGATCGAGCAGCAGGTCGCCGTTCGTGCCGATCCCGCCGCCGAGGACGACGAGCTCGACATCCGCCACACCGGCGATCGCCGCGACGTGGAGCGCGATCCGCCGCGCGATCTCGTCGATGACGGCGTTTGCGCCCGCGTCGCCGTTCCGAGCTGCATCGAAGACTGCGCGCGGATCCGCCCGCAGCCCCGCGAGGTCGTGCGCGAGCTCGGTGACCTGCGGCGCCGACGGGTCGAGCGTCTCGTCGATGCCGACGAGCGCGAAGTCGACCTCGCCGGCGGCGCCGTGTCGCCCGCGGTGGAGCTCGCCGCCGAGGACGAGCCCTGCGCCCATGCCCGTACCCACCGAGAGGAAGGCGAAGTCTGCAACTCCGCGCGCGACGCCCTGCCACTGCTCGCCGAGGGCGGCGAGGTTGATGTCGTTCTCCAGGACGACCGGGAGCTCGAGCGCCTCGTGCAGCTCCCGCTCGAACGGGCGGCCCTCGAGGCCCGAGACGTTCTCGGCCAGGCGCAGCGTGCCGTCGCCGGCGACCACGCCGGGCACGCCGACGACCACGCCGTCGACGGGCGAGGGGTCGAGCGCCGCCGCCTCCAGCAGCGACGCCTGGAGCCGTGAGATCGCGGCGACGGCGCCGGCCGCGTCGGCGACGGCGAGCTCGACGTCCTGGCGCGCGCGGATCGCCCCGGCGAGGTCGCACACCGCGCCGCGCACGAACCGCGCGCCGAGGTCGAGCCCGACGACGAGCGCAGCCTCCGCCACGGGCTCGAAGTAGACGGCGCCATAGCCCGGGCCGTCCGGCGCGCGCTCGGCCTCCCGCACCAGGCCGGACTCGCGCAGCGACTGCAGCGCGAGCGAGACCGTCGGCTTGGAGATCCCGGCTCGCCGGGAGATCTCCGCCCGGGAGATCGGCGCGCCGGCGCGGATCGTCTCGAGCACCTCGCGCTCGTTGATCCGCTTCAGCAGGCCGGGGACGGCGCGACCTTTGCGGCGGGTCTCGTTCACGGCAATAAACCTAACGAAACGGCACGAGAACGCCTAGTCTCTTGACTTCGCCGCCGCGCCCGAGAGAAGATCGCGTTCGGAACCTTAACCAGATCGAGGAGGCACGGGATGAGACGGGCGCTGACGCTAATGCTGCTGGTCGCACTGACGTTCGGGGTCAGCGCCTGCGGTGGTTCCAAGAAGTCGGAGTCGAACACCTCCGGCGGCCCCACCAAGGTCGAGCCCGCGAACATCACCATGTGGACCCCGTTCGTCGATCCGGAGCTGAAGACGCTGAAGGCGGTCGTGAAGGACTTCGAGGCGACCCACGCCGGCATCCACGTCAAGGTGATCGGCGGCACGAACGACGACAAGATCGTGGCGGCGATCCGCGGCGGCAACGCGCCTGACGTCGCGCAGTCGTTCAGCTCCGACAACACGGGCGCGTTCTGCCCGAGCGGCGCCTGGATCGACCTCGGCTCCTACCTGAAGCGCGACGGGGTCGACGAGTCGATGTTCCCGAAGGCCCCGCGCGAGTACACGGTCTTTGAAGGCACCCGCTGCGCCCTCCCGATGCTCGCCGACACGTACGGCCTCTACTACAACAAGACCCTCCTCGCGAAGGCGGGCTACAAGACCCCGCCGAAGACGATCTCGCAGCTGACCGCGATGGCGAAGAAGCTGACGCAGCGCGACTCGGGCGGCAAGCTGAAGGTCGTCGGCTTCAACCCGTTCCCGAGTTGGTACGAGAACGTCCCGGCGCACCTCGGCCCGTCGTGGGGCGCGCAGTGGATGAACGGCGACAAGTCGAGCCTGAACACGCCCGAATGGGCTGACCAGCTGCGCTGGCAGAAGAGCCTCGTCGACTGGTACGGCTACGACAACCTCGTCCGCTTCAACGCGGGCGCCGGCGACGAGTTCTCCGAGTCGAACGCCTTCGAGACGGGCAAGGTCGCGATGCACCTCGACGGCGAGTGGCGCGTCGCGTTCATCAAGCGCGAGCACCCGGAGCTGAAGTACGCGACGGCTCCGTTCCCGGTCGCGGACGACAAGCAAGACCTCTACGGTGCTGGCTACGTCACCGGCAGCATCATCGGCATCCCGAAGACGTCCAAGCACAAGGACCAGGCCTGGCTGCTCGTGAAGTACCTCGGCACCAACGCGGGCGCGCTCGCAAAGCTCTCGAACGGGATCCAGAACGTCCCGACCACGTTCGACTCGTTGAAGTCGCCGGCACTGGCGCCGCTTCCCGCGTTCAAGACGTTCCTCGACGTCTTCGGCAACGCGCACACGACGACGACGCCGATCACGCGCATCGGCGCGGCGAACCAGGAGACGTTCCAGAGCTTCGTCTCGAAGTACGTCTCGGGTTCCAAGACCGACCTCGAGGGCGGGCTCGCGAACGTGGACAAGCAGATCGACGCGCAGCTGAAGCAGGCGCAGGCCGGACAGGCCCCGTGAGGTGAGCGCGCCCGCAGCGCACCCGCCGCTGCTGCTCGACCGCACCCGGGCGAAGCGCCGGGCTGCCTGGCGCCGCCGGGGGCTCGTGGCCGCCTTCATGAGCCCCTGGATCGTCGGCTTCACGGTCTTCTTCGGCTACCCGCTGGTGATGAGCGCGTACCTGTCCTTCACGCACTACGACCTGCTCTCCTCGCCTCGCTGGATCGGGTTCGCGAACTACCGCTACCTCTTCACGACCGACCAGACGATCTGGCCGGCGGTCAAGAACACGCTCTGGTTCATCGCGATCGCGGTCCCGCTGCAGGTGGTCTTCGCGCTCGGGATCGCGATCATGCTCGCGCGTGCCCGCAGCGGGGTCGGCGTCTTCCGGACGGTCTTCTACCTGCCCGCCCTGGCGCCGCCGGTCGCGGCCACGCTCGGCTTCGTGTACCTGCTGAACCCCGCCACGGGGCCGGTGAACACGATCCTGGCCAAGCTCGGGATCGAGGGCCCGCTCTGGTTCGACTCGCCGCAGTGGTCCAAGCCCTCGCTCACGATGCTCGCCCTCTGGGGCGTCGGCAACACGATGATCATCTTCCTCGCCGCCGTGCTCGACGTGCCGCGGCACCTGTACGAGTCCGCCGAGCTGGACGGGGCCGGCGCCGTCGCGCGGATGCGGTTCGTGACGCTGCCGACGATCAGCCCCGTGATCCTGTTCGCGGTCGTGATCGGGGTGATCGAGGGCATGCAGTACTTCACGCAGGCCTACGTCGCGGCGAGTGTCGCCGGCGGCTCGGCCACGTACTCGGCCGAGGCGGCGAACTCCCTCGGCTACCCGGAGGACTCGACGCTCTTCTACCCCGTGCTGCTCTACCAGCAGGGCTTCCGCTACTTCAACATGGGCTACGCCTCGGCGATGGCGATGCTGCTGCTCGCGGTCGCCTTCGCCGTCACCTTCGTGATCGTTCAGAACTCGCGCCGGTTCGTGCACTACCAGGGGCCGGGCCGGTGAGCACGCAGGCCGCCCCGGTCGAGGCCTCGTTCGTCCGCCGCCGGCCGCCGGTCGCGATCAGGCGCAAGCGGTTCCTGACGGCGGTCGCCACCCACAGCCTGCTCATCGCGGCCGCGGTCATCTTCCTGCTGCCGTTCATCTTCATCGTGCTCACCTCGCTGATGACGAGCCACCAGGCGCTCTCGTCCCGGCTCTGGCCCGAGCCCTTTGCGTGGCACAACTACGTCGACGTGTTCTCGAAGGCGCCGATGTTGCGCTACGCGCTGAACACGCTTCTCTACGGCGGCCTTGCGACGCTCGGCCTGCTGGTGTCGAGCATCCCGGTGGCCTACGCGCTCTCGCGTCTGCGCTGGCGCGGCCGCGACGCCGTCTTCCTGATCACGCTCGTCGCGATGATGCTCCCGCCGCAGGTGACGATCGTGCCCGTCTACGTGTTGTGGGCGAAGGTGCACCTCGTCGGCTCGCTCTGGCCGCTGATCCTGCCGAACTACCTCGGCGACGCCTTCTCGATCTTCCTGCTGCGCCAGTTCTTCCTCACCATCCCCGAGGAGTACCTCGACGCGGCGCGCGTCGACGGGTGCGGCGAGTTCCGGATCCTGACGACCGTGGTGCTGCGGCTGGCGAAGCCGGCGATCGCGGCCGTCGCGCTGTTTTCGTTCCTGTTCTGCTTCAACGACTTCTTCGGCCCGCTGCTCTACACCGGCGAGAGCTCGCAGCACTGGACGCTGTCGCTCGGCCTGTCGCAGTTCCGCTCGCTCTACCAGGTGCAGTGGAACCTCGTCATGGCCGCGACGCTGATCGTGATGGCGCCCGTGATCATTCTCTTCTTCCTGGCGCAGAGGGCCTTCGTCGAGGGCGTGACCCTGACGGGGGTGAAGGGATGAAGGTGGCGGTCGTCGGCGCCGGCTCCACGTACACGCCGGAGCTCGTGTCGGGCCTCGGCCGCGAGCGCGAGGCGATCGACGTGCGCGAGCTCGTGCTGCACGACGTCGACGCGGAGCGGCTCGAGGTCGTCGGCGGGCTCGCGCAGCGGATGCTCGACCGGCAGGGCTACGAGGGGCGACTGGAGCAGACCGGCGACCTCGACCGGGCGCTCGACGGCGCCGACTACGTGCTGATTCAGATCCGCGTCGGCGGCCAGGAGGCGCGGCTGCGCGACGAGACCGTCCCTCTCGCCTGCGGCTGCATCGGCCAGGAGACGACCGGCGCGGGCGGGCTCGCGAAGGCATTCCGGACCGTTCCGGTCGTGCTCTCGATCGCGGAGGCCGTCCGCGAGCGGGCCGCCGACGGCGCGTGGATCGTCGACTTCACCAACCCCGTCGGGATCGTCACGCGGGCGCTGCTCGACGCCGGCCACCGCGCCGTCGGCCTCTGCAACGTGGCGATCACCTTCCAGCGTTCGTTCGCACGCAGCCTCGGCGTCGAGCCCGAGCGGGTCGTGGTCGACCAGGTCGGGCTCAACCACCTGACGTGGGTTCGCGCCGTGCACGTCGACGGCGGCGACGTCCTGCCCGAGCTGCTGGCCGAGCACGGCGACGAGCTGGCCGAGGAGCTCGAGCTGCCGCGGCGGCTGCTGGACGAGCTCGGCGCGGTGCCGTCGTACTATCTGCGCTACTTCTACGCGCACGACCGCGTCCTCGCCGAGCAGCTCGGCGAGACGCCGCGCGCGGCGCGCGTGATGGCAGATCGAGCGGGAGCTGCTCGACCTCTACCGCGACCCGCAGCTCGCCGAGAAGCCCGCCCTGCTCGAACAACGCGGCGGCGCGTTCTACAGCGAGGCGGCGGTCGGCCTGGTCCGCTCGCTTGCGACCGGAGACGGCAACGTGCACGAGGTCGACGTCCGCAACGAGGGAACGCTGGCCGGACTTGCCGCCGACGACGTCGTCGAGGTGCCGGCCCGCGTCGGCCGCGACGAGATCGCGCCGCTGCCGCAGGAGCCGCTCGCGCCGGAGCTGCTCGGGCTCGTCCAGCACGTCGCGGCCTACGAGCGACTGGCCGCCCGTGCCGCGGCCGAGCAGGACGGCGCCCTCGCCCGCAAGGCGCTGCTCGCCCATCCGCTGATTGGCCAGGACGCGCTTGTCCAGGAGCTGGCCGAGCCACTGCTCGAGCAGGAGGCACGGGTGAGCCGCGTCTGTTCGGCTGGAGGTCGTCGTCGCTCGGTCCACCGAACAGATCCCGAGGTTGCCGCGTGACGTGGCGGCAGTGATCGCCGTGGACGGGGGCGCCTCGAAGACGCATCTCGCCCGGCTCGGCCGCGACGGCGCGCTGCTGGAGCTCGTCCGCGGGTCGGAGAGCTCGCCGCAGAACCTCGGCCTCGAGCGCGCGCTCGGCGTGCTCGACCGGCTCTTCGCGGAGGCGGGTGGGCAACCCGGCGAGGCGGAGGTCGCGCAGCTGAACATGTCCGGGGTCGACTTCCCGAGCGAGGAGCGGGAGCTGCGCGAGGCGATCGAGGCGCGGCGCTGGGCCGAGCGCGTGGTAGTAGACAACGACACCTTCGCCGTCCTGCGCGCCGGCACCGAGCGCGGCTGGGGTGTCGCAGTGGTCTGCGGCTCCGGGATCAACTGCGTCGGGGTCGCCGCCGACGGCCGCCACGCGCGCTTCCCTGCCCTCGGCCAGATCACCGGCGACTGGGGCGGCGGCTCCGACGTCGGCTACGCCGCACTCTTCGCCGCGGCGCGCGGGGAGGACGGGCGCGGGCCGCACACCTCGCTCGAGCGGGCCGTGCCGGGACACTTCGGGCTCGAGACGCCGACGCAGGTCGCCGAGGCGATCCACCGCGGCGAGATCCCCGCGCGCCGACTGCTGGAGCTGCCGCCGGTCGTCTTCGCGGAGGCGGAGCACGACGCGGCCGCGGCCGGGATCGTCGACCGGCTCGCCGCCGAGATCGTCGCGATGGCCCGGGTCGCCCTCGAGCGGCTCGACCTGGCCGACGAGCCGGCGGAGGTCCTGCTCGGCGGCGGCCTGCTGCAGGGCGACGGGCGCCTGAGCGCCGCGGTCGAGGACGAGCTGCGGCGGCTCGCGCCGAGCGCCTCGGTGGTGGCGCCGGGCTCGCCGCCGATCGTGGGCGCGGCGCTGCTCGGGCTCGACGCCGTCGGCGCCGAGGCCGAGGCGCAGCGGCGGGCGCGCGAGGAGCTCGAGGCGGCGGTGGCCGCGGAGCGGGGAGGCGGCGATGGCTGACGTCCGTTACGTCCAGGCGACGAAGCTCTACACGGGGAGCGACAGCCCGGCGGTGGACGCACTCGACCTCGACGTCGCCGACGGAGAGCTGATGGTGCTTGTCGGCCCGTCGGGCTCCGGCAAGACGACCGCGCTGCGGATGCTCGCCGGCCTCGAGGAGGTCGACGCGGGCGCGGTGCTGATCGGCGGGCGCGACGTGACCGACCTGCCGCCGAAGAAGCGCGACATCGCGATGGTGTTCCAGAACTACGCGCTCTACCCGTACCTGACCGTCTCGCAGAACATCGCCTTTCCGCTGAAGATGGCCGGCGTCAAGAAGGCCGAGCGAGAGCGGAAGGCGGCCGAGGTCGCTGCGCGCCTCGGCCTCGAGCGCTTCCTCGACCGCAAGCCCTCGCAGCTCTCCGGCGGCGAGCGCCAGCGCGTCGCGATGGGGCGCGCGATCGTGCGCCTGCCGAGCGTGTTCCTGATGGACGAGCCGCTCTCGAACCTCGACGCGAAGCTGCGCGTCCAGATGCGCGCGGATGTCGCAGCGCTCCAGCACGACCTCGGGATCACGACCGTGTACGTCACGCACGACCAGTCCGAGGCGATGACGCTCGGCCACCGGGTCGCCGTGCTCGACGGTGGCCGGCTGCAGCAGGTCGGGACGCCGCGGGAGCTCTACGACCGGCCGGTCAACCGCTTCGTCGCCGGTTTCATCGGCTCGCCGGCGATGAACCTCTGCGAGGTGCCGCTCGGCGCAAACGGATCGGTGTCGCTCGGCGGGCAGCCGGTCGAGCTGGGCGCGGCAGCCGCCGCGACGAATGGGCGCTCGGAGGTCGTGCTCGGCCTCCGTCCCGAGGCGCTCGAGCTGGGCGCAGAGGGAATCCCGGCCGACGTCGAGGTGGTCGAGGAGTTCGGCGCCGACGCCTACGTCTTCTGCGCGGCGCACCTGCGCGAGGGCGCGGGCACGACGCGTCTCGTCGCGCGCACGCAGGCGAAGCTCGCGCCGAGTCGCGGCCAGCGCGTCGCCTTGCGAGTGCGCCCGGGCGAAGCGCACCTCTTCGACCGCGAGACGGGCGAGCGGCTCGGCAGCGGCTAGTGCCCGAGACGTTTCTCGCCGAGATCCACGAGCAGCCGGAAGCGCTGCGCCGGCTCGTCGCGGAGCGGGTTGCGATCGAGGAGGTGGCGGCGGCGTTCGCCGAGCGGGGGGTGACGACCGTCAGGCTCGTCGGCCACGGCTCCTCCGACGCGGCAGCCTCCTACGGCGTCTACGCGCTCGGGCTGCTCGCCGGCTGGACGGCCTTCCGGGATTCGATCTCCCTGACCGCCTACTACCACGCCGAGCTCGACTTCTCGCGCTCGGCCGTGCTCGCGCTCTCGCAGTCCGGCCGCACGCCCGACGTCGTGGCCTACACGACCGGCGCGCGCGAGCGAGGCGGGCTGACGGTCGCGCTCACCAACGACGACGGGTCGGAGCTGGCACGGGCCGCGGAGCGCTCGCTCTCGCTCGCGGCGGGCGAGGAGCGCGCGGTTGCGGCCTCGAAGACGTTCCTGAACACGCTCGCCGCGCTGGCGCTGCTCGGCGGTGCCGCGGCCGGGCGCGGCGACGAGGTCGCCGACGCGCTGCTGTGGGTGGCCGACGAGCTCGAGCGCCTGCTGCCGTCGCTGCAGGCGGCGGTCGCTCCGCTCGCGACCACGTTCGCCTACGTCGGCCGGATGTACGTGATCGGTCGCGGCGTCGAGCTCGGTACCGCCCGCGAGGTGGCGCTGAAGCTGACCGAGACCTGCCGCGTGGCGGCCGAGCCGCTGACCTCGACCGACCTCTCGCACGGGCCGATCGCGGCCGTGGACGCGCTCTTCCCGGTCTGGACGATCGCCTCGCGCGACGAGTGCCTACCGGCGCTGATCGCGGCGGCGGGGCTCGCGAAGCAGGCGGGCGCGACGCTCGTCGCCTGCGGCAGCGCGGCGAACGAGGTCGCCGACGCCCCGTTCCGGCTGCCGGTGCCCCAGGCACCGCTGCCCGTGCTCTCGCCGCTGCTGTCCGTCGTGCCCGGGCAGCTCTTCGCGGCCGCGCTCGCGCGCGCGAAGGGCCTCGATCCCGACCACCCGGCGGGCCTCTCGAAGGTGACGCTCGCGCAGTAGATGCGGGTCGCGCTCACCTTCGACACCGAGTTCCCGGGCCGGCCCACCGTCGCCGGAACCGAGGAACGGCTCCTCGCAGCGCTCGAGGCGGCCGAAGCCCGGGCGACGTTCTTCCTCCAGGGCCGCTGGGTGCGGGCGAACCCCGAGCAGGCGCGGCGGATCGCCGAGGCCGGCCACCTGATCGCCAATCACTCGAACTACCACGCGCCGATGGACGGCCTCGGCGACGAGCTCTTCCGCCACGACGTGCGCAAGGCCGAGGCGACGATCCGCGAGACGACCGGCGTCGACCCGCGTCCCTGGTTCCGCTGCCCCTTCGGCGCGGGGATGGAGGACGAGCGCGTGCTGGGCACGCTCGCCGAGCTCGGTTACCGCCACGTCGGCTGGGACGTCGACCCCTTCGACTGGGAGGAGGAACGCACCCCGGAGGAGCTCGAGCGGCGCGTCCGCGACGGCGTCCGCGAGCACGGCGAGGACGCGATCGTGCTCCTCCACGGCTGGCCCGCGGTCACCGCCGAGCGGCTGCCGCGACTGCTCGAAGGGCTGCTCGCAGACGGCGCCGAGCTCGTCGCCGTCGACGCCTTCGAGCGCGTCTGACCGCCGGACTACACTCGACTTCCCGTGGCTGAGGCTGGCTTCGTACACCTGCACGTCCACTCCGAGTACTCGATCCTCGACGGGGCGTGCCGGATCCCCGCGCTCGCGCAGCGCGCGGCCGAGCTGGAGATGCCGGCGGTGGCGCTCACCGACCACGGCTCGCTCGCCGGGGCGGTCGAGCTCTACCGCGAGGCCGGCAAGCACGGCGTCAGGCCGCTGATCGGCTGCGAGCTCTACGTCGCCGACGACCGCCACGCCCAGCGCAAGGGCTACGCGCACCTGACTCTGCTCGCCGAGGACAACACCGGCTACGGCAACCTGATCAAGCTCGCCTCGGCCGGCTACCTCGAGGGCTACTACTACAAGCCGCGGGTCGACTGGGAGCTGCTCGAGCGCCACTCGCAGGGCCTGATCGCGCTCTCGGGCTGCCTCTCCGGCCGCGTCTGCAAGGCGCTGGAGGAGAACCGCGGCGACGACGCGCGCGCCGACCTCGACCGGCTCGCACAGGTCTTCGGGCGCGAGTCGACCTACGTCGAGATGCAGAACGCGGGCCTCGACATCCAGCAGCGGATCAACCCCGCGCTCGCGAAGCTCGCCGGGGAGGCCGGGCTACCGCTCGTCGCGACCGGCGACGTCCACTACCTGCGGCATGAGGACGCGAGGGCGCACGAGGCGCTGCTCTGCATCCAGTCGGGCGACTCGCTCAAGAACCCGAACCACTGGCGCTTCGACACCGACCAGTTCTTCTTCAAGTCGGCCGAGGAGATGGCGCTCGACTTCCCCGGCCACGAGGAGGCGATGCGGCGCACGCTGGAGATCGCCGAGCGCTGCAGCGTCGAGCTCGAGCTCGGGAACATCCTGCTCCCCCGCTTCCCGCTCCCGGACGGCAAGGATGCCTTCGAGTACCTCGTCGAGCTCTGCGAGAAAGGCCTGCAAAAGCGCTACGAACGGGTGACCCCCGAGCTGCAGGAGCGCCTGCGCTTCGAGCTCAAGACGATCAAGGAGATGGGGTTCGCGGACTACTTCCTGATCGTCTGGGACTTCATCGCCTTCGCGAAGCGGAACGGCATCTCGGTCGGCCCCGGCCGCGGCTCGGCCGCAGGTTCGCTCGCCGCCTACTGCCTCGAGATCACCGACGTCGACCCGATCCGCTACGGCCTGCTCTTCGAGCGGATGCTGAACCCGGGCCGCAAGTCCATGCCGGACATGGACATCGACTTCGCCGTCGCCGGGCGCGACCGCGTGATCAACTATGTCGCCGAGAAGTACGGCCGCGACCGGGTCGCGCAGATCATCACCTTCGGGACGATGATGGCGCGGGCCGCCGTCCGCGACGCGGGGCGCGTGCTCGAGATCCCCTACGGCACCGTCGACAAGGTCGCGAAGCTGATTCCCGAAGGCCCGAAGGTCTACCTCGACGACTGCCTCAAGCCAGGCTCGGAGCTGAAGCAGGCCTACGACGCCGACCCGCTTGTGAAGGAGATCGTCGACCTGGCGAAGCCGCTCGAGGGCCTCGTGCGACAGGACTCGATCCACGCGGCCGGGGTCGTGATCGCCGACCGGCCGCTGACCGACGTCGTCCCGCTGCAGCAGAAAGGCACCGACCAGGAGGTCGTCACCCAGTTCTCGATGAACGACGTCGAGGCGCTCGGCCTGTTGAAGATCGACTTCCTCGGCCTGCGCAACCTGGACGTGATCGAGAAGGCGGTCGAGCTGATCGGCGGCGCGGACATCGGCAAGCTGCCGCTCGACGACCCCGAGACCTACAGGATGCTGCAGCGCGGCGACACCGTCGGCGTCTTCCAGTTCGAGTCGTCGGGAATGCGCGAGGCGCTGCGGCAGGTCAAGCCGACCGAATTCGAGGACCTGATCGCGCTCGTCGCGCTCTACCGCCCGGGCCCGATGGGCTACATCCCGGGCTACGCGCGGCGCAAGGCCGGCCAGGAAGCGGTCACCCACGCCGACCCGCGTCTGGAGCCGATCACCGGCCTCACCTACGGGATCTGCATCTACCAGGAGCAGTACATGGAGATCGCCAAGCAGCTCGCGGGCTTCACGCCGGCCGAGGCCGACGACCTGCGCAAGGCGATCGGCAAGAAGATCCACTCGCTGATGGCGTCCCTCAAGGACAAGTTCCTCGAGGGCTGTGCGGCGAACGACGTCACCCCCGCGGTGTCCAACCAGCTCTGGAAGGACATGGAGCAGGCGCAGGACTACTCCTTCAACAAGTCGCACGCGGCCTGCTACGCGCTGATCGCCTACCGCACCGCGTGGCTCAAGGCGCACCACCCGAAGGAGTACATGGCGGCGCTGATCTCGTCCGTGATGAACACCAAGGACCGCGTGCCGTTCTACGTCAACTCGTGCCGCGAGATCGGGATCGAGGTGCTGCCGCCGGACGTGAACGGCTCCGAGTGCGACTTCGCGGTCGTCGAGGGGAAGATCCGCTTCGGGCTGAACGCGGTCAAGAACGTCGGCGACTCGGCGGCGCGGGCGATCGTGCATGCGCGCGGGGAGGGCGGCGCGTTCACCTCGCTTTGGGACTTCACCGAGCGCGTCGACCCGCAGGTCGTGAACAAGCGGGCGCTCGAGTCGCTCGTCAAGTGCGGCGCTCTCGACTCGACCGGCGGCTCGCGGCGCGGGATGCTGGAGGCGCTCGAGCATGCGCTCTCCCACGGGCAGCGCGCCTCCGACGAGCGCCTGCGCGGCCAGAGCTCGCTCTTCGCCGAGGTGGAGGAGAAGCTCCAGCACCCGCCGATCGGGACGGAGGAGTACGAGAAGAACGAGCTGCTGCGGCAGGAGAAGGAGGCGCTCGGGCTCTACGTCTCCGAGCACCCGCTCGAGGCGATCCGCGTGCAGCTGCGGCGCAAGACCGACGCGACGCTGGCCGAGCTGGGCCACCGTCGCGACGGCGAGGTCGTCACCGTCGCCGGGATCGTCTCGGCGATCAAGCAGCTGACGACGAAGAAGGGCGAGCCGATGGTCTTCCTGCGGCTCGACGACGTGATCGGCAGCGCCGAGGTCGTCGTCTTCAACTCGGTCTACGCGGCCGCGCGGGAGCTGCTCGTCCCCGACGCCGTGCTCGTCGTGAAGGCGCGGGTCGACCACAAGGAGGGCGAGTCGAAGTTGATCGCGCTCGAGGTCTCGTCGTTCGAGGCGACCCCGGAGCGGCGCGAGGTGCGGCTCAAGCTCGACGCGCGCCGCGCGCGGGCCGGGATCATCCGCGAGCTCGCCGCCCTCGTGCGCGACTTTCCGGGCGAGGCGCCGGTGCTGGTCGACCTCGTCACCTCCGAGGGCCCGCGCACGCTGCAGTTCGGCAAGGACTATCGCGTGAAGCCGGAGCCGGACTTCTTCGCCGAGGTGAAGGCGCTCCTCGGCGAGGCCGCCGTGGCGTGAGGCCGCGGCGGGTCTACGAGACAGTCGTCTACGCGTCCCACTTCGAGGCCGCCACCGCGTTCTACGGCGACGTGCTGGGCCTGAGGCAGGTCGACGACGGCGCCTTCCGCCTCGACGACGGCGGGATGCTGCTGCTCTTCGACCCGGCGCGCTCGTCGCAGCCCGGTCGTCCGGTTCCCTCGCACGGCGCGACGGGCGCCGGCCACGTCGCGTTCGCCGTCGGCGAGGGCGAGCTCGACGCCTGGCGCGAGCGGCTGCGCGCGCGCGGCGTCGAGCTCGAGCAGGAGCAGGAGTGGCCGCGCGGCGGCCGCTCGCTCTACGTCCGCGACCCCGCCGGCAACTCGGTCGAGCTGGTCGAGGGCGACCTCTGGCCGCGCTGACGCCGCCACCACCAGGCGAGGACGGTCGCCACGACGACTCCGGCTGCGATCAGCCCGGCGAGCAGGCCGTAGCTCGTCCCGCCCGCTGATCCGCTCGGCGCCTGCGGGGACAGGCCCAGCCCGACGAGCGTCTGCTTCAGCAGCTGGTTGCGGTACCACCCGCCGCGCGTGGTCGTGTCGTAGATCGGCTGCCCGGGCTTCGTGTAGGTGACGGCGCCGCCGCGCGCGTACGGATACAGGTCCTGGCGAACGCGATGGGTCGTCCCTGCCGGCACCGTCCAGACGATCGTGTAGCGCGGGCCGAGGCGCCCCGACGGGCGCGAGGCCAGCATCGGGTTCGGCGACTGGCCGACCGCCGACGGGAAGAAGCCGCTCTCATCGGTCAGCTCGGCGAGCTTCGTCCCGCTGAAGCTCGCGGGGTCCTGCATCTTGAGCGTCTTCGAGAACCCGGGCCCGGAGATCGAGGCCCGACTCGGCTCCTTCGCGGCCGCGACCGCGGGCAGGGCGAGCGCCACGAGGGCGAGGGCGGCAAGCGTGAAGCGGATCATGGTCCGTGCTCCTTTCGGCGAGTGCCGTGGATACACCGCCTCTGCGCCCGAGGTTCCCCCGCGCCGAAGTCAGCCGCCGGCCGCGCGGTGCTTCAGCTCCCGCGCGACCTCGAACTTCTCGACCGACAGCACCGAGCCGCCGACGGCTTCCGCCGCCTGGCGGCGCGCGTTCCCCGCGACCCGCTCGCTGTTCTCGAGCACCGCCGCGTTGTCCCAGAGCGTGAGCGTCATCGTCCGCCCGTCCTCGGGGTCGACGAGGACGAACCCGCCCGCGAACCCGTCGAGCTGTTCGACCTGGGTCGCCGCCTCGCCGAACGCCTGCACTGCTTCGTCGATCCGTCCCGCCTCGACCTCGTACCGTGCGACACGTGCCAGCATGGTTCGGAACCCTACTGCCTCGGCCGGTGTAGACCCGGTGGTGGTGGACCGGCCACTGGACGAAGCCGAGCTCGTGGAGCGGGCCCGGCACGGCGACCTCGAGGCCTGGGAGACGCTCGTGCGCACATATCAGGGGATCGCGTTCCGCACGGCCTACGCGCTGAGCGGGAACGCGGCCGACGCGGAGGAGGCGGCGCAGGACGGCTTCGTCAAGGCGCACCGCGCGCTCGGCCGCTTCCGCCGCGGCGCGCCGCTCAAGCCGTGGCTGCTGCGCATCGTCGCCAACGAGGCTCGCAACCGCCGCCGCTCCGCCGCGCGCCGCGAACGCCTGACGCTCCGCGCGGCCGCCGACCAGGGCATCGCACGCGATGCCGCTGGAGGGCGTGCGGGCCTCGCCCGCAGGCCCGGCCTGCACCGCCCGGGGGACGCGGTCCCGTCCCCCGAGGCGGCTCTCCTCGCGCGCGAGTCGCAGGAGCGGCTGCTCGCCGCGGTCGAGCGGCTGCCCGAGGAGCACCGCGACGCCGTCGCCTGCCGCTACTTCCTCGAGCTCTCGGAGGAGGAGACGGCCGCGGCGCTCGGCATCCGCAAGGGCACGGTCAAGTCGAGGCTCTCGCGGGCGCTCGCCCGGCTGCGGGAGACGCTGGAGGCCGAGGAGTGAGCGTCCTCGAGCAGCGCCTGCACGAGCTCGGGCGCGAGCTGGCGTTCCCGCCCGAGCCGGATCTCGTCCCGCGGGTGCTCGCCGACACGCGCGGCAGGCCCTTCCCGTGGCGCTCGGCGGCGCTCGCGTTCGCCGTCCTCGCCGCGGCGGTCGCGACCGCGTTCGCCGTCCCGCAGGCACGGAGCGCGATCCTGAGCTGGTTGCACCTCGGCGGCGCGACCGTCGAGCTCGTCGACACCCTCCCGCCTGCGGCCGAGCGTGCGCAGGCCGGCGGCCTCGGCCGGCCCCTGCCGCTCGACGAGGCCGAGCAGCGCGTCGGCTTCGACTTCCTGCTGCCGCTGCTCGGCAACGACCCGAAGCGCGCGTACGTGATCGGCGACTCGGTCGCCACGGTCGTCCTGCGCTCCCACGGCGCGACGGTGCTGCTCTCGGAGTTCGACTCCTACGGCGAGCAGGCGCTGAAGAAGCTGGCCGTCCGCAAGACCGTGATCGAGCCCACGCGCGTGGACGGCGCGCCCGGCCTGTGGCTCGCAGGCGGCCCGCACACACTGTCCTGGATCGACCGCGAGACCGGCTACCGGGAACGGCCGGTCGTGGTTCGCGGCAACGTCCTGCTCTGGCTCCACCGCGGCCTCACGCTCCGGCTCGAGGGCAGGCTGAGCAAGGCGCAGGCGCTCGAGCTCGCGCGCAGCATTCGCTGAGATCCCCCTGCCGGGGGAGATCCGGGACCGCCGATTCACCGAATACCGAGTAGATGACTGCTGCGGAACTCCATGTCGTCAACGACAGCGAGCTGGAGCGCGTCGAGCACTGGCGCGCCGAGGAGCTCGTCCGGGCCGGCTTCGACCCGAGCGACGCCGTGGCGCTCGCTGCACGGCACGACATCGACCTCCACTTCGCGATCGAGCTGATCGAGCAGGGCTGTCCGTACGAGACGGCCATCGACATCCTGATCTAGTCCGCTCGCGCAGGCAGGCGTCGCAGCCCGAGGGCAGAATGTCGCCGCGTGAGCCTCGCCTTCATCCCCTCGCCGCACACCGGCACGCTCGACCTCGGGCCGCTGACGATCCACATGTACGGCCTGACGCTGCTGGTCGCGATCGCGGCCTGCATCTGGCTGACCGGCGTGCGCTGGGTGCGGCGCGGCGGCGACTGGGATCTCGTGCTCAAGGTTGCGGTCTGGGGCGTCGCGGCCGGGATCGTCGGCGCGCGCGCCTACCACGACATCACCAGCTGGAACGAGGTCTCGAGCCCGAAGTGGAAGGGCGTCTTCGCGGTCTGGGAGGGCGGCCTCGGCGTCTGGGGTGGAATCTTCCTCGGCTGCGTGGTCGGCGCGATCGTCGTGCGCCGCGAGGGCGTGCGCGTGCGCGAGATGATGGACGCGGTCGCGCCGGGGCTGCTGCTCGCCCAGGGCATCGGCCGCTGGGGGAACTGGTGGAACCAGGAGCTCTACGGCAAGCCGACCGGCCTGCCGTGGGGCCTCAAGATCGACCCCGAGCACCGCGTCCCGGGCTACGAGAGCCACGCGACCTTCCACCCGACCTTCCTCTACGAGTTCGTCTACGACCTCGTCGGCGTCGGCCTCCTCCTCCTGCTCGACCGGCGCTTCCGCTTCAAGCCGCCGGCACTGTTCGCCCTCTACGTCTCGTACTACACGGCCGGGCGCTTCTGCGAGGAGTTGCTGCGGATCGACCCCGCGCACGAGCTCGCCGGGCTGCGGCTGAACGCGTGGGTGTCGCTGGTCGTCTTCCTGGTCTCGACCGCGTTCTTCGTCTGGTGGCAGTTCCTGCGCGGCGGCGAGGCGGGCCCGCGACGCGTCGGCCGGCGGCGGCGCGAGAAGCGCGAGCCCGAGGGCCCGGCGATGGCGATCCCGCGCGGCCGCGTCCGGTAGGCCCGTTAGGTTGCGGCGCGTGGTCGTGCGCGAGCTCGAGCTGGACCTGGACGCCTTCGAGGGCCCTTTCGACCTGCTGTTGACGCTCGTCCTGAAGGAGGAGCTCGACCTCGCCGAGGTCGACGTGGCCGGGATCGTCGTCACCTTCGTTGAGCGGCTGGCCGAACGGGGCGAGCTCGACCTCGAGGCCTGCGGCGAGTTCCTGGTGCTGGTCGCGGCGCTGCTCGAGCTGAAAGCGCGCGGGCTCTTCCCGGACGAGGAGGCCGAGCTCGCCGAGCTCGAGCCCGAGGAGGCCGCCGAGGAGCTGGCGCGGCGGCTCGCCGAGTACCGCCGCGCGAAGGAGGCCGCGGCGTGGCTGGCCGAGCGGCTGGAGGCCGAGAGCGACCGCTTCTTCCGGCTCGGGCCGGCGCCGCTGGCGCCACGCGTGGAACGTCGCCTCGCGCCTCAGCAGCCGGAGTCGCTGGCCGAGGCGCTGCGGGTGCTGGCGGCCGAGCCGCCTTCGGTCTCGCTCGCGCACCTCGAGCTGCGCTTCCCGCCGGTCGCGCAGTTCCTCGAGCGCTTCCGTGCGGTGCTCACGCGGCGCAGGGTCTTCGATCTCGACGCGGAAGTGGAGGGCATGTCGAGAATCGAGCAGGCGGTCGCCTTCCTCGCGCTGCTGGAGCTGCGGCGCGGGGGGGAGGTCGCGCTCGAGCAGGCCGCACCGTTCGCGCCGATCCGGGTGCGCCGCGCCGCCGCTTCCGAGGAGAGGAGAGAACAATGGACCGCCCGCTCCGCCTGATCACCGCGAGCCCGGTCGACCGGCTCGCCCGGACGGCCGAGGCGCTGCTGGTCGTGGCGTCCCAGCCGCTGTCGGTCGATGAGCTCGCCGAGGCCGCGAACGACGACGCCGAGCGGGTCGAGACCGCGCTGCGCTTGCTCGGCGAGCGCTACGCCGAGGGCCGCAGCGGGATCGTGCTCGAGCACGTCGCGGGCGGCTGGGCGTTTCGCGCCTCTCGCGAGGCGGCCGAGGCGTGCGGACGGCTGTTCGAGCGGCCGGTCGAGCGCGGGCTCACCGCCGCGGCGCTGGAGACGCTCGCGATCGTCGCGTACCTCGGGCCGGTCAGCCGGCCGGAGATCGCGCGCATCCGCGGCGTCGCTGCCGACTCGGTCGTCGCCGGGCTCGTGGAGCGCGGTCTGATCGCCGAATCCGGGCGCGAGGACGGCGCGGGAGGGGCGATCCGCTACCGCGCGACGCCGCTCTTCGAGCGCGTTTTCGGCCTCGACTCGCTCTCCGCGCTGCCGCGCCTGGACGACCTGGGCCAGAGCACCGACGAGATCCGCACGCGCCTCGAGTCGGTCGCCGAGCGCCGCCCCGCCTGATCAGGGCCTGCGCCCGACGAAGATCGCCCAGCCGAGGAGCGCGCGCTCCAACCCGAAGCGGTCCGACCGGCGGCGCTCGTGCCGGGCGCGGATCTCGGCAGCGTCCGCGTGGTCGGGATGCTCGGCGAGCCATTCCTCGACGGCCCGCCAGTGCAGGCTCTCGTAGCGGTCCCAGTCGTCGTCGGAGGCGGCGACGATCCCCGTGATCGCGAAGCCGGCCTGCTCGAAGCGGCCGACGGTCTCGGCGAGGTCGACGTACCCCTGGTCGTCGATCCCAGGCGGAAGCGGCCACTCGCGCCAGAACGGCTCGCCGATCGCCACGAAGCTGCCGGGGCGCACTGCCGGCCCGAGCGCCTCGGCCGCCTCGGCGATCGTCCCCCAGACGAAGCTGGCGCCGAGGCAGAGCGCGGCGTCGAAGGCCTCGGCCTCGAATGCGACCTCGGCCGCGTCCGCGGTCTGCACCTCGATCAGCGACGCGAGTCCGGCCGCCGCAGCCAAGCGCCGAGCCTCGTCGGCGAAGCCCGGCCGGATCTCGATCCCGTGGATGCGGCACCCGTAGGCGGCGGCGAGGATCCTCGCCGGCCCACCCTTGCCGCAGGCGACGTCGAGGACGCGGCTGCCCGACGAGAGCCGCAGGTAGTCACCGACGAGCCGGATCTTCTCCGCGCTCGTCGGGTTTTGAATCTCGTGGTCTCGCTCGACGATCTCCCAGGGCCAGGCCACGGTCGTCAGAGCCTGCGGATGATCGCTTCGGCCTCGTCCCGGGTGAAGGCTCGCAACGTCTCGGTGTGCTCGGCGCCGTGACGCTGGAGCTTCAGCAGGATCTCGGCCGCGGTGTCGTCGTCGGGCGCCTCGAAGATCTCGACCACGTCGTAGCGGCCGAGCGTGACGTAGACGCCGACCAGCTTCCCACCGGCCTCCTCCACGAACCGCTCGCCCTCCTCGACCCGCTCGCGCCAGGCAGGCAGGCCCGCGACGCCCTTCGTGGTCCAGCGCATCAGCGAGACGTAGTGCGGCACCGTCCCGATAATGGCGGAAATGCGGCTGAACGCCTACCTCGCCAGAGCCGGGGTGACTTCCCGCCGGGGCGCCGACGAGCTGATCAAGGCCGGCCGCGTCTCCGTCAACGGCGAGCCCGGCGGCTGAGCACGTTCGTCGAGAGCCGCGACGTCGTCGAGCTGGACGGCCGGCGCGTCCAGCTCCAGCCGCTCGCGTACGTGCTCCTGCACAAGCCGGCCGACACGATCACGACGGCGCGGGACCCGCAGGGCCGCCGCACCGTCGTCGAGCTCGTCGACCACCCTGCGCGGGTCGTCCCGGTCGGCCGCCTCGACGCCGACGTCACCGGCGCGCTGGTGCTCACCAACGACGGCGAGCTCGCGCACCGGCTCGCCCACCCCCGCTACGAGGTGGAGAAGGTCTACGAGGCGGAGGTCGAGGGGGATCCGGGAGACGAGGCGTTGCAGCGCCTGCGCGAGGGCCTGGAGCTCGACGACGGCCCGACGGCGCCCGCCGAGGCGCGCCGGCTCGGTCCCGGCCGCGTCGAGCTCGTGCTCCACGAAGGCCGCAAGCACCAGGTCAAGCGGATGCTGGACGCCGTCGGCCATCCGGTGCGACGCCTCCACCGCAGCCGCTACGCGGGCCTGACGCTCGAAGGGCTCGAGCCCGGCGCGTGGCGCGAGCTCGAGCCCTCCGAGGTGGAACGGCTCAGGACGAGGCAGCCAGGGCCTGCGCCTGCGCGAGCAGGTCGTCGGCGGCCCGGTTCCACGCCTTGAGCTGGTTCTCGCTCAACGTGACGCCGTCGAACTGCGCCTGGTTGAAGCCGGCGCGGATCTCCGCGGCCAGGGCGTCGCGCTGGCTCGTCAGCGACGCGATCTGGCCCTCGATGTCGGTGTAGGTCTGGTCGCCCGCCGAGTTGCTGGCGAGCGCGTGCGTCGACGCCACCAGCGTGTCCATCGAGAACGAGCCGAACGACGCCATCAGCTGCTTGTACGAGGCGGCGAGCCGTTCGAGGCTCGGATGGTGGATGCGCAGGCTGACGGGCAGCGCGTTCTCGTCCGCGATCTGCGTGACCGCGCGGCCGTCGGTCTGGTAGTCGTCCTTCAGGCCGAGCAGCGTCAGCATCGTCGGCCGGTGGTCGGTGTGGTCGGTCCACACGCTCGAGTCGTCGCCGAGGTTCTTGACCCCCGGCCCGACGTAGCCGGCCCACGTCGTCGCGATCTCGTCCTGGATGTCGCCGTGGTTCCAGGCGAAGCTCTGGTTCGTGCGTGGCGGGATCGCCGCGCAGTCCGCAGGCGTCGCGCAGGTACCGCCGCCCGTGGCGAAGAAGAACCAGTCCGGGTCGGCGAACGGCGTGAACGTCGGCGTCCGAGCCGGGTCGGCCGTGACCATGTGCAGGGTCTTCATCTCGACCGGGTCGGCGAGCGCGACCATGATGTTGTGCTGGTCGACCCCCGTGTACGGGTTCGGCCAGTGCAGCTGGGCCATCTCCCGCTCGAGGTTCCGCGTCACCGCGTCCGTCCGCGACGGGTTGCCCGTGATGTAGACGTTGGGCGCGTCGTCGGAGTGGACGGTGAAGTTCGTGGTGTCGCCGTACTGCGTCCGGATCATTCGCCGCAGGTCGCCGTTAATCTCGCCGACCGGCTTGCCGGTGTAGTCGCAGGCGACGGTGACGCCGTCGCACCCCGGGTTGTTGGGCTGCGAGCCGGCGAAGTGGTCGCCCTCGTCCACGGTGAACAGGAACAGCGTGTTCGACTTGTTGATCCCGTCCGCCGCCAGCCGGTCGAAGAACCGCTGGAAGGCGACGTCGTAGTCGTGCAGCTGCTGCACGTACCCGGCCTCGCCGGGCGCGTAGGCGAAGTGGATGTTCCCGGAGGTGCCGTGCCCGTCGTGGGCGTCCGAGATGTAGCCGTAGGTGACCGGGATCCCGGCCTCCTGCATCTGCGCGATCCAGGAGAGCGAGACGGTTGCCTCCATCCCGTCGAAGCCGGGGAAGCCGACGTGGCCGGTCGCGTCCTGGATCACGTTGCCGCCGAGGTCGGTCATCGGTCCGCCGGGATGGATCACCGGGTTGACGTACTTGGCACCGAAGAGACCTTCATAGCCCGCGTAGCCGCCCGGCTCGTCGGGGAGCAGGTCGGGCTTCGCGTGTGTCGAGGCGCCGCAGACGGTCGAGCCCTGTGCGCAGTGGACGCCGAGCCCCACGAAGTCCGCGAACGCCTGTCCCGGGTTCGAGGCGACCTCGGCCGCCTCGTCCGAGCCGGCGCCGAACACCGTCGGGATGTCGATCGCAGTGTTCTCGAGCACCGTGTTCGCCGTCCCGACCGCTCCGACGTCACAGCCGGCGCGCGTGAACGGCACCCACGGCGCCGGAGCGATCTTGCCCTGCTCGTTGATCATCTCGGGCGTGAAGTCCGTCTGGCCCGAGGGGCCGGCGGGGTCGAACAGCGGCGCCGTCCAGTAGGCGAACGAGACGCCGGTCCGGGTCGAGCCGTCCGGCCGGAAGTAGCGGAAGCTGTTCGACACCGGCTGTCCCATGCGGTCCGGGTAGACGCCGGTCAGCGTCGAGAGGATCCCGGTCGCCGTGTGCGAGATCAGGACGGTGTGGTCGTTCGTGAGCAGCGTGCCGTTGCCGCGGATGAAGTTCAGCAGGTGTGGCATCTGCTCGAGGTCCGACGGGACGTTGCCGCGGTCCCGCAAGAAGTGCGTGTTGTCGAACTGGATCTGGATCACGTGCTTGATGCCGTTGGCGAACGTGCAGCTGCCCGCTGCCGCCGCGGGTTGGGCCGCTGTCGCGTCGGCCGACTGCGACGACACGCCGAGCACCACGGCCGTCGCGAGCGCCGCAACCGCGAGCGCGGCGAGGACGCTCGTCCGTCTCCCCTTCATGACGCCTCCTCGGTGGTTTGTGGGGCGAATCTAGAGGCGGGTCGGGGGTAGTCCAAGCGGCACCCGTCCGGCAGACTGCAGCGCGGTGAAAAGGGCTGCGCTCACTCTCTTCGTCACCGCTTTGGCACTTGCCGGCGATGCGTCCGGACACGGGCGAACCGGCCAGACGGGCTACGTCTCGACGTTCTCGGCGCTCGTCCCGCCGGTGCTCGGGGTGAGCGTGAACGTGCTCGGCGGCGACGACCGGCTCCGCCTGAGCAACTACAGCGGCAAGACGGTCGTCGTGCTCGGGTACCGCGGTGAGCCGTTCATCCGCTTCGGGCAGGAGGGCGTCTTCCGCAACGCGCGCTCGCCGGCAACGGGGCCGCCGCGCTGGCGGCGAGTGGGGCCGGGGACGAGCTACGACTGGCACGACCGCCGCATCCACTGGCCGGCGTCGGAGCCGCCGCGCGCGGTGAGCGACCAGCCCGACAAGCCGCACCTGATCTTCAACTGGCGCGTGCCCGCCCGCGCGGACGGGAAGGCGTTCGCGATCACCGGTTTCCTCGGCTACGTCCCGCCGAAGGACGGCGCGGCCGGCGGCCGCGCCTGGGGGCTGCCGCTCGCCGCCGGCGCGGCCGGGCTCGCGCTCATGGCGCTGCTGCTGGTGGGAGCCGGGGCCCGCCGCCGGCAGCGGCGGGCCCCGTAGCTCAGCTCCCTACGGAGACGGAACCAGCGCGGGGCAGTTCGGCGCCGTGGCGCCGTTGCTGTCCGCGCAGTTGATGCGCCCGTCGGGGGCTGCCTTGACGACCGGGTTCAGGGGCGAGTGCGCGGTCACGTAATCCGCCGCCACCTGATCCATGATGTCCTGCGTCGTGATGCGCGGCGAGAAGACCGGGTAGCCGTCTCCACCCGCCGCCATGAAGTCGTTCTCGGCGATCTTGTAGTTGGTCGCCGCGGTCAGATCGACCGGCGTTGCCGTGCAGTTGCCCGACGCGTCGGCGAGCACCGCTCCGGTGACGCGGCTTCCGGCGGCCGCCGCGATGTCGTACGTGAAGCAGAGGCCCGACACCTGTGGGAAGCGGCCGTCGACGGCCGGCATCCGCGAGACGCCGTTCTCGAGCATCGTCTTCAGCTCGGCGCCGTTGACGTCGAGCGTCACGACGATGTTCCCGAACGGCAGCACGCCGAGCACCTGTCCCCGGGTGATCGGGAACGGCGGCGGGGTGTACGGCCCGCAGAAGTCGCCGGTGACGTCGGTCGTCGGGCAGGTCAGGTCGGCCCGCAGGCCGCCCGAGTTGGTGATCGCGAACTGGACGCCGATCGGGGTGTATTTGTCCCGCATCGAGTCCGTCACGACGTTGCCGACGAGCGACTCGCAGGTCCGGCCGACGCCGTTGCCGCACTGGTCGGCCCTCGGGATGTACTTCGTCGAGCTCCCGATCTGCGTGCCGAGGATCGGCGTGAGCGCGGCCGTCAGCTCGTCCAGGCGGGCCTGGATAGCGGCGTCGGGCGTGACGCCGATGTTCCACGGCTTGTGGAAGTCGGCGGTCTTGTAGACGACGCCCTCGTCGCCGGGCCCGATCACAAGCCTGACGCGCGTGAAGCGGATGCCCTTGCTGCGGTTCTCGGTCACGAGCACCCCGTTCGGGCGCGTCGTGTTCACCTGGAAGTCGGTGTGATCGCCGATCACCGCGTCCACGTTGTTGACGTTGTCGGCCAGGTCGACGAGCGGGCCCGTCGGCGAAGTCAGCGTCCCCGCCGTCGCGCCGAGATGGCCGATCGCCACGACCGCGTCGGTCTGAGCGGCGAGCGCCGCCGCCGACGCGTTGACGTGGTCGGTCGAGTTCTCGACGTGGAACGGCACGAGTCCCGCCGGGTTGATCAGCGTGGGCAGGTCGTCGTTCGAGTAGCCGACGATGCCCAGCTTCACGCCGTGCGGGAACGTGAACAGGTGCGACGGGGACCACTCTGGCGGTGTGTTCCCGTTGTCGTCGACGATGTTCGAGGAGACGAACGGGTAGTCGGCGAGCGGGATCAGCGTGTGCCGGAGGTAGTCCTGGCCGCGGTCGAAGTTGTGGTTGCCGAGGCCGTCGATGTCGATCCCCATCATGTTCATGACCTCGATCGTCGGCGTGTCGCCGAAGAAGGCCGAGATCGGGGGAGTCGCGCCGACCGAGTCACCGGCCGCCATCTCGATCACCGACGGGCTGCCGTCCTTGCTGGAGAGCGCCGCCTCGGCCTCGTAGGTGTTGAACCACTGCTTGAGGAAGGCGGAGCCACCGATCGCGAAGGCCGGCCCGACGGTGTCGGCGGTCTCCGTGAGCGGCGTCAGCTGGCCGTGGTAGTCGCTGATGTCGAGGATCGTGACCTCGGTCAGGTCGTGCGCGTCCTTGACCGCGTCGTAGAGGATCCGGCCGCGCGCGTTCTGCGGTCCGGGGATCCCCATCAGGAACGCGAGCGTGGGGGCGACGTCGATTGCCCGCAGCCCCTGGACGTTGTCCTTGTTGTTGATGTCCGGGCCGCCCAGCACGAACGTCGCGTGCATGTTCACGTTGTTCGCGAGGTCGACCAGGTTCGGCTCGAAGCCGTGCTGGCCGAAGAAGTGCGACAGCGCGATCGTGACGTTGTTCGTGCCCGCGTCCGACTGGTAGGGCGGGCGCAGGATGACGGCGAGGTCGCCGCTGCGGTTCGGGTGCAGCGAGTCGGACCCGTCGACGTTGCGCAGGTCCTCCTTGTTCAGCACCTGCGAGACGACGTGCTGCGTCGGCGTGTTCAGCGCGAGGAACGCGTCGCGCGCGGCCGTGCGGACGGCCGCGGCGGTGATCCCCGCCGGGAGGGTCGTGTTGACGTAGACCTGGATCGTCCCGCCCGCCCAGCACGCCTTGGCCAGGTCGGTGGTCGCGGCGCCGCAGTTGCTGGCGTTCGCGTTGCTCGCGTGCAGCGAGACGCCGTTGACGCTCGCGTCGTTCAGGACCTTGTTCGCGTTGACGGCGAACCACTGCGGTGCGAAACCGTGGTCGGAGCCCGCGAACGTGGTCGGGTTGCCGCCCATCAGCGACCGTGTGATCCCGAGCTTCTCGTCGGCGTCCGCGTACGCGCTGCGGATGTAGCCCTCGCGGGCGGCGACGCGATGCGCCGTGCCGCGGCCCGTGCAGGTGACGTCGTCGAACTTCGGGTTGACGTCGTAGCAGGGGTTCGGGTTGCCGTCGATGTCGGTCGGGCTGACGAGGCCCATGAACTGGTGCGAGACCTCGTCGGTGAACGGGTAGCCGACCATCGCGAGGTCGGTGTCCGGCTGCAGCGTGCCGAGGATGTAGCGGATCACCTGCAGGCTGTACTCACGCTCGAGGTCGCGCCCCTGCTGGACGTAGGTGTCCTCGTCGATCACGCCGGCCTCCTCGGGCGCGAAGTCGGCAGCCGCCCACGGCAGGAGGTTGTCGGCGATGTACTTCTCGAGCCGGTCCTCTCCGGGCCCGCCCGCGGGCAGGCCGCTGCACGGCGACCCGCACTTTGCGATCGCACGCGCGAGCGAGGTGTCGTAGAGCTTGAAGTTGCTCAGGTTGGGCGCGAGCGAGATCAGCTTGACGTAGTGGCCGACACTCTGTCCGGCCCGCGTGCCGATGAGGCCGTTGGCGCCCATCAGCTTGATCGGGAGGAAGTCGCCCACCGCGAGGTCGACCGACGGCGAAGCGCCGGTCTTGCCGACCGGGCTCACGATCGCATGGTCGTAGTTCGCCCCGCCGCCGGTGACGCTGTCGTAGAAGTAGACGTTGTAGGTGCGAGTCGGGTTCTGCGCCGCGAACGTGGACGGGATCGTCCACGTCGTCTCCTTCGGCGGCGCTGCCGGATCGCCGGTCGGGACGTTGCTCCAGCCCGCTGCCGCCCCCGGCGCCGCCGCGACCTGGTAGGTGACGCCGAAGAAGGCCGAGCCGGCCTGCTCGACCGGGTCGGCGGTTCCGACGAGCACGCCGCGGTTGGAGAAGAAGTTCGTGAAGTCGACGGTCGGCCCGTCGATGTTCGCGGCCGCGCCGCCGACCCAGTCGATCTGCGCGACCTTCTTTCCGGCCCGCTCCGCCGCGTTCGCGATCGTGTCCGCCTGCAGCACTCCGGCGCCGGAGAACGACGTCCGGTTGCTGAAGGTGTCGCCGCTGCGGAAGAAGGTGTTGTTCGTCGAGCCGTGCTCGGACGGGTAGGTGCCCGTCGCCATCGTGTACCAGCCGACGCCGGTGTTCGGCGGGAAGGACTGGACCATGCCGTTGGCTCCGGTGACCCCTTCCTTCATCAGCTTGCGGTAGGTGGGCATGTAGCCCTGCTTCGCGTAGCGCTCCATCAGGTCGGGGCGCATGCCGTCGGACGCGAACATGACCACCCGGTCGACCGGGCGTCCGTCGCGCGTGGCCGTCGCCGTGCCGGCGGTGACCGTGAGTGTGAGCGCGGCCGCGCCGACGAGTGCGGGCGCGAGCCAGCGGGCCCAACGTCTCATTTCAGGTACTCCTCTCCCCGGTTGTCTCGAGAACCGACGAGGAACCTATACCTCGCTGCGAATGAAGGCAATAGGGCGCAGATCTGAGCGGCTTTTTTGACGTTGCCGGCACCCGGTGCGAAGGTGCCGCTGGAAGACGAGGGGAGAGAACACCAACCGAGGAGGTCTTTGCATGCTTCGGCGCCTAGCGGCGCTCGTCGTAGCGTCTGCGGCGGCAATCGCGGTGCTCGTCCTTTCCGGCGGAGCGGCCGCCCAGGGGAACGGCGACGCGAACAAGCTGCAGGGGATCGACCACATCGTGGTCATCTACGAGGAGAACCACAGCTTCGACAACCTGTATGGCGGCTGGGAGGGCGTTCGCGGCCTCTCCGACGCCGATGCGGCGCACACGACCCAGCTCGGGCAGACCGGGCCGAGCTCGTTCGCGCCGTACGAGTGCCTCTACCAGGACGACGCGAACCTGCAGGCGCAGTCGGCGGCCAACCCATCCGGGCCGCTGAGCGACACCTGCGACAACACGACCGGGGGCACGTTCCCGAGCCACTTCGCGAACGCGCCCTTCTCGATCGACGACTACCTGTCGGCCGACGGACGTCACCTGCCCGCCGGTGCTGACGGCGTTCAACTTCCCGAACGGCCTGCGCAAGCAGGGAATCAACCCGGCCAACGGCCAGCCCGTTCCGGGTGCGCGCTCGGGCGGCTGCACGCGCGACATCGTCCACCGCTTCTACGAGGAGCAGTTCCAGCTGAACGGCGGCCAGCAGAACCGCTACGCGCTGCAGAGCGACGCGGGCGGGCTCGTGATGGGCACCTACGACACCACGAAGCTGCCCGTGTACGAATACCTGCACCAGCCGGGACACCCGAAGTACGCCATCCTGGACAACTTCTTCCAGGCCGCGTTCGGCGGCTCGTACCTGAACCACCAGTGGCTGATCGCGGCGGCGTCGCCCGTCTGCAACGCGGCGAACAGCTGCCCCGCGAACGCGACGCACTCGGTGCTCGACCGGAACGGCAGCCCGACGCTCAGCTCGCCGCCGGCCTCGAGCCGGCCGCCGGGCATGGGCCCGCTGTACGTCTCTCCCGACGCGGGCCTGAACAACGGCGTACTGACGCAGTCGTGCGGCCTGCCGACGACGCGCACCTGGCTCGCCTGCGGTGACTTCAGCGTCAACACCCAGCAGCCGGCCTTCCAGCCGTCGGGCCTCTTCGGCGCCAAGCTGCCGGCCCAGACGAACCCGACGATCGGCGACCGCCTGAGCGGCAAGGGCGTCGACTGGGCCTGGTACTCGGGCGGCTGGTCGAACGCGAACGGCAACGTCGGCGACCCGGGCTGGACGAACGGCGCCGGCCCCGCGGCCACGCCGACCGGCTGCTCCGACCCGAACGTCGACCCGGGCGTCTCGCACTGGCCCGAGTGCCCGGACAACCTGTTCCAGTACCACCACCAGCCGTTCAACTACTACGCCAACTTCTCGACGCAGACGCCGGCCGGGCTCGCGAACCGCGCCGCGCACCTGCGCGACGAGCAGGAGTTCATCCAGGCGGCCGACGGTTCGACGAGCCACTGCAACCTGAAGCCCGTCAGCTTCGTCAAGCCGATCGGCGAGGAGAACGAGCACCCCGGCTACGCGAGCGAGCCGGACGGGAGCGACCACCTCGTCGACCTGCTGCAGGCGATCGAGAACGGCAAGTGCAAGGAGAACACGCTGGTGCTCGTCACCTACGACGAGTTCGGCGGCCAGTGGGATCACGTCCCGCCGCCGGGCCAGGGCAACGACAACGGCCCGCACGACCAGTGGGGCCCGGGGACGCGCATCCCGGCGCTGGTGCTCGGCCCGCACCTGAAGGGGCCGTCCGTCGTCGACCACACCGAGTACGACACGACCACGGTGCTGTCGACGATCGAGCAGCGCTACGGGCTGGCTCCGCTCGGCTCGCGCGACGCTGCGATGAACAGCCTCGCGAACGTCTTCGACGCCCACTAGGCGCGGAAGACCTGGACTGGTATACGCGGCCCCTCTGCGGAGGGGCCGCGTTGCTTCTAGGGCCGGACGAAGCCCATGCGCTCGTACATGCGCTCGAGCGTGGGCGCCGAGGCCTCACGCGCCTTCTCGGCGCCGCGGGCGAGGAGCCGCTCGAGCTCGGCTGGATCGGAGCGCAGCTCCTCGTAGCGAGTCGCGATCGGCTGCAGGAGCGCGACCACGGCCTCGCCCACGTCCTCCTTGAAGCGGCCGTACCCGGCTCCGTCGTAGCGCGTCTCCACGGCCTCGATCGGGTCACCGGTGGCGACCGACATGATCTCGATCAGATTGGAGACGCCCGGCTTGCCCTCCGGCTCGTGCCGCACGTCGGTGCCCGAGTCGGTAACCGCGCTCTTGAACTTCTTGCGGATCGCGTCGGGCGGGTCGAGCATCCCGATGGTGCCCTGAGCGGTCCCGCCGGTCGTGGACATCTTCGTCTCCGGCTCCTGGAGGTCCATGATCCGCGCCCCCACGCCGGGAAAGATCCCTCCGGGGATCGTGAACGTCTCGCCGAAGCGCGCGTTGAAGCGCTCGGCGACGTCGCGGGCGAGCTCGAGGTGCTGGCGCTGGTCGTCGCCGATCGGCACGGAGTCCGCCTGGTAGAGCAGGATGTCGCCGGCCATCAGGACCGGGTAGGTGAAGAGGCCGGCGGTGACCGATTCCTGCTTCTCGCTCTTCTCCTTGAACTGTGTCATCCGGCGCAGCTCGCCGAACGTGGCGACCGCCGACAGCAGCCAAGCGGCTTCGGCGTGAGCGGCGACGTGGCTCTGCGCGAAGACGGTCGACCGCTCGGGATCGAGCCCGGTTGCGAACAGCATCGCGGCCAGGTCGAGCGTCGTCTCGCGAAACTCCTCGGGGTCGTAGGCGACCGTGATCGAGTGCAGGTCGACGATGCAGAAGAAGGCCTCGCCTCGCTCCTGGGTGGCGACGTACTGGCGGAAACCCCCGCTGTAGTTGCCGAAGTGCTTCGCGCCGGTGGGCTGGATGCCGGAGAAGATGCGCATGGCGGTCAGTATCGCAACTGCGTGCGCCGCCCATTTCGGCGGCGCGGTGGGTACTTACACGGCGGTAGCCTCATGGCCGTGGCGACGAACGGATCCCCCGAGCTGCTGATCGTGATGGGCGCCGGCGCGACGCCGGACCAGACCGAGCACGTGCTCGCGCGCCTGCAGGAGGCGGGCGTGGACGCGCGAGTCACGCACGGGCGCGAGTCGACGGTGATCGGCGCGATCGGCGAGCGCGAGCTGCTGGCGACGCTGCCGCTCGAGGGCTACCCGGGCGTTGAGCAGGTGCTGCCGATCCTGAAGCCGTACAAGCTCGTCTCGCGCGAGGTCTCGCCCGACCCGACGGTGATCGAGGTCGACGGCCGCCGGATCGGGGACGAGTTCTTCGGCCTGATCGCGGGGCCGTGCACGGTCGAGTACCGCGAGCAGACGCTGGAGACGGCCCGGGCCGTCGCGGAGGCAGGCGCGACGTGGCTGCGAGGGGGCGCGTTCAAGCCGCGGACGTCGCCGTACACCTTCCAGGGGCTGGGCGAGGACGCGCTGACCATCCTGCGCGAAGCGCGCGACGAGACGGGACTGCCGGTCGTGACGGAGCTGATGGACCCGCGGCACGTCGAGGCGGTCCTCGATGCGGCCGACGTGATCCAGATCGGCGCGCGCAACATGCAGAACTTCATGCTCCTGGCCGAGGTCGGCCGCGCGGACAAGCCGGTGCTGCTGAAGCGCGGGCCGTCGGCGTCGGTCGAGGAGCTGCTGATGGCCGCGGAGTACGTAGCGCGCGAGGGCAACGAGCGGATCGTCCTCTGCGAGCGCGGGATCAAGACCTTCGAGCGCACGACGCGCTACACGCTCGATCTCGGCTCGGTCGCGGTGCTGAAGCACGAGACGCACCTGCCGGTGATCGTCGACCCGTCCCACGCGGCTGGCCGGCGCGACCTGGTGTTGCCGCTGGCGCGTGCAGCCGCGGCCGTGGGCGCGGACGGGATCATCGTCGAGTCGCACCCCTCGCCGGAGGAGGCGCTGTGCGACGGGCCACAGCAGATCCCGACCGCGGAGTTCGGCGAGTTCGCCCGCCAGGTGCGGGAGGTCGCGGAGCTGCTCGGCAAGCAGATCGGCTGAGGCGCTCGGGCCCGCGGCCCGCGCGCTGTGGACGGAGAAGCACACCTCCGCCACACGCGCGTGACAGACACGTCACATCTCTGCCGCTAGCGTGAGCGATCCCCGGGTGGGTGGGGGTTAGGGATGGGACCCGCCTGCAGGGTGCTGTCCGCGCTCGCCTGGCGCGGTTAGCCTGGGGCCGATGGAGCTGCGCCGCCTCGCGATCGTCGGCACGGGCCTGATCGGGGCTTCGGTCGCGCTCGCCGCGAAGCGCGCCGGCGTTGCCGGCCGGGTCTCCGGCTTCGACGTCGACGCCGCAGCGCTCGACGCGGCGGTAGCGCGCGGGGCCGTCGACGAGCCCGCGGCGTCGCTCGAGGCCGCCGTCGCAGGCGCCGAGCTCGCGGTGGTCGCCGCGCCGGTCGCGCAACTCGCCCCCCAGGTGCGCTCGGTGCTCGCCGCAACCGCCGACGAGACGACGGTCACCGACGTCGGCTCGACCAAGGTCGGCGTCTGCGCCACCGCCCGCGGCTCGGCCCGCTTCGTCGGCGGGCACCCGGTCTGCGGCTCCGAGGCGCGCGGTGCAGAGCATGCCAATGCAGAGCTGTTCGAGGGCGCCACCTGGTTCCTGACCCCGCTGACGGAGACGGATCCGGCGCGGCACCGTCTCGTCCACGGCTTCGTCTCGGCGCTTGGCGCAACGCCCGTCGCGGTCGATCCCGACGCGCACGACCGCCTCGTTGCGCTCACGAGCCACCTTCCGCACGCGCTCGCGAACCTGCTCCTGAACCAGGCCGGCGCCACGCGCGTCGAGGGACACGAGCCGCTCGCCGCGGCGGGCGGGTCGCTGCGCGACATGACGCGCGTGGCGGGCGCGAACCCGCGCATCTGGGTCGACATCTTCGTCGAGAACTCGGCACCGTTGCGCGAGTCGCTCGCCGAGCACCGGCGCCGCATCGAGCAGCTCGAGGCCGCGCTCGAGGCCGGCGACGCAGGGTTCCTCGCGCGCTGGATCGGCGAGGCGGCAGGCAACCGGCGCCGGATGCTCGCGGATGTCTATCCCGACCCCGGCGAGCTGCACCAGCTACGCGTCCACGTCCCCGACCGGCCGGGCGTGCTCGCCGCGATCACGCAGGCGCTCGGGGCGGAGCGGATCAACATCGAGGACTTCGAGCTCCACCACGTCTCGCCCGAGCGCGGCGGCACGCTGATGCTGCTCGTCACCGGCCAGGGCGAGGCCGAGCGCGCCGCGGCGCTGCTGGAGTCCCAGGGCTACGGCGTCCTCGTCTCGCCGGTGCTCGGGCCGTGAAGATCGAGCCTGCGACCGCGTTACGCGGCCACATCGCGGTCCCGGGCGACAAGTCGATCTCGCACCGCGCCGTCCTGCTCGGCGCGATCGCCGAGGGTGAGACGAGCGTCCGCGGCTTCGGCCGCTCCCAGGACACCGAGGCGACGATCGTGGCCGTGCGCGCCCTGGGGGCGAAGGTGCACGAGGACGACGTCGACGCGCTGCGGGTCGAGGGCGTGGGCCTGCGCGGCCTTCGCGAGCCCGATACGGCGGTCGACTGCGGCAACTCCGGCACGACGCTGCGGCTGCTCGCGGGAATCCTCGCCGGACAGCAGGGCAGGTTCGAGCTGACCGGCGACGACTCGCTGCGCGGCCGGCCGATGGAGCGGATCGCGGAGCCGCTCGAGCAGATGGGCGCGCGCGTCGAGACGGCCGACGGCACCCCGCCGGTCACGATCGAGGGCGGCGAGCTGCACGCAATCCGCTACGAGCTGCCGGTCGCGAGCGCGCAGGTGAAGTCGTGCGTCCTGCTCGCCGGGCTCTACGCGCACGGGCGGACGACGGTCGTGGAGCCGCTGCCGACGCGCGACCACACGGAGCTGATGCTGCAGGCCGCGGGCGTGCGCGTGACGAGGCAGCAACGCCGCATCTCCCTCGGTCCGCCCGAGCGCCTCTCCCTCGGCGAAGTCGTGGTGCCGGGCGACTTCTCGGCTGCGGCGCCGTTCGTCGTCGCCGCGACCCTGCTGCCGGGTTCGGAGCTGACGATCCACGACGTCGGCCTCAACCCGCGCCGCACCGGGCTGCTCGACGTCCTCGCGCGCATGGGCGGGCGCGTGACGGTCTTCCACCGCCACCGCAGTGGCGGGGAGCCGGTCGGCGACCTGGAGATCCGCTCCGCGGAGCTCGTCGCGACGACCGTCACCGCGGGCGAGGTGCCGCTGCTCGTCGACGAGCTGCCGCTGTTCGCCCTCGCGGCCGCGTGTGCGCGCGGCGAGAGCCGGGTCGAGGGCGCGCAAGAGCTGCGCGTGAAGGAGACGGACCGCATCGAGACCGTGACGACGTCGCTCCGCGCGCTCGGCTTGCACGTCGCCGCGCGCGACGACGGCCTCGTGGCAAGAGGCGTGCCGTCCCGCCCCAGGGGTGGGGGAATGGCCCCTCACGGAGACCACCGGATCGCGATGCTCGGTGCGGTCGCCGGGCTCGTCTCGCGCGACGGGGTGCAGCTCGGAGACCCGGAGGCGGTCGCTGTAAGCTTCCCGGGGTTCTTCGAGCTGCTCGACTCGGTCACACAACGATGATCGTCGCCATCGACGGGCCGGCGGGGGCCGGCAAGAGCACGGTCGCCCGGCGTCTCGCCGAGCGGCTGGGCTTCCGCTATCTCGACACCGGGGCGATGTACCGGGCGCTCACGTGGCTCGCGCGCCAGCGAGGCATCCCGCTGGCGAGCGGCGAGCAGCTCGGCGAGCTCGCCGCCGACAACCCGGTCAGCTTCGACGAGCGCGGCCGCGTCGCGATCGCCGATACCGACGTCACCGCTTCGATCCGCAGGGCCGAGATCGACAGCCTGGTCCCGGTGGTCGCGCGCCACCATGCCGTGCGGGAGGTGATGCGCGAGCGCCAGCGCGAGCTCGCCGACGAGGGGAACGTCGTGATCGAGGGGCGTGACATCGGCACGGTGGTCGCCCCGCAGGCCACGGTGAAGATCTACCTCAACGCCGACCGGGCCGTGCGCGCCGGCCGCCGCCTCGCCGAGCGGCCGGAGATCGGCGCCGACGTGCTCGCCACCGACCTGCGCATGCGCGACGAGAGCGACGCCGCGCGCATGCAGCCCGCCGAGGACGCGACCCTGATCGACACGACAGACCTGGACGTCGAGGACGTGGTCGCCCAGATCGAAGAGCTGGTACGCGCGCGCCAGCCGGCGTGAGCCCGTGGCCGACGAGCTCGCAGGGACGGTGGCCGTGGTCGGCTTCCCGAACGTCGGCAAGTCGACGCTCGTCAACCGACTGACCGAGTCGCGGGACGCCGTCGTGCACGAGACGCCGGGCGTGACGCGCGACCGCAAGGAGGTGGTGGCCGACTGGAACGGCCGCCGCTTCCGGCTGATCGACACGGGCGGCGTCGACGTAGCCGACCCGAGCCCGATCACGCGCTCGATCGTCGACCAGGCGCGGGCGGCGATTGCCGAGGCCGACCTGATCCTGTTCGTGGTCGACGCGCGCGCGGGGGTCACGCCCGGGGACGAGGAGCTGGCCGCGATCCTGCGCCGCGCCCGCAAGCCGGTGCTCCTGCTCGCGAACAAGATCGACGACCCGCGGCAGGACGCGTTCGCGCTCGAGTTTCACCGGCTCGGCCTCGGCGACCCGGTGCCGCTCTCGGCTCAGCACGGACACGGCACGGGCGACCTGCTCGATGCGGTCGTCTCGATGCTCCCGGGCAGCGGCCCGCAGGAAGTGGGGGAGGAGGCGATCCGCGTGGCGATCCTCGGCCGGCCGAACGTCGGCAAGTCGAGCCTGCTGAACGCGCTGCTCGGCGAGGAGCGGGTGATCGTCTCGGAGGTGCCGGGCACGACGCGCGACGCGATCGACACCGTCCTGCAGCGCGGTGAGCGCACCTTCGTCCTCGTCGACACGGCCGGCATTCGGCGCAAGCGCAAGCAGCGACAGGGAATCGAGTACTACTCGGAGCTGCGCGCGCTGGCAGCCGCCGAGCGGGCCGACGTCGCGCTCGTGCTGGTCGACGCGCACGAGGGCCTCGTCGACCAGGATCTGACCGTGGCCGACATCGCGCGCAAGGCGCAGAGCTCGACGATCGTGGTGCTCTCGAAGTGGGACCTCACGGAGACGGCGATCGAGGACGTGCGCCCGCGCATCGCCGCGCGCCTGCGCCAGCGCCCGCCGGTGGTCACGCTGAGCGCCAAGACCGGCCGCGGCATCTCGCGCCTGCTCGACCGCATCGAGGAGCTCTACGAGAAGCACGCGGCGCGGATCGGCACCGGCGAGCTGAACCGCTTCCTCGGCGAACTGCGTGAGGCACGCGAGCCGCCGGCGCGCAACGACCGCCGCCTGAACCTGCTCTACGGCACGCAGGTACAGGCGCGCCCGCCTCGCTTCCGCTTCTTCGTCAACGATCCCGGCCTGATCACGCGCGACTACGGCTACTGGGTCGAGAACCAGCTCCGCGACCGCTTCGAGCTCCAGGGCGTGCCCGTCTCGATCGACTTCGTGCGCCGGCCGCAACGCGGCCCGTCCGCAAGGCGGGCCGGGGGAAGGGGTCTGGGGGAACCGGGAGCTTCCCCCAGGGGCCGATGAGGGCCGCGGTCGTCGGCGCGGGCGCGTGGGGGACGGCCTTCGCCTGCGTGCTGGCCTCGCGCGGCCACGAGGTGACGCTCGCGACGCGAGATCCCGAGCAGGCACGCGAGATCAAGGAGACCGGGCGGAACCCGCGCTACCTGCCGAACGTCGACCTCGAGGGCGTCTCCGCGACGACCGCAGACGACCCGCTGCTCGCGGGCGCCGACCTCCACGTGGTGGCCGTGCCCAGCCGGGTCTTCGCCGGGGTCGTGCGGGCGCTACCGGGCGCGGCGCCCGTGTTGAGCCTGACGAAGGGCCTCGACCCCGAGAGCGGCGGTCGCCTCTCGCAGCTCGTCGAGCGGCGCGGCTTCGCCGTGCTCTCCGGCCCGAACTTCGCCGAGGAGATCGCAGAGGGCCTGCCGGCCGCCGCGGTGATTGCAAGCACCGACGCGCGTCTCGCAGAGGAGCTGCAGCAGGCGGTGAACTCGCTGGCGTTCCGTGTCTACGTCAACGACGACCTCGTCGGCGTCGAGCTCTGCGCGGCCGCGAAGAACGTGATCGCCCTCGCGGCCGGCGGGGTCGACGGCCTCGGCCTCGGCGACAACGCGAAGGCGGCGCTGATCGCCCGCGGCCTCGCCGAGATGGCGCGGCTGGGTGAGGCCTGCGGCGCCCGCGCGGAGACCTTCTCGGGGCTCGCGGGGATGGGCGACCTGATCGTCACCTGCTGGAGCCGCCTCGGCCGCAACCGCCACGCGGGCGAGCTGATCGCGCAGGGCGCCTCGCCCGAGGAGGCCGCCCTGCAGATAGGCACCGTCGAGGGGCTCACGACCGCCCCCGTGCTGCGGGAGCTCTCGCACCGCGTGGGGATCGAGCTCCCGATCACCGAGGGGGTCTGCAACGTTCTTGACGGGCAGGATCTGACCGACTTAGCTGCGAATCTGATGGGCCGCCAGCCAACCCGGGAGTGATCATGCGCCGCCGTTTCCTGTCGATCGCCGTTCTTGCGCCTCTCGCGCTGGTTGCGGTTGCTTGCGGCAGCAAGACCAGCAGCAGTTCCGGCGGCGGCGGCTCGATTCCCGCGGGCGCGAGCCTGGTCCGCACGGGAGTCGTCGCGTTCGTCTCGATCAACAGCGACACCGGCTCCGGCCAGTGGCAGCAGCTCGACGAGCTGGCACATAAGTTCCCGGGCCGCGACAAGGCGATTGCGAGGCTGCAGCAGGAGCTTTCGAAGCAGGGCGTCGACTACGAGCGCGACGTGAAGCCGGCACTGGGTCCCGAGCTCGATTTGGCGATCGCGAGCGGCGGGACGCAGAGCTCGACCCGGGTGGTCGGGTTGACGAAGCCCGGCGACCCGGCCAAGTTCAAGGCGCTCGTCGCGAAGCTGAACGCGAGCGACTCCTCCGGCGGCAATGCGGTCTACCGCGAGGTCGACGGCTGGTACGCGCTCTCCGACAGCCAGGCCGCGATCACGTCCGTGCTGAAGGGCGACCGGACGGCGCTTGCCGACGACGAGACCTTCAAGCAGGCGCTCGACAAGCTTCCCGGCGACACGCTGGTGAAGGCGTTCGTCGACGGGCAGCGCGTGAACGCGCTCGTCGCCCAGGCGGCCGCCTCCTCGGGCGGCCCCAACTTCGATCCCTCGACCCTCGGCCTCGACAACCTCGAGTACATCGCCGCCTCCGCGAGCGCCGAGGACGACGGCGTGCGCGTCCGCGGCGCTTCGAGCGGCGGCCCCGGCGGCGGCGACTTCAGCGCGAAGCTGGCGGACGGCGTCCCGGGCGACGCGTTCGCGCTGCTCGACTTCCCCGGCCAGGGCACGACCGATCGCCTGAAGGAGCTGAAGTCGAATCCACAGCTCGGCCCCGCGATCCAGCAGCTGCAGCAGTCGCTCGGCGTGACGCTCGAGCAGGTGCTCGCCCTGCTGCAGGGCGAGATCGCGTTCTATGCGCGCCCGGGAGCCGGGATCCCGGAGCTGACGCTCGTGCTCGAGGAGGGCGACCAGAGCGCCGCCCTGGCGACGCTCGACAAGCTGATGGCGCGCCTGGCGGCGGCCTCGGGCGGCACCGTCGAGCCGGGCACCCAGGGCGGGCACGAGGTCAAGACCGTCAACTTCGGCAATTTCGCAATTCACTACGGCGGCCTCGACGGCAAGGTCGTGCTGACGAGCGGCGTCAACGGGATCGCCGACTACGGCTCCGGCGACCACCTGCCCGACAGCGCCGACTTCAAGGAGGCCAAGGATGCGGCCGGGATGCCGGACTCGACCGGAGGCTTCGCGTACATCGACCTGAAGAACGCGCTGCCGCTGCTCGAGGGCTTCGCGTCGCTCTCCGGTCACAGCCTGCCGAGCGAGACGAGCGAGAATCTGCGGCCCCTGCGCTCGTTCGTGGCGTGGTCGCAAGGCGGGGCCGACTCGCGCACCTTCGACGCGTTCCTGGAGATCAAGTAGCCTGCCCGCCGGTATGGCGGCACGCGAGTTTCTCTTCACCTCCGAGTCGGTCACCGAGGGCCACCCGGACAAGGTCGCGGACCAGGTCTCAGACGCGGTGCTCGACGCCGTGCTCGCCGACGACCCCGAGGGGCGCGTCGCCTGCGAGACGCTGATCACGACCGGGCTTGTGGTCGTGGCCGGCGAGATCACGACCGAGACCTACGTCGACATCCCGTCGCTCGTCCGCGCGAAGATCGCCGAGATCGGCTACACGCACTCCGAGTGGGGCTTCGACGCGCACACGTGCGGTGTCGTCGTCGCGCTCGACGAGCAGTCGCCCGACATCGCGCAGGGCGTCGCCAACTCGTACGAGACCCAGCACGACCCTTCCGACGACGATCCGCTGGACCGGGAGGGAGCGGGCGACCAGGGGATGATGTTCGGCTACGCGTCGAACGAGACGCCGGAGCTGATGCCGCTGCCGATCATGCTCGCGCACAAGATCTGCAAGCGGCTCGCCGAGGTGCGCAAGGTCGGCGAGCTGCCCTACCTGCGGCCCGACGGCAAGGCACAGGTGACGGTGCGCTACGAGGTCGACGACGAAGGCCGGCAGACGCCCGTCGAGATCGAGCGGATCCTCATCTCGACGCAGCACGCCGAGGGCTGCGACGCGGAGACGCTGATCAAGCCCGACCTGATCGAGCGCGTGCTGCACCCGATCCTCCCGAGCGACCTCTACGACGAGAAGCGCCTGCAGGAACGCGACTTCGTCTACGTCAACCCGACCGGCAAGTTCGTGATCGGCGGCCCGATGGGCGACACCGGCCTCACCGGCCGCAAGATCATCGTCGACACCTACGGCGGCTCGGCGCGGCACGGCGGCGGCGCGTTCTCCGGCAAGGATCCGACGAAGGTCGACCGCTCCGCTGCCTACGCCGCCCGGTACGTGGCGAAGAACGTGGTCGCAGCCGGGCTCGCCGACCGCTGCGAGGTCAACGTCGCCTACGCGATCGGCGTGGCGCACCCGGTCTCGGTCGCCGTCCGCACCTTCGGCACCGAGCACCACCCGGTGACCGAGATCGAACAGCTGATCCGCGAGCACTTCGACCTTCGTCCGGGCGCGATCCTGCGCGACCTCGAGCTGCGCCGCCCGATCTACGCGAAGACGGCTGCGTACGGCCACTTCGGCCGCGACGAGCACGACTTCACCTGGGAGCGGACGAACATGGCGGAGACGCTGCGCACGGCCGCCGGCGCAACCGCCCCTGCCCCCGCCTGAGCCAAGTAACAGACTGTTACTAGTTCACGCTCTCGGCACGAAGCCGTGACCGAGGCGTGACTGGTCGTTCGGCACCGTTCCGACGTGGCCTTCTTCGCGCCGCGCATCTCGACACGGCTCCTGGACGAGATCGAACGCCTTGCGTGTCGCCCCTACCGTGCCGCCGAGATCTGCCGCATGATCGGAGAACACGCCGAAAAGCAGGGATTTCGTCGTCCGAGCTACGAGCAGGTGCGACTCCACGTGTGCGAGGCGCGCCGCCGGCCGAGACGCGTGTCAACCGGCGAGGTCGTGCTCGACGTCGCGCTCCGGATCCACCATCCTCACGCCTTCGTCCAGCACATCTCCGGAACGCAGACGCGATTCTCGCGCAAGTAACAGTCTGCTACTTGCCGCGGCGGCGTGCCGGATCGTCTGGCGGCGGCGTATAACCCGCACGTGGCCAGCGTGGGGAGAATCGCAGCGGCGGGCAGCATCGTGGCCGCGACGGTCGTGCTCGCCGGCTGTGGCAGCACCGGGGCCGACTCGCACTCGCCTCACCCCGCCACGCTGCACGTGCGCCAGGAGTGGGTCAGCGGCGGCCTCTACGTGGAAGGGTCGTACTCGTACGTGCGCCTCGAGCAGGGCGAGCGCCGCGTAGTCCAGGTACGCCTGAGCGACGAGCGGATCCCACGCGCGACGATCCGGCTGGATCCCGGCATGTACCGACTGGTCAGCTTCCAGCGCCCCTGCGACGGCAACTGCGGGACGCTCGATCCCCCGACCGACAAGTGCAGCCGCGCGCTCGACGTGAAGGCGGACGCCGAGCTGCACACGCTCGTCCAGCTCACCCCCGGCAAGGGCTGCACGATCGAGGAGGAGCAGAAGATCGACTAGGGCGCGCCGGCGGGGCGAACGAACAGGCCGGCGGCCGCCTTCTCGGCGATGGTCTGCTCGTGGCCGTCCAGGCGGACGGTGAGCTGCTCGGCCGCGGGCTGCGTCTCGCGCACTTCGACGGCGGCGCCCGGGACGAAGCCCTGGTCGTAGAACCAGTGCAGCAGCTCCCCGTCGTGCTCCGCGAGGCGCACGATCTCCGCCCGGGTCCCCGGTGAGAGGTCGGCCAGCGGAGAGAGCTCGCGGTTCTCGGCCTGCTCGAAGTCGGTGTCCACCGGCCAGCCGTGCGGGCAGCGGTCGGGGTGGCCGAGCTTCTCGCTGACGCGCTCGATCATCTCGTCGCTGAAGCTCTCGCCGATCTCGTCGGCGTGCACGTGCGCCTCGGCCGCCGTGTAGCCCATGAAGTCCGTCAGCAGCCGCTCGACGATGCGGTGCTTGCGCACGACGTGCTCGGCGCGCTCTCGCCCGGCGGCGGTCAGGATCGCCTCCTTGCGCTCGCCGCGCTCGACGAGCCCCTCGGACTCCAGCCGCTTCAGCATCTCGCCCGCCGAGGCGCGCGAGACGCCGAGCATCTCGGCCACGCGCGAGGCCAGCGTGGGCGAGCCGGTCCGCTGCGGCCGGTACTCGCCGATCGGGAAGGCGAGGAAGTAGATCGTCTCGAGGTACTCGTCGACCGAATGCCCCTGCGCCACGGCCGGAACTCTACTCGCGGCCCTTGTAAGGGAGCCCTTACAAGAACTGCTAGCGTCTCGCTTCGAATGTCGACCGGACACATCCTGCTGCTCGGCGCGCTCGCAGGCCTGACGATCTTCATCGGCCTGCCGATGGGCCGGGTGCACAACGTCGGCCAGGGCGTGAAGGCGTTCCTGAGCGCGACCGCGACCGGCATCCTGCTGTTCCTGTTCTGGGACGTGCTCGTCGAGGCGATCGATCCGGTCGAGGGGGCGCTCAACGCGCGCGACTGGAGCCAGTTCACGGGCTATTCGGCGCTCGCCTTCGGCGGCTTCGCGGTCGGCCTGCTGAGCCTCGTCTACTACGACGCGTGGATGAAGGTCCGGCGGCGGAGGAGCTTCCTCGGCCCGGGCGCCGCCTCGGCGACCGAGCTCGAGCGCTCGCACTTCACCGGCCTGACGCCCGCGCGCTGGCTGGCGCTGTTCATCGCGACCGGAATCGGCCTGCACAACTTCTCGGAGGGCCTGGCGATCGGCCAGGCGGCCGCGCTCGACAAGCTCAGCCTCGCCTACGTGCTCGTGATCGGCTTCGGGCTCCACAACGCGACCGAGGGCTTCGGCATCGTCGCGCCGCTGACCGGCGACGCCGAGCCGCCGAGCTGGCGCTTCCTGGCCATGCTGGGCGTGATCGGTGGGTTCCCGACCTTCTTCGGCACGCTCGTGGGCCAGGCCTGGACGTCGACGGCTGTCTCGATCCTCTTCCTCGCGCTCGCCGCGGGGTCGATCCTCTACGTCGTGATGGAGCTGCTGAACGTCTGCCGCCTCTTCTCGAGCAAGGTCGTCACGGCGTGGGGGCTGCTGCTCGGGCTGACGCTCGGGTTCGCGACGGACTTCGTGCTCGTCGCCGCCGGCGTCTAGCCTCGGCGGTGTGCGCTTCGGCACCGTAGTCCCCCTCGTCACGACGCGCGTGCTCGGTGGGCGCGAATTCACCTACGAGCTGCCGGACGGTGCGGGCAAGGGGGCGGTCGTTTCCGTCCAGTTCGGGCGCGCGCGGGCGCGCGGGGTCGTCGTGGAAGTGGTCGACGCGCCGCCGGCGGGCGTCGAGGCCCGGCCCGTCGAGAAGGTCGTGCACGAGCTGCCGCCCGCGCTCGTCGACCTCGCCGTGTGGCTGGCGGAGTACTACGGCTCGACCACGGCGCGGGCCCTCGAGCTCGTCGCGCCGGTGCGGCGGGCCAGGCGCAAGGAGCAGGCGCCACCGGCAGTCCGCCAGTCGCTCGAGGGCGAGGCGCCGCCGGAGCGTCTGAGCGACACACAGCAGGCCGCGCTCGACCGCGTCGACGAGGCGCTCGAAGGCGGCGGCGGGCACTTCCTGCTCTACGGCGCGACCGGCAGCGGCAAAACCGAGGTCTACCTGCGCGCCGCCGCCGCCGCGCTCGAGCGACGGCTCGGGACGATCGTTCTCGTTCCCGAGATCGCGCTCGCGCCGCAGACCGTCGGCCGTTTCCGCGCCCGCTTCGGCGACTCGGTCGCGATCCTGCACTCGGGCCTGAGCGACGCGGAGCGCCGCGACGAGCGGGAGCGGATCGGAAGCGGCGAGGCGCGCGTGGTGGTGGGCGCCCGCTCGGCGATCTTCGCGCCGATGCACGGCGTCGGCCTGATCTGCGTGGACGAGGAGCACGACCCGTCGTACAAGCAGGAGTCGGACCCGCGCTACGACGCGCGCACGGTCGCGGCCAAGCGTGCGGCGCTCGAGGGCGCGGTCGCGCTCTACGGCAGTGCGACGCCGCGGCCGGAGAGCTGGGAGCGGCTCGAGCGGCTCGAGCTGGGCGGGCGCCTCGGGGCGAAGCTGCCGCCGGTGCGCCTCGTCGACCTCCGCCGCGAGGCGGGCTACCCGCTCTCGGCGCCGCTGCTCTCGGAGCTCGGGAAGCTCGCCGAGGGTGGCGGCAAGGCGATTCTGCTGCTCAACCGCCGCGGGATCGCGCCGGCGCTCCACTGCCGCGCGTGCGGCACGACCTTCCGCTGCCCGCAGTGCGACGTGGCCCTCGTCCTGCACCGTGACGAGCGGCTGCACTGCCATCACTGCGGCCACGTCGAGCCGCGGCCGGAGGAGTGTCCAGCCTGCCGCTCGGTCGAGCTCGCGCGCATCGGCGCCGGCACGCAGCGACTCGAGCGCGAGCTGGCCGCGAAGGTGCCGGAGCTGGAACTGATCCGCCTCGACGCCGACACCGCCTCACACCCGGAGGAGCTCGCCGCCGCGCTGCGCCGCTTCCGTGAGACCGACCGCGCCGTCCTGCTCGGGACGCAGATGGTGGCCAAGGGCCATCACTTCGCCGGGGTCGCGCTCGCCGCGGTCGTGGACGCCGACACCGGGCTCGGCCTGCCGGACTTCCGCGCCGAGGAGCGCACGTTCCAGCTCGTCACGCAGCTCGCGGGTCGCAGCGGCCGGGACGCGCCGGGGCGTGTGCTCGTTCAGACGTTCCAGCCCGACGCCCGGCCGCTCGCGCTCGCGGCGAACCACGACGTGCCGCGTTTCCTCGCCGATGAGCTGGCCCGACGGCGCGAGCTCGGCTACCCGCCGTTCCGCCACCTCGTCCGCATCGTCGCGACCGGGCCGGACGAGCGTGGGCCCGCGGCGTTGCTCGAGGAGCTGAAGGCGGGGCTCGGCGACGATCTGCTCGGGCCGGCGCCGCTGCTGCGCCTGCGCGGGCGCCACCGCTCGCAGTTGGTCGCGAAGACCGCGGAGCCGAGGCGCGTCGCCGCCCGTGCGGCCCAGCTGCTCGCGGCCGCCGCGCCCGCGATGCGGAAGGCCGGCGTCACCGCGGTGGTCGACGTCGACCCCCAGAGCCTCTGACCCTTCATACAATTCGAGGGGTGGCGGACGAGACCGGCGAGGTACGGAACCAGAAGCTCGACCCCGAGGCCGAGGCGCGGCGGCGGCTCGCGCTTGCGCAGATTCGCCAGTACCCGGACCCCGTCCTGCGGATGCGCGCGCGCGAGGTCGAGGAGTTCGACGGCGACATGACGCAGCTCGCCGAGCGGCTGACGCACCTGCTGCGCGAGGCCAACGGGCTCGGACTCGCCGCCACCCAGATCGGTGTCCTGCGCCGCGCCTTCGCGTTCCTGCCCGATCCCGAGCAGGAGCCGGTCGTGCTGGTCAACCCGACCTTCGCGGCGACCTCCGAGGAGCAGGAGAGCGACACCGAGGGCTGCCTCTCGCTGCAGGGCGTGGTGATCCCGGTCGAGCGGCACGCGTCGCTCACGGTCGAGGGCAAGGACCCGGACGGCAACGACCTGCGGCTCGAGCTCGAGGGTCTCCCGGCGCGGATCGCGCAGCACGAGCTCGACCACCTCGACGGGGTGCTGATCCTCGACCGGACGACGCCGGAGTCGCGGCGCGAGGCGCTCGCGATCCTGCGACCGCAGCCGATTCTGGTTCGGTAGTGCGCCTCGCGGTCGCCGCGACGGCTCCGCTCGGCGCGGACGTGCTCGAGCGGCTGGCGGCAACGCACGACGTCGCCTACCTGCTCACGCGCCCGGACCGTCCGCGCGGTCGCGGCAGACGCGTGGCGCCGCCACCGGCGAAGGAGGCAGCCGAGCGGCTCGGGCTCGAGGTGCGCCAGCCGGAGCGCCTCGACGACTTCGACCCCGGGCTGGACACGGTCGTCGTCGCGGCCTACGGCCTCCTGATCCCCGAACCGGTGCTCGAGCGGGCGCTCTGGCTGAACGTGCACCCGTCGCTGCTCCCGCGCTGGCGCGGCGCGGCGCCGATCGAGCGGGCCCTGATGGCCGGCGACGAGGAGACGGGCGTGACCATCATCGAGCTGATCCATGAGCTCGACGCCGGCCCGATCGCGGCGCAACGCGCGTTCCCGATCGGGCCCGGGGACGACTTCGGCACGGTCTCCGGGCGGGCCGGCGAGCTAGCGGCCGAGTTGCTGGAGGAGGCGCTGCCGGAGCCGCAGCTGCGACCGCAACCTTCCGAGGGCGTGACGTATGCCGAGAAGATCGGGCCCGAGGATCGCGAGCTCGACTGGAGCCGCCCGCCGCAGGAGCTGCTCAACCGGATCCGCGCGCTCTCGCCGCACATCGGTGCGCGCGGCGAGCTGCACGGGCGCCCGTTGACGATCTGGCGCGCGCGAATCGAGAACGGCGAGCTGGCACCCGTCGAGGTGCAGCCGGACGGGCGCCGGCGCATGAGCTACGACGAGTTCCTGCGCGGGCTGCGATGAGCGTCTCGCCCGCCCGCCGTGCGGCGTTCGACACGCTACTTCGGGTGTTCGAGGACGAGGCGTACGCCGATCGCGCCTTCCGCGTTGCGGTCGAGGGGCTCGACCCGCGCGAGCGGGCGCTGGCGCAGCGGCTCGCGTACGGCGCCGTGCAGCGCGTGCGCACTCTCGATCACGGGATCGAGGAGCTCGGCAAGCGGCCGGTCGCAAAGCTCGACCCGCCGGTGCGGGCGGCGCTGCGGCTCGGCGCGTACCAGCTCGCGTTCTCCGAGGTCGCCGCGCACGCGGCGGTGAACGAGTCCGTCGAGCTCGTCCGAGCCTCCGGCCTCGAGCGCGCGGTCAAGTTCACGAACGCGGTCCTGCGCCGGCTCACGCTCGGCCTGCGGGAGCTGGTGGAGACGCTGCCCGACGAGGACCCGCGGGAGGCGGCGCTGCGGCACTCGTACCCGGACTGGGTGGCCGAGGTCTGGTGGCGCGACCTCGGTCGCGACGACGCGCTCGCGCTGATGCGGGCCGAGAACGAGGCGCCGGAGACCGTCGTGCGCCTCAACCGCCACCGCCGCGGACCGGTCTCCGGCGAGCCCGACCCCGAGATCCCGGGCGCGCTGCGCGTCGACCGCGTCGAGGACTGCGATCTCGCCGTCGGGTCCGTCTGGCCGCAGAGCCGGGGCTCGCAGCTCGTCGGGCTCGCCGTGGGCGCGCAGGAGGGCGAGCGCGTGCTCGACCTCTGCGCCGCGCCGGGCGGCAAGACGACGCAGCTCTCGGAGAGCGCCGAGGAGGTGGTCGCGATCGAGAAGCACGAGGGCCGCGCGCGGGAGCTCGAGCAGAACTGCAAGCGGCTCGGCGCCGAGAACGTCCGCGTCGTCCACGCCGATGCGCTCGCGCTGCCGGCCGACCTCGGCGAGTTCGACCGGGTCCTGCTCGATGCCCCGTGCTCGGGTCTCGGCGTGCTGGCGAACCGGCCCGATCTGCGCTGGCGCGGGGAGCCGCTGCCCGAGCTGCAGCGCGACCTCCTGCGCGCGGCGGCCGAGCGCGTGAAGCCGGGCGGTGTCGTCACCTACGCGGTCTGCACGATCAACGCCGACGAGAACGAGGCCGTCGTCGACGCGAGCGGGCTGGAGCCCGAGCCGCTCGGCGAGGAGTGGCCCCAGTTCGCGCACCCGCGTCGGCCCGAGTTCCTGCTCACGCTCCCGCACCGCCACCACACGTCGGGCTTCTTCATCAGCCGCCTAAGATCGGCGCCGTGAGCGCGACGGACTGGATCGGGGGCGTCGAGGTGGAGCCGTCGCTCTACGCTGCGGACTTCTCGCGGCTAGGCGAGCAGGTGCAGACCCTGCTCGACGCGGGAGTGCGGGTCTTCCACTGGGATGTCGGGGACGGTCACTTCATCCCGCCGATCACGATGGGGCCGATCGTGCTGGAGTCGATCGCGCCGCTCGTCCACGACGCCGGCGCCGTGCTCGACTGCCACCTGATGGTCGAGGCGCCCGAGCGCCACGTCGGGCAGTTCGCCGAGGCCGGCGCCGACAGCGTCACCGTTCACCTCGAGGCCTGCCCGGACCTGCCCGCGGTGGTGCGGCTCGCGCGCGAGCACGGGCTGCGGGTCGGAATGGCGTTCAACCCGGAGACCGCGGTGGAGGCCGCCGCCGCCGCCGCGCGCGAGGCGGAGGTCGACCTCGTCCTGTGCATGAGCATCCACCCGGGCTACTCCGGACAGCCGTTCATGCCGGAGGCGATCGACCGGATCCGGGCGCTGCGCTCACTGCTGCCCGAGCCGGCCGCGGTTCAGGTCGACGGCGGCGTCGGGGTCGCGAACATCCGCGAGCTGCGCGACGCAGGGGCGACCCTGTTCGTGTCGGGAGCGTCGATCTTCGGCCGCGACGACGTGGCGGCCGCCCACCGGCAGCTGGCCGACCTGGTCTCGTGAGCCTCGAGCGGGCGCTCGAGCTCGCCGAGCGGGGGCGCGGGGTCGTCGAGGGGACGCATCCGCTGGTCGGGGCGGTGGTCGTCCGCGGCGGCGAGGTCGTCGGCGAGGGGTGGTACGCGGGGCGCGGAACGCCGCACGCCGAGGTTGCGGCTCTCCAGGCTGCGGGCGAGGCGGCGCGGGGCGCGACGCTGTACGTCTCGCTCGAGCCCTGCTCGCACCACGGAGCGACGCCGCCGTGCGCCGACGCGATCGTCGAGGCGGGGGTCGCGCGGGTCGTGGCCGCCGTCGGCGATCCGAACCCGAAGGTCGACGGCCGTGGCTTCGAGCGGCTGCGCGCGGGCGGCGTCGAGGTCGAGGCGGCGGATCTGTGGGGGGCGCGCGTGCAGAACGAGGCATGGCGGGTGTGGATCGCCCGCGGGAGGCCGTTCGTCACCTACAAGGTCGCGCTGACGCTGGACGGGCGGGTGACGGTGCCCGGCTCGCGCTGGGTCTCCGGCGAGGAGAGCCGTTGCCGCGTGCACGAGCTGCGCGCCGCCTCGGACGCCGTAGCGGTGGGGATGGGCACGGTTCGGGCCGATGACCCGGCGCTGACGGCCCGCGGTGTGGCCGCCGCGGCGCAGCCGCGACGGCTCGCGTTCGGGAGCGGCCCGCTGCCAGCGGGCTCGGAGCTGGAGCTGCGCTCGGGGCCGCTCGCGGACGAGCTGGTCGCGCTCGGCGGCGAGGGCGTGCGGTCGCTCCTGCTCGAGGGCGGGCCGACGCTGGCCGGGTCGTTCCTCGCCGCCGACCTCGTCGACAAGCTGCTCGTCTTCCTCGCGCCGACGCTCGCCGGAGCGGGACCGCACGCGTTCGGCGGGCTGGCCGAGCCGCGGCGGCTCAGCCGTCTGTCCATCGAGGCCGTGGGCGAGGACCTGCTGCTGACGGCGTACGTCCACGAGCCCTGAGCCGATCCTTCGGCCGCCCCTGAGTACGGTTCGCCCGGCCTCCTCCCCGAGGCGAGCGTATCCGTACAAGACGCGCGTGTCTGTGACGCTTCGTGCCGGGAGCGTGCCGAGGCCGCACTACGCTTCGTGCGTGTTCACCGGGATCGTTCGCGAGCGGGGGCGTGTCGTCGCCGCAGAGCGCGATGGCGCGGGTGTTCGCCTGCGCATCGAGGCCGCGGAGACGGCGAGAGAGGCCGCGCCCGGCGACTCGGTTGCAGTCGCCGGCTGCTGCCTGACGGTCACGAGCGCAGGAGGGGTCGCGCTCCAGTTCGACGCCGTCCCGGAGACGATCGCCCGGACGACGCTCGGCGGTCTCGCGCCCGGCGCGGAGGTCAACCTCGAGCCGGCGCTGCGCGCGGGCGAGCCGCTCGGCGGGCACTTCGTGCAGGGCCACGTCGACGGGCGGGGTCGGGTCGTGGCGCTCGACCCCGAGGGCGACGGTGCCCGCCTTCGGCTCGGGCTCGCCCAGGGACTCCTGCGCTACTGCGTCGAGAAGGGCTCGATCGCGCTCGACGGCGTCTCGCTCACCGTCGCCGCGCTCCGCGAGGACGGCGTCGAGATCGCGCTCGTCCCGTTCACGCTCGAGCACACGACGCTCGGCGCGGTGCGCCCCGGCGACGAGGTCAACGTCGAGGTCGACCTGCTCGCGAAGTACGCGGAGCGGCTGGCGTCCGGTTGAAGGTTACGATCCGAGGCGAGATGGACACCGACCGGTACACCGCGTTCGCGACCGTCGAGGAGGCGATCGAGGACATCCGTCATGGCAAGCTCGTTGTGGTGGTGGACGCCGCCGACCGCGAGAACGAGGGCGACCTGACGATCGCGGCTCAGTTCGCGACGCCGGAGGCGATCAACTTCATGGCCACCCACGGGCGCGGCCTGATCTGCCTCTGCCTCACCGAGGAGCGCTGCGACGAGCTGCGGCTGCAGCCGATGACCGAGCGCAACGAAACGCCCTTCGGTACCGCGTTCACGATCTCGATCGAGGCGCGCGAGGGCATCTCGACCGGCATCTCGGCGCAGGACCGCTCACGCACGATCCAGGTCGCGATCGACCCGAGCAAGGGGCCGGCCGACCTCGTCCAACCTGGTCACGTCTTCCCGCTGCGAGCTCGCGCGGGCGGCGTCCTGAGACGCGCCGGCCAGACCGAGGCGGCCGTCGACCTCGCGCGCCTGGCCGGGCTCAACCCGGCAGGCGTCGTCTGCGAGGTGATGAACGACGACGGCACCATGGCCCGCGTCCCAGACCTGATCCCGTACTGCGAGCAGCACGGCCTCAAGCTGGTCACCGTCGCCGACCTGATCGAGCACCGGCGCCGGCACGAGAAGCTCGTCGAGCGCACGACCTCCGTCCGCCTGCCGACCGCAGACGGCGAGTTCACCGCGGTCGCCTTCCGCGAGAAGCTGACCGGCAAGCACCACCTCGCGCTCGTCAAGGGCGAGGTCGACGGCGCCCACGACGTGCTAGTCCGCGTCCATTCCGAGTGCCTGACCGGCGACGTCTTCCACTCGCTCCGCTGCGATTGCGGCGAGCAGCTCGACCAGGCGCTGCAGCGGATCGGCGGCGAGGATCGCGGCGTGCTCCTCTACATGGCACAGGAGGGGCGCGGGATCGGCCTGCTGAACAAGCTCCGCGCCTACGAGCTGCAGGAGCAGGGGCTCGACACCGTCGAGGCGAACCTCGAGCTCGGCTTCCCGGCCGACGCGCGCGAGTGGGGGATCGGGAACCAGATCCTCGCCGACCTCGGCCTGACCACGATCCGGATCCTGACGAACAACCCGAAGAAGATCAGCGGGCTCGAGGGCTACGGTCTGACGGTGACCGAGCAGGTGCCGATCGAGCTGCCGCCCAACGCCGAGAACCGCCGCTACCTCGCGGCCAAGCGCGACCGGCTCGGGCACCGGCTGCACCACCAGGACCTGAAGTTCGACCCGGAGGAGCGATGAGCGAAGGCCTCGACCAGCCCCGCCTCGGCCTGACGCCGGAGCCCGACGAGGAACGCCGCGAGGACGTGCTCGACGGCGACGCGCAGGCGGCCGAGGCGGAGGCGGAGCCAGAGCTCCAGCCCGAGCCGGAGGAGGACCTGCCGGCCGAGGAGGACGAGCTCCCGCGCTCGGCCGTGCAGCACGCGCCGGGCGACCTGCGCATTCCCGACGGCTACGGCGTGATCGAGGGCGAGCCGACCGGCAACCGGCGCGCGGTCGGCATCGTCGTCGCCCGCTTCAACGGCGAGCTGACGAGTGAGCTGCTCTCGCGGGCGCTCGACGAGCTCGAGCGGGTCGGCGTCGGGCGCGAGGCGGTCACCGTCATCCCGGTGCCGGGCGCGTTCGAGCTGCCGCTCGCGGCGATGGCGCTCGCCAAGACCCGCCGCTACGCCTGTATCGTCGCGCTCGGGGCCGTGATCCGCGGCGAGACGCCGCACTTCGAGTACATCGCGAGCGAGGCGGCGAGCGGGCTCCAGCTGGCCGGCCTCGAGACCGGCGTGCCGGTCGCCTTTGGCGTGCTCACGACCGAGAACGAGGAGCAGGCGCGAGCCAGGCTCGACAAGGGCGCCGAGGCGGTTCGCACCGCGCTGGAGATGGCCGACGTCTTCTCGCAGCTCCGGGCGGCTGCGGGCGCCCCGGCTTAGACGGCACGCCGGCAAAGCCGGCACGGCCTCCTCCGGTCGGCGCCGCCGAGTCGGCGCCTTGGCTAGACTCCGCCGCCGATGTCCAAGGTTTGCGCGATCTGCGGGAAAAAGCCGTCCTTCGGCCACAACCGGAGCCATTCGATGGTGGCAACGAAGCGGCGCTTCAACCCCAACCTCCAGCGCGTGCGCGTCCTGCTCGACGGCAAGGCGACGCGCGCGTACGTCTGCACGCGCTGCCTCAAGGGCGGCAAGGTCCAGAAGGCGATCTAGCCGCAACCGCCCCGGGACGCGGGGGCGTCTAAGCGACGGTGGACGAGCGTGGCCTCACCATCCCGTCCGACCTGGGGCGAATCACCGTCTCGCCGGCGGCGATCGCGCAGATCGTCGGCCGCGTGGCGGCCGAGTGCTACGGCGTGGTCGGCATGTCGCTGCGCGGGCCGGCGCGGGAGCGCATGACGCAGTTGCTGCCGAAGGGTCGCCCGGGGCGCGGCGTCATCGTCCGCAACGAGAACGGCGCGGTCGCGCTCGACCTCTACGTCGTCGTCGCGTACGGGCTGAACCTGGCCGAAGTCGCGGCGACGGTGCGCTCGCAGGTCGCCTACGAAGTCGAGCGCCTGACGGGTCTGCGGGTCGCCTCGGTCGCCGTCCACATCCAGGACGTCAAGCGGACGGCATGAGCGACCTCGAGATGGTCCGCAGCCTCGCCCGTGGCGCGCTCGACTCGCTCGAGCTGAGCAGGGAACGGATAGACGACCTCAACGTCTACCCGGTGCCCGACGGGGACACCGGGACGAATCTGACGATGACCGTCCGCGGCGTAGTCGAGACGCTGGATGCCTCGACGGCCGCCGACCGGCCCGCAATCGCGCACGAGGTGACGCGGGCGGCGCTGATGTCCGCGCGCGGGAACTCCGGCGTCATCCTGTCGCAGATCGTCCGCGGCGCGGCCGAGGTGCTCGGCACGGCGAACGAGATCGACGGGCGGGTGATCGCCCACGCGTTCCGCGGCGCGAGCGACGAGGCGTACGGCGCGGTGCGCAAGCCCGTCGAGGGGACGATGCTGACCGTGATCCGCGCGCTCGCCGAGGCCGCCGACCGGGTGACGAACCTCGAGCCGCCGGAGCTGCTGGCCTACCTGGTCGAGCGTGGCGAGGACGCCGTGGAGCGGACTCAGGAGCAGCTCGACGTCCTGCGCGAGGCCGGGGTGGTCGACGCGGGCGGCGCCGGGCTCGTGGAGCTCGTGCGAGGGCTCGCGGCGGCGGCCTCGGGCGAGACCGTCACCGCGCCCCAGTCGGTGCCGGCGCTCGCCGTCGAGGCCGTCCACCAGCAGCTCTCGCGCTACCGCTATTGCACGACCTTCGTGGTCGAGGGCGAGGGGCTCGACGCAGAGGCGCTCGAGACGGAGCTCGAGCGGCTGGGCGACTCGCTGCTGGTCGTGGGCGATCCGACCGCGCTGAAGATCCACGTCCACACCGACGACCCCGGCGCCGCGCTCTCGCTCGGGACGGGCGCGGGGACGATCGAGGGCGTCGAGATCGCCGACATGCACCACCAGACCGAGTTGCGCGAGGAGCGGCTACTCGCGGCGCTGCCCGGCGGGGGCGCCAGAGCAGGCGTCGTCGCAGTCGTCGCGGGTGAGGGCAACCGGCGGCTGTTCGAAGACCTCGGCGCGGAGCGAATCGTCGAGGGCGGCCAGACGATGAACCCCTCCACCGCAGACCTGCTTGCCGCCGTTGAGTCGGTCGTGGCGGACGAGGTCGTCCTGCTGCCGAACAACTCGAATGTCGTGATGGCGGCGGAGCAGGCCGCGCGCGTCGCCGGGCGGCCCGTGCACGTGGTGCCGACGGAGTCGATCCCGGCCGGTCTCGCAGCCCTGGTCGCGTTCAACGCCGAGCGCTCGGCCGACGAGAATGCGGCGTCGATGCAGGAGGCGCTCGCGGGCGTCGCGACCGGCGAGGTCACGGTCGCCTCCCGTGATGCCTCGAGCGACGGCGTGGCCGTGCGCGAGGGCGAGTACCTCGGCCTGCTCGACGGCACGGCGGTCGTCTCCGGGCCGTCCTTCGACGACGTCGCCCGCGAGCTTCTCGGCCGCCTGCTCGCGCAGCCGCGCGACGTGCTCACGCTCCTGCACGGGGAGGGCGCGCCGTCGCTCACCTGCCTCGTCGACGAGCTCGCCGCACAGCACCCGGAGCTCGAGCTCGACGTCCACGAGGGTGGCCAGCCGCACTACCCACTGCTGCTCTCCGCCGAGTAGTCTCGGGCGGTGAGCGAGCCGATCAGGGTCGTCCTCGTCGAGGACAACGAGGTCTTCCGCGAGGCGCTCGAGCTGGTGCTCGGGGCGCGCGCCGACATGGAGGTCGTGGCCTCGGTGCCCGACGGCGGCAGCGCCGCGGCCGCCGCGGCGAGGCTCAGGCCAGACGTCGTGCTGATGGACTACCGGCTGCCCGGTCTCGACGGCGTCCAGGCGACGCGCGCGGTCCGCGAGTCCTGTCCGACCGCGGCCGTCGTGTGCCTCACCGCCTCGGCGAACCTGCGCGAGCGCGATGCGCTCACCGAGGCCGGCGCCGTCGCCTGTCTGCGCAAGGACGACGGCCTCGACGCGATCGTGGCCGCGATCCACCGCGCCGCACGCGCCCAGGCGGCCTGAAGTGGAGCTCACCGCCGAGAACACGGCGATCGTCCTGGACTCGACCGCGGACTTCCCCGAGGCGCCGCAGCGCTTCGCGAACTGGCGCGTCGTGCCGCTGTACGTGCGCTTCGGCGACGAGAGCTTCCGCGACTACGTCGAGCTCAGCCCGGACGCGTTCTACGAGCGCCTGCGCGGGGTGACCAAGACGCCGACCACCTCACAGCCGACGCCGGGCGACTTCCTCGCCGCCTACGAGGAGCTGGCCGGCTACGAGCGCATCCTTTCGCTGCACATCGCCGGCAAGCTCTCGGGCACGATCGAGAGCGCGCGCACGGCCGCGCGCGAGCTCGGCGGCGAGCGCATTCGCACGATCGATTCCGAGACCGCCTCGGCCGCGATCGCGATGCTCGGCCTCGGGATCCAGCGGCGGCTCGAGACCGGCACGAGCGACGAGGAGGTGGACGCGCTGGTCGGGCGCTACCGCCGCGAGGCGGGCCTGCTGTTCACGGTCGAGACGCTGGAGTACCTCGCGCGCGGGGGGCGGATCGGTCGCGCCCGCGCCTGGGCCGGTGAGCTGCTGAACATCAAGCCGATCCTCTCGATCCGCGAGGGCGAGGTGCTGCCGATCAAGCGCGTGCGCGGGAACCGCAAGGCGTTCCTCGAGTTCGCGGCCGCGTTCGATGCCGGGACACGCGACGGGCCGAGCCTGCGCGTCGGCATCGCGCACGCGGACGCGCCGGACAAGGCCGAGGCGCTACGGAAGATGGTGCGCGAGAAGCGCCCGGCGGCCGAGATCGAGCTGGTGACCGCGCTCGGGCCCGTCGTCGGAGCGCACGCCGGGCCCGGCACGGTCGGCTTCTTCTGGTTCGACGATCAGGGCGCCGCCTAGGCGGCCAGTAGCTCGCCTCGCAGCGCGGCGGTCAGCTCGTTGCGCAGCGGGCCGACCTCGGCGGGGCGGTTGACGGCGAGCGCGGCGACGGTCGAGCCGTGCGCGACGTAACGGGCGACGAACGAGTCGGCCCCGCCCTCGATCGCGACGGCGTCCCAGCTTTCGGCATGGCCGACGTATTGCAGCCGCAGACCGAACTGGTCCGACCAGAAGTACGGCAGCGCGACCGCCGGCCGCTCCTCGCCGAGGATCGCGTGCGCAACCGCGGCGCCCTGGCCCGCCGCGCTCGTCCAGTGCTCGACCCGCAGCCGCCGGCCGAGGAGCGGGTGCCACGCCTCGGCGACGTCCCCCGCGGCGTAGACGCCGGGCAGGGCGGTACGGCCGCAGGCGTCGGTGGGGATGCCGTTCCCGCCGGCAGCGGGAAGGCCGCCGGTCTCCGGGCTCACACCGACCGCGACGACGACCGCGTCGGCGGGCACCTCCGTGCCGTCGGCGAGGACGAGGGCGCGTGGCCGGCCGTCGGGGCTACGCTCGAGCCGCTCGATCGCGCAGCCGAGGCGCAGGTCGACACCGGCCTCGGCGTAGCGAGCCGCGAGCAGGGAGCCGACCTCGGCGCCCAGCACCCGCTCGAGGGGGGCGGGTGCGAGGTCGAGCAGCGAGACGGATGCCCCGAGCGAGAGCGCGGTCGACGCGAGCTCGGTTCCGATGAAGCCCGCGCCGACCACTGTCACCTGCGCTCCGGGCCGCAGCTCTGCGCGCAGCGCGGCCGCATCGGCGAGCGTGCGCAGCGCGTGGACGCCCGGGCCATCCCAGCCGGGCAGCGTCCGGGGCGCGGCGCCGGTCGCAAGCACGAGCGCGTCCCAGGCGAGCTCCTCGCCGCGGTCTGTCAGCGCCGTGCACGCCTGCGCGTCGACGCCGACCACGCGCCGCCCGAGCAGCAGCTCGATCGCGTGCTCGTCCCAGAACGAGCGCGGCCGCAGCTGCAGCGACTCCGCGTCGCGCGAGCCGGCGAGGTGCTCCTTCGAGAGCGCCGGTCGCTCGTACGGCGGCATCGGCTCAGCGCCGACGAGCCGGAGCTCGCCGTCGAAGCCGCTCGCCCGGAGCGTCTCTGCACAGCGGGCCCCGGCGAGGCCGGCCCCGACGACGACGACGCGCCGCGGGGTGGTCATGCCGCGACCTCGACGGCCTCGACGGTGATCGCGCCCATCGGGCAGGTGCCCGCGGCCTCGACCACGTTCGGGTCGTCGGTCTCGTGGACGAGGACGTTTGCGATCCCGTCGGGCCCGAGCTCGAAGGCCTGGGGTGCGAGCTCGACGCAGGAGCCGAAGCCGCTGCAGAGGTTGGGGTCGATCGTGATTCGGTAGGTGGTCATCGGGATGTACCTCCGGTTGGTGTGTCGGTCGCGGGAACGGGGGAAGGCCGGGGAACGCGGGTGGGGATCGGGCGCGTGGAGGGCGCGGTCACGGTGAGCACGCGCCAGGCGGTCGCGGCGCAGACGGCGCCGATAGCGCCGACGTAGAGCCAGATCGCCCACGGCCGCGCCGAGTCGGTGCCGGCGGCGAGGCCGTGGGCGGTCGCCATGGCGAAGACGAAGTAGGTCGCGTAGTGCAGGCGGCGCCAGTTCTTGACGCCGATCCGCTTGCGCAGCGCGAAGGAGACGTAGATCAGCACCATCAGCTCCGCCGCCAGGACGCCCAGTGCCGTCCAGAACGGCCGGTACGGAACGAGGCCGGGGACGAAGAGCGCCTGCGGCGTGATCTTGATGGTGGTGTCGAGCACCAGTGCGCTGCCGTGAATCGCGATCGCCCCCAGGCCGAGGAGCGCGAGGAAGCGGTGCAGGTCGGTCACGGTCGGGATGCGCACCGCCTTGCCGAACGGCTTCGACTTGACGAGGAGCCCAGCGAGCACCGACAGCGTCAGCAGCACGTAGGCGGTCAGGCCCGATGCACGGGCGAGGATCCAGAACGTCGGGTCCTTCACGAGAGACCGCCTGCAATCACGGTGCGGCCGTCGGCCGTGACGAGCACGCAGGGCAGCGCGAGGGCCGCGGCCTCCGCGGTCGCCGCGGCCTCGCCGGCGAGGAACAGCGATTTCGCGAGGACGTCCGCCTCGACGGCCGTCCGCTCGACGACGGTGACGCGGACGAGGTCGGCGTCGGCCGGCCGTCCGGTCTGCGGGTCGATCAGGTGGTGGCGCTCCTCGCCGTCGCGCCGCCAGTGGCGTCGGTCGCGGCCGGACGTCGCAATCGCGGCGTCCTCGAGCGCGAGCGTGAGCGTGTCCTCGGCGGTCTCGATCCCGACGCGCCAGCCGAGCACGTCCGGGCGGCCGACTGCGGCGATGTCGCCGCCGGCGTCGACGAGCGCCGGGCCCGCCGACGAGAGGATGGCGGCGGAGCGGTCGACGGTGTAGCCCTTGCCGATGCCGCCCAGGTCGAGATGGACGCCGCCCTCCAGCTCGATCGTGCCGCGGGCCCGGTCGAGAGTCACGCCACCGCCGCAGCGGCCGCCGACGCCTGCGGAGGCGCCGTCACGGGCGACCTCGTCGAACGTGCGGTCGTAACCGGCTGCGACGAGGGCGTCGTGCACGGTCGGGTCGAACCGGCCGCCCGTCCGCTCACGCGCGTCGAGCGCGAGCTCGACCACGGTGAGCAAGTCCTCGCCCGCGCCGATGCGGCCGTCGCGGTTCAGCGCCGAGAGCTCGGAGTCGGGGCGGAAGCGCGAGAGCAGCGCCTCGACCCGCTCGAACTCGCGCTCGGCCGCGTACAGCGCCGCGTCGGCGGCCGGGCCGGGCTCGGCGGCGAGGAAGAGCTCGACGTCCGTGCCCATCGCCCGGAAGCTGCGGCGCAGGATCACGACGTCCTCGTGATCGTCACCGGCGGCAGCGTCACGACGCGAACCGACGGCGCGGCTGAAGCCGAGTAGCCGCCCGAAGTGGGCGAGGAATACGAGGGCGTGGAGACGTAGCTCGCGGTCGCCGCCGCTGCGGCGGCCCGCGCGGCGGCGAGCTGCTGCTGGTGGCGGTGGACCGCCGTCGAGATCGCACGTCGCCGCGCGGCGAGCCTGACGCGGTAGACGCGCCAGCGCTTGGCGACGACGCGCTGCACAACGAGCGCGTCCTGCCTGAGCCGGTGCTCGCGGGCGGCGAGGGCGGCCCAGCGTGGGTCGGCCTTGGCCGCCGCGTGGCTCGCCCAGGGCCGGCTGGCGATCGCAGCCCACGTCAGGAACAGGACGAGCAGCGCGCCGGCGAAGGCGTACAGGCGGACGACGTGGTTAGTCATCGCCGCCCCCGTGCTCCGGGTCTTGGTGCTCGCTCTCGTGCTCGCCCCCGCCCGCGCGGTGCTTGGTCACGATCACCGGAGCGGGGCGCACGTAGCGAACCGTGGTCTGGGGCGCAGGCGCGGCCGCAGCTGTCGAAGCGGTCGCGACCTGCGCGGGCACGGAGGGTCGCGGAATCGAGACCGGCGCGAACCTCGGCACCTTCGGGAGCCTCGGCGGCCGCTTCGTGATCGCACGCCTCAGCGCGACCTCCTGGCGGTCGAGGATCCGCGTGCGCCTCAGCAGCGCGGCCGACTGGTTGGTCGAGGCCGACGCCTTCGCCTGCGGCTGCCCGAGCGCGGCGGTCTTGATGGCGGCGAAGCCGCCGACCGCGGCTGCGAGGCCGAGGGAGAGCGCGACGACGAGTGCGTGCTTGCGGGCCATTTCAGTGCCTCCTGGGGGGACGACCCTCACCGTACGAGCACCTCGGCCAAGCCCGGGCCAAGCCTGGGTAAAGCTTCGGTAGGTCGCGGTTCGGGTACGGGGCGGCTGTCGTTTGCGGGACGCGGGAGGCGCCGAAAACCTGCGCGGGCGGCGCAGGTTCACCCGGAAGAGGTAGGCGGCGCCGCCCGGTGTCTGCGGCGATTCCTAGACTGGCCGCGTGCCGAGAGGCTTCGCCGGAGTGGACGCGCCCGCGGCCTGGCCGCGCCTGCCGGGGACGCCGCGGCCGGAGCGCGCCGGGGCATCGGTCTCGACGCTGAGCGGCGTCGGCCCCGCGCTCGAGCAGAGGCTCGCAAAGCTCGGCCTGCGCACCCTCCGGGACCTGCTCGAGCACCGGCCCCACCGGTACGAGGCGGCGGTGCCGGAGCGGCCGATCGCCGACCTGCTGATCGGCGAGGAGGCAGCGATCGCCGGCGAGGTGCGGTCGGTGTCGGTACGCCGGCCGCGGCGCAACCTGGCAATCGTCAACGCGCGGGTCGCCGACGGCAGCGACGAGATCGTCGCCGTCTGGTTCAACCAGGCGTGGCTGGCCGAAAAGCTCCAGCCCGGGACGCGCGTGCGCCTGCGGGGCCAGTTGAAGCGCAGCGGGTTCCAGGTGCGCTCGTACGACCTGAACGGCGTGGCGGCGACGGCCGACTTCGCGCCTGTCTATCCCGCGAGCGAGGAGGTGACGCCGCAGCGGCTGCGCGGCCTCGTCGAGCGGGCACTCCCCGTCGCGCTCGACCTCCCGGATCCGCTCCCCGCGGAGCTGAAGACCGTCGAGCGACTGCCGCTGCGGGCCGACGCGCTCTGGGCGCTGCACCGCCCGCGCTCGCTGGAGGAGGGCGAGGCGGGACGGCGCCGGCTCGCGTTCGACGAGCTGCTCGTGCTCCAGGTGGGGCTGGCGCGAGCTCGCGCCGGGCGCGAGGCGGCCGTGGCGCCGGCGCTCGGCGAGCCGGGCGAGCTGATCGCGCGTTACCGCGAGTTGCTGCCCTTCGAGCTGACCCCCGACCAGGCCTCCGCGATCGCCGAGATCGACCGCGACCTCGCGCGCGAGGCGCCGATGCAGCGGCTGCTCCAGGGCGACGTCGGCTCCGGCAAGACCGTGGTGGCGCTCTACGCGCTGCTGCGTGCGGTCGAGACGGGCCGCGTCGGCGCGCTGATGGCGCCGACCGAGACGCTCGCCGAGCAGCACTTCCTGACGATCGAGCCGCTCTGCACGGAGCTGGGCGTGCGGGTCGTGCTGCGCACGGGATCGGTGCGGTCGGAGCTCGAGGGCGCCCAGGTCGTCGTCGGGACACACGCGCTGATCCAGGAAGGCGTCGACCTGGGCAAGCTCGCGGTGGCCGTGGTCGACGAACAGCATCGCTTCGGTGTGGAGCAGCGGCGCGCGCTCACCGAGGGCCGTGCACCACACGTGCTCCACATGACGGCGACCCCGATCCCGCGCACGCTCGCGCTGACGCTGTACGGCGACCTCTCGGTGACGGAGATCTCGAAGCCGCCCGCCTCCCGCAAGCCGATCGTCACGTCCTGGGTCACCGCTGAGCGCTCGTCCGAGGCGTACAAGCGGCTGCGCAAGCACCTCGACGACGGGCGGCAGGCGTACGTCGTGTGCCCGCTGATCGAGGAGTCCGAGACGTCGCAGTCGCGCGCCGCCGAGGTCGAGGCCGAGCGGCTGCGCCGCGCGGAGCTACGGGACTACCGCGTCGGGCTGCTGCACGGGCGGTTGCGGCCGGTTGAGCGGCGTGAGCTGATGGCGCAGTTCAAGGCGCGCGAGCTTGACGTGCTGGTCGCGACGACGGTGATCGAGGTCGGCGTCGACGTCCCGAACGCGACGATCATGATCGTCCAGGAGGCCGATCGCTTCGGGCTCGCGCAGCTGCACCAGCTACGAGGGCGCGTGGGCCGCGGGGCCGAGCAGTCGTACTGCCTGCTGATCTCGAGGCCGCGCGAGGAGCTGACCGACAACGCCCAGGAGCGGCTGCAGGCGCTCGTCGACTCCACCGACGGGTTCGAGCTCGCCGAGAAGGACCTCGAGCTGCGCGGCGAGGGCCAGCTCCTGGGGACGCGGCAGGCGGGCCTCTCCGACCTGCGCTTCGTCCACTGGCGCGCCGATCGTCCGCTGCTCGAGCAAGCGCGGGCCGCCGCCGACGGGCTGGTCGCCTACGAGGGCCCGCTGGCCGACGAGGTCGAGCGGGTCTTCGGCGGCCGGGAGGCGGCGGCGTGAGCCGCCTGCGGCACCGGCGGCTCGTCCGTCGCCTGTCAGCGCACGACGACGCGAGGCGCTGGGCGGCGATGAGCGAGCTCGCGCAGGTCCGCGAGGAGCGGACGCTGCGGCGGGTCGAGCGCGTGCTGGAGGGCCGTGGGCACGAGCAGGGCCGCGCCGCGGCGGCCTACGTGCTCGGGTTCAGCGGTGAAACCGCGGTTGCGGGCGTGCTCGCCCGTCGGCTCGCCGATTCGGACGAGAGTCCCGTCGTCCGGGGTCACGCGGCCGAGGCGCTCGGTCACCTGCTGCAGCACCAGCCCGTGGTCGCGGAGGTCCGGACGGCGATCGTCGCGTCGCTCGGAGACGCCGGGCCCGAGGTGCGGTTCTGGTGTGCGTTCGCCGCAGGCGCCCTGGTGCTCCAGGAGTCGCGCCTCTGGCTGGAACGGCTGCTGGACGACGACGCGGACGTCGAAGGCTGGTGGACCGTCGGGCAGGAGGCGCAGTGGGCGCTGCGCTGCCTCGACGGCGAGGAGCACCCGCCCCTTCCCGACCGGGTCTAGGCGGCGTGCGCATCATCGCCGGCTCGCGGAAGGGCTCGCGCATCTTCGCGCCGAAGGGCCTCGAGACGCGACCGACTGCAGACCGGGTCAGAGAGGCGGCGTTCAACCTGCTCGGCCCGGGCGCGGCGGAAGATGCGAGCGTGCTCGACCTGTTCGCCGGCTCGGGCGCCATGGGCCTCGAGGCGCTCTCCCGCGGAGCAGCCAGCGCGACCTTCGTCGAGAGCGACCGCGACGCCTGCCGCACGATCAACCGCAACCTGGACAAGCTCGGCCTCGAGGGGGCAACAGTGCTCTGCCAGGACGCCTTGACCGCCCTGCGCGCGGATGCCCGCGCCGGCACCCGTTACGATCTCGTGCTGGTCGACCCGCCCTACAAGCGCTTTTCTTCCCTGCAAAACGCCATGATTCGACACCTACCCGCGATCCTTGCGCCCGACGGTTTGCTGCTGATCGAGACCGCCGCGAACGAGGAGCCCGACCTACCGCTGGCGAAGCGCACCAGCAGACGCTACGGCGCAGCCCGCCTGACGCTTTTCGAGCACGAATGATCACCGCCATCTACCCCGGCACCTACGACCCCGTCACGAACGGGCACGTCGACGTGATCTCGCGCGCCGCCGAGATCTTCGACCGCGTCGTCGTCGGCGTCGTCGGCAACCCGCAGCACAAGCAGCCGATGTTCACCCTCGACGAGCGAGTCGCCTTCCTACGCGAGAGCCTCGGCGAGCTCGAGAACGTCGAGGTCGACGTCTTCTCCGAGCTCGTCGTCGACTTCGCGCGCAAGTGGGACGCGAAGGTGATCGTGAAGGGCCTACGCGTGATCTCGGACTTCGAGTGGGAGTTCCAGATGAACCAGCTCAACCGCACGCTCGCGCCCGACGTCGAGACCGTCTACGTGATGGCGAGCCCGTCCGTGAGCTTCGTCTCCTCCAGCGGCGTGAAGGAGATCGCGAGCTTCGGCGGAAACGTGGACGAGCTCGTGCCCGAGGCCGTCGCACGCAGGTTCAAGCAGCTCTTTCCGGACGGCCGGCCCGGAACCCCGGAGAACCCGCAGGAGTGAACGAGGCCCAGAAGCTCGAGACGCTGCTCGCCGCCGGCGAGGAGGTCCGGCTGCCGAAGCGGCAGGCGCAGGACGTGCTGCAGAAGCTGCGCGCGCGCGGCGCCCGGAGCGAGGCCGCCGACCGCATCGAGTCGCAGCTGTCGCACGGCGACGAGGTCGTGCTCACGCCCGACGAGGCGGGCGCGTTGCTCGAGGAGCTGCGCGCCAGCGGCCGCCGCTGGGTCTTCGGCAGCGACGCCCCTCGCGAGCACGAGCCGCCGCGCGCGACGCCACCGGAGCCGGAGCCCGAGCCGGAGCCCGAGAGGCGCGGGTGGCTCGGCCGGCTGTTCCGCTGAGGCGTCGCTGCTCTCGCCGCCTGGAGACGTGCGGGCTTGACCCGTGCGTCCGTCGTACTTAGGCGCCTGTAAACTCCGCGCACACCGATGGACGTACTGGTTCTGATCGACAAGCTCGACGACCTCGTGCACAACGCGAAGGCCGTGCCGCTCACCGACCAGGTGCGGATCGACCGCGAGGAGATCTACGACATCCTCGACCAGATGCGCGCGACGATCCCCGAGGAGATCAAGCAGGCGCGCTGGATCGTGAAGGAGCGCCAGGAGATGCTGGCCGAGGCGAAGCGCGAGTGCGACCGGGTCCTCGGCGAGGCGCGCGAGCAGGCCGTGCGCGAGGCCTCGCAGACCGAGATCGTCAAGCTGGCCGAGCGTCAGGCCGGAGACATCATCGACGACGCCCGCCGCCAGGCCCGCGAGACGCGCCTGGAGATGGAGGACTGGGCCGACTCGATCCTCTCGACGCTCGAGGTCAACCTCGACAAGTTCCTCGCGGCGGTCAAGCGCGGCCGCGAGCGGCTGCACGAGCGCTCGCAGGAGTCCGTCGTCGCGGGCGTCGCGGCCGGCGTCGAGAGCTCGAACGACGACTTCCCCGGGTAGGCGCCGCCGTGGACGTGTACCTCGCGGTCGCGAGCAAGCGCGACTGGCGCAGCTACTCCGAACGGCCGGTTCCGGCGGACGTGCAGCGGCGGATCCTCGATGCGGGCCGCCTCTCTGGGAGCGCCGTGAACAAGCAGCCCTGGCTGTTCGTCGTGGTCGAGAGCGGCGAGGCGAAGGGACGCGTGGCCGACGTGGTCTATGCCCACGGCAACATCGCGACCTGTGCCTTCGCCGTCGGGATCGCGACCGAGGGCGGCGGCTACCCCGTCGACGTCGGCCGGGCCATGCAGAACATGTTCCTGACCGCCTGGAGCGAGGGCGTCGCCTCCTGCCCGAACGGGATGGCCGACCAGGACGCCGCGGCGCGTGCGCTCGGCCTCGACCCCGGCTGGCTCCCACTGAACATCCCGAGCTTCGGCTACCCGAAGCGCGACTTCCACCCGGAGTCGAAGAGCGCCGAGGAGTGGAGCGCGGAGGCGAACCGCAAGCCGCTCGACGAGCTCGTTCGGCGCATCTGAAGCACGCGGGCGCTGGGGATGCCTTGGCTACCGTGGCCACATGACCACGGTCGACCTCCGCAGCATCAGGCTTCGCTCCGGCGAGCAGTTCCGCGACGAGCGCGAAATCGAGCTCGAGCCGTTCGAGCTCGGCGGCCAGCGCTACCTGCCGGTGCCCCAGAAGGTCCCGGCGGAGCTGACCGTCACGTGCGCCTCCACGGGGACCGTCTTCGAGCTGCGCTTCGACGCCCGCCAGCACGGGCCGTGCTTCCGCTGCCTCGGCGACGCGGTGCTCGACGTCCACGTCGCGGCGCGCGAGTACCAGGCAGCGAGCCCCGGCGACGACGAGGAGCTGCAGACGGCCTACCTCGAGAACGACAAGCTCGACCTCTCCGCCTGGGCGCGGGACGCTGTCGCGCTCGAGCTCCCGGACAAGATCCTGTGCCGGCCCGACTGCGCCGGCCTCTGCCCGGTCTGCGGCAAGGACCTGAACGACGAGCCGCACGACCACGGCGAGCCCGAGCCCGACTCCCGCTGGGCGGCGCTCGCCGAGCTCAGAGAAAAGCTCTAGTCGTCCCCTCCGTGGCCACCGCCGCCGCCGCGGCCACCGCCGTGGTCGTCGACGGTCGTGGTCGGCGGAGGGGGAGGCGGCGCGACGGTTTGCGTCGTCGTGGTCGTCGACGTGTGGGCCGGCTTCGGCTTGGCCTTCGCGCGGACGCGCGAGGGCGTCAAGTCCTGCGGCGCCTGCTCGAGCCTCGTCACCGGAACGGCGACCGAGCCGCGCGAGACGACGTAGGCGGCGTAGCCCATACCGGCCGCGCAGAGCAGGCCGATGACGGCGAGCGTTGCGACGATCAGGCCTCGACCCATGGTTCCTCCTCCACTGTAGCCGCGGCCGGAAAGCGCACCTCCGCCCGCGTTCCGCCCTCGAGGCGGTTCGACAGCGACGCCTCGCCGCGCCAGCGGTGGGCGAGCGTCTGCACGATCGAGAGGCCGAGGCCGGTGCCCGCCTGGCCGCTGCCGGCGCTGCCTCGCTCGAAGCGCTGGAACAGCCGCGCCTCCTCGCCGGCCACGAGGCCCGGGCCCTCGTCGAGCACCGCCAGCCAGGCCTCGCCGCCGTCGCGCCCCCATTCGAGGGTCACGCGCGTCGGCGAGTAGCGGAGCGCGTTCTCGATCAGGTTGTCGAGCAGGATCGCGAGGTCTTCCTCGGAGGCCGCGATCGTCGCCTCTCCGTTCCCGACGAGCTCGAGCGCCCGGCCGTCCTGCTCGGCTGCGGCAGCCCAGCGCTCGTAGGCTCGCTCGGCCGCACGCGCGAGCGAGACCGGCCGCGGGGCGCCGGGCTTGTCGCCCTCGCGGGCGAGCGTGAGCAGCGAGGTCAGCAGCCGCGCCAGCCGTTCGACCTCCCGCTCCGCCGCCTCCAGCTCCGCGGCCGCCCCCGCCTCGCCGCCGGTCTTCGCGCGCGCGGATTCCAGCCGCAGCCGCAGGCCGGTGAGCGGCGTGCGCAGCTGGTGCGACGCGTTGGCCACGAACTGGCGCTGCGCGGCCAGCACCACGCCGAGCCGCTCGGCCATGTCGTTGAAGGCTGCCGAGACCTCGCGCTGCTCGGTCGCGCCGGCGAGCTCGGCGCGTGCGTCGAGGTCGCCGGCCTCGAGGCGCCGCGCCGTGTTCGCCAGGTTGCGCAGCGGCTTCGAGAGCGAGCTCGCCAGGAACCACGCGAGCGCGAGGCCGACGACCATCGCGAAGGCGCCGATCGCGATGAGCGCGAACACGCCCCGGCGGATTCGCGAGTGCACGGCCGCGAGGCTCTGCGTCACGCGCGCCGCGCCCACGACGCGACCGGTGTTCGTGATCGGCACCGCCGTGTAGAGCAGGTCCTGCCCGAGCGTGACGCTGTGGCGCTCGCCCTGGGCCCGGTTGCCGTGCAACGCGATCCCGATCTCGGGCCGAGACGCGTACGACACGCGGGGCGGGCGCGCGACGGTCGAGTCCGCGAGCAGCCGGCCCGCGGTGTCCACGACGATCACGCGGGCACCCAGCTGTGAGCCCGAGCGGCGGACGACCTCGCCCAGCTCTTTCCGGTCGCGCATGTGTCCGGAGGCGTTGGCCGCGACGACGAAGGCCTGCGAGGCGGCCTCGTTCTTCACCTCCGCGTCGATGCGGCGCGCGAGGTTCAGGGCAAGCGGCACCTCGAGCGCGACGATGATCAGCAGCAGCACGTACGCGAACGCGCCGAGCAGCTGCGTGCGGAGGCTCATTCGAGCTCGTCCGGCGACGAGAACCGGAAGCCGACGCCCCGCACCGTGTGCACGTAGCGCGGCTTCGAGGGATCGTCGCCGAGCTTCCGGCGGACGCCGCTGACGTGGACGTCCAAAGTCTTCGTCGAGCCGAACCAGTTCGGGTCCCAGACCTCGTCGATCAGCCGCTCCCGCGTCACGACCGAGCCCGCGTTGCGCATCAGGAGGTGCAGGAGCTCGAACTCCTTGCGGCTCAGCTCGAGCACGTCGCCGGCGAGCGTCACCTCGCGCCGGGCGGGATCGAGCCGCACCTCGCCGACCTCCAGCGGCCGCTCCTCACCGGGCTCGGGCGCGGAAACGCGGCGCAGGACGGCGCGGATGCGTGCGACCACCTCGCGGCCGCTGAAGGGCTTGACGACGTAGTCGTCGGCGCCGAGCTCGAGGCCCACGACGCGGTCGGCCTCCTCGCCGCGAGCCGTCAGCATGATGATCGGCACCTGCGAGCGCTGCCGCAGCTCACGGCAGACGTCGAAGCCGGAGCCGTCCGGCAGCATCACGTCGAGCAGCACTAGGTCGGGGTCGCGCCGCGCCTGCTCGAGCGCCTCGGCGACGGTGCCCGCGAGCAGCGTGTCGAAGCCCTCGCTGCGCAGCACCTCGGCCAGCGGCTCGACGATCGAGCTCTCGTCCTCGACGAGGAGAATCGTGCGCCTGGGCCTGCTCATATCGAGATTGTGACGCCGAGACGGCCCGGGGGAGAGCCGGGCCGTCTCGTGCTCGGGGGTTGGGGGGTCAGTCGTCGCCGCCGCGGCCGCCGTGGCCGGGCTCGCCGCCATTGCCGGGGCCGGAGCGGCCGCCGTGGTCATCACCGGCGTCGTGGCCACGGTTCTGGCCACGGTCGCCGGCGTGCGTCGGGACGGTGATCGTGCGCCTGCCGACGGCACAGCGCGCGTCGTTTGCGTGCTCGGCCTCGTCGCAGGGACCGCGGAGATCCTCCCCGGGCTCCTGGGCGCGGCCGCCCGCTTGGTGCTCGCGGTTGCGGTCTTCCTGGCGGGTCGTCGTGTCTGCTGCAAGCGGCAGCTTGCCGATCGTCGGGCTGTTGGTCGAGCCGAGACTCGTCAACGTGCCGGCCAGCGCCACGCCTGCCAGCAGGAGGACGCCTCCGACGATTGCCGCGATCTTGAACATGTCCTGCCTCGCTTCCTCCCTCGCGTCGCTTGCAGGACAGGGTTGCCCGAGGTGGGTTCCGGGCGGGCAAGCCGAGGCGAAGAGCGGGTCAGGTCTCGGTAAAGGTTCGGCAAAGCGGGCCGGGAGGGCTTGACGCATACCGGCTGTGCGAGCGCTATTCCGTCAGACCCTCCTATGGCTATACTCGCCCGCCGATGGCCGTCCCGAAGAAGAAAACCTCCAAGTCGCGCCGGGACAAGCGGCGCGCAACGCACCGGCTCGAGGCGCCGCGCGTGAACACGTGCCCGCAGTGCGGCCGGCCGAAGCAGCCGCACCGCATGTGCCCGAGCTGCAAGACCTACGGCGGCCGCGAGATCGAGCCGCTCCGCACCCCGGCTCCGTAGCCCCATGGCGCGGGTCGCGGTCGACGCGCTGGGCGGGGACCGCGCGCCGGACGAGGTCGTAGCGGGCGCGCTCGAGGCCGCGCAGGACGGCATCGAGCCGGTGCTGTTCGGCCCTGCAAGCCTCGACACCGGCGGCCTCGAGCTCGTGGAGGCCCCGGACGCGATCGCGATGGACGAGAAGCCCGCCGACGCCGTGCGCGCCAAGCCGAACAGCTCGCTCGTGGCGGCCTGCCGCGCCGTCGGCCAGGGGCGCGCGGAGGCGGTGGTCTCGGCCGGAAACACCGGCGCGATGCTGGCCGCGTGCTTCGTCGAGCTGCGCCGCCTGAAGGGCGTCGCGCGCCCGGCGATCGCGGTCGTGATCCCCGCCAAGCACGGCCCCTCGGTGCTGATCGACTCGGGCGCGAACGCCGACGCGCGGCCGGAGCATCTGCTCCAGTTCGCGCACATGGGCGGCGTTTTCGCCGAGGAGGTGCTCGAGATCCGCGAACCCGAGGTGCGCCTGCTGTCGATCGGCGAGGAGGCCGAGAAGGGCAACCAGCTCACGCTCGAGGCGCACTCGCTCCTGGCCGAGGCCGAGGGTCTGCGTTTCGGCGGCAACACCGAGAGCCGCGACCTGCTGCTCGGCACCTCCGACGTCGTCGTGTGCGACGGGTTCACCGGCAACGTCGTCCTCAAGCTGCTCGAGGGAACGATCAAGGTCTTGCTCGACGCCCTCCGCGAGGAGATCGTCGCCACTCGGCGCGGCCGCGTCGGCGGACTCCTGATCCGCCCGGCCGCGCGCGGGATGCGCAACCGGCTCGACCCCGAGACCTACGGCGGCGCGTACCTGCTCGGCTTGCGCGGGCTGGCCGTGATCGCGCACGGCAACTCCTCCCGCCGCGCGATCGCGAACGCGATCCGCCTGGCCGCGCGCGGCGTCGAGCACGACGTCGTCGGCAGGCTCGCGCAGCGCCTTCCGGAAAGAGTGTTAGCATCCGCGCGCTCTGAACCCCCCGGCAAGTGAGGTGAGATGGCAGCATCGCGAGAGGAAGTCTTCGAGCGGGTCAAGGACGTTCTGACGGAGCAACTCGGAGTCGACGAGAACGAGATCACGGAAGACGCCTCGTTCCAGGAGGATCTCGATGCCGACTCGCTCGATCTCGTGGAGCTGATCATGGAGCTGGAGGACCAGTTCGGGATCAAGATCTCGGACGAGGACGCGCAGAAGATCCAGACCGTCGGGCAAGCCGTCGACTACGTCTCAACGCACCAGTAGCCGCGCCCCGAGCGGCCGGCCCGAGGAGCTCTCGCGGCTCATCGACGGCCTGCCGGGGGAGCTGCTGGAGAACGTCTTCACGCACAGCTCCTGGGCGCCGGACCGCGCGTCCTCGTACGAGCGGCTCGAGTTCCTCGGCGACAGCGTGCTCGAGCTGGCGATCGCGCGCGCGCTCTACGACCGTCACCCGGACTTCTCGGAGGGCCGGATGGCGAAGATTCGCTCGCACGTCGTCTCCCGGGCCTCGTGCGCCGTGGTGGCTCGGGAGATGGGGCTCGGGTCGCGCCTTGCCGAGCGGGGCGGCGAGCTGGCGCCGGCGGACGAGCTCGAGCGCCTCTCGCGCAACCGCAACGTGCTCGCGGCGCTGCTCGAGGCCTCGCTGGCCGCGCTCTACTTGCAGCACGGCTTCGAGCCGATCCGCGAGGCCGTCGTCGACGCTTTCGACGGCCGCATCGTCTACGCGCTGACCAGCCACGTCGACCACAAGACGGAGCTCCAGGAGGAGCTCGCGCGGCAGGGGCGGCAGGTCGCCTACAACGTGCTGGACGTGCAGGGCCCGCCGCACGACCGCGTCTTCAAGTGCGCCGCTGTGATCGACGGCGAGGAGGCCGGCGTCGGTACCGGCCGCTCGAAGAAGGCCGCCGAGCAGGCCGCCGCGCGGCAGGCGCTCGACCGCCTCCTCGCCGCCGCGTAGCCTTCGCCGGGTCGTCCACCCGAGGAGGCCTGATGGCCAAGGTGATCAACTGCGCCTGCGGCGAGACGATCCGCGGCGAGACCGAGGACGAGGTGCTCGACAACGCCGAGCAGCACGTCCAGGAGGTGCACGCCGACATGGCCGACCAGTTCCCGCGCGAGACGCTCGCCGGGATGGTCGAGGACGAGTGAGCGCTCGGGGCGCGGCGGCATCCGCCGCGCCCCGTAACCTCCGGCGCGCGTGCACCTGCGAGCGATCAAGCTGCGCGGCTTCAAGTCGTTCCCGGAGCCGGTCGAGGTCCGCCTGGAGCCGGGCGTCGCCGTCGTCGTCGGCCCGAACGGCTCGGGCAAGTCGAACGTCGCCGACGCGCTGCTCTGGGCCTCGGGCTCGCTGAGCCCGCATGAGCTGCGCGCGGAGAAGCCCGACGACGTGCTCTTCGCGGGCTCGCCCGGCCACGCGCCGGCGGATCACTGCGAGGTCGAGCTCCTCTTCGACAACGAGGACGGCGCCCTCCCCGAGCTCGACTTCAGCGAGATCTCGATCACGAGGCGCCTGCACCGGGGCGGTGAGGGCCAGTACCTGATCAACCGTGCGGCCGTACGCCGGACCGACCTCGTCGAGCTGCTCGCGGACGTTGGCCTCGGCGGCAGCCACGGTTCCGTGATCAGCCAGGGCAAGGTCGAGCAGATCCTCGCGAGCAAGCCGGAGGAGCGCCGGGCGCTGATCGAGGACGCGGCCGGGCTTGGGAGGTTCAAGCGCCGGCGGCACCGCGCAGAGCTCAAGCTCGCGCGTGTCCAGATCCAGGTCGAGCGGGCGCGCGATCTCGAGGCGGAGGTGAAGGCGCGGCTGCGGCCGCTCGCGCTGCAGGCGACCGCCGCCGAGCGCGCCGAGAAGCTGCGCGGCGACATCGCCGCGCTGCGTGCGCGGCTCGCGCAGCTAGACCTGGCGGGGATCGACGAGCGGCTGGCCGAGGTCGAGGAGCGCAGGGCTGCGGCCGCGCTCGAGCGGCGCCGCACCGGCGAGCGGCTCGAGGGGCTGCTGGCTGAACGCAACCGCGTCGAGGAGGAGCTCGCGGCCGCGGCCGGCCGCGGGGACGGCGCGACCTCGGCGCTCTACCGGCTGCGCAGCGCGGCCGAGCGCCTCGAGCTGCGGCGCGACGCGGCCCAAGAGCTCGCCGAGCGGCTGCGGGCCGAGCCGCTGCCGCGCATGCGTGCGAACCCGGAGCGTGAGGCGCTGCGCGAGAAGGCGCGCCTGGCCCGGGAGCGGCTCGCGGCGCTGGAGCACTCGCTGGCCGAGCGCGAAGGCCTGCCGCCGGCTGCGCGGGCGCTGGCGGAGGAGGGTGAGCGGCTGGCGCTGTCGCTGCTCGAGGTCGAGGCGGGGTACGAGCGGGCCGTGGCCGCGGCGCTGGGTGCCCGGGCGGCCGCGCTCGTCGCGGCCGACACCGCGGGAGCGCTCGCGCTCGTCGAGCGGGCCCGCAAGGTCGGCCTCGGCGACCTGGCCGTGCTCGTGCCGGGACGAGCCGAGAACAGACGTCCCTCGCGGCCGCCGCTGCTGGGCGCCGAGCCGCTGTCGAGCCGCGTTCGCCCGCGTCCGGGCGGTGAGCGGGTGGTGGAGCTCCTGGCGGACGTCTGGCTCGCCGAGCCCGCGGAGCTCGTGCGTGCCGAAGGCGGCGTGCTCGTCACCCGCGAGGGCCACTGCCTCGATGCCGACCGCGGCGAGCTGTGGTTCGCCGGCGAGACCGCCGAGGCGGTGCTGCTGCAGCTGGACGCGCGGCGGCGTTCGCTCGCGCGGGAGGCGGACGAGCTCGAGCGCCGCGCCGAGGAGCTCCCGGCGGAGGCGCCGCCGGTGCCGACTGGGCCGCCGGCGGCGCTCGCGGAGCGTCTCGCCGCGGCACTGCGGGACGCGGCCACCGCGACGGAGCGCTTCGAGGCGCCCCTGCGGGCCCGCGTCGACGCGGGCGCCACGCGCGCCGGCGAGCTCGCCGCCGAGCTACGGCGGCTGGGCGGCGCGGAGGCCGAGGTCAGGCGCTCGGCGGCCGAGGCCGCCGAGCGTGCGGGCGCGATCGACGTCGAGGGCGCGCACCTCGAAGGCCAGGCCGCGGAGGCGCGCCGCCGCCTCGAGGAGGCAGGCGCGGAGCCGGCCGAGGGCGACGACCGCGAGGAGCTCGCCGCGAGGATCGAGCGGCTTGAGCGCCGTCGCGAGACGCTCGGCCAGGTGAACCCCCTGGCCAAGGAGGAGTACGAGCGCGAGAAGGAGCGCCTCACGGAACTGGCCGAGCAGCGCGCCGACCTGGAGGCGAGCCTGAACGAGCTCGAGGAGCTGCGCGCCGAGCTCGCCGAGACGGTCGAGCGCCGTTTCGACGAGACCTTCGCGGCGGTCAGCTCGCACTTCGAGGAGGTGGCGGCGACCCTCTTCCCTGGCGGCCAGGGTCGGCTGCGCCTCACGGAGCCCGAGGAGGAAGGGGCCGAGCCCGGAGTCGAGGTGGAGCTGCGGCCGGTCGGCAAGCGTGTGACGCGACTCTCGCTGCTCTCGGGTGGCGAGAAGGCGCTCGGCGCGATCTCGTTCCTGTTCGCGCTCTTCCTTGCGCGGCCGTGCCCGTTCTACCTCCTCGACGAGGTCGAGGCAGCGCTCGACGACGCCAACATCGGTCGCTTCGTGGAGCTGCTACGCCGCTACTCGGAGAGCGCGCAGTTCATCGTCGTCACGCACCAGAAGAAGACGATGGAGGCCGCCGACGTGCTCTACGGCGTGACGATGGGCGACGACGGCGTCTCGCAGATCGTCTCCCGGCGCCTACCGCGCGACGAGCAGGTCCCGGCAGTGGCCTAGTGCTCTTCCGGCCGGATGCGTTCGAGCCGCTCACGGACGAGGCGTGGGACGAGGCGCGCGTCCGGGCGGGGATCGCGGCGATCGTCGCCGACGCGGACGAGCAGTTCGACACCGACGGGCTTTGGCCGGCGAACGAGTGGGACGCGTGGCAGTCGACCCCGCCGCTGAAGGATCTCTACTGCGGCGCGGCGGGCGTCGTGTGGGCGCTCGAGGCGCTGCGGCGCCGCGGCCACGCCGAGACGCGCATCGACCTGGCAGCCGCGGCCTCGCGGACGCTCGAGCTCTGGCGTGTCGAGCCCGACCTGTCGGGCGACGAGGTCCAGCTGCCCTCGCCGCCGGAGCCGTCGCTGCTCTGCGGCGAGGGCGGGATCCTGCTCCTCACGTGGCGGCTGTCCCCGAGCGCCGACCTGGCGGACGCCCTGCTCCAGCGCGTGCGCGAAAACATCGCGAACGAGGCCGAGGAGCTGATGTGGGGCTCGCCCGGAACGATGCTCGCCGCGCACGCCATGGGCGGCTGGACCGGGGAAGAGCGGTGGGCCGAGGCGTGGCGCGAGAGCGCAACGGCGCTCGCCGGCCGGCGCGACCCTGGCGGGCTCTGGACGCAGCGGCTCTACGGCCACGAATCGACTCGCCTCCTCGGTCCCGTGCACGGTCTGGTCGGGATCGTGCACGCGCTGCTGCAGGTCGAGGACGAGCGCAGCGACGCGCTCCGTCGCGAGACCGGCGAGATCCTCGCCCGGGAGGCCGTCGTCGAGGCCGGGCTCGCGAACTGGCCCGCAGCGGCGGGCGGCGAGCTCGAGCGAAACGACCAGATCCGCGTCCAGTGGTGCCACGGCGCTCCCGGGATCGTCACGACCGCCGCTGCGTACCTCGACGAGGAGTTGCTCGTCGCGGGCGCGGAGCTGACCTGGCGCGCCGGCGCGCACCGCGAGGAGAAGGGGGCGAGCCTGTGCCACGGCACGGCCGGCAACGGCTACGCGCTGCTGAAGGCCTTCGAGCGCACCGGCGACGAGCGTTGGCTCGAGCGGGCGCGCCGCTTTGCCGTCCACGCTCTCGGTCAGGTCGAGCAGACCCGTGCCGAGGCAGGTCGCGGCCGCCACTCGCTCTTCACGGGTGACGTCGGGGTGGCCCTGTTCGCCTCCTCCTGTCTCGACGCGGACGCGCGCTTCCCCGCGCTCGACCCCTGGGACCAGCGACGCAAGTAACAGTCTGTTACTAGGCTGCCGCGATGGCACGGAGCTGGTCGGAGCTGCTCGGAGACGGCGGCGGGACGCCTGAGCCCGAGGAGCGGGGCGGAGGCATGTTCGCGCGGCTGCGCGACTCACTAGGCCGAAGCCGGCGCGCGCTGACGGAGCAGATCGGGGTCGCGTCCTTCGACGCGGGCGACGAAGCGTCGTGGGAGCGCCTGGAGGAGGCGTTGATCGCGGCCGACGTCGGCGTCCCGGCGACGGCCGAGCTCGTCCAGCGGCTCGAGGCGCGCGGAGACGCTGTCGGCGATCTCGCCGGAGCGCTCCAGGAGGAGGTCGCTGCGCTGCTCGGCGACGCGGCGCGCCTCGACCTGCCCGGACGGCCGAGCGTGATCCTCGTCGTCGGCGTGAACGGCACCGGGAAGACGACGACGATCGGGAAGCTGGCCTCGAAGCTCGCCGAGCACGGGCGCTCGGTGCTCGTCGCGGCCGCCGACACCTTCCGCGCCGCGGCGGAGGAGCAGCTCGAGATCTGGGCGCAGCGGGCGAACGCCGACTTCGTCGGCTCGGAGCGCGGCGGCGACCCGGCGGCGGTGGCGTTCGACGCGATCGCTGCGGCGGAGTCGCGCGGCCGCGACGTGGTCGTCGTCGACACCGCCGGCCGGCTGCACACCCAGGCGAACCTGATGGAGGAGCTGGCCAAGGTGCGGCGCGTAATCGCGGGGCGGCTGGAGGGCGCTCCCCACGAGACGCTGCTCGTGGTCGACGCGACGACCGGGCAGAACGGCCTGCAGCAGGCGCGCCTCTTCGGCCAGGCGGTCGACGTGAGCGGGATCGTCCTGACGAAGCTCGACGGGTCCGCGAAGGGCGGCATCGCGATCGCGATCGCGCACGAGCTCGGCCTGCCGGTGAAGCTGATCGGGATCGGCGAGGGCCTGGACGACCTGCGCCCGTTCGATCCGCACGATTTCGCCCGGGCACTCGTCGGCGAGGCGTAGTCGCGGTGGCGCCGAGGGCAGGGATCGTGTTCGACAACGACGGGCTTCTGCTGGACACCGAGCCATGCTGGACCCGGGCCGAAACGTCGGTCTTCGAGCGCCATGGTCACGCGTTCGACCTGGAGGCGAAGCGCGCCCTCGTCGGCACGGCGCCCGAGACCGCGGCGCGCGTGCTCGAGCAACTGCTCGACCTTCCCGGACGCGGAGAGGAGCTGAGCGCCGAGCTGTACGCGCTCGCCCTGGAGGAGATCGCGGCCGGTGCGGAGCCCAGGCGGGGAGCCGTGGAGCTGCTCGGCGCGCTCGACGGGCGCTGGCCGGTCGCGGTGGCCTCGAACTCGCCTCGAAGCCATCTGCTGGCGGGCCTGACCCGCACCGGCCTCGTCGACGCCTTCGACGCCGTGCTCGGCGTCGAGGAGGTCGCTGAGCCGAAGCCTGCACCCGACCTCTACCTACGGGCGTGCGAGCTGCTCGGCGCGACGCCCACGGGCTCGCTGGCCCTCGAAGACTCGCCCCCGGGGGTCGCCGCTGCGCGGGCGGCCGGCCTCTACGTAGTGGGCGTGCCGTCGGTGGTCGGGGTGGAGCTCGAAGCCGATGCAGTCTTCGAATCGCTCGCCGACCCGCGCGTGCTGACGACGATCGCCGAGCGACTGGAATGACGCGACCCCGCCCGCCGCCACGGAGCGGCGAGCGGGGTCACGCGACTGATCAGTGGTGGTGATGGAACGTCGACAGGCGGAAGATCGTCGTCGACGCGAACGTCTGACCGGGCCGGAGCACGGTCGACGGGAAGTTCGCATGGTTCGGCGAGTCCGGGTAATGCTGCGTCTCGAGCGCGAACCCGTCGCTCTGCCGGTAGAAATTGCCGCTCGTCCCGGCCAGCGTCCCGTCGAGGAAGTTCCCCGAGTAGAACTGGATGCCGGGCTCGGTCGTGTCGACCTCGAGCTTCCGCCCGCTCGCCGGGTCGAAGACCCGGGCGGCCGGAACGAGCCCCGCCGACCGCCGGTCGAGCACGAAGTTGTGGTCGTACCCGCGGCCGAACGTGATCTGCTGGTTGCTGGCGTCACGGATCCGGGCGCCGATCGCCTCCGGCCTCGTGAAGTCGAACGGCGTTCCGGCCACCGGGTCGATCGCGCCCGTCGGGATCAAGGTCGAGTCGACGGGCGTGTAGTGGCTCGCGTTCAGCCAGAGCACGTGGTCGTAGATATCGCCCGTGCCCTCGCCGGAGAGGTTCCAGTAGCTGTGGTTCGTCAGGTTGAGCACCGTCGCCTTGTTGGTCGTGGCGTGGTAGTCGATCCTCAGCTCGTTGCGCTTCGTGAGCGTGTACGTCACGTCGACGCTCAGCGTGCCGGGATAGCCCTCCTCGCCGTCCGGGCTCGTGTAGTGCAGCTTCAGGCCGACGCTGCCGTGGTTCGGCGGGATGACCGTCGCCGTCCACACCTTGTTGTCGAACCCCTCGATGCCGCCGTGGAGCGAGTTCGGCGGGTTGTTGATCGGCAGGTGGTACGTGACCCCGTCCAGCATGAACGTGCCGTTTGCGATCCGGTTCCCGTAGCGGCCGATGATGGCCCCGAAGTACGGGCCGCCGGCCGGGAACGGGCTGTTCTTGGCGACGTAGTCGTCGAGGGTCGGGAACCCGAGAACGACGTTGGCCGACCGGCCGCCCCGGTCCGGGACCCAGAGCTCCTGGACGATGCCGCCGTAGGTCAGGATCTTGACGACCATCCCCCTCCCGTTGTCGAGGGTGTAACGGTCGACGGCGGTCCCCCCGGGAGCCGTGCCGAACGGCTCCTTTGTGATGCTGGGCTTGCCGTGATGGCCGTGATGGCCGTGATGGCCGCGGTGGCTCTTGCCACCCGACGCGACTGCGCCGGTGAGGCCCACCACTGCGAACACCAGCGCCGCCACGACGCCTCCGAGCGAGATGCTGCGAAGCAGTCTGGCCATCTCTGCTCCTCCTTCCGTTCGCTGACAACGTCTGCCGCAGGAAGCAGGTGAGAGAGTGCGCACACCTTTTTTGCCCCTCTCGAGCCTGGGGTGCCCCTACCCGGCCGTGTCGTTTTCAATCATCGCCCGCTGCATGGTGCGCAGGCGTTTCATCGCGTCGTCTTCGCCGCGGCCGAAGAGATCGTGCAGGCGGCGGTACTCGGCATAGAGCTCGTCGTACACCGCGGCGTTGGCGGCGTTCGGCACGTACCGATCGGCGCCGAGGCGGGCCATCCGCTCGGAGGCCTCGGCGATGGAGTCGAACCCACCGCGTGCGGAGCCCGCGGCCACCGCACCGAACATCGCCGACCCCAGCGCCGGAGCTTGCCTGGACGCGGCGACCGCGAACTCGCGCCCGGTGACGTCGGCGAAGATCTGCATCAGGAGCCCGTTCTTCTCCGGCAGCCCGCCGCAGGCCACCATCCGCTCGACGGGAACGCCGGCCTCCACGAATGCATCGACGATCACGCGCGTGCCGAACGCGGTCGCCTCGAGCAGGGCCCGGTAGACGTCCGGCGCCTTCGTCGCCAGCGAGTAGCCGACGACGAGCCCGCTCAGCTCGGCGTCCACGAGGATCGAGCGGTTGCCGTTCCACCAGTCGAGGGCCAGCAGCCCGCTCTCGCCGGGACGCAGCCTGCTCGCCTCCGCCTCGAGAACGCCGTGGACGTCGGTTGCGTGCTGCGCCGCCGCCTCGTGATACTCGGGGGGCACGCCGTTCTCGGCGTACCAGGCGAAGATGTCGCCGACCGCAGACTGGCCCGCTTCGAACCCGAACAGGCCAGGGACGACGCCGTCCTCGACGACTCCGCACATCCCTTCGACGAGGGCCGGCTCGTTCCCGAGGAGGATGTGGCAGATGCTCGTGCCCATGATCAGCACCATCGTTCCGGGCTGCGTCACCGTCGCCGCAGGCGCGGCCACGTGGGCGTCGACGTTCGCGACCGCCACCGCCGTGCCCGGGCGCAGGCCGGTCCAGGCTGCGGCTTGCTCGCTGAGGCCGCCGGCCCGGCTTCCGAGCGGCGACACCGTCCGCGACATCTTCTCGTCGACGACGTGCTCGAATCTCGGGTCGAGAGCGGCGAAGTAGGCATCGCTCGGAAACCCGTCGCGTTTGGACCACATCGCCTTGTAGCCGGCGGTGCAGGTGTTGCGGGTCTCGGTGCCCGTGAGCTGCCAGACGATCCAGTCGGCGGCCTCGATCAAGCGGTCCGCGACCGCGTAGAGCTCGGGGTCTTCGTCGAGGATCTGGAGCGCCTTGGCGAAGAACCACTCCGACGAGATCTTGCCGCCGTAACGCGGGAGCCAGGCCTCTCCTTGCTCGGCCGCGATGCCGTTGATGCGGTCCGCCTCCGGCTGCGCCGCGTGGTGCTTCCACAGCTTCACCCAGGCGTGAGGCCGGGCCCGAAGCTCCTCGCGCAGGCACAGCGGCGTCCCGTCGGCCAGCGTGGGCAGCATCGTGCACGCGGTGAAGTCGATGCCGATGCCGATCACCTCCGCGGGGTCGACGCCCGTCTCGGCGAGGAGTGCAGGCACCGCCTCCTGGAGGGTGCGGATGTAATCCTCCGGATCCTGCAGCGCCCAGTCGGGCTCGAGGGCGACGCCCTCGTGGGGCGCGGGGAGTCGCTCGTCGATCACGCCGTGGCGGTAGGGATAGACGGTCGTGCCGAGCTCCCGACCTTCGGCGCAGTCGACCAGCACGGCCCGCCCCGATTCGGTGCCAAAGTCGATCCCCAGTGCGTAGGTCGGTCGCTTCAGGAGGCACCTCCCTCGCCGTCACGCTGCGGCTCGACGACGACCTTCAGACCGCGGCGCTCGACCAGGTCGCCGAACGCCTCGTCCCACTCCGAGAGCGCATAGCGGCCGCCGACAAGCTCCCCGAGCTCGACTTCGCCGGCCACCGCGAGGCGGATCGCGCGGGGCAGGTCCGCGGGCTTCATGCGCCGGCAGAGCAACAGCGACAGGCCCTTTCGCCGGGCTGTCGAGGCGGCGAAGCTCGTCCGGTCGCCGTCGGGGATGCCGACGAGGACCACGCGTCCGCCGGGCCGGACGGCGTCGATCGCGTCAGCGAGCGCCGCGTTCTCGCCTGCGACCTCGAACGCCACGTCGACCTCTCGACGGTCGAGCGTTGCGCCGGCGGCCACAGCTGCCGCCCCACGGTGCGAGAGCGGGTCGCTTGCCACGATCGTCTCCGCCCCGGCGGCCCGTAACGCCTGGACGAGCAGCAGTCCGAGCGGGCCGCAGCCGAACACTCCGGCGGTCGACCCGGGTCGCACGTGGCCGAGATCGACGGCGTGCAGCGCGACGCCCAGAGGCTCGAGCAGCGCGCCCTCGGCATCCGAGAGGCGGTCGGGCAGCGGGTGAGCCAGGCGTTCGGGCCAGGCCAGGCACGAGCGCAGCCCTCCGTCCTCCGAGCCGTGCCCGGCGAATCGGAGCCGGCCGCACAGGTGTGTCTCTCCCGAGCGGCAGAGGGCGCACCGGCCACAGGGCACGGCGGGGTCGACCGCCACGCGCTGCCCCGTACGCGGGCCGGACTGGATCGTCCCGACGACCTCGTGGCCGAGGACGAGCGGCCGGTCGAGGACGGCGTCGCCGATCCCTCCTTCCAGGAACCAGTGCCGGTCCGAGCCACAGAGGCCCACGGCCGTCACGCGCACGACCACCTCGCCATCGCCGGGCTCGGGTGCGGGCTCGTCGTGGAGCCGCAGATCGCCCGTGCCGTGGAGGCGAAGGGCCTTCACGAGCGCTGGCCGTAGTACGCCTCGGGCCCGTGCTTGCGCAGGAAGTGCCGATCCAGCAGCTCCGGCTCGATCTGCTCGACACCGGGTCGGAGGAGCTCGGTCCGGAAGGAGCTCTCCGCCACGACCTCGAGGGCGATCGCGTTCTCGACCGCCTGCTCGATGTCGGCGCCCCACGCGAACGGCCCGTGCGAGGCGACGAGCGCCGCCGGCCTCTCGAGCGGATCGAGCCCGAGGCCGGCCAGTGTCTCGACGATCACCTCGCCGGTGCATCGCTCGTAGTCGCCTCCGATCTCCTCGCCGGTGAGCCCGCGGGTCACCGGCACGGGGCCGCGGAAGTGGTCTGCATGGGTCGTGCCGAGACAGGGGATCTCCCGGTGGGCCTGGGCCCAGGCCGTCGCAAACGAGGAGTGGGTGTGGACGATGCCTCCGACCGGCTCGAACGCGCGGTAGAGGACGAGATGCGTCGGCGTGTCCGACGAGGGTCGGCCGGCGCCCTCCTGCACCTCTCCGCTCTCGAGGTCGACGACGACGATCGACTCGGGTTCGAGCTCGTCGTAGGGGACCCCGCTCGGCTTGATCGCCATCACTCCGGCCGCGCGGTCGGCAGCGCTGGCATTGCCGAAGGTCAGGACCACCAGGCCCGCTTCGACGATCTCGCGGTTCGCCAGGAGGACCCGCTCGCGCAACTCGCGGTGGGCCATCAGGTCTCCCGGGCGGTTTGGAAGTAGGCGTGGTTCCAGCGCGCTTCCTTGGTGAACGAGGCCATCTGCGTCTCGGCGTCGATCACGAGCAGCTCGATGCCCGCGATCTCGGCGAGGTCGGCGAACGCCTCCGATCCGATCGCGCGGCAGAACACCGTGTGGTGCGGGCCGCCGGCGAAGAGCCAGGCCTCGGCCGCGGTCGAGAGGTCGGGTCGGGGCCGCCACAGGGCCCGCGCCACCGGCAGCTTCGGGAGGTTTTCCTCGGGCTCGACCACGTCCACCTCGTTCACGACCAGCCTGAACCGGTCGCCGAGATCGAGCAGGCCCGCGACGATCGCAGGCCCTGGGGCAGCGGTGAAGACGAGGCGTACAGGATCGTTCCTGCCGCCGATGGAAAGCGGGTGGATCTCGCACGTGGGCTTCCCGCCCGCGATCGACGGGCAGACCTCGAGCATGTGCGCGCCGAGTACCACCTGGCCCTGGGGGGCCAGGTGGTACGTGTAGTCCTCCATGAACGACGTACCGCCGTCGAGCCCGGCGCTCATCACCTTGGCGATGCGGACGAGCGCGGCGGTCTTCCAGTCACCCTCGGCTCCGAAGCCGTAGCCGTCGGCCAGCAGGCGCTGCACCGCGATCCCGGGCAGCTGCGGCAGCGCGCCGAGGTCCTCGAACGTGTCCGTGAAGGCCATGAAACGGCCGGCCTCCAGGAACGACCGGAGGCCCGCCTCGATCCGGGCGGCGTCCCGGAGGGACGCGTGCCGGTCGCCGTCGGGGGCGAGCTCCGGCACGAGGTCGTACTCGTCGAGGTATTCGTCCACGAGCTGTTGCACGGCGGCGTCTGGAGCTCCCTCGACCGCCTCGACGAGCTCGTTGATCCCATACCCGTTCACCGAGACGCCGAGGCGGAGCTGCGCCTCGACCTTGTCGCCCTCTGTGACCGCGACGAACCGCATGTTGTCGCCGAGACGAGCCACGGTGAGCGTCTGCGCCTCGTTCCAGCCGCACGCGGCCCGCGTCCACGTTCCGATCCGGGCGACCACGGCCCCATCGCTCCAGTGCCCGACGACGGTCTTGCGCCTCAGGTTCATCCGCGTCGCCATGAACCCGAACTCGCGGTCGCCGTGGGCGGACTGGTTCAGGTTCATGAAGTCCATGTCGATCTCGGCCCACGGGAGATCGCGGTTGAACTGCGTGTGCAGGTGCAGGAGCGGCTTCTCGAGCGACCTCAGGCCGGCGATCCACATCTTCGCCGGCGAGAACGTGTGCATCCACGTCACCACGCCGACGCAGCTCCCGGCGGCGTTCGCCTCGAGGCAGACCTGCCGGATCGACTCCGGGCTCTTGACGACCGGCCTGTGGACGACCCGGACCGGAATCGCCGCCTCGTCGTCGAGCGAGCGGGCGATCTCGCGTGCGTGCTCGTCCACCCGGCGGAGCAGGTCGTCGCCGTAGAGGTCCTGGCTCCCCGTCAGAAGCCACACCTCGTGCTCACCGAGCGCCTTCACTGTGGCCATGCGCGGAGATCCTGACAGAGGCCGCTCGCGGCTGATTGGATTCGCGTATGCAGACGAGGCGCCTCGGGAAAACCGGCTCGGAGGTCTCCGAGGTGGGCTTCGGCGCGTGGGCGATCGGCGGGAGCTGGGGGGAAACGGACGACGAGGAGTCGCTCGCCGCCATGCACGCAGCGGTGGACGCGGGAGTCACCTTCTTCGACACCGCCGACGTCTACGGCGACGGGCGCTCGGAGCGCCTGATCGCGCGGCTGCTCCAGGAGCGCGAGGAGCGGCTGGTGGTCGCGACCAAGTTCGGCAGACGAGCGCCGCTCGACCCGGATCTCTACACGTACGAGAACCTCCACGACTGGCTCGAGCGCTCCCGCGAGAACCTGGGCGTCGAGTCGGTCGACCTCGTCCAGCTGCACTGCCCTCCCTGGGAGACGTACTACATGCCCGAGGTGCACGAGGCGTGCAGCCGGCTGGTGCAGGAAGGCCTGGTCAAGGCCTACGGCGTCAGCGTCGAGAAGGTCGAACAAGGGCTGAAGGCGATCGAGTACGACGGCGTCTCGACCGTGCAGATCATCTTCAACATGCTCAGGCAGCGGCCGGCAGAGCTCTTCTTCGACCAGGCGCGGCGGCGCGACGTCGGGGTGATCGTCCGCGTCCCGCTCGCCTCCGGGCTGCTGACCGGGAAGTTCAGCCGAGAAACGACGTTCGCAGCGGACGATCACCGCGCCTTCAACCGGCACGGCGAGGAGTTCGACATGGGCGAGACCTTCTCCGGACTCGGCTTCGAGCTCGGGCTCGCGGTGGTGGAGGAGCTGCGGCCACTGGTGCCGCAGGGCGCGACCATGGCCCAGCTCGCGCTGCGCTGGATCCTCGCCTTCGACGCCGTCTCGACGGTGATCCCGGGCGCGAAGACCCCGGAGCAGGCGCGCGCGAATGCGGCCGCGGCCGACCTCCCTGCGCCCTCGAGCGAGACGATGGAGCGGATCGCCGAGATCTACCGCAGCCGCGTTTCCCCGGTGGTGCACCAGCGATGGTGAGTCGTCACGCGGGCTCGGTCTCGTGCGCGCCGTCGACCGAGGCACAGACGTACGGCGTCGCTGCTCGTCCGGGCCGGTCGGCGTAGCGGCGCGTGACCGTGGCGGCGAGGTCGCCCGCCTCGTCCTCGCGGGCCAGGGCGAGCACGGAGCCGCCGAACCCGCCGCCGATCATTCGTGCGGCAATCGCTCCGTGGTCGTAGGCGAGGTCCACGAGCCGGTCGAGCTCCGGAATCGAGACCTCGAAGTCGTCACGAAGGCTCTCGTGACCCTCGCGGAAGAGCCCTCCGAGGGCAGCGATGTCGGCTCCGCCCGGCTCTTCGAGCGCGGCTACGACCTCACGCACCCGCTCGTTCTCGGTGACCACGTGGCGAAGCCTGCGCCGTGCGATCTCGTCGACTCCCTCCGTGGCCGCCCTGGTCTCCGCCTCGGCGGCGCTCAACGAGGACGGGCGGTCCGAGCCGATCGCCGACAGCGCGCGCTCGAGCTCGAGCCGCCGCTCGCCGTAGGCGCTGACCTCGAGCTCGTGGCGGATGCCCGAGTCGAAGACGACGAGGGCGATCCCGGGCGGCAGCGGAACGAGCCGGTGCTCCCCGGTTGCGCAATCGAGCAGGAGCGCGTGCCCTTTGCGTCCGAGCAGCGAGCTCGCAGGATCCATCAGACCTACCGGCACGCCGACCGCGAGCCGCTCGGCCGCCTGGGCGATTCTCGCCAACTCGATGCGCGTCGGCTCGCACGAGGCAGCCTTCGTCAGGGCGAGACCGACCGAGACCGTCAGTGCGGCCGACGAGGACATCCCGGCTCCGATCGGGACAGTGGAGACGATCTCCCCGTCCAGCCCGACTGGCGGCAGCCCGTGCTCGCGGAGCAGCCGGACAAGCGCTGCCACGTAGCGGCCCCAGCCTACGAATGGCTCTGGACTTGCCTCGTCCAGTTGGATTTCGACGGCCTCGCCGAATGCCACCGAATGCAGGCGAATCGTGGCTCGCTCGGCGGGGAGCCACGTGACGGTCGTCCCTAGGTCCACCGCTACGGGCAAGACGAGACCGCCCGAGTAGTCGGTGTGCTCGCCGATCAAATTCACGCGCGCCGGCGCGAAGACGGCGCGGCTCGGAAGAGCTGAGCTCATCCGCGAGACCGTACCCTCGCCCGCGACCGGCGCGGACGGCCGGTGTTCCCCCGGGGTCGACGCCTCTATTTCACGGTGTTATGGTCGCCGCTCGCGCTCGAAGGGCGTTCCCAAGGAGGTGCCGGGTGAACCAGCAGAAGTATCTGGAGACGCAGCTCGACGAGTTCGCGTCGCGAGTCGACGATCTCCCCGAGTCGGAAGTCCCGGCCGGGATGGATCGCAAGAAGCTGCTCAGCATCATCGGGGCGGGCGGCGCCGCACTTTCGCTCCCCGCACTGCTTGCCGCCTGTGGCGGCGGCGGGGGCAGCAGCTCCAGCAGCGGCGTCGGCGACTTCCCGGAGACGCCCAAGTGGAAGTGGGTCTTCGTCAACCACGTCACGACGAACCCGTTCTTCGTCCCGACGCAGTACGGGATCGAGGACATGGGCGCGATCTTCAACACCACCCACCAGTGGACCGGCTCGGAGACCAGCGATGTCGGGCAGATGGTCTCCGCGATGAACAGCGCGATCTCCTCGGGCGCGGACGGAATCTGCGTCTGCCTGATCGACGCCAAGGCGTTCGACGAGCCGACCAAGAAGGCGCTCGACGCCGGGATCCCGGTCATCGCCTACAACGCGGACGTGCCGCCCGGCAGCGCGAACGAGCGACTCGCGTACATCGGCCAGGATCTGTTCGTGTCGGGCCAGAAGATGGGCGAGAAGATCGTCGAGCTGATCCCGAGCGGCGACGTCGCCGGCTTCATCGCGACGCCGGGGTCGCTGAACATCCAGCCGCGCATCGACGGCGCGAAGCAGGCGATCAAGGACTCGGGCAAGCCCATCAACTTCACGCAGATCGCGACCGGCGCCGACACGGCCGGCGAGCTCTCGAAGATCGACGCCTACTACCAGGGTCACAAAGACCTGAAGGGCATGTTCGCGGTCGACGCGGGAAGCACGCAGGGCGTCGCCCAGGTGATGCAGAAGTACAACCTCCCCTCCAAGGGGATCCACGGTGGCGGGTACGACCTCCTGCCGACGACGCTCAAGCTGATCGACAAGGGCTTCCTGGACTTCACGATCGACCAGCAGCCCTATCTCCAGGGGTTCTACCCCGCAGTCCAGCTGTTCCTGTACAAGATCTCGGGCGGGTTGATGGCGCCGTCCGACACGAACACGGGTCTCCTGTTCGTCACGAAGGACAACGTCAAGCCGTACCTGACCACGAAGACCCGCTACGAGGGAAGCTCCAGCTCCCAGCAATACGTGAAGTCGACCTAGCCGCCTGAGGTAGTAGGCGATGGCGGTGGCGGGGTCAGAAGCCGGACGCCGCGGACGAGCGCGTGGCCTGGGCTGGCGCGCGCTCGAGGCGTTCGCGAACCGACGCGAGGCGAGCATCCTCGTCGTCGCGATCGGGCTGATCGTCTACTTCTCGCTGCGGTCGTCGGCGTTCTACTCGGCACCGACGATCAAGAACATCGCCGAGTACGTCGGGCCGATCGCGCTGATCGCCTGCGGCGAGGTGATGCTCCTGATCTGCGGCGAGATCGACCTGTCGGTGGGGCGGGTCTTCGCGCTCACGCCGATCATCATGTATCTGACGACGGCGCCCGAGCCCGACGGGCTCGGGCTGCCGATCTGGCTGGGGGTGATCTTCGGCCTGCTGGCGGCCGCCGCCGTCGGTCTCACGAACGGGTTGATCACGACCTACCTCGGCGTCCCTTCGTTCATCACCACGCTCGGGATGTTGTTCTTCCTGAACGGGATCAACCTGCGGGCCCTGCACGGCTTCCAGGTGGAGACGCCGGGCGGCCACACGTTCAGGGAGATCTTCGGCGGCTATCCGCTCTGGTTCAACTCGGAGTTCTGGTGGGCGCTGTTAGCCGTCGTGGTCCTGCAGATCGTGCTCGTGCGGACCAGATGGGGCGTCCACACGGTCGCGACGGGCGGCAACCTGATCGGCGCGAGAGAGAGCGGCGTCAACGTCCGGTGGATCAAGATCGGCAACTTCATGCTCTGCAGCATGCTCGGCGGCTTCGCCGGGATGATGGACTCGACCCGGATCACGTCGATCCTGCCGCTCCAGGGCGGCACCGACATCATGTTCCTCGCGGTCGCGGCCGCGGTCATCGGCGGGACGTCGCTGATGGGCGGTTCGGGCACGATCATCGGCGGCTTCCTCGGCGTCTGCGTGCTTGCCATCCTGAACATCGGCTTCACGATCCTCGGCGTCAGCGCATTCAACTTCGACCTGATCATCGGGATTGCGATCCTGGGTGCGATGATCCTGAACGTGCAGATCCAGCGGCTGAAGAACCTCGGTGTGCTCGGGAGGGGGGGCAGATGAGCGACTCGGGCAACGGCCGAGAGGCCGACGAGGCGATCCGTGTCGAGAACATCTCGAAGCGGTTCGGAGCGGTGCGCGCCCTCGAGGACGTCTCGATGCACCTGGGGCGCGGCGAGGTGCTCGGGCTGATCGGCGACAACGGGGCCGGCAAGTCCACGCTGGTCAAGATCATCAGCGGCTTCCAGAAGCCGGACAACGGCACGATCTTCATCAACGGCGAGGAGGTGTCGATCCGCTCGGTCGCGCACGCCCGCACGCTCGGGATCGACACCGTCTACCAGGACCTGGCGCTCGTGCCGGGCATGTCCGTCTACCACAACATGTTCCTCAAGCGGGAGCTGCTCGGGAAGCTCGGCGGCGTCGCGCTGCCGCTGCTGAACAACGGCGAGATGCGCAAGCGGGCCCGCAAGCACCTCGACGAGATGGGCGTCCGGATCCCGGACGTCGACGCGGAGGTGGCCCAGCTCTCGGGAGGCCAGCGCCAGTCGATCGCGGTCGCGCGCTCGGTCTACTCGGACGCCAAGATCATCCTGCTGGACGAGCCGCTGGCGGCGATGGGCGTGAAGGAGGGAGCGCTCATCCTCGACCTGATCCGGAAGCTCCGGGACCAGGGCGAGGTGTCGATGATCCTGATCCTGCACAACTACGCGCACGTGTTCGAGGTCTGCGACCGCGTGAATCTGCTCCAGCACGGCGAGATCACGCTCGACAAGCCGACCAAGGAGACCTCCGTGGAAGAGTTGACCGAGCTCGTCGTGCGCGAGTACCGGCAGGCCGTCACCGGCTGACCCGCCCGCGAGGGGTCAAGCATCCGCGTTCTCGTCACGGGAGGGAAAGGCAAGGTCGGCTCCGCCGCCGTCTCCGCCCTGCTCGCAGCCGGACACGACGTGCGCACCTCCGACCTGGCCCGAGGTGTGTTCGAGCGGACGCTTCCCGACGAGCCGGGGGAGTACGTCCAGGCCGACCTGACCGACGCGGGCGACGCGTTTGCGATCGTCCGCGGCGTCGACGCTGTCGTCCACGCGGGCGCGATCCCGGACCCGACCAAGAACCCGCCGCACGTTGTCTTCCGGAACAACCTGACTGCGACCTTCAACGTGCTCGAGGCGGCCGTCCGCTTTGGCGTGGGGCGGTTCGTCTACATCTCGAGCGAGACGATCCCCGGGTTCTTCTTCCCGGAGCGCGAGTTCCTGCCGGACTACGTGCCCGTCGACGAGGAGCACCCGGTCAGGCCGCAGGATCCCTACGCGCTCTCGAAGTGGTTCGGAGAGCTGCTGATGGATGCTGCCGTGGCGCGCTCCGACATCCGCTGCATCTCGCTTCGTCCGAGCTGGGTGCAGAACGAGGAGAACTACGAGCGCAACCTCGGGCCGCAGGTGCGGGATCCCGCGGTCCTGAGCCCCAACCTCTGGAGCTACACGGACGCCTACGACCTCGCAGACGCGATCGTGCTCGCGGTCGACTCCGACCTCCCGGGTCACGAGGTGTTCTACATCGCGTCTCCCGACAACGTCGGCGGCCGCCCGTTCGCCGAGCTCGTCCGCCGCTACTACGGCGGACGAGATCGAGCTGCGCCCACTCGCTCGCGAGGACGCCTCCGGGATCTCGTGCGCGAAGGCCGAGCGGCTACTCGGCTACTCGCCGAGCCGGTCGTGGAGCGACTACCTGGACGAGGAGGGCCGCGCACGCAAGCGCGAAATCTGATCGAGTTCGACCGACGATGAGCAAGCCGCTCAAGACCAGCCTCGGCATCTGGGCCTTCGGGCCGATGGTCACGCGGTTCGTCCCGGACGGCTACAAGCCTGAGCGCGCGGGACAGACCACCGTGGAGCGCGTGCGCGAAGCGGTGGAGGGTCTCGGCGACCTGATCGACGGCTACGAGTTCCACTACCCGCAGGAGCTCTCGCCGGCCAACCTCGACGACGTGCGCGACGCCCTCGACGGCCACGACGTGTACTGCGTGGCAACCGGGCTCCATCTCGATCCCCGCTTCGGGAAAGGGGGGCTCGTCTCGCCCGACGAGGCGACCCGGAACGAGGCCGTGAAGCGGACGCTCGACGCGATCGATTTCGCGGGCGAGCTCGAGGCGAACTTCATCGTCTGGCCGGGGATCGAGGGCTACAACTACCCGTTCCAGGCGCCGTACAAGGAGACCTGGGCCTGGTTCCTCGACGGCATCGGCCAGGCGGCGCAGCGCTGTCGCGACCGCGGGATCAAGCTCTTCCTGGAGCACAAGAACTCGGAGCCCGCGATGAAGATCCTGATGCGCAACGTGGGAATGACGCTCCACGTGATCCACACGCTGCGGCGGCAGGGCCTCGACAACGTCCAGGTCAACATGGACTGGCAGCACCTGATCATGAACGGCGAGAACCTGGCCGAGTACGCGGCGCTGCTTGCCTCCGAGGGTCTGCTTGGCCATCAACACGCCAATTCGGGCTGGGGCACGTTCGACGACGACAACATGGTCGGCGCGACCGCCTTCATGGAGACCCTCGAGCTGGCGGTCGAGCTACGGCGTGCGGGCTACGGCGACAAGGGCGAGCGGCTCGGATTCGACCTCTACCCGTACACCGAGGACGCGGTCGAGGCCGTGCGGCGCAGCGTGGTGCACTGGCGGTTCATCGACGGCGTCGCCGAGCGGCTCGACGGCGAGGCACTGCGTGAGGCCCAGCTGCGCAAGGACGCCGTGGCCGCCTACGAGCTCGTCTACGCAGCGCTCGGCGCCGGGTAGCGCGCGAGCGCGAGCACGACCGTGCCCGCCGACCCCAGGTTCGTCGGCCTCGACGTCGGCACTACCGGCGTCAAGGCGATCGCCATCTCTCGCGCAGGCGACGTGCTCGCGCGGGCGGAGGGGGGCTACCCGCTGTCCGCTCCGGCGCCCGGCTACGCCGAGCAGGATCCCGAGGACTGGTGGCGGGCGAGCGAGGCGGCGCTGGCCGCGGTCGGCGCGGACCGCTCAGCGGGCATCGGACTCTCCGGCCAGATGCACGGGCTCGTGGCTCTCGACCAGGACGACAGTGTGATCCGGCCCGCGATTCTCTGGAACGACCAACGCACGTCCGCCGAGTGCGAGGAGATCGAGCGGCGAATCGGCGTCGAGCGGCTCATCCGCCTGACGGGCAACCGGGCGCTCACGGGCTTCACCGCGCCGAAGCTGCTCTGGCTGCGCAAGCACGAGCCGGAGGCCTACGGACGGATCCGGCACGTTCTCCTGCCGAAGGACTACGTGCGGCTTCGCCTCACGGGCGAGCGCGCGACCGACGTTGCGGATGCCTCGGGGACGCTTCTGTTCGACGTCGCGCAGCGGCGCTGGAGCGACGAGGTCCTGGGCGCGCTCGAGATCCCGCCCGAGTGGCTGCCCGAGGCGATCGAGTCGCCGCAGATCTCCGGTCGAACCGCGGACGGGATCGCGGTCGCCGCCGGAGCCGGAGACCAGGCGGCCGGCGCGCTGGGCGTGGGCGTGGCCGGGCCGGGGGCCCTCTCGGTCGTCCTCGGTACCTCGGGCGTCGTCTTCGCGGCGCTGCCGGCGTACGAGCCTGAGCCGGAAGGGCGCCTGCACGTCTTCTGCCATGCCGTGCCGGGAACCTGGCACGCGATGGGGGTGATGCTCTCGGCCGCGGGCTCGCTGCGCTGGTTCCGGGATGCATTCGCCCCGACGGTCGCGTATGACGAGCTGCTCACGGAGGCAGCGGGAGTCGAGCCCGGTGCCGGAGGCGTTCTCTTCCTTCCGTACCTCTCGGGCGAGCGGACTCCGCACGCAGACCCGCGAGCACGCGCCGCGTTCACCGGCCTCGGACTCGAGCACGGCCGCGCGGCACTCGTCCGCGCCGTCCTGGAAGGAGTCGCCTACGCCATGCGCGACTCGCAGGAGCTCCTGCAAGACCTGGGCGTCCGCGCGGAGAGCGGGCGCGTCTCGGGCGGAGGCGCCCGCAGCCGCCTCTGGCTGCGGATCGTCTCCTCGACGCTCGGCCTCCCTCTCGAGCTCACGGCCGTGGAGGAGGGAGCGGCCTTCGGAGCCGCCCTGCTCGGAGCGGTTGCCGCAGGCGCGTTTTCCGACGTTCACGAGGCGATCGAGGCGTGCATCCGGACCCGCGAACGGATCGAGCCCGACCCAGGCTGGTCGCGCGTGTACGAGGCCGGTTACCCTCGATTTCGCGCGTTGTATCCGTCTCTCGAATACCTGGAGGAGTGATGACGCCACTGGCAGGAAAGTCCGCACTGATCACCGGGGCGAGCCGCGGTATCGGGCGCGCGGTTGCCCAGGCGCTCGCCGCGGCCGGCGTCAGCCTGGGGCTGGCCTCTCGCAGCGGAGACGACCTCGGGCTGGACGGCGTGGTCGCGCGCCCGTGCGACGTTCGCGACCCGGCCGACCTCGAGCGCATTGTGGGCGACACCGTTGGCCGCTTCGGGCGCCTGGACATCCTCGTGGCCAACGCCGGGGTAGGCGCCTATGGCCCGTTCCTCGAGCTCTCGCCGGAGCACCTCGACGAGATGATCGACGTGAACGTCAGGGGGACGATCTACGCCGTGCGCGCCGCGTTGCCGCACCTGCTCGAGAGCGGAGAGGCCGACCTCGTCACGATCGCGTCCGAGGCCGGCCGTCGCGGCCTGCCGCTGGAGGCTGTCTACTGCGCGTCGAAGTTCGCGCAGGTCGGCTTCACTCGCGCGCTCGACCACGAGCTGCGCGAGCGGGGAGTCCGGTGCACGAACATCTGCCCGGGCGGGGTCGCAACCGACTTCGCGATGGGGCGGGGGCGCACTCCCGAGATGCCGGAGCTCGCCGGGATGATGAGTGCCGAGGACGTTGCCGAGGTGGTTCTCTTCGCCCTGACGAGGCCTCGCACGCACCGCATCCTCGAGACGACCCTCCGACCCGTCACGGAGCCGTCGTGGGGATGAAGCCCGTCAGTTGGGGCATCGTCTCCACGGCACACATCAACCGGAACGTGATCCCGCCCGCGCAGGGCTCGGAGAAGTGCGACCTGATCGCGGTCGCGAGCCGCGATGCCGCCCGCGCCGAGGAGTACGCGCGCCAGTGGGGCATCGAGCGTCCGTACGGCAGCTACGAGGCGTTGCTCGAGGACCCGGACGTCGAGGCCGTCTACATCTCCCTCCCGAACTCGCTCCACTGCGAGTGGTCGATCCGCGCCCTCGAGGCGGGAAAGCACGTCCTCTGCGAGAAGCCGCTGTCGCGCCGGCCCGCCGAGGTCGAAGCCGCCTTCGACGCAGCCGACCGGTCCGGGCGCCTGCTGATGGAGGCGTTCATGTGGCGCCATCACCCGCAAACTCGGAAGCTGACCGAGCTGATGGACGACGGCGCGGTCGGCAGGCCGCGGGTGATCCGCTCTGCGTTCAGCTTCACCATCGACGACCCGCGGACCAACGTGCGGCTCCTCTCCGAGCTCGACGGAGGGGCGCTGATGGACGTTGGCTGCTACTGCGTCAACGCCTCGCGGCTGCTCGCCGGCGAGCCGCAGCACGCCGCAGGCGCTCAGGTTCTCGGTCCGAGCGGGGTCGACATGCTCTTCGCCGGCGTGATGCTGTTCGACAGCGGCGTCGCTGCCCACTTCGACTCCGGCTTCGTGCTGCCGTCGCGCGACGAGCTCGAGGTGATCGGCGAGGAGGGCTCACTCTTTCTCGACGATCCCTGGCACGCGCACGAGCCGGTGATCGAGATCCGCCGCGACGGCGCCGTCGAGCGTGTCGAGACCGAGCGGGCCAACTCCTACCAGCTGGAGCTCGAGAATCTGAGCGAGGCGATCCGCGGCGAGGGCGAGCCGCTGCTCGGCCGCGCCGACGCGGTCGCCAATGCCCGTGCGCTCGAAGCGCTGTACGCGTCCGCGGAGAGCGGCATGCCGGTCCGGCCGTGACCACAAGGCAGGTGGCGCCCGGCGGCGCCTCGCCGTTCGTCGACGCCTAGCGCTCGACCGCGAACGCGATGTTCACCGTCGTGCGGTACGCGCTGATCCGCTCGTCCTCGACGACCGCGCTCATCGAGACGACGCTCGCGCCGGTGATCCCGCGCACGGTCTTCGCCGCCTCCTGTACGGCTGCATCGGCTGCCTTGGCGAAGCTCTCCGGGGACGAGCCGATGATCGTGATCACTTTCGCGATGTCTGCCATGTCGCTCCTTTCGCTCGGATGGATGCTCCTTCGACGCCAGTGTCTACCCGAAAGGGCCCGCGGCTAGACTGGCAGGCCGTGTTCGACACGCTTTCAGATCGGCTGCAGGGCGCGCTCGGCGACCTGCGCAAGCAGGGCCGGCTCGACGAGGAGTCGATCTCGCGCGCAATGCGCGAGGTCCGCCTCGCGTTGCTCGAGGCCGACGTCAACTTCGAGGTCGTCAAAGATTTCGTCGGGCGCGTGCGCGAGCGGGCGCTCGGCGCCGACGTGCTCAAGAGTCTGACGCCGGGCCAGCAGGTGGTGAAGATCGTGCAGGAGGAGCTGACCGCGCTGATGGGCTCGGGCGACTCGCGCCTCGCTTTCGCCGGCCGGCCACCGACGGTGATCCTGCTCGCGGGTCTGCAGGGTTCGGGCAAGACGACCGCCGCCGCGAAGCTCGCGCTCCTGCTCCGCAAGGACGGCCGCAAGCCGGGCCTCGTCGCGGCCGACCTGCAACGGCCCGCGGCGATCGACCAGCTCGAGCAGCTGGGCCGCCAGATCGAGGTGCCGGTCTTCAGCGAGGAGCGCGCCGATCCCGTGGCCGCGGTCACGCAGGGCCTCGAGCACGCCCGCGCCGAGAGCCTCGACACCGTCATCCTCGACACGGCCGGCCGGCTGCACGTGGACGAGGAGCTGATGGACGAGCTCGCCGCCGTGCGCGACGCCTCGAAGCCGACGAATGTGCTGCTCGTGCTCGACTCGATGACCGGCCAGGACGCCGTGCGGGTCGCCGAAGCCTTTGCCGAGCGCGTCGCCTTCGACGGCGTCGTGCTGACGAAGCTCGACGGCGACGCCCGTGGCGGCGCGGCGCTTTCGGTCAAGGCGGTCACCGGCAAGCCGATCAAGCTGGTCTCGGTCGGCGAGCGGCTCGACCAGCTCGAGTACTTCCACCCCGACCGCATGGCCCAGCGGATCCTCGGGATGGGCGACGTGCTCAGCCTGATCGAGAAGGCCGAGGCCGCCGTCGAGGACGACGAGCGCGTCGAGATGGAGCGCCGCATGATGCAGGGCGAGTTCACCTTCGACGACTTCCTGCGCAGCTACAAGATGCTGCGGCGGATGGGCCCCCTGCAGGGCGTCCTGAAGATGATCCCGGGCCTGGGCAAGCAGCTCGAGGGGCTCGACGACGTCGACGAGCGCCAGCTCGCCCGCGTCGAGGGGATCGTGCTCTCGATGACCCCGCAGGAGCGCCGCCTCCCGCACGTGATCGACGGCTCGCGCCGCAAGCGGATCGCGGCCGGCAGCGGCACGACGGTCGAGCAGGTCAACCAGCTGCTCGAAGCGCGCAAGCAGATGGCGAAGATGGTGAAGCAGCTCGGGAAGGGCAAGATGCCCGCGCTCCCCGGCGCGCCGCAGGGGCAGAATGGCCCCGGGCGCTCCGCAACCAAGAAGAAGAAGAAGAGCAAGCGCAAGAAGTCGAAGTCACGGAGGTAACCCTTTGGCAGTCAAGCTGAGGCTGACCCGCGTCGGGTCGAAGAAGAACCCCGTCTACCGCATCGTCGCGGCGGACTCCCGCTCACCGCGCGACGGCAAGTTCCTCGAGATCGTCGGCCGCTACAACCCGCAGACCGACCCGTCGACGATCGAGCTCGACGAGGACAGGGTGCGCGACTGGCTCTCGAAGGGCGCGCAGCCGTCCGGGACCGTCGCCCGCCTGCTGAAGGCCAAGGGTGTCGACTGAGCTCGTCGAGTACCTGGCCCGCCGCCTCGTCGATGAGCCGGACGCGGTGCGCGTCGAGGAGATCGAGCGCGACGGCGACACGATCGTGCAGCTCCACGTCGCGAAGGACGACGTCGGCAAGGTGATCGGGCGCCAGGGCCGGATCGCCCGCGCCCTGCGCACGATCGTGCGCGCCTCGGCCGCGAGTCGCGAGGGGCGGACGCTGCTCGAGATCGTCGAGTAGAAGCGCCGATGCGCGTCGCCGCGCTCTACGACGTCCACGGCAATCTCCCGGCGCTCGAGGCCGTGCTCGCGGAGGTGGAACGCGAAGCCGTCGACGCGATCGTGATCGGCGGCGACATCGCGGCGGGGCCGCCGCAGCCGCGCGAGGTGGTCGAGCTCGTCCGCTCGCTGCCGAACACGCACTGCATCCGCGGCAACGCCGACCGGCTGCGCGACCCGGAGTTCGCGGGCGACGAGGGGCTCGCCTGGCTGCTCGAGCGGATCGACGACGACCAGGCCGACTGGCTCGTCGCGCTGCCGTTCTCGGTCGTGCTCGACGACACCCTGTACGTCCACGCGACGCCCCTGGACGACACGACGGTCGTCACGGAGCTGACGAGCGACGACAAGCTCGCGGAGCTGCTGCGAGACGTCGAGCAGCCGCGCGTCGTCGCGGGGCACACGCACATGCAGCTCGAGCGGCCCGTGGGGGAGAGGCTGTTCGTCAACGCGGGCAGTGTCGGCTGGCCGTACGAGGGCCGCGCGGGCGCCTACTGGGCGCTCCTGGACGAGAGCGTCGAACTGCGCTGGACCGACTACGACCGCGAGCCCGCGGCCGAGCTCGTCCGCCGCTCGGGGCATCCCCGGGCGGAGGAGATCGCGGCCGAGAACATCCTCGTCTCGGCACCACGCGCCGAGGCACTCGCCGTCTTCGGCGGATGACCGTCGCTCGCCTCCGGCTCGCTCCTGTGGAGGAAACCAGGTTTCCCCCACGAGCCCCCTTCTTCTTCCAGGCTCGCCTCGGCTCCGCCGAGGATGCCCGGCGGGGGAACCTCCCGGTTCCCCCCCAGCCCCCTCCACACGCTCATCGGCCGCGGAGCGGCGGATGAGCGAGCTCGTCAAGGTCGGCCGCGTCGGCAAGCCGCACGGGCTCGACGGCTCGTTCTTCGTCGAGCACGCGAGCGAGGATGAGGAGCGCTTCGCGAGGGGCTCGACGCTGCACGTCGACGGGGAGCCCGCGGAGATCGTCGCCTCGAAGCGCTCGCGGGGCCGACCCGTGATCAGGCTCGACAGCGAGGCGCCGCGCGGGGCCGAGCTCGCGGTGCCGCGCGACGAGCTGCCGCCACCGGGCGAGAACGAATTCTACGAGTTCCAGCTCGTCGGCCTCGCCGTCGAGGAGGAGGGTGGCCGGCCGCTCGGCAGCGTCGCTGCACTCATCCCTGGGCCGGCCAACGACGTCCTCGAGCTCGACACCGGCCTGCTGCTGCCGCTCGTGAGCGCCTGCATCCAGCAGGTGGACCTGGACGCAGGCCGAATCCAGATCGCGCGGGGCTTCGCCGACCGTAGCTAACCTGCCTCGCGGCCGGTCTCTTGCAGCTCGACGTCTTCACTCTCCTCCCGCACGCGTTCGCCTGGCTCACGGAGCAGCGGCCGGTTGCTGCCGTGCTCGGCGACGAGCTGGAGCTGCGGCTGCTCAACTACCGCGACCATACGCCGCTCACCGGCGGTCAGGTCGACGACGAGCCGTACGGCGGCGGCGCGGGGATGGTGCTGCGCGTGGACGTGGTCGCCGCCGCGCTCGACGCCGTCTACGGCGGGATGCCCGGCCACCGCGTCGTCGCATTGACCCCGCAGGGCCGCCAGCTCACGCAGTCCGTGGTCGAGGAGCTCGCCGAGGAGGAGCGCCTGACGCTGCTCTCGGCCCGCTTCGAGGGCTTCGACGAGCGTGCGCTGATCCACCTCGCGTCCGACGCGATCTCGATCGGCCCGTACGTCCTCTCCGGCGGCGAGCTGCCGGCGATGGTGCTGGTCGACGCGATTGCGCGACGGCTGCCGGGCGCGCTTGCGGAGGAGTCCGGCGCGATCGAGAGCTTCTCGTCCGAGCTCGAGGGTGGCCTCGAGTACCCTCACTACACGCGCCCGGCGGAGTTCCGAGGCTGGCGGGTGCCCGACGTCCTGCTGTCGGGGGATCACAGGAGAATCGACGAGTGGCGGAAGGAACAGAGCCGACTGAGGACCGGGTCGTGAGCGGCGACGGCTTCGACGACCGCTCGAGCTCGGGCGGCGACTACCGCAGCGAGTACCCGCCGCCGCGGTATCCGCCGGTGCTCACGCCCTCCGAGCACGAATCGAAGAAGCGGCACTCGCGCAACCCGCTCGACCGGCTGACTGCCGGCCTGCCGCGTCCCTGGCGGATCGCGATCGACTGGATCGTGACCATCGCCGGAGCGATCGCGATCGTGCTCGCGATCAAGGCGTGGGTCGTGAACCCGTACCGGATCCCCTCGAGCTCGATGGAGCCGACCCTCCACTGTGCGAGGCCGGGCCAGGGCTGCGAGGCGAGTCTCTCCGACCGCGTGCTCGCGAACCGCTTCATCTACCACTTCCGCGACCCCAAGCGCGGCGAGATCGTCGTCTTCAACACCCCGAAGGCCGCCCAGGAGATGTGCGGCGCGAGCGGCACCTTCGTCAAGCGCCTGATCGGCCTGCCGGGCGAGACCGTCAGCGAGCGAGACGGCGGCAACGTCTTCATCGACGGCAAGCGTCTGGACGAGCCGTACATCAAGCCCGACCGCAAGGCGCACGACGCGACCACCGGCACCTGGCGCGTGCCGAACGGCGAGTACTTCTTCATGGGCGACAACCGCGGCGAGTCGTGCGACTCGCGCCGCTGGGGCTCGGTGCCGCGGAAGAACCTGATCGGCAAGGTGTTCGCCACCTACTGGCCGCCGAACCGCATCTCCCTGCACTGAGGAACCCGCTCGACAGGCTGACGGGCTGGCTGCCGAAGCCGTGGCGGGTCGCGATCGACTGGGTCGTCACGGTCGCCGGCGCGATCGCGATCGTGTTCGCGATCAAGACGTGGGTGGTGAACCCCTACCGGATCCCGTCCTCCTCGATGGAGCCGACGTTGCACTGCGCGAAGCCGGGCCAGGACTGCGAAGCTCGCTTCTCCGACCGCGTGCTCGCCAACCGCTTCATCTATCGCTTCCGCGACCCGCACCGGGGCGAGATCGTGGTCTTCGAGACGCCGAAGGCGGCGCGGCGCGAATGCGGCGCGGGCGGCACGTTCGTCAAGCGCCTGATCGGCCTCCCCGGCGAGGTCGTCCACGAGGACGAGAAGGGCTTCATCTGGATCGACCACAAGAAGCTGCGCGAGCCGTACATCTCGGCCAAGCGGCGCGACGAGGACGTGACGAACTTCGAAGAGACCTGGCACGTGCCGAAGGGCGAGTACTTCTTCATGGGCGACAACCGCGGCGAGTCCTGCGACTCGCGGCGGTGGGGCAGCGTGCCGCGCAAGAACCTGGTCGGGCCGGTCTTCGCGACCTACTGGCCGCCGAAGCGGATCGCGCTGCGCTAGCATTCCGCCCCGGCCCGACGGGCCTCTTTCTATGAGCCGAGTGATCGAGACTCTCGAGCAGCGACAGCTGCGGACGAACCTGCCGGCGTTCAAGGCAGGCGACACCGTGCGAGTCCATTTCCAGGTGATCGAGGGCCAGCGCCGTCGCGTGCAGGTCTTCGAGGGAGTCGTGCTCAAGCGCCAGGGCGCCGGCGTCCGAGAAACCTTCACCGTGCGCAAGCAGTCGTTCGGCGTCGGCGTCGAGCGGACGTTCCCGGTGCACTCGCCGAAGATCGAGCGCATCGAGGTGACGGCGATCGGCGACGTCAACCGCGCGAAGCTCTACTACCTGCGCGGCAAGGTAGGAAAGCGGGCGCGCGTGCGCGCCAAGCGCGGCGTGGCGCTGCCGGAGTCGGAGCTGCTCGTCGGGGCGATGCCGCCCGATGGCGAGGCGGTCGACGAGGAGTTCGTCGCCGAGGCCGCCGAGGCGACGGAGGAGCAGGCTCCCGAGGAGGCCGAGGCCTCCGACGAGGTCGAGGCTCCCGCGAAGACCGAGCCCGCTGCCGAGGAGCCTGAGCCCGCCGTCGAAGAGGCCGAGCCCGCTGCCGAAGAGGCCGAGCCCGCTGCCGAAGAGCCGGAGTCGGCGGTCGAGGCCGAGCCCGAGCCGGCCAAGGAGTAACGAAAGCGTCACGTTTTCTGGCGCCGGCTGCGCCCGGCGCTATGCTCGCCCCGTGGCCCGACGCACCGGCCGGAGGCTCCTCCAGTTCGACCGCAAGCTCGGCGCGCGCTTCGTCGCGGGCGCCGACGAAGCGGGGAGAGGGCCGCTCGCCGGCCCGCTGCTCGTGGCCGGCGTGCTGCTCGACTACGGCAAGCTACGCGACCACAAGGTGCGTCCACTCGCCTGCCTGAACGACTCGAAGCAGTGCAGCGAGGCCGACCGGGAGGAGCTTTACCGCGCGGTTCTCGGCTGCGCGGAGCGGGTCGTCGTGCGCGCGGTGCCGTCCTCGCAGATCGACCGCATCGGGCTGCACCGCTCGAACCTCGCCGGGCTGCGCGCGGTGCTCTCGGAGCTCGCGCCGCCTGCCGAGGTCTGCCTGGTCGACGGCTTCCGCCTTGGCCCGCTCGCGCCGGAGCACCGAGCAATCGTCGACGGAGACGAGAAGAGCGCGGCGATCGCGGCGGCGTCGATCGTCGCCAAGGTGACGCGCGACCGGATGATGCGGCGGATCGACGCGCTCTACCCGGCGTACGGGTTCCGATCGCACGTCGGCTACATCACGCCGGGTCACTCTGCGGTCGTGCGCGAGCGGGGGCCAAGCGAGATCCACCGCCGGTCCTTCAACGCCCTCTGCTACGCGTAGCCCTCGCGCCCCTGACCGCCGCCGGCTCACGCCCGGCAGAGCCGGGCTCCGCCGCCGGCTCGCGTCCCTGGCGGCGCTCCGGCCGAAGGGCCGTGCTTCAGCACTGTCCCTTCGGCCTCCGCACCGCCAGGAACACGTCAGGAACGCGAGCACCTCCGCGGCGGGCCGTGCCGCCGAGCACCGCGCGCTGTGGCACTACCGACTCCGCGGCTACCGCGTGCTCGACCGCAACGCCTGGAGGGGCGGAAACGAGCTCGACCTGGTCGTGCGGCGAGGCCGGAGACTCGCGTTCGTCGAGGTGAAGGCGAAGGGCGGCGGCCGCTACGGCGAACCGTTCGAGATGGTCACCGAGGAGAAGCAGCGCCGCCTGCGACGGGCCGCCGAGGCCTGGCTCGCCGCGCATCCGGAGTGCGCAGAGCTCGAGGCACGCTTCGACGTCGTCGGCCTTCGCGACGGCCGCGTCGAGTGCCTCAGGCAGGCGTTCTAGACGCGTTGTCGAACCGGGCGGAGCCGTGGCCTCCACCCAGGACGCGCTCTACCGCCGTATCGACCTCGACCTCTCGTGGTCGGAGCGCGAGCTGCCCGAGCGCGAGCGGACGAAGCACGTCCACCGGCTCCATCCGTACCTCGGTAAGTTCATCCCGCAGCTCGTGGAGGCGCTGCTCGAGCGGCATGTCCCCGGCAGCGGCCGCGTGCTCGACCCGTTCGCGGGCTCGGGCACGACGCTGGTGCAGGCGCTCGAGTCCGGCCACGACGCGTGCGGCGCGGACGTCGCGCCCTTCAACTGCCTGCTGATGCGCGTCAAGACTCGCGAGTACAACCCGTTCGTGCTCGAGTCCGAGCTGCGTGACGCGCTGGCGCGGCTCGACCGCTTCGAGCTCACGCGGCCGGCCGGGCCGAGCTCGCGGTTCGTGCGCGACTGGTACGCGCCGAAGGCAGCGGCCGAGCTGCTCTTCTTCCGCTCCCTCGTCGAGGACTACGAGCACGCGGACGTGCTGCGCGTCGTGCTCGCGCGCGCCGCGCGCTCGGCGCGGCGGACGACGCACTTCGACCTCGACTTCCCGCGCACGCCCCAGCGGACGCCGTACTGGTGCCACAAGCACCGGCGCGAGTGCCGGCCGGTGGGGGAGGCGCGGCGGTTCCTGCGCCGCTACGCGCTCGACACGCTCGCGCGGGTGAAGGAGTTCTCGCGGGTGCGGGCGCGCGGGCGCGAGGCGTCGGTGCTGCACGGAGACGCGCGCGAGCTCGACTTCGAGCGGGGCTTCGACGCGGTCCTGACCTCGCCGCCGTACCCGGGGCTGATCGACTACCACGAGCAGCACCGCTACGCCTACGAGCTGCTGGGCCTCGAGGAGTTTCGCGAGCTCGAGCTGGGAAAGGGGTCCTCGCGGGCGGCGCTGGGCTCGTACGTCGACGGCGTGGCGGCCGTGCTCGCGAACGTGCGCGGGTCGCTGCGTGACGGGGCTCCGGTGGTGATCGTGATCAACGACCGGCGCGAGCTCTACCCGGAGATCCTGGAGCTCGCGGGACTGCGGCTGGAGGAGCGCTACCGGCGGCACGTGAACCGGCGCACGGGCCGCCGCGCGGGCGAGTTCTTCGAGGACGTGCTCGTGGCGCGCGCGCCAGGCTAGAAGTTCCACTTCCGCCACAGACGCGTCACACACCCGCGACGCCGCCGTCTCTAGCGTGGCCTGGATGCTCGCATGCACGGTCACGCACGCTCTGGTCGGGCTCGACGCACGCCGCGTCGAGGTCGAGGCGCACCTCCAGCTCGGCGTCCCCGGCTTTGCGATCGTCGGTCTCGCCGACCGCGCCTGCCAGGAGGCAAAGGAACGGGTTCGGTCAGGGATAGCGTCCGCCGAGCTCGAGTGGCCGGTGCGGCGGATCACCGTGAACCTCGCGCCGGCCGAGCTGCGCAAGGAGGGGTCGGGATTCGACCTGCCGATCGCGCTGGCGGTGCTGGCGGCCTCGCGACAGGTGCCGCCGGAGTCGCTCGGCGGCCACGCGGCGGTCGGCGAGCTCGCGCTGGACGGGCGGCTACGGCCGGTCGGCGGCGTGCTCGCCGCGGCAGAAGGCGCGCGACAGGCCGGCCTTTCCCGCCTGCTCTGCGCGGCCGAGTGTGCGGCCGAGGCCGCGCTGGCCGGGATCGAGCCCGTGCCCGTGCATCACCTGGCGGAGGCGGTTGCCTACCTGCGCGGCGGGTGGCAGCCGCCTCCGCCCGACTCGCCCGCCACGTCGAACGGGGACGGCCGCGAGCCCACGGTTCCGGACTTGGCCGACGTGCGCGGTCAGGAGCGCGCTCGGCGCGCGCTCGAGTTGGCGGCGGCAGGCGGGCACAACCTGCTGCTCGGCGGGCCTCCTGGGACGGGAAAGACGATGCTCGCGCGGCGGCTGCCCGGGATCCTGCCCCGCCTGCCGCCGGACGAGGCGCTCGAGGTCACGCGCATCCATTCGGTCGCCGGCCTGCTCCCGCCGGGTCGGCCGCTCGTGACCGTGCCGCCGTTCCGGGCGCCGCATCACACGGCGTCGGTCTCGGCGATCGTCGGTGGCGGCTCCTCGCCGCGACCGGGCGAAGCGAGCCTCGCGCACCGGGGCGTGCTCTTCCTGGACGAGCTGGCCGAGTTCCCGCGCAACGCCCTGGAGGCCCTGCGTCAGCCGCTCGAGGACGGCGCGATCTCGATCGCCCGCGTCGGCGGCAAGATCGTCTTCCCCGCGCGCTTCCAGCTCGTGGCGACGATGAATCTCTGCCCGTGCGGAGCGCGCGGCGACCCGGCGGCGGAGTGTTCCTGCTCCGCGGCGCGGCTGGCGGCGTACCGGGACAAGCTCTCGCGGGCGCTTCTCGACCGCTTCGACCTCGTCGTGACGGCGCCGCGGCCGCGGGCGCGGGAGCTCGACGGCGCGCCCGGCGAGGCGTCGCATGCGGTTCGGGGGCGGGTGCAAGCCGCTCGCGAGCGGGCATCCGGTGAGCCGCTGCGGCGCACGGAGGCTGCGAACGAGCTGCTCTCGCGGGCAGTCGAACGGCTGCCGCTCTCGGCGCGTGGTCGGGCGCGCGTTGCCCGGGTGGCGCAGACCGCCGCGCTGCTCGCGGGCGCGGAGGCCGTGGCGCCGGAGCACGTCGCCGAGGCCCTGTCCTACCGCTCGCCGACGGAGCTCGGGACGCCGTGAGCGACCTCGCCCTGACGGCGTTCGCAGCCGAGACGGGCGCCCACGTGGTCGAGAAGCCCCGCGAGCAGCGGTTCGCCCGGTTCCTGCGCACGTTCGACGAGCGCGCCTACCGGACGGCGCTCGCCGCCCGCGACCTGCGCTTCGTCGGCCGCGGCGAGCCGGGGTACCCGCCGCTGCTGCGCGAGTTGCACGACCCTCCGCCGGGGCTGTTCCTGCGCGGCTCGCCGGAGGTGGAGCTCCTGCACCGGCGCTCCGTCGCGATCGTCGGCGCCCGGGCGTGTTCGCCGTACGGCTCGCAGGTTGCGCGCCTGCTGGCCCGGGAGCTCGCAGGAGCCGGGCTCGTCGTCGTCAGCGGCCTTGCCCGCGGCATCGACGGCGAGGCCCACCGCGGCGCGCTCGAGGCGGGCGGCGTCACGGTCGCAGTCCTCGGCTGCGGCGTCGACCGCGACTACCCGGCGGCGCACGCGCAGCTCGCTGCGCGGATCGGCGAGCGCGGCCTGGTCGTCTCGGAGTACGCCCCGGGCGTCGAGCCGGCGCCGTGGCGCTTTCCCGCTCGCAACCGCCTCATCGCCGGGCTCGCGGCTGCGACCGTCGTCGTGGAGGCGCGCGAGCGCAGCGGGGCCTTGATCACCGCCGACTTCGCGCTCGAGGCCGGGCGCGAGGTCTTCGCGGTCCCGGGCGAGATCACATCGGCCCTCTCCAGCGGTACGAACGGCCTCATCCGGCTCGGCGCGACGCCGCTGACGGCGGCAGGCGACGTCCTGGAGGCGCTCGGCATCGAGGCTCCCGAAACAGCGGCCCTCGAGGTCGGAGAGGAGGCGACGCTGGTCCTCGAAGCGCTCGCGCCGGCGGCGGCGAGCGCCGACGACCTCGTGCGCGACACGGGACTCGAAGCGGCCGTCGTCGCGACTGCGCTGGCGGAGCTCGAGCTCGCAGGTGCGGTTACAGAGGCGGAGGGCCTGTACAGGGGGGTGATGCCGCAGGGCTAGGATCGCCGACAGCGAGACCACTTCGGCCGACGAGACCACGACACCCTTGATCCAGGGCCACCTCGAGCGCTTCGTGGCCGATCCTCGGCGGGCCCGCACCGGAGCTCGAGCTCTTCGACCCGGCGACGAGGTTGCTGGCGGTCGCTAGCTCTCGCCGGGAGAGGGAGCCGACTCGTCGTTCTGGAAGAGCGAGAACGGATTGCCCTCGGTGTCCACGCAGCGCGCGAACCAGCCGATGCCCGGGATCGGCTGCTTCTCCTCCGCCGAGCCGCCCAGCTCACGCGCCCGCGCGGTCGCGGCATCGATGTCAGAGGTGCCGAAGTAGACGACCGGCCCCTGCTCGCCGGCCTGAGCCGGGTAGACCGCGCCGCCGGGCTCGTTGCCCGAGAGCATGTGGTACTCGACGGGCCCGTCCCAGCTCTCGAACTTCCAGCCGAACAGCGATCCCCAGAACTCTCGCGCGCGGCCCGCGTCCTGCGCGGGGAGCTCGAAGTGCACCAGCTGCCCATCCATCAGCGCCTCCTCCGATCGACGGCGGGCAGCCTACCGCGGGCTACCGGCGTCCGCGCGCGATTCCGACGAACGAGTAGACGGCCGTCGTCTTCTGATCCTCGAGCGCGCTTCCTGCCCCACGAGGCAGCGAGACGACGAGTCTCAGGTGAGCCGGCCGCCCACTCGGAAGGGGGAACCGCTTCAGCCTCGTCCGCCCGACGAGGGGGCGGCCGGCCAGGAGCACCCTCACCTTCCCGGCGCAGCGGTAGCCGGCCCCATGCGACCGCCAGCGCCCCGGGCAGCTGCGAAGCTCGACCTGCAACCCGTGCATGCGGTCGGCGTCGAGCGCCGACCCCCGGCGGGCGCGAACGACGAGGTACACGGCCGCGAACCGCCCGCGCCCGCGCTTGCGAAGCTCGATCAGCCGCTGGATGCGGTCGCCGGGCGCGAGCAGTCGCACAGGCGCGATGCGCGCAGGCCGAGCCACCAGCCTGGGCGAGCCCCGGCGCGGCGCGCTCCCGTCCTTCATGGGCGCGGCCGCCGTGCCGATCGCGAGCACCGCTGCCGAGACGGCGAGCGGCGGGACTGCGGAGAGCAGGCGCGGGAGGCTCACATCAGTTGAGGTAGTAGTTGAGGTCGACCTGGACGAGGTCGATGCTCGCCTTCCGCGAGCCCGAGTTCCTCATGTAGACCTTGAGCACGACGCCGTTCGCCGCCGCGACGGTGTTCAGCTCCGGGATCGAGATCGTGTCGGTGACGTAGCTCGCCGTCGCGTTGCAGGAGACCGGCGTGCCGGAGCTGCCGTGCGTCCCGATCAGCGTCGCGCCGTTGTAGACCTCGAAGTACCAGCAGGTCGTGTCGCCGGCGGTGCTCGACTTGTAGGCGAGCTGAACCTGGGCGCCGATGATGGTGGCGCCGACCGGCAGCGTCTCGTTCGGGGAGAACTTGATGTAACGGGCCGCGGCGAACGTCGTGGCGAAGTTGCCGACCGAGGCGTAGACGGTGCCGTCGGTAGCCACGAACGGCCACAGCGAGACGGTCGAGGCCGCGTTCGCCTCGTCGTCCCAGCGCTTCTCGAACAGGGTCGCGCTCATGTACGGCATCGTGATGCTCACGCTCGCGAGGTCGATCTTGATCGGGCGGTTGGTGTTGTTGTTGGCGTAGACGCGAAGGCGCAGGTCGTTGGCGACGTCGGTGCTCGTTACCTCGCTCGAGATGTCGACGGTCGCTGCGACCGTGGCGCCCTTGGTGGCGCAGGCCGAGGGCGAACCGGCGCTCCCGTGCGTGCCTAGCAGCGCGTTCGTGGACGCGCGCCGAACCTCGACGTAGAAGCAGGCGTCGTCCGCCGCACGGCTCGGCGCGAAGGTGAAGTTGAAGGTCGCGTTCGAGACCGTGATCCCCGCCGGGGTACTCGCACCGAAGTCGAAGTCGTCGAAGCGCGTCGCCCCGAAGGCGCTCGACCAACTCTTCGTCGTCGAGGTGGTTCCATCCGCGTACGAGAGCGCGTCGGAGCTGTTCGTCTCGGCTCCTCCGCCCGAGGCGTCGCGGACGTCCGAGGGCCAGGCCGAGCGGACGCCGGGGAAGATTCGCTTCGTCGAGAGACCGCCGCCGCCGATCGACGCGACCGACGAGAAGGCCGCGAGAGCGATCGACGTCGTCACGAACATCGCCGCGGCCGCGCCGACTACGACGCCCCAGCGAGCCGGGCGGCGCAGGCCTGCGTCAGGCCGCCGGCGTCCGGACCGCATCGGGTGCCTCCGGCGCGCAGTCGTCCCGGCGACGCCAGATCTGGAGGACGGCGAGCAGCGCGAGCAAGAGCGGCGCGAGAAAGACGGTCAGCCGGTGCACGAGCGGGCTCCTGAACCAGAACACCGCCCAGCCGAGCTTCGGCAGCACGGCGCGCACGCGCCACACCGTCGTGCCGTTCAGGGTGGCCGTCCACGGGTCGGGTGCGGCGTTCGCGTCCCCCTTCGTCCTGACGGCGACCCGGCCGCCGCGTCGCAACACGGCGATCACGCGGTGCGACTGCACGTGGTGGTCGCCGACCGGGATGCGGTAGCTGATCACCTGGCCAACGCTGACGGACGCCACCGGCTCGGGCGTCACGACCACCATGTCACCGGGCGAGAACGCGGGCCGCATGCTGCCCGAGAGGACGGTCACCGGCCGGTACCAGCCCGTGCGCGGCGCCAGGCCGAGCCCGACCAGGGCCACGAGCGCCAGGGCGAGCGCGAGCTGTGCGGCCGCCGCGGCCAACCGTCGAGGGACGCGCAGGAGCGCCACCGGAGTGGCGCTCCCGTCGCTGGAGATCCCAGCGGGCATTCGCGTGCGACTACCTGTCGGTGGCCGCGCGCTGCGTGCCCGTGAACGCGTAGGTCATCGTCGACGACTGGTTCTGGAACGTGTTGCCGGCGCCGCTCGGCAGCGTCAGCGTCACGCGCAGGTGGTCGGTCGAGCCGGCCGTGGTGGCGCTCAGATTCGAGAGTGCGAGGTTGCTGCCGGTCACCGCCCGCGAGGCGAGCACGGTCGAGGTCGTGCCGCCGCACGTGTAGGTGTAGGGCGGGCCAGCCTCTGTCCAGGCCTGGGAGCACTTGTCGATCACCATCTGCAGGCCGTTCGTCGCGTCGGTGTCGAGCAGCGAGCTCGGCGACGCGGTCGTCGTCAGCGTCACCGACGCGAGGTCGATCGAGCCCGAGTTCGTCAGGTCGACGGAGCGCTGGATCGTGTCGCCGGGAACCAGGCCCGACGCGCCGATGTTGAGGCGGTTGGTCGAGGCGCCGGTCGCGCCGAGCGCGATCGTGACGGTGCCGGTCGAGATCGTGTGGCTCTGGGACGTCGTGCTCGTCCACGTCGCGTAGGTGCCGAGGCCGGCGATGCTGGCCGCGGCACCGAGCACGGCGAGGGTCGCGAGCAGCTTCTTCGTGGTGGAGCCGGCAGCGGTCAGCCGCGGGCGCCGCAGGGAAAACGAGGACATGCTGGGTCTCCTTGGTCTATCGCAGGGACTTGCCAGACGCCCATCGGTTCCACGGCCCCGCCGCTTTAGCTTGTTTCGTAGCCCGCTCCACCTGGGAGGCCCGGCGGGGAGCGGCTGTGCCGCCGAGATCTCCTAGCCGGTTTCGAGCGAGGCCAGCTCCAGCTCGCCGGCGCGCTCCAGGGCGGCCAGCGCGATCGCGAGATCCTGGATCGCGAGACCGGTTGAGTCGAAGGTCGTGATCTCGTCGTCCGCGCGGCGGCCCTCCGCCTCGCCGGCGAGCACCGCGCCGAGCTCGGTGACGCTCTCCCGGGCAAGCGTGCCGGCTTCGACCGCGTGCGCCAGCTCCCCGTTGTGGCTCGCCTGCTCCCAGTCGTCGCAGAAGATGCGCGTCCGGACGAGCTCCTCGACCGCGATCTCCGCCTTGCCGGGACCGTCTGCGCCCATCAGGCTCACGTGCTGGCCTGCGCGGAGCGAGCCCTCCTCGAACAGCGGCTCGTGGCCGGGCGTGACGGTCGCGACGACGTCGGCGCCGAGCGCGTCCGCCCGCGAAGAGGCGACATCGCAGCCGAGCTCGTCGGCCGCACGGCGCGCGCGCTGTTCGTCGACGTCCCAGAGCAGGACCTCGCGCCCGCGCGCCACGAACGTCCGGGCCGCGGCCCTCCCGTTCACGCCCGCGCCGACGACCGCCGCCGATCCCGAGCCTGCGCCCAGCGTCTCGGCGGCCAGCACCGCGGCCGCACCGGTCCGCAACGCCGTGACGGCACCGGCGTCGAAGACCGCCACGAGCGAGCCGTCCGACGCGTCCGAGAGCAGCACGAGCCCGGTCACCGTCGGCAGCCCGCGCTCCGGGTTCCCGGGGAACGAAGTGACCCATTTCAGCGCCGCGTGCCCCGCGCCCAGCACGGGCATGGCGCGGAAGTCGCCCGCCGGGTAGGCCGGCACGTAGACCTTCGGCGGCATAGACCATTCGCCGCGCGCGTAGGCGACGAAGGCCTCGCGGACGGCCTCGAGCGCCCGCTCTGGCGGTACCGCCGCCTCGACGTCCCCCGCTGCGAAGACCGGAACCATCCGGGCGCGAAGCCTAGTCGCGGGATACTGGCGGCCGATGTCGGTGGCACCCGGGATCGTGGTCGAACAGCTCGAGGTCGTCCGCAACGGCGTCGACGTCCTGCACGGCCTCTCGCTGAGCGTCGCCCGCGGTCGCGTCACCGGGCTGCTCGGGCCGAACGGCAGCGGCAAGTCGACGCTGATGCGCTCGATCGTCGGCGTCCAGAGCGTGCGCGGCGGGTCGATCACCGTCCTCGGCAGCCCGGCCGGGTCGCCGCAGCTGCGCCGCCGTGTGGCCTACGTGACGCAGGCGCCGTCGGTCTACGGCGACCTCACGGTGCGCGAGAACCTGCGCTTCTTCACGCGCGTCCTCTCGGTGCCTGCGGCGCGCATCGCGCCCGCCCTCGAGACGGTCGACCTGGTCGAGTCGGCCGACCGCGTCGTCAACCGCCTTTCGGGCGGCCAGCGGGCGCGGGTCTCGCTGGCGAGCGCGCTGCTCGGCGATCCCGAGCTGCTCGTGCTCGACGAGCCGACGGTGGGGCTCGATCCCCTGCTGCGGCGGGAGCTCTGGAGCACGTTCCACGGGCTCGCCGAGGAGGGGCGCACGGTGCTCGTCTCGAGCCACGTGATGGACGAGGCGGAGCGCTGCGACGAGCTGCTGCTGTTGCGCGAGGGACGGCTGCTCGCGGTCGGCGGTCCGGACGAGCTCCGGCAACGGACCGGTGCGCGCGACCTCGAGCAGGTCTTCCTGCGCCTGATCGAGGACGAGCGCCGGTGAGCCCGCGCGTCGCCGCCGCCGTGGCGCTGCGCGTCCTGACGCAACTGCGGCGCGACCCGCGCACGGTCGGGCTCCTGATCGGCGTCCCGTCGCTGCTGATCATTTTGCTGCACGAGCTCTTCGCCGGCCGCGAGCAGGTCTTCCAGCACGTGGGCGGACCGCTCCTGGGGCTGTTCCCCTTCGTCTCGATGTTCGTCGTCACGTCGGTGACGATGCTGCGCGAGCGCACGACGGGCACGCTGGAACGGCTGATGACGCTGCCGTTGGCGAAGCTCGACCTGCTCGCCGGCTATGCGGCCGCGTTCGCCTCGATGGCCGCCGTCCAGGCCGGCGTCGTCTCCGCGATCGCCTTCACCTGGCTCGACCTCCACACCGAAGGCCCCGTCTGGGCGGTCGTCGCGCTCGCAATCGGCAACGCCGTGCTCGGGATGGCGCTCGGCCTCTTCGCCAGCGCCTTCGCCTCGACGGAGTTCCAGGCAGTGCAGTTCATGCCCGCGATCGTGCTCCCGCAGATGTTGCTCTGCGGCCTCTTCGTGGCGCGCGACCAGATGGCCGACTGGTTGCGCGTGGTCTCTGCCTTGTTGCCGCTCACCTACGCCTACGACGCACTCGCGCACGCGATCGCGGACGAGTTCGACGGGCGCTTCACGCTCGACGTCGGCGTCGTTCTCGGCGCGACGCTGCTTGCCTTGCTACTCGGCGCGCTGACCCTGCGCCGGCGGACCGCCTAGAGGCCCTTGACGTCCTCGATCAGCTTGACGATCGAGTCCTTCGCGTCGCCGAACAGCATCACCGTCTTCGGGTTGTAGAAGAGCGGGTTCTCGATTCCGGCGAAGCCGGGACTCATGCTGCGCTTCAGCACCACGACGGTCTGCGCGTCGTCGACGTTCAGGATCGGCATCCCGTAGATCGGGCTGCCCTCGTTGGTGCGCGCGTCGGGGTTGACCACGTCGTTGGCGCCCACGACGAGGGCTACGTCGGTGCGGCCGAAGTCCGAGTTCGCCTCGTCCATCTCCTTCAGCTGCGGGTAGGGCACGTTCGCCTCGGCGAGGAGCACGTTCATGTGACCGGGCATGCGGCCCGCGACCGGATGAATCGCGTAGCTGACCTCGACGCCCTTCGCCTCGAGGAGGTCGGCGAGCTGGCGGACGTCGTGCTGTGCCTGAGCCACGGCGAGGCCGTAGCCCGGGACGAACACCACCTTGTGCGCGTACGCGAGCATCACGGCGACGTCCTCGGCGTTCGCGGAGCGGACCGTGCCGCCGTCGCTCGACGCCGCCGCCGCGGCGCCCGTCGACACCTGCCCGAAGGCGCCGAAGAGCACGTTTGCGATCGAGCGGTTCATCGCGCGGCTCATCAGCAGCGTGAGCAGCGTGCCCGAGGCACCGACGAGCATCCCGCTCACGATCAGGACGTTGTTCTCGAGCTCGAAGCCGGTCGCGGCCGCCGCGAGGCCGGTGAACGCGTTGAGGAGCGAGATCACGACCGGCATGTCCGCGCCGCCGATCGGGAGCACGAAGAGCACGCCGAACAGCGTGGCGGCGCCGAGCAGGAGCCACATCAGCCACTGCTCCTCGCCTCCGGCGGCGATCGTGATCCCGGCCGCGACCGCGGTGCCGAACACGAGGCCGTTGACCGCCTGCTGGCCTGGATAGGTGATCGGCCGACCCTGGATCAGTTCCTGCAGCTTCGCGAAGGCGACCATCGAACCCGCGAAGGAGATGGCGCCGATCAGCGCGGAGAGCATGATCGCGAGGCTGATGTCGACCTTGAGGTTTCCCGGCGCAGGCACGCGGTTGTGGAACTCCGCCCACGAGACCAGCGCCGCCGCGCCGCCGCCGACGCCGTTGAACAGCGCCACCATCTGCGGCATCGCGGTCATCTTCACGCGACGCGCGGCGACGGCTCCGAAGCCGCCGCCGATCACCATCCCGACCGCGATGCCCCAGTAGCTGACGATCTCGTCCTGGGCGAACGTGACCACGATCGCGAGCAGCATCCCGGCCGCCCCGATCCGGTTGCCCCAGCGCGCCTTGTCCGGTCGCGAGAGAAAGCGGAGCGCGAGGATGAAGGTCACGATCGTGACCAGGTAGAGCAGGTCGGTGGTGGTGCGGCTCACTGCTGCGGCGGCTTGCCGTCTTCCTCGGCGGGCGCGCGTTCGGGCCGGCGGCGCTTGAACATCTCGAGCATCCGGTCGGTGACGACGAAGCCGCCGACGACGTTGGCCGACGCGAGGATGACGGCGACGAAGCCGATGATCCAGGTGAGCGTGTCCTTGCCGCCGGCGCCCATCACGGCCATCGCGCCGACGATGATGATGCCGTGGATCGCGTTGGTGCCCGACATCAGCGGCGTGTGCAGCAGGGTCGGCACCTTCGAGATCACCTCGAAGCCGAGGAAGATCGCAAGCACGAGGATCGTGACCTCGAAGACGAGCAGCAGCCCGTGGCTCATCGCCGCACCGTGCCGGCCACCGACGCGGCCGGCGGTTGATGGTCACGTGAGAACCCGATTCCCCCACCCAGGGTGGGGCTTGCCGTCCCACCGCCCTCGGCGGTCACGCTAGCGGCGCTGAACGCACGGATGTGTGACCCGGGCGTGACGATTGCGTGCCGATTGTCGGTGCCGCCGCGCCGGCTCACGCCGGGACCTCCTGCTCGCGGGTGACGCAGGCGCCGGAGGTGATCTCGTCCTCCCAGTCGAGCGTGAGCACGCCCTCGGGCGCGAGGTGCTGCAGCAGCGCCAAGAGGTTCCGCGCGTACAGCTGGCTCGCGTGGAACGGCATCGAGCTCGGCAGGTTCGTGAAGCCGACGAGCGTCACGCCGCCGCGCACGACCTCCTCGCCGGGCTCGGTCAGCTCGCAGTTGCCTCCGGCCTCGGCCGCCAGGTCGACGATCACCGACCCCGGTCGCATCGCCTGCACCGCGCTCGCCGGGATCAGCCGCGGAGCCGCGCGGCCCGGGATGAGCGCCGTCGTGATCACGACGTCGAACTCGGGCAGCCGGGCCTCGAGCTCCTCCTGCTGCTGCCGCTGTTGCTCCTCGGTGAGCTCCTGCGCGTAGCCGCCCTCGGTCTCCTCGCCGATGACGCCGAGATCGAGCCAGTTCGCGCCGAGGCTCTCGATCTGCTCGCGCACGACCGGCCGCACGTCGAACCCGGTCACGACGGCGCCCAGCCGCCGCGAGGTCGCGATCGCCTGCAGCCCCGCCACTCCTGCGCCGAGCACGAGCACCTTCGCCGGGGCGACCGTGCCGGCCGCTGTCATCAGCATCGGGAAGAACCGCGGCAGCCGCTCGGCCGCCAGCAGCGTCGCCTTGTACCCGGAGACGGTCGCCTGCGACGAGAGGGCGTCCATCGACTGCGCGCGCGTGATCCGCGGGATCGACTCCATCGCGAAGGCGACCACGCCGCGGTCGGCCAGGAGCCGGATCCCCTCCGCGTCGGTCAGCGGCTGCAGGAAGCCGATCAGCACCTGCCCTTCTCGTAGCCGTCCCGCCTCTGCCTCGGTCGGCTTCTGCACCTTCACGACGGCCTCCGGCTCGGACCACGCGTCGTCGACGAGCCGCGCCCCGGCTTCCTCGAACGCGGCGTCGGGGAACGAGGCCGCCTCGCCCGCACCGTGCTCGACGAGGATCTCGAAGCCCGCCGGGGCGAGCTTGCCGACGATCTCCGGAACGAGAGCGACACGCCGCTCGCCGGCCGCAGTCTCCTTCGGCACCCCGATCCTCATGCGGCGCGCATGCTATTCCCTTGCGCAGACGTACATATCCTCTGACGGGAGATGGCTGTGCCCGAGCTGCCGCTGCGGGAGACGAAGTTCGGCCTCGTCGCCGACGGGGACGGCTGGTTCGTGCTCAATGCACGCGAGAGCCGCTGGCGCGACAGCGGACGGTTCGGCCACTTCTGCAATTTCGAGGGCAAGCGGCCGTTTCGCCAGCTCGGCATCAACCTCAACGTGCTGCAGCCGGGGCAGTCGCTCGGCCTCTACCATCGCGAGCACGCGCAGGAAGGGTTCCTCGTGCTGTCCGGCGAGTGCCTGCTGATCGTCGAGGGACAGGAGCGGACGCTGGGCTCCTGGGACTTCTTCCACTGCCCGGGAGGCACCGAGCACGCGATCGTCGGTGCCGGCGATAGGCCGGCGGTGGTGCTCGCCGTCGGTGGACGCGGCGGGCGCAAGGGCCTCGTCTACCTGGTCGACGAGGTCGCGCTCGCGCGCGGCGCGGCGGTCGAGCAGGAGACCACGAGCCCGAGCGAGGCCTACGCCGCGTTCGCCGACTGGAAGCGCTGCCGCTACGAGGAAGGCTGGCTCCCCGAGACGCCGGGTTAGAGTTCGCGATCGTGGCCGGAGCGCTCGCGGAGATCGCCGACAGCTTCTTCAGGCCCGCTGTCAACGACCTCGTCCCGTACGAGCCCGGCAAGCCCGTCGAGGAGGTGCAGCGCGAGCTCGGGCTGGAACGCGTGGTCAAGCTTGCTTCGAACGAAGGGCCGTACGGGCCCTTCCCGCAGGCGCGCGAGGCGATCGCGCGCTCGGTCGACGGGCTGAACCGCTATCCCGACGGCGGCGCCTACCGGCTGCGGGCGGTGCTCGCGGAGCGCTTCGACGTCCGCTTCGAGGAGGTCGCGGTCGGCGCCGGTTCCGACGGGCTCGTCGACTGCCTGAGCCAGGCGGCGCTCGAGCCGGGGGACGAGATCGTCTGCGGCTGGCCGTCGTTCCCGAGCTACGTGATCGACGCGCGCAAGCTCGGCGCGGTTCCGCGGACGGTGCCGCTGCGCGACGGGCGCTACGACCTCGACGCGATGCTCGAGGCGATCGGGCCGCGCACGAAGATCGCCTACGTCTGCCTGCCCAACAATCCGACGGGGACGACGAACACGCGGACCGAGCTCGACGCGTGGTTCGAGCGCGTGCCCGACCACGTGGTGACCGTGCTCGACCAGGCGTACGCGGAGTACATCGACGACCCGGACTACCCGGACGGCGTCGAAGACCAGCTGAAGCACGGTCGCCGCGTCCTCGTGCTCCGCACGTTCTCGAAGATCTACGGCCTCGCCGGCCTGCGGATCGGCTACGGGCTCGCACCAGCCCCGATCGTCACCGCGATCGGCAAGGTCCGGCGCGCGTTCGACATGACCACGCCCGCGCAGGCGGCTGCGCTGGCCAGTCTCGACTCGGCGGAGGAGCTCGCCCGCCGCCGAGCCCAGAACGCCGAGGGCAGGGCGGAGCTCGAGCGGGTCCTGCGCGCGCACGGCCTCGACCCGGTCGGCCCGGCGGTGGCCAACTTCCTCTTCGCCGAGGTCGGCCAGGACTCCCGCCCGTTCTTCGAGCAGCTGCTCCGCGAAGGGGTGATCGTGAGGCCCACGCACGGCTTCGGCGCGCCCGGCGCCGTGCGCGTCACCGTCGGCACCCCCGAGGAGCACGAGCACCTCTCGCAGGCGTTGGCGAGGGTTCTCGCAACGGCCTAGGCCGCAGGGGACACGGCCGAAAAACCCCTCGTTCGAGTGCCAGTGACGGTGTTACCGTTCGATGGTCGATGGGCCGCCCCCGAGTGACCGGCAGCCAGCTCGCGCTCCTGGGCCGCGAGCCGAGCTTCCGGCGTCTCTTTCTCGCGACGCTGGGCTCGGGCGCGGGAACCTGGCTGGCGCTCGTGGCGCTCGAGGTCGACGTCTGGGTGCAGACCCATTCGTCGGGCTGGGTCGCGGCGCTGCTGATCGCCGACCTGCTGCCGACCTTCGCGATCGGGGTGCTCGTCGGCCCGCTCGTCGACCGCCTCTCGCGGAAGCGGCTGCTCGTCGGTGCTGACGTCGCACGCTTCGGCGTGTTCGCGGTGCTGCCGTTCACGACGAGCGCGACGCAGGTCGTCGTCCTCGCGGCTGCGGCGGGCATCGCGACCGGCTTCTTCCGCCCCGCCGTGTACGCGGGCCTGCCCAACCTCGTCTCCGACGACGACCTCCCGCAGGCGAACTCGCTCCTGCAGGCGGTCGACAACCTGACCTGGGCGCTCGGCTCGATCGCGGGCGGCGCGCTCGTCGCGGTCTCGAGCGTGGACGTCGCCTACTGGCTGAACGCGTGCAGCTTCCTGATCTCGGCGGTGTTCCTGGTCGGGATCCCGCAGCGGCGGCTGCAGGCGACCCCCGCCGCCAGCCGCGGGCACTGGGCAGACCTCAAGGACGGCTTCTCCGTCGTCGTCCGCTCCCGGGCGCTGCTGACCGTGCTGATCGCGTGGAACGTCGCGATGCTGCACAACGCGGCCGTCAACGTCGCCGAGGTGCGGCTCGCCTTCCGCGCCTTCGACGCCGGCCAGTTCGGGCTCGGGCTGATGATGGGCTGCGCCGGCGTCGGCCTCGCCGTCGGCGCCTACCTCGCCGGCGCGTGGGTCGAGCGGCGCGGGCTCGCGAACGTCTACGGGGCCTCGCTCGGGCTGATGGCGGTCGGTGTCGGCCTCGCTGCCGTCGCGCCCAACGTCTGGGTCGCCGCGGCGTGCGTCGTGATCTCGGGCGCGGGCAACGGCGCCGCGGTCGTCTGCAACGCACTCCTCGTGCAGCGCGGCGCCCCCGACCACCTGCGCGGCCGAGCCTTCGCGGTCCTGATGAGCTCGAACGTCGCGATGCTGACGATCGGGATGATCGCCGCCGGCTACTTCACCGACGTCTACGGCCCGCGCTGGGTATGGGGCGTTGCCGCGGTAACAGCCGCGGTCGCCGCCGTGATCGGCCTCGTGCTGGCCCGCGGAGCCGCGACGGAGCAGCGGGCGCGGAGCGAGGAGCTCGCGGTCGCCGCGCACACCGCCGAGCCCACGCAGCAGCCGTCTCTTTAGCATCCACGCCGTGGCAGCACGCCGCGACTTCACGCGTGAGTCGCTCGCCGCCGGCGTGCGTTCCGGCGACCGGCGCGCGGTCGCCCGCGCGATCACGCTGGTCGAGAACTCCGAGCCGCTCGCCTACGACGTCGTCAGCGACCTCTACCCCGAGACCGGCCGTGCGTACGCGATCGGGATCACCGGACCGCCGGGGGTGGGGAAGTCGAGCCTGATCAGCGCCCTCGTCCGCCACGTGCGCGACCAGGGCCGCTCGGTCGGTGTGATCTCGGTCGACCCCTCGAGCCCGTTCTCGCAGGGCGCGCTCCTCGGCGACCGCATCCGGCTCGCCGACCACTTCCTCGACCCGGAGGTCTTCATCCGCTCGATGGGCAGCCGCGGCCACCTCGGCGGCCTCGCGGAGGCGACGCTGCAGGCATTGCTCGTGCTCGACGCCGCCGGCAAGGAGCTGGTCTTCCTGGAGACGGTCGGCACCGGCCAGGGCGAGGTCGAGGTGATCGGCATCGCGGACACGGTCGTGCTGGTGCTGATGCCGGGCTCCGGCGACTCGATCCAGGCGTTGAAGGCCGGGATCATGGAGATCCCCGACGTGATCGCGATCAACAAGATGGACCACCCGGCCGCGAAGACGATGCTGAACGAGGTGCGCTCGGTGCTCTCCCTCGACAACGAGCGTGAATGGAGGCCGCCGATCGTGCTGACGGAGGCGATGCGGGGCGAGAACGTCGCCGAGCTGTGGGAGAAGGTCGAGGCGCACCGCGAGTTCCTGGAGACGAACGACCTGCTCGAGCAGCGCCGCCGCGAGAACCTGGCGCGCGAGGTCTTCGCCGTCTCCTCGGCGCGCGCGAAGGCGCACCTCGAGCGCGCGGTCGCCGACGACCCCGAGCTCCGGCGCTTGCTCGAGGAGGTGCAGTCGCGGAAGCTGGACCCGTTGACCGCCGTTCGCGAGATCATGGAGAAGGTGTTCAAGGTTGGCGACCAAGACGGCACCGGGGCTTAGCGAGATCCAGGAGGCGCGCGCGCGGCTGGAGGGTCACGCGCGGATGACGCCGGTCTACGGCACCGAGACGCTGTCGAGTCGGGTCGGGCGCGAGGTCTTCCTGAAGGCCGAGAACCTGCAGCGGACCGGCTCGTTCAAGGTCCGTGGCGCCGTCAACAAGATCGCGACCCTCTCCGAGAAGGAGCGGCGCGCGGGCGTGGTCGCGGCGAGCGCCGGCAACCACGGCCAGGCGGTCGCCTGGGCGGCCCGCGAGGAGGGCGTCAAGGCGACGGTCTTCATGCCCCAGGACGCACCGATGGCGAAGGTCGAGCCGACGAAGACCTACGGCGCGACCGCAGAGCTCGCCGGCGCCGTCTTCGAGGACGCGCTCGCGGCCGCCCTCGAGCGGGTGGAGAAGACCGGGGCGACGTTCGTGCACCCCTACGAGGACGACAGGGTGATCGCCGGCCAGGGCACGATCGGGCTCGAGCTGGCCGAGCAGGTGCCGCAGGCCGAGACCGTGGTGATCCCGGTCGGCGGCGGCGGCCTGGCCTCCGGGATCGCCCTCGCGCTGCGGGCGGTCAAGCCGGGGATCCGGCTCGTCGGCGTGCAGGCGGGGCTCACCGGGCCCACGATCGCCGACGGCATCGCCGTGAAGGCGGTCGGCGAGCACACGGGCGCGATCCTCGGCGACGTGCTCGACGACATGGTCTCGGTGACCGACGACGAGATCTGCGAGGCGATCGTGCTGCTGCTCGAGCGCTCGAAGCTCGTCGTCGAGGGCGCCGGCGCGGTCGGCCTGGCCGCGCTGCTGGCTGGCAAGGTGGGCGGAGAGGGGACGGCGGTGGCGATCCTCTCCGGCGGCAACATCGACCCGACGGTGCTGATCTCCGTGATGCGCCACGGGCTCACCACCGCGGGGCGCTACCTCGTCGTGCGCAGCCGCCTCCACGACCGCCCGGGCGAGCTGCTCAAGCTGCTCGACCTCGTCGCGCGCGAGCGCGGCAACGTCGTCTCGGTCGACCATCACCGCGAGGGCATGGAGGTGCCGGTCTACGAGAGCGAGGTCGAGCTGACGCTGACGATGCGCGACGAGCACCACTGCGCCGTGCTGCTCGAGACGCTGCGCAGCCTCGGCTACACCGTCGAGCGGTTGCGCTAAGGGCGATGCTCGTCTGCGGGGAGTGCGGGCGCGAGAACCCCGCCGACGCGAGCTTCTGCGCGGCCTGCGGGACGCGCCTCGAGGCGGCGCCGCGGGCAGCGCGCGAGGAGCGCAAGGTCGTGAGCGTGCTCTTCGCCGACCTCGTCGGCTTCACCTCGCACGCCGAGCAGCTCGACCCGGAGGACGTGCGTGCCACGCTCTCGCCGTACTACGCGCAGCTGCGAAGCGAGCTCGAGCGGCACGGCGGCACCGTGGAGAAGTTCATCGGCGATGCGGTGATGGCGGTCTTTGGCGCGCCGGTCGCGCACGAGGACGACCCCGAGCGCGCGGTGCGGGCGGGACTCGCCATCCGCGACTCGATCGTCGAGGACGGGCGCCTGCAGGTCCGCGTGGCCGTCACCACAGGCGAGGCGCTCGTGTCGCTCGGGGCCTCGCCGGCGGAAGGTGAGGGCATGGTCGCGGGCGACGTCGTCAACACCGCCGCGCGCCTGCAGAGCGCTGCACCGGTGAACGGGGTGCTCGTCGACGAGACGACGTTCCGTGCGACGCGGCCGCGGATCGACTACCGCGAGGCCGAGTCCGTGCACGCGAAGGGCAAGGCGGAGCCGGTTTCCGTCTGGGAGGCGCGCGAGGCCCGGTCTCGTTTCGGCCTGGACGTCGAGCAGGCGGGCGCTGCCTTCGTGGGCAGGCGCCGCGAGCTCGACTTCCTCGCCGACGCGCTCGCTCGGGCCCGGGAGGAGCGCTCGCCCCAGCTCGTGACCCTCGTCGGCGTCCCGGGGATCGGCAAGAGCCGGCTCGTCTACGAGCTCTCGCGCGTCGCCGACGCCGAGGAGGAGCTGATCTTCTGGCGGCAGGGGCGCTCGCTTCCGTACGGGGAAGGGATCACGTACTGGGCGCTCGCCGAGATGGCCAAGGCGCACTCCGGCATCCTCGACAGCGACGCGCCGGAAGACGCCGAGCGGAAGCTCGTCGACACCGTCGAGGCCCTGCAGGTCGAGAGCCCGCAGCTGCTGGTCGAGAACCTGCGGCCGCTGATCGGGCTCGCCGCCGACGGCGAGACGGGCGGCGACCGCGCCGAGCGCTTCGCCGCGTGGCGGCAGTTCTTCGAAGGCCTCGCCGACCAGCGACCCACGGTGCTCGTCTTCGAGGACCTCCACTGGGCCGACGACGACCTGCTCGACTTCGTCGACCACCTCGTCGACTGGAGCTCCGGCGTCCCGCTGCTCGTCGTCTGCACCGCGCGGCCCGAGTTGCTCGAGCGGCGGCCCGGCTGGGGCGGCGGCAAGCCGAACGCGTTGACGCTCTCGATCTCGCCGCTCTCCGAGCAGGAGACCGCGCGGCTGCTCGGGAGCCTGCTGGAGCGCTCGGTGCTCCCCGCGGAGGTGCAGGCCTCGCTCCTCGCCCGGGCCGGCGGCAACCCGCTCTACGCGGAGCAGTTCGCCCGGTTGCTCGCCGAGGCGGGCACGCACGAGGAGCTGCCGCTGCCGGAGAACGTCCAGGGCATCATCGCCGCCCGCCTGGACGGGCTGCCCGCGGGCGAGAAGCAGCTTCTGCAGGACGCGGCCGTGCTCGGGAAGGTCTTCTGGCTCGGCGCGGCCTGTGCGGTCGGCGGCGTCGAGCGCGGCGAGGCGGAGGAGCGCCTGCACGCCCTCGAGCGCAAGGAGTTCGTCCGCCGCGAGCGCCGCTCGTCGGTGGGCGGGGAGGAGGAGTACGCCTTCCGGCACCTGCTCGTCCGCGACGTCGCCTACGGCCAGATTCCCCGCAGCGCGAGGGCCGAGCGGCACGCGCGGGCGGCCGAGTGGCTCGACGCGCTGGGCCGGCCGGAAGACCACGCGGAGATGCTCGCCCACCACTACCTCGAGGCTCTCAGGCTGCGGCGCCTGACCGGAGCGGAGGAGCCGGCGGAGCTCGTTGCACGGGCGCGAGTGGTGGCACGCGACGCCGGCGATCGCGCGCTCGCGCTCGGCGCCTTCCCGGCCGCGGCGCGACTGTACGAGGCGGCGCTCGAGCTCTGGCCGGCGGACGACCCGCAGCGCGCCGAGCTGCTCCTCGCCTACGCGAAGAGCCGGGTGGACGATCTCGCGCTCGACGACGCGGTGCTGACGGACGCGACCGAGGGCCTGCTCCGGCAGGGCAAGGTCGAGGCTGCGGCGGAAGCCCAGGCACGGCTCGCGGGTGTCTGGCTCAACCGGGGCGAGCGCGACGTGGCGCTGCAGCATCTCGAGCGCGCCCGCGAGCTCGTCGCGGATCGGGGACCGTCGCCGGCGAAGGCGTTCGTGCTCCAGGAGCTCGGCCGCGCACTGATGATGGCCGATGAGTTCGAACGGGCGATCGCCCTCTCGTCCGAGTCCTTGCAGCTGGCGCAGACGCTCGGCCTCGAGGCGACGCGCTCGCGCACCCTGAACACGATCGGCGTCTCGCGGGTCGTGGGCGGCGACCCCGGCGGGCTGCGAGATCTCGAGGAGGCGATGGCCGCCGGTGCGGCCGTGCATTCGTACGAGGAGATCTCCGCCGCGGCGAACCTGACCTGGATGACCGTCGTCCTCGGCGACCTGCGTCGCGCCGGAGAGCTGCACGAGCAGGGCCGGATCCTTGCGAGGCGCCTCGGGGTGAAGAGCTTCATCCTCTGGCAGGAGGCCGAGCACGCCTTCCACTGCCACTGGGAAGGGCGCTGGGACGAAGCGCTCGCCACCGTGGAGGAGTATCTGGAGGCGATCGAGGCCTCGTCGGGTCACTACATGGAGGGCTCATGCCGCAACGTCCGCTCGGCGATCCTGCTCGCGAGGGGCGAGCCGGGCGCTCTCGCCGAGGCGCGCCGGGCGACCGAGGTCTCGCGTCCGGTGAAGGATCCGCAGACGCTCAACCCGTCGCTGGCCCTCGCGGCCCACGTCGAGCTCGAGGTCGGCAAGCGGGCCGCGGCCGATGCCCTCGCGGACGAGCTCGTCGCGGCCTGGCGCGCAACGGGAATCCGCCAGCCGAACGAGTGCGCGTTGGCGCCGTGGGTGTTTCGCGAGCTCGGCCGCTCGGCGGAGCTACTCGAGGCCCTCGAGCGCGAGACGAGGGCCGCGACCCCGTGGCACGAGGCCGCCCGGCGTGTGGCCTCGGGCGACCTCGAAGGCGCCGCCGAGACCTTCGCCGGGATCGGCTCCGTGCCGGACGAGGCTTACGCGCGGCTGAAGGCCGCCGGGGAGTACGCCGCCGTCGGCGAGCGTGCGGGGGCCGACCGGCAGCTCCGGCTCGCGTTGCCCGTCTTCGCGCAGCTCGGAGCGAAGGCGTGGACGGCCGAGGCAGAGCCGCTCCTGGCCGAGTCAGCCTGAGCCGCAGCGCCTGAAGGCGGTGAGCGCGTGGCCGCGCTTCTGCCACGCCTCGAGGCCGCCCTCGAGCACTGGCCGGGCGTCGACCCCTTCCGCTGCGAGCACGCTCGCCGCGACCCCCGCGCGCGCGCCCGAGGAGCAGATCGTCACCACGGGCCGGCCGTCGAGCTCCTCGCGGTAGGCCCGCACGAGGCGATAGGGGATGTGGCGGCTGCCGGGGATGTAGCCCTCGTCCCGCTCGTCCTTCTCGCGCACGTCGAGCACCTCGACCGCGTCCTGTTCGAGCAGTCTCTCCAGCTCCTCGATCCCGACCGGCTCGAATCGCTCGGGGGTCTCGAGCTCGAGGACGTAGCCGGCGACGTTCAGCAGGCCGACGGCATAGAGCCGGCGCGCGGCGTCCTCGGCGTCGGCGGTCGAGCCCGCGTGGATCGTGATCGCCGTGTCGTGGTCGAGCACGAAGCCTGCCTTCGTGCCGACGGCCGAGCCCTCGAGCGGAACGTTGACCGCGCCGTGGACGTGTCCGGCCGCGTAGGTCGTGGCCGGCCGCACGTCGAGCAGCTGCCCCTGTACGCCGTCCAGGCGCTCGAGCGGCGGCTGCGCGGCCAGGAAGGGCCCGCGGTTCAGGGCGACGACGCGCTCGACCGTCGGGGGCCGCGGGGCCGCGATCCCGGCCGAATGCGCGACGAACTCCTGCACGTCGTGGATCGCGAGCGCCTGGTTGCTCAAGCGCTCCATGCGCAGGGTGGAGACGCGCTCGCGGCTGAGGCCCGCGCCGCAGAGCGAGCCACCCGTGTGGCCCGGATCGACCTCGGTCTCGTCGGGCAGATCCGCCAGCCGCTCGAGCGAGTGGAAGAGGTGCTCGGCTCCTTCGCGCGCCTCGATCGCGAGATCGGGCCGCGCCGCGTCGCCGATCAGCAGCGAGTCGCCGGTGAGCAGGTGGCCCTCGACGAGGAAGCAGCAGTGCTCGGGCCGGTGGCCCGGCGTGTGCAGCACGCGGATCGGAATCGAGCCGACGAGCACCTCGTCGCCGTCCGCGAGCGGCTCGCACGGGTACTCCGCCTCGGCGAGCGCGTGAATCGCGACCGGCAGCTCGTGCTCGAGCGCGAAGCGGCCGTGGCCGGAGATGTGGTCGGCGTGCGTGTGCGTCTCGAGCACCCGCACGATCTGCAGCCCTTCGCGCTCTGCCGCCTCGAGGTAAGGCTCGATCGCGTAGGCGGGATCCACGACCGCCGCCTCGCCGGCCGCCTCGTCGCCGATCAGGTAGGACGCGCAGCCGAGATCGTCGTCTACGAGCTGCCTGAAGACCACCTCAGCCGACGACGCTACCAACGGCGCCCGCTTGCTTTCTTGAAGTACGCACTCGCATGGTTTGCGGGGAGAACGCTCTCAGCTGCGCCAGGCGAGAATCGGCGCGTCGGCACGGATCGTCGGGTGGAGCCGTCTGTGACTACCTCGACCATGGCACCCACGCCGGTTGTTTCAGTTGCCTCGAGGGTGCGGCTGCCGTCTCACGCGCGACTCGGCGTTCCTCGCTCGTCGCAGGGAATCGTGAGCTTCTCATTGGAGAAGCCTGCCCCCCGGTCGAGGATGCGGATTGTTCGCTCCATGGCGACGGGCCGGAGGCCACCCGGGCCAGAATGGTAGGGATGGTCGAGGAACCACAAGAGGAGCAGCGTCGAGGTGATCACGATCGCCACGCCGCCCATCATCGTCGCCTGCACGACGGCGCGCTCTGCGCTGTCTGCGAAGAACAGCATGAACACGAAGATGGTCACGGCGCTCAAGAACAATACGATCCAGAGCTGCAGCGGGATCACCCCCTCGGCGCCGTGTGTGCGGTCCGCCCGCGCAGTCTCGCGGTCGGTGCGCTGGTCGAGCCATTTCCCGTACGCCGCCTGCTCGGAGGCTGACCGTGGCTCCACCGTCTTGGTGATGCGGAACATTGCGAGAGTCCAGGGATTGAGGGTGTCCCCGAGGGTGCCCGCCTGCATCTTCGGCCACTCGCTATGGATCACTGTGCGCGCGTAGCAGACGAGCTCGCCTGAAAGGCGGGCACGCACAGCGACGGGGAGGAGCTGGGCCGTCTCGAACTGCTCTCTCACGACCTGTGCCTCCGTCTCGGCACCGCCTCGCGAGGTGTCGAAGCTCTCGAATGCCAGGAAGACGACGAACCCGAGGAGCACGGCGAACCCGGTCGCGAGGACACCGAAGACTCCGGCGGCGCGGTCCCCGTCCTCGAAGTAGCTTCCCGCGGGCGCCCGGCGCCGAACGAGCAACATCGCCGTGATCGCGACCGCCATGACTGCCGCAACGACAAGACCGGCCCAGACGAGGCTCACGACTGCCTCAGCGGCCCTCGGCCTCTGATCTCGGCATTACGCAAACCACGGATCGCATCCTGACGCCCAGGCTGATCGACTGCTCGCAGTAGGGTCTCGGGCAATCATCGATTGGCTGCACCGCCTACCGTTCGTCTGGCGCGGCACTTGAAACCCCACGGCAACAGGGAGCGCGGCATGGTTGAGCCAATTCGGCTCTCTGATGCGGCCCGTTCCCTCGCTTTCTTGAAGTAACGGCGGTTCCCTGAGCGGCATGGTTACGGCGCGATCGGTGCACCCGAGGAGGGCGATGCGAACGTCGGTCCTGGAGCGGAGACAGCGGGTTCCCGTCAGCCTCGACGACGCGTTCGCCTTCTTCGCGAATCCGCAGAACCTGGCGGCGATCACGCCGCCGTGGCTCGGGTTCGAGATCCTCGAGGCTCCCTCGGCCGCCCACGCCGGTGCGCTGATGCTGTACCGGCTGCGCATCAAGGGCGTGCCGGTGCGGTGGCTGACCGAGATCACGGCGTGGCACCCTCCGCGCTCGTTCACCGACGTCCAGCGCGCCGGCCCGTACCGGCTCTGGGAGCACACTCATCGGCTCGCGCCGGTCGAGGGCGGGACGGAGATCTACGACCACGTCCGCTACCGCGTGCCCGGCGGCCAGCTCGCGCGGCTCGTCGACCGGTTCGTCCGGCCGCTGCTGGACGAGATCTTCGACTACCGCGCGGCGCGCGTCGTGGAGCTGTTGGCGCCGGCCGCGGTCGATGCCCCCGTACGGGGGAGACGCACGGCGTCGCCTCGCGCCGATACCTGAGGCCCCCGGCATTGCGGCTACGAAGGGAGGCCGGTGACTGCGGCAGAGTTCGAGCTCTTGACGACGGACGAGGCGGAATGCCTGCTCCGCAGGCGGCTGCACCTGTTCCTCGACGCGGGTGCCCCGCCCTGCGGTGCGCTCGTCCTCGCGGCACAGGTGGAGGTTCCGGACGAGGAGGCGGTGCAGCTTCTCCGGCAAGGCCTCTCCGTGGATCTGACGCTGCGACTGCTCTACACGGCTGCGTAACGGCGCAAGCGTTCGCGCAAAGAGAGAGGGCCAGGTTTCCCTGGGCCCTCTCTGACTCTTCGTTGAGCCGGTGTCGCGTTCGTCCACTTCGCCGGGGAGGAGTCGGGGGTTCTTCCTAGCCCTTCTCGCCGGAGCTTCGTCCTACTTGCGATCCGGACTTAGCGCACTGCCCATCGTGCCTCCCCCACCGGCGGGCGCCATCGGTGCTTTCCCGGCCCCGCGTCAGTGGATTCCCTGATGCTCGCCCGGGGCTACCGTATCGGCGTGCGCCGCCGGTTCCCTTCCGCGCTCGGGGCGACCCTCGCCGTCGCGTCGCTCGTCGCCGCTGGCTGCTCGAGCGGCTCCGGCGTCTCGCGCCGCGCGTTGACGGTGGGCGTGGTGAACCCGCCGCCTCCGCCGCCCGGGGCGCTCGTGCTCGCGGGCGAGTCGGGGAGCCGCGCCGTTGCGCTCGCACTCGGGCGGGGGCGGCTGACGGCGACGGTGCTCTCGCCGGACGGCGGGCCGCTCTCCGGCCTGAAGGTGGCGTTCGCGGCCGGGGGGCGCGTCGTACCGGCACGGCCCTGCGGGGACGGCTGCTACTCGGCTCGCGCGCCGCGCTCCGCGCGCGTCGAGGTGCGCCCGAGCGGCAGCAAGCCCGTCGTCTTCCACGTCCCCCCGCGCGCGCGCCCTGCCGCCGCGGTCGTGGCGCGGGCCGCCCGCGTGACGCGAGCGCTGAAGAGCCTCGTCTACGTCGAGTCGCTGCGCTCGGGCCCGAAGGGTGGGCTGCTGACGACCTGGCGGCTGCAGGCGCCTGACGAGGTCGCGTACACGATCCGCGGTGGCGCCTCGGCGATCGTGCTCGGCGAGCGGCGCTGGGACCGCGACCGACCGGGCGCACCGTGGCGACGGTCGCAGCAGCTTCCGCGGCTGCGCGTGCCCGAGCCCGCGTGGGGCTCGCGCGCGACGAACGCCTATGTGCTGCGTGACGGACGCGTCGGCGGCCGCCCGGTGTGGGTCGTCTCGTTCGCGAACCCGAGCACGCCTGCCTGGTTCACCGCCTGGATCGACTCGCGCACGTATCGCCCGCTGCGGCTGCGCATGGTCGCCGCCGCTCACTTCATGACGCACCGCTACCTCGAGTTCGACCGACCGCTCGCGATCAGGCCGCCTCCGCGGTAGAACACGGGCATGCCGATGTTCCACGTCGTCCTGCGCCAAGCCGGCCCCGACTGGCTACCGGGCCGGCCGCTCGAGGAGCAGACCGGCTGGGAAGAGCATGCCGCCTACATGGACGCGCTGGTGGACGACTGCTTCATCGTCCTCGGCGGCCCCGTTGGGGACGAGGGGCGGGTCGTCCACGCCGTCGAGGCCGAGTCGGAGGACGCCGTCCGCGCTACGTGGGCCCGCGATCCGTGGAGCGAGACGCACCTCGTGGTCGAGACGATCGAGCCGTGGACGATCCGGCTACAGCGTCCGTCGTAGCGCGTCGATCACGACGAGCCACGCGGAGGCCGCGGCGGCCAGGCCGACGAGTGCGATCGCGAGCCTGAGCCTCATCCGCTCGCCTTGTCGAGCAGCGTGACGACAAAGGGCTTCGACCCGGGCGGGGTGACCTCGAACTGCAGCGCCCAGTGGCCGACCATCACGAGCGCAGGGGCCGAGTGCTCGAAGACGCCGGGGCGCCGCTCGCGGAGGCGGTAGCTCTGCTCGCCCATCTCCATGTCGAGCATGTCGAAGCGCGTCACGACCTCGGCGCCGCGCACGGGCTGGCCGTCGCGGGTGAGCGAGACCGAGAAGGCGTTCTCGACCGCGGCGCGGTTCGGTGTCACCCGCACGTGAACCCGGTACGGGTCCTTCGCGATTACCTGCGAGACAGGACCCGGGCCGACGCGGGCGGCGACGCCCTGCACGCGCGCGAGCGCGCTCGAAGGCGGCGCGAGGCTCGCCAGCACCCCCGCGGCGAAGAGCGCGGCTGCGACGAAGACGATCTCGCCCTGCACGAGCCGCCGCAGGAGGAGCGGGGCGGAGGCGTCGCCGCCGGCGAGCCGCGGCTTGGTCCGGGCGAGGTTCACGGCCGCGAGCAGCAGCGCGCCCGAGAGCAGCGCGAGCTTCCAGATCAGGGCGTGGCCGTACGAGGTCTGCCAGAGGGAGGCGAAGGTCGGCAGCTCCTCGAGCGACTGCCCGATCCCCGTGCCGATCAGTAGCAGCACCGACCCGAACGCGACGGCGGAGAAGCGCGGCACCACGTACGCGAGCGCGGGGGGCCGGGTGGCGCGGCCGACTGAGAGCCAGAAGACGAGCAGGCCGACCAGTCCGCCGAGCCAGATCGAGGCCGCCGCGAGATGGGCCGCGTCGAGCGGCAGCGAGAGTCCGCGCGGCGACTTCTGGCCGGCGTGGCCGGCGAGCGCGGGAAGGAGGAGCGCGGCCGCCCCGCTCGCGAGCGCGGCGGGCAGCGCGAGCAGCTCGGCCACGGAGCGCTGGCTCCGCTCCGGCCGGTCGACGAACAGCGCGGCGGCCGCGGCGACCGCGAACAGCGCCAGCACGAGCTCGAGGTCGAGGAAGTCCCTACCGAACCCGGACGAACGCGCGGACGGGACCACGTCGGCGAGATCCCAGAACGAACGCAGGGTGAACTGCGCCGTCGCGAGCAGGACGTAGATCGGCGTCGCCACCAGCGCGACGACCACGGCGACCGCGAAGGCGGCGTTCACCGGGCGCAGCGAGCAGCCGGGCGCCGCACGCACGACGGGCCGCACGATCAGCGCGCGCAGCACGAACAGCCCGAGCGCACACAGCAGCGAGAGGAAGACGACCCAGCGCGCGACGAGGAGCCGGGTCGTCGTCGCCGTCTCGCTCAGCGACGGTACGCGGAACTGCGGCGGCGGCCCCGGGTTCGGCCCGACCGCGAACGTGAACGCACCGCGCACGGGATGCCCGTCCGCGGAGATCACGCGCCAGAAGACGAGGTACCAGCCCTCGCCGACGCGGCGCAACGGCGTGACGAGCGTCTGCGGCGAGCCCGGCGCGCCCACCGGCTCGCCGCTCGTCACCTGTCTCCCGGTCGCCTCGGTGACGGAGACGATCGCGAAGCGAGGCTCGACCGGCTCGCTGTAGGTGAGCCGCACCTCGGGCGGCGCCGCGTTGATCGTCCGGCTCGCAACCGGGGCGGTTCGCAGCAACGCGGCGTGCGCCCAGGCGGAGGCCGGCAGCGCGAGCGCCACCGCCGCGAGGAGCGCGAGCAGGCCGGCGCGCCTCACGCCAGCGGGCGCCCTCTCGTCGCCAGCCCGACGATCGCGAGCAGCACGGCGATCCCGGCGACGACGAGCGCGACGACCGAGAGCGTCGAGCTCGATCCGCCGCCGAGCGACGAGACGCCCTCGATCCTGGGCGCCGGGGTGTCGGAGCCCTCGGGACCGCTCCAGTCGACGACCTTGCCGTTCGAGTACGTCTGCCGCACCGTGGCCTCGTACGTCCTCGCGGAGTCGAGGCTGCCGTCGAAGCGGAAGACGGCGTCCTCGCCGGTCGGCACCTTGCCGCCGCTCCACGTGACCTTCCGGATCAGGCGCCCCTCGCCGGAGCCGCTCGCCTGCTCCGAGCGCGTCCAGCCGGGGCTCGGCTCGAACGAGTCGATCGCGAAGCCGTCCGGCACGGCCAGCTCGACCCGAGTCGTCGTCGCGCCCTCCTCCTCGGTCGGCACCGAGAGCGTGAACTGCTGGTCCGCCTTGGTCTTCGCGATGGGCGGGCTCAGGATCGCGTGCGCGAACGCCGGGCTCGCGAGCACGAGGGTGACTGCGGCCGCCGCGGCGGCAAGCAGCGCGGTTCTCATCGGTCTCCTTTCGCTTCCGCTGGGTCCGGGTCAGCCCGGGACCGGCGGCGCGCGCGGTCGCGGCCGCGCGCCTGCAACCCGCACGACGGGCGCGGCCGTCGCGGCGGCGGGGAGAGGAAGCGGATTGGAGACGAGACGGCGGCGCCGCAGCTCGCGGACGACGACGCGCATCCACGCGAGCACGTGCCCGGCGGCCTCGGCGAGCGCGGCCGCGAGCAGCGAGAGCGCGGCCAGCAGCGGGATCGCGTTCCGGTGCACGGGCCCGACGAGGCACGAGAGACCGTGGAAGCCGAGCCCCGCGCGCCAGTGCAGGTACGACTCGAAGCACGCGAAGGCGAGGGCGCTGGCGCCGTACAGGAGGACGGCCCGGAGGGCGAGCCGCCGCAGTCGCAGCTCCGGAGCCACCCGCTCGGGGCGGAGGCGTGCCCGCTCGCGCACACCGAGCGACGCGAGCCAGACGAGGAGCGTCGACGCCGTCGCGGCGAGCCCGAGCGAGACCAGCGCCACCGTGACGAGCCGGGGGCCGCCGGCCGAGCGTTCGAGCACTCGGGCAAGCGGGCTCGGCGCGAGCGCGTAGGCGAGCGCGCGGGCGCAGAGCACGAGCAGCGCCACCGCGGCCGGCCAGAGCAGGAACCGGGCTCTCATCGCACCGAAGCCCGCGGCGTCGCCGGCAATGCCGCGACGTCCTTCACCGAATCGACTGACAGTGACGAGGCGCTCACCGAACCTTCAGGGTAAAGGGGGCGGTCACGACGCGACCGCGGTCTCGGAACTGCAGGAACAGCCGCCAGGTGCCGGCGACCGGCAGCAACAGGCCGACGTTCAGCTTCCCGGGCCCGGCGGGGTGGCCGACGACGGTTGCGCCGCCGAGCACGCTCGTGCAGCCCGGCGTCGATGGGCCGCAGACGTGTGTGTGGAAGTAGTCGAGCGAACCGGCGCGGAAGAAGATCGCGTGCGCGAGCGCGCCGTACCAGGGCTTGAACCGCACCGGCTTCCCGGCCGGGTCCCGGACGCTCGCCGCGAGCGTCGCTGCCTCGATCGCGTGCAACCTCTGCGGCGCGCGGAGCGTGATTCGATACCCGTCGACCGCCTGACTCGACTCGAACGCGGGCAGCGGCTGCGGGCGATAGGAACCGGCCACCCGGATGTCGTCGTGGAGCTGGAAGTTGCGCGGCAGGTCCTTCCCGGCGGGATAGGCGTCGACGAGCACGCGGTAGGGCCCCGGCGTCGGGAAGTCGATCGTCTCCGAGACGCGCCCGTCCGCGCCGATTGGCGGATGGCGGTGGATGATCACGCCGAGGTCGCGGCGGACGACGATCAGGTGGATGCCGGTGTGCGGCCCCGAGCCGCGGCGGTAGGCGGTGAGCGGCGTGCCCGAGGGCTGGCGGATCGTGAACGAGATCGTCGCCGGCCCCGCCTGCGCGACGCGCGCGGGCGCGAACCTGGCGAGCGAGAACGTCCGCGCAGGCGCCACCGTCGGCGCGCTCGGCCGCGAGGAGGACGAGCAGCCGGCGAGGACGACGAGCGCGCAGCACGCGAGCAGGAAGCGCCCCATCTGCAGGCAGGATCACGACAGGTGGGAGGGCGTGTCAACCGTTACCCTGACTCGCGGTGCCGAGCGCCCACCTGTCCGCTTCCTGGGAGACGCCGCCGGCTGTGCTCGTCGGCGCGGCACTCGCGGCCGTGCTGTTCGCGCAGGCGTTCCTCCGGCTTCACCGCCGCCGCCCGAACCACGCGCCCTGGAGCCGTGCCGCGCTCTTCGCGGCCGGCCTCGCGCTGCTCGTGCTCCCACTCGTTTCGCCGCTCGACCACGTGGGCGACGAGGAGCTGCTCTCGGCGCACATGCTCCAGCACGTCCTGATCGGGGACGCCGCCCCGGCCCTGCTCGTCGTCGCGGTGCGCGGGCCGCTGCTCTTCTTCCTGCTCCCGCCGCTGCTGCTGCGGCCGCTCGCCTCGTTCGGGCCGCTGCGCGCGTTCCTCTCGCTGTTGCTGGTGCCGCTCGTCAGCCTCGGGCTCTGGGCGGTCGCGTTCCTCGCCTGGCACGTGCCGGCCGCCTACGACTACGCGGCCGCGCACCCGCTCGTGCACAGCCTCGAGCACCTGAGCTTCGTCGTCGCGGGGACGCTTGCCTGGACGCAGCTCGTCGACCCCGCGCGGCACGGCCGCCTGCGCCGCCCGCAGCGCGTCTTCTTCGCGCTCGCGATGCTCGTGCTGGCGCAGCCGATCGTCGACGCGCTTCTCTTCACGAGCCCCGCCTACGACCGCTACACCGGCGCGCACGGGCTCTCGGCGCTCACCGACCAGCAGCTCGCGGGTGCCGTGATGATGGTCGAACAGCTGCTCACGCTCGGCATCTGCGTCGCGCTGCTGCTGCGGCCGTACCTCCGCGAGCGGTCGCGCAAGCCCGCGATCGCGTGACCGTGCCCGCCTCGACCTCGTTCAGCTTCGAGCCGGTCTTCCTGGTGCTGGCGGCGGCCGCGGTCTACGGCTACGTGCGCCTCGCCCGAACGGTCGAACGGCCCTCGCCGCTGCGCGCGACGCTGTTCGCGATCGGGATCCTCCTGGTCGCCGCGTCGCTCAACTCACCGCTCGAGACGATCGCGGTGCACTACCTGCTCCTCGTGCACCTGCTGCAGAACGTGATGGTCGCCGACTGGGCTCCGCCGCTGCTCGTGCTCGGCCTGACCCCGGCGATGCGGGCGGCGGTCGCGCAGCGCGGCGGCCGCTGGCTGGCGGCGGTCACACGCCCGCGCGTCGCGCTGCCAGTCTGGCTTGCGGTCTGGTACGGCGTCCACCTGCCGGCCTTCTACGACTACGCCCTGCGGCACCCGTGGCTGCTGAACGTCGAGCACGCCCTGCTGCTCGCGGCGGGGCTCGTCTTCTGGTGGCCGGTGTTCTCCGAGTTGCCGCAGCGCCTCTCGAGCGCGGTGCGCCTCGTCTACCTCGGCGCGGCATACGTCGGCTCGGCCTTCCTCTCGCTGGCGCTGATCTTCTCCGCGAGCGCGTTCTACGGCTTCTACGAGGCGGCGCCGCGCCTCTGGGGCCTCTCGCCGGAGAAGGACCAGAACCTCGGCGGGATCCTGATGAACGGCGAGCAGATGATCGTCTTCTTCGCGGCGCTGTCCTACTTCCTGATGCGGCTCCTCTCCGAGGAGGAGGAGGCGCAGCGGGCGCTCGAAGGCCGATGAGGGGGGCGCTTCTCGTCGCCGCGGCGGCCGGGCTCGTCGCGGTTCCCGCCGCGCGCGCCAACGGCGACCCGGCGAGCGACGTGCTGATCACCAAGCAGGTCTTTATCGGCCCCGAGGTGCCGGTGCCGCAATCCGACCAGGAGCAGCTGACGAAGACCGTCGCCGCGGCGAACGAGCGCGGCTACCTGATCCGCGTCGCACTGATCCCGTTCACCGGCGACCTCGGCACCGCGGTCAGCCTCTGGGGCCACCCACAGGACTACGCGAAGTTCCTCGGCAGCGAGCTCGCCTTCGTCTACAACAAGCGGCTGCTGATCGCGATGCCCTCGGGGTTCGGCGTCTACCACGGCCGCAAGCCGGTCGCAAAGGAACAGCAGGCGCTGGCCGCGGTGAAGGCGGGGAAGACGCCGGTCGCGCTCACGCGGTCGACCACCCGCGCAGTCAGGGCCCTGGCCGCCTCGCAGGGGATCACCCTGCCGACCTTCGAGCACAGGAGCACGGCGACGCGCGACCGACTGCTGATCGCCGCTGCGGGCGTGCTCTTCCTGCTGATCGTGCTCGTGCCGGGGCGGTGGCTCAAGCGCGCGCGCGGCCGCGAGGCGGTCAAAGACCGAGGTGCCGCGCGATGACCATCCGCTGCACCTCGTTCGTGCCCTCGCCGATCTCGAGGATCTTCTGGTCGCGGTAGAGCCGCGCGATCGCGGACTCCTCCATGAACCCGTAGCCGCCGTGGATCTGCAGCGCCGCGTTCGCGACCCGGTGTGACAGCTCGCCCGTGAAGAGCTTCGCCATTGCCGCCTCCTTCGCGAACGGGCGGCCCTCGTCTTTGAGCCACGCCGCCTTGTAGGTCAGCGCGCGTCCGGCCTCGATCTCGACCGCCATGTCGGCGAGCTGGAACTGCACGGCCTGGAACGTCGAGATCGGCCGGCCGAACTGCTCGCGCCCCTGTGCGTAGGCGAAGGCGAGGTCGTAGGCGCCCTGGGCCAGGCCGACGCCCATCGCGGCGACCGAGATGCGGCCTCCGTCGAGGATCTCCAGGAACTGGCGGAAGCCCTGGCCGCGCTCGCCGAGCAGGTTGCCTTCCGGCACGGCGCAGTCGCGGAACGAGAGCTCGCGCGTGTCGGAGGCGCGCCAGCCGAGCTTGTCCATCGGCGCCGAGATCTCGTAGCCGGGCGTCCCGTTCGGGACGATCAGGTTCGAGATCTCGTCCACGCCGGTGCGCGCGGTGATCGTCACGCAGGCGGTGATGTCGGTGCCCGCGTTGGTGATGAAGATCTTCGAGCCGTTGACCACCCACTCGCCGTCGCGCAGGTCGGCGGTGGTGCGCGCTGCCGCCGCGTCCGAGCCGGCGCCCGGCTCGGTGAGCCCGAAGGCCGCGAGCTTGCGCCCCGCCGCGAGGTCGGGCAGCCACTCCCGCTTCTGCTCCTCGCTGCCGAAGAGCAGGATCGGCATCGTCCCGAGCGAGGTGTGCGCCGCCAGCGTGATCGCGACCGACGAGTCGATCCGGGTCAGCTCCTCGACCGCGATCGCGTAGGAGAGCGTGTCGGTGCCGGCCCCGCCGTACTCCTCCGGCACGGGCATTCCCATCAGCCCGAGCCCGGCCAACTCGGCGACGAGCTCGTACGGGAAGCGATGCTCGCGGTCGAGCTCCGCGGCGACGGGCGCGACCCGCCGCTCGGCGAACTCGCGCACGGTCGAGCGGACGAGCTCGTGCTCGGACGAGAGGTCGAAGTTCACGCCGCGAGTCTGGAGGCGAGCTCGACGATCAGGCGGACGCCGTAGCCCGTACCGCCGCGTTGGCTGAGGTAGTCGCCGCGTGAGCGCTCGAGGAAGGCGGGCCCGGCGATGTCCGCGTGCGCCCACGGCCCCTCGCCGGCGAACTCCTCCAGGAACGCGGCTGCGAGCACGGCGCCGGCCTGACGCAGGTCGGAAGAGTTCTTCAGGTCCGCGAAGACCGAGTCGACGTAGCGGCGGTAGCGCGGGTGCATCGGGAACGGCCAGGCGTGGTCGCCGCTCGCCTCGCCGGCCTCGACCACCTGGTCGCGCCACGGGTCTTCGTTGGCGAAGATCCCCGCGTAGAAGTCGCCGAGCGCGACCTCCATCGCACCGGTCAGCGTGGCGAGATCGAGGATGTGCGTCGCGCCCTGGCCGCGCGCGTACCAGAGCGCGTCGGCGAGCACGAGCCGGCCCTCGGCGTCGGTGTTCGTGACCTCGATCGTCTTGCCGTTCGCCGCCGTGATGATGTCGCCGGGCCGGTAGGCATGGCCGCTCGGCATGTTCTCCGTCGCCGCCGCGACCGTGAGGACGCGCAGCGGCAGGCCCAGCTCCGCGATCGCGCCGGTGGCCTCGATCACGGCCGCTCCGCCCGCCATGTCGCCCTTCATGTCCTCCATGTGCAGCGCCGGCTTGAGCGAGATGCCGCCGGTGTCGAAGGTGATCGCCTTGCCGACGAGGCCGAGCACGAGGTCGCCGCCCGCGGGCTCGGGCGGGTCGTAGCGCAGCACCAGGAGGCGCGGTGGGTTGTCGCTTCCCTGCGCGACCGCGGCGAAGGCGCCCATGCCCTGTTCGCGGATCTCTTCCGGACCCAGCGCCTTGGCGGTCAGGTGCTCGGCCGAGGAGGCGATCTCCTGCGCGCGCTCGGCCAGCCGCTCGGGGGTGGTCTCGTTCGGCGGGCTGTTGACGAGGTCGCGCGCCCGGTTCGTCCACTCGGCGATCGTCGCCGCGCGCGCCGCGGCCTCGACGAGGCCGTCCGCGTCGCCGCAGAGGACGAGCGTGGCCAGCTTCGCCGGCTCCTCGTCGCGCTTCCAGCGCGCCGGCTCGTAGGCGCCGAGCAACGTCCCGTCGACGAGCGCACGCGCCTGGTCGGCGGGCGAGAGCGGTAGGGACTCGTCGATCGCCCACGCGATCCGCTCCGCGAAGCCGCCCGCGGCGTGGGCGACGGCCGCGGCCGCTGTACGCAGCGCGTCGGCGTCCACGCGGTCGCGCGGGCCGACGCCCGCTCCGGCGACGCGGCGCGCGCCGAGCCTGCCGTCGACGTGCACGATCGCGGCGCGGCCGATCTCCTCGCGTAGCTCACCCTCGCCGGCGAGCCGCGTCAGGAGTCCGTCCAGCGGGCCGTCCAGCTGCGCGAGGGCGCCCTCTCCGCCCGCGCCGCCGGCCAGCGGCACCGCGAGGACGTCGGCCTCCACCTGCTCCGGCGCAACTGCCTGGACCTCGACCTGCATGGCGGCGCGATGCTAGCCGACCACCTCCGTAGGCTGCGGCCGCATGAGGGGGATACGCCTCCGGCGCCGTCGTGCCGATAGAGGTCTGGTGACGAGCGGCACGTCACTTCGACACCTGCGACCGGCCCGCTTTCGGCGGAGCCGGACTCCTGCGAGCGCTGACGAGCTCGAGGCGCGGATCGCGCAGCTGGTCGCCGAGCGGCAGCGACTCCGCGAGGGCGGCGCGGGCGAGTCTGCCCTGGAGCGCAACCGCCTCCAGATCGCCCGCGCGCAGTGGGAGCTCGGGCACGCGCTGATCGACCGTCACCTGCCGCCGGCACAGCCGGCCCACGCCGCGGCCTAGCTACATCTCCGACCAGGTTCCATGGCTCGTCGCGGTCAGCTCGACCTCGACGGGCAGCGCCGCGGCCCGAGCGGCGTCTGGCAGGACCTTGGAGAGCCCGAGGTGCTTGGCAAGGAACGGCGCGAGGTAGCGGCCGACGATCTTCGCCGGCGGCCACCAGAGCGGCTCGGTGTCGATCGCGGAGGTCGCCGTGCCGGCTTCGGCGCGTAGGAAGCGCGGCGCCATACCAGTCAGCAGCAGCCCGCGCAGCACCGGCCGGAACGGGCGCGGCTCGAGTGGCGCGCCGGCGCGGGCGGCGATCGCCTCGGCGACCGCGTCGGCCTGCTGGGCGGCGATGCCGCCCTGCTTGAGCGGGAAGCGCGTGGCGTCGCCGGCGGCCCAGACGTCGATCTCGTCGGCGACCTGCCCGTGGTCGTCGGTCGGGATGAAGCCGTTCGCGTCGTGGATCACGCCTGCGAGCCGCGGTCCCTCGAGCCGCGGCAGCGCGACGACCCGATCGGTGGGGAGGACCCCGGTCGGCGCGACCGAGAGGCCGCCCTCGGCGAACGCGAGCGGGGTCGTCGAGACCGACAGCTCGATCCCGCGTGTCTCCAGCAGCTCGCGCACCGCGTCGCTCGCCGTGCCGCCGAAGAGCGCGAGCGGTGCGTCCTCCGGTGTCACGATCGCGATCGAGACGCCGACGGCGCCCTCGTCGACGAGGTACGACCGGGCCTGCAGCGCGAGTTCGTAGAGGGGCAGTGTCCAGCTCGCGCCCGCGGGCACGGCGAACGTCATCCGGTCGATCGACCCCGTCGACGCGTCGTCGAGGAACTGCCTGAGCGCGGCCGCCTCGGTCGGGCCGCGGAAGCAGAGGGCGCCCGTGACGGCCGCGACGGGCACGGCGCCCGGCGCGAGCAGGAGCAGGTCGAAGGGCAGCTCGTCGCCCGCCGCGGTGCGGACGACGTGCTCGTCGGAGTCGACGCCGGTGACGATCGCCTCGGTGAAGGTGGCGCCCGCCCCTTCCGCGAGCCGGCGCAGCGGGAACGTCCGAACCTGTCCAGGGCCGAACGGCTCGGCGACGAGCAGCGGCCGGTAGACGAAGTTCTGCTCAGGTGCGACGAGCTCGACCTCCACGAGCTCCGGCGCCAGCTCGTGCAGCGCCAGTGTTGCCTCGAGCGCGGCCACGCCGCCGCCGACGATCAGGACTTTGCTGCGCGCGCCTTCCATGTCGTCCACCTCCCGTCGTTGCCGGCAGTGTGGGGTGCTCTCTGCGGGGCCTTCATCGGCATGATCCCTGATCCGGGTGCGGGGTTTTCCGCAGCTAGTCTCGCACCGTGCGCACGGAGCTCGACAGGCGGGCGATGGCGGCGCTCTCGGCCGGCCATTTCGCGACGGACTTCGCCAACGGTGCGCTGCCGGCGCTGCTGCCGTTCCTCGTCGACCGCTTCGGCCTCTCGTACACGCTTGCGGCCGCCGTGATGCTCGCGTCGACGGCCTCCTCGTCGCTCATCCAGCCGCTGTTTGGCGCGTGGTCCGACCGCAGGGGCGCGATCTGGCTGCTCCCCGCCGGCGTGGCGCTCGCGGGAATCGGGATCGCACTCGCGGCGGCGGCGCCCGCGTACTGGCTCGTGCTCCTCCTGGTCGTCGTCTCGGGCCTCGGCGTCGCCGCGTTCCACCCGGAGGGCTCGAAGTTCGCGGCCTACGCGAGCGGGAGCAAGCGGGCGAGCGGCATGAGCCTCTTCTCGATCGGCGGCAACGTCGGCTACGCGCTCGGCCCGACGGCGACGACGCCTCTCGTGCTCGCGCTCGGCCTCACCGGCGGGCTGCTGCTGGCGCTGCCGGTGCTCGCGGTCGCCGGCGCGCTGCTCCTCGCCATGCCGTTTCTCGCCGGGTTCGCGCCGAAGCCCGGCGGGCCCGCGGCGGCGGGCGGCGAGGACCGGCCCGGCGCGCTCGCGCTGTTGCTCGGCGTGATCGCCTTTCGCAGCGTGGCCTGGTTCGGCCTGATCACCTTCGTGCCGCTCTGGGAGGTCTCGCTCGGCCATTCGAAGGCGCACGGTGCGCACCTGCTCTCGCTGATGCTGCTCGCCGGCGGCGTGGGGACGCTCGCCGCGGGCCCGCTCGCCGACCGCTTCGGCCGCAAGCCGGTGCTGCTGGCGAACTGCGTCGCGACCGCGCCGCTGATCTTCGTCTACGTGGCCGTCGGCGGAGTGCCCGGCGCGATCGCGCTCGCCTTCGTCGGCGTCTCCGTGATCAGCACCTTCGGCGTGACGATGGTGATGAGCCAGGAGTACCTCCCTTCGCGGATCGGGATGGCCTCCGGGCTCTCGATCGGCCTCTCGATCGGCCTGGGCGGGATCGCGGCCGTCGCCCTCGGCGCGCTCGCGGACTCCGTCGACCTGCGCGCGGCGATGTACGCGGCCGCCGCCGCACCGCTGGTGGCCGTCGCGCTCGCGGCGGCGCTGCCCTCGACGCGTCCGCACCGCCGCCTCGAGCCCGAGCCGGTTCTGTAATCTCGCGCCGATGCCAGAGAGCCCGAGAGAGTTCTTCGAGACGCTGGAGTCACGCATCGACCCGGCCAAGGCGGCGGGGATGACCGCGCGCTACACGTTCGACATCGACGGCGCCGGCTCGTGGCTCGTGGACGTCGACGACGGCAAGGTCACCGTGACCGAGGACGGGGGCGAGGCCGACTGCACGATCTCGACCTCCTCGGAGACGTTCCTGAAGATCGCCAACGGCGAGCAGAATCCCACCGCGGCCTACATGTCCGGCAAGCTGAAGGTCAAGGGGGACATGGGCCAGGCGATGAAGCTTCAGAAGCTCTTCTAGTCACTCCTCCAGCTCCAGGAGGACGGTCCCGCCGGCCACCTGGTCGCCCTCCCGCACGTGGACGGCGCGCACCTCGGCCTCGTAGGGGGAGACGATCGGCGTCTCCATCTTCATCGCCTCGAGCACGACGAGCGGCTGCCGCGGCTGCACGGCGTCGCCCTCGCTGACCAGGACGCGGATGACCGTCCCGGGCATGGGCGCCGTCAGCGAGCTCTGCTCGTGCGCACCGCCGTGATCGATCGAGGCCTCGGCATCGGGCGGCGGGGCGGGCGGAGGCGGGGGCAGGTTGAGCCGGAAGCCGCCGCGCCACGGGCGGTCCGGCAGGCGCAGCGGCGGCGCCGAGAGCGGCGGGTGCTCGGTGAGGAAGGCGGTCGTCGTCTCGCCGGCGCGCAGCGCGGGGTGGGCCACGAGCCAGCGCAGGAAGGACAGATTGGTGACGACCCCGGCCACCTCCGTCTGCGCGAGCGCCCGCGCGAGCCGGTCGAGCGCGTCCTCGCGCGTCGAGCCGTGCGCGATCAGCTTCGCGATCAGCGGGTCGTACGACGTTCCGACCTCGTCGCCCTCCTCGACCCCGGCATCCACCCGGACCGACGCCGGTAGCCGCAGCCGCTCGAGACGGCCCGTCTGCGGCAGGAACGTCTTCGGGTCCTCCGCGTACAGCCGCACCTCGACCGCGTGCCCGACGAGGCGCGGCTCGGCCTGCAGCGGCTCGCCCTGCGCGATGCGGATCTGCTCGGCGACGAGATCCGCGCCCGAGACGAGCTCCGTGACGGGGTGCTCGACCTGGATGCGCCCGTTCAGCTCCAGGAACCAGAAGTCGCGCCCGTCGAGCATGAACTCGGCCGTGCCGGCGCTGCGGTAGCCGATCGCGTGCGCGAAGGCGACTGCTGCCTCGCCCATCCGCGCCCGCAGCTCGGGATCGAGGGCGGGGGAGGGCGCCTCCTCGAGCACCTTCTGATGGCGGCGCTGCACGGAGCATTCGCGCTCCCCGAGCGCGACGATGGTGCCATGGGAGTCCCCGAGGAGCTGGATCTCGACGTGGCGGGGCCGCTCGACGTAGCGCTCGCAGAAGACGCGGTCATCGCCGAAGGCGGCCTTCGCCTCGCGCCGTGCGGCCGCGAGTGCCTCTTCGAGCTCCGCCGGCTCGCGCACGACGCGCATCCCGCGCCCGCCGCCGCCCGCGGCCGCCTTGACCATCAGCGGGAAGCCGACCTCCTCGGGCTCGCCCTGCGGTACGACGGGCACGCCGGCCTCCCGCGCCAGGCGTTTCGCCTCGAGCTTGTCGCCGCCGGCCCGCAACGCTTCCGGTGGAGGCCCTACCCACGTCAGCCCCGCGGCCCCGACAGCCTCTGCGAAGTCCGCGTTCTCGGCCAGGAAGCCGTAGCCGGGATGGACGGCGTCGGCGCCGCTCTCCCGGGCGGCGCGGATGTGCTCGGCGGCGTCGAGGTAGGACGAGATGCGCACGGTCTCGTCGGCCGAGCGCGCGTGCAGCGACCCCGCGTCGTCCTCCGGCGCGACGGCGACGGTCGCGATCCCGAGCTCGCGGCATGCGCGGAACACCCGCAGCGCGATCTCGCCGCGGTTGGCTACGAGGAGCTTTTCGACACCCACGACGGGTCGCGCTTCTCGAGGAAGGCCCGCAGGCCCTCCTGGCCCTCGTCGCTCGTGCGGCGCTGGGCGATGCGGCGCTCGGTGCCCAGGCCGTCCGGACGTTCGAGGACGAGCTTCTTCGCGTGCCGCGCCGCCTCCGGGCCGGCGCTACGCAGATGCCCGACGATCCGCATGACGGCCGCGTCGAGCTCCTCGGCAACCTCGTGCACGAGCCCGATCCGCAGCGCCGTCCCGGCGTCGAACGGCTCGCCGGTGACGAAGTAGCGCCGCGCCGTGCTCGGGCCGATCTTCGCGAGCGCGAACGGCGAGATCACGGCCGGGATGATCCCGAGCTTCACCTCGGAGAACGCGAACACGGTGTCGGGAGCCGCGACGACGATGTCGGAGCACGCGACGAGCCCGCAGCCGCCGCCGAGCGCGTGCCCGTGGACGCGGGCCACGACCGGGGCGGGGCACGAGTCGATCGTCTCCAGCATCTTCCGCAGCCGCCGCGCGTCGGCGACGTTCCCCTCGTAGCTGAGCTCGATCGAGCCCCGCATCCAGTCGACGTCGGCCCCGGCGCAGAAGCTCTTGCCCTCGCCGGAGAGGAGCACGGCGCGCACGTCGTCGCCGACCTCCGAGAAGGCCACGGTCAGCTCCTCGATCAGCTCCGCGTCGAACGCGTTGTGCCGGTCCGGGCGCGCCAGCGTGACGCGGAGAAGATCGCCGTCCTGTTCGACCCGCAGCGCCTGCATCGATTTCCATCGTAAAGTTGCTCGCGATGTTGCGCGGAGCGCTCGCGGCCGCCGTCACGCCTCTCCGCGACGAGGGCGCCGCCCTGGACGAAGAGGCGTTCGGGCCCTACCTCGAGTTCCTGGCCGCCGCCGGGCTCGACGGGACGCTCGCGCTCGGGACGACGGGGGAGGGGATCCTGCTCTCCGCGGCCGAGCGCCGCCGGGCGGCCGAGCTGTTCCTGGCCGGGCCGTTGCCGGTGATCGTCCATTGCGGCGCGCAGACGACGGCGGAGACCTGTGCGCTGGCCGAGCACGCGGGCGCGGCCGGGGCTGCGGGGGTGGCCGTGATCTCGCCGCCGTACTTTGCGCTCGACGACGAGGCGCTGCTGGCCCACCTCGCGGCCGCGGCGAAGGCGGCCGGCTCAACGCCCTTCTACGTCTACGAGTTCAAGGCTCGCAGCGGCTACGCGGTGCCGGTGCCAGTGCTCGAGCGGCTGCGCGAGCAGGCGCCGAACTTCGCAGGCCTGAAGGTCTCCGACAGGCCGTTCGAGGCGGTGGAGCCGTACTTGCTCGAAGGGCTCGACGTGTTCGTCGGCGCCGAGGAGCTCGTCGGCGCCGGCCTGGAGCGCGGCGCCGCCGGGGCGGTCTCGGGCCTCGGCTCGGTCTTCCCAGAGCGGGTCGTCGCGCTCGTCCGCGAGGGCGACGGGGACGTCGGCGCCCTCCGCGCGGCGCTCGACCGCTTCCCGTTCCAGGCCGCCGCGAAGTACGTCCTCGGCCGTCGCGGCGTGCCGGTGCGGGAGGACGTGCGCGCGCCCCTACGGCGGCTGCACGAGGGCGAGAAGCGCGAGCTGGACGCGTGGCTCGAATCGTCGTAGCGGGCGCGGGCGCGATCGGCGCGTCGGTCGCGTACCACCTGGTCTCGCTCGGCGCCCGTGAGGTCGTCCTCGCCGACCGGGGACGCGTGGCGGGAGGGGCGACGGCGAAGGCGATGGGCGGGGTTCGGCAGCAATTCTCGACCGCGGCGGAGGTGCGGCTCGCACAGGCGAGCATCCGCTTCTTCGAGGAGCTTGGCCCGCCGCTCTTCGACCAGGTCGGCTACCTGTTCGTGGCCACGACCGAGGACGGTCTGGCCGCCCTCCAGGAGCGGCGCGCGATCCAGGAGGAGCTCGGCGTCCCGGTCGAGACGGCCGACCCATCCGTCGTCGAGGGCCTGCGCGGCGACGACGTCCTCGGCGCGGTGATCTGCAAGACCGACGGCACGGCCGACCCGCCGGCGGTGACCCGCGAGCTCGTCCGCCGCGCGACCAAGCTCGGCCTCGAGGTGCGCGAGGGCTCCGACGCGACGAAGCTCGAGGCCGACACCCTGGTGATCGCGTGCGGGCCGTGGTCGGCACAGGTCGGGGAGGCGCGGGGCGTGGAGCTGCCGGTGCGCCCGCTCGTCCGCCAGCTGCTGGCGACCGGCGAGCTCGACCTCCCCGAGCGGCTGCCGATGGTGCTGGAGGCCGAGAGCGGCTTCCACTTCCGCCGCCGCGGCTCGAGGCTCGTGCTGGCGATGGTCGACCCCGAACCGCGCTGGGGCTTCGACGAGGTCGTCGACGAATCGCTCTTCGACGACCGTCTCGCGCGGCTCCACCACCGCTACCCGGGTGCTGCCGAGGCGAGGATCGAGGACGCCTGGGCCGGCCTCTACGACATGACCCCGGACGCGCACCCGATCCTCGGCGAGGTCGCCGGCGGCGTCTACGCCGCCTGTGGCTTCAGCGGCCACGGCTTCATGCAGGCCCCGGCCGTCGGCCGCGCGGTGGCGGAGGAGATCCTCGGCGAAAGCCCGAGCCTCGACCTCGGCCCGTACCGGCTCGACCGCTTCGAGAGCGGTGCGAGCTTCCCCGAGACGCTAGTCCTCTAGCTCGAACTCCTCGCCGATCTCGGGGTCCTTGCCGATCAGCGCCCGCGCCTCGGCGGCCGGCTCGTCCTCGCCGGAGAACGAGATCAGGCCGAAGCGGTCGCCGACCGGGTCCGAGATCCAGCGGTCGCCCTCGGACAGGTCGGGCAGCTTCGCGCGCAGCTCGTCGAGGGTCGTCTTCGAGTCTGCGAGGTTCCAGAGCAGCAGCCGAACCGTCACTCGTCGGGAACGCCGGGCGTAGGCAGCTTCGCGAGCAGCTCCTTGATCTTGCGCAGGACGTCGGCCTCCTCGTGCCCGAAGTCGTCGAGATGTGAGTGCAGCGCCGCCTGCAGCAGCCGCAGCTCGTCTTCGTTCAGCTCCAGCGTGTGGTTCAAAACGGCCCCCTCGGCTCGTAGCTTCCTCGGCGGGCGCCGATGCCGATCATCGTCATCCCGTCCGGCCCGGCGACAGGCTGACGCGTGGTGCCGGGATCGAAGCGCAAGAAGCTCCCGACGCTCACGGGCACGTCCTCGCCCTCGATCCGGTAGATGCCGGACCCGGCGACGATCACGTTGACCTCCTCCTGCTGCGTCTCCGTCTCGTCGTGCTCGAACCCCTCTGCGTTCGGCGGGATCTCGAACCAGTTCACTCCGAATGCCTCGACGCCGAGCTCGCGCCGCACGAAGTGGACAGCGCCGCCGGGGCCCGAGCCCTCGATGTCCTGCACGTGAACGATCGAGTACGCCATGCCTACATTCTGAAGACGCCGAAGGTGGTCTGCGGGATCGGAGCGTTCAGCGCCGACGCGATCCCCATCGCCAGCACACGGCGCGTGTCGAGCGGGTCGATGATCCCGTCGTCCCAGAGGCGCGCGGTCGAGTAGTACGGGTTGCCCTCGGCCTCGTACTTGTCGCGGATCTCGTCCGGATTCGCGTCGCCGACCATCGTCAGCACCGTCGCCGCCTGCTCGCCGCCCATCACCGAGATGCGCGCGTTCGGCCACATCCAGAGCTGCCGCGGCGAGTAGGCGCGGCCGCACATGCCGTAGTTGCCCGCGCCGAACGAGCCGCCGACGACGACGGTGAACTTCGGCACCTCGGCGCAGGCGACCGCAGTCACGAGCTTGGCGCCGTCGCGCGCGATGCCGCCGGCCTCGTACTCCTTGCCGACCATGAAGCCGGTGATGTTCTGCAGGAAGACGAGCGGCACGCGCCGCTTGCAGGCGAGCTCGACGAAGTGCGCGCCCTTCGCCGCAGACTCGCCGAAGAGGACGCCGTTGTTGGCGAGGATCCCCACCGGGTAGCCCTCGATCCGCGCGAAGCCGCACACGAGCGTCTCGCCGTAGAGCGCCTTGAACTCGTGGAAGCGTGAGCCGTCGACGATCCGGGCGATCAGCTCGCGCGGGTCGACCTGGTGGCGGAAATCGGTCGGGATCAGGCCGTAGAGCTCATCGGGGTCGGCGGCCGGCGCCTCGGCCGGGGCCACGTCCCACGGCGGCTCCTTCGGGGCGGTGCTCAGGTTGCGGACGATCTCGCGCACGAGTGCGAGCGCGTGCTCGTCGGAGGTGGCGTAGTGGTCGGCCACGCCGGAGAGCCGCGCGTGCACGTCGGCGCCGCCGAGCTCCTCCGCGCTCACCTCCTGGCCGGTCGCGGCCTTCACGAGCGGCGGGCCGCCGATGAAGATCGTGCCCGTGCCCTTGACGATGATCGTCTCGTCGCTCATCGCCGGCACGTAGGCGCCGCCCGCGGTGCACGAGCCCATCACCGCCGCGATCTGCGGGATCCCGGCCGCGGACAGCCGGGCCTGGTTGTAGAAGATCCGCCCGAAGTGCTCGCGGTCGGGGAAGACCTCGGCCTGCAGCGGCAGGAAGGCTCCGCCCGAGTCGACGAGGTAGATGCAGGGCAGGCGGTTCTGCTCGGCGATCTCCTGCGCGCGCAGGTGCTTCTTGACCGTGAGCGGGAAGTAGGTGCCGCCCTTGACCGTCGCGTCGTTGGCGACGAGCACGCACTCGCGGCCCTCGATCACGCCGATCCCGGTCACGATCCCGGCCCCGGGCGCCTGGCCCTCGTAGACCTCCCAGGCCGCCAGCGCGGAGAGCTCGAGGAAGGCGCTGTCGGGGTCGAGCAGCCGATCGACGCGCTCGCGCGCCGTCAGCTTGCCGCGCGAGCGGTGCTTCTCGAGCGCCTTCTCGCCGCCGCCGCGGACGACCTGGGCCGTCCGCTCGCGCAGCTCGGCGACCAGCTCCTCCATCCGGGCGCGCCGCTCGTCGAACTCCTCCGAGGGCGCGGCCTGCGACGTCAGCACCGTCACGGCGCAGACTCTAAAGCCGCGGTCGTACTCCGGGAAGCTGCTCGCGCGCCGAAGGCTAGGCGGCGACGGCCGCCCGGGGCCTCACGACCCACGCCTCGGCCGCCTGCTCACGGCCGCGCAGCTCCAGCGTCCGCCGCTCGAGCCCCGTCGTTTCGAGGCCGGCTGCGGCCGCGGCAGTCGCGCTGACGAAAATTTCGCCGGCCGCCGCGGCCGCGTTGAGGCGTGCCGCCGTGTTGACGGTGTCGCCGAGGGCCGTGAAGTCGCGCGCGTCTCCCTCGCCGACGCTGCCGACGAACGACGTGCCCGTGTGGACTGCGACGCCGACCGGGATCCAGGGGTCGGGGCCGTCGTTGCCGGTTTGCTCGAGCAACCCGCGCGCGGCCCCGATCGCGTGCTGTGCGTGGTCTTCGCCCGCGAACCCGGGGATGAAGAGCGCGACCGCTCCGTCGCCGACGAACTTGTCGACGATGCCGTCCCAGCCATCGATCACCTCGGCCGCGGCGCCGTAGAAGCGGGCCAGCAGGCGCGAGAACTCCTCGGGGGCCATCCGCTCGGCGATCCCGGTCGAGCCGCGGACGTCCGCGAAGAGGACGGAGATCTCGACCTCCGCGCCGCCCGGGTGCTTGTGCACAGCGCGGATGCACCACTTGCAGAGCCGGCGGTTGAGCGGCGAGGGCCCGTAGGCGAGCGCGCGCATGAGGACGCCGCCGGGGCCGCGGAACGGGGCGTTGCAGAGCTTGCAGCGGGGCGGCGAGGGCAGGGCGCCCCAGATCTTGCGCATCCGCTGCAGGCGCGGGTAGTCGCCCAGCAGCATTTGGCGCCACATCTCCTCGACGCTCGGCTTCGCCATGCGGAGACGCTACACGCGTGCGGATCGCCGAGAACGACGCAGTCGCGATGATCGGGGTAGTGAGCCGGGTGGCCCTCCTAGCAGGCGAGACGAAGCGCCAACTTGGGGGAGTCTGGGAAACACCACCCGGCTCCGGCGCAGTTTCCGAGGGACCGAGCGCGGAGGCCATCGGTCGATCCTCTGAGATCGAATCGGAGGATCCCCCGATGCGCCGAGAACTTCCTGCGGACAACCAGAAGTGGCCGGTATGCAGACAAGAAGCCAGCAGGGGCGGCAGGACTCGAACCTGCAACCCCCGGTTTTGGAGACCGGTGCTCTGCCAGTTGAGCTACGCCCCTAGGGTTGCGCGCCCGATTGTAGCCGCGGCGCCTTACAGTCTCCGCGTGGCTCCTCCGCCTCCCAGGACATCGCTCGGGGCGCTCTTCTTCGTGCTCGCGATCGTCTTCGCAGGCATCGCCGCGGCCGCGGCGGAGGCCGTCGGCGACGAGCCCGGCCTCGTCGTCGTGGTTGTCGCGGCGGCCGCAATCGGCCTCTGGCTTTTCACCCTCAGCGTGCGCAACCTGAGGAAACCGCGGCCCTGAGCCGTATTCTCTACGCGTGGCTCAGGACGAGACCCAGGCCCTCTGGCGCGAGTACACGAAGACGAAGGACCAGGGGGTCCGCGACCGCCTGATCCTCACCTACGCGCCGCTCGTCAAGTACGTGGCCGGTCGGCTCGGCAGTGGGCTCCCCGCTCACGTGGACGAGAACGACCTCGTCTCGTACGGGCTGCTCGGCCTGATCGGCGCGATCGAGCGCTTCGACCCCAACCGCGACATCAAGTTCGAGACCTACGCGATCGCCCGGATCAAGGGCTCGATCATCGACGAGCTGCGCGCCCTGGACTGGGTGCCGCGCTCCGTCCGCTCGCGTGCCCGGGACATCGAGCGCGCGATCGGGGAGCTCGAGCGCAAGCTGCACCGGGCACCGACCGACGAGGAGATCGCGGAGAAGCTCGGGATCACCACCGACGATCTCGACGACAGCCTCTCCGAGATCGGCCGCTCCTCGATCGCGGCGCTCGACGAGCTGTGGACGATCTCCTCTACGGGCGGCGACCAGGTCGCCCTGATCGACACGATCGAGGACACGCAGGGGCCCGAGCCCCAGACGGAGCTCGCGCAGACCGAGCTGAAGGAGGCGCTCGGCGAGGCGATCGCGCGCCTGCCCGAGCGCGAGAAGCTGGTCGTCACGCTCTACTACTACGAGGAGCTGACCCTGCGGGAGATCGGGGAGGTCCTCGGCGTGACCGAGTCGCGGGTCTCCCAGCTCCACACGAAGGCGATCCTCCGCCTGAAGGCTCGCCTGGCCGGCTCGCCGGCGCGCGAGCCGCTCGGCCGGTAGCGCAGCCGCTCGCAGACCGATAGTTTTCCTGCTTGACCATATGTGGGAGGTCAACGTTGACGGCACTGGCCGTCTGGCAAGGGGTCTACAGAAAGGACGTGGGAGAGTGAAGCACCGCAGACTGCTAGTCCTCGCGGGGGTGATAGGCGCGATCGCGCTCGTCGCCTCCCTCAGCGTCGCCGCCGCGAGCAGCAACAAGCCCGCGCGTGTCCACAAGGCGACGGCCATCGCCGCGCCGAAGGTTCCGAACGCAAAGGCGATCCGCAAGAAGTACGGCGGCCAGAAGATCACGTTCGTCGGCGACTCCGTCGGCGACGGCCACAAGCGCGACCTGGCCCTGGCCAAGCGGTTCTCGAAGGACACGGGGATCAAGGTGAACGTGGTGCCGCACCCGGCCGCATCGGATCAGTCGTACTCGCAGCTCGTGAGGGCCTTCTCGCAGAAGTCGTCCTCGATCGACGTTGCGATGGTCGACGTCGTCTGGCCGGGCGCCTTCGCGCCGTACCTGGTCAACCTCAAGCCGAAGCTGGGCAAGCAGGCCAAGCTTCACATCCAGAGCATCGTTCAGAACGACACCATCGGCGGAAAGCTGGTCGCCATGCCGTGGTTCGGGGACTACGGGATCCTCTACTACCGCACCGACCTGCTGAAGAAGTACGGCTACAAGGCTCCGCCGAAGACCTGGGGGGATCTCTTCAAGATGGCGAAGAAGATCCAGACGGGAGAGCAGAAGACGAACAAGAACTTCTACGGCTTCGTCTTCCAGGGCAACGCCTACGAGGGGTTGACCTGCAACGCGCTCGAGTGGATCGCGTCTGCTGGTGGCGGCACGATGATCTCGGGCGGCAAGGCCACCATCAACAACGCGAAGGCGCGGACGATCCTGGACGCCATGCGCGCCCAGATCGGCAACACCACGCCGCGCGGCGTCACCTCGTACCAGGAGGACCAGACCGAGCACGCCTTCGACGACGGGAATGCCGCGTTCGCGCGGAACTGGCCCTACCAGTACGGGATCGGCGCGACTACCGGCTCGAAGGTGAAGGGCAAGTTCAGCGTGGCCGTGCTTCCGCACGGCAGCACGGGCAAGTCGGTCGGCACCGTCGGCGGGTGGCAGCTCGCGGTCTCGAAGTTCTCGAAGCACAAGGACGCCTCGATCGAGTTCGTCCGCTACATGACGAGCCCGGCCGTCGAGAAGTTCGACGCGCTGACCAACTCGAACGTGCCGACGATCGTCTCGGTTGCCAAGGACAAGCAGGTCCGGGCGAAGAACCCGTACCTGAAGCCCGCGATTGCCAGCGTTCCGCGCGTTACGCGGCCGGCGAAGTTCCTCAAGACCCACTACAACGAGGCCTCGAAGGTCGTCTACCAGGGCATCAACCAGATCCTCAACGGCACGCCTGCGAAGAATGTGCTGCCCGGGGTCCAGTCGAAGCTCAACCAGATCATCAAGCAGAAGTAGGAACCTAGGTCGAAGCGAGGGAGGATGGCGCCTGTCATCCTCCCTCGCTCATTCGCGTGAGCACGGTAGCCACCCCAGCACCCGCTCCTCGCCGTCGCCGCCGCCGCGGGACGAAGCTCCAGCGCAGGCAGACGCGCATCGGCTGGATCCTTCTCGTGCCCGCGCTCGCGGTCGTCGCCTTCGTCGCGCTGTATCCGCTCGGCAAGACCGTCTACCAGAGCTTCACCAACCAGGAGTTCCTGGCGGGGCTCGAGCCGACGAGATGGGTCGGGCTGGACAACTACCGCGTGCTCTGGCACGACTCGATCTTTCGACACGCGGTCTGGGTGACGATCAAGTTCACCCTGATCACGGTCTCGTTCGAGTTCGTGCTGGGACTGATCATCGCGCTCGTCGTCAACTCGAGCTTCAAGGGGCGCGGCGCCATGCGCGCGGTGATGCTCGTGCCCTGGGCGATCCCGACAGTCGTGGCGGCGAAGATGTGGCAGTGGATGCTCGATGACGTGTTCGGCGTCATCAACGACATCCTCATGAAGCTCCACATCATCTCTCACCCGCACGCCTGGATCTCCGACCCCGCCACCTCGCTCGCGGCGGTGAGCGCGGTCGACATCTGGAAGACGACGCCGTTCGTCGCGCTGCTTCTGCTCGCGGGGCTCCAGGTGATCCCACGCGATCTGTACGAGGCGGCCTCCGTCGACGGCGCGAGCGCGCTGCAGCAGTTCTGGCGCATAACCTTGCCCCTGCTGCGGCCGGCGATCTTCGTCACGCTGATCTTCCGCACGCTCGACGCGCTACGGGTCTTCGACGTCTTCTACGTCTTTTTCGGCGGTCGGCAAGACACTCAGACGATGGCCATCTATGCGCAGAGCACGATCGTCGGTGACGGCCACGTCGGCTACGGGGCAGCGGTCAGCGTCGCGATCTTCCTGATCATCTCCCTGTTCGTCGTCATCTACATGGTCTTGATGCGGGTGACGGAGGAATGAGCACGGCCGCCGAGACCGAGGCCGCACGAGCGCCTGCCCGCCCGGTCAGCAGGTCGAGGGCGTTCCGGCGCACGCCGGTCGGCCGAGCGCTGCTGAAGATCCCGTTCTGGATCCTGATCGCGGCGATCTTCATCTATGCGCTGTTCCCGTTCTACTGGGCGGTGCGCTCGGCGTTCATGCCGGCGTCTGAGCTCTTCACCACGCCGATCAAGTACTTCCCGACCGACCCGACATGGGCCAACTTCAGCGAGGTCCTGAACTCGAGCTTCTTCCGGCGGGCGCTGCTGAACTCGACCATCGTCGCCGGTTCGGTGACGCTGATCTCGCTCGCGATCGGCTCACTCGCCGCCTACGCGCTCGGCCGCTTTCGCTTCCACGGCCGCAGCTTCGTGCTCTACCTGATGCTCTCGATGACGATCTTCCCGCAGATCGCGATCCTCGGAGCGCTCTACACGATGATCAGCAACTTCCACCTCTACGACAAGCTCGGCGCGCTCGTCCTGACGTACCTGATCTTCACGCTGCCGTTCACGGTCTGGGTGTTGACGAGCTTCATGCGCGCCCTCCCCGGCGAGCTGGAGGAGGCTGCCTACGTCGACGGCGCGACGCCACTGCAGGTCTTCTACAAGGTGCTGCTGCCGCTGATCGCCCCGGGGCTCGTCACCACCGGGCTGCTGGCGTTCATCGCCGCCTGGAACGAGTACCTCTACGCCGTCTCGTTCATCCAGACGCCTGCCCACTACACGGTGCCGGTCGCGATCACCTCGTTCACGGCGAAGGGCGGCAACGCCTTCCAGGTGCCGTGGGGCCAGATCATGGCGGCGACCGTGGTCGTCACGCTGCCGCTGATCGCCGCGACGCTCATCCTGCAGCGTCGGATCCTCGCCGGCCTGACCGCCGGCGCGGTCAAGGGCTAGCTCTCCCTAGATCGCGTCTCGGGTCTCGGGGTCGAAGAAGTAGAGCCGGCGGGTGTCGACGGCGAGCTCGATCTCTTTCCCGACGGCGATCCGCGTCCTCGGGCTCACGCGCGCGACCAGGTGCGTGCTCGGCTCGCCCTCGTCGCCGCCGAGCTGAACCTCGGCGTCCTCGCCGGCATCCGCGGCGACGGCGCTCGAGACCACCTTCGTTGCCTCGGTCCCGAAGTGGATGAGCACCTCGGACCCCAGCGGCTCGGTGAGGTCGGCGGTGACCTGCACGCGGCGGTCCGGCGGAGTGTCCGGCTCCAGGCTGGCGTCCTCGAAGTCCTCCGGCCGGATCCCGAGTATGACGGTGCGGCCGGCATAGTCCTTGAGGCCGGAGCGATTCCGCACAGCCTGCTCGTCGACGGTCAGGCGGTGGCCGCCGAACTCGACGGCAAGGCCACCGTTCGCCTGCTCCAGCTGGGCCTCGACGAGGTTGATCGACGGCGAGCCGATGAAGCCGGCCACGAACTCGTTCACGGGCTGGTCGTAGAGCACCTGCGGCGCGTCGACCTGCAGCAGGTGCCCGGCGTTCATGACCGCGACGCGGTCGCCCATCGTCATCGCCTCGACCTGGTCGTGCGTGACGTAGATCGTCGTGACCCCGAGCCGGCGCTGCAGCTGGTGGATCTCGGCGCGCATCTGCACGCGCAGCTTCGCGTCGAGGTTGGACAGCGGCTCGTCCATCAGGTACGCCTGCGGCTCCCGCACGATCGCGCGGCCCATGGCGACGCGCTGGCGCTGGCCGCCCGAGAGCGCCCGCGGCTTCCGCTTCAGGAACTCCTCGATCTGCAAAACCTTGGCGGCGCGCTGGACGCGCTCCCTGACCTCCCTCTTCGGCAGCTTCCTCAGCTTGAGCCCGAAGGCGAGGTTCTGCTCGACGGTCATGTGCGGGTAGAGCGCGTAGCTCTGGAAGACCATCGCGATGTCGCGGTCCTTGGGCGTCAGGTCGTTGACGATGCGGTCGCCGATCCTGATCTCACCGTCGCTGATCTCCTCGAGGCCGGCGAGCATCCGCAACGCCGTCGTCTTCCCGCAGCCCGACGGCCCGACGAGCACCATCAACTCGCCGTCCTCGATCTCGAGGTTCAGGTCATGCACCGCCCGCGTGCCGTCGTCGTAGACCTTGGCGACGGAGTCGTATGCGATCTCGGCCATGCGCGTATTAGTTTCGCACGATTACGGCGGCGTGAGCCGGGAGCCCGATGCCCTCGTGAGTTGCCAGCAGCGTCTCGCCGGACGGCGCGCTGCGGGGCTCCGCGCCCGTGTTCACCGCGACGGTGTGCCTGCCACGCTCGAACGCGACGACACCCGGCTCCGCGTCGAGCAGCCGGAAGCCGGTGCCGAGGTCGCGGCGCAGCTGGAGCAAGCGGCGGTAGAGCTCCAGCAGCGAGTCAGGGTCGCCGCGCTGCGCGGCCACGCTGCGCGCCTCCGGGTCGACGAGCGGCAGCCACGGCGTGCCGGTCGTGAAGCCGCCCTCCGCGTCCCACTGCATCGGGTGACGCACCCGGTCGCGGCCGGCTCGGTCGCGCGGCGGCTCGGCGCCCGATCCGTTCGCCAGCCCCAGCTCGTCGCCCTGGTAGACGAAGGCCGAGCCGGGGAGCGCGAGCAGCAGCACCGCCGCCGCCCGCAGGTTCTCGGGGCCGAAGCGCGAGGCGAGCCGGTCGAAGTCGTGGTTCGAGAACACCCACGCGACCCGCTCGAGCTGCGCCGCTGGCCCGATCGCCGCCCGCAGGCGATCGGCGTCCCATGGCGCGAAGAGGAGCTCGAACCCGAACACGAGGTCGAGCGGCTCGAGGTAGCGCGGGTACTCGCTCGTCGGCAGGTACACCTCGCCAACGAGCAGCGCGTCGCCTGCCGCCGCGCGCAGGGCCCGCAGCGCAGCGATCGCCTCCGGCCGGTTCCCGGAGTAGACGTGGTCGACCTCGGCGTTCTCGCCGCTCAGCGGGAGCGGGAAGTCCCCGGAGGCCGGCGGGTCGTCGCGGAGCCGCGCGTCCTTGACGATCACGTTGACGGCGTCGAGCCGAAACCCGTCGACCCCACGGTCGAGCCAGAAGCGGACGACGCCCTGCATCGCCTCGACGACCTCCGGGTTGCGCCAGTCGAGATCGGGCTGCTCGGGGTAGAAGGTGTGCAGGTACCAGCGGCCGCTGTGCTCGTCCCGGCTCCAGGCTCCGCCGCCGAACGCCGCGCGCCAGTTGTTCGCCGGCCCGTCGACCGGCGACCAGATGTAGCGGTCGGGGTGCGCGCGGAACCACGGGTGCTCGATCGAGGTGTGGCAGGGGATCAGGTCGAGCAGAACGCGCAGCCCTCGCTCGTGCGCCGCGGCGACGAGCTCGTCCAGGTCGTCGAGCGTCCCGAGCTGCGGGTCGACGTCCGTGTAGTCGGCGACGTCGTAGCCGAAGTCCGCGAGCGGGGAGGGGTAGATCGGCGAGAGCCAGAGCGCGTCCACCCCGAGGTAGGCAAGGTGGTCGAGCCGTCGCGTGATCCCGCGCAGGTCGCCGACGCCGTCGCCGTCCGAGTCCTGGAACGAGCGCGGGTAGATCTGGTAGACGACGGCATCCCGCCACCACATCGCGGGCCGAGGATAGATGCAGACCGACGGTAAGATCGGCTCACATTTCCCACGTCTTCGAGGAGGACTTGCCCGCGATGCCAACCGAGCCCGCAAAGATCCGCAACGTCGCCGTCACCGGCCACCGCGGGACCGGCAAGACGTCGCTGGTGGAGGCGATGCTCTTCCAGGCCGGCGCCGTCAACCGGCTCGGCACCGTCGAGTCGGGGACGACGACCTCGGACTTCGACGAGGACGAGCAGCGACGCCAGATGTCGCTCGCGTCGTCGCTCTGCCACCTCGAGTGGCAGGAACGGAAGATCAACCTGATCGACACTCCCGGCGACGCGGGCTTCGCGGGCGACACGGTGGCCGCTCTGCGCGTGGTCGAGGGCGCGCTCGTGGTCGCGAGCGCGGTGATGGGCGTCGAGGTGCAGACGAACCGCGTCTGGGACCGCGCCGAGGGGCTCGACCTGCCGCGCGTCGTCTTCGTGAACATGCTCGACCGCGAACGGGCCGACTTCTATCGTGCGCTCGAGCAGTTTCGCTCGCAGCTCTCGGAGCGCTGCGTGGCCGTGCACCTGCCGATCGGCACCGAGCACGAGCTGACGGGGATCGTCGACCTGCTGCACATGACCGCCTACGCGAGCCCGGAGGGCGAGCGCGAGACCGGCCCGATGGAGATTCCGGAGGAGCTCCACGACACGGTCGAGCAGTACCGGACGCAGCTGCTCGACTCGGTCGTCGAGACCGACGAGGGCCTGATGGAGCGCTACCTCGACGGCGAGGAGCTCGGCACCGAGGAGGTCGCACACGCGCTGAAGGACGCGGTCACCCGCGGCGAGCTCTTCCCCGTCGCGTGCGGGGTTGCGACGAAGAACCTCGGCACGACGGCGCTGCTCGACCTCCTCGTCGAGGGCGTGCCCTCGCCGGCCAAGCGCCCGGCTTCGATCGACGTCGACGGCGCGAGCACGGCGGCGTTCATCTTCAAGACCGTGGCCGACCCGTTCGCGGGGCGGATCAACCTGTTCCGCGTCCTCAACGGCACGCTCGGCACGGACTCGACCGTCGTGAACGCCCGCTCGCACGCGAAGGAGCGCGTAGGTGCGCTGCTGACGCTGCAGGGCAAGGACCACGAGCCGGCCAAGGAGTTCGGCACCGGAGACATCGGCGCGGTGGCGAAGCTGAAAGAGACGACCACCGGCGATCTGCTGCTCGACGCCGAGCACGAGCTCGAGCTGCCGAGCCTCGACTTCCCGGAGCCGGTGATGAGCTTCGCCGTGACGCCCAAGGCCAAGGGCGACGAGGAGAAGGTCGCTTCCTCCCTGCGCCGCCTGGCCGAGGAGGACCCGACCCTCGTGCTGCGACGCGATCCGCAGACCGGCGACCAGCTGCTGAGCGGGATGAGCCAGATGCACGTCGAGGTCGCTGTCGAGCGGCTGAGGAACCGCTTCGGCGTCGACGTCGAGCTGCACCAGCCGCACGTGCCGTACCTGGAGACGATCCGCAAGGAGTCGCGGGCACGGCACCGCTACAAGAAGCAGACCGGCGGCCGCGGCCAGTTCGGCGACTGCGCGATCGTGCTCGAGCCTCTCCCGGAGCGCGAGGGCTACGAGTTCGTCGACGAGATCGTCGGCGGCGTGATCCAGCAGGGCTTCCGGCCCGCCGTCGACAAGGGCATCCAGGAGGCGATGCAGCACGGCGAGCTTGCGGGCGCGCCGGTGCAGGGCGTCCGGGTGCGGCTCGTGGACGGCCAGCAGCACAACGTCGACTCCTCCGAGATGGCGTTCAAGATCGCGGGCTCGATGGCCTTCAAGGAGGCCTACGCGAAGGCCGACCCGGTGCTGCTAGAGCCGATCATGGAGGTCGAGGTGAGCGTTCCCGAGGACGCGGTGGGCGCGGTCAACGGCGACCTCAACTCACGGCGCGGCCGGCTGCAGGGGATGGAACCGCGCGGCGGGATGACCTCGATCAAGGCCGAGGTGCCGATGGCCGAGATCCTCACCTATTCGCAGGCTCTGACCTCCCTCACCGGCGGGCGCGGCGACTACCACATGCACTTCCTACGCTACGAGGAAGTCCCCTCGCACATCGCGCAGAAGATCATCGACGAGACGAAGAAAGAGCTGGACGAGGCCAAGGTCTGAGCCGAGTTGGCTAAGGTCCTCGGCGACATGCGCATCACGCGGCAGGCGGTCACTGCGCTGCGCACGTGTGCGATCTGCGAGCGGTCACTGCTCGTCGGCGAGCGCGCCGTGCGCTACTCGCCCGACGGCGAGAACTTCGTCGACGTCTGCGCGCTCTGCCAGGAGACCGCGCTCGACTACGGGTGGCTCAAGGAGGGCAGCCCGACGACGCCCGTCGTCGCCGACCGTCCGCGGCGACGCCGCGGGCTGAGCGCGCTCTTCGAGTCGCGCAAGCCGGCCGTCGAGCCAGCCGTCGACGAGCCGATCCTGCGCCGGCTGTCCGAGCCCGAGCTGGCGATGGTCGAGGCGGCCGACCTCTTCAACGAGAGCGATTTCCGCCGCACGATCGCCGGGATCGCGAAGAGCCTCGGCCAGCCGAGGGCCTCGATCGTGCCCCTCTCCGGCACGAGCAGCGAGGTCGTCTTGACCGTCGCCTGGGAGATCTCCTGGTACCAGTACCGCGTCTCGCCCGACTCGGCGAAGTCCGTCCGGCTCGCCGAGCGCGGCCACGACCCGCACGAGCTCGAGGGCATGTTCACGGGCTGGAACGCGAGGCTCACCGGCGACGGCCGCATCGTGCCGGAGATCTCCCCGGTCTAGCGCGCGCCCGCGCCGTCCCTACAATCCGAAACACGATGATCTACTGCGTGATCCCGCGCGAGCTCGAGGACGAGCTCTACGACAAGATGGTCGAGTACTACAAGGACAACCCGAACGTGACCGTGATCATCGACCGCCGCGAAGGGGACGACCGGCGCAGGGGCCGCTCCCCCGGCGGCAAGCGCGAGATCCGGGAGCGCCGCCGGCACCGCGCCGAGGGCACGTTCCCGAGCACCGACCCACCTGACTAGAATCGCCGCCGTGGCGACGGCGACCAAGGCCTTCAAGAACTTCATCGGCGGGGAGTGGGTGGACGCCGCCTCCGGCGAGACCTTCGAGACGACGAGCCCCGCGAACGGCGAGACGCTCGGCGTCTTCCCGAAGTCGGGCGCCGAGGACGTCGACCGCGCGGTCGAGGCCGCGAAGGTTGCGTTCGAGGACTGGCGCCTCGTCCCGGCCCCGCGCCGCGGCGAGATTCTCTTCCGCTTCGGCCAGCTGCTGGCCGACCACAAGGACGAGGTCGCCGAGCTGATGGCCCGCGAGATGGGGAAGGTGCTCCCCGAGGCTGCGGGCGACGTCCAGGAAGCGATCGACATGACCTTCTACATGGGCGGCGAGGGCCGGCGGCTCTTCGGCCAGACGACGCCGAGCGAGCTGCCCGACAAGTTCAACATGAGCGTGCGCCAGCCGATCGGCGTGATCGGCGTGATCACGCCGTGGAACTTTCCCATCGCGATCCCGTCCTGGAAGATCGCGCCCGCGCTCGTCTGCGGCAACACGATCGTCTTCAAGCCCGCGACCGACACGCCGCTGCTGGGGGAGCGCTTCGTCGAGTTGCTCGTCGAGGCCGGCGTGCCGGCGGGCGTGATCAACATCGTTCACGGCGGCGGGGGCGAGGTCGGCGACCGGCTCGTGCGCCACCCCGACGTGCGCGTGATCACGCTCACCGGCTCGCGCGAGACCGGGGTGGAGGTGATGCGCAACGCGGCGGAGCACCTCAAGCACATCCACCTCGAGCTCGGCGGCAAGAACGCGATCATCGTGCTCGACGACGCCGACCTCGACCTCGCCGTCGAGGGAATCGTCTGGTCGGCCTTCGGCACCTCGGGTCAGCGCTGTACGGCCGCCTCGCGCGTGATCGTGCAGGGCGGCGTCTACGAGGAGCTGCAGAAGCGGCTGGTCGCGGCCGCCGAGAAGCTGCGCCTCGGGCCGGGCTGGGAGGACGGCGTCGACGTCGGCCCCGTGATCAACCAGCGCGCGCTCGAGAAGATCCACTCCTACACGCAGATCGGGAAGGACGAGGGCGCCAACCTGCTCACGGGCGGCGAGGTCGCCGGCGGGGACGGCCTCTCGGACGGGAACTTCTACCGGCCGACGATCTTCGGCGACGTCGACCCACAGATGCGCGTGGCGCAAGAGGAGATCTTCGGCCCCACGACGGCGTTGATCCGCGTGCACGACGCGGACGAGGCGGTTCGCGTCTCGAACGGGATCAAGTACGGCCTCTCGTCCTCGATCTTCACCCGCGACGTGAACACGGCCTTCCGAGCGATGCGGGACCTCGAGGCCGGGATCACCTACATCAACGCCGGAACGATCGGCGCCGAGGTGCACTTGCCCTTCGGCGGCACGAAGGACACCGGCAACGGCCACCGCGAGGCCGGGCAGGCCGCGCTCGACGTCTTCACCGAGTGGAAGTCGATCTATATCGACTACTCGGGGAAGCTCCAGAAGGCGCAGATCGACACTGCCGACTGACGGCGCGAACGTGAATCGCAAGCTGGTCGTGTTCGTCCCGCGCGAGGCGCTGAACACGGTGCGAGAGGCGCTCTTCGCGGCGGGCGCCGGGCGGATCGGCGACTACGAGCGCTGCTCGTGGTACACGGAGGGGACGGGCACGTTCCTCGGTGGCGCGACGACCTCGCCCGACGTCGGCAAGCCTGGGCGCGAGGAGCGCGTCGCCGAGCTGCGGCTGGAGACGGTGTACCCCGCGGAGCGGGAGGTCGAGGTCGTCGCCGCACTGCGCGAGGCGCACCCCTACGAGGAGCCGGCCTTCGACCTGTACGTCCTCGCGGACGCGGTCGCGCGTCACCACCGCCACGACGTCTGACGTGAAGGCGCGACTCTCGACCGACGGCGGCTCGCGCGGGAACCCGGGGCCGGCGGCCTACGGCTACGTGCTGGAGGCCGACGACGGGACCGTGCTCGACGCGCGCGGCGAGGCGATCGGCGTCGCCACGAACAACGTCGCCGAGTACCGCGCGCTGCTGGCCGGCCTGGCCTCGGCGCTCGAGCGCGGGATCGACGAGCTCGAGGTCGTGTCCGACTCCGAGCTGCTCGTCAAGCAGATGCGCGGCGAGTACAAGGTCAAGAACGAGACGCTGCGCGAGCTCGTCGACGAGGCCGAGTCGCTCGCCGGCGGGCTGAGCCGCGTCCGTTACACGGCCGTCCGCCGCGAGCACAACGAGCTCGCCGACCGCCTGGTCAACGAGGCGCTCGACTCGGCTCTCTGAGCATCCGCCCCTCCCGGTGCGCGGGCGCGTAGTACCGCTCCGCGTACTCGGCGACCATCCGGTGGCTGGTGAAGTGGCTGCCCGCGTCCTCGATCGCCGCGCGCCCCATCGCGAGCCACTCGGCCGGCGTGGCGTAGTGCTTCGGCAGGACCTCCTCGCGGAGCAGCCGGAAGAGCTCGGCCGCGTCGGCGTCGTCCTGCGCCGCCTGGTTCGCCGCGCCTTCGCCGGGGATCGCCCACCCGGTCTCGTCCGTGTAGCCCTCGGCCCACCAGCCGTCCAGCACGGAGAGGTTGACCGTCCCGTTCAGCGCCGCCTTCATCCCGCTCGTGCCGGAGGCCTCCTCGCCGCGGCGCGGCAGGTTGAGCCAGACGTCGACGCCCTGCACGAGGGCGCGGGCGAGCGCGAGGTCGTAGTCGGCGAGGAAGACGACGCGACCGGTGGTGCTCTCGGCGAGCGCGACGACCTCCGCGAGCACGCCCTTGCCCTGCGCGTCGTCGGGATGCGCCTTGCCTGCGAACAGCAGCTGGAGCGGACGCTCCTTGTCGGCGAGCAGCGCGGCGAGCTCCTCCGGGCGCCGAAGCAGGAGGTCGGCCCGCTTGTAGGTCGCGAAGCGTCGAGCGAAGCCGATCGTGAGCGCATCCGGGTCGAGCGTCGCGCCGGAGCGCTCGCCGACGAGCCGGAGCAGCTCGTCCTTGCGGGCACGCCGCACGCGCTCGAGCTCGGGGAGCGCGAGCTCGCGCACGCGTTCCCACCGCGGCTCGGGCGCCTCGAGGTCGACGCCGCAGGCGAGCAGGGTTCGCGCGAGCTCGGCCGAGACCCAGCTGCGCGCGTGCACGCCGTTGGTGACGTGCCCGATCGGAACCTCCTCGACCGGCCGCCCGGGCCAGAGGTGCGCCCACATCCTGCGGGCGACCTCGCCGTGGAGCCGCGAGACGCCGTTGCAGCGCTCGGCCGTCCGCAGGGCGAGCGGCGTGAGGCCGAAGCTGTCGTCGCCGGGACGCGAGCGCGCGAGCGCCGCGACCGTCTCCCACGGGATGCCGATGCGCTCGACGAGCGGCCCGAGCTTCCGCCGGGCGAGCGGCTCGTCGAACGACTCGTTACCGGCCGGGACCGGGGTGTGCGTCGTGAAGACCGTCGTGCGGCGGATGCGCTGGAGCGCCTCCTCGAGTGGGACGCCATCCTCCGCGACGAGGACGCGCAGCCGTTCCAACGCGGCGAAGACAGCGTGGCCCTCGTTCAGGTGGAAGACGGTCGGCCCGAACCCGAGTGCCGAGAGCGCGCGGCAGCCGCCGACGCCGAGGACGAGCTCCTGCCCGATTCGCGTCTCACGGTCGCCGCCGTAGAGCCGGTCGGTGAGCTCGCGCGCCCACGCCGGGTTCTCGGGCAGGTCCGTGTCGAGCAGGAACAGCGGGACGGCTCCGACGTCGAGCCGCCACACAGCCGCCTCGACGGTGTCGCCGCCGATCTCGACGGACACCGTCGCCCCCGTCCGGGCCAGCCCGAGCTCGCCGGGCAGGTTGGGCGCATACGCCTCGCGCTGAACCCCGTCGGCCACCTCCTGGCGGAAGTAGCCGTGCCGGTAGAAGAGGCCGACGCCGACGAGCGGGACGCCGAGATCGGAGGCCGACTTGAGGTGGTCGCCCGCGAGCACGCCGAGGCCGCCCGCGTAGATCGGCAGCCGCTCGTCGAGCCCGAACTCGAGCGAGAGGTAGGCGACGAGCAGGTCGTCGGGGAGATTCACGCGCGGCAGGCTAGCCGGGCCCGGCTGCGCGAGGCCACGGCTATACTTCGCCGCGCCGGGCGGATGTAGCTCAGTTGGCTAGAGCGTCTGCTTGCCATGCAGAAGGTCGTGGGTTCGAATCCCATCATCCGCTCCTCACGAAAGCTCCGCTAGGCGGGGTTTTTCGTTTCTGGGGCCGACGACGGCGCGCCTCGGTGGTCAGCCTTTGGTCAGCCTTGGGCTCGTCGCAGCCAGCGCCCCACGACGACGCAGACCTGTGAGAAAATCGCTGGGGTGCGAATGCTGACCTTGCCCGCTCGCCCGCTCATCCTCACCTTCGGCGCGTTGATGGCGCTTTTCGACCTCGTCGCACTGCTCCCCGGAAATCCCGACGTGACGAGCGCTCGCGGCTTCGTCGTTGTCCTCGCCGTTCAAGCGCTCATCGTCTGGCGGCTCCTGGACCGATCGCGTATCGCCTGGTCGGTTGCGGTGCTCGTTTCAGGCCTCTATACGGTCACGTTCGTGCTCGTCGGAGGGCCGTATGAGACGACGTTCATGATCAGCTGCCTGCTCACGCTGATGCAGGTCGGCTTCCTTTTCACCCCGCCTGTCCTCTCGTACGTCTTCGGCGAAGACAACGCCGTGGCCTCGCACTAGAAGAGGGCGAAGCAGTCGTAGCGCGCGTAGGCCTCGTAGCGGGCCTACCCGCCCGGACTCCGCTCACGAGAGGGATCTGTCCACGACTGCTTGGCCTCAGCGGCGAGCTCCTCGACGCGCTCGGCGCGCTTCGGAATCGGCAGGCGGCGCCGGGGCAGGTTCGCTTCGGCCATCTCGACAGGCGAGAGCCGCTGACGTAGCTTCAACCGCGCTCGTCGCGGCCGCCGCGCGGCAGCATGAGGTTCAGTGAGCTCATCCGGATTTCGGTCAACCAGGCAGTTTGTCGTGTCCTGACATCCTCCGTCGGCTCGCGCCCCGTCCTTGCCGTGCAGAAGGTCGTGGGTTCGAGTCCCGTCATCCGCTCCTCCTCCTCTCTCCACTCTCTCTCACTGGAGAGTCCACGCTCTGACTTAGGAGCAAGTGATGCGCCGAGAGGGCTTGACAGCCGTGACGAGGCAGTGAGAAGGTCGCTGTCGACCGTCTGAGCCCGCTCTTCGAGGGAGAGACGATGACTGCGGCAGCGAGATCGAACGGGGGGTCTTGCGGGCCTTCAGGCGCGGCTGGAACGGTGCTGGCCCGTGCATGGGGTGGGCGCGGGGTACCGTGGGTCCTCGGATCCGTAGCCGCCATCGCCGTGATTGCAATCGCCGCCGCCGCGACACGCACATCGCCTCAGGCTCGCAGGAGGCCCGTTGCCGGTGTGGCGACCAGCGGCCCCGGACTGAAGGCGTATAGCCGGCTGCCGCTGGCCTTCGTTTCGAACGTCGGTCAGGTCGATAGGCGCGTGAGCTACACGGCACAGGCAGGAGGCGCGAACCTCTTCTTCACCCCCTCCCAGGCGGTGGTCGCACTCGCAAAGGGCAAACACGGGCTTGCACTCCAACTGCGGTTCCTAGGCGTGAACCCGCGGGCCGCGCTCACGGCCGCCCATCCGAGCCCCGCAAGGGTCAATTACCTGCTCGGCAGCAACCCGGCCCGCTGGCGGCGGAATCTCGCGACCTACGGTGAACTGGTCTACCGTCGACTCTGGCCGGGGGTCGGTCTGCGCGTTCGCGGCGCGAGCGGAAGGCTCGAGTACGAGTTCCACGTCCGGGCGGGCGCCGATCCGTCACGCATCCGACTCGCGTACCGCGGCCAGCGGCGGCTCGCGCTCGCCGAAGACGGCGAGCTTCGCATCGAGACGGCGCTCGGTTCGCTACGCGACGCTCGTCCTTTCACCTACCAGCGGATCGGCGGCAGGCGGATTGCGGTCGCGAGTCGCTTCGTGCTCGGGCGGAGCGGCGAGTACGGCTTCGCGCTTGGAGCCTACGACCGGCGCTATCCGCTCGTCATCGACCCCGGTCTTACCTACTCGACCTACCTGGGCGGCAGCGCCTTCGACAACGGCGAGAGTATCGCCGTCGACAACGCGGGGAGCGCCTACGTCACCGGCCAGACCACCTCGACGGGCTTTCCCACGACTCCGGGCGCGTTCGACACGACCCTCGACGGCGGGTACCACACCGATGCCTTCGTGAGCAAGCTGAACGCAACCGGCACGGCGCTCGCATATTCGACCTACCTCGGCGGAGGCGCCGACGAGGACGGCCGGGGCATCGCAGTCGACGGGTCGGGCCACGCCTACGTCACGGGTCGGACGGGGTCGGCGGACTTCCCCACGACCGTGGGTGCCTTCGACACGAGCTATGTCTGCTGCGGGTACTACGCGTTCGTCACAAAGCTGAATGCGAGCGGGACGGGTCTCGACTACTCGACCTACCTGGGCAGTGGGCCCGCCAACACTGCCGGCGACGCGATCGCGGTCGACGGCTCGGGCGACGCCTATGCCACAGGCACCACCGCCTCCACTACCTTCCCCACGACCGCGGGCGCCTTCGACACGAGTCTCAACGGTGCGTACGACGCGTTCGTGACCAAAGTGAATGCGAGCGGGTCGGGTCTCGCCTACTCGACCTACCTGGGTGGGGCCTTCACCGACGAGGGCCTGGGGATCGCGGTCGACGGCGCGAGCAGGGCCTACGTCACCGGTTACACAGTCTCGCCAGCGTTCCCCACGACCGCGGGCGCCTTCGACACGAGCCACAACGGCTACGAGGACGGCTTCGCCACCAAGCTGAACGCGGCTGGCTCCGGACTCGACTACTCGACCTACCTGGGCGGATCCGATCTCGAGCGCGGCCTCGGGCTTGCGCTCGACGGCGCTGGTAGCGCCTACGTGACCGGTTACACCGACTCCGCGGATTTCCCCACGACCGCGGGCGCCTTCAAGACGAGCGCCACCAGCATGGAGGTCTTCGTCACGAAGCTCAGTCCGACGGGTACCGCGCTCGCCTACTCGACCTACCTCGGCGGCAGTACTCTCGATCGCGGCAACGGGATCGCCGTCGACGGCTCGGGGAGGGCCCACGTGACGGGGAACACCAACTCGGCGGACTTCCCGACCACCCGGGGCGCCTTCGACACGAGCCTCAGCGGTGCGTTCGACGCTTTCGTGACCGAGCTGAACGCGGGCGGCACGGCGCTCGCTTACTCGACCTTCCTGGGCGGGGCCGACAACGACTATGGGCAGGCAATCGCCCTCGACAGTTCCGATCGTGCCTACCTCACCGGCCAGACGCCCTCGACGGACTTCCCCACGAGCGTGGGCGCCTTCGACAGGAGCTACAACGGCGACACGGACGTCTTCGTCACGAAGCTCGACCTGATTGCTCCGCCACCACCGCCACCACCACCGCCGCCGCCTCCTCCGCCCCCGCGCCGATGCGTGGTGCCCCGCGTGGTCGGCCTCCTGCTCCGCCAGGCCACGCGCCGGATTGCCCACGCGCACTGCCGTCCGGGCAGGATCCACCGCGTCCGCTCGAGCAGGCACAACAAGAACCGCGTGCTCGCGCAGAACCCGAGGCCGGGCAGGCACCTCCGGCAGGGCGCCAAGGTGAACTTGACCGTCGGCAAGGGCTCGGCCCACAGGTAGACGACAGAACATCGAGCGACGCGGCCAAACGATTTGCGTCTACCTCGGCGCTCGGCACGGAAGCCCCACCAAGCGGGTCACTACGGCGTGCGAATCAGGGCCGAAGCGCCAGGTCGGTACCAGCCTGGCGGGCAAGGTGCAGCCGCGCAGCCGCGATCACTGGCGCAGCAGGCTCAGGCGGGGTTTTTCTTAGCGCGCGATAGGCGCTTTCTCAAGGCGCAAGCGCGGTTAGGCGCATTACCCTCGCGACCCACTCGACGCGCGGGCCAACCGGGGACTCCCAGAGGCTCAGGTCGAGCGCCTCGCGCCGCAGCCCGATCCGGTATCGCCCAGGCGGGGCAAGGGTTCCGCGCCTGAACCAGAGCCAGAAGTAATAGAGGGCGCCGAGCACGGGCAGGACGAGCGCCTGGAAGAGTGCGTAGTACGGGTAGAGCACCATCCAGCGGGAACGCACCGACCAGTTCGAGAAGAAGCAGACGCCGGTGTAGAGCAGCAGGACGAAGGGCAGGATCGCCGCCAGGTGCCGCACGTCGAACAGCTCGTGCCACTTGGCAGCCCACAACAGCCAGACCACACAAACCGTGTACGCGAACGTCAGCGGGAAGCGCAGCGTCTGGTCCGCGTTCACGAACGCCATGCGGAAGCTGCCGGACCACCACATCCGCCGCTGTCGGAGCCAGGCGCGAAAGGTCTCGGGAGCGTCCGTGAAGAAGCGCATGTCGACGTGGCGGACGGAAAGGCGGAAGTGCTTCGCGATCACGCCTGTCTCGATGTCCTCACCCGGGAACCAGAACGAATGCGACGAAAGGATTCCGCGCAAGGAGGAGGTGCGGGCGATCATGCAGGCCCCGCTCGTCATCCAGGCCCGGTTGTGCCGGCCGAGCATCGACATGTCGTATTCGACCGCCTGGAGCTGCTCGATCAGCGTCTCGCGCCTCGAGACGGCGATCTTCACGCTGCACAGATCCGCGCCGGCCGCGCGGGCGGCTGCGACCGCGCGTCCGGGATCCTCGTGCGAGACGGTGTCGCCGTCGATGCGGATCACGTACTCGGTGTCGACGCTCCGGAGCGCGTCGAGGACGATCTCGGGGCAGGAGACCCGGCCCGTGAGCCGCGAGACGTGCACGCGCCAGCCCGCCTCGCGCAGTTCGGCCACGAACCGCTTCATCCTGGGGCTGTCGACGTTCACCGCCAGCAGCGTCTGGTCGCGGAACCGGGCCAGATAGTCGCCGTTCCGGAAGTACCTCGGGTCGCCGAAGATCGGCACTACGAGCGTGTAATCGGTCGACGTCTCGTCGCCCAGAGGGATCACTCGACCCCAACGCGAGGCGAGGTTCTGCATGTCCAGGGACACGAGAATCCCGAGCAGGAGCAGGGTGCCCCAGGTCATCTAGCTAACTGCGATCGCTGCGGCCAAGCCGTGGCAGACCCTCAGTCGCCGCGAGCCCGAGTGCCAACGCGACGAGGGCGAGAACGGCCACAAGCCAGAGCGTCGTCCCAAAGGTCGTAACGACCCCTAGGAGCGAAGCGGCTGCGAATCCTGCGCGTAGAGCCATAGCTGTCTCCTTTGTCGATTGTCTTCCGCAGAGAACAGCCGCATGACGTGCTGCTAGATCGACAGGAGAACGCAAGGTCGCTTCCCTCGGACGAGCTAACTTCTTCGCGTCGCCGCACACACGGGCGTGGGTCACGGCCACATCACAGACGCCTCGTGTGGGCGGAGGCGGCGATGATGCTCGGCTTCGCTGAGCAGATGAAATAGCAGCTCGCGTGATTCCCTTTGGCCCGCCGCCTGCCGCATGAAGGCGTGAAGCTGAATTCGCGCGGCGAGCACCTACTGCGCAGGTCGAGGCACTTGCAGGCGTCTACCCACGTGGGAGCCGGGCATGCTTCTCTCCGGGGACTGGCGGCAACCTCCCAGGGAGAGCGGAGACACCGTCCGGCTCCTGCCGCACGTTCGCAGTCACGCGCCGCCGCCGCGAAACGCCTCCCAGAAGTGAGCCGGGGCCGGGCGCCCGGGCTCCTGCGGCTCAGCCCACGCCCCGGCCGGGGGAGCGGACCGTTGCCCCGGCTCGGCTCGAGTATCGGCGGTCGGCCGGATAGATCGCCGCCGCCTGCCAGGGCGGCCGGCCTGGCCATAGGTCTGTCCCCGTCTGGCCCTTTGTCGGTGTAGAGGTCGGGATCGACAGGCTGAACTCAGTGGGGCGGTCGGTGCTGCGGTGCTGACCGTCCCTAACTCGTCGCACGCTCACCTTGTCGGGCGAAAGCGGAGGGCACACTCCGCTTCTCTGGCATACTCCTACGGTGCGCACCTCGACAGCGAGCGGGAAGACGCTGCGCAGCGACGCCCGCCGTAATCGCGAGCTGCTCGTCGCGAGCGCCCGCGAGCTCTTCGCCCGGTCGGGCGTCGACGTCTCCGTCGAGGAGATCACTCACCAGGCCGGGCTCGGGATGGGGACGCTCTACCGCCACTTCTCCACCAAGGAGGAGCTGATCGACGCCGTGCTCGAAGACGCCTTCGCGGAGCTCGTCGACCTGGCCGAGCAGGCTGCCGCAGAGGAGGACGCCTGGGCGGGCCTCGCCGGCTTCCTCGAGCAGGCGCTTGCGTTGCACGCGGTCAATCGAGGCCTCAAGGACGTGCTCGCCACACGCGAGCGCGGGCGCCGGCGCGCGGAGGCGATGCGCGCGCGGATCCAGCCGCCGTTGCGCCGGCTGATCCAGCGAGCGCAGGAGCAGGGCTCTCTGCGGGCCGACTTCACGGCCGAGGACCTCCCGCTCGTCTTCTGGAGCGCCGGCCGCGTGATCGAGACGACCGCGGCCGTCGCTCCGGAACACTGGCGCCGCTACCTCGGCCTGCTGCTCGACGGCCTGCGCGCTTCGGCTGCGACCGAGTTGCCGGCACCGCCGCTGACCCGGGCCCAGCTCGCCAAGGCGGCGAGGCGGCGAGGCGGCTGAGCGCACGGGAGGACGGCCGCTTGACCGGGCGAGCGCTGTGGACGGTGTTCGCCGCGCTGATGCTGGGCATGTTCCTGGCGGCGCTCGACCAGACGATCGTCTCGACCGCGCTCCCGACGATCGTCGGCGACCTCGGCGGGCTCAACCACCTCTCCTGGGTGGTGACCTCGTACCTGCTCGCCTCGACGGTCTCGACGCCGATCTACGGGAAGCTCGGCGACATGGTCGGCCGCAAGCCGCTTTTCCTGGCGGCGATCCTGATCTTCCTCGCCGGCTCGATGCTCGCGGGCCTCTCCCAGTCGATGGGGCAGCTGATCGGGTTCCGCGCGCTGCAGGGGATCGGCGCCGGAGGGCTGATGGTCGGGGCGCAGGCGATCATCGCCGACATCGTCCCGCCCCGGGAGCGTGGGCGCTACATGGGCCTGATCGGCTCGGTGTTCGCAGTCGCCTCGGTCGCCGGGCCGCTGCTGGGCGGCTTCCTCGTCGACAACCTCTCCTGGCGCTGGGTCTTCTACGTGAACATGCCGGTCGGCGCGTTCGCCATCCTGATCGTCGCCACGCGGCTGCACCTGCACACGCCGACGATCAGCCACCGGATCGACGTGCTCGGAGCGGCCTTGCTCTCCGCGGGCGTGAGCGCGTTGATCCTGCTGACCACCTGGGGCGGCACCGAGTACGCGTGGGGCTCGACGACGATCGTGGGCCTCGGCGTGATCGGCGTCGCCCTGTTGCTCGTCTTCGTCTGGTGGGAGACCAGGGCCGCGGAACCGATCCTCCCGCTCTCGCTCTTCCGCTCGCGCGTGTTCAGCGTCGCGAGCGCGATGGGCTTCGCGATCGGGATGGCGATGTTCGGCGCGATCGTCTTCATCCCGCTCTACCTGCAGCTCGTCTACGGCGCCAGCCCGACGAGCTCGGGGCTGCGCCTGCTGCCGCTGATGGCGGGCCTCCTCGTCGCTGCGATCGCCTCCGGGCGTGTGATCAGCCGCATCGGCCGCTACAAGCCGTTCCCGATCGCCGGCACCGCGACCCTGGTCGTCGGCATGTACCTGCTCTCGCTGCTTCGGGTCGGCACCGCTCCCTGGCTCGCCTCCGTCTACATGCTCGTGGTCGGGGTGGGCATCGGACTCGTCATGCAGGTGCTCGTGCTCGTCGTCCAGAACGACGCGCGGCCGGAGGAGATCGGCGTCGCGACCTCGACGGCGACCTTCTTCCGCTCGGTCGGCGGCTCCTTCGGCGTGGCCATCTTCGGCACCATCTTCGCCAGCAGGCTCGCGGATCAGCTCTCGCGGCTGCCGCAGAGCATCACCGCGCGCCTCGGCAGCGGCGTCCACCTCAACCCCGAGCAGGCGAAGCATCTCCCCGCGGCGGTTCACGCCGACTTCCTGCAGGCTTTCGCCCACGCGCTGCACGGTGTCTTTCTCTTCGGCATGGTGCTGGCGGCCGTGCCGTTCCTGCTCTCCTGGCTGCTCAAAGAGGTGCCGCTGCGGACGACGCTCGGGCCGGGCGCCGAGCTCGGCGCCGAGGGGGTGGCCGGCGGCTCGCCCGACGAGCGGATGCTCGCAACCGGGACGACGAAAGGCGCTGCCACCGCGCATCGACCGCCCAGCACTCAGGCCGAGTGACGCGCAGGGCGAAGCTTCTCGACCTGGAGCCGTCGGCGTCCGCGACGTAGCCTAGGCAGGTGGCGGATTCGGCCGGGCCGGAGCTCGAGCGGGAACTCGACCGCCTGTACGCCCTGCCGTTGAGCGAGTTCACCTCCGCTCGCGATGAGCTCGTCAAGCGGCTGCGTGCAGACGGCCGGCCCGAAGACGCCGCGCGAGCGAAGGAACTGCGCAAGCCGACGGTCGCGGTCTGGCTCGTCAACCAGCTGGCGCGCGAGCGGGAGCTCGACCTGCAGCGGCTCCTGAAAGCCGGTGAAGCCTTGAGCAAGTCGCAGGCCGATGCCGCCGCCGGCAGCTCCGTCGACGCGTTCACCGCGGCGCGGCGCGAAGAGCAGCACGCGCTCGAGCGGCTCGCAAGCGCTGCGCGCGAGCTCGCGGCCCGCGAGGGCCTCGGGGCTCCGGCGCTCGATCGCGCGACGCAGACACTCCGCGCCGCCTCGCTGACCGCCGAGGGGCGTGAGCTCCTGAGACGCGGACGCCTGACGGAGGAGCTCGAGCCGCCCGGCTTCGACGCCTTGACAGGTCTTGCTGCAGGCGCGCCCAGGCGCGCCCCGAAGCGGGCTGCGAAGACCGTCTCCGAGGACGGAGCGGAGAAGCGGCGGCAGCTGCTGAAGGAGACGCGCGAGCGCCTGCGACAGCTGCAGGCAGAGGAGCGCGAACTGGCCGGCGCAGCGCGGGCTGCGCAGCGCGAGGCCGAGCGCGCGGAGGCCGAGGCCGGAGCGATACGAAAACGGGCCGACGAGGCTCAGCTGGCGGCGCAACAGGCAGCGGCGAGCCGGGCCGAGGTCGAGGTCGAGCTGGAACGGTTGAAGTAGAGGCTGCGTCGCGCCGCGTCGCCCGCCGGGTCCCGGGTCGGCAAAGGCGAATCGATCCCGGGAAGCGCCCCTACGTGGTTTCCCCGATGTGGAGGTGCGGCCTGCGGAGGATCCTCCACGGCACGATCGCGGGGACGACCTGCGAGATCGCCTCTGCGACGGCTTCTTCGTGGCCACGACAGGGGAGGAGACATGAACAAGCTGATCGCATGCTTGTCGGCCGCGTTGCTGCTCCTACTCGCGGGCGCCGCAGTGGCACGAGCCGCGTCACTGGATTCGCAGCTTCTACGGACGTACCAGCCGGTGACCCACTTCGACCCGCAAGAGCTGTTCGGCCCGGCGAGCATCCAGTCGTTCGTCTCGGACGCTGCGCTCGAGCAGCTCGTGGGAGGGCAATGGATCGTCGTCGACCCCGACCCGGGACCTGGCGATCTGCCGGAGCCGGGAACGGGAATCTTCAGGCTCAACCAGACGACCTGCAGCCCTTCCGCACTGCTCGGCGGGCTTTCGTGCTACCAGACCGGCTGGAGCTCCGGGAGCGGCGGCAGCCAGGTCTACGGTCGAGTCGCCCACGTGCCAGGGGCGACCGTTCTCCAGTACTGGTACTTCTACTACGACGACGTCTACTCGTACTTCTACCCACCGAGCGACGTCATCTGGCAGGCGCACGAGGGCGATTGGGAGGTCGTCAACGTCGTGCTCTCGGCCGACGCGCAGCCGCTCGAGGTCGGCTATAGCCAGCACTGCCTCGGGCAGCGCCGGGCCTGGGCGACGACCCCGCGGTGGGACGGAACGCACCCGATCGTCTACGTCGCGCTGGGCTCGCACGCCAACTACCTGGCGCCCGGAGCGCACCAGTTCAACCCGGCCTGCATCCCGCCGCCGGTGCTCGCGCTGCTGGCTCAGCATGGCCTGCCGCTGCCGAACGACTACACCTCGGCGGCCGGCGCGGTGGCAGGGCCGCCGCAGTCCGGTGGCCGGGTCACGACGATCCACACGGCGGACGAGCACTCGCAGGCCTGGCTGCGGTTCGACGGCCTCTGGGGCGAGCTGCAGTGGTTCCACGCCGGGTTCGTCGGAACCCTGCCGCTCGGCACGTCACCGGTCGGCCCGGTCTATCACGACGTCTGGCAGGACCCGCTCGCGACGATCGCGACCTGGCCGCTTGGATAGCGGGTCTCGGGCGCTGAAGGGCCCGCTTGGCGGGCCCTTCAGCTGCCGCTTCTGGCTGACTGCGAATCGCTCTTGTGAGGGATGCGGCACCGCCGTTCCGGGCGCCGATTAAGCGTTTAACCACCAAAGGGCGGTGCGGCCCCCGCTTCCAGCACAACGGAGGAGTCGCGGCGTGGGCCGAGCACCGAACACAACCAAATCGAGACGACCCTCCTCGACCCACGCGAAGGGAGGTGAACTCGTGCTGAAGTTCTTCGCTTTCACGCAGGCGTTTGCCGGTTCCACGGTGGACGCGCTTCGCCGCCGCGAGGAGGGCCAGACGATGGCCGAGTACGGCGTCGTCCTGGCCGTCATCACTCTCGCCGTCGTCGCCGCGATCTCGCTGCTCTCCGACAACGTCCGCAACGCGATCGAGAACGTCGCAGGCGTCCTACCCGGATGATCTTCCACGACCTGTATACGAGCTTGACCGCCCGCGAACAGCGGGTGATCCGCTGGAGCGCGGCCGCCACGGCGGTCGCGCTCTGGCTCTCGACGGCCTGGGCAGACCCGCGCTTCCTGCTGGTCGTCCCACTGGCCGTCGGAGCCTTCTGGGTCTACCACCGCCGCCACCACGACGACGAGCCCGAGGACGACCTCGACCTGCTCTAGCCAGAGCAGTTTCGCGACTTTCAGATCCTTCACGAGCTCGCCGTACCGCGAGAACCACCTCGCTACGATGGTCGCCGCTGGCGCCGTGGCCGAGTGGTTAGGCAGAGGCCTGCAAAGCCTCGCACACCAGTTCGATTCTGGTCGGCGCCTCTTCCGCGAGCAGCGTGCTCGCCGTTTCGTATCGCGGCTGTTACGAGGCTGTGACAGGAGCCCCTCATGATGGCGCCACGATGTCGAACGGGTCGAAGACGGCACGTGCACGCGGGGGGGTCCGGCGCGCGGGCGCTGCGGCGGCTCTCGGTTGCCTGCTCGCCGTCGCGGCCGCTGGCGCGGCCGTCGGCTCCCCTGCCGACCCGTCTTTCGTGCCCGGGGCGGCCTTCGACGCAGGCCCGTTGCCCGGCGACGCCGTCGTCGCGGACGTCAACGGCGACCACGCCCCCGACCTCGCGGTCGCAAGCTGCGGCGAGTCGGCGGGCGAGAACGCCCTCAGGATCCTGCTGAACGACGGCGGCGGCGTTTTCGGGCCCGGCCCGGCGCCGCCGCTGCCCACCGGCACGCGGCCGTGCTCGCTCGCGGCCACCGACGTGAACGGAGACGGCAAGGCCGACCTCGCGCTCACGAGCACGGAGGGCAAGGCCGTGGACATCCTGATCGGCGACGGCAGCGGCCGCTTCGCGGCGGCACCCGGGTCGCCCGTGCACGTGAGCGGCAGCCCGCGGAGCCTCGCCGCCGCGGACCTCACCGGCGAGGGCCACCCCGACCTCGCGGTCCCGGTCGCGGACCCCTCGGGACGCGTCACCGCGCTCGAGATCCTGCTCGGAAACGGCGCCGGGGGCTTCGCCGAGGCTCCCGGCTCGCCGGTCCCGGTCCTCGCGGGCGCCGACCTCTCCGTCGCGGCTGCCGATCTGAACGGCGACGGAAAGCGCGACCTCGCCGTGGCGAACACCGAGCTGAACGAGCTCTCGATCATGCGCGGAGACGGCACCGGCCGCTTCGGGGCGCCGCAAAGTGTGGAGCCGGTGCGCAGCCCCGGCCCGGTGCTCGTCGGCGACTTCGACGGAAACGGCAAGCCCGACCTCGCCGCGCTCGAGACGAACGGCGTGGCGATCCTCCTCGGCGACGGCGCGGGCGGCTTCCGTGCCGCCCCGGGGTCGCCGGTCCCGACGGTCGGGAACGATCTCGCGGTCGCCGACCTGAACGGCGACGGCACGAGCGACCTCGCGGTCGCGGACGCGGAGGCCGGAGCGGTCTCGGTTGCGGTCGCGGGCGGCGGCGGCGCGTTCCACGTCGCCGCGCTCTCGCCGTTCATCGCGCTCGCCCCTTTCCAGGTCGTCGCCGCCGACTTCGACGGGAACGGCAGGCCCGACCTCGCAGCACTCGCGCCGGGAACGGAGTTCTGGCCGCTCGGCCCGCAGGGAAGCACCGTCCTCCTGCAGACCGGCTCGACACCCCAGATCGGGCCTGCGCGCGGGCTTCACGGGCGGGCGGATGCGGTCTTCGGCACGCGCCGCCAGATCACCGCCCTAGCGGCCGACGGTACCCACGCAGCGGCCTGCGCCGGCGGCGTTCCGCTCGCCTGGCGCCCCCCGGCACGGACCGTGCGCACCTTCAAGACCGCCAGCTACAGCGGCGGCTGTTATTCCGACTTCGCGGTCGGAGGCGGCCGGGTGGCGTGGACGGAGAGCTCCTGCGGCAACACGAGCTGCGAGGCCGTGGTGCTCGTCTCGAAGCTCTCGGGCGGGCGCCGTCGCCAGGTCGACAGCGAGGAGAACGACTGCGGTGCCGGTCCCTGCGAGCTGACCGGCGTGTGGGTGGAACAGCTGCTCGGCGGCGGGCCGCTGATCGCCTGGAACGACTGGTCGGTCGACTGCAGCTCGGACTGCGAGGGCGAGTCCCCGACCTATCGCATCTCGGGGCAGTCGCTGCGGCGCGTCTACGGCGGAGCCGTTCGCCGCGTCCGTCGGGATCCCGTTGCCCGGCCGCTGCGCGCGGTCGGGGGCGGGCGGATGGCGCTCGAGGCGGGGGGTAGCGTGCTCGTCCTCGGCTCGAACGGCGCCAGGCTCGCCACGGTTGCCGCCGCCGACCCGCGAAGCGTCGCCCTCAGCGGCACCGAGCTCGGCGTCGCGGGACGCGTCGCGCTCCGTCTCTACGGCGCGGCGAGCGGACGCCTGCGCAAGTCGATCGCCCTCGGCCCGAGCGCAGCGCTCCAGCTGGCCGGGCTGACCTCGAGCCTCGCCCTGCTGCGCGGCCCGCGCGCGCTCGTGCTCGTGCGGCTCCGGGATGGAAAGTTGACCTCGTTCCCGCTCACGTCGGCCGCGGCGCAGGGGCTGGTCGACGCGAAGCTGACGGCGGCCGGCCTCTTCTACGCCTACAACCTTGGCGACGCGACGCGCCCGGGGCGGATCGCCTTCGAGCCCACCGCCAGGCTGCTGGCCCGGTTCTGACATGAAGGCCGCCGTCTCGCTCACGTGCCTCGCCCTCGCCCTGGCGCTCGGTGCCGTGGCGCCGGCTGCGGCGGTCGATCCCGCACCGTCGTTCGGCGCGTCGACTCGCTACCCGGTGCCGTACGCGAGAGGCTGCGGCTACTGCACCGAAGCGAGCGCGAGCGGCGATCTCAACGGTGATGGCAACGCGGACGTCGTCGTCGTCAACGCCGACCAGACCGTCTCCGTGTTCATCGCGAAAGGCGACGGGAGCCTGCGCGCCAGGCGCGACTTCATCCCGGCCGGCGATCCGCGCGGTGTCGCGCTCGTCGACGTGAACCGCGACGGGCACGCGGATGTGGCGCTCGCCGACCTCGCCGGCTTCGTCACCGTCTTCCTCAACGCCGGCGACGGCACGCTCGGCACGAGGCGCGACTACGTGGTCGGAGCCCTGGGCTCGGGCCCGGCCTCGATCGCCGCGGCCGACCTCGACGGCGACGGCGCTCCCGATCTCGTCGCGGCCAGCCCGAACCGGGGCGGTGACACCGGCGTCGTCTCGGTGCTGCACAACAACGGCGACGGAACCTTCGCGACGAGCCAGGACTACGCGGTCGGAGCCGGCAACCCGGTCTCCGTCGCGGCAGGCGACCTCGACGGCGACCGCAAGCCGGACATCGTCACCGGCGACAGCAACGACAGCATCTCCGTCTTCTTCAACAAGGGCGACGGCACCTTCCGCGCCCCGCGTGAGGACGCCGTCAGCGGGGCCGCCTCCGTCGCGATCGGCGACCTGAACGGGGACGGCGAGCTCGACGTGGCGACCGCCGACGGCGAGCGCGGGGTCTCCGTCCTCCTGAATGCGGGCGACGGCAGCTTCAGGGGAAGTCACCCCTACCCGGTCCTTTCGGCTGGCCCCGACGTCGGGTCGGCCGAGCCCCAGTCGATCGCGATCGGCGACCTGAACGGCGACCGGAGGCCGGATCTGGCGACGGCGAACTTCGACAAACACCTCTCCGTGCTCCTGAACGGGGGTGCGGGAACCTTCCGCACGACGTTCGACCTCGGCGCCGCCAGGTGCGGCTACTTCTCCGAGAACGATCGCATGCTCGCGCTCGGCGACGTCAACGGCGACGGCAGGGTCGACCTCGCGGCCGCGGGCGACAAGGGCCTGTGCCTCGCCCTCGGGACGGGACGGCGCTGCAACGTGCAGGAGGTGCGGGGTCTGACCGTGGCGAGCGCGAGGGTGCGCCTGGCCCGGGCCCACTGCCGCGTCGGCAGGATCCGCCACGCCCATGGGGCGTACACGAGCAAGGGGCACGTGAGCGCGCAGAGGCCCGGCTTCGGGGCGGTGCTGCGGCAAGGAGCCCGCGTCGACCTCGTCGTCAGCCTCGGGCGAACGCGCTAGCGGCGCGACGCCGGCCGATCAGTAGAAAGAGGAGGGGCCGCTCGGGGGATCCTCGGATTCAGGAACCGACCCGGCGCGAGAGGCTCACAGGTTGGCGGGGCCTGCAGGATGGCCCCGGACAAGAGAGGGAGGTTGGGATGTTCACGTATGTCGGCTTCTTCCGGCTGACGCCTTTGGCCCGCGAGCACCTGGAGAAGACCCCCGAGTACCTCGACAAGATCCACAAGCTCGTCGAGGACGAGGGCGGGAAGCTCGAGCGCTTCATGGCGACGATGGGGCCGTGGGAGTACTTCGGCATCTTCACGTATCCCGACAACGAGGCCGCCTTCCGCGTCCTCGGCAAGATCGCGAAGTTCGAGATCTTCGAGACCGAGACCTTCCCGGCCGAGGACGTCGAGATCTTCTTCAAGACCTTCGTCTAGAAGGCATGGGCCGGCCCTCGCCGGCCGCACGGTTCGGAAGCCGCTCCGCCGAGCGGCTTCCGGCTTAAGCGGTGCCGAAGTGGTCGAGCAGCATGTGCACCTCGCCGACGCGCTCGAAGCCGAGGCGCTCCAGGATCGGCCGCGACATCGAGCCGCCCTGGGTGATGAGCGCGGGGGTGCCGAGGGCGACGGCGTCGTCCCAGCGAGCGCGGATGAGCGCGCGGTAGGCGCCGCGGCCGCGGGCGGCTGTGCGCGTGGCGCCGCCGTAGAGCAGTAGTCCATGCTCGGTCGGCGAGGCCGTGCCGGTGCAGACCAGTTCGCCGTCGAGCCAGACGGCGTGTCGGAGGTTCACGCTCTCGCGGAGGAGCGTCGGCAGCAGGCGCCGCGCCTCCGCGATCTCCCCGGGCGTGCTGCCGAACGCCTCCCATTGCACCTCGCAGGCGGACTCGAGCTCCTCGAGCGTCTCGACCCTGCGCGCCGTCAGCCCCTCGCGCAGCGGCGGCGGCTCGTTCGTCAGCACGAGCGCGACGGCGTACGGGTCCTTGTCGCGCCGCAGGCCGCGCCCGAGCAGTGCCTCCACGAGCCCGGCGGGCGCCGAGCTGCCAACCTCCCACTGCGTTTGCGTCCGCCCGCGCTCCCCCAGGTGGGCGCGTACCTCCTCCAGCACCTCGTCGAGCTCCTCGAGCGCGAACCGCTGCCGCTGGACCGTGTTCCACGTCGACCCCGGCCCGAGGCAGAGGGTGTAGCGGTCGGTCTCGATCCGCTCGGCGCCCGGCCCGAGCGGGCCGAAGCAGTTCGGGTACTCGGCGACCTCGCGCAGCACGAGCGCAACCTAGCTCGCACGTCGCACCTCGAGGTCTGTGACACAGCCGTTACACGAGTGTGACCGGGGCGTTGCGGGCGGGGCGGAGGATCGCCGGGTCATGACCGTTCGAGCTCCTCGCCGCCTCATCGCTCTCGCGTGCACGACCGGGGTGCTCGCGTTCGCGCTGGCGGGCGCAGCCGCAACAGGCTCCGGGCCGACGTTCAGGAGCAGGCTGCTCATCGGCGCGATCATGGACACCGGGGCGGCCTCGATCACCGTCGGCGACGTCAACGGCGACCGCAAGCCGGACGTCCTCGCCGCGAACGTCTACCCCGACGACAGCGTCTCCGTTGAGCTCAACCAGGGACACGGCGACTTCGAGCTACGCGACTACTCGCTGCCGTCTGCTGCGACCTCTGTCACGCTCGCCGAGCTCAACGGCGACGGCAAGCCCGACCTCGTCGTCGCGACCGAGCAGGACGGGACGGAGCAGCCGAAAGGCGTCTCCACCTTCCTCAACAAGGGGAGCGGTGCCTTTCGCCGCGGTCCCGACACCGTTCTCGCACCTGCCATCTTCGGCGCGGTCGGCGACGTGAACGGCGACGGCAAGGCGGACCTCGTCGCCCAAGACGCGAAGCGCGCTGCCGTCTCGGTGTTCCTGAACCGCGGCGCCGGCGGCTTCGACGCCGTGCCTGGCCACTATGCGACCGGAAGCGGCGTCAGCGCCGTCGCAGCCGGCGACCTGAACGGGGACCGCAAGGCGGACCTTGCGACGGCGAACGCGCGGGACGGCACCGTGTCGGTACTGCTGAACCGCGGCGACGGCAGCTTCGAGGTGAAGCGCGACTACCGCACCGGCCGCAACCCGGTTGCGATCGCGCTGCGCGACCTGAACGCCGACCGCAAGCCCGACCTGGCGACCGAGAACCTCAAGGGGAACAGCATCTCGGTGCTCATGAACCGGGGCGACGGCCGCCTTGCGGCCAGGCGTGACTACAAGACGAGCAGCTGCTCACCCTCGCTCCTCGCGATCGGCGACGTGAACGGGGACCGTAACCCGGACATCGCCACGGCGTGTGTGTCCGTTCTCGTCAACAAGGGCGATGGATCCTTCCGCCCGAAGCTCGACTACGGCTACCAGTTCGAGGGCCAGTCGATCGCGATCGCCGACCTGACCGGCGACGGCCGGCGCGACATCGGCGTGCTCGTGCACAACAGCCGCAACGGCGACAACTGGCTCGCGGTCCTCGTCAACGCGCCGGGGGTCTGCAACGTCCAGCGGCTCGGCGGCCTGACGCTTCTCGAGGCGAAGCGGACGCTCGCGCGCGTCGACTGCCACGTCGGCCGGGTGGGAGCCGCGTACTCGAGCCGGGTCGAGAAGGGTCGCGTGCTCTCCCAGAAGCCGGCCTTCGGCACGGTTCGGCCCGGCGGCACGAGGATCGACCTCGTCCTCAGCAGGGGTCCTCGATGACACGCAGCCGCAGCCTGCTGCTGTCCGCGCTCCTGGGCGTGCCGCTCGTCTTCGGCGGCGTCGCCGGAGCCTCCGGCGGCAGGCCGCTCTCCTTCGCGGCGCCGAAGCTGCTCGCGGCCACGCCGAATCCCGCCGCGGTCGCGATCGGCGACCTGAACGGCGACGGCAAGCCAGACCTCGCGGTGGCGAACAGGGTCGGCGACAGCGAGGACGAGGATGCCGTCGGGACGGTCTCGATCCGCCTGAACCGGGGCGACGGCACCTTCAAGCCGCGGCGCGACTACAACGCCGGTCCGGACCCGGTGGCGATCGTGATCGGCGACCTGAACGGAGACTCGAAGCCGGATCTCGCGGTGGCCGGGTGGGACGGCGCCGTATCGACGCTGTTCAACAAGGGCGACGCGAGCTTCCGCGTCGAGCACGACTACGCGACCGGTGATCGCACGACGTCGATCGCGATCGCCGACCTGAACGGAGACGGCAAGCCCGACCTCGCGACGACGGTTGCCGACGAGGGCGTCGTCGACGTGCTGCTGAACAAGGGCGACGGCACCTTCGCGGGCGCCGCCGGCTACGCGACCGGCCCCGACCCGTGGTCCGTCGCCGCCGGGGACCTCAACGGCGACGGCGCCGCCGACCTGGCGGTGGCGAGCAACTCCGAGCGCAGCGTAGTGAGCATCTTCTTCAACGACGGCAAGGGCGCCTTCGGCGGCCGACACGACTACCCGGCCGGTCCCGAGCCGGTCTCGGTGGCGATCCACGACCTGGACGGCGACGGCCATCCCGACCTCGCGATCTCGCACTTCGGCTCGGTCTTCAGCTCGAACATCGTCTCGGTGCTCAGAAACGACGGGCACGCGCGCTTCGGCTCGAAGCGCGACTACCCGGTCGCGGAGGGCCTGGGCCCGGTCGTGGTCGGCGACGTCAGCGGGGACGGGAAACCGGACGTCGTCACGGTGAACGACGACTCCAACCGGTTTTCGGTGCTCGTCAACGGCGGCCGTGGCGCACTCCTGCCCGCGCTCGCGTACCCGACGGGGGAGCTGCCGCAGGGCGTGGCGCTCGGCGACCTGAACGGGGACGGCAGGCTCGACCTCGTCAGCGCGGACTCCTTCGAGGACGTCAGCAACGACCTCACCGTGATCCTCTCGAAGCCGGGTCGCTGCGACGTGCAGAACGTCCTCAAGCTCCGGCTCGCCGCCGCCCGCACGAAGCTCGCGCGGGCCGGCTGCGCGGTCGGGAAGGTGCGCTCCGTCTACTCGAAGGCGGTGCCGAAGGGCCTCGTCTCCGCCGAGCGGCCCTCCTTCGGGACGGTGCTGCCGGCGGGCGGAAGGGTCTCGCTCGTGGTCAGCAGGGGGCGCCGGCGATGAGGCGCGGAACCCTCCTCGTCGCGTGCGCGGGAGCGGCCCTCGGTCTCGGCGTTGCCGCGACCGCCGCGGGCCCACGCGCATCCTTCGCGGGGCCGCGCGACTACCCCGCGGGGCGCACTCCTCTCTCGCTCGTCGCGACGGACGTGAACGGGGACGGGAAGCAGGACCTCGTCGTCGCCGACTACTACGCGAACCGCGTCTGCGTGCTGCGCGGCAACGGCGACGGCACCTTCCGCTTGCTCGTCCAATATTCGGCCGGCCCACATCCCTACGCCGTCGTCGCCAAAGACCTGAACGGGGACGGCAAGCCCGAGCTGGTGACCGCGAACGACGACGCGAACACGATCTCGGTGCTGGCCAACCGGGGCGACGGCAGCTTCCGGCCTCAGGTCGACTACGCGACCCCGAAGCTCCCCGAGGCCTTGACTGCGGCAGACCTGAACGGCGACGGCAGGCCGGAGCTGCTCGTGGCGAACGCGGATGCCGACTCGTTCTCCGTGTTCGTCAACAAGGGCGACGGCACGTTCCCGAAGCGGGACGATTACGCGACCGGGCTGACCCCGCTCGCCGTCGCCGTGGCCGACATGACCGGCGACGGCAAGCCGGACGTCGTCACGGCCGACGCCGATGACGACACGGTCTCGGTCTTCCCCGGCGACGGCACCGGCGGTGTCGGGGCGCGCACCGCGTACGTCACCGGCACGGGGCCGGGGTGGCTCGCGATCGGCGACCTGAACGGGGACGGCAAGCCCGACCTCGCGACCGCGAACACCTCGGTCGACAGCGTCTCCGTCCTGCTCAACCTGGGCGGCGGAACCTTCGGCGAGAGCGTGGACTACGAGACCGGGGTCGGACCGCCGTTCGAGGTGGCGCTCGCCGATCTCGACGGCAACGGCACCGGCGACCTGGTGACGCCGAACTTCGATGCCAACACCATCACCGTGCTCTCGAACCCCGGCAACGGCACGTTCGAGGCGCGGCGCGACTTCCGGGCCGGGCGCAATCCGATCTCGGTCGTGGTCGCGGATCTCAACCGCGACCACCGGCCGGACTTGGTAACCGCGAACTACGACTCCGACTCGGTCTCAGTGCTGCTGAACGCGATCGGGCGCTGCGGCGTCCCGAAGCTGAACGACCAGAAGCTCGGCGCCGCCAGGCGCGCTCTCGCGCTCGCGGGCTGCCGCCTCGGCAAGGTCGCGCGCGAGTACTCGACCACGGTGCAGGCAGGCCGGGTCGTGTCGCAGAGTCCGCGCGCGGGCACGTTGCGGCCGCCCGGCGCCAGGATCGACGTCGTCGTCAGCCGAGGATCGCGCAAGTGAGTAGCGGGCCGCGCGCCTGCCTGCTCGCCTGCGCCGCCTGCCTCCTGCTCGGGCTCGCGAGCGGCTGCGGAGCGGCGCCGAGCCCGGCGCGGAAGCATGCCGGGCCACCGCCCGTGGTGCCAGGCCCGTCGTTCGCGGCGCCGGCCGGCTACAGGACGGGCCGCAGTCCGACCGCAATTGCGATCGGCGACCTGAGCGGCGACGGGAGGCGCGACCTCGTGACCGCGAACTCGGCGACCGTCTCGGTGCTGCTGAACCGTGGAGACGGCACGTTCGGGGCGCGCCGTGACCTCCCGGGCGGCGGCGACGCGGTCGCGATCGCCGACCTGAACGGAGACGGCAGGCGGGACGTCGTGGTCGTGCGCGCCCGCGGCGGCTTCGTCGACTGCCGGCATTGCGGCGCCGTGTCGGTGCTCCTGAACCGCGGCGGCGGTCTTCTGCGGCCCGGTCGCGAGTACGAGACCGGAGCCGACCCGCTCGCCGTCGCGGTCGGCGACCTGGACGGCGACGGCACGCCCGACCTCGCCGTCGCGAACGGGGGCGGCCGGCTCCCGAACGACGTCCGTGAAAACTGGGCGACCGGCACGGTCTCGATCCTGCGTGGCCGCGGCGACGGCACCTTCCTGGCGCGCAGGGACTACGCGGCGGGAGACTCGCCGATGTCGCTGGCGCTCGCCGACGTGAACGGGGACAGCAGACTCGACCTGGCGACCGCCAGCACCGAAGGGAGCTCGTCCGTCCTGCTCAACCGCGGCGACGGCACCTTCCGGGCCGGCCGCGGCTACGACAGCACCACCGGCCCCACGTGGGTCGTGGCGGCCGACCTCGACGGAAACGGCTCGCGGGAGCTCGCCGTGGCGTCCAACGACTGGTCCGACGAGGTCGAGGAGTCGGGGGTGACGCTCCAGCCGGCCCACGTCTACACGCTCGCCAACCGCGGCAACGGCGGCTTCGGGCGGGGGCGAGACCTGCTGCAGACCTTCGGCTACGCGGACGACATCGAGTCGCTGGCGGCCGGCGACCTGAACGGCGACCGCAGGCCGGACCTGGTCGTCGGGCGCGACCAGACGAACTACGACGACGGATTCGTCTCGGTGCTGCTCAACGACCGGGCCGGCGGCTTCCGGCAGCGACTCGACTATCCCGTCGGTCGCACCGAAGACCTGGTGGGGCTCGCGCTCGCGCTCGGCGACCTCAACGGCGACGGCAGGGCGGACCTGGTCACCGCGGAGAGCTCGACGCACGAGGTCACCGTGCGTCTCAGCCGGCAGGGCCTCTGCGACGTCCAGGACCTCACGGGAAAGACCGTCTCGGTCGGCTCCGGGTACGAGGCTCCGAGGCTGCCGGCCGCCAGGCGGACGATCGCCGCCTCGCACTGCCGGGTCGGGACGATTCGGCGTGCCCGTTCCGACGCCGGCTGGGCCAAGGGCCGCGTGATCGGACAGAAGCCCGCGTTCGGGTCCGTGCTGCCGGCAGGCGCGGGAATCGACCTCGTCGTCAGCCGCGGCGCAGGCGCCTAGGGCGCCGCGCGCCGAACCGTCACGACTCGCCCGGGGCAGCGCCAGAACTCCACCGAGCCGTTCTGCCCGCGCCGCGTGCACGACTGGCGGGAGAGGTCGGGGCGGCCGTCGAGCACGCCCTTCTCGCACGCTCGCCAGTGCCCGGTCGTGCCTGCGGGCCGCTGGGCGGTCGTGCAGTACCCCGTCAAACCGGCACGGTGGAGGACGTCGGTGTGGCGAACCACGCCGAGCAGTGCTGCCGCAAGCATCGCCATGAGCCAGATTCGAAGCATTTCGCTCACCTCGTCTGGCCGCAGATACGTCGCTTGTTGCAGGGCCTTATCGGCCTTCGTGGCAAAAGGCTCGATCACTCGACCGAGGGCCTTTCAGCGTTCGGCTAGGGCTTGGCGAGCCGCGCCCAGACGTTCTCCAGCACGCGCTTGTACGGCGGGTAGTGCGCCGAGCCCGGGAAGTTGAGCGTGCCGGCCGCGAACACTTTCGCCCGGCCGCGCACGTAGTACGTCATCTGCCCGCGTAGCCCGCGGTCGCGCATGTGCGGATTCACCTGGGCGAGGACGTGCAGGCCGTGCGGGGAGGCCGAGGTCGTCTGGTCGAACTCGATTCCGAACCAGCCCCAGGGCGGGAGCAGGGTCTGGTCGACGCCCTCGAACTCCCACGAGGTGCGCCCGTACGGGGTCAGGTCGTACGGGCCGCGGTGTTCGCCCTCGTCGTTGCCGCGGTACTGGACGCCGACGAGGCGCGACTCGGGCCGGCCGAGCTGCCGCCACTGTGCGACGCGTGTGATCCGGTTGCCGTGCCGGTCGACGCGCCAGAGGAAGTTCGTCGCGGACAGGAACATCAGGTTGCCGCCGAGGTTGCGGTAGTTGGTGATCAGGTCGTACATGTGGGTCGTGACGTACTCCTCGTGACCCGGGAAGACGATCAGGTCGTAGATGTGGGCAAGTGAGCGCGCGGTCTTGAATCCCTCGAGGTCGTCGTCGCTGAGGAAGTCGACCTTCTTGCCGGTCCGGTAGATCCAGTGCAGCGGCGTCACGTCGTACCGGCGCCACTGCGGCGGCGCGCCGAGGCGGATGTAGTGGCGTGCGAGGTCGACGCGGTGGTCTTCGTCCTCCGCATACCAGGTGTCCCCCCAGCCGTCCCCGTCGACGTCCTGGTGGTTGTACGCCTCCCAGGTGTTGGTGTGGACGATGTACGCGACGCGGTTGGCCCCGTAGCGAAGCGGGCGCACGACGAACGGCGCGAAGCCGACGCGGCCGTCGCTCGCGGCGAGCTTTGCGAAATAGATCCCGTTCGGCCAGTGGCCGATGTGCAGGAAGATCGTGGCGGGTCCGTCGCGGTGCGCCGACCAGTCGAAGAGCCGCGGCTCCGTGACGGGCAACCCCTGCATCTCGTTGGCCACCGTCGCCTGGGTCTCCGGGCCGGCCTGGAAGAACTGGATCGTGAAGGACGGCGCGTCCGTGTCGATCCGTAGCCGCGCCTCCGCCTCGGGGGCATAGCTTCGCTTGCCGAAGCCGGCATCCACGCCCTCGACACGGACGACGGGCGCGGGCTCGAGCTCCGCGAGCCGGTGGTCGGCGTTCCCGTAGACGTGGCGCGCACCGTGTGCGCTCACGCCCAGGATCAGGAGGTACGTCCTCGGCGTCGTCTTGGGCGCGGGCGCCCAGACCAGCTGCTGGCTCCCGGCCGGGAGGCGAGCCTGCTCGATCGTCACGACCTTGCCGTGCTTCGAGCACGCCATCACGGTCATCCTCACGTCGGCCGCCTGCGCGAGGCGGAAACGGACGACGGCCTTGTCACGGACGCCGTCGCCGTTCGGGCTCACGATCGTGAGGAGCCTGCGGTCGGCAGCCTCCGTCGGGCTGCTCGTAACCCGGAGGCCGTACAGGAGCGGCCCGCCGTTCGTCGCGCGAATCGCCCGCGCGACCTGCATGAACGTCAGCGGCGGGAGGCTTTCGTCGTCGACGACTCGCCAGTCGGGGACACGCGACTCGCTGCGAGCGTGGCGGGGGGCCGGCGCGCTCGCAGCCGGCGCCGCGAGCCCGAGGATGACCGCCAGCCCGAGCAGGGCAAGCGTCGTGTCGCGAACGCTCATGTCTTCACATCGTCTGGCCCATACGGGTTAGCGGCATCGGCGGAAGCGCGCACCAAAGGCACGGAAAAGCATCCGAGGTGCAGCGGAAAAGTACGCAGTGAGCGGTCGGCGGCTAGCGGAGGCCGCCGCGCTCGTGATGCGCGCGGAAGAACTCGGCCGAGCCGGCCGTGGCCATCGCGGCCGAGGCGGAGATCTCGAGCGCGAGCGTCGCGGCCGCCACGACCTGCGCCAAGCGGTAGACCTTGCCCGCGCCCGCGCAGCCGATCAGCTCCAGCCAGCGGCGGGCGAAGGGGAGGGTCGTGCCGCCGCCGATCGTCGCCACCTCGAGCCCGGGCAGGCGGATCGAGACCTGCAGTCCGCCCTCGACGCGCCGCGCCGCGCCGTGGCACATCGAGCTCGTCCCGACCATGCCGAGGTCCTGCCCGGTAGCGGCGAAGAGCGCGGCGATCGCGGTCGCAGGGGTGAACGCGACCGACTGCATCCCCGAGGCGACGGCGCCGTGCGTCCCGGCCCAGGCGAGCTCCTCGAGGTCCTCGAGCTTCGTCCGCAGCACGCGCCGCACCGCGTCCTCGTCGAGGGTCGCCTCGGCGAGCACCGACTTGCCGTGGCCGCTCTGGAAGTACTCGAACGACGGCTTCTTGTCGCCGCCCATGTTCGCCTCGAGGATCGAGCGCTGCGGCGTCACCGGCGCGCGCTCCATCACGTAGCCCATGTTCAGGACGTAAGAGTTGCGCGTCATCATGTTCGCGCCGACGGCGTCGCCTGTCGTCCAGCGCCAGAGCACGTGGCACATCGGCCCGACGACGTGCATCTTCACCTCGCGCAGCCGCGCGAACTTCGACAGCGACGTGTCGTCCTGTTCGTCGAGCCAGGCGCGCATCGCGTCCAGCTCGCCCTCGATCCAGCGCGCGAGCTCGACGGCCTCCGCGGTCGAGCCGCAGACGAAGCACGAGGCGCGCGTGATCCGGTCGGCGAGCACGTAGGTGCGGAAGCCTCCGGACTCGGCCACCGCCCGCGCGCCGCGATGGAGCGACGCCGAGAGGCCGCCCTCGGTGTGCGCGAGCGGCACGAACACCGAGTCGCGCGCACGGCCGCTCTCGACGACCGCGCCGTCGGGCTCCCGCAGCTCGTAGGTCCCGAGCTCGAGCTCGAGCGGGCCGACCACCGAGACCGGGATCACCGCCGCGCCGGTCAGCATCTCCTGCGCCCGCGCGAACGGCTCGAGGTCGATCCCGGTCACCTCGCCGTCGAGCCCGAGAGCCTCCTGCCGCGCCCGGATCGACTCGGGGTCGTTCTTCCGCGGCCATCGCTGCACGTCCACGGAAGTGAGCTTAAGCTGCAGGTCGTGACGGCGACCGAGCAGGTCATCATCGACCAGGAGCGCGAAGAGCGGGAGGCGTTCGCCGGCGTCCTCCGCTTCTACGAGCTCGCCAAGCGCCAGGAGTGGCAGGTGCGCGACCTGCCGTGGGGAGATCTCCCGCCGATCCCCGAAGGCAAGGGCTCGCCCGTACGCCAGGCCCGGCGCCAGGACATGTGGCGCTCGGTCCTGACCCAGCAGCTGCAGGCCGACATGCTCGCCTGCGAGATGGCCTCGCAGCTCCTCAACATCGCGCCCGACGCCGAGGCGAAGCTCTACTACTCGACGATGGTGCAGGACGAGTCGCGCCACACCGAGGCGTGGCTGAAGCTGATCAACGAGGCCGGCGGCACGGCCGAGCGCGACCCGTACCTCGACGAGCTGGCGCACATGACGCTCGAGGCCGACACGCTCGAGGAGAAGGTCTTCCAGATGCAGGTCTTCTACGAGCGGCTGATCATCTCGCGCTTCCGCCTGATCGCCCGCGCCTCGCGGGGCACGGTGCTCGAGGACCTCTGCAACCGCCTGACGACGGACGACGGCATCCACCACGGGGCGGGGATGGCCTACGAGAAGGTGCTGCTGCGGAGCGCCGACAAGAAGACGAAGCGCGCGCTCGTCGACGCCGCCAACCGACTGCTGCCGACGTTCGTCGAGCACGCGCTCTGGCGACCGAAGGAGCGCGCCTTCATCGGCGAGGCGATGCGCTCGCGCGACATCGCGAAGCTGAAGGAGGACATCGAGATCGGCGTCCGCCTCGCACAGTCGCTCGGGCTCGACGTCAGCGACGTGCAGCTCCCGTTCCCGTAGTGGCCGCCACGCTGATGGCCGGCGCGCCGCTCGCCGAGCGCCTCCGCGCCGAGGTCGCCGACGACGTGCGCGAGCTCGGGGACGTCGGCCTCGCGACCGTCCAGGTGGGCGAGGATCCCGCCTCGACGATCTACATCCGCAAGAAGCACGAGGCCGCGGCCGAGGCCGGGATCCACTCGGTCGACCGCAAGCTGCCGGCAGACATCGCGCAGGACGAGCTCGACGCGGAGGTCGCGGCGCTGGGTGCCGACGACGCGGTCGACGGCATCCTCGTCCAGCTGCCGCTCCCGAAGGGGCTCGACGAGGCGGAGGCGGTGCGTGCGATCGAGCCGGCCAAGGACGTCGACGGCGTACACCCGTTCAACGCGGGGCAGCTCTACCTCGGGAGGCCGACCCACGTGCCGGCGACGCCACTCGGGATCATGGCGCTGCTCGCCGAGCACGGAGTCGAGCTCGACCGCAGGCGTGCGGTCGTGATCGGCCGCAGCGACATCGTCGGCAAGCCGATCGCGCACCTGCTGCTGCAGGCCAACGCGACGGTCACGATCTGCCACTCGCACACCGACGAGCTCGCCCGGCTCACGCTGGACGCGGACGTGCTCGTCGTCGCGGCGGGAGTGGCGGGGATCGTCTCCGCGGAGATGGTCAAGGCCGGGGCGGCGGTCGTCGACGTCGGCATCAACCGCACCGACGCCGGGCTCGTCGGCGACGTCGACGCGGGCGCCGCCGAACGGGCCGCGTTCCTCACCCCGGTGCCCGGCGGCGTCGGCCCGATGACGATCGCGATGGTGCTCCGGAACACGGTCCGCGCCGCTCGCTACCGGCGCGGGTTCCTTGCGTTTCCGGATACCCGGCGCTGAGGCGTCGCCTGCGATGCCGAGGCGGCTTGCGCCGGCCGGCCGTCCGACCCACGATCTCGCGACGCGGCCGGCTTGCCCTCGAATCGCAGACCGGCTAAGGTTCGCGCCGCTTCACAGTAGGTCGGCGGCTCGGTGCCCGGGCCGTCGTTGTATTTGTACGAAGGGAGTAGGTTTGCCCAAGGGCACCGTCAAGTGGTTCTCGAACGAGAAGGGCTACGGCTTCATCGAGCGCGAAGGCGGCGAAGACGTCTTCGTCCACTTCTCGGCGATTGCAGGGGAAGGCTACAAGTCGCTGACCGAGGGTCAGCAGGTCGAGTTCGACGTCGTGCAGGGCGACAAGGGCCTGCAGGCGGCGAACGTGCAGGCGATCTAGACCCTTTCCGGAACCGAAACGCTGACGGGGCTCCGGAAGGAGCCCCGTTTCTTTGGGAGGATGGACGCAGATGGCGATCTCGCGGGACGAAGTGGTGCACGTGGCGAGGCTGGCGAGGCTGGCGCTGACCGACGAGGAGCTCGACCTGTTCGCCGGCCAGCTCGACGCGATTCTCGAGGCGGTCGGGAAGGTCAACGAGCTCGACCTGGCGGACGTCGAGCCGACGTTGCACCCGCTGGCGCTCTCGAACGTGTGGGCCGAGGACGAGCCGCGGCCCTCGCTGCCGGTCGAGGACGCGCTCGCGAATGCGCCCGACAGCGAGGACGACGCTTTCCGGGTGCCCGCCGCCTGACCCTTCGAGCCGTGTCTGTGCAGATGTTCCACTTCCGTCACGCCCGCGTCACAGACCCGTGTGCCCGCGGCGGCTACGGTGTCTGCAGGGGTCCCGGGGGACCCCTGGGGGACGTTCGGGGCACGCGCACGTGATCGACACGCTGCGGTTGACCGCCGAGGCGGCGGGCGGGCTGCTCGAGCGCGGCGAGGTGAGTAGCGTCGAGCTGCACCGCGCCTACCTCGACGCGATCGCCGAGCGCGACCCCGAGCTGCACGCGTTCCTCTGCACCGTCGAGGAGCCCGAGGGCGACGGGGTGCCGATCGCGTTCAAGGACGTGATCTCCACCCGCGGCGTCGAGACGACGGCCGCCTCCAAGATCCTCGCGGGCTACAAGCCGGTCTACGACGCGACGGTCGCCGCCCGTTGCAAGGCCGCCGGCCTGCCGCTGGTCGGCAAGACGAACCTCGACGAGTTCGCGATGGGCTCCTCCACCGAGAACTCGGCGTACGGCCCGACGCGCAATCCGTGGGACCCCGGCCGCGTCCCGGGCGGCTCCTCCGGCGGCTCGACCGCCGCGGTCGCCGCCGGGCTCGCTCCCTGGGCGCTCGGCTCCGACACCGGCGGCTCGATCAAGCAGCCCGCCGCGCTCTGCGGCGTCGTCGGCCTGCGCCCGACCTACGGCACCGTCTCGCGCTTCGGGATCGTCGCGTTCGCCTCGAGCCTCGACCAGGTTGGGCCGATCGCCAAGACCGTTCGCGACTGCGCCCTGCTGCATCAGGTCATCGCCGGCCCCGACGAGCACGACTCGACCACGGTCGAGCTCCCGGAGCCGATCGAGCTCCCCGAGGCCGAGGACCTGAAGGCGCTGCGGATCGGCGTGCCGAAGGAGCTCAACGAGGCTGCGGGGATCGAGCCCGGCGTCAGCGAGACCGTCAACCGCACGATCGAGCTCGCGCGCGAGCTCGGCGCCGAGGTCGGGGAGTGCCGCCTGCCGCGGTCGGTCGAGTTCGGCCTGCCCTGCTACTACCTGATCGCACCGTCGGAGGCCTCCTCGAACCTTGCCCGCTACGACGGCGTCCGCTACGGCCTGCGCGTCGAGGACGGAGACGTCCGCACGATGTACGAGCGCACCCGCGACGCAGGCTTCGGCGACGAGCCCAAGCGGCGGATCATGCTCGGCACCTACGCGCTCTCGGCCGGCTACTACGAGGCGTACTACGGCCAGGCGCAGAAGGTCCGAACAGTCATCCGGCACGAGCATGACGCCGCCTTCGAGCAGTTCGACCTCCTCGTCAGCCCGACCTCGCCGACGGTCGCCTTCGAGCTCGGCGCTCGCACTGCGAACCCGCTCGCGATGTACGCGGCCGACCTGCTCACGATCCCGTCGAACATGGCCGGCCTGCCGGGGCTCTCGATCCCGTGCGGTCTCTCAGACGGCCTGCCGGTCGGCCTGCAGCTGATCGGCCGCCAGTTCTCGGAGAACCTGCTCTTCCGCGCCGGCCACGCGCTCGAGCGCGCGATCGGGTTCGACTACGTCCCGGAACGCCTGCGGTGAGCCTCTCGCCCTCCTGGCCGGCGACGGCTCCGCCGCCGCCTGACGCCGCTGGCGGCACGGTGCTCTCCGGGCCCGTGCGTCTAAGCACTGCGCCCTCCGGCACCGCGCCACCAGCGCCGCCCCAGGGGGCCGAGAGGTGAACTGGGAACCGGTCATCGGGCTCGAGATCCACGTTCACCTGAAGACGCGAACGAAGATGTTCTGCCGCTGCGAGGTCGCCTACTTCGACCCACCGAACACGCACACCTGCCCCGTTTGCCTCGCGCACCCGGGGGCGTTGCCGGTGCCGAACCGCAAGGCGGTCGACTGGACGATCCTGCTCGGCCACGCCCTCGGCTGCAGCATTCCGGAGCGGGCGATCTTCCACCGCAAGAACTACTTCTACCCGGACAACCCGAAGGGCTACCAGATCTCCCAGTACGACGAGCCCCTCTGCGTGGACGGCAGCTTCACCGTGCCCGGCCCGGACGGCGACACGGTCGTGGGCATCGAGCGCGCGCATCTCGAGGAGGACGCGGCCAAGACGATCCACGTCGGCGGCGCGGAAGGGCGGATCCACGGCGCCGACCGCTCGCTCGTCGACTTCAACCGGGCGGGAACGCCCCTGGTCGAGATCGTGACCAGGCCGGACCTCCGCTCGGCGGAGGACGCGAAGCGGTTCCTGCAGCTGCTGCGGCAGACCGTGGTCGAGCTCGGCATCTCGGACGCGGAGATGGAGAAGGGGTCGCTGCGGTTCGACGTCAACGTGTCGGTGCGGCCGGAGGGCTCGGACGAGCTGCGCACGCGCACGGAGCTGAAGAACATGAATTCGTTCAACTTCGCGGCTAAGGGGATCGAGCGCGAGGTGCGGCGGCAGTCAGAGATCTGGGAAGCCGGCGGCGAGGTCGAGCAGGAGACGCTGCACTTCGACCCGGGCAACGAGGCGGCGCCGCCGCTGCGCTCGAAGGAGGAGGCGCAGGACTACCGCTACTTCCCGGAACCCGATCTCGTGCCGCTCGAGCCCTCGCGCGAGCTCGTCGAGGCGCTGCGGGGCGAGCTGCCTGAGCTGCCGTCGGCCCGGATTCGACGGTTGGAGTCGGAAGTCGGCTTCCCGCTGGCGGAAGGGCTCGTGACGAGCGGGCGCGACGAGCTGTACTCGCGCGTTCCAGGCGAGCGTGCGGCGGTTGCGAACGTGGTGATGAACGAGCTGGCGGCGCTGGGGCTCGATGCTGCGGCCGTGAACGGGGAGGAGCTTGGGAAGGTGATCGAGCGCCGGGACGAGATCCCGCGCGCGGCCTTCTCGGAGGCACTCGCGGCGAGCGCGTCGCCGGGCTTCTCGGCGGCCGCGTACCTCGGCGAGGCCGCGATCGCCGACGTGAGCGAGCTCGATCCTGTGATCGACCGGATCCTGAGCGAGAACGAGCAGCAGGTCGCGGACTACCGTGGCGGCAAGGAGGGCCTGCTCGGATTCTTCGTCGGCCAGGTGATGAAGGAGACCGGCGGCAAGGCGAACCCGAAGGTCGTCAACGAGCGCCTGCGCGAGAAGCTGAGCGCCTGAGCCGCCGCCTGGGTACTTACCGGTAGCGGCCGAACCCTTCGGTCCGACGGTGGGTGACAAGGAGTGGCATGGGCGCCTGCGGCCTCAGGCTCAGCGTGGTTCTGCTCGTCCTCGGGGCGCTGCTGGTGCGGCCGCCGGCAGCCGCCTCGCACGATGCCGGCCTCGCTGCGCTGCAGGTCGCCCTGCACGACCGCGGGGTCTACGCCGGGTCGATCGACGGCCTCAAAGGGCCTTTGACGACCGCGGCGATCAAGCGCTTCCAGCGACGCGCGGGGCTCGCGCCGAACGGCCTTGCCCGCACGAGCACGCGCGAGGCGCTGGGCCGCTACGGGCGCCACGTCCTCGGCAGCCGGCCGCTGGCGCGCGGCGCCACCGGCTGGGACGTGGCGGCGCTGCAGTTCCTGCTCGGCTGGCACGGCTTCCCATCGGCGACGATCGACGGCGTCCAGGGATTTCACACCGACCGTGCGCTGCGGCGCTTCCAGCGGTGGGCGCGTCTCCGCCCCGATGGGGTTGCGGGCGAGTCCACCTTCGCCGCGCTGCGGCGCGCACCGGCCGTGTGCCCGATCGCGCTGGCGTGGCCGGTGGAGGCACCGATCGGCGATCGGTTCGGGCCGCGAGGCACGCACTTCCACGCCGGCCTCGACCTGCTCGCGCCGGCCGGGACGGCGGTCAAGGCCGCAGCGCCGGGACGCGTCGCCTACGCCGGCCGGATCGCGGGCGGCTGGGGCAAGCTCGTGGTCGTGGCCCACGCGCGTCGCGTGCGGACGATGTACGCGCATCTCTCCGCGGTTGCGGTCTCTGCCGGCGAGCACGTGCGCACCGGCTCCCGGATCGGCACGGTCGGCGCGACCGGAAACGCGACCGGGCCGCACCTGCACTTCGAGGTCCGTCTGCGCGGCGCGGCGGTGGATCCGAGCGCGGCCTTGCCGTAACCCCGACCTTGTAGGCTCGTCGCGGGATGGCCGGGAGAGCCGGAGGGGTCGTTATCTGCGCGCTGGCCGCGACGCTGCTCGCCGCCGCCGCGCCCGCCGCGCGGCCGCACGACCACGCCGTCGTCGCGCTGAACATCCTTCCGCCGGGCGAGTCCGGCACCGGCGGCAGACACGCGACCGACCAGCTGAGGCTCTACGACGCGCTCACGCCGCTGCGCGGCAACGTCACGGCCGCCACGCTTGCGCCGCCTGTACAAGCCAGAGACGCTCGGCCCGAGCGGCAAGACCAGGCGCGAGAGCACCCCGCGCCGCGGCCTGCGGATCCTGCGCGACCGCTGGGGCGTCGCCCACGTCTACGGCAAGACCGCGCTCGACACGATGTGGGGCGCGGGCTGGGTCGCCGCCGAGGACCGCGGCCTGATCCTGCAGCTGATCCGCGGCCCCGGCCGCATCGCCGCGCTCGACGGTCCCGCGTACGACCAGTCGCGTGAGTTCGTCCCGAGCGCGAGCACCGAGGCCGAGCTCGCCGCGCAGTACGGGCTCGTTCGCAAGCTGGGTAAGCGTGGCCGGCAGTTGGTCGCCCAGGTCGACGCGTACACCGCGGGGCTGAACGCGTTCTGGAGGGCCTCGAAGACCGGCTACAAGCCATGGACGCGCAACGACACCGTCGCGGCGGCGGCGGTCCTCGCCGGCCAGTACGGCGTCGGCGGCGGCGACGAGGCCAGGCGCGCGGAGTTCCTCGGCGAGCTAGAGGTCTCGCTCGGCGCGCAGCAGGGCCGCCACGTCTGGGACGACCTGCGCGAGCAGCAGGACCCCGAGACCCCGGTCACCGCCACGAAGGCCTTCCCGTACGGCAAGAGCACGAGCGAGGCCGGCAACGTCGTGCCCGACGTCGGCAGCGTCAGCCTCTCCGCGCGGCGCGCCGCGGCTGTCGCTCAGGCGCAACGAAGGAGCATGAGCAACGCGCTGCTCGTCTCGGGGCGCCGCTCGACCACCGGCCATCCGATCTACGTCGCCGGCCCGCAGGTGGGCTACTTCTACCCGGCTTTCTTCCTCGAGATCGACCTGCACGGCGGCGGCTTCGACACGCGCGGAGTCTCCTTCCCCGGGTTGCCTTGGGTAGTGATCGGTCGCGGCCCCGACTACGCCTGGAGCGCGACCACGTCGCACTCCGACATCGTCGACCAGTACGTCGAGACGCTCTGTAACGGGGACGACACGCACTACCTCTTCAAGGGCCAGTGCCGGGCGATGGGCTCCTTCGACGCCGGGGTGGTGAAGGGCCCGCCCGACCGCGTGCTCAGCTTCCGCACGACCGTGCACGGGCCGGTCGTCGGCTACGCGACCGTGCAGGGGAAGAAGGTCGCCATCTCGACGATGCGCTCGACGCACGGCCGGGAGATCCTGAGCGCGCTCGCCCTCGACGACCTCGACAAGGCTCGGGTTCACTCGGCGACGCAGTTCCTGCGGACGATGAACCAGATCGAGTTCGCCTTCAACTGGACGTACGCGGACGACCGCGACATCGCCTACTTCTCGTCCGGCCGCCTGCCGATCCGGCCCGCGAACGTCGACCTCGGCCTACCCACGAACGGGAACGGCGACTACGAGTGGCGCGGCTTCGAGCCGCTCAAGGCACACCCGCAGGCGATCGACCCGCCCGGCGGCGTGCTCACGAACTGGAACAACAAGCCGGCGCTCGGGTACGCGTCCGCGGACGACCACTGGTCGTACGGCTCGCTGCAGCGCGTTCAGATGCTCTCGCGAGGGCTCGAGAGCCGGCGAGGCGCGAGGAAGCATTCGCCTGCCACGGTCGTCTCCGTGATGAACAGGGCAGCGAGCCAGGACTTCCGCGGCGCGATGCTCGTGCCCGACGTCGCCGCCGTGCTGGCCGGCACGACCGCGCCCACCCCGCGCGCCGCGCAGCTGCTCTCGATGCTCCAGGCGTGGCGCGCGCGGGGCTCGAGCCGGCTCGACGCGAACCTCGACGGCAAGATCGACGACCCCGCGGCGGCGGTCATGGACGCGGCCTGGCCGAAGATCGCGCGGGCCGTGATGACACCCGTCCTGGGCCCGCTGGTTGCGCAGCTCGAGAAGCTGCAGCCGCTCGACGACCCCGCGAACGACCAGGGCTCCGCCTACGACGAGGGCTGGTACGGCTACGTGGACAAGGACCTGCGCAGGCTGATCGGGCAGCAGGCCGCCGCGCCGTTCTCGCGCCAGTACTGCGGCGCCGGTGTACTCGCGGCCTGCCGCGCCTCGCTCTGGGCGGCGCTCGATGCGGCCGGCAGCGCGCTAGCAGCAACACAGGGCGCAGACCCGACGAAGTGGCACTCCGACGCGAACGCGGAGCGGATCTCCTTCAGCGGCGGCCTGCTCTCGAAGACGATGCGCTGGACGAACCGGCCGACCTTCCAGCAGGTGATCAGCTTCGCCACCCACCGCCGCAGGTAGCGCTACCCTCGGGGTCGTGGCCGAGAAGCGCTACCTGATGACCCCCGGCCCGACGCCCGCCCCGCCCGAGGTGCTCGCGGCGATCGGGCAGCCGGTGATCCACCACCGTGGGCCGGACTACCGACAGCTCTACGGGGAGGCGCTCGGCGGCCTGCGTGAGGTCTTCCGCACCGAGCAGGAGGTGCTGCTCTTCGGCGGCTCCGGCTCGGGGGCGATGGAGTCCGCCGTGGCCAACCTCTGCTCGCCCGGCGACCCGGTGCTGGTCGTCTCGGCCGGCTACTTCGGCGAGCGCTGGGCCGCGATCGCGAACGCGTACGGCACGGAGGTCGACCACCTGCGCTACGCGTGGGGCGAGATCCCGTCGGCCGACGAGGTCGCGGCGCGGCTGCGCGAGCGCGAGGCGGGGATCGTCTTCTTCACGCACTCCGAGACCTCGACGGGCGTCGTCGTCGACCCGCAGCCCTTCGCGGCCGCTGCGCGCGAGGCCGGCGCGCTGAGCGCGATCGACGCCGTCTCGAGCCTCGGGGCCGTCCCGCTCGAGACCGACGCCTGGGGGCTCGACATGGTTGCCTCGGGCGCGCAGAAGGCGCTGATGACGCCGCCCGGCCTCGCGATGGTCTCGGCTTCGCCCACCGCCTGGGAACGCAGCGCGGCCGCGACCTCGCCGCGCTTCTACTGGGACTGGGAGCGGACGCGCAAGGGTCAGGCCACGCTGGACGCGCCGGTCACGCCGCCGGTCTCGCTCGTCGCCGGGATGAACGTGGCGCTCGGGATGCTGCTGGAGGAGGGGCTCGAGGCCGCCTTCGACCGCCATCGCCGTCTCGGCCGCGCCTGCCGCGAGGGCCTGAAGGCGATGGGGCTCGAGCTCTCCTCGCCCGACGACGACAGCTCGGCGGTGGTCACCGCCGCCCGGGCACCCGAAGGTGTGGACTCCGACGAGCTGGTGCTGCTGCTGCGCGACCGCCACGGGGTCACGCTCGCGCCGGGCCAGGGCGAGTTGAAGGGCAAGATCTTCCGTATCGGCCACATCGGCTACTACGACGTCTTCGACATCACGACCGCGCTCGCGGCGGTCGAGCTTGCGCTCGTCGAGCTGGGCGCCGAGATCGAGCGCGGCGTCGCCGTCACCCGCGCGCTCGAGGCGTTCGAGCACACCCCGGTGTGACGCGCCCGCGCGTCCTCGTTCGCGAGCAGATCGCCGCCGCGGGAGTCGAGCTCCTGCGCGAGCGCTTCGAGGTCGACGTCGAAACGGACGGCGACCTCGCCGAGACGATCGGCGACTACGACGGGATCGTGATCCGGTCGGCGACGAAGCTCACCGCCGACGTGCTCGAGCGTGCCGGACGGCTGAAGGTGATCGGCCGCGCGGGGGTCGGCGTGGACAACGTCGACGTCGAGGCGGCGACGCGCCGCGGGATCGTCGTCGCCAACGCCCCGGAGTCGACCGTCACCTCCGCGGCGGAGCACACCGTTGGCCTGCTGGTCGCGCTGGCGCGCAACATCCCGCAGGCCCACGCGGCGCTGAAGCAGGGCCGCTGGGAGCGCTCGGCGTGGGGAGGGGTCGAGCTCGAGGGCAAGACGCTCGGCGTGCTCGGCTTCGGCCGCATCGGCCAGCAGGTCGCCCGGCGCGCGCTCGGTCTCGGGATGCGTGTCGTCGCGTACGACCCGTTCGTGGCGAAGGAGCGCTTCCGCGAGCTGGGCGCCGAGCGGGTCGACTCGCCGGACGAAGTGCTCGCGGCTGCGGAGTTCCTGACCCTGCACCTGCCGCTGACCCCCGAGACGCGCGACTTTCTCGACCGCGAGGCGATCGCGAAGCTGCCCGACGGCGCGCGCGTGATCAACGCCGCCCGCGGCGAGCTCGTCGACGAGGAGGCGCTGATCGAGGCGCTGCGCTCCGGCAAGCTCGCGGCGGCCGCATTGGACGTCTACGCGCATGAGCCGTACTCGGGCCCGCTGCTCGAGCTCGACAACGTCGTCACCACGCCGCATCTGGCCGCCTCGACCGAGGAGGCGCAGGACCGCGCCGGCGTGATCGTCGCCCAGCAGGTGGCGGCCGCCCTCGAGGGAGCGGTCGTCACGAACGCGGTCAACATCCCCTCGATCGGCGCGGAAGACCTCGAGGTGCTCGGCCCGTTCGTCCCGCTCGCCGCGCGCCTCGGGCGGCTGGCGATGGAGCTCGCCGGGGGCCGCGCCGACCGGATCACGCTCTCGTACTACGGCGCGCTCTCCGGATACGACACGCGCCTGCTCACGGTCGCCGCGCTGAACGGTGCCTTCCAGGGTCGCAGCGACCAGCCGGTGAACTACGTCAACGCGCCCGTGATCGCGGCCGAGCGTGGGATCGAGGTCGCCGAGGAGCGACGCCGTGCTTCGCGCGACTTCACCAACCTGGTGCGGGTCGAGCTCACCGCCGACGGGGAGCACGTCCGGGCCGCGGGCACGATCATCGGCAACGAGAACCGCCACTGGCTGGTGAACGCGCTCGGCTTCGAGCTCGAGATGGAGCTCGCGCCGCTGATGGTCTTCTTCCGTTACGACGACGTCCCGGGCGTGATCGGCCGGGTCGGCACGCTCTTCGGTGAGGCGGGCGTGAACATCGCGAACATGGCCGTCTCGCGGACGCGGCGCGGCGGCAAGGCGCTGATGGCGCTCTCGCTCGACGGCGAGCCGCCGCCCGAGCTCGTCGAGGCCGTGCGCGAGCAGGGCTTCGACGACGCGCGCGTGATCAGGTTGGGCGCGGCCTCGGGTTGAGGCGGCGCACGATCGCGGCCGTGACGCGGTCGACCTTCTCGACGATCGCGTAGCGGCGTTGCCGGTGACCTCGTTGAGGGTGCGGAAGAACGCCTCGTTGCGGGCGATCTCTGATCGAAGGCCCGTTGTCGCCAGAACGGCGACGCCCGACCTGCGGTTGCGCGGGTAGCCTTTCGGCCGTGGCGACCAAGGAGTGGCCAGAGGCTGTCGAGCGTGTTTCCTCCTATCTGCGCGAGGCTCGCGCCGAGGTCCGGCTGGAGGAGTTCCCGGAGGGGACGCCCACCGCGCAGGACGCCGCTCGCGCCGCGGGCTGCGAGCTCGCCCAGATCGTCAAGTCGCTGGTGTTCGACTGCGACGGCCGGCCGGTGGTCGCGCTCGTGCCGGGAGACCGTCGCGCCGACTCCGGGAAGATCGCGCGCGCGGCGGGAGCGCGCTTCGCTCGCATCGCGGGCAGCGAGGAGGTACGCGACGCAACCGGCTTCGAGCCCGGGGCGGTGTGCCCCTTCCCGCTGCCGCGCGTCTCGGCCGTGTTCGTCGAGCGCACGCTCCTCTCGCAGCCGGTGCTGTGGGTGGGGGCGGGCTCCGAACGGCACATGGCCGCATTGAGCCCGATCGAGCTGCTCCGCCTCTCGCGCGCTCGTCCGATGGACGTCGTCGAGCAGGCCCCTTACCATCAGACCTGAGAGGAGGTCGCCTGTGCGCGAGACCGAGAAGATCTGGATGAACGGAGAGCTCGTCGACTGGGCCGACGCCCGCATTCACGTCGGCGCCCACGGGCTCCACTACGGCTCCGGCGTCTTCGAGGGCATCCGCGCCTACGAGACCCCGAAGGGTTCGGCCGTCTTCCGGCTGACCGACCACTTGCGGCGCTTCGAGAACTCGGCGCGCCTGTTGCAGATGGACCTCGGCTACTCGCTCGAGGAGCTGCGAGCGGCGTGCCACGAGCTGATCGCCGCCAACGGTCTGCCCGAGTGCTACCTGCGGCCGATCGCGTTCTACGGGTACGGCGAGCTCGGCGTCTCCGCAGTCGGAAACCCGGTCGACGTCGTGATCATGAGCTGGCCCTGGGGTGCGTACCTCGGCGAGGAGGGACTCAAGAACGGGATCGCGGCCAAGGTCTCGAGCTGGGAGCGCATCGGGCCGAACGTGATTCCGCACGCGGCCAAGGCGACGGGCGTCTACCTGAACTCGATGCTCGCCGTGACCGAAGCGAACCGCGCCGGCTACGACGAGGCGATCCTGCTCACGAGTGCCGGCTACGTCGCCGACGGGTCGGGCGAGAACGTCTTCATCGTGAAGGACGGCGAGGTGTTCACTCCGGACCTCTCGACCTCGATCCTGCCCGGGATCACCCGCGACACCGTCATCCAGATCGCTCAGGACCTCGGCTACCGCGTGCACGAGAAGATGCTGATCCGCTCTGACCTCTACCTCGCCGACGAGGCGTTCATGACCGGCACCGCGGCCGAGGTGACGCCGCTGCGCGCCGTCGACGACGTCGAGATCGGGGTCGGGCCGATCACGCTCGAGATCCAGGAGGCCTACCTGGACACCGCGCGTGGTCGCAGCGAGCGCTGGGCCCAGTGGCTCGATTTCGCCACGCCCGCGCCTGCGGAAGCTTGAGCACCGGCCTTCGCGAGATCCCGCTTGCCAGGCCGCTCCTGGACGAGCGGGAGGAGGAGCTCGTCCTCGAGGTGCTGCGTTCGGGCCGGTTGTCGCTCGGGCCGACGATCGACCGCTTCGAGGAGCTGCTGGCCGAGCGCATCGGCGCGCCCTACGTGGCCGCGGTCTCGAGCGGCACCGCGGGGCTACACCTGCTCGCGCGGATAGCAGGGCTGGGCCCCGGCGACGAGGCGATCACCTCGCCGATCTCCTTCGCCTCCTCGGCCAACTGCTTCGTCCTCGAGGGAGCGACTCCGGTCTTCGCGGACGTCGACCCGCGGACGCTGAATCTCGATCCTGCGGCGCTCGAGGCAGGGATCACCCCGCGGACGAAGGCGATCGTCGCGGTGGACATGTTCGGCTACCCCTGCGAGCTGGACGAGATCCGCGCGCTCTGCGAGCGCCACGGTCTGGCGCTGATCGAGGACGCGGCCGAGGCGCTCGGTGCCGAGTACAAGGGCCGGCCCATCGGCTCCCACGGCCCCTCGGGCGTGTTCGGCTTCTACCCGAACAAGCAGCTCGCGACGGGTGAGGGCGGCGTGGTCTTCACGCACTCCGAAGAGGTGTGGCAGCTCGTGCGCAGCCTGCGCAACCAGGGCCGCGACTACGAGGGCGGCGCGTGGTTTCACCACGTGCGCGTCGGCCTCAACTACCGCTGGACGGACGTGCAGGCGGCGATCGGGATCGCGCAGCTGGAGAAGCTCGACCGGCTGCTGGAGCTGCGGGCCGCCGCAGCCGCCCGCTACGGGCGGCTGCTCGACGGCGTCGAAGTCGAACCGCTCTGCGCCGACGACGCCGAGCACCGGCGGTCGTGGTTCGTCTACGTGGTCGCGCTGCCGCACGGAGCCGACCGCGCGCGGGTGATGGCCGAGCTGCGCGCGCAGGGGATCGGCACCGCGGAGTACGTCCCGTGCGTGCACCTGCAGCCGTACATGCGCGAGGCGTACGGCTTCGCGGAGGGCACCTGCCCCGCCGCCGAGGAGGTGGCGGGGCGGACGCTCGCGTTGCCGTTCTACCCACAGCTCGAGGCGGAGGACCAGGAGCGCGTCGTGGACGCTCTCCGTGCGGCGCTCTAGCGCGGCTGTGCACGAATCTCCGAGCCTTCGGCACGAGGCCGTGACAGACCCGCGCGCCCGGATCGGCTAGCGTCACCGCCGAGGGAGGCGGGTTGAAAGCCCCACCCTGGGTGGGGGGTTCGGGTTGTCGCGCACGCGCGTGAACATTCACCGCGCGCGTCACGTCCCGCGGCGCCGCGATAATCCGGCCATGGCGGACGGCAACCGAATGGTCTTCCTCGGCTTCGGCAAGTACGCGCGCGCGGACAAGATCTACGCGATCGAGCCGATCCGCGACGAGCGCCGCGGGCACGGCCGCCGCACGCTGGTCTGGGTCGAGGGTGTGTCCGAGCCGATCGTCGCGTCCCGCACCGAGCGCACGATCCTCGCCGACATGGGCCAGGAGCAGGCGATCGGCAAGCCGCTCCTCGACGACGCGCTCGACCTCGCTCAACGCCTGGCCGAGCAGTCGCAGACGGGCCGCGTCGACCTCGCCGACCTCGGGCGCCGCGCGCGCCGTCTGCTCGAGGCGTCCGCCCGGTCCGACGAGCCCGACAAGCTCTTCTAGGGCGAACCCGTGCCCACAGTGCCCCTCGTAGCGACCTGTCGGCTCAGACGGACGCACGAGCAAAGCTCGCGCGCCCTGATCTCGGCATCGCAAGCGACGCCTTAGTTTGGAACCGGCGGAGATCCGCGAGCCCGGCCGCCTGCGCCGGCTGGCGATCGACCTCGGGCCGCTCCGCCGCTACCCCGCCTTCCGCCGCCTCTTCGTCGGCCAGACGATCTCGACCTTCGGCAGCGAGGTCGCTGCCGTCGCCGCCCCGTACCAGCTCTACCAGCTGACGCATTCCACCCTGCAGGTCGGCCTGCTCTCCCTCTGCGAGCTCTTCCCGTTGCTGACACTGACGATCGTCGGTGGCGCAATCGCCGACGCCGTCGACCGCCGCCGGATGCTCCTCGTGACGGAGATCCTGCTGGCGCTCGTCGCGCTCGGATTCGCCTTCAACGCGAGCCTCGCCGAGCCGCGGATCTGGGCGATCTACGTCCTCGTCACACTCGCGATGTCGTTCTTCTCGCTCGGAGTGCCCGGTATGAACACCGTCATCCCGCGCCTCGTTCAGCCCGACGAGCTGGCCGCGGCGAATGCAATCGAGAACGTGTACGGGAGCACGACGAGCGTGGCCGGCCCGGCGCTCGGCGGCGCGCTGATCGCGGTCTTCAGCCTGAAGGGCGCTTACCTGCTCGACGCCGCAACGTTCGCCGCCTCGCTGTGGTCGGTCTGGCGCCTCCCGCCGCTGCCCGCCGCTCACGACGCAGAGCGGCCGAGCATGCGCACGATCCGCGAGGGCTTCGGCTTCGTCAAGCGCAAGAAGGTGCTGCTCGGGATGTTCCTCGTCGACTCGAACGCGATGGTCTTCGGCATGCCGCGCGCGCTCTTCCCCGCCCTCGCGCTCCATCGCTTCCACGGCGGGGCCGGCGTCCTCGGTCTGATGTACGCCGCGCCTTATGCCGGCGCACTGACGGCGTCGCTGCTCTCGGGCTGGATCGGGCATGTCAGACGGCAGGGCCTGATCGTCGCGATCGCCGCAGCGCTCTGGGGAGTCGCGATCGCCGCATTCGGGTTCGCCGACTCGCTCTGGGTCGCGCTGCTCCTGCTCGCCGCGGCCGGAGCCGCGGACAACGTCAGCGCCGTCCTGCGCGGGACGATCCTGTGGACGGTGACGCCCGACTCCGTCCGCGGGCGCGTCTCCGGAATCGAGTTCGCGCAGGTCGCGGCATCGCCCGCGCTCGGCAACGTCGAGGCCGGGCTCGTGGCGTCGCTGACCAACCTGCGCTTCTCGATCGTCTCCGGCGGCGTCGTTTGCGTCGTCGGTACCGTCCTGATCGCCCTTGCCGTCCCCGCCTTCACCCGCTACGACGCGCGCGCTCCCGACTGAGTTCTTCGCCCGCAGCGTGCACGAGGTCGCGCCGCAGCTGATCGGCGCGGACCTGCTGGTCGACGGCGTAGGCGGGAGGATCGTCGAGGTCGAGGCCTACGACCCCGAGGATCCGGCGAGCCACGCCTACCGCGGCCGCACCGCGCGCAACGCCTCGATGTTCGGCCCGCCCGGCCACGCCTACGTGTACCGCTCCTACGGAATCCACTGGTGCCTGAATCTCGTCTGCGAGGGCGAGGGTGCTGCGAGCGCGGTGCTCGTCCGCGCGCTCGAGCCGACGCACGAGCTCGATGCGATGCGCGACCGCCGCGGCCTGGACGACCCGCGCCTTCTCTGCAGCGGTCCGGGCCGGCTCTGCCAGGCGCTCGGCATCAGCCGCGAGCACGACGGCCTGCCGCTCGACCGGCCGCCGTTCGAGCTGCGGGCGCGTCAACCTCGAACGCGTACGCGCGTCGTCGCGGGCCCGCGTGTCGGCATCTCCCGGGCCGTCGATCTGCCCTGGCGTTACGTCGAGGCCGGGTCGCGCTTCCTCAGCCGCGCTGCTTCACGACGAGCGTGACCACCAGACCGCGCTTGCCCGCGACGCCCCAGCGCGGTGTCTGCCCGGTGACCTTTGCGGCGAGCGACGGATTCCCGTCCACCTTCCACTTCAGGTGGTAGCGCTCGAGCCGCGCCTCGGCGCGGCCGAGCCGTAGCCCGACGACCTTCGGGACGGCGCCCTGCAGCGCCTTCGGCAACACGAGCGTCACCTTCCCGTAGGACGAGAGCGTCCCTCTTGCCGGGATCTGGCGCACGACGACGCCGAGCTTCTGCAGCGGCCGCGCCGGCTCGTAAACGTACGTGGGCGTCAGCGGCTGCGCCGCGAGGCGCGCCTTCGCCTCGGCGATCGTGCTCCCGACCACCCGCGGTACCGCGACCTCGTTCACCTTGCAGTTCGCCGTCAGTGCGGGCCGTTCGCCGGCGAAGTAGAGGAGCAGCTTCGTGTTGTGGCAGTTGCCGTTGTCGAGCTCGAGCCGGCCGTCGCGGTAGACGACGGTTCGCGGCACCGAGTACGGCAGCGAGACGCTCGGGAAGTCCTGCGGCGGCTCGTGCATGTACGGGAGTGCGCGCTCCATGAACGCCTTCCAGATCAGCGCGGGGAAGGTGCCGCCCGCGACTGCGTCGCCGTTGTACTCGGTCAGCATCGGCCTCAGCGTCGTCGGGTATCCGACCCACACCGCGGTCACGAGCTGTGGCGTGTAGCCGACGAACCACGCGTCGCCGTAGTTCTCGGTCGTCCCGGTCTTGCCCGCGACCGGCCGGCCGTCCGACAGCTGCGCGCGCTTGCCGGTGCCCGCGCGGACGACGCCCTCGAGCAGCGAGGTGACGAGCGCGGCCGTGTTCGCGGTCAGGACGTGCCGGCCAACCGGAAGGTTGTTGTCGACCATCCGCCGGGCGTCGTTGCGAACCGTCGAGATCGCGCGCGGCCGGTTCCCGAAGGCCGCTCCGTCGATCCGCCGGCCGCCGTTTGCGAACGCCGAGAACGCGCGCGCCATCTCGAGCGGGTTCACGGCCTCGGCGCCGAGCCCGATCGCGAAGTAGCTCCTCAGCGGGCTCGTGATCCCGAGCCGCGTGGCGGTGCGCACGATCGCCGGCGGCCCGACGAGCTGCGTCAGCTGTGCGAAGACGGTGTTGTCGGAGACCTCGGTGGCCGTCGCGAGCGAGATCCGGCCGAGGTCGGAGTTCTCGTAGTTGTGCACCGACCACAGCTTGTCGCCGAGCGGGATCTGCACCGGGCCGGACTCGAACTCCGAGTCGGGGGAGATCCCGTCCCTCAGCGCCGTCGCCAGCACGAACGGCTTGAACGACGACCCCGGCTGCCGCTCGCCCTGGACGGCGAGGTTGAACTGACTCTTGCGGTAGCTGTTGCCGCCGATCATCGCGAGCACGCTGCCGTTGCGGGGATCGACCGCCACCAGCGCGGCCGACGGGCCGTTCGGCTTCGTCAGCCACTTGCCGATCGCCTGCCGCGCGAAGCGCTGGAGGTTGAGGTCGATTGTCGTCGTCACGCGCAGACCGCCTCCGAAGACGCGGCCGGAGCCGTAGCGGTCGATCAGCTGCTGCTCGACGTAGTTCGTGAAGTAGGGCGCCGGTCCGCGCTGTCCGGAGAGGTGCACGTCCTCCGGCCGCGGCAGCTTCACCCGGGTCGCTCTCGTGTACTCGGCATAGGTCATGTCGCCCTGATCGAGCAGCGCCTTCAACACCGTGTCCCGCCGCTCGCGCGCGGCGCTGGGGTTCGTGACGGGGTCGTACCGCGACGGATCGGCGGGGATCCCGGCGAGCAACGCCGCCTCCGCCCAGCCGAGATGCTTCTTGTCCGCGCCGTGGTGAAAGTAGGTCAGCGCAGCCTGCTGGACGCCGTAGGCGCCGTTGCCGAAGTAGATCGTGTTCAGGTACGCGGTCAGGATCCGGTCCTTCGACCAGCGCTGCTCTAGCTGCCATGCAAGCGCCGCTTCTTTCAGCTTGCGGCCGATCGAGCGCTGGTTCTTGGTGTACGTGTTCTTGACGAACTGCTGCGTGATCGTGGAGCCGCCCTCGACCACGGCCTTGTGCCGGAGGTCCTGGATGACCGCGCGGAAGATGCCGTGGAGGTCGATCCCGCGGTGCTCGTAGAACCGCTTGTCCTCGATCGCGACGATCGCGAGCTTCATCCGGTCCGAGATCTTCTCGGACGGCAGGAGGATGCGACTCTGCTTGCCACGCAGCACGGCGAGAACGCGCTCCCCCTTGCGGTCGTAGATGTAGCCGTCGACCTCGCGCGCCTGCAGCCGGGCCGGGTCCAGCGACGGGATCTCGCTCGCGACGGACGTGACCAGTCCGAAGGTGAACGACATCGTCCCGAGCACGAAGAGGATCAGGAGGAGGCCGAACAGGCGCAGCTTGCGAATCCTGCGCCGCGGCCTGGGAGGCGCGTGCTTACTGGCCGAACGCGGCACGAGAGGCCGGAGATTGTAACGGTAGACTCGCCGCGCGAATGGGCCTTCCTGAGCTAACTCGTAACGCCGTCCACGTCCTCCCCGAGGGTGGGCTCGAGGCGAAGCTCGAGCTCGGCCGGCCGCTGCGCGTGAAGCTCGGCATCGACGTCACCTCGCCCGACATCCACGTCGGCCGCGGAATCCCGCTGCAGCGCATGCGCGCCTTCCAGGACGAGGGGCACACGGGCGTCCTGATCGTCGGCGACTACACGACGCGGATCGGCGACCCCTCGGGGCGGTCGGCGGAACGGCCGGTGCTGAGCGACGAGGAGATCGAGCAGAACGCCAAGACGTACCTCGAGCAGGCGATGGTGATCCTCGACCCGGAGCGGACGGAGGTGCGTTACAACGGCGAGTGGCTCTCGAAGCTCTCGTACGCGGAGGTCGTTCGGCTGGCCCGGACGATCACCGTTGCGCGGATGCTGGAACGCGACGACTTCGCGAAGCGCTACGCCGCCGGCGAGCCGATCTCGGTCTCCGAGCTGCTGTACCCGCTGATGCAGGCGTACGACTCGGTCGCGATCGAGGCCGACGTCGAGCTCGGTGGCACCGACCAGCTCTACAACCTGCTGGCGGGCCGCGACGTGATGGAGGCGTACGGGCTCGAGCCGCAGGTCGCGCTGACGACGCCACTGCTGCTCTCGTGGGACGGCGAGAAGATGAGCTCCTCCATCGGGAACAACATCCCGCTGACCGCACCGCCCGAGGAGATGTTCGGCCGCACCATGCGCGTGCCGGACGACATGCTCGAGGAGTGGTATCGCCTCGTCTGGGAGCGCGAGCTCCCAAAGGGCGACCCGATGCAGGCGAAGCTCGCGCTCGCGCGCTTCATCGTTGCCCGCTCGTGGGGCGAGGAGGCGGCAGGCGAGGCAGAGGACCACTTCACGCGCGTCGTGCGCGAGGGCCAGGCGCCGGAAGAGGTGACCGAGGCGGAGCTGCCCGAGGGCGACCCGCTGCATCTGCCGGCCCTGCTCGTCGGCGAGCTAGGGCTCGACTCGACGAGCGAGGCGAGACGGCTCATCTCCCAGGGCGGCGTCAGGGTCGCAGGAGAGGTCGTGACCGACCTCGACGTTCCCCGCGAGAAGCTCGCCGGAGCGCTTGTTCAAGCGGGAAAGCGCCGCTTCGTCCGCTTCCGGGCTGCTTGACACGCGCCGCCCGACTTTGCGCTATCATGCGCGGGCTGCTCGGAAGGGCGGCGTGTAAGACAGTCCCTGCACCTCGACCAGGAGCGCCTTCGGACGCAGACGGATACGACGGAGATCCGCAGCAACACGGAGGCCTCTGGCGCGAGTCGGAGGCTTTTTTACGCGCCGGCCGCCAACGGCGTCGGTCTTTGAAAACTCAGCAGTGCGAATACGCCGAGACCCCGTGCCTGTCACGTCGGGCGCGGGGCCTAAAGAACCCGTCACCCCCGGTTCATCGGGGGAGACACTTTGAGCACAAGCTCGAAGTGATTCAAGTTTGCCTCTCAGGAGGCAAGCCATCTTCACGGAGAGTTTGATCCTGGCTCAGGACGAACGCTGGCGGCGCGCTTAACACATGCAAGTCGAGCGAGAACCCAGGCTTCGGCCTGGGGGAAAGCGGCGAACGGGTGAGTATCACGTGGGTAATCTGTCCTCGACATCGGGATAGCCCGGGGAAACCCGGATTAATACCGAATGGCCCATCCGCTCTTCGGAGTGGCTGGAAAAGGTAGCTTTGGCCTCCGGTCGAGGAGGAGCCCGCGGCGGATTAGCTTGTTGGTGAGGTAACGGCTCACCAAGGCTCCGATCCGTAGCTGGTCTGAGAGGACGATCAGCCACACTGGGACTGAGACACGGCCCAGACTCCTACGGGAGGCAGCAGTGGGGAATCTTGCGCAATGGGCGAAAGCCTGACGCAGCGACGCCGCGTGAGGGAAGAAGGCCTTCGGGTTGTAAACCTCTTTCAGGAGGGACGAAGCCACTCGGGTTAATAGCCCAGAGGGTGACGGTACCTCCAGAAGAAGCCCCGGCTAACTACGTGCCAGCAGCCGCGGTAATACGTAGGGGGCTAGCGTTGTCCGGATTTATTGGGCGTAAAGAGCGTGTAGGCGGCCAGATAGGTCTGCTGTGAAAACTCGAGGCTCAACCTCGAGACGTCGGCAGAAACCATCTGGCTAGAGTCCGGAAGAGGAGAGTGGAATTCCTGGTGTAGCGGTGAAATGCGCAGATATCAGGAAGAACACCCGTGGCGAAGGCGGCTCTCTGGGACGGTACTGACGCTGAGACGCGAAAGCGTGGGGAGCGAACAGGATTAGATACCCTGGTAGTCCACGCCGTAAACGATGGGTGCTAGGTGTGGGCGGTGTCGACTCCGTCCGTGCCGAAGCTAACGCATTAAGCACCCCGCCTGGGGAGTACGGCCGCAAGGCTAAAACTCAAAGGAATTGACGGGGGCCCGCACAAGCAGCGGAGCATGTGGTTCAATTCGACGCAACGCGAAGAACCTTACCGAGACTTGACATGCACTGGAATGTCGTAGAAATACGGCAGCCCTTCGGGGCTAGTGCACAGGTGGTGCATGGCTGTCGTCAGCTCGTGTCGTGAGATGTTGGGTTAAGTCCCGCAACGAGCGCAACCCCTGTCCTATGTTGCCAGCGAGTAATGTCGGGGACTCATAGGAGACTGCCGGTGACAAATCGGAGGAAGGTGGGGATGATGTCAAGTCATCATGCCCCTTACGTCTCGGGCTACACACGTGCTACATTGGCCGGTACAGAGGGCTGCAAACCCGTGAGGGGGAGCGAATCCCAAAAAGCCGGTCCCGGTTCGGATTGGAGGCTGAAACTCGCCTCCATGAAGGCGGAGTTGCTAGTAATCGCGGATCAGCAATGCCGCGGTGAATACGTTCTCGGGCCTTGTACACACCGCCCGTCACACCACGGAAGCCGGTAACACCCGAAGCCGGTGTCCTAACCCGCAAGGGAGGGAGCCGTCGAAGGTGGGATTGGTGACTGGGGTGAAGTCGTAACAAGGTAGCCGTAGCGGAAGCTGCGGCTGGATCACCTCCTTTCTAGGGATTCCGGAGCTCTTGTACTCCGGGGGCTGCTCGGCCGTGATGATCACGTCCGGTTACGAGCTCGCCTAGAATTACGTCGACCTCGACGTATCTTGTACTGCTGAGTTTTGAGAGACCGCGCCTGGCGCGGCTTTCTCGGTTGGCCGGACGAGCGCCGGCGTGCACCTTGAAAACTCCATAGCGGCATACAACGTGTTCTTCACGATCAAGAGACGAAGGGCACACGGTGGATGCCTTGGCGCCAAGAGCCGATGAAGGACGTGGGCGGCTGCGATAAGCCCGGGTTAGGTGCTGACCAACCTTTGACCCCGGGATCTCCGAATGGGGAAACCTACGCGTGGTAATGCGCGCGTGTTCCCGCCTGAATACATAGGGCGGGTAACGGTAAGCGGGCGAACTGAAACATCTTAGTAGCCCGAGGAAAGGAAAGAAACCTCGACTCCCTGAGTAGTGGCGAGCGAAAAGGGAAGAGCCCAAACCTGTGTGATGCCAAAGCGGCAGCTGTTGTCACGCGGGGGTTGTAGGACTTGCTTCGATCCGTCTGCCGGCGGGTCGGGAAGTTACAAAGTCATGTGTTAGCCGAAGCGGCTGGAACGCCGCACCACAGAGGGCAAGAGTCCCGTAGGTGAAAACGCATGGCCTTCCTTAGCAGGCACCTGAGTACGGCCGGGCACGGGAAACCCGGTCGGAACCCGCGGGGACCACCCCGCAAGGCTAAGTACTCCTTGGCGACCGATAGTGAACTAGTACCGTGAGGGAAAGGTGAAAAGTACCCCGGAAGGGGAGTGAAATAGCACCTGAAACCGTGTGCCTACAAGCGGTCGGAGCAGACTTGTGCTGTGACGGCGTGCTTTTTGCATAACGAGCCAGCGAGTTACTCTTCAACGGCAAGGTTAAGGAAACGGAGCCGTAGCGAAAGCGAGTCTGAATAGGGCGATTTCAGTCGTTGGAGGTAGACCCGAAACTGAGTGATCTACCCATGGGCAGGTTGAAGCGGGGGTAAGACCCCGTGGAGGACCGAACCGACTTGGGTTGAAAACCGAGCGGATGACCTGTGGGTCGGAGTGAAAGGCTAATCAAACTCAGAGATATCTGGTTCTCCCCGAAATATATTTAGGTATAGCGTCACGCGTTCAATTTCAGTTGTAGAGCACTGTTCGGGCTAGGGGGCCTACCAGCTTACTGAACTCGGGCAAACTCCGAATGCTGAAATTCCAGAGCGTGGCAGTCAGAGTCTGGGGGATAAGCTTCAGGCTCGAAAGGGAAACAGCCCAGACCGTCGGCTAAGGTCCCTAATTCCTGACTAAGTGGTAAACGATGTCTGATTGCTGAGACAACCAGGATGTTGGCTTAGAAGCAGCCACCATTCAAAGAGTGCGTAACAGCTCACTGGTCAAGTGGTCGGGCGCGGATAATTCAACGGGGCTCAAGTCAGGAACCGAAGCCACGGACTTCGCTTTGCGGAGTGGTAGGGGAGCGTTCCCATGCCGGCGAAGCGGCGGCGGAAGCCAGCCGTGGAGGCCTGGGAAGTGAGAATGCTGGCACGAGTAACGAAAGACGAGTGAGAAACTCGTCCGCCGAATGCCCAAGGGTTCCTGAGTAAAGCTAATCTGCTCAGGGTTAGTCGGGACCTAAGCCGAGGCCGAAAGGCGTAGGCGATGGCCAACAGGTTGATATTCCTGTACCACGTACCCACCGCTATCACCGATGGCGGGACGGGGTAGGCTAGGGAAACCCAGGCGATGGTCGACCTGGGGTAACCGCGTAGGGCGACCGGTAGGGAAATCCGCCGGTCATCAAGCCTGAGACGGGATGCCGAGGCCCACTAGGGCCGAAGTTCCTCAAGCCATGCCTCCAAGAAAAGCGTCTAGGGAGGTGGGGCGTGCCCGTACCAAAACCGACACAGGTGGGCAGGTAGAGAATACCAAGGCGATCGGAAGAACCCTCGTTAAGGAACTCGGCAAAATGGCCCCGTAACTTCGGGAGAAGGGGCGCCCCGGTAGAGTGAAGCCCTTTACGGGCTGAGCTCGAGGGGGCCGCAGTGAAACGGCCCAAGCGACTGTTTACCAAAAACACAGGTCTCTGCGAAGTCGAAAGACGACGTATAGGGGCTGACGCCTGCCCGGTGCCGGAAGGTCACGCGGAGAGGTTAGCCTTCGGGCGAAGCCTTGAAGCTAAGCCCCGGTAAACGGCGGCGGTAACTATAACCGTCCTAAGGTAGCGAAATTCCTTGTCGGGTAAGTTCCGACCTGCACGAATGGCGTAACGACTTGGGCGCTGTCTCAACGAGGGATCCGGTGAAACTGTAGTCTCGGTGAAGATGCCGAGTACCCGTGGTTGGACGGAAAGACCCCGTGAACCTTTACTACAGCTAGATGTTGGAGTTCGGGGCATGTTGTCCAGGATAGGTGGGAGACTTTGAACCCGAGGCGCCAGCCTTGGCGGAGTCACCCTTGGGATACCACCCTTCGTGTTCTGGGCTTCTAACCCGAGGCCGTGATCCGGCTCGGGAACAGCATCTGGTGGGTAGTTTGACTGGGGCGGTCGCCTCCTAAAACGTAACGGAGGCGCGCAAAGGTTCCCTCAGCACGGTTGGAAATCGTGCGTAGAGTGCAAAGGCATAAGGGAGCTTGACTGCGAGACTGACAAGTCGAGCAGGTGCGAAAGCAGGCCTTAGTGATCCGACGGTGGAGAGTGGAATTGCCGTCGCTCAACGGATAAAAGGTACTCCGGGGATAACAGGCTTATCCTTCCCAAGAGTCCACATCGACGGAAGGGTTTGGCACCTCGATGTCGGCTCGGCGCATCCTGGGGCTGGAGTAGGTCCCAAGGGTTGGGCTGTTCGCCCATTAAAGCGTTACGCGAGCTGGGTTCAGAACGTCGTGAGACAGTTCGGTCCCTATCCACCATGGGCGCTGGAAGCTTGAGAGGAGTCGTCCTCAGTACGAGAGGACCGGGACGAACAGACCTCTGGTGTATCAGTCGTCGTGCCAACGGCGCTGCTGATTAGCCACGTCTGGATGGGATAACCGCTGAAAGCATCTAAGCGGGAAGCCCACCTCGAGATGAGGCTTCCCATCCCCTTCGAGGGAGTAAGGGCCGTGGGAGACCACCACGTTGATAGGCGGGACGTGCAAGCACAGCAATGTGTTCAGCGGACCCGTACTAATTGCCCGAGGTCTTGATTTAGAACTCGTTGTGGCTGCTATGGAGTTTTGAGGGTGCCCGCGTAGCGCGCGCTCACTTGACAATTTCGGCGGTGATAGCGGCGGGGGTACACCTCTTCCCATTCCGAACAGAGAAGTTAAGCCCGCTCGCGCCGATGGTACTCGGAGGGCAACCTCCCGGGAGAGTAGGTCGCCGCCGACTATTTCCAGGCCGCCGGAAGGCGGCCTTTCTTTGGACCCTCAGGCCGCGCGGAGCTTCTCGCGCCAGTCCGGGTCGAGCGACCGCAGCCGGCGGACTCGCTCCCCGACCGGTGGATGCGTCACGAAGAGCGCGGCCAGTCCTTCCTCCGCGAACGGGTTGAGCGTGTACAGCGGCTCGGTCGCCGGGCTTGCACGGAACTCGACGAGCTCCGCTGTCTGGTCGAGCCGGAGCAGCGCGTCCGCGAGCCCGTGCGGCGAGCCGCACAGCGCCGCTGCGACGCGGTCGGCGGCGAACTCCCGCTTCGGCGAGAGCAGGAGATGGACGATCGCCGCGGCGAGCGGCGCGAGCACGAACAGCAACGCGCGCTGGAACCAGCCGCCTACGCGGCTGGTCTCGACGAGCGCGGCGGCGACGATCACGGCCGCGGTCTGGACGACGACGTCCCTGTTGCGAATGTGCGCGAGCTCGTGGGCGATCACGCCCTCGAGCTCCGCCGGCGGTGCAGCCGCGAGCAGCCCGCGGCTGACCGCGATGGCGCCTCCGCGCGGCCCGCGGCCCGCGGCAAATGCGCGCGGAAGGCCGTCAGGGAGCAGGTACAGCTTCGGCTTCGGCAGGGCGGCGACACCCGCCAGCGAGGCGACGGTCGCGTGCAAGGGGGGCGCCTCGCCGAGCGGCAGCTCCCGAGCGCCGACCATCCCGAGCACGACGCGATCCCCGTACCAGTAGGCCGCGGCGGCGACGAGCAGGGCGAAGAACACGAGCAACGACACCAGGCGGTAGCCGCCGAGCGGCCACCCGATCGCCGCGACCGCCGCGCAGCCGCCGGCGACGAGCAGCCAGGCCTTGAGGACGTTCCAGGCGGGGACGAGCCGTGCGCGCACGGTCAGCCCTCGTCGGGTTGCTCGTCCTCGTCGAGCCCGCGCGGGGGCCAGTCGGGCTCCGGCGCGTCGCAGCGGCTGGAGCAGTGCAGGGACGCGATGTTCTGCAGCGGGATCAGGATGTGCCCGTTCAGCTCCAGGTGGGCGACGTCGTCGAGCAGGCAGTAGGCGGTGAGCACCCCGTCCTGGTAATCGCCGCCGAAGAGCGCGACCTCGACCTGCTCGCCTTTGTACTTGTTGGTGTAGTCCTCCACCGCGCGAATCGCAGTCTAGATGCGGGTGCCACAGGCGCGAAACCACGCGACCGCGGGATGCCGCTGGACTCTGGGCAGGCTCTCGAATCCCGGCCGAACGGCTAGTGGTTCGGTGGCCGTCAGCGGCGTACCCTCGCCATCAATCCCGGCAACAAAACCCGGCCGGGTGCGGCGAGAAAGAGGGAGAGGTGGACATATGCGGACGCGAATCCGTATGCGGCGGCAAGCCGTGATCGCGACGGTCGCGGCGGCGGCCCTGACGGCGCTGTTGACCGTCGGCGCAGGCCTCGTCGGCGCAGCGGGCAACGCGCCTTCCGGCGCGATCTTCACGACGCTGCCCGACGGTTCGGAGGTCAACTTCAACATCTACCCGAGTAAGGACCTGGTCTATCTCGACGGCGGCCCCGGGCCGGGTGCCCCCGTCGACGCTGCCGGGCTCGACGACGGGACGTACGTCTTCCAGGTGACGGATCCTTCCGGGAAGACGCTGCTCTCGACCGATCCTGCGGCCTGTCGTGAGTTCACGGTCAGCGGCGGGATCATCACGGGCGTCGTCGCAGCCGGCGGCTGTGAGCACGTCACCGGCCTCGACGTCGACCACGGCGCCACGACGGTGCAGCTGCTGCCATACCTGGACACGCCGAACAACGGCGGCGTCTACAAGGTGTGGGCGACGACCGAGGCGAACTACCTGGACGGCTGCAGCCAGCTCGGGCAAGCCAACGGCCTCACGCTCGTCGACTGCGGGTACAAGGCCGGCGTCGCGGTACACGGGTTCATCCCGGACGCGAGCAAGACGGACAACTTCAAGGTCAAGGAGGGCGTTGCGCAGGAGATCGACACGCGCTTCTACGACTACTCGACCTCGGGTGACCCGATCGACGGGCTCAAGGTGACCTGGACGGATCCCGTCGGGGCGTCGAACCGCAAGTGGTCGTACAACGCGCCGCGACTCCAGGTCTTCCACGAGGCCCATGTGGAGGCCGTCACGGCGGGAACGCACTACATCCGGATCGACGACCAGCCGGGCTGCGTCGTCCACTCGGTGTCCCTGAACGGCAAGGTCGTCGCGCGGGGCGCAACCACTGTCGCCGTGAAGGTGGCGGCGACGCAGAAGGAGTTCTCGATTCCGATCGTCGTCAGCTGCAGCTGACGCGAAGTTGCTCACGAAAGGGGGCGCGGACACTTCCCCGTCCGCGCCCCGGCCGCCTTGTCAGCCGGCTCGACGCAGCGTGCCGCCCTCGACCGTGATGGAGACGAGGAAGGCGTTCTCGATCGTCGGGCCGAGGCGGCGCGCCTCGGTGTGGGTGGTGCCGTCGGCGGATGCGAACGCGGCCCGGATCGGCCCGCCGTGCGTGACCGCCAGGATGCGTTCGCCTTCGTGCGCGCCGGCGAGCTCGAGCAGCGCCGCGACGACACGTCGACCCATCTGGTCGTAGCTCTCGCCGTCCTCCCAGCCTTCGCGGTAGTTGAGCCAGCGGGCGAATTGCGCGGGGAAGCGCTCCTCCACCTCGGCGCGCGTGAGCCCCGACCAGGAGCCGACGTCGACCTCGCGCAGCGCGTCGACGGGAACTGCCTCGAGGCCGTGTGAGGCCGCGACCACCTCGGCCGTCTCGAGCGCCCGCTGCAGCGGGCTCGAGTAGATCGCCGCGAGCTCCTCCGCCATCAGCGTGACCGAGAGGTCGACGGCCTGTGCACGCCCCGTCCTGTTCAGCGGCGGGTCGGCGTGGCCCTGAAAGCGGCCCTCGCGGTTCCAGTCGGTCTCGCCGTGGCGGGCCAGGAGGATCGTCGTCACGGCGGCACTAGAGTACTCGCCCGTGAACCTGGGTCTGGACGGGCGTGTGTGCGTGGTGACCGGCTCGACGGGCGGGATCGGCCTCGCGACGGCGCGGCTGCTCGTGGCGGAGGGCGCACAAGTCGTCACCTGCGGGCGCAGCGAGGCGCCGGGCGTGGGGGAGGCGCTGCACGTGCGGGCCGACCTCTCGCGGTCGGGAGAGGCGGAGCGGGTCGTCGCGGAGGCCGGCGAGCTCGACGTGCTGGTGAACAACGTCGGGTACGCGGAGCAGCGCGACTTCCTGACGCTCGCCGACGAGCAGTGGGACGAGGCCTGGCAGCTCAACGTGATGAGCTACGTACGGTCGATCCGCGCGGCCGTCCCCGGGATGCGCGAGCGCGGCGGAGGCGTGATCGTCAACGTCTCCTCGACGGCGGGGAAGCGCCCGTCCACCGGGATGCCCGAGTACTCGGTGACGAAGGCGGCCGTGCTCTCGCTCTCACGGCTGGTCGCCGACCTCTACGCGGGCGACGGGATCCGCTGCAACGCCGTGGCACCCGGGCCGACGGCCACCGAGGCGTGGCTGGGCGAGGGCGGGCTCGCCGACCAGCAGGCGAAGCGGAGCGGCAAGAGTCGCGACGAGGTGCTCGCGGCCGTCGGGAAGGGCCGGCCGCTGGGGCGGCTCGCGGAGCCGGAGGAGATCGCCGCCGTGATCGCGTTTCTGTGCTCCGACCGCGCCTCGTACGTGACCGGCGCTGCCTGGAGTGCGGACGGCGGCACGGTCCCGATCATCATCTGACCGCGGCGCGGGCGAAGACGCGGACGGCGGCGGCGGCGCATCGCGACAATCGACGCGCTCGCCGACCCGGCTCGGCTTCGCGGGCTCGTTCCCGTACGGCCCAGCGACTAGCATCGCCTGGAATGCCGGAGCTTGCCGGAAGGACAGCGGACGCCTTCGAGGCGGGCGTCCGCGAGCACGAGGAGCAGTGGCTCTCGCCGCTCGCCGTGCGGTCCTACGAGACGCGCGGGCGCGCGCGCGAGGAGGAGCCGTGCCTGCTGCGAACTCCGTTCCAGCGCGATCGCGACCGGATCGTCCACACGAAGGCCTTCCGGCGGCTGATGCACAAGACGCAGGTGTTCGTCGACCCGACCGGCGACCACTACCGCACGCGGCTGACGCACACCCTCGAGACGACCGGGATCTCGCGCGGCGTCGCCCGCGCGCTACGGCTGAACGAGGACCTCGTCGAGGCGATCGGGCTCGGCCACGACCTCGGGCACACGCCCTTCGGGCACGCGGGCGAGGAGGAGCTGGACGAGCTCCTGCAGGAGCGCTGCGGCCGCCGCTTCCACCACAACGAGCACTCGCTCCGGGTCGTCGACGTGCTCGAGCGCGACGGGCGCGGCCTCAACCTCACGCAGGAGGTGCGGGACGGGATCCTCAACCACACTGGGCCGAACGAGCCCGACACGCTCGAGGGCAGGATCGTCCGCCTCGTCGACCGCGTCGCGTACATCAACCACGACATCGACGACGCTGTGCGGGCCGGCGTGCTCGACCCTGCAGAGCTCCCGCGCGAGGAGATCGAGCTGCTCGGCCCGACCGGATCGAGGCGCATCGACACGCTCGTCCACGACCTCGTCGAGACCTCGGCGCGCGAGGGCGACATCCGCCAGAGCGAGGAGGTCGGCGCCGCGATGCTCTCGCTGCGGTCGTTCATGTTCGAGCGCGTCTACCTCGGCGAGGCCGCCCGCGCCGAGCAGTCACGCGCCCGCGCGACCGTCCGCCGGATCTTCGAGCACCTGCTCGAGCGAGGCGACTCCGTCGACGACGCGGTCGACTACGTCGCCGGCATGACCGACCGCTTCGCCCTGAGCTACGCGGAGTCGTTGTAGTGGCCCGCATCCGCGACGCGTCGGTGCGCGAGGCGGTCGACGCGGCCGACATGGTCGAGGTCGTGTCCGCCCGCACGCAGCTGCGCCGAAGCGGAGCGCGCTTGACCGGCCTTTGCCCGTTCCACGACGAGAAGACGCCGAGCTTCTCCGTCAACCCGGCCGACAAGCTCTTCTACTGCTTCGGCTGCGGCAAGGGCGGCGACATCATCAGCTTCGTCCGCGAGACCGAGCAGCTCGACTTCGCGCAGGCGGTCGAATGGCTCGCCGAGCGCTATCGCGTGACGCTCGAGTACGAGGAGTCGTCGCCCGAGCAAGACGCTGCGCGCGGGCGGCGCGAGCGGCTGCTCGCGCTGCTCGAGCAGGCGACGAGCTTCTACGAGCGGTACCTCTGGGACTCGCCCCGCGGCGAGTCGGCGCGGGCGTACCTGGAGAGCCGCGGCCTCGGCGAGGAGGTCTGCCGCGAGTACCGGCTCGGCCTCGCCCCCGGCGGCGCGACCCTGGCTCGCAAGGCGCGCGAGAAGGGCTTCACCGCCGCCGAGCTCTCCGCGGCCGGCCTGGTCAACCGCCGCGGCAACGACTACTTCAACGGCCGCCTGCTCTTCCCGCTCGCCGACGCGCGCGGCCGCGTGCGTGGCTTCCAGGCGCGAAAGCTGCGTGAGGACGACCCGCTGCGGGCGAAGTACGTGAATTCGCCCGAGGGGGAGCTCTTCCGCAAGGGCGACATGCTCTACGGCCTCGATCGCGCCCGGGTGGCGATCGCCAAGCAGGAGCGGGCGGTCGTCGTCGAGGGCAACACCGATGTGCTCGCGCTGCGGCAGGCGGGCCTCGAGCCGGTCGTCGCGTCGATGGGCACGGCGCTGACGGAGCGGCAGCTGAAGGAGCTCTCGCGCCTGACGCACAAGGCGTGGCTCTGCTTCGACGGCGACGCGGCCGGCGAGGCGGCGACGCTGCGCGGGATGGAGCTGGCGGCGGCGCAGGGCTTCGACGTGCGCGTCGTCACGCTGCCGCCGGGCCGCGACCCGGCCGACCTCGCGGGGGAGTTCGACGAGCTGCTCGCGCGTGCCGAGAGCTACCTCTCGTACCGCGTGCGGCTCGAGATCGCTCGCGCGCCCGACCGTCAGGAAGGCTTCGTGCGCGTGCGCGAGGTGCTGTCGCGCTTCGAGGACTCGCCCGAGCGACAGGACGCGGTGCGGCTGGCGGCCGACCGGCTCGACCTGCCGAAGGAGACGCAGGCGGGGCTTGTGTTGCGCGGGCGGCGGGGGGCGACCGGCGAGATCTCGCCGCGCCTGCTGGAAAAGGGTGCGCGGCTCGAGCGGGATGCGCTGGCAGGTGTGGCCGCGCATCCCGAGCTGCGCGGGATGCTGGCCGAGCTCGCGCCCGAGCACTTCGATTCCGCCCTCCACCGGCGAGCCCGCGAGCATCTGCTCGAGCCGGGCGAGCCGCCGGTCGAAGAGCTCGTGCCGCTGCTCGCGGAGCTCGACGCACGCGCCGCCACCGAGGGCATCGACGAGGAGACGGCCAAGGAACTGCTGCTGCGGCTACGCGAGCGCGAGGTGCGTCGCGAGCTAGAGACCGCCGACCTCGAGCGCACGAGAGAGCTGCAGGAGCAGCTCGAGCGGATCCGCGCAACGGCCGCGAATCTCGCCTAGGCGCGGCTACAATTCCGCCCGCCGAGCACCGTTCCCCGGTAGCTCAATTGGCAGAGCATCCGGCTGTTAACCGGAGGGTTGTTGGTTCGAGTCCAACCCGGGGAGTTTCACCCCTTGCAGCCATGCGCTAAGCCGCATTCCTCCACGGGTCAGATGTGACGGAGAGGCCGGGAATGTGCATGCGGTGCCTACCTGGGTGCCTACCTCGGGATTTCGCCACTCGTGGCAACGCGGCTGAGCCGCAGCCCGTCCGCCTGGTCGTTCGTGTCCGAAGCGTGCCCGCGGCGGCCGCGTACGCGAGGGCCGCGGGACTGGCCAGTTAGCGGCCCTCAACGCCAAGACGGGCGCGGCCACCTAAGTAGACGCGCCCGTCGTCTACGTCTTGCGCCTCGCCTTGGCCGGGCTGAGCCGTAGCCCCGAGCAGACGGAGGCCGCCACGAGGACGGCCTCCGTCGTTCCCTTGAGGAGTAGGTCGGCGCTTAGACGAGCGCCTTCCAGAAGGTCTTGACCTCCTCTGCGGGGAACGTCTCGGTCTCGAACACCTCAAGCTTTGCGATCTTGCCGAGGACGCGGAACGCGGTCTCGAGATCGGGATACTCGAAGATGCCCAGATACTCCCACGGGCCCATGACTGCGAGGAAGCGCTCGACAGTCCCACCCTCGTCCTCGACGATCTTGTAGATCTTGTCGAAGTACTCGGGGGTCTTGTCGAGGTGCTCCCGCGCGATCGGCGCGACTCTGAAGAGCCCGACATAGGTGAACATGCGTCACCTCATTGTTTGGGGGCATCGCTAAGAGCCCCACGGGGGCAATTGTCTCCCCCACGGCATCCAGAGGCATCCGCGGGCCCCCGGGCGCGGACTGCTTAGAACTACGTATGCGGGCCCGTGGATTGGCCAGCGCGCGGTGGCCCGGTGGTCGACCTCAACGAAGCCGAAGCCCGGCTAAGAGGCTAGACGTCTGAGTTCGCGTCGCAGTCCCGGTCGAGGCCCGGGGCCGCGCTACCGCACGAGGGCGTGATGAACGCCTCGGCGAGCGCCTGACCGTCGCCGGGGATAGTCAGGCTCACGGCTTGATCGCTCCCCAGCGCAGCTCGAGCGCGCGTTCGACGATCTCGCGGCCGACGCGCTCTCCGGGCGTCGCGAGCTTCTGGGCCGTGCCGATCCCGCAACCGAGCAGCCGAGCGACCTCGCGGCGAGTCAGGCCGAGTTTGGCGATGTGGGTTGCCGCGTCGTCGGTCGGGATCGAGGCCCGTGCTGCACGAGCCTCGGCCGCGAAGTAGTCAGCTTCCCATTCGCGGCGCTGCCCGCACCAGAAGCAGCAGCAGCCGTCGGGGTGGTCGGCGGTGGCATGGGCGACGCATCTGCACCGCCGCGGCTGGTGGGGGTAGTCCGGAAACAGGAGCTCGGGCGGAACGCGACGTTCTCGTTCGGCCGGGATCTGTCTCGATCGCCGGCCATTCGCGGAAAGCTCAGCGTTCAGCGTTCGATCTCAACTGTCCGTGTCTCATTGGAGACTTGCGGGTCGCCGCCGCTACCACCCTCAAAAACGGCTTATCCAAGCCGTTTGCGAGCCACCTCCAGCGGTCGAACCGCCAACAGATTCGGGCCGGGCCTCCAGGTGCGCCCTGGGAAAGGCCCGACCCGTCTTCGCCCCGAGGTGGCGGGCATGAACCGCACGAAGGGCGAAGCTCATCAACGAATCGCCAAGATCGTGCCGCAGTCTCGAACGAACGTCTGCGGCTCGCGCCTCGGCCGCGCGGCGTCTCGGCGCTCGGCGCAGGTTTGGGCTCGACGTACTCGATCGCGTAGACGCCTGCCCCTGCGATCCGCGCCCGGCTTCGGAACATCAGAGAGACTTCGTAGACCAGCGCGCTCGTCGCGAGCACCGCGTTTTCGAGCAGCGTCTTCGGCCCCTCGCGCGTGACCTCCCAGGCAGAGGACACCGGCGCGACCGAATAGGGGACGCAGCCCAGGACGGTCGAGTTCAAGGTCTCGAACCAGCTCGAGTCCGGGTCGAGCCGCAGCGAGGCGCACAGCCAGGCCCCGCGGATGAACAACCTCTCCACGAGGCCGACAGGGCGGCCTCGCTTGTGGTCGACGAACAGCGGGAGTTGCTCGAACTGATCCCCGTCGAGCTGCGTGCAGAAGGCGGCCGTCGGTTCGAACGTGACGTGTTCCATCCCCGCCTCCCGCGGTGCCCAGGGCGTCTCGAGGCGCTTGCCGAGGGGCAGGAGCCGCGCCTGCCAGCGGCGCTGAGGCCAGACCTGCTGCCGATCCCATTCGCGCTGGAGGGCTTCCGTCGGGTTCACTTGTCGAACTCCTCGTCGAGCGCGGTTCCGTGCCAGGCCGTCGGCGGACTCACGATCTCTGGTGTCCAGCTTTCGATAGCCGGTATGTGGCCCCAGGGCTGCGGCTCGGAGACCGTGACGCGCTCCGGGGTTGCCGCCCCGCCGCCGAAGCTTGTCGCAGGCCAGACGCGCTCGCGCTCGACCGCCGGTGCGATTTCGAAGCCGAAGAGGGTCACCGGGGCGGCTTCGTCCTTGCGCCGCCGGAGCTTCACGCCCTCCACCCCGAGCGGCCAGCCTCGAGCACCCGGAAGAGCTGTCGGGCGGGCACCCGCACCGTGCCAACGGCGTGGATGGCCGGAATCTGACCCTCCCGAACCCATCGGTAGCAAGTCGCTCGCGAGACTCGTAACAGCCGTGCGGTCTCGGGAACCGTGAGCAACGCGGGCAAGGGCTCAGACGGTGCATGCGTGTTGTCCATGTAGGAAATGGTAGTGGCCGTCCCGGTCGGGATACTGGCGCCCCGGCTCACGGTCGCACCCGTGGTGCGTCGTTGCGATAGGTACAGCGCGAGAGCAGCTCGCGGAGGTCGTCGGCACGCACAAGCGGCCGCGAATAGCCGGGGAGGGCGACCACCGGCAAGGCGCGGAAGATCGCGTCGATAGCGCGCCGTTCGTAACCGAGCTCGCGCAGGTCTGAGCGGCTGAGCACCGCTTCGGGATTCGCGAGTCGCTCGGAGGCTGGCGGGCGGCTCATGCTGCCTTCCTGTCGGCGAGCGCCGGCCTCGCGTGCCAGCGCCACTCGAGAATCGTCCCGCGCTCGTCTTTGACCGGCGCCGCTCCGGCCAGCCCGTCGTCCTTCAGCTCAGCGAAGGCACGCCAAGCCGTGACAGCATCGAGCAGGCGGTCGGTCACGCGCTCTCGTTCCACTCGTCCGACTCGCGGAAGGGAACCGTCGACTTGACGAGGCGGGCGTTGCGCTCCCCGGCAAACTCGACGGCGTAGCCCTCGGCCACCAGGCGGTCGATCGCGGTGCGGATTCCGCTCCCCTTGCCCTTGACGTCGTCCTCGATCTGCTTGCGCGAACAGGGCTGGGGCGCACGTAGCTCGAGGTAGCGGCTGACCTTCTCCATCAGGTTGGTCGGGCGGAACTCGCCCTCCTCGCCGAGCGAGTGATCGGGCTCCAGGCGCCATGAGCAGCGGCCGTCGTCGGGATCGCTGGCGAGCACGAACAGGCCGGGGCTGGGACGTTCGAGGTAGCCTGGGCGATCCTTCTGGACGGTCAGCTTGAACTTGCCCGTCCGCCCACGCCCGAACGGCTCGACGGTCGTCATGCCGAGCTGCACCTCGACGGCCGACTTCTTCCGCTCGCTCCCGATCGCCCAGCCGCCGCGCGCCTCCTTGGCCTTGGCGACGTTGTCGGAGAGCACGACGGCGGCGCCGGCCTCGCGGAGCGGGTTCACGACCCGGCGCATGAACGACTCGATCCCGACCCCCTTGTCCGGGTCGCAGCCGTGCAGGAAGAGCAGCGGGTTGAAGCCGTCGAGTACGGCCAGGCGGCCGCCGGCGTCCCGCAGCGGCTCGATCAACGACGCCGGATCGGCCAGCGGCTCCTCAGGCTCGAAGTAGAGGAAGCGCGAAGCGATCGCCTCGTCCTCCACCTCGAGGCTGCGCAGCCGCTCGAGCAGGTCACCGCCGCCGACGAGGTCGCCGTCCACCCAGACGACGCCGCGCCCCCTCCCGCAACTCGGCGGCGGCGGCGACGAGCTCCAACCAGGTCTTGGCGGCCTCGCTCTCGCCGGCCAGCAGGTGGCGCCTGCCGCAGTAGAAGAGCTCGATGATGTCGGGCGGTTGCGGTGCTACCACACCGCGCGCCACCAGGTCTATCGGTCGCCAGCCTGAGACGAGCTGGGACGAGGTCGTCCGTCCTCGTCCCTCCCTTACAGGGAAGGGACGAGGGACGAGGTCGACCTGGGGACGAGCTGGGACGAGGTGGGACGAGGTCGTCTGGGAGGGTTCGTAGCGGGCGACCGAACGGGCGATTCGGCGGCAGTCGGCCTCGGTGTGGGTGTGCCCAGGCTCGCAGCGCGGCAGCGTGGCCAGCAGCGCCGCGTAGATCGCCTCCTCGTCGGCGTTGCGCCGCCTCATCGAGCCGGCGAGCGAGGCGAGCGTGCGGTCGATCTCGCCGATCGGGATCGTCTCGGGCAGCGGCGCCGGGGTACGGCCATTTGCTCGCTCCTCGAGGAAGTCGAGCACCGCCTGGGGCACCTCGCCGAGCGGCAGGTTCCAGGGCTCGCGTCCGTTGAGCCAGTGGTAGCGGCGGCCGGTGTCCGGGTGGACGCTCGGCGGCGCCGCGCACTGATGCGGGCCGAGACGCAGCTCGATCCCGTCGCGTGCGACCTTCTGCCCGTTCTCGGGCGCCGTGAAGTAGAAGTGCAGCCGGTCGCGGCCGGTGCGGACGGTCGGCGTCTGCGGTGGCCTGCCGCCGAAGAGCTCGAGCAGTTTCTGTCCGCCTTCGTCGGTGTCGTATTCGACGACCGCCAGACGGCTCGGCCCGAGCACGATGCCGAGGTTCCAGCGCTGCCCCCACTCGTGCCAGAGGCCTGCGGCGTGCTCGGGGTCGGGGTCGGGTCGGCTCGTCTGCCACTCGCGCTCCTTCGGCACCTTGCCGTCGAGGCGCACGAGCGCCCAGCCGAGCTCGGCGTAGCCGCGGGCGAGGGTGGAGAAGACGGCGGCGAGTTCCTCGCCCGCCGCCGTCGTGTTCTCCGTGCTAGCGCGCAACGTTCCCGTCCAGGTCGAGCTGGCCCCGCAGGACGCGCGGGTCGCGCTGGGGCTGCGGATCCCGCCGCCGGTTCTGGTCGGCGTAGCTCTCGTCCCGGAGCCTCGTCGGCTTTCGTAGTGCCCGCCGGGCTTCCTCGAGCGCGGCGTTCACTGGCCGCCTCATGGCTAGAAGCCCTCCGGGAAGTCAGCGGTCGACGGGTCAGATGCGGTCGGCCGCTCGACCGCCACGCGGTAGCCGTGGTACTCGCTACCGCTCTCGCCGATCTTCAGGCCGCGGTAGTGGATCGCGACCCAGTCGCCGGGCTCCAGCTTGCCGCGTTCGTCGTGCTCGAGCAGTTCGTTCCGAAGCACACTGTGGAAGGTCGCGACCGTCCACTCTTTGCCGTCTTCGTCCCGCACGACGAAGGCCGGGCAGGTCTGCTCACCGCCGTTGCGGTCTTTGTAGGGGATCTGCGTATCGGCGACCACCCGGCCGACGAGCGTCGAGGGCGAGCCGTCGTGCGGCTTCCAGGCGTCGGGGAACTCGACTTGAGCACGCAGCTTGTCTGCGGTAGTGTGCATTTTGCAACCTTTCAGCTTGTTAGGTGTTGGTGGGGCCCCGGCTACGTCGGGGCTCCTGGCGTTAACAGGGCTGTCGGGAGCGCCGTAGCAACGCCGCTCGAGCCCGCAGCCCGGCCGGCCTAGCTCTTCTGATCCGGCGCCACCTCCTCAAGCTTGCGGAGCAGCTCTGCGAGCCGCGCAGCCGGCTTCCCCGAGGGCAGTCGGCCCCCGGCCTCCCAGCGGCAGACGGCGACGCGAGAGACGCCGACAGCGCGGGCGATCGCCTCCTGTGAGAGCTTCGCCCGCCGGCGGATCGAGACCAGCTCGCCGTTCTCGACCCGAACGCGGGCTTCGGCGATCGCGACTGTCTCGTCTACCGTCATGGAGGACAAAGTAACGCCTTGGCACGGTGCACACTTCTCGCCGACATAAGAACACCGTGACAAAGTGTTTACTTCCTGGTACTGTCCTCAGTGATGCGACGTTACGCGCTGGTCACCGAGATCACCGATGACCGCCCGGGGTGGCCAGTCCCGCCGCGCCGGGTTCTCCCACGCGCCTACACAATCCGCGTCCAGCGCTACGTGCGCAACGACGGGGATCGCGCCCGTGAGCTGACGGACGCCGAGCTTGCCGAGCTCGTTCAGGATCCTGAGCGCGCGGGGGACTGGCTCGTCGGCTACCGGAACTGGCTCGTGCTCTCGGTCGAGACGAGCGCCACGCAGCCGCCACGCTGCGTCACGCTCCACGCGCCGCGGGGGATCGGCACACCCGAGCTGCGGTTCCCGCTCGCCGGGATCGTCACCGAGGCGAGCGCGATGCTTGCTAGCCGGAAGCGCGCCTCCGGCGATCCGCCAGGGCCGCTCGGCCAGCACCTTGACCTTCCCGGCCCGATCGAATACGAGGACGTCGTCTGGGAGCTCGGCCGAACCCGTGGTCGGAAGCGCTCTCATCACGCGGTCACGGAGGCGCGCCTCGCCGAGGCCGCCCGCATCGCCGCCGAGAACCCTCGTACACCGACCGCAGCCGTTCAGCACCACTTCAAGGTTTCGCGCGGCTACGCGCGCCGGCTGATCAAGCTCGCACAGGAGAAGGAGGACACCAATGGCTAGCGCCTGGATCACCCCCCGCGAGACGAAGGCCGGAGAGCGCCGCTTCCGGGTTGAGTTCCGCCTCGGCGGTCGTGAAGCTTCGACCCGCTACGGCGGCTCGTTCAAGACAAAGCACCAGGCGCACGAGCGCAAGGCGTGGATCGCAGGCGAACTGGCTGCGAAGCGCGTGCCAGACCTACGCTGGCACGAGCCGACGGCGCCGACCTTTGAGCAGGCGGCGAAGCGCTGGCAAGCCGCACGCGTCGACATCGCCGAATCGACCCGCGAGCAGCACCGGATCCAACTCGACAAGCTGCTGCCGCTGATCGGTAGCCGCCGCATCGACACGATCGCCGCGCAGGACTTCATCGACGTGGTCGCGCAACTGCACGCGAACGGGACGGCGAGAGAGACGATCCGCAAGACCCTCGGCGCAGGCGCGATGGCGCTCGACCACGCCGGCCTCGAGCCGAACCCCGCGCGTGACCGCTCGATCAAGCTCCCGCGCGAGGAGCCCGAGCAGATCAACCCGCCGAGCGCCGCCGACGTCGAGGCCGTCTTTCGGCGGATTCCGCCGAAGCATCGGCTCGCCCTGCTCTGGCTCGACTGGTCGGGCGCGCGTGTCTCGAGCGTCGACCACGTGCTCGTGAGCGACTACGACGAGTCACGGCGGCGAGTCCGCCTGCGCGCGGCGACCACGAAGACGCGCCGGGCGTTGTGGGTCGAGCTGGATCCGGTGCTCGCCGATGCGCTCAAGGCGACCCTGCCGCACCGGCGCTTCCGTGACGCGGAGGCGCGCCTGTTCGCCGACTCGGGAGCCGATGCGCTGCGAACCGCGATCGCGAAAGCCTGTAAGGCCGAGGGGATCGCGCTCTGGAGCCCGCATGATCTGCGGCACAGGAGGATCTCGCTCCTGCACCTGCGTGGCGTGCCGTGGGCCCGGATCGGCGAGTTCGTCGGCCAGCGCGACCTGACCGTGACCGCCAACACGTACACACACGTGCTCGTCGACGAGGGCGAGCTCGACTACGCGGAGCTGCTCGCGTGGCCTGTGCCGAACTCGCGCTCCGCGCAGTCCGGGCAGTAGAAGAGCAGCCGGTCATCAGGCCCATCGTCGATCCAGTACGCCTGCCAGTGGTCGGTGTCCATCGGCAGCCACCTCTCGCCGCACTCGATGCACTGCGGGATAAGCGTGACGGGCTCGACGCTCATTGGGCGACCCTATGAAGCCGCGCGGAGAGATAGAAGGCCCATTTGCGTCAGTTGTGTGCCTGAGGCACGGAGCTTTGACTCCTGCGGACGCTGAGCGCAAACTCTTGGCTCGGATGTCGAGCTTGGAGTCGATCGGCGCTGATGTGGAGGACGCCCTCGAGCGCGCCCGTGTTCCCGCCTATGTGATCGATCGCCACGGAATCATTCGCTGGATCAATGCCGCCGCGGAGAAGATCGTCGGCGATGTGCGCGGGCACCAACTGACCTCGGTTCTCGCACCCGAGGAACGACTCCGCGGGCGGGAGATCTTCACCCGCAACCTCATGGGGCCGCCCGAGGGCTCGGACAACCGCGGCGTCTTTCTGGGTGCCGACGGAGAGCGCATCGCGATGGAGGTGAGCGGTGTCCCGCTCAAGCGCGGCGGCCACGTGGTCGGCGTCTTCGGCCAGGTCAAGGACGTGGAGGAGAGTCAAGATGTGGTTGCGCCGCATCCGAGCCTTACCCCGCGCCAGGCCGAGATCCTGGGGCTGCTCGAGAAGGGCCACTCGACCGAGCAGATTGCGAATGAGTTGCACTTGAGCGCGGAGACGGTTCGCAACCACATCCGCGGCATCCTCAAAAACCTGGGCGTCCACTCACGCCTCGAGGCGGTTGCGGTAGCGCACCGCGGCCGCGCCGAAATCGACGTCGAGATCGAGCCTGCTTGACGCCGTAAGTGACCGCGCACGCTCGCACGGTGCCTACCCCGGTGCCACCTCGGGGCGGAAAACATGCCTATTTGCGGGCTGCTTCGAGTCCAACCCGGGGAGCTGCATGGGGAAACCCGGTTTCCCCTATGAACCCTCGCTGATTCCACCGCAGCAGGCCGGCCAAGCCGGCCTGCTGCTCTTCACGGCCGCCAGAGACGGCTGAGGCACACGGATCGAGGCAGGCGCTGCGCGGTGGCCGGATCTAGCGTTGGGCCTTGGACGTGTTCAGCGTCACGGCGGCGCGAACGAGCGTCCTCAACGCCTCCTCGTCTATCTCCTCGCCCTCGCGGAAGTCGATCGCACGCCGTGTGTTCCCGTCGAGACTGGAGTTGAAGAGGCCCGAGGGATCCTCCAGGGCTGCCCCTTTGGCGAAGGTCATCTTCACGACGTTCTTGTAGGTCTCGCCTGTGCAGATCATTCCGTCGTGCGACCACACAGGAACCCCTCTCCATTTCCACTCCTCGACGACTTCGGGATCGGCTTCCTTGACCAAGGCACGGAGCCGGCTGAGCATCTTGCCCCGCCAGTCGCCCAGCTCCTCGATTCTCGCGTCGATCAGCCGAGAAGGAGACTCGTCTTTCCGTGACTCGCTCTTCTTCATGCGCGTTCCTCTTCCTTAGTCCGAGGCTTTGACAGCGGCATTCTGCACGCTCGTCAGAATGATTCCCGAACGCCGGCCGAGTCCTCGGTCAGCTCGCCTCGGACCGGCCCCGGCCGCGTATCAGGAGGAGCCCCAGCGCGATGACTGCCGCCGCCGCCAGGAGCACGCCGTCATCCAGAGCCCAGCTGGCACTGAGGAGCGAGTCGACGACCACGCCGGCTGCGATGAGGAGGAGCGCAACCACCAGCCCGATGCGGACCCTGTGCCAGTCGACATGGCGGGGCATGAGGCAAATATAGGGACAGACCGACTGGGCCGCGGGGTCGCTGGGAGAGCGGCAGGTCGAGTCGCACTGCCTAGGCATTGCCTAGTATGCTGCGCGGATGACGGGCGGGGCACTGAGCAGGGCGGACCTCCTCTCCCGCGGGGGCAAGGGTGCTGCCGTGGCTCTCGCGAGCTCGGCGTTCGGCGGGTTTGCGGCGAAGGCAGATGCGGCCACCACCCCGGAGGGCGATCTCGCCTACGCGCGGCTGCTCGTGGCGCTCGAGCTGCTGCTGCTCGACTTCTACGGCAACGCGATCCGTGTGGGCAAGCTCCACGGCGGGGCCCAGCTCGAGCTGCGGCGCGCGCGGGTCGGCGAGCGCCGGCATTACGAGCTCAACGCCGCGATCCTGACCGAGGCCGGCCAGGTCCCGGCGACTGCCGCGGATATCGACTTCACCTACCCGAGAGGCTCCTTTGCCTCGCGCGGGTCGATCGACAAGCTTGGCGTGCGGCTCGAGTCGCTCGCGCTCGGCGCGTACCTCGGCGCGGTTCGCGCGCTGGAGACGCCGCTCTACCGTGACCACGCTGCGCGGGCGGCGGCGAGCGAGGCGCAGCACCTGAGCGTCTTCTCGGAGGCCGTCGGCGGCCGGAGGCTCGGCTCGCCGCTGCCGTCCGCGCTCACCATCGCCCGGGTCTCGGACACCTTGGACCGGTACACGAGCTGATGCCGAAGCAGTTCTACAGCGCGAGCGAGGCGGCGAAGATGCTCGGGATCAGCCTCGACACCCTGCGCCGCTGGGACCGCGCCGGCCGCATCGAGACCGCGCGGGACACGGGCAACCGGCGGATCGTCGCCGCAGCCGAGATCCGGCGGCTGCGCGGCGACACGGACGCGGCGCACCTGAGCGCACGCAACCGCCTGCAGGGCACCGTGGCCGACGTGCGCGTGGAGGGGCTGATCGCCCAGGTCGAGCTCGTGGTCGACGAGCCGGCGCGCCTCGTGGCGATCGTGACCGCCGATGCGGTCGAGGAGCTCGGCCTCAAGGCGGGCATGCCGGCGGCCGCGGTCGTGAAGGCGACCTCCGTGATGGTGGAGCACTCGTGAAGCTCGCGCTCGTGGCCTTGCTCGCGACGGTGGCGGCCGGCGCCGCCGCCGCAGAGCCCGAGGCATCCCGTCCGACCATCTTCGCGGCAGCGTCGCTCACTGATGCGTTCCCGAAGATCGCCCCGAAGGCGAAGTTCTCGTTCTCCGGCTCCAACACGCTCGCGGCGCAGATCCGGCAGGGAGCGCCCGCGGACGTCTTCGCCTCTGCGAACATGACGCTGCCGCTGGCGCTGCACGACGAGAAGCGCTGCTCGAAGCCGGTCGTGTTCACGCGCAACACGCTCGTCGTGATCGTCCCCGGCTCGAACCCCGCGAACATCCACAGCGTCTACGACCTCAGGCGTAAGGGCATCAAGCTCGTGATCGCCGACAAGGGCGTGCCGGTCGGCAGCTACACGCTGCAGGTGCTGAAGAACATGAACCTGACGAGCGTCCTGAAGAACGTCGTCAGCCGAGAGAACGACGTGCGCGAGGTTCTGGCCAAGATCGCGCTCGGCGAGGCGGATGCCGGCTTCGTCTACTCGACCGACGCGCGGACGGTGCCGAAGAAGGTGCACGCGCTCAAGATCCCCGCCTGGGCGCAGCCGAAGGTGCAGTACGGGATCTGCGTCGTCTCCGCGAGCCACAACAAGGCGGCCGCGAGCGCCTTCATCCGGAAGGTGCTGAGCAAGGCGGGGCAGAAGACCCTGCTGCGCTACGGCTTCCTGCCGCGCGTCAAGCCGAGGCGCTAGCCGTGAGCCTCCGCCGCGGCTTTCTTGCGGCGCTCGTCGTCTCGGCGGCGACCCTCGCCTTGGCGTTCCTGCTGCTGCCGATCGCGGCGATCTTCCTGCGCGTGCCGCCGGGGAGGCTGCTGCACCAGCTCTCGAACCCGGTGGTGACCGACGCGCTGATCGTCAGCGCCAAGACCACGGTGATCGCCCAGGTGCTGATCCTGCTGCTGGGCACGCCGCTCGCCTACCTCGTTGCGAGCCGGCGCTTCCGGGGCCGCTCGCTGGTTGTGACGCTCGTCGAGCTGCCTCTGGTACTGCCCCCCGCGGTCGCCGGGCTCGGACTGCTCGCGGCGTTCGGTCGCGTCGGCCTGCTCGGCTCGACTCTCGAAGCCGTTGGGCTGACGATTCCGTTCACGCAGACGGCGGTCACGCTCGCCGTGGCCTACGTCGCGAGCCCGCTCTACATCCGCGCCGCGATCGCCGCGTTCGAAGCGGTCGACCCGAATCTCGTCGCCGCCTCGCGCACGCTCGGGGCGAGCCCGACGCGGACGTTCTTCCGGGTCGTGCTCCCGCTCGCGAGTGGGGGGCTCGCTGCGGGTGAGGCGCTCGCGTTCGCGCGGGGCCTGGGCGAGTTCGGCGCGACGATCATGTTCGCGGGGAGCCTCCGCGGCGTGACACAGACGCTGCCACTCGCGATCTACGAGGAGTTCTCGCTCGACTTCGACGCGGCGCTCGCGATGGGAGCGCTGCTGGTGATCATCAGCGCGGCCCTGCTCCTGTTCTTCAAGCTGATCCTCTCGTGGCAACCCTCTCGGCAGACTTCGAGCTTCCTCTCCGCTCGTTCGAGCTGAAGCTCGCGCTCGAGGTCGAGCGGACGGTCGCGCTGGTCGGGCCCTCCGGTGCAGGCAAGAGCTCGGTGCTGCGGGCGATCGCAGGCCTCGCCCGTCCAGTCGGCCGGATCGCGCTCGACAATGAGATCTGGCTCGACGGGACGACCTTCCGCAACCCGGAGGAGCGGCGGGTCGGGCTCGTGTTCCAGGAGTACGCGCTCTTCCCGCACCTGAGCGTCCGGGGCAATGTCGCCTACGGCGGGAAGGAGCGGGCCGACGAGCTGCTCGAACGCTTCCGCATCTCGCAACTCGCCGAAGCCAGGCCGCGGGAGCTGTCCGGCGGCGAGCGCCAGCGTGTCGCGCTCGCGCGCGCCCTGGCACGGGACCCCGGCGTGCTGCTGCTCGACGAGCCGCTGTCGGCGCTCGACGCGCATACGAAGGACGCGGTGCGCGGCGAGCTGCAGAAGCTGCTGCACGAGCTCGGCCTGCCGACGCTGATCGTGACCCACGACTACGAGGACGCCGCCGCGCTGGCCGAGACGGTCGGCGTGCTGGTCGACGGCGAGCTGCGACAGCTGGGCACGCCGGAGGCGCTCGTCGCGGGCCCGCACGACCCGTTCGTCGCCTCCTTCACCGGCGCCAACCTCCTGCACGGGCGCGTCGAGGGTCACGAGGACGGCCTGACGCGCGTCAGGCTCCAGAGCGGCGAGCTCGTCTACTCGACCGACGAGGCGGGCGGCGAGGTGGGAGTGGTGGTCTACCCATGGGACGTCTCGGTCGGCCGGGTGCACGCCGACGACTCCGCGCTGAACCTGATCCACGGCGAGGTGACGTCGGTCGTGCGCGTCGGGAACCGCGTGCGCGTGCGGATCGGCCCGCTCGCCGCGGAGGTGACGGAGCGTTCGGCCGCGCGCCTCGAGCTTGCCCGCGGCGGAACGGCGCTGGCGTCCTTCAAGGCGACGGGAACGAAGCTCGTCCCGCTCTAGGCGCTCGACCGCAGCCGGCGGATCGTCCAGCGGCTGCGGGCGGCGTCCTCGCGGTCGTTCTCGTCGAGGGCGAGCTGGAGCTCGCGCAGCTCCCGCTCGTGCTCGGGGATCCAGCGGCGCTCCAGCGCGCGCAGGCGCTGCGTGGTCAGGCGCAGCTCGCGTGCGGTCCGCTCGTGAGCCAGGTCGGCCGCGCCGAGCTCGGCGGCCGCCTCGAGCGCGCGCCGGTGGGCCTCGGCCGCGTAGGCGAGGGCGGCGCTGCCGCCGGCCGGGAAGAGCTCGCCGGCCGGCGCGGACACGCTCGCGCCCGCGGGATAGACGACACCGAGCGCGTTTCGCCAGGCCAGTGTCACCTCGGCGGGCTCGCGGGCGGCGGTGCGCGCGAGCGAGAGCGGCCGCTCTCCGGCCAGCACAGCCGCTCGCTGCCACCAGATCTCCGCCTGGCGCGAACGTTCGTCCCACTCGCGCCTCGCCTCCGCCAGCACGCCCTCCAGCCGCTCGAGCTCCCGGGCCAGCGCGACGTGCTTCTGCTCGAGGACGTCCCGGCCGCGGTTCGCGACGGCCAGCCGCCGGGCGAGCCACACGCGACCGGCTCTACCCGGTGGGCGCCTGATCCTCATCGTCGCCCCGGTAGCGGTTTGCCAGCAGCTGCTCGTCGATCATGGTCAGGTCCCGGCTGGGGAGCTTCGAGAGCACGCGCCACACGCGGTCGAGCGTCTCGTCGAGCGAGCGCGACTCCCTCTGGTCCTGGTCGAGGAACTCCGACCGGAAGGCGGTCTCGAGCTCCAGGAAGTGCCGGTCGTGCGACGTCAGGCCCGCCTCGCCCACCACGTCGGCGAGGTCGGTCAGCTGCCGTGCCCGCGCGAGCGCGGCGTAGAGCTGGGCCGCGACCGCGAGGTGGTCGTCGCGGGTGCGTCCGGGGCCGGCGCCGAGCCGCATCAGTCGGGAGAGCGAGCCCAGCGCGTCGAACGGCGGGTAGACCCCGGCGACGTGCAGGTCGGGCGAGAGCACGAGCTGGCCCTCGGTGATGTAGCCGGTCAGGTCGGGGACGGGGTGTGTGATGTCTCCCGCAGGCATGGTCAGCACCGGCACCTGGGTCAGCGACCCGGGGCGACCGGCGATCCGGCCCGCCCGCTCGTAGAGCGACGCAAGGTCGCTGTAGAGGTAACCCGGGTAGCCGCGCCGGCTCGGCACCTCGCCCCGGGCCGCCGAGACCTCCCGCACCGCTTCCGCGTAGCTCGTCAGGTCGGCGATCACCACGAGCACGTGGCGGCCGAGCTCGAACGCGAGGTGCTCCGCGACGGTGAGCCCGATCCTCGGCGTCACGATCCGCTCGATCAGCGGGTCGTCGGCCGTGTTCAACAGCAGCGCGAGGTCGCCTTGCTCCGAGCGCTGCTCGAGCACATCGCGCACGGCCATCGCGTCGGCCTGCGTGATCCCGACCGCCGCGAACACGACCGCAAACGCCTCGTCGCCGGCGTGGGCCTGCGACGCGATCTGCGCGGCGAGCTCGAGGTGGGGGAGACCGCCGACCGAGAAGATCGGCAGCTTCTGGCCCCGGACGAGCGTCGCGAGCCCGTCCACCGCCGACACGCCGGTGATGATCGCCTCGCTCGGCGTCTCGCGCGCACGCGGGTTGATCGGGCTGCCGGCGATGCCTGCCCAGTCGTCTGCGACGACCGGCGGGCCGTCGTCGATCGGCTCGCCGCGCCCGTTGCAGACGCGGCCGAGCCACGACTCGCCGACCGGGATCCGCAGCGGGCTGCCGCTGAAGGCCACCCGCAGCTGCCCCAGCCGCAGCGACTCCGTGCCCTCGAGCACCTGCACGACCGCGAGGTCGCGGTCGACGTCGAGGACGACGCCGTTGCGCGGCTCGCCGGAGTCGAAGCGGATCGTCGCGACCTCGTCCCAGCCGACGCCCTCGACGCCCTCGACGACGAGCAGCGGGCCGCGGGCCGAGGACACCGACGAGTACTCGACCGGGGCACGGAGGCTCATTCGAGCGCCCCCAGCTGCGGCGCGACCCGCTCGTAGACCCGCGCAACCTCGTCCACCGCGTCCGGCCCGGTCGCGTCGCGCGCCCGCGTGACCGCGGAGAGGTCGACCGCCTCGATCGCGGCGGCGGCGACACCCCGGCCGACGAGCTCCTCGCAGCGGTCGAGCACGCGCAGCACGAGCGCCAGCAGCGCGGTCTGCTTCTCGGGCGCGCAGTAGGCGTCGTTCTCGCTCAGGGCGCTCTGCTGCAGGACGGCCTCGCGCAGGAGCCGTCCGCCCAGCAGGACGATCCGCTCCCGGTCGGGCAGCGAGCCCGCGCCGACGAGCTGCGCGATCGACTCGAGCCGGTCGGCCTCCTGCAGCAGCGTGAGCGCCCGCTCGCGCTGCTCGCGCCAGGCCGGGTCGTGCCGGAGGAAATGCCAGTCGCTGACGGCATCGGCGTCGCGGGTGAACGAGTCGCGCCAGCTGACCGCGGGGTAGTGGCGCGCGTAGGCGAGGTCGCGGTCGAGCGACCAGGTGGCGCGCGTGAAGCGACGGGTGTGCGCGCTGACCGGCTCGGTCAGGTCGCCGCCGGGCGGGGAGACCGCGCCGAGGATGGTGACCGACCCCTCGTCCGCGCCGAGCGTCCGCACGCGGCCGGCGCGCTCGTAGAAGGAGGCGAGCTCGGAGGCGAGGCCCGCCGGGTAGCCCTCCTCGGCCGGCAGCTGGTCGGTGCGGGATGCGACCTCGCGCAGCGCCTCGGCCCAGCGGGAGGTGGAATCGGCGATCAGGACGACGTCGTGGCCCATGTCGCGGAAGTACTCGGCCACGGTGGCGCCCGTGTGGATGCTCGCCTCGCGGGCGAGCACGGGCATGTTCGAGGTGTTGGCGATCAGCACCGTCCGCTCCATCAGCGGCCGGCCCGTGCGCGGGTCGGTGAGCGCGGGCAGCTCGCGCAGCACGTCGGCCATCTCGTTGCCGCGCTCGCCGCAGCCGACGTAGACGATCACGTCCGCGTCGCACCACTTGGCGATCTGCTGCAGGAGCACCGTCTTGCCGGTGCCGAAGCCGCCGGGCACCGCGGCCGCGCTCCCACGCGCGAGCGGGAAGAAGAGGTCGAGCGCGCGCTGTCCGGTCGTCAGCGGCACCGATCCGCGCAGGCGCCCGCCCGCGGGGCGTGCCCGGCGGACCGGCCACCGCTCGGCCAGCGCAATCTCTGCGCCGCCGACGCGCGCGACCGTCTCCTCGACCGTGTAGGCGCCCGTCGGCGCGAGCCACTCGACCTCGCCGTCGATCCCGGGCGGGATGAGGACGCGGTGCTCTACGCTGCCCGCGCCCGCCACGACGCCGAGGCGGCGGCCCGAGGGGGCGGGCTCGAACTCCCAGCGCCGGTAGCGCGGAAGGGTGCCGAGCTGCGTGCCCGCACGGATCCAGTCCCCGGCGCCGTCGAGCCGGCGCAGCATGCCGTCGAAGACGCCGCCGAGCAGACCGGGTCCGAGCTCGGCGCTGAGCGGTACGCCGGTCGGCGCGGCCGGCTCGCCGGGGCGCAGGCCGCCTGTGTACTCGTAGACCTGGACCGTCGCCCGCTCGCCCTCGAGCGCGATCACCTCGCCGGGCAGGCGCCGCTCGCCGACCTCGACCAGCTCGAGCATGCTCACGTCGTCGAAGCCCTCGACCTGGACGACGGGCCCGCTCACCCGGGTCACGCGTGGGGTCGTCACACCCACAGCCGCTCCACCTTCGTGCCGAGCCCGTCCAGGCACCGCTGGACGAGGGCGTCGAGCGAGTAGTCGACGAGCCGATCGCCGCGCGTCGCGAACACGCCGCCGGAGCCGGGCGCGTCGCGGGTCACGCGTGCGTCCGCCCCGAGCTGCTCGCGAGCCAATGCCTCCAGGCGGTCGAGCAGCGCGGCGTAGGACGGTCCCGCGCGCAGCTCCTGGGCCGTGTCCCGAGCCCGCCGCTGCAACTCCTCCAGCAGCGCGCGCTGGGCGGCGAGGACGCCCGAGCGCGCGGAGCGCCGCGCCTGCGCCTGCTCCTGCGCGCCCTCGAGCGTGGCTGCGGCCTCGCCCTCGGCGCGCGCCCGGGCCACGAGCTCGGCGCCCTGCGCGTCTGCCTGCTCCAGCAGCTCGGTCGCGCGGGCGTCCGCCTCTGCCAGCATCCGCTCGGCGTCCGCGCGCACCGCGTCGAGCAGCGACCTGCGAACGGGGTCGACCGCGAGGCTCACGGCGCCACCACCGCGCGGATGCAGGCCGGCCGCTCGGCGAGCACGTCCTCGAGCGCGTCGTGCGCCTCCGGGGTGAGCAGAACGAGCGCCGTCTCCTCGTTCAGCCCGGCCCACGCAGCCCGGGCCTCGGCGGCCGTGGTCGCCGCGAGCACCTCGACGCCCGCGAGTGCGTAGCCCCCGAGCCGGCGCTCGTCGCCGATCGCGGCCGCGCGGCTCATGCCTTTCCGATCAGCATGATCGCGATCACCAAGCCGTAGATCGCGATCCCCTCGGCGAGGCCGACGAAGACCATCGCACGGCCGAACATCTCCGGCTTCTCGCTGATCGCCGCCAGCGCGGCCGAGCCCGTATACGAGACGCCGATGCCCGCGCCGATGCTCGACCCGGCGACGGCGATCGCTGCGCCGAGCAGCGCACCGCGGGCGTCCGTCCCCCCGTCCGTCGCCGCCTGTGCCGCCGACGGGCCGACGAGCGCGGCCAGGAAGAGGCCGAGCCCGCCGAGCAGGATCAGGCCGTTGAGCACGAGCAGGCGCCGCAGCCCTTTCTGCGGCGAGCGGTAGAGCAGCCAGCCGGTCGTGGCGGCGACCGCGGCCAGCACGGGCAGGCCGTAGAGCAGCGATTCGATCATGACTCCTCCTTCTGAACGGCGACGGGGATGCGCCACGGCGCGAAGGCGCGGCCTTCCCCGGCGAAGATGCGCGAGAACAGCTCGTAGTACTCGAGTCGCAGGGCCTGCACGCCCGCCACGAGCAGCTCGAGCGTGAAGGCGACGGCGTTCCCGGCGACGAAGACGAGCACCGCCAGGATCGAGCCGACGAGGCCGCCCCAGGCGGCCGTCGTGGCGCTCCAGACGATGGCGCCGAGCGCGGCGTGCACCAGCCCGAACGCGGCCAGGCGCGTGAACGAGATCGCGCTCGCGCCGATCCGGACGACCGAGTCGACCGACTCGATCGCGGCCTGCACCACCGCGAGCGGCCCGCGGCCCGCGCGCAGGAGATGGCCGGTGACGAGCAGCACCAGCCCGCCGGCCGCGACGGCGGCGCCGGCGAGGGTCAGCAGGTGCGAGCCGAGGTAGAAGCCGCCCGTGAGGGCGGCGCCTCCGAGGAAGACGAGCGTGCCGGCGAGGCCGCTCGGGGCCAGCACCGCCTCGCCCGGCCCGCGCTCCCGCCAGCGGTTGACGGTCCCGATCGCGTAGCTCTGCGCGAGCAGCAGCGCTCCGACGATGAGCGCCGCGACGAGCAGCGTCTCCGGCTCGTCGACCGGGTCGAGCCAGAGCGTCGGCACGAGGCCCGTCGGCCCGAAGCACTCACCGTAGAGCAGGCCGAACAGCGCGGCCGAGAGCCCGGCGGCGCACACCAGGGGCCAGACGCTGCGGAAGGAGGCGGCGCGCGCGCTGCGCGTGCGCCGGAGCCAGAGGGCGAGAGCGGCGACGAGCAGTCCGTGCCCGACGTCGCCGAACATCATCCCGAACATGAGCACGAAGGAGAACGCGGCGAACGGCGTCGGGTCGAGGTCGGCGTAGCGCGAGGAGCCGTAGGTCTCGACGAGCGGCCTGAAGGGCCGGGTGCGCGGGCGCGGCGCGATCAGCGTCGGCGGCTCGAGCCACGACGGGCGCTCGAGCTCGACGGCGGCGGCGCCCAGCGGCTCGAGCCGCGCGACCAGCTCCTCGAGCTCGCCGACCGGCACCCAGCCGACGAGCGCCGCGAAGCTCCCGTGCGGGACCGCCGCGGCCTCGCGGCGCGAGAGCTCGACCTCGCCCGCCAGCAGGTCGACCGCTTCTGCTCGCTCGAGCTCGGCGAGGTCCGGCGGCGCGGGGGAGACGAGCGGTTGCACGGCGCCGTTCCGGCCGCGGTGCTGCAGGCGGCGCAGGGCCTCGAGCGGCTCACCGCTCGCGGCGGGAACGGCGCCCGAGAGCTCCACGGTGCCCGCGCGGGCGAGGGCGACGAGCACGTCGCGCAGTCGGCTCTTCGGCGCCACCACCGCGATTCGCGCCATGCTCGCGGGGAGCGGCAGCGCGTGGGTGCGCTCAGGCTGCGGCATCGAACGCCTCCTCGACTCCGGCCAACGGACGCCTTCCGGCCGCCGCCAGCGCGGTCGACGCGCGGTGCGCGTCCACCGCGAGCAGTGCGACGGCTCCGACCACGACGTCCGGGCCGGGGTGCGAGCCGCGCAGGAGGGCGCCGGCCTGCTCCTCGACGCGGGCCCACCAGCGCGCCTCGGCGAGCCAGAGCTGCTCGGGCGTCTCGGTGCCGGCGAGCGCCCACGCGGCGACGGGCGGTAGCGCCTCCACGAAGCGGGCGAAGGTCCGGGCGGCCTGCCACGTCCCGCCCAGCAGGCGGATTCGCGGCAACGGCAGGGCCTCGACCGGGAGCCCGGCGACGAACAGGGTGCGCGCGGCGAGCAGCGCGACCACGCCCGCGGCCCACGCGTGCGCGGCCGGAGCGGCATCCGCGACGCGTCGCGCCCAGGCGAGCCTCAGGCCGAGGCCGAGCTCCGCAGCCGTCTCCCCGCCGGGATCGCCCCACGCCGTCGGAGCGAGCGCCTGTCGCAGTTCCCCGATGCTCTGCGTCTCGGCCGCCCGCGGCCACGCACCGGCGAGGCTGCCCAGCTCGAACGGCTCCCGCAGCGGCGCCCCGTCGAGGTAGGCGACGCGGTCCTCGAGGTTCGCGAGCTCGAACCACGCCGCCAGCGCGCGCAGCAGCCCGAGCGCGTCCCGGGGGAGCCAGCCCGCGAGCAGCCTCAGGTCTAGGAGCGCCTTGACCGCGAGCGCGCGCTGCGCGGCCTCGAGCTCGAGCTCCAGCGAGACCTCGCGCCGGTACGGGCTGCGGCCAAGGGCAACGAGGGCGTCGCGCAGCGACGGCGAGGCCGCCAGCTCGCGCGCGCCCTCCGCGCCGAGCCGTCGCTCGGCCACCAGCAGCCGTGCCCGCACGCTGCCGGAGACCCAGGCGGCGCTCACGGCGAGCTCTCCGTCACGCACGCGACGACCTCGGCGACGAGCTCCGGGATCTGCGCGCGGCCCCGTTGCAGCAGGCGCTCGGCCTCGGCCCGGGCCTCGGTCTCGAGCGCGCGGGCCTCGGCGCCGAGCGCCGCGCGACGCTCGTCCCGGGCCCGCACGCGCTCCGCCTCCGCCCTGCGGCGCCAGTCGGCGAGCCGTCGCGCGGCTTCGGCCGAGGCGGCCGAGACACGCCGGTCGGCTTCGCGCTTCGCCTCCTTGCGCAGGCGGGCCGCCTCCGCCTCGACTTCCTCGAGCGCGGCGAAGACCGGCATCAGCTCCGCGTCGAGCTCCTCCGTCGCCGCGGCCGGAACGCCGGCGGGCCGGCGGAAGCGCTCGAGCCAGGTTCCTGCGACTCTCATCGCTCGACCACCTCCGCGGCAACGGCGGCGACGAGCCCGTACACGTGGCGCTCCTGTGCGGCCCTCGTCTCCGAGCTGCCGGCCAGCGCCTCGAAGAAGCTCTCGCCGAGGCAGCCGCCGAGCAGCAGGCGGGCGGCGAGGACGGGATCGGCGTCCACGCGGACGCGTCCGAGCCGCTGCTCGGCGCGCAGGTACGCGGCGACAGCGTCCAGGCCGAGCTCGCCGCGCAGGAAGACGGCGCGCTGCTCCGCCTGCAGCTCGGCGTCCGCGAAGACGCCCGCCGCGAGCGGGATCAGGTCGCGGTAAAACGCGAGCGCCGCCTGCGCGACCGAGAGGAGGTTCTCCTCGACCGTGCGGGTGCCGGCGGCGGCGGGTAGGCCCACGAGCCGCTCGCGTGGCCCGGCGAGCAGGGCGCGGACGGCCGCGAGCACGACGTCGACCTTCGCCGGAAAGTAACGGTAAATGCTGCCTTCGGCACAGCCGGCGGCCTCGGCGATCGCGCGTGTGCGGGCTCCCGCGAGCCCACGCTCGCGGATGACCTGCGCCGCGGCCTCGACGATGCGATCTCTGAGGTCACGACGTTCAACACGCGTCGCAGTGTCCACTCGTGCCTCGACCGGAGCATGAGTGAACGCTCACTCGCGGCCATCGGGGAAAGACGCGATCGCGCGGCCGGGTTTCTACCGATCCGCCCGCCCGCAGCGTTAAGCGTGCTTTAACGCGCTCTCGCGCGACGAACCCCTGCCGGGATCCCGCCGTACTTGCCGGGGACAAAGACGAAAGGAGCACGATGGCAGGCGACCGCTACTCCCGCAGTCGCTTCCTCCGGCGGACGGCGCTCACGGTGGGGGGGCTCGCCGGTCTCGGTGCCGGCCTGCGGGCGCTCGGAGGAGCGCTGGTGCCGCCGTCCGCAGCCGGCGGCGGCAACCCGATCGACCTTGGCCCGCTCGAGGCGTTCCCCGAGGGGCGCTTCGTCGTGGCCACGTTCCTCTCTGACCCGGCGGCCGGTGAGATCTCCCGTCGGACGGCCTACGTCCGCAACAACGGCCTGCTCGGAAACCGGCCCAGCTTCACGATCATGTCGAGCCGCTGCACACATGTGGGCTGCCCGACCCAGCCGAACGGGCCGCTGCTGTCGCGGCGGCACACGCTGGAGCGAGGCTCGACCGGCGAGGTCGCCCTCGTCCCGACGCTCCCCGCCGGCGGCTTCGGCTGCCCGTGCCACGGCAGCCAGTTCGACACGGAGGGGAACCGCACCGCCGGGCCCGCGCCGCGCGCGCTCGACCGCTACGACTTCTCGATTCGCAACGGCCGGCTCTGGCTGGGTGATATCTACAGCGTCGGTAGCGTCGACGGCGCAGGCGCAAGGGCGCGAATCCGGCGGTTCGGCCGGCTCGGGGACGGGGAGCCGGCAACGGGCGCCGTGTCGATCCTGTACCCGGTCGACCCGCTCTCGTGAGGGTTCAGAGCGCGAGCGTCTGCCCGGCATCGAAGCTTTCGAGGAAGCGGCGGTCGTGCGTCACGAGCACGGCGGCGCCCTCGAACGCCTGCAGCGCGAGCTCGAGCTGCTCGATCGCCTCCAGGTCGAGGTTGTTCGTCGGCTCGTCGAGCACGAGCGCGTTCACCCCACGCGCGGCGAGCAGGGCGATCGCGGCCCGGCTGCGCTCGCCGGGCGAGAGGGAACGGCCGGGCCGGAGCACATCGTCGGCGCCGAGCGCGAAGGTCGCGAGCAGCGAACGCGCCTCGCCTGCGGGCAGGCCGCTGAGGCCGCAGAACCGGTCGAGCAGTGGCTCCCCGTCCGCGAACGGGCCCTGGCCCTGCGGGAGCTCGCCGAGCACGGTGCCCGGGCCGAGGCGCCGCTCGCCCGCCGTGAGCGGGAGCTCGCCGAGCAGCGCCTTCAGCAGGGTCGTCTTGCCGGCCCCGTTGCGCCCGAGCAGGGCGAGCCGGTCGCCGTACCGCAGTTCGAGGTCGACCGGCCCGACGCGGAAGCCGTCCCGCTCGACCACCGCTCCAGAGAGGCGCGCGACAACGTCGCCGCCCCGCTGCGCCCGGCTGAGCGAGAGCCGCAGCTGCCACGGCGACCACGGCTTCTCGACGCGCTCGAGCTGTCCCAGCTTCTTGGCGGCGGCCTTCTTGAGGTCCTTGGTCTTCTTCTTCTTGCGCCCCTGGCCGTAGCCGCGCTCCTCCCATCGCCGCATCCGTTGCGCCTGCTCCTCGAGCCGCGAGCGCTCGGAGACGTAGCCCGCATAGGCCGACTCATGCCGCTCGCGCGCGGCCGAGCGCTGGGCCGCGAACTCGCTCCAGCCGCCGGTGTAGACGAGCACGCGCCGGGTCTCGGCCTCGAACTCCACGATGTTCGTCATCCGTTCGAGGAAGACGCGGTCGTGCGAGACGGCGACGATGCCCCCGCGGTGAGCGTCGACGAAGCGCTCGAGCAGTTCGAGCGCCGCGAAGTCGAGGTCGTTGGTCGGCTCGTCGAGCAGCAGCACGTCGGCGTCCACGGCGAGGATCGCCTCGAGGTTCCGCCGGGCCGCCTCGCCGCCCGAGAGGCCGTCCACACCGCGCTCCTGCGCGAGGTGCGCGACCTCCAGCCCGGGCGGCTCGCGCGTCACGCGACCCGAGTCCGGTTCCTCCAGCCCCGCGAGCAGGCGCAGCAGCGTCGACTTGCCGATCCCGTTCGGGCCGACGACGCCGATCCGGCTCGTCGGAGTGACGGAGAGCGAGAGGCCGTCGAGGACGACGGTCTCGCCGTAGGACTTGGTGATGCTGCGTGCGGCCAGCGTGCCGCGAGGACGGTGCATGCGGAAACCCCCTGCCGAAGGAACGAGAGCGCTTGAGTTCGGTCAGCGGTTCCGCATAGAAGGGGCGAGGCCCCTCGGAAAATCTAGTCGACAGCCGTCGCCCGTGCGTGCTACAAGCTCACGAGGATGCTTCGCTCGGCGGCGCTCGGCGCCGCTATTGCGCTCGTCGCCGCCGGTGGGGCCTCGGCGGAAGTCGTTGCGCGGGGCGTCCAGGACGGGCTTCTCGCGCTCGACGGGAAGGCGAACCCCTCCGTCGCGTTCGTGCGTGGCCCCTCGCTGTACGTCTCGACCCGCTCCGCCTCTGGGCGGTGGGTGGCGGCGAAGGCGGCGTCGGTCTCGCCCGGCTCGACGGTGACGGCGTTCGACGTGGGCGCCGCGGGGCCCGTCGTGCTCGTCGAGAGCGCGGACGTGCGGACGCTGCTGCTCGTGCGGCGGCGCTCGGTGGGCTGGGAGACGATTCGGCTGGCCGGTGGACTCGCGGCGCGCTTCCGGCTCGGCTGGCCGGGGCTCGCCCTCGACCGTAACGGCCTGCCCGTCGTCGCCTACACGCACTGGAACGGCGCGACGCTGAGCAGCCGACTGCTCGTCGCGCGCGTCGACGCCAAGGGGCGCGTGACCACGCGCAGGATCACGGACGAGGGGTTCCCGGCGAGCCTCGTGCCGCCGCCGGCCGCGCCGGTGCTGTTCGGCAACGTCGTCCACGTCGTCGAGTCGTACGGCTACCGTGGCGTGCTGGGCACGCTGGAGTGGTTCCCGCAGCGGAAGTCGTGGCTCGGCTTCGGGCTCGATTCCGGAGTGGGGGACTTCCCGGTCGGGCCGGTGCTGGCCGGGCTGAGCCCGAGCGGCGTGCTGCACGCGGCCTGGACGGAGTCGCTCACCTCGTTCAACACGGCTCCCGTGACGCTCGCGGTGCGGCGCAAGATCGCGAGCTCCCAGTTCGTGCTGAATCGCGCGCTCGTCACGGGCCTCGCGCTCCCGGCGACGGGTGCCGAGGTGGCCGCGAACGAGTGGGTCGGCCGCGCCGACTTCGGCCTCACCGGCGACCAGTACGTCTGGGCCGGCACGATCGTGCGTGGGAAGAGCACCATCGAGGTCGACGGCTGGCTCGCCGGCCTCGCGGTTGCGCCGCGCGGAGGCCGTGACCTGCTTCTCGGCGGGCCCGAGGGCCTGCGCTGGTTCCGGACGCCGCGGCGGCCGACGACACGTGTCTCGCTCGAGGCGACCGACACCGGCGATGCCGTCGTGCTCGAGGGGACGGTCCGGGGCGTCGCCTCCGGCAGCGTCCGGCTCTTCCGCGAGCGGCCGGGCGAGCCGCGCAGGGCGATCGGGCGCGCCACGATCAGCGGCGGCACGTTCACGTTCAGCGACCACCCGACTGTCCGGCCGCTCCTCTACCGCGCGGTGTACACGGGCGCGGGCGGGGTGCCCTTCGCGGCGCTGACCCCTGAGCCTGTCGGCTACTAGCGGCTAGTGGCCGCAGGTGCAGATCGGGGCGCCGAGCGCCCGGCGCTCGAGCTGCATCCCGCAGCGCCCGCAGGTGGGCGGCAGGAGCTGGGCCCGGACGAACAGCGCCCGCATCAGGGCCGCCCAGAAGGCGAAGTAGAGCACCACGAACGCCGGCGAGTTCACGAGGGCCTTATCGGCTACACCTGACTCGCGGTTTAGCGTGGGTAGTATGGCTGCCGTGAGCTGGCTGTCTCTCGCCTTGCTCGTGTGTGCGGTCGCAGTGGTGATCGGGGCCGAATGGCCACGGCTCGGCGAGCGACTGGGCGTGGAGGCGCGCCGGAAGCGGGAGCGGGCGCGGCGCAAGGGCCAGCTGCGGCTCCTACGCAGCGAGACGGACGACTTCGCCGCGAGCGTCGAGCGCGACCTCGACCAGCTGCCCACGATCGAGGACTACGACCACCGCAATTCGCACTAGGAGGCCCGACGAGACACCGAGGCCCTCCTAGCGCACCCGGAAGGTCACGACGAGGCGCCGCGTGTTCGGGAGTGTGGAGCTCGCGTTCTCGTTGTTCTTCGACTCCTGGTAGTCGGAGGCGCTGAACACGAGCCGGTGGCGCCCGGCGCGGAGAGCGCCGAGCCGCACCTCGGCCACTCCCGTGCCGAGGACGACTTGCCGGGCGCGGCCGTCCACGAGCGCGACCAGCGACGTGGGGTCGACTCCCGAGCCGCGGTCGACGACGCGGACGAGCAGCCGCCCGCGGGAGGCCAGCGGCGTCAGCAGCCGCACCGAAGGCGGAGTCGTGTCGTTCACCCAGAACCGGAAGGTGAAGCGGCCCGAGACGCGGCGGCTCCTGGTGTCGAAGACGAGCTCGTAGGGGCCGGGAGCGGGGCGGAAGACGCCCACTGCGGGTACGAGCCCGAAGTAGCCCGGCTGGTAGGTGTTCAGCCGAAGCGGCAGCGCCGTGTAGCCGGTGAGCCGGTCTTCGCTCCCGGCCCGGACGAGCCGCGGCGAGACGCGGGCGCCGGACAACAGCACGGCGCCCGCATTCGCGACTCGCCCGCGGATGACGAAGCGGAAGACCTGCTCCGGCCCGGGCAGACGCCCTCTGATCCCGAGGCCCATCGGCGCGGCCGGATAGCGGTAGGAATCGACGCGGGCGGGGCGGCCCCGCGTGTCGCCGTGGTAGACGCCCGGCCGGCGCAGCGCGACGGGCCGCTCGCTGCGCAGCCGTGGAACCGAGACGCGGAGCCAGTAGGGGATCCGGCGCGTACTCGTGCCGCGCGTCAGGATCAGGAAGCCGCTTCCGTCGCGCGCGGGCGCGCTGCCCGAGACGACCGCTCGCACCGCCAGCGTCCCGGGCACGGTTGCGAGTTGCGGCGCGCGCAGTGAGACACCGGGTGAGCGCGCGAGCTGCCGAACCGACACGCGCCAGTCGCCGGCGCCGCCGCCGGCGTCCGCGAGCGCGACCCGGAGCGAGCGGCTCGACCCTCGCGAGAGCAGGCCGAACGAGAGGCTCGTCGGGCTCGTGAAGAGCAGCGGCTCGTCGGCGCGCGGAAGCCAGATCATCCCGCCGCCCTCGCGGGTGGGCGGCACCTCTCGCTTCGACGCGCCGGTGACCGGGTTGGCCGTCGAGACGAGTGCCGACTTCACCTCGGCCGCCGTCCAGCTCGGATGGCGCTGGAGCAGCACCGCGGCCGCTCCTGCGACGTGCGGCGAGGCCATGCTCGTTCCGTCCAGGAAGCTCCACGAGCCCTCCCGCTCGGGGACCGAGGAGAGGATGTTGACGCCCGGAGCCGTCACGTCCGGCTTCAGCTCGGTGGAGACCGGGCTCGGGCCACCGGACGAAAACGACGCGATCACGCGTCCCTTCGTCGCGGCTGCGACCGCGATCGCCCTCGACGCCGTGGCGGGCGACCCGATCGAGCCGGGCCCGAGCGCGTCGAAGTCGTTGCCGGCGGAGATCACGGGAACCACTCCGGCCCTGGCGGCCGCGTTCATCGCCTGCACCACGATGTCACGCGACGGCGTGATCTCCGGCTCGCCGTACGACAGGTTGATCACGTCCATTCCGTCCTTGACAGCCTGCTCGATCGCGGCCGCGATCTCGGGGGAGTTGCCGTCGAGGCCGACGCCCGGGGTCGGGATCGTTCCGATGCGGTAGTTGCCGAGGTACGCCCGCGGGGCGACCCCCGAGACCTTCACAGGCCCGTTCGCACCGGCTGCCGACGTGCCGTAGTCGCCCGCGGCGATGCCGGCCACGTGCGTGCCGTGCTCCGACTGCGTCGGGTCGAACGGGGACTTGGCGTAGCGCCAGCTCGCGCCGGGCGGAGGGAACGCCCTCGCGACGATCACCTTCGCCGTGGTGTAGGCGCGGCTGCCCTTTGGGAACCCGGCCGGCATCGCGAACCCGGCCGGCGAGAAGAACGGATGGGTCTGGTCGAGCCCGTCGTCGATGATCGCGATCTTCATCCCCTCGCCCGCGGTGGCCAGCGTCGGGCCCCAGACCTGCGGCGCGCCGATCACCTGCGGGCTGCGGAAGAGGGCATGGCGGTAGCGCACCGTGCGCTGAACCTCGTGCACCCGGGGCAGGGCCGCGATCCGGGCCGCGGCGCCGCTCGGGGCGACGAGCGCGAGTCCGTTCAGGACGACCTGGTAGCGCCAGCGGATGCGGGCCTCCGGAACGTCCCGGCGAATGCTCGCGGCGACCGTCGCCTGCTCCCGGTCGATGGCCGCTCTCGCGTGCGGGCGGTCGGCGAGCGGCGCTCCGTCGAGCAGCGCGACCATCTCCACCAGCGGCCCGTGCGTCGGCGCGGCGACATGCGCGGATGCACCACCCAGCGGCAGCGTCAGGGCCGCCGCAGCGAGCACGAGAAGACCCCTGCGCAAGCCGAAAACCCTACGTGAGCCCGGCGGAGGCGCCGCTACACTGTCCCCGCCAGCGGATGTGGCGGAATTGGTAGACGCGCACGGTTCAGGTCCGTGTGGGGGAAACCCCGTGGAGGTTCAAGTCCTCTCATCCGCATCTTTGAGACGTGCAGGGGTTTCCTTCGTTAGGCGCGTCGGCTAGTCCGTACTCAGTCCGCGAACCTCGCGGCATAGAAGCGGATGCCCTCGAGGTGCGGGGGTTCTAGTTTCGCCGGTTCGACGTGATCGACAAAGCAGACGAGCGTGGGCGCAAGCCCGCGAGCGAGCCCGACGAAGTCCCACAGCTTGTCCTGCGGCGAGCTGCGCGCCCGACCATAGGTGAGATGGGCAACACCCCAACCGATCTTCTTGTGCAGCGCCTCATTGAGAATCGGGGGGCGTTCGGGCCGGAGGTTCGCCCACTCGCGCGGTGCGAAGTAGTCGCCGGCGAAGGCATCGTCGGCGCGTGAACGCGTCGTCTCCCCCAAGAAGAGGGAGCGGCCAAGGCTGCCCTAGGAGGGGACACTCGGACGCCAGCGTCTAGGGGGACAAGGGCGACCGAAAGCCTTGGCCGCAGGAGTTCAAGGCTACTCCCGGGCGTCGGAGATTTGAAGTGAGCCGCAAGCCTGACGCCTGGCGCTCCTACGCGGCCGGTTCCGAAGTTCGCCATTTCGCTGGTTTTTGCTGTGATCATCTGATCCAGTCCGAAGACCGCTGGGAAGGCAAGCCGCTCGCGCTCGACTCCGGTCGTGTAGTACACCGCTTCGAGTCGGTCGTGCTCGGTGCGACTCTGGCGCTGATCCCGGTCTTCGTGATCGAGGCCGAAGCGACGACGGTCGGCTACGGCGACATCACCCCGAAGTCCGTCGACGGGCGGATCATCGCGATGGTGGTGATGCTCTTCGGGATCGGGTTCCTCTCGGTGCTCACGGCCACCGTCGCCTCCCTTTTCGTCAAGACCGAGCGAGCCGAGGAGACCGAGGCGATCCTCGATGCGCTGACGAGGCTCGAGGCAGAGTTGGCCGAGGTCAAGCACCGGCTTTCCTCGCCTTCCTGACGATCCTTGATCCAAGCGAGGATCGACGCGGGCATCCGTGGCGTCGCGGCCGAGCTTGAGCGCGGGTCGGGTCGCGCAGCGTAAGCGCTTGGCCATTCGGCTCGCCGCCCGGCCCTCGATCGCGCCTCGAGCGACTGGTACGGGTGCCGCCGGATCGAGCGGCTCTAGACGGCAGACTTCAGAAACGACGGGGCGGAGTTCACGCACTCCGCCCCACCGTTATGCGCCATCAGGGAGTGTGCTTGACCTTTCCGGAGACGCACTTACCGAATGCGTTGGACTTGTTCGCGTTCGTCCCATACTTGGCCTTGAAGGCCGCCGGGTCTGGCTTGCGCTCGGCCCAGCACGCCTTGGCCGCGTTGGTCGTGGCCTCTTGCTGAGCCTTCGCGGCAGCCTTCGCGGTCTGCGAGACGCAGTTGCCGAAGGCGTTCGCGTGCTTCTTGCCCGCGCCGTACTTCGTCGCGAAGGCGGCCGGGTCGGCCGAGCGCTCGGTGCGACAGGACGCCGCGGCGTTCGCTCGGTTCTTGGCGTTTTGCGTCGCGAGCTTCGAGACGCACTTGCCAAAGGCATTCGACCTGTTCGCGTTCGTTCCATAGAGCAGCTTGAACGCCGGTGCGCCCATTCCGGTGCGCTCCGTCGTGCACTGCTTGACTGCCGCGGCCTTGTCGGCCGGGCTGGGGCTCGCCGCGACGGCGAAGGCGGGAACCGCCAGGGCCGCAACTGCGACGAGGTATGCGAGTTTCCTCATCGAGAGGCTCCTTTCGTCTTCACCTCTAGAAGACGCCGCGAGCCCTCGATCCTTGCTCTTTGCAGGGGAATCACTCGATCGAGGCATGGCCCGCTTTCGGCCACCTCGACGGAGCAGAGCGGCTGGCGCGGGTTCCACCGGGCCGGGTCGCGTTGCAGCGCCCCTGGGCGTTCGGCTCGCCGCCCGGCCCATCACGGCTGAGCTAGTCCGCGCTCAGTCCGCGAACCTGGCTCGCAACGGCTCTCAGAGCGTCAAGCAGAGAGCCGCAAACCCGCTTCCCGCCACGCCTCGCCGCAGCAGGCCACACGCCTCAGAACGCACCTTTGAGACGTGCAGGGGTTTTCATCGGTTAGGCGAGAGCCAAGTCCACGCCCAGTCCACAAACGTCGCTGTGGAGCCTAAGCCTTCCACTGGGTAATACGAACGACGCTCCAGCCGGCGCCGGGGCTGAAGCCCACCGCTCGAGAGCTTCAACCGCTTTCCTTTCCGCCTCTGATTCAGATGAGGCCGTCACCCGAACCACGAAACGCGGTGGCTCCGCGTTGATGAACTCTGCGTCAGCGGAGGCGACGGCCTCGCGCAGGCGTTCGTCGTCTGGCGGGTCGATCGTCTAGCGACCTCGCCCCCGAAAGCCCGCCGAGCAGCTGGGGAGGTGCAACAGGCCGGGCGGGTGGACCGTCCTGCCCGCCAGGGCTGCTCGAGAGCCGCGCCGAAGTGGCCGAGCGGGGAAGGAGACCAGGCCGTCAAGTGATAGACCGGCGCGAGTGCTGTGGGCGCCGTCTGACGGGCCAGCGTCTGACAGGCGCCCACGCGCTCAAATGGCTCCCACCCCATCCGGAGCCAGACGATACGACTTTCTCTCCCCGAGATCCCGCTGTCCATAGGCCGTTCGGCCTGTTTGCAGCCGCCTCCGACCCACTTGTGCCGGCGCAAGTGGCACACCCAGTCCACGACATCACACAAAGAGCGGCCACGGCCCGTGTTCAGAGAGGGTGTCTCAGTCACACAGATGCGCCAGCATCTGGGGTCTTGGGATGCGGCGATGTTCGGGAATGTCCCCTGACGCGTATCCCCAGCGCCCGGTGAAGCAGGGGACGCGGCTGAGGCTGATCGCGTCGATCTCCTCGGGCGGAGTCGCGAGGACACGCTCGATCGTCGTGCGCGCTCCGTAGCGCGCGCGAGTCGCGCCGGGCGTTCGGCTCGCCGCCCGGCCCATAACGAATGCTCGAGCCGCTACTCGCCTTCGTCGGCCGCGGTGAGGACGAACCGCCCGAACGCCTTATTCGGTGTCGCTCGTACTCGGGCGAAGCGCATGACGCTCCGTCTTAGAGATGAGCCGAGATGCGTGCCTCCCAGGCGCTCGGTCGTCCGGTCTGGCCCTTGTGCGGCCGCGACGGGCCCCACACGGCGACGCCCGACGGGGGCGCAGGCGGACCCGGGTCCTCACCAGGTGCGATTGCGTGCGCGAGGGCGGCGAAGGCTGCAAAGGCCGGCTTCCGCGAGCCGTCTGGGTGCTCGAGCCCGCTCTGCCAGCGCGAGAGGTCGACCTCGTCGCGCAGCAGAAAGTTCATCCAGACCGCAGCGCCGGCGCGGTAGGCCCGCAGCATGAACTTCGACACGATTTCCGCCTGCCCGGCCTCGGTCGTCCAGAAGTGCCAGTTGGGCGGCGTGGCGCCGGTGTACATGTACGCAAACGCCGGGTCTGGCACGGTGTCGATCCCGTCCTCCGAAATCCAGACCGGAATCCGCCACCCGAGGGCGGCGCGCACCTGCGCGATCACGGCAGGGAAGTTGGTCCAGTAGCCGTGCTGGTCCCACACGTCGAGGAGGTGCGGCCCTGCGGCCGCGATCTCGTCGATTAGCGGCTGGTGATCGTCCTCCGGCGTGACCGGGTGGGCACCCGGGCCGATCACGCGCGCGCCGAACGAGTGGATGATCGGCGAGACCAGCTGCAGCAGCGGCGGGTAGTAGGGCCACCACTTCGGCGGGACCTCGTTGCCGACGATCACGTCCCGGACCTGCGGATAGCGAACGAGGATCGATCTCAGCCAGGAGGCGAAGTGCTGGCGCCCGACCGCGTCGCGTGGGATCCCGTTGTACTCGGGTCCGTACACGGCGATCACCGGCCGGGTGTCGGAGGCGAGCCTGAGCGTCCCCGTGTAGGCCGTCATGCCCGGCGCCCACACGACGTCATAGCGCTGGATGGTCGACCCGAGCGCCGCGCTCGTCGCGCGTGGGACCGGCGTCCTGTCGACGATCCCGACCTGGAACGTCCCCGCAGTCGCGCTCGTGCAGGCGATGAGCGCAACCGCGCCCGCCGTCAGGAGGTGGTTTCTCATCGTCCTCGACCCTTTGTGGAGCTGGACAGCTCCTGCCTCGACCTTCCGCTGGCGCGAGATCTCGGAACCTCGCCGCCGAGATCCAGAGTAGCGCCGAAACGGCGTGGTGTCTGCGCTACGCCCGCTGAACGTCTCGTCCTCTGGCACGCGTGGGCTGACTCACGCCTCCTCAACGACCAGCACCGGAGGCTGGTCGGCAATGTCGTCCCGCATCCCGACGACGCGCAGCGTCCTAGTGCCGAGGCAGATCGAGTCGCTTGCAGGGGTTCTACGGAAAGAGCAACTTGAGGCCGCGCTAGCGGCTGAGGTGGATTCGGCGAGCGAAACCTAGTCCACGCTCAGTCCACGAACCTGGCCTGAGACGGCGTCTAGGGCGTCAGCGAGAGTGCCGCAAACCGCTTCCCGCCACGTCTCGCCTCAAGAGGCCACACCCCGACGAACCCCGGGAAGGTTCAAGTCCTCTCATCCGCATATGCGGTTTCGGTGCTCTCGGTGCCCAAGCCGTGCCCATACGCCTCGTCATAGACGTCGAGCGCGGCCCGTAGTTGGTCGTCGGACCAACGCCGTCGGGCCGACAGCGATCGGCGCTCCCATGCGCCCGATCGCAGTCCGTCCGGTTTGACAGCACCCGGGCGATGCGCGGAGACTCTGCGATCCAAGGGGGCCTGCGGTAAGGGAGAGGAGGTTGCGGTGAAGAGACTCCTACTCACCGCGTCGTTGCTGGCGGCCCTTGGTTTGGGAGCCCCAGCTGCACTCATGGCGGATCCGGGGGGACCGAATCTGCAGCAACCCATTTCGCTTACGTGTACGGGCGGACTGCATGTCGATGTCAATCCCGGCACGCTCACGAATCGGGGCAGGGTCGCCTGGGGGATCGACTCGACCAGTGTGTTTGTCACCGCATATTTCGCAATCACAGACGGCGGCGACTTCACGTTCGTGTTCTACGACAGCAAGAAAGGATTGACGAACCTCATCACCTGCACCGGCGATGTGGGCGGTGGCCTCTCCGTGATCGCCACGGGGTTCTTCACTCCTCGGTAGGGCCCCGGAAGGGGCGGCTGCCGCTCGGCGGCCGCCCCCTTCGAGATCGACCACGGGGGCGTCACTAACCGTCGACCGATGCCGGGGAGCAGGACGCCCCGCGCGGAACCTCGCTCGAGTTCAGGGCAGGACGTTGGCGACAGCGTTCAACGCGCTGCTCACGTTGCCGGCGAGGAGCGTGATCGCGGCGATTACGGCGAGCACGATGACGGCCAGCACCACGCCGTACTCGGCCATCGTCTGTCCCTCCTCCTGCGCGCGCAGCGAGTCGGCAGCGACCTGTACGAAGGCGGAAAGCTTCAGCATCTGATTCACCTCTTCTCCTCGGTCTCGGGCGCGCCGGGGAGCGCGCATTTGCCACGGAAGAGAAGGTGGCTACAGCAGCATCGGTCCCATTCGCCTCCGGCTCGATCCCTCGTGCTGGTGTTAAGGGTGCCGACCCCGATTCGCCCTGAATCTACGGCTTCCTCACCGGCGCAGGCGCGGCCACCAGCCCGGGACGCGCCTCGCGTACTCCTCGTAGGCCGCTCCGAAGCGGCGGCACAGCGCCGGCTCCTCGTACCAGTGCACGAACGACCACACCATCGCGAGGAAGAGCGCGGCATAGGCGACGAGCAGCAGGCTGCCGAGGATCGCCGCCTGGCCCAGGATCACGGCCGCGACGGCGAGGTACATCGGGTTGCGCACGTAGCGGTAGAGCCCGCCGACGACCAGCTCGTTCGTCGGCGCGACGGGCGCCGGCGTGCCGACTCCCTCGACCACGAACCGACCGAACGCCTCGAGCACGACGGCGGCTCCGGCTGCGACCGCGAGCCATCCCACCGCCTGGAGCCACGAGGGCGGATCCGACGACCGCCACCCGGTCAGAAGCCAGGGAACGAGCCCCGCGACGATGCCCGGTGCGACGGCGAGGAAGAGGATCGTCCCTGCCGCTGCGCGCCCCCGGCTCACGCGCGTACTGCCTTTGCCGACCGTTACCCGGCGAGCGCCGCCAGGACCTCGTCCGCGTGTCGGTCGGGGTTCACCCGGCGCAGCACGCGGGCGACGTTGCCGTCGGCGTCGATCACGAACGTCGAGCGCTCGTACGAGCTCTTGCCCTCCTGCGCGACGCCGTAGGGCTCGCCGAGCTTGTGCTCGGGGTCGGCGAGGAGCGTGAAGGGGAGCGAGTACTTCGACTTGAACTTCTCGTGCGAGGCCTGCGAGTCGGCGCTGATCCCGAACACCTCGGCACCGGCGCGCTGGAACTCGCTCCAGGCGTCACGGATCCCGCAGGCCTGCCGCGTGCAGCCGGGGGTGTCGTCCTTGGGATAGAAGTAGAGAACGACCGGCTTGCCGCGGAGATCCGAAAGGCGCACCGTCTCGCCCGCGTCGCTGTCGAGCTCGAAGTCCGGTGCCGGCTGTCCTTCCTCGACCAAGGTGGGAGCGTAGCGCGTGACGAGTGCGCAGGACCCGGGAGGGAGATGGAGGCGAAGGTCGAAGGAAAGCCGCCATGAACGAGCGCAACCTGGCGAACGAGCTCTCGCTGCTGGCGACGGAGGTCGATTCGCTCACCAAGGGGCGCGTCCTGGCCGAGGCGGAGCGGGCACGGGAGGCAGACCGGCGGACGCGGGCCGAGGCCGAGCTCGAGAAGCTTCGGGCCGAGCTTCGGCAGACCCGCCGTCGCGCGAAGGCGGCGGAGCGGGCGCTCGCGAAGCTCGGCGCGAGCAGCGAGGCCGCGGAGCACAGAGCGCAGACCGGCGAGCGTGAGCTCCGGGCCCGCCTGGAGGAGGCAGAGCAGGCGAAGAAGGTGCTCCGGCACGAGGTCGAGGAGATCGAGCGGGAGCGCCGTGCACTGGAGTTGAACCTCCGCGAGGTGCTCGGGAACCTCCGTCATGCCGCTCGCGAAGCCCGGCACGCGGGGGTCGGCTCAGCCGACGACGCGACGCTGGTGCCGTCGAGCAGGCCCGATATCGGCTGGTGAGACCCGTCGTGGCCGCGGGTCACGCGTTGCCCGTGTAGCTACCCTGCCTCCATGAGGAGCGCCTTTCGGGACCTGAACCCGACGCTGCGCGGCTTCCTGATCATCGCGCTCGTCGTGGTCGTGATCGTCGTTCTACAGCTGCAGGCGACCGTTACGGCGCTCTGGCTGCTGGCGCAGATCGCGTTCTTCCTCGCGATGGCCTACTTCGTCTTCCTGCTCTGGCGCGACCGGCGCGAGTCGATCTCGATGTGGCCCGCGCGCTCGCGCGTCGTCTTCTACGGCTCCGCGCTGCTGATCGTCGTGAATCTCGCCGCACGCTTCTTCATGCCGAGAAACGGCTGGGACCTGATCGTCTTCCTCGTCGTGTTCGTCTTCGCCGGCTTCGCCATGTGGCGCGTCTGGCACGACGAGCACACCTACGGCTACTAGGCCCGAACGCGCGCCCGGGCGCCGTCGAGCTCGTCCAGGGCCTCGCGGATCTCGCAGTGCCGTCCGACGAAGATCGGCGTGTCGCGCTCCGTGTAGCGGCTCGCCTCCGACTCACGCAGCGTCAGCATCAGGTGCATGAAGTCGGCAGGCTCCTCGCACTCGAAGACGGTCATGAACTCCTGGTCGTCGATCCCGAACGAGTACGTCGTGTGGTTGACGATCGTCGAGAACTCGTGCCCCACGCGCATGTGCTCGTTCATCGCGCGCTGGCGGTCCTCCTGCGGCAGCGTGTACCAGGTGCGCAGCTTCACGAACGGGTAGACGACCAGGTAAGGCGAGCCCTTCGGCACCACCTGCCGCGGCCGGCGCGCCTTGGTGTACTCGGAGGCCTTTGTCGTCGCGAGGTACGAGTACGGGGTCGTCAGCCAGCCCGCGAGCGGGGTCGCGTTCAGGGCAGCGCCGAGCTCGCCGAGATCGTCGTAGCGCTCGGTGATCTTCCAGAGGAAGAAGTCGCACTCGGGACGGACGCCGGCGACCGAGTACGGGCGTAGCGACGCCATCCGGCCGGCGAACTCCTCGATCACCTCCGCGAAGGCGTCCTTGCCCGCGGAGCGCTCCTCGATCGGAAGGCGCCGCCAGGCTGGGTCGACGCGGAAGAACGTGTAGGCGACGTACTGGCCGGCCACGGCCGAAAGCCTAGCGTCGGCAGCGCGGGAACCGACCGTTGCGCAGGTCGGCGACCGCGCGCTTGAACGGCGGGAGGCTCGGCTTCGGCGTGCGGTCGGCGAAGTAGAGGCCGGACTGCCAGCCGCCTAGTCCGGGCTCGTCGAAGGTGTGGAAGACGAACAGCCCGCGGACGGTCGGCTGGCAGTACGCGAGCTCGAGCGCGCGGCGGTAGTAGGAGGCCTGCACCCGAAACGGGACCGCGTCGATGCGGGCCGGGGAGTCGAGGTCGACGTAGAAACGGCGCTTCGGCTCCGGCACGCGCGTCTGCACGCCGAACTCGGTGTAGTAGATCGGCAGGCGCTCCCCGGCCTGAGCGGTGCCGTGGAAGGCCTCGCGCAGGAGCGCGACGAGCTTCGGGTAGTCGGCGAGCGTGATGGTCGTGTTCTCCGGGTGTCGCGCGCCCGGGGAGTCGCGGGAGGCCTGCATGTACGGGTGGAAGGCGAAGGCGTCCATCAGCGGGCGGCCTCGCCGGCTCGCGCGGTAGGCGGCGCCGAGGTCGCGGATGAAGGCGGTCGGCGAGTGCGTGGGCCTCGACCCGTGCGGGCGGTCGGCCCCGCGCGGGGAGAGCGCGCCGCCGAGGACCCGCACCCCCGGGCGCGCCGCCTTGATCGCGTCATAGCTGCGGGCGAGCAGGTCGGCGTAGGCGCGGGCGGCGAGGTCGCGGCCGCCGCCGCCGAACTGCGGCTTCCAGAACGTGCTCAGGTTCGGTTCGTTGCCGACGATCGCGTAGCGCAGCTGCGGCAACGCCTGGGTGACGGCGGCGGCGTAGGCGGCGAAGTCGGCGCGCTCCGAGGGCGTCCGCGGCGTGTCGCGCCCGAGCCCGTGCCAGACGACGACGGCGAGCTTCATCCGCGCCCGACCGGTCGCGGCGGCGACGTTCCGCAGCACGCGCACGAGACCGGCCGGGGGCCTCCGCTCGCCGCGGTGCCAGGTGGCCGAGACGGCGGCGGCGTCGAAGCCCGCATCGTGCGAGACGTCGGCCTGCGCCTGGGCGAAGTGCGGGCTTACCTGGGCGAGCGCGTCGTCCACTGTGCCGACGACGAACGTCCGCGTCTTCCGGCCGTGGCGGCTCGGCGGCGGGGGCAGGCGCAAGCCGCGCGTGTCGACCCGGGCCGTGGCGCTGCTCCGCGGCTCGCTCGGCGAGGAGTCGGGTGTCGAGCCGGTCGTCGAACCGGTCGACGCGGTCCTCTTCGACGTCGTCCCCGGGGAGCTCGAGCGGCCCGTGGAGGCGCGCTTGGGCGAGGCGCTTCCGCCGGCGTCGCCCCCGCCGGACGAGAGCAGCATCGCGGCGACCACGCCGGCCGCGGCCGCCACCGCGACGACCGCTGCGAGCACGGCCTTCCTCACGAGGCCGGAGGCTACCCTTGCCCGGCCATGGCCACACGCGTGGAAGAGCAGCTGAAGCGGCTTCCGGCGAAGCCGGGCGTCTACCTCTTCCGCGACGACCGAGGCCAGATGCTCTACATCGGAAAGGCGAAGTCGCTTCGACCGCGCGTGCGCAGCTACTTCCAGAAGACGCCCGACTCGCGCTCGACCATTCGCAGCCTCCCCGAACGGGTCGCCGACATCGAGGTGATCGTCACCAACACCGAGGCGGAGGCGCTGCACCTGGAGCAGAACCTGGTCAAGCGCCACCGGCCGCCGTTCAACGTCCGTCTCCGGGACGACAAGTCGTTCCCGTACATCGCCGTCACGGTCGAGGACGACTACCCGCGCGTCATGTTCACGCGCGAGCGGCACCGGCGCGGGGTCGTCTACTTCGGCCCGTACGCGAACGCGAAGAAGGTGCGCGAGACGCTCGACGTGCTCAACCGCGTCTTTCCGTACCGGCCCTGCGAGGGCCCGAAGCCCGGCCGCCACAGCGGGATCCCGTGCCTCGACTACCACATCGAGCGCTGCCTGGCCCCGTGCGTGGGCTACATCTCGAAGGAGGGCTACCGGGCGATCGTCGACGGCGTGATCGAGTTCCTCTCGGGGGAGACGCGGCCGATCCAGCGCGAGCTCGAGCGGAAGATGAAGGACGCCGCCGAGGCCGAGCGCTTCGAGGAGGCCGCGCGCTACCGGAACCGGCTGTTCGCGGTGCGGCATCTCGTCGAGCGGCAGACCGCCGACCGGCGCTCGGTCGGCAGCGTCGACGTGATCGGCATCGCCACGGACGGCGACCGCGCGGCGGTGCAGGTCTTCCCGCTGCGCGACGGCAGGCTGATCGACCGGTACGGCTTCCACCTCGAGAACGTCGAGGGACAGGACACCGCAACGTTGCTCGAGGCGTTCGCGACCGAGTACTACGGCTCGTCGCCGAGCGTCCCGCCCCAGATCATCGTGCCGCCGGACTCGGGCGACACGAGCGCGCTCGAGGAGTTCCTCTCCGGGCGGCGCGGCTCGAGGGTCGAGGTGCGCGCGCCTTCACGCGGCGAGAAGCGGCGCCTGCAGGAGCTGGCGAGTGCAAACGCGCAGGTCGCGCTCGAGTCGGAGGCCGTCCAGTCCGAGCGCAAGCGGCTGCGCCGGGTCGAGGCGCTCGAGGAGCTGCGTGAGGCGCTCAACCTCGAGAGCCTGCCGCTGCGGGTCGAGTGCTACGACATCTCGAACATCCAGGGCGAGTCCGTGGTCGGCTCGATGGTCGTCTTTCAGGACGCTATGCCGAAGAAGGCGCACTACCGCAAGTTCGGCGTGCGCACCCTGGACGGGCAGGACGATTACGCCGCGCTGGAGGAGGTCGTCTCGCGCCGTTTCGCGCGGCTGCAGGCGGGTGCGGCGGCCGAGGATTACGACGAGTCGTTCGCGGCGACGCCGAACCTCGTCGTGATCGACGGCGGCAAGGGCCAGCTGGCCGCGGCGCTGCAGGCGATGCAGGCCTACGACCTGCCGCGGGTCGCGGTGATCGCCCTGGCCAAGCGCGAGGAGGAGGTCTTCGTGCCCGGCCGGCCCGATCCGATCGTCCTCGACCGCGACTCGCCGGGCCTGCACCTGCTGCAGCGGGTCCGGGACGAGGCGCACCGCTTCGCGCTCGGCTTCCACCGCCAGCGTCGTGACGCGAAGGCGCGCGAGTCGATCTTCGACACCCTGCAGGGCGTCGGCCCGGCGCGGCGGCGGGCGCTGCTGCGCCACTTCGGCTCGGCGGAGCGGTTTCTCGCCGCCTCCCAGGAGGAACTGGAGGGCGTGCCCGGGATTCCCGAGCGCACGGCGCGCTCGATCTACGCGCAGCTGCACAAGGCCGGCCGCGCCTGAGCGGCCCGGAAGGCTCGTGCGGGAAATCACGCGCTTGGATCCGCGTCGGCACGGATGGAGCCGGGTCTTCGGTTCGTGAGACTTGGCGCCTGGCTCCTCTGGGGAGCCTGTGGCATCGGCGGCAAGGGAGGCTGACATGAGGAGCACGCTGACACGAAGGCGTTTTCTGCTGTACGGCGCTGCAGGAAGCGCGGCTCTGGTCGTGCCCTGGTCGCGGCTGCAGGCTGCGCCGACTACGGCCGCCAACCTGAGGAAGTACCTCGAGCCGGTGCCATTGCCCGGTGCGGGGATCGTGGTGGCCTCGCCTAGCGGGGCGAACGAGTACGCGTTCCTGCAAACGGAGATCACGCGGCAGCTCCACCCGTACCTGCCGCCGACACCGCTCTGGGCCTACGACGACGGGTCAGGCCTGGGCGGCCAGGCAGGGTCGCTGGGAATGGCTGTCGTCGGCCAGAGCGGCACGTCGCTGCAGGTGAGCTTCACGCACGGGCTTCCCGACGAGTACCCGGCCTGGATCCCGGTCGACACCCGCCTGACGCCGCTCGGCAACCAGGTGCGGCTGATGACGCACCTCCACGGAGGCTTCGTCGCCGACACCAGCGATGGCAACCCGGCCGTGACGCCGAACGGGTTTGGGCCCGGCGAGACCCAGACCGTCCTCTACACGAACCAGCAGCCCGAGATGCCGGCTTCGCTGCTCTGGTTCCACGACCACGGGCTGGGCGCGACACGGCTCAACGTGTTCGCCGGCCTCGCCGCCGCCTACATCCTGCGCGACGAGTTCGACACGGGCACGGAGCCGAATCCGATCGGAATCCCCGGCGGCGCGTACGAGATCCCGCTCGTGATTCAGGATCGGCAGTTCAACCCGGACGGCACGTTCCTCTACCCGACGAGCGACATCCCCGACGCCACCTGGATCGGCGAGTACTTCGGCGACGTGATGCTCGTCAACGGCAAGGTCTGGCCGTTCCTCGAGGTCGAGCCGCGGATGTACCGCCTGCGGATCCTGAACGGCTGCAACGCGCGCATCCTCAGCCTCGACCTCTCGGGCCCGAGCGTGTGGCAGATCGGCGCCGAGGGCGGCCTCTGGGATCAGCCGATCCGGATGAAGCAGCTCGTCCTCGCACCCGCCGAGCGGGCGGACATCCTGGTCGACTTCCGGAGGTTCGCCGGACAGACGCTCGTACTGAAGAACCACAAGCCGAAGACGCCAGTCGTGACCCCCGCGCCCTCGCTGGAGCAGGTGATGGAGATCCGGGTGGGGACGTCGGTCAGTCAGCGCGGCCCGAGCGTGGTCCCGGCGAGCCTGCCCGGGCGGAAGGCGGATCTGCCGAGCCCGGCGCGGACGCGCTACCTCACGCTGAACGAGATCGACGTCGACGAGCCGACCTGGTTCCTGAACATCAATGGCCTCCCCTTCGACGCCCCGGGGACCGAGGCGCCGAGGGTGGGCACCGTCGAGGATTGGGTGTTCGTCAACGTGACGGGCGACACCCATCCGATGCACATGCACCTCGTCACCTTCCAGGTCGTCGGCCGAACGCCGTTCGACGTTCAGCTGTACGAGGAGCTGTACGAGGGCGCGAACGGAGTGCCGGGAGGGATCGATCCCTCACCATTCGCAACGGGCCCGATGGTTCCGCCGGACCCGAGCGAACGGGGCTTCAAGGACACCGTCAAGGCGAACCCGGGTTACTTCACGACGATCCGGGCGAGGTTCGACCTACCGGCCGGCGTTACGGCGCCGCAGAGGTACGTGCACCACTGCCACATCGTCGAGCACGAAGACAACGACATGATGCGGCCGTTCACCGTCATCCCATAACCAGACGCCGCTCCGGGTAGAAGTCCGGCGTGAGTTCCGCCGTCGGCCCCGCAGCCGCCTTCGCGCTCCTCCGGCGGCGCAGCTTCGGGCCCTACTTCGCCGGGAACGCGCTCTCGGCCAGCGGCACCTGGTTCCAGAACCTCGCCGCCGCGCTGCTCGTCTACCGCCAGACGCACTCGGCGCTGCTCCTGGGCGTGCTGAACTTCGCGCAGTTCCTGCCGATCCTGCTGCTCGCGCCCTGGGCCGGCGGCGCCTCCGACCGCTGGAACCGTCGGAGCCTGCTGCTCGTCACCCAGAGCGCGGCCGTCGTCCTCGCAGGCGGACTCGGACTGCTCGCGTGGCAGGGGCTCGCGCCGCCCGCCGTGGTGATCGCGGATGCGGTCGCGCTCGGAATCGTCAGCGCCTTCTCGGCGCCCGCGCAGCAGGCGCTGATCGCGACGCTCGTCGAGGAGCCCGAGGTGCCCACGGCGGTTGCGCTCAACTCGATGACCTTCAACCTCGCGCGCGCGGTCGGGCCGGCGACGGCCGCGCTGGCCGTGGAGTACCTCGGCATCCCGGCCGCGTTCGGCCTCAACGCGGTCTCGTACCTGATTTTCATCGCCGCGCTGCTCGTGATCGGGCCGCAGCCCCAGGAGCTGGCCGACGGCTCGGTCGGGCACGTACGCGCGAGCATCGAGCTCCTGCGCGCGCGGCCGCAGCTCGTGGTCTTCCTGGTGATCGTGGCCGCCGTCGGCTTCGCCTCCGACCCCGTGAACACGCTCGCGCCCGCCTGGGCCCACGCCTTCGGCGAGAAGGACACGACGGCCGGCTACATCATCGGCGTCTTCGGGGCGGGCGCTGTCACCGCGGCGTTCGTCGTGGCCGGCCGCGTGGGGGGCAGCCGGCGCCGGATGTTCGGCACGTTGGTAATGCTCGGCGGCGGGATGGTCGTGTTCGCGGTCACGCCCTGGCTGGCGCTCGCCCTGCCGGTGCTGTTCGTGGCCGGCTTCGGCTACCTGGCCTCGAACACGCACGCGACCTCGCGGCTGCAGCTGGGCGTCGACCCCTGGGAGCGTGGCCGCGTGATGGCGCTCTGGAGCGTCGCCTTCCTCGGCCTCCGGCCGTTCGCGAGCCTGCTCGACGGCGCGCTCGCCGGCGCCTTCGGCGTGCGGGTCGCGGGCGTCGTGCTGGCGCTGCCCGCGCTGGCCTGCGCGGTCTGGGTGGCCGCGCGGGCGCGGACGAGGGGCTGGGGCCCGGCGCGCGTCGAGCTGCCGCCCGCCTAGCTCAGCGAACGGGCAGCGAGGTCGCGAACGCCGCCTCGTGCAGGCGGGAGCCGGTCGGCGCGGTGGCGAGCACGAACACCGGCACGGCGCGGCCGCCGGCGAACGAGGTCGAGATGTAGTCGCCGACCATCGAGCCTTGCGAGGTGCTCGCGATTCCGCCGACCGGGACGCGTCGCGAGTTCAGCAGCTGCGGCCGTGTCCAGCTCGCGCCGGCGCTCGACGAGGAGACGAAACGGACGTCGAGCGTCGAGCCGTGAAAGACGTAGTAGGCGAGTGCGAGCCGACCCGGCCGCGACGGATCGGCGTCGAGGCCCGGCAGCTCCGCATCGGTGGCGCCGGTCGGGATCCGCGTGACCGGGCGCCAGGCGACGCCGTCGGCGGTGGACGTGTAGACGATGTCGTTGGCGGGGCAGCCGGCGCGGAAGGAGCAGTCGGCCCACGCGACGTAGGCGCGGCCGTCCGAGCTCACCGCGGACGTCGGAAGCGGTGCCGCCCGCAGGCCGCGGTGGCTGCGGTAGTCGGCCGGCGCGATCCCGAGCTGCGCCGTCCAGCCCGCGCCGCCGTCGTCGGAGCGGAGCACCGAGAACCTTCCCTCGTCGTAGTACGGGACGAGGACACGCCCGCTCGGGAGCGAGAGCGGCTGGACGCCCGGGGCGAACGCTCCGCGGATCGAGGCGCGCCCCGGGAAGCCGGGTGCCGTCGTCGGCGACGACCACGTGAGGCCGCCGTCGGCGGAGGTCTGCGTCACGACCTGCTCGCCGACGATGTCGCTGTAGCTCAGGTAGCAGTGGCCGAAGAACGGGCTCTGCCGCCAGCCGTCGCACGCGATCCACTCCTTGTCCTGCCCGAGGTCCGCGGGGGCCGAGACCGCCGTCACGGGCAGCCCCCAGCGAAGGCCGTCTCGCGAGCGGTTGATCCGCAGCGACGAGCCGCCACCCGCGTGGAGGACGAGCGAGGAGGCGAGCCAGACTCCGTGCTTGCGGTCGTGGGCGATCGACGGGTCGGTCGCTCGCGGTCCGAGCCCGCGCAGGAATCCGCGCTTCCAGCTCCGACCGCTGTCGCGCGAGACGGAGAAGCCGATCGCGTGCGCGCCGCCGTCGTAGATGCGCCCGACCTGGAAGACGGCGACGACCGTCTTGCCGAAGGCGAACGAGTCCGGCTCCACCTCGGTCGCGTGCTGGCTGTCGCCGGTCCGGAACGGGTCGCTCGACGTGCGGCGGGTGACCACCTCGCAGTCGCGGGCGACGCGGTCGAGCTCGTCGACGGTGGCGAGGTCGCGGCCGCGGCCGCAGGTGACGACGTCACGTGCTCCGTTGACCGCCTGCAGGCGGTCGGGGCCACGCGTGCCACGAATCCGCGCCGCGGTGGCCGCCGAGACAGCGACGAGCAGGACGGCGAGCGCAACGAGGAGCGGGCGCTTCAGAACTCGTCCCGAACTGACGCCTTGTGCCCGCGAGCCGCGCTGGACGCCGCGAGGCGGCGTCCTCGAGAATGAGTTCTCAGCGGCTGCCGCCGGGGGCGCCCGGCGAGCCGTCGGTGTCGTCGCCGGCCAGGAACGAGTAGCGGTAGTCGCGCGGCGGGACGAAGGTTTCCTTGATCGTGCGCGGGCTGACCCAGCGGATCAGGTTCCACATCGAGCCGGCCTTGTCGTTCGTACCGGAGGCGCGCGAACCCCCGAACGGCTGCTGCCCGACGACCGCACCCGTCGGCTTGTCGTTGACGTAGAAGTTCCCGGCCGCGTAACGCAGCGCCTCCTGCGCCTCGTCGATGGCTGCGCGCTCCTGCGAGAAGATCGCGCCGGTCAGGCCGTAGGGCGCCGTCTGGTCGACGAGTTCGAGCGTCTGCTCCCACTCGTCCTCGGGGTAGACGTAGGTGGTCACGATCGGGCCGAAGAACTCCTCCTGCATCAGCCGGTCGCGCGGATCCTTGGTCTGGATCACCGTCGGCTGGACGAAGAAGCCCTCGCTGTCGTCGGCGCCGCCGCCCACGATGACCTCGGCGTCGTTGCCCTGCGCGTAAGCGATCGCCTCCTTTTGCCGCGCGAACGACTTACCGTCGATCACCGCGCCCATGAAGTTCGAGAAGTCGCCCACGTCGCCCATCCGGATCGTCCCGACCTCCTCGACGAGGCGCTCCTTCAGCTCCGGCCAGAGGTTCGAGGGCGCGTAGACGCGGGAGGCGGCGGAGCACTTCTGGCCCTGGTATTCGAACGAGCCGCGCACGATCGCGGCCGCGACCGCGTCCACGTCGGCGCTCGGGTGGGCGACGATGAAGTCCTTGCCGCCGGTCTCGCCGACGATGCGCGGGTAGTTGCGGTAGCTGCCGATGTTCTGGCCGACCGTCTGCCAGATCGAGTGGAAGACCTCGGTCGACCCCGTGAAATGGATCCCGGCGAGGTGCTCGCTCGCCAGCACCGGGTCGGCGACGGAGGCGCCGCTGCCGGGGACGAAGTTGACGACGCCCGGCGGCAGTCCCGCCTCCTCTAGCAGTCTCAGCGTCCAGTAGGACGAGTAAGCCGCGGTCGAGGCCGGCTTCCAGAGCACGACGTCGCCCATCAGCGCCGGGCTCGAGGTCAGGTTTGCGCCGATCGCGGTGAAGTTGAACGGGCTGATCGCGAAGACGAAGCCCTCGAGCGGCCGGTACTCCATCCGGTTCCAGACCCCGGGCGAGGAGACGGGTTGCTCCGCGTAGATCCGGACCATGAACTCGACGTTGAAGCGCCAGAAGTCGATCACCTCGCAGGCCGCGTCGATCTCGGCCTGGTGGGCGGTCTTCGACTGGTTCAGCATCGTCGCCGCGACGAGGGTCGAGCGCCACGGGCCGGCAAGCAGCTCGGCCGCGCGGAGGAAGACCGCGGCGCGCTCCTCCCAGGGCAGGCGGTGCCAGTCCTCCCAGGCCTCGGCGGAGGCGGCGATCGCCTTGTCGACCTCGGCGGCGCCCGCCTTGTGCACCTCGGCGAGGATGTGATCCTTGTCGTGCGGCATGACCGCCTGGAAGGTGTCGTCGGTGCGAATCTCCTCGCCGCCGATCACGCAGGGGATGTCGAGTTGCTGGCCCGTCAGCTCCGCGAGCTTCACACGCAGCTCCGCGCGCTCCGGCGAGCCGGGCGCGTATTCGCGGACGGGCTCGTTCTGGGGCGGAGGCGGACGAAAGATCCCGGGGCGGCTCACGGTCGGGATTCTACGATTCGGGCGATGGTCGAGCAGGTCGCCTATGCGGTGGAGGGCTGGGGCGTCGGTGAGCTGGTGTTCGCCGACGGGGTGCTCGTGTGGCACGAGCTCCCACGCTACGCGTGCTCGGATCACGTACCGCAGGCGAGAAACGCGCTTGCCGAGCGCATCCGCGCGTACTTCGGGGGGAGACGCGACCGGTTCGAGGACGTCGAGCTCGACCTCGAATGGTGCACGCCGTTCCAGCGCGCGGCGGTCGAGGCGCTGCGCTCGATCCCCTACGGCGAGACCGCGACCTACGGCGAGGTCGCGGCGCTCGCGGGGTACCCGAACGCACAGCGGGCGGTGGGCTCGGTCTGCGCCGCGAACCGCTTCGGCCTCCTCGTCCCCTGTCACCGCGTGCTGGCGGCCGGCGGGCTGGGCTCGTACGGCTCGCTCGGTCTCGGCTACAAACGGCGACTGCTGGAGCTCGAGGGTGTCGTTCTCTGAGGACGTCCGCGCCGAGCTCGCGGGGATCGCGCCCACGCGCGAGTGCGACCGGCTGGCGGAGCTCTCGGCGCTCTTCCACTACGCGGGGCGGCTGCACCTGCTCGGCCGCGGCGAGGTGAGCCTGCACCTCGACCTCTCGAGCCCCGCCGCGGCGCGACGGGCGTTCACGCTCCTGCGCGCGTTCGGCGTGCGCTCCGAGATCCGCACCTACCAGCGCCACGCGTTCGGCCGCGAGACCCGCTACCAGCTGCACGTCGAGGGCGGCCCGGCGGCGCTCGACGTGCTGCAGCGGGCGGGCGTGGTCGACTCGCGCACCCGCCCGCTCGACCGGCCGCCGAAGCGCGTCGTCGCGCGCTCGTGCTGCCGCTCGGCCTACGTCCGCGGTGCGCTGCTCGCCTCGGGCTCGGTCAGCCCGCCGCCCTCGCCGCACCTCGAGGTCCGCAGCGAGACGCGCGAGGGCGCACAGGCGGTCGCGGCCGCGGCGGCCTCGGAGGGCGGCGAGCTGCGGGTGGCGGAGCGCGGGGACCACGCGCTCGCGTACGCGAAGGGGATCGACCGCATCGCAGGCGTCCTCGCGGCGGCCGGGGCGAGCGAGGCGGCGCTCGCGCTCCAGGAACGTGCCGTCCTGGGCGCCACGAGGTCTCGTGCGAACCGGCTCGCGAACGCCGACCACGCGAACGTCGTCCGCGCAGTCGGCGCCGCCCGGACGCAACTCGAGGCGGTGCGGCGCCTGGAGCGCGGAGGGCGGCTGGAGGAGCTCTCGCCGCCGCTGCGCGAGCTCGCCGAGCTGCGCCTGAAGCACCCGTCGCTCTCGCTGCGGGAGCTCGCGGCGAAGTGCGACCCGCCTGCGAGCAAATCCGCTGCGCACCGCCGTCTCCGCGCACTCGTGCGGCTGAGCAAGCGGTAGCAGAAGCTCTATTTTCTGAGTTGCAAACGGCGTGGCTTTTCCTGCGCGCCTTGCGTAATACTTTCGCGAGGCGGGTTCGCGCTCGTCCGGCGATGGATTCAGACCCCGTCCGTCGCCAAGGTCCGGAGCGCGACAATGCGGAGGGGGAGGTCGTCCTCGGAGCTTCCCCTCCGGCCCGCCCCTGGCCTCCGGCCAGGGGCGGGCCGGTCGGGCTGAAGACGCGCGTACGGGCGAAGCCCGCACGCGCTCTAATCTCGTCAGCGCAAGCGCTGACAAGGCGGCCCGCCAAGGCGGCCCGCCGGCTTTCCTCAGAGCTGCAGTTCCAGCTCCAGCTCGTGCCGGATCGGGATGCCGTTCGCGTCTCGTTCCGCGATGGCTGGTTTCAGCGTTCGTCTCGCGTCCGTGACCGCATCTCTGCGGAAGACCACGATGTCGAGCCCCCAGCGCTGGAAGACCTCGAGCGCGCGCACGTTGTTGTTGGTCGTCACGAGCCAGAGGCGGCGGCAGCCCGCTGCCGCGGCAGCCTCGCGCACGGCGTCGAGCAGCGCGCGGCCGACGCCGATACCCTCGCGGAGGCTGCGGATCGTCACCACCTCGCACTCGTCTCCCCGCACCGCGTACGTGACGAGGCCGGCCCGCTCGCCCTCCACGACCGCGACGAAGCCGGGCAGCGCTCTCGGGTCGACGAGTTCGCCGCGCCGCGCGACCACGGGGTCGCCCCAGCTGTCACGCTCGACCTCGTGCGCCCAGCTGCGGTCGTCGTCCGTCAGCCGCCTCACATCGACCATCGCACGCCGGCCAGGGTACGCGTGACACCGGGGCGGGGCGGTTAGACTCGACGCGAAAGCAACGGGGAGGCTTCAGTGGCTATTCGGGTTGGAATCAACGGGTTCGGGCGGATTGGACGGAACTTCTTCCGGGCGCACCTGCAGCGCGGAGGAGACTTCGAGGTCGTGGCCGCGAACGACCTCGGCGACGCCGCGACGATGGCGCACCTGCTCAAGTACGACTCCGTGCTCGGCCCGCTCGGCCGCGACGTGTCCCACGGCGACGGCTCGATCACCGTCGAGGGCCAGGAAATCAAGCTGCTCGCCGAGCGCGACCCCGGCAGCCTGCCGTGGGGCGACCTCGGCGTCGACGTCGTGATCGAGTCGACCGGCTTCTTCGCCGACCGCGACAGCGCCGCCAAGCACCTCGAGGGCGGCGCGAAGAAGGTGATCATCTCCGCCCCGGCCAAGGGGCCGGACGTCACGATCGTGCTCGGCGTCAACGACGGCGACTACGACCCCGAAGCTCACGACGTGATCTCGAACGCCTCCTGCACCACGAACTGCGTGGCGCCGCTCGCGAAGGTCCTGCACGACGAGCTCACGATCGAGCAGGGCTTCATGACCACCATCCATGCGTACACGAACGACCAGCGGATCCTGGACCTCCCGCACAAGGACCTGCGCCGGGCCCGGGCGGCGGCGATCAACCTGATCCCGACCTCGACCGGCGCCGCGCGGGCGATCGGCCTCGTGATGCCCGACCTACAGGGCAAGGTCGACGGGATGTCGATGCGCGCGCCGGTGCCGACGGGCTCGATCGTCGACCTGGTCTGCCGCGTCGGCCGCGAGACGAGCAAGGACGAGGTCAACGAGCTCTTCCGCTCCAGGGCCGACACGGGCGCGTTCGAGGGGATCCTCCGCTACTCGGACGAGCCGCTCGTCTCGACCGACATCCAGCACTCGTCGTACTCGTCGATCTTCGACAGCGAGCTGACGATGGCGAGCGGGAACCAGGTCAAGGTGTTCGGCTGGTACGACAACGAGTGGGGCTACTCGTGCCGCCTCGTCGACCTGGTGGCGAAGGTGGGCGCGACGCTGCCGGCAGCAGTTGGTGCGTAAGCCGCGCTCGGTTCGGGAGGCCGACGTCGACGGCAAGCGCGTGCTCGTGCGCGCAGACCTCAACGTACCGCTGGACGCCGGGCGCGTCGCCGACGACACGCGAATCGAGGCCTCGTTGCCGACGCTCCGCTACCTGCTCGAGCACGATGCCAAGGAGGTCGCCGTCTGCTCGCACCTCGGACGCCCGAAGGGGCCGGATCCGGCGTTCGCGATGACGCCCGTCGCGAGGCGGCTGCGGGAGCTCCTTCCCGACGAGCGGATCGACGTGCTCGAGAACACACGCTTCGACCCCGGCGAGACGAAGAACGACCCGGAGTTCGCTCAGCGGCTCGCGGACGACTACGAGCTGTTCGTCCAGGACGCCTTCGGTTCGGTGCACCGCGCGCACGCCTCGACGGTCGGCGTCGCCGAGCTGCTCCCCGCCTACGCGGGGCTGCTGCTGGAGAAGGAGCTTGAGCAGCTGGGCAAGCTGCTCGGCGAGGTCGAGCGGCCGTTCGTGCTCGTCTCGGGCGGCGCGAAGGTCGACGACAAGCTCGGCGTGCTGCGCAACCTCGGCGGCAAGGCCGACACCGTGCTCGTCGGCGGCAAGATGGCCGAGGAGCTGCGCGCGGGGAGCCCGCTCGGCTTCCCGGTCGAGCTTCCCTCCGACGTCGTCGCCGCCTCGGCCTTCGAGGAGGACGCGGAGGCGCAGGTCGTGCCCTACGACGCGCTGCCGGAGGGCTGGCTCGGGCTGGACATCGGCCCGGAGACACGCAGGCACTTCGCAGCCGAGCTCGGCAAGGCGAAGACGATCTTCTGGAACGGGCCGATGGGCGTCTTCGAGTGGCCGGCCTTCGCCGAGGGGACGAAAGCCGTGGCCGAGGCCGTGGCGCAGGCGGACGCGTTCTCGGTGGTCGGCGGCGCCGACTCGATCCGCGCGCTCAACGAGCTCTCCCTGCTCGACCGCGTCTCGTGGGCCTCGACCGGCGGTGGCGCCGCCCTAGAGCTGCTCGAGGGCAAGGAGCTTCCCGGCGTGGCAGTGATCCCGGACGCATGAAGCTGATCGCCGGCAACTGGAAGATGTTCAAAGGCCCGCGCGAGACGCGGGAGTTCTGCGAGGCGTTCAGCGCGCCCGAAGGCGTGGAGGCCGTGCTCTGCCCGCCGTTCGCGTCCCTGGCCGCGGCGGTCGAGAGCGGCCACACCGTCTTCGCGCAGAACGTCCACTGGGCCGGCGAGGGTGCCTACACGGGCGAGGTCTCGGCGCCGATGCTGGAGGAGCTCGGCGTGACCGGCGCGATCGTCGGGCACTCCGAGCGGCGGCAGTACTTCGGCGAGACCGACGAGACCGTCGCGCGCCGGACCGTTGCCGCGCTCGAGCAGGGCCTGCGCGTGGTCGCGTGCGTCGGCGAGTCGCTGGAGGAGCGCGAGTCCGGCCAGATGGAGCTCGTGCTGCGCGTCCAGGTCGAGGCGGTGGCCGACGCGGTCGGGGAGCACGAGCGCCTGGTGGTCGCGTACGAGCCCGTCTGGGCGATCGGCACCGGCAAGACCGCGAGCTCCGAGCAGGCCCGGGAGGCACACGCGTTCATCAAGGGCCTGCTCGACGTGCCGGTGCTCTACGGCGGTTCGGTCAAGCCGGACAACGCGGCGGAGCTGCTCTCGCAGGAGGGCGTGGACGGTGCGCTCGTGGGCGGCGCGTCGCTCGAGGTCGAGTCGTTCGAGGCGATTTGCCGGGCCGCCGCGACCTAGTCGTCCTCGTGATCCTCGACGGCTGGGGCTGCGCGCCGGCCGGCCCCGGGAACGCCGTCGAGCTGGCGGACACGCCCGTCTTGGACCGGCTCTGGCGCGAGTACCCGCACACGACGATCAAGGCCTCCGGCGAGGCGGTCGGATTGCCGCCGGGCCAGATGGGCAACTCCGAGGTCGGCCACCTGACGATCGGCTCGGGCCGCGTGCTCGACCAGGACCTGCAGCGGATCAACCGGGCGATCGCCGACGGCTCGTTCTTCGAGAACCCGGTGCTGAAGGCCGCCTTCGACAGGGGCGGCGACGTCCACCTGCTCGGCCTGGTCTCGCACGGCGGTGTCCACTCCCACATCGACCACCTGCAGGCGCTGCTCCGGTTCGCCCCGGAGCGCACATGGATCCACGCCTTCACCGACGGCCGCGACGTCTCCCCGACTTCGGCCGCACACGACCTGGCCGAGCTGCCCGCCGACCGGATCGCGACCGTCGCCGGCCGCTACTGGGCGATGGATCGCGACCAGCGCTGGGAGCGGACGCAGCGCGCCTTCGACGCGATCGTCGAGGGCGAGGGCGAGCATGACGACGACCCGGTTACGGCGGTCGAGGCGAGCTACGCGCGCGGAGTGACCGACGAGTTCATCGAGCCGGTCGTGCTCGACGGGAGGCCGAGGCTGAAGCCCGGCGACGCCGCGATCTTCTTCAACTTCCGGCCGGATCGCGCGCGGCAGCTGACGAAGCTCTTGCTCGACGCAGGCTTCGACGTCACCACGATGACGCGCTACAGCGACCAGCTGAACACGGCGGTCGTCTTCGGCGAGCAGCAGGTCGAGCAGACGATCGCCGAGGTGCTCGCGCAGACCGGTCTGCGCCAGCTCCACGCGGCCGAGACCGAGAAGTACGCGCACGTGACCTACTTCTTCAACGGCGGCCGCGAGCAGGAGTGGGAGGGGGAGACGCGTCTGCTCGTGCCCAGCCCGCGCGAGGTCGGCACCTACGACAAGAAGCCGGAGATGTCGGCAGATGAGGTGGCATCGCGCTTCTGCGCGGAGCTCGAGGGCGGCGGCTACGCCTTCGCCGTCGTCAACTTCGCGAACCCCGACATGGTCGGCCACAGCGGAGTGATCCCGGCTGTCGTGCAGGCGGTCGAGACGACCGACGCGTGCCTCGGCCGCGTCGTCGAGACCGTGGAGCGGCTCGGCGGCGTCTCCCTGATCACGGCCGACCACGGCAACGCCGAGCAGATGCTCGAGCCCGACGGAACGAGCCCCTTTACCGCGCACACCTCGAATCCCGTGCCGTTGATAGTCACCGACCGGCAGACGACCCTCCGCGAGGGCGGCGAGCTGAGCGACCTCGTCCCGACCGCTCTTGCTTACCTCGGCCTCACGAAACCCTTACAGATGAGCGGACAAAACCTCTGCAATTAGCCCAAAAAGGGTGCATGCAAGGGCCGGTCGTCCCGTCTATACTCCGCAGGCCTTGTCATTGGCCCAGCCCGATCTCGGCGTTCTGCGGAAGGCGCAACGGGGTGACGAGCGAGCCTTCTCGCTCATCCTGCGCGCTTACGAGACGCCCGTCTTCAACTACGTGCTCCGGCTCGTGGGCGGAGACCGCGCCCTCGCCGAGGATCTGACGCAGGAGGTCTTCCTGCGGGTCTACCAGGGCCTGCCGAAGTTCTCGCTTCGCTCGAAGTTCACGACGTGGCTCTTCCAGGTGACGAAGAACCGCGTCCTCGACGAGCTGCGCGCGAGCGAGCGGCGGCCGCGGGCACTTGTCGCGCTCGACGACATCGCGCCGCTCGAGGTGCTCGACCAGCCGGTCGAGCGGATGGAGGAGATCGACGCGCTCTGGCGCGCGGTCGAGGAGCTCAGCACGGACCTGAAGATGGCCCTGCTGCTCCGCGACGTCGTCGGCCTCTCCTACACCGAGATCGCAGACTCGCTCGAGGTCACGCTCGCCACGGTCAAGTGGCGGATCTACAAGGCGCGCGAGGAAGTGCAGATCGCGCTCGTGCGCGAGGGCGTCGGCTTCGGCGCCCAGCAGGTCAAGGCCGAGCAGCTCTAGCCCGCAGCCACGCCGCCACGTTGCGCGCCTGCTCCTGGGCGTTCGTGCCGGGCGGGATCGGCTGCACTGCGGTGCGGACAGGCCGCGGCGGCGGTGTCTTGTCTCGCCCGCGAGTGACGAACACGGCCGAGACGGCGATCGCTGCGACGGCGGCTGCTGCAGCGACGGCGAGCCACGGTCGTCGCGAGCGATGCCGGGCCGCCGGGACGACCCGGGTGGGCGCCGTCTGCCGGCCGGTGAGTTCCTGGGCGAGCTCGTCTGCCGACGACTGGCGGTAGGCGGGGTCGCGCGCGAGCGCGCGCATGACGGCGTCCTCGACGTGGGTCGGCACCTCCGGCGCGAGGTCGCGAATCGGCGTGATCTCCGGTCGCCGGGCGAGATCGGCGAGCGACTCCGGCTCATACGGCGGGCGGCCGGCGAGCAGCTCGTAGAGCACCGCCCCCAGTGCGTAGATGTCGGCGGCGGCGGTGACCTGCTCGCCGGCTGCCTGCTCGGGCGCGAGGTAGGCGGCGGTGCCGAGCACGGTGCCGATCTGCGTGAGCGCCGTCGCCTCGGCCGCGCGCGCGATCCCGAAGTCCGCGACCTTCAACGTCCCGTCCTCGCGCAGGAGCAGGTTGTGCGGCTTCACGTCGCGGTGGACGAGGTCGGCCGCGTGGGCGCGGGCGAGTCCCTGGCACGCCTGTACCGCCAGCGCGACCGCCTCCGCAGGCGGTAGCGGCCCGCATCCCTCCAGCGTCGTGCCCTTCACATACTCCATGACGATGTACGGACGGCCGTCCTCCGTCTCGCCCGCGTCGTAGACGCTGACCACGTTGGGATGCGAGAGCCGCGCGGCCAGCCGCGCCTCCCGCAGGAAGCGCTCGCGGAAGGCCGAATCACCGGCGAGGTGCTCCGCGAGCAGCTTCACCGCGACAGGGCGGTCGAGCTCGACGTCGTGCGCGAGGAAGACGGTGGCCATCCCGCCCTGGCCGAGCGGCCGCTCGAGCCGGTAGCGGCCGCCGCCGACGCTGGAGGCACCCATCCGGGGGATTTCTACCCGAGGGTGCAAGTTTTTCGGCCCCGCTCGCTCCTGCGGGGCGAATCCGGTTCCTCCCTCACCCCCGAAAGGATTCTCAGATGAAGCGAATGCTCTTGCTGCTCGCCGTGATGGCTGCAGCGGTCGCCGTGCCCGCGACCGCGATGGCGGCCCGCGGCGTGGCGCTCACGAAGGACCAGGCGCGGCACGCGGTCGTCGTCGCGACGAAGAGCGGCGCCGTGCGCACCGTCCGCGCCCCCGGCCGCCTCGGCGCCGTGCGCGTCGGCCACCGCGTCGTCTACTCGGCGAGGCGGCTCTCCGACGGCACCTTCCGCGCAGGCTCGATCCGCACGGCCGGCCGCGCAGGCCGGGCGACCTTCCGCGGCATCGTCGTCCGCAACCAGCGCCGCCTGCACCGGCTGCTGATCTCGGCGGGCGGCTCCGTCTTCTCCGTCCGGGCGCCCTCCCGCGGGTTCGCCTCCAGCCGCGGCCCGCGGCCCGGCGACAGGGTCGTGGTGCGCGTGCGGCTGACGAAGCACGGCCTCGACGCGGGCTCGGTGACCACGCTCGGCCACTCGGGCACGATGGAGCTCGAGGGCATCTTCCTCGGCGTGAACGGCGACCAGCTGCGGCTCGCGGTCGAGCACCGCGGCGAGGTCTTCGTGACCGTCCCCGCCGGCCTCCAGCTGCCTCAGATGCAGCCCGGCGACGAGATCGAGCTGATCGTGACCGTGGATGCCGCCGGAGCCTTTACGCTCGCGAGCGTCCAGACCGACGACGAGAACGACGACGACCACGAGGGGATCGGCGAGCAGAACGGCAGGGTCGAGGTCCACGGCCAGATCACGGACTTCCCGGCCGGCGGGATCACGGTTCAGTCGCACGGCGGCTCGCCCGTGACCTGCTCCGTTCCGGCCGGCGTCGACCTGTCGGCTTTCCATGTGGGCGACCGCGTGGAGATGAAGTGCGCCGACGTGAACGGCACCCTGACGCTCGTCCGTCTCAAGCAGGAGGACGACGAGGACGATGACGGAGGCGATGGAAGCAGCGACTGACCCCGGTCGCGCGCGCCGCGCCTTCCCGCTCTCCGGCCGCCGCCACCAGCGCGCGGCCGGAGAGCGCATCGCTGCGCTCTTCGAGGAACACGGCCGCATGGTGTACGGCGTCTGCCGCCTGATCCTGAGGGACGCAGTGGAGGCCGAGGACGCCGCGCAGCAGACGTTCCTCTCCGCGTACCGCGCCCTGCTCGGGGGGCAGGAGCCGCGGGATCCGTCGGCGTGGCTCGGCACGATCGCGCGCAACGAGTGCCGCTCCCGGCTGCGCAGCCGGCGGGCCGAGCCGGTGCGCCTGATCCGGGAGCCCGTCGGCGACGAGCTCCAGCGAGACGTCGGCCGCCGCGAGGAGATCCAGGCGCTCTGCTCGGCCCTCGCCGAGCTGCCGCCGCAGCAGCGCGACGTGATCGTGCTGCGCGAGTTCTACGGGCTCTCCTACGCCGAGGTCGGCGCGGCGCTCGGGCTCACCGGCCCGGCGGTGGAGTCGCTGATCTTCCGCAGCCGGAAGCGGCTCCAGGAGCAGCTGCGACCGGTGCGCTCGGCGCTCGGGATGCTCACGCTGCCGATGACGCTGCGCGAGTCCCTCGCCCAGGCACTGCCGGGCTTCGGAGGCGGCGGCGCCTCGGCCGGAGCGGGCGCGGCCACGCTCGCGAAGCTCGCCTCGACTCCGGTTGCTGCCAAGGTCGCCGCGGTGACGCTGGCCGTCGGCGGGGCGGGAACCGTCGCGAGCCTGGAGACCTCCCACGTCGTTCGCCACCGAGCAGCCGTCCGCCACGCGGCGGCCGCCTCGGCGCCGATCGCGCCCGCGGCCCTCGTCGCGCCGACGCCGGTCGCGTTCGCCACCTCGGCACCCGTGGCCTCGAGGACACAGGCCGTGTCCGCGCCCGTCCAGTCGAAAGCGTCGGCTCCGGCCCCGACCCGCGAGCCGGCCGAGACCGAGCGCTCCTCGGGCGGCGAGCAGGAGTCCCGGAGCGGGACGACCGGGGAGCGGCGCTCGGGCGGAGGCGAGGTGAGCCGCCAGGAGCCGAGTCACGAGTCGAGCCGCCAGGAGCCGAGTCACGAGTCGAGCGGCTCACACGAGGGAAGCCCGGGTGCGGTGGAACCTTCGCACGAGGGCCCGACCGGCGGCGAGGATCCGTCGCACCAGACCGAGTCGAGCGGCGAGGAGCCTTCCCACGACGGCTCGGGCGGCTCGGGCGCCTAGCTAGTCGTCGTGCTCGTGCTTCTTGCCGTGGTGCTTCTTGCCGCGGCCCTTCCCGTGTGAGGGCTCGACGGGCTGCGGCTGGGTGCAGCTCGCGAGCCGCTGCGCCAGCGAGTTCGCCGCCGACATCAGCGGTTCCTGGTAGCGCGAGGGGACACGGCCGATCGAAGCGATCACGTCCGCGCGGAAGCGCGCCGCCGCGTCCCGCGCCTCGCAGCTCCCGGCCGGCAGTGCCGCCAGCCGATCGGCTTCGGCCGCCAGCCGCTGGGCGACCGCCGCCGGGATTCTCGGCGGCCTGGGCGGCGGGGCCGCATGGTCGCCGCCTCCGCAGCCGGCCAGCGCAAGCGCGCTAGATGCCGTGAGCAAGCCGCTGAGCCAGCGCATCGGGCAGCCCCCTCTCCCGAATCTCGGCCTGTGTGCGCTCGAGCTCGTACTCGACCCGCTGGAACGAGGCGAGTCCCGCACCGAGGTCGAGGAGCAGCCACGCGGCGCGCGGGTCGCCATCGCGCGGTTGACCGACCGAGCCCGGGTTGAGCAGCCGCCGCCCGGGCCGCAGCGGCGTCGCCGTGCCACCGCCGGCCACGCCGCCGTCGAGCGCGCCGTTCTCGAGCGCGATCGCCAGCGGCACGTGGCTGTGCCCGACGAGCACGACCGGGGTCTCCGTCAGCTCCAGGGCGGCGCCGGCTGCCTCCGCCGAGAGCACGTACTCCCAGACCGGGTCGCGCGGGCTCCCGTGGAAGAGCTCGACACCGTCGCGCGCGCCGGCCGGTCGTAGCGACTCCAGGAACGCGCGCGAGCCTTCCGCCAGCACACCGCGCGTCCAGCGCGCCGCCGCGACCGCATCGCCGGTGAACTCCGCCAGGTCGAGCGCCCCGAGCACCCCGAGGTCGTGGTTCCCGGCGAGGCAGAGCGCCGCCCGCCGCTCGACGGCAGCGCAGCACGGGTTCGGCCGGGGCCCGTAGCCGACCAGGTCGCCGAGGCACCAGAGCTCGTCCGGCGCTTCCCGCTCGACCGCCTCGAGGACGGCCTCGAGCGCGTGCCAGTTAGCGTGGACGTCGGAGATGACCGCCACCCGCGTCGCCAAGGCGTCAACCTTAGTCGTGCTCGTGGCGGGCTGGGCGATCGCCGCGTGGCTGCTGGCGCGAACGACGATCCCGGGCAACCTCCACGAACCGCACGTGGCCGCGGCTGCCGAGTTCCCCGCGAGGCTGCTGCACCGCTCGGCGCACTACGACGGTGTGCTGCGCTGGCTGTGGGTGGCGGGGACGATCGTCACCCTGGCGACGCTAGCGCTGTTCGCTTTGCTCGGGCCGCGGATCGCGCGGGCCTGGCAGCTCGGCCGCGTCGGCACCGGGATCATGGTCGGCACCGTCACCACGCTCGGCACCTGGGCGGTCGGGCTCCCGATCGGGGCGATCGCGCTCTGGTGGGGGCGCCGCTACCACCTCGAGCGCCAGGGCTACGTCTCGTGGGCGCTCGAGCAGTGGCCGAGCCTCGTCAGTCAGGTGGTCGGGTTGACGATCGCGTTGACGATCCTGCTCCTGCTCGCCGGGCGGTTCGGCCGGCGTTGGTGGCTGGTGGCGGCTCCGCTCTTCACCCTGCTCGGAGCGGTGCTGGTGCTCGTGCTGCCGTACGTCGAGACGATCGGAACGCGGCCGCCGCACCACACGCCCGTGAACGCGCGCATCCGCGAGCTCGCCCGCGAGGAGGGGGTGGGCAGCACGCCGATCCGGATCCAGACGGTAAGCGACCGGACGACGGCGGCGAACGCCTTCACCACCGGCATCGGCCCCTCCGCCCGTGTCTTCGTCTGGGACACCTTCTTCGACGGCCGCTTCAGCAACCGCGAGATCGAGCTCGTCGTGGCGCACGAGTTCGGCCACGTCGCGCACCGTCACATCTGGAAGGGGCTTGCCTGGTCGCTGCTCCTGACGGCGCCGGCGTTTCTCGTCGTCGAGTGGGCGACTCGCCGCCGCGGCGGGCTCGAGCGGCCCGAGGTCGTGCCGTTCGCGCTGCTCGTGCTCGCGGTGATCGGCCTCGTGATCACACCCTTCGGCAACGCCGTGTCGCGCCGCTACGAGGCCGAGGCCGACTGGTCGGCCCTGCGCGCTACGCACGACCCGGCCGCCGCGGAGAGCCTCTTCCGCAAGTTCACGCGCTACGACCTCGTGCAGCCGAGCCCGCCGCTCTGGTCGTACGTGCTGCTCGACGACCACCCGACGGTCGTGCAGCGGATCGCGCTCGCACGCGCGTACCGCGAGCGCGGCCGCTAGGAGTCGTTTTCGGGCGTCTCGGGGAGGTTCCGGATTCCCTCCCGAGACGACCACTTCGACCACGAGTCCTGCATCGCGTCGAGCAGCTCGCGCATGAAGCGGGTCGACATGTTCACGCGGGCGACCACGACACCCGGGACGTCGCCGTCCTCGACCTCGTGGTCGATGCGCGCGAAGGTCAGCGTGAACTCGTAGTCCGAGAAGCTGATGTTGGCGAAGTTCGAGTAGACGCCGGCGAGGTGCTCCGGGTCGAGATGGATGTTGAGCTGGCGCTCCTGGCCGTCGCCTTCCACGCGTCCACGATACTACGGGTGTGATCGAGTCGCTCAGCGCGCGCCGGATGGCGTACGCCGTCGCGGCCATCGGCGCCGTCGTCGTCGGCGGCAGCATCGCCTTCCACCAGGCACTCGACGAATCGTGGATGCAGTCGATCTACCGCACGACGGTCACGATCTCGCTCGCGGGGCTCGACACGGTGCCCGACAACGACACGGCCCGCGCGGTCTCGATCGTCCTCGTGCTGGCGGGCCTGACTATCTTTGCCTACATCGCGACGGTCCTCGTCGAGGGGATCTCACGAGGCGTGTTCGAAGGAGCGATCGCAGAGCGAAGGAGGCGTCGGACGATCGAGCGGCTGAGCGACCACTACATCATCTGCGGCTACGGGCGGGTCGGTCGGCGGATCGCGGCCGAGTTCCGCGACGAGGGCGTGCCGTTCGTGGTGCTCGATTTCAGCGCGGACGCGCTCCAGGCCGCGCGTGATGCGAACGACCTCTACGTCGAGGGCACCGGCACCGAGGACGAGGACCTGCGGGAAGCGGGCCTCGACCACGCGACCGGGCTCGTCGCCTCCTCCGACTCGGACGCTGACAACCTCTACATCACGCTCTCGGCGCGCAACGCCCGGCCCGAGCTGCTGATCGTCGCCCGCGCCTCCGATCAGGACGCGGCCAAGAAGCTGCTGCTCGCCGGCGCCGACCGCGTCGTCCAGCCCTACTCGACGGCGGGCAAGGAGATGGCGAAGCTCGTGCTGCGGCCGCAGGTGGCAGCGTTCCTCGACATCGTCTCCACGAGCGGGGGCCCCGACCTGCTGTTCGAGGAGATCGAGGTCAAGCAGAGCTGCCGCGAGGCCGGCAAGACGATCCGCGACCTGCGCATCCGCGAGGCGACCGGCGCGATGATCGTCGCCCTGCGCAAGCGCGACGGCACCTTCGACACGACGCCCGCGCCCGACGCGGCGCTCGAGGTCGGGGACGTGATGATCGCGGCCGGCACTCCCGAGGAGCTGCGCCGACTCGAGGAGCTCTTCGCCCCGGCCGAAGCCGTTGCCTGACGCGGTCACGCGGCTGGAGGTGCGCCTCTCCGAGCTCGCGGGCGCGCCGGTCGAGCTCGAGCGGCCGAACGACCCCGAGCACGGCGACTACGCCACCAACGTCGCCATGCGGCTCGCGCCGGTGCAGCGCCGCTCGCCCCGGGAGGTCGGCGAGGAGCTTGCCGCGCAGGCGGAGACGCTGGACGAGGTCGTCCGCGCCGAGGTCGCTGGGCCTGGTTTCGTCAACCTGTGGCTCTCGCCGGGGTGGTTCGGCGAGGCGCTCGCGGAGATCGTCGCCGCCGGCGCCGAGTTCGGCGGCGGCAGCGCCGAGCCGCGGGAGAAGGTTCAGGTCGAGATGGTCTCGGCGAACCCGACCGGCCCGATCACCGTCGCGTCCGCGAGGAACGGCGCGATCGGCGACTCGGTCGCGCGGCTGCTCGAGTTCGCCGGCCATGAGGTCGAGCGCGAGTACTACTACAACGACGCGGGCGTCCAGATGGAGCGCTTCCGCGCCTCGGTCGAGGCGATCCGGCGCGGGGAGGAGCCGCCCGAGGACGGCTACCACGGCGACTACGTCCGCGAGCTCGCGGCGAGTCCCGAGGATCCGGTGCCGCCGATGCTCGCGCAGATCGAGGCGACGCTCGATCGTTTCCGCATCCACTTCGACTCGTGGGTGCTGCAGAGCGAGCTGGAGCGGAGATTTCCGGAATTCCTGCCGCGAGTGGACACCTACGAGAAGGACGGTGCGGTGTGGGCTCGCTCCTCCGAGTACGGCGACGACGACGACCGCGTCGTGATCCGCTCGCCCGAGAAGGGCGGGACGCCGACCTACCGCGCGGCCGACATCGTCTACCTCGTCGACAAGCTCGAGCGGGGCTTCGACCGCGCGCTCTACGTCCTCGGCGCCGACCATCACGGCACGCGCCGCTGGTACGGGGCGATCGCGCGGATGCTCGGCTACGACCCCGACCGCGTCGAGGTGCTGCTCTACCAGCTCGTCCACCTCAGCCGCGGCGGCGAGCAGGCCAAGATCTCGAAGCGGCGCGGCGACGTCGTCTTCCTCGACGACTTCATGGAAGAAGTGGGGGTGGACGCCGCGCGCTGGTACCTCGTCAACCGCGGCCCCGACCAGACGATCGAGATCGACGTCGACCTCGCGGCTGAGCGCTCGGAGAAGAACCCGGTCTACTACGTCCAGTACGCCCACGCGCGGATCGCCGCGATCCGGCGGAACGCAGGTGATGCGGAGATCGGCTTCGAGCCGCGTGATGTCAGACCGGAGGCGGAGGAACGCGACCTGGTCAAGCGGCTCGCAGACTTCCCTCGGATCGCGGCCGAGGCGGCCGAGCGGCGCGCGCCGCAGGCGATCGCGGCCTACGCGATCCGCCTCGCCGACGACTTCCACCGCTTCTACCACCACCATCGCGTGCTCGAGAGCGACGCGCAGGCCTTCCGGCTCGCGCTCTGCGTGGCGACGCAGGGCGTGATCGCGCGCTGCCTCGAGCTCGTGGGAGTCGAGGCGCCGGAACGGATGTAGGATCGCGGCCGATGGCGCGGGCTGCGGCTTCGGCCGACACACCGACGACGGGCAACCGTCCCGACCGCAACCTCGCGCTCGAGCTCGTGCGGGTCACGGAGGCCGCCGCTCTCGGCGCCGGCCGCTGGATCGGCCGAGGCGACAAGGAGTCCGCCGACCAGGCCGCCGTCGACGGCATGCGCGCGATTCTCGACACCGTCTCGATGGACGGGGTCGTCGTGATCGGCGAGGGCGAGAAGGACGAGGCGCCGATGCTGTTCAACGGCGAGGGGGTCGGCGACGGCCACGGCCCGGCCGTGGACGTGGCGGTCGACCCGCTCGAGGGCACGCGCCTGACTGCCAAGGGCCAGCCGAACGCGATCGCCGTGATCGCCCTGGCCGAGCGCGGGACGATGTTCTTCCCGGGCGCGGCCGTCTACATGGACAAGATCGCGACCGGCCCCGAGGCGATCGACGCGGTCGATATCGAGGCGCCGCCGCGCGAGAACGTCGAGCGCGTGGCGAGGGCGAAGGGACGGCGGCCGAGCGAGATCTCGGTGGTCGTGCTCGAGCGCGACCGGCACGCGGCGCTGATCGACGAGCTGCGCGAGACCGGCTGCAAGGTGCACCTGATCCCGGACGGCGACGTCGCCCCGGCGATCGCCGCCGCCCAGCCGACCACCGGGGTCGACCTGCTGATGGGGATCGGCGGCACGCCGGAGGGCGTGATCGCGGCAGCTGCGCTGAAGTGCGTCGGGGGCGGGGTGCAGGGCAAGCTCTGGCCGCGCAACGACGAGGAGCGGCACGCGCTCGCCGAGGCGGGCTTCGACCTCGATCGCGTGCTGACGACCGACGACCTGGTCTCGGGGGAGGACGTCTTCGTCGCGGCCACCGGCGTCACCACCGGCGCGCTGCTGCGCGGCGTGCGCTACCTGACCGGCGGCGCGGTGACGGATTCGATCGTCATGCGCTCGCGCAGCGGGACCGTGCGCCGCATCGAGGCGACGCACGCGTTCGACAAGCTCGAGCGCTTCAGCGGTCGCGAGTACCGCTGAGCTCGTAACGCGCGGGCGCCTCGCGCGACTGATCCCGCATGAAGCTCGTGCTCGTCGCGCTCGTCCTCATCCTCGCCGCGCCCGCGGCGGCCGCCGCGCCGCCGACGCTGAAGGGCGGCTCGTCGCGCTACGGCACGGTTCTTTACGACGGCCGTGGCTTCGTGCTCTATGCGTTCACGCGAGACCACGGGCGCAGCCGCTGCTACGGCGCCTGCGCAAAGGCCTGGCCGCCGTACCTCGCGCCGAAGCGCCTGCTGGTCGGCGCAGGCCTCGAGCGCGCCCTGCTCGGGACCGTGAAGCGCAGGAACGGCCGCCGCCAGGTGACCTACGCCGGGCGCCCGCTCTACTACTACGTCGGCGACACCCGTCCGAGGCAGATCCTCTGCCAGGACGTGTTCGAGTACGGCGGGCGCTGGCTGATCCTCCGCCCGAGCGGCAAGCTCGTCCGCTAGCTACGCGACGCCGGCGGTCTCCATCTCGGGTGCGTACATCCCGGTCCGCGCGGCGCCGTTCATCTTCGCGCGGTGGTAGTAGGCCTGCTGGGCCGCCTCGACGTTCTCCGGCTTCCCGCGCCAGGCCTTGAGCGCCGGCGCCTGCAGGGCCCGGCCGTAGGAGAACGACAGCTCCCAGGGGTGCGGCCCGAGCGCGTTCATGGCGTTCAGGTGCGCCGTCGCGTCCTCGTCGGTCTGGCCGCCCGACAGGAAGACGATCCCCGGCACCGCCGCAGGCACGTGGCGGGAGAAGCACTCGAGCGTCGCGCGCGCGACCTCGTCGACCCCTGCGCGGTCGGAGGCGTCGTAGCCCGAGAGCACCATGTTCGGCTTCAGCAGCGTGCCCCTCAGGTCGACTCGCTGGTCGTGCAGCTCGACGTAGACCGCCTGCAGCACGCGGCCGGTCGCCTTGGAGCTCTCCTCGATGGTGTGCGTGCCGTCCTGCAGCACCTCCGGCTCCACGATCGGGACGAGACCGGCCTCCTGGCACAGCGCCGCGTACCGCGCGAGCGCGTGGGCGTTCGTCCAGACGCAGTACTCGCTCGGCAGCCCGTCGCCGATCGAGTACGTGGCGCGCCACTTCGCGAAGCGCGCGCCGAGCTCCCGGTACTCCTCGAGCCGCGCGCGCAGCCCGTCGAGCCCCTCGGTGATCGTCTCTCCCTCGGCCAGCGCGAGCGGCTTGGCGCCCTGGTCGACCTTGATGCCCGGGATGATCCCGCGACTCTCGAGCACCTTCGGGAACGGCGTCCCGTCCTCCGCGCTCTGGCGGATGGTCTCGTCGAAGAGGATCACGCCGCTGATGAACTCCTCCGCGCCCTCGGTGGTGAAGAGCAGCTCGCGGTAGGCGCGCCGGGTGTCCTCGGTCGACTCGACGTCGATCGAGTCGAACCGCTTCTTGATCGTGCCGTCGCTCTCGTCTGCCGCCAGGATCCCCTTGCCCTCGGCGACGAGCGCTCGCGCGGTGTCCTCGAGTGAATGCATTCCTCTCGCCTCCGTTCGTGTCGCTGGGGGTGATTATCTCCGGTCGGCGTCGTACCATGCGCTTGCCGAGGGGCGCTGATGCGGCGAGTCGCCCCTCGGCATTATCTCGCGTCGGAGGCGCTGCCCTGGATCAGCGCCTGCACCGCCCGCAGCTCCGCAGCCGTCGCCGGCTGGATGTGGCCGGCGCTGACCCACCAGGCCGGGTGGATCTCGTTCCAGCCGTGCTCGCCGTCCCCGACCCAGGGGCCGACGACCTCGATCCGCGTCCCCTCGACCGGGACGGCCACCCGCGAGCGGTCCTGCGGGATCAGCTCGACGACCAGGTTCCCGCCGACGCGTGCGTTGCCGTCCGCGAGCAGGCCCTCGTAGGCAGGATCGGGTCGCAGGTCGACGTGCACGTCGCCGTCGTAGGTCTCGAACTTGACCTTGCTGACGGTGCCCACGGCGATGCGGCAGCGGCTCTTCACGACGAGGCGCTGCGGGTGGTAGACGCCGGCGAGCGGCGGGCCGCCGCGGCAGTAGGGCGAGGGCAGCGAGGCCTGCCGTCGCAGCGTGCAGGCGGCGGTGCAGCAGAGGAGGAAGACCGCGACCACGACCGCTTGCCGGCGCATGCTCCGAGCGTGCCTGCCGCCGCGCCGCCGCGAAAGTCGCTCTTTCGGCCTCGGCTAGAATCCCGCCCACGCGGACGTAGCTCAGTTGGTAGAGCATCTCCTCTCCCAACGCCAGAAGGACTTCGTCGGCTGCACCTTTACGGTCGACCTGATGGGCGCTTCGCGTCGATGACGCCGGGTCGTGGCAGTTGGATCGTCTGAGAAACTCACTCACTGAGCGAGTACGGAGAGCGTCGGCTTTCCAAGCTGAGGGTCGCGGGTTCGAAGCCCGTCGTCCGCTCTCTCTTACGCCCCGACCTCCATCACCCCGACGACGAGCTCGCGGGCTGGCCGTTGGAATACTGCGCTGACCACGGCCCGCTTGCTGCCGGATCGATAGGAGGAGCGCAATGGCGACAGAGGCATCGCAGACGTCCCGTCCGGGTGTCAGCGTCGGCCCGACGACCGAGTTCAGTCTCTTCTTCCACGTCAAGCCAGGCCACGGCGATGATTTGCGCGCCGCCCTCCAAGACCTGCAGAACCACCCTGGATACCGCCCTGGCGAGTACCACATGGCGATCGCGACGATCCACGAGGCGAGGTTCGTGCTTTTCGACGACGACACACGCCTCCTCTTCGCGTCGAGCTTCGATGGCCCGTGGGACGCCTTCATGGACGACTTTTCACGTCAGGCCCAACGCTGGCGCTGTTCGACGCGATCTTCCAACACGCCGAGGGGTACGAAGGCCTCCCGGACGTCGCGGCTGTGCAGACGTTCGTCCTCGGCGCGCAGCAGACCGCGGCCGCGTACGCGCGAAATTACGGCGGCACCGTGAAGGAGATTCGGAAGGCCGGACGCGTCAGCAAGGCGTTCCAGCAAGTGCTGGACGATCCGGAAGCCGGGGCCGCACTGGAGCATCCCGCGCTGCAACCACTGCTCGACGAGGCTGCCGCCTAACGCGGCGGCCGGGGGACGATGTCCGATCACATTTCGGGGCCGCGGGCGCTGGCCGAGCCAACCGCGGACATCACCGACGTCTACGCGTTTCCGAGCCCTGAGTGCCCGGGCCGGCTCGTCCTCGTGATGAACACGCTGCCCTTCGCGCAGCCCTCCGACCGGTTCTCGGACGGGCTCGTCTACCGCTTCCGGATCAGACCTCTGACGCGGGCCGAATCCGACAGGCATGCGCCGTTCGCCGCGACCGAGGACGAGTTCGGGTTCGACTGCGTTTTCGCTGAGCCCGACGGCGACGCCGCACAACAGGGGACGTGCACGACTCCGGCCGGTGAGACGGTCCCGTTCGGCATCGACGACGAGCGCGGCGGCTCGGGAAATGGCATCCGTGTCTTCGCCGGGCAGCGCTGGGACCCGTTCATCATGGACGCGCCGGCGGCGCTGAAGACGATCGCGACCGGCGAGCTCGCGTTCACCGACTCCGGCGAGATCTACCTGGACGGCAAGAACGTCCTCAGCCTCGTGCTCGAGGTCGATTGTGGACGGGTATTCCCCGGCATCGAGCTTGTCGGGGTGGTCGCGGAAACCTTGACGCGAGGCAGGCTCAACGTCCGGATCGAGCGAGTCGGCAGACCCGAGGTGAAGAACCTGATGCTGGCGCCGAAGCAGTTCGACCCGGTGAACCGCGACCTGGAGATCCGCGACCTCTACAACATGGAGGACGCCTTCCACCTCGCCGACGGCTACCTCGGGGCCTACCGGGCGCGGCTGAACGCCAATCTGGCCTTCTGGGACTCCCTCGACGGGAACATGGACTGGCCGATTGACGGCGACGGCGTGCACCCGCTGACCGAGCTGGTGCTCGCGGACTATCTTGTCGTCGACGTCACGAAGCCGTACGTCGAACAGGGCTCCTTCCTCGAGATCGAGCGCGCCCACCGCGAAGGGCGTGCACACGAGACCTGCGGCGGGCGGGCCCCGAACGACGACGTGATGGACACGCTGTTCACGCTGCTCGTGAACGCAGGCAACGGTCCGGCCGTCCGCGACGGCGTCGACCAGTCGTCGCGGCCAGCGTCGCACGGCTTTCCCTATCTGTCGGCTCCGAACCCGGATCCTCCCGCGCTCCCCGAGCACCACTAGCATGGACACGCAGACCGCCGGCGACGACATCACCCTCGAGCTCGACGACATCCAGAGCGGAGCGCTGCACGAACGGCCGGCTCCGTATGTCGGCACCTACCTTCTCCTCCGGATCGACGACCGCAACGCGGGCCGGGAGCTCGTGCGGCGGCTGCCCGATGTGGTCGACTTCGGCCGGATCTCGTCCGAGCCGGCGGGCGACGCATGGGTCACCGCGGCGTTCACCTACCACGGCCTGAAGGCGCTGGGCGTGCCGCAGGAGTCCCTGGACAGCTTCGTGCCGGAGTTCAAGGAGGGGATGGCGGCGCGCGCCGCCGAGCTCGGTGACGTCGGCGAGAGCGACGCGGAGAACTGGGAGGAGCCGCTTGGCACGCCGGACGTCCACGTCGCGCTGGCCGCGCTGTCGCCGGACGCGGCTCGGCTGGACGCGATTCTCGAGCGCGCGATGCGAACGCACGAAGGGCTCTCCGGCGTGGAGCTGATCTGGCGCCAGGACTGCTACCAGCTCCCGACCGGACGGACCTCGTTCGGATTCAAGGACGGGATCGGCCAGCCAGCGGTCGAGGGAAGCGGCATTCCAGGCTCGAACCCGGGTGAGCCACCGCTCAAGGCCGGCGAGATCCTGCTCGGCTACCCGGACGAGACTGGCAGCCTGCCGCCGATGCCGACTCCGGAGGTGCTCGGCCGGAACGGCACCTACGTCGTCTTCCGCAAGCTGCACACACGCGTGGCCGCGTACCGGCGGTACCTTCGCGAGAAGGCCGCCAGCCGTGAAGAGGAAGCGCTGCTCGGCGCCAAGATGATCGGGCGCTGGCAAAGCGGAGCCCCGCTCGCGCTCACGCCTGACGAGGACGACCCCGAGCTCGGCACCGATCCGAAGCGCAACAACGCCTTCGGCTTCAAGGACGATCTGCGGGGCTTCAAGTGCCCGGCGGGCGCCCACGCGCGCCGGGCCAACCCACGGGACGCCCTCGACCACGAAGGAAGCGTCAACGTCCGCCTCCACCGCATGATTCGCCGCGGCACGAGCTACGGGCCGATGCTGCCCGAAGGGGTGCTCGAGGACGACGGCGAAGACCGCGGGATCATCTTCGTGTTCGCCGGCGCGCACCCGAAGCGCCAGTTCGAGTTCGTCAAGACCCAGTGGCTGAACGACGGCATCTTCATCGGGGCTCCGGCCGAGAAGGACCCGCTCGTCGGGACAAACGACGGGACCGGGAGGTTCACGATCCCGCAGCGGCCCATCCGGCGACGGCTCCAGTCCCTGCCGCCGTTCGTGGTCACCCGCGGCGGCGAGTACTGCTTCGCACCGGGCCTTCAGGCCCTTCGCTGGCTGGCGGAGTTCGACACCTGAGCGATCGAAGGAGGACGACATGGCCAGCACCCCCACAGGCACCGACCGCTGGAAGGCGCTCGACTTTGGCCCGCCGCCGTCGGATCTCGCGGAGCCCGAGCAGCCGGTGCTGGTCGAGTACGCGGTCGACGGGCGCGTGGCGCTCATAACCCTGAACCGGCCGCAGGCGGACAACGCCATCACGACCGAGATGGGCGCGCGCCTGACCGAGATCCTCGAGACGATCGCGGTCCGGCCGACGATCCGCGCCGCCGTCATCACCGGCGCGGGCGACCGCGCCTTCTCGGTCGGCAGCGACCTGCGCCAGCGCAAGAACATGACCAAGGAGGACTGGCTGCGACAGCGCCAGGACTTCGATCGAACCCTCTACACGCTGCGACAGCTGCGCAAGCCGATCTTCGCCGCCGTCAACGGGGTCGCCTACGGCGGCGGTTCCGAGATCGCCCAGAGCACCGACTTCATCATCGCCTCCGACAACGCCACCTTCGGCCAGCCCGAGGCCATGATCGGGCTCTCTGCCGGTGGAGGCTCGCCGGTCTTCCTGCCCAGGGTCCTGCCGCCGGGGAAGGCGCTCCAGATGCTGATGACCGGCGACCCGATCACCGCGCAGGAGGCGCATCGGCTGGGGATGGTGAACGAGATCCATCTCCAGAGCGAGCTGATGGCTGCGGCTCGGCGGATCGCCGAGAAGATCGCCGGCAACTCCCCGACCGCCGTGCAGGCCGTCAAGGGCGCCGTTCGTATGGGCCAAGGGCAACCGGTCGAGCAGGCGATCGCGATCATGATGGAGGCCCACTGGCGATCGGCTGTCCATCCCGACCGGATCGAGGGGATCGGCGCCTTCAACGAGGACCGGGACCCGACCTTCCAGGACTCCAACTACTGAGCCCCGAGGCGAGACGATGGCAGTGGCAGACGAGCTCAAACGGGCGCGCGCCGCGCTGATCATGATCAACCCGGCGCCCTACAACGCCGAGGCCCCGCCGGAGGCGCTCTCAGGAGAGATCACGCCCACGGAGCTGCATTACGTGCGCAGCAACTTCGCGGTGCCCGAGCACGATGGCACCCTCGAGGTCGGCGGAGCGGTGGATAGCCCGACGACGCTCACGCTCGACGATCTGCGCGCCTTGCCGGCGATCGAGCGGGCCGTCACCCTCGAGTGCGCGGGGAACGGTCGTCTGCGATGAAGCCGTTGCCCGTCGGCGAGCCGTGGGGCGTCTACGCCGTCTCGACAGAGCGCTGGAAGGGCGCTTCCTTGGACAATGTGCTCGAGCGGGCGCGACCGTCGGCCGAGGGGTCGAGGTCCGCTTCGAGGGCGCCGACCACGGCGCCTACCACCTGCAACCGTCCTGCCCGAGACCAATCGCGAGCGACCTCACTTTCGTGCTCTCGCTGCCGATCGGCCTCCCGACCGACCCGGCCTCGGAGATCCTGATCGCCTACGAGATGAACGGCGAGCCCCTAGGCCCGGACCATGGACGGCCCTTTCGCCTGATCGTGCCGCACTGGTACGCCGTCGCCTCCGTGAAGTGGCTGAAGCGGATCGAGGTCCTAACCGAGCCCTACGCCGGCGAGTTCCAAACGGGCCACTACATGTACGAGTGGTCGGAAGGAGTCCCGGAGCCCGTCGACTTGTTGCGCGTCCGCGCGCGCATCACCGATCCCGCTCCCGGCACGACGCTCCCCGCCGGAACCTGCACGGTGCGCGGCAAGGCATGGTCGGGAACCGGACCGATCACTGCCGTCGACGTCGGCCTGACCGGTGAGGGCGAGTGGCAGTCCGCTGACGTCGACCGCCCGAGGGGGCCATATCAGTGGCAGGACTGGTCATTCGATTGGGAGGCGACGGCTGTCGGACGGCACAGCTTGCGCGCGCGCGCGACCGATGCCGCCGGGAACGTCCAGCCGGAGGTCCCGCCATGGAACCGGCTGGGCTACGGAAACAACGCGACGGAAGTGATCTACGTGGACATTCGCTGAGATCACTCATGCGCGTCGAGACGCGGCTCGGTCGTTTTCGGCTCGCCGGTAGCAATCGCTCGCGGTTCAGGTGCCTTCCTCGCCTACGCACGAAACCGCACGCCGGCTCGCGCTCGGCGTCTCGCATCACCACGCGCCGCTCGAGGTGCGAGAGCGGCTCTACCTCTAGGACGGACAGGCGGCCGACGCGGTCGTTCCCGGTCGAGAGCAAGGAGGCGTCGTCAGGCTGCAGGTCGATGTGCACGTCACCGTCGTAGGGCTCGAAGACGACCTTGCGCACCGTGCCCACCACAACGCGGCAGCGGCTCCTCACGCGCAGGCGCGAGGGGTGGTAGACGCCGGCCAGCGGGTTTCGCCGCGGCAGTAGGGCGAGGCCGGCACGACCTGCCGTCGCAAGGTGCAGGCCGCCGGGCAGCAGACGAGGAAGACGCCGATCACCGCCGCTGGCCGCCGCATGCGGCGAGCCTGCCAGCCGGGGCGCGAGCGCGAAAGTCGCTGTTCGGCCTCGGCTAGAATGCGACCACGCGGACGTAGCTCAGTTGGTAGAGCATCAGCTTCCCAAGCTGAGGGTCGCGGGTTCGATCCCCGTCGTCCGCTCTCTTTTTCTCCAGCCGAAACCCGCTGCCGCAGGCGGAACGATTCGTGACTAGGCCGGGACTGGCTCGCCATCCTCGAGCACGGCCTGGAGCTCGTCTCGCGAGCCGAGCTGGAGCTTGCGGAAAACGCTCGTGAGATGACCCTCGACCGTGCGGGTGGTGATGAACAGCACCTGCGCGATCTCGCGATTTGTCAGATCCTGGCTGGCCAGCTCGGCGACGCGCCGTTCGCTTGCCGTCAGCGAGTCGAGCCCGGTGAGAACGACGCGTCGAGGGCGCGCGCCGGTGGCGCGCAGCTCGGTCTCGGCCCGGTCGGCGAGCGGTGCAGCACCTGCGCGGTGTGCGGCGTCGAGTGCCTCTCGGAGGAGCTCCCGTGCTTCCGTGCGCCGATTGCGCCGCCGGAGCAAGGCACCGAGGTCGGCGAGGGCGCGCGCTCTGTCGAGCGCCGCGCCACCACGCCCGAACGACTCGATCGCCTCCCGGAGCAGCAACTCCCCTCGGTCGCCTCCGGCCACGACTCCTACCGCGCGCTTCGCGACGCCCAGCGCGCGCAGCGTTCCGAACGCTTCCGCGAGCTCGAGCTCCTCTTCTGCGAGGCGCAGCGCCGCCTCGTGCTCGCCGAGCGCGCGCTGGGCGAGCGCAGCCTCCGAGCGCCAGGGCAGATAGCTCGGGCAGGCGATCGACGCCCGTGTCAGCAGTACACCGACGGAGAGGAAATCGTCGAGCCCTTCCTGGGTTCGGCCCTGCTCGACCCTCAGCCAGCCGCGCGCGAGGCGGAGCAACGAAGCCGTGATCGATCCGCTCTCGGTCTCGGTCTCGAGCGGTGCGAGCACCTCCTCGGCAGCATCGAGCTCGCCCTGGTCGACGAGCGCCTTGACGAGCACACCGGCGTTCAGGAGGCGGTACAAGGTCGGTGCCGGCAGCTCGGCCGCGGCAAGCGCCGTGCGCGTGTCTGCCTCGGCGGCGCAGAGGTCGCCGCGCCTGAGCGCCAGCCAGCCGCGGTGAGCCAGGCCGACGGCAAGCCTGCCGGCATCGCCGGTCGCCCGACCCCGTGCGATCGACGCGTCGAGCAGCGGCCGCACCTGCTCGTAGCGCTCGGCCCAGAGCAGGGAGAGCGTCGCCTGTGAGAACCAGGTGGCGAACGAGAACCAGGGCCTCGTCGTGGAGTCCGAGGGCGCGTGCTCTCCGGCCAGAAGCGCCCGGGTGGCGAGGTCGGCGCCGATCTCCGCAGGCTCGTTGGTCAGGACGGAGACCATCGCGGCCGCTGCCAGGAGCTCGGGTGGGGCGGAAGGGTGGTCGGCGGCGCGGCTGCGCAGGGTCTCACGCCGGACGGCGACCGACGGCGCCGTCTCAGGGTCGTTCATGGCTGCGACCACCGCAGCGGCCTCGAGCGCGAGGGCGAGCTCCGAGTCGCCGGCATCGAGTGACGACGCGGCGCGATCGAGAACCTCGACGGCCTCCTTGAAGCGCTGGGCACGGCTGAGCGCGAGCGCGAGCACGGTCGCGTTGTTGGCGGCCGCCGCGGCGTTCGGCGCGGCCTCCACCGCGCCCTGCAGGTGCTCTGACCACCCCACGAGCCCGGCGCTCGCCTCGGCCATTCCGAGCTCGAGCAGCAGATCCGCCCGGTCACCGGGCGCGGGTGGCTCCTCCAGCGCTCGGCGCAGGAAGATCGCCTCCGACTCGGGAGCCCCGTCCTTACCCGCTTCGCACGCGGCTTCGACGAGCTGCTCGACGACCCAACCGTCACCGGTGGGCTCGCTGACGAGCAGGTGCTGGGCGACGCGCTCGTGCTCGCCCGGTTGCTCGGCGAGCAGCTGGGCTGCGCGCCGGTGACCGCGCGCACGCTCGGCGCCCGGGAGCTCCGAGTAGAGACCGCTGCGGACGATCGGGTGGATGAACCTCAGCGGCCGGCCGGGCTCGAGGATGCCCGCCGCCGCCAGCAGGTCGGCCGCGTCGGCGGCCTCCCCCTCCCCGAGACCGGCGAGCCGGGCCGCCTGGAGGAGATCGCTCTCCTCGAGGATCGTGAGCGCAAGCGCGAGCCTCCCCGCGTGCTCCGGGAGCTGGCGAAGCCGGAGGCGGATCGAGCGGCCGACCGTCCGTGCCCCGATCTGCTCGACTCGCCGTGCGGCGTCGGCGTTCGAAGCGATGCCTTCTTCTGCCAGGGCCCCCACGAGCTCGCGGACGAGGAAGGGCGTCCCTCGCGTAGCCCGCACGCAGGCGTCGACGAAGGCCGGGTCAGGAACACCGGGAAGCCCCGACTCGACGAGCTGGGCGACCGCGGCCTTCGTCAGCGGAGGGAGGCGGATCGCCCCCGCCGACGGAGCCGTCGTCAGGGTCTCGAGCAGCGCCGCGTCGGCCCCGACCTCGCGTGGGCGGGTCGCCACGACGAGTGCGACGTCCAGTTCCTCGAGGCGCGTGAGCAAGAAGGCCAGGAAGCGGAGAGACGGGGTGTCCGCCCAGTGCGCGTCGTCGACGACCACGCAGAGCGGACCGACGCCCGCCAGGTTCGCGCAGAGCCAGTAAAGGCCGTGAAGGATGGCGAACGAGGGATCGACGCCGGTTGCACGCCGTCCGTTCTCAGGCGTTGCTCCCGGAAGCTCGAGCAGCGAGGCGGCGACGCCTGCGGCTGCCTGCAGCAGGGCGGCGCGCTCGGCCTTCGATGCCTCGGCCAGCGGCGTCTCGAACAGCTGACGTACGACTCCGAACGCGAATTCGCGCTCCAGCTCCGTCCCGCGTGACCGCAGCACGCGCATCCCGCTGTCGGCCGCCGCCGCCCGGGCCGCCTCGAGCAGCGCCGTCTTGCCGATCCCGGCCGGCCCCTCGATCACCAGGAACGTTCCGCGTCCCGACCGTGCGTCGCCGAGCGCCGATTCGATCCGCGCCAGCTCCTCGCCCCGTTCCAGGAGCGATCCGGCAGCCGTGGGCCCGGTCATCCGCGTCGAGCCTAGTCCTCCGCGTGCCGAAAAGCTCGTACCTCGCAGCGCGCGCCGGTTTCATGCTCGCTAGCGTTCGCACGTGGCGCCGCTGCACCTTGGCTTGATCCTTCCGAACTACGGCGAGGCCCTCGCGGCCGAACGGCTTGCCGGCGTCGCCGTCGCCGCAGAAGAGGCGGGCTTCGACTCCGGCTGGGTGACCGACCACCTCGTCGTGCCACCGGAGCACGCGCCGATCTACGGCACGATCGCCGAGGCCCTCGTCTCGCTCGCCTTCCTGGCCGGCCGCACCAAGCGACTGCAACTCGGCGTCTCGGCGCTCGTTGTGCCCCAGCGGGACTCCGCTCGTCGCGCTGAAGCAGCTGACGACGCTCGACCTTCTCTCAGGCGGACGCATCGTGACGGCAGTCGCCGCCGGCTGGATGGAGGGCGAATTCGAGCTTCTCGGCGCAGCGTTCGACAGCCGCGGCCGGAGGCTGGACGACTGGATCCGGCTCGCCCAATCCGCCTTCGAGCAGATGCCGGGAGCGATCGAAGAGCTCGGCGGCTGGTTGGCGCCGGCACTCGTCCGGCCCGGCGGACCGGAGCTCTGGGTCGCCGGCGTCTCGCGGGCAACCCTGCGCCGCGCGGCGCTGACCGGCGTCTGGCACCCGGTGGCACTCGCGCCCGAGGAGCTGCGCACGATGGCAGCGGACTTGCGCGAGCGCCGCCCCGACAGCCGCGTGGTGCTGCGCGTGGGCGTCGACCTCCGAGACGAGCCGGATGCCGGTGCGGACGAGCGCGGCCGGCACGCCGTCGCCGGGCCGCCGGCGTGGGTCGCGGAGAGACTCGCCGAGTACGTCGGGGCCGGCTGCGACGGGTTCGTCGTCAACCTCGACCACGAGGCGCCGGGGCTCGAGGAACGCGTGTCGCGGTTCGGTTCTGAGGTTGCGCCGCTGCTGCGGCAAAGGTAGCCATGGGTGCCTACCTCAGCCGAATGGATCGCGCGTCGTCACACCAAGGAAGTGCTGCGGGTCGAATCGCGTGAGCACGATCAGCCTTCGACGCGGGGTCGAGGTCGAGAATCCACTCGGGCTGGCGCTCGGGTTTCTCGGGGCCTATTCGAGTTACGACGCTTACGACTCTTCGGGGCCCGCGTCGTTCGATGAGAGCGACCTCAGGCTGGCGAACCGCGGCGGTGCCCGCATCGCGGCGGTCGAGATCGCAGCGATTCTCGAACGTCGCGGGGAGATCGAAGGCGCCTTGCGCAGGATCCATCCCGATGCGTCGTTGGCTGCCGCGACGGGCTCGATCCCGTGGGTCGCGCTGAGGCGGCTCTTCGAGGGTTCGCGGGGATCCGCGGAGTCGGCTTCTCGAAGATGACGAAAGCGCTCCACAGGAAACGGCCGGCGTTGATCCCGATCCTCGACAGCGTGATCCAGGCGTACCTGACGGAGGACGACCCCGAGGCACAGGCGCCAGGGACGTTCGCGGAGCGCGCGACCGCGCTCGTCCGCAGCTACCGACGAGACCTCGATCGCAACCGCGCGGCCCTGCATGAGATCCGGGGGGAGCTTGCACGCCGCGGGTACCGGTTCACCGAGGTGCGAATTCTCGACGCTCTGATCTGGTCAGTGTCGACCGCGACCTGATCGTCGGGTGAAGCCCCGCTAGCCGGGCGCCCGCTGCTTGCGCGATCCGCGATCATGCCGCGGTGACGCGCGGGGAGGTCTTCCGGATCGGCATCGCCGCCGTGCTCGTGGTTGCGGCGGGCCTGGCGCACTACCTCGAGGCGCCGGCGGTGCTCGCCTTCCTCGTCGCCGCGGCCGCGATCGCGCTGCTCGCACAGCTCGTCGGGAGCGCGACCGATCAGCTCGGCGGCCGGGTCGGCTCGTCGTCGGCAGGGGTCGTGCAGTCCGGCCTCGGGAACCTGCCGGAGCTCTTCATCTCGCTCTTCGCGCTCCACGACGGGCTGATCCGCGTCGTCCAGGCGGCGCTCGTCGGCTCCGTGATCGCAAACGGGGTGCTCGTGCTCGGGGTCGCGTTCCTCGCCGGCGGGATCAAGCACGGGACGCAGCGGTTCGACTACCCGCGCGCCCGCCTGATCGCGACGCTCACCGTGCTGGCCGCGGCGATCCTCTCGATGCCGACGCTGACGCACACCTTCCATACGCCGGCGGCGTCGCACGACCGGACGCTGAGCTTCATCTGCGCCGGCGTCCTGATCGTGCTCTTCTTCGTCACGCTGCCGGTCTTCCTCGCCGGCGACGACGAGGCGGGGGAGGCGCCGCGCTGGTCGCTCACGACGACGATCGTGGTACTTGGCGGGGCGGCGACGGCCGCGGCGCTGACGAGCGACTGGTTCGTCACCGCGCTGACCCCGGCCACCGAGGCGATGCACATGAGCCAGGACTTCGCGGGCCTCGTGATCGTGGCGATCGCCGGGAACGCGGTCGAGAACGTCGTCGGCGTGCAGCTCGCGATGCGCAACCGGGTCGACTTCGCGATCTCCGTGATCGTCAGCTCGGCCCTGCAGGTCGCGCTCCTGCTGACGCCCGTGCTCGTCTTCGCGAGCCTTGCGTTCGCGACGGAGTTGAGCCTCGTCTTCCCGACGCTGCTCGCGATCGCGCTGCTGCTGTCGGCCGCGGTGACGGCGCTCGTCGTCTACGACGGCGAGAGCAACCGGGAGGAGGGCGCCATCCTGATCGGGCTCTACGTGGTGATCGCCTCCAGCTTCTGGTGGGGTGCGTAGCCGCGACGGCGGTACCATCGCGCTCGTACCCGTGGAAGACGGCCCCTCTCAGCTCCCGGCACGGCTGCTCGCAATCGGCGTCTCGCACCACCACGCGCCGCTCGAGGTGCGCGAGCGCCTGTTCCTCCAGGACGGCCACGCGGCCGAGCTCGCGGCCGACCTGGCCGGCGAGGGCGTGGAGGCGGTCGTGCTCTCGACGTGCAATCGCACGGAGGTCTACGTCGTCGGCGGCGAGCCCGAGGTCGCGCGCGAGGAGCTCGAGCGCCGCTCCGGTCTCGATCTCGCCGGCGTGCTCGCGCGCTGGGACGACGGCGAGGCGGTCTCGCACCTCTTCCGCGTCGCCGCGGGGCTCGACTCGCTCGTCCCGGGCGAGTCGCAGATCCTGGGCCAGGTGCGCGACGCCTACGAGGCGGCTCGAAGGGCCGGGGCGACGAGTGCGCTGCTGAACCGGCTCTTCGAGGACGCGCTGCACGCGGGGAAACGTGTGCGCACCGAGGCCAAGCTCCACGAGCTGCCGGAGTCGGTCGCGGCGTCCGCGGTCGAGCTCGGAGCGCGAGAGCTGGGCGGCGTGAAGGGGAGGCGCGCGCTGCTCTTCGGAGCGGGGAGGATGAGCGAGCTCGCCGCCCGCGACCTGCGCGCGCGCGGGGCCGAGGTGGTGGTCTCGAGCCGAACGCTCGAGAGTGCGCAGGAGCTGGCCGAGCGGGTGGGCGGACGGGCGGCGGCCTTCGACGCCGTCGCGGTCGAGCTGCCCGAGGCCGATCTCGTCCTCTCGGCGACGCGCTGCCCGTACCCGATCCTGCACGCGGAGGCCGTTCGGCCGCGGGAGAAGCCGCTCGTGCTGGTGGACGTGGCGGTGCCGCGCGACCTCGACCCCGCGATCGGCGAGCTCGACGGCTGCACGCTCTTCGATATCGACGCTCTCGGCGAGGGCCTCGTCGGTCGTGAGGAGGACGTGCGCGAGGCGGAGGCGATCGTCGCCGAGGAGGCGGCACGCTTCGCCGAATGGCGCCGTGCCCGCGACGCGGCCGAGGCGATCCGCGACCTGCGGGCGCGGGCGGAGGAGATCCGCTCCGAGGAGCTCGCCCGGGCGGGCTCGCGGCTCTCCGACCTCTCGCCGCGCGAGCGCGAGACCGTCGAGACGCTGACGACGCAGATCGTCAACAAGCTCCTGCACGCGCCGACGATTCGGGCGAAGGAAGCCGGCTCGGAGCCGCTGCGTGATCTCTTCGCCCTGCGCGACGAGCGCGAGTGACCTCCGCCGAGCTCTACGCCCGGGCCGTGAAGGTGATCCCCGGCGGCGTCAACTCGCCGGTGCGCGCGATGAAGGCGGTCGGGCTCGACGAGCCGCTGTTCGCCGCGCGCGGGGAGGGCGCCTACCTCGAGGACGTCGAGGGCCGCCGCTACGTCGACTGGGTGCTCTCGTGGGGGCCCCTGATCTTCGGCCACGCCGACCCGGAGACGGTCGAGGCGGTCGTCGCGGCCGCGAGCGCCGGGACGAGCTTCGGCACCGCGACCGAGCGCGAGGTCGAGCTGGCCGAGGAGATCGTCGGCGCCGTGCCCTCGGTGGAGCTCGTGCGGCTGGTCTCGTCGGGGACGGAGGCGGCGATGACCGCGCTGCGGCTCGCGCGCGCCGCGACCGGACGGGAGCCGTTCGTGCGCTTCCGCGGCTGCTACCACGGGCATGCCGACCCGTTCCTGTCCGAGGCCGGCTCGGGTGTGCGGACGCTCGGGATCGACACGCACGGGGAGGGGCGCGTGGTCGACTACAACGACCTCGAGGCCGTCGAGCGCGCGATCGACGGCGCGGCGTGCGTCTTCGTCGAGCCGGTCGCCGGGAACATGGGCGTCGTCCCTCCGGCCGACGGGTTCCTCGAGGGCCTGCGGCGGCTGTGCGACGCGAGCGGGGCGTTGCTCGTCTTCGACGAGGTGATCACCGGTTTCCGCGTCGCCCGCGGCGGCGCGCAGGAACGCTACGGCGTGCTGCCCGACCTGACGGTGCTCGGCAAGATCGTCGGCGGCGGGCTGCCGCTGGCGGCCTTCGGCGGCCGGGCCGAGCTGATGGACCGCCTAGCGCCGGCGGGCGACGTCTACCAGGCCGGGACGCTTTCCGGAAACCCACTCGCGACGGCGGCCGGCCTCTCGGTGCTGCGGCGGCTGACGCCCGAGGTCTACGAGGAGCTGGAGACAAAGGGGAGGCGGCTCGACGCGCTCGCCCGCTACGGCCGCTTCGAACGAGTGGGCGCGATGGCCACGCTCTTCGTCGACGACTACCCGGCGCTCTTCCGCCACCTGCTCGAGCACGGCATCTACCTCGCCCCGTCGCAGAACGAGGCGATGTTCCTCTCGACGGCGCACGGCGACGAGGAGATCGACCGCACGCTCGAGACCGTCGCCGAGCTCTTCAGCTAGGCCAGGCGTCCGCGACGCGGCGGCGGGTTTCGGCGAGGTGCTCCGGGAGCACCTTCACGTCGGCGAGGACGGGCATGAAGTTCGTGTCACCGGCCCAGCGGGGGACGACGTGGAGATGGACGTGATCGACGACGCCGGCGCCGGCGACGCGGCCGAGGTTCCACCCGAGGTTGTAGCCCTCGGGGCCGTAGGCCTCGCCGAGCGCCCCGACGCCCCGCTGCGCGAGCCGGTGGATCTCGAGCGCCTCCTCGTCGCTCAGGCCTGCGAGCTCGCCCACGTGGCGGTACCCCGCCACCATCAGGTGCCCCGACGAGTACGGGTACTTGTTCAGCAGGACGAACGCGTGCTCGCCGCGGTACACGATCAGCTTCTCCTCGTCGTCACCGGCCGCCGCGTCGCAGAAGACGCAGCCGGGCTGCTCGTCCGCCTGCTTGATGTACTCGAGCCGCCAGGGGGCCCAGAGCTGCTTGGTCACGGCGCCGAGCCTACCGTCCAGCCCGAGGAGGGCTAACATCCCGCACGTGAAGCGGTTCGTGCTCTTCGTCGCATTGGCTGCGATCGCTTCCGGAGCCGCAGCGCCGAGCGCCCAGCGCACGGCGATCGTCCGGCCGGGGGTGGCGATCGGCGGCGTCAGCCTGGGCGGGCTCAGCTCGGAGGAGGCGAGAAACGCCGTCTCGTGGTGGTACAACCGCCCGCTGCGCTTCGTCTTCAACGGCAAGCACTGGAGCGTGCGGCCGGCCGCGCTCGGCGCGAGCGTCGACACGAACGACGCCGTCCGGCAGGTCCTGAAGGCGCAGCGCACCGACCACCTCTCGCTGCGGGTGAACGTCGACCCGGCGCGGATCCAGCGGTACGTGCGCGCGCTCGACGCACGGCTGTCGGTCGCGCCTGTGGACGCGACAGCGACGCTCAGGGGCTTGCAGCCCGTGATCGAGCCCAGCAAGACCGGACTGAAGCTCAACCGCCAGCAGACCGTCGACGGGATGGAGGCGGCGCTCGCGGTCGCGCGTCGGCCGCTGCTGCGCCCGACGGCGCAAACGGTCGCGCCGTCGGTGACCGCGAACAGCTTCGGCGCGGTCGTCGTCATCTACCGCGGCTCGAACGAGCTCCACCTCTATCGCGGCTCCCACCCCTGGAGGACCTTCCAGGTCGCGACCGGCCAGGCGATCTACCCGACGCCACTCGGCGACTGGCACGTCGTCGACATGCAGCGCAACCCCTGGTGGCGCCCGCCTGACTCACCGTGGGCCAAGGGCCTGAAGCCGATCCCGCCCGGGCCGGGCAACCCGCTCGGCACGCGCTGGATGGGCCTCGACGCAGCCGGCGTCGGCATGCACGGCACGCCGGACGCGGCCTCGATCGGCTACTCGGCCTCGCACGGCTGCATCCGCATGCGCATCCCCGATGCGGAGTGGCTCTTCGGCCAGGTCCGCATCGGGACGCCGGTCTTCATCGTCGCCGCGTAGCCCAACGGCAAGGAGGCGCCGAAGCGCCTCCTGCCGATCTCGCTGTGGGAGTGGCTCTACTTGACGACGAGCACCAGCGTGTTGTCGTCGGGATGCTGGTGAACCATCTTGATCCGGTAGGTCCCCGTCTTCGCGACGGTCAGCGTCTTGCCCACCGGGACGTGGCGGAGATAGCCGCCCTTCCCCTTGAAGGTGAGGGCTGCCTCGTCCAGGTTGCGGAACGCCGTCTTGCCGTGGACGACGAGCCGGATCTTGTCCTTGCCGGCGACGTGGAACCAGTGGCAGCCGGGATCCTTCATCACGATCGGGACGACCCGCAGCTTCGTGGCGCTCGCCGATGCGGAGGACGAGCCGCTCGCGAGGCCCCAGGTGACCGCCAGCACGACGGCCGCCGCGGCAGTGACGAGGAGCTTGATGGTGAGGCGCTTGCTCATTGCTACTCCTTCCGAATGGCCCGCCGGGGGCCGGTTGCTGGCTTGCTTCTGTCCAGAGCGTCGCCCCAACCCGCGTAACGGCGCCATAGCAGGACCGTCACAGGTGCGTTACAGGTGGAAACGGGCGGCCGGCGGGCCTCGAAGCGCTACTCGGCGGCGAGCATGTACCCGAGACCGGGCCGGGTGACGATGTAGCGCGGCTCGGACGAGTCCTGCTCGAGCTTCTGGCGCAGCCGCCAGAGCGCGACACGCAGGATCTCGTCCTCGCCCTTGTACGCCTTGCCCCACACCTGCATGAGCAGCTCGTCGCGGCTCAGCACGACGCCCGCGTTGAGGGCGAGACAGAGGAGGAGGCGGTACTCGGTCGGCGACAGCCGTACCTCGCTTCCCGCGATCGTCACCTGCTTCCCCTGTTGGTCGATGCGCAGATCGCCGATCACGACCGCCGGCTCCCGCTCGCCGCCCTCGCGCCCGCCGTGCGCCCGCCTCAGCACCGCCTCGACGCGTGCGAGCAGCTCCTGGGCCGAGAACGGCTTGGTCACGTAGTCGTCCGCGCCCAGCCGCAGGCCGCGCACCTTGTCTTCCTCCGACCCCTTCGCGGTGAGCATGATCACGGGGCAGCTGGAGCGCTCGCGGATGTGGCCCAGAACCTCGAAGCCGTCGAGGCCCGGGAGCATCACGTCGAGGACGATCAGGTCGGGCTCGCCCTGCGCGAAGGTCTTCAGCGCGTCCTCACCGCTGGCCGCGCACTCCACGCGGTAGCCGGCGGACTCGAGGTTGAAGCGGATGATCTCCAGGTAGCGCGGCTCGTCGTCGACGGCGAGAACGCTCTCGTTCATCGGCGTCGCTGGCTCCTGGCGGCTCCGGCGATCGCGCGCGACACTGTGGTGGTGAACCGTAACGGTCTGTGGAACCCGCTCGCGCGCTGGCGGCGCCTGACGCTCTGGCCGCGACTCGCGATCGGCGTCACGATCGGGTTCGTCGTCCTCTTCGCCAGCTTCAGCGTTCTCGGCATCCGCGCGGTCGACGCGAGCACGAATCGCATCCTCCACGAGCGGCTCGCGATCACCAGGGAGCTGGCCGAGGACTTCGACGGGCTTCTCCAGCACCGCTTCTCCGACCTCAGGGCCTTCGACGCGCGTCCGGCGCCGGCGGGCGTGCGGCGTCGCCTTCTCACCGAGATCTACCGCGCGAGCGGCGGCGCGTTCACGTCGGTCGCCCTCCTCGACTCGAGGGGAGGCCGGTTGGTCGCGATGGGGTCCTGGCCGGGGGCCGGACGCATCCCGGGTGGCTTCGTCGCGCGCGCCCTCGCGTCAAGGCAGACGGCGATCTCGCCGCCGTTCCGCGACGTTCGCGCCCGGCCGGTGGTGGCCCTCGGCGTCCCGGTCCGCCGGGGCGGGCTCATCGTCGGGACGCTCGATCTCGCCGGGCCGGACGTGATGGAGCGGCTGGACGCGGCACGGCGACTCGGAACGACGGGGCACGCCGAGCTCGTCGGGCCGAACGGCATCGCGCTGGCCTCGACCGAGGCCGGCTCCGCGCTCATGCAGGGCGAGCACCTCGCCTTCTACCGGGAGATGCTCAAGGCCCGGTCAGCGGGAACCGCGGATGTGCCGGTCACCGGCGGTAGCAACGAGCCTGCCGGCCTGCGGCACGAGAAGCACGCGATGGCGTTCGTCCGCCTGTCGGCGGCACCGTGGGCGGTCGCGCTGGGCGGAACCGACCGCGAGACCTACGCACCCGCCCGTCGGCTCCGGCGGACGCTGATGCTCGCGGGCGGGGGCGCGCTGGCGGCTCTGTGGCTGCTCACCCTGCTCGGCGCGCAGCTGCTCGTCCGCCCGGTCCGGGATCTCACCCGCGCGGCGGAGGAGATGGCTTCCGGGAACCTGGAGCGGCCCGTGCGCGTCGCGGAGGGCGGGGAGATCGGCGTGCTGGCGGAGAGCCTCGAGACCATGCGCGTGCAGCTCAGGGACTCGCTCGACACCGTCCGCCGGTGGGGCGAGGAGCTCGAGCTGAAGGTCGCCGACCGCACGGCCGAGCTCAACGCCCGCAACCGCCAGCTCGCCGCGGTCAGCGCGATCCTCGCCGCGGCGAACGAGGCGCACGACCTCGGAGGAATGCTGGAGCGCTGCCTCGACGTCGTGCTCGAGCAGACTGGCATGGACGCTGCCGCCGTGCGCCTGCTCGAGGACGGGGGCGGGCGGGCGACCGAGACCGTCGCGCGGGGGAGCTGGAGCGAGTTCCCGTGTGCGAGCTGCACCGACCGCTTCTGCCTCGCCGCGAGCGCGGAGGCGCAGCCTCTCTACCTCGACCGCGCCGAGCGGGAGCGGCTCCACGCCGATTGCGCAGTCACGGCCGAGGCGCTCGCCGTTCTTCCCCTCCGCGGGCCGAGCGGCGTCCTCGGGGTGCTCACCCTCGGCCGTCGGCACGGCGAGCTCCCGACCCCCGAGGAGCGCCCGATCCTGACCGCGATCTGCGACCAGATCGCGGTCGCGGTCGAGAACACCCGCCTCGCCGGCGAGCTCCGCCGGCTCGAGGCCCAGCACGAGGTTCAGCGGATGCGCAGCGAGCTCATCTCGGCGGTCTCGCACGAGCTGCGCACGCCGCTCGGGTTCATCAAGAGCTACGCGACGACGCTCCTGCGTGAGGACACGCCGATCGAGCCTTCGACGCGCCGCCACTTCCTCGAGATCATCGACGAGGAGACGGACAAGCTCGAGCACATGATCGACGAGCTGCTCGACGTGAGCCGGCTCCAGGCAGGGCGCCTGCCAATCGAGCAGGAGCCGATCGCGCTGCGCTCGTTGATCACGAGAGCGATCGACAAGGCGCGGCCGAAGCTCGAGGAGAGCGGGCACGCCGTCACGCTCCGCCTTCCCGACGAGGACGTGCCGGTCCTCGCCGACCCGCTCCGGATCGAGCAGGTGCTCGACAACCTGCTCGAGAACGCCGCCCGCTACTCCGACCCCGGCTCGCCGGTCGAGGTCGGCTTGCTCGCCGAAGACGGAGACGCCCTCGTCAGCGTCGCCGACCGCGGGGGCGACATCCCGCCCGCGGAGCTCGAGCGGATCTTCGAGCCCTTCTACCGGGGTCGCAACGCGAACGAGCGCGGCATCCGCGGCGCGGGCCTCGGGCTCGCCATCTGCCGTGGCATCGTCGAGGCCCACGGCGGCAAGATCTGGGGCGAGCAGGGGCGCGACCACGTGACGACGTTCGTCCTGACGCTGCCGCTGCTGACGGCCGAGCCGACCGCGGCGATCGCGCACGACGCAGGCGCGCCTCAACCTCAGTAAGAGGCTGTGCCGATCACTGCGAGTTGTTCCGGCCGAGGGGCCTCGGGCGGGCGGAGACCGAGAACGCCGTCGCCCCCGCGCAGCCCGTGAGGGGCTTCACGCTCAGGTGGCCGCCGTACCCCGAGGTCTCGTAGAACGCGTAGAGCTCGCGCGCGCTGCGCTCGCGGTAGCCGACGTGGTAGCCGGCGCGAAGGAGCCTGTCGTTCAGAAACCGTGTCGCCTGCGCGAGGCCGAGTGGCATCCGCCCGTCGACCTGCGGTACGCCGTGCGTCAGGCGGTTGCGATAGCGCGCGGTGAACACCGTGCCGTCCGGGAAGGGGAAGGAGCTCGGCAGGTCGCGCGGGCGGGAGATCGGCGACGCGGCCTGCGCGCAGGAGGGCAAGACGCGACCGCTCGTCCCCGTGCCGGCCAGCAGCGCGACCACCGTCACGACCGCGGCCGACGCGACCACTCCCAGCGCGAGGGCGAAGAACAGCCGCGCCGGGCGCGACATCTAGAGCCAGCGCTTGAGCCGGAAGAACGCGGTCAGGCCCGCGCCTAGCCCGAGCATGAAGCCGACGATCGCCCAGAACGCGGCACCGGTCTCGAAGCCGGGGAAGTGCACGTTCATGCCGAAGATCCCCGTGATCAGGGTGAGCGGCATCAGGATCACCGTCACGACCGTGAGCACGCGCAGGACGTCGTTCTGGCGGTGCGAGATGACCGACTCGTTCGTGTCCTCGAGCGCCTCGACGACCTCCTTGTAGTTGTCGAGAAGGTCCCAGATTCGCTCGCTCGCGTCGACGATGTCGTCGAAGTAGAGCTCGAGGTCCTCGGGCAGGAAGCGCTCGATCTGGCGCTCGAGCAGCCGCAGGGTCGAGCGCTCGGGCTTGATGATCTTGCGGTAGGAGATGATCTCCTGCTTGACGTTCGAGAGGTCGCGTACGACCTCCTCGGCGCGCTTCTCGAAGAGGTCGTCCTCGACCGAGTCGAGCTTGTGCCCGATCTTGTCGAGGATCGGGAAGCAGTAGTCGAAGAGGTCGTCGAGGATGTGGTAGAGCAGGTAGCCCGAGCCCTTCGCGAACAGCTGGTCGCGGAGCTCCTCGTCCTCCTCGCAGCGGCCGAACAGCCGCGTCACGGGGAGGAGCTCGACGGCAGGCAGCGTCACGAGCCAGCCGTTGCCGACGAAGAGGTCGAGCTCGGCCGCGTTCAGGCGCTGGATCGCCTTGTCGTAGACCGGGAAGTGGAGGACGCCGAACAGGTAGTCGGGGTACTCGTCGACCTTCGGGCGCTGGCGGCGCGAGAGCACGTCCTCGAGGTCGAGCGGGTGCCACCCGTAGCGCTCGGCGAGCTGCTGCGCCTCCTCGAGCGTGGGCGCGTCGAGATGAACCCAGGTCAGGCCGTGTGCGTGGAGCTCTGCGAGGCGCGGCTCAGGCCGTGTGTCGACGTCCCTCGCCTGCGTGCGAGGTCTCGGGCGCTTGATGCGGGGCAGGCTCGGCACCGGGACTGAGGGGGTCGTCGACTCTCATCGTCGTTCGCCATCGTACCCCGAAAGCCTTGCGCCGAACCCGCTCCGGGCCCGGCGCAACGGCCAGTTCCGGAGGGATCTGCCGCTCCAGGAGCAGGAACCCGACGGCGGCGAGAGCGCAGGCCGCGGCGGCGCCGCACCAGAGCGCCGTCGGCGAGCGCATCAGCAGGATGCTCCCGAGGGTGGGGCCGGCGAGGAAGCCGATCTGCCAGGCCGTGGTGCGCAGCGCCATGTAACGGCCGATCAGCTGCGGCGGCGCGAGGTCGGCGATCAGCGGGTTGTTCACGGCGCCGTGCACGCACTCCGCGATGCTGAACGCGACGATCACGCCGCAGAGGAGCACGACCGCCGCCCTGCCGTCGAGCCAGGTGCCAGCCGCGAGGACGCCGAGGCACGTGCCGCTGAAGATCGCCCCGGCCGCCGCCATTGCACGCAGCCGGTTGTGCCCGCCGAGCGCCTTCGCGAACGGGAGCTGGGCGAGCACCAGCACGAGCGTGTTGACGAAGAAGATCGCGCCGATCCCGGCCTCGCCCACGGAGGCGTGCTCCTTCACGTAGGGCGGCAGCATCGTCGCCACCTGCGCGTAGGCGGCCGTGACGAGCAGCGCGGTCAGCGCCAGCAGCGCGACGAACGGGCGGTCGCGCGCAACCTGGCGGTAGCCGCCGGCCGCGGTGCCCGCGGCGGGGGTGCGCGGCGGCTGGGGCACGAACAGCAGCAGCCCCATGAACGCGAGGAACGTTCCGGCGTCGACCGCGAAGAGCAGGGTGTAGCTCTCGGGAACCTGCGTCGTCGCGATCAGGCCGCCGATCAGGCCGCCGATCCCGAAGCCGAGGTTGTCGGTGACGCGGGTCAACGCGTAGGCGGTCGTGCGCTGCTCGCCCGAGGTGAGGGCGGCGAGCAGGCTCGAGTGGCTCGGGGCGAAGCCGGCGTTGCCCGCGCCTGCGATCGCCGCCAGGACGAACGCGAGCCAGGCGCCGCGCACGAACGGAAAGCCGCCGTAGCCCGCGGCGAGCAGCGCGAGCGAGCACATGAGCGTCGTGCGCGCGCCGATGCGATCGACGAGCCGGCCGGCCAGCGGGCTGCCGACGACGCCGATCCCGAGCAGCACGGCGACCACCGCACCCGCCGTCTCGAGCCCGATCGCTCGCACCTCGTGCAGGTAGATGACGAGGAACGGGATCACGATCCCGTTCCCGAGCGAGTTTGCGACGCCGCCCGTTTCCAGCACCCAGACCGGACGCGGGAGTTGCGGCTTCAGGCTTTGGAAGTACGAGGCGACTGGGTTCAGCGCCGCATGAGCCTACTGCGCAAGTGACGTGTTGCCTAGAGGCCGCGATGCCGCGCGGCTGCGGCCTTGAATTCGGCTTCGGCTCCGAGCAAGCTTGGCCGTGGCGACGGAGCCGGTGCACTGCGGCCTCGGCTCTCGGCGCGAGGAGGACCGCGAATGGCCGCAGGCGAGATCGGATGAGCCGCTGGACGACGACGGTGGCGGCGATCAGGCGTCTGCCCAACCCCGTGAAGATCGTCGGCGCCCTCGGTGCGCTCGTGGGCCTGATCCTCGGGGTGATCCAGCTCTACAACAAGATCTTCCCGCCGCCGAAGCCGGTGCAGCGCAGCGTGCTGTTCATCGTCGACAGCTCGTCGGAGATGCGCGTCCCGTTCGGCGGAGGCGACACGAAGCTCGAGGCGGTCGAGCGGGAAGTCCTCCGCTTCGTGCGCAACCAGCCGGATGTCCTCGTCGGCCTCCGCTTCGTCGGCAGCGTCTGCGACACGGTCTACCAGCCGCCCTCAGTCGCCTTCGCCACGCACAACGACGAGGAGGTCGCGTCCGCGCTTGCCCAGTCCCGGCCCGCGCGGATCGCCGACCTCTCCGGCGCCGTCGGCCAGGGAGCCAACGACTTCCTGCGCTACAGCAGGGCCGGCAAGGCGGAATCCCCGTCGATGTGGGTCTTCTTCGGGGGGACGAACGACCCCTGCGGTACCAGTGGCCTCGCCGACGAGATCGCCAACGATCTGCGTGGCGCCGACGTCCACGCGAAGTTCGACTTCTTTGCGATCCGCAAGACGCTCGCCGGACGCAAGGAGCTCGTCCGGCTGGTCTCGAATCTCGAGAAGCAGGGGCACGACGCAAAGTGGCTGCAGCCGCGGAACCCGACCCAGCTCCGCAGGGTCGTGAGCGACGGTCGCGCGCGGCGAGCGCCCGTCGGCGCGCTGACACCTCGGCGTCGCGCCGTTACCAACGCGCTCACGCCGGCCCCTCGAACGGTCAGGCGCGGCGCGTCAGCTCTACCGTGGTGCCGTTCCGGAGCGAGTTCGGGATCTCCGCGATCCGGTCGACTCGCTGCGACGAGCTCGTCCAGCCGCTCGCGCGGGGCGTCGCCCTCGACCTCGACCTCGTACTCGATCGGCTCCGAGACTGGCGGCTCGCCCGAGAAGTCGCCGCGAACGCGAACGAAAACGCTCGTCAGCTCGATCCCCTCGGCGCGCGCCTCGCGGAAGAGGTCGTTCGAGACGCAGCCGGCGATCGCGAGGTAGAGGAGCTGGCCGCCGTTGAACCCGAGCCCGCCGCCGCCCGCGTCGGCCGGCCGGTCGACGACGAGCGTGAAGCCCTGCGCGCTGCCGACCGCGGTGGGAACACCCGGGAGGCTCCGTGTCTCCACCTCGAACACGACTGGTCGTCAACGATAACGATCGCCGGCGGCCATGGCAGTGCCCTCCCTCGGCTCGGCGAGGGTCGGCACGTCGATGCCCGGGGATCAGGCGGCGGGCGTCGGAGCGTGTTCGCGGTGGATGGCGTGCCTTGCGACGACGCCCGCGGTCGTAAGGCCCACGGCGAGTGCGCCGAGCTCCAGCGCCCGCCGCTTCCGCGCGCCCTCGTACGTCCACCTGGCGAGCTCCGCGAACATGATCCGGGTCAGGAGCACTGCGGCCCTGGCCTCGACCTGCGCCTCGCGCAGTCGCCGTGTCTTCGACTTCCTGAACATGGCCACATACTCGCAAGCGGCCGCGCCGGCCGCATCGTCCCGATCGGGTGAGGCCCCGGTCCGTGCCGTCAGGTTTCCGGGCCGACGGGGGCCACTACAAGCGTCAGGCCATCGAGTCTCTCGATGCGCACGGACTCGCCCGCGTCCGCTCCGTGGGCGCAGCGGGCCTCCCACAGCTCGCCCTGGACGCGGACCTTTCCGGTCGGGTGACATGGAACGACGACCTCGGCGACCTGGCCGATCATGGCCTCGGCTCCGGTCCGCGGTCGCCAGCGTCGGGCCAGCCGGAGCCCCCAGGTGAGCTCGACCGCCTCGATCCCGAGGCCTCCGAGTACCAGGATCAGGTTCAGGGGCCACGGCGCGAACAGCGCGAGGATGATCGCGACGGTCAGGGCCATGGGTCAAGGATGAGCAAAGGAGCGGCGGGAGCAACTCGCTCCCGCCGCTCCTCGCGTCAGAACGTCTCGGCCGGCCGACGCCTGGGACGGGGCCGGCCTGTGTCTAGACCGCGCGTCGCCCTGAGAGCAACGCGAAGACTGCGACCACGAGCGCGACGATCAGCACCAGCCAGAGAAAGTTGCTGAGTGCGACGCCGCCGGCGACCGCGAAGATGATCAATGCGAGTACGAGTAGCCAGAGAAGCATCAAACGCCTCCTGTTTCAGTTGTGGGGCCGCTGAGTGAACGTCGAAGCGCCCGCGCCGGATACGGCCTGCACACCTCGAACATCAGTGCCGCCTCCCGCCTCGTGAATGTCACCGAGGTTGGTGCGTACTTGACCACACGCTCGAATCGGGGCGCAGTCCGATGCCGAGAGGCGACTCAGCAGATGTAGATGGAGTGGTCACAGACGTTCATTCGGAAAGGGTTGCCATGACCACGGCGCAGGAGATCCCGGAAGCAGGCGCACGCGACACGACCAGGTCGACGGACGAGCGAAAGGCGGCTCTCGAACGCGCCGTCGCGGACCTGACGGCCCACGGGCGCAGGCTCGAGTCGAAGCCCGACTACCAGGCGGTGCTCGTCGGCCACAACAAGTACCGCGCGGTGCTGGTGCGGCGGCAGTGGGGTTTCCGCGATCGCCGCGAGCTGGTCGAGGTCGACAAGCAAGGGGAGGTCTCGATCCGGAAGGTCTAGCGGCGGGAAGGCGGATCAGGTCGCCGTCGTTCAAGCTCCTCCGGACTCGTGTTTCTGAACATCCTCGTTGGCATCGACGGTTCCTCCTCCTCGCGGCGAGCGCTCGAGCATGCCGTCGACCTGGCACGAGCCACCAACGCCAAGCTGACGCTGATGACAGTCGCGCCGCTGCCTTCGAGCTACGTCACCCTGGCCGGTACCAGCAGCGAGACGATGGGCGCCGAGCTCGACAAGTGGGCCGCAGGCGTCCTCGACGAAGCCCAGCGACTCGTCCCCGACGACGTCACGGCCCACACCGTTCGGGCCCGAGGGCATGCAGGGCCGGCAATCGCGAAAGAGCTCAGGCGCGGGGCCTACGACCTGATCGTGCTCGGAACGCGCGGGCGCGGCCGCGCGCAAGAGGGGCTACTCGGCAGCGTGAACGGCTACCTCCACTTCCACGCGGAGGTTCCAATCCTGTCCGTGCCTGAGGAACGCGACGACTAGGCGGGATCTCTCAAAGCCTGAGCGGCCGGATCACGCGCTGAACTCCGCCAGTCGGACGCGAGGTAGGCACCACACGGCCCCGGGCGCGGGAGGGATCCCTCCCGCGCCGCCGGCTCGTGGCCGGTGCAGTGCGCCAGCATCCGCGACCGACTAATAGCCGCCGCCACCGCCACCGCCGGAGTAGACGAGGACGAGCGCGATGGCAACGACGACTGCAACGACCGCTGCTCCGACCCAGAGGGTCCTTCGCGAGAATGTCACCTGGGATCACCTCCTTTCACGCAGGAATACGCGACTCGCATCGGTGCGGTTTCGTCGTGGCTTCGGCAACACACGTCGGCCTGAACCACCGGCACGAGGGATGGAGTCTCCGACCCGTCGCGACGATGGCAGGTGTGTATGCGGCGAACTCTCTTGCGTGCGGCAAGCTGCGGAGGGAGGTGAATCAGATGAAGCTGTTCACCTCGCTTGCGGTCATCGCCGGCTCGCTCGGCGAGCGTAACGAAGGGCAGAGCTTGGTCGATGAAAGTGTGGCTCTGGCCCTGTTCGTCTTCGCGGCCTTCGGTGCGATCTGGCTCCTCAGGCGGCTGGCGTAGGTCGGACCTCGACTGCCCGCGCGCCGCTCTCAGAGGGGCCATCCGGCGATGACGAGTGAGGCGGAGGTGCCGGTGGCTGGGCGAACGCGTCGTTCAGTCTTGTACGACGATGCACCTCGCCGAACTGACGGTTGAACGTCTGACCCGCGTGCGCGTTGGCCGTGTCAATCCCGTGCCGGGCAGCGTCCGGGACCGATACGAAAGTCACCTGCCCTTCGCCGGGGACGTCACAGACCCACCTCACCCTTATCCCCGCAGTTCCGGGCCATGCGAGGAAGATTGCCATGGCAGTAATAGCTGCGAGTGCCGTAATGCGTCTCATCTCCACGCCTGCTGAAAGTATGAAACGTTGCAAAGGCTCGCTTACCCTACGTCCAGAGCGCGCTTCGACACAACCCGAACGGCGCTACGCGGGGAGACCGCCCGCCCCGCGGGAGCGAGAGTTGTCGCCCGCTGACGGAGCATTGCCAGGGTGCGCGATCCTCATTACGCTCGCGGCGGTAGGGAACATCGCTCGCATGCACTGAGTGCAGGCGCAGGACATTCGACACGGGAGGAGAGGCGCATGGCCGAGCGCAAGTACGGCGGGATAACCCTTGGCGGGATCATCGTCATTCTCGGGATCATCCTGATCATCGTCTGGAGCTTCTGGATCGGGCTGATCGTCACGCTCATCGGGCTCGTCGCCTTCGGCGGGTTCGCGCGGGGCAAGTGGTACTGAGCAGGCCGCGCCGCCAAGAGCCGCCACGACACCAGGCGACCTGAGCGTCCGATTCGTCGTCACACGTTGGACGACTGTCGGCAGTTCCCACGTCCGTGAGGTTGAACTGCGGGAGCTTCGTCATGGGCCACCTGCGTGCCTTGGCTGTGGAAGCCTTCGAGGGACGCACTGCGATAGGACTCGCCGAGGTCGAAGATGAGCCACGCGGCCCATGGCGCTCCAACTCATGACTCGGCATCCTCGGGCCTGTGAGGTTCTGCGGCCTACGTCTCTTCGTCAGAGTCTGCCTCGTTGTCGCCGCGCTCGTGGGCGTGCTCGCGCTGAAGTCGGCACAGGCCACCGGCGCGAGGCATGACCAAGCGCCCTGCACGTGGGGGGCATCATCTGTTAGTGCCGAGACGGTGGATGGGAAGCTCGTCGTCTCGCAAGCAGCGACCTCCGGCTGCATTCCCAAGTAACGATCGCGCCTGGAGACCGCCTTCTAAGGGTTTATGCGCCTGGCGAAATCGAACCCCCTGCAAACCGGCACCTTCTCTAGCGCGAGGTCTGCACCGGGGTCTGCACCATCCGATCGTCAAGTAAGAGGACGCTCGCACAGGCGAAGGTGCAGGCCCTCGGAAGAATCGGCTCTACCGCGACCTTGAGCCGCCGTGACGAGCCCGGCCGCAGGGGCCTCGCGCTGGGACTTCTGCGTCTCAGCCGGGCGCTGCGTATAGATGCCAGGCGTCCGAGAGGCCCTTGAGTGTGTGCTTGCCGCGATCTTCGAACTCGATTCCAGAGCCGCCGACGAGATCCTTGACGGTGCTCGAGACGAGGATCTCACCCGGCTGAGCCGCTGCTTCAACGCGCGATCCGATGTGTATGGCGATGCCGACCAGCTTGCCGCCGCTCTCCTCGCATTCGCCGGCATGAATCCCCGAGCGGACATCGAGGTCGAGTCGCCGGACGCGTTCGCGGACCGCCATTGCGCACCGGACGGCGCGGGCGGCGCCGTCGAACGCAACAAGGAAGCTGTCGCCGGCTGTGTCCACCTCACGGCCGCGGAAGCGGCGGATCTGCTCCCGAACGACCGCGTGATACTCCGCCAGCAATCGGCGCCAGCGCTCGTCGCCGATCTCAGCCGCGCGACGTGTCGAGTCGACCATGTCAGTAAAGAGCACTGTCGTCAGGACTCGTGCCGACTCGCCGCCGAGCTCGTCGGCGACCTGGACCGGACGCTCCCAGTGTCGCCCCGGCAGGATCAGCACCGACCCGGTGCCCTGCGCGATCAGGGCTCCGTCGGGACCGGTGATCTCGCAGTTGACCACCGCGATCGTGCGACCCCGATGCACGAGCTTGCTACGGGCGATCAGCTCGCCATCCCCGGGCACGGCCGGTCGCAGGAAATACAGCTTCAGGTCGATCGTGTTGAACGCGGTGCCCGCCGGAACGGTTGTCGCGGCGGCCATGGTGAGCGCCGCGTCGGCAAGGAACGCGATCGCACCGCCATACAGGACTCCGAATGCGTTGCAGAGCCATCCCGAGGCGGGCATCGCAACCGTCATCGCTCCCTCATCTGCCTCGACGCCCCGCAAGCCCATGAGACGGAAGCAGGGAGGGACGAACGTCCCCTCCACAAATTGCTGTATCACGGTCAGGCCCGGCGTGGCCTCCCAGTACTCCGGGCCGTAGACCTCTCCCTCCACCTCGCGCAGGTACGGCTCAGCCGCATCCGATGCGGGAGCCTCGGGAAGACGCCGTGCAGCGAGAATCTCAGGATCGATGCGGACGAGCACGCAGCGCGACGAGGAGTGGCCAAGCAGCCGACCCCGCGCGTCCTCGAGCGTTGCCTCCGCCAGACCGAGCGAGCGAGTCGCGTGGATCAGACGGCCACGCCCGATGATCGTCTGGCTTCTGAGCGTCGGCACGCGAAGGTAGCTCACCGACAGCTCGGACGTCGTTACGCCCATCCCCGCCGGGGCACTGGTGAGCACAGAACAGCCGAGCGCCAGATCCGCGACGAAGGCAGTCGTGCCGGCAAAGAACACCCCCGCCCCGGACTGCCACCACTCGCTGGCGGGCATGAACGTGGTCGCCATCCCGAGGCCGACCTCCGACAACCGCAGACCGCTGAGCTTCGTCATCGGAGGATCGGGCAGCTGTCGCTCAAGGCTCGAGCGCAACAGTTCGAGCCCCGGCATGTGGAGCACCTCCGGGCCCCACATAGCCCCCTGCGGGGCCTCCCTCGCTATGAGCGAAATCACGACTCCCGCCTCGGCCTTGATTCTACGGACCGCGGGGGACCGGGTCGAAGTCGCTCAGGGTACATTCCCGCACACTCGGGCACGTCGCCGTGTTTATCGCCGCGACGAAGGACGATCGATCGCGTACCAGACGACCGTCGTTTCCCTGAAGGCAAGCTCGCCTTGGAGCGACATGCCCGACTTCTCCATGACTCTTCGTGAGGCGAGATGGTCAGGGACGGTGACGCTGATGACCCGCTTCAGTGGCGTCTCGTTCCATGCGAAGCGGATCGTGCGACGAGCACCCTCCGTCGCATAGCCCTGTCCCCATGCGGCGGGAACAAGCTCGAACCCGACCTCCCACTTGTCCGCACCCGGCCAGTCATCGAGCAAGTTCAACCCAACGCGCCCTATCCAGCGACCACTGCCCTTCTCAAGTGCAGCCCATGGCCCGAAACCGTACTGCTCCCACATCTCTCGCGTTCGTCGCAGGATCTCATCGACGACGACCCGTGGTAGTGGCCTGCCTCGGCTGATGAAACGCATCGCCTCCGCCTCCGCACATAGATCGGCGAACCGGTCCGAATAGGCATCGCTCCAGGGCACGAGACGTAGCCGCTCGGTCTCAATGAAGCGCGGAGGCGAGGCCATCATCTGAACCTAGCCGGGAGCATGACTTGCGGGCACGCTCAAGTGACATTCGCGCACACTCGCCCAGGCAGCCGGAATGAGCCCCGACCTGCTGTTGGGCTTGCTTCGAGCACTGGGGCCTGCTTCGTTCGGATTAGATTCGCGCAGATGCCGACGCCCGGATGGGAACGCTTCGAGGCCTTCCTCTGGAGAACGAGCTCTCTGCTGGTGGTTGCGGAAGGCGAGTCGCTTGTTGTCGACCCGGCGATCTCGGCGGACGAAGTGGCCGGGATCGAGCGTAGGGCCCAAGAGCTTGGCACTCCGGTCCGGCAGGTGCTGATTACGCACGGGGACTGGGACCACGTCTGCGGCATCGGCGGGTTCCCCGATGCGGTGGTCGCGATGGGCGAGGAGACGGCAGCGAAGGTGGAGGACGGCTCGCGCGTTCAATCCATCCAGCGCGCTGCCGACGCGTATGGCTTCGTCCCCTCGGGATCCCCGCGCGTCGACAAGACGTTCGCGCGCGGCTCTGCGGTCGCGCTCGGCCAATTCGTCGTCGAGACGTTCCCGCTCGTCGGCCACACCCCCGATGGCAGCGGCTTCCGGCTTCGTGAGCTCGGCCTACTCGTCGTCGGCGACTACCTCTCGGCGGTCGAGTTTCCCTTTGCGACTTCGCCGGCCGCGTATCGGCTGACCTTGGCCGGCTTGATCGATCTGCTTGGCGAAGACCCCCCGGAGACGGTGATTCCGGGCCACGGTCCGCCGCTCGCAGCCGAGGAGGCTCTCGGCGTCGCAGAGGCCGATCTTCGCTACCTTCGCTCCCTTCACGCGGCCGTCGTCGATTCGCTGGCTCGCGACGGAACACGCGACGAGGCGCGCGCGGCCGGCTTGGCCGTTGCCCTGCCGCGAGAGTGCTCGCCCGACCTCGAGGAGCTGCGCGGCGTCAACGTCGACCGGCAAATCGACGAGATCCTCCCCGCATCGTGAGGCGTTCTGGTGACATTCCCGCACGCTGGCCCAGACGAGCGACGCCCCGCCGCAACGCGTCTAGAATCACTCCCATGCACCTACTCCGCTCGCTCAGGCGTCGGTTCCGTGGTCGAGACATCGACACAAACAGCACGGTCGAGGCCGAGGCGAAGGCGCTGGCATCCGATCGCCTTTCGATCCGAATCTCTCAAGGTGCCGGATCGCCGTCCAGTAGCGGTGGGTTGGTGACGCCCACGCCCAACGTTCTGCACCCGCACGAAGACGAGCGCTAAGGGCGCGCATCGACGTGACGAAGCCCGTCGCGCAGACCCCCTCGGGTGACATTCCGGCACGCTGGCCCAGGCGAGCGGCCGCGTTACCAAGGGTGGTTTGCGTAATCGAGCTCGCAGCGGCCGCGTCTCACACAGTGGGTGGGACAGCTAGGGGCAGCGGCACCGGTCGCAGCGCACGGGCAATTCGCAGGGCGCGGGCGCGATCCAGCACGTAGTTCCCGTGCAGAGACTTGGTCGCGAGGACGAACACGCCGTCCCGGCTGAGCTCCAGACCTACGCTCGTCGCCGAACTCGGACCCAAGAGCGTGTCTGGCATCTGCAGGGTCATGCGCCCAGGAAGAGGGCCTCCCCCGGCTCCGGGCTCGAGCATTGACTCGATGATCGCGACGTTTCCGTAGTCGTAGAGGACGAACCTTGCCGCCTTCGAGCTAATCTCGGTGGGGATTGCAGGTCGAGCCCGCTCGTGACCGCCTACAGGCGATGCATCAAAGGCTCGCCCAAGCCAGACGGCCTCGTCAAGCGCTGCGACTGGAGAACGTGGTGCTCTGCGACGCGGAAGACCCGGACGTTGCCGCCTGCACGCTAAGAATGTGACAGGTACACCGATGATTTCTGCGCACCGGCGCGGTCGAAGCAGCATGAGCGAAACCACCTGTCACATGTCCATTTCGCTCGACGGTTTTGTCGCAGGACCGGACCAAAGCCTCGAGCACCCTCTCGGCCGTCGCGGTATCGAGCTGCATCACTGGCATCTCGACGAGCCGCTGCACGACGCCGACGCCTGCGCGCGCGACCTGCTGCTGCGCCCACGCGGCGCGTACGTGATGGGACGCAACATGTTCGGGCCGATTCGCGGTCCGTGGCAGGGCGACTGGCGCGGCTGGTGGGGCGACGAGCCGCCGTACCACGCTCCGGTCTTCGTCCTCACCCACTACGAGCACGAGCCGATCGAGCTCGCGGGCGGGACGACGTTCCATTTCGTCGGCGACGGCTTCGACGCCGCGTTCGCGCGCGCCTCGGAGGCCGCAGGTGATCGCGGAGTCGACATCGCCGGCGGCGCGTCGACCGTGCGCCAAGCGCTTGCGGCAGGCGTGATCGACGAGCTCGTCCTCGACTTCGTCCCCGTCCTGCTCGGCTCCGGTGAGCGGCTCTTCGACAGCGTCGCCGATCCTCGTCTCGAGCCGGTCGAGGTTATCCACTCGCCGCTCGCGACGCACGTGCGCTACCGCGTCGGCCGGTGAGCGCGGGGGGAGCCGAGGCTTCCCCCGCGTGTCGCGCGTCTACGCCGGCAGCCCCGATGGAAGTTCCGTCTAGGTGTCATTCGCGAACGCAGCGAGGCGGGCAGAACCGCCATTCGCGCCCGGCCGTTCAGGCGTCATTACGGAACACTGGCCCAAGCGAGCGTTACGTGGCTGGCAGCTGGCGGTCCCCGTGGAAGACCGCTTCGACGTTGTTCCCGTCCGGGTCAATGACGAACGCTGCGTAATACCCGGTGTGGTAATGCGGGCGAAGACCCGGCGCGCCGTTGTCGCGGCCGCCGGCTTCGACAGCGGCGCGGTGGAACTTGTCGACGGTGGCTCGGTCGGCTGCGGCGAAGGCCACATGAACGGGAGCGGCCGGGGGTTCCCCTTCCTCGATCCAGAAATCTCCACCGCCCTCGATGGCGAACCCAGGCCCCCGCGAGCTCTCCACTACCTTCACGCCGAACGGCTCGAGGGCCCGCTCGTAGAAGGTGCGGCTGCGTCTCTCGTCACGTACTCGCAGGGCCAAGTGGTCGATGAGGGGAAGCGTCACCGGCAGCGACACGCCCCTCTATCTTAGAGCGCGACCTCCGGGGAACATTCCTGAACATTCGCCCAGCCGAGTGCCCGCGGTACGCTCGCCGGGGTGGCGCACTACATCTTCAACCTCGTAGGGGGCGACGCATCCCAGGCCAGCGGACTGCTGCGGGCGAGGATGTGGAGCGTCGGGGCAGAGGAGCCGCACCGGGACGCGCTTGCCCCGGGTGACCTCGCCCTCGTCTATCTGGCCGCACCGGAGCGTAAGTTCATCGCCCGCGCCGAGCTCGTCTCAGCAGTCCACGATTGGACACCGCCGGAAAAGGAGGCTTACCCGGGCGATTCCCCCGGTGGTGTGTTGCTGGCTCACGTCGAGGAATGGGACCCGCCGGTACCGATGAGCACCGTGCTGTCGCAGGTCGATCGATCAGCAGGGGCTAGAGCTGACTTCGAGGTGGGTGTCGTTCGGATCACCGCTGACGAGTACGAGACAGCGCTTGCGGTTGCGGCGGAACGCGCGACCTCGAGCGGCTGATCTGTCGGCCAGCCAACGGCCGACATGCGTATGGTGAACGCGCGTCAGGGGTCATTCCGGAACACTGGGGCAGGCGAGACCTAAGGGCCGAGGCCGAAGGTGCCCTGGGCAGCGGCGGAGCCTTCCGCGACGTTGCGAACTTCCTCTTGGGCATCTTGCCCTCCAAGCGCCTTCTGTCGCGCACGCTCAGCTTCGATGCGTTCGTGTTGCTTGCGGTGCCGACGAGCTACGTATCGCTTCCACAGGTTCAGTGCGCTTGCCTCCTTCTTCCGAATTGTATGACCTCGGGCCGACAATCTCTTCCCCGCTCTAGTGACATTCCCGCACGCTGGCCCACGTCAGTTCGTGAGCCTCACCCAGCACGGAGACTTGAGCCGATTCTGATGGCGGGTCAGACTCTCCTGCGTGTCCGAACCTCGCCTCTTTCGAGTGATCCTCCCGGTCACTGACATCGAGGCGGCGGCGTCCTTCTACGCTCAGCTGCTAGACATGCCGGGCAGCCGTGTATCCGGCGGCCGACATTACTTCGACTGCGGAGGCACGATCCTCGCCTGCTATGACGCGCTGGCCGACGGTGACCCCGAGCAGGTCGGGCCGAATCCTCAGAACGTCTACTTCAGCGTCGACGACCTGGATGCCGCATGCGAACGGGCACGCGAAGCGGGCTGCCGAGACCTGACGGCTATCGAGGTCAGACCCTGGGGCGAGCGCAGCTTCTACGCCAGCGACCCATTCAACAACCCAATCTGCTTCGTCGATTCGCAGACGCTCTTTACCGGCCGTGCCGGTGCCATCGGGTGACATTCCCGCACGCTGTCCCGGGCAAGAGCTACCGCCTGAGCAACTCCGGGTAGTTCAGTTCGCCCTCGTCGGCAAGCACATGGCTGTAGGTGTCGGCCGTCACGCGCAGGCTGCGCTGGCCGACGTGCTCGCCGATCCGGGCCCCTCACCGCCTCGAGGAGATCCGGCCGTATTCGGGGCCTGACCGATCAGGCTTCCAGGTCTGCATCCAGGTCTGCACCGGACGCGCCTCGGCGGGCATCAGCGACACGCCTGACCGCTTGAACAAGCGGAACGCCGCTGTGGACAAGGGTGGAAATGCGCCTGGCAGGAATCGAACCTGCGACCTCGCGCTCCGGAGGCGCGCGCTCTATCCCCTGAGCTACAGGCGCTCGGCCGCCAAGTCTAGCGGCGGTGTGAGCGGCGTCACCGTCACGGTCTCGGGCTTCGGCGTGCGTCGGAGGCGCGGCGGGAGGCTGCGCTCGAGCGCGAGGCACCCGAACGCGGAGAAGACACAGACGCCGGCGGCGATCGGCCAGACCGCGAGCGGGTGCCAGTCCAGCAGCGCGCCGCCGACCGCCGGCCCGAGGATCGAGCCGGCGCTCCACGACATCGAGCCGAGCGCGAAGTAGCGCCCGCGCAGGCGCTCGGGCGCCAGGTCCGCGACGAGCGGCGCCTGCGTCGGGCCCTGCAAGGTCTCCCCGAGGCCGAAGACGATCGTGGCGAGGATGAAAGCCAACGCCGCGGAGCTGGCCGTCAACAGGATGCCGGCCCCGAGCACGACGAGCGCCGCGACCGCCCAGAGAACGTTCATCAACGCGAGCGCGGCCATGCGGCGCCGGCCCTCGAGCGCCTTCGAGACCGGCAGCTGGACGAGCACGATCAGCAGCGTGTTCGCGAGCCACATCATCCCGACCCAGCGCTCGCTCACGTCCGCGTAGTTCTTGGCGAACGGCGGCAGCAGCGCAAAGACCTCGTAGCCGACGGCCACGAAGAGCACGTTCAGCCCCAGCAGCGCGACGAAGTTGTGGTCGCGCAGCACCGCGCGGTAGCCGCTCCCGCGCTCCGGCTGCCCTTCTTCGCCGGGCGCCGCCGGCTCCGAGACCCCGGTGAGCACGAGCACGAAGACGGCGAACGTCGCAGCGTCGAGCAGGAACAGGCGTGTGAAGCTGCCCGGGTCGGCGGTGGTCGCGATCAGGCCGCCGATCAGGCTGCCGAGGCCCATGCCGAGATTCATGCTGATCCGCTGCAGCGCGTAGGCGGAGTGGCGGTCCTCGGCGGGCGTCAGGCGCGCGAGCAGCGTCGACTGGCCAGGCCAGAAGCACGCGGTGCCGACGCCGTCGAGGCCGAGCAGCGCGAAGGCCTGCCAGGGCTCGCGGATCAGCGGGAAGAGCGCGAACGAGGTCGCCTGCAGCGCGAGGCCGATCAGCAGCGTGTTGCGGCCGCCGATCCGGTCGACCGCCGGTCCGGCGACGAGCCCTGCCGCGAGCGCGGTCACCCCGGCGAAGGCGAGCGCGAGGCCCGCGAGCGTGAACGAGATCCCGCGCACGTTGTGCAGGTAGATGACGACGAACGGGACGACCACGCCGTTGCCGAGCGAGTTCACGACGCCGCCTGCCTGGACGAGCCAGACAGTGCGCGGCAGGTGCGGGTCTAACCCGCGCAGGTACTGGGCCGGCGGGCGCACGGCGCCGTAAGGTATCCGCCGTGCAGCTCGAGGCCCGGATCGCGGCCGTGCGCATGGCCGAGACCTTCGTCATCTCGCGCGGGGCCTCCGACGAGGCCGAAGTGGTCTACGTCGAGATCCGGCACGAGGGCGTGAGCGGGTTCGGGGAGGCGGCCCCGATCGAGCGCTACGACGAGTCGGCGGCCTCGGCGCACGCGTTCGCGCTCGAAGTCGAGGAGCTGCTCGGCGACGACCCGTTCGCGTTCGAGGAGATCGAGGCGCGGCTCCGCGAGCGGCCGGGCGAGCAGGCGGCGAAGGCGGCGATCGACGCGGCGCTGCACGACCTCTGCGGCAAGCTCGTCGGCCTGCCGGTGTGGCGGCTGCTCGGCCTGCCCCGAGCGGGGCCGCCGACCTCGTGGACGATCTGGCTCGGCGACCCCGACGACATGGCCAGGCGCGCCGAGAAGGTGCGCGGGCGCTTCAAGCGGCTGAAGCTGAAGCTCGGCGCGGGCGACGGGCAGGACGTCGAGCGCGTGCGGGCTGTGCGCGGCGTCTCCGACGTGCCGCTGCAGGTGGACGTGAACGAGGCGTGGTCGCTCGACGACGCGCTGGAGGCCCTCCCGCAGCTCGCGGAGCTCGGCGTCCAGTACTGCGAGCAGCCTCTCCCGGCCGGTGACCCGGAGGGGCCGGAGCTGAAGCGACGCTCGCCGCTCCCGATCTACGTCGACGAGGACTGTCACACGCTGGACGACGTCGCCGCCTGCGCCGAGCGGGCGCACGGGCTGACGGTCAAGCTGGCGAAGTCGGGCGGAATCCGCGAGGCGGTGCGGATGGCGCATGCCGGGCGCGCCCTCGGGCTCGGGCTGATGCTCGGCTGCATGAACGAGTCCGGCCTCGCGGTGGCGGCCGGCGCGGCGTGCGCGAGCCTGTTCGACCACGTCGACCTCGACGGCAACCTGCTGCTGGTCGAGGACCCGTGGCCGGGGGTCGCCTTCGTCGACGGCGTGCAGCTGCCCTCGAACGAGCCGGGGCTCGGTGTCAGAGAAGCGGTACCTGATCCTCGCTGAGGGTCGCTCCGGCGACCCGCACTATGGCAAGACGGCGCGCGGGATCCTCCGCTACGCGCCCGACCCGACGGTCGCGGTGCTCGACTCTACCCGCCCGCCCGGGGAGACGCTCGAGGGCGTGCCCGTCGTGGCGACCGTCGCCGAGGCGCTCGCGCACGAGCCGACCACGGCCGTCGTCGGCGTGGCGACCCAGGGCGGACGCTTTCCGCCCGCCTGGCGCGAGCTGCTGAAGCAGTGCATCGCGGCCGGCCTCGACCTCGAGAGCGGCCTGCACGAGTTCGTGAGCGAGGACGAGGAGCTCGTGGCGCTCGCGCGCGAGAACGGCGTCGAGCTGCGCGACCTGCGCAAGCCGCCGGAGGGCCTGAACGTCCCGACCGGCGAGAACCTCGAGCTGCCCGCGGAGATCGTCCTCACCGTCGGCTCCGACTGCGCGATCGGCAAGAAGACCGTCGCGCTCGAGCTCGACCTCGAGTCGCGCCGCCGTGGCCTGCGCTCGGTCTTCGTGCCGACGGGCCAGACCGGGATCGCGATCGCCGGCTGGGGGATCGCCGTCGACGCGGTCGTCTCGGACTTCCTTGCCGGCGCGGCCGAGCAGCTGGTCGTCGAGGGCCACCGCCGCGGCGGCGAGCTGCTGTTCGTCGAGGGGCAGGGCTCGCTCTCGCACCCCGCTTACTCCGGCGTGACGCTGGGCCTGATGCACGGCGCTGCGCCGCACCTGCTCGTTCTCTGCCACAGGGCCCACGCGACCGAGATCGAGGGCTACCCCGGACACCCGCTGCCGAGCCTCCCGGAGCTGGTCGAGCTGCACGAGCGGATCGCGCTGCCGCTGCGGCCCGCGCGTGTCGCCTGCCTCGCGCTCAACACCGCCGACCTCGACGAGCAGGGAGCACGCGCCGCGGTCGCGGAGGCCTCGGCCGAGACGGGTCTCCCGGCCGACGACCCGGTGCGCTTCGGCGCCGGCCCGCTCCTCGACGCCGTGCTCGCGGCACTCCGGGACTAAGGAGCTTCTTCACGTCAGCCGAAGAAGATGGAAAGCTGGTGACGGGTCGAAACGAGAAGGAGTGCGAGTGAGGAGGACGAGGGGACTGCTGGTTTGCGCGTGTGCGGCGCTGGCGTGCGCGGGTGTGGCGAGCGCCGGGCTCGACGTCGGCGTGACGGAGGACGCGGGCAAGACCGGGAACGGCGCGGCCTTCTTCGCGACGCTCGGCGACGTCGGCCTGAAGGTCAACCGGATCTCCGTCAACTGGGACCCGGCGGCGCCGCTCACGATCCCCGGCCAGGCCGACATCGCGAAGTGGCTGCCGCAGGCGCAGGTCAGCGGTACGCGCATCGTCTTCGCGGTCGCGCCGCACTCCGCGAAGGACCTGACGGCGACCCCCGACGCGAAGACGAAGTTCGTCGCCTTCGTGCAGAAGCTCGCGCAGACGTTCCCGACCGTGAAGGACTACGTGATCGGCAACGAGCCGAACCAGCCGCGCTTCTGGGCCCCGCAGTACTCCACGGTCGGCAAGCCCCTCGCGGCCGCCCAGTACCTGCCGGTGCTCGCGGCCTCGTACGACGCGCTCAAGGCGCAGGATCCGACGGTCACCGTGATCGGCGTCGGCCTCTCGCCGCGCGGCAACGACCGGCCGTTCGCGAAGAGCAACGCCTCACGCTCGCCGATCCAGTTCCTGCACGACTTGGGCGTCGCCTACAGGCTGAGCGGCCGCGCCAAGCCGATCATGGACGAGCTTGCGTTCCACCCCTACCCGCAGCCGCAGCAGGGCCCGCCCGAGGTCGGCTACGCCTGGCCGACCGCCGGCCTCGCGAACCTCGACCGGATCAAGCAGGCGGTCTGGGATGCGTTCCACGGCACGGCCCAGTCGACCCTCGCCGAGACGGGCAAGACGTTCTCGCGGCCCCTGCGGCTCGACCTCGACGAGGTCGGCTGGCAGGTCGAGATCCCACCGGGGCTCGCGCCGCTCTACCACGGCGCCGAGACTCCGGGCCTGAAGCTCGTGTCCGAGCAGACGCAGGCCGACTACTACGCCGACGCGATCACCTCGGTCGAGTGCGACCTGACCGTCCGGATGCTGAGCTTCTTCCACCTCGTCGACGAAACCGATCTCGACCGCTGGCAGAGCGGCCTCGAGCGCGCCGACGACTCTCACCGCCCGTCGTACGCGCGCGTGAAGCAGACGCTCGCGCAGACGCAGGGCAACTGCCAGCAGGCACCCGTTCGCTGGAAGCACGCGACCGGCGTGGTTCTGCCGGTCGCGGCCTGGGGAAACCTGCGCAAGCCCTTCCCGCGGGCGAACACGCGCTGGACGTTCGCGACCGGCGCGGCCGAGCAGGCGGACTTCCGCGCGGGGATCTTCAAGGCCGGGCCGAGCAAGGCCGTCCTCGGCAGACGGCTGGCGAACGGGTGGCCGAGGCCGACGTTGTTCGCAAAAGGCGTGATCAAGGCACAGCGCCGTCTGGTGTACTTTCCGCCGCGCAGGTTGAAGCCCGGCAGCTACGTCTTCGCGATCCGGATGACCGCCTCGATGAACCCGAAGCGCTCCACCGTCCTCCTCAGTCGCTCGTTCCGCGTCAGGAGCGCCCGCCGCAGATGAACGACCCGCGCGTCGCGCGGCTCGGCGAGCTGATCGTCAATTACTCGCTCGGCCTCGAGGCCGGGAAGGTGCTCCGCATCGACGCCCCGCCGGTGGCCGCGCCGCTCGCCGTCGAGCTCTACCGCGCCGCGCTGGCCGTGGGGGCGCAGCCGTATGTCCAGGTCGAGCTGGAGCGGCTCCCCGAGCTGCTGCTCGCCGAGGGCAGCGCCGAGCAGATCGACTTCGTCTCGCCGATCGCGAAGGCCGAGCTGGAGACGGTCGACGCGATCGTCACGATCTGGTCGGAGTCGAACACACGCGCGCTCACCCGCGCCGACCCCGAGCGGCACCAGCGGCTGATCGCCTCGACGCACCAGCTGGCCAAGCGCCGCTGGGAGCGGATGGCCGAGGGCGAGCTCGCCTGGTGCGGCGTGCTCTTCCCGACGCAGGGCCACGCGCAGGACGCGGAGATGTCGCTCGCCGAGTACGAGCGCTTCGTCTTCCGCGCGTGCCACGTCGAGGAACCCGGCGACCCGGTCTCCCACTGGCTGGGCGTCCGTGATGAGCTCGCCGCACGCGCCCAGGAACTCTCGGAGGTGCGCGAGCTGCGGATCGTCGGCCCGGGCACCGACCTCAAGCTCGGCGTCGAGGGGCGGCGCTGGCAGCCGGCGGTCGGGCGGCTCAACATGCCGGACGGCGAGATCTACACGAGCCCGCTCGAGGCCGTCACCGAGGGAGAGATCAGCTTCACGTTCCCCGCGCTCTTCCACGGCCGGGAGGTGACCGACGTCCGGCTGCGCTTCGAGGACGGTCGCGTGGTCGCGGCCGAGGCCGCCCACGGAGGCGAGTACCTCGACGCGCTGCTCGAGCTCGACGACGGCGCGCGACGCCTCGGCGAGGTCGCCTTCGGGCTCAACTACGAGATCGACCGCTTCACGCAGAACACGCTCTTCGACGAGAAGATCGGCGGCACGATGCACGTCGCGCTCGGGTCGTCCTTCCGCGACCTCGGCGGCCGCAACGAGTCGGTGCTGCACTGGGACCTCGTCTGCGACCTGCGCGCCGACGGCGAGGTTTACGCGGACGACGAGCTCGTCTGGCGGGCCGGCCGCTTCCTCGAGCAGCCAGAGCCCGCGGTCGAGAGTGTCTGAGCGGCTCCGCCGGTTCGCAGAGGTGCTCGTCGGCTATTCGGCGGGGGTCGAGCCCGGCGACCTCGTCGTGATCCAGGGCACGACGAACGTCGAGCCGCTGCTGGACGAGCTCTACGCCGCGGTGCTGCGCGCGCACGGCCTCCCGTCGATGCGGGTGGCACTGGAGCTGGAGGAGCTGGTGCTCTCGGAAGGGAGCGACGAGCAGGCCTCCTGGGTCAGCCCCGCCGAGCGCGAGGACGTCGAGCGCGCGGATGTCTGGATCGTGGTCGAGTCGCCGAGCAACACGAAGGCGCTGACGGGGATCTCCCCGGAGCGGCAGGCGCTCGCCCAGCGCGCGCGCCAGGAGCTGCGGGAGCGCTACCTCGAGCGTGCGCTGCACGGCGAGCTGCGCTGGGTGCTGACCGCCTACCCGACCCTCGCGGCCGCCCAGGACGCCGAGATGTCGCTCGCCGAGTACGAGGACTTCCTCTACACGGCCGCCTTCCTCGACGCCGGCGACCCGGTCGCCCGCTGGCGCGCGTTCGCCGACGAGATGAAGCGCGTGGCCGAGCTCCTGAGCGCGAAGGAGGAGCTGCGCCTCGTGGCCGAGGGCACCGATCTCACCCTTGCGGTCGGCGGCCGCACCTGGATCCCCTCGGAGGGCCGGGAGAACTTCCCCGACGGCGAGGTCTTCACCGCACCGCACGAGACGGGCGTGAACGGCGAGATCCGCTTCACCTACCCGGCGGTCTTCAGCGGGCGGCAGGTCGACGACGTGCGGCTGCGGTTCGAGGAGGGCGAGGTCGTGGAGGCGACGGCGGCGCGAGCGCAGGACTTCCTCGAGGAGATGGTCGCGTTGGACGACGGCGCGCGGCGCGTGGGCGAGCTCGCGTTCGGGCTGAACGACGCGATCCAGCTCTTCACGCGCAACATCCTCTTCGACGAGAAGATCGGCGGGACCGTCCACCTGGCGCTCGGCAGCGCGTATCCGGAGTGCGGCGGCGAGAACCGCTCGGCGCTGCACTGGGACATGATCTGCGACCTGCGCTCCGGCAGCGAGGTGTTCGCAGACGGCGAGCTCGTCTACCGCGACGGGCGCTTCCTCGCGGTCTGATCCGCGTCGCGGTCATCGCCGACACCCACCTGCCGCGCGGGTCGCGGCGGCTTTCGGACGAGTGCCTGCGCGAGCTCCAGCGGGCCGACCTGATCCTGCACGCCGGCGACGTCGTCGCTGCGTCGGTGCTTCGGGAGCTGGAGGCACTCGCGCCCGTCGACGCGGTGGTCGGGAACATGGACGAGCCGGCGCTGCGGGCCGAGCTGCCGGAGAGGCGCGTCGTCGAGGTCGAGGGCGCGCGCATCGGGCTGGTGCACATCCCCGGCCCGCGCGTAGGGAGGGAGGAACGGCTCGTCTCGGGGTTCCCCGGCTGCGACGCGGTCGTCTACGGCCACACGCACGTGCCGCAGGTCGAACGGCATCGCGGCGTCTGGATCCTGAACCCCGGTAGCCCGACCGAGCGCAGGCGGGCGCTGCGGCGGTCGATGCTGCTCCTCGACATCGCCGCGGTGGGGCTTCGGCCGCGATTGCTCGATCTTCCTTGACACGAACAGGCGTTCGCTCTATCATGCGAACACATGTTCGGCAAGATCCTCCTCATCGCAGCACTGGTGCTGATCGCCTGGGCGGCGCTGGCGCGGGCCTCGCACGGAGCGGGGCCGGAGCAGCGCTACACGGTGAAGCCGGGCGACACGCTCTGGTCGATCGCGTCGACGCACTACGCGGGTGACCCGCGCGACGCGATCTACCGCATCGACCGCCGCAACCACCTCGGCGGGAGCGTGATCGTCCCGGGCGAGCGGCTGGTGCTGCCTTCAGCGCGGTAGCGGCAGGCCCGCGGTGTAGACGCGCTCGCCCCTGAAGAGGCGCCGCTCGCGGTCCCACGGGAAGAAGATCGTCACCTGCCAGGCGAGCTGCTCGCCTGTGGGCGGGATGCCGAGCCACTCCGCCTCGAAGGTGCCGGTCACGTCGGCCTCCTCGCAGACGCCCTGCGGGCCGATGACGATGTTCGTCAGCTGGAAGTCGATGTCGGGGAAGCCGCCGAGCAGGCCGGTGTAGAAGCGCGCTGCGCCCTCGTGGCCCTCCCAGCGGTGCCCGGTCTGGACGAGCTCGTAGACGCAGTCGTCCGTCAGCGTCGAGAGCAGGCCGGGGAGGTCGCGGTTGTCCTCGGCGATCGAGTGTCGCTTCCAGAGCTCGCGGATGGCGTCGTGCTCGTCCGGGGACGGCTCGCGCCGGATCAGCTCACGCACCTCGTCGCGGGGGTCGGCCATGACGAGGCAACCCTACAATCGCCCCGTGGACCTCGACCTCGTCTTCTTCGGCACCTCCGGCTCCGTACCGACCGCGACACGTGCGCCGTCCGCGCTCCTCCTGCGCCGCGGCGGCGAGCGGTTGCTCTTCGACTGCGGCGAGGGCACGCAGCGCCAGCTGCTCCGCTCGTCGGTCGGCCTGATCGAGCTGCGCGAGGTCTTCCTCTCGCACTTCCATGCCGACCACTACCTCGGCCTGCCGGGGATGCTGAAGACGTTCGCACTGCGCGGCCGCGACCTGCCGCTGACGGTCTACGGGCCGCCTGGCCTGCGGGAGCTCTTCGGCGCGCTGCGGCGAATCTTCGGGAGGCTGACCTACCCGCTCGAGCTCGTCGAGATCTCGCCGGGCGAGCACCTCGGGCGCGGCGAGTACGACCTGATCACGTTCCCGGTCGCCCACACCGTGCAGTCGCTCGGCTTCGCGCTCGTCGAGCACGTGCGCCCCGGCCGCTTCGACGTCGAGAGGGCCGACCGCCTCGGCGTGCCCTCCGGGCCTGAGCGGGGCCGGCTGCAGGCCGGCGAACCGGTGGCGCTCGCCGACGGCCGCACGGTCGCTCCCGAGGAGGTGCTCGGGCCGCCGCGGCCCGGCCGCAAGGTCGTGCTCAGCGGAGATACCGCGCCGTGCGACGCGGTGCTCGAGGCCGCGCGCGGGGCCGAGGTGCTTGTCCATGAGGCGACCTTCCTCGACGAGGAGCGCGAGCGCGCGCAGGAGACCGCGCACGCCACCGCACTCGAAGCGGCGGAGCTCGCGCGGGACGCCGAAGTCGGGCTCCTGGCCCTCACGCATCTCTCGAATCGCTACTTCGGCCCCGAAGCAGCCCGCGAGGCGCGTACGATCTTCCCCGACACCGTGGTGCCCAAGGACTTCGACGTGATCGACGTGCCGTTCCCCGAGCGGGGCGCACCGACCCTGGTCAAGGGCGGCGTCGCCCACAGGCGCGACGTGCCCGAGCCGCAGCCTGAGGCCGTTGGATGACCGCGCTCGTCCAGGTCGCCCTGGCCGAGAGCGTCGCCGAGGCCGAGGAGATCCAGGAGATCCTGCGCTCGGCGGGGATCGACGCCGAGCTCGAGACGGCCGTCGAGCACCACCCGCGAGCGGTCGAGGACGCGCCGCAGAAGGTGCTCGTCGCCGAGGGCGACCTCGACGCCGCCCGCGAGGCGATCGAGTCGCTGACCGAGCCTGACGAGCTCGCCTGACTTCGGGCGGTTAGCCGGATCGTACGACCGGATCAGGCCGGTCGACGACAACTGGTGGGAGGTGCTCGCTCACCTCGAGCGCGAAGCAGGCCTCGAGGGCTTGCGTGTCCTGGACGTCGGCTGCGGGACGGGACGGCTCGAGGCGGCTCTCGCCGGCCGGGCTCGTGTCTGGGGCGTCGACGCCGAGCCGAAGATGCTCGAGGTCGCCAAGGCGAACGCGCCCGAGGCGACGTTCAAGCTCGCGCGCGCCGAGCAGCTGCCGTTCAAGGAGGGCTGGTTCGAGCGGGTCGTGATGTGGCTCTCGTCGCATCTCGTCGACCGCCCTCGAGCGTTCGCGGAGGCGCATCGCGTCCTTGTCCCGGGCGGCCGGCTCGCCGTCGTCACCTTCGATCCGCGCTACTTCGACGCCTTCTGGCTGAACGAGCTCTTCCCGTCGATGGAGGCCGCCGATCGCGCCCGCTTCTCGAGCGGCGAGGAGCTCGAGGCGGAGCTCCGCGCCGCTGGCTTCGCCGAGGTCGAGCTGAGCCACCTCCGCCAGCACGGCTCGCTGACCCGCGACGAGGCGCTCGAGCGCATCCGCGGCAAGCACATCTCGACCTTCGACCTGATCTCGGAGGAGGAGTACGAAGCCGGCCTCGTGCGGGCCGAGCGCGAGCTGGCCGACCCGGTCGACTACCGCGTCGAGTGGTTGGTCGCGGTTGCCGTCCGAAGGTCCGTGTAGCGTCTCGCACCGACAACGCACCCCTTTAACCCGGTCCCGTGAGGCCGGAAAGGAGTCGAAGGTGAGCACCGCCCTGAGCGCGCCGTAGCCGCGCAAGCTTCAGCAGCGAAGATCCTCCTGGACGCGGACGCGATCGCGAAAGCGCTGACGCGGATCGCGCACGAGATCGTCGAGGGGAACGCCGACCTCGCCCGGGTCGCGCTCGTCGGCATCCACACCCGCGGCGTGCCGCTCGCCCAACGGCTGCGGCGCCGCATCGAGGAGCTGAGCGGCGCCGAGGTCGCCTTCGGCCAGCTGGACATCACCTTTCACCGCGACGACGTCCACGTGCGCGGCGGCGAGGCGCCCAGGCATCCGCAGCCGCTCGTCCGCTCGACGGCGCTCGACTTCCCGCTCGAGGGGATGACCTGCGTGCTCGTCGACGACGTCCTCTACACCGGCCGCACGATCCGTGCGGCGATCGACGCGCTCTTCGGCTACGGGCGGCCCGAGCGCGTTCAGCTGGCCGTGCTGGCCGACCGCGGCCACCGCGAGCTGCCCATCCGTCCGGACTACGTCGGCAAGAACCTGCCCACCGCCCGCGACGAGCGCATCCAGGTCGAGCTCGTCGAGGTCGACGAGGTCGATCGCGTCCTCCTGATCACGAAGGAGCCTGGGTGACCCTCCCGGCGACATCCGGCGGAGCCGGCCCGCGATCACGCTGCGCCATGCCGCGTCCTCAGTCGCCCCTGGGCTGCGCAGCCCAGGGGCTCCCTGCGTCCTTGCCTGGCTTGGTGCTCGCGAACCAGGCATCCACCAATGTCACCGGAAGGATCACCATGGGTGAGATCCACGTCATGCGGGAGGGCTTCCTCCCGCCCAAGCAGCCGCCGCGGCGGCACCTGATCTCGATCGGCGACCTCGGGCGCGAGGACGTCGAGCGGCTGCTGGCCACCGCGTCGAGCTTCTCCCGCTCGCTGGAGCGAGAGGTCAAGAAGCTGCCGACGCTGCGCGGCCGCACGGTCGTGAACGTCTTCTACGAGTCGTCGACGCGCACCTCGTCGAGCTTCGAGCTCGCGGCGAAGCGGCTCTCCGCCGACACGATGTCGATCAAGGCCGCGGGCTCGTCGGTCGACAAGGGCGAGTCGCTGAAGGACACGGCGCTGACGCTCGGCGCCTACGACCCGGACGTGATCGTGATCCGTCACCCGCAGATCGGCGCGCCGCAGCTCGTCGCGCGCTACACCGACGCGCACGTCGTCAACGCGGGCGACGGCAAGCACCAGCACCCGACCCAGGCGCTGCTCGACCTCTACACGATCCAGGCCGAGCTCGGGCGCATCGAGGGCGTCCACGTCGCGATCGTCGGCGACGTGCTGCACTCGCGCGTCGCGCGCTCCAACGTGCAGGCGCTCGCGCTGATGGGCGCCAAGGTGACGCTCGTCGGACCGCCGCCGCTGATCCCGCGCGGGATCGAGGCGCTCGGCTGCGAGGTCTCGCACGAGATCGGCGCGATCGCCGACGCCGACGTGGTCTACATCCTGCGCATGCAGCGCGAGCGGATGGCCGAAGGCGCCAACTACGTGCCCTCGCTGCGCGAGTACACCGCGCGCTGGGGCGTCACGCCCGAGCGGCTCCGCCCTGGGCAGAAGGTGATGCACCCGGGCCCGATGAACCGCGGCGTCGAGATCGACCCGCGCGTTGCGGACGCTGCCGACACGCTGATCGAGGCTCAGGTGCGGGCCGGCCTGGTGGTGCGGATGGCGGTGCTCTACGACCTGCTCACGACCGGCCCGGTCCCCGTCGAGGCCGCCGAGCCGCTGGAGGTGGCCTGATGCTGTACGCGAAGGGCGGCCGCAAGGACGACCTGGTCGTGCGCGGCGCGCGCGTCGTGGATCCGTCAGAGGGCCTCGACCGCGTCTGCGACGTCCGCGTCGACAAGGGCGTGATCGCGCAGCTCGGCACGGCTCTCGACGCGAACGGCCATCGGGTGATCGAGGGCCAGGGTCTCGTGCTCGCGCCCGCCTTCGTCGACCCGCACGTGCACCTGCGCGTACCCGGCGGCGAGGACGAGGAGACGATCGCCACCGGCACCGCCGCCGCGGCGGCCGGCGGCTACTGCGCGATCCTCGCGATGCCGAACACCGACCCCGTCGTCGACTCGGCCTCGGTGCTCGGCTCGCTGATCGAGGACGCGAAGGGGGAGGCGACGATCCCGGTCGGCTTCCTCGCCGCGATCACCCGCGGCCAGGAGGGCGCGGAGCTGACCGAGATGGTGGAGCTCGCAGAGCAGGGCGCCGCCGGCTTCAGCGACGATGGCCGGCCGGTTGTCGCGCCGGGGCTGATGCGGCGCGCGCTGCAATACCACGGGATCACCGGCCGTCGGCTCGCGCTGCACTGCGAGGAGCCGACGCTCTCGAAGGGCGGACAGATGCACGAGGGCGCCGTCTCGGCGGAGCTCGGCTTCGGCGGCTACCCCTCGGTCGCCGAGAGCGTGATGGTCGAGCGCGACCTCTCGCTCGCCGCCTACGAAGAGGCGCCGCTGCACCTGCTCCACCTCTCGGCGCGCGAGTCGGTCGAGGCGCTCGCGGCCGCGCAGGCGAAGGGCGTCGCCGCGACCGCCGAGGTGACGCCGCACCACCTGTGCCTGACCGACGAGGCGGTGCGCAGCCTCGATTCGAACCTGAAGATGAACCCGCCGCTCCGCTCCGCCGACGACCGGGCCGCGCTGATCGAGGGGCTACGCGACGGGACGATCGCCGCGGTCGCGACCGACCACGCGCCGCACCTGCGGCACGAGAAGGAGGTGCCGTTCGAGGCGGCGCCCTTCGGCGTGACCGGCCTCGAGACCGCGTTCGCGGCGCTTTACACGCATCTCGTCGAGCCGGGGCTGATCGCGCTCGAGACGCTGCTCGAGCGGATGTCCGCCGGCCCGGCACGGGCCTACGGGCTCGAGCCGCCGCGGATCGCGCCCGGCGCGCCGGCAAACCTCGTTCTGCTCGACACCGAGGCGACCTGGCGCGTGCAGGAGGACGGCTTCCGCTCCCGCTCTGCGAACTCGTGGCTCCTCGGGCATGCGCTGCGCGGTCAGGTGCGGCTGACGGTGGCCGCAGGACGGACGGCGTTCGCCGCATGACCGTGGCAGAGGCACAGCTCGAGGCCTACGTCGCGGAGGTTCTCGACACGGTCGAGGCCGGCGGCGCGCCGGTCGCCGGCGCCTACGTCCTCGGCTCGGCGCTGCTCGGCGGCTTCGACCCGCGGACGAGCGACCTCGACCTCGTGGTCGTCGTCGAACGCCCGCTGGAGCCTGCCGAGCGAGCGGCCGTCGTGGCCGCGCCGGACGGGCTCGCGTCGCCGGTGCGGAAGCTCGAGCTCGTCGTCTACCGCGCGGGCGCGAAGCCGCCGGCGTACGAGCTGAACTACCCCGACGGCGACGGCGAGGCACAGCACTGGTTCGTGCTCGACGCGGCGATTGCGCAGGACCGTTCGCAGCCGTTCACCGGGCGGCCGTGGCTGGAGCTGCTCGAGCCGGTCTCGGAGGCCGAGACGCGGCAGGCGGCGCAGGAGTCGCTCGCGTGGTCGGCGCGACAACCGGCAGACGACGAGTTCGCCCGCCTCAACGCCGTCAGGGCGAGCCGCTACCTCGAGCACGGCGACTGGATCACGAAGGAGGAGGCGAGAGGATGACCGGGTTTCTGGCGCTCGAGGACGGCACCGTCTTCCGCGGCGAGTCCGTCGGAGCCGAGGGCTTCACGTTCGGCGAGGCGGTCTTCACCACCGCGATGACCGGCTACCAGGAGGTGGTCACCGACCCGAGCTACGCGGAGCAGATCGTCTGCTTCACCGCGCCGATGGTCGGCAACTACGGCGTCGAGGGCGACCGCTGCGAGTCGCGCCGGCCGCACGCGCGGGCGGTCGTGATGCGGGAGGCCCGCGGGCCCGCCTGGACGGACTGGCTGCACGAGCATGGGCTCGTCGCCCTCTCCGGGATCGACACGCGTTCGCTCGTCGTCCACCTGCGCGAGGCGGGAGCGATGCGCGCGATCGCCGTCGCGGGCGAGGCCTCGCTGGAGGAAGCGGTCGCGGCGGTGCGCGAGCAGCCGGCGATGGCCGGGCGCCCGCTCGCGGCGGGCGTCTCGACGCGCGAGCCGTACGTCTACTCGGACGCGGGCACTGCGCGGATCGCGGTCGTCGACTACGGCTGCAAGCGCTCGATCCTCGACCGCCTCGCGTGGGCCGGCGCCGCGGTCACGGTCTACCGGCACGACGCCGACCCGGACGAGCTCGCCCGCTACGACGGCGTCCTGCTCTCGAACGGCCCCGGCGACCCAGAGCCGCTCGCCGCGGAGGTGAAGACGGTGCGGGCGCTGCTCGGCACGGTGCCGATCCTCGGCATCTGCCTGGGGCACCAGCTGCTCGCGCTCGCGACCGGGCACGAGACCTTCAAGCTCCCGTTCGGCCACCGCGGCGCGAACCACCCGGTGCTCGAGAAGCGGTCGAACCGCGTGCTCGTGACGAGCCAGAACCACGGCTTCGCGGTCGCACGCTCGGACGCGCCCGAGGTGACGCACGTCTCGCTCTACGACGGGACGGTCGAGGGGCTCGACTTTCCCGAGCTGCGGGCGCGGTCGGTGCAGTTCCATCCCGAGGCGCGACCGGGGCCGCACGACGCGTGGCCGCTGCTCACGCGCTGGGTCGAGGGGGTGGCGCTTGCCGAAGCGGCGTGATCTCCGCTCGATCTGCCTGATCGGCTCCGGGCCGATCGTGATCGGCCAGGCCTGCGAGTTCGACTACGCGGGCTGCCAGGCGCTGAAGGTGCTGCGCGAGGACGGCTTCCGCACGATCGTCGTCAACTCGAACCCGGCGACGATCATGACCGACCCCGGCTTTGCCGACCGCACCTACCTCGAGCCGCTCGATGTCGAGGCCGTCGCCGACGTGCTCGGGCGCGAGCGGCCCGACGCGCTGCTGCCGACGATGGGCGGCCAGACCGCGCTCAACATCGGGCTCGAGCTCGCCGAGACCGGTGTGCTGGACGCGCTCGGGATCGAGCTGATCGGCGCGCCGCCGGACGTGATCCGCCGCGCCGAGGATCGCGAGCTCTTCCGCGAGACAGTGCGCGAAGCGGGGCTGAAGGTGCCGGAGTCCCTCGTGGTCACGGCCCGTTCGGATGTGCCGCGCGACCTCAGCTTCCCGGTCATCCTGCGGCCCGCCTTCACTCTCGGCGGCCACGGTGGCGGCACCGCCCGCTCGTGGGCCGAGCTACGGCCGTTGCTCGACCGCGCGCTCGCCGAGAGCCCGGTCGGCCAGGTGCTCGTCGAGGAGTCGCTGCTCGGCTGGGACGAGTTCGAGCTGGAGGTGATCCGCGACCGCAACGACAACGTGGTCGTCGTCTGCTCGATCGAGAACCTCGACCCGATGGGCGTGCACACCGGCGACTCGGTCACCGTCGCGCCGCAGATGACGCTCTCGGACGAGGCCTACCAGGAGCTGCGCGACGGGGCGGCGGCCGTCATCCGGGCGGTCGGCGTCGAGTGCGGCGGCTCGAACATCCAGTTCGCACGCAACCGCGAGAGCGGCGACATGCGCGTGATCGAGATGAACCCGCGCGTCTCGCGCTCCTCGGCGCTCGCCTCGAAGGCGACCGGGTACCCGATCGCCAAGGTCGCGGCCAAGCTCGCCGTCGGCTACACGCTCGACGAGATCCCGAACGACCTCACCGGCACGACCCCGGCGAGCTTCGAGCCGACGCTCGACTACGTGGTCGTCAAGGTGCCGCGCTTCGCCTTCGAGAAGTTCCCGGGCGCCGACACGACGCTCGGCACGCAGATGAAGTCGGTCGGCGAGGCGATGGGCATCGGGCGGACGTTCGCCGAGGCGCTCTCGAAGGCGCTGCGCTCGCGCGAGCTCGACGGCGGCGCGGTCACGCCGTGGCCGTCGCTCGACGAGCTCCCCGAGGGCGTGCATCCGTGGTTCCGGGCCGAGCTCGAGCGGCTGCGGCTCGATCGGCTCAACCTCTCCGATCTCGTCGCGGACGACTGGCTGCGGCTGAAGCGCCTCGGCCACTCGGACGCGGCCGTCGCGGCGGCGTGTGGGGTGAGCGAGGAGCGGGCCCGAGCAGCGAGGCGGGCGTGGGGGGTGCGTCCGAGCTACCGGCGGGTCGACTCCTGCGCGGCAGAGGTCGAGGCGGCCTCGAACTACTTCTACTCAACCTGGGGCGAGGCCGACGAAGCCGATACGGCCTCCAGTCACCAGAACCGACAGGCGATCGTCATCCTGGGGTCCGGCCCGAACCGGATCGGCCAGGGGATCGAGTTCGACTACTGCTGCGTCCATGCGGCGCAGAGCTTCCGCGCCCTTGGCTACGAGGCCGTGATGGTCAACTGCAACCCCGAGACGGTCTCGACCGACTACGACACCTCCGATCGCCTCTACTTCGAGCCGCTCGGCGTCGAGGAGGTGCTCGCGATCTGCGAGCGCGAGCAGCCGGTGGGCGTGGTGATCCAGTTCGGCGGTCAGACGCCGCTCAAGCTGGCGCGCGCGATCGAGGCCGCCGGCTTCCGCGTTCTCGGGACGCCATTCGAGGCCGTCGACCTCGCCGAGGACCGCGAGCGCTTCGCGGCGCTCTGCGAGGAGCTCGGCGTGGCGGTGCCGGCGTGGGGGATGGCGTCGGATGCGGAGGAGGCCGTTGAAGTCGCGGAGGGCGTCGGCTACCCGGTGCTGGTGCGGCCCAGCTACGTGCTCGGCGGGCGGAGCATGCGGGTCTGCTACGACGCCGAGGCGGTACGCGAAGCGGCCGCGGCAGGCGGCAGGCTCTTGGTCGACCGCTTTCTGGAGAACGCGATCGAGATCGACGTCGACGCGCTCTGCGACGGCCGAGACACCTTCGTCGCGGCGGTGATGCAGCACGTCGAGGAGGCCGGCGTCCACTCCGGCGACTCGAGCTGTGTGTTGCCGGCGCCGTCGCTGACGCGCTCCGAGCGACGGGCGGTCGCGCACGCGGTGCGGCGGCTCGGGCCCGCGCTCGGCGTCGTCGGCCTGCTGAACGTCCAGCTGGCGCTCGCCGACGACCAGCTCTACGTGCTCGAGGCGAACCCGCGCGCGTCGCGCACGGTCCCGTTCGCGAGCAAGGCGACCGGCGTCAACCTCGTGCAGGCCGCCTGCCGTCTCGCCGAGGGCGAGACGCTCGCCGACCTTGAGCTCGCCGCGCCCGACCTCAGCCAGGTCTCCGTCAAGGCGGCGGTGCTGCCGTTCGCCCGCTTCCCCGGCGCGGATCCCGTGCTCGGTCCGGAGATGCGCTCGACCGGCGAGGTGATGGCGAGCGCGTCCGACCTGCCGACCGCCTTCGCGAAGGCCGAGCGTGCCGCCGGCCGCCGGCTCCCCGCGAGCGGCACCGCCTTCCTCTCGGTTCGCGACGAGGACAAGGACGTCGTCGTTCCCGTCGCACAGGCCCTCGCCGGGCTCGGCTTCCGGCTGCTCGCCACCGCCGGCACGGCGCGCACGCTCGCCGACTCGGGGCTTGCGGTCGAGTACGTGCGCAAGGTGACCGAGGAGGGCGAAGGGCCGAGCGTGGTCGACCTCGTCCGCCGGGGCCGTTGCGACCTCGTCGTCAACACGCCCCAGGGCTCGGGCGCACGCACGGACGGGTACCTGATCCGCGAGGCCGCGCTCGTCGCGCGGGTTCCGTGCATCACGACGGTCTCCGGCGCGGCGGCCGCGGTCGAGGCGATCGCGCACGCGCGCGACGAGGTCGCGCTCAGCTTGCAGGAGCGGATCGATGACGAAGCGCGCAGCGCGTAGCGTCGTCGGCGGCGAGCAGGTCGGCCCGTACACGCTGCTGCGCGTCGAGCGCGGCGGCCTCGATCCCGGCCGCCCCGGGCAGTTCTTCATGCTGGAGGCGCCGGGCCGGCTGCTGCCGCGGCCGATGAGCCTCTGCTTCGCGCCGCCGGGCGAGCTCGCCTTCCTGATCGACCCGATCGGGCCTGGCACGCAGGCGCTCTGCGCGCTCGGGCCCGGCGAGCGGATCGGCATCCTCGGGCCGCTCGGCAACGGCTTCCGCCTCGACGTCGAGCGGCCGCTGCTCGTCGGCGGCGGGATCGGCGTCGCGCCGTTCCCCTACCTTTCGGAGCGCCTCGGCGGCCCGCCGGCCCTGCTCGGCTTCCGCAGCGCGTGGCATGCCGAGGCGGCCGCGCTGGTGCCGAACGCCGAGGTCGTGCTCGAGCCGACCTACGTCACCGAGGTGATGCCCGCCGCCCACGACGTGCTCGCCTGCGGCCCCGAGCCGATGCTCGAGGCCATCCGCCACCTCACGCCGCACGCGCAGCTGGCCTGGGAGGCACCGATGGCCTGCGGGTACGGCGCCTGCTACGGCTGCGTGGTCGAGATCGAGGGCGAGCTCCGGCGCCTCTGCGTGGAAGGGCCGGTCCTTGCGGCTGCTTAACGCGAGCGGCTGCCTCGACGCGCTCACCGCACCGGAAGTCGCGCGGACGCTGGACGTCTTCGTCACGAAGACCGTCACGCCGCTGTCCCGGGAGGGCAACGCACCGGTGCGGATCGCCGAGACCGAGGCCGGGATGCTGAACGCGATCGGGCTCGCGAACCCGGGCGTGGAGGCATTCGTCGCCGAGCACCTGCCGCGGCTCGCGCAGCTGGGGGTGCCGCTCTGGGTCTCCGTCGGCGGCTTCTCCGTCGAGGACTACGTGAACGTCGCCCGGCACGTGGGCGTGTGCGAGGAGGTCGAGGCACTGGAGCTGAACCTCTCGTGCCCGAATGTCGACGAGGTGCCGGAGAACGTGGGCGAGGTCGTCGCCGCGGTTCGCGCGGTGACGGCGAAGCCGCTCTACGCCAAGCTCTCGGCCGCGGTCGCCGACCTCGCCGCCACCGCGCGCGCGGCCGAGGCATCAGGCGCCGACGGCCTCAGCCTCGTCAACACCGTCCGCGGCCTCGCCCTCGACGAGCGCACGCTGCGGCCCGTGCTCGCCCGCGCGACCGGCGGGCTGTCGGGCCCTGCGCTGCGGCCGGTGGCCTTGGCTGCGGTCTACGCGTGCTTTGCAGCGACGCGCCTGCCGATCGTCGGCATGGGCGGCGTCGCCTCCGGACGCCACGCGCTGGAGCTGCTCGCGGCCGGCGCGACGGACGTCGCCGTCGGCACCGCGCTCTTCTCCGACCCCGGTGCGGCGGCGCGGATCCGCTCCGAGCTGGAGGCCGAGCTGGCCGCGTTCGGCTTCGTCAACCCTGACAACGCAATCGGCGCCGCCCACACGGCCCCCGAACCGACCCTCGACCCGAGGTCGAGACCACCAGTCTCAAAACCCCTGCATACGGGCCTAAAGTTGTCGGGTTGACCGACACTGCGAGGTTGTTAGTATCCCCCGCCGTGGCCGCGCTCAAGACTCAGGCCCAGGCGCCACTCCGCTCACTCGATCAACGGATGGAAGCGCTCAAGCGGGCGAACGACATCCGCGTGCGTCGCGCGCAGCTGAAGAAGGACCTCAAGTCCGGGGACGCGCGCATCGAGGAGATCCTCAACGATCCGCCGGAGTACGTCTCGACCGCGAAGGTCTTCGACATGCTGATGGCGGTGCCGAAGTTCGGCCGCGTCAAGGCCGCCCGCTTCCTCAACCAGTGCAGGATCAGCCAGTCGAAGACCGTCGGCGGGCTGTCGGACCGGCAGCGGGCAGAGCTGGTTGGCCTCTTCAACCGCTAGACCGGTCTTCGTGATCACCGGCACGTCCGGTGAAGGCAAGAGCACTCTGGCGAAGCTGCTGGTCGAGCGCGTACCCGAGCTGGCACTTGCGATCTCGGCGACGACCCGGCCACGGAGGCCCGGCGAGACGCACGGCCGCGACTACTGGTTCCTGGGCGAGGACGACTTCGACCGCAAGCTCGCGGAAGGCAAGTTCCTGGAGTGGGTCGAGCTACCGTGGGGCGAGGGCTACCGATCGGGGACGCTCTGGTCGGAGCTCGAGCGCATCACCGGTGAAGGCCGGTCGCCGGTGCTCGAGATCGAGACCGGCGGTGCGCTGGCCGTCCGCGACCGAGTCCCGGCGGCGGTCACGGTCTTCGTCACCGCGCCGAGCAGGGAGGAGCGCGAGCGGCGACTGCGCTCGCGGGCGACCGAGAGCGAGGGCGAGATCGACGAGCGGCTCGACATCGCGGAGCGGCAGCTCGCGCTCGCCTCCGAGTTCAACCACACGATCGTCAACGACGACCGCGAGCGCGCCGTCGCCGAGCTGGAGGGAATCGTCCGCCGGGCCCTGGACGGCGCAGGTACCATGCCTGCCCATGATCCATCCCCGCATTGACGAGCTGCTCGAGAACGTCGACTCCCGCTACGCACTGGTGATCGTCGCCGCCAAGCGCGCGCGGCAGATCAACAACTACCACCACCAGCTCGGCGAGGGCACGTTCGACCAGTTCCTACCGCCGCTGGTCGAGTCACGCTCGAAGAACTACTTGACCATGTCCCTCGAGGAAGTCGCCGAGGGCAAGATCAAGTACTCCTACCCCAAGTAGCCGGAGGCCGCCGCCTGCCGGCGGCCCCCTCGTGGCATCTCTACTTCGTGACCTTGAAGTCGCCGTGCATCTGCGCTTCGTGGATCGAGCAGTAGAAGCTCCAGCTCCCCGGCTTGAGCGTCATCACGATCGTCTTCGAGCCCGTGAAGGCCGTCGAGGTGATGTGCTTCTCGAGCTTCGGCTTCGTCGGCTTCTCGCGTTCCACCGTGAAGTTGTGGAACGACGACTTGTCGCTGATGACGAACCGGTACTTGCCGGCCTTGAGCGACTTCACCCTCTTGCCGCCCTTCGTGAGCTTGATCGAGTAGCCCGGCCCGACGACGCCCTTGAGCGTCGGCGTCGCGGTGCTGCGACTGAGGGCTGCTCCGGCGACCGTGAGGGCGACCGCCGTCATGACTGCCAGCACGAGAAATGACTTCCTCGGCATGTGGCTCCTTTCGTGGACCCACTCACTACGGCGCGCGGGCTGTCGCGGATTTCCCCGCTGAGGGCACAATGTGCGCATGGCGCGGGTACTGCTCGGGGTCACGGGGGGGATCTCTGCCTACAAGGCATGTGAGCTCGCACGGCTGCTCGTGCGCTCCGGGCACGAGGTGACCCCGATCCTGACCCCCGAGGCGGAGACCTTCGTCTCGGCGAAGACCTTCGAGGCGCTGGCCCGGCGCGAGGCGCCGCGGGAGCTCTACCCGCACCTGGTCCAGGCCGACCTGCTGGTCGTCGCGCCGCTCTCCGCGAACACGCTGGCGAAGCTCGCGCACGGCCTCGCCGACAACGTGCTCACCCAGACGGCGCTCGCCTTCGAGGGTCCCGTGCTCGCGGCGCCTGCGATGAACCCGCGCATGTGGCGCAGCGAGGCGACGCAGGCGAACGTCGAGGCGTTGCGCGCGCGGGCGGTCGACCTCGTCGGGCCGGAGGAGGGCGACACGGCCGAGGGCGAGGTAGGCGTGGGGAGGATGAGCGAGCCCGAGGCGATCTTCGAGCGCGTGCGGACGCTGCTCGAGAAGCGCGACCAGCTGCGCGGCCGGCGGGTGCTCGTCACGGCCGGTGGGACGCGCGAGCCGCTCGACGCGGTGCGCTTTCTCGGCAACCGCTCGTCCGGCCGTATGGGCTCCGCCGTGGCCGCCGAGGCGCGCAGGCGGGGGGCCGAGGTGACGTTCGTGGCGTCGAACCTGACGGTGCCTACGCCCGTAGGAGTGGACGTGGTGCAAGCGCCGACCGCCGAGGACGTCGCCCGGGAGACGCTCGCTCGCGGCGACGCGGACGTGGTCGTGATGGCCGCAGCGGTTGCCGACTACCGACCGGCTCACGCTGATGAGGAGAAGCGCCCGAAGGACGATCGACCCTGGACGGTGACGCTCGAGCCGACGACCGACATCCTGCGCGAGCTCGGGTCGCGGCGCACCGACGGCCAGCTACTCGTCGGCTTCGCGGCAGACCGCGGCGAGCGCGGGCTGGAGCGCGCCCGGGCGAAGCTCGACAACAAGCGGGCCGACCTGATCGTCTTCAACGACGTGAGCCGCGACGACATCGGCTTCGACGCGGCCGACAACGAGGTCGTCCTCGTTTCGGCAGACGGCGAGCGGCGCATCGAGAAGGCGGCCAAGGAGAGGATCGCCGCGGCGATCCTCGACGAGGTGGCGGAGCGCCTGGAGGGAGCGAATGGACGAAGCCGTCGGTAGTGAGCGCGTCGACAGCGCGGCGGCCGAATCGGTCCAGAAGATCGTCGACAACCTCGCGCAGGTCGTGCACGCGCCCGAGGACACGCTGAGGCTGGCGGTGCTCTGCCTGGTCGCGGAGGGCCACCTGATCATCGAGGACTTCCCCGGGGTCGGGAAGACGATGCTGGCCAAGGCGCTCGCCCGTTCGATCGACTGCTCCTTCTCGCGGCTGCAGTTCACCCCCGACCTGCTGCCCTCCGACGTGACCGGGGTGAACGTCTTCAACCAGAAGACCAACGAGTTCGAGTTCCGGCCGGGACCGGTGTTCGCGAACCTGCTGCTCGTCGACGAGATCAATCGCGCCTCGCCGAAGACGCAGGCCGCGCTGCTCGAGTCGATGCAGGAGGATCAGGTCACCGTCGACGGCGTCAGCTACGAGCTCGCGGCGCCGTTCATGGTGGTCGCGACCCAGAACCCGATCGAGTACGAGGGGACGTACCCGCTGCCAGAGGCGCAGCTCGACCGCTTCACGCTCCGGATCGAGATCGGCTACCCGCCGCTCCCCGACGAGGCGCGGATGCTGACCGAGCAGACGAGCGAGCCGCCGCTCGATTCGCTGCGGCCGGTCGCGACGGCCGCCGACGTGCGCTCGCTCGCGGCCGCGGCGACGGAGGTCTTCGTCGAGGAGAGCGTCAACCGCTACGTCGTCGCGCTCCTGCGGCACACGCGCAGCGACGGCCGCGTCTACCTGGGCGCGAGCCCGCGCGCGGGGATCGCGCTGCTGCGCGTGGCGAAGGCGCGGGCACTTGCCGACGGCCGCGGCTTCGTCTCGCCCGACGACGTGAAGGCCGCCGCCGAGCCGGTCCTGGCGCACCGCCTGATCGTCGCCCCGGAGGCCCGCGCCGCGGGCATGTCGCCGGGGGCCCTGATCCGCGAGGCACTCGAGCACACGCCGGTTCCCGTATGACCGGACGAGGTCGGCTCGCGCTGGTGCTCGGCGGCGCGACCTACCTCGGCGCCTGGGCGTTCGGCTCGAAGGTCCTCTACCCGGTCGCGCTCGGCCTGCCGTTGGCGGTTTTGCTCGCGTGGCTCTGGACGGCCGTCGCCAATCGGCCGCTGCAGCTGCGGCGCAGGCTGCCGGCCGGCGAGCGGCTGGAGGGCGACGATGTCGAGGTGCGGGTCGAGCTCGTCTCCGAGCAGCACCTCGTGCCCGCGCGCTGGACCCTGCGCGAGCGGGTGGGGCGGATGGGCGAGCGCGCGCTGACCCTGGGCTCGAACGGGCGGGCGCGGTACGTCCTCCGAGGCGTGCCGCGAGGCCGGTACGAGTTCGAGGAGACGGTCGCTGTGATCGAGGATCCGTTCGGCCTGGAGCGGGTCGAGCAGCGGCTCGATGCGCCCGGCGCGCTGCTCGTCTACCCGCGGCTCGTCGAGCTCGACCGGCTCTTCTCGGACGCGGGGGTGCGCTCCCACGATGGGCGGCGGCTGCTCCGCCGGCCCTCGGGCTTCGACCTGCACAGCGTGCGCGAGTACGAGCACGGCGACTCGCTGCGCAAGGTGCACTGGCGCTCGACGGCGCGGCGCGCGCAACTGATGGTCAAGGAGCTCGAGGACTCGCCGCGCGACGAGGTCGCGGTGCTGCTCGACGCCGATCCGCAGGCCGTCGTCGGCGAAAGCTTCGACGTGCAGGTGCGTGCGGCGGGCTCGCTGGTGCTCGCGCACGTGCGGCGCGGGAGGCGCGCGCTGCTGGTGATCAACGGCGCCCAGCGCGAGCAGCGTGGGATCCGCTCGCCGGAAGGAGACTGGCGCGCGGCGCTCGACCTGCTCGCCGCCGCCGAGCCGGAGCCCGGCCCGCCGCTCGCCGCGCTGCTCGCGGACGAGGGCAGCTCGGTCGGCCGGGCGCTCGAGCTCGCGGTCGTCGCCTCGTCGCTCCCGCCGCGCCTGGTCGAGCGGCTCGTCGGCCGGGCCCTCGGCAGCGGTCATGTCTCGGTCGTGCTCGTCGACCCGGCCAGCTTCGCGGGAGCCGAGGCGAAGCCGTGGCCGGAGCTGCTGCGGCTGCAGGCCGCGGGCGTCGCGGTCGCGGTCGTGCGCGCCGGCGACGACCTCGCCGAGCGGCTCGGAGAGGCCCGGGTGCCGGCGGCTGCGCATGGGTAGGGCGCTGCCGATCCTGGCCCTGTCGGCGCCGCTCCTCGCCTGGAGCTGGCTGCGGATGGAGGACGGAAGGGACGCGGGCCAGGCGACGCTCGTCATCCTGCTCGCGCTGGCCCCGCTGCTCGTCCGCGACCGGCGGCTGCGTGCCACCGCGGCCGTCCTCGCGCTCCTCGTCGCCGGCGCGATCGCGTTCGACCTCGGGCCGAGCTGGAAGGTGCCCGGGCAGGTCGCTGCGCGCTTCGGCGACGGCTTTCTCGCGTTCTACGACGTCCAGATCCCGTTCTCGCCCGCGACCCACCCGCACATGCACGGCGTGCTGCTGCTCGCCGTCTTCGCCTTCACGCTGGCCGTCGGGCTGGCCGCAGTCGCGCGCCGGCCGGGCCCCGCGGCCCTGGCGCTCGTCGTCGGCGTCGGCTGGCCGGGAACGCTCCTGCCCGGGCACGACCTGCTGCGCGGCGGACTGCTGCTCGTGGCCGTCCTCGGAGCGACGACGCTCCTGCGCCGGGGGCCGATCCGAGGTCTCGGCGCCGCGGCCGCCGCGGGCACGGTGGTCCTCGTCGGCGCTCTTTTCGCCGCCGGCTCGCCGGCGCTGGCGAAGCGCGCGTTCCTCGACTGGCAGCACTGGGATCTGTACACCAGGGCCGCGAAGCCCGTGGACGTCTCGTACGTCTGGGACTCGAGCTACCGCCCGCTCGACTTCCGCGGGAAGCCCACAACGGTCTTCCGCGTGAAGGCCGGCCCGCAGCCGCACTACTGGCGCTCGTCGGTCCTGAACACGGTCGAGGACGGCATCTGGTTCGAGGAGCTCTCGCCCGAGTTCGGGGACCCGTCGCCGATCGGCGAGGACGGGCTGATCCCGCCGCGCGAGCTGCGCACGGACCGCTGGGAGCGCCAGGGGGTCACGATCGAGGCACTGCGCGACAATCGGCTTCCGGGTGGGAGCGTGCCTGTCCGGTATCGGCCGGGCGCAAGCGTGGGCCCGGTTCAGTACGACTCGAGTGGGGTCGCCTACTCGGCCCACCCGGTCTCGCGCGGGGAGACCTACGACGTGTGGAGCTACGCGGCCGCGCCGACCCCCGCACAGCTGGCGCGCTCGAAGCCGATCTACTCCGGGCCGATCGTCACGCAGGACAAGTACCGCGAGGTCCAGCCGCGCGTCTACCCGCCGCTCTTCGGGCGGCCGCGCCGGGTCGAGCGGGTCGGCTACCTCTTCACAGGGTTCGCGCGCGCCTATCAGCTCCGGCCCTTCTCGACGCTCTACAGGCTCGCCGAGCAGGTCGCGGGCGGCGCGCGCAGCCCGTACGCGGCGGCGGTCGCGCTCGAGCAGTGGTTCCGTTTCGGCGGCGGCTTCGTCTACGACCAGCACCCGCCGCGCCCGCCCGCCGGGGTGCCGGCGCTCGAGGACTTCGTCGCTCGGACTCACCGCGGCTACTGCCAGCACTTCGCGGGCGCGATGGCGCTGATGCTGCGTTACCTCGGGATCCCGTCACGGGTTGCCGTCGGGTTCGCGAGCGGCCGCTACGACGCCAAACGCCGCGAGTGGGTCGTCTCCGACCGCGACGCGCACATGTGGGTCGAGGTCTGGTTCCGCGGCTGGGGCTGGCTGCCGTTCGACCCGACGCCCGGCCGCGGCGGCCTCCCGGGCCAGTACTCGGCGTCCTCGCCGCGGTTCGACATCGGCGCGACCGCGGCTGTGCTCGCCGGAAGCTTCGGCGTGCGGAAGTTCGGCTCGGTCGCGTCCAAGCTCGGCTTCGGCGGTAAGCCGCGAACCTCACCGGACGTTCCGGAGCTCGGCGCGACGCAGACGTTCGGCTCGAGCTCGGGGCAGCGGCACCGCGACTGGGGGATCCTGCGCCTGCTGCTCTTCGGCGTGGCCGCGGCGCTCGCCGCCCTCGCCGCGGCGAAGCTCGTGCTGCGCGGCTCGCGCTTCATGACCCGCGACCCGCGGCGGCTGGCGGCGGGGTGCCGCAAGGAGCTGCGGGGCTTCCTGCTCGACCAGGGCCTCGACGTGCCCGCGAGCGCGACGCTGCGCGAGCTGGCCGAGCTCGTCGAGGAGGAGTACCGCGTCGAGGCACGCGCCTTCGGCCTTCACGCCACCGCCGCCCGGTTCGGCCCGGGTCGCGGGGCGCGCGAGGCTGCGCACGCGATGCGGCGAGACCTGCGCGCCGTCCGGCGGGGCCTCCGGCGCGAGCTGACCCGCGGCGAGCGGCTGCGCGGGCTGCTCTCGCTGCGCTCCCTCGGTCTGGCCTAGCTCTCGCCCGCCGGGGGCAGATTCGCTTCACTTAGGCGAGAGCGATGAGCGAGACTTTCGACCTCTTCCAGCAGGGCCGCACCCACCTGAAGAAGGGCCGGGCCGCCCAGGCGACGGTCGCGCTCGAGAAGGCGAAGCGGCGCGAGCCCGAGAAGGCGTCGATCCGCGAGGCACTCGGGATCGCGTACTTCCGCATCCATCGCTACGAGGAGGCGGCCTCCGAGTTCCGCAAGATGCTGGAGCTCGCGCCCGTGGATGACTATGCGCATTACGCGCTCGGCCGCTGCCTGGAGAAGCAGGGCCGTCAGGCAGAGGCGAACGGCCACTACAAGCTCGCGAGCTCGCTCAGGCCCGGCCAGGCCGACTACGAGTCGCGCATCCGCGACCTCGACTAGCTGGAACGGCCGCCGGGGAGGCCGAACGGGCTTCGCCTGTGCTAGACGCGGTCGCCGGTGACGCGGCGGATCTCGGCGAGCGAGGAGACGCCCTCGAGGCAGAGCCGCAGGCCGTCCTGGCGCAGGGTCGTCATCCCGCCGCGCACCGCGGCCTCGAAGATCTCGTCCGTCGAGGCGCCGACGAGCCGGCGGATCTCCCCGCTCACGGGCAACACCTCGTAGAGCGCGACACGGCCGCTGTAGCCGGTGTCGCGGCAGCGCCCGCAGCCCTTCGAGTGGTGGAGGTAGACGTGGCCCTTCTGCTCGGTCAGGCCCATCAGCTCGAGCTCCTCGTCGCTGGGCCAGTAGGCCTCGCGGCAGTCGATGCAGAGCCTCCGCGCGAGCCGTTGGGCGACGATGCAGTTGACCGCGCTCGCGAGCAGGCCCGGCTCGACGCCCATGTCCTTCAGCCGCTCGACCGCGCTGGCCGCGTTGTGGGCGTGGACGGTGGTCAGCACGAGGTGTCCCGTCATGCCCGCCTGCATCGCGATCCGCGCCGTCTCCTCGTCGCGGATCTCGCCGACGAGCAGCACGTCGGGGTCGGAGCGCAGGATCGTGCGCAGCCCGCGCGCGAACGTGAGCCCGCTCTTGGGCGAGATCTCGATCTGGTTGATCCCGCGGATCTGGTACTCGACGGGGTCCTCGATGGTCATGATCACGTGGCCCGGGTCGTTGAGCAGGTGCAGCGCGGTGTAGAGCGTGGTCGTCTTGCCGCTGCCGGTCGGGCCGCAGACGACGACTGCGCCGTAGGGCTGGCGGATCGCCTTCTCGAAGTGCTCGCGCGCGGCGGCCGTCATGCCGAGCTCGCCGAGGTCGGGCTTCGAGACGGCGCGGTGCATGATCCGGAGCACGACCTGCTCGCCGTGGGTGGTCGGCATCACGGCGATGCGGAGGTCGAGCGGGTTGCCGTGGAAACGGATCGAGATGCGCCCGTCCTGCGGCGCGCGGCGCTCCGCGATGTCGAGGTTGCCCATGATCTTCAGGCGGCTGATCACACCGAGCTGCATCTGCTTCGGGATCTGCGCGACCGGCCGGGTGACGCCGTCGATGCGCGCTCGGACGATCATGTCCTCCTCCTGCGGCTCGAAGTGGATGTCCGAGGCGCCGTCCTCGATCGCCTGCGCGAGCGTTGCGTGGACGAGCTTGACCGCGGGCGTGTCGTCGGTCGCCTCGGCGATGTCCTCGCGCTGCGCGATCGGGTCGAAGGCGAGCTCGGCATCCGCACCGGGATCCGTCTCGACCACCTCGATCTGCGTCCGGTAGAGCCGCTTGATCGTGCGCTCGAGGTCGGCAGGCTCGGCGACCGCGATGCGCACGTTGTGGCCGAGTGCGAGTCGCAGGTCGTCGGCGCGGCCGACGTCGGTCGGGTCGGCGACGGCCACCAGCAGCAGATCGTCGCCGAGGAAGCGCACCGGCACGGCCTCGTAGCGCGTCGCCAGCTCGCGCGGGAGGAGCAGCGCGGCCTCGAGGTCGAGGTCCGTCTCGGCTAGGTCGACGTACTCGAGCCCGTTCTGCTCGGCCAGGGTCTTCGCGAGGTCCTGCGGGCTCACCCAGCCATGCCCGACGACGATCTCCCCGAGCCGCTTGCCGGTCAGCTGCTGCTCCTCGAAGGCGCGCTTGACCTGCTCCACGGACAGGAGGCCGCGGTTGATCAGCAGCGAGCCGAGGTGTTGCCAGGGGAGGTGGGCCGCTTCCACCTCGCTTGTATCGTCATTTGCGACCGAGAGATGAAGGCCGTGCTGCAACGGGTGACCCGCGCCTCCGTGCGCGTGGAGGACGAGGTCGTCGGGGAGATCGGGCGCGGCCTCTGCGTGTTGCTCGGCGTGGCGCGGTCGGACGGGCCCGAGTCGGCCGCTCGCCTGGCCGGCAAGGTCGCACGGCTGCGGGTCTTCGAGCACGAGGCGGGGCGCTTCGACCGCTCGCTCCTGGACATCGGCGGCGAGGCGCTTGTCGTCTCGCAGTTCACGCTTCTCGGCGACACCACACGCCAGAAGGGAACCAGGCCGGACTTCTCCCAGGCGGCGGCCAGAGAACAGGCCGAGCCGCTGTACGAGGCCTTCTACGAGGCGCTACGCGAGCAGGGCGTCCACGTCGAGACCGGCATCTTCGGCGCGCGAATGGCGCTCGAGCTGGTCAACGACGGCCCGGTCACGATCGTGCTCGAGCTGTAGCCGCTCGCCGGACACTGCGGAGGCGCCCTTGGGGCGCTGACGCCGGCAACTCCTGTGGCAGCTGGCGTTCGAGCTAGCTCCGACGCAGTAGGGCCGCCCAGAATGGAAGCGGGGCCGTGAGACAGCCCCGTCAGGCTCGAGCCGAAAGGCTTGATGAGACAGAGCGAGGGGCGGCGCCGTAGCGGATAGATTCCGACGGTCTACGTGAAGCGACGCACGACGCGAATTCGGAGCACTACGGCGAGGGATGCGCCGCCGTCCTACCGGCGCCGTCGGCCTCCGCGGGGCAAGAGATAGATCAGGGCGATGAGGGCGACGATGATCACCGCAGAGATGGCGACGATGGCGACGGTGGACGCGGCGACGATCATGGCCAGGATCATTCGGGCTTGCCCATGTCGTCCCGAGGCGCCTCCGTGTGGGGCTCTTCGGCGGCACGCTCGGCCGCGTAGCGCTCTGCGTGCTCACGCCCCCGCCGTGCCTCCTCGCGCCCCAGCTCGGCAGAGCGGTCGGCGTCCTTGAGCCCGCGCTCTTCCTGCTTGCGCTCTTGCTCACGCCCCCGTCTGTAGTAGGAGTAGCTGTCGGGGTTGGTGGAGTGCCAGCCCTTGCGCATGTAGTTGCCGACTTTCCTCAGCTTGCCCAACACACCCATTGCTTCGCTCCTCCAGAGGAACGCGAGAGAAGAATCCCACATCGGGCACTCCGCAGCGAGACTAAGCCACGAGCTCGATGCCCTTCGCCGCGGCGGGGCGCCGGGTCGCCGCCGCCCGAGGAGGCAGAGGCGCTCTACGACGCGTTCTGCGCGGAGCTTCGGTCGCTCGGTGTTCGAGTGTCGACTGGCGTCTTCGCAGCGCGCATGCGGTCGAGCTCGTCAACGACGGGCCGGTCACGATCGTGCTCGAGAGCTAGTTCTCCGTCAGCGGAGGCGCCGCTGAAGCGCTGCCGCTGACAACCCGCCTGCAGCCGCGCGTCGGGGCGGCAGCCGAGAGCGGCTCGAGCGATTAGAGCCGGCCACCGGCCAGGGCATCTCAGCTTTCTGGAAGATCCCGTACCGGCGGCCCTGCGAGGTCGACGTGACTCCTCCCTGGGGCCGGGACGGCTTGTCGAGTCTAAGTGTTAGGACTTCGGGCTCCGTACTTTCGGCGGGTTCGATCAGCAGCGCCCCCGATGCCGCAGGGATGTGCGGCCACGAGCATTCCGCTCGGAGGTGTAAGCGATGAAACGGTTCGTGAGATGGGTCTTGTTCGCTGTGCCCGCCTTCGCGCTTCTGATCGGTTTCTCCGCAGGCGCAACGAGCGCACCAGCCGGTCAAGCGAAGCCGGCCAGTCCCCGTACGGTTGTGAGCGAGCAGGCGCCGCTTCGAGCATTTGCACAGGACGAAACGACGATCGCCTGGATCGGATCGACGTACCGGCTACGAGTCAGGAGTCTCACCACTGGCAGTGGCGCGACGCTCGGCAGCGCCGGACCAGCGGTGAGCGGAATTCGCTGGAGCCCGACCCTTGCCCTGGCCGGCTCGAGCGCGTTGTGGACGACGTTCCCTGGCGGTGGCAATTCAGTCGAGAATGGACTGCTGACTGCGGCGCCCTTCGACCCGCGGGCGACGGGAATCGACCTCTTCAGTGTGCCCCAGAGTCCCACCGGCGGTGACTTCCTCGGCGGCATGGCCGGCGATGGACCGACATTGGTGTACGGCAAGACCAACGAGATCTGCGACGACGCTGGCGGGGTCAGCTGCCACAGGCTCGACGCCGTCGGCGGAGTGACCTTCGTAACGGGCCAGTACCAGGCCCCGATGGTCTCAGGAATCCCCGCTCCCGTCATGCTGGCGTTCACCGCCCACGACCCGCAGTCCTCGATGCGGATCTCGCAAGGGCTAATCGCTGTGGTGCCGGCGGCGACACCCGTGCTGAGTCAGTTCGACAACGTCCCTCGAGTCGCCGCTAACGGCCCGGTCGAGGTCTTCCGCGTGCTTGGGCCGCGTCCCTCCGTCCACCTGGTTAGCAGCGTCACTCCGGTCGGGAGCGTGAAAGCGATCGCGCTCGACTTCCGCAAGCTCGCGGTACTCGTTCAGCGAGCAGACGGAACGAAGGTGCTGATCCGCTACGCCACTCAGGGCGGCGCTCTACTAGACACGACTGCTGTTCCGAAGGCGACGGCGTCCCAGCTGAGTATCGGCAAGGCCGGAATTGTCTACCGGGTCGAGAGGAGCATCTATCTGCTCAGCTCCGGCAAGCCGAGGCTCGTTTGGAAGGCGAGCGGGACTCCGATCGGCCTCTCGATCGAGGGCAAGCGGATCGCCTGGGCAGAGAACGTGAAGGGTCGCGGCCGGATTGTGGTGGTGACAGCGCCCAGCAGCGCTCAGGTAGCCACGAGCCCACACGGGGCTGCATCGCCGAAGAGAAACGGCGACATCCTCTTCGGGGGCTTCCCAGTGAAGAATGGTTCTCGGCAGCTGTATCTGATGCGGGCAGACGGCACGCATCGGCGGCGGGTCGGAGCTGCGCACAACGTCTGGAGCCCAGCCTGGTCCTCGGCCGGCAAATGGATCGCCTATGGCGCCGCGCGCACGCCGGGGGGCCTCTGCCCCCAGCTATACCTGATGCGCGCCGACGGCACCCATGTGCGGCGACTGACGCACGATCGCAACTGCTACCTCAACCCGACCTGGTCGCCGGATGGGAAGCGGATTGCCTTCGATGTATGGGGTGGCCCTGCCACGGCGGGTATCTGGATGATGAACATCGACGGCAGTGGCCTTCGCCTGCTGACGGACAAGGGAGATAGTCCCGCCTGGTCGCCGGACGGCAGCACGATCGCGTTCCGCAGCAGGTTTCCGGAGGCAATCTGGCTGATGGATACCGACGGTAGCGACCTGCGCCAGCTGACCACTCCCACGGATCGACCGCGCGCCCGAGACGACTCGGACATAGAACCCGCCTGGTCGTTCAACGGTAAGTGGATCGCGTTCAGTCGACAGCACCCCGTCGCTCGAGAATGGCAGAGGGACATCTTCATCATTCGTATCGACGGCAGCGGTCTACGCCAACTCACGAGCCATGTTCGCCAGAACACGAAGCCGGCCTGGTCGCCAGACGGCACCCGCATTGCCTTCGTAAGCGACCGCGCGCACCGGGGCTTGGGCGACATCTACGTGATGAAGGCCGACGGCACGCGACAGAAGCGGCTGACGAAGATCGGCGACAACCAATGGCCGGACTGGGGGCCACGCCACTGAGTCTCGGCCCGCGGCCCCGTGAGCTCACGGGAAGGCACAGCCCTGATCTGCAGCGGGTCGACTTCAGGCGGGGGACATTGCTGCGCGGGTCTGCGTCAGCATCCGGTCGAGGGGCCTCGATCGCGCCGACCGCCGGTATGTAGACACGACCTCTGACGCTGACAACTCCTTGGCGGCTGGCGTTCGAGCTAGCTCCGATGCAGTAGACGCGCGGTGACATGGGACGTGACACGCGGTCGCAGGCGACGGACGTGTGTCGTAGGGGCCGCAGGGCTGGAAACGGGTACTTACAGAGAGCGATGCGAATGCGGCTCGGCATCGTCATGGCACTGAGCGCCGCCGTTGCGTGCGGCGGGGCTGCAGATGGGGCCCTCCCGCCTCTGCTCCTGCCCGACCTCGACCAGCGGCCGCCGCTTGCAGTCTCGGCGCGCTGGGGCGGCTCGGCGAGTGAGCCCCACGTGCTGCTCGTCTTCACCTCGAGTGTCGAGAACGTCGGTTACGGCCCCCTCATCGTCTCGGGCCACCGCCCGAGCAGGCGCGTGCCGACGATGCGCGCCATCCAGCTCATTCGGCTCCGCGGCGGCGGCTTGCAGCGCGTCAGCGGGGCCGGGCGGCTGCGCTACAACGTCAGCGCTTCCCACAGCCACTGGCACCTGCTGCCGTTCGAGCAGTACGAGCTCCGAGCGCTGGACAGCAGGCGGATCATCCGCGACCACAAGAGTGGCTTCTGCCTGGTGAGCGACCATCGCTCGCCGCTCCACACCCTCGGCCCTCCCGGCACCCACCCGATCGATAGAAGCGACTGTGCCAAGAACAAGCCCGCCGCGCGAAGGCTGCTCGAGGGAATCGCAGTCGGCTGGGGTGACATCTACGTCCCGGCCAAGGAGGGCCAGTACGTGGACATCACCGGCCTCGCACCCGGCACCTACGACCTTGTCCACCGCGTCAATGTCGGTCGACTCCTGCGCGAGACCAACTACGCGAACAATGCTTCGTCGATGCGGATCAGGCTGCTGCCGCAGCCGACCCCGGGCGACCTACCGGGTGTGCAGGTGCTGGCGATCTGCGAGACGGGTACGCACTGCTAGCTGCGCGGTCGCCTCGGCGCGAGGATGTTCCCGCGGGGAGCTCGCGATGCTGCGTGCTTACCGCCGCTGGGCACTGAGATGAGCCGGACGCCCTTTGCGGACCTCTCCTGGGAGGCGACCCCCTGGTCCCAGGGCGGGGAAGGAAGGGGTGCCCGGCTCCCAATCTGTGACGAGCGCGAGGACGCGTTGGTTACCACCCAGATGGGTCAAATCCCGATTCTCGGCTCCTGCAGACCGACGCTCGGGGAGGCGCAGCGCGCATGGCGCTCGAGGTGCCCTACTTCTTGGAGCAGACGATGCTGAAGCACTGTGCCGGCCCGGCGTTGTGCTTGGCGGAGTTCCCCCCACCGTCGACGGTCTCGCCGTTGGGCCCGCTGAGGACGCCGCTGAAGTAGATCCCGAAGCCGCCGTTGGAGTTGGCCACGTTGTCCTGGAACAGGTACGGGAAGAAGATCCCGTAGTCGTCGGTCACGAAGATGCCGTGGCTCCCGTTGCGTGAGGCGACGTTGCCGATCAGCGACGTGGTGGCGTCCGTCGTGTAGATGCCGATGCCCCCATTCTCGGTCACCTGGTTGTCGGCAATCCGGGCCGGTTCCGAGAATGGAGTCGCAATGCCGTTGCCGCCGTTGTGCTTCACCTTGTTCCGCTCGAGCCGAACCGGACTGTTGCCTCCGGTGGAGATACCCGAGTCCGCGTTGAAGAGCGCCTGACTGTCGGCGACGAGGACGTGGATCTCCGAGAATCGGAATCCCGTCCCGTTGCCGATCGCGCTCACGCGCCGAACCGCGATGCTGCCTGCGAACGGGAGCTCCGACGATCCGGCGCTGACGCCGACTCCGAAGCCCGTGACGAAGCCGTTCTCGACCGTCGCGGTGAAGCCGTTCGCGACGGTCGCGGCGATACCGACATCGCCACCCGTCCCGCTGATCCGGTGTCCGTTGAGATCGAGCGTCACGTCGGCATCCGCGACGATCGTGATTCCGTTGCCGGCGCAGCCGATCAGATCGTTCTGGAGCACCGTGTCGGTCGAGACCACGGCGCCACAGGACAGCGTGGCCGCGCTCGCGGCCGGCGAGACGGCCAGCGAAACAAGAACGAGGCCAGCGGATACCGCAAGCCACGCACTCTTGTTTCCGCAGAACCGCCGCACCAGCGTCCCTCCCGAACGTTCAACGCGAAGGATCTCACCTTCGCCCCGATGTCACTACTAGCCAAATGGCTAGTCCGAAAGGGACGGTCGTCGTGCCGAGGTACGTAGTTCGCGGCAACGCCGATCGGTGCCCGGCCGATTCGGCGAGCGCGCGTCAGCCCGACAATGGCCCTACCACCGTGGTGGTGGCATTCGTGGTCGTCGCGGTAGGCGGCGTCGCGATTCTCCCGTCGGGCGCGGAGGGCGGACCGTGCGATTGCGGCTTCTGAAGCCCGGACGCGGAGGGACTGGAGCGCCGAGCGCGAAGGCAACTCCTGCCGGGGCGGTGTCTTTCCGAGAGCCGCAGGCTCCTCCTCATCGCCCCGGCGCCCCACCTGAGGACAAGAAACGGTGCTCGGCGGGATCAACTTCGTCGGGTGAGCCGGACGGCCGAGCCTCTGGATGGCGTGGCGGCTCGTGCCGACAGGGGCGAGGAGGAGGCGTTCGGCTCCCCCGCTCTGGTCTGCCTGCGGTGCAGGGATGCCGCCCAGGTAGGCTCGCGCTCGTGCCGGAGCTGAACGCGATCGGGATCGTCGCCTCGGACATGGCGACCTCGATTCGCTTCTACCGGCTGCTCGGGTTGGACATGCCCGAGACCCCGGGCGAGGGCCACGTCGAGGCGAGCTTCCCGAGCGGCCTCCGGCTGATGCTCGACGCCGAGGAGGTCGTCCTGAGCTTCCGGCCCGACTGGTCTCGCACGACCGGGAACCAGGTCTCGCTCGCCTTCGAGTGCCCGGGCCCGGCCGAGGTCGACGAGCTCTACGGCCGGCTCACGGATGCCGGCTTCGACGGTGAGAAGGAGCCCTGGGACGCGCTCTGGGGCCAGCGCTACGCGCAGCTGCTCGATCCCGACGGCGTGCCGGTCGACCTCTACGCCGCGCTAGAGACTGCCTAGCCACTCGACGAGCCTCCGCTCGTACTCCGGTGCGAAGCTGCCGTCCGGGAGCGTCAGATCGTGCTCTGCGCCGGGCACGACGACGATCTCGACCTCCGACCCGCGCGCAGCGCGCCAGGCCTCGACGCTGGCCGCGACCGGCGACCACGAGTCCTCGGCACCGTAGAACAGCAGCGCCGGCACTCGCACTTGCGCGAACACGGGTCGCGGGTCGAAGTCCATCTCCTCGATCCAGAGGCGCAGGCCCTCGTCGTCGAGCAGCGTCGGCGGCAGCCAGGCCTGGCCCCACCACGGCTCGTCGATCCCGGCCCAGAGCTCGGCCGCCAGCTCCTCGTCGGGCTCGGGCGCGATCGTGTGCACCCAGCGCTCGAAGCGCCGCCGCAACTCGAGCGCGCGTCTCACCACGTCCTCGTCGTAGCCTGCGAGGCGGAGTTGACGCTCGACGGCGTACATCATCTGCCCGGACGGCGTCACGCCCGTCGAGGCGAGCAGCACGAGGAACGCCACCTCCTCGGAAGCCGCGGCGGCGAGCGGGCCGATCCAGCCGCCCTGGCTGAGACCCCAGAGGCCGACGCGCTCCGCTTCGACCGCCCGCAGCACCGCGAGCGCATCCTCGACCTGCAGCTCGAACCGTCCGCGCGTGGCCTCGCCGGTCGACTCGCCCTCGCCGCGGCGGTCGAAAGTGACGACGCCGATCCCGTGCGGCGGCAGCAGCTCGTGCAGGTGGCGGTACGAGACGAAGTCGCGCGTGCCCTCGCCGGCGCCCTGCAGCGCGACGAGCGCGGTCGAGCCGGCGGGCGAGTAGCTGGCCGCGAGCGAGAAGCCGTCGCGCTCGATCCGGAGCTCCTCCATCAGAGGCCGAGCTCCGGCGGCAGCGGCCGCGCGTGGACGATGACGAGCGTCGTCGTCGGCCGCGTCAGCGCCACGTACAGCTCGCGCAGGCCCTGGCCCTCGACCGACTCCTCGACGATCTGCGCCGGCTCGACCACGATCACGTGGTCGAACTCCATGCCTTTCGCCTCGCGCGGGGTGAGGACGGCGATCCGCGTCTCGTCGAAGAGCGCGGCCTCCTCGTGCCCGCGCAGCGTGGCCGGCGCAATCACCGCGAGCAGCCCCTCCTCGCCCGCGAGGCGCGCGGCCTCCTCGAAGGCCGCCGCGAGCGGTTGCTCGGCCTGCAAGACGCGCGGCGGGTCCGCGCCGGTCCGGTAGGCGAGCGGCGGCTCGACGCCCGGCGCGATCAGCCCGAGCAGCGGCAATGCGACGGACATGATCTCGCGCGGGACACGGTAGGCGTGGCGCAGCTCCTCGACCTCGGCGCCCTCGCCGCCCGGAAGGTGGGGGAGAAGCTCCTCCCAGCGCGCGTAGCCGACCGGGCCGGTCGCCTGCGCGATGTCGCCCAGGACTGTGAACGCGCCCCCCGCGCGGCGGGAGACCATCCGTAGCTGCATCGGCGTCAGGTCCTGGGCCTCGTCCACGATCACGTGCCCGTAGCGCTGCGGAGCGCCGTGGAGGACCGCGCGCGCCTCGTCGAGCAGCGGCAGATCGGCGTCGCTCCAGCCGCTGCGCACGCGCCGCAACAGCGCCTGCTCGTCCGCTTCGAGGATCCCGTCGGCCGCCGTCGCGAGTGACTCGCGCGAGGAAAGCAGGCGCCTCACGACCTGCTCCGGCCGCGGCGCCGGCCACGAGGTGTCGAGGAAACGCGTCAGCCGCCCGTCGCGACGCAGCGCCCGCTCGACCTCCTCGAACGAGCGGTAGGCCTGGCCGCCCAGCCGCACGCCGTAGTCCTCGTAGAAGCGGCGCAGCACGTTCATCCGGAAGCGCTCGCGCGCAGCGGCGGAGAGGCCGAGCTCCGTGCGCGCCCCCTCGAGCAGCTCGGCGGCCTCGTCCGCCTCGACGCCGACGAAGCGGCCCTCCAGCCGCACGACCAGCTCCTGCGGCTCGCCGGCCGAGGCGAGCTCGGCCGCGCGCCGCACGACCTCGCCGAGCCGCCTGTCCGCCTTCAGGCGCTGCACGTCGAGCGGGTCGACCCGCGTGATCTCGGCGTCCTCGACGAGCTCCGCGACTGCGCGCTGGTCGACGCTGTCCTCGCCGAGCGCGGGGAGGACGTGCGAGACGTACTCCATGAAGGCCGGGTTCGGCCCGACGACGAGGATCCGCCGCAGCTCCGAGCGGTGGGCGTAGAGGAGGTACGAGGCCCGGTGGAGGCCGACGGCGGTCTTGCCGGTGCCCGGGCCGCCCTGGATCACGAGCGGCGGCTCGGGCTCGCGGGCGATCAGGCGGTACTGGTCGGCCTGGATCGTGGCGACGATGTCGCGCATGCGCATGTCGCGGGCGCGCTCGAGCTCCTCCAGCAGGAAGTCGTCGACGGCGGCGGCGTCGGCCAGCGAGCCGTCGAGCGCCTCGTCGCTGATGTCGAGCAGCTCGCGGCCGCGGGTGCGGAAGCGGCGGCGCAGCGTCACCCCGTGCGGCGCCGCGGGAGTCGCGGTGTAGAAGGGGCGCGCCGCCGGTGCCTGCCAGTTCACGACCAGCGCGCGGCGGGCGTCGTCGTGTACCCAGCGGCGGCCGACGTAGAGGGCGTCCGCGGCTTCCTCGGAGTCGATGCGGCCGAAGCAGAGGCCGCGCTCTGCGTCCTCGAAGGTGCGCAGGCGGCCGGTCGCCCAGTCCTCGATCGCCTGCTGCGCGACCTCGGTCGCCCCGGCGTCGGCGGTGCGCAGCAGCGCCTCGCGCATGCGGTCGAGGCAGTCGTAAGCCTGGTCGAGGTAGGCCTGCTCGATCGGCAGATCGGGATGCGCCACCGCGCAAGCGTAGTCCGTGATGCGTTCTACATATGCGTTTTACCTATACTCCGTCGAGATGCGACACCGAGGACACCCGCGTTCCCGCAGCCGTCGGCTCGTACGGCCGGGGCACTGGCACGTCCACGCGCGCGTCGAGCGCTTCGTCGAGCCCTCGCTGCTGCTGCTCCTGCGGGAGCGGTCGCTGCATGGCTACGAGCTGCTCGAGCGGATGCCGGAGCTCGGGATCGAGGGTCGCATCGACATCGGCAACCTTTACCGGCTCCTGCGCGCCCTCGAGGAGGAGGGTCTTGTCCGCTCCGAGTGGAGCGCCGACCTCCCAGGCCCGGCAAAGCGGACCTACGAGCTCACGGACGAAGGGCGTCGGCTGCTCGACCGGTGGGCCGAGGCGCTGCGGCGCGCGCAGGGAACGATCGGAAGCTTTCTCGAACGCTACGAAGAAGGGAGGTGAACATGCACGGGCACAGACACCACCACGGCCTCGGCCGCCGGCGACGGCGCTTCCCGAGCCGCGAGGAGTGGCTCCGCCGCCTGGAGGAGCACCAGCGCGACCTCGAGCAGGAGGTCGCAGACGTCGCCGACGTGATCCGGCACTTGAAGTCGGACGCGTCGAGTGAGACGACCACCGTCTAGGGAGGGCTTTTCGGCCCCGCCTCGGCGGGGCCAACCGCCCGTTTCCAGTTGCTATCCTGCTCGCACCACATTTCACCGGCTTGGCGAAATGGGCGCGCGGCGCCCATTTTTTGTGAGGAGGATGGCTTGGCCAGCGTGCACGACAGGGAGCGGACACTCGAGCGCGACATCAGCGGCAAGGTCGAAGAGGCCCTGCCCGGCGTCGAGGTGCTCGCGGTCGAGCTCACCGGGCCGGACCGCTTCACGGTCTACGTCGACCGCGCCGAGGGTGTCGACCTCGCCCTCTGCGAACAGGTCACGCGCGTGCTCTCGGACTACCTGCGCGAGTACGGGATCGACGTCTCCTCACCGGGCCCCGAGCGCCCGTTGCGCAAGCCCCGGCACTTCCAGCACGCGCTCGGCAGACAGGTCAAGCTGAAGACCGAAGGACGCAAGCTCCGCGGAGAGGTCACGCGCGCGGGCGACGACACGGTGACCGTGGCCGCCGACGGCGGCGAGGTCGACATCCCGTACGGCGAGATCGTCCGGGGCAACCTGATCGAGGAGACCGCATGAGCAGGGAGATCATCGAGCTCGTCCACGAGCTCGAGCGCGACAGAGGCATCGAAGGCGACACGCTGATCACGGCGCTGGAAGACGCGCTGCTCGCGGCGTACAAGAAGACGCCGGGCGCGTCGCGGCACGCCGTCGTCGAGCTGGACCGCAACGAGGGCGACTTCCGCGTCTTCTCGATCGAGCTCCCGCCCGACATCGAGGAGCGGCTGCTGGAGGAGGCGCGCGAGCGCGTGCTGACCGAGCTCGAGCAGGCCGAGGCCGAAAACGGCGAGCGCTCGCACGTGCTCGTCACCGACGAGGACCTCGACATCGACTGGTCGGACGTGCCCGAGAACCAGGTCAAGCGCGAGGACGTTACGCCGGAGAACTTCGGCCGCATCGCCGCGCAGACCGCGAAGCAGGTGATCACCCAGCGGATCCGCGAGGCGGAGCGCCAGATCATGTACGACGAGTACGTCGACCGCGTGACCGAGGTCGTGACGGGCATCGTCCAGCAGGCCGGCGACCGCAACAACGTCCTCGTCGACCTCGGCAAGGTCGAGGCGCTGCTGCCGCGGTCCGAGCAGGTCGACGGCGAGCGCTACGAGCAGGGCTCCCGCATCAAGGCCGTCATCACCGAGGTGCGCAGCGGCACAAAAGGCCCGCAGGTGATCCTCTCGCGCCGCGACCCGGAGCTGATCCGGACGCTGTTCGAGCTGGAGGTCCCGGAGATCGCCGACGGCCTCGTGGAGATCCGCGCGGTCGCGCGCGAGCCGGGATACCGCTCGAAGATCGCCGTCGAGTCGCACGCCCAGGGCGTCGACCCCGTCGGCGCCTGCGTCGGCCCGCGCGGCTCCCGCGTGCGCATGGTCGTCTCGGAGCTCCGCGGCGAGAAGATCGACATCATCCCGTGGAACCCGGAGCCGGCACGTTTCGTCGCCAAGGCGCTCTCGCCGGCCCGCGTTCGCGAGGTCTACCTCGACGACGACGCCAAGGAGGCGACGATCGTCACCCCTGACGATCAGCTCGCGCTCGCGATCGGCAAGGAGGGCATGAACGCCCGCCTCGCCGCACGGCTGACCGGCTGGAAGATCGACATCAAGTCGGACACCGAGTTCGCGACGGAGGAGGCCGAGGCGGCCTTCGCCGGCGACGGCGACGCGGACACCGAGTTCACCGGCCGCTGCGGCGCGGTCCTCTCGACGGGCAAGCGCTGCCCGAACGCGGCACTGCCCGGCTCGCGTTACTGCGGCGTCCCCGCGCACCAGGAGCTCGCGCTCCGCCCGGACGTGGAGGCGGACGAGGAGCCGGTGGTCGCGGAGCCCGAGCCCGAGCTAGAGGCCGCCGCCGACGCTGCCGAGCCGGAGGCCGAGAGCGTCGGCCCCGACAGCGTCGAGGTAACCGCGGGGGAACCGGAGGAGCTCGAGAGCGAGGCGCCCGCCGACGCGGTCGCCACGCACGACCCGAGCGCCGAGGCCGTCGCGGACGCCGAGGGCGAGGTCGATCTCGAAAGCTCGCAGCCCGAGACCGCTCCACCCGAGGAGCGGCCCGGCGGGATCCCCGTCGAGCCGCTGGGTGCGGAGGAGGCGACGGACGACGCTAGGTGAGCGAGCCCGTGAGGACATGCGCGGGCTGCGGCCGCAAGGCGCCGCAGGTCGAGCTGCTGCGCTTCGTCGCGCGCGACGGCACGCTGACGCACTCGCCGAAGGGCACCGGCCGCGGCGTCTACACCTGCCGCAGGCTCGCGTGCTTCGAGCGCGCGGTGGAGCGCCGCTCGTTCAACCGCACGCTGCATCAGACGGTGCGGGTCGATCCGGAACTGACACGGCTCTACACTTGACCGCGAATGGCTGACCGTCCCAACAGGCCCAACCGCCCGATCCGGCCCCGCCAGGGTGCGCCGGCCGGCCGCCGCAAGCGCCGTGTCGTGATCGACACCGGCGCCGCGCGTCCGCGCCAGGACGGGCGGCAGGCTCGCGGCCGGGACCAGGAGATCAAGCCGAAGGAGAAGACGCCGGTTGCGCCGCCGACCGGGCCGGTCACCGTCGAGTCGGGCGTCACCGTCAAGGATCTCTCGCAGGCGCTCGGCGTCCCGGTCCCGAAGCTGATCACGATGCTGATGGGCCTCGGCGCGGCGAAGACGGTCACGCAGTCGCTGGCCGACGAGGAGGTCGAGCTGATCGCGACCGAGGTCGGGCGCGAGGTCAACATCAAGCACGCCGCCGAGGAGGAGCTCGAGCCCGAGGCCTACGAGGACGACGAGGCCGATCTCGAGGCGCGACCCCCGGTCGTGACGATCATGGGCCACGTCGACCACGGCAAGACGACGCTGCTCGACGCGATCCGCAAGACCGCGGTCGTCGAGACCGAGGCCGGCGGGATCACGCAGCACATCGGCGCCTACCAGGTCGTCCACGGCGACCGGAAGATCACCTTCCTCGATACCCCGGGCCACGAGGCGTTCACCGCCATGCGTGCGCGCGGCGCGAAGGTCACGGACATCGCGGTGCTGGTCGTGGCCGCCGACGACGGCGTGATGCCGCAGACGCGAGAGTCGATCGCCCACGCGCGCGCGGCCGAGGTGCCGATCGTCGTGGCCGTCAACAAGATCGACCTCCCGGACGCGAACCCCGACCGCGCGCGCAACGAGCTCGCCGCCGAGGAGCTGCAGCCCGAGGAGTGGGGCGGGACGACGCAGTTCGCGCTCGTCTCCGCCAAGCAGGCCGAGGGCCTCGACGAGCTGCTCGAGAAGGTGCTGCTCGTCGCCGACGCCGAGCTGGAGCTGACCGCGAACCCGAAGGCCGAGGCCTCGGGCCCGATCGTCGAGTCGCGCCTCGACGTCGGTCGCGGCCCGGCCGCGACGATGCTCGTCCACCGCGGCACCCTGCGCGTGGGCGACGCGATCGTCGCCGGGGACGCGTGGGGCAAGGTGCGAGCCCTCTACAACTTCCGCGGCGAGAAGGTGAAGGAGGCGACGCCGGGCGACCCGGTCGAAATCCTCGGGTTCGACCACCCGCCGCCCGCGGGCGAACAGGCGCGCGTCGTCGAGAACGAGCGTCAGGCGCGCCACCTCGCGCAGCTGCGCGGCGAGCGTCTGCGGCGCGAGCAGTTCGCGATCCGGCCGACGGTCGGGGTCACGCTCGAAACGCTCTACACGCAGCTGCAGGAAGGCGCCGTCCAGGACCTGAACCTCGTGCTCAAGGGCGACGTGGTCGGGTCGGTCGAGGCCGCGATCTCGGAGCTCTCGAAGATCCAGCACTCCGAGGTGCGCGTGAGCGTGATCCACCAGGGCGTGGGCGGAATCACCGAGAACGACATCATGCTCGCCTCCGCCTCGAACGCGATGGTCGTCGGCTTCAACGTTCGGCCGAACGCCGAGGCGCGCATGCTCGCCGACCGCGAGGGCGTCGAGATCCGCACCTACCGCGTCATCTACCAGCTGACCGAGGACATCGAGCAGGCGCTCGTCGGGATGCTCAAGCCCGTTCGCACCGAGGAGACGATCGGCGAGGTCGAGGTGCGGCAGCTCTTCCGCGTCTCGCGGCTCGGCACGATCGCGGGCTCGTACGTCACGAACGGCACCGTGCGCCGCAACGCGAGCGTCCGCGTCGTGCGCGACGGCACCGTCATCTACGAGACGAAGATCGCGCAGCTGAAGCGCTTCAAGGACGACGTACGCGAGGTCGAGGAGGGCTTCGAGTGCGGCATCCTGCTCGAGGGCTTCAACGACCTCAAGGAAGGCGACGTGCTCGAGATCTACGAGACGCGCGAGGTCGAGCGCACCGATCTCGACACGCCGGCCCAGGCGCCGACGCCCGCCGCCTAGTTCCGGCGACCTTGGGATCCGGCTACGTCGGCATCCTCTCCGCGGAGCTGCACTTCCCCGAGAACCGCTCGCTGAAGGGCAAGCGCAAGGAGCTGCTGTCGGTCAAGGCGCAGCTGCAGCGCCGCTTCGGCGCCTCGGTCGCCGAGGTCGACCACCACGAGCTGTGGCAGCGGGCGCGATTGACCGTTGCGTGCGTCGCGCGCGGCCATCGCGAGGTCGAGGAGCTGCTCGACGGCGCCGAGCGCTACCTGGCCGGGCAGGCGTTCGAGCTCGCGCGGGTCGAGCGGGAGGTCGTCACCTTGGACGACTGACCACCCAGAGGCCGGTGATCATGTCCGAGGCGAGCACGTAGCGAGGCATCACGAAGACGCCCCAGACCGCGGTGCACGAGCCTCCAGGGCAGAGCAGCCCGTGGCGGTCCTGCCCGGGCGGTGGCTGGAACCGGGCCAGGAAGCGCGGCTTGCGGGGGTTCTTCAGGTCGAACAGCGCGACGCCCTGGCCGTACCAGGAGAAGTAGGCATAGCGGCCGGCCGCCTTGGGATCGTGGACGCTGTCGGCAAGCGGCAGCCCGGTGAAGTCGCCGTTGGGACCGAGCCGGTAGGGGAGCCGCACCGTGGCCAGCCGTACCGGATGTCCCGGGTTGGCGATGTTCCAGACGACCGGCCGGCCGCGCAAGGTCTCGTGCGTCTCGAGAAGGATCTTCCCGCCGTTCATGAGCCACGCCGAGTGGGCATTCCCCTGCCCCGATGCCGTACGGCCGAGGTAGCGCGGCTTCGACGGGTCGGAGATGTCGAGGATCACGGTGCCGAGCCACCAGTACGAGAGGTAGGCGCGTGTGGCGGCGGCGTTCGTGATCACGGAGTGGACGAGCCGCCGGTGGTCGCGGCCCGACGGCGGCTGCGACAGCGGCGTGCAGTCGTCGAGGTCGCGGCACGCGCTCCAGCCGCCCACTTCCTTCGGCTCACGCGGGTGCGTGACGTCGTAGACGTGGAAGCCGAACGACTCGCGCGTGACCGCGAACTCCGCTGCAGCCTCGGCCGTGTAGACCCAGGCGTGGCCGCGCGCCGCAGCGAGCCAGATCTCGTGCGAGCCGCGCGGTGCCGTCCGGACCCGCGCGAGCTCGTGCGGGTGGGCCGGATTCGTCACGTCGTAGACCGCGAAGCCTCCGAAGCCGTCGGTGCACGACTGCACGCTCACCGCTGCGAGGACACCGTCGAAGGCGTCGGTGCGGACGCGGCGCACGATCGTCTTCTCCGTCCACGTGCCGGGGATGCGGGCGAAGGTCGCGATGTGGCGCGGCCGGCTCGGCCGAGCGAGGTCGTACACGCGGACACCCTGCGCAGGGCAGCCGGCGGCACCCTTGCGGCTCGAGAGGTACGCGTAGTGCCGCTCGCCGACGACGTCGCCGCTGTAACCGCCGCCCGCGCGGACGTGCGCCAGGACGCGGAACGGCGTCGCGCGCCGCGAGGCCCCGTCTGTCACCGCCGCCGTCGCGAGGACGGAGAGCCAAACTGCGAGGAAGAGCCGCAACGCCACTGTCCAGTAGGACGGCTGCGGTGGGCGTGAGTTGGGGGCGAGCCGCTTGAATACCTCGAATGAGCGAGCGCATGCGCCGGGTCAACGAGGCCGTCCGCGAGGTGATCTCGGAAGCCGTCGGCGAGCTCAAGGACCCTCGCATCGGCTTCGTCACGGTTACCGGCGTCGAGACGTCGCCCGACCTCCGGCACGCACGCGTCTTCGTCAGCGTGCTCGGCTCGGAGGCGAAGCGCGCGAAGACGCTTGCCGGGCTGACCGCAGCGCACGGCGTCCTGCAGGCGCGACTGGCCCGCGAGCTGCGACTGAAGCGGACTCCCCAGCTGGCCTTCGAATACGATCCGACCGTTGAGCGCGGGGTCCGCATGACCCAACTCATCGATGAGCTCGCCCCAGACTCAGAAGACGAGTGACCTGCAGGCGGTCGCGGACGCGCTTCGCTCCAACGACCGCTTCTTGCTCGTGACCCACGAGAACCCGGACGGCGACGCGCTCGGCTCGCTGCTCGCGACGAAGCTCGCCCTCGACTCGATCGGCAAGGACAGCGAGATGTACCTCTACGGTGACGCGCCGCTCCCGCGGGAGTACGGGTTCATGCCGCTCGGGAGCCTGCGGCGCGAGCCGCCGGACGACGCCGCTGAGCGCGTGCTGGTAGCGCTCGACTGCGCGAACGAGCAGCGCATGGGGCCCGACACGGGCCTGCTGGACAAGGCGCCGCTGACGCTCGACATCGACCACCATCACGACAACTCGCGGTTCGGCGACGTCAACCTCGTCGTCGGCGACGCGTCGTCGACCGGCGAGGTGCTGCGCGACGTCTTTGCGGAGCTCGACGTGGCGCTCACCCCGGAGATCGCGGAGGCGCTGTACATCGCCGTCGTCACGGACACCGGCCGCTTCCAGTACACGAACACGACGCCCAGGGCGCTGCGGCTCGCCGCCGAGCTCGTCGAGGCAGGCGCCGACGTGCACCGGGTTTTCCAGGGCGTCTACGAATCGGTCGAGTTCGCCAAGCTCAAGCTGCTGGCACGCGCGCTGGAGCGGGCGCAGGTCTACGAGGGCGGCCGGCTCGTCGTCTCCCACCTCCTGCGGAGCGACTTCACCGAGCTGAATGCGGCGGAGGCGTACTCGGAGGGGATCATCGACTACCTGCGCGCGGTCGAGGGAGCCGAGATGGCGGCGCTGATTCGCGAGCCGCCGAGGCGAGACGGCCCGTTGCGGCGGGTGAGCCTGCGGGCGTCGAACGACGAGCTGGACGTCTCCGCGATCGCGCGGAAGTCGGACGGGGGCGGTCACCGCCAGGCCGCGGGGTTCTCGAGCGACGCCTCCGTCGAGGAGATCACCGACTTCATCCACCGCGAGTTCCGTGCCGCCGCGGGCGCTTGACCCGAGCGGGCTCTTCCTGATCGACAAGCCCGAGGGGCCCTCGTCGTTCGCAATCGTCGCGCAGGTGCGCCGGCGCACGGGGGCACGGACCGGCCACGCCGGCACGCTCGACCCGTTTGCTACCGGGCTGCTGCTGGTGTTGTCCGGATCGGCAACTAAGCTGGCATCGTGCTTCGTCGGACTGGACAAGCGCTACGTGACGGACGTCGACCTCCGAGCGACCACGGATACGGGCGACCGGGAGGGAGCGGTGGTCGAGGAGCGGGAGCCTCCGGATCCGGACGAGCTCGAGCGCCGGCTCGCGGGCCTCCGCGGTGAGGTGGAGCTGCCGGTCCCGGCCGCTTCGGCGGTGAAGATCGGCGGCGAGCGCGCGTACCGGCTGCACCGCCGCGGCGTCGCGGTGAAGATGCCGCTGCGGAGGTCGCGGGTCGACGCGCTCGAGGTCATCTCCTATGGCGACGGAGTCGCGCGGCTCGAACTGCACGTCAGTTCCGGGACCTACGTGCGCTCGATCGCGGCGGCGCTCGGCGGCCACTGCGTGACGCTGCGGCGCACGGAGGTCGGACCATTCCGGGTCGAGGAGGCGGACCCGGAGCGGCTGATTCCGGCTGACGAGGCGCTGGCGCGGCTCGGATCCGCGGGCGCCGCCGCGCACGGGGGCGCGTGAAGGTCGCGCACGAGCCCCGAGAGCTCGACACACGGCCGAGAGCGGTCGCGCTCGGGACTTTCGACGGCGTCCACCTCGGCCACCGGCGCGTGCTGGAGGCTGCGGTCGCGGCCGGCGAGACCGCGACCGCGGTCACGTTCGAACCGCATCCACGGGTCGCGCTCGGCTACGGCGTGGAGGTGCTCACGTCACTCGACCGGCGGCTCGAGCTGCTGGCCGAGGCCGGGATCGACGAGACGCTCGTGGTCGACTTCGACCTCGAGGTGGCGCAGCTCGGCCCCGAGGAGTTCGTCGAGCAAGTGCTGACACCGATCGGCACGGACGTGGTGGTCGCGGGAGCGAACTTCCGCTTCGGGCGCAGGCGGTCAGGCGACCTCGAGCTGCTGCGGCGGCTCGGGCTCGACGTGCGGGCGGTGCCGCTGGTCGAAGGCGCCTCGTCGACGCGGATCCGCGACCTGCTGCGCGCAGGCGAGGTCGAGCGTGCGGCGCGGCTGCTAGGTCGGCCGGCCGAGGTCGCCGGCACGGTGGTGGCGGGTGACGCGCGCGGCGGGACGCTGGGCTTCCCGACGGCGAACCTGCGGCCGGAGCCAGGGCTGCTGGTGCCCGGCTACGGCATCTACGCGGGCGCGGCAGATGGACGGCGAGCCGCGATCTCGATCGGGACGAACCCGCACTACGGAGGCGATGAGCGGCGAATCGAGGCCTTCCTGCTCGACTTCAGCGGCGATCTCTACGGCGGCAAGCTGCGGCTCGAGCTCTGGGAACGCTTGCGGGACGAGCGCGCGTTCGAGAGCGAAGCCGACCTCGTGGCCCAGATCGGCCGTGACGTCGAGGCCACGCGCCGCGCCGTCCCCCCGGCCTGACACCCGCAAGTCGGACGACGGGAACGCATCCATCCCGGTGTGGAACGAGCGAACGCCCGCGACGAGCGACAGCTGGTGCGCTGCCTGGATTGCGGCACCGTCTACCCGCTGCCGCTCGACCAGAAAGAGGCAGACGTCTGCCCGCAGTGCGGCGGAGTCGGCTGGGTCGCCCTGGCCGCCTTGAAACGACCGGAAGGCGAAAGAAGAAGCTAAGCGCAAGTTTCGTCACGTTACGGGCTCTTTCTGGGCGTGAGAGTGCAACAGGGATATGCCGGGCGTGTGGTGAAGGCATTCGAGACGGTGCGCTGCCTCGACTGCGGTAGCACGTACTCGAAGCCGACGGGGCGCGGGACGGCGGCCGCGAATCCCGGGTGCCCCGAGTGCGGTTACCTGGGCTGGCTTCCGTTCAGCGCGACGGAACCGTTGCTGCTGCACCGCTTCGACGCGGATCACCTGCCGCGCCGGCTCGGCTGATCACGCTGACACCGCCGAAGTAGTGGTGCCGCTCCGGCCACTCCCGCACTTCTAGTCCTTCCGCCTCCAGTGCCGAGACGGCCTCGTCGCCGAGCCCCGGTTCGAGGTGGACGAGGCCGGGGAGGGGGTGGAGGCGGGCTCGCGCGACTGCCTCAGCGGGTGGAAGCCCCTCGTCCAGGATCCCGGTGACCACCTGTACGAGCGCGCTCCGCAACCGCGTCCCGCCGGCGGCTCCGCCGGCGAGGGCGAGGCCCGCGTCGTCGAGCGCCAGCAGCGGCGACATCATGCTCGCCATCCGCTCGCCGGGCTCGAGCGGCCCGCGGACGAGGTCGGTTTCGCCCAGCATGCTGTTCAGGTGCAGGTCGAGGCCCGGGACGAAGTCTCCCGAGCCCAGCCCGAGACTGGAGGTGAGCACGCAGGCGTTCCCGTCCTCGTCCACGATCGCGAGGTTCGTGGTGTCACCGTCACGATCCGCGTGCTCGAGGGCCCGCGCCAGCGCCACAGCACGCTCGCCTGGCGACAGGGCACGCAAGGCGGGCAGTTGGGTGAGCGCGTCGGCGACCGGTGCGAGGCCCGCCCGCGTCAGGACGCGCGTTCCGGCGGACGCGGCCTCGACGGGGTCGCTCCACTGCGCGTCGTATGCGCGCAGATCCTCCCGGGTGATGAGGCCGCCGCGCTCGTTCATCAGCGCGAGCAGCGCATCCGCGAGCGAACCCTCGTAGAGGCTGCGCGGCCCCTCGTCGCGCAGCGCCTCGAGCGCGGGGACGAGCCCCGGCTGCCTCAGAGTTTCGCCTGCTTGGAGAAGCTGCCCCCCGGGCGAGTAGATTCGCGCACCCTCGTCCATCGTCATCACGGGCGCGAGCATCGCGAGGCACGCCGCATGAGCGGGCGGGAACACGACGCCGTCGCGCGCAAGGCGAAGCGCCGGCTCGACGAGGCGCGGCCACGGCAGCCGGCCGTGCTCGCGATGCAGCACCCCGAGCCCCGCGGGCAGGCCCGGAACGCCGCACGAGGCAGGGCCGACGGCGTAGTGCACGAACTCGGCGCCGAAGAGAATCTCCAGCTCGAGGAGCTCTACGGCCCGCCGCGGCTCGACGCCCAGCCCCGGAACCGCCACGAAGCAGTCGAGGTTGCGCACGCTGCCGGAGCGCACGTCGTAGTAGATCGCGTGCCCGCCTCCGAGCACGCCTGTCATCACGGTCTCGGCGACGCAGGACGCAAGCGAGGCCGCCACCGCCGCGTCCGCGGCAGATCCCCCGTCGGCGAGGATCTCGATCCCCGCCTCGAGCGTCGCGGGATGACCTGCTGCGATCGCGGCAACCATTGACGGAATCCTGCCCGCTGCTTACGGTCGGGGGCAATGAGGCGGCTGCTGCTGATCGCTGCGGCCCTGGTGGCCGCGACGCTCGTCGCCGCCGGCGTGCACGCGTCCGGCGCGGTCGAGCCGAGGGTCGGCTTCGTGGCGTATTCCGGCAGCGTCCCGACGCCGCACACGCTGGACGGGATGGCCTTCGTCGGTTTCCTGCGCGCCGAGCGAAAGCTTGCGATTCGCGGCCGGGTCCAGTACGTCAGCCCGACCCAGGGGCCGGGAGCCGTGCTCAGGTCGTTCGGGCGGCAAGACTACGACCTGGTCGTCGCGCCGCTCTACGACCCCGGGCCGATCGATCCCGTCTCGAGCCGCTTTCCCAAGCTCCACTTCCTCGTCGTCGACGCCCAGCCGGGAGCTCCACCGAAACGGCACGCGAGGAACATCCACCGCATCGTCTTCAAGGCGGAGCAGGCCGCGTACATGGCCGGTTACCTCTCGGCCCTGATGGCCGCACGCGGGGGCGGGAAGCCCATGGTCAGCGCGGTCGGCGGATACCGGTTCTACGGCGTGACACGATGGATCGACGGTTTCCGGGCAGGAGCCCACAAGGCAGACCCGCACGTCGTCTTCCGGGTCGACTACTCGAACGACTTCGCGAACCCGTCCAAGTGCCGCCGCCTCGCGCTGAGCCAGATCGCCGCCGGCTCCAGGGTCGTCTTCAACGTGGCGGGCGTCTGCGGGGTAGGGGCGTTGCGGGCCGCCGCTCAGAGGGCGGTCTGGGGAGTCGGGGTGGACATCGACCAGTCGTTCCTCGGGCCGTACATCCTCACGAGCGCCGTGAGCCGCTACGACCGAGGCGTGTTCGACACGATCCGGAGGTTCGTCCGCGGAAAGCTGGGCGCGACCACGGTCTACGACGTTCGTAACGGCGGGGTCGAGCTCGGCCGGATCAGCCCGAAGGTGCCTGCCTCGCTACGACGCAGGGTGGCCCGCATCCGCCGGGAGATCGCCGACGGCACGATCGTGGTCCCTCACCCGCGCTAGCTCAATGGCTCGGCCTGGACGCCGACCCAGACCGTCCCGCCGCCCGCGGCGACCGAGACGGGGTGGCGTGGGAGCCTGGCGAGCGTGGTGGCTCGATTCGTCCGCGGATCGAGCCGCGAGACGCCGCCGGTCGTCGGATCGACCCACCAGAGCACGCCGTCTCCCGAGGAGAGCTGGTACGGGAACCGCCTCGGCAGCGGGATGGACGCGGTTTGCGCCAGCGTCCCCGGGTCGAGCCGCCATACCTCCGGCACCTCGCCGTTCAGGTTCGGGACCGCGACGACCCACAGCGAACCGTCCGCTACGACCGGGAAGTAGCTGATGTGCGAGACGTCCTGCGCGTAGACGAGCTTCATCGCGCGGGCATCGACGCGGAGGATCCGCTCGTCGTTCGTCGTGATCCAGAGCGAGCCGAGGCCTACCCCGATCCCCTGCGGCGCGGTGACGGCATAGTGGCCCGTCACGGCCTCCCGGCGAGGGTCGACCCGAAGCACCTCGTTGCCGCGCATCACCCAGACCGCTCCGGCTCCGACCCTGACCGAGAAGACCGGCTGCGGCACGGCTCCGGGCGCCTTGCCGAGTGGCACGCGCTCGATGCCGTTGTGCCGCGGATCGACCCGCAGGAGCGTGCCGTCGTTGCCGCCGGCGACCCAGAGCGAGCCGTACCCGAAGACGAGGTCCTGGACGTCGGAGCCGAGCCCCCCGATCGGCAGGCGCTCCTTGGTTCTCACGTCGATCCGGGAGACGGTGGTGTGATCGCCGTCGGCGACCCACGCCGACCCCGCGCCGAGCGCGATCGCGATCGGGGAGCCGCCGATCGGGATGTCCGCGCGAACCTTCCCGGAGCGCGCGTCGAGAGCCGCGACCGAGTCCGGGGTCACCGCGACTGCGCTCGAGCCGTGGGTCGACAGCCGGATCCCGGCCGCCAGCGCTCCGATGAGCAGGAGCGCGCCGGCCGCGACGGCGACGACCGAGAAGCGAGGACGCCGCACTGGCGCGACCAAGGTCCGGCCGGACGGCGGGGGCTCCGGCGCCGCGAGCGACTCGTCCTGCTCGAGGATCGCCTTCTCGAGGCGCCTGAGCTCCTCGCCCGGCTCCAACCCCAGCTCGTCGGAGAGCAGGCGCCGCCCCCGGCTGTAGACCTCGAGGGCGTCGGCCTGGCGGCCGCAGCGGTAGAGCGCGATCATCAGCTGGCCACGCACGTGCTCCCGGAGCGGGTGCTCGCGGACGAGGCCCTCGAGCTCCGGGACGACCCCGGCGTGCCGGCCGAGCGCGAGGTCGGCGTCGATCCGGCGTTCCAGCGCAAGGAGGTGCTGCTCCTCGAGCCGTCCGCGCTCGACCCGCGCAAACGAATCGCCGAGCTCGGCGAGCGGTGAGCCGCGCCACAGCGCGAGTGCCTCTCGGAGCGCGGCCGCGTCCGCAGCGTCGCCGACGAGCTGCTCGAAGCGTTCGAGGTCGAGCTCCCCCGGTTCGACCACGGCGCGGTAGCCGGGTGCCTGGGTCAGGATCCGTTCCCGGCCGACGGCCTTGCGCAGCTGCGAGATGTGAACCTGGAGCGCCGTCCGCGCCGTCTCCGGCGGATCTGCTTGCCACAACTCGTCGATCAGGCGGTCCCGCGACACCACCTCGTTCGCATGCAGCAGGAGGAGCGCGAGCAGCGCGCGCTGCTTCTGGCCGCCGAGAACGATGGCGCGGCCGTCGTCGCGCACCTCGAGCGGGCCGAGGACCCTGAACTCCAATTCTCCCCGCGCCTCCTTTAGTGCCGCTTTAGGACCCGGAAAGGCCTGTTTTAGCCCCTTGCCGTCTGCTTGGCAAAGGCCGCACGGGGCGGCCACCGGACAGGGAGGAAGCAATGACCAGCAGCAAGCAGCTCAGCCGGATCCTCGTTCTGGTCACGACGATCGGCGCACTGATGCTCCTCGCGGGCCCCGCGTCCGCGTCGTCGAAGCCGGCGGGGATGACGAAGGCGGAGTACCGGGCGCTGATGCTCCGCAGCCAGGCGCTGAACGAAAAGTACGGTCTGGGCCAGGGCATGACGAAGGCTGAGTACCGCGCGCTCATGCTCCGCAGCGAGGCCCTGAACAAGACGTACCACCTCGGCGCGTTCGCAGTCACGAAGCCTGCGGTCGTCGCAACGTCGGACTCGTTTGCGTGGGGCGACTTCGCGATCGGCTCCGCCGCGACCCTCGGATGCGTCCTGCTCGCCGCGGGCCTCATCGCGGGCACCCGCCACGGCCGCGGCGCTCTCCGCGCTCGCAGCTCCTAGTAGCTGCGCACCCGTATCGCCCTCGGCTTCCCTGATTGGCCGGGGGCGATACGGCTTCCCTGCTACCCTTCCGCCCCGAGAGACCGCGGTCTCGGCCGCTCGCGTGTGCTTCCTCGCGGCGGGCTTGGATCGCGGAGACGCGTTAGAAGGAGGACGATTTGACCCTCACCAAGGAAGCGAAGCAGGAGATCGTCGGCAAGCACGGCCAAAGCGACCAGGACACCGGCTCGGCCGAGGTGCAGATCGCGCTCCTGACCGCCCGCATCAACGAGCTCACCGAACATCTGCGCATGCACCCGAAGGACCACTACTCGCGGCGCGGCCTGCTGAAGCTCGTCGGCCGCCGGCGCAGGCTGCTGCAGTACCTGCAGAAGCGCAACCTCGAGGGCTATCGCGCCCTCATCCAGGAGCTCGGCCTGAGGAGGTAGGCCGAACAGACCGCAGACCAACCGCCGGAGGGTGGAAGTTTGAGCGAGCCCCTGGCCCGGAGACCGAAGGCCAGGCGCTGACTCAAACCTCCACTCTCCAACCAGAAGTGGAGGAACCACATGGCAACAACGACTGAGCCCCGGATCGCGTCGGTGTCCGTCACCGTCGGCGACCAGGAGCTGACCTTCGAATCCGGCAAGCTCGCGAAGCAGGCCGACGGCGCAGTGCTCGTCCGCGCGGGCGAGACGATGGTGCTCGCGACCGCCCAGGGACGCATGGAGGCCCGCGAGGGCGCCGACTTCTTCCCGCTCACCGTCGATGTCGAGGAGCGGATGTACGCGGCCGGCAAGATCCCCGGCGGCTTCTTCAAGCGCGAGGGGCGCCCGACCGAGCGGGCGATCCTCACCGCCCGCATGATCGACCGCCCGATCCGGCCGCTCTGGCCGAAGGGCTACAAGAACGAGGTGCACGTGGTCTGCACGACGCTGTCGGCCGACCTCGTCACCGCCCACGACATCCTCTGCATCAACGGCGCCTCCGCGGCGCTGATGGTCTCGCCGCTGCCCTTCTTCGGGCCGGTCGGGGCCGTTCGCATCGGCCGCCTGAACGGGCAGCTCGTCGTCAACCCGCCGCTGCCGGAGGTGGAGGAGGGCGATAGCACGCTCGACCTGATCGTGGTCGGCACGCGCGACGCGCTGACGATGGTCGAGGCCGGCGCGGACGAGATCCCCGAGGAGACGATCCTCGAGGCCCTCGAGCTCGCGCACGGCGAGATCCAGAAGATCTGCGACGCGCAGGAAGACCTTCGCCGCCAGATCGGCAAGGAGAAGTGGCTCGACTCGGAGCTCACCGAGCAGCTCGAGCGCGAGCACGGTGCCAGCATCTCCGGGCGCATCGCCTCGGAGGGCCTGCGAGAGGCGAGCGCCGTCGTCGAGGAGCTCGTCGGCGAACTCTGCCCGCCGCTCTCGATGGAGTCGACCGAGGAAGACATCCGCCGCCAGATCCAGGTGCGTGCGAGCCTCGCGATGATCCTCGACCGCCAGCGGCTGGACGCCGTCGTCCGGCCGGTGCGTGAGCAGTTCGAGGACGACCTGAAGGCGCTGACCGGGGCCGAGCAGGACTCGAAGGAGCTCAAGTCGGCCAAGCGCAGCCTGCTCTTCGAGCGCATCCAGGACGAGGTCGACCTGCCGTTCCCGGTCGGTGCCCCTGCCCCCGACGAGGACACGCCCGTCGCGAAGGACTCGATCACGCGCCAGCACGTAAAGCGCGCGGCCGAGACGATCTACAAGGAGCTCGTGCGCCTCAAGATCGCCGTCGAGAAGCGGCGCCCGGACGGCCGCGACCCGGAGGAGGTCCGCCAGGTCACCTGCGAGGTCGGCGTCAGCCCGCGCACGCACGGCTCGGCGCTCTTCACCCGCGGGCAGACGCAGATCATGTCGCTGCTGACGCTCGGCACTGCCAAGGAGGGGCAGCGCATCGACGACCTCTCGCTCGAGACCGACCGGCGCTACATGCACCACTACAACTTCCCGCCCTACTCGGTCGGGGAGACGGGCTTCATGCGCGGGCCCAAGCGCCGCGACATCGGCCACGGCGCGCTCGCGCAGCGGGCGCTCGAGCCGATGATCCCCTCGCTCGAGGACTTCCCGTACACGATCCGCATCGTCTCGGAGACGCTCGAGTCGAACGGCTCGTCCTCGATGGGCTCGGTCTGCGGCTCGACGCTCTCGCTGCAGGACGCGGGCGTGCCGATCAAGGCGCCCGTCGGCGGGATCGCGATGGGCCTCGTCAAGGAGGGCGACGACTACGTGATCCTGACCGACATCCAGGGCGCCGAGGACCACCTCGGCGACATGGACTTCAAGGTCGCCGGCTCGCGTGACGGAATCACCGCCCTGCAGATGGACATCAAGATCACCGGCGTCACGCAGGAGATCATGCGGAACGCGCTCGAGCAGGCGAAGCGGGCGCGCGAGTTCATCCTCGACCGCATGGCCGAGACAATGCCGGAGAGCCGCACGCAGCTCGCCGAGCACGCGCCGCGGATCTCGACGATCAAGATCGATCCCGAGAAGATCGGCATGGTGATCGGCAAGGGCGGCGAGACGATCCGCTCGCTCGAGGCCGACCACGAGGTGCAGATCGACATCGAGGAGGACGGCACGATCCTGATCTACGCGACCGAGGGCACGAAGGCGGATGCCGCGATCGCGGCGATCGAGGGCCTGACCAAGGAGCCGGAGGTGGGGGACACCTACACCGGCAAGGTGGTCAAGACCACGCAGTTCGGGGCCTTCGTGGAGCTGAAGAAGGGCACGGACGGCCTGCTGCACGTCTCCAACGTCGGCCCCGGCCGCGTCGGGCACATCGAGGACGTGATGGGGCGCGGCGACGTGCTCGACGTCGTCGTGCAGGAGGTCGACAAGGAGCGTGGCCGGATCGGCCTGAAGCTGATCGCCAAGCACGAGAACGGCAACCTCGTTCAGCCAGAGGAGCTGATCGAGCGGGCGAAGGACGCGCCTCCGCGAGAGCGCGAGGAGCGCCCACCCCGCCGGGACGGCGAGCACGGCCGCGGCCGCGGCGGGCGTGGACGCGGCGGACGCGACCGTAGTTGACGCGCGCGAGCAGGACGGGGCGCCCGTTCTCGTGGAAGCACGGGCACAGGCGCTCCTGATTGCCGCGCTCCGCCTCGCTCTCGCGGCCGGCGGCGTGATCGCGTCGGTCGCACGGGGACTCGAGCCCGGCCCAGCGGCCGGGCTGGTCGCCTTCGGTGCGGGGCTCGTGCTGTTCTCCGTCTACGCCGGTGGCAGGCCCCAGCGCTCGGCGCTGCGCTTCGCGGACTCGGCGCCGGCACCCGAGGGAGCACGGGTCGAGAGCCGCGCACGGGCCTTGGCGCGGGCGACCTATCCGAGCACGGTCGGCCTGACCGTCCTGATCGCAATCGCGCTCTGGCCGCGGCCGGAGCTCGCCGCGTTCCTCGCGGGCATCCTGGCCGGCCTCGGCGTGATGGCGCTCGTGGGTGCGGTGCGGCTCTCTGCGTGGGAGCACGCCCGCCGGGCGCGCTTCTTCGTCGACGTCGTGACCGAGCGCGTGTTCGAGGTGCCGCGGTGACCCACGACGTCATCATCCTGCTCTCGGCGCTCGGGGTCGTGGGGCAGGTCGTCGTGGCCCTCATGCTGTTCGTCGGCGTGGGCTGGCTCGTCGGCCTGCGCGCGATGAGCGAGGTCGTGCGCCGGACGCTCGAGGGCTACGAGCTCTGGCTCGTCTTCCTCGTCTCGTCGATCGCGACCGGGGGCAGCCTCTTCTTCTCCGACATCGCCGGCTTCGTGCCGTGCGAGCTTTGCTGGTACCAGCGCATCTGCATGTACCCGCTCACGATCATCACGCTGCTCGCGGCGCTGGCGAACGACCGCGGCGTGGCCCGCTACCTGCTGCCGCTGCCGTTCGTGGGGGCGTGCGTGTCCGTCTACCACCTGCTGGTCGAGAACCACGTCGTCAGCCAGGCGCAGGCCTGCCTGATCTCGGCGCCCGGCGGCTGCGCGACCAAGTGGATCGAGGAGTTCGGCTACATGACGATCCCGACCCTCGCGCTGACCGCCTTCGCGCTCTGCCTCGGCTTCCTCCTGCTCGCGGCAACACCGCCCGTCTCGCGCGCTACGGTTCCGGCGTCATGACGAGCGGCAAGCAGGCACGACGGCAGCGGCAGGCGGCGGCGCGGCCGCCGGTGCGCAGCACGGAGGGGCGGCGCGCCTCGCCGGCGGTGCTGCTGGGCGCTCTGGCCGGGGTGCTGGGAATCGCGCTCGTGGTCGTGCTCGTGATCGTCTTCATGGGCGGCGGCTCCAAGAGCTCGGGCGTGACGGGCACGACGCTGCCGGACTCGGACGTGATCGCGCGGCAGTTCCAGGGGATTCCGCAGCAGGGCAACCTGCTGGGCAAGGCGAGCGCACCCGTGACGCTGATCGAGTACATCGACCTGCAGTGCCCGATCTGCCGCCAGTTCGAGACCGAGGTGATGCCGACGATCCTCCAACGCTACGTGCGCACCGGAAAGGTCCGGGTCGACGTGCGGCCGATCGCCTTCATCGGCCCCGACTCCGAACGCGGCCGCAGCGGGATGATCGCGGCCGAGCAGCAAAACAAGGGGTTCAACTTCGCCCAGATCCTCTACTTCAACCAGGGGCCGGAGAACGGCGGGTGGCTCAACGAGACGATGGTCGCCAACGCGGCCACCAGCGTGGGGCTCGACGCACAGGCGCTGACCGGCAACATGAACTCGTCGTCGGTCGCGGACCGCGCGAAGGTCTACGACCAGCAGGCACGCACGGACAGCGTCTCCGGCACTCCGACGATCTTCGTCGGCAGGAGCGGGGCCGCCAAGCCGACCGAGGTCACGCCCGGCCGCTCGCCGGGCGTCGCCGAGCTGAGCGCCGTGATCGACGCGGCGCTCAAGGGTCAGTAGCGGTCGAGCTCCTGCAGGCGCTCGTCGCTGATGCCGAAGTGGTGCGCAATCTCGTGCAGGACCACGCGGCGGATCTGGTCGCGCAGCACCGCTGGGTCGCGGCCGTAGAGCCGCTCGAGCGGGCCGCGGTAGATCGAGATCTTGTCGGGCGGGGTTCCGCCGTAGGCGCTCGAGCGGTGGGTGAGCGGGACGCCCTCGTAGAGGCCGAGCAACGGCTGCCCGGCCGGCGGCTCGTCCTCGACGATGATCGCCACGTTCGACATCGCCGTGCGTAGCTCGTCGGGCAAAGCGTCGATCGCCGCTTCGACTGCGTCCTCGAACTCCTCGTCAGTCTCCACGAGGCGAGCCTAGCTGCGGCCGCGAGTACGATCAGCGCGTGCAGCAGAAGTACGTGCTCACGGAGCTCGACTCGGGCGAGCGCGTCATCTCGGAGCGGCTGGCGCACGTGCGCTCGGTCTCGATCGGCTTCTGGATCGGCGCCGGCTCGCGCGACGAGACCGACGCGAAGGCGGGGCTCTCGCACTTCATCGAGCACCTGCTCTTCAAGGGCACCGCGAGCTACGGCGCGCAGCAGATCGCCGAGATCTTCGACGCGCTCGGCGGCGAGCTGAACGCGGCGACCTCGCGGGAGCACACGATCGTCTACGCGCGCGTGCCCGACGACAAGCTCGAGGTCGCGCTCGACGTGATGGGCGAGATGGTGTTCGCGCCGGCCTTCGCGGAGCTCGACGCCGAGCGCGAGGTGGTGCTCGAGGAGATCGCGATGTACGAGGACCAGCCGCAGGAGCTCGTCCACGACCTGATCTCGGAGGCGACGTTCGGCACGCACCCCCTCGGGCGGCCGGTGATCGGCCGCGCGGACGTGATCTCGAGCGTGACGCGGCGGACGATCTCGGCCTACCACCGAACGATGTACGTGCCCGGAAACGTCGTCGTCGCCGCCGCGGGGAACCTCAAGCACGAGGAGCTCGAGCGCCTGCTGCTTCGCATCCAGCGGCGCTCCGCCGCTCCGGCCCGGAAGGGCCCGCGCGTACGGCCGGCGCTCGTGAAGGCGCCGCCGCCCGACCTCCGCTTCCAGCGCAAGGACACCGAGCAGTACCACGTCTGCATCGCCGCCCCCGGGATCGCGCGCACCGACCGGCGGCGGTTCGCGGCGTCCCTCCTCGACGGCATCCTCGGCGGCTCGGCGTCCTCCCGCCTGTTTCAGGAGATCCGCGAGAAACGCGGGATGGCCTACGCCGTCTACAGCTTCGCGTCGCAGTACACCGACACGGGGCAGGTCGGCGTCTACATCGGCACGCGCGAGGACAACGTGGTCGCGTGCCTGGAGATTGCGAGCGAGCAGATCGCCGACATCGCGGGGGGCAACGTGCGGCCCGAGGAGCTCGCGCGGGCGAAGGACAACCTGAAGGGCCGGATCATGCTCTCGATGGAGTCGACCTCGAACCGGATGAGCCGGCTCGGGAAGTCGCTGATCACGGACTCGGAGCTGCTCTCGATCGAGCGGATCATGGCCGAGATCGACGCGGTCGAGCCGGAGGCGCTCGCGGAGCTCGCGGGAGTGCTGCTCGCGCCCGAGCGGCTCTCCGCGGCGGGGATCGGGCCGGACGAGGATCGCTTCCTCTCGGCGATCGAGCGCGTGAACCCGGGCCTCGCCAGGGCGGCGTGAAGGTCGTCCTCTTCGGTCGCGGCGGCAAGGTCGGGCGCGTGCTGGCGCCCGCGCTCGAGCGGGCCGGCCACGACCTGGTCGAGCTCGGGGAGGCGGAGGCGATGCTGGACTTCACCGCTCCCGACGCGGTCGAGGCCAACGTGCGCGCGGCCCTCGAGGGGGGCGTGCCCTGCGTCGTCGGCACGAGCGGCTGGGATCCCTCGCCGCTCGGCGCCGAGGCGGCCGAGCGCGGGCTCACACTGCTCGTCGCACCGAACTTCGCGCTCGGCGCGGTCCTGATGATGCGGCTCGCGGCGGAGGCGGCGCGCTACCTCCCGCACATGGAGATCGTCGAGCTCCACAACGAAGAGAAGAAGGACGCGCCCTCCGGCACGGCGCGGGCGACCGCGAAGCTGCTCGGCGGCGAGGTGCCGGTGCACTCCGTGCGCCTGCCGGGCCTCGTCGCCCACCAGGAGGTGCTCTTCGGCGGCGAGGGCCAGCTGCTGACGATCCGCCACGACGCGTTTTCGCGCGAGGCGTACGTTCCGGGCGTGCTGCTCGCGCTCGACAAGCTCGAGACCCTGCCCCCGGGGCTGACGGTCGGGCTCGAGGCGCTGCTGGACTGAGGCACGGCCGCGCGCGGAAGTCACACAGTCGGCACAAAGGCGTGACGGACACGGCACACGGGGCCCGGTAGCGTCCCCACCAGGGGTCGCCGGGGATCCCTTGGGGGCGGTTGGTGGGCGCGGCGCGCGTCGGCGTAGAATGGAGCCGTGCTCGGCGAGGTCCTCACCGCCATCGTCACGCCGTTCGACGCGTCGGGCGCCGTCGACTACGAGCGGTTCCGCGCGCTGGCGAGCCATCTCGTCGAGAACGGCTCGGACGGCGTCGTCGTCGCCGGCACGACCGGCGAGTCCCCAACGCTTTCGGACGACGAGCGGATCGAGCTCGTCGCGGCCGCCGTCGACGCGGTCGGCGACCGTGCGACCGTCGTCGCCGGCACCGGCACGTACTCGACCGCGCACTCGGTGCACCTGACCGAGCGCGCGCACGAGGCCGGGGCGCACGGCTTCCTAGTCGTCACGCCCTACTACAACAAGCCGCCGCCACGCGGCGTCGTCGCGCACTTCGAGGCGATCGCCGCGGCGAGCGACCGGCCGATCGTCGTCTACAACATCCCGGCGCGCGTCGTGCTCAACCTCGAGACCGAAACGATCGCGCAGCTGGGCGAGATCCCGACCGTCCGTGCCGTCAAGCAGGCGAACCCCGACCTCGACCAGGCACGCCGGATCGTCGAGCTCGGCCTCGATCTCTACGCGGGCGACGACGACCTGATCCTGCCGTTCCTCGAGCTCGGCGGGCTCGGCGGCGTCTGTGTCCACACCCACGTGGTGGGACCCCAGGTGAAGGCCATGGTCACCGCCGTCCGCGAGGGCGACCTCGAGGAGGCGCGCCGCCTCGAGCGCGAGACGAGCCCGGCGCTCGACATCCTCAAGGTGCAGACGAACCCGATCGCGATCAAGGCCGCGCTGAACCTGCTCGGCCACCAGGTCGGCGGGCTGCGCCTGCCGCTCGTCGAGGCGAACGAGGACGAGGTCGCGCAGGTGCGCGCCTGTCTCGAGCGGCTCGAGCTGCTCGAGCCCGCGCGGGCCTAGACGGCCGCCGCCGCCGGCTCGTCGGCCGGCACCTGAGGCCCGGAAGCGAGCACGAGGCCCATCGCATCGAGCGACGCGGACAGCGCGGCGGCCACGTAGCGGCGCAGCGCGCGGGGCGTCCGGAACACGACGAAGCCCGTGAGGGCGCTGTTCTCGCGCCGCAACGGCAACGCCACGTACGCGCCGTCGCCGCCGAGCTCGTGGCCGCTCGTCGCGATCAGCTCGTCCCGGGACTCGGCCTCGCGGACGAGCCAGCTCATCAGCACGTGCTCGAGCGGTCCCTCGCCGTGCGCGCGCTCGATCGTGCCGCCGAGCCCGTCCTCTCGCCATTCGACCAACGCGACCCAGTCCGCACCCGAGGCGCCCTGCAGGACGAAGCCGAGGCGGTCGAAGACGTGCTCGCGCTCGTCGTCGGCCAGGGCGTCGGCGAGCGAGCGGGAGAGGCGGTTCGCATGCAGCCGGATCCACGCCTGCAGCGTGAGCCCGCAGAAGGTGGCCACTCCGCCGAGGACGACGAGCCAGCGCTGATCGAGGCCGACGCCGGCGAGCCCGCCGATCAGGCCGGCGACCGCGACGAGCTCGGGCCGCTCCTTCAGGTCGCGCGCGCCGGGGGTCTGCGGGACGCGGTAGGGAGCGGAGGCGCCGCGCACCTGCTCCTGCTCCTCCGCCGACAGCGCGGCGAACGGGTCCTGGCCGCGCCGCAGCGCGATGAACGCCTTCGACACCGCCGGGTGGAACTGCTTGCCGAGGTTGCGCTCGATCTCCGCGAGCGCCTCATCCTCGGTGAGCCCCGCACGGTACGGCCGGTCGCTGGTCATCGCGTCGAAGGCGTCGGCGACGGCGAGGAAGTGCGCTGCAAGCGGCTGATCCTCGGCCGGGATCCCGTAGTAGCCGCGGCCGTCGTAGCGCTCGCGGTGGTACTCGACTGCGCGTGCCTCGGCGGCCGAGACCTCGAAGCGGCGCAGGAGGCGGGCCGACAGGCGAGGCGCCCGCCAGACGTCGCCCCATTCCTTCGGCGTCAGCTTGCGGTTCTTGCCGAGCACCGCCGCGTCGACGGCGACCTTGCCGAGGTCGTGCAGCCGGGCGGCCCAGCGCAGGCGGTCGATATCGGAGTAAGGGAGCCGTAGCGCGCGGGCGAGGTCGTCCACGTAGCCGGCGACGCGTAGGGAGTGGCGGTAGGTGTGCGGGTCGCGCTCGTCGACGATGTTCGCGAAGGTCTCGAGCGCGTGCAGCGTCTCCTGCCGCGAGCGCCGCACCCGGGCGTGGGCCTGGTTCACGGCGAGAGCGACCGGCAGCACGGCGAGCACGTTCCACGGGTGGCCGAGGGCGAAGAGGGCCAGGATCGCGCCGAGGCCCGCCTCGGCCGCGGCGGCGGCGAAGTCCGGCTGGAGCACCTCGAGCCCGCCGACGACCTGCAGCAGCCCGCGTGAGACCAGCAGGTAGACGAGCGCGAGCACGGTCAGCGGCACGAGGTCGTCCGGGAGCGCGAGGTGCCCGGTGCGCCCGCCGCCGAGCTCGAAGGCGTAGCCGGCGCCGAGCGAGGCGAGTGCGAAGGCGGAGGCCTGGAAGGCGCCGAGGCTCAGCGGCCCTCGCATCAATCGCGCCAGGAACGCCGCAGCGCCGGCGACGAGCGCGCCGCGCCAGGGCCCGAGCACGATCACGGCGGCCAGGTCGACGCCCGAGGCGACGCGGAAGACCCCCGGCCCGAGCGGCTCGCGGACGCGCGCGTTCTCCGGCTCCTCGAGCAGCTCGGCCGCCAGCGCTGCCGCCCCGAACAGCGCCAGCGCCGTCAGCGGTTCCCCGGCAGCGGCGAACCCGCCGACGACGGTGACGCCGACACCGGCCGCGACAGTCAGGTACGCGAGCACAGAGAGCCGCACATCAGCCCGTATCGGAACGATTGGCTCGGCGCATGAGGCGCCGACTCGGCGCCGCCGACCATAAAGAGGGCCGTGCCGGCATGGCACGCGCGACCGTTCGACTCATGCCTCACGCTCTACACTGCGACGATGCCCGGAAGCACTCGGATCATCCCGCTCGGCGGGCTCGGCGAGGTCGGCAAGAACATGACCGTGATCGAGGCCGACGGCGAGGCCGTAGTCATCGACGCGGGGCTCGCGTTCCCGCGCGACGAGCACCTCGGGGTCGACCTGATCCTGCCGGACTTCTCGTACCTGATCGACCGCGACCGGCCTGTGCGCGCGGTGCTGCTGACGCACGGGCACGAAGACCACGTCGGCGCGCTGCCGTACCTGCTACGCGAGGCGCGCGTGCAGGAGGTCTGGGCGACGCGGCTGACCCTCGGCCTAATCAAGTCGAAGCTGGACGAGCACGGCCTGCTGCGCTCGGTGGAGCTGCGCGAGGCCGACCCGGAGGGCGAGCCGGTCGAGCTCGGCCCGTTCCGCGCGGAGTTCATCCGCGTGGCGCACTCGATCCCGGACGCTGTCGCGATCGTGCTCGAGACTCCCGGCGGCCGGATCCTGCACACGGGCGACTACAAGCTCGACCACACGCCGGTCGACGGCCTCCGCACCGACGTCGGGCGCCTCGCCGAGCTCGGGAACCGCGGCGTGGATCTCTTCCTCGGCGACTCGACGAACGCGGAGCGGCCGGGCGTCACCGGCTCCGAGCGACTCGTCGGCGAGGCCTTCCGCCAGCTGATCCCGCTGCGAACGGGGCGCATCCTGGTCGCCTCGTTCGCCTCGAACGTGCACCGGATGCAGCAGGCGGCGGACGTCGCGATCGAAGCAGGTCGCAAGGTCTGCGTCGTCGGCCGGTCGATGCGCAAGAACATCAACATCGCGCGGAACCTCGGCTACATCGACGTTCCCGACGAGGCGCTGATCCGGCCCAACGAGCTGGACGAGTACGGGCGCGGCGAGGTGCTGATCCTCTGCACCGGCAGCCAGGGCGAGCCGCTCTCGGCGCTGGTGCGGATCGCCTACGGCGACCACCCGGCGGTCAAGGTCGAGTCCGGCGACACGGTGATCATCTCCGCCAAGCCGGTCCCCGGGAACGAGCTCAAGGTGCACGACGCGATCAACCAGCTCGCGAAGAACGGCGCGGAGGTCCTGCACCAGGAGATCGCGCCGGTACACGTTTCGGGCCACGGCCACGCGGAGGAGCTGCGGACGATGCTCGGGCTCGTCCGGCCGAAGTCGGTCATGCCCGTGCACGGCGAGTTCCGGATGCTGGCGGCGCACGCCCGCCTGGCCGAGGAGGGCGGCATTCCACCGAACCGGATCGTCCTCGCCGAGAACGGCTCGGTGGTCGAGCTCGACGAGTCGGGTGCCTACCTGACCGGGCGCGTCGAGAGTGGGGTCACCTTCGTCGACGGCCTCGGCGTCGGCGACGTGCAGGACGTGGCGCTGCGCGACCGGCGGCACTTGTCCGAGGACGGCGTCCTGATCGTCGTCGCGACGCTCGGCGGGACGAACGGCTCCGTCGCCGGTCGGCCGGAGCTGATCGCGCGCGGCTTCGCGGAGCCGGGCGAGCCGCTGCTCGAGGAGATGCGCGAGGAGGCCGAGCGGGTGCTGGACGACCTGATCAAGGACGACGTGACCGAGATCAAGCTCCTGCAGGAGCACCTGCACGACGGGCTCGGGCAGCTGATCTACGACCGCACCGGCCGCCGGCCGATGATCCTGCCCGTGGTGGTCGAGGTATGAGCAGGCTACGCCTCCGGTTTGGCTGGAGATGTCGGGCCGGTCGTCCTCGCTCCGTTCAACGACGCTCTCGTGAGGTTCTCCGCTGAGCACGCTCCGCGCAGAGCCCGGCTGGGCCGACGTGCTGCTCGACTGTGCAGCCGAGCCGGCGACGGCCGACCGGCTGATCCGCCAGCTGAACGCGGCGTCGGCCGCCTCGCTCGCGTTCTGCCGGCTGCTCGAGCGCTGGGGTCGAGGCGACGCGGCGCCCTCGACGCCGGGTGGGCGGCAGGCCGCTTTGCGGCGAGCGGCCGACCGCGCGGAGACGGCGCTCGTCGGCCTGGAGCATCCGCTCGGCCGGTACCTGCTCGAGCTGGAGCCGGAGCGCGCGGAAGGACGCTCCTGGTACGGCGCCCCGGGCGCCGCGGAGCTGATCGAGTGGGCGCCCGTGCTCCACCGCGCGGGCGTGCGCTGCTCGTCGGTTCGCGTCGCGCAGGCCTACCTCGAGCTCGCGGTCTTCCTGCGCGCGCTCGCCGGGCTCGACGACGCCGCACGGATCCGGTCGGCACCGGACCGCTCGTCGCTCTGGGCCGGCCTCTTCGACCTGCGCGAGAACCTGCTCGGGCGGGCCGTCGAGGATCTCCGCGCACTTGCCGCCTGAGGCGTCGCTCGCGATGCCGCTCTCAGGACGCGCAGGTCCCCTGCGCGTCCGTCTGAGATGACTGACCTTGCCCGACGAGCGAAGCGGAGCGCTCCGGGCCTCACCGTCGTCGGCTCGGTCAACCTCGACCTGGTCGCGCGCTGCGAGCGGCTACCACGGCCGGGGGAGACGCTGACGGACGCCACGTTTTCGCGGCACGCCGGAGGCAAGGGCGCGAACCAGGCCGTCGCGGCGGCGCGGCTGGGCGCGCAGGTGCGGTTCGTCGGCGCCGTCGGCGAGGACGACTTCGCCGACGACGCGCTTGCGGGGCTGCGCGAGGCCGGTGTGGCCACCGAGCTGCAGCGCGGCGCGGCGACCGGCGTCGCCCTGATCCTCGTCGACGACGGCGGCGAGAACGTGATCGTGGTCGCACCGGGCGCCAATGCCGAACTGCGCGAGCCGCAGGCGGAGGGCGCGGTGCTCTGCCAGCTGGAGATCCCGGTCGACGCGGTCGCGGCCGCCGCGGCCGGCGCGGAGCACTTCTTCCTGAACGCGGCTCCGGCGCGTGCTCTACCCGCCGAGCTCGTGCGCGCGGCCGAGCTCGTCGTCGTCAACCGCTACGAGCTGGAGGCGCTGCCGGAGACACCGCGCCTTGCGGCGCTGACGCTCGGCGCCGAGGGCGCGGTGCTGCTCGAGGACGGCAGCGAGGTCGCGCGCGCCGCGGCCCCGCGCGTGGAGGCCGTCGACGGCACAGCCGCCGGCGATGCGTTCACGGCCTGCCTCGTCGTCTCTCTGCTCGAGGGCCGCGACCGCGAGGCGGCGCTGCGTCGCGCCTGCGCGGCGGGCGCGTTCGCGGCCTCGCGGGAGGGAGCGCAACCCTCGCTGCCGACCGCCCGCGAGGTCGATGCGATGCTCCGCGCGTGAGCACCCCGATCCTGCTCGACTGCGACCCGGGCCACGACGACGCGATTGCGCTTCTGCTCGCTCTCGGCAGCGACGAGGTCGAGCTGCGCGGCGTCACGACCGTCGCCGGGAACCAGACGCTCGAGAAGACCACCGCGAACGCGATCCGCGTGCTCGAGCTCGCCGGCCGCGGCGAGATCCCGGTTGCAGCGGGAGCCGAGCGCCCGCTGGTGCGGCAGCCGCGTGTCGCCGCCAACGTCCACGGCGAGACCGGCCTCGACGGGCCTGACCTGCCGCCGGCGCAGGCTGCACCGGCGCCGCAGCATGCAGTCGACTTCCTCGCCGAGCGGCTCGAGGGCGCCACGCTCGTCGCCACCGGCCCCCTCACGAACGTCGCGCTGCTGCTCGCGCTCCACCCGCACGCGCAACCGGAGCGGGTCGTGCTGATGGGCGGCGCGATCGCGGAAGGAAACGTCACGCCGGCTGCCGAGTTCAACATCTGGGCCGACCCCGAAGCCGCTGCGCGCGTCTTCGCGAGCGGGCTCGACGTGACGATGGTCGGCCTCGACGTCACGCACAAGGCCCTGGTGACGGGCGCGCACGCGGACGAGCTGCGCGGCGCCGGTCGCATCGGCAGGGCGGTCGCGGACCTGCTCGACTTCTACGGCGTCTTCCACCGCGAGGTCTACGGCTTCGACGGCTCCCCGGTGCACGACGCGGTGGCGGTCGCGCACGTGATCGACCCGTCCCTGCTCGAGACCGCCCACGTGAACGTCCAGGTCGACTGCTGCCCCGAAGAGCTCTGCCGCGGCCGGACGGTCGTCGACCTCTGGCGTCGCACCGGCCTCGAGCCGAACGCCGACGTGGCGGTCGACATCGACGCCGACCGCTTTCTCGCGCTCTTGCACGAGCGGCTCGCCAGGCTAGGCTAGCTCTGTGATCGCCGACATCTTCACGCTGCTGATCCCGGTCTACATCCTCGTCGGGCTGCTGCTCGTCCTGGTCGCGCTCAACCTGCTGGCGCGCGTGAAGGGTGGACGTTATGTGCGCCCGATCGCGATGGTGCTGATGAAGGTGCCCCTCCTCAAGCGCTGGCTGCAGAAGGCGTCGAAGGCGAACCTGGAGCGCAAGAACCCGGAATTGGCCAGCGCGATTTCCAAGCTCGAGCGCAGCGGCGTCCAGCACGACCCCCAGCGCGCGCAGGCGGCGCTTTCGCGCCTCAGCGCGGCCGAGCGCCGTGCGTACCTGGAGGCCGCCGGCGACGAGGGCGCGATCCCCGAGCCGATGAACCGCCAGCAGCGCCGCCAGGCCCAGAAGCTGAAGAAGCGCCGCTAGCGGAGGGAAGCGTCCGGGCGCGTCGAAGCAGGCGCGCATGGCGCGCCGCCGCAAACGACGCACCCTCAAGCCGCGCGTGCCCTCGCGCGTCAAGCGCCGCAAGCGCGGAGCGAAGAAGGCCGAGGGCCGCGGGCACCAGCATCCCGAGCTGATCGGGCTCGGCCTCGTCGCGCTGGGCGTCTTCCTCGGCTTCGTGGTCTGGGCCGGGTGGAACGGCGGCTACGTCGGCGGCTGGATCGGCGAGGGCCTGGACGCGCTGATCGGCAGCGCCACCTTCGGCCTGCCCGTTGCGCTCGGCGTGGTGGGCACGTTGATGGTCGCGCGCAGCGACCTCGTCGACGTGCGGCCGTTCCGCACGGGCCTGGTCGTGCTCGGGTGCGGGGTCATGATCACGCTCGGCAAGGATCAGGGCGGCTACGTCGGCTCGCTCCTCGGCGGCGGGCTCGGGCTCGCGATCGGCTCGACCGGGGTCGCGATCGCGGGGATCCTGACGTTGCTGGTCGGCGCCCTGCTGATCACCGGCGCATCCGCCGGCGCGATGCTGCGCGGCTCGACGCTACGCGTCCTGGAGTCACGCCGCGCCCTGGCGCAGCGCCGTGCTCGACGGCGCGGCCCCGAGCCACGTTTGCAGATGATCGAGGGCGCGGCGGCGCTTCCACAGCCGCCGAGGCCCGTGGCGCCCCCGGTGGACGTGGTCAACGAGTTCCCGGACATCGTCTCCGAGACGCCGCCGCTGGTGCACGAGGTCGACCCCGAGCCGGATCAGGCGAGCCTGTTCGACGTCACTTCCGAGGCCACGAAGGAGTACCGGCTCCCGGATCGCGCGCTGCTGCGCCGCTCCGCGCCGGGCTCCGGCCCCGACGCCGACCACTCGAGCCGCGTCGCCGAGGCGCTCGTCCAGACGCTCGCCAACTTCGGCGTCGAGGCGACTGTCGTCGGCCAAATCTCCGGCCCGCGCGTGACGCGCTACGAGCTCCAGCTCGCGCCCGGCACGAAGGTCTCCAAGGTCGCGGGGCTGAAGGACGATCTCTCGTACGCGCTCGCGACGACCGAGATCCGCATCCTCGCGCCGATCCCGGGCAAGCAGGCGGTCGGCGTCGAGCTCCCGAACACGAGCCCGAACCTCGTCACCCTCGGCGACATCTACGACGAGCTGCCGGCGACTTCGAGCCCGCTCTCGGTCTGGCTCGGGAAAGACATCTCCGGCCAGGCGGTCTGGACCGACCTCGCGCGGATGCCGCACATCCTGATCGCCGGCACCACGGGCTCGGGCAAGTCGGGCTGCATCAACACGATCCTCACCTCCGTGCTGCTGCGTTCCACCCCCGACGACGTCCGGATGATCCTGATCGACCCCAAGCGAATCGAGCTCAACTACTACGAGTCGATCCCGCACCTGCTGACACCGGTCGTCTCCAGCCCGAAGGAGGCCGCCGCGGTGCTGCGCAACGTCGTCGCAGAGATGGAGCGCCGCTACGAGCGCCTCTCGGCGGTCCGCGCGCGCAACCTCGCCGAGGCCAACCGCGCCTTCCGCTCGCGCGGCGAGCAGTCGCTGCCGTACCTGCTGGTCGTGATCGACGAGCTCGCCGACCTGATGATGATCTCGCCGCAGGAGGTGGAGGACGCCGTCATCCGGCTGGCGCAGAAGTCGCGCGCTGTCGGGATCCACCTCGTCCTCGCCACGCAGCGGCCTTCCGTGGACGTGATCACCGGGATGATCAAGGCGAACGTTCCCAGCCGGATCGCGTTCGCCGTCTCGAGCCAGACCGACTCGCGGGTGATCCTCGACCAGGCGGGCGCCGAGAGCCTGCTCGGCCAGGGCGACATGCTCTTCAAGCCCCTCGGCACCTCGCGCCTACAACGGCTCCAGGGCGCCTTCGTGACGGAGGAGGAGATCGCGTTGATCGTCGAGCAATGCCGCGCTCAGCGCGACCAGGAGCTCGACGAGAGCCTGCTGGAGGCCCCGGAGGCGGCGGTCGACGCCGACGGCGGCGACGACGACTTCGACCCGGACGAGGATCCGCTGCTGGACAAGGCGATCGAGGTCGTCGTCCAGACGCAGACGGCGTCCGTCTCGCTCCTCCAGCGCCGCCTGCGGGTGGGCTACACGCGGGCCGGGCGTCTGATCGACATGCTCGAGCGGCGGGGCATCATCTCGGGCTACGAGGGCTCGAAGCCGCGCCGCGTCCTCATCGACGAAAGCTCGCTTTCCCAGCTCAGCGATGCCCTCTGAACTAGGACCCGCGGCGCCGAAGTTGGGCCGGGCGGCCTATGCAGGGCGCCTAACTTCGCGTTAGCATCCCTCGTCTTTTGAAAGGCAAGGGTTTTCGAAGCAAGGGCGTTTTTTCAATCAGGGAGGGCAAGTGAGGGTTTCACGTCGTATGTCCATCGTCGCCGCGGCGCTCGTGGTCGTGATGCTGGCCGGGCTCGCTGCGCTGGTGGGCAGCAGTTCCAGCCGGGCATCGACCAAAGCGCAGCAGGCGACGTACCTCGCGACGCTGGTGAGCGACATCGGGAAGTTCAACGATCGCTCGTTCAACCAGTCGCAGAAGGAAGGCCTCGACCGCGCGCGGGTGAAGCTCCACGTGCGGACGAAGGCGCTGCAGTCGAACTCGCCGTCGGACTACATCCCGAACCTGACGAACGGGGTTCGGCTCCATTCAAACATCATCATCTCGGCGGGCTTCCTGCTCGCAGGTGACACGAACACGGTCGCGTCGAAGTACCCCAAGATCCGCTTCGCGATCACCGACTACGACGTCAAGGGCGACCCGTTCAAGGGCCGCAAGAACGTCATGGGCCTCACCTACGCGGCGAACGAGTCCGGCTGTCTGGTCGGCGTGATCGCGGCGAAGATGGCCAAGAAGATGGGCAGGAAGGTCATCGGCGCCGTCGGCGGCCTGAAGATCCCGCCGGTCGACATCTGGATCGCGGGCTACCGGTTCTGCGCGAAGAAAGCGGTTCCAGGCACGAAGGTCCTGATCGACTACTCGCAGGACTTCGTCGCAGCCGACAAGTGCAAGACGGTCGCCGAGAACATGATCGGCCAGGGCGCGAAGGTCCTCTTCCAGGTTGCCGGCGGCTGCGGCCTCGGCACCCTGAAGGCGGCTGCGGCGGCCAAGATCTGGGGCATCGGCGTCGACAAGGACCAGTACAACGACGCGAAGCGCGTCCTGACGTCGGGGGTGAAGCGCGTCGACAACGGCGTCTTCCAGGCGATCCAGAAGGCCAAGAGCGGTGGGTTCAGGCCCGGCGGCAACCTGCTCTTCAACCTGAAGAACGGCGGCATGAGCGTCGGCAAGTTCAACCCGGCCGTTCCGAAGGCGTACAAGACGCTGATGTACAGCTACAAGACGAAGATCATCAAGAAGAAGCTGAAGGTTCCGGCCAAGCTGTAAAACGAGCCGGAGCGGTACTCAACGGGCGGGCCCGCAGGCCCGCCCGTTTCTTTGCTAGAACACGCATGTGAGCGTCGTACTGCGAAGGAGCGCGCTCGTTGCGCTCGCCGCGGCGGCTCTGCTGCTCGCCGCGGGTTGCGGCGGCAGCAGCAAGAAGTCTTCCTCGTCGACCACGACCGGTGGCGGCAAGTCCGGCGCGGGCGTGTCGGTCGCACTCGTCAGCGACATCGGCAAGTTCAACGATCGCTCCTTCAACCAGTCGCAGAAGGAGGGCCTCGACCGCGCCAAGAGCGACCTCGGCATCACGGCGATCCCGCTGCAGTCGAACTCGCCTTCCGACTACGTCCCCAACCTGACCAACGCGGTGCGCAAGAAGGCAGACCTGATCATCTCCGCCGGCTTCCTGCTCGCGGGCGACACGAACACGGTCGCGAAGAAGAACCCGAACACGCACTTCGCGATCACCGACTATGACGTCAAGGGCGACCCGTTCAACGGCCGCACGAACGTCATGGGCCTCACGTACGCCGCGAATGAGTCGGGCTGCCTGGTCGGCTACCTCGCCGCGGAGATGGCGAAGAAAAAGGGCGGCAAGCAGATCATCGGCGCCGTGGGCGGGCTGAAGATTCCACCGGTCGACATCTGGATCGCGGGCTACAAGTACTGCGCGAAGCTCTTCAACCCCCAGATCACGGTGCTCGTCGGGTACTCGCAGGACTTCGTCGCCTCGGACAAGTGCAAGACCGTCGCGGAGAACCAGATCTCGCAGGGCGCGCAGGTGCTCTTCCAGGTCGCGGGCGGCTGCGGCCTCGGCACGCTGAAGGCGGCGGACGCCGCCGGCATCTGGGGCATCGGCGTCGACAAGGACCAGTACAACGACGCCAAGCGGGTTCTGACCTCGGGCGTGAAGCGCGTCGACAACGGCGTCTACGCGGCGATCAAGCAGGTCACCGAGGGCAAGTTCGAGGGCGGCGGCAACCTGCTCTTCGACCTGAAGAACAAGGGCATGGACGTTGGCAAGATCAACCCGGCAGTCCCGCAGTCGATGATCGACAAGATGAACGAGCTGAAGCAGAAGATCATCGCCGGAACGGTCAAGGTTCCGGCCGCGCTCTGAGCGCGCCGTCTTCCGCACCTCCATAGAATCACCCGCGGTGGAAGCCTCGACGGTCCTCGAGATGCGGGGTATCACGAAGCGATTCCCCGGCGTCGTCGCCAACGACGGCGTCGACTTCGACCTGCGCAAGGGCGAGGTGCACGCGCTGCTCGGCGAGAACGGCGCGGGCAAGTCGACGCTGATGAACATCCTCTACGGCCTCTACAAGCACGACGAGGGCGAGATCCTGATGAACGGCCGTCCGGTCTCGTTCGGATCGGCCAAGGACGCGATCGACCGCGGGATCGGGATGGTCCACCAGCACTTCATGCTGATCCCGGTGATGACGGTTGCGGAGAACATCGTGCTCGAGGTGGAGCCGACAAAGGCCGGGGTGCTGCTCGACTACGACGCGGCCGTGGAGCGCGTGCGCGACATCTCGACGCGCTTCGGGCTCGCAGTCGACCCGAGCGCGAAGGTCGAGAACATCAGCGTCGGCCAGCAGCAGCGGGTCGAGATCCTGAAGGCCCTCTACCGCAACGCGGAGATCCTGATCCTCGACGAGCCGACGGCCGTGCTGACGCCGCAGGAGGCCGGTGAGCTCTTCGGGATCATCAAGAGCCTCCAGGCCGGCGGCACCTCGATCATCTTCATCAGCCACAAGCTGAACGAGGTGCTCGAGATCGCCGACCGGATCACGGTCCTGCGGCGCGGCAAGAAGATCGACACCGTGCCGCGCGCGGGCGCGACCGAGGAAGGGCTCGCGCGGATGATGGTCGGCCGGGAGGTGCTGCTCCGCGTCGAGAAGAAGCCGGCGGAGCCCGGCGAGACGCTGCTCGAGGTGCGCGACCTGGGCGTCGACGACGACCGCGGGCTGCCGGCCGTCCGTGACGTCTCGTTCGCCGTACACGCCGGCGAGATCGTCGGCCTCGCGGGAGTCGAGGGGAATGGGCAGAGCGAGCTGATCGAAGCTCTCACGGGCCTCCGCGCCGCCGAGAGCGGCGAGATCGTCGTCGCCGGGCGCGTGATCCACCACGGGAGCGCCCGGAAGATGCTCGACTCCGGAGTGGGCCACATCCCGGAAGACCGGCAGCGCCGCGGGCTCGTGCTCGAGTTCACGATCGCCGAGAACATCGCCCTGCACGACTACAGCTCGCCGCCCGACTCGCGCTTCGGCTGGCTCTTCCCGCGCCGGCTGATCCAGCGGGCGGCGCGCCTGATCCGCGAGTTCGACGTGCGTGGCGGCGGGCCGACCACCCGCGGCGGCGCCCTCTCCGGCGGCAACCAGCAGAAGGTGGTCGTCGCGCGCGAGATCGCGCGCGACCCCAGGGTCCTCGTCGCTGCGCAGCCCACGCGCGGGCTCGATGTCGGCGCGATCGAGTACCTGCACCGCCGTCTCGTCGAGGAGCGCGACGAGGGCCGCGCGATCCTGCTCGTCTCGCTGGAGCTGGACGAGGTCCTGTCGCTGTCCGATCGGGTCCTCGTCATGTACGAGGGTCAGATCGTCGGCGAGCACACCCCCGACGTGACGGAGGAAGAGATCGGCCTCGAGATGCTCGGCGGCCGGCGCAAGGAGGCTCCCGCGGCTTGAGCGAGCCGCTCGCTCCCAAGAACGGCCCGCAGCCGGAGGAGATCGCCGAGGCTCCGCCCTCGACCGTCGCCTCGCGGTTCGCACTCTGGCAGCACGCCGGCGGGATCGCCGTGCCCGTGATCACGGCGCTCGTCGCGTTCTTCATCGGCGGCCTGCTCGTGCTCGCGACGCGGCACAACCCGCTCCAGGCCTACTGGGACATCGTCAAGGGCGCCGGGCTCAACTGGCTGGCGCACCCGACCAACACCGACGTCGCGAACACAGCGGCCTACAACTTCAGCCAGACGCTGCTGCAGACGACGTCGCTGATCCTGACCGGCCTCGCGGTCGCGTTCGCCTTCCGCTGCGGGATGTTCAACATCGGCGGCAACGGCCAGTACCTGGTCGGCCTCTTCGTCGCGAACTGGATCGGCGTCTCGTTCGTGAACATGTCGCGCCCGGCGCACGTCCTGATCGGGATCGTGCTGGCGACACTCGCGGGCGCCGTCTGGGCCGGGATCGCAGGCTTCCTGAAGGCGACCGTCGGCGCCCACGAGGTGATCACGACGATCATGCTCAACTGGATCGCGTACTGGATCGGGAACTACCTCTTCCAGCAGGGCGGGCCGCTGCAGGGGGCGCAGAACAAGCCGCTCGACATCCCGATCTCCGGCAACGTCGTCGACGGCGCGAAGCTGCCGGTGTTCTGGGGCGACCCGCTGCTCCAGGGGCTGCACATCGGCTTCTTCGTGGCCATCGGCGCGCTCGTCGTGTTCTGGCTGATCCTGAACCGCACGACGCTCGGCTTCGAGGTGCGCGCGGTCGGCTACAACCCGGACGCGGCCGCGTACGGCGGGATCAAGGTGCGCACGAACTACGTGCGGGCGATGGCGATCTCCGGCGCGTTCGCCGGCCTTGCGGGCGGGCTCGACATGCTCGGCTACCTCTACAAGATCGGCACCTCCGACGTCCAGGTGCAGGCGATCGGCTTCCTCGGGATCGCGGTCGCCCTGCTCGGCAGGAACACGGCCCTGGGCGTCGGGCTGGCGGCGTTCCTCTTCGGGGGCCTGCTCTACGGCACGACGCACGGCCTCCAGTCGGGCACGATCGACCCGAGCCTCGCGGGCCACCTGACGGAGATGATCCAGGGGCTCGTCGTCCTCTTCGTCGGGGCCGACGTCCTGATCCTGGCCGTGTGGAACGCGCGGCGGAAGCTGCGGCGGCGCACGGCCGAGGGCGCGCCTCCCGCACCGGAGGCGGCTGCGTGAGCACGTACGTCGGCAGCTTCGACCGCTCGAGGCTCTACGACTCGTCCACCGTCGGGACGGTCGGGATCGTGCTGGGCGTGGTCGCCTTCCTGATCGCGATCCCTCCGCTCCATACTCGCTCGCCGCTGTGGCCGGTCGTGATCGGGATGGTCGCCGTGCTCTTCGGGATCGTCGCCGTGACGAGGGGCGGCGGGCGCGTGGGCTACGGCGCGATCGCGACCGGGATCGTCGGCGGCGGGCTCGCGATCGCGGCGATGCAGTCGAGCGTCGACAACCTCAACCAGGTCTTCACCGCCAGCCTGATCGCCTCGATGCTCGTCTTCGCGACGCCGCTGACCTTCGCCGCGCTCGGCGGGATGTTCTCCGAGCGCTCCGGCGTGGTGAACATCGGGCTCGAGGGGATGATGCTGATGGGCGCCTTCTGGGGCATCTGGGGCGCGGACAAGACCGGCAGCTGGTTCTGGGGTCTCCTGATCGGGATGGCCTCGGGCGGGCTGCTGGCGCTCGTGCACGCGTTCTTCGCGATTCACCTGCGCGCCGACCAGATCGTCGGCGGAGTCGCGGTCAACTTCCTCGCGCTCGGGATCACCGGCTACTTCTTCGTCCAGCTCTACCACGGCCAGAACGTGCCGACCGGCGTCTCGCAGATCCCGGACGTCAAGCTGGCGAGCGAGTCGAGCCACTCGTTCTTCGCCGACTCGATCGGTCACCTGAACCTCATGATCTGGGTCGCGATCATCTTCGTCCCGCTCTCGTATGTCGCGCTCTTCAAGACGCCGATCGGGCTGCGGATCCGCGCCTGCGGCGAGCACCCGCGCGCGGCGGACACGGTGGGGATCAACGTCTACCTCGTCCGCTACGGCGCCGTCATCCTCTCGGGCATCCTCGCCGCGATGGGCGGGGCCTACCTGACAGTCGGCTACCTGAACACCTACAACGAGAACGTAACGGCCGGCCGCGGCTTCATCGCGCTGGCGGCGATGATCTTCGGCAACTGGCGGCCTTTCGGCGCGTTCGGCGCGGCTCTGCTGTTCGGGTTCTCGACGGCGCTCGCGTACCGCCTGCCGGTGTACTCGGCGAACGCGGCGACGCTCTTCCAGGCCCTGCCGTACGTCCTGACGCTGATCGCCGTCGCGGGTGTAATCGGCCGCACTGTTCCGCCCGCCGCCGATGGAAAGCCTTACAAGAAGCAGTAGCGAGCGGGCGCGCAACGACGCGGCGCGGGGCTCGGTCCTGCTCGGCCTGCTCGCGCTCGCCGTTCCCGTCGCCGCCTACGCGGCTGCACGCCAGCTCGACCGCGTCTCGCTGCTCCAGGCGACCGCGGCGACGGGCGCCTCGGCGCTGCTGGGCGGCTGTGCGATCCTCCTGGCGCGTCGGGGTCTGCGGAACATCGAGCGCACGCTCGGCCGGGCCGGCGGGGAGGGCTCCGCGCGCGTCGGTCGGCTGCTCGGCATGCTCGGTCTCTGCGTCGGCCTGACCGCCGGAATCGCGCTCGGCGTCTACGGTCTGCTGAACTACTTCGGCTAGACCGGATCGGCACTACAATCGTTCGTCTCCCGTGTTCGAGATCGGCAACAGCCTGCGCGAGGCGCGCGTCCGCCAGCACCTGGAGCTCACGGAGGTCGAGCTCGCGACGAAGATCAGAGCGCGCTACCTGCGCGCACTGGAGGAGGAGGCGTTCGACGCCCTTCCGGCCCAGACCTACGTCAAGGGCTTCCTGCGCACCTACGCGGACTATCTCGGGCTCGACGGGCAGCTGTACGTCGACGAGTTCAACTCTCGCTTCGGCGTCGACGGCGAGGAGCCGCGTGAGCCACTGGTGGCCAAACGCACCTCGACCGTACGACGGCAGCACCGGCGGATGGAGCGCCGCTGGGTGATCTTCGCCCTCGCCGGGATCGCGGCCCTGTTCGCGTTCGTGATCGCGGCCTGGAAGTTCAGCGGGCCCGGGAACGAGCAGATCCCGAACCTCGGCACGACGACACGGAAGACCGTCAGCAAAGTCCTCAAGCCGGCGTCGCCGACCAAGCCGGTGAAGACTCAGCCAGTCTCGTTCCGGCTCTACGTGCGCGCGGTGCACGGCAACTGCTGGATGGACATCCGCAACTGGTCGCAGAGCGGGAAGCCGATCTACACGGGGACCGTCGAGCTCGGCCAGGACCACCGCTGGATCGCACGGCGCTTCTGGATCAACTTCGGCGCCCCCGGGAACCTCGCGATCGTCTTAAACGGGCGCCTGGTCCACGTCCAGCGGGCCGGCTCGTATCTCTTCACGCCGCACGGCTTCTCCCGGGCCGCTTGAGCCGCCCGCGCGGCTTCGTCGTCGTCACCGGCAGCGAGCTCGTCCGCGGTGACCGGCGCGACGCGAACGGGCCGTTTCTGGCGTCCGAACTGCTGCGGCTCGGGCTCGAGCCGACGCGGATCGCGATCGTCGGGGACGACCCGGCCGAGCTCGAGGCCGTGCTGCGTGAGGGACTCGAGGCCGACCTCTGCCTGGTTTCCGGAGGCCTCGGGCCCACGCACGACGACCGCACGGTCGAAATGGTGGCCCGAGCCGCGGGGCGCGAGCTCGTCGTCGACGCTCGGCTGGAGACCGAGATCGAGGAGATCTCGCGTGCGATCGCGGAGCGGATGCGCCGGCCTTACGCCGACTTCGCCGCGGGCGTGAGCAAGCAGGCGACGCTGCCGCAGGGTGCCCTGGTGGTGGGGGTCGCCGGGACCGCGCCGGCGCTCGTGCTCGAGACCGAGCGGGGCGCGGCAGTCGTGCTGCCTGGCCCGCCGCCGGAGCTGCGCGGTCTGTGGCCTCGGGCTCTGGAGGCTCCGCCCGTGCAGGCAGTCCTCGCGCGCGCGCGTGAACCTGAGCGGCGCGTGCTGCGCTTCTATGGCGCCGGTGAGTCGGAGATCGCGCGGGCGCTCGAGGAGAGCGGGGGAGAGGGCGACGGTGTCGCGGTCACGATCTGTGCACGCGAGTTCGAGATCCACGTCGACCTGTTCGTCGACGACGGGGGGAAGCAGCGGGCGGACGAGCTGGTAGCGGGGTTGCGGGAGCGGGCCGGGCGCCACCTCTTCGCGGAGGGCGTGCGACCGGTCGAGGCGATCGTCCTCGACCTCTGCCGCGAACGGCGGTGGACGCTCGCCACGGCCGAGTCCTGCACCGGCGGGCTCGTCGCGGCGCGCCTGACCTCGGTAGCGGGGTCGAGCGACGTCTTCGTCGGCGGGGTCGTCGCGTATGCAAACGAGGTCAAGGCGCGGGAGCTCGGCGTGCCCGAGGAGATCCTGGAGCGGCACGGCGCCGTCTCGCCCGAGGCAGCGGCGGCGATGGCGGCGGGAGCCCGGGAGCGCCTGGGCGCCGACGTCGCGGTCGCCGTGACCGGGATCGCAGGCCCCGGCGGCGGCTCGGCGGAAAGGCCCGTGGGGCTCGTGCACCTGCACGCCGAAGAACCCGCGGGCGCGCTCACACGCGAGTTGATTCTTCCGGGCGACCGGGAGGCAATTCGCACGCGCGCAACGGCGGCCGCGTTGCACCTCGTGCGCACGCTTCTGACACGAAGTCGTGACAGTTCGGTGTGACCCGGCCTGCTAGCTTCGAGAGCGATGAACGGGTGCGGCTCTTCTGTGCGTTGCGGCTACCTCCGGAGACGGTGGAGCAGCTCGTGGCGTGGCAGTCCGAGGCGTTCGCAGGCGTGCAGGGGGTCCGGCAGATCCCAGCCGAGCAACTGCACGTCACGCTCGCGTTCCTCGGGCACCGTCCCGTGGCCGAGCTCCCGGCGATCGTCGGAGAGTTGCGCGCCGCTGCAGCGGCGGCCGTGCCGGCCCGACTCGAGCTGCGCGGCTACCGCGAGACGCGTAGCGTCGGCATGCTCGGCTTCGACGACGAGGGCGGGCGCGCGGCCGCTCTCGCCGTCGACCTTCAGACGCGCCTGGAAGCGCTCGGCATCTACGAGAGCGAGCGGCGGAGGTGGCTCCCGCACGTGACCGTGCTGCGCTTCCGCGAACGGCCGCGGCTGCGGCCGGCGCTCCTGGAGCTGGAGCCGTTCGTGCCGTCCGACGCAGCTGCTTACCTGTCTCGGCTACGCCCCGGCGGGGCGCAATACGAAGTCCTCGAATCCGTACCAGTGGGAGGGAGATAAGGGTGGACCGCGAGCAGGCTCTCGACACAGCGCTCGGCCAGATCGAGCGCCAGTTCGGCAAGGGCGCGGTGATGCGCATGAACGACCAGGCGCAGATTGCGATCGGCGCCGTCTCGACCGGCTCCCTCTCGCTCGACCTCGCCCTGGGGATCGGCGGGCTGCCGCGCGGCCGCATCGTCGAGGTCTTCGGCCCGGAGTCGTCCGGCAAGACGACCCTCGTCTACCACGTGATCGCGGAGGCGCAGCGGCGCGGCGGGATCTGCGCCTTCATCGACGCCGAGCACGCGATGGACCCGACGTACGCGAAGAGGATCGGCGTCAACATCGACGACCTGCTCGTCTCGCAGCCGGACACGGGCGAGCAGGCGCTCGAGATCGCAGAGCTGCTGATCCGCTCCGGCGCGCTCGACGTGGTGGCCGTCGACTCGGTCGCCGCGCTGACGCCGAAGGCCGAGATCGAGGGCGAGATGGGCGATTCGCACGTCGGGCTGCAGGCGCGGTTGATGAGCCAGGCGCTGCGCAAGCTCGCCGGCACACTCAACCGCACCGACACGATCTGCCTCTTCACGAACCAGCTGCGCGAGAAGATCGGCGTCATGTTCGGCAACCCGGAGACCACTCCGGGCGGCCGCGCGCTGAAGTTCTACTCGTCGATCCGCCTCGACATCCGGCGCATCGAGACGCTCAAGGACGGCGTCGAGGCCTACGGCAACCGCGTGCGGGTGAAGGTGGTGAAGAACAAGGTCGCGCCCCCCTTCAAGCAGGCCGAGTTCGACATCATCTACGGCACCGGGATCTCGTGGGAGGGCACGGTTCTCGACGCCGCCCTCGAGCGCAAGGTCGTGCAGAAGTCCGGCTCGCACTTCAGCTTCGAGGACGAGCGGCTCGGCCAGGGGCGGCAGAACGCGACGGCGTTCCTCCGCGAGCATCCGGACGTGACGCAGCAGGTGCTGCTTCGCCTCCAGGCGCTCGCCGGCCCCGAGCAGGTCGTCTCGGCGCGGCTTCTGCCGGAGCTCGAGGCGGCACCGAACGGGAAGCCGGCCACCAAGCTCGACGAGACCGAGACCGAGGCCGAGGCAGAGGCGGAAGCCGAGGTCGCCTCGAAGGCCTGAGGTGCGGGACGAGGCGCTCGCGGTCGCCACGCGCGCCCTGGCGCGGCGCGAGCACTCGCGTCGGGGCCTGGGCGAGCGCCTGCGGCGCGCCGGCGCGGACGAAAGCGAGGTGGGCGCTGTCCTCGACGAGCTGGAACGGGTCGGCCTCCTCGACGACGGCCGCTTCGCCTGCGAGCGGGCGCGGGTGCTCGCCGAACGCGGCAAGGGCGACGCGGCGATCCGCTTCGACCTCGAATCCGCGGGCGTCGAGGTAGCCGCGGTCGAGGAGGCGCTCGGCCGGCTCGACCCGGAACGGGAGCGTGCCGAGCGCCTCGTCGGGCGGCGGGGCGCCACCCCCGCGACCGCTCGGCTGCTGGCCGGGCGCGGCTTCGACGAGGACGTCGTGGCCGCGGTCATTGCGCCAGAGCACTGACCGGGGGTAGGATAGGAGGGCTTCATTCGACAATTTGCCTGCATCTAAGGTGTTTCCGAATCGGATCGTGACCTTCGAACAGACAATGACCAGCGCGAGGAAGGGGAGCTGACGGCGGCGGCTCCGTGAACCGCCCGGCGAGGCTCGCGCGCCTTGCCGTCCCCGATTCGAGCACGTCCCGGTGCAAGCGGTGCCGGATGAGCACCGCGTTCCGACGCGGACAACGGTTCCCGGCCGAGCCCCAGGCCCGGCCCGAGGCAGGGAGCACGCATGGTCGTCGTCATCGGGATCGTCGTAGGGCTCGCAGTTGGAGCCGGCGTCGCCTTCCTGTCGCTGTACGCCTTCGCAGGCTCACGCCTCGCCGCCGCCCGCCGCACCCGCCAGCTGCTCGTCACCGACGCGAAGCGTGAGTCGGACGCGATCCGGCGGGAGGCCCAGGGCGAGGCCGAGGCTCTGAAACGCGAGGCTCAGAGCGAGGCAGACGCGCTTCGCCGGGAGTCGCAGATCGAGTCCCGAGAGGCCTCGGTCAGGATGCGCACCGAAGTCGAGGACGAGGTCACCGGTCGCCGGGCCGAGATCCTGAAGATCGAGGAGCGTGTCGTCGCGAAAGAGGAAGACATCGACCGCAAGCTCACCGAGCTCGGCCGTCGAGAGCAGGGCGTCGCCGACCGGGAGGTGCACACGAAGCAGCTCCAGGAGGAGCTCAAGGAGTCACGCGACTCGCAGCTCTCCGAGCTCGAGCGCATCTCGGGCATGACGGTCAACGAGGCCAAGGCGCACCTACTCGAGCGTTCCGAGGAGCTGATCCGGCACGAGCTCGCCCGCCGTGTGCGCCAGGCCGAGGAGGAGGCCCGCGCCGAGGCCAAGCGCCGCGCGCGCAACCTGGTCGCGGACGCGCTGCAGCGGGTGGCCGCCAACCACGCCTCCGAGACCACCGTCTCGCTGATCGAGCTCCCGTCCGACGACATGAAGGGCCGCATCATCGGCCGGGAGGGCCGCAACATCCGCGCGCTCGAGCACCTCACGGGCGTCGACGTGATCATCGACGACACGCCGCAGGCGGTCGTCCTCTCGTCGTTCGACGGCATCCGCCGCGAGATCGCGAAGGTCACGCTCGCGAAGCTGATCGAGGACGGCCGCATCCACCCGGCGCGAATCGAGGAGATGTACTACCAGTCGAAGGCGGAGATCGAGGACACGATTCGCCAGGCCGGCGAGCAGGCTGTCTTCGAGGCCAAGTGCGGCGAGCTCCACGAAGAGCTCGTGAAGATCCTCGGCCGCCTACGCTTCCGGACGAGTTACGGCCAGAACGTCCTCAAGCACACGCTCGAGGTCGTCCACCTCGCCGGGATCATGGCCGCCGAGCTGGGGGCGAGCGTCAAGACCGCCCGGCGGGCCGCGCTGCTGCACGACCTCGGCAAGGCGCTGACGCACGAGGTCGAGGGCTCGCACGCGCTGCTCTCGGCCCAGTACGCGCGGCGCTACGGCGAGTCGCCCGCCGTCGTTCACGCGATCGAGGCCCACCACTACGAGGTCGAGCCTCAGACCGTCGAGGCGGTGCTCCTGATCGCCGCCGACGCCATCTCGGCCTCGCGGCCCGGCGCGCGCGGCGAGAGCCTGGAGCACTACATCAAGCGGCTCGAGGCGCTGGAGGGCGTCGCCGCCCGCCACGAGGGCGTCGAGAAGGTCTACGCGCTCCAGGCGGGGCGCGAGATTCGCGTGATCGTCAAGCCGAAGGAGATCGACGACGACGCTGCCGTGCTCCTCTCGCACGAGATCGCGCGCGAGATCGAGGACCAGCTCGAGTACCCCGGGCAGATCAAGGTGACGGTCATCCGCGAGTCGCGCTCGGTCGAATACGCCAAGTGACCGACGAGCAGCCGCGGCTCTACGGCGAGCTCGCGGGGTGGTTCCATCTCCTGACGGCCCCGGAGGACTACGAGGAGGAGGCCGGGCTCTACTGCCGTTTGCTCGTGGAGGCCTGCGAGGAGCCGCCCCGGACGGTGCTCGAGCTCGGTAGCGGGGGAGGCAACAACGCGTCGCACCTGAAGGCGCACTTCGAGCTCACGCTCGTCGACCGCTCGCCGCAGATGCTCGAGCTCAGCCGCTCGCTCAACCCCGAGTGCCGTCACCTCGTCGGCGACATGCGCGACGTGCGCCTCGGCGAGGAGTTCGACGCCGTCTTCGTCCACGACGCGGTCGCGTACATCACCAGCGAGAAGGACCTCGCCGCGACGATCGCCACGGCGGCCGCGCACCTGCGCCCGGGCGGCGCCGCGCTCTTCGTCCCCGACTACGTTTGCGAGAGCTTCGAGCCGCACACGAGTCACGGGGGCCACGACGGGCCCGACCGGGCCCTGCGCTACCTCGAATGGTTCTGGGACCCCGACCCGTCGGACACCACCTACGTGTGCGACTTCGCCTACCTGCTGCGCAAGGGCGGCGAGGTGCGTTGTGTCCAGGACCGGCACGTCTGCGGGCTCTTCCCGCGAGCGACGTGGTTCGGGCTGCTCGAGCGCGCAGGGCTCACGGCCAGTCAGGCGATAGGGCCTCCCGACGAAGAGTCGGCCGGAGCCGAGCTCTTCGTCGGGAAGAAGCGCGCCTAGCGCCTGATCTTCAGCACCGCGTACAGCGTCGGAGCCGAGCCGCCGAAGGGACGCACGAGGACGGTGTAGAGCTGTCCTGCAGTCGCGTTCGAGGGAACGCCGAGGTTGTACATGTACTGCTGCTCCGCCTCGCGCATCACGCCGCCGGTGTCGGCCGACGAGGACGTGTCCGGAACGGTGTAGCTCGGATCGCCGGGATCGACGTTCGGGTCGTAGTCGCCGGCACGGATCGAGATCGCCGGGTGGAGGCCGCTCAGGAAGCCGTTGCACCCGATTGTGATCTTGACGGGCACGACCTGGTTCCTCTGAACGAGGTTGAACGCGCCCGACGTGAGCGGCGGCAAGACAGCGCCGTCGTAGACCTGCACCGGCGTCGAGGTGAACGGCGCCGAGACGCCGCCGTCCTTGTCCCGGGCCTTCGCGTCCACCGAGTGGGTGCCGCAGGCCGAATAGGACGTGACGAAGCCGTTCGCGCCGAAGGCGCCGAAACCGCTGCCCGCGTCGAAGGCCCAGGCGAAGCCCGCGGCGGTGTCGGCGGTCGACGGGTCGGTCGCGGCTCCCGTGAAGGTGACTCCCTGGCCGACGAGGCCGTTCACCGGGCTCGGATCCAGAGCGGTGACGGTCGGGGCGACGTTGACCACCGTCACGGTTGCCTGGGTGGTCGAGGTGAGACCGGCGTCGTCCGTAGCGCGCACCCGGACGACCGGCGTTGCCGGGCCGTCGTCGGGCGAGAAGGACACGCTCTGGCCGGCGGTTTCGAAGGTGCCGTTGCCGTCCAGATCCCAGGCGTACGAGACCGAGCCGCCTTCCGGGTCGCTGCCACTCGCCGTCAGCGTCACCGTCGAGCCTTCGTCGACGCCGTAGGGCCCGCCGGCCGAGACCGTCGGCGGGTCGTTCAGAACGACTCGCACGACCGACGGGTCGTGGTCGGAGGCCTGGTCGAAGAACTCGGCGTTCACGTGCACCGGGTCGTACAGCAAGCGGGCGCGCGAAGAGCGGGCCGCTGAAGAGCACGTGGTCGAGCACCTGCGCGTTGCCCTCGAACTCGTAGCTGTAGCGCTGGTTCGGCGGCAACGTGTCCATCAGGTCGTGCAGCCCCGACGCCTCCAGGATCTGGACGGTCTCGGAGAACTCGAAGTCGTTGAGGTCGCCGAGGACGACCACGTCGGCAGCGGGGTCGGCCGTCGAGATGCTCGAGACGAAGTCGGCCACTTCGTTGGCCTGCTGGTGGCGCTGCGTCTCCGAGCTGCGAACCGGCGGCTGGAAGCGGCCGCGCAGCGGGTCGTCGCCGCCCTTCGAGTTGAAGTGGTTCGCGATCACGAACAGCTTGTGCCCGCGGTAGTCGAACTCGCCCGCGAGCGGCTTGCGGCTCGTCGCCCACGTCGAGCTCCCCGGGTCGATGCGGCCCGGGCTGTAGAGCAGGTGCGCGGCAGAGCCCGAGCCCACGACGGCGTTCGCCGTGGTCGAGTCGCCGCCTGGGCGATCGACGAACGAGAGGCCGCGGTCGGTGCGGAAGAGGAACACCTGGCGGATGTTGCCGCCGGGCTCCCCGCCGTCCTGGTCGTTCACGGGGTCGATCTCGCGCCACGCGTAGGTGGGGCCGCCGGCCGCGGCGATCGCGTCTACGAGCCGCGAGAGCGTCTGCGACGCGTCGACCACGCCGTTGTCGGCGTTGCCGTTGTTGTCCTGCACCTCCTCGCCCGCGATCAGGTCGGGGGAGCGGAGGTTGTTCACGATCAGGCTCGCGAGCGAGTCGAACTTCGACTGGGGGTTCGTCGGCGCGAGGTTCTCGAAGTTGAAGGTCGAGACCGCGAGCTCACCCGCTGCGACCGGATCGGTCGTCTCGCGGGTGACGCCGTCGTGAATCGCCGTCAGGCCGGGCGACGTGACCTCGACGAAGGGGTTGCCGAAGTTGTAGTCCATGACCCCGACCACCGGGCCGCTGTAGTGGTCGCCGACGTTCACGTTCGGCAGCGGCGTCAGCACGTCGTCGAGCGTGACCCGCTCCGGGTTCCCGTCGTCCGGGCGCAGCAGCAGGCCCCCGCGGTAGGTGCGCACCGAAGCGTTGGCGCCGTTGTCGCCGACCACGGGCGTCTCGCCGAAGCTCGTCGCCGTCGGGCCGACCGCGACGGCGTCGTTCAGCTGGACGCGCATGCCCTCGAGGCTCTCGTAGAAGTCGAGGCCGTCCTGCGCCGGGTCGAACACGCCGCTCGTCTCGACGCTGCCGCTCGCGTCGTCCTCGATCACCGTGTCCGGCGGGACCCTGCCGCCGTCACCGATCACGACCGGTGCGGGCAGCGTGTTGCCGCTGGAGAGGACGGTCACGGTCGGCGTCGAGAGCTCCGTCGTCGTCAGATTGCCGGTGGAAGAACCGCCGGGTCGGAACTCCTGCACGCGGCCGTTGACCCGGACGGAGTCGCCCACCAGCGCCGTTGGCGACGAGGAGGTGAAGACGAAGATGCCCTCGGAGGTCGCGGGATCGGCGTCCGGATTCGGGTCCTGCATCCAGAAGCCGTTGCCGCTCCGGGCCGTGACGACGCCGAGCGTCTTCACGATCTGGCCCGCGAGCGGGGAGAGGTGCGCTGCCCCCTGGACGTCGTGGATCGAGATCGGCGCGGTCTCCGTGGAGAAGGAGAAGACGTAGTCCGCCCCCATCGAGTCGGGCGGGTCGTTCGTGTCCTGGTCGGTGACGGCGCTCGCGGCGACCGTGACCGTGCAGCTCTCGCCAGTGGCGAAATCGGCGTCCGGGTCGAGGGTGAAGGTGGTGGCGCCGCCCGAGACAGAAGCGGTGTGCGAGCCGCTCGAGCTGCACGAGATCGAGTACCACGATCCGTGGACGTCGACAGGCTCGCTGAAGGTGATCGAGACGTTCGATCCGACCGGGACGTCGCCGGCGTTGCTGGCGGGCAAGGTCGCCGAGACGCTGGGGGCGATGTCGGCGTTGCAGTCCTTGAACGGCGAGGCGGTGTTCCGCGGCGTCGGTGAGCCGGCCGTGAAGTCGGCGGAGTTGTTGCCGGTATCGACGCAACCATTGTTGTTGCGGAGGTCGGCGGTCGTGTTCGTAAGCGTCGGCGCCGGGCTCGTCTCGGAGCAGTTGGCGCCGCCGTAGCCGACGACGTCGGCGATCGACGAGTCGGCCGGACACGCGCCCGAGAGGGGGATCGTGGTGCTGACGAGCGCGACCTTGCCCGCCCCCGCGGCCATCGGGATGGTGCCGGTGGCGTCGGGCGGGGGCAGGTCGACGGTGCCGCCGGCGCCCTGCGCCTCCTGCACGAGGTAGTACTGACCCGGCTGGAGGGTGACAGCGGTGAGCGGCGTCAGCGTCCACGCGCCGGTCCCGCCCGCGGAGGCGTACTGCACCGACCAGCCGCCGAGGCTGACCGCGGCCGTGCCGCGGTTGAAGACCTCGATGAAGTCGTTCTTGAGCGTCGCGCCGCTGTTGCCGCCGCCGCCGTAGACCTGGCTGATCGCGAGGTGTGGAGTCGGGGGCGTGCAGAAGTCGATCGGCGACAGCAGCGTGCGCGGGCTCGGTGCGGCGGCTGCGAAGTCGGCGGCGTTGTCGTCCGTGTCCTGGCAACCAGCGAGCGCGCGGAAGCCGGCGGTGGTGTTCGACAGCGCCGGGGCCGCCGCGCTCCCCTCGAAGAAGTTTGCGCCGTCGTAGCCGACCAGGTCGACGATCTGCGCGAGCGCGGCCGGGGGACACGGAGTCGAACCGCCGTTGCAACCGAGCGGCGTCGTCGAGTTGACGAGCGCGACCTTGCCGCCGCTCGCGCTCATGTTGATCGGGGTGGAGTCGGTCGTCTTCGGCGTCGGCAGGGGCACGCCGTTCGCCCCGCCGGAGGCCTCCTCGACGAGCTGGTGCTGCCCGGGCTCGATCACCCCGGTCAGCGGCGTGATCAGATTCGTGGCGGAGCCGAAGTTGCCGCTCCCGGTGGCGCTCGTGTACTGGAGCGACCACGCGCTGAGGTCGACCGGAGCGCTGCCGCGGTTGAACAGCTCGACGTAGTCGTTGGTGTACTGCGCGCCGGAGTTGCCACCGCCGCCGTAGATCTGGCTGACGACGACGTTCGGGCTTGCGGCGAACGCGGGCGCCGCCAGCGCCAGCGCTCCGGTTGCGGCCGCGAGCGCGGCGACGACACGCATCAACGACCCAGCCTGCATCCTGTTACCCCCAGTCCGGTTCCCCCAACGGCCGGACAAGACTGACATGTCCCGCAGGGGGTGTCCAGAGGCGCGCGGCGGCTAGAGTTCCGGCCCGTGCGCCGGTACCACGTCACCACCTTCGGCTGCCAGATGAACGCCCACGACTCCGAGCGGATCAAGGGCATGCTCGAGGAGCTCGGGCTGGGGGAGACGCCCGATCAGACCGAGGCGGACGTGCTCGTCTTCAACACCTGCACGATCCGCGAGAAGCCGGACCAGCGCTTCGCCGCGCATCTCGCGCAGGCGCGCGCGCTGAAGGAGCGCGATCCGGAGAAGGTGATCGCCGTCGGCGGCTGCTACGCCGAGGCGCAGCGGGAGCGGCTCTTCTCGCTCTACCCGTACGTGGACGTCGCCTTCGGGCCGGGCTCGATCCCGCACCTGGGCGAGTGGCTCGGCGTTGGCGGCGAGGGCGTCGAGCGCTCGGCCTTCGGGATCGCCGGGGAGCGGGCCTTCGCCGGGCGACTGCCGCTCCACCGCGAGCGGCGCTTCCAGGCGTGGGTGCAGATCTCTATGGGCTGCAACTCGGTCTGCTCGTACTGCATCGTGCCGTCGGTGCGCGGCAAGGAGGTCTCGCGCCGGCCCGGCGAGATCCTCGCCGAGGTCGAGCGCCTGGCTCGTGAGGGCGTTCGCGAGCTGACGCTGCTCGGCCAGAACGTGAACTCGTACGGCCGTGACGTCGGCAGCGGCTTCGCGGAGCTGCTGCGTGCCTGCAACGCGGTCGAGCGGCATCGAGCGCATCCGCTTCACCAGCCCGCACCCGAAGGACTTCCGCGCGCCGGTGATCGCGGCCATGGCCGACTGCGCGAGCGTCTGCGAGCACGCGCACCTGCCGCTCCAGTCGGGCTCCACGCGCGTGCTGAAGACGATGCGCCGCACGTACTCCCGCGAGCGTTACCTGCGCCTGGTCGACGAGCTGCGCGCGGCGATCCCGGATCTCGCGCTGACGACCGACCTGATCGTCGGCTTCCCGGGCGAGACCGAGGCCGAGTTCGAGGAGACGGTCGGCGCCGTGGAGGAGGTCGGCTACGACGGCGCCTTCACGTTCGTGTACTCGCCGCGCCAGGGGACCGAGGCGGCCGCGATGCCGGAGCAGGTGCCCGAGGACGTGAAGCGGGAGCGGATCGAGCGTCTGATCGAAACCGTCCAGCGCGTCGCCGAGGCTCGGAACCGCGAGCGCGTGGGCCGCGTCGAGGAGGTGCTCGTCGAGGGCCCGAGCCGCACCGACGCGTCGCTCCTGCGCGGGCGCACGCGTCGCAACACGACGGTCAACTTCGCCGGCACCGCCTCGGCCGGGGAGCTCGTTCCGGTGACGATCGAGGCCGCGACCTCGACCACGCTCAAGGGCACCCAGCTCGCAGCCGTTGCCGCCTAGCCGCGACCTCGTCTGGGACGGCTGTCTCAACGTCCGCGACCTCGGCGGCCTGCCGACCGTGGACGGCGGCGAGACGCGCCGGGGCGCGGTCGTGCGCGCAGACAGTGTGCGGCTGCTCAGCGACGAGGGCTGGCGGGCGCTCGTGAACCACGGCGTCCGGACCGTTATCGACCTGCGCGGCCACCACGAGCGCGAGGACGACCCGCCGGCCGAGCTGCCGGTCGAGGTCGTCCACGTCCCCTTCATGGAGGCCACCGACGCCGAGTGGGAGGAGATCGCCGAGGAGCTCGAGGCCGCCACCTCGACCGCGCCGGACGACGCGACCGCGACGCGCGATGCGTACCTGATCTTCCTCGAGCGCTTCAAGGACAACGTCGCCGCCTCGCTGCGCGCGGTCGCGCACGCGCCCGCCGGCGGGGTCGTCGTCCACTGCGTCGGCGGGAAGGACCGCACCGGCCTCCTGACTGCGTTCCTGCTCCACCTGGCGGGTGTGGACGAGGAGACGATCGCGACCGACTACGCGCTCAGCGAGGAGCGTCTGCGCTCACGACACGAGACGTGGTTCGAGGCCGCGGAGTCGGAGGAGGAGCTGGAGCGGCTGCGGCGGATCGCGCAGACTCCCGCGGAGTCGATGCTCGGGGTCTTCTCGGATCTGAAGCGGCGCTACGGCGGTGTCGAGGGGTACCTGCAGGCGGCGGGCGTGAGCGACGAGGAGCTCGAGCTCGCCCGGTACGCGGCTCCGTGGCTGACCTCGTCGTCGCGATCTTCGGGCCGACCGCCTCCGGGAAGAGCGCGGTCGCGGAGGAGGTCGCGCGCCGGATCCCGGCCGGGCTCGTCTCCGCCGACGCGATGCAGGTCTACCGCGGGCTGCCGCTGCTGACGAACCAGTCCGAGCACCCGGCGCGGCTCGTCGGTTACCTGGGGCTCGACGAGGAGGGCTCGGTCGCCGACTACCAGCGTCGCGCGCACGCGGCGGTGGACGAGATCCTGGCGGCCGGCCACACGCCGGTGGTCGTCGGCGGGACCGGGCTCTACCTGCGCGCGGCGCTCGCGGAGCTCGAGCTGCCGCCGCCTCCGCCGCCAGGCGCGCGGGAGCGAATCGAGCGGCTCTACGACGTTGAAGGCGCAGAGTGGGCCCACGAACTGCTCGCGGAGCGCGACCCGGCGGCAGCGGCCGCAGTGCACCCGAACGACCGCCGCCGCGTCGTCCGCGCCCTCGAGCTCACCGAGGCGGGGTCGAGCCTGCGGCCCGGGAGGGGCACGCTCTGGAGCGGCGAGACGCGCCACCCGACGCGGATCTTCGGCCTCGAGGTTCCGTCGGAGGAGCTCGGGCGGCGGATCGAGCACCGGACGCGGGCAATGTTCGAGCGCGGTGTGGAGGAGGAGGTCTCCAGGGCGCTCTCGGGGCCCGTCTCCGCCACCGCGCGCACCATCCACGGCCTGCGGGACATCGCCGAGCTGCCGCGTGAGGAGGCGATCCAGGCGCTCATCGCGCGCACCCGCCGCTACGCCGCGTACCAGCGCAAGTGGATGCGCCGCATCCCGGGCCTCGTCCCGGTCGACGGCGACCGGCCGACCGTCGAGGTCGCGGGGGAGATCGTCGCGCAGCTTGGTAGCGTGGCCCCGGCCCCATGAAGCTCTCCAAGTGGCACGGTCTGGGCAACGACTACCTGCTCGTCGAGCGGGCCGAGCTGCCCGTTCCCCTGACCCCGGAGCGGGTGCAGCGCATCTGCGACTACCACTTCGGCGTCGGCTCTGACGGCATCCTGGAGGTCGTCTCGGCCGACGGCGACCGCGCCGAGGTCGTGATCTGGAACCCCGACGGCTCGACGGCCGAGCTCTCCGGAAACGGGACACGGATCGCCGCGCGCTGGCTCGCGCGCCGCGCGGGCGCCGAGCAGGTGCGGATCGTCGTCGGGCCGCGCGAGGTCGCGGCACGCCTTCAGGGCGAGCGCGACGTCGAGCAGGAGATGGGGGCGGTCGAGGTCGGCGCGCCCGAGACGATCGACGTGAGCGGGGAGGAGGTCGAGCTGACGCCGGTGTCGGTGGGGAACCCGCATGCCGTGATCCAGCGCCTTCCCGACCGGACCGAGCTTCTGCGCCTCGGGCCGCTGGTCGAGGCCCACGCGCGCTTCCCGGAGCGGACGAACGTGCAGCTCGTGCGCGTGGACGGCGACCACGAGCTGACGGTCGGCGTCTGGGAGCGCGGGGCGGGGGAGACGCTCTCCTCCGGGACGAGCGCGGTGGCCGCGAGCGCGGCCGCGGTCGCGAACGGCTGGTGCGAGAGCCCGGTCACGGTGCATCTCGCGGGCGGAGATCTGCGCGTGGAGATCGCGGACGGGCAAGCGCTGCTGACAGGCCCGGCCGAGGAGATCTGCCTCGTCGAGCTTGCGGAGGAGTTCCGGTTGTGAGATTCGCGAAGCGCCTCGACGCCGTCCCGCCGTACCTGTTCGCCGAGCTCGAGCGCAAAATCGCCGAGAAGCGGCGCGAGGGTGTCGACGTGATCAGCCTTGGGATCGGCGACCCCGACCTGCCTACGCCGCAGCCGGTGATCGACGCGCTCGCCGCGGGTGCCGGCGACCCGGCGACGCATCAATACCCGACCAACCACGGCTCCGACGCCTTCCGCGAGGCGGCGGCGAGTTTCTACCGGGACCGCTTCGGCGTCGAGCTCGACCCGGCTTCGGAGGTCGTCCCGGCCCTCGGCGGCAAAGAGGCGGTCGGCCACGTCGCCCTCGCGCTGCTCGACCCCGGCGACGTCTGCCTCTCGCCCGACCCCGGCTACCCGCCCTACACCTCGGGCCCCGTCTTCGCGGGCGCCGAGGTGCACTACCTGCCGCTCGAGGAGGAGAACGCGTTCCTGCCCGACCTGGGCACGATCCCGGCCGAGGCGCTCGCACGCGCGAACCTGCTCTTCCTCGACTACCCCAACAACCCGACCGGGGCGGTCGTCGCGCCCGGGTACTTCGAGCGGGCGGTCGACTTCGCGCGCGCAAACGACCTGGTGGTCGTCCACGACAACGCGTACTCGGAGCTCTGCTACGACGGCTACCGCGCGCCGAGCTTCCTCGAGACGTCCGGAGCGAAGGAGGTCGGCATCGAGATCTTCTCGCTCTCGAAGGGCTGGAACATGACCGGCTGGCGCTCCGGCCTCGTCGTTGGGAACGCCGAGGTGGTGGAGCGCTACCGCCGGCTCAAGACGAACCTCGACTCCGGGATGTTCGAGGCCGTGCAGCGGGCGACGATCGCGGCGCTCACCGAGGCGCGCGACTTCCCGCAGGAGATGTCGGCGGTGTACGAGCGCCGTCGCGACCTCGTCGCCGAGGCGCTCGCGGCGATCGGCCTCGAGGTCGACCCGCCCAGGGCAACGCCGTACTTCTGGGTGCGCGTACCGGAGGGGCACACCTCGGCCTCGTTCACCGAGCTCGTCCTCGAGGAGGCCGGCGTGGTCGTCTCACCAGGGCCCGCGTACGGCCCGAGCGGCGAGGGTTTCTTCCGGATCTCGCTCACGGTTCCCGACGACGAGCTCGGCGAGGCCGTTCGGAGAATCGAGTCCTCGCTGCGGAGCGGCATAATTCCGGCGTGACGACCCGCCAGCCGGATCCTGCGCCGGGTGCCGAGCCCGAGCGCGGGTTCGTGCTCGCGGCTCCCGCCAAGGGCACGGACTTCGACGCCGAGCTGGCCGAGCTGCGCGAGCTGGCGCGCACGGCGGGCGTCGAGCCGGTGGCCGAGCTCGTCCAGCACCGCGAGCGGCCCGACCCGCGCACGTACATCGGCAAGGGCAAGCTCGTCGAGCTACAGGACGCCTTCAAGCGCGCCGGTGCGGAATCGGTGATCGTCGACGACGAGCTCTCGCCGGTGCAGCAGCGGCGGCTCGAGGACGCCGTCCAGGCGCGTGTCGTCGACCGCACGCAGTTGATCCTGGACATCTTCGCCCAGCACGCCGTCAGCGCCGAGGGCAAGCTCCAGGTCGAGCTCGCGCAGCTCGAGTACAACCTGCCGCGGATGCGGGGCCTCTGGCAGCACCTCGAGCGCCTCGGCGGCGGAGTCGGGACGAGGGGCCCCGGCGAGAGCCAGCTCGAGACCGACCGCCGCCTCGCTCGGCGCCGCGTGACGCTCCTGCGGGAGCGCCTGCGCCGGCTGGCGAAGCAGCGTGCGACGAGGCGCAAGTCACGCCGGCGCTCCGAGACGCCGACGATCGCGCTGGCCGGCTACACGAACGTCGGCAAGTCGACGCTGCTGAACGCGCTCACAGACGCGGGCGTATCGGTCGACGACCGGCTGTTCGAGACCCTCGACCCGACGACTCGCGGCTTCGAAGTGGACGGCCGGCGTTACCTGGTGACGGACACCGTCGGTTTCATCCGCCGCCTCCCGCACCAGCTGGTCGAGGGCTTCGCGGCGACACTCGAGGAGACGCTCGTCGCCGACCTCGTGCTGCACGTCGTGGACGCCTCTGCGGCCGATGACGAGCTCGACGCGATGCTGGAGGCCGTGCATGCGGTGCTCGGCGAGATCGGCGCGGGCGAGCTGCCGGTCGAGCTCGTGCTGAACAAGATCGACGCCGTCGACCCGCTGCGACCGGCGCCGCCTCGGCAACCGCTTCCCGGACGCGCTACAGGTCTCGGCCCGAGCTGGCGAGGGGCTCGACGCGTTGCGGAAGCGGATTGCCGAGACGCTTCGGCGAGCGCTTCGAGCGGGTGCGGCTGCTGATCCCGTACGACGAGGGTGCGCGCCTGGCGGAGCTCTACGCGCTCGGCATGCCTGTCGACGAGCGCGCCGATCGCGAGGAGGGCGTCTTCATTCGCGCCCACCTGCCGATGCGCGAGGTGCGGAGGTTCGCCCGTTACCTCGTGCTCGAGCCCGACACCGAGGCTCGCACGAGCGCGTGATCGAGCTGCCGATCCGCCGCCTGCGCGAGGATGCGGTCCTGCCGGAGCGCGCGTACGCCGGCGACGCCGGACTCGACCTCGCCGCCTGCGAGCAGCACGAGCTGGGACCCGGGGAGCGGGCGTCGGTCGGGACCGGGCTGGCCGTAGCGATCCCCGACGGCCACGCCGGGTTCGTGCAACCGCGCTCGGGCCTCGCCGCCCGCCACGGGCTCACGGTCGTCAACTCGCCCGGCCTCGTCGACTCCGGCTACCGCGGCGAGATCCGCGTCGTGCTGCTGAACACGGACGCACACGAGCCGTTCGTCGTCGAGCCCGGGATGCGGATCGCGCAGCTCGTGGTGCTGCCGATCCCCGAGCTCGACCCCGTCGAGGTGGAGGAGCTGCCGGAGAGCGAGCGCGGAGTGCGCGGCTTCGGCTCCTCGCTCGCCTGATGGGCGAGCCCCGCATCCGCGTCTCCGCGCTGCTGCGCTGGGAGGGGAGCCTCCTGCTCTGCAGGCACGAGAAGGACGGTCGCGACCACTGGCTGCTGCCGGGCGGGGGCGTCGACTCCGGCGAGAGCCTCGTCGACGCGCTCCACCGCGAGCTGGCCGAGGAGGTCGGGATCGAGGACGAGATCCCGGTGGAGGGGCCGATTGCGATCGTCGACTCGATCGCGCCGGTACGCAGCTTCGCCGCGAAGCACGTCGTCCACATCATCTTCGCCGGCGACCTGACCGGCCGTTCGCTCGAGAGGGTCACCTCCCACGACGCGGCCGTGCGCGGGCACCGGCTGTTCGCGCCGGAGGAGCTCGACGAGGTCGTCTTGCACCCGCCGATCCAGCGCTTCCTGCAGCGCTGGACGCCGGGAGACCCGGCGGTCTACCTCGGCGCTCTCTGGGCGCCCTAGAAGCGGCCGCCGCGCGTCCGCGCCCGCTCGGCCGAGACGGCGTGGGCCTCCGCCTCGAGCTCGTCCGTGAGCGACTCCAGCTCCGGGAGCTCGCCGGTGCGGTGGGCGATCGCCTGGGCGAGCAGCCAGTCCGCCAGCCACGGGTTGCGGGGGAGGAGCGGGCCGTGGAGGTAGGTGCCGAGCATGCGGCCGGCCCGGCAGCCCTCGTAACCGCTCTCGCCGTCGTTGCCGAACCCGGCGAGCACGCGGCCGAGCGGCTCCGCGCCCTCGTCGAGGTAGGTGCGCCCGGCGTGGTTTTCGAAGCCGGCGAGGGTGTGGGGCTCGCCCGGCTCGAGCTCGCACTCGAGCAGCACGTCGCCGATCATCCGGCGCTCGCCCGCGACCGTGTGCAGCGGCAGCAGGCCCGCGCCGGGGAGCTCGTCGCCGCTCTGGTCGCGGTAGAAGCGGCCGAAGAGCTGGTACCCGCCGCAGACCGCGAGCGCGGCCGCGCCGCCGTCGATCGCCTCGCGCAGCGCCGGCGCCATGAGCGCGAGCGCGGGCGCGATCAGCTTCTGCTCGCGATCCTGCCCGCCGCCGACGTAGTAGAGGTCGTGCTCTCCCGGCTGGACCAGCGCGCCGGGGCCGAGCCCGCGCACCTCCAGCTCGTGGCCGCGCCAGGCAACCCGACGCGCCAGCACGGCCATGTTGCCGCGGTCGGCGTAGATGTTGAGGTAGTCCGGGAACAGGTGGCCGACGACGATCCTCACGCCGCCTCCTCCCAGTACGGGCGCACGAAGCCGCGGCGCGCCACCAGGTCGCGTAGCGCCAGCATCGCGGTGTAGGTCGGCAGCGCCGCCAGCTCGCCGCCCGGGGGAGTGAGCTCGAGCGCGCGGTCGAGCGCATCCTCCAGCAAGGGCACCACCTCGATTGCCCCCGCCTCCAGGCCCGCGTACTTGAACCGCAGCGCGAGTTCGGCCGCGCGCCCGCCCGTGGCGACCAGCCGTTCGAGCCCGCCGAGCAGCGGCTCGAAGTCGACGTCCCAGATCCAGGAGACGTCGCGGCCGTCGGCGATCTCGTCGTTGAGCGCGACCAGCAGCAGCGAGGGCGCCCCGGCGGCGACCAGCGTGCGGACGACCTCGTTTGCGCCTGCGGGGTTCTTGATCAGCAGGACGAGCAACGAGCGGTCGCCGACGGCGATGCGCTCGAAGCGACCGAAAGCGGCCGAAAAGCCCTGCAATCCGCCCTGTATCTCATCGAGCGCGGCCCCCAGCGCACGCGCCAGCGCAGCCGCGGCGAGCGCGTTGTAGACGTTGTAGAGCCCGGGCACCCGCAACTCGATCGCCCTCGACCCCTCCGGCGTCACCAGCTGGAACGACACGCTCTCCAGCCCGTTCAGCTGGATCTCCCGCGCGCAGACGTCGAGCTGTGGCCGTGCGTGCCCACACGACGGGCAGCGGTAGTCGCCGAGGTGCCCGATGTAGGCCGCCGCGTACTCGTACGGCGTCCCGCAGCGGACGCACCACTTCGAGTCGGCCGCGTGCTGCAGCTCCGGGGAGGCGTGGCGCGGGTCGTCGAGGCCGAAGACCGTCGTGTCACCGGAACGCGCGGCGTGCTCGGCGGCGACCTCCCCGAGCTGCGGGTCGTCCGCGTTGGCAACGAGCACCGTCGTCTCGGGCAGCTCCCGCGCCATCGTGCGCCAGCGTCCGGCGAGGAGCTCGAGCTCCCCGTAGCGGTCGAGCTGGTCGCGGAAGAGGTTGCCGAGCGAGACCGCACGCGGCCGCACCCGCCGCGCCACCTCCGGCAGCGCGGCCTCGTCCACCTCGAACAGCCCGAGCTCCGCGTCACGGGCGGCGACGAGCGCAGACGCAACGCCTGAGACCAGGTTGGCGCCTGCGCGGTTATGCGCAAGCCGCCGCGAATCGCCCAGGATTGCCGCCACCATCGCAGCCGTGGTCGTCTTGCCGTTGGTCGCGGAGATCAGCGCCGACCCGTCGGGAAGGCGGGCCGCGAGCCGGTCGACGGCGCCCGGATCGAGCTTCCAGAGCAGCTTCCCGGGCAGCGTCGTGCCTCCGCCCGCGCCGGCGAGCCGCGAGAGCCCGGCCGCGGCGCGCGCGAGACCGATCTCGAGAGCCAGCGGGGCGCGCACGGCGGGCACGCTACCGCGCCGCGCCTCCCATCACCCGTTCGAGGGAACTTCGCCGGCACTCACCCTGCCGGGGGATGTAGCACCACCCGTCGGAAGCCTAGGTTCCGCCCGGATTCGCAGCGGCGGCCTTCACCGTCGCTTGCGTGGCAGACATGCGGCCCGCGCGAGGGCGCGGAAAGGAGAGACGGAAGGTGCGCATGAACGGCGGCAATCGAGGAGAGACGCGATCGAGCGCGCTGTGGGGCACCGGCAACCGCGGCGGTGAGTCTCGCTCGAGCGCGCTCTGGGGCAAGGGCGGCCGGGGAGCAATCACCGCGCTTGTGGCGATGCTGGCGATCAGCGTCCCCCTGGCATCCAGTGCGGGCAAGCTCAGGCACGCGAAGCTGAGCGGCCACGCGGCCCTCAAGAAGACGTGGGTCTCGCCCGGCCTCCTCAAGGGGGCGAAGCGGCACCCGAACCAGTACGTGAACGTGATCATCCGGAGCACGACGGCAGGATCTCGCCGGCGCTCTCGGCGTTCACGCATGTCAACCAGTTCGCAGACGACGAGCGGGGCGGCCTCGACCGGCGCCTCAGCCTGGTCGACGGCGTCGCGGCGACGGTGCGGGCGGGCGCCCTGCCGAAGCTCGTGAAGCTGCCGAACCTGATCGTGACCCCGGACGTCCAGGTTCGCGTCAGCGGCTTCAGCTCGGGCCAGCTCTGGCCGTACGAGACCGGCCTCTCGAAGGGCTGGAGCGGCGGTGACGCGCCGAAGGCGGGATCCGTGCCGGCGATCGCGGTCGTCGACTCCGGGATCCAGCCGGGGCGCACGGACTTCGGAAGCCGGGTGCTGGCGAACGTGAAGTTCAGCACGCTCCCCGACGACTCGCCCGGTGACGGGCGCGGGCACGGCACCTTCGTGGCCGGCATTGCCGCCGGCGGAGCCGACAACTACACGGGCGGCGCGCCTCAGGCACCGCTGGTCTCGCTCGACGTCATGGACGACCACGGCGTCGCGCGCACGAGCGACGTGATCGCGGCGGCCCAGTGGATCCTGGCGAACAAGAGCACGTACAACATCCGGGTCGCGAACTTCTCGCTGCACTCGTCGACCAAGAGCCATTTCTTCCAGGACCCGCTCGACGCGGCCGTGGAGAAGCTCTGGTTCAACGGCGTGGTGGTGGTTGCGGCGGCCGGCAACTACGGCCTCCCGAACGCGCCGAGCGGTGTGCTCTACGCGCCCGGCAACGACCCGTTCGTGATCACGGTCGGGGCGATCGACATCGGCGGGACGAAGAACGTCCACGACGACGTCAATGCTCCGTGGTCGGCCTACGGGCGCACTCCGGACGGGTTCATGAAGCCCGACCTGGCTGCCCCCGGCCGCTACATGGTCGGCCCGGTGCCCGCCACCTCGTCGCTCGCGATCGAGAAGGCGAGCAACGTCGTCGCCCCCGGCTACATCCAGCTCTCGGGGACGTCGTTCGCGAGCCCGATCATCTCGGCTGCAGCGGTGCAGATCCTGGCCAAGCATCCCGAGTACACGCCCGACCAGGTCAAGGGCGCGCTGATGGTCTCGACGAAGGTCGTCGACGGCGCTCCACTCGGTTCGGTCGGCGTGGGCGAGATCCAGGTGACGAACGCGACGGCGGTCAAGGTTCCGCCGAACCCGAACAGGGCGCTCGACCAGTTCGTCAAGGCCGACCTCACCGGCTCGCCCGTCTTCGACGCGGTCAGCTGGTCGGATCTGGCCAAGGCAAACGTCTCCTGGGATTCGGTCTCGTGGGCCGACGTCTCGTGGGCCGACGCCGCCTGGAGCGCCGTCTCCTGGGCCGACGTCTCGTGGGAGTCCGTCTCCTGGGCGGACGTCTCCTGGGCCGACGTTTCCTGGACCGACGTCTCCTGGGCCGACTCGTCCTACGAGGACGCGGCCGAGGGCGATGCCGCAGCGGACGCGAGCGCCTACGAGCTCACGCCCGCGCAGGCGGCGGAGATCATGGCCGACCCGGAGACCGCCCCGGATCCGGCGGACCTCCCGGCTGAGATGGCCGGCGCGGTCGACCCGCCACCGGCGGCGGGCTAGGCGACGGACGGGGCAACCGAAGCGCACCTTCCGAGGGGCCGGGCACCAACCCGGCCCCTCACTCTTTCGGGGGATATTGGGGGTGTACCGAAAAAGGGGGATGTGACCCCCGTCAGAGCGGCGTAGCTTCCGGTGGTGGTGAGCCGACCGGCGTCCACCACCGAGCACGGCTTCTGTTCCTTGCGGCGCCGCGCCGACCGCGCGGAGATCGGAGAGCACGAGCAGGCGATGACGGGGTTCGGCCTGACGCGTACCACCGAGGGGCCTGGATGAGCGCGGTCCCGAGCGCGATCGCCCACGACGTCGAGGCCGCCGGCACGGAGGCGCCGCGGCTCGCCCCGAAGGCCGCGGGGTACTTCTTCGTGGTCGCCGCCGTGACGATGGCGACGGCCGTGCCGCTGCTCTCGCGGCTGAGCCCGCACACGCCCGGGTGGACGACCTTCGTGATCCTGGGCGCGACCGCGGCCCTCGCCCAGCTCTTCGTCGTGCGCACGCCGCGGAACCAGTCGTACCACACGACGATCGTCTTCCTGATCCCGGCCGCGATGCTGCTCCCACCGGGGCTCGTCGCGCTGATCGGTGTGGTGCAGCACATCCCCGAGTGGCTGAAGAACCGCAGCGCCTGGTACATCCAGATCTTCAACATCTGCAACTGGACGCTCTCGATGCTGGCCGCGTACGCGGCCTTCCACGGGATCCTCCGGCTCGCCCCGAGCTCCCACGTCGAGTACGCCGTCGCCGGTCTCTCGGCCGCCGCCGCGATGGTGGCCGTCAACCACCTGCTGATGGCCCCGATGCTGCACCTGGCGCGCGGCCACTCGCTCCGGGAGTCGGGCCTGTTCTCGTTCCCGAGCCTCTCCACCGACCTCGTGCTCGCGATGCTCGGCGTGGCGATGGGCGCCTTCTGGGTACGCAACCCGTGGCTGATCCCGTTTTCCGTCGCGCCGCTGCTGCTGATCCACCGGTCGCTCTCGGTGCCCCAGCTGCAGGAGGAGGCGCGCGTCGACCCCAAGACGGGTCTCTTCAACGCGCGCCACTTCGCCGCTGCGCTGAACGATGAGCTGCTGCGCGCGGAGCGCTTCGACCGGCCTCTCTCGCTCGTGATGGCCGACCTCGACCTCCTGCGCGACATCAACAACACCTACGGTCACCTGGCCGGCGACGCGGTGCTGCAGGGGATCGCCGAGGTCTTCCGGTCGCAGCTGCGCCACTACGACGTGCCGGCCCGCTTCGGCGGCGAGGAGTTCGCGATCCTGCTGCCCGAGACGCCGCCCGAGCAGGCGTTCGAGATCGCGGAGCGCATCCGGCAGGCCGTCGCCGCGCGCGCCTACGACGTCGAGACCTCGAGCGAACCGATCCGCGCCACGGTCTCGATCGGCGTCGCCGGCTTCCCGCGTGACGGCTCCGATGCGAACGAGCTGATCCACCAGGCCGACCTCGCCGTCTACCGCGCGAAGCTCCAGGGGCGCAACCGCGTCCTCGACGCGAGCTCCGAGCCGCTGTTGATGCCGGAGAAGCGGCAGGGGCGGCTCGTGGCGGTGCCGGAAGACGGCGACCACATCGTCCCTCTGTCGCCGCCGGCCGAGAGCGCGCCGACCCAGGAGCGCCGCCACCCGCGGCCGCACGCGATGCACGGCCCGCGCTTCCTCTCGCTCTCGCGACGGCTCGCGGTCTTCGTCGGCATCGTGAGCGCCGTCGGCGTGGGTGCAGGCATCTTCGGCGCGATCTTCGGCAGCAGCAACGACTGGATCGGACTGATCGCCCTGGTCGCGCTCGTGGGCGCGGGGCAGGCCCTCGCGCTCGAGGTCGACGACGGCTCGATCTCGGTCAGCGCCGTCGGCTCGATCGCCGGCGCCGCCCTGTTCGGCCCGCGCGCCGCCCTCGCCCTCGCGGTCACGATCGCCGCGGTCGAGTGGAGCGCGAGGCGCTCGCCGTTCCACTACGTGGTCTTCAACGTCGGCACGCTCTCGCTCTCGTCGCTCGCAGCCGCGGGTGTCTTCGCAGCAGCAGGCTTCTCCACGCCCGGCGGCGACGTCGGCAACTTCGTCTACGTGGCCGCGGGCATCGCGGCGGGGGGCACCTATTTCGCCGTGAACATGAGCCTGCTGAGCGCAGTCGTCGCAATCGAGGGCCACGAGCGCTGGTGGGCGGTCTTCCGCGAGCGCTTCGCCTGGCTCGCAACGCACTACCTCGTCTACGGCTTCATCGGCGGTGTGATCTGGGTCGGGCACGAGACCGCCGACCTCTGGGCCCTCGCCGTCTTCGCGGTGCCGCTGCTGCTGATGCGCAAGACGCAGGAGGCGTACCTCCGCCACACGCAGCGCAGTGCGCAGAAGCTCCGCGCCGCGGCCGAGACGATCCAGACGCAGAACGTCTCGCTCGAGCATGCGAACCGCCTGCTCAAGGAGCGCTCGACTGCCGCGATGGAGAGCCTCTCGGCCACCGTCGACGCCCGCGACGCCTACACCGCCGGCCACTCGCGGCGGGTGCAGCAGCTGGCGCTCGCGATCGGCCGCGAGCTCGGGCTCTCGCAGGCCGAGCTCGACCTGCTCGGCCACGCCGCGCTCTTCCACGACATCGGCAAGCTCGCGATCCCGGACGCGATCCTGCTGAAGCCTGCGAGCTTGACCGAGGGGGAGTGGGAGCTGATGCAGCGCCACGCCGACGAGGGTGCGCGCATCATCGACCGCCTCGGGTTTCTCAACGACGCGGTGCCGGCGATCCGCCACCACCACGAGCGCTTCGACGGCACCGGCTACCCCGACGGTCTGACGGGCGAGGAGATCCCGCTCGGCGCCCGGATCATCCATGTCGCAGACGCGCTCGACTCGATGCTGACGACGCGGATCTACCGTGCCGCAAGGCCTGCCGCCGAGGCGCTCGACGAGCTCCGCCGCGCAGCCGGGACGCAGTTCTGCCCGCGCTGCGTGGCCGCGCTCGAGCGGATCCTGCCGATCGAGGGCCTGGACGACGAGGACACGCGCCCACGGGTCCTGGTCGCGTCGTAATCTGACGCCCTAGCAAAGACCGGCATTCGCTAGCGCGCATTTTGCGCGCGGGCGCAGTTGCTCTATTCTTATTGGAGAACGATGCCCCGCCGGCCCCAGTACCGAGCGCTCGCGGGCATCGACCGGAAGGCGCTCGAGGCCTTCCAGGCCGGCATCCGCAAGCGCTACTCCGACGAGCAGATCCTCGCCGAGCTCGCTGCATGCGCAAAGCGGCTGGGCCGGTCGCCGACGATGCGCGAGTTCGCAGCCGACTCGGGGACGAGCGTGCACCCGCAGACCGTGATCGAGCACTTCGGCAGCTGGAACGAGGCCAAACGCAAGGCCGGCCTGGTGCCGCGTCGCTTCGCCACACGCGAAGAGCTGCTCGAGCTGTTGAAGGCTCTGGGTGAGGAGCTCGACCGGATCCCGACCGCGCGGGACATCGAAGAGCACCGCGGGCGGATGCCGTCGAAGTCGCTCTACTGGCACACCTTCGGCTCGCTCGCGAACGCGCTCCGTGAGGCGGGGTTCGACGTGCCGGTGGGGGAGGAGAAGCTCGAGCGCGCGCTGGAGCAGGGGATGGAGCTGGGGCGGACGCTCGGTCGCCTGCCGAAGTTCGCCGACTGGGCCGAGGCGCGCAAGGCCGACGAGAAGCTGCTCACCGAGTGGCAGATCTACCGCATGTTCGAGGGTCGCAAGGGAGCGTGGTCGACCTTCCAGTTCCTGGTGCGCGAGCGTCTGCTCGCCGCGGGAACGGCGGTCGGCAACGACGGTCGAATCGACGAAGTGCCGCTAGGCGAGTGAGGCGAGCGCCGCGAGGCGCTGCAGGCAGAACGCGCCCTCGTGCGGCGCGCGCACCGCCGGCAAGGTGCGCTCCTCGAAGTTGCGGTCGGGCTCGAAACGGATCTTCTCGAGCACTTCGCCCTCGGCGATGACGGCCAGCGTCCCCTCGCTGACCTCGCGCTTGCGCAGCCTCACGCGGAGGAACTTCTCTGCGACCTCGAGCGCAGCCTTCGTGGAGGCGAACAGCGTCCCCTCGCGGCAGGTGCCGAGCCACAGCGGCCGACCGACGCCGCGGGCGAGGAAGAGCGTTCCCGGCCGCCGCTCGTCGAGCCAGGCGGTGGCCATCGAGCCGCGGAGCTGCTCCAGCGCCTGTGGCCGCCCATCGTGGGCCTCGGCGAGCGCGAAGATCGCCTCGGAGTCGACCGTCATCTCGGGCTCGGCACGCTCGAAGCCGTGCTCCGTCATCAGCTCGTCGTCGTTGAAGATGATCCCGTTGTGGACGCCGACGACGGCGCCGTGCCGGATGGGGTGGTTGTTCGCCTCGATGCGCGGGTGGCCCTTGGTGTAGTCGCGGACGTGGATCAGCGCCTCGGTCGTGCTCGCCGGAAGGAGCACCTCCTCGAGCAGGGCGCTGGCGCCCGAGCGCTGCTTGTGGATCGTCACCGGGCTCTGGTCGCGCCGGTACGCGTAGCCGACCGCGTCGGCACCACGCTCTGCGATCCCGGCGAGCAGGGCCTGGGCCGCGAGCGTGCGTTCCACGCCGCTGCGCGCGCTCAGGCTGTATCCGGCAATTCCGCACATTCTCAGGAAACCCCTGTCATGAAACCGGCGACCACCATGGTCGCCTCTGATAGTGACGACAGCTTCGGCTGAGAGTTAGGCATTCCCGATGACTCTCGGTTCGACACCTGCGAGCCTGATCCCTCGTGCGGGTGGAACCTCCCTCAAGCGAGGGAGAGCGGGCGCCGATAGCACCTGCGTGATGGAGCAGCGGCCGCTCCCAAAGGCGCCTTCCGAGAACGACCCACCCGAGCCCCGTCTCGAGGTCGTTCCTGCGCCCGCAGACGTCGAGGAAGTCGACCGCGTCGAGACGGAGCCGACCGAGCCGCAGACCGCCGACCCGCTGAAGCTCTACGTTCGCCAGATTGGCGACGGCCCGTTGCTGACGCCGGCGCAGGAGCGCGAGCTCGCCCGCCTCAAGGATCTCGGCGACGAGGCGGCGAAGCGGAAGCTGATCGAGTCGAACCTGCGACTCGTGATGTCGATCACGCGCAACTACACCAAGGCCGGCGTCCCCCTCCTCGACCTGATCCAGGAGGGCAACCTCGGCCTGATCCGCGCGGTCGAGAAGTTCGACTACACGCTCGGCTTCAAGCTTTCTACCTACGCCACCTGGTGGATCCGCCAGGCAATCACCCGCGCGCTCGCCGACCAGGGCCGCACGATTCGGCTCCCGGTCCACGTCGCCGAGCAGGTGCGTCGCGTGATGCGCGCGCGCCGGATCCTGGCGCAGAAGCTCAACCGCGAGCCGTTGCTGCCCGAGATCGCCAAGGAGAGCGGTTTCCCGCCCGAGCGCGTGAGAACCCTGCTGGAGCTGATCGAGGATCCCGTCAGCCTCGAGACTCCGGTCGGGGACGGCGAAAGCCTCTACGGCGACCTGATCGAGGACACGAAGTCCGCTCGACCCGACACGGCGACCGCCGAGCACCTGCGCTCGGCCGAGCTCGCACAGGCGCTCCAACGCCTCGCGCCTCGCATGCGCCACGTGCTCTCCCGGCGCTTCGGGCTCGACGGCGAGCCCCCGCAGACGCTGGAAGAAGTCGGGGCCGACCTCGGCATCACACGCGAGCGGGTGCGGCAGCTCGAGTCGCGGGCGCTGCGCGAGCTGCGCTCGGTCGCCCCGGGCCTGCAGCTCTACCTGCGCGGCGAGTAGTACCCCTCGCGAGGGTAGCCTCGGGGCATGGAGCCTCGTTTCGTCGACTGCCACTCGCACGTCGTGCCCTCCGGCGACGACGGTGCGAAGACGCTCGAGGAGGGTTTGGAGCTGTGCGACCTCGCCGCGGAGACCGGCACCGCGATCCTGTTCGCGACACCGCACGTCTGGCCGCACTATCAGCTCGACGAGGAGCGCGAGCGGGAGATCCGGCGGGTGCACGCACGCCTCGCGCGACGGGCCCGGCTCGAGCTGCGCCTCGGCTTCGAGCTGACCCCTGCGCCAGAGCTCCTACGGCACGACCCTGCGCGCTACGCGCTCGAGGGAACCGACGTCGTGCTGGTCGAGGTGCCGTTCTGTGGGCCGCTCTCGGCGCTTGTCGAGCTTGCGGAACACATCGAGAGCGCCGGCCTGACGCCGCTCGTGGCGCACCCCGAGCGTGCGGAGCCGATTCGCGCCGAGCCCGAGCGCGCGCTCGAGCTCGCCGAGCGCTGGCCGCTGCAGCTGAACGCGACGAGCCTGCTCGGCAGCCACGGCCGAGAGATCGAGGAGCTCGCCTGGCAGCTCCTGGACGCCGCTTCGGTGGTCGCGTCCGACGGCCACCGCCTGACCCGGCCCGCGCGGGTCGACGAGGCGTTCGAGCTGGTGCGGGCGAGAGTGGGGGAGGAGGCCGCGCTGCCGCTCTTCGACGGCACCGCGCTCGGGCTCGAGATCGGCACCGCAAGCGGTGCCTCGGTCAACTCCGGGCGACCGACTCCATCTCGCGCAGGCGCGCCAGGCGCTTGAGCGCCTCGGTCTCGATCTGGCGCACGCGCTCGCGCGTGAGGCCGAGCCTGCGGCCGATCTCCTCGAGCGTCTTCGGCTCCTCGTCGACGAGGCCGTAGCGCAGGATCAGCACGTGCCGCTCGCGCTCGGCCAGCGCGTTGAGCGCCTCCGCGAGCGCCTGGCAGCGCAGCGAGACCTCGACCTCCTCGTCCGGGAGCGGCCCGTCGCCGGCGACGAAATCCCCGAAGACGGCGTCCTCGGTCTCGCCGACAGGCTGGTCGAGACTCGTGGAGGCCCGCGCGGCGGCCTTGACCTCGTGGGCCTGCGCAATCGGCAGATTCGCCTCCTCGGCGATCTCCTCGAGCGACGGCTCACGCCCGAGCTGCGTCCAGAGGGTCCGCTCGGCGCGGTTCAGCTTCTGCATCCGCTCGACGATGTGCACCGGCATCCGGATCGTCCGCGCCTTGTCGGCGAGCGCCCGCGCGACGGCCTGGCGGATCCACCACGTCGCGTACGTGGAGAACTTGTAGCCGCGGCGCCAGTCGAACTTCTCGACGGCGCGGATCAGCCCGAGCGTCCCTTCCTGGATCAGGTCGAGGAAGGGCAGGCCCTGGTTGCGGTAGTTCTTCGCGATCGAGACGACAAGCCGCAGATTCGACTGGATCATCCGCGTCTTCGCCTGCATGTCGCCGCGCTCGATGCGCTTGGCGAGCTCGACCTCCTGGGCCGCGGTCAGGAGCGGATGCCGGCCGGCATCGCGCAGGAACAGCTGCAGCGCGTCGGTGGTCGTCTCCTGAGGCTGGACCGGCTGCGGCGGCGGTGCCGGCTGAGGCGCTTCGCGCTGCTCGGCCTCCGGCTCCAGCACCTCGATGCCGCGCTGCTCGAGCTCGCGGAAGACGGCGTCGGTCTCGAGCGGATCGAGATGCAGCGGCTCGAGAACCTCGTTGAGGTCGGCATGGCGCAGTGACCCGGTTTGCTCCGCCTGCTCGAACAGCTCGTGCAGCTCGGCGCTCGCCAGGACGTTCTCGATCTCGACCGTGGTCATCCTGCCAGGGAGCTTCCTGCCACGAATCCAGGGCGCTGAAACCCTTTGCTGAGCGCGACTTCCATCGGGTGCACGATAACGGGCGTTATGTCAAGTTGAGATCGAAGGCTGCCACGGGCTCCTTCCACCCCGCCGGCCGCGCGGGACCAAAAAAATTCGCCGAGCCGGTTTCCGTTTCGTCCACCGCTTTCGCTGACCTTTCCCTTGCGGGTAGTGCCTTCGAACTCGGCTTCGACCTACTCCGGTTCCGTGCTCGGCGCAAGGGGAAATCTAGGGCCACCTGGAGGCCGGTTCAAGGGTGTCGACACACGCCGAGGCCGCAATTTGCGGAAATTCAATTATCCACATTTCCACAGCAGGGCGTGCAGCTTGTGGATAAGTCCGTCGGTCCCGCGACGCGATAGAGTTCGCCCGTGCCGCACCTCCGTCTCCCCGCCTTCTCGCACGGCTTCTGGGCGTTCCTCTGGGGACTCGTGTTCGGCGTCTACGTCTGGCTCGGCGGGCTCGCCGTCGGCGTCAGCGGCGGAACGGCGTTCATCCTCGGCGCAGTCATCACGTTCCTCGTGTACCTGCTGGTGCTGGCGTACGGCGCGGACGACCCGCAGCGTCAGCCGCGGCGCGCCGACCGGCGCTGATTCCCCGCCAGCGCGAAGACCAGCACCCGCGCGAGCTTCGCCCCGAGCTTCTCACGTAGGCGGTCGAAGGCCGGCCGACGCGGCGCCGTCGGCTCGGAGCACTGCGCGAGCAGCAAGGCGAGGCGCTTGGGGCGGTGGCTCTCGAGGGCGGCGCTCATGGCCCGTGTATCGGTACCGGTCCGACCCGCTTCATCCCTCCGGGGAGGGACGAAGCGGGATACGAACGATCTAGTCGGTCCGGACGCGCTCGCGATCGAGCTCACGCTCGCGCTCGAGGTCGCGCTCCGGCGCGTCCTCGTCGGCGATTGCGGCCTCACGCTCCTCGCGCGTGGTTGCGGCGTCCTCGGGCGGAGGAGCTGCGCCGCCCGCGGGGACGGCCGCCACGCGGCGACGGCGGCCGAACGCCCCGTGAACCGCCGGCCCCGACGTGTCGAATGTGAAGCCGAAGACGAGGCCGATCCCGAACCCGAGCACCGCGACGTACTCGCCCAGGTCGGCGACGAGCCCCTCGATGCCGAGGTCGTTCGACCAACCGCGGACGTGCCCGCGGAACCAGTTCGGATCCGGCTGCGTCGCCAGCAGCACCCATCCGGCCACGACGAGCACCGGGATGAAGGCGATCAGGAAGACGTTCAGCGAGAGCCTGGGCAACCCCCACTTCGTCCAGCCGCCGAGGATCTGTGAAAACGCCATCACGAGCCCGGCTGCGGCGATCAGCCCGTAGATAGCCCAGTAGCCGCCGTTCGTGCCGTTGCTGATCTGCGTTGCCAGCCAGACGAGAAGGCCGGCGACCCCAGCGCCCAGCAATGTGATCGTTCCACGTGTCAAGCCGTACATGGCACCACCTCCGAGGGGTTCGTACCCCTGATTCCCGGATGTGAACCGCCTAGAGCGCGAGGCGGCGGTTGTCGAAGCGCCCCGAGTAGAGCTCGGCGGCGAACTCCTTCACCACGCGCTCCGCGTCGGCGGCGAAGACGTGCTCCACGACGCCCACCGCGCGGTCGTTGTGGAAGGGCACGTCGAGGTGCTGCGCGCTGACGAGGTTGATCGAGATGCTCGCGCAGACCGGGCAGCGCACCGCGAGGCCGACCTCCTCCCCGCTCCCGCTCGGAGCCAGGAGGACGAACGCAGACGGGAAGACCGGACGCGGACGCTCCTCGGCGTAGCAGAAGAAGCTCCAGGGCCACTCGCCGGCCTGGATCCGGCGTGCGGCGAGGTCGGCGAGCTCAACGTCGACGGGATCCACAGTTGCCGTCATCAAGTTCACGTAGGTCGCGACGCCGCCGAGCCCGAGCGGCGCCCAGTCGAGGTCGTCGTGCGAAACGAGCCCAGGGTGCTCGTGGCCGCAGGCGCAGCCGAACTCGACCTCGAAGACCGCGGGCTGCGCGGGCCCGGGCAGCTGTTCGACCCGCCGGAACGAGGACAGCGCGACCCGCGCCTCCCCCCGCTCCGGGCACGAGAACGTGTACCGGGTCGTGAGCGCGTCGTACATGACGCAGTTGTAGTCGGCGCCGCGGACGCCGAACGTGAGCTAGTAGCGGATCAGCGAGTGGACGTCGTGGCCGTCGAGCTGCTTGCGGCCCTCGAGGAAGTCCAGCTCGATCACGAACGCGACGCCGATGATCTCGCCGCCGAGCTGCTCCGCGAGGTCGCAGATCGCGCGCGCGGTGCCGCCGGTGGCGAGCACGTCGTCGTGGACGAGCACGCGCTGTGCCTGCGAGATCGCGTCCGCATGAAGCTCGAGGGAGTTCTCGCCGTACTCGAGCGCGTACGTGGCGCTGACGGTCTTCCAGGGCAGCTTCCCCGGCCGCCGAGCCGCGACGAAACCGCAGCCGAGCTTGTAGGCCACCGTCGCGCCGAGGATGAAGCCGCGCGCTTCGGCGCCGAGGATGAGATCGGGCCGGCGGGGCTCGGCCCACTCGGCGATCAGGTCGGTCACCTCGTGCAGCGAGGACGAGTCGCCGAGCAGCGGCATGATGTCCTTGAAGACGATCCCGGGCTCGGGGAAGTCCGGGACGTCGCGGATCCGTGCCTTGAGATCGTCCAGCCCCATCAGTGGCTCGCGACCTGCCGCAGGTCGCGCCAGAAGAGGAGCTGTGAGAGCTCCTGCGCCACCTCGGCGAGCGTCTGCAGCTGCTGGACGGCCGCGTCGCGCCGCTCGGGATTGCGTGAGCGCAACGAGGGCGCGACGAGCTGCTCCAGCAGGCCGGCCTCGCGGTCGGCCGCCGTGCGGAAGGTGCGCAGGTGCCTGGCCGAGATGCCGAAGCGGGCGAGCTTCGAGCACGCCACCGCAACGTCGACGTCACCCGCCGGGTAGAGCTTCTCCCCGCCATCTCGGCGCGGTTGCAGGAGGCCGTACTCCTCGAGCTCCCGCGCAAGCTCGCGCGTGATCGCGGCCCGCTCGCAGAGCTCGCCCAGGTCCAGCTCGTCGTCAGGATCCGCGAGCCCCACCGCGCGGCGCCGGCGCCGCTCCTTGCCGGCGCCTGACGGCGAGGCGAGCTCCTGTCGGATCACCCGCAGCGGCAGGAACTCGTCGCGCTGCAGACGCAGGATCGTCTCGAGCCGCTCGACGTCGTCCTCGCTGAACAGCCGGTAGCCGCTCTGGGTCCGCCGCGGTGCGAGCAGTCCCTGGTCCTCGAGGTAGCGGATCTTCGAAATCGAGATGTCGGGGAACTCCGACCGCAGGCGGTTGCAGACAGCGCCGATCGTCAGCAGCCTGGCACGCTCGGTTGTCGCCTCGGCCGTGCTCATTTCTCCAGGAAGCTGAGCTTGTACTTGCCGATCTGGAGCTCGTCGCCGTTCTCCAGCCGGCCCGACTCGATGCGGCGGCGGTTCAGGAAGGTGCCGTTCAGGCTGCCCTGGTCCTCGATGAAGAACGCGTCGTCCTTGTGCAAGAGCACCGCGTGCTTGCGGGAGACGGTCACGTCGTCGAGGAAGATGTCGCAGTCGGGAGAGCGGCCGATCGTCGTTCGCTCGCCCTGCGGGACGAAGTGCTCGCCGGCGCGTCCGCCCCCGGAGCGGACGACGAGCGCGGGGCCTTCGGCTCCGAGCTCCTCCAGCGTCAGGAGGCCCCCCTCCTCCGCCTCCTCGGGCGTGTAGCTCATGGTCGTCTCCGAGCCCGGCTCCTCCTTCACCAGCAGGGTGCCGCACCTCGAGCAGTAGTTCGCGGCCTCCGGGTTCTGGAACCCGCACTCGGGACAGTAGATGTGGCTCATCTACTCGCCGGCGGGCGGGGCTGCCTTGCCGGCGAGGATGGCGGCGAGCCGGTCGACGTCGACCTTCTCGAGCACGCCCTTCCCCCCGGTCCCCTTCAGCCGTGCCTGCAGCTCGGCACGCAGCAGGTCGATCTTGCCGTGGAGGATGCGCCTCCGGTACGAGACCTCGAGCTCTTCCTTCGTCAACTCGTCGATCAGCTGCTTGAGGTCGTCGTCGGAGAGCGAGCCGAGATCGGGAAACGGTTCCACGTGAGCCTTTCGTCCGCTGGCGAGGGCGCTCGTAGTCAAGCAGAAGGACCCCGAAGGGTCAACCTCAGCTTGAGGTTCCGGCCGGCGTCGCCGCGCCTTCGGTCTGCATGATCTCCTCGACCATCCCGCGCAGCTCGGCCTCGAGCTCCGCCGACGCCTCGGTCGTCGCGCCCTCCGCGTAGACGTGAACGAGCGGCTCGTCCGGGTCCGGCAGCACCTGCGCCCAGCCGCGCTCGTCGAAGACCTTGATCCCGTCCAGGAGGTCGACGTCGCGGTCGCGCAGCCGCTCGGTCAGGACCCGCATCACGGTTCCCTTCAACGACCACGGGCACGGCACCTGCCGGTGCACGAGCGTGCTCGCCGGCAGCTCGGCTACGAGCTCCGACAGCGGCCGCTCGACCGGCGCCAGCAGCTCGAGCAGCTTGCAGAGGCTCGCCACCGCGTCGTAGGCGGGCAGGAACTCGGGGAAGACGTAGCCGCCTCCGACGGCACCCGCGAAGATGACGCCGTCCTCGGCCGCGGCCTTGGTCAGCTCGGCGAGCGAGGCCGGCGTGCGGATCACCTCCAGGCCGCTGCCGGCGACGAGCTCCTCGACGTGGCTCGTCACGGTGATCGGGAAGGCGAGCTTGCCCTGGCGCCCGTCGGAGCCCATCAGCCGCAGGAAGAGCAGAAGCGCCTGCTCGACCGGGATCTCGTGCGCCTGCTCGTCGATCAGGAAGAGTCGCTCGCCCGCCCGGTCGAAGACGACGCCGAACTCGGCGCCGATCGCCGTCACCAGCCGTTTCGCCTGGCCGACGGCCTCGCGCAGCCCGGTGCGCGGCTCGCCGGCGTCGGCGGCGAACCCGTGGGCGCCGACGGCCTCGACCCCGAGCGACCCGAGCAACAGCGGCAGCACGTAGGAGCTGGCGGAGTAGCCGTAGTCGACCACGATCCGGTACCCGCGCTTGCGGATCGCCTCCACGTCGAGGCTCGCGAGCAGATCCTGTGCGTAGCCCTCGCGCACGCGGGCCGGATAGCTCACCGCTCCGACGGCATTGAAGGCCGCGCGCCGCAGCTCGAGGCGCGTGAAGTGCTTCTCGATCTCCTTCTGCAGCCCCGCCGTCAGCTGGATACCCGGCTGTTCGTAGAAGCGGATCTCGAGCACCTCCGGATCCGCGTAGTTGACGCCGACGTGGAAGCCGGCGTCGTACCCCTGACTCTTCAGCAGGTGCCGGCTAACGGCAGCGGGGAGCACGCGCAGGTCGGCGACGTCGACGCCCGTCGAGTTGAGGCCGGAGATCATCGCGCGCTTGATCATCCGGCAGGCCGCCGGCGACTCGCGGCTCGCGACCACGCGCGCGCCGCGCTTCAGCGCGGTGCCGAGCGCCGCGGCCAGGCGGACTGCCGTCTCGGGCGTGAGGTCGACGTTGACCAGGCCGGAGACGCCCTCCTTGCCGAACAGGTTCGACGACGCACGCGACTCCCAGATCAGGCTCTCGTGGATCTGCGCGCCGGTCTCGACCTCCTTGTACGGGTAGATCCGGACCTGCGGCAGGACGGCGCTCTGCGCGCCCAGCGTCACCTCGTCCCCGATCGCCGCGCCCTCCTGGACGTGCGCGTGCGCGCGGATGTCGCAGGCGCGGCCGACGACGGCCCCCTCGACGCGCGCGCTGCGCCCGAGGTGCGTCGCCGCGTCGATCACGGAGCGCTCGGTACGGGCGCGCTCGAGCAGGGTGACGCTCGAGCCGAGCACGGAGTAGGGACCGACGGTCGCGTCGGGCGCCACGCGGCAGTAGTTGCCGAGGTAGGCCGGCCCCTCGATCGCGTCGAGATCGTCCACCTCCACCCCCTCGCCCAGCCAGACGTTGCCGCGCAGCCGGATCCCGGTGATGTTCAGCCGCACATGCTCGTCGAGCGCGTCGAAGTTCGCCTGGCGGAACTGGTCGAGGTTGCCGATGTCCTGCCAGTAGTCGTCGAAGACGTAGCCGTACATCGGCCGCCCCATCTCGAGCAACAGCGGGAAGAGCTCCTTCGAGAAGTCGTACGGGCCGTCGGTCGGGATGTGCCGCAGCACCTCCGGCTCGAGCACGTAGATGCCGGTGTTGATCGTGTCGGAGAAGACCTGGCTCCAGGACGGCTTCTCGAGGAAACGCTCGATCCGCCCCTCCTCGTCGGTGACGACGATCCCGAACTCGAGCGGGTTCTCGACCGACTTCAGGCCGATGGTGACCGCGGCCCGCCTCTCGCGGTGGGCGCGGATCATGTCGGTGAGGTCGACGTCGCAGAGCGCATCGCCCGAGATGACGAGGAAGGTCTCGTCCAACCGCCCGCTGGCGAGCCGCACCGAACCGGCGGTGCCGAGTGGCGACTCCTCGACGGAGTACTCGACGTTCAGCCCCAGGTTGTCGCCGCTGCCGAAGTAGCTGCGAATCGCCTGCGGCATGAAGGCGACGGTCACGATCACGTCCTCGAGCCCGTGCTGCTTCAGGAGCTCGAGGATGTGCTCCATGCACGGCTTGCCGACGATCGGCACCATCGGCTTCGGCTGGTTCGAGGTCAGCGGGCGCAGGCGCGTGCCCTCGCCCCCGGCCATCACCACGGCCTTCACGCGTGCACCTCCCGCCGCGCCTTGAGCAGGTAGCCGGCGAGCGAGATCCCCGCCAGCACGACGCCGGCCCAGAAGATCCAGAGCGGCCAGTCCGTGCCCTTGCTCGTGCACATCACGAAGCCCAGCGACGCGTAGAGCAGCCACGTGGCCGCCTTGCCGGCGAGGTTGACCGCGAAGTCGTAGCCGCGGCCCACGACGAGCTTGTACCCGGCGACGAGGGCCACGTCGCGCACCGGGATCGCGAGCGCGACCCAGGGCAGGCGGTCGGCGTGCCAGAGCAGGATCACGGCCGCGTCGATCATCAGCCGGTCGGCCAGCGGGTCGGCCACCTTGCCGAAGCTCGACTCCACGCGCCAGCGCCTCGCAAGCCAGCCGTCGACCTGGTCCGTGACGCCGGCCACGCCGAACACGATCGCCGCGGGCCAGCTGTGACCGCCGTCGGCGCTCAGCAGCAGCGCCACGAAGATCGGAATCAGGACGAGGCGCGCGATCGTCAGCAGGTTCGGGATCTGCGCCAGCGGCGCCGGTACGGCTCGTGCGGCCACGGTGACAGGATACGGCGATGGCCGAGACCCTCTCGCTACCGGGGTTCGTGAACGCCCACTCGCACGCGTTTCAGCGCGCGCTGCGCGGCCGCACTGAGGGGGACGACTTCTGGGGCTGGCGCAAGGCGATGCTCTCGCTGGCGGAGGGCTTGAGCGTCGAGCAGGTGCGAGCCGGCTACGTCGAGTTCTACCGCGAGATGCTCGCGGCCGGCTACACCGCGGTCGGCGAGTTCCACTACCTGGGCCGCGCGGAGGCGCAGGCGGCCGTGGAGGCTGCCGCGGAGGCGAGGATCGAGCTGGTCCTGCTGCTGGCGGCCTACGGGCGCGGCGGGATCGACCGCTTCCGGCAGGAGTCGGTCGCCGAGTACCTGTCGCAGCTCGAGGCTGTGCGCGAGACGGGTCTGCGCGTCGGCCTCGCCCCCCACTCCGTCCGCGCCTGCTCGCGCGAGTGGCTCGAGGAGCTCGGTCGCTACGCCGCCGCCGAGTCGCTGCCGTTGCACGTCCACGCCGACGAGCAGCCGCGCGAAATCGAGGAATGCATGGCCGAGCACGGCCTGCGCCCGATCGAGCTGCTGGCCGAGGCTGGCTGCCTCGGCCCGCACGCGACGGTGATCCACGCGACGCACGCCGACGACCGCGAGCTCGACCTGCTCGCCGAGGCGGGCGCCCGGGTCTGTGTCTGCCCGACCACGGAAGCGAACCTCGGCGACGGCTTCGCCCGGGTGGAGGCGCTCTGCCAACGTGGAATCGGCATCTGCATCGGCTCTGACTCGAACGTGCGCATCGACCCGCTCGAGGAGCTGCGCGAGCTGGAAGGGATCGCCCGGCGTAGCGGCGGGAAGCGCAACGTCGTCGCCGTCTCGAGCCTCCTCTGCTTCGGCTCGGACGAGGGCGCAGCGGCGCTCGGCCTCGAGCGGTGGCCGGACGTCGAGGTCGACCTGGAGCACCCGTCGCTCGCGGGTGTGGAGCCGCAAGACGTGCATGCGGCGCTCGTCTTCGGCTGCTCGGCCGAAGTCTTCCGCTGAGGAGGTAGCGGCAGGCGCCCACTCGCGCTCGGTCCCCCACCAAGCGCGCGAAGTGCCGCAGTGAGACCCCTGCCGCAACTACTGCAGTGCCCCCGACTGGCGCCGCGTGAAACACTGCCTCCCCAGCCGAGTAGCGAAAGCCCCGGTCTCCGGGGCTTTCTTCATCGGGGCGCCGAGATTTGAACTCGGGACCTCTAGTCCCCCAGGCTTCTCAGTGCGAGTGGCGGGAGGTCCGGCGAAGTGGTCGGAAGTGGCTTCGGCGGCGGGATTCCAGTCACTTCGCGCCGGCTCGACCCGCACCGCTCCACGACCCCCGATTCGGGCGTTTGGGCACGGATTGGGCACCCCGCGACCGACCTACCCCTCGAGGCCGCTGCCGATCTGGCGAGCAACCTGGAACACGCTCGAGATGTGCCACCGCCTGCGGGCGTGGGTAGGTCGTCCAGCCGCAGAGGGGCAGATCGCGGCCCGGTTCGCCGGTACCGGTTTGGGTGGCACGACCCCCGACATTACGCCGGCCGCGAGTCCGCATCGCGCTAGCCGAAGAACCTAGTGCAACCTCGTGAACCGACTCGTCCACATCGGAGTCAAGGTGCCGCCTGAACTTGCCGCGGCGGTCGCGCAGCTCGCGCGTGAGGCCGATCGCACCGTCTCGGCCGAAATCAGGCGCTCACTCCGCCAGCATGTAGCAACCGCCGACCGCGCCGATGCGGCGAGCGCGGTCGGCGGCGAAGACTTCTCCGCCTCCTCTCGAGCCCCGGCAGGCACCGCGGGAAGCCATGACCTCGCGGGGTCTGCCGGGGCGGACGGCGCGACGCCCGCGGCCGCTCGTCGGGAGTCGTGATGGACGTCCGCCTCGAGGGGAACGTCCTCTCGACGTTCTGGGAATCCTCGGATGGCATCAGCTGCGAGGCGCGCCTCTACTACAAGCAGGCTGACGGCAGTTGGCAGCCACCCCTGCCGCTCGGCCTCGAGATCCCGCCCGAGCGGTCGCGCTCGAGCAGCAGCAGGCGAACGACGATCGAGCGCATCGGAGGCGAGACCTCGTTCGGTTGGGCGGGGACGACGGCGCGTGTGCCGGCGAAGACGCGCACCACGAGCGCGAGGCCGTCCTGGCAACTACGAGAACCCGAACCCTGGAGGCTTAGACGCTGATGCCCAAGCTCAAGAGGCACACAAACCCCTTCCGAGACTGCGTGGTCGTCACCGCCAAGGAGACGTTCATCGGGGAGCACGTGACCATCCGTGCAGGCGAGAAGCGCCGCGGCAACGATGAGGTTGTCGAGCGGCACTGGGGCGTCTTTGCCGAGGGCGATCTCCTGCCACACGAGCTGGCGAAGATCGCGGCAGACGAGATCCCTCTCGACCCGCCCGTGCACCGTGACGAGCGGTTCAGGATCGGGCAGGGCGTGACGCCACCGCCGCATCGCCAGGTCATTGCGATCGCCGACACCTTCACGCCGATCCCGTTCGCGCCGGGGAGTCCGGGCGCTCGAGGCGGAGTCCCGCCGGCACCCTTCGGGGCGGGGATCAGGCGGGGGCGCGTGTACGACATTGCCGACCCGGCCGTGCGGGCGAACCCGCAGCTGTTCGAGTTCCCGAGGCGGGACGTCACGCTCGCTGACGTCGAGCGGCTGACGGTCGAGGATGCCGGGCAGCCGGCAGCGTGACCCCGCTCCGACCCTGCCTCGCGACCCTTTTCGGAATGTGTACGGCCTCCAACAAAGGAGGCCCTGGCTATCTGTTCCGCTCTCGGGCGACGAGCTCAGCCAGGTAACCGAGCAGCTTCCAGGAGACGTCGGGGTTGTCTTTGACGAAGTTCTTGAAGTCCCATGAGGTCATAACGAGGCAGCGCATCGGCACCTTCGCCGTCACCGTCGCGCCACGGGGCTGCCCGCTGATTAGCGATAGCTCGCCAAAGTGGTCGCCCGGACTCAGCGTCCCGACTTCCTTGCCATCGATGCTGGTTGATGCCTCTCCCTCGGCAATGACGAAGAAGCAGATCCCACTCATGTGGCCCTGGTTGACCACTGACTGTCCAGGATCGAACTCACGCACCTTGCAGAGACGCGCGAGCCGCCTCAGCTGTCGTTGGCTGAGGCCGCTGAAGAGGGAGACCTTCTTCAGCTCATCGGCCGTACTAGTCGGCACGAGCCGATCCTATGGCCTCTGCGTCGCCGTGGATAGAGCCACCCTCCGACCGCTCATGAGTCCCCCTTTGTCGCGGCTAGCGACGGCGTCACGTAAGCCCGCTGAGCAGCTACGCAGGCGCAATCGGCCCGACGAATGGACTGTCCTGCCCGCCGACGGCTGTTCGAAGGTCGCCCCGAAGTGGCCGAACGGAAAGCCGAGCGCCGCTGAGTCGGCGCTGTGGCGCCGTCTCTGGCGCCTGCCGGTCGCCGCCTGGTGGCACGAGCAGCGCATCGAGCCGACGATCATCGCCGCCTACGTGCGCCTGGCCGTCTCGAAGCCCGAGCACGCCTCGACGCTCAAGCTGATGAGCGAGCTCGGCCTGACGCCGGCCGCGCTGCTGCGGCTGCGCCTGGTGGTCGAGGTTCCCGAGCCCGAGTCGGGGCCGAGCGCCGATCGCTACCGCCATCTGAGGGTCGTGGCGGAATGACCAGAACGCTTACGTACGCTAGTGGGGCGGGCGGCCTTCCGACTCGGGAGGGACGTAGTTTGGGGGCACGCTCGAGCCATGCCCGAGCCCCTCAGATGGCCAGTGGGCCTCGCCGACCTTCTTCCAGTCTTCGTTGGGATCCGAGCCGCCTTTGCCCAACCTGCGCCGCCGCCACGATCGAAATCGTTCGCGAATGTTGGCCATGTGTCGAGTATCACGTGCGACGACGACTTGCTCAAGCACCGATGGAGCTCGCCCAGGAATGCGGGGAGGCACAGCTCGGCAGGCAGCGTGACGACGACAACGGCTAGATCACGACGGATACGTGATGGCGCTCGCTGGAAGCGAGCACGAGCTGCGGCGAGGCGCAGAGACGGATGTTGCCGGCTATGTGGAGCAACAACACACTTGGGCGTCCACCACATCATCAGCCTTGCGAATGGCGGATCGGAATACGACCTCAACAACCTCGTCACGCTCTGTTCTCGTTGTCATGGAGCGCAGCACGGGACGGAAGGGGGTGCGACGTCAGATCGCGCTCTTCCACCCCGACGTAGGTTTTCGCGAGACACACTCGCGCCTAGGCCGCGGTTCTCCCGCAACACGCTCACCTAGGGCCGAAGACGAGCGGCGGCGAGCCGCGAAGCCCGCCGCCGACGACTCGTTGACGCTGCTCTCTTACGGCGTGAGCGGGTGGATACCCCACTCCGCGCTGAACTCCTCGATGTCGGGAGTGTTCGTGACCCGGAAGAGCCCGCTCCCGTCGGCGTTGATGGTGTAGATGTCCCTGTTCTGGCTGTCGACCTGGCGGCCGAAGACGATCTTCTTGCCGTCGGGTGACCAGCTCGGATTGAAGCAGCCCACGCCCTCCGGGTCGGCGTTCAGGCCACCGCAGTCGGGGGCTGGGATCCGGCGCAACCCCGTGCCGTTTGCGTGCAGCAGCCACATCGAGCTGTGGTAGTCGAAGTTCGGCTGGTGGGCCGAGAGCAGGATCTCGTTCCCCTGCGGCGACCAGCTGCCGTTGCAGAAGTTGAAGTTGAGCCCCTCTGGCGAGATCCGGCGCAGGCCAGTGCCGTCGGGCCTGACGGTGTCGAGCTCGTACGTCGTCTCGTTCGCGCGAGTGAAGACGATCCGGTTGCCGTAGGGCGAGTAATCACTCGGGCAGTCGTCGCCGCCTGGGTTGGATGTAACCCGCTGCAGATCACCGCCGTCCGAGGAGCGGACGGTGTAGATGCCGTTCAGGCTCGGGTCGGTGAGCCCGAACCCCTCGCAGGCGAGCCGGGCGTCGTCCGGTGACCACTGGGCGCAGCCGAGAAACATGTCCGGATACTGAATGTCGAGATTGAGCGAGGTGGAGACCCCACTGTTGAAATCGAGGACGCCCTCGAACATCGCGATCCTCGTCCCGTCCCACGACCACTGGCCCGCCTCGGAGTTGTCGGCGAGCAAGTTGAAGTCCGTTCCATCTGGATCGACGGTAAAGGTCTGCTCCGTGCCGGTCGCTGTGTTGTCGGCGCGGTTGATCAGGATCTTCCCGTTCGTGGCGCGCGGCCTAGCCGATACGGGGCCGGCGCTGATAGCTGCGATGGCGGCCAGAGCCAGCAGCCCGATCAGCAGGATGCATAGCCGTCGCATCTCCCCTCCCTTGGTTGTGAGGGAGCCGATGCCGCCGCCTTGCCGCAACGCCTGGCCTTTCGTTACCGAGGCGGCAGCCTGCCTCCTCGGTGAATTAGCCGCTCTAGCTTCGTACTAAGCGGCACAAGATTCAAGGGCCGGGTGATCGACAGACGAGAGGCACTGACGTAGCTTCGGCGCGGGGCCGGGTTTCGCTGCAGCGCCTCGGCGCGCGAGGACGTTCGGCTCGCCGCCCGGCCCTCGATCGCGCCTCGAGCGACTGGTACGGGTGCCGCCGGATCGAGCGGCTCTAGACGGCAGACTTCAGAAACGACGGGGCGGAGTTCACGCACTCCGCCCCACCGTTATGCGCCATCAGGGAGTGTGCTTGACCTTTCCGGAGACGCACTTACCGAATGCGTTGGACTTGTTCGCGTTCGTCCCATACTTGGCCTTGAAGGCCGCCGGGTCTGGCTTGCGCTCGGCCCAGCACGCCTTGGCCGCGTTGGTCGTGGCCTCTTGCTGAGCCTTCGCGGCAGCCTTCGCGGTCTGCGAGACGCAGTTGCCGAAGGCGTTCGCGTGCTTCTTGCCCGCGCCGTACTTCGTCGCGAAGGCGGCCGGGTCGGCCGAGCGCTCGGTGCGACAGGACGCCGCGGCGTTCGCTCGGTTCTTGGCGTTTTGCGTCGCGAGCTTCGAGACGCACTTGCCAAAGGCATTCGACCTGTTCGCGTTCGTTCCATAGAGCAGCTTGAACGCCGGTGCGCCCATTCCGGTGCGCTCCGTCGTGCACTGCTTGACTGCCGCGGCCTTGTCGGCCGGGCTGGGGCTCGCCGCGACGGCGAAGGCGGGAACCGCCAGGGCCGCAACTGCGACGAGGTATGCGAGTTTCCTCATCGAGAGGCTCCTTTCGTCTTCACCTCTAGAAGACGCCGCGAGCCCTCGATCCTTGCTCTTTGCAGGGGAATCACTCGATCGAGGCATGGCCCGCTTTCGGCCACCTCGACGGAGCAGAGCGGCTGGCGCGGGTTCCACCGGGCCGGGTCGCGTTGCAGCGCCCCTGGGCGTTCGGCTCGCCGCCCGGCCCTCCGCCTCAAAGCAGGCGAGCGAAGTCGGCGGCTCAGTCCAGCAGCCGCTTGACCGCGCCTGCGGCGAGCGAGGCGGCGGCGACCAGCGCCAGAAAGTCCAGCGGGGTGGAGATTCGCTTGAACGCGGCGCTGCGGTCGTGGACCTCGATGTAGCCGATTGGGGTGACGGCCACACCACCGCCCCCACCTCCGCCGGAGCCTTCGTTGGCCTCGCGAGCTCCGGAGCCACCTCCTCCACCGAACCCGAAGCGTGCCTTGGCTACCGGAATCACGGTCACGCCCTCGCGCTCCACGGGCTCGCCGAAGATCGTCGAGACCTGCGCCCGTTGTCCAACGGTCTCGCCAATCCGCTCTAGTAGTTCGCTTACCAGGTTCGAGCGCTCCTGTTCAGCCACGGCCATCACAGACTCCTTTCCCTGGTGTACGAACTCATGGTGCCGGACCAGCAGCGGCGGCGAAGGCGACAGACGTCAAAGCCGCGAGAAGCACAGAGAGCGACCCGCCTAGAACGCCTGGCCAAGAGGTCTGCAAGGGGGCGGTGACGCTGGCGGCAGGCGCAGAAGCTCGAGCTCGCCTACAAGCGCACGTTCGGCTGAGAAGCTGCAGGTCGAGTGCTCACTCGACTAGGTCGTGTGCGCGCTCGTGTGAGCGCTCATTCCCCAAAACGCGCTTGCCAGGAGGCTGCCGCAGTCAGACCCCCTGCCGCGACGCGAAAGGTTTCCGCTGCGCATCCGACCTAGACCTCCTCCGATCAGCACCGGCGGCTGATCCGCATCGCCGTCTCGCATCCCGACGGCGCCTGGATCACCGGCTCTCAGCAGAGAAGGCGCGTGATGCTCAGCACGCCGACCGTGAGCACCCACTCAGCACGCCGATCGTGAGCGGCACCTGGGCGTAGATGAAGCTGACTGCCCCTCGCCACCTGGCGTAGGCGGTGTTGATGACCACGCCACCTCTGGCCGCCGGTGAGACTTTCATCCGGAAATTGAAGACCACCGTTCCGCCGATGGGCAGGCTAGCGAATCTCCTGCAGACCAAGCGGTGGTGAATGCCTACAAACCCAGGAGGCGCGCTAACGAGGATCATCCTGAGCGGAACCTGGTCACAGACCCGCACCAGCCTGGCCGGGGCATCGCCGACGTTGGAGACTCGCAGCAGGTAGGTGACGGTCTTTCCGCGGGTCGCCGTGCGTGGCGTCACCCGCAAGCCGATTGTGAGCCGGCTGGCGTCGGGGCTGAGCGGCGCGAGCGCGGTCTTCTGCGCCCGCAGGCCACCGGAGGCGGTGCCACCGAGACCCGCTGAGACGACCAGCAGCGCACCAACGACGAGGGCGGTGACTGCGGCGACGCGCCGGACGGCGACACGGAACACGGGATCCTTCTTTCCTTCTTCCTCGGTTACTTGTCTGAACTCACGATCCGACATACCGAGACCACCCCCGATCCTGTCGATGCCAGCTTGTGCCGATACTCTCAGACGGGTCGAGGGTCAGTCAAGAAATGAACCCCGATGTCCCGGTCGATGGTCACTCCCGCCCGGTCGGTGGTGGCACTCGCGTACACGGCACCCCGGCCCGTCGTGAACCCCCGAACCTCAGGCCGCGTCGCCAGACGCTCCTTTGGACATGTCCTCCACGATCAGCACCGGCGGCTGATCTGCGTCGTCGTCCCGCGTGACGATCACCCGAAGCATTCGCTCGCCGAGCGGAACCGAGTCACCGACGCGCAACGTCGGTACGGCGACCTCAATAGTCGGCGGCTCGGCCGGCGCACCGTCCGCGAACTCGAGCCTGAACAGGAATCCAGCCATCCAGCATCCCCTCCGATCCGCCTGGGGCCGGACGGCCGGCCCGGAGCATATCGACTCACGGTGACGTGCTCCTATGGGCTGCGGTTCCGCGCCAACGACGGCCGGCCCTGGACGATCTCCGGGGGCGTGTCGCCTCTCTGACCTGAATAGTCCGCAATTTGCGGACGAATTGTTGAGCCGCCATTGGTCAGCGATAGCCGCCAGCGGCCCGTTTTGGAACCGGACTGGCCGAAGAACTTGACATGAAGGCCATTTCGAAAGAGAGGCCGGCGCTCCTCACACAGCTTGAAAGCGCCAACCTGCTCGGAATCTCGCGCCAGTCTTTGCGGCGCCTGATCGCGGCCGGATCGCTCGAGCCCGTCTGGATTGCGGGACTCGGCCGACCACGGTTTCGACGGGCCGACATTGAGGCGCTGATTCGAGAGGGCAGGGCTCCTTGAACGCGGAAAACCGCCCCATAAGGCGGCTCCCCAACAACAACATCGTTCCCAAGAAGGCTAACAGGCATCCAGGAGGGAGCTATCTCCTGCGCTCGATTCCCTGCGATGACGAGTCGTGCGGGACGGTCCTCGGCTGGCCAGATGCTCACCTCTGTGAGGACTGCGCCGGAGCTCTCGAACAACAGGGCATCGCCACCCCAGACGAGCAGCTGACGCTCGAGGAGGCGTCGACGTGAATCCGCAGCGGCATCCGGCTCTGGTGAATGCGGACGACGTTCTAGTACTAGAAGAGGATGCGCGTCGCAACGGCGCGAGCGCCCCGTCACGTCTACGCCCGCTGTCGAGCGTCATCCGCCAGCAGGTGCGCTGGCTCGTGCGCGGCATGATCCCGCTTCGGACGCTGACCCTGGTCGCAGGCGTCGGCGGGCTCGGCAAGAGCACCTACCTGCTCGGCGTGGCGGCTGCAACCTCGCGCGGCGACCTGCTGGGCGAGCCCGCAGACACGATCATCGTCAGCTTCGAGGATCCAGCCGCCGAGGTCTTGCGCCCTCGGCTCGAGGCAGCGCAGGCCGACCTCGACCGTGTCCATGAGATCCGCTTCGAGGCCGAGGCGATCGACATGCTGCAGCTCCCGCGCGACCTGCTCCTGCTCCGCGAAGCCGTGCAGGAGGCCCGCGCGAAGCTGATCGTGGTCGATCCGATCGTGGCGGCGATCGAGACGAGCCTCGACGCGCACAAGGACCAGGCGGTGCGTCACGTGCTCGGCGGGCTCGCGCAGTTGAGCGAAGACGAGACCTGCGCCGTCGCGCTGGTCGGCCACCTGAACAAGGCGCCGAGAAGGATGCCTACCTGCGGGTTGCGAACAGCGCCGCCTTCTGGAACGCCTCGCGCTCGGTGGTGCTCGTCACCGAGGATCCCGAGCACGGCGAGGACTCACGCCTGATCGCACAGAGGAAGGCGAACTGGGGCCGGCTGATCCCGGTCGAGCGCCACCGGCTCGAGGGGATCGTGCTGCCGGAGACGCGTGATCCCGAGACGGGCGAGCCGATCGAGACCTCACGGATGACGTTCGTGGAGGTTGCCGACGACGTCGACCGCAACGAGGTGCTCGCCAAGCACTCGGGCGCCGAGAAGACCGTGCGCGCCGAGGACGTGCTGGCGGTGATCCTCGCGGACGGCGACTGGCACGACGGTGCTGCCGTCAAGCAATTGACGGAGAGCGTCAACATCAACGACCGCACCTTGCAGCGGGCCGCGAAGGATCTCGGCGTCGAATACGAGCGCCGGGGCTTCCCCGCCTCGACCTGGTGGCGCCTGCCAGTCGCGCCATCCGCAGTCGCGCCAGGTATGTCCCCGAAAGTTGGCGCGACTGGGGATCTGGCTCAAACAAGCGGTTTGCACGATGCTCCCGCACCAGTCGCGCCAAGACTTGGGGAGAAGGTACCTGGCGCGACTGGAGGGCTACTTTCAGAGCCCGAGATCACCGAACTCGGCTCGGCCTCGCTCGCTGAGATCCGCCGTCGCCACGAGCAGGGCGAGTTGTGACCGAGGCCGATGAACGCGAGTTGTGGGAGATGTTCTGCGCCGCCTTCACCGCGAAGGGGACGGACGCGTTCCGCGACCACGTCCGGGCGATCGAGGAGCGCTGGCTACCGGCCTATGAGCACTGGCTTATCCGGAATCGCGACCGGGCGAAGCCGAAGGCGCGAGCAGCGTGACCGAACGGCTGCTCAGGGCCCGCGAGGTCGGGCAGCTGCTCGGCTTCTCGGCTTCGACGGTGGTCGACTGGGCCGAGGCCGGGAAGCTGCCGGTGTTCAAGATCGGAGGCCGTCTGCGCTTCCGCGCGAACGAGGTCGAGGCGTGGCTCGAGGAGCGGCGCCAGCCCGCTAGACGTGAGCCGGACAAGGTCCTATGATCGAGGTATGCGTGATTGCGCCACGCATCCTCAGCAGATGTCACGATTCGCGAGCCGCGAGGCGGCCGGCGCAATCGGCCTGCCTCGCGGCATCGCGTAGAGAGGAAGGCGACGATGCCAGCTAGCCAGCGAGGCTCAGTCGTCAAGCGGGGCAGCCGATGGGCCGCGCGCTACTACGACGAGAACGGTGCCCGAGGCTTCCAGGGTGGCTTCGAGACGAAAACCGCTGCCCGCGAGTGGGTCGAGAACAAGGCGGACGAGATCGCGGCGCTGCGGCGCGGCGACCCCTGCTGCCCTACGCCGCCGTGCGATGCCGACGTTGGGTGAGCTCGTGGACGAATACCTCGGCCAGCACAACGCCGAGGGGAACACGATCAAGACGTTGACCGCGCGCCTGCGCTACGCCACGGAGGGGCCGAAGCTCGACGGGCAGGGCGGCTGGAAGGATCTGCCGCTCAACCGCCTGACGCTGACCGAGATCGGCACCTGGCGGCGGCGGCTGCCGGAACGCTCGGCCTGGGCGATCCACAAGGCGCTGAGGCAAGTGCTCCACTACGCGGTGAGGGCGAAGCTGCTGGACGAGAACCCGGCCGTACTCGTACCGAACCCCGAGCCGAAGCGCCGGGAGGTTCCCGCCTTCGCATCGCTGGCCGAGATCGAGGCCGTGGGCGAGGAGTTGAGCCCGCAGTTCGGGCCGCTGCCGGTGTTCGTGGCACTGACCGGTTTGCGACCGGAGGAGTGGCTCGCGCTCGAGCGCGGCGACGTCGACCGCGCGGCCGGCGTGGTTCACATCCGCCGCGTGTTCACGGACGGACAGGTCAAGCTCTACGGCAAGCAGTCGCGCTCGCTTCGCACCGTCCCGCTGCCCCTGAGAGCGGCCCAGGCGCTCGACGCGCTACCGCCGCGGCTCGATACCCGTCTGCTGTTCCCTGGCGAGCGAGGCGGGCACCTGAACCTGCACGCCTGGCGATCAGACGAGTGGACGCCGGCCGTCAAAGCCGCCGGCCTTGTTCACCGCTCGCCCTACGCCCTGCGGCATACCTTCGCCACCTTCGGGATCGCCGCCGGCGTCTCCCTGTTCGAGCTCGCGCGCTTCATGGGCACGAGCGTCGAACAGATCGACAAGTGCTACGGGCACCTGCTCCCCGACGCGCTCGACCGGACGCGGCAGACACTAGACCTTTACCTAGCGACAGATGGGGAGGCAGCAGATGCGACCGTTTAGGCACCTATTGGGCACCGTCGCGGTCGTCTTTCTAATCGGGGCGCCGAGATTTGAACTCGGGACCTCTAGTCCCCCAGACTAGCGCGCTAACCAGGCTGCGCCACGCCCCGTCGGCGGCTCAGTCTAGCGCGGCGCGGGCACCGGGATCGCCCACCGGGCGTGTTGACATCAGATCCTGGCCTCCCGAGCAGCGGAAGCCGGCACGAAGGCACGTTATAGTCGCGGGAATGGCGCGTGCCGCCCTCGCGACGCCGGTAAGAGTCGTTCTCGGAGACTGCCACGAGGTCTTCGCCCACGGCCTTCGCCGCCACCTTGGAAACGGCCAGGGGTTCAAGGTCGTCGGCCGCGCCTCCGATGGTGTGGAGCTCGTCGCGATGGCGGCGGACCTTCAGCCGGACCTCGTCCTCATCGACGCAGAGCTGCCGGGTGTCGGCTCCGTCGAGGCAACTCGTCGCATCCGCGAGGCTGATCCGGCGGTGGCCATCTTGATCATGACGAGCCCGGAATCGCGGCTCGACTACGCCCGTGCGGAGGAAGCCGGGGCGGCCGGCTTTCTCCGTAAGGACATCTTCGCGGAGCGCTTCGTAACGGCGATCCCCGCGGTCTCCGCCGTAGTCTCGGCGTTCGCGGAGATACCGACGCTCTAAGAGCCCTCCGCGTCCTCCTCCGGCCTCTAGACGCTCGCCACGTGCGCCGAGGTGTCGAGCAGGCCGTTGAGCTGAGCCCACCTGCTCGCCTCTGTGCGGTTCGCGACGTCAAGCTTCCGGTAGATGTTCGAGAGATGGAATTTCACCGTCTGCTCGGTCACCCAGAGGATCCGAGCGAGCTGGCTGTTGGAATGCCCCTCCGCGACGAGCTGGAGGATCTCGAGCTCGCGCTTCGTCAGCGCCGCGACAGCGTCCGTCGCCACCGCTCGAACGGGTGTCGCCGCCCCGCCGTTGCCGGCGTACGTCGGCGCCGGCACGAATACCGAATGCTCGAACGCCTGGCGGATCGCGACGCGGATGTCGTCTTGGTGCGCGGTCTTGAGGACGTACGCGACCGCACCCGCCGCGAACGCTGCGTCGATGTGTGCAGGATCGGTCGTCGAGGAAAGCACGATCGCCTTCAACCCGGGAGCGCGCTCACACGCCTCCCGGATCGCTCCGAGGTTGTCCGTACCCGGCTCGGCGACAAGGACCGACGGCTGAAGCTCCTCCACGAGCGAGACCGCGCGCGCAGGATCAGTCGTCCGCCCCACCACCTCCACGTTGTTTCGGGCCAGTACCTGCTCTAGCGCTTCGAGCCAGAGCGGGTATGGGTCTAGCAGTACCGCAGTTGTTTCTTTGGGGCTCATCGAAAGGGCCGCCTTTCTCCCCACCCAGGGTTAGCTGTACCAAAGTTCTAACCTACTTGGGTCTGTGTGTAAAGGGGTGGAAAACTCGTGAAATCTGCACAAGTGCTGCGGCGAGCATTTTCCACAACGTGTTGATTTCCACATGCGGGCAAAAAACGGCCCAAAAGGCTCGCCGCTCGGCTAGTAGGCGCCCGGCCGGAGGGGGTGTAGGCTTGCCCGGCCGCGCGTCCCGGTTGGCCGCGACCGGAGCGTGGTGGCGCAGGCTGGTGCGGCGCCGCGAGCGCCGCTGAAGACCCAGCGCCGGGGTGAGCGGGCGGCCCCGGAGACCAAGCGGGGAGGCCCGCTTACCCCTATCGAGGGATGTGCTCGGGGCTTCCGCGGTCCACGATAAGAAGCACGCCAGCAGCGGGCCGCCTCCGATTGGTCGAGAGGTGGCCGGCTCTCTCTCAGCCGAGCGGAAGCTCGACGACGCGCGCGCCGTCACCAGCCTCTTCGCGCATCTCCTCGACCTGGCCCTCGCCGCCGAGCGATCGCTCGAGCGCCGACAGGACGTGCACGGCAGCGGCGGCTTCGCGGCCGCTCGCGATCGGGCGCGCCCTCGCCCGCACCGCCGCGACGAAGTGCTCGCATTCGGCCCGGAGCGGATCCTCGACGGGCAGTTCCGGCTTCACGACGTCGCCGACGCGGAACGCCGCGCCGTCCGAGCTCGCGGAGACGTGCATCCGTTCGCTCTTCTCGTAGAGCGTCAGCGCATGCCCGGGGCCGTCCTCGATGACCGCGACGCGGTCGGTGCCGATCACCGTCAGCCGGCGGAAGCCGACGTCGCGGCGCGCAACCTGCACGTGAGCGGCGATGCCGGTCGCGAACCGCAGGAAGCAGAACACGATGTCCGGCCCGTGATCCTCCAGGTAGGACTCTGCCCGACCGGCCACCTCGATCGGCTGGTCGCCGACGACGTGGAGGAGCATGCAGATCCCGCCTCCGACCAGCCGCCAGAGCCCGTCGCCGGCAGGTGCCTCGGCAGCCCCGACGCCCGCTGCGTAGACGTAGGAAATCTCTCCGAGCCCGCCCTCGTCGATCATGCCCTTCAGCTTGCGGACCGCCGGGTCGAAGAGCGTCGGCTCGGCGATCATCAGGCAACGGTCCCCGAGCTCCGCACGGTGGACGAGGTCGTCGGCCTCCTCCCCCTCGAGCGCGAGCGGGGGCGTGAGCAGCACATGCTTGTCGGCCTCGAGTGCGCCACGGACGAGCGGCGCATGCGCCGCCGGCGGTGCGGCCAGGACGACCGCGTCGACCCCCTCGTCCTGAAGGAGGTCGTCGACGCTCGCCGTGACCTCCGCGTCTCTGTAGCGGATCTTGGCCCGCAGTCTCAGCTCGGGGCTGGGGTCGCAGAGCCAGCGGAGCTCCGTCTGGGGCAGCGCGTCGAGCTGCTGGGCCAGCGCCGGTCCGTCGCCGTCGAGCCCGACAACGCCGATGCCGATCGGCCGTCTCAGCGCCGCCGCATCCTTCTGACGAGAAACGCCGCGAGCATCACCGCGGCGGCGAGGGTGGCCCAGGCGAACGCGACGCTGACGCGCTCGAGCTGGCGGCCGCTCCCAACGGCGTAGATGACGACGAACAGCACCGCCGAGATCGTCCACGCAGCGGCCGCGACGACGGTGTCGTTGACCGACAGGAGCGCCTGGGAGCACGTGGCTGCGATCAGGTAGAAGGCCACTCCGGCGGCGAGCAGCACGAGGTCTCCGCGGGTGCTGTCGAAACCACTCCCGTAGAGCCGCATCGCCTGCGGCCCCAGGAGCGCAGCTCCCGCGACGATCACCGCGCCGGCGGCGAGGAGGAAGCCCGCCGTCTGCAGCACCGCGCGGCGGAAGCCCGCGAGCTCGTCCGTCGAGTGCAGACGCGTCAGGTTCGGCAGCAGCGACGCGGCGAAGCCCTGGAACACGTAAACCGGGGCGCGCACGAGCATCGTGGCCGCAAACACGATTCCCGCGGCCTTCGTCTTGTGCGCGCCGCCGGACATCATCACGAGCAGCGGCCCGCCGTTGATCAGCAGCTGGTCGGCGGCTGCGATGGCGGCGGTTGGCGTGGCGAAGGCGACGGCCGACCTCAGCTCGAAGCGCTCGCCCCCCCGGCCGTCGAACGCCGCCCGCAGGCGGCGCCGGCCGAGGCACAGCGGCAGTAGCCCTCCCGCGAGACCTGCGCCGACGAGCGCTGCCGCGGCGATCGACTGGGAGGCGACGAGGAGCAGAGGCGCCGCCAGAGCGAGGCGTGCGACAGCGTCGGCGATCAGGCCGAGGCCGTAGCCGTTGAACCAGCGGACGCCCCCGACCACGCCGCGCACGAGATACGAGAAGCCGTACGCCGCGATGCCGGCCACGAGCATCGCGGTGAGCATGTCGCTGCCGCCGAAGAGGCGCGAGGCGATCAGGTCCCACCCGAAGATCGCCACGACCGCGCCGACTGCGAAGATCGAGGCGCAGATCAGGCCGACGGAGCGGATCACGGTCGAGACCTCCTCCCCACGCGCCAGCCGGTCCGCGATCGCCCGCGAGAGCGTCTGTTCCAGCGGGCGGAAGACCACGATCGCGACGATGAACATCGCGCCCCAGAGGACACCGATCTGCCCGTAGGCCTCCGGGCCCAGGCGGCGGGCGGCGAGGATGAGGAAGACGTACGTGAGGACGCCCGAGAGCACCATCGCCCCGGACAACAGCCATGCGCCGGGAAGGGTCGCCGCCCTGCGCCTGCGACCGAACCCAGGCTGGTGGATTGCCGCGCTCTCCGAGCTCACCGGACGACGACGTCGACGAAGTAGTTGCTCGAGTTGAAGCTCGAGGTCGGGAAGATCCCGGCCGCTGCGCTGTAGACACCGTTATTGCCGTCCGCGACCGACCTGAGCGGCCCGGAGACGATCTGAGCGGCGAGGCCGGCTCCGGTGAAGACGTAGTTGGCGTTGAAGCCGACCGACGCGACGTAGACGACGTTCGGCTGCAGGGTGAGCGGCGTCGCGAGGTTCGCCTGCTGCCAGCCGGAGGCGGTCTCACCGGTGAACGCCGCTGTGGCGAGTGTGACGCCGTTCGCCGTCCAGATCGTCCCGGTGTGCGACCCGGTCTCCCGCGTGTCCTTGTAGAAGCGGATCGCCGTCAGCGCCATCGGCTGGTCGACGATGAACTTCACGCCGAGCTCGCGCGACCACGGTCCCGGTGCCGGCCGGCCGTCCCGGACGGGGTTGCCGGTCCGCGCCGGGAGGAGCGTCGGAGCGAACAGGCTGCACGGGCAAGACCCGGTCGTGAACGTCCAGCTCTGCGGCGCAATCGGGCTGCCGTCTGCGGCATGGATGCCGGCCAGGACGTTCGCGGTGTACGTGGTCGAGGCGGTCAGCACCGACGAAGGCGTGAGGGTGGCGGTCCTCGACGTGCCGTCGTAGCTGACGGTGGCGGTCACCGCCCCGGCGGGTCCGGTGAGCGTGAAGTTGGCTCCCGTCACCGTGGCCGGATCAGCAGAGCGGTTGAACGTCGCCTGCACCTTTACGTCACGTGTGACACCCGTTGCCCCGGCGGCCGGCACCGTCGAGGAGACGGCGAACGGCGGCAGCGACGAGCCGACGGTGAAGCTCCAGCTGTAGGCAGTGCCGAGCGGGGAACCGTCACTGGCGGTGATCGAGCCGTCCAATCGCGCCGTGTAGAGGCCAGCGGCGAGAGATGCGTTCGGGGTGAGTGTCGCCGTCTTCGTCGAGTCGTCGTAGCCGACGCTCGCCGGCACGGCCCCCGCAGGACCGGTCAACGTGTAGGTCGACGAGGTCACGGTCGCCGGGTCGAGCGACTTCGAGAACGTCGCACGCGGCTGGACCGTTGCGCCGATGTCGGTCGCGTTCGCGGCCGGTACGGTCGAGACGACCTGCGGCGCTACCGGGTCTGCCGTGCGGAAGCTCCAGGTGACGGGGCTCGCGAGCGGCTGCCCGTCCCGTGCACGCGCACCGGTCGTGATCGTCGCCGTGTACGTGGTCGACAGCGCGAGCGGCGAGCCTGGCGTCAGGACTGCCGTCCGCGACGAGTCGAGCCACAAGACGGTCCCGGTGACAGGGCCCGCCGGGCCGGTGAGCGTGACCGTCTGGCCCGAGATCGTCGTCGGGTCCATCGAGCGCGAGAACGTCGCGGTGACCGAGGTGCTCCGGGCGATCCCGGTGGCACCGTTGGCGGGCCCAGTCGAGGTCGCCGTCGGCGGACCTACCGACGCGTCCGGAGTGAAGATGCCGTCGACGAAGTAGTTGCTCGAGCTGTAGCTCTGGCTCGGGAACACTCCCGCGGCGGACCCGTAGACGCCGTTCGCGCCGTCCGCCACCGAGCGCAGCGGCCCGGAGACGACCTGCGACAGCAGACCGCTTGTCGTAACCCCGAAGAACGAGTTCGCGTTCACGGAGACGACGTACGTGGTGTTCGCGCTCAGTGTCAGCGGCGTCGCCAGGGCCTGGCGTTGCCAGCCCGATGCAGTCTCGTTGGTGAAGGTCGCCTGAGCGAGGAGCGTGCCTCCCCCAGTCCAGACCCTCGCCATGTGGGCACCGGTCTCGCGCGCGTCCTTGTAGAAGCGCACGGCGTTCAGCTGCATCGGCTCGTCGAGTGTGACCTTCGTACCGAGCTCGTAGGACCACGGCCCCGAACCGGAACGACCGTCCTGCGTCGGAAGGCCCGTCGTGGCCGGGGCTGCCGTCGGTGAGAAGAGCGAGCACGGACAGGCGGCCGTGGTGAACGACCAGGTCGCCGCGGCTCCGAGCGCAGTCCCGTCGGCCGCCTTCGCCGTCGTGTCGACCCGGGCGGTGTAGACGGTGGTGGGCGCGAGGAGCGTCGCGGGCGTGAACGTCGCGGTCAGCGTCGCTGCGTCGTACGAGGCGCTCGCGGACACCACGTTTCCGTTCGGATCCGTGAGCGTGAAGGCTCCGGAGAGCGTCGCGGGATCCATCGACCGCGAGAAGGTCGCCGTGGGCGCGCGGTCCCGGGAGATGTACACGGAACCGTCTGCTGGGGTGCGACCGGTGACGGACGCAGCCGCCACTGACGTCACACCGAAGCTCCAGCTGTACGCGGTCCCGAGCGTGCCGCCGTCAGTCGAGGCGACGGAACCGTCGAGACGTGCCGTGTAGCTGCCGTTGACCAGGGGCGCCGAGGGGGTGAAGGTCGCGGTCCGGGTCGAGTCGTCGTATGTCACGCTCCCCGTCACCGCTCCGGACGGGCCGGTGAGCGTGAACGTCCCGCTGTTGATCGTCGACGGGACGAGCGACTTCGAGAAGGTCGCCTGCGGCTTGACCGTCGGCCCCACGTCGGAAGCGCCGGCCGTCGGCAGCGTCGAGGTCACCTGTGGCCCGACTGCGGCGGCCGTCGTGAAGGTCCAGCTCGCCGGGGCTGCGAGGGTCTTGCCGTCCTGGGCCCGCGCGCCCGTCGACACCCGTGCCGTGTACGTCGTCGAGTACGCGAGCGGTGCGCTTGGCGTCAGCGTCGCCGTCGTGGTCGCGTCGTTGTACGCGACCGTCGCGGGGACGCTCCCGCCTGGCCCGGTGAGGGTGAACGTCGACGTGGTGAGCGTCGAGGGGTTCATCGGCCGCGAGAAGGTCGCGTTCACCGGCGCCGTGCGCGACACGCCCGTTGCGTTCGCGGCGGGGTCGGTGGACGTCACGCCGGGCGGCGCGGGATCACCGTCGGGCACGACCTCGAGGTCGACGTAGTAGTTCGTCGAGTTGAAGCTCTGCGTCGGGAACTGCCCGGCCGCCGACCCGTAGACGCCGTTGGCGCCGTCGGCGACGCTGCGGAGCGGCCCTGCGATCACCTGCGTCTGTAGCCCGCCCGGGGTGTCGCCGAAGTAGGCGTTCGCGTTGACCGAGACGTAGTAGACGGCGCCGGGAGCGAGCGAGACCGGGCTCGCGAGCTGCTGCGTCTGCCACCCGGAGGCGGTCTCCGTCGCGAAGGTCGTGCGGGCGAAGACCGTGCCGCTGCTCGACCAGACGGTGCCCGTGTGCGTGCCCGTCTCGAGCGCGCTCTTGTAGAAGCGCAGGGCGGTCAGCTGCATCGGCTCGTCAACGCGCACCTTCACACCGAGCTCGTACGACCACGGACCGGTGCCCGAGCGGCCGTCCTGGGTGGTGATGTTCTGCTGGCTCGGCTGGGCCAGTACCGAGAAGAGCGAGCACGGGCAGGCGGCCGTCGAGAACGCCCACTGCTTCGGGGTTGTGATCGCGATCCCGTCGGTCGATTTCGCACCCGTGGTGATCGTCGCCGTGAAGCCGGAGCCGCCGGCGAGCAGCGCGCTCGGGGTGAGGCTCGCCGTTCTCGTGTTCGCGTCGTAGCTCACCGCAGCGGGGACCGCCGCACCGTTGGTGTCCTGCAGAGTGAACGTGGTGGTCGTGAGGGTGGCCGGATCCATCGGCACCGAGAACGTCGCCTGCACGCTTGAGCTGCGCGCCGCGTACGACGCTCCGTCGGCGGGCGCGGTCGCCGTCACCACCGGCGGCGGGGGCTGGTCGAGCGTCGTGAAGCTCCACGAGACCGGGCCGTTGATCGGCGTCTGGTCGGCAGCGCGGATCGTCGAGGCGAGCGTCGCCGTGTAGGTCGTCGAGTAGGCGAGCGGAGCGGACGGCGTCAACCGCGCCAGGTGCGTCGTCTGGTCGTAGGTGACCGTCGCCTGCACCGGCGTGCCGCCGCTCGAGAGCGTGAAGCTCGTGTCGGAGATCGTGCTCGCGTCCATGTCGCGCGAGAAGGTCGCGGTCGGCGTGGCGGAGCGAGCGATGCCGGTCGCGCCGTCGGACGGGGTCGTCGTGACGCTCGGCGGCGGCGGCGGCGCAGGCGGAGTCCTGAACGACCAGGAGACCGGGCTCGCGAGCGCGACGCCGTCGGTCGCCTTGATCGTCGTGTCGAGCGTCGCCGTGTAGATCGTGTCCAGGTTCAGCGGCGCCGTCGGCGTGAGCGTCGCCGTGCGGAACGCATCGTCGTACGCGACGGTCGCCGGCACGCCGGTGCCGTCGGAGGCCCTCAAGGTGAAGCTGGAGGACGTCACGGTGGCAGGGTCGAGCGAGCGGGAGAAAGCCGCGCTCGGGTGGACCGTCGGGCTCACGCCCGTCGCCCCGTCGGCGGGCGTCTTGGACGTGACCGTCGGCGGTACCGGGGGCGTCGTGGTGAACGTCCACGAGAACGGCGCCGACATGCGGGTGCCGTCGGCTGCCGCGACCGTCGAGGCGATCGTCGCCCTGTAGGTCGTCGAGAACGCCAGCGAGCTCGTCGGCGAGAGCGTCGCGCTGTTGGTGGCGCTGTCGTAGCTGACGGTGGCAGGAACGGGCGTCCCGCCGGAGGTCGCCAGGGTGAAGCTCGACGCCGTGATCGTGGCGGGGTCCATCGCGCGGGAGAAGACGGCGCGCGGCTCGGTCAGCAGGCTGTCCCCTGTGTCGCCGTCGAGCGGCTGCGTGTCGACCACGGTCGGCGGTGGGTTCGAGACCGCCTGCGGGATGACCTCGATCGCGGCGACCTCGGGGTCGTCCGCGGAGCCGTAGACCGAGCGGATGTTCAGCGTGCCGTCCGTGACCGAGACGTTCGGAACGGTCCGCACGAGCGCAGCGTTGGGCCCGACCGCCGCGTAGATGTCGATGTTCGAGAGGTCCTGTCCGGTCGTGTCGAGGATGTCCATCCCGAAGACGCGGCTGCCCGGCCCGCCCGGCACCGAGGTGCCGTAGTAGAGCTCGACGAAGTGGAAGCGGACGTCGTACGTGCCGGCGGTGACCGGGATGGCGTAGCTGAACTGGCCCCAGCGCTCGTCGCGGTAGAGCGCCGGGTCGCTGGTTCCGCTGATCGCACGATTCGGTGCGGCGAAGGTGCTGCCGCCGGTGAAGAGCCCGTCCGCGCGGAAGGTGGCGCCGCTGAGCGCCGTGTACGCGCCGCCGCCGGCGTTGATCCGGGTGGGAACCCCGGCCGATGCGGCCGTGGTCGCATGGGCCTCGTTCGACGCAGGCGACTGCACGCCCGCGACCACCGCCGTGACGACGTAGTAGTAGTCGGTCGCGGACGCGAGGCCGATGTCCGTGAAGGCGGTCCCGCTGACGAGCGTGCCGTTGGCCAGAGCGCCGAGCGGCTGCCCGCCGTCGCGAGGCGCGAGCGCGCGGTAGACGTTGTAGCCACTCGCCCCGGCGACTGCGTTCCACGTGATCCTGACGCTGTCGGTGCCCAGCGCGACGGCGGACGTCCCGGTCGGCGCCGGCGGGCGGTTGAGCGGGTTGTCGAGCGTGATGTCGGGCGCCGGGGTCTCCGGCAACGCGCCCATGTCCTCGAAGATGTTCGTGGTCACCTGCTGGATCCGGGTGTCGGGCTCCCCCACGCCGGACGCGTTGCGCGCGAGTCCGCGGTTCCAGTGGTTCGTACCCGTGGTGACGACGAGCGCTCCGCTCGCCGCGGTGTACTTGACCATCGAGGTGTTGGTCGAGCCGGGGATCGTGTTGGCGCCGTAGTTCTGGATCAGCTCGCCGGTGACCGGCGTGCTCGAGAGCGTCTTGACACCCGCCGGCTCGCGGCCGTTGTTGACGCGCGCATCCCATTCCCAGCCGCTCAGGGTCGACCCGAACGTGGTCGAGCCGCCGGGCGGCTGCGCGGAGAGGGCCGTGAAGCGGTAGAGGCGGTCCGTGCCCTGCGCCGCGCTGACGGTGAACGGGAAGTAGACGCTGTCGTTGTCGCCGACGTACATCTCGCCGCTGAGCGCGTTCTCGGGATTGTTCGCGCCGGCGGGATCGCGCCAGGTGCCCGTGGGAATGCCGCTCGGGTCGGGCGGCCCGCTCTGCGTCGACTTGTAACAGACCTCGACCCGATCGGTGCCACCCGTGTTCGGGTTGTCCTCGTAGCGAATCTTCCAGTAGACCTCGTTCGAGCCGCTGAAGAAGAGGTTCACGCCGGCCGCGCGCGCACTCTCGAGCGCGCTGCGCATGCCTGCCGAGTAGTACTCGTCGTGGGCGGACGAGATGTAGGCGTGGTGGTTCTGCACCAGCGCCCCGTTGCGCTCGAGGTCGGTGTTCGAGGCGTAGCTGACCGGATAGCCGGACTGCTCGAGCCAGTAGACCGTCGCGAACTCGGTGCGCGTGTACCAGTCGCGCAGGCCGGAGCGAGGCTGCTCGAACGGGCGGTCGAGCGAGACCTTCACGGCTCGGGCGGTTCCCGCGACCGTCGTGCCACCGAACGAGTTGAAGTCGTAGAGCGACTTGCCGCCGTAGTTGTTGTAGGCCTCGAAGTTCGAGAACGCGGTGCCGTAGAGCAGCGCCGAATGGCTCGAGTCGTCGCGGACGGCGAGCAGGATCTGGTTGTCGTTGCCGGTGTCCTCGCGCGTGATTCGCAGCAGGTAGATGCCGGAGGGCCAGCTCGCGGTCGTCGTGAGCGTCGCGGAGACGCTCCAGTTCGAGCAGTCGATCAGCCCGGTCGTCGAGTCCGTCAGGCAGCCTGGCTGCCGCACGCCGCGGACGCCCCGGATGGTCGAGAAGAGGCGCGCACCTGCGCCGCCGTAGTAGCCGCTGCGGAAGATCTCGATGCGGAACGTCGAGTTGTCGTCGCTGTTGACCTTCAGGTCGACCGACTGGCCCTTGTTGATGCTCGCCGCGGTGGCGTAGCCCTCGATTCCGCCGCTGGGGACGGAGGCCGTGTTGCGCACGTCCCAGCCCGAGTTGCCCGGATAGCAGTTCTCCAGCACGACCGCGTTGCCCGTCGAGCAGGCGCGTGCCACCGGGGCCGCGGCGACCGTGTTCGAGTTCGCCGACTCGACGCCGCCCGCGACGCTGCGCACGGCGTAGTAGTAGGTCGTGTTGTTCGAGGCAGTGTTGTCGGTGAAGGTCGTACCGGCCACTCCCCCGGCGCCCGTCAGCAAGGTGTTGATCGAAGTCGCGGTCGTCCCGCGGTAGACCGTGTAGCCGCTTGCGCCGGCGACCGGCTGCCAGGCGAGCTCGACGCGGCTGTCGAGTGCGATCCCGGTGACACCCGTGGCCGCCGTCGGGGTCGTGACCGCAGCCGGCGGGGAAGCCGCCGGCAGGATCCAGACGGCGGTCGCGAGAACGAAGACGAGCGCCAGGCGCCTCATGCGCGCAGCGTCTCCTGCTCGACCCTGCGCCCGCGGTGCCACGCAACGGTCATCGCAAGGCCGTCCTCGAGCGGCACCTTCGCCGCGAAGCCGAGTAGCTCACGCGCCTTCTCGGTGCTCGGGACCCGGTAGCGGACGTCCTGGTAGCGGCCCGGAAGCGTCTCGTAGGGAACGAGCCGCGCCCGCAGCGGCTGCCGCGGGAGCCCGAGCGTCTCGTGGACGAGCTCCGCGAGCTCCTCGATCGTCGTCGGCCGGTCGCCGCCGATGTTCACGATCTCGCCGCGAGCCCCCGGCGTCCGGAGCGCCCGGACGATGCCATCCACGGTGTCCTCGACGTAGGTGAACGTCCGCACCTGCTGGCCGTCGCCGTGGATCTCGATCATCTCGCCATCGAGCAGCGTCTCGATGAAAGCCGCCTGCGGCCCGCCCCACCAGCTCGGGTGGTTGCGAGGCCCGTACGAGCCGAAGAAGCGCAGGATCGTCACCTTCAGCCCGCGCTCCTCGGCCAGGGCGAGGCAGACGTGCTCGTCGTAGAGCTTCGAGACGGCGTACGCCCAGCGCCGGCTGGTCGGCGGCCCGAGCGTGACGTTGCCGTCCTCGCGGAAGGGCGCCTCGGCGTTGCCGTAGACGTCCGACGTCGACGCGATCAGCAGGTCGGCGTCGAGCGAGAGCGCCGCGTGTGCCGCTGCGTTCACGCCGGCGACATTCGCCTCGAGGGTCATCAGCGCGCCCTCGTAGCGGGGAATCTTCTGCGCGGCGAGATGGACGATCGCGTCGCAGCCCGAGAACGCCGCGCGCAGCTCGCGCCGGCGCGTGCAGTCGAATACCTCAAGCTTGAAGTTGCGCTGGTCCAGACACTGCCCGAGGTTGTCGAGCGATCCCCTCGAGAGGTCGTCGACCCCGACGACCTCGACGCCCTCGGCGACCAGACGGTCACAGAGGTGCGATCCGATGAACCCGGCCGCGCCGGTGATCCCCACCTTTTTCATCACGATCTCCTCAGCCAGACGACGAGTTTGTGGACCGGCTTGGTGCCGGTGGCGGCGTGCGTTACGGGTACGAAGCTCCGCCTGATCCAGGCGGCGAGACGGCGGTCGAACGACCCGCCGAAAGATGTGTGGCCGTACTCGGTGAAGCTACGGCTGTCGGTCACGACGAGGCGCACGTGCTTCCGCTCCAGCGTCGCGATCGCGCGTTGCTCCGCGGCGGCGTCGGGGAGCGCGCCGGGCAGCAGCGAGATCTCGGCCAGCGGATCTGTGCGGCCTGACAGGGTGTAGAGCGCCGTCAGCTGCGGGACGAGCAGGATCGGCTCGCCCGGGCGCGTCGATGCGGCGATCCGCGCCAACGCGAGCTCGTAGGCCTGCGCGTCGCCCGGGGCGGCGAACATCGTCCCGCCGGCGGCGTGCACGTCGGCCGACTTGGCGCGCGCGTCCTTCACCGTCAACAGCGCTCCGGCAGCAGCGAGGAACACCAGCCAGGCGACTCCGAACGCGAACACCCCGCGGAAGCGTGCGAGCTCGTTCAGATGCAGCCGCGCAAGCAGGATCACGGCGAACGGCGCGGCGTAGACCGCGACCTGCGGCCGCGTCGCGAAGAGGAAGAACGACGCGTACGTCGTCGCCCCGATCACCACCAGGACGACCGCGCTGACGAAGGCAGTCTCGTCGCGCGCGTCGAGGTGCCCCCGGCGCCTGCGCGCGGCGAGCGCGACCAGCGCGGCAGCAGCTCCGGCGGGAATCCAGGCGAACACGTAGATGAGGCGGCTGCGGATCGCCTCCGGGTTGGCCGCGAGCACCGCGAGCGTGAGCGCGCCGAAGACCACGGCACCGGCCGCCGCGCGCCGGTTGAGCACGCGCGCGAGCAGGACGAGCACGGCACAGCCGAGTGCGTACAGGGCGAGCCTCCCGGCGAGCGTGCCGAAGCTGCCGGCGGTGAGCGGGGCGTGCAGGCGCACGACCGCGTTACCCGCCTCCCGCATGGTGTCGACCGGATACAGGTTCTCGAACAGCAGCCGGTGCGGCGAAGTCGCCGCGGCGAAGGGAACGTAGACCGCGAGCGGCACCGCGACCGCGGGACCAGCGACGAGCGCGAGCTCCCGCGCGGAACCGGCGCCGCGCCGGCGCCTGACGAGCAGCCAGGCGCAGACCGCGAGGACGATCGCGACGGCGAAGTCGGGCCGAGTCAACGTGCCGAGCCCTGCCGCGGCGCCGGCGGCGACCGCCCAGCGGGTCTCCCCCGAGTCCGCGTACCGATTCACCGCGAGGGCGAGCAGGAGTGCGCAGAGCAGCCCGAGGGGTGCCGAGTAGGTGTGCGCGAGGACGAAGCTGAGGTTGTTGGGCGCGAAGGCAATCGGCACGACGATCGCGCCGGCGAGGAATGCGCCGGCCGGCCCCGTCTGCGTCCGTGCGAGGGCGTAGGTCGCGGCGACGATCGCGACCGCGAGCACCAGCCCGACCACGACGGCCGGCGTGAGACCGGCGCCGAACAGGTAGGCAAACCCGAGCACGAACGGCGCGAGCGGGCCGTAGTAGTAGACGTAGTCGACGTAGGGAAGCTCGCCGTGCGCGACGCGCGAGCCCGCCACGAGGTCGTAGCCGGTGTCGCGGCCGAGGTCCCCCCAGGTCTGCCACGTGACGGCCGCGAGGACCGCCACCAGGCCGGCGAGGGCCGTCACCGCGACGGCCTCCTGCGAGATGGACAGGCGCACCCAGGTGGCGCGGAGGGAGGCGGCGATCGCGGTCATGCCGCCGCCTTCAACGCCGCCGGAAGACGCTCGAGGATGCCGGCGACCGCGCGTTCGGCGACGCCGATCATCGCCTGTCCGTTGACGACTTCGGGGTAGACGTGGGTGGTAGAGGCAGCTGCGAGGCCGGGCGCCGGGAACATCTCGGGCAGCCGCTTGGCGCCACCGAGGACGTGGATCGGCTCGACGATGCGCGCCCGCTGGAGCCGCCGCGCGAGGATCAGCTCGTCGTCAAGCTCGGGGAAGATCGTCTGCGCGTGCCGGAGGTAGTCCGCCTCGACGTCCGGCTCCGGGCGGGTCAGGTCCTCGTGGGCCGAGTCGACGTACTTGGTGACGTAGAGCAGATGGCCGCCCGCGTGCTCCGGATCGACGACGTGCGTCGTCTCGACGATCGTCGTCAGCGGCACGCGGCGGTCGGTGATGTTGAGCGTGTAGTAGGGGCTGATGCTGCGCGTCGTGCGCAGCAGCAGGCAGATCACGCCGAGGTACCGCCCGCCGTGCCCGAGCCGGCCGGTGAGCTCTTCCGGCACGAGCCGCGCCGCGTGCGGCGGCGGCAGCGTGCAGAGGACGTGATCGAACCGGTGCTCGCGGCCGTCGACGGTCAGGCCGGTGACGCGTTGCGCACCGCCCGTGATCGCCTCGACCGAGGAGTTGACGTGGATCGCACCGCCGAGCTCGGCAATTGCCTCCTGCAAGGCGGCGACGAGGCGTTGATAGCCGCCGACGAGCCAGCCCATCACCTCGCCGTCGGCATCTCGCACCTTCGACATCCGCTTCGTGCGCGCCCAGAGGTACGTGGCCGGGAGGTCGGAGTACTGCCCGTCGAACTTGGAGTCGAGCAGCGGCCGCCAGAGCCTGTCGAGCGCGCGCTCGCCGCAGATCCGTCTCAGCCAGTCCTCGAGCGGCTTGTCGTCCAGCGTCTCGTACGACGACGTCCGCTGGCACAGCGCCACGAACAAGGCGAGGCGCGCACGGCCGACGGGCGAGAGCAGCGGGAAGCGCGCGAAGTCGCGCAGGGAGCTCATCGAGAAGAGTCGCTCGTCGTCGTAGAAGCCGACGCGCGTGCCGCGGAAGCGGAACTCCTCCCGGCCGAGACCGACCTCCTCGGCGAGCCCGAGCACGCGCTCGTCCGTCGGCAGGACGACGTGGTAGAAGCGGTCCGCCGGATAGCCGTCGAAGTCGAAGTTGCCGACGAGGCCGCCGAGGTCGCTGCCGCGCTCGAACAGCGACACGTCGACCCCCTGCTGGGCGAGGCGGTACGCGCAGGTGAGCCCGAGGATGCCGCCGCCGACGATGCCGACCGACGGGCGGTCGCTCACGCAGCCCCCCGCGAGAACCGCTCCCGAAACATCAGTCGCCAGTAGCCGGCGAGCGTCGGCAGGATCGCCATCTTGCTCTCCCCCACCCGTCGAGCAGCGTCGAGGTCGACCGGGACCTCCTCGATCCGTGCGCCGAGCGCCGAGAGCTTCGTCAGCAGCTCCGCCTTGCAGGCGAAGCCGCGCTCGCGGATCAGATTCTCGCCGTGACGGTCGAATGCGGTGCGCAGCATCCCGGCGCGGTAGACGCGGAAGAAGGACGAGACCGTGTGCGCGTCGAGGCCGAGGGCGGCGCGCACGACGACGCCTGCGCCTCTGCTGAGGATGCGACGAAGCCGGCTGACGTTGACCATTCGTCCGCCGCCGTGCACCGATGCGAGGACGAGGTCGACGCCGCTGTCGGCGCGCGCGAGCATGCGCGGCAGCGCGTCGAGGTCGCTGGTCGTATCGGCCTCGAGCGTCACGACCAGGGCGTCGTCGTCGCACCCGGCGAGCGCGGCGGAGAAGCCGGTCGTGAACGCCGCCCCAGGGCCGCGGTTCTCTCCGAGCCGAATCACCTCGAGCGGGAGCGGCCCGTGGTAGCGCTCGACGACCTCCGCCGTGCCGTCGACCGACCCGTCGTCGACGATGATCGCACGGCTCCCGGGCGGGAACAGGTACGGCCGCGACTCGAGGTCGTCGATCAGCCGCGGCAGGTTCGCCTCCTCGTTGAATGCCGGGACGACGAACACGGTTGGACGCAGGAGCGTCTCGAACGGCGGCGCCGGCAGCTCGACGCGCGCGACCGCAACCTCTGCGACGGCAGCATCGGCTGCCTCCAGTGGCATTGCAATCGAGTTCATGCTGCCTCCCCCGATCTGCTCAACACAGCGGTGCCCACGGCTCCCTCTCCCTCGCTCGACAAATCCCCACGACGACGCCCTGCCGCCGCGTAGTCGAATCTAGGTCGCCCTCGCGCGCGGTTGAAGACCAGACCCGAAAGACCGTTCGCGCGGCCGGGGGCTAGCCGTTCGGGGAGTGCGCCGGGCGGGTTCCGCGCCCTTTGCAAGCCCTTTCCAGAGCGCTTTAGGAGCCCAGGGCGTCTCGGGAGCCGAGCAGAAGCTGCGCCGTTCGCTCGGCGATCGGCGGCCACGCGAGCTGTTCGGCCCGGATGCGGGCGGCATCCGCCAGCTCGCGGGCGCGATCGCGGTCGGCGGCGGCGGTCTCCAGCGCGGCCCGGAGCGAGGCCTCGTCGGCGGGCTCGAACAGCCAGCCCGCCGGCGGATTCCCGAGCAGCTCTCGGTACCCCTCGGTATCGGCCGCCACCACCGGGAGCCCCTGCGAGAGCGCGAGCACCAGGGCGCCCGAGGTGCCTCCGTCCCCGCGCGCCACGACGGCGGCGTCGGCCGCCGCGTACAGCTCGGAGACGCGGTCGTCGGGAACGAACTCCAGCAACGGCCGGATCCGCGGGTCGGCGCCGGCGGCGGCCCGCACCGTCTCGGCGACCTCCTCGTCCAGCGGCAGGCCGGCGACGACGAGCGCCGCGTCCGGGAGGTCGGTGTCCGAGAACGCCTCGAGCAGCAGGCCCACGTCCTTGTAGCGGCGCACCAGGCCGAAGGCGAGGAAGACGAACGCAGTGGGGTCGATCCCGAGCTCGGCGCGCGCGGCGTCGCGTCCGCGTCCCTCCGGGTAGACGCCGACGTAGGAGCCGTGCGGCACGATCGCGACCCGGTCGCCACGGCCGAGCCGACGGTCGATGTCCCGCGCGGTCGCCTGCTCGTGCGCGATCAGCGCGTTCGCCGATCGCGCCAGCAGCTGCGCGGCGAGGTGATCGCCCAGGCGGCTGCGCGACTCGTGCGGGTACACCTGGTGCACCGTCCAGACGATGCGGTAGCCGAGCGCGCGCGCCGCAGCGAGCCGCAGCGCGAAGAGCGGCAGCCGGACGAGCGTGAGCAGCGCCTCGCCGTGACCGCGCCATGACGCGCGGTAGTACGGCTGCGGCCAGTGAAAATGGAGTGCGGCAACGGCACGCCGCGCCTGCCAGAGCCACGTTGCCCGCAGGCGGGCCGGCGGCGCGAGCTCGACCCCGAGCGGCGCGAGGTGCTCGTAGAGCAGGCGCTGGTAGGGGTTCTCCCCGAGCACCGGAGGCAGGCACGCAACGGCGGTGCGCCTTCGAGATCCGAGCTTCGGCGCGGCCATCGCCCGAACGGTAGTGGCGAGCTCTGTGCCGCGCCACGGCCGCGCAGGCAGCTGCGGCTAGCCGACCGGCTAGGCCGACCCTTCCCCAAAGCTGCTCCAACGTCCCGTAGCCGGGCGACGGGTGTCGACCTACGATCGTCGACATGGCCGTAGATCACGACGCTCTAGGCGACGGCGCGCCAGTGCCTGTCTCTCAGCTCTCGACGCTGTCGCCCCGCGAGGCGGAGATCCTCGCCCTGACCTCGTCGGGGCTCACGAACCGAGAGATCGCCTCGCAGCTGTGTGTGAGCGTGCACGCGGTCAAGTTCCACCTCGCCGCCGTGTACCGGAAGCTGAACGTCGCCAACCGCACGCAGGCCGCGAGCGCATACTTCCGCGGCCTCGGCGAGCCCGGCGCGGAAGTAACGGAGGCCTGAAATGGATCTCAGTCTGTACGGCCGCGTCCTCTGGCGATTCCGGATCGTGGTCGCGCTCGGTGTCATCCTCGCGCTGGCGCTGGCGTTCCTCGCCATGGCGCGCGTCGACCCCGCCTCGGGCAAGGTCACGTACCGCTCGAAGGAGCAGTGGACAGCGTACTCACAGCTTCTCGTCAAGAAGCCGGGCTCCCAATACGATCCTGTGGCGCTCGTGCCGTATGCAGTCCTTTGGGCGAACATGGCCGACAACGACCCCGTGCTGAAGCTCGCATTCGGGAGGACGAAGATTCCGGGCACGATCGAGGCCGCGACGATCATGAGCTCGCCGGGTAGCACCGACGCACTGCCGATCATCAGCATCGCCGGCATTGGCGACTCGCCCAAGAACGCGCTGTATCTGGCACGCGCAGAAACGCGCGGCATGCAGGCCTATGCCGCCCAACAACAGCAAGGCGCCCCTGCTGGCCAGCGGGTGCAGCTCGACGTCGTGAAGCAGCCGAACACGGCGCAGCTCTTGAAGGGCCGCTCGAAGACCGTGCCGATCGTCGTGTTCCTGACCGTGTTGATCGCCACCCTGGGCCTCGTCTTCGTGCTGGAGAACCTGCGGCCGCGGATCAGGGTGCTCGAGGACCAGGATCAGGACCAGATGCGGCGCGCCAACGTCGAAGACGCCAAGAGCCGCACGGCGTAGGCGGCCCGGATGGAGGCGGCCGGGGGAGCGGGGCAGGGCTACGTCCCGATGACGGCCCCACCCGAGGCCCCACCCGAGGCCCCACCCGAGCCGGCCCCACCCGAGCCGGCCCCACCCGGGACGGATGCCGCCTTGCGAACTCGGGTCGCACGCGGAGTTGCCTGGAAGGTCACGTCCGGCTCCACGGTGCAGCTCCTGCGCATCGCAGTCGGCATCATTCTGGCGCGCCTGCTTACGCCCGATGAGTACGGCGTCGCCGGGATGGTGATCGTCTTCTCGACGCTCGTCCTCGTCTTCTCCGACCTCGCCTTCGGCGCGGCCCTGATCCAGCGCAAGCTGCTGACCGAGGACGATCGCTCGACAGTCTTCTGGACGAGCGTCGCTGGCGGCGCCCTGTTCTCGGTCGTGGGTGTCGCGCTTGCCGGGCCGTTGGCCGCCTTCTACGGCGAGCCGCAGGTCAAGCCGCTCTTCGCGGCGATGTCCGTGACTTTCGTCGTGACCGCGCTCGCCTCGACGCAGGTCGCCCTCTTGACCCGAGAGATGCAGTTCCGCACGCTCGAGTTGCGCAAGATGGTCGGCGGTCTCGCCAGCGGCGTCGCGGCGATCACGATCGCGCTGGCCGGCTACGGCGCCTGGGCGATCATCGGACAGCAGATCGCCCTCGCGGTCGCCTCGACAGCGCTGCTCTGGGCCTCGTCGCCCTGGCGCCCCCACTTCCGCTACTCGGTCAAGAGCCTGCGGTCGCTCGGCGGCTACAGCGCCAACGTCTTCGGCTCGCGACTCCTCTTCTACGCCAATCGCAACGCCGACAATCTCTTGATCGGTCGCTTCATCGGCGCGCCGGCCCTTGGCGCCTACGCGGTCGCGTACAACGTCATGCTGATTCCGATCTCGGAAATCGCGATTCCGGTCCAGGACGTTCTCTTTCCGGCGTTCTCACGGCTCCAGGACAACGTGGCGGCTATGCGTGACGCATGGTTGCGCGTGAACCGGGTGATCGCGGCGGTGACGATGCCTGCGCTGCTCGGCCTGATCGCGGTCGCGCCGGACTTCGTGCACGTCGTCCTCGGCGATCGCTGGAGCCAGGCGATTCGGGTGATCCAGATCCTCGCGTGGGTGGGCCTGCTTCAGTCGCTCCAGGGCCTGAACAGCAGCATCCTGCGCGCCGTCGACCGGACGAAGACACTGTTCCACTACTCGCTGATCGTGGTGGCCGCGAGCCTCGCGGCGTTCGCCGGCGGCCTGCACTGGGGGATCGTCGGGGTCGCGACGGCGTACGCGATCTCGAGCACGATCGTCGAGCCCATCTACACCTGGATGACCGTACGCTCCGTCGGGCTCACGCTGCTGGACTTCGCCCGGCCGCTCGCCGGCGTGGCGCAGGCCTCCCTTGCGATGTTCGTCGTGGTCGTCGGTGCGCGGGTGGCTCTCGCCGAGGCCGGTGCAGGCCCGGCATTGCGGCTCGGCTTGCTGATCTTGCTCGGGGGGTTGGTATACGCCGCCATGTGCGCCTGGCGCGCGCCGGCCGTGGTCGACGAGATTCGGATCGTGGTGCGACGGCGTAGAGCACGCCGGCGCGCGCGCGACGACGAGCCCCTCTAGACGCGCGACGCTGACGAGAGCCTGCGGCGAGGCGCGTTCGCCTTCGCGGCCAGCGGATGAAGCACCGGCGCGGGTGCCGCCTCTTCATGGAGACGGAGCGCCACCATCCCGATTCCGAGCAGGATAAAGAGCAGCAGCGCCTCCTGCGCGAAGGAGAAGGCGTCGTACACCGTCATGCTCACCGCATACCCCGCGACTGCCCCGGTAAGGCCGACGAAGAGCCACCCTCGCGCGGAGTCGTCCTCCTTGGCGGCGCGGCCCAGCCGGCGGATCACATGCACGAAGAGCCAGATCCAGGCGAGGAAGCCGACGATGCCGGTTTCAATGAGGGTGCCGAGCCACTGGTCGTCGAGGATCGGCGCGTTCACCCTTGGGTCGATGCGTTCGGTGACCCGTGTGCCGAAACCGCTACCGAGGACCGGCTTGTGCGACCAGTCCCGCAGCCCGGGCCTCAGGTCGGCGATCCGGCCGCTGCCGTAGCCCCCCGCGTCGCCCTGCTGCTGGGCGATGATCCCACCCTTCGGAAAGAACGACTCCTTGAGGGTGGCCAGCGAGCCCGGAGACGCGATATGGGCTGCGACAACGAGCGGCACCACCCACGGCAGCGCCCTCTTCACGGCCTGGGGGCGAAGCAGCGAGAAGACGACCACAACTGCCAGGAGCATCAGAATGCTCGTCCGCGAGCGGGTTGCGAGCAGTCCGGCAAAAAGCACGAACGCGACCACGAGCCATCGGTTTGCGCCGGTTTTCGCCCGGAGATAGAACGTCAACGGAAGCAACATCGCGAACGCTGCGCCCATCGCGATCGGGCTGTCCGCCGAGCCGAGCGCCCGGACCCGCGGGTCGTGCGTGTCGCTGAATGAGAGCCCCTTGAAGTCGAGTAGGCCCCCGGCGCTCAGGTGGTTGAAGAGGCTCCACCTCGTCTGCTGTTCGATCACGGTGAAGATCGCGACGACTGCGGCCATGCAGACGATGATCTTGATCAGGAGATCGAGCGTTCCGTCGTCGGAGACGAGGCTCATGATCATGTAGGCGATGAGGACGAAGCTCACGAAGAACATGAGCTTCTTCAGCACCGTCCCGTCGACCCCGAGTGAATGCACCCTCCCGGCGTTCACGAAGTCGGAGGCCAGATACGCGAGGAGGATGGCCAGAAGCGGGCGACCGATGCTGCTTCGCCGGAAACGCACCCGCGGATCGATCAGGAGCGAAGAGCCCCAGGCGAGGACGAGAACGGCCGCGTAGATCCGGTACGGCTCGAGACTGAGCGGGAGCTTGACCGGCATGTCGTAGCGGCCGATCGGGATGAACAAGAGCACTGCGAAGAGGAGCGCGAGCAGAGTCTCCCAGCGGAACAGCACGCTGTAGAAGGCCCCGGAGACCGCGAGCACGATCGCGAGCGGGAGCACCGTCTTCGCTCCCAGGCCGGCTGCTGGCGCAAGCGCGAGCAGAGCGATTCCAGCGAGCGGCAGCAGGGCGGGAGCCCACGACCGCGCGCCCGGCTGGGCGCCACGGAATCCGCCGGCCACGAGTTCTCCGCGCACAAACGGATGCTAGGTCGATGCTACGAGGTGGCCAACCGGCATTCGGCCAGCGTTCTCCGCGCGTACCTAGCCGAGCGGCTAGGACCCCGGCGCGGCCTCGTCGAACCGGCGCACATCCGCGCCGAGCTGGACGACGCGTGAATCCGGGAGACCGGCCGTCACGACGGCGTTCGCAGCGATCAGTGCCGCGCGGAAGGCGGGCTCTTCGAGACGACGCCCGCTGCCGTGGAGAGAAACGAGCGCCCGTGAGCGGCCCGGACGCTGCGGTCGCCGCGCCCCGCCAACGCGTGCGTCAGCTCGCCGAGCGCGATCCCGATGCGCTCGGCGGCCGCCGGCACGGCGCTGCAGTGCTTGCGCGCGTACCGGGCGCGGCTCGCCGCGAGCAACGGGATCACCGTCGCGTGGGGCGCCGACGCACCGCCGACGTGTCGTACCACCACGCTGGGCTCGAAGCGAACGTCGAGCCCCGCCGCACGCAGCCGCCTGCACAGGTCCTTGTCTTCGCAGTAGAGGAAGAACCCTTCGTCGAACCCGTCGATCTGCTCGAGAGCGCTCCGCTTGACGAGCAGGCACGCGCCGGAGACCCACTCCGGCGAGCCCGCGTGTTCATAGGCTTCACGATCGCGCACGACCTCGTCGCTCCACGGCGCCTGGGGAAACGCGCGGTGCAGGAACAGCGCCTGGGCATATGTCGAGCTCAGGCGCGGAAAGCGCCGCTGCGAGAACAGAAGGCCGCCGTCGTGGTCGACGATCCGCGGCGCGACCGCGGCCACAGGCGCATCGCCGGCCGCGACCGCGACGAGCTTCCGCGCGGCGTCCGCCTCGATCACGGCGTCCGGGTTCAGGAAGAGCACGAACGGCGCGCTGCCGCTGCGCCAGCCGGCGTTGCAACCGACGGAGAAACCGCCGTTGCTTTCGCGGACGATCACCTCGACGGGCAGGTCGGCGACGGTCTCGAGGCTGCCGTCGCTCGAGGCGTTGTCGACCACGATCACGTCGATGTCCTCGAGCCCCGAAAGGGGCATGACACAGCCGCGCAGATGCTCCCGGCTGTTGTACGAGACGACGACGACGTCGAGCTTCGCCACAGCCGGAGCAGGCTAACAACAGTGTTCTCCACGCTCGAACGAGGGATCTCGCCGGCCATCCCTCGGTCTGGCTATTGGCCCTATGCCAGGGGCCGACCGATGCAGCGGGCATGTGGGGAGCCGCACCCCGCCAAAGCCGCCCCTGGCTCATGGCCGCCCTCGTGGGCATCATCGTCCTCGTCGCAGGCGTGGCCACGGCATCAGCAAGGACCGGTGCCAGCGCCAGGCATCCGCTCAAGAAGGCCCGCCCGTCGGCTTCTCCCACGAAGTGGAGGGCGCTGGCGGCCGCGGTCCCCTCGCCGTCGAACCTCCACGTCCTCACGGTCACCAAGACGACCGCGAGCGTCAGCTGGACGCCTCCGGCCACCGGCGTCGCCGGATACACGCTCTACCGCAACGGCAAGCGCGTCGGCACCACGACGCAGACGAGCTACGCCTTCGGAAAGCTGCGCTGCGCCCGCAGCTACACGCTCGCAGTCGACGCCTACACCGCGTCGGGTACGCATTCCGCCAAGGTCGCCGTGACCGCCACGACCGCGGCCTGCACGACTGCCGACACGACGCCGCCCGGGACCCCAGGCGGTCTCGTCTCGACGGGCTCGACCGCCACCTCGGTCTCGCTCGCGTGGAGCGCGTCCAGTGACAACGTGGGCACCGTCGGGTACGACGTCTTCACCAACGGCACACGCTCGGGATCGACTACCTCGCTGAGCTACACGGTTTCGGGCCTCGCCTGCGGGACGAGCTACAGCTTCTCCGTCGACGCCTACGACGCGGCCGGGAACGTGTCGGCGCGCGGGAACATCGCCGCTGCGACCAGCGCGTGTGCCGCGCCGCTCGACACGCTTCCACCGAGCACTCCGACCGGCCTCGTCGTCAGCGGCAGCACGCAAACCTCGATCTCAGTCGGCTGGAGCCCCTCCGTCGACAACGTCGGCGTCACGGGCTACGGGCTCTACCGCAACGGCACGCGCGTCACGAACGTCGCGACACCCGGCGCGACGTTCTCCAGTCTCACGTGCGGGACGACCTACACGCTGGGCGTCGACGCCTACGACGCCGCCGGCAACCGCTCGGCCACGACGACGCTCGCGGCCGCCACCGCGGCCTGCCCCGCCGACACGACCCCGCCCTCGGCTCCGACCGGCCTCTCGGTTACGGGGCAAGCCGGAACCTCCGTGTCGCTCGCCTGGAACGCCTCGACCGACAACGTCGGCGTCACCGGATACGGCCTCTACCGCGACGGGACCCTCATCGGCACCGCGCCGTCCCCGAGCGGCACCTTCTCGAGCCTCACGTGCGGCACGACCTACACCTTCGCCGTCGACGCCTTCGACGCCGCCGGGAACCGCTCCGCCGCGACGCCGCTCTCCGCCTCGACGAGCGCCTGTCCGCCGCCGGGCGGCACGGGAACGGCCAACCTCTGGGTCGACACCGACGGGGGCAGCTGTCTACGCCACGCCAGCCCGGTCGCCTACACGAGCTCCGAGGCCTGCGGCTCCTTCGATGCCGCCAACGACCACTGCCTGGCCGGCGACAGCGTCCGCATCAAGGGCGGTGCCTACTCCTCACAGGGATTGACGGGCTCCAACGGGCGCGCTGACTACTGCTCGATGGCCGAGGCCGACGGCGAGACCGTTACGAGCTCGGGGCTCGACTTCGGCGGCGCGGCCTGGGTCTCGGTGCAAGGCGTGGCCGTGACCGGAGGTACGCCCTCGGCCCCGAAGACCGTCGGGCTCGGCGGCAGTGGTACGACCGTCGCCAGCCACATCCGGCTGATCGACGTCTCCGCCTACCCGGGCCGGCTCTTCATCAAGGGCAGCTACCTGACCGTCCAAGGGGGCGAGTTCGGCGGCTACGACGACTGCCTGACCGGCTCCGAGAACGACGGGATCCAGGTCAGCTACGTCTCCGGCTCGCCGCCGTCGAGCCAGATCACGATCGACGGCATCTACCTGCACGACGTGCGCCGCACCTGCGGTACGACCCACACCGACTGCATCCAGTTCCTCGGCATCCAGAGCTCGGTGATCGAGAACAGCCGGATCGAGAACTGCCCGACGACCGGGATCATGGCCCGGCCGCAGGGCGGCGCGAACGTGCTCGACGGGCTGACGATCCAGAACAACTTCGTCGGCCCGGTGCTGGACGGCTACGAGGCCTGGAACATCGGCACCTCGCCGGACAACTGCACCAACGTCGCGATCCAGTACAACACCTTTGCCGCCGGCGGCTCGATCGACTGCGTCGTCACGACCGGGAACGTCTTCCGCGGCAACCTGGTCAGCGGCACCGCAGGCTGTCAGTCCGCCACCTTCTCCTACAACCGCTGGTCGAGCGGCACCGCCTGTGGCACGAGCGGCGGGATCTGCACCGCGCAGTACGTCAACCCGGGCGGGCGCGACTACCACCTGCTCTCCTCCGATACCTGCGCCCACTCGCGAGGCGGCTCGGTCTATCCCGCCGACGACATCGACGGCCAGGCTCGTCCGGAGAGCGTCGCGGAGATCGGCGCGGACGAGATCCCGTAGCGCGCTCGAGCGGCGCCGGGCGTTCCGACGTAGGCCTCCGGCGAATCTTGCGGTAAGTATCTCCCATGAGCGGAACCGAGCCTCGGCTGCTCCTCGTCTGCTCCACCGGCGGTCATCTACTGCAGCTCTACGCGCTGCGTGAGTCGTGGGATGGGCTGCCGCACACCTGGGTCACTCTCGACAAGAGCGATGCCCGGTCGCTCCTCGCTGAGCAGCAGGTCGTCTTCGCTCACGGCCCCACTCACAGGAACCTGCGAAACCTCTTTCGCAACGGAGTGCTCGCGTGGCGGCTCGTCCGGCGTGAACGGCCTGCGGTCATCCTCACGACCGGAGCGGGACTCGCGGTTCCGTTCGCCTGGGTCGGCCGCCTCTACGGCGCTCGCGTCGTCTACGTCGAGAGCATCACCCGCATCGATGCACCCTCGCTCAGCTGTCGCCTCATCCGACCAGTAGCCGACCGCGTCTATGTCCAGTGGCCCGAGCTGACGTCGAAAGTGCGCGGTAGCGTCTACGCCGGAAGCGTGATCGGGGCGCCGTGATCTTCGTCACCCTGGGGGTCAGCGAGCCGTTCGACCGCCTGCTCGAAGCCCTCGATTCGCTTCGGGTCGAGGAAGAGCTCGTCGTCCAGCACGGGGCGTCGACGGTTCGGCCTGCGGGGGCAACCTTCGTCGAGTTCCTTCCCTACGAGGCGCTCGTCGAGCATGTCCGCCGGGCGCGCGCTGTGGTTTCTCACGCCGGCGTCGGCACGGTGATGACGGCCTTGCTGAACGGAAAACGGCCGATCGTGATGCCACGCCTGCATCGGCTCGGCGAGGCCGTCGACGATCATCAGCTCGCGTTCAGCCGTCGCCTTCACCGCGAGGGGCTCGTCCGCATGGTTGAGGACTCAGGCGAGCTCGCCCGAGCGCTCGCGGAGAGCGACCTCGATCGCCCGGTCGCTGGCGGCGTGGATGCGCGACTCGTGGGCGAACTCCGCCAATATCTGCTTGCGCATGTCGGCAAGCGGCCGCAGGCGACCCAGGCGCGACCTTAGCTCGTGGAGCGCCTGCGCGTTGTCAGGGGCAGCGCCCGGTCGCGGCCCTCGACGAGCACTCGGCGCAGCAGCGGCCACGGCCGTGGCCTGAGCCGGGACGATGGCTCTACCCGAGCCCACTGGGCTCCGATGCTGATCTCGACCTCGGCTCCTCCCGAAACCGCGAACGCCGGCTCGGCGTCGTCGCCCGCAGCAGACACCGGCTCGCCGGAGGTAAGCCGGACCCCGACGTGATTCTCGTCGTCGAAGCCCGGTGGCAACTCGACGACAAGCTCCCGCACCTCCTCCGGGATGGAGACGCCGACATGCCGCGCGAACGGACGAACGCGCAGCCTCGCACCGTCCCGGCGAGTCTCGACGTTCGAGCGGACGATCTCCCCCGGAGACATCCAGCGAACAGCGCCGAGGCCATTGATGAACGCGCTCCGTTGCACCAGCAGCTCGATCCCGTCCGCGACATCCCCGTGATGACCGTACGAGATCAGCGGTTGTCCCAGGAACGCCCGAAGGGGTAGCTCGTCGACCGTCTCGGTAAGCGGGTACCGCCCCACTACCGGCAGGCCGCCGGCGACGATGTCGCCAGGCGCCCAGCCAGCGAGGGGACGATTTGCAGGCGGCCGCGGCAGCCACGGATACGGGCGCGACACGCACAGAGCCTCGAAGCCCGCCACGACGAGCTCGCGGGCGGTCACTTCGGCACATGCGCCGTGCGGCGGCACCATCACGCGCTCGACCCGGACCCGCGCCCGACGCTCCAGCCGTTCGATCCGGCGCAGTGCCTGTGTCGACAGCACCGCGGCCTCTCGACGCTGCTTCGGTCGCGCCAACTCACGTTTGACGTGGTCGTTGCCGTGGACGACGAGTGAGAGCTGGCGCGGACGGTCTCGGAACAGCTCGGCTGCCCGTGGGTGTGCGAACCATGCGTCGAGCGGCACCGTCGCCATTGCCACATGGAAGCCGCCACGCTCTGCTTCGCGGGCGAGCTCGTCGAAGCCGAGATAGCCGTACGTGGGCCAGTGGAGGTTGGGGTCGTCGAAGAGGAAACACGCCCGCAGCGGAGGCGGCTGCCACGCGAGGCCGGCGCTGACACCGCGGAGGAAATGAACGAGCGCGACCAGCCCGAGGAAGCGACCGGGCCGCACGTGATCGCGAAGGTTCTCGTCGTGTCCCAACTCGTCGATGGGTGCGGCGATGCGCGTTACTGCGACGCGGCCGGATTCCTCACGAGCCCAGAGCGCCCCGTGCTCCGCCTCGGCGAGAGTGAGAGCGCCGCGTGCCTCAAACGCCGTGGCCGCGGGGATCGATGAGTCCGTGAGCATGCGGCCGCGAAGCTCCTCTGGGACCTGCGGGACCTCGGCGAATCGAACGGCTGCTGCTTCTGACTCGCGCTGCTCTGCCGTACCCGGGGCGACGAAGACCTCTACCTCGGTGCCCGGCAGTTCTCCTCCGGTCCCGAACACGATCGCAGCGTCGATCTCGCGCCAGTCGTCCCGTGGGCGGGGTTCGAACGACACCGGAAACGCCTGCTCGAGCGCCTGCAGCAGCCGCCCGCGACGTGCCGCCTCGGGGGCCGGGAGCACGCCGATGCGCACTCTTTGCGCGCTCACCTGCACGTCCCGACACTAACGCGCGTTCCCAATTTTCGGCGGCGATCCTCGTGGGCTGCGCGTACGCGGACTCGCGTCTCTAGCCATCCGGGTAGGTGCAAGTCCCGCCGATCGACCGTCGTGCGCGTGGCGCGGCCGCGACTACGCTCGTAGTCATGTGCGGGATTTGTGGCGTGGTCCAGGTCCGCGGCGAGCCGCGGCGTGTCGTCGAAGCGGGCGTCCTCGATCGGATGACCGACGTGATGACCCACCGCGGGCCGAACGACCGCGGGACCTTCGAGGCTCCGGGAATAGCGCTCGGCGTACGGCGACTCTCGATCGTCGACGTCGCCGGCGGCCATCAGCCCGTCTTCAGCGAGGACGGCACGATCGTTGCCGTACAGAACGGCGAGCTGTACAACCACCGTCGTATCCGCGACGAGCTGGGGCGCTCCGGCCACGTCCTCCGCAGCAGCTGCGACACCGAGATCCTGCCGCACCTGTTCGAGCGAGACGGCGCGTCGGTCCCGGAGCGCCTGCGCGGGAAGTTCGGACTGGCCGTCTGGGACGGCCGGCAGCGACGGGCACTGGTCGCCCGCGACCCGCTCGGTGTCAAGCCGCTCTACTTCAGCGTCAACGACGACGTGCTCGTCTTCGCCTCGGAGCTGAAGAGCCTGCTCGCCAGCGGCCTTGTGGAACCGGAGCTCGACCTCGCGGCCATCGACGCGTATCTGGCGCTCGGGTACTTCCCCGCGCCGAGTACGCCCCTCCAAGGCGTGCACAAGCTCCTCCCCGGTCACCGGATCGTCGTCGAGGCCGGCGATGTCCGCGTCGAGCGGTACTGGCGGTTTCCGCATCCGTCGCCAGAGCGGCGACCCGAGGAGGAGTGGCGAGAGGGCTTGCTCGAGCAGCTCGACGAGGCCGTCCGACTGCGACTGATGAGCGACGTCCCGCTCGGAGCGATGCTCTCCGGCGGTCTGGACTCGAGCGTCGTGGTCGCGCTCATGGCACGGCATTCGGCGCAGCCGGTCAAGACGTTCTCCGTCGGATTCGTCGACGCAGGGAAGGCGAACGAGCTCGACGACGCACGCCTCGTGGCAGCGCACTTCGGGTGCGACCACCACGAGGTCGAGCTGCGCCTCGCGGATCAGGAGCTCGACCTCGCCGACCTGATGTGGTGGCAGGACGAACCGGTCGCCGATCTCTCGTCGCTCGGATTCCTGTTGCTCTCGAAGCTCGCCGCCTCCCACGTCACGGTCGCGCTGTCGGGGCAGGGCGCGGACGAGCTTCTCGGCGGCTACCTGAAGCACAAGGCCGCCGCTCTCATGAGGTACTTCCCGGGACCGCTTCGCCCGGCGGCGGGGAAGCTCGCGCAGCTCGGACCACCTTCGTTTCACCGAGCGGGGGCGGCGTTGGGGGCGCGCGGTCCGGCCGAGCGCCTGCTCGCGATGAGCTCGAAGCTATCGCCGGCGCTGCGGAGCGAGCTTGCACGGGGCTCGCTCGCGCAACTGGACGGCAGCTCGGCGCTTCGTTCCATCGAAGCGCGCCTCGATGGGATCTCGGCCGATCCACTGTCGGAGACGCTGTTCCTCGATGCGCAGCTGGCGCTTCCGGACGACATGCTCCACTACTTCGACCGTATGTCGATGGCCCACTCGCTCGAAGTCCGGGTGCCGTTTCTCGATCACGTGGTCGTGGAGTACTGCGCGCGCATCCCGAGTGACATGAAGGTGCGAAGGCTCGAGGGGAAGTACCTCCTCAAGCAGATCGCCTCGGGCTTGATCCCGAAGAGGGTGATCGAAAAGCCCAAAGTCGCCTTCTTCCGCGATTCGGTCGATTCGTGGTTCGATCAGCAGGCGAGCGGCGCGCTCTCGGACTGGCTGCTGGGCTCGAGCCCGCGGTATGCCGACTTCCTCGACACCGCAGCGGTCGAACGACTCGCCCGGCTACATCTGGAGGGAACCTCGAGGCGTCACGGTCAACTCCTTCTCTCGATCCTGATGCTCGAGGTCTGGCTCGCGTCGTACCTTCCCCGGGCGCTGAGCGGCGTGTCGAAAGAGCGGCGACCGGTGCCCGTTCCGTGAGGCTGCGCTACGCGATCGTCACGCCCGCGCGAAACGAGGCCACGACCCTCGGGAGGCTCGCCGAGTCGCTGGTGCGGCAGACAGTTGCGCCGGCCGTCTGGGTGATTGTCGAGAACGGCTCGACAGACGACACCGTTGCACGCGCGCGGGGGTTGGCCCGCCAGCACTCCTGGATCTCCGTGGTCGAGGCCGTCGGTGCCGACGGCGTCGTCAGGGGCGGTCCCGTCGTACGCGCCTTCGAGCGGGGCCTGGCGGACGTGCCGCAGGACGTCGATGTCGTGATCAAGGTCGACGCGGACACCACGTTTCCCCCGGAGTACCACGAACGTCTCCTGACCGCTTTCGAAGCCGATGAACACCTGGGGATCGCGAGCGGCTCGGCCTGGGAGCAGGTCGACGGCGAGTGGGAGCAGCGACACATGACCGGAGATCACGTGTGGGGCGCAGCCCGCGCCTACCGCCGCCCGTGCCTCGACGTCGTCCTCCCACTCGAGGAGCAGATGGGGTGGGACGGCGTCGACGTCCTCAAGGCCTCCCTGGCCGGCTGGCATACGCGAACGATCACCGATCTCCCGTTTCGTCACCACCGGGCCGAGGGCGAGCGTGACGGTGCCCGCCACCACGCATGGGCTGCGCAGGGCCGCGCGTCGTGGTTCATGGGCTACCGCTTCCCGTACCTCGTCGCACGCGCGCTACACCACGCCCGCCGGGAGCCAGCCGCGCTTGCACTCGTCACGGGCTATCTCGGAGCTGCGCTCAGACGTAAGCCGCGCTGCGCCGACGTCGCCGTGCGAGCGGCCCTACGGCGAGACCAGCGCCTGAGGCACCTGCGCTCGAAGCACCACCAGGCCGCCGGGCGCCCAGCGTAGACGCGCTTCGGCGGCACAGAGCGGCAGCCGTCGCTCAGCGACGCTATGCTGCCCCGTTCGCTCGCCCCGACAGCGCTCCCCGCTCTGCATGCGATACCTCCTCCTCCTCGTCGTTGTCCTGGTCACACTGCTCACGGCCGGTGCAACCCAAGCCGGCCGCCACGCAGGTACGACCGCGTCCGCAAAGGGAAACACGGCCAACCTCTGGGTCGACGCGGACGGCGGCAGTTGCACGCGACACGACACCCCAGGCCCGTACGCGGGCGCACAGGCCTGTGGGTCCTTCGACGCCGCAAACGATCGCTGCGCGTCAGGTGACATCGTGCGCGTCAAAGGGGGCGCGTATTCGGCGCAGTCGTACTCGGGCTCGAACGGCCGGAGCAACTACTGCGTGATGGCCGCCGCGCGAAGCGAGACGGTGACTACGAGAGGACTCGATCTCGGTCGCACTGCGTGGCTTTCGCTCCAGGGCGTCTCGGTCGTCGGTGGCAGCAGTTCGAACCCGAAGACGATCGGGCTCGGCGGCAGCGGTTCGTCGACCGCCAACCACGTCCGCCTGATCGGCGTCTCCGCCTATCCGGGGCGGCTCTTCATCAAGGGCAGCGCGATCACGGTGCGCGGCGGCGAGTTCGGGGGCTACGACTCCTGCCGGACAGGCTCCGAAGACGACGGCATCCAGGTCAGCTTCGCCTCTCAGCCGTCCAGCGAGATCACGATCGACGGCATCTACCTCCACAACATCCGCCGAACCTGCGGCTCCGCTCACACAGATTGCATTCAGTTCCTCGGCATTCGCGACAGCGTCGTCAAGAACAGCCGGATCGAGAACTGCCCCACGATCGGCATCATCGCCCGGCCTCAAGGCAGGAACATCGTTGTCGACGGGCTCAAGATCGAGAACAACTTCATCGGGCCGGTGCTCGACGGATACGAGGCGTGGAACATCGGCACGTCGCCCGATAACTGCACGAACGTCGTGATCCAGTTCAACACGTTTGCCTCGGGAGGATCGATCGACTGCGCGGCGACGAGGGGAAACGTCTTCCGCGGCAATGTCGTCGCAGGATCGGCGAGTTGCCAGGATGCGGTGTTCGCCTACAACCGGTGGTCGCGCGGGCGTGCCTGCGGGACGGGCGGACGGATCTGCACCGCGCGCTACGTCGACGGGCGAGGAGGGAACTACCACCTCGCGGCCGGCGATACGTGCGCGAGATCGGCCGTCCCTGTGCCGTTGGCGCGCACGGACATCGACGGAGACATGCGGCCCCTGCGGGCGTCCGCAGATGCCGGCGCCGACCAACTCGAGTCCGCGCGGATCAACATCGGCCGGTCGATCGGCCGCGCCGAGCTCGGGAGCAGCCGGAGCGCGGTCGAGGGCTTCTACGGCTCGCGCCGGCTCCGCTCCGCCCGCATCTTCCGCGGCGGGCGCCGCGCGCTCGTCGCAACCTACCGGCGACACGGCGCGGTGCTCTGGGTCGCCTACAGCGCCGGCCGCGTGGTCGGCGTCGGGACGAAGAGCAGCTACTACACGACCGTCGGCGGCGCAGGCGTCACCGCCCCGGGCTCGGCCGCGGCAACCGCAGGCGGCGCTCGCTGGGTTTCGTGCCGTTCGGCGTTCGTCTCGACCGGACGGGGGATCCTGACGCAGTTTTGGACGGCCTCGCCCACCGGGAACGTCACCGCAGTATCGATCGTTCGCCGCGCCTTCGCCGGCCGCGGCCGCTGCTCGTAACGACGGCCTAGCGGGAGCGTTGGAGCGCCCGCGCCGGGCTGCCGACCACGGTCGCGCCGGGCTCGACGTCCCGCGTCACGACCGCGCCCGCGCCGACCAGCGCACGCTCGCCGATCGTCACGCCGCCCAGGACGATCGCGCCCGAGCCGAGCGACGCGCCGGCGCCGACGGTCGTCCGCTCGAGCTGCCAGTCGTCTGCTCCCTGGAGCTCGCCGGCCTCGGTCGTCGCCTGCGGCCGGCGGTCGTTGATGAAGAGGACGCCGTGGCCGACGAAGACCTCGTCGCCGATCTCGACGCCGTCGCACACGAAGGTGTGGCTCTGGATCTTGCAGCGCTCGCCGACGACGGCCCCGCGCTGGATCTCGACGAACGGCCCGATGCGGGTGCCCGAGCCGATGCGGCAGCCGTAGAGGTTCGTGAACGACTGGACGTGCACGTCCTCGCCGAGCTCGACGTCGTCGAGCAGCCGGTACGGCGCGTCGTTCGCCGGCTCAGTCGGCACGAGCGAAGAACGCCGCCACGGCGGCCACCACGGTCTCGAGCTGCGCCTCGGACATCCCGGGGAAGATCGGCAGCGAGATCACCTCGCGTGCCATCGCCTCCGCCACCGGGAAGTCGCCTTCGCCGTGGCCGAGCCACGCATAGGCGCGCGAGAGGTGTGGCGGCTGCGGGTAGTGAAGCCCGGTCGCGATGCCGCGCTCGCGCAGGAAGCCGGCGAGCTCGTCGCGCCTGGAAGTCCGCACGACGAACAGGTGCCAGACGGGCTCGCTCGCGGAGGCCACCGGCGGGAGCCGGAGGTCGCCGACGCCCGCGAGAGCGTCGAGGAAGTAAGCCGCCGCCGCGCGCCGCTGGTCGTTCCAGCCGTCCAGCAGCGGAAGCTTGTGCAGGAGGACGAGCGCCTGGATCGTGTCGAGCCGCGCAGTCCAGCCCTCGACGTCGTGATGGTACTTCTCGGCCTGCCCGTGCTCGCGCAGCATGCGCACGCGCTCCGCGAGGGCCTCGTCGTCGGTCACGACGGCCCCCGCGTCGCCGAAGGCGCCGAGGTTCTTGCCCGGATAGAAGCTGAAGGCCGCAGCGACGCCGCCCGCGCCTGCACGCACTCCGTCGCGGGTCGCGCCGTGTGCCTGGCACGCGTCCTCGACGATCGCCACGCCCAGCTGCTCGAGCTGCCTCAGGTCGGCGAGCTGCCCGTAGAGATGAACCGGCATCAGGAACCGCGTGCGCGGCCCGATCGCGCGCTGCGTCGCCGCCACGTCGAGATTCCAGTCGTCCTCGGAGGCGTCCACGAGCGCCGGCCGACCACCGGCCTGCGTGACGGCCTCGAGCGTCGCTGCGAACGTGTTCGCCGGGACGATTACCTCGTCCCCCCGCTCGATCCCGGCCGCGAGCAGCGCCAGCCTCAACCCGTCGAGGCCGCTGGCGACGCCGACGCAGTGCGTGGTGTCGCAGTACTCGGCGAATGCCTCTTCGAACTCCCGCACCTGCGGGCCGTTCGTGAAGGCGCCCGAGTCGATCAGATCTGCGATCTCCGCGAGCAGTTCGGCCTTCAGGCCCGCATGCGCGCTGCGCAGGTCGAGAAACGGGACCGTGGGTGTCGTAGATGCCGTCCGCACGCTTCGAGGATATGGCCGACAAGCGGTCTGCACACTCCCCGAACGGCTAGGTCCTCTCCTGCCGAGCGGTCTTTGGACTCTGGCCTACTGCCACGGTCGGCAGCGCCATAGGCTCCAGGCATGGACGAGGGGAAGGGGGCGGTCTGCGGATGTCCGAGCCTGCCGCGGTTCTAACCGGACCGGAGGTGGCCGCGAGCGCGCTGCCGTTGAGCGAGCGGACGCGCCGGATTCTCGAGCGCCGCCAGAAGACCGCCCGCATCAAGCGGCGCGGGTGGCTCGTCCATCGCCTGCTGCTCATCGCCGACATCGTGGGCCTCACGGTGGCGTTCGCCGTCGCCGAGCTGCTCTACGGCCAGAGCGCGGGCGCGGGCAACCAGCTTCGGCCGACGAGCGAGCTTCTCTTCTTCATCGCGACGCTGCCGGCCTGGATCATCGTGGCGAAGCTCCTGGAGCTGTACGACCACGACGAGGAGCGCGCAGACCACACGACGATCGACGACCTCACGGGCGTCTTCCAACTTGTCACGACCGGTACCTGGCTCTTCACCGCCGGGGCGTGGCTGACCAGGCTGGCGGAGCCGAATTTCGCGAAGCTGATCACCTTCTGGGCCGTCGCGATCGTTCTCGTGACGACCGGGCGCGGGGTCGCGCGAGTGCTCTCGCGCCGCAGCCTGGCGTTCGTGCAGAACGCGGTCATCGTCGGCGCCGGCCATGCGGGTCAGCTCGTGGCGCGCAAGCTCGTCCAGCACCCCGAATACGGGGTCAACGTCGTGGGGTTCGTCGACGCGCACCCGCGCGAGCGCCGCGAGGACCTCGACGACGTTCCGTTGCTCGGCGTGCCGGAGCAGCTGCCGGCGATCGTGGAGCTGCTCGATGTCGAGCGCGTCGTGGTGGCGTTCTCGAACGAGTCGCACGAGGAGACGCTGCGCCTCGTCGGGATGCTCAAGCGCATGGACCTTCAGATCGACATTGTGCCGCGGCTGTACGAGGCCGTCGGCCCGAACGTGAACGTGCACACGGTCGAGAGCCTGCCGCTCGTCGGGCTGCCCGCGGCCAAGCTGTTCCCGTTCTCGCGGGCCTTGAAGAGAAGCGTCGACATTGTCGGCGCCTCACTCGGGCTGTTGCTGACCGCGCCGCTGTTCGCGTTCGTCGCCTGGCGGATCAAGCGCGACTCGCCGGGCCCCGTGTTCTTCCGCCAGACGAGGCTCGGCTACGACATGCGCGAGTTCACCGCCCTGAAATTCCGGACGATGCACGTCGACGTCGACCAGGACGAGCACCGCCGTTACATCGAGCGGACGATGAGCGCTGACGCGACTCCCGAGGGCAACGGGCTCTACAAGCTCGAGCGCGGCAGCTCGGTCACGCCGGTCGGCCGCTGGCTGCGCAAGACCAGCCTCGACGAGCTGCCGCAGCTGATCAACGTGCTCAAGGGCGACATGTCGCTCGTCGGGCCGCGGCCGTGCCTCGCCTACGAGACCGAGTACTTCCAGGTTCACCACTTCGAGCGGTTCAACGTTCCGGCCGGCATCACCGGCCTCTGGCAGGTGACCGCCCGGGCCCATTCGACGTTCGGCGAGGCGCTCGACATGGACGTCGCCTACGCGCGCAACTGGTCGCTCGGGCTCGACCTCTTGCTGCTGCTGAAGACGCCGTTTCACGTCCTGCGCGGGAAGGGGACCGCGTGAGCGCCGCGCAGACGATTCGCGTCGGAGTCGTCGGGCTCGGCTACTGGGGCCCGAACCTCGTGCGCAACCTGCACGAGCTCGACGGCGCCGAGGTGACCTGGGTCTGCGACCTCCGCGAGGACCAGCTCGACAAGATCCAGCGCCGTTATCCGGCCGTCCGCATCACGGCCGACTACGACGACCTCCTGCAGGACGACTCGCTCGACGCCGTCGCCGTCGCGACGCCGGTGGGAACGCACCACCCGCTGGCGCTGAAGGCGCTCCAGGCCGGGAAGCACGTCTTCGTCGAGAAGCCGCTGGCGGGGTCCTCGACCGAGGCGCTCGCGCTGATCGCCGCGGCCGAGGAGCGCGGGCTCGTCCTGATGCCGGGGCATACGTTCCTGTACAGCCCGCCGGTGAACATGATCCGTGAGGTGATCGAGTCGGGCGACCTCGGCGAGATCTACTTCATCTCGACGAGCCGCGTGAATCTCGGGCTCCACCAGCCCGACGTCAGCGTGGCCTGGGACCTCGGCCCGCACGACTTCTCGATCCTGCGGTACTGGCTCGAGGAGACGCCGGTCTTCCTGAGCGCCACCAGCCGAGGCTGCGTGATGCCGACGGTGCCGGACGTGGCCTTCATCAACCTCGAGTTCGCCTCGGGGACGATCGCGCACGTCGAGATGTCGTGGCTGGCGCCGAGCAAGCTCAGGCGCACGACCATCGTCGGCTCCCGCAAGATGATCGTCTACGACGACGTCTCCAACGAGCCGGTTCGCATCTTCGACTCGGGCGTGATGGTGCGCGACCCGGAGAGCTTCGGCGAGTACCGGCTGACCTATCGCACGGGCGACATCCTCTCGCCGCGCATCGACGTGGCCGAGCCCCTGCTGCTCGAGCTGGACGATTTCCGCAGCTCGATCGTGAACGGCTCGACGCCCCGCTCCTCGCGCGAGCTCGGCCTCGAGGTCGTCCGGATGATCGAGGCGGTCGACGCCTCTCTCGAGCACGACGGCGGCCGGGTGAACGTCGCTTCGGTCACAGTCGGCGCCTGAGACAGGCCGACGGCACGGTTCACGAGCACCGACGATGGCCGTGACGGAAGATCGGGCTGTGTCGGATCCACAGGATCAACTCGGAGCGGCGGCGCACCCTCGAGCGGGCGCCCCGGCGTCGGCCGCCTTTCTCTCCGCGTACCGAACCGGTGCGCGGGCATGGGCGAAGCTCTTCTCGCTCTTTGCCTCCCGCGCCTTCGGCGAGTTTGGTCGCCATACGGTGCTCGAGCCGCCCATTCGCCTGAAGGGCGAGCGGCGGATGGCACTCGGAAGCGGCGTCTTCGTCGGTCGAGGGTCCTGGCTGCAGGTCGACGACCCCGCGGGAGAGGGCATCGCCCTCGAGATCGGTGACGAAACCAGCATCGTGGGCGGGTGCGTGATCTCTGCCGTGAGCTCGGTCCGGATCGGCAAGAAGGTCCTCTTCGCCAAGGACGTCTACGTAGCCGACCACCAGCACGCATTCGACGATCCGTCGCGAGCCGTGCTGGACCAGGGTGTGACCCGTGTCGCCCCGGTCGAGATCGGCGACGGCGCCTGGCTCGGCGAGAACGTCGTCGTCGGTCCCGGCGTCCGCATCGGACAGGGGGCCGTCGTCGGAGCGAACGCGGTCGTGCTCGCGGACGTGCCCGACCATGCGGTGGCAGTCGGCGCGCCGGCGCGCGTCGTCAGGCGGTTCGGCCGAGGTGACGCCGCCGGGCAGTGACGACCGTCCTTTTCGTCGCGTACCACTTCCCCCCGATAGGAGGCGCGGGCGTCCAGCGCTCGGCGAAGTTCGCTCGCTACCTGCCCGACCACGGCTATGCGCCCGCCGTCCTCACCGGTCCGGGGCCGAGCACGCAGGACCACTGGACGCCGCGGGACGAATCCCTGATTGCGGAACTCCCGAAGGGGCTGTACGTCCGCCGCGTCTCGACCGCGCGGCCGGTGCCGAGCGCCGGCTCGCGTGCACGAGCCGAGCGCTGGCTGCGCATGCGTCCACCGGTCGCGTCCTGGTGGGTCGAGGGCGTCGCCGAGGCCGCCCGCGAGGCGCCCGCCGCGGATCTGGTCTACGCCTCGCTCTCTCCGTACGAGTCGGCCGAGGCTGCCCGCCTGATCTCGCGTGAACGCGGGATCCCGTGGGTCGCTGACCTTCGGGATCCGTGGGCGCTGGACGAGATGCGCGTCGAGCCGACCGGGCTCCACCGCCGCGCCGAGCGGCGCCGAATGCGCAAGGCGCTGTCGAGCGCGGCCGCGATCGTCATGAACACGCCCGAAGCCGCTGCACGGCTCGCTCAGGCGTTCCCGGAGCTCGAGGGGCAGATCGCCGGTGCCATCCCCAACGGCTACGACCCGGCCGACATGGACGTCGAACCCGAATCACGAGATGACGATGCCCTGCGGATCGTCCACACCGGGTATCTCCACACGGAGCTCGGCAGCGAGCAGCGCCGTAGCGCCGGCCTGCGCCGCGCGCTCGGCGGCTCGACCGCAGGACTCGACATCATCACCCGCTCGCACGTCTTCCTCCTGCGAGCCCTCGGGCGGCTGCGACACGAGCACCCGGAGCTGCCGATCGAGCTCCACCTCGCCGGAGTCACGTCTGCGGTCGACGAGGCTGCGGTCTCTCCCGGAGTCCACTTCCGCGGGTACCTGCCTCATCACGAGTCGATCGCCCTGCTTCGCTCTGCGGACTTACTCTTCCTTCCGATGCACAACCTCCCGCCCGGCACGCGCGCGACGATCGTGCCCGGGAAGACGTACGAGTACCTCGGCTCCGCCCGGCCGATCCTCGCTGCGGTTCCCGACGGAGATGCGAGGGACATCCTTTCGAGCGTCGGCCACGCGCACCTCTGCCGTCCGGACGACGTCGACGCGATGGTTGGCATCATCCGCGAGCTCGCTCGACGGCGGCGGGAGCGTGGACGCGAGCCGGACGCCGCGTCGGGTGTTGCCGAGCGGTTTGACAGGCGGGCCTTGACGGCACAGCTTGCCGCCGTGTTCGGCGACGTGCTCGGATCCAAGCCGCCGCAACGCGGAGCCTGGCTGCTCCGCGCATAGGACCAGCCTTTCGGCAGTTGTCCTGCCGCTCGGCCGGCTGCACACTCAGGCAACTGCGGCAACGGGCTGGAGGGTTCGGCTGATGGTGCGGGTGAGACTTGCGGACGACTCGCTCACCGATGATCTGATCGAGTTCCTACGACGCTGCGAGTGCGACGTCGAGTACGTCGGCCCGGCGCTGCTCTCGGTGGCGATTCCGAGACCGCTCGACGTCGAGGCGGCCGTTCGCCAGCTGCAGGCGCGCCGCTGCTACCGGTGCGGGTCTCCGATCGAAGCGACGCTGTTCCGGCTCGGCTCCGCCTCCTGCCACGACTGTCGCGAGTCCGCGCACGACGAGGAGCCGCCGGCAGCGCGGATTCGCGACGACTGGACGCGGATGGAGATCGAGGCCTATCTCAAGGTCTGGCTCGCACTGCACCCGGACGGCGGCCTCGAGCTCGTCGCGTAGCGGTCAGGCGCCGAGCCGCTTGTAGAGCCGGTCGATCAGGTCGGGCATCGCCTCGAGCCGGCGCGTGATCACGCGCAGCCGGTACTCGCGGAAGTGCTCGGGCTCGACGCCGAGCGCCTTCGCGAGCCGGCCGACGACCTTGTCCGAGGGAACCGGGCGGTTGCCGTGCACGAGGTGGTTCAGGTAGCCGGCGGAGAGCTTCGTCTTCTCGGCCAGGCCGCGGTAGGTGATGCCGGTCTCGCCCATCAGGCGCTCGATCGTCGGGCCGAACGCCTGCTCGCTGAACTTGCGTCGCCGTGCCACTAGACGATGCTTCCCAGCTCGCCGATCGCCACACGCCGTTCCTCGCCGGTCCTGCGGTCGCGGACATCGACCGCCCCGTCGTCGAGCGTCTTCTTGCCGACTGTCACGCGCAGCGGCAGGCCGATCAGGTCGGCATCGGCGAACTTCTCCCCCGCCCTCGCGTCGCGGTCGTCGAGCAGGACCTCGGCACCAGCCTCGTCCAGCGCCCGCGCCGCGTCCTCGGCCTGCTCCTCGACCCCCGGCAGCGCGACGACGTGGACGTCGTACGGCGCGATCGAGCGAGGCCAGATGATCCCGTTCTCGTCGTGGTGCTGCTCGACCGCCGCGGCCATGACGCGGCCGGGCCCGATGCCGTAGCTGCCCATGGCCAGCGGCTTCTCGGAGCCGTCCTCGTCGAGGAAGGTCGCCTCCAGCGGCGCCGAATACTTCGTCTCCAGCTTGAAGATGTGTCCGACCTCGATCGCCACCTGCAGATGTAGATGCCCGCCGCAGTTAGGACATGCGTCTCCTTCGCGAATTTCTCGCAGATCCGCGAACCGGGGCTCGTAGTCGCGGCTGGCCTGCACACCGCGGAGGTGGATGTCGTCGCGGTTAGCGCCGACCACGTACTGGCCCTCGCGCAGCGTCTCGTCCGCGATCACCTCGACCGAGACCCCGACCGGGCCGATCGAGCCGCCGCCGGCGCCGAAGGCTTGGCGGATCTCCTCTGCTTCTGCCGGCCGGAAGTCCTCACCGAGCGCTTCGAGGAGCTTCATTTCGTTGAGTCGGTCGTCGCCGCGCACCAGGGCGAGAACGACACGTTGGTCGGCCACGACGGGCATCGCCTTCGCGGTGGCACGGCGGTCGACACCCAGGAACTGCGAGACGTCCTCGATCGTCCGCTGCCCGGGCGTCTCGACCTCCTCCGGCGCCGGTAGGTCGTCGGGAAAGTCGGGTTGGGGGGGCCGACCCTGAGCGATCTCGAGATCGGCTGCGTAGTCGCCGTTCTCGCACGTCACGAGGGTGTTCTCGCCTGACCCTGAAGGCGCGAGGAAGTCCTTGCTGCCACTGCCGCCCATGATCCCGGACTCCGCCGCAACCTCGTAGGTCTCCAGCCCGCAGCGCTCGAAGATCCGCTTGTACGCGCGGGAGTGCTTCCGGAAGCTTTCGTCGAGGCCAGCCCCGTCACGGTCGAACGAGTAGCCGTCCTTCATGATGAACTCGCGGACCCGCAAGAGGCCACCGCGGGGGCGCGGCTCGTCCCGGTCCTTGGTCTGGAAGTGGTACCAGATTTGCGGCAGCGTTCTGTATGACTGGATCTCGCGCGCGTGGAGCGCCGCCGTCTCCTCGTGGGTGAGCGGCAGGATGTAGTCGCGGCCCGTGCGGTCCTTGAGCCTGAAGAGCTCGGGGATGTTGATCCGGCCGGTCGTCTCCCAGAGCTCAGCGGGCGTGAGCACCGGCATGAGGATCTCCTGTGCTCCGAAGGCGTCGAGCTCCTCCCGGATCACCTGTTCGACCTTCCGATGAACGCGCCAGCCGAGCGGCAAGAACGTCCAGAGGCCGGCCGCAACCTGGCGGATGAAGCCCCCGCGGGCCAGCAGCTTGTGCGACACCGCCTCGGCCTCGGCGGGGTCGTCGCGAAGCGTCGGCAAGAAAAGCCGTGAAGCCCGAGCGATCATCGTTGCCTCGGCAGACTATTCGAGCGGGATCAGCGAGGCTTCCGCCATCGCCAGGGCCGCAGGCTTTCCCATCTTCAGGCGCTTGGGGCGGAACATGCCGTCGGCGATCCAGTTGTCGATCTCGTGGAAGAGCTCGTCGACGAGGATGTCCGAGGAGACCTTCTTCAGCACGCGACCATGCGCGTAGACGAAGCCGACGTCTCGGCCGCCGGCGATGCCGAAGTCGGCGTCGCCCGCCTCGCCCGGCCCGTTGACGGCGCAGCCGAGGACGGCGACCTCGAAGTGCTGCGGGTACTCGCGCAACCGCTCCTCGACGACCTCGGCGAGCTGCTGCACGCCGACGTTGTCTCGGCCGCAGCTCGGGCACGCGATCATCACCGGCCCGCGCTCGCGCAGCCCGAGCGCCTTCAGGATCTCGTACGCCGTCTTGACCTCCTCGACCGGGTCGGCGGTGAGGGAGACGCGCACCGTGTCGCCGATCCCGTCGACGAGCAGCGCGCCCATCCCGACGGCGCTCTTGATCGAGCCCGAATACGGCGTCCCCGCCTCCGTCACGCCCAGGTGGAGCGGGTACGGGACCTTCGAGGCCAGCAGCCGGTAGGCGCGGATCATCGTCGGCACGTGGCTCGACTTGACCGAGATCTTGAAGTCGTAGAAGCCGAGGCTCTCGAGCAGACGGACCTCCTCGAGCGCGGCCTCCACCAGCGCCTCGGCCTGGTCGCGCTGGGCGAGCTCGGCCAGGTGCTTCGGCAGCGAGCCGGAGTTGGCACCGATGCGCATCGGGAGGCCGGCCTGCTGCGCCGCGCGCACGACCTCGGCGACCTTCTCGGGGCCGCCGATGTTGCCGGGATTGATCCTGACCGCGGCCACGCCGGCCTCGATCGCGCGTAGCGCGAGGCTCGCGTTGAAGTGGATGTCGGCGATCACCGGGATCGGCGAGAGCCGCACGATCTTGGGCAGCGCGTCGGCGTCCTCGCTCTTCGGCACCGCCACGCGCACGATCTCGCAGCCGGCCGAAACGAGCACCGCGATCTGCGCCGTCGTCGCCTCGACGTCGTGCGTCTTCGTCAGCGTCATCGACTGCACGACGACGGGCGCGCCGCCACCGACCTGGACTCCCCCGACCGTGATTGCGCGCTCGCTGGGCACGCGCTGAGTCTAGCCCCCGCGAATGTTCCCGATGTCCCTCGGCATCGCTTGCGATGCCGAGTCTGGAGCGCGTGCGGGCTTTGCCCGCGCGCGCGTGCTACCCACAGGTGACATGCCTGCGCTCAGCCGCCCCGGATGTTCCCGATGTCGTTCGAGAGCCCGACGAAGAAGAGCAGCAGCACGAGCGCGATGCCCACCGCCGAGACGCGCTCGTAGACGGAGCGCTGGACCGCGCGGCCGCGGACGCCCTCGACGATCGAGAACGCCATGTGGCCGCCGTCGAGCGGCAGGAGCGGCAGCAGGTTCAGCAGCGCGAGCGAGAGGCTGATGATCGCGAGCACCTGGAGGTACTCGCGGTAGCCGAGCTGTACGGCCTTGCTCGACTGCTGCACGATCCCGACCGGCGTCGAGACGTCCTTGCGCCCCGAGCCGCTCGCGATGTGGCCCAGCCAGGTACCCATCGCCTTGGTCACGAGCCAGGTGTCCTCGGCCGCGAGCGCGGACGCCCTCGCCGGGTCGTAGTGCTTGTAGCGGACCGCCGCAGGGTGGAAACCGAGCGTGTAGACCCCGTTCGTCTTCGTCGCGCGTACCGCCTTCAGCTCGACGTAGCGGTCGTTGCGGACGATCGAGAGGATCAGCGGGCGACCGTTGCTGTTCCGGATCGCGTCGCGCACGTCGGAGAAGTCGGCGGCCGGTACGCGGTTCACGCCGATGATCCGGTCGCCCGCCTTCAGGCCTGCGGCGACCGCGGGCGTGCCTGGGATCACGTCGCCCACCTTCCGCGAGGCGTCGGAGGGGATCCCGAGCATGTACACCGTCGCGAGCAGCACGACCGCGAAGACGAGGTTCGTCAGCGGGCCGGCGGCGATCGCGGCGATCCGCTTCCACGTCCGCTGGCGCCAGTACGCGTCGGTACCGAGGGCGTCGGCGAGCTCGCCCAGGCCCCGGTCGGCTGCGCGGCGCGCCTTGGCCGAGAGCGATGCGTGACCGAGCGCCTGCTCGAGCGTCGCGAGCGCCTGCCGCGCCTCGTCGAATGCGCCCTGGCCGACGAAACGCTTCACGCGCTCGACGTCGCCGAGCAGCCGCGGCTCCTCGTACAGCGCCGGCCCGAAGTGCACGTCCAGGTCGGACGGCGCCGGCCGGTGCATTCCCGGGATCTTCACGTAGCCGCCGAACGGGATCACGCCGAGGCCGTACTCGATCCCGTTGCGCGTCGTCTTCAGCAGTGCCGGCGGGAAGCCCACGTAGAACTTCCGCGGACGCATGCCGACGGCGCGCGCGGTGAAGAAGTGGCCGGCCTCGTGAATGAAGATCAGCAGGGCGAGGCCGAGGATGGCGACCAGCACGCTCACGGCGACAGCTCCGAGGGCGAGCGGGCTCGATCACGGTGGCTCGCCGCGGCGGGTCGGGGTTCAAGCCAGACGCGTAGCGTTCTCACGTGACCGCGGCCCTTTCTGCGAGGCGGCGGGCTTCCCTGTCGGCCTCGACGAGGTCGTCCAAATCACGGGCGGCCGCGCCGTCGACCTCGGCGAGCGCCTCCTCGACCGTCGCCGCGATCCCGAGGAACGGGAGCCGCCCCTCGAGGAAGGCCGCGACCGCGACCTCGTTGGCGGCGTTGAACGCACACGGGTACGTGCCGGCCTGCTCGCCGGCGCGGCGCGCGAGCGCGAGCAGCGGGAACGTCTCGAGGTCGGGCGGCTCGAACTCCAGCACCAGCCCCTGCGTGAAATCCAGCGGCGGCACGGGCGTGGCGGACCGCTCCGGGTAGGCGAGCGCGAAGGCGATCGGCACACGCATGTCGGGGTAGCCGAGGTGGGCGAGCGAGGCGCCGTCGCGGAAGCGGACGAGCGCGTGGACGACCGACGTCGGCTGCAGCACGACCTCGATCCGCTCGTACGGGAGTCCGAAGAGGAAGTGCGCCTCGATCAGCTCGAGGCCCTTGTTCGCGAGCGTGGCCGAGTCGACCGTGATCTTCGGGCCCATGCTCCACGTAGGGTGCGCCAGCGCCTCCTCCGGGGTCACGTCCTCCAGTTCCTCGCGCGTGCGGCCGCGAAACGGGCCGCCGGAACCGGTCAGCACGAGCGAGTCCACCTGCTCCGCGGTACGCCCCTGGAGGCACTGGAACGCGGCCGAGTGCTCGCTGTCGACCGGGAGCAGCAGGCCGCCGCCGCGCTCCTGCGCCGCCAGCGCGAGCTCGCCTGCGGCGACGAGGCTCTCCTTGTTCGCGAGCGCCAGCGTGACGCCGCGCTCGAGCGCCCAGAGCGTCGCCGGAAGGCCCGCGAAGCCGACCACGGCGTTCAGCACGACATCGGGCTCGGCGCGGTCGAGCAGTTCGGTGAGATCGCCGCCGACCTGCGTCAGCGGCGCGAGGCCGCCGATCGGCTGCGAGCCGGACGCGGCCGCGACGAGCTCGAGCTCGGGGTGGGTAGCCACGATCTCGAGCGCTTGGCGGCCGATCGAACCCGTGGCGCCCAGGAGGGCGATCCGCGTCATCTGCTCGAAGTGTACGACTGCGTCTGGCCTGTGGATTACGTCAGCGCGAGAATCGCGTAGAAGGCCGCGGTGGCCGCGAACAGGTGGGCGTCGAGCCGGTCGAGCACGCCGCCGTGCCCGCCGAGCAGGCGGCCGCTGTCCTTGACGGCGAAGTCCCGCTTGACGGCCGACTCGAACAGGTCGCCCACGGGTGCCGCGACCGCGATCACGACGCCGAGCACGAGCGACTCGCCCACCGACAGGAAGTGCTGGTGGTAGAGCGCGAAGAAGGACACGAGCACCGCCGTGACGGTCGAGGCGACGAGGCCCTCCCACGTCTTCCCCGGCGAGATCACCGGCGCCAGCTTGTGCCGCCCGACCAGGCGCCCGGTGAAGTACGCGAACGTGTCGGCGGCGAAGACCGCCAGCAGCACGGTGAAAACGGCCAGCCGGCCATGCTCGGGGATCGCGCGCAGCAGCAGGACGAACGCGAGCCCGAAGCCGACCCAGGCCACGCCTGCGACCGTGGTCGCGACGGCGACCGTGAGCGACTGTCGCGTCTCCGAGACGCCCTTGAGCAGGAAGGCCAGCGCCAGCGTCGTCAGGAAGCCGCCGAGCATCCACACGGGCCCGTCGAGCTGCGCGCCGAGCAGGGTGAGCACCAGGCCCGTGTACCCGGCGAGAACGAGCGGCCGCAGGGCGCGGGCCATGCCGTAGAACTCATGCAGGGCGACGAGGCCGGCGACGGCGACGAGCACCCAGAGCCACCAGCCGCCGAGCCAGACCAGGCCCAGGACCGCAGGCAGCCCCACGGCCGCGACGAGGATGCGGGACCAGAAGGAGCTCATCGGTGGCCCTTCAGGTGCCAGAGGCGGCCCAATGGCGCGTGGACGATCACCTTCCGCCGAAGCGGCGGCGGCGCTGCGCGTAGGCAGCGAGCGCGTCCTCGAGCTCGTCGCGCCCGAAGTCGGGCCAGAGCGTGTCGACGAAGACGAGCTCGCTGTAGGCGAGCTGCCAGAGCAGGAAGTTCGAGATCCGCAGCTCCCCGCTCGTCCGGATCAGCAGGTCGGGGTCGGGGAGCTCCGGTGCGTAGAGGTTCGCGCGCAGCGCCTCCTCGTCGATCTCGCCCGGCGGAATTCCCGACTCGACCAGCCTCCGGGCAGCCTCGACGAGGTCGGCCCGGCCGCCGTAGTCGAACGCGACCCAGAGGTTGAGCCGGTCGTTCTGCGCCGTCTGGTGCTCGAGCCGCTCGATCCGCTCGCGGAGCTCGTCCGGAGCCCGGTCGCGCCGGCCCATGAAGCGCGTGCGCACGCCCTGGCGAGCGAGGTCCGGAAGCTCACGCTCGATCGTCTCGCCGAAGATCTCCATCAGCGACTCGACCTCGGCGTCGGGGCGCGACCAGTTCTCGGTGGAGAACGCATAGACGACGAGCGTCTCGACCCCGAGGTCGATGGCCGCCTCGACCGTGCGCCGCAGCGCCTTCGTGCCCGCGCGGTGGCCCTCGGCCACCGGCAACCCGCGCCGCTCTGCCCAGCGGCCGTTCCCGTCCATGATGATCGCGACGGTGTGGGCGCTCTCCTCGTGCGCTCCGCGCTCCACGGTGAGGGGGTTCGGCGCGCTCAGCGCCGGTGCCTCTTCAGGTGATGCTGCCCGGTCTCTGGGCTGCGAGCACCGAGCCGGGGGCCGCACTCGACCGCGGCCAGGGCTGGTTGCCGTGACAAGGGCAATGGTCGTTCCTGGCGCAGCGTGATCGCGGGCCAGAGGCGGGCGAGAAGTGCCTGGAGAGGCACTAGACCTCCATGATCTCCGCTTCCTTGCGCTTCAGTAGCTCGTCGATCTCGTGGACGTGGTCGTCGGTGAGCTTCTGGACGCGCTCCTCTGCGCGATGCTCCTCGTCGCTGCCGACCTCCCCGTTGTCGACGAGCTCCTTCAGGTGGTGGATCGCGTCGCGACGGACGTTGCGGACGGCCACCCTCCCCTCCTCGGCCATGTGGCGCACGACCTTGACCAGCTCCTTGCGCCGCTCCTCGGTCAGCTGCGGAATCGGGAGGCGGATCAGCTTGCCGTCGTTGGACGGCGTCAGGCCCAGATCCGACTCCTGGATCGCGCGCTCGATCGTCGAGACGGAGTTGGGGTCGAAGGGCTGGATCGTCAGCATCCTCGGCTCGGGCGCGCTGATCGTGGCGAGCTGCTTGAGGGGCGTCTGCTGACCGTAGTAGTCGATCTGGACGCGGTCGAGCAGGGCCGGCGAGGCGCGGCCGGTGCGCAGCGTCGCGAACTCCGCCTGCGCCGCCTCGACGGACTTGTCCATCCGCCGGGTCGCGTCCTGAATCAGGTCCTCGATCGCCATCTGGCCTCCTCTGGTCAGGGGGTCGAGACGATGGTGCCGACCCGCTCGCCGTGCACGACTCTACGGATGTTTCCCGCCGCGAGCGCGAAGACGTAGATCGGCAGGCGGTTGTCCATGCAGAGCGACAGCGCCGTCGTGTCCATCACCTTCAGGCCGCGCTCGATCGCCTGCAGGTGCGTCAGCTCGGGGACGAGCGCCGCGTCCGGATCGACGCGAGGATCGCCGTCGAGAACGCCCTCGACATTGTTCTTCGCCATCAGGATCGCCTCGGCGTTGATCTCGAGGGCCCGCAGGGCCGCAGCCGTGTCCGTGGTGAAGAACGGGTTTCCCGTGCCGGCCGCGAAGATCACGATGCGACCCTTCTCCAGATGGCGGATCGCGCGGCGGCGGATGTACGGCTCGGCCACCTCGGCCGCCGCCAGGGCCGAGAGCACGCGCGTGTGCGCGCCGCGGCGCTCGAGCGCGTCCTGGAGTGCGAGCGCGTTCAGCAGCGTGGCGAGCATTCCGGCGTAGTCGGCCGTCGCGCGGTCCATGCCCTCGGCCGCTGCCTCGATGCCGCGGTAGATGTTGCCGGCGCCGACCACGACCGCAAGCTCGAGCCCCTCCTCGCGCACCTCGACGATCTCGCCCGCCAGCGCCGCGATGCGCTCCGGGTCGAGCCCGTACTCCTGCTCGCCCATCAGCGCCTCACCGGAGAGCTTCAGGAGCACCCGGTGAAAGGCCGAGCCGGGCGGCCGCTCGGTCTTCGCCGCAGCCGTCTCGGTCACTCGGCGAGCGCGAAGCGCACGAACTCGACGACCTCGAGCCCCGCGTCTGCCAGGGCCTTGCCCGCGGTCTGCGAGGGGTCGTGGATCCACGACTGCTCGCTGAGCGCGACGCCGGAGAGGAACTCCTTGCGCAGCCGGCCCTCGACGATCTTCGCGCGGACCTCCTCGGGCTTCGACTGGACGTCGGGCTGGTTCTCGTAGATCGCGCGCTCGTTCGCGAGCTCCTCCTCCGGAACCTCGTCCACGCTGCGGAAGCGGGGAGCGGCGAACGAGACGTGCATCGCCAGCCGGCGCGCAGCCGCGGGGTCGTCGCCCTTCACGCGCACCAGCACGCCGATCTTGTTCGCCGGCGGGTGGACGTACTCGGCGAGCAGCTCGCCCCCGGCCGCCTCCATGCGCGCGGCACCGGCGATCTCGACGTTCTCGCCCAGCTGGCCGATCAGCTCCAGGCGCTGCTCCTCGAGCGCGGAGACCGCGTCGGAGCCGCCGGCCTCGACCGCCTCGAGCACGGCCTCGGCGAAGGCCAGGAACTTCTCGTTCTTCGACACCGGCTCGGTCTCGCAGCCCACGGCGACCAGCGCGCCGACGGTGCCGGAGACCGTCGCCAGGACCTCGCCCTCGGTGGTCGCGCGGCCGGCCTTCTTGCCCGCTGCGGCCATACCCTGCTCGCGCAGCAGGCGTTGCGCGGCCTCGACGTCGCCGCCGCTCTCCTCGAGCGCGCGCTTGGCGGCCATCATCCCCGCACCCGTCAGGTCGCGGAGCTCCTTGACGAGGCTCGCAGAGATCTGCACCTGGCTCATGGGGCCTCCTCGGGCGCGTCCGGGACGGGAACCGGCTCCGGCGCGGCCTCGGTCTCAGGTTCGGCCGCGGCCGGAGGCTCGGCCTCCGCGGGCGGCTGCGGCTCCTCGGCCTCCACCGGCGGGGGCGGTTCCTCGGCTGCCTCCGGCTCGGCCGTCGCCTCGGGCTCCGCCTGCGTCTCTGGCTCGGTCTCCGCGGCAGGCGCGAAGTCCGCCGGGGTCGCGCGCTGCTTGCCCTCGGTGATCGCCTCGCCGATGGCGCGCACGACGAGGCTGCACGAGCGGATCGCGTCGTCGTTCCCAGGGATGACGAAGTCGGCCTCGTCAGGATCGCAGTTCGTGTCCACGAGCGCGATCACGGGCAGCCCGAGCCGCCGCGACTCGCGCACGGCCAGCTGCTCCTTGCGCAGGTCGACGATGAAGACGGCGTCCGGCTGCTTGCGCATGTCGGCGACGCCGCCGAGGTTCGCCTCGAGCTTCTCGAGCTCGCCCTGCATCGAGATCCGCTCCTTCGGCGGCAGCAGGTCGAGCTGGCCCTCGTCGCGCAGGCGCCGCAGCTCGTGCAGGTGCTCGATGCGCTCGCTGATCGTGCGCCAGTTGGTCAGCAGGCCGCCGAGCCAGCGGTGGCTCACGTACGGCATCGCGGTGCGCTTGGCCTGCTCCTCGACGGAGTCCTGCGCCTGCTTCTTGGTCCCGACGAACAGGACGGTCCCGCCGCGCTCGGCGAGGTTGCGCACGAAGCTCTGCGCCTCCTCGATGCTCTCGAGCGTCTTCTGCAGGTCGATGATGTAGATCCCGCCGCGCTCGCCGAAGATGAAGCGGCGCATCTTCGGGTTCCAGCGGCGCGTCTGGTGGCCGAAATGGACTCCGGCCTCCAGGAGCTCTCGCATGCTGACTGCCATCGGGTTCCTCTCTGGTGGTTGGCGCGGTGCGCCGGCGGGAGTCAGGTGGAACCGGCGCTCCCACGCACCGGCACCGCCACCTGCCCGGGTCGCCGGATAGGGGACGAAAAGCGCCGGAAGTGTAGCGGCGTCCGGGCTTCGGCGTCCGTGCGCAGCCCCATCATGGGTCGGTGAGCACGAGCGAACCGCCGCACGCCCTCGAGCAGCTCGCTGCCGAGATCCAGGCCTCCGCATGGGACCTCGCGCTTGCGACCGTGGACGAGGGGCTCGTCGACGACCAGATCCCGTCGCTGCAGCGCCTCGGCCGGCTGGGCCAGCTCGGCGACATGCCGACCTTCATCGTCGAGCTCGCTCGGGAGCTCCTGGATCCGCGCGCCGAGCGCGTCCGCCACGGAAGCCCGCTTGCCGCGCAGGCCCGGGTTCACGCCCGCCAGCGGGAGGCGTACGGCTTCGCCCCGCGCGAGATCGTGACGGAGTTCCTGGTCCTGCGGCGGATCCTGTGGCGCTTCGTCTCCGAGCGGGTCGGCGAACTGGCGCCGGAGGACGTGCTCGCGGTCGAGCGGCGGCTGAACTCGACGATCGACCGGCTCGTGACCGAATGTGTGGTCGCCTACTTCGACCGTGCCACCTCCGAGCTCGCCCACCAGGCACGCCACGACCAGCTCACCGGGCTCCTGCACCACCAGGCGTTCGTGCACGAGCTGGAGCTCGAGCTGGAGCGCGCGCGCCGCTACGGGCACGGCCTCGCGCTGGTCTTCCTCGACCTCGACCGCTTCAAGGAGCTCAACGACACCCTCGGCCACCCGGAAGGCGACCGCGCCCTGAGGCGGCTGGCCGGGCTCCTGCGAGAGTCTCTGCGCGGCTCCGACCTCGCGGGCCGGATGGGCGGCGACGAGTTCGCCGCGTACCTCGTCGAGGCCGACGAGGAGGCCGGCTCCCGCCTGCTCGAGCGCCTGAACGACCGCGTGGACGAGCTCGTGGGCTCGGGCGACCTGCCGCCCGGCTGCTCGTTCAGCGCCGGGCTCGCGCACTACCCCGACGAGGCCGCCGACGTGGACGCGCTCTTCCGCCTCGCCGACCAGCGACTCTACGAGGTGAAGCGTGCGAGCGCGGTCTGAAGGTCCGGCGGCAGCGGCGACTCGATCTCGACCCGCTCGTCGCGCAGCGGGTGCGGGAACGCGAGCCGCCAGGCGTGCAGGAACTGGCGCTTGAGCCGCTCGTCGGGGACGCCGTAGACGGGATCGCCGACGACCGGCAGCCCGATCGCGGCGAGATGGACGCGGATCTGGTGCGTCCGCCCCGTCTCGAGCCTCACGTCGAGCAGCGCGTGGCGATCGAGCAGCCGCTCGACCTCGAAGTGCGTCACGGCCTCGCGCGGGGTGTCGGTGTCGAGCGAGTGGCGCGTCGGGTCGCGGCGGTCGCGCCCGATCGGGGCCTCGATTCGGCCCGTCCACGACCGCGGCCGGCCGCGCACGAGCGCCTTGTAGCGCCGCTCCAGCTCACGCGCCCGGACGAGCTCCTGCAGCCGCGCGTAGGCCTCGTCGCTGCGCGCGACGACGAGCAGGCCCGACGTGTCGCGGTCGAGCCGGTGGACGATGCCCGGCCGCTCCTCGTCCTCGCCGCCCGCGGCCAGGCCGACGAGACCGTGCACGAGCGTCCCGGAGGCGTGGCCGGGGGACGGGTGTACGACCACGCCCGCCGGCTTGTCGACGACGAGCAGGTGCTCGTCCTCGTAGGCGATCCGCAGGGGCACGTCCTCTCGTGCGAGGCCGACGGCCGCGGCCTCGGGAACCGTCAGCTCCACCTGCTCGCCACCCTCGAGCCGATGGCTCTTCGGGCGCACCTCGCCGTCGACTAGCGCGGCGCCGTCAACGAGCAGCCGCTCGGCCGCGGCGCGGGAGCCGACCTCCGGGAGCGAGGCGAGGAAGCGATCCAGCCGCTCGCCCGCGGCCTCGGCGGGGACGACGACGCTAGGCATCGCCTGCGATGCCGTCCTCAGGAGACGCGGGCCTTGCCCGTGTCTCCGTCTGAACTCACCGGCCGGTGCGTCCGCATCTCAGTCCGCGATGAGCGCCCGGTCAGCGAGCCCGCGTCTCGCCTATGAGCAGGGCGAGGAAGAGAATCGAGACGCCGACCACGATGAAGCTGTCGGCGAGGTTGAACGCGGGCCAGTAGCGCAGGTCGAGGAAGTCGGTCACGTGGCCCAGGCGGATGCGGTCGATCAGGTTCGAGGTCGAGCCGCCGATCAGCAGCCCGAGCGCGACGGGCAGCACCGGATGCCGGGCCCCCGAGCGCGCGAAGAAGACGAGCATCCACCCCACCGCGAGCGCGGTCAGCGCGGTCACCACCACGGTCGCACTCGAGAAGAGCCCGAAGGCGATCCCGGAGTTCTGTACGTGGTGGATCGCGAACGGCCCGAGCACGTGCACCGACTCGTCGAAGGCGAGCTGCGAGGAAACGATCAGCTTCGTCAGCTGGTCGGCCGCGATCGCCGCGAGGACGACCGCTCCCAGCTCCGCCCACTGCGGGGCGCGCGCGGCCAGCGATCGCTCGGCCACGGAGACCGGCGTCAGCGCGTCCGTGCTGGAGCCGACGCGGACGTCGAGCGCCCGCGGGGCGGGCTCGCTCACCCGCGCTCCTCGCGGCGCTTGCAGTCGATGCACTGCGTCGTCCACGGCAGGGCCTCGAGCCGCTCCACGCCGATCGGCTCTCCGCAGGTCTCGCAGGTGCCGTAGGTGCCGTCCTCGATCCGCTGCAGTGCGGCGTCGATCGCGGCGAGCGCCCGCTCGACGTTCTCCTCCAGCGTGTAGTCGAGCTCGCGGTCGAAGGTCGACGTCGCCATGTCGCCAGGATGGTTGTCGCTCTGGATCTCCTCGCGCTCGTCCTCGAGCTGACCGCGGCTCTCCTCGTGGATGTAGTCGAGCGCCTCCTGCGCGCGCTGCCGCTCCTCGAGCAGGCGGTCGCGAAAATGCCGGGTGTCGAGCGCGGCGCTCATTGGGCAACCCCACGAGCGGTGCGTTGGACCGACCGAGGAAGACCAGCGCGAGATCTCCAGCCAAACCGGACGCGTAGCGTGCTCACGACGCGCGCTCCAGCCTGCGCTCGGTCTCGGCCCGGTCGATCCCCTCCATCAGCACGACCTTTTCCCTCGCCCCGTGCCCGGAAACGATCGAGAGCGAGCGACGCGGCAGCTCGAGCTTCTCGGCGAGCAGGTCGAGCACGGCGTCGTTGGCCCGCCCCCGCTCGGGCGCGGCGCTCACGCGAACCTTCCAGCCGTCGCCGTGGCGACCGGCCAGCTCGGTCCGGCGCGCCCCCGGGGAGACGCGGAGCCGCACGCGCGTCGAGGACTTCGCCATGCGTTCAGTATAGGTTCGGCCGCTCGCACTCAGGCAGCCTGCACGTCCGCCCCGCCGTCGGCCTCGGCGTCCTCCACGGCGTCGAGCGCGGCCTCGAGCAGCGCCCGCACCTTACGCGCGTCTGCGAGCAGCCGCTCCCGCTCGGCGGCGGCCGCGCGCGTCACGGCCCTCGCCTCCGCGTGGGCCTCTTCGAGGACGAGGCCGGCCTCGCGACGCGCCTGGTCGTTCAGCTCGTGGGCCGAGCGTTCGGCGGAGACGAGCGTCGTGCGCAGCAGCGTCTCGAGATCGCGATGCCGCGCGAGCTCGCCCTCGAGCTGCTCGATCCGGTCGGCGAAGTCGGCGCGCTGGCGCCAGACCTCCTCGAACGAGGTCGCGATCTCCTGGACGAGCTGGTCGACGGGCTTGCGGCGGTAGCCGAGCAGACTCCGCCTGAGGTCTATGTGGTGGAGCTCCACCGGGGTGATCGTCATGACGTCCTCCTCAGGTGTAATGGGCAAAGAGCGCGTCGACGATGCGCATCAGCGCGATCAACGCGAGCATGGCCACCACTGGCGAGAGGTCGAGCGGGCCGAGCGGCGGCAGGATTCGCCGAAAGACCCGCAGGTACGGCTCGCAGACGTCCCGCAGGAAGTCCGAGATCCGACGCACCCAGACCGTGTACGGCAGGCGCACCCACGACGTCAGGACGTACACGAAGATCAGCAGGATGTAGACCCACAGGAACGTGTCGATCAACGTGTTCGCCGTCGAGGCGGCGTTCGCCAAGACGCTAAGTGGGTGATGCGGCAATGCCGGTTCCCGTCCCTCCCGGTGAGTACGCCCGCGCCGGCAGAGCCGACGCGACCTCCTCTGGTCGGCGTGGCAAGCGACGCGTTGGCAGCGCAAGCGTGGCCATCAGGCGTGACTTCGGGCCACGGCGACGTTTTCCTCGAATCAGGCCTGGTTGAAGAAGCCGCGCTCCAGTAGGCGCGCTCGCTCCTCGGCCGAGACCTGCACGTTTCGCGGCGTGAGCAGGAAGACCTTGTCGGCGACGCGCTGCATGCCGCCTTCGAGCGCGTAGGTGAGCCCGCTCGTGAAGTCGATCAGCCGCTTGGAGAGCTCCTGGTCTGCGCCCTGGAGGTTGAGGATCACCGGGATCCCGTCCTTGAACTTGTCCGCGATCTGCTGTGCGTCGTTGAAGCTGCGCGGGACGACCAGGTGCACTTGCACCGACGGCACCGCTCGCATCGGCGCCGCGGCCGCGTCGTGGGACCCGCGGCGGTTGTTCCCGCGCGGGCGCATGACGGCGGTTCGGGGCGCCTGTTCCTCGGGGTCGGGGTCGGTCCAGTCGTCGAAATCCTGCTGCCGGCCCCTCGGCGTGAGCCTCCGCACGTTCGGCCGCTCGCTGTAGGTCCGCTCCAGGTCCTCCTCGGTCAGGTACCCGTCCTCGTCCCAGTCGTCCTCCTCCTCGGCGATCCCGAAGTAGACGAGCGTTCGGTTCCAAACGTCTGCAAATCCCATGGTTCGCGGAATCTTACTGCCCGTAGAGCACGGATCCCAGACGCACCATGGTGGCGCCCTCGTCGGCGGCCACCCGGTAGTCCTGGCTGGTGCCCATCGAGAGCTCGCGCAGGCCGTTTCGCTCGGCGAGCTCTCGCAGGCGGCGAAAGTACGGGCGTGAGACCTCCGGGTCCTCGGTGAACGGCGGCATCGTCATCAGGCCCACCACGTTCTCGTACAGGCCCAGGAAGTCCTCCAGCTCGCGTTCCGGCACTCCCGACTTCGTCTCCTCGCCCGAGAGGTTCACCTCGACGAGTGCGGGGATCGTCAGGCGCCGCGCCGCGGACTCGCTCGCGAGCGAGTGGCAGAGCTCGCAGAGCTCGTTGACCGTCTTCGTCTTGCGGCTCTGGAGGTGGCCGATGAAGTGCCAGCGGAACGCCTCGCCGTGGCGTGCGTGCTTGGCCTCCAAGTCCTGCGCGCGGTTCTCGCCGACGATCACGATCCCGGCTGCGGCCAGAGCGGCCATGTCGTCGACGGCCACGTACTTGGTGGCCGCGACGATCGTGACGTCCGGCCCGAGCTCGCCGCGAATGCGCTCGAGGTTGGCGCGGACGGTCTCAGCGGATAAGGCCAATGACTCCCTGCCTGCCGGTGAGGCCCTCGTCGCGGCGATGCGAGAAGAACCGCTCGGGGGTGCACGCGGTGCAGACGTCGACGCGGTCGACGCGCGCGCACCCAGCTGCCCGCAACGCCCGCTCGGCCGCCGACCAGAGGTCGAGCCTGCCGTCCCTGACGATGCCGAGCCCGAACGCGCGGCGGAAAGGCTCCGCCACCTCCTCCCCCACCTCGTAGCAGCACGGGCCGATGCCGGGGCCGATCACGGCCGAGACGAGCCCGCCGCCGACCGCGGCCACGCCGGCCGGGGCGATTCCGCCGAGGAGCCCGCGCCAGCCCGCGTGCAGCACCGCGAGCGTGGGCTTCCGGCCGTTGGCACGCGCGAGCGCGATCGGCAGGCAGTCGGCCGCCAGCGCGAGCAGCGGCAGCCTCCGCTCGTCCGTCCAGAGGCCGTCGCCGCGGTCGCCGCGCGCGCCGGGCCGCGCCCGCAGCACGTCGGTCGAGTGGTGCTGGTAGTTCAACGTCAGCGCGTCGAGCTGCGCGCCGACCGCGGCGCAGAGTCGGCGGCGGTTCTCGTCGACCCGCTCCGGCTCGTCGGCGGTCGCTCGGCCGAGGTTCAACGATGCGAACGGGCCCTCGCTCACGCCGCCCTCGCGCGTCGAGAAGACGACCTCGTACGGGCCGGGCGCCTCCTCCCAGCGGATCATCCGGCGATCAGCTCCCGCGCCGCCGCCAGCTCCGAGTCGCGGCCGTCGAGCTCGCCGTTCAGCTTGCGGCGGCGCAGCTCCGCGAGCACCTCCCCCACCCGCGGCGACTCCTCCAGGCCGAGCTCGGCGAGATCGGCGCCGCTGACCTCCAGGTGGACGTCCCGCAGCCGCTCGAAGTACGCGTGCAGCTGCGGCAGGTCGGCGAGCGCGAGCGCGAACAGCGGCGCGTCGGGCGCGTACGGGTCGGCGAGTGCCACGACCTCTGCAGGGTCGGTTGCGTCGCGCAGCCGCTCGACGAGCCGCGGCCCGACGGTCACCGCGGCTGCGATTGCGTCGGCGTCTCGCCTGCGGACCTTCAGCCGCTGCAGCCAGTCGTACGCCTCGTCGGAGGGCAGCTTTCGCGCGAGCGCCGCGAGCCCGAGCCGCCACGTCGGCAGCGCGAGCCGGTAGCGGTCGCGAAGCTCCCGCAGGCGCGCGAGCAGCTCGACGGCCTCGTCGTCGGCTGCCAGGTGCGGGTGGATCGCCTTGTCGGCGCCGAGCTCGGCGAGTCGCAGGATCGAGTGCTCGACCTCACCCTCCTCGAGCAGCGCCACGAGCTCGTCGCGCAACCGGGCCGAGGAGAGATCGCCCACCAGGCCCATCTCGATCGTCCCGCGTGCGAGGCGCACCGTGTGGTCGTCCATCCGGAAGCCGTACCGGTTCTCGTAGCGGATCGCCCGGAAGATCCGGGTCGGGTCGTCGATGAAGGAGAGGTTGTGGAGGACGCGGATCCTGCGCGCGTCGAGGTCGTGCCGGCCGCCGAAGGGATCGACAAGCCGGCCGAGATCGTCCCCCTTGAGCGAGACCGCCATGGCGTTGATCGTGAAATCGCGGCGGAAGAGGTCCTCGCGGATCGAGGCGTGCTCGACCGTCGGCAGCGCGGCGGGCGCGTCGTAGAACTCGGTGCGGGCGGTGACGACGTCGACGCGGCCGCCCTCGCCGTAGATGACCACGGCCGTCCCGAACTTCTCGTGCGGGCGCACGCGGCCGCCCAGCACGTCGGCCAGCGCCTGGGCGAGTCCGATCGCGTCTCCCTCGACCGCGATGTCGACGTCGAAGCTCCGCTCGCCGAGCAGGATGTCGCGCACGGTGCCGCCCACGAGGTAGACGCCCTCGAACGGCTCCGCGACCGTCGCGACCGCGTCGAAGACCGGCTGCAGCCGTTCGAGCCGCCGCAGCTCGTCGGTCAGCAGCGGGCCGGGCTCGCCCTCCACCGCGGCCTGCTGGCCGAGCGCGCGCAGGACGTCGCTGCGGGTGACGACGCCGACGACGAGCCCGTCACGCAGAACCGCGACACGCTCGCCGCCCGCAGTCAGCAGGCGCTGCAGCTCACCGAGCGGCGTCGTCTCGTCGCAGGCCGGGACGCGGCCGCTCATGATCCCCTTCACCGGCGCATGCGAGAGGCCATGCGCGACCGCTCGGTCGAGATCCTCGCGGCCGACGACGCCTTCGAGCCGGCCGTCCGTCGCCACGAGGATTCCGCTCTGGCCGTAGCGCTGGCACTTGACGAGCGCGCGCGCGACCGTCTCGTCCGGCGGGACCGTGCGGGGCGGGCTCGACATGATCTGTCCGGCCGCCGGTGGCTCCCGCACTGCCCCTGCGAGACCCGCGAGCAGGCGCTGCTTCGCGTCGTCGAGGTCTCCCCTGAAGATCGCGGAGGCCGCCTGGGGGTGCCCGCCGCCACCGAGCGCAGACGCGAGCTCCGACGCGTCGAGCTCAGGCGTGCGGCTGCGGGTGACGCAGAAGACGCGCTCGTCCATCTCGACGAGCAGCGCGAGCGCCTTCGTGTCGGTCAGGTCGACGACCTTGTGCGCGAGGTTCGAGACGCCGTCGACGTACCGTGGCCAGGCGACCGCGGCGACGAGCACCTCGACGGCCGCGACCTCGTGGGGCTCCAGCGCGTCCAGCAGCGCGCCGAGCAGCTCGCGCTCGTCCTCGGTGAGCGGCGAGTGCAGGAACTCGGCGAGCAGCTCCTGGCGCGCGCCGTGGCGCAGGCACCACGCGAGCGCCTCGGCGTCGCGCCGGGTCGCGCTCGGGTAGGTGAGCGAGCCCGTGTCCTCGTGGATCCCGAGCGCGAAGGCGGTCGCCTCGAGCGGCGTCACCGCGAGCTCACGCTCGGCGAGCACGCCCACGAGCGTCGTCGTGAGCGCCCCGTCGCCGGAGAGGATCGTGTGCTCGTCCGCCGCCCAGTCCGGCGCCTCGTGCCCGTGGTGGTCGAAGACGATCGCCTCGACGGCCGGGTCGAGCGCAACCGCCTCGAGCTCGCCGAGCCGGCTCGCGTGGGTCGTCTCGACCACGATCAGGCGGCGGATGGCGTCCGTCTCGAGCCGGGCCGCCTCGACCAGGCCGAGCTCGTCGGCGTGCAGGCGGTAGAACTCGCGCACGTTGCGGTTCAGCGAGCCCGAGAGGCAGACCGCGGCGTCCGGGTAGAGCCGGCGAGCGGCGAGCATCGCCGCGAGCGCGTCGAAGTCCGTGTTGCCGTGGGTCGCGATGACGGTCTCGGCCCTCATGCGTCCCATTCTGCCTCCCGGCCCGGGAGAAAGCGGCGCAATTCCGGCACATTCAGGGCGCAGACACGCGCGGCGGCCACGGTTACGCTCGCCTCGGGGAGGAGGCCGGGCGAACCGTCCCTAGACCAGGCCGGAGGCTCAGCCGGCCAGCGCGATCGCCTCGATCTCGACCCTCGCGCCCGAGGGCAGCGCCGAAACCTCGATCGTCGCGCGTGCCGGCGGCCGGTCGCCGACGTGGCGCGCGTAGACCTCGTTCATGGCCCCGAAGTCGTCGAGGTCGGCGAGGTAGACCGTCGTCTTCACCAACCGGTCGAGCCCAGTGCCCGCCGCCTCGAGGATCGCTCGCAGGTTGGCGAACACCTGCTCGGTCTGCTCCGTGATCGACTCGCCGACGATCTCCGCGTGGTCGGGCCGCAGCGCCAGCTGCCCCGACACGAACACGAGCCCGCCCGCGCTGATCGCCTGCGAATAGGGCGCGCCCTGGAACGGCGCGGGCGCCGCCTCCGTGCGCACGACGGACTTCTCGGCCATCACTCCTCCCTTCGCCGCTTGCGGCAGCTCTGCGCGAGGGCCACGCCAAGCGTCTTGAAGATCGCCTCGAGGACGTGCTCGGGCTCCGCGCCCTCGATCAGTCGGACGTGCAAGGTCAGCCCCGCTCCCTCGGCCAGCTCGTGCAGAAAGGTCGCGACGATGTCGTGCGCCAGCCCCGCCACGCGCGCGTCGCTGAGGTCGACGTTCGAGACCACCAGCGGGCGGCCCGAGGCCTCCACGACCACGTGCGCGAGCGCCTCGTCGGCTGGCACGACCGCCGAACCATGGCGTCGGCAGCCCTCGACCTCGAACGCGCTCGCGAGCGCTTCCCCGAGGGCGCGGCCCGCCGCCGCGACCTCCGCCTCCGCTTCGCCGGGCGCAACCTCGAGCACGAGATCGAACGACGCGTACTCGGCGAGCAGCGCGAGCAGGTGGTCGAGCACGGGGACGCCGGTGGCCACGCTCGCCTCGCCGCGCCCGGTGACGTCGAGGCGCGCGTGGACCCGCCCGGCCTCGTCCGCTTTGCCCAGGCTGGCCATCAGGTTTCGAGGCGCTCGATGCGCGCGCCGAGCGAGCGGAGCCGCTCGTCGATCCGTTCGTAGCCGCGGTCGATCTCGCCGATGTTCCCGATCGTCGAGGTTCCCTCGGCACAGAGCGCGGCGAGCAGCATCGCCATCCCGGCTCGGATGTCGGGGCTCGACATCTGCTGCCCGTAGAGCTTCGCGGGGCCGGTGACGACCGCGCGGTGAGGGTCGCAGAGGATGATCCGCGCGCCCATCGAGACGAGCTTGTCGACGAAGAACAGGCGGCTCTCGAACATCTTCTCGAAGATCAGCACCGTTCCCCGTGCCTGGGTCGCGACGATCACCGCGATCGAGGTCAGGTCGGCCGGGAAGGCGGGCCACGGCCCGTCCTCGACCTTCGGGATCTGGCCGCCGAGGTCGTCGCGGATCTCGAGCTCCTGATTCGGCGGCACGCGCAGCGTGGTGCCGTCGATCTCGACGTGGACGCCGAGCCGTTCGAGCGTCGGCAGGATCGCGCCCAGGTCCTTGGGCTCCACGTCGTCGATCGTGATGTCGCCGCCCGTCACGGCCGCCAGCCCGATGAAGCTGCCGACCTCGATGTGCTCCGGGCAGATCCGCCACTCGCCGCCGAGGAGGCGCTCGACGCCGTGGATGCGCAGGACGTTCGACTCGATGCCCTCGATCTCCGCGCCGAGCGAGACGAGGAAGCGGCAGAGGTCCTGGATGTGCGGCTCGCAGGCGGCGTTGCCGATCACGGTCTCGCCCGGCGTGAGCGCGGCCGCCATGATCGTGTTCTCGGTTGCCATCACGCTCGCCTCGTCGAGGAAGATGTGCTTCCCCCGCAGGCCGTCGGTTCGGAACTCGAAACGCGCGCCGATATCGACGTTGGCGCCGAGCTCCTGCAAGGCATGGATGTGCGGGTCGAGGCGCCGCCGCCCGATCACGTCGCCGCCCGGAGGCGGGACGCTCGCCCGGCCGAGGCGCGCAAGCAGCGGCCCGGCGAGCAGGAACGACGCACGGATTCTGGTCGCGAGCTCCGGGTCGATCTCGTGCGACGAGACGTCCGCGGCGTGCACGCGCACCTCGTTCTCGCCGACCCACTCGGCGTCGGCACCGAGAGCCACGATCAGCGCCATCATCGTCTCGACGTCGCGGATCCGCGGGACGTTGTGGAGCACGACCGGCTCGCTCGTGAGCAGGCACGCGGCGAGGATCGGCAGTGCCGCGTTCTTGTTGCCGGCCGTCGTGATCCGGCCGCTCAGGGGCACACCGCCCTCGATCACGAAGGACTCGGCGACCATGTCTGTGACGGCAGTCTGGGCCATGCCGAGGGGCTATGGTACGGCAGCGTGGGTGGCTACCGGCAACCGTGTCGACCGATCGGCGCAGACGGACGCACGGCCGAGCCGCGCATCCCGACAGTAGGCATCGCAAGCGACGCCTAGGCGCCGTGGAGCCCACCCGCGAACACGCCTGGGAGACGCTGAACCGCTACACGAAGAGCGATGCGCTGCTGCGCCACGCGCTCGCCGTGGAGGCCGCCGTCGGGGCCTACGCGCACAAGTTCGGCGAGGACGAGGAGCTCTGGCGCGCAACCGCGCTCCTGCACGACTTCGACTACGAGCTGCACCCCACCCTCGACAAGCATCCGCAGGACGGCGCGCCGATCCTCCGCGACGAGGGCTGGCCGGAGGAGGTCGTCGAGGGCGTCCTCTCCCACGCCTCGCACCTGAGCCTCCCGCGCGACACGCCGCTGAAGAAGACGCTCTTCGCCTGCGACGAGCTCGCCGGCTTCGTCCACGCCTGCGGGCTCGTGCGACCGGACGGCATCGAGACGCTCGAGCCCAAGTCGGTGAAGAAGAAGCTGAAGCAGCCGTCGTTCGCGGCCGGAGTGAACCGGCAGGACGTCTACGACGGCGCCGAGGAGCTCGGGATCGAGCTCGACGACCACATCAGGTTCGTCGTCGAGGCGATGCGCCCGATCGCCGGCGAGCTCGGACTGAGGACCGGCGCAGCTGTCTCAGAGAGTTGACTGCCGCCTCAGAGTGCGGCGAGTAGCCGCTCGACGTCCTCGTCACTCGTCCACCAGCCGCAGGAGACGCGGATCCAGCCAAGGCCGGGGATGTCGCGCACGACCACGCCCTCGGCGTAGAGCCGGCGTACGAGCTCGGCCGTGTCGCCCTCGACGCGGAAGGTGACGAGCGTCCCCTGGTCGGGCGCGGTCACCATCTCGACCCGCTCGGCGAGCAGCTCGCGGCAGCGGGCGGTCGCCTCGGCGGCGCGCTCGTATCTCCACTCGGGCGGCGTGTCCAGCGCGGCGGAGAGGCCCGCGAGCGACGCCACCGGCGTCCAGCCCGAGTCGTACCGTGCGGCGCCAGCCCGCGGCGTGAACGTGCCGTTGGGCTCGTAGGCCTGCTGCGAGAGGTAGCTCGGCGCGGTCACCGGCAGCGACTCGGGGTCGCGCACGACGAGGCCGCCGGTCGAGTCCGGCCCGCAGAGCCATTTCTGGCCCGAGAAGGCGTAGTAGTCCACGGCCGTCGCGTCGACCGGGATCGCGCCGACTGACTGCGCGCCGTCGACGAGCACCGGCAGGCCCGTCTCGCGCTTCAGCTCCTCGACGGGGAGGCGGTTGCCGCTCATCCAGCAGACGTGCGAGAGGGCGAGCAGGCGCGTCCTCGGCGTGATCGTCGCGGCCAGCACCTCGAACGACTCCTCCGGCGGCAGCTCCCGCACCTCGGCCACCCGTACCCGCGCGGGCGAGATGGCGAGTGCCCCGAGCAGGCCGAAGTGCTCCCCGTCGGTGGTCACCACCTCGTCCGCCGGGCCCAGCCCGAGACCGGAGAGGACGATGTTGCAGCCGTTCGTGGTCGAGGTCGCGAGCGAGAACGACTCCGGCCCCGCGCCGACGAACGCGGCCAGCTTCGTACGCACCTCGCCGCGCAGCTCCAGCGCCCGCTCGAAGTAGGCCCTTCCGCCGCGGCCACGCTCGAGGTCGGCGCGCTCCTGCTCCGCCATCGCCTCGGCCGTCGCCCGCGCCAGCGGCCCGTTCGTGCCGGCGTTCAGGTACGCAAGGTGCTCGAGCACCGGAAACTGCGCCCTCGCCTCCTCGAACGTCATCCGATCGTCACCTCCACCGGAGCATGGTCGGACAGGAGCTTGCCGCCTGCACGCCGCCGCTCGTCGGGCCAACGGTGCGCGTGGCCCGACTTCGCCCCGCGCACGAGCACCTGGTCGATCCACGAGATCGGCTTCGTAAATCCCCACTCGACCAGCTCGGGCAGCGTCGAGGAGTGCTCGCGGATGACGTTGAAGTCGCCCGCGAGCACCAGCACCTCGCCGGGCTTGCCGAAGGAGTCCGCGAAGACCGCGGCGCGCATCAGCTCGGCGTCGGGCACGCGCCAGTCGGGGACGCTGGAGCCGTGGAGGTTTGCAATCACCAGAGCCTCCGTCCGCACGGTCTGGCAGACGCGCCGCTCGCCCCACTTCACCTGCACGCTCATGTCGAGGTCGAGCTCGTGGGCGACGCGCCGGCGGAAGCTCGGCGGATTGAGCACGATTGCCCCGGTGCCGAGCGCGCGGAGCCCGGGGCGCAGGAGGATGGCATTCGCCTGGCCCGTGAAGGCGGAGCGGAAGAGCCCGTAGTTCAGTCGGGTGATTGCGTGCCCGAGCTCCGCGCTCCCGAGCAGCGGCCTCCTGGCGACGGCACCGAACGTTTGCATCCCGCTCCAGCCTCCGAGACGCGAGAGCGCCCAGACCGGCACCTCCTGGAGGCAGAGCACGTCGGGCTCGTCGTCGCTGGCCAGGCGCACCATCTCCTCGAGATGGCCCGCTCGCTCGGGCGGGGTCGTGTTGCCGTGGAAGACGTTCCAGGTGCGGACGAGCAGACTCACGGCCGGATTAGTCTAGGAGCGTGCTGAGGAAGGGCCGCTTCGACGACGTGATCTCGCGGCAGCTCGACCTCTTCGTCCGCGACAACCTGGAGCTTCTCGACGCCTGCGACGAAGCCGAGCGCGCCTACGACCGCTCGGAGCGCGAGGGGGCGGAAGAGCGTTTCGGCGACTACCAGGACCTCGTCGAGACGGGCACGGAGATCCTGGCCGACCTCCGCGACCACTTCGCCTCGACGCTGGACGAGGCCACGGCGGAGGAGTACGAGCAGGCGTTCAACCGCGCCGTCGCGCGGCGGCTTCCGCGCTTCGGGCTCGAGATCGAGAACCGCTAGCCGAGCCGCGCGGTGAAGCCGCCGACGATCGCGCCGTAGGCCACGTGCGCGAGCAGGGTCCAGATCACCGTGCGCCGCCCGTAGTTCATCAGCAGGAAGCCCGGGGGCTCGAGCAGCGGCGTCTCCTCCGCGTCCGACCAGGGCGTCCCCATCCGCGGGTGCACCGCGGGGAGCAGGACGGTCATCAGCGCCCCGCCTGCGAGCCCAGCGTGGACGACCCCGAGCAGTGCGCCGAAGAGCCAGCCCGCGTGCGAGACGGCGCGGAAGACCGCGTAGTAGCAGAGCGCGAAGATCAGGCCGTTCGCGAAGTGGATCGCGTAGCCGAGCACGCTCGCCCGGCCGCGACGGTCTGTGAACGCGGTGCCCAGCAGCAGCGGGATGTCCATCCGGGTCCACCCCACCTCCTGCGCGATGCGCAGCGCGCTCGTCAGCACGATGGTGCCGACGGCCCCGCCAGCGAGCGCGCCCCAGATCGTCACGCGGCCTTCCGCCCGGCTTCCGCGTCGGCGATCGACACCGCCGCGTTCACGAGCGAGAGGTGCGTCAGGCCCTGCGGGAAGTTCCCGAGGAACTCGTTCGTGCGCGGGTCGATCTCCTCGGCGTAGAGCCCGACGTCGTTCGCGAGCCCGACGAGCTGCTCCATCAACGCGTTCGCGTCGTTCAGCCGTCCGGCGCGCGCGTACGCGTCCACGAGCCAGAACGAGCAGGTCAGGAACGCGCCCTCCTCGCCCACGAGCCCGTCCTCGCCGCGGTAGCGGTAGACGTACGGGCCTTCGCGCAGCTCGCGCTCGATCGCCGCGATCGTGCCCTGGATGCGCTCGCTGCGCGGGTCGTGATAGCCGAGCAGCGCCAGCGTGAGCAGGCTCGCGTCGAGCTCGCGCCGGTCCGGCGCGCGGACGTAGCTGCGGCGCTGCTCGTCCCAGCCCTCGTTGTCGACGAAGCGCTGGAGCTCGTCGGCCTCGGCGCGCCAGCGCCTGCTCCGGTCGGTGATCATCCCTTCCCGGGCAAGCGCGCAGGCGCGGTCGAGGGCGACCCAGCAGAGAGCCTTCGACTGCGTGTAGTGCGTCCGCTCGTCGCGCACCTCCCAGATGCCGTTGTCCCGGTCGCGCCAGTGCTCGGCGACGTAATCCGCCATGCGGGCGACCTCCTTGCCGGTGTCGCCGTCGAGGTGCCCGACCGCTTTGCCGTACAGCCAGATTGCTTCCAGCACTCCGCCGTAGAGGTCGAGCTGCAGCTGGTCGCGCGCACCGTTCCCGATCCGCACCGGCGCCGAGCCGCGGTAGCCGGACAGCTCAGGCAGCTCGCGCTCCTCGGTGTGCTCGGAGCCGTCGATCCGATAGAGGATCTGCAGCCGGGGCTGGGTCAGGCGCGACGCGTGCATCAGCCACCAGAAGAAGGCGTGCGCCTCGTCGTGGAAGCCGAGCCGCAGCATTGCGTCGAGCGTCCAGCTCGCATCGCGGAGCCACGTGAAGCGGTAGTCCCAGTTGCGCCCGCCGCCGACCCACTCCGGCAACGAGGTCGTGGGCGCGGCGACGATTGCGCCCGACGGCGCGAAGGTGAGCAGCTTCAGGACGAGCAGGCTGCGGACGACGGCGTCGCGCCAGGCGCCGTCGTAGTCGACGCGGCTCGCCCACTCGGGCCAGAAGCGCACGGTGCGCTCGAGGCGACGCTCGGAGTCGTCGCGGCCGGGGATGACGGCGGGCTCGTTGTGCGCGGCCGAGAGCGAGAGGATCGCGCTCGAGCCTTCGACGAGCTCGAGCCCGCCCGAGACGACGCCGTCGCGCAGGGCGCCCTCGCCTGCGTCGCACAGGCCCAGAACGAGCGCGTCGGAGCCGGCGTGGGCGAACCAGCGGCCGGCGCGGCGCTCGATGCGCGTCTCTGCCCGGCCGTAGCCGAAGCGCGGCTCGAACGACCAGCGGAGAGGCACTGTGCCCGAGAGCGCCTCCACCTTTCGCACCAGCTCGCGCATGGGCGAGATGCGCCGGACGTCCGTGAGCGTCATCGCGTCGGTGACGCGAACCCGGCCCTGGCCCGTCGTGAGGGTCGTCTCGAGCACGTTCGAGCCAGGCTGGTAGCGGCGCTCGGCCTCGAAGCGAACAGTGGGCTCGAGCCGGAACGCGCCGCCGCGGTCGGCGTCCAGGATGCGGGCGAAGACCGAGGGCGAGTCGACGTTCGGCAGGCAGAGCCAGTCGACCGAGCAGTCACGGGCGATGAGCGCGGAGGTGCGGCCGTCGCCCACGAGCGCATACTCGCGAATCGGGGCGTAGCCGTCGACGCGCTCCATCGGCGCGGATTCTGCCCAGGATTAAATGGGCGGCGGCGGCGCTCGTTGTGGACGAACCGGCTCGCAAACGGCACGAAGCCGTCACCCATCGGTGCGCCGAGACGCGTTACCGTCGACCGCGAGGGAGGTGGGTTGCAGCCCCACCCTCAGGGTGGGGGTATGAGCTCTTCGGCGCAGGGCGGCGGGGCTTCAGCGGTGACCGAAGTGGTGTGCGGCCGGGAGCGAGCCGAAGACGTCGGCGTTATCGGCGCAGCGGCGAGCGATCGGCCCGAGCGATTCCAGCTCTCGCACAAGGACGTTCTGGTTCCGGCCGACGCGCTCGAAGCGGCCGCGTGCCAGCAGCAACGGCTCGGCGCGCACGAGCGGGCGGAAGCGCTCGTACACGGTCGGCGGGATGATCAGGTTCATCTGCCCGAACTCGTCCTCGAGCAGCATGAACACGACGCCGTTCGCCGTTGCGGGCCGCTGCCGCGCGACGGCCATCCCGGCGACGGCGACGACCCGCCCCGCCTGCGCCTCCGCGAGCTCCCGGCTCGAGAGCGTCCACTCCGGCAGGTGTGGCCGCAGCAGCGTGAGCGGGTGAACGCCGACCGAGAGGCTCGTCGTGCGGTAGTCGGCGAGCATCCGCTCCCACGCCGTCTGCTCCCTCAGCGCGGGCGTCTCCGCGGTCGGGTCGAGCGGCAGCGCGAGCTGGCTCTCCTCGCCCCCGCTTCCGGGCACGGTCTGCGCTCGCGGCGCGAACCCGAGCTCCCACAGCAGTGAGCGCCGTCCGTGGCGGCCAAGGGCGTCGCAGGCGCCCGACGCGACCAGCGCCTCCAGCCGCGCACGGTCGAGCCCCGTGCGCTGCGCCAGCTCCCGCACGCCCGAGAACGGCCCGCGCCGCTCCCGCTCCGCCGCAACTGTCTTCGCCTCCTCCTTCCCCAGCGAGCGCACGTACGAGAGCCCCACGCGCACCGACTTCCCCTCGAGGGCGCACTCCGCCGCGCTCAGGTTCACAGCCGGCGGCCGCACCTCCACCCCGCGCCGCTGGGCGTCCCGCACGAGCGATGACGGCGGGTAGAACCCCATCGGCTGCGCGTTCAGCAGCGCGCACAGGAACTCGGCGGGATAGTGGTGCCGCAGCCACGCCGACTGGTAGGCGAGCAGCCCGAAAGCCGCCGCATGCGACTTCGGAAAGCCGAAGCCCGAGAAGCCGACCAGCTTGTCGAAGACCCCGTTCGCGACCTCCGCGCCGACCCCACACGCGACGGCACCCTCGACGAAGCGGCCGCGGAACGCCTCGATCGCCTCCAGCGAGCGCTTGCGGCTCATCGCCCGGCGCAGCCCCTCCGCCTCGCCGATCGAGAAGCCGGCCAGGGCCATCGCCACCTCGAGCACCTGGTCCTGGAAGACGATCACCCCGAGTGTCTCGCGCAGCGGCTCGCGCAGCGACGGATGGTCGACCGGTGGCTCGTAGGACGGGTCGACGCGCCGCTTCGCACGGCGCTCGATGTACGGGTGCACCGCGCCGCCCTGGATCGGGCCCGGCCGCACGAGCGCGACCTGGATCGTCAGGTCGTCGAGGTTCTCCGGGCGCGTGCGCAGTAGCGACTGCATCTGGGCGCGGCTCTCGATCTGGAAGACGCCGATCGTGTCGGCGCGCTGGATCTCGCCGTAGACCTCGCGGTCGTCGAGCGGGACGCGCGACAGATCGATGGTTTCCCCGTGGACGCTCGCGATCTGCTCGACGCAATCCTCGACCGCGGAGAGCATCCCGAGCCCGAGCAGGTCGATTTTCAGGAAGCCCGCGTCGGCGCACGAGTCCTTGTCCCACTGACAGAGCTGTCGGCCGGCCATCGCGGCTGGCTGCACGGGCACGAGCTCGACGAGGGGGCGGGTCGAGATCACCATCCCACCCGGGTGCTGCGAGACGTGCCTCGGCAGGCCGCCGATCTCGCCGCAGAGCTCGGCGAAGGCGCGCCACCGGGGCGATGCGAGCTTTGCCTCCGCGTCCGGCAGCTTCGCGAGCTCCTCGCCGACGCGGTACGGGTTGCCGTCGGTGAGGCGCGCGAGCCGCTCGAGCTCGCCGAACGGGAGCCCGAGAGCCTTGCCGACGTCGCGGATCGCGCCCCGCGCGTGGTAGGTCGAGAAGCTCGCGACGAGCGCCGAGTGCTCGTGGCCGTAGCGCTCGCAGACGGCGACGATCAGCTTCTCGCGGATGTCGCGGGGAAAGTCGAGGTCGATGTCCGGCACCGAGACCAGCTCCCGGTTGAGGAAGCGACCGAGCGAGAGGCCGGCGTGCACCGGGTCGACGTGCGAGAGGCCGGTCAGGTAGCAGACGATCGAGCCCACCGAGCTCCCTCGGCCGCGGCCCGGCGGCAGGACGTTCCGCGCGAGCGAACCGCCCCGCACCTCGAGCGCGCACTCGCGCGCCAGCTCGAGCACCTCCCAGTGCAGAAGGAAGAACCCGGCAAGGCCGAGCTCGTCGATCAGCTTCAGCTCTTCCTGAAGACGTTCGCGCGCCAAGATCCGCAGTCGTGAACGTGATCCTGGAACGTGCAGCGTTTGTCCGTTCGCGTCGCCATAGCGCTCCGTGAAGGCGCGGTCGCATACGCCTGCCAGCTGTCGGATCGCCGGCTCGCCGGTGTCGGAGAAGTCGGGGTAGCGGTAGCCGAGGTCCTCGGTCAGGTCGAACTCGAGCCGCTCGGCGAGCGCGCCGGTGCGCCGGACCGCCTCGCGGTCGAGCGGGAAGCGCTCCTCGAGCTCGGCGGGCGAAGCGAGCACGCTCTCGAGGTTGCCGCGCCGCTCCGCCTCGCAACCGTCGAGCGAGGTGCGGCAGCGGATCGCGACCAGCACGTCCTGGAGCCCGGCGCGCCGGGGGTGGTGCGCGTGGACGTCGCCGGTCGCGACCGTGTCGACCCCGAGCGCCGCGGCGAGGTCGCGCAGCGCCGCGAGCCGGCGCGCGTCGCCGCGCTCGTACGGACGCTGCAGCTCGACGAAGAAGCGCTCGCGCCCGAACGCGCGCGCGAGCACGGCCGCGCCGTTCGGGTTGCGGAGCGCGAGCCCGTGCCGCGCGCAGCCGGAGAGGCAGACGAGGCCGTCGTTCAGCTCCGCCAGCAGTGCCGCGTCGAGCGACGGCGGCAACGGGTCGGCGCCCTCCTTCGGCCTCGTCCCCGCGTGGGCGGCCGTCAGCAACCGGCAGAGGTTCGCGTAGCCCTCCGCACTTTCGACCAGCAGCGTCACGTGCGAGCCGTCGGTCAGCGTCACCTCGGCGCCCGTGATCGGCCGCACACCGAAAGCCTTGGCCGCGTGCGCGAACTCGAGCGAGCCGTACACACCGTCGTGGTCGGTCAGCGCGAGCGCCTCGTAGCCGAGCTCCGCCGCCCGCGCCGCGAGCTCCTCCGGCAGCGACGCGCCGTCGAGGAACGAATAGGCTGAATGCGCGTGCAGCTCGACGACCACCGGCCGCTGCTCCTACGACCCGGCGAAGGCGAGACCGTCGCCGACCGCGCCGAGAAGACGCTGCGGATCCTCACCGAGCTCGACGAGCTGATCGTGACCTGGTTCCGCTACGCGCCGGGCGAGGAGGGACCGCAGCCCCACATCCACCTGCACCACACGGACGCGTTCTACGTGCTCGAGGGCGAGATCGAGCTCTCGCTCGGGCCGCACCTTCAGAAGGTGCGCGCGACGCCGGGGATGCTCGCCGCCGCGCCGCCGAACGTCGTGCACACGTTCCGGAACTCGAGCGCCGCCACCGCCACCTTCCTCAACCTGCACACGCCCTCGGTCGGCTTCGGGAACGAGATCCGCGGACGGCCGGACCCGAGCTTCGACCAGCACGACCCGCCGGCCGACGGTGGGCGGCCCTTCGAGGACGCCGTGCTGGCCTCGCCCGACGACGCCGAGACGATCGGGCACGAGACGAGCACGCTGCGGATCCTCTGCGACCTGCCGCAGCTCACCGCGATCGACATGACTTTCCTGCCGGAGTTCGAGGGCGTCGACCCGCACACGCACGCCGACCACGTCGACGCGTTCTACGTCCTCGAAGGACAGATCGAGTTTCGCGTCGGCGACGAGTCGCACGTCGCCGGGCCGGACAGCTTCGTAGCCGCGCCGCCGGGCTCTGTCCACGGCTTTCGCAACCCCGGGCCTGGGCCGATTCGCTTCCTCAACCTGCACGCGCCGCCCGGCGGCTTCGTCGACCGCCTGCGCCGCAACGGCTGACCCCGTCAGATTCCTCGCTGGCTGAACCAGCGGCCGGCCTCCTCGTCCAGGAACACCACCGCGTGCTCACCGCCTGCGAGGACGACGTCGAAGTAGCGCCGGCTGACCGGCTCCTCCGTCCACCAGCGGTCGACCACGCGCCACTCCTCCCGCACCAGCGCGACCGGCGAGCGGTTGACCGCCCGCGGCGAGCCGTCGACGTGCGCTTCCACGAGCACGCCCACCGGCTCGTTTATTCGCCGTACCGGCGAAGCCGGCACGGCTCTCATCGTCGGCATCGCAAGCGACGATCGAGACGTCGCGCCGGCAAAGCCAGCACGACTCTTGAACGGCATCGCAAGCGACGATCGAGACGTCGCGCCGGCAAAGCCGGCACGACTCTTGGACGGCATCGCAAGCGACGCCTTAGTCGTCGCGTGGGACGAGCAGCGCTCGCTGCTCGGGCAGGCGCGACCACGGTGCGACCTCGACGACGGTGCAGACGGATCCCGACCCGGTGCCCGCTCGGACCTGGCGCAGGCCCTCGCTCAAGTGCGCCCGCAGCTCGTCGCCCTCGGGCCGGACGAGCTCGAGTTGGTTGCCGACCGACTCGGCGAGCACCAGCGCCTCGAGCCGCAGCATCACCACGGGCGCCGGCAGGTCGGTGAGCTTCGGCGCGAGCGCGGCGCGCAGGCGGGCGGGATCGGCGGTGGCGTCGCGAAGCGTCACCGTTCGCCGCCACGAGCCGCCGCCGACCAGGCGCCCCGCAAGCGCGACCTTGCGCAGGGGCCGCCCGCCTCGCTCCGGCCGTGCGAGCAGCCGGTCGAGCAGGACGCCCAGCGAGCGCCGCAGCGTCAGCTCGTTCCCGACGGCCTCGGGGAACTCGAGTGCCTCGAACAGCTCCGCCGCGGGCCTGCGCCCGCGGACGCGGCGCTTCGAGCCACCCCTCGCCAGGCCCCAGGCGCGCCGGCCGTCCGGCCCCAGACGTTCGGCCACGGCGCCACCCGGAAGCCCGGCAAGCTCGCCAAGCCTCTTCACTCCCAGCTCCTCCAGCTCCGCGCGCCTGCGGGCCTCCATCGGCAGCAGGCTCACCGGGAGCGGCGCGAGGAACTCCCGCGTCCGCTCGTCGGAGACGACCAGCGCCTGCCCCGAGCGCGCGACGTTCGCCGCGGCCAGCGCCGCGAAGCGCCGGGTCGCGGCACCCACGCGCGCGTCCCAACCCGCGCCCGCGGCCTTCAGGGCGCGCTTCAGCGCCGACTCGAGCCCGCCGTAGAGCCGCTCCACCCCGCTCGTCTCGAAGTACGCACAGCCGGGCGCGGCCGAGTCGACCGCGAAGCCCGCGTCCTCGAGCCGCCGCACGATCTCCTCCCAGGCCTCCTCGGCCGCGGCGGGATCGGGATCGACGAGCTGGAGCGACGGACACATCGCGAGCGCCTCCCCCAGCCGCATCCCCGGCTGCACCCCGGCCGCCTCCGCGGCCGTGGTCACCGAGCCCAGCAGCGCCTCGGCGCCCGGCTCGGGCGCGAGCGCCGCCGGCTCGAGCTGCAGCCGCGGCCGCTCGCGCAACGCGGCACGAAGCTCGAACCCGGGGATGACGAGACAGGCGATCACGGGAACGTATGTTCTACACGAACATGTGTTCGCTGTCAAGCAACCGGGAGCCGATGGCGGGCGAGGTCGGCCTGCGGCCTCGCCTGCCCTGACCTCCTCTCTCGACAGTGCGCCCGCGTCCGGCAGCGGCCCAAGGCCCGCCCTTCTTCGGAGGCGAAGTCATCGCCGTGGGACCACGACTGCTACCCGGCGCGGAATCATGCTGAGGCGGCGCTGAAGGGATGGGCTTTCCGCGGGTTTCCCGCACCCGTCTTACGAGGTTGTGCGGATGCTCAGGGATCGTGGCGAATGTGACGATGCGCCTTTCCGCCAAGGGGGTGCACCCATGGAGACCGCAGTCGTCACCGTTCAGCCGCAAGGCAAGAAGGCGCGCCGCTTCCTGCGCCACTTCTTCGAGATGGTCGCCGTGATGATGCTTGGGATGTGCGTGCTCGGCGCTGCGTTCGGCGCGTTCCACCAGCTCGCCTTCGGCAGCGGCTTTGCCGCCGCCTGGCGCGACCACGTCGGGCTGGCGGCTTTTGCGATGGCGTTCAACATGACCGTGCCGATGGTGCTGTGGATGCGCTACCGCGGCCACAGCTGGGAGCGGGGCGGCGAGATGGCGCTGGCGATGAACGTGCCACTGCTGCCGGCGCTCGTGCTCTACGCCTTTGACGCGATCCCGGCGCGAGGCGTGCTCGGGATGCAGATGATGCTGATGATCCCGGCGATGCTGGCGGCGATGCTCTACCGCAAGGAGGAGTACAGCGCGCCGCATACAGCGCACGGACATCGGAGGCCCTGGCTCGCCCACGGTCACTAGACGCCTCTCGCCAGAGCAGGGCCCGCCGCTCTTCGGGTGCGGGCGTGCGTCTAACGCGCCGAACGATGCTGCGCCTATCGCGGGGGAGGCACTTGAAACGAAGCGCAGTTAGCCCGCGCTTGACATCCGTACCCGAGTACAGGTCTAAGCTGGCTTCGTCATGCGGATCGGAGAGGTCGCGCGACGCGCGGGAGTGAACATCGAGACGCTCCGCTACTACGAGCGCCGCGGCCTACTGGCCGAGCCCGGACGAACGCCGAACGGCCACCGCGCCTACGACGAGGAGACCGTCCGCTTCGTCAAGGCGATCAAGGAGGCGCAGGGCCTCGGCTTCACGCTCGACGAGATCGCCGAGCACGCGCGCCTCACCCGCGGCGGGCGCGCGCACGAGTCGATCCGCGTGCGGCTGGCCCAGAAGATCGACGAGGTCGACGCGAAGCTCGCGAGCCTGCACCGCGTCCGCGACGAGCTCGCGCGCGTGCTCGGGTGCGCCTGCGACTCGCTCGACCGCTGCACCTGCGGCGCGGCCTACCTCGCGCGCGGCGGGCGCGACCCGGAGCTCGGGCCGCTCCTGCACGTCACGAACGGCGAGAGCGCGGGCAACACTCTTCGCCAGACGGGCCTCGGCGGGGCCGTGCTCTCGTGGCAGGACGTGCTGCACGAGGGGCCGGTGCCGGCGGTTCCGGAGCAAGAGCTGCGGGTAGTCCGTGCGCGCTTCCTGAGCGAGTGCGGCTGGGGGTCCGAGCGCTCGCTGCTGGAGTCGCTCGAGCGACGCGACCGGCTCTTCACGCACGCCCTCGCGTCGGGCCGCCACGTCGTGCTCTGGTTCGAGCACGACCTCTACGACCAGCTGCAGCTGCTGCAGGCGCTCGCGCTCACTGCCGAGGGCCCCGAGCTGATCCAGGCGCACGAGCACCTCGGACCGCTGGGGCCAGACGAGCTCGAGGCGCTCTGGCCCGCCCGCGAGCCGGTCAGCGCGCAGGTACTCGCGCTCGCACGCGAGGCCTGGGATGCCTTCCGCGCACCGGAGCCCACCGCGCTGGCGGCCCTGCTCGACCGCGACACCTCCGCCCTCCCCTTCCTCGGCCCGGCGCTGCACCGCCTGCTGGAGGAGCTGCCCGACGCCGAGCACGGGCTCTCGCGGACCGAGCGCCAGCTCCTCGAGCCGTTGCTCGAAGGGCCCACGCGCCCGCTCGAGCTCTTCGCCCTGAGCCAGGCGCGCGAGGAGGCCGTGTTCGCCGGCGACGCCTGGATCTGGAAGCGCCTGGCCGACCTGCAGCCGCTCGTCGACGAGCTCCCGCCACCCCCGCCGCTCGGCGATCCGAGAGTCTTCGCTGCGGCGCCCGTCGCCCTGACCGCCCTCGGCCGCGACGTCCTGGCCGGGAAGGCCGACCGCGTCGAGGTGGCGGGGCTCGACAGCTGGCTCGGCGGCACGCACCTCGGCCGAGGGCGCGACTGGCGCTGGGACGGGGCGGCCGGGGCCCTGCGCGGCTAGAGCACGATCTCGGCCGCCGGGCCGACCATCCCCGAGAACCGCGGCACGACGTCGAGCACGCTCTCCTGCGCGCAGAAGGCGATGTCCTCCTCGAGCCCGGGCGGGCCATACGTCCGCGCGTTGATCCCCTCGAGCGCGGTCGGGAAGCGCTCGGCCACCAGCTCGGCCGCGATCGCGGCGTCGGTGCGCTCGGCGCCGACCAGCCGCACGATCCGGCCGGCGCAGTACGCGTCGTCGATCGCGAAGGCGCCCTTGTAGCCCGCGCAGAGCACGACCACGGCGTCCGCACCGGAATCGCGCGCATGGGAGGCGACCGCGTCGAGGTTCAGCAGCGAGCCGAGCACGACCTCGTCGCAGGCGGCCGAGGCGGCGAGCACCGAACGCGTCCCGTTCGTCGTCGAGAGGATCAGCGTCTCGGCCTGCGGCTGGCGGAACTCGCGCGGCGAGGCTCCGGCGTCGAACGCCTCCACCCGCTGCGCCTCGCGCTCGCCGCCGGTGATCGCCTCGTCGCCCAGCTCCGCCCGCAGCGCGACCGCGTCGTCGATCTCCCCGCAGCAGAGCACCCGGCTGTAGCCGGCCGCCAGCGCCTGCGCGATGGTCGAGGTCGCGCGCATCACGTCGACCACGATCCCGAGCGGCGCGGCGGCGGCCTCGGCCGGGGTGACGCGACGTGAACCCTCACGACGGGCTTCTCGCGTCTCTGGCGCGTGGCTGGCGGTGCTGCGCCGGAGGGGACAGTGCCTCGTGCCCGGCCCCGGAGAGCGCAGTGCCGTCAGACACGCGAGGCGGGGGCGGAGCCGGGCTCCGCCCGGCGGGAGCCCGCGCCGGCCAGTGACGCGAGAAGCGACGTGACAGCGCATGGCCGCACTACGCTACTCGAGGTCTCCAGGTGCCCTACTGCTACCGACATCCCGACCGCGAGACGTTCGTCTCGTGCTCCGAGTGCGGACGGCCGATCTGCGCCGAGTGCATGACGCCGGCCCCCGTCGGCCAGCGCTGCCCGGAGCACTCGGGGAAGCCGCAGGGCGCGAAGCGGATCTCGGCAGGCGTGCGGCGCGGCACGTTCGAGGGGACCGGCGCGCTGATGACGAAGATCCTGATCGGCGTCAACGTCTTCATCTACGTCGTCACCATTGCTCAGGGCGCCGGCCTGAACAGCCCAGGCGGCTCGCTCTTCAGCAGGTGGGAGCTCTTCGGGCCGGCCGTCGCGCAGGGCGACTGGTGGCGCCTGATCACCTCGGCGTTCCTGCACGCGAGCCTGCTCCACATCGCGTTCAACATGTACTTCCTCTGGATCGTGGGCTCGGCCGTGGAGCAGGCGCTCGGCCGCGGGCGGTTCCTGCTCGTTTACTTCGTCTCGGCGCTGGCGGGCTCGGCCGGAGCGCTCGTGCACACGCCGGCGACGCCGGTGGTCGGAGCCTCGGGCGCGCTCTTCGGCATCCTCGGCGCCGCGCTCGTGCTCGAGCGGCAGCGGAACTACGTGCTCGGCGGCTCGGCGGCGGCGTTGATCGTGATCAACCTGATCCTCGGGTTCACGCTCGCGAACATCTCGATCGGCGGCCACATCGGCGGCCTGATCGGCGGCGCGCTCTGCACGCTCGTGCTGTCGAAGTTCGGCCGCGGCCACGCCGCGTACAGCCGCGTCGGCCTGTGGGGGATCGCCGGCGTCTGTGGTGTCGGGCTGCTCAGCCTCGCGGTCGCGTACTGGCGCGTCCGCGGCTACGCCTAGGCGGTCGCTTGCGACGCCGACCATAGAGGCCGTGCCGGCTTTGCCGATGCAGCCGTCTTAGCTCAGCCGCCGCGCTCGATCGCGTACAGCCGGTCGAGCTTGTCGTGGAAGGCGCGGTCGGTGCCGGTGCCGCCGTCGAGCCGGTCGGCGAAGCCGTCCCACGCGAAGAAGATGTCGTTTCCAGGCCCGCCGTAGATCGCGTCGCGCCCGTGGTCGCCCTGCAGCTTGTCGTTGCCGAGGCCGCCGAAGAGCATGTCGTTGCCGTCGCCGCCATTCAGCAGGTCGCGGCCCGGGCCGCCCTTGAGGACGTCGTTGCCGCTGTTGCCGTCCAGCACGTCGTTCCCGCCGAGCCCGCAGATCACGTCGGCCCGCGGCGTCCCGAACAGGAGGTCGGGACCCGGCGTGCCGACGATCGTGCAGGCACCGGCCTGAGGAGCCGCGTGCGCGCCGCGGACGAGGAAGAGCGAGACGGTCAGGAACATCGCCGCCGCCGCCTTGATTCGCTGCTCTCGGGAGTTCACAGGGCCCGGCACCTCCAGGAGACATTTCGGCGGGCCGCTCGCCGGTGGTCGATCTCCTCACGGAGATCGGCTGCGTAGGGCCCGCGCGCGATCCCTCGGCCGGGGAGAATCGGCGGCATACTGGCGCCCGTGGGCCGCTTGCTGGTCATCGCCGCGATCGCACTCGCGCTCGCCCCCTCCGCAGCCGCGCGGGTCTCGCTCGGCGTGCTCGGCAACCCCGCACGCTTCGCCTCGCAGACCGGACAGCGCTCGACCGTCGGCCACGTGATCCTCGGCTGGAACCAGGGCAACACCTGGGGCGCACGGCTGGCCGTGCAGTTCTCGACCCACGGCCCGGTGCCGATGGTCGGCTTCACGACCTCGAGCGGCTGGCCGAACAGGCGCGAGGCAATCATGCCCCTCGGCGTCGCCCGCGGTCGGGGCGACGACTACCTGACGGCGCTCAACCGCGCGATCGCCGCCTGGGCGCGGCCGATCTACATCCGGCCCTTCCCCGAGATGAACGGCCACTGGAATGCGTACTGCGCCTACACCGCGAGCGGCCGCCTGAAGGATCGCGCCCACTCGACCGCGAGCTTCCGCAACGCGTTCGCGCGCGTCTACCTGCTGCTCCATGGCGGCACGGCGGACTTCCTGAACGCGCGCCTGCGCCGGCTCGGGCTCCCGGGAGTGAGCCACGACTTCGAGCGCAATCCGCTCCCGGATCTGCGCGTGATCTGGAACCCGCAGGGCTACGGCAGCCCGAACCTCCCGGGCAATCGCGCGCAGGCCTACTACCCGGGCAACCGCTTCGTCGACGTCGTCGGCAACGACCTCTACGACATCGGGGGCAAGGCCGAGTGGGCCGCGAACGAGCGCCTCTACAGGGCGCACCCCTCGAAGCCCTACGCGCTCCCCGAGTGGGGCCTCTGGGGACTCGACGACCCCGGCTTCGTCCGCCGCATGGGCGGCTGGGCGCGCACCCACCGGCGGCTCGAGCTGCTCTCCTGGTACGAGAGCCGCCCAGGGTCGATCTTCGACCTCGCGAACAAGCCCCGGAGCCGAGCGGCGTACCGCCGGTACGTCACGCCGCTCGGCTCGTAGCTGCGCGGAAAAGGCGTTCGCTTGCGACGCCGGCCGGAGAGGACGTGCCGGCTCTGCCGCTGCGGCCGTCGTCGCCGGGCCTCAGGCCGGCCGGTTCGTGATGTGGACGTAGATCTTCCCGCCGCCGCAGTCGTCCCGGAGCGCTACCTGCCCCGTCCGGCCTTCGCCCTTCCACGAGACCTCCGAGTCGTGCTCCTCGACTTCCTCGAACAGCACCTTGTAGCCGGCAGCCTCGAACTCCTTCACGTACTCGTCGTGCGCCTCCTTCAGGTCTCCTGTCCAGTAGCCCTCGACGACCTCGGTCGGCCCCTGCGTCGACTGCTTGGTGAGAGTCGCGTTCTCGACCATCGGGAAGCTCGCCGGCAGATTCGGCGTTCCCGAGAGGGGCGAGGCGTCGCAGGCCGCCTTCGCCTGGGGATTCTCCGCCCTCGTGGCCTCCTTGTTGCCTCCGCCGCCGCAACCGGCGGCCGCCAGCAACGCCGCGGCGAGCACGGAGAGCAGTGCTACCTGCCTCATCTCGTCCTTTCCAGGATCCCCGGCGCGGGACTCTAAACGGTCAGCCGCCGACAGTCACGGCTTCGATGCCCGCTTCCTTCAGCGCCGCCTGGGCGGCGGCGAGGCGCGCGAGCGGCACGCGGAACGGCGAGCAGCTGACGTAGTCGAGGCCGAGCCCGTGGCAGAAGCCGACCGAGTCCGGCTCGCCGCCGTGCTCGCCGCAGATCCCCATCTTCAGGTCCTCCCTGACACCGCGGCCGCGCTCGACGGCGATCCGCATCAGGTCGCCGACCCCGCTCTGGTCGAGCGTCTCGAACGGGTTCCGCTCGAGCACGCCGTCCTCGAGGTAGCGCGTCAGGAACTTGCCCTCGGCGTCGTCTCGCGAGAAACCGAGCGCCGTCTGGGTGAGGTCGTTCGTGCCGAAGGAGAAGAAGTCGGCGTGCTCGGCGATCTCGTCCGCGCGGATGCACGCACGCGGGAGCTCGATCATCGTGCCGACGAGGTACTCGACCGAGTCGCTCTCCTCCTGCGCCGTCTCGATCGTGAGCCTGCGCAGCCGGCTGAGCTCCTCGGCGAAGCCGACGAGGGGGTGCATGATCTCGACGAGCGGAGCCTCGCCGGTGCGCTCCTCGACCGCGGCGGCGGCGCGGATGATCGCGCGCACCTGCATCTCGTAGATCTCGGGCCAGAGCAGGCCCAGGCGGCAGCCGCGCGTGCCCAGCATCGGGTTCGCCTCCTGCAGCGCCTTGATCCGCTCCCGCATCCGCTCGTCGCGCGCCTCCTCGAGCGGCGGCAGGAACTCGTGCAGCGGCGGGTCGAGCAGCCGGATCGTCACCGGCAGGCCCGCCATTGCCTCGAAGATCCCCTCGAAGTCGGACTGCTGGTGCGGCAGCAGCCGGTCGAGAGCGGCGCGCCGCTCGTCCTCGCCCGAGGCCATGATCATCTCGCGCACGACCGGCAGCCGGTCTTCGGCCATGAACATGTGCTCGGTGCGGCAGAGGCCGATCCCCTCAGCGCCGAACTCGCGCGCCTTGGCGGCGTCGTCGGGGGTGTCGGCGTTCGCGCGCACCTTCAGCCGGCGCAGCTCGTCCGCCCAGCCGAGGATCGTCTCGAAGTCCTCGTTGATCTGCGGCGGGACGAGATCGACCTCGCCGACGACGACGCGGCCGGTGCCGCCGTCGATCGTGATCACGTCGCCCTCGACGAGCTGCTGCCCGCCGATCACGAGCGTGCGCTTGCCGAGATCGATCGTAAGGTCCTCGCAGCCGGCGACGCACGGCTTGCCCATCCCTCGTGCCACGACGGCGGCGTGCGAGGTCATGCCGCCGTGCGCGGTGAGGATGCCGCTCGCCTCGATCAGGCCGTGGATGTCGTCGGGGGTCGTCTCCCAGCGGACGAGAATCACGCTCTCGCCGGCCTTGCCGCGCTCCTCTGCGCTGTCGGCGTCGAGCACGACCTTGCCGCAGGCCGCTCCAGGAGACGCGTTCAGGCCGCGCGCGGCGATCTCGAGCTCCGCGCTCGGGTCGATCATCGGGTGCAACAGCTGGTCGAGCTGCGCAGGGTCGATGCGGATGACAGCCTCCTCGCGCGAGATCAGCCCCTCCTCGACCATCGAGACCGCCGCCTTCAGCGCCGCGGCCGCCGTCCGCTTCGCCGAACGCGTCTGCAGCAGGTAGAGCCGGCCATCCTCGACGGTGAACTCGATGTCCTGAACGTCCTTGTAGTGCTCCTCGAGCCGGCGCATCGTGTCGCGGAACTGCTCGAAGGCCTGCGGCAGCCGCTCTTCCATCGCCGCCAGCGGCTCGGGCGTGCGGATCCCTGCGACGACGTCCTCGCCCTGCGCGTCGGCGAGGAACTCGCCGTAGAGGCCGCGCTCGCCGGTCGAGGGGTCGCGCGTGAACGCGACGCCGGTGCCCGAGCCCTCACCCTTGTTGCCGAAGACCATCTGCACGACGTTGACGGCGGTGCCGAGGTCGTCCGGGATGCGGTGCGCCCGCCGGTAGACCTGGGCCCGCGGCGTGTCCCACGACTCGAAGACGGCCCGCACCGAGCGCGTCAGCTGCTCGCGCGCGTCCTGCGGGAAGGGGCCGCCGGTGTCCTCCTCGTAGATCCGCTTGAAGGTGGCGACGAGCTCGCGCAGGTCGCCGTCGTCGAGCTCGACGTCCTGCTGCACCCCGCGTGCGGCCTTGAGGTCGGTCAGCGCCTGCTCGAATCGCTGCCCGTCGATCCCCGTCACGACCTCGCCGTACATCTGGATCAGGCGGCGGTACGAGTCGTAGGCGAAGCGCGCGTTGCCGGTCGTGCCCGCGAGACCCTCGACCGCGACGTCGTTGAGGCCCAGGTTGAGGATCGTGTCCATCATCCCGGGCATCGAGATCGCGGCGCCCGAGCGGACGGAGACGAGCAGCGGGTCATCGTGGTCGCCGAAGCGCTTGCCGGTCTTCCGCTCGAGCGCGTCGATGTGCTCGTCGATCTCCGCCGAAAGCCCGTCGGGAAGCTCGCCGCCGCTCGCCATGTACGCGCGGCAGGCGTCGGTCGTGATCGTGAAGCCCGCAGGCACGGGAACGCCGAGCTGCGTCATCTCGGCGAGGCCGATGCCCTTGCCTCCGAGGAGCTCGCGGCCGCCCTCGGACGGCTCCTCGAAGTCGTACACATAGCGCCGGTCCGCTCGCATCGCGACGGATCTTCCCATAGCCGCGCGCCGTGACACGCGAACCGCCGGACGCGGCCGGGCGTAAGCTCGAGGTGATGAAGCGCCTGCTCCTCGCGGCCGTTGCCGCCCTCGTGCTGGTCGCCGCACCTGGAGCCGGGGGAGCACCCGCGCCAAGCCGGATCGCCTTCGCACTCGAAGGCGGCGGCCTGACCGGCGACCTCACGAGCCTCTACACCGTCCGCCCCGACGGCACGCACCTGCGCCGCCTGACCGTGCCCCCGACCCTGCAGGCGCTCGGCGGCGATTCGGGCCCGACCTGGGCGCCGCACGGCCGCCGGCTCGTCTTCGAGCGGAACCTGCCCTACTGGGGCAGCGACCGCATGCGGCTGATGTCGGTCGCCGCGAGCGGCGGTGCGCCCACGACGCTCACGGGCGGGCCGTTCGACGCGATGCCCTCGTTCTCGCCCGACGGGCGGCGGATCGCCTTCACGCGGGTGGAGCAGTCGCTCGTGGCCCGGAGCGCGGGCCTCTTCACCGTCGACCGGTCGGGACGGCACCTCGCGCGGCTCCTCTCGAACGGAATCGACCTCTCCGCGGCCTGGTCGCCCGACGGGCGCGCGATCGCCTTCTCGCGCCTCGCCTCCGCCGACCGGCCGCTCGAGGAGGCGACGCTGTACCTCGCCGATGCGAACGGCATGCGCGTGCGGCAGCTCGGCGCGGCGCCGGTGCGCGGCGTCTCCCCCGCCTGGTCGCCGGACGGCAGCCGTCTCGCCTTCGTCTCCCTCACGGACGCCAACGAGCCGGCCTGCGAGGCCGCCTCCTGCCCGCCGAGTGGCGAGCTGTACGTCGTCGCCGCGGACGGGAGTGGCCTGAAACGCCTGACGCGCAGCCGTGCCGACGACGAGCACCCGACCTGGTCGCCCGACGGCCGGCAGATCGCCTTCTCGAGCGGCTTCTCCCTCCGGCGTCAGGGCCACGTGCGCTGGTTGACGGTGATCCCGGCGACCGGCGGCCGCGCGACTCGCGTAGGGCGCTTCAACGGCGTCCTCGATCCGGCCTGGAGCCCCGCCGGCGTACGCTGAGTCCCAGTGGGTACGCTGGGCGCGCGATGAAGCTCGAAGGCGTCCACCACGTCACCGCGATCACAGGGGACGCGCCGCAGAACGTCGACTTCTACGCCCGTGTCCTCGGGCTCCGGCTCGTCAAGAAGAGCGTCAACCAGGACGACCCGACCGTGTACCACCTCTTCTACGGCGACGAGGAGGGCGCGCCGGGAAACGACATGACGTTCTTCGAGTACCCGGGCGCGCGGCGCGGCAAGGCGGGCGCGGGGATGATCCACACCGTCGAGTGGCGCGTCGGCTCGGAGGACGCGATCGACTTCTGGGAGGGCCGGCTCGCCGACGAAGGCGTCGCCGCCGGCCGCGCCGAGGGCGCGCTCACGTTCCCCGACCCGGAGGGGCTCCGCCACCGGCTCGCCGTCGTCGAGACCACGGACGAGCCGCTGACCGCAGATCACCCAGAGGTGCCGGGCGAGCACGCGCTGCAGGGCTTCAACGGCATCCACGCCTACACGCACGATTCCGAGCAGAGCCGCCGCTTTCTCGAGGAGGCCCTGGCCTTCGAGCGCGCCGGCGACGAGCGGTGGGAGGCCCGCGGCGAGCAGCGCGGCGGGTTCTACACGTACGACCGCTCGGACGAGCGCGGCATCCCGGGCGCGGGCACCGTGCACCACGTCGCCTGGGCGTCGCCGACGGAGGAGCACGAGGCGTGGCAGCGGCGCCTCGCCGAGAGCGGCGCCTCCCCCACGCCCGTGATCGACCGCTTCTACTTCAGGTCGATCTACTTCCGCGAGCCGAGCGGCGTCCTGTTTGAGATCGCGACCATCGGCCCGGGCTTCACCGCGGACGAGCCGCTCGAGACGCTCGGCGAGCGCCTCTCGCTGCCGCCGAACTACGAGCACCTCCGCGATCGGCTCCAGGACGTGCTGACGCCGCTCCCGGACGTGCGCGCAATCCGCGCCGGCAAGTGACGATCGACCACCTCGAGCGCCCGGCCGACGGCGAGCCGGAGGGCCTGCTCGTCCTCTTCCACGGCCGCGGCGCCGACCAACACGACCTCTACCCGCTGCTCGATCTGCTCGACCCGCAGCGCCGCCTGCTCGGCGTGACGCCGCGCGGGCCGCTCTCGCTGCCCCCGGGCGGCGCGCACTGGTACGCGGTGCGCGAGATCGGCTATCCGGATCCGGCGACCTTCCTGCCGACCTTCGAGGCCGTCGCCGAGTGGCTCTCGTCGCTGGCCGAGACGACCGGGATCGGGCTGGAGCAGACGGTGCTCGGCGGCTTCTCGCAAGGCGCGGTGATGGCGTACTCGCTCGGCCTCGCACGCGGACGCCCGCGGCCGGCGGCGCTGATCGCCCTGAGCGGCTTCATCCCGACCGTACCGGGCTTCGAGCTCGACCTCGAATCGCCCCTGCCGCCGGTCGCGATCGGCCACGGCACCTTCGACGAGGTGATCTCGGTCGAATGGAGCCGCCGTGCCCGCGAGCTGCTCGAGTCGGCAGGCGCCGAGGTGATCTATCGCGAGTACCCGCTCCCGCACGCCGTCGACCCGCGCTTGCTCGTCGAGCTCGAGCGCTGGCTGTCGGCGGCGCTCGCCGCGCCCGCTCCGCCGGCGAGCTGAGAATCTGCAGCCGCTGTGGCCTCCGAGTGGACGCAGTACTACGACGCCGCCGGCGACGACCCGCGGCCGACCCTCCTGGATGCGCTGCGACGGTTCGACGACGAGGAGCCGGGCGAGCGCTTCGCCGTCGACCTCGGCAGCGGCTCCGGGCGCGACACCGCGGAGCTGCTCCGCCGCGGCTGGAGCGTGCTGGCGGTCGACGGCACGGCAGAGGCGATCGAACGGCTGCTGTCCAGGCCCGACCTCTCCGGCAGGGCGCGATGCCGGCTGGAGACGCGGGTCTCGCGGTTCGAGGACGCAGACTGGCCGAGCGCCGACCTCGTCAACTCGAGCTACGCACTGCCGTTCTGCCCGCCTCGGGCGTTCCCTGACCTCTGGCGGCGAATCGAACGCTCGCTCGACTGCGGTGGGCGGTTCAGCGGCCAGCTCTTCGGCGACCGGGACGGGTGGTCCGACGAGGACGACCTGAGCTTCCACACGCGCGCCGAGGTCGAGGCGTTGCTGGCAGGCTTCGACGTTGAGCGCTTCGACGAGGTCGAAGAGGACGGCTCGACGGCCATGGGCAAGCCGAAGCACTGGCATCTGTTCCACGTCGTCGCCCGCCGGCTCTAGCGGCTGCTGCGGATCGGTGGCCGGTATCCGGGTCGCCGCCGCGCGCGGAAGTCTGCCAACCACGCAAGCGCGCGCAGCCCCATCCACACCGGCGTCAGCAGCACGTAGAAGACGACGACCGCGAAACCCAGGATCGCCCACCACATGGTCCAGCGCCAGACCGGGACCGGCGGTTTCGGCTTCACGCCAAGGGCGCCTGTGCGCGCGTCCCGTTCTCGGCTCGACGCTGCTCGACGAGCCGGATCACCCGCGCGGCCGTCTCCTCGATCGAGAGGTCGGAGATCTCGATCACCGGGCAGCCGAGCCGCCGGTGCAGCGACTCCGCCTCCTCGAGCTCGGCGTAGATCTCCAGCAGCTCCGCATAGGCCCGCTGGTCGCCGCCGAGCCTGCGGGCGCGCTGCTTGCGGATCTCGCGCAGCCGCTGGGCGTCGATCGTGAGGCCGACGATCTTCGTCGGGTCGATCGTGAACAGCGCCGAAGGCGGGTCGATGCTCTTCACCACCGGCACGTTCGCGGTCTTGTAGCCGAGGTAGCCGAGGTACATCGAGAGCGGCGTCTTCGAGGTGCGCGAGACGCCGACGAGGACGATGTCCGCGTCGTGGAGGCCGGCGCCGACACCGTCGTCGAACTTGACCGCGAACTCGATCGCAGCGATCCGCTTGAAGTACGCCGAGTCGAGCGGCGGCCGCGCGCCCGGCTTCATCTTCGCCGCGACCCCGGCGACGCGTGCCACCGCCTCGATCGGGTGGCCGAGCACGTCGCAGTAGTGGAGCTTGTAGCGGCGGCAGATCGCCCGGGCGGCCTCGCGCAGCTCCGGGTGGACGAGCGTGTAGACGATCACGGCGGCGCGGCCCTTCGCGCGGTTGAGCGCGAGGTGGAGGTCATCCACAGTTTCGACGCGCGGGTGGCGGATCTCCTCGAACTCCTGCTCCGGGAACTGCGCCTCGAGCGCGTGGACAAGGCGGACGGCGGTCTCGCCGGTTGAGTCGGAGATGACGTGGAGCTCGACCGGGGGCTTGTTCACGCGCAGGAGCGTAGCCCGGCGCGCCGCCGTCGTTGCGCTTTCGTCACGCTCGCGTCACGGACACGTGCGAGTTTCGTCGATAGGCTCGCGCCGTGGCAGGGGGGCGGGTCGGGACCCGTAGTACCTCGCGCGAGAACATGGGAACGGGCTGCGGCGACGGCGTCAGCGCGGGATCTGAGAGAAGTCGCCGAGCCGCCCGAGTGCGTCGCGGACGTCGAGCAGCAACCGCAGCCGGTTGGCCCTGATCGCGTCGTCCTCGTCCATCACGAGCACCTCGTCGAAGAAGCGCTCCATCAGCGGCGCGAGCGTCGCGCCCGACTCGAGCGCTCGCCGCACGTCGCCATCGACCTGAACCTGCGCCAGCCCGTCGGCGAGCGCCCGCTCCGCGTCCTCTTTCAGCAACCCGCGGTCGACCTCGTCGGCGGCGTCGTCCGCCGAGCGTCCCGCGAGCCGGTGCGCACGTTCGTACGCCGTGTAGACGCCGTCGAACGCCGGCGACTCACGCTCCTCGTGCAGCGCCTGCGCGAGTCGCGCCACGCCGCCGAGATCCGGTGCCGCCGAGGCGCGCGCCGCCCGAACGAACTCCACCGGCACCTCCAGCAGGCCCTCGAGCCGCTCCTCGACGAACTCCCGCACGTCGTCCGGGAGGAGCGAGCGCGGCACCACCAGGCCCCCCTCCACACCCAGCCGGTTGAGGCCGATCGCAGCGCGCCGCAGCCCGTACGGGTCGCGCGAGCCGGACGGACGGTGCCCGAGCGAGAACGACGTCGCCAGCGTGTCGATCCTGTCCGCCGCCGAGAGCACCTTCCCCGACTCCGTCTGCGGCAGCGGCCCGCCCGCCGCATCCGGGAGGTACTGCTCCTCGATCGCGGCGCTGACCGCCTCCGGATACCCCGCGAGCCGCGCGTACTCCCCGCCGATGTAGCCCTCCAGGTCGGGAAACTCACGCACGAGCTCGGAGGCCTGGTCGGCCTTCGCCAGCCGCGCGGCCTCGAGCGTCGCCTCGCCGCCGCCGAGCTCGCCGACGAGCCGCCGCAGCCGCTCCGTCTTGTCCGCAAACGACCCCGCCCCCTTGAAGTACGTGATCGCGGCGAGCCGCTCCGCGAGCGCGTCGATCCCGTTGCCGACGTCGCGGTCGAAGGTGAAGCTCGCGTCCTCGAGCCGCCCCTCGAGCACGTTCTCGTTCCCGGCCCGCACGAGCTCGGGATCGCCGCCGTTCGCGACGAAGGCGAACCGGTTGCCGCCGAGCGGGAAGTAGCGCTGGTGCGACTGCATCGCCGTCACGACGACGCGCTCGGGGAGCTGCAGGAACCGCTCGTCGAAGCTCCCCTCGAGCACCTGCACGCTCTCGACCAGGTGGACCACCTCCGCGAGGACGCCGCCCGGGTCGCTCCAGCCCCCGATCGCGTCCAGGCCCTCGACGATCAGCCGCCGCCGCTCCTCGGCGTCCGGCTCGACACCGGCCGCACGCAGGCGCTCCTCGTAGACGTCCGCCGCCGGGATCTCAAGCGCGCCGGAGCTGAAGCGGTGCCCGAAGCTCGTGTCGCCGACCACAGTCTCGTCGCCGAGCTTCGCCAACGTCCAGCGCACCGGCCTCGCGAAGCGGATCCCGCTGTCGTCCCAGCGCATCGACTTCGAGAACGCCAGCCCGCGGACGATCGCGTCGAGCCGCTCCGGCACCACCTCGCGCAACGGCCGGCCAGGCCGCTCGATGCCCAGGAAGCCGTCGCGCTCGACCAGCTCATCGACGGAGACGCCGTGCCTCTTCGCGAACCCGGCCGCCGCCTTCTCGCGCAGGTCGATCGGCGGGCCCTTGACCCACTCGTCCGGCGTCTGCTCGGGCAGGTCGTCGAAGCGCAGCACCAGCCGGCGCGGCCCGACGAAGAGGCGGTCCGGAGCCGCGCCCAGCTCGCGCTCTCCCAGCGCCGGCAGCTGCGCCTCCGCCTCGCGGCAGGCCCCGGCGGGCAGCTCCTCGCAGCCGATCTCAAGCAGCAGCGGCGCCATCGGCCTCCAGCTCGAGGTAGACCTGCGCGACCTCACGCGCGAGGTTGCGCACGCGACCGATGTAGGCCGCGCGCTCCGTCGCGGAGATCGCGCCGCGCGCGTCGAGCAGGTTGAACGCGTGCGAGGCCTTCACGACCTGGTCGTACGCCGGTAGCGGCAGCCGCCGCTCGAGCAGGACGCGGCACTCCTCCTCGTGCTCGCCGAACCGCCGCGCGAGCACGTCAACCGGCGCGAGCTCGAAGTTGTACGTCGACCACTGCCGCTCGCTGTCGCGGTAGACGTCGCCCCAGGTCACCCCGGGCGCCCACTCGAGCTCGAATGCGCTGCGCTTGCCCTGCAGGAACATCGACAGCCGTTCGAGCCCGTACGTGATCTCGGCGGGCACGAGCTCGACGTCGAACCCGCCGAGCTGCTGGAAGTACGTCCACTGGGTGATCTCCATCCCGTCGCACCAGACCTCCCAGCCGAGCCCCCACGCGCCCAGCGTCGGCTGCTCCCAGTCGTCCTCGACGAGGCGCACGTCATGCCGTTGCAGGTCGATCCCGATCGCCTCGAGCGAGCCGAAGTAGAGGTCGAGCACGTCCGCAGGCGCGGGCTTGATCACGACCTGGTACTGGAAGTAGTGCTGGAAGCGGTACGGGTTCTCGCCGTAGCGGCCGTCGAGCGGGCGGATCACCGGCTCGACGTAGGCGGTCTTCCACGGGCGCGGCCCGAGGCTGCGCAGAAAGGTCGCCGGATTCATCGTCCCGGCCGCGAGCTCGGTGTGGTACGGCTGCATGAGCACGCAGCCGTAGTCGGCCCAGTAGGCCTCGAGCGCGCGGATCGTGTCCTGGTAGGTCGGAACGGCCAAGCCGCTCAATCCTAGGGAAGAAGCCAGGCGGCGCCACCGTCCTGTTGGTGTCCTTTTCCGTGGGACACGCCTGAGTCCGAGAGCGGGCCCCTGGCCGGGCCCGCTCGTCGTCTGGGACGGCACACCTCCGCGGCCACTTCTGACCGGCGTCGCAAGGGAGCGCCTTCAGGAGGCGAGCGTCCGGAGGCGGAAGCCGCCGTGGTACTCGTACGAGGCGGTGATCACGCCCAGCGCCTCGCGCGCACCCCGAGGCGTGAGGCCCGCGGCGTGCGCCTCGGCGAGCGGCCGCTGGAGCAGCCCCTCGATCCCGAGCACGCCGTCATGCGAGAGCGGCAGCGCACCGGTGGCGCAGTCGCGGCAGACGGCGCCGCCCGCGCGCGGCGAGTAGCCGGCGAGGCCCGTCTCGGCTCCGCACTCGGCGCAGCTCGTCACGTGCGGGAGGTAGCCCGCGAGCCACAGCAGCTTCAGCTGGAAGCTGAGGACGAGCGGATCGGCCTGCGGGCGGCCGTCCGGAGCCTCGAGCTCGTCGAGGAGCTCGAGAAAGCGCGCGAGAGCGTGGAACGCGCGCTCGTTCGACTCCTGCTCGGGGAAGAGGCGCAGCATCGCCTCGGCGGCGACGAGGCCGACGCTGAGGCGATAGGGCTGCTCGCGCGTGGCGTGGTGCGAGTGCAGCAGCTCGACGCCGGTCACGGTCTGCAGCTCACCGCTGCCCTGGTGCAGCTGCAGCTCCACGTGGCTGAGCGGCTCGAGGCGTGCGCCGAAGCGCGACTTCGTCTTGCGCACGCCCTTCGCGACCGCGCCGACGCGCCCGCGGTCGAGCGTGTAGAGGTGCAGCACCCGGTCGGCCTCTCCCAGGCGGAACGAACGCAGCACGACCGCCTCGGTCGTGTAGGAGCGGCCGGACATCCCGCTCAAGTGTAGAGCCGGGGCAGGCCGGGAATCACCGCGATCGCTCACCCTTTTCGAGCGGCAATGGCCACGATTCAGATGTATACGACTCGCTGGTGCGGCTACTGCGTCCGCGCGAAGACCCTGCTCGAGTCGCGCGGGATCGTCTTCGAGGAGATCTCGCTCGACGACGACCCCGGGTTCCCCCGCCGCCTGCTCGACCTGACCGCCGGGTGGACCGTGCCGCAGATCGTGATCGACGGCCGTCCGATCGGCGGTTACACCGAGCTGTGGCAACTCGACCGCAGCGGCGAGCTCGAACGCCTCGCAGCATGAAGAAAGCGGGGCTTTCCGCCCCGCCCTCCGACTTGACCCAGGCTGTCCCGGCGCTCGGACCTATCGCCGCTTCCATGTGCTTTCGAACGTCTACGCGTACCCGTTGTCACTCGGGTCGCCGATGCGCTGACACCCGGGGCAGAACCACGTCCCCCGGCCGGCGGCGCGAATCTTCTCGATCGGCCGTCCGCAGCGCCCGCACGGCTCGCCTTCGCGGCCGTAGACCTTGAACTCATGCTGCATCCGCCCGGAGTCGCCGTCGGGCGTGCGGTAGTCGCGCAGCGTCGCACCCTGTCGTTCGATCCCTGCCTTGAGCGCGGCCCGGATCCCACGGTGGAGCGCGCGCAGCTCCTCCAGGTCGAGCTCGCCGGCCGGCCGCTGCGGGTGGATGCGCGCCCGCCAGAGCGCCTCGTCGGCGTAGATGTTGCCGACGCCCGCCAGCCGGCGCTGGTCGAGGATCGCGGCCTTGACGGGCGCGCGCCGGCCCGCGAGCGCCTCCCCGAGCCGTTTCGTCGTGAACGTGGCCCCCAGCGGCTCCCTCCCCAGCCGCGCCGCCAGGTACGGCTCCACCTCGTCCGGCTCGGCCAGCAACCACGTGCCGAAGCGGCGGACGTCCCGGTACACGACGTCCGATCCGTCGTCTAGTCTGACAACGGCACGCCGATGGGGGTCGTCCTCCAGCGCGGCTCCCGCGGCGCCGTGCAGCACGTTCCCAGTCATCCGGAGGTGAATCAGGAGAGCGCGACCAGTCTCGAACCGGACAATCAGATACTTGCCGCGGCGATCGACCGCCACGATCCGCTCGCCCTGCAGCTCAGCCGCGACCTCGACGGGGTCGAGCGGGCGCGTCAGGCGCGCATCGGAGATGTCGACGCGCTCGAGGCGCCTCCCGACCAGGCCGGGCTCGAGTCGGCGACGGACGGTCTCGACCTCCGGGAGCTCGGGCACCGTCCCAGCGTAATCGGCAGCTTGCGGCTCGACGCGGCGGACGCGCTCGTGTCTGCGTCGGCCTAGGCGAGGACGTCGAGCACCACCGACCGCTGGGCCGGGGGCTCGTCGGCAATCGTGTAGGCAGCTGCAAGCTCGTGCGCGGCCTCGTCGGCTGCGGCCTCGGTGGCGGCATGGATCTCCGCCAGGGACTCGCCTGTAGCCACCCGGTCGCCGCGCTTGCGGAGACACATGACCCCGACTCCGTGATCGATCGCGTCGTCCTTCGTCCTGCGGCCGGCGCCGAGGTGGAGTGCCGCCTGCCCGACGGCGACGGCGCCGAGCGCGGTGACGTAGCCGGCGCGGTCCGAGGTGAGCTCGCGGACGATCGGCGCGGTCGGCAGCGCATCCTCGCTGGGCTCGCCGCCTTGTGCCCGGATCCAGCGCTCGTACGCGGCGAATGCCGAGCCGTCCGCGATCGCCTGCGTCGCGCGCATCCGTCCCTCGTCCTCGTCGATCCCGAGGTCGGAGACCGCGAGCAGCCGCGAGCAGGCCGCGAGGACGAGCTCGAGAAAGTCGGCCGGGCCTTCGCCTCGAACCGTGGCGATCGCCTCGCGGATCTCGAGCGCGTTGCCGACCGCGCATCCGAGCGGCTGGTCCATGTCGGTGAGCAGGCAGACAACCTCGCGCCCGGCCCGCGCGCCGAGGTCGAGCATGGCCTCTGCGAGCGCCCGCGCGTCCTCGATCGACTTCATGAAGGCGCCGTCTCCGACCTTCGCGTCGATCACGATCGCGTCGGCGCCGCCCGCAATCTTCTTGGACATGATGCTCGCGGCGATCAGCGAGTAGTTGTCGACCGTCGCGGTGACGTCGCGAAGCGCGTAGAGCTTCTTGTCGGCCGGCACGAGGTCGGCGCTGGCGCCGATGATCGCCATCCCGGCCTCCTTCACCTGCATGATGAACTCGTCCGTCGAGAGCTCGACACGGAATCCCGGGATCGACTCCAGCTTGTCGAGCGTCCCGCCGGTGTGCCCGAGGCCGCGGCCGCTCATCTTCGCGAAGGGCACGCCACAGGCGGCGACGATGGGGCCGACCGCGATCGAGGTCTTGTCCCCGACCCCGCCCGTCGAGTGCTTGTCGACGACCTTGCGGCCGAGCGCGGAATGGAGGTCGACCGTGTCGCCGGTCGCGATCATCGCCTGCGTGAACGCATACGTCTCCGAGCTCGTGAGACCGCGGAAGAAGATCGCCATGCAAAGCGCGGCCAGCTGGTAGTCGGGCACCTCGTCCCGCGCGTAGGCGAGCATCAGCTCGTTCAGCTCGTCGGGCAGCAGCTCCCCGCCGTCGCGCTTGCGCTCGATCAGCTCGGCGGGACGGATCATCGCTCTGCCACGAACACCGTCGCCCGCACGCTGGAGCGGAACGGCCCCTCGAAGTCCGGCAGCGGCCTCGACACCTCGGCCGAGAAGAACGTCGAGTCGACGTAGGCGTGCACGGCGCTTGCGTCCGGGAAGAGCAGCGTCGCATCGACGTTCGTCCTCCGCACGCGCGCGAAGTGCCGGCGCAGATGCTCCTCGCCGTTCTCCCGCGAGAACGGGCGCTCCGGCAGCGAGTACCCCACGAGCTCCCACACCTCGCGCATGTGCTCCGCGCCGACGGTCATCGCGACAAGCGTCCCGCGCGGCTCGAGCACGCGCGCCAGCTCGCCCAGCGCGCGGTCGAGATCGTCCACGTGGTAGAGCATCGCCAGCGCGACGGCGCAGTCGAACGCCGAGTCGCCGAACGGCAGCGCCTGGATGTCTGCGACACGTGCGTCGAGCCCCCGGCCGCGAGCGAGCTCCACCATTCGCGGGGAGAGATCCGTCGCGACGACCGCTGCGGACGTCTCGCGCGCGACTCGCTCGGCGAACTCGCCCATCCCGCAACCGACCTCCAGCACCCGCCGCGGCCGCGCGGCCGCCACCTCGTCGAACGCCGTGTCGAACGCGGTTGGCCCCTCGCGGTAGCGCAGCTGCGCGTCGCGCCTGACGGCGAGGCCGGCCTCCGTCTCGTACTGGCGCCGGACGAGCTGCGGGTCGTTCAGCTTCACGGCTCCACGATCGGCTGGCCGGCAATCCCTCGGCGCGGCTGCTTGCCGCCGAGCCACGCGTTGACCGTCGCCCCGACGTCGGCGAACTCACCCTCCTCGTGGAGCCGCCCCGCCGCGTTGCGGCCGTGGACGTACGCGAGCAGGAGCGCGTGCTCGCGCGAGTGGTCGGTCGAGGGCGTCGTCGGGTCGCAGCCGTGGTCGGAGGTGAGGATCAGCAGATCCTGATCGCGCAAGGCGTCGAGCAGGTCGGGCAGCCGGCGGTCGAAGTCCTGCAGGCACCGGTGGAAGTTGACCGGGTCGTTGCGGTGCCCCCAGAGCATGTCCGTCTCGACCAGGTTGACGAAGATCAGCCCGTCGTCGATCTCTCGCAGCAGCGTCTCGGTCTGCTGGATCCCCTCCACGTTGGACTTGGTCGGCCGCGACTCGTCGATGTCGCAGCCGGCGAAGATGTCGGAGATCTTGCCGACGCCGTGCACCGTGTGACCCGCCTCGCGTACGAGGGTCAAGTAATTCGGGCGTCGTGGCTCGAGCGAGAAGTCGTGCCGGTTCGGCGTCCGCTCGTAGTTCCCGGGCTCGCCGATGAACGGCCTCGCGATCACCCGTCCGACCGCGTGCTTGCCCGTGAGGATCTCGCGCGCGATCCGGCAGCCTTCGTAGAGCTCCTCGAGCGGGATCGTCTCCTCGTGAGCCGCGATCTGGAAGACCGAGTCGGCGGACGTGTAGACGATCCACTTGCCGGTGCGCTGGTGCTCCTCGCCGAGCTCCTGGATGATCTCCGTCCCCGAGGCCGGCTTGTTCCCGAGGACGCCGCGCCCCGTCCGGTGCATGAAGGGGTCGATCACGTCGTGCGGAAACCCCTGCGGGTACGTCGGGAACGGCGTCGGCGTGACGACGCCCATCAGCTCCCAGTGGCCCGCCGTCGTGTCCTTGCCCTTCGAGCGCTCGAGCAGCCGCCCGGCGACGGCCGGCGCTCCCGGCTGCGGCGGGCAACCTTCGAGCGGCTCGACGTTTCCGAGCCCGAGCGCCTCCAGATTCGGCAGGTCGAGACCCCCCACCGCGCGCGCGACGTTGCCGAGCGTGTCCGAGCCCTCGTCGCCGTACGCGTCGGCATCCGGAAGCGCTCCCGCGCCCACGGCGTCCAGAACGATCACGCAGGCGCGCGGCACGCGGCTATTCTAGGTCGGTCGTGGATGTCGCCCTCGGACTACTCGGGTTGCTGGTCTTCATCGTCTGCGTGATCCTGCTCGCGGCCGCGACGACGTGGCTCGTCGTCAAGATCAGCCCCGCGAAGTAGCTCAGACCGGCGAGAGCGGCAGGACGTCCTCGAGCGGGTGGTAGTCGAGGCCATGCGCCTCGGCGACGGCCTCGTACGTGATCTTCCCGTCGAGCACGTTCACCCCGCGCGCGAGCGTGTGGTCGCGCGCAACGGCCTCGGCGAGACCGTTGTCGGCGATCGCCTCGACGTACGGCAGCGTGACGTTCGTCAGCGCCTTCGTCGACGTGATCGGAACCCCACCCGGCATGTTCGCGACGCAGTAGTGCGTGACCCCGTCGACGACATACACCGGTTCGCTGTGGGTGGTTGGGTGCGAGGTCTCGGTGCAGCCGCCCTGGTCGATCGCGACGTCGCAGAGCACCGCGCCGTCCTTCATCTGGCCGAGCATCGCGCGGGTGACCAGCTTCGGCGCGACGGCGCCGGGGATCAGCACGGCCCCGATCACGACGTCGGCCTCGACGATCGACTCCTCGATCTGCAGCGAGGACGACATGACCAAGCTGACGCGGCCCGAGAGGATCTCGTCGAGGTGGCGCATCCGGTCGACCGAGCGCTCCAGGATCGTCACGTTGGCGCCCAGCCCGAGCGCGATCACCGCGGCGTTGTAACCGACGATTCCGCCCCCGATCACGAGCACGCGGCCCGGAGCGACGCCGGGGACGCCGCCGAGCAGCAGGCCGCGCCCGCCGAGCGGCTTCTCGAGAAAGTAGGCGCCGGCCTGGGCGGCCAGCCGACCGGCGATTTCGCTCATCGGCGCGAGCAGGGGCAGCGCTCCGCTGTCGGTCTCGACGGTCTCGTACGCCACGCACGCCGCCCCGCTCTGCGCCAGCGCGCGGGTCAGTTCCTCGCTTGCGGCGAGGTGGAGGTACGTGAAGAGGACGAGGCCCTCGCGCAGGCGCGTGTACTCCTCGGGTAGCGGTTCCTTCACCTTGAGCAGGAGCTCCGCCTCGCCCCAGACGTCGTCGACGGAGCCGAGCGTCGCGCCTACGGCCCGGTAGGCGTCGTCCGGGAACGAGCTGCCCTTTCCGGCGCCGGTCTCGACGACGACGTCGTGGCCACCCTGGACGAGCTCGCGCGCGCCCGCGGGCGTCAGCGCGACGCGGTACTCGTCCGACTTGATCTCCTTGACGACTCCGACCTTCATCGGGGCGAGAAACCCTAGCTTCTCGCGGTCATGGCGACGTCGAGACGCGCCGTGGACGCCTGGTCGCAGATTCGGCACGAAGCGTCACAGACAGGTGCGCCCGCCGCCAATATGCTCGCCTCGGGGAGGAGGCCGGGCGAACCGAACTTAGGGGCGGTAGACGGGTCAGCGGGCCAGGCGCTCGACGAGGCGGCGCTCCTCCGGGCCGAGCCACGGTGGCTCGCCGGCCTGCGCGTTCGCCCGCGCGTGCTCGGGGTCGCTCGTCGCCGGGATGACCACGTCGACGCGCGGGTCCGACAGCGCCCATTTGAGCAGCGCCTGTGCCCACGTCCGCACGCCGAACGGCGCCAGCGGCTCGAGCTCGGAGGCCGAGGGCTCCCGCCGTACGAGCGCGCCCTCACCGAGCGGGCGCATGACGATCACGGCCACCCCCAGCTCCTCCGCAAGCGGCAGCAGCCGTTCCTCGCACTCCCGCTCGTGCGGGTTGAGCGGCACCTGCAGCGTCTCGAAGCGCCGCGTCGCGAGCGCCTCTTCGAGCTCGCCGAACGCCGACGGGCTGTAGTGCGTGACGCCGAGCCGGCCGATGTGCCCGGACTCGCGCGCGGACTCGAGCCACGGTAGGTGTTCGCGCCACGAGAAGAGGTTGTGCACCTGCTCGACCTCCACCCGGCCGAACCACTCGAGCTGCCGGGCGAAGTGCGCACGCCCGTCCTCGACCGAGCGTGACCAGATCTTCGTCGCCACGACCGCCTCGCTGCGCCTGTTCTCGAGCGCCGCCGACAGCGAAGCCTCCGCGCCGCCGTACATCGGCGACGAGTCGACGAGCTTCGCTCCGCTCGCGAGGGCCGCGCCGACCACGCGCCGCGCGAGCGCCGCGTCGCCCGCGAAGGTGTTCCAGGTACCCAGGCCGACGACCGGCCCCAGCCGCCGCTCCTCCATCAGCCGAGCAGGCGGCGCGCCGCCGCGCCTGCAGCGAAGGCGGCCGCGAAGAACTCCGGGTCCTCGTCGGGGCCGCGTCCCATGTACGAGAGCGGGAGCCCCTCGCATGCCGCACGCCAGTCTTCTCCCCCTGCCTCCGCGACGAGCGGGTCGCCGCGCACGAGCGCCAGCACGGCCTCGGTGTGGTGCGAGCGGCCACGGTGGCGTGCCCGCTCGTCCGCGCCGGAGACCCGCTCCGCCAGCACCGGCACCCCACCGAGCGCACCCGCCGCGTTCGCCGTCTCGGCCGCCGCCAGGCCGCCGTGGCCGAAGCGTGAGCCGGTACCGACGATCCCGGGGCCGATCGCGCAGACCGCGACGTCGTGGCCGCCGCGAGCCCAGAGCAGCGCCGAAGCGACCGAGACGCACTGCACGTCGCCGTCGAAGCACGGCGCGACGGCTGCGGTCGCCGTGACGAGGCCGCGTTCCAGCAGCACGCGCACGGTGTCCGAGAGCGACACCGGCAGCGCACCTCCCGCGAGCTGCACGTACGCGACCCGCTCCCCGGCGAGCGCGGCGCAGACCGGCGCGAGCTGGCTGTGCAGCGAGCAGCAGACGACAGGCATGCCGTCCAGAGCCTCGGCGAGCTCGCCCGCCTCCTCGACGTGCACGCGGGCGTGCTGCAGAGGCGTGTACGGCAAGACCATCACGTGCGCTCCCTCCTCGGCGCCGAGGCCGACCCCGCGCGTGAGATTCGCGTAAAGCACGTCGAACCCGCCCGATCCGAGCTCGAGCGCGCGCGCCTGAACGTTCACGAGGACGTCGTCGTCGAGCGCGACCGGGCCCGTCAGGGTCGGGTACGCGACGCACTCGACACCGTCCACCTCGAGGCGCACGAGCGCGTCGTACCGCTCGCGGATCGCAGTGATCCGACCGCGGCGCAGGCTAAGCGGCAACCTCGGCCTCGCCCGCGGCGTCGACCAGCGCCAGGGTCACCTCGACCATCGTGTGCAGGTCGGCGACCGCGATTCGCTCCTCGGGCGTGTGGATGTCGGTCATGCCGTTGGCGAGGTTGACGCACTGCAGGCCGCGCTCGTTGAAGACGTTCGCGTCCGCGCCGCCACCCGAGAGGATGTACGAGGGCTCCTGCCCCGCCCGCTCGAGCGCCGCCGCCGCGATCCTCACTGCCGGGGCGTCGTGGCGGAAGCGGTAGCCGCGCGAGAGGCCGGACACCTGCGTCTCGACCTCGCATTCCTCGAGACTCGCGGCGAAGGTGACGGTCTCGACCATCTCCCGGATCAGGTCGGCGAGCTTGCGCTCGTCGTGGCTGCGCGCCTCGGCGGCGAACTCGCACCACTCGGGGACCACGTTGCGAGCCGTGCCCCCGCTGATCCGACCGACGTTGGCGGAGGTCTCCTCGTCGAGCCGCCCGAGGCGCAGATCCGCGATCGCACGCGCCGCAGCGGCGATCGCCGAGCGGCCGTCCTCCGGGTACATGCCCGCGTGCGCCGCGCGGCCGTGGAATCGGACATCGAGCTTCTGCTGGTGCGGCGCGCCGAGAACGATCTCGCCGATCGGGCCGGCGTGGTCGTACACGTACCCGAAGCGCGCCGCGAGCCGAGCCTCGTCGAAGGCGGCGGCGCCGAGCAGGCCGACCTCTTCCTTCGGCGTGAACAGCAGCTCTACCCCGGAGTGGCGGCGGCCGTCCACGACCAGCCGAGCGGCGGCCTCGAGCATCGCGGCGACGGCCGACTTGTCGTCGGCGCCCAGGATCGTGCCGGCGCCGTTGCGCACGACCTCGTCGTCGCCCACGACCGGCTCGATCCGCCCCTCCGGCGGCACCGTGTCGAGGTGCGCGCAGAAGAAGAGCGGCTCGCCGCCTCCCCCGTTCGCCTCGAGGCGGCAGTAGATGTTCCCCATCGTCGAGTCGACCTCGGCGCCCGCCTCGTCCTCGACCGACGCCAGCCCGAGGGCGTCGAGGTACTCGAGTACGAGGTCGGCCACCGCTCGCTCCTCGCCGGGCGGGCTCGGAAGCGCGGCTAGCTCGAGGAACGTCGCCAGGACGTCGGATCCCCATTCCGGTCGGGCCACTAGGCGATCGTAGACGCGGGCGCTAGATTCAGTGCATGAGCTCGGCGGAACCCTTCGTGCAAAGCGTCCTGCTGGGAGAGGCCGTCGAGCACGCGCCGGTGGCGATTCTCGTCGCCGACGACGAGATGCGGTACGTCGCGGCCAACGCGACGGCGACCGAGCTCCTCGGCTACACGCGCGAGGAGCTGCTGCACCTGCACGTGCCGGACGTCGCGAGCTACCCGGACGCCGAGGGCGAGTTCGAGGCGATGATCGCCGCCGGCGAGCTCGTCGGCCGCACGACCGTCACCTGCAAGGACGGCTCGCGGCGCACCCTGCGCCACCGCTCCAGCGAGACCACCATCGCCGGCCTCACCTACTACGTGGCCGTGCTCTGGCCCGAGCCCTAGCGCGCCGCAGCGACCGCGGCACCGGAGCGCTCGCGCGAGCGGACGAAGGCGGCGCCGACGAAGTCGCGGAAGAGCGGCGCGGGCCGCGTCGGGCGCGACTTGAACTCGGGGTGGAACTGGCTGGCGACGAACCACGGATGGTCGCGCAGCTCGACAATCTCGACCAGGCGTCCCTCCTGGAACGTGCCGGAGACGACGAGGCCTGCGTCGACGAGCTGCGGCCGGAAGTGGTTGTTCACCTCGTAGCGATGCCGGTGCCGCTCGTGGATGACGAGCTCGTTGTAGGCCCGTAGCGCCTGCGTGCCCTCGGCGAGCTCGACCGCCTGCGCGCCGAGCCGCATCGTGCCGCCGAGATCCTCGATCTCCTTCTGTTCCGGGAGCAGGTCGATCACCGGGTACGGTGTCTCGGGATCCATCTCGGTCGAATTGGCGCCCTCGAGCCCGACGACGTGGCGCGCGTACTCGCTGACCGCGACGTGCATCCCGAGGCAGATGCCGAGGTAGGGAATCCCGCGCTCGCGCGCGACGCGGCAGGCGAGGATCTTGCCCTCCCAGCCGCGCGAGCCGAAGCCGCCGGGCACGAGCACGCCGTCGGCCGACTCGAGCTCGGCCTGCGCCTCCTCCAGCGACATGCCCTCGGCGTCGAACCAGCGCACACGCACCGAGCAGCCGTGGTGGACGCCCGCGTGCTTGAGCGCTTCGTGTACCGAGAGGTACGCGTCGTGGAGCTTCACGTACTTGCCGACGAGCGCGATCTCGACCTCGCCGGCGCGCTCGGCGCGGATGCGCTCGGTCAGCTCCAGCCACTCGCCGAGCTGCGCCTCGACCTCCGGCAGCCCGAGCTTCTCGCAGACGAGCTTGTCGAAGCCCTCGGCCTGCAGCGCCGACGGGACGAGGTAGAGGTCGGAGACGTCGTGGTTCGCGATCACCGCGCTCGGCTCGAGGTCGGCGAAGAGCGCGATCTTCTCGCGGATGTCGGCGGAGATCGGGTCGTGCGAGCGGGCGACGATGATGTCAGGGTGGACGCCGATCCGGCGCAGCTCGTAGACCGAGTGTTGCGTCGGCTTCGTCTTCAGCTCGCCCGCGGTCTCGATGAAGGGCACGAGCGTGACATGGACGTAGCAGACGTTCTCCGGGCCGGCCTCGCGGCGGAACTGCCGGATCGCCTCCAGGAACGGCAGCGACTCGATGTCGCCGACGGTGCCGCCGATCTCGGTCACGACGACGTCGCAGTCGCTGGCCTCGGTCGCGCTGCGGATGCGCTCCTTGATCTCGTTCGTGATGTGCGGGATCACCTGCACCGTCGAGCCGAGGTACTCGCCCTTGCGCTCCTTGCGGATCACGCGGTCCCAGATCGCGCCCGCGGTGTGGTTGGCGGTGCGGGAGAGGTTCTCGTCGATGAAGCGCTCGTAATGGCCGATGTCGAGGTCGGTCTCGGCGCCGTCCTCGGTGACGAACACCTCGCCGTGCTGGAACGGGCTCATCGTCCCGGGGTCGACGTTGATGTACGGGTCGAACTTCTGCACCTGCACCTTCAGACCTCGCGCCTTCAGCAGGCGCCCGAGCGAGGCGGCGGTGATGCCCTTGCCGAGAGACGAGACGACGCCGCCGGTGACGAAGACGTACTTCGGCGGCCGCCGCGCCACTACGGGCGACCCCACGCGTCGAGCCGGGCGAGAACGGGAGTGCGCTCGATCAGCGCGCCGAGGGAGCGCGTCTCGCCGACAACGGTGAGAGCCGCGAGCGCTGCAATCGAAAGGACCTGACCCCTGGCCGTGAGTTTGCTCACGGATCCAAAACCTAGCACGGCCCCCAGACCGTTCGCCCCCGCGTCTCCGAGCATCGTCATCTCGCGGAGATCGTAGGGAGCGAGCAGGACGGCGATCGGGACCCATGTTTTCGCCGGCCCGCGGACGAGCGCGGCGCCCGCGAGGAAGGCCTTCAGCGCACGGCCCGGACGCGTGTCGAGCTGGTTCAGCGAGTTCGCGGCGAGGCCGACGAGCGTGGCCGCGCGGAGGGAGCGGGTGACGGCGAAGGCCGCGACCGGGATGCCGACGGCCTTGACGACGCCCGTCGTCGAGCCGCGGCCGAAGTGGGCGCGGAAGCCGCGCTCGGGACCGCTCCAGAGGTCGTCGGCGAGGCCGAGGCCCACTGCCGCGGCGACGCCGAGCCGCATACGTCCCGGGGCACGCGCGCCCCCGAGCACGACGAGCGCGCCCACGAGCGGGAGCCGCAGGCCGCGGTGGTTGGTCGCGGTCGGGCCGCAGGCGAGCACGGCGTCGAGCAGCTGGCGGCCGCGCTGCAGGAACCCGCGTGCGTCCCGGCCGGTGGCGCGGTGGCGCAGCGGCAGCTCACGCTCCTCGACCCTGAGACCGGCGCGGGCGGCGTCGATCGTCATCCGCACCTCGCAGCCGAACCCGGGCGCGAGCGGGAAGCACGCCTCCCGCGCCGCCTGCGAGAGCGCGCGCTGGCCCGAGAGTGGCTCCCGCGCGTCGAAGCGGCAAAGCGCCCGGATCAGCGCGCGGGCGCTGCGCTTGGCGATGCCGAAGCCGCCACCCTGCCGCTCGGCGAAGACCGCGATCGCGAGGTCGACACCGTTCTCGACGAGCGGCGCGAGATCGCCGTCGAGGTCGGCGTCGCAGAGCAGCAGCGCGCCCGGAGCGGCCTCGCGCTCGGCAAGGCTCAGCGCCTGCCCCTTGCCGAGCCGCGGCAGGCGGACGACCCGTGCGCCGGCACGTTCGGCCACTGCGGCAGTCGAGTCGCGCGAGCCGTCGTCGGCCACGACCACCTCGGCATCGGGAAAGGCGCGCCGCAGTGCCTCCACGGTGGCCCCGATCCGCGCCTCCTCGTCACGCGCCGCGATCAGGATCGTGAGCGGCTCAGCCACCCGTGCCGGCGGGCGTCGGCATCGGTGGCAACGCGCCGCCACCGGCCGAGTCCTTCACGCCGTACTGCCCCGACGGCGCACCCGCGAGCAGCAGCACGACCGAAAGCATGCCGACCCGCGTGTCCACGTCGTCCACCGTCGAGAGCCCGGCCTGGGCGAAGACCTTCGTCGCCGAGTTTGCAGCGTCGGTCCGCTCGACGCCGACCGCGGGCGCGGCCGCCGAGTTGAGGCCGGAGTACAGGCCGAGCAGGAAGCGGCTCGTCGCCCCGCGCTGGGGTGTGGTGGTGCGGACGACGACCACGCCGTCGGCCGGGCTCTTGCTCCCGCCGGCCCGCTGCTCGACGAGGGGCGTGGCGTCGGTGAGGGCGTTCCAGAGCGGCGTGTCCCCGCCGAGAACCAGCTCCTGGCCGAGCGCGCGGCCCAGATCCTCGACGTGACTCTTGCCGACAAGCCCGGCGGCCGCGGGTTGACCCTGGAGGGCGCTGTCGAACTGGCGCACGTCGATCGGCACCTTCAACGCCCGCAGCCTGAGCTGCTGTGCGCCGGCGTCCAAGAGCAGCTGGTTGACCGCCTTCACGACGCCTGGGTCCACGGAGCCGACGAAGACGACCGCGACCTGTTTCCCGCGCAGGCGGTTCCGCACCAGCACCGGATAGGCCTCGTTGATGAAGGTGCGCGCGGCCTGCTGCTCGCGCGCGAAGTCGGTCGTCTGCGTCGCGGTCTGGTCGAGCCGGCTCTGCAGGTTCGCGACCTGCTCCTCGAGCAGCTTCGTCTTCGTGCTGTCGACAGGCCCGGAGATGCCGACGCCGACCAGGATCCCGATGATCAGCGCGAGGAAAACGGCCGCGAGCGACGCGACGTGGTAGCGAAGGTCGAACATCTCAGAGCTCGGCAGCAGTCTGGCACAAGGCGTAGAGCCGGTTGAGCGCGTTCCGCGGCAACGAACGGCGCGGGCCGGCGAGGAACGGCGCGCTCACGATCAGCTCGGCGCGCGTATGGTGCTGCCCCGCGTCGGAGAGCCTGAGCTCGACGTCGAGCCGCTCACTGGTCATGTACCACGTCACCCGCGACATGGGCTCGACGTCGATCACCATCAGCGTCGACTCGGACCCCGGCCGGCGCAGGAGCCCGGGCCGCATCGGCGCGTGCAGCTTCCAGCGCGCGGCGGGTGCGAGGCCTCGGCGATCCGGCGTCACGCTCGCGACTCCCGGCCACCAGTCCGAGAAGTGCCGCGGCTCGGCCAGAAAGAGCCAGACGTCCTCGAGGGGCGCGAGCAGCTCGCGGGTCGCGGCGTACCTCGGCATCGCCGCTAGCCGAGGCCGAGGAGGTCGCGGATGCGCTGGCTGAGCAGGCCGATGAAGTGGCGCAGCCCGGGGGACGCGACGATCGCCACGACGACAGCGCCGAGGCCGGCGGCAGCGAACAGGATCAACGGCCAGAGACCGACCTGGCGGCTGACGAGGCGAGAGACGCCCTTCGCGTCGATCAGGATCTCCCCCACCTTCAGGCGCGTCACGAAGGTCGAGGACATCCCCGCACGGTCGCGCTCGAGAAACTCGGTCAGGTTGAAGTGCGTCCCGACGGCGACGATCAGCTCGGCGCCCTTCTCGAAGGCGAGCAGCAGCGCGATGTCCTCGCTGATCCCGGGCGCCGAGACGGTCATATACGTGAGGCCGAGGCGCTCGAGCCGCGGGGCGCCGGGCGCGGCGCCGTCACGGTAGGCGTGAACCACGAGCTCGGCGCCGCTGCGCAGCGCGTCGTCCGAGACGGAGTCCATGTCGCCCACGATCACGTGCGGCTTCATCCCCGCGGCCAACAGCGCGTCGGCGCCGCCGTCGACGCCCACCAGCACCGGTTTGAAGTCCCGTACGTACGGCCTGACGATCGCGAGGTCGCGCTTGTGGCCCGGGCCGCGCGCCACCACGAGCGCGTGCCGCTCCCGGAAGCGCGTCTCGAGCGGCGGGAAGTCGATCCCCTGTGTGAGCAGACGGCCCTCGTCGCGCAGGTACCGAAGCGTGTTCTCGGCGAAGCCCTCGAGCGCTTCCGTGACGCGCCCCTGCTGCTCGGCGAGCGCACGGCCGAGATCCTCGGCGGCCAGCGAGCGGCCGTTCGCGAGGCAGGTGCCGTTGCGGAAGACGCTCGATCCCCGGACGGTGACGTTTTCGCCGTCGCTCAGCTCGTCGAAGAGCATCGCGCCCGGAGCGTCGATCAGGCGCACGCCGCCGCGAACGAGCAGCAGCGGCCCGGGGTTCGGGAAGCGTCCGGTCTGCGACTGCGAGACGTTCACGACGACGCGGACGCCCGAGTCGAGCAGCTCCTCGGCCGAGACGCGGTCGATGTCCTGGTGGTCGATGATCGCGACGTCGTCGGGGCCGAGGCGGCTGACGAGGTTCTTCGTCCGCTTGCCCAGGCGGGCTCGCCCGGTGAACTCGATGAAGCTCATCGCTCCTGCTGGACGGCGGAGATGAACTGCTCGCCACCGAGCATCCGCGTCAGCTCGTCGCGCCGCTCGCCCTCGGCGAGTTCCTCGATCCTGGTGTGCGTCGGGTCGCCCGGCACCTTCTCGACCCGGAAGTGCCGCTCCGCGACCGACGCGATCTGCGGCAGGTGCGTGATCGTGATCACCTGCGCGCGGCCGGCGAGGCGGCGCAGCGTCTCGGCGACCGCGTGCGCGGTCTGGCCGCCGATGCCAGCGTCGATCTCGTCGAAGACGATGGTCTCGCCGCCGCCGACGGCGGCGATCGCGAGCGCGATGCGCGAGAGCTCGCCCCCCGAGGCCGTCTCCGCCGCGGGCGCGAACGGGAGGCCGGGGTTCGGCCGGATCAGGAAGACGGACTCGTCGGCCCCGGTGTGGCCGGGGTCACGCTCGCGCAGCTCGACGCGGAACTCGCCGTCGCCGAGGCCGATGCCGCGCAGCTCCTCGGCGACCGCGGCCGCGAAGGGTTCGGCGGCCGCGTTGCGGGCCGTCCGCAGCTCGCCGGCGAGCTTCTTCGTGCGGGCCTCCGCGTCGGCGAGGGCGTGTGCCGCCGCCGCGACGGGATCGGAGCCGGCGTCGAGCGCCTGCAGCTCGTTGCGCGCCTCGGCGGCCCGCGCGAGCAACTCCTCGTAGGTCTCGCAGCGGAAGCGCCTGCGCACGTCTGCAATGCGGTCGAGCTCGGCCTCGACGTGCTCGAGCCGGTCGGGCTCCGCTTCCAGCGAGGCGAGGAACGCCCGCAGCTCGGACGCCGTCTCGCGCAGGCGCAGCTCGACATCGCGCAGCTCGTTCCCGGCGCGCTCGAGCTCCGGCGCGAGGCGCTCGAGCGGCGCGACTGCCCGCTCGGCAACTGCGGCGAGGCCGGCCGCGCCCTCGCCGTCGTCGGGCGCCAGCGCCTCGCCCGCCGCGGCCGCGCCCGCCGCCAGCTCGGTTACGTGGCGCAGCCGCTCGCGCTCGCCTCGCAGCTCGTCCTCGGTGCTCGGCTCGAGGCCCTCGGTGTCCTCGACCAGGGCCCGCAGCTCGGCAAGGTGCGCCTCCGCGGCGGCGGCGTTCTGGGTCAGCTCGTCGTGGCGGCGCCTTGCCGCGGCGAGCTCGCGCCACGCGGCGCGAAGCTCGGAGCGCCGGCGCTGCTGCTCGTCGCCGGCGAAAACGTCGAGCAGGCCGAGCTGGTAGGCCGGCCGCGCGAGGCGGCGCTGCTCGAACTGACCCGACATCGCGATCAGGCGCTCGGCCGCGGCAGCGACGTCCTCGCGGGCGGCGCTGCGGCCCCAGGCGTAGGCGCGCGTGCGGCCGTCGGGGAAGACGCGGCGCGCGAGCACGAGCCCGTCCTCGTCCTCGGGCCGGAGCTCGGCGAGCGCGGCCAGCTCGTCGTCCTCGAAGAACCCGAGCGGCGGGTCGAGCTCGGCCTCGACGTAGGCGTCGTCCCCGTCGGGGCCGACGAGCGCCGAGTCGCCGCGGGCCCCGAGCAGGAGCCCGATCGCCTGCGCGAGGATCGTCTTGCCGGCGCCGGTTTCGCCCGTGATGGCGTTCAGGCCGGGCCCGAAAGCGAGCGCGGCGTCCCGGATGAGGACGAGGTTCTCGATGCGGAGGCGCCTGAGCACGCCTGGATGCTACGTCCGCAAGCAGTGCGCGGCGACCCGCGGAAACCGACAGGTGCCGGCGCTCTCTCTTCTGTTCACGCGCGCGCCCCTGGGTGGGTGGGGGTTAGGGACGGTATCGGCCCCGGGCGCACGAGTGTGTGACGTGTTCGTGCCGATTTCGTGCCGGTTCACTCCGCGACGAACGTACGCCGGTAGCGGCTGAAGAACGTGCTCTCCGGAAGCGTCGCGAGAAGGCTCCGCCCCTCCGATAGTCGCGCCTCGACCTGGTCGCCCGGTGCGAGCTCGTGGACGGGCTGCCCGTCGGCGAGCACCGTCGCTTCGACGTCGTCGGTGCGGTTGGTCACAGTCAACACCCGCCCGCGCGGGACGACGAGCGGCCGGGCGTGCAGCGAGTGCGGCGCCACGAAGGTCAGCGCCATCGCGTCAAGCCCCCACACCAGGACCGGCCCGCCGTTCGAGAGGTTGTACGCGGTGGAGCCCGACGGGGTCGAGCAGATCAGCCCGTCGCAGGGCAGCTCCCCGAGGTCCTCGCCGCCGATTGCCCAGCCGAGCTCGATCATCCGACCGAGCGTCGAGCTCGTGACGACGACGTCGTTCACCGCCTGCCAGCGCCCGCCGCCGGCTGTGGCCTCCAGCGCCGGCAGCTCGACGACCTCGAACTCACCGGCGAACGCGCGGCCGACGCCCGACTCGAGCGCCTCCGCCTCCACCGACGCGAGGAAGCCGACGCGGCCGAAGTTCACGCCGAGCACCGGCACGTCGGTGTCGAGGAATGTGTTGAGCGCCCGGAGCATCGTCCCGTCGCCGCCCAGAACGATCGCGAGATCGGCGCTCCGCACGTCGCCAGCCGAGCCATCGCCGTGCTTCGCGATCTCGACGTCCGGCAGCACGAGCTCGACGTCTCGCTCCTGCGCCAGGGCGCGCAGGCGCTCCAGCGGCTCGCGCACGAGGTTCGCGTGCCCGTGCGTGATCACGGCGGCACGCCGCACCTCACGCAGTCGCATCGTCGATCCAGTGCTCGAGCTCATCGGGAATCTCCGGCCGCTCGCGCTGGACGAGATGCAGGAAGAACTCGCGGTTCCCCTTCGGGCCGGGCAGTCCGGAGTCTACGACGCCGACGGTTTGCGCCCCCCACTCCGCGGCCTCCCGCGCGACCTCGCCTAGTACGCGCCTCCATACGGCGCGGTCGCGCACGACGCCGCGCCGACCTTCCGCACGCGCCGCCTCGAACTGCGGCTTCACGAGCACGACCGCCTCCCACCCGGAAGCCGCGAGCGCCAGCGCCGGCGGCAGCGCCTTGCCCACGCCGACGAAGGAGACGTCGCAGACGACGAGCTGCGGCGCGAACGGCAGCTCTCGCAGCTCACGTACGTTCAGTCGCTCGAGCACGGTGACGCGCTCGTCGCCGCGGATGCGTGGATGCAGCTGCCCGTAGCCGACGTCGAGCGCGACCACCCGCGCGGCGCCCCGTTGCAGGAGCACGTCGGTGAACCCACCGGTGGACGCGCCGACGTCGAGGCAGTCGCAGCCGGCGGGGTCGACCCCGAAGGCCTCCAGCGCGTGCGCGAGCTTCTCCCCGCCGCGCGAGACGAACCGCGCCGGCTGCGTCACGGACAACTCGGCCGACTCGTCGACCTGCTGCCCCGCCTTCTCGTACCCCGGCACGTGACCCGCAAGCACGAGCGCCTGCGCCTGGGCCCGGCTCTCGGCGAGGCCGCGCTCCACCAGCAGCACGTCGAGGCGCTTCTTCAGGAGGTCCTGGCCGCGAGCCCCGAGACGATTCCGGCAAGCACAGACGTGTCGGCTTCGATCTCCGCGAGCCGCGCCTGTGCTCGCTCGGCGGCCTCGTCGGCAAGCTGCCGCGCCCCCTCCGGCCCGTGCTCGAGCAGGTAGCCGTCCTCGTCGAGGATGTCGTCGACGATCTGGAAGAGCAGCCCGACCTCGTCGGCGAACGCGCGCCAGGACTTCTGCTCCGCCTGCGGCACCTGCGCCACCCAGAGGGCGCAGGCCACCGAGGCCGAGAACAGGCAGCCGGTCTTCAGGCGGTGCAGCGCCGCCAGGTCGTCGCCGCCCCCGGTGATGTCCAGGTACTGGCCGCCGATCATGCCGAGCGTCGCCTGGACGAGCTCGCGTGCGACGGCCGGCGACGGGTAGGAGAGCGCGAGTCGCAGCGCCTCGCCGAGTAGTGCGTCGCCGGCAAGGATGGCGACCGCCTCGCCGAACTGGGCCCACGTGCTCGGCCGCCCTCGACGCAGCTCATCGTCGTCGAGAGCCGGCAGGTCGTCGTGGACGAGCGAGAACGAGTGCACGAGCTCTAGCGCCGCGGCCGCCGGCAGCGCCGCCTCGGGCTCCGCGCCTGCGGCCTCGGCAGTCGCGAGGCACAGCACCGGCCGCACCCGTTTGCCGCCGCCCTCCAACGCGTAGCGCACGGACGCGTCGAGCCCGCCGAGCTCCGGCGTCAGTGCGAGCTCGGCGAGGTAGGCCTCAACGAGCTCGCGCAACTCCTCGGGAGAAGTCATGCCTCCGCCTCCCGCTTGGCTTCTTGCAGCTGCGCCTCGACCTCCTTGGCGATCTCCGAGAGCTCCGTCAGGATCTCGATCGCCTCGTCGGGGTCCTTCGTCTCCTCGAGCCGCGCGCGCGTGCGCTCGAGCCGGTCGAGCAGCTCCTCCGCGCTCTTGAGCCGCTCCTCGGCGCCGCTCACGCCGTCCCCTCCTTCACGATGTGGCCCCGTTCCCGAAGCGGCCACAGGACAATGCTCACGCGGTCCTCTCCTTCACGATCTGGCCGAGGCATCGCTTGCGATGCCGTCCTGGAGGCCGCGCCGGGCTCTGCCGGTGCGGCCGTTCCCAAAGCGGCCACAGGACAATGCCTCACGCGGTCCTCTCCTTCACGATGTGGCCGAGTATGCCGTTGACGAGCCTGCCCGCGTCCTCGGAGGAGTAGCGCTTGGCGAGCGAGACGGCCTCGTCGATCGCGACCTCGACCGGCACTTCGCCGCGATCGAGCTCAAGGATCGCCATGCGCAGGATGTTGCGCTCCAGGGCACCGAGCCGGTCGGCCGTCCAGTCGTCCGCCGACGCGGTGATGCGCGCGTCGAGCTCCTCGTGCCGCTCGATCACGCCCTCGGCGAGCTCGCGCGAGAACGGCGCGACGTCGCCGTCGAAGAGCGAGGCCAGCTCCTGCCCGGTGACGTCCCACTGGTAGAGCAGGACGAGCGCGGTCCGACGGTCGGCCCGGCGGCTCACGTGATCTCCTCGATCTCGACGTCCACGCGCTCGACCTCCAGCCCGGCCGTCTGCGTGAGCGCCTCGACGACGTGCTCCTGCACCGCGCGCGCCAGTTCGGGGAGCGACTCGCCGAACCGAGCCGAGAGCTCGAGCGAGACCGTCGCACGCCCGTCCGCGTGCTCGACCTCGAGCCCGCGCCTCGGCCGGCGCAGCCGCGCGCCCTCGACGGTGGTGACGGCCTGCGCGACGAGCCGCGAGAGCGCCGCCGCGGTGATCGTCACCGACCCCGCCGGGCCGTGGAAGACGAGCGGCTGGGTCACGAGCCGACGATCGCCGGGAGTCGCTCCGCGGCCTCGGCGAGGTACCCGGTCGAGTAGCGGCCGCTGCCGAACTCCTCTCCTCGCAGGATGTCGATCGCCAGTTCGCGCGTGGTCGGCACGCCCTCGAGCACGAGCTCGCCCAGCGCCCGCAGCGCCCGCTCGATCGCCTGCGGCCGCGTCTCGTCCCACACGATCAGCTTGCCGAGCAGCGAGTCGTAGTGCGGCGGCACGAGGTAGCCGTCCTCGAGGTGCGTGTCCAGCCGCACCCCCGGCCCGAGCGGCGGCCGGAAGCGCGTCACGCGGCCGGGCGCCGGCGCGAAGTCGTTGCGCGGGTCCTCGGCGTTGAGCCGGACCTCGATCGCGTGCCCGCGCCGGTCGGCGCGGCCGGTGCGCGCGAGCGGCTTGCCCGCCGCCACGCGCAGCTGCTCGCGCACGAGATCGACGCCCGTGACCAGCTCCGTGACCGGGTGCTCGACCTGGAGCCGCGCATTCAGCTCGATGAAGTAGAAGGCCCGGTCCACGCCCAGCAGGAACTCGAACGTGCCGGCGTTGCGGTAGCCGATCGCGTGGCAGGCCCGCTCGGCGGCGGTTTCCATCGCCTCCCGCGTTTCGGCGTCCAGCGCCGTCGAGGGCGACTCCTCGATCAGCTTCTGGTGGCGCCGTTGGATCGAGCACTCGCGCTCGCCGAGCGTCAGCACGCCGCCCTGCCCGTCGGCGAGCACCTGGATCTCGACGTGGCGCGCGGGCGCGACCACCTTCTCGAGGTAGAGGCTGCCGTCGCCGAAGGCGGCCTCGGCCTCCAGCGCGGCCGTGCCGTACGCGGCCTCGAGCTGATCGGGCTCGGCGACCAGGCGCATACCCTTGCCGCCGCCGCCGGCCGAGGCCTTCAGCAGCACCGGGTAGCCGACCTCCTCGGCGGCGGCCCGCGCCTCCTCCACGCTCGTCGCCTCCTCGGTGCCCGGCACGAGCGGAACGCCCGCGTCGCGCATTTCGCGCTTGGCCTCGACCTTGTCGCCCATCCGCGCCATCACGTCCGCGCTCGGGCCGACGAAGACGAGGTCGTTGTCGGCGCACGCCTCGACGAAAGCCGGGTTCTCTGCCAGGAAGCCGTAGCCGGGATGGACGGCCTCGCAGCCGGTGGTGGTCGCTGCGGCGACGAGCGACGGGATCTTCAGGTAGCTCTCGGTCGCCTGCGGCGGGCCGACACAGATCGCGCGGTCGGCGAGGCGCACGTGGAGCGCGTCGGCGTCGGCGGTCGAGTAGACGGCCACGGCCTCGATGTCGTTCTCGTGCAGCGCACGGATCACGCGGACGGCGATCTCGCCGCGATTCGCTACCAGCACACGGTTGAACACCGCTACACCGCGTCGAGTGGCTGGGGCGCGACCGGCTCGAGCTCGAACAACAGCTGGCCGAACTCGACGGGCTCCGCGTTGCCGACGTGGATAGATCGCACGACCCCGGGCGAGTCGGCCTTGATCTCGTTCATCAGCTTCATCGCCTCGAGGATGCAGAGCGTCTGCCCCGGCCCGACGGCGTCGCCCTCCTCGACGAACGGCGGCGCCCCGGGCTGCGGCGCGCGGTAGAAGACGCCGACCATCGGCGCCTCTACGCGCACGAAGCCGTCCGCGGCGGGGCTCGGTGGCGGTGGCAGCTCGTCGTCCTCCGGGCCGGGCACTTCCGCGGCGAGACGAGGCTCGAGCTGCTCCGGTGTGCGCCGCACGGAGACGCGCATGCCGGCCTCCTCGATCGTCACCTCGCCCACTCCCGATTCCTGGACGATCCGGACGATCTCCCGGATTCGGTCGGCGCGCGCCTGGTCGACGCCTCCGGCGACGAGGCTGTCGTCGCCGCTCGCCCGGCCGCGGATCGCCTGCAGCAGCGGCTCGGCCTCCTCGCCGAAGAGCGCGAGCAGCAGCAGCTCCTCTTCGCTCGAGGCAAGGCCCTTCGCCTCGTCTCGGAGGGAGTCGAGGTCGACCGGCGCCTCCTCCTCCGGCGCGCCGCCTGAGAGCGAGACCGCCCGCCGGACGGTCGCGTCGATCGGCCCGGGCGGGCTTCCGTAGCGGCCCTCGATCAGCGCGCGCAGCTCGTCGACGACGGTCCGGTAGCGGCTCGCGCTGAGGACGTGCAGCAGCGCCTGCGAGCCGAGAATCTGGCCGATCGGCGAGGCGATCGGCGGCCAGCCGACCTCCTCGCGGATGCGCGCGAGCTCGTCCAGCACCTCGTCCAGCCGGTCGCCGGCGGCGAGCGCGCGCAGGTGCGAGTCGAGCGCGCCCACCAGGCCGGGCGGCACCTTGTGCTCGGCCGCGCGCACCGCGATCCGCGGCGCGAGCGGCGTGACCGGCTGGTCGCCGATGTGCTCGTCGACCTGCTCGGAGGCGCGCCACAGCGCGGCGACGTCGACGCCGGTGTCGAGGCCGAGGCCCGAGAGCGCGGTCGCGAGCGCCTCGCCGGAGATCCGATGCACGGTCAGCGCGACCGGGTAGACCGCGCAGGCGACGAGGTCCGCCCCGGCCCGCGCAGCCTCGAGCCCGGCGGCCATCGCGTTCCCGCCCGCGCCCTGGCAGTAGAGGCCGACCGGCAGCCCGCTCGCCTCCGCGAGGGTGCCGACGAGCTCCAGTGCACGCTGTGGCTGCAGCGAACTCGAAGGGTCGTGCACCAGCACGCGCGCCGCGCCGAGCTCGGGCAGCTTGCGCGCCTGCTCGACCAGCGCCTCGGTCTCGTTCGTGTAGCCGGAGCCGAAGACGAGCCCGGCGTCGAACTCCTTGCCGGCCGCATTGATCGCCTGGCCCGCCTCGCGCAGGTTCTCGACGTCGTTGAGCGGGTCGTGCAGGCGAAACACCTCGATCCCGCTCTCGGCGGCCGAGGCGACGAAACGGCTGACGAACTCGCCTCCGACAGGCCGCGAACCGACGAGGAAGCGGCCGCGCAACGCCATCGCGAGCGGCGTCTTGGTGCGCTCGTTCAGCGCGCGGATCCGCTCCCAGGGGCTCTCGACGCCGCGGCGCACCGCCGTGTCGAAGACGCCGCCCCCCGAGACCTCGAGGTACGCGAAGCCGGCCCCGTCGAGGGTCTCCGCCAGCCGCAGCAGCTCCGCGGTCGGCATCAGCCCGGCGAGCGGCTCCTGGCTCAGCAGCCGGATGGTGGTATCCACCAGGGCAGGCACGCGAGGAGCCTAGCGCGGTTTTTTCGTCGCTCGCCGAGGCGCTACGAAGTCGGCGGGCGGGACTCGGCCGAAGGCCGAGCCCTCTGCACGGGTTTCGTTCATGCGCGAGAGATGTAGCGGCCCTCGCGGGGGTCGACCTTGATGCGGTCGCCCACGTTCACGAACAGCGGCACCTGTACGACCGCGCCGGTCTCGAGAGTCGCCGGCTTCGTCACGTTCGAGACGGTGTCGCCGCGCACGCCGGGCTCGGTCTCGGCCACCGCGAGCTCGACCGACGAGGGCAGCTGCACGCCCGAGGGCTTGCCGTCCACCTCCAGCACCTGCACCGTCGAGCTCGGCTCGAGGTAGGGCAGTGCGTCCTCGACCGTCGTGTGCGGGAGCGAGAACTGGTCGTACGTCTCCGTGTCCATGAACACGGCCTCGTCGCCGGCGTCGTAGAGGTACTGCACCTCCTTCACCTCGGTACGGATGCGCGTGAACTTCTCGCCTGCGCGGAAGGTCTTGTCGACCACGGCGCCCGAGTCGAGGTTGCGCAGGCGCGAGCGCACGAAGGCGCCGCCCTTGCCGGGTTTGACGTGCTGGAACTCGAGGATGCGCCAGACCGAGCCCTCGAGCTGGATGTGCATCCCGTTGCGGAACTGGTTCGTGGAGACGGTCTCGGCCACGGCGGGCGTACGCTAGCTGACCGTGACGAGATCCTTGGTGGAGCTCGTCAGCACCTCGGGCTCGCCGTCGGTGACGATCACGAGGTCCTCGATCCGGATCCCGCCGACGCCTTCCAGGTAGACGCCGGGCTCGACGGTGGCGACGTTCCCGGCGGCGAGCGTGTCGCTCGACTCGCGCGACAGGCGCGGAGCCTCGTGCACGTCCAGGCCGACCCCGTGGCCGAGGCCGTGGCCGAACTTCTCGCCGAGTCCCGCCGCCTCGATCACAGCCCGCGCGGCCGCGTCGGCGTCGACGCCGGTGACGCCCGCTCGCACGGCCTCGAGCCCGGCGAGCTGGCCCTCGAGGCAGGTCGTGTACGCGCGCCTGAGCTCGTCCGGGAGCGGACCGGTCGCGAAGGTGCGCGTGCAGTCGGCGCAGTAGCCGTTGACCATCGCACCGGCGTCGATCACGACGGTCTCGCCGGCCTCGACCACGCGGTCGGTCGGACGCGCGTGCGGGCGGGCGCCGTTCGGCCCGGAGGCGACGATCGTCTCGAAAGCCGGCGCGTGCGCGCCGAGCTCGTGGAAGAGCTGGTCCACACGCCACGAGAGCTCGCGCTCGCTCCGGCCGACGAAGCGCTCCCCGGCGAGCCGCTCGTACGCCTCGCTCGTGATCTCTCCGGCGCGGCGGATCGTGTCGAGCTCGGTCTCGTCCTTGACCGCGCGCAGGGCCTCGACGAGCCCGCGGCGCGGCACGAGCTCGGCCTCGCCGCCGCCGAGCGTCTGCCACTCCGCGTAGCTGACCGCGTCGGCCTCGAAGCCGACCCAGCCCTCGAGCAGCTCCGCTAGCGCCGCGACGACCGAGCGCTTCGTCTCGACGAACTCGACGCCCTCGACCGCGCGGGCGGCCTCGGCGTAGCGGAAGTCGCTGAAGAGCTGCACCCGCTCGGGCTCGACGAGCAGCGCCGCGTTGGAGCTCGAGAAGCCGACCAGGTAGCGGACGTTGACGACGTTCGAGACGAGCAGCGGCTCCTCGAGCGTCGCACGCAGACGGTCGACGCGACTCACGTCCGCTCCGCCAGGAACTCGAGCGCCTCGCGGTAGCCGTCCGGCCCCTTGCCGATCACGCGGGTCGCGGCGAGGTCGGCGATCACCGAGTGTCGCCGCCAGTCTTCGCGCTCCTCGATGTTCGAGAGGTGCACCTCCACGACGGGGACCGTAATCAGCTCCAGCGCGTCGTGGATCGCGTAGCTGTAGTGCGACCAGGCGCCGGGGTTGGCGATCACGCCGCCGGCCCAGTCGAGCGCGTCGTGGCACCAGCCGACGTACTCGGCCTCGCTGTTGGTCTGGCGGCAGTCGGCCAGCAGCTCGAGCTCGCGCGCCCATTCGTAGATCCGGCCCTCGAGCTGGTTCAGGGTCAGGCCGCCGTACAGCTCCGGGTTGCGCCGGTGGAGGACGTCGAGGTTGACCCCGTTGAGGACGGCGACGCGCACGCGGCGACTCTACCGGCGTCTCACCCAGGCGCCCGGTCGAGGAAGGAGAGCACGCGCGGCCAGAGATCCTCCCGCGCACGCTCGTCGGGCTCCTTGAACGCGAGCCAGCGCGGCGCGACGGCCAGGAACGGCAGCAGGCTTCCGACGAAATGGCCTGCGCGCGGGTAGGCGTACAGCATGTCGCCCGAACGCCCGAAGTGCCTGCGCCGGGCGAGGATCGCCTTCGAGTAGGCGCACGAGCGCCATACGGCGTCGCGGCCGCCGCAGACGAGCAGCATCGGGCCTCCGATGCGCTCGACGGGAATGACGGCCGCCGGGTCGTCCGTAGGCTGGGTGAAGTCGAACTGTCTCGTGTACGGGACTGGCCGGCCGCGGAACGTCCACGCGGGGCCGGTGCAGGCCGGAAGCCCGCAGATCGCAGAGTTGCTCGGCACCGCGGCGACGACCGCCCCGACCAGGCCGGGATAGTGGGCTCCCAGCAGCTGCGCCGCCTCGCTGCCGCGCGAGACGCCGACCACGGCGACGCGGCTTCCGGCGACCTCGGGGCGCGCGCGGAGCCAGCGCAGCGCACCGGCGAAGTACTCGAGCGGAACCCTCGAGAGCGTCGACGGAAGCCCGGGTGCCGCGAAGTACGCGAGAGAGAGCGTCGGATGTCCTCGCGCCGCCAGCAGCGCAGGGATTCGGTTAGAGGGAAGGCCGCCCTCGGAGCCGCCGAAGAGCAGGACGGGCGGGGCACGATGAGCCGGTCGCGCGGGCGCATAGTACCGGCCGTAGAAGCCGGCGTCCCGGACCGACAACGCTCGCGCGTCGACCGCTGGCAGGCGCCTGCTGAACGAGGCGGCGGCAGCCCTCTTGCCGCGCACCAGCACCTCCAGCCTGAACCGCACCGGTCGCCCGGGGCGCCGCGCGAAGGAGTCGAGCCCGGTCGCCGGCCTCGAGAGCGATGCGAGCAGCCCCGCTCCCCAGACGCCGCGGTAGCTCCCGGCAAGAGGCGCGTCGTGGTCGGGCTCCACGCGGCCGCGGTGGGCACGGAAGCGCGCCGACGACGACCACCTCCGCCCCCTCGCATCACGGCCGACGAGACGCAGCTCGACGACGTCCCTGCCGCCGGTCCCGGTGACGTACACGTGCACGGGCTGGTCGATACGTGACACCCGTGGCGTCACGCGGACGCGGACCTTCTCGCCTCTCGCGCAGCCGGCGACGAGGACCAGCCCGAGCACGAGCGGTGGAACCAAACGCATCGCCGTTCCGGGCACGGGAGGGCTCAGTCCGCGATCAGCTCGTCCAGGGCAGCCCGCACACGCTCCTCGGGGAGCTCGACGCCCGTGATCGGCTTGCCGGGCGCGTCGAGCAGGACGAGCCGCGGCGAGCCGTTCACCGCCTTCTTGTCACGCGCGAGCGCCGCCCAGGCGGCCTCGCGGCTGACCTGCGCCGGCTTCGGCTGCAGCACCTCTTCCACCGGCGCGGTGTCGAGGCCGGAGAGCCGCAGCGCGGCCAGCAGCCCGAGCGCGACCGCCTCGCCGTGGCTCGGCCGGCGGTAGTCACCGGCGGCTTCGAGCGCGTGAGCGAAGGTGTGGCCGAGGTTCAGCACCGCCCGCTCGCCCTGCTCGTGCGGGTCCCGCAGGCAGACGGCCGCCTTGTAGGCGGCGCAACGGCGGACGAGCTCCGGTGTCTCCAGCTCCCAGAACGGGTCGCCCGCGAGCAGGCCCGTCTTGACCACCTCGGCCATGCCCGCGCGGTGCTCCTCCTCGGGCAGCGTCTCGAGCAGCGCCGGGTCGATCACCGTCCGCACCGGCCAGTGGAAGGCGCCGACGAGGTTCTTGCCCTCGGGCAGGTTCACGGCCGTCTTGCCGCCGATCGCAGCGTCGACCTGCCCGACGAGCGTCGTCGGCACCGCGACCCACGGGACGCCGCGCATGTAGGTCGCGGCCGCGAACCCCGCCGCGTCGGTCGTGCAGCCGCCGCCGAAGGCGACGATCGTCCCGTCGCGGCCGAGCCGGAACTCTCGCCAGAGACGCTCGACCGCCCGGAGGCTCTTCGCCTCCTCGCCGCCGCGCAGGGCGTACACCGGCGCGTCGAGCGGCGGTCGGTGGAGCCCGAGCACCGTCGCGTCGCCGATCACCTCGACCTCGCCCTCCGGCACGAGCTGCGGGAGCCGCCCGAGCGCGCCGTGCTCGACGACGATCCCGGCGGCGGCCAGGACGATTCCGTCCACGTCGGCGGCGACGGCGTCGGCCACGTCGGCGTAGAGCGGCTGCCTGCGCTCGAAGAGGTCGCGGAAGCTTCCCTCGTCCCGCGCGAGCGGGCGGTTGCTCCCCATGACCCGCGTCCACGCCGTGTCGACCTCGACGTCGAGCAGGACGGTCAGCGCGTGCTCGCGCAGCGCGTGCCGGATCGAGGGCGTCTCGACGGCGCCTCCGCCGAGCGCGAGCACCGCGGGGCGGCCGTTGCAGAGCGCGTCGAGCGTGGCCTGTGCCTCGAGCAATCGGAACTCCAGCTCGCCACGCTGCTCGAACAGCTCCGGGATCGTCTGCTGCAGCGACCGCTCGAGCTCCCGGTCGAGATCGACGAAGCGCCGGCCGAGCCGCGCCGCCACCAGCGCGCCGAGCGCGGTCTTGCCCGAGCCCATGAAGCCGACCAGCGCGACGTGTCGGTCTAGGGCGTGCGCCACGGGATCCGCTCCAGGTACGCGCGCCAGGCGGCGACGAAGTCCCCGAGCGAGTCTCCGCCGAACTTCTCGCGTGCCGCGCGCGCCAGCTCGAACGCGACCGCGGCCTCGGCGACGACCGCGAGCGCCTCGACGGCGGCCACGTCGCTGCGCTCGACGAGCGCCTCGCCGGGCTCGCGCGTCTCCAGGTCGACGGAGCGCAGCGGCCGCATCAGCGTCGGCAGCGGCTTCATCGCCGCACGCACCACCACCGGCTCGCCGTTCGAGACGCCGCCCTCGATCCCCCCGGCGAAGTTGGTCTCGCGGTAGAGGGTGCCGTCCTCGCGCGCGAGGATCTCGTCGTGCGCCTCCGAGCCGCGGCGCTCCGCGAGCTCGAAGCCGGCTCCGATCTCGACGCCCTTGACCGCCTGGATGCCCATCAGCGCCGCCGCCAGCCGTGCGTCCAGCCGCTCCTCCTTCGACGCGTACGAGCCGAGCCCGGGCGGCACGCCGTGCGCGCGTACCTCGACGACGCCGCCGACGGTGTCGCGTTCGGCGCGGGCCTCGTCGATCTGCTGCTCGAGCGCCTCGGTCACCACCCGGCCGAGGACGTCGACGCCGATCTCCGCCAGCAGCGCCTTCGCAACCGCGCCGGCGGCGACCGCGACCGCAGTCTGGCGGGCGCTCGCCCGCTCGAGCGCGTCGCGCGCGTCGGCGAGCCCGTACTTGAGCGAGCCCGCGAGGTCGGCGTGCCCGGGCCGCGGCAGCGTCACCGGCTTCGACCCCTTGCCCGCGGCCTCGCCCTCGGGCGGCCACGGGCTCATCCCCCACTCCCAGTTGGCGTGGTCGCGGTTGCGCACGACCAGGGCGAGCGGCGTCCCGAGCGTGCGGCCGTGACGCAGGCCGGCGAGCACCTCGACCGCGTCCTGCTCGAGCTGCTGGCGCGGTGAGCGGCCGTACCCCTGCTGGCGGCGCGAGAGATCGGCGTCGATCGCCTCGCGGTCGAGGACGAGCCCCGCCGGCAGCCCGCCGAGGATCGCCACGAGCGCGGGCCCGTGCGACTCGCCGGCCGTCACGAGGCTGAGGGTCATGGTTCTAAGCCTAGGGCGCGCCGCATCGCGCCGACGGGCGCCGGCCCACCCGTCCAGCGCTCGAACGACGCCGCGCCCTGGCGGACGAGCGCCTCCAGGCCGTCCACGACGGCGCAGCCCGCTGTACGCGCGGCGACGACGAGCGCCGTCTGGCGTCCGTCGGCGTAGTAGGCGAGGTCGACGATCGTCTGGCCCGCCCGCGGCTCGACGAGCAGCTCGTCGCGCACCGGCGTCGCGTTCACCACCAGGTCGCAACCCTCCGAGTCCGGCGGCCACACCCCGCTGCGCGAGAAGATCCGAACCTCGCCTCGCAGACCCGGCCGCAGCGCCTTCGCCGCCCCACCGGCGCCGATCAGGCAGACGCGCTGCGCCTCGATCCCGGCCACGATCTCCTTGTCGGTGTTGAAGCCGAGCACGCGACCGTCGCGAAACACCAGCGTGTTCACCGCGCCGCCGTCGGCCTCGTCGCACAGCGCCACGGCGGCCTCCTTGTGCGGAATCGTCACGTTCGCGCCCACATACTCGCCGGCCAGGCCGCGGACGGTCTCGGCGAGCGCCTCCGGCTCGACCTTGAGCGCAACGTACTCCCAGTCGAGCCCGGCGGCCGCGAAGGCGGCGTTCTGCATCCGCGGCGAGAGCGACTCGGCGACGGGCTTGCCGAGCAGCGCCACGCGGCTCATCGGTAGCCGTGCTCGGCCTTGTAACGCTCGAAGGCCGTGCTGCTGGCCGTGTAGAAGTGGTGCTTCTTGTCCGGCTTCGCAACGAAGTAGAGGTAGTTCACCTTCGCCGGGTGCGCTGCCGCCTGCAGCGACGCGAGGCCGGGACTCCCGATCGGCGTCGGCGGCAGCCCCGCGTGCAGGCGCGTGTTGTACGGCGTCGGGTCGTGGAGCTGCGACTCGTGGATCGACTCCGTCGGCGGGATGTCGAGCCCGTAGCGAAGCGTCGCGTCGATGCCCAGTGCCATTCGTGCGTGGAGCCGGTTGTAGATCACCGCGGAGACGAGCTGCCGCTCCTCCGGCGCGGGCGTCTCCTTCTCGATCATCGAGGCGATGACCAGCACGTCGTACGGCGTCAGGTTCTTCGAGCGGGCGTAGGCAAGGTTCAGCTTCGCCCAGTTCGTCCGGAAGGCCTTCAGCTGCGAGGCGACGAGCTGCGCCGAGGTCGTGCGCGCGGTGAAGTCGTAGGTGGCCGGGAAGAGGAAGCCCTCGAGCGGAAGCGCCTTCGGGCCGAATCCCGGCTCGCGCCGCGGCCTTGCGGTCGCGGCCAGGTATGCCGGCTCTTTCAGGCGCACGTGCTTGCCGCGCTCACGGCGGGCGATGTCCGCGACCGCGCTGACGCGCTGGGCCATCTGCTGCCGCGTGAAGCCTTCGGGGAAGACGACCCGGAACGGCTTCGGGCGCACGATCGCGGCCGTCGTCGTGGGCGGCTTCGCCTTGTCGGAGCCCCCGACGCTCGCGACGGCGAACCAGCCGGCGGCGAGCGCGGCGACGAGCACCGCGAGCGCGATCGCCCGCCGGCGGTAGACAACCGACCGGGGCGTGTGCCTCTGCGGCCGGGGCCGCGGGGGCATCACTCCGTCGCGCCGCTCGCCCACGCGAGGTAGCTGGACAGCAGGTGGGCCGCGGCGCGCGCGTCCTCGGGCGCCTCCTCGGAGCCCTGGCTCGCGGCGAGGCCGGTGGTGAAGCGCTCGTCGTAGCTCTCGACCGGGACGTCGAGCTGCGCGCGCAGGGCCTCGACGAAGGCGTCGGTTTCCCGGGCCTGCGTGCCGTGCTCGCCGCGCAGGGTCAGCGGCAGGCCGACGACGACGCGCTCGGCGCCCTGGTCGCGGACGATCTGGACGACGCGTTGCAGGCCAGGCTCGCTCGCCGCCCGCTCGACGACGCCGAGCGGGCGCGCGATCGTGCCGGTCGGGTCGGAGACGGCGACGCCGGTGCGCGCGGATCCGTAGTCGAGCGCGACGACCTTCACCCGAGGGCCCTGCGCAGCGCCTCCTCCGCCTTCGCGAGGGCGTCGCCGAGCTTCGACGGGTCGCGGCCGCCGGCGCGCGCCATCGTCGGCCGCCCGCCGCCACCGCCGCCGACCTCGGCCGCGGCCTCCTTGATCACCGCAACCGCGTCGAGGCGGCCCTCCAGCGAGCGGTCGAAGTTCGCGACGAGATGCACGCGACCGTCCTCGGTCGCGCCGAGCACGACCGCGGCCGGCGCGCGCTCCTGCTTGATCCGGTCGGACTCCTCGAGCAGGGCGTCCGCGTCGACCCCCGCGACGTGCCCGACGAAGACGTTGACGCCGCCGATCGCCTCCTCGCTGCGTGGCTCGACCTGCACCGCGACTTTCTCCTCGCGCTTAGGCCCCTCGCGCCGTGACCGCTCGAGCTCCGCACGCAGCTCGTCGGCCTCGTGCGCGCGCCCGTGGAGCAGCGCGTAGGCCTCGCCCGACGTGACGGCCTCGATCCGGCGCGTCCCGGAGCCGACCGAGCTCTCGGAGGTGATCACGAACGGCCCGATCTCCGCGGTGCCGCGCACGTGCGTGCCGCCGCAGAGCTCGCGCGAATAGCCGGCGATATCGACGACGCGCACCTCGTCGCCGTACTTCTCGCCGAAGAGCATCATCGCGCCGAGCTTCCGCGCCTCGGCGATCGGGACGACGTACGCGCGCACCGGCAGGTTGCGGAAGACCGCCTCGTTCACCCGGCGCTCGATCTCCGCGCGCTCCTCGCTCGAAACCGCCTGGGGATGCGCGAAGTCGAAGCGCAGCTTGTCGGGGCGCACCGCGGAGCCCGCCTGGCGCGCGTGCTCGCCGAGCACCTCCTGGAGGGCCTTGTGCAGGAGATGCGTCGCAGTGTGGTTGGCCATCGTCGGGAATCTGGTCTGCCACGGCACGACCGCCTTCACGCGCATCCCCTCGCCGAAGCCCTCGCCCTCGAAGGTGAGCACCTGGTCGTCGCCCGGGAGCCGCGTGGCCGCGACGAGGTCGGCCCGCGCGCCGGTCTCCTCGTCCTCGATGTAGCCGGTGTCGCTGACCTGCCCGCCGCCCTCGGGGTAGAACGGCGAGGCCTCGAGCTTCGCCTGGAAGCGACCGTCGCCGAGGTCCTCGTAGGCGAGGATCGCCGTCAACGACTCGGTCTTCTCGTAGCCGACGAACTCGCTGCGCGCGTCGGCGCTGACTCGCACCTCGACCTCCTGCACCGCCTTGCGCGAGCGCGTGCGCTGTTCCTCCATGCGCGCGCGGAAGCCGTCCTCGTCGACCGGGAGGCCGCGCTCGCGCGCGAGCTCCTGCGTGAGCTCGAGCGGGAACCCGTAGGTGTCGTGCAGGCGGAAGGCCTCCTCGCCGGAGATCTCGCCGTCGGTCGCCGCCTCCTCGAACAGCGTCAGCCCGCGCGCCAGCGTCTCGCCGAAGCGCTCCTCCTCGGCCGCGAGCACGCGCTCGACCTCCTCGCGGGCCCGCTCCAGCTCGGGATACGCCTCGTGCATCTGCTCGACCACGACGGCCGCGAGGCCGGAGAGGAACGGCGGCTCGAGGCCGATTCGTCCCGCCTGCTGCACGGCGCGCCGGATCACCCGCCGCATGACGTAGCCGCGGCCCTCGTTCGAAGGCGTCACGCCGTCCGCCGCGAGGAACGTCATCCCGCGCCCGTGGTCGGCGAGGATGCGGTGCGCCTTCGTCGCCTGCTCGCTCTCGCCGTACGCGACCCCGGACTGCTGCGCGATCCAGCCCATGATCGCCTGGTAGCCGTCGGTGTCGTAGACCGACTCGACCTGCTGCAAAATCCGCGCACCGCGCTCGAGGCCGAGGCCGGTGTCGATGTTCTGCTTGGGCAGCGGCGTCAGCGAGCCGTCCGCGTGCAGCTCGAACTCCATGAAGACGAGGTTCCAGAACTCCAGGAACCGCTCGCACTCGCAGCCCGGCTGGCACTCGGCGCGCCCGCAGCCGACGCCCTCGCCCCAGTCGAAGAACATCTCCGAGTCGGGCCCGCACGGGCCGGGGCCGCCGACCGACCAGAAGTTGTCCGCGCGCGGGAGGCGCACGATCCGCCCCGGCGGCAGGCCCATCTTCTCCCAGGCGGCGATCGCGACCTCGTCCTCGTCCAGCCCGAGCTCGGGGTCGCCCGCGAAGACGCTCACCCAGAGCCGGTCGGCGTCGAGCTTCATGTGCTCGAACATGAACTCCCAGGCGAGCTCGACCGCACCGTCCTTGAAGTACTCCCCGAACGAGAAGTTGCCGAGCATCTCGAAGAACGTCAGGTGGTAGCCGTCGAGGCCGACCTCGTCGATGTCGGGGGTGCGGAAGACCTTCTGCACCGTCGTGAGCAGCGGCGCCGGCGGCTCCTCGAAGCCGAGGAAGAACGGCATCAGCGGCTGCATCCCGGCCGAGATCAGCAGCGTCGAGCGGTCGTCCGCGCGCGGGATCAGCGAGGCCGAGGGCCGGAACTCGTGGCCCTTGGACTCGAAGAACTCGCGGTAGCCCGCGCGCAGCTCGGCGGTCGTGCGCATGGCTGCGATTCTACGGGCGGTGGATTTCGGCACGGAGCGCTGGATCGAGGCAGGCGGCGCCCGAATCTTCGTGCGTGTCTGGGGCGACGAGCACGCGCAGACCGTCGTCTACTGGCACGGGGTCGGCCTCACCTCCCGCGCGGGGGCAAGGCTGGGCGACGCCGGCCCGCGGCTCGCTCGCGAGCACGGCCTGCGCGTCGTCGCGCTCGACGCGCCCGGCTTCGGTCGCTCGCCTGCGCGCCCGCCTGAGGGCTACCACCCGCATGCGCTCGTCGACCTCGTCCCACCCTGCTCGACGCCTTCGAGACCGAACGCTCCGCCTTCATGGGCTTCTCGTGGGGCGGCGACCTCGGCTGCCACTTCGCGGCGCGACATCCCGACTGCCCCGGCGCGCTCGTGCTCCTCGACCCCGGCTACCGCGACCCGCCGTTCGACCCACGCCGGGCGCTCGAGGACTACCGCGAGCGCAACGAGCAACTCGCGCGCACCACAGCGAACGTCTCGGTCTCACCGGAGGTCGTCGCAGCGGTCGAGCACGGCATCGCGCAGTCGCTTCCCTCGACGACGAGACCGCGGCTCGCTGCGACCGGCGTCCCGGTCTTGCTGCTCGCGGCCGCCGACGCGCCCGAGCGGGACCTGGCCCGCTTCGCCGCAGAGGTGCCTCAGGCGGACGTGCGGCGTGTCGAAGGCGCCGGCCACGACGTGCTCGCCGACGGTGGCGCCGAGACCGTCGATGCCGTGGGCGAGTGGCTGCGCAGCCGCTAGGCCGGCTGATCCGCGGCGATCTCCTCGCGGATCTTCTCGAGCGAACGGCGAATCAGCCGTGAGACATGCATTTGCGAGATGCCGACCTGCTGGGCGATCTGTGACTGGGTCAAGCCCTCGAAGAACCGCAGGTGCAGGATCGTCCGCTCGCGCTCGTCCAGGACGCGGAAGCCCGGAGCGAGCACGGCGCGGTCCTCCGAGACCTCGTACTGGGGCTCCTCGGTGCCGAGCGACTCGAGCGGGTCGAGCTCCCCGTCGTCGTCGTGGCCGCCCGAGCCGGCGGAGAGCGAGAGCGAGCTGTAGGCGCGCCCGCTCTCGAGCGCCTCGAGCACCTCTTCCTCGCTCACCCCGGCCGACTTCGCCAGCTCCGCGATCGTCGGCGAGCGGCTGAGCTGCACCGTCAGCTCCTCCATCGTCCGCGAGAGCTGGATGTTCAGCTCCTGCAGGCCGCGCGGCACCCGCACCGACCAGCCCTTGTCGCGAAAGTGGCGCTTGATCTCGCCGATGATGTTCGGCGTCGCGTAGGTCGTGAGCTCGACGCCGCGGTTGACGTCGAAGCGGTCGATCGCCTTGATCAGCCCGATCGCGCCGATCTGGACGAGATCCTCGAGCTGCTCGCCGCGGTACGAGTACCGCCGCGCCAGCGAGCGCACGAGCGACATGTAGCGCTCGATCAGCTGCCCGCGCGCGGCGATGTCGCCGTGCTCGTGGTAGCGCCGCAGCAGGACCTTGTCGCTCTCCTGCATCACTCGCGCCCGTCCTCGAGGTGCTTGGTCAGCTCGAGCCAGCCCTCCCCGTCGAGCTCGTAGCGGTCGACGACCGTGTCGAGGATGCGGCGCAGCGTGACGTCGTCAGCCGAGTCGCGCTCGAGCTCCGCACGCAGGCGGTCGCCGGCGAACGGGCCGACGCGGGTCACGATCGCGGCGTCCTCCAGCCGCAGCCGGACGGTCACCTCGCCGTCCTCGGCCGCGCGCTCGAGCACGGCGTCGAGTGCCGTCTCGAGGTCGTCGATGCTCTCGAAGGTGAGGTTGAGCCGCGCGGCGACGCCACCCAGGACGAGGTGCGCCACCTCGTGGAACGGTTGCTCACGCGGAATCGTCAGTGTGATCTCGTCGCCCGTCATTCGCCCTCCGACACAAACGCGGAACCCGCACGGAAGGTTTCGCCAGGAGCGGGCACGATCGTCCCGGCGCCCACGACAGCCTGGCCGTCGTACAGCACGGCGGCCTGACCCGGCGCGACGCCGTACGCGGGCTCGTCGAGCTGGAGCCGGAAGCCTGCCTCCGTCTCTGTGACCGCAGCCCCGACCGCCGGCGAGCGGTAGCGGAGCTTCGCCTCCGCGCGCCCGACCGGCAGGTGCAGGCGACCCCGGACGTGGATCTCGCGCGTCGCCAGCGCCGCGCGCGGACCGACGACGACCGTATTCGTCGCGGCTTCGCTGCGCAGCGCGTAGATCGGCTCGCCCGCCGCGACGCCGAGGCCCTTGCGCTGCCCGGGCGTGAAGCGCCAGAAGCCGCCGTGCCGGCCGACCTCGCGTCCGTCCTCGTCCACGAGCCGACCCTCCTCAGCCACGAGACCGTGGCGCTCGAGGAAGTCGCGGTAATCGCCGCCCGCGAGGAAGCACGCCTCCTGGCTCTCGGCGCGCGAGGCCACCTCGAGCCCGGCGCGCGCCGCCTCGGCACGTGTCTCCTCCTTGCCCTGCTCCCCGAGCGGGAACCAGAGCCGGCCGAGGAAGCGCGGGTCGAGCCGGGCGAGCATGTACGACTGATCCTTGCGCTCGTCGCCGGCGCGTGCGAGGAGCAACCGCCCTTCGCGCTCGACGATCCGCGCGTAGTGCCCGGTCGCGAGCCGCTCGGCGCCGGCGCGCTCGGCGAACGCGACCAGCTCGGCAAAGCGGAAGCTGCCGTTGCAGCGAATGCAGGGGTTCGGAGTCTGTCCCGCCGCGTAGCCGCGCACGAACGGCTCGACCACCGCGCGGCGGAATTCCTCGCGCAGGTCGAGCGTCACGTGCGGGATTCCGAGCCCGTGGCAGGTCCGGCGCGCGGCGATCACGGCCTCGGGCGAGCAGCAGGCGCGCTCCGTGTCGGGGCCCAGCGGGTCGAGCCACAGCCGTAGCGTCACTCCGATCGCGCCCGGCCCCGCGCGCAGCAGCGCGACGGCGCTGTCGACGCCACCGCTCATCGCCACGGCCACGCGGCCGGGCTGCGGCGCCGCGCTGAAGACGGGCCCGAGGGCGTTCGCGAGCGCGTCGACCGCGAGCTCCTCGCCGCCGACCGCAGCGGCCTCCAGCAGCGTCAGCCCGTCGAGCGGCCGCTCGAGACCTTCGGCCTCCGCGCTCAGGATTCGCTCGCCCTCGACGGTCAGGCGCACGAGCGCCCAGCGACCGTCCCGCGAGGCGTCGCCGACGACCTCGACCATGCGCCCAGGCTAGCGATCCTCGATCGGGCGGGGTCCAGGCCGGCGCCTCCGGACACGGCGAAACGGGGGAACCGAATGGTCCCCCCGTTTCGTCTCCAGCCTGCCGATACCCGGAGCCCGTTGTGAACCTGGACAAGCCAGGTGGGTGCCGCGTCTCCCTCGGCGTGTGGCCTCGGGCGAACAACAGCTCCCTCTCACTCGGTGTTGGTTCTACAGAGAGGCCCCGAGCACGTACAGGCTCGAGTGCCCTCAGTGTAGCGAGGGGCTACCTCGCGTACACCCAGCGGATCCGCTGGACGCCGTCGACGCCGAGCTCCTCGGCGAGCTTCGGCGTCAGGTCGAACTTGCGGCCCGGGAGCACCGGCCGGCGGTCGATCACGCGAGTCAGGATCCGCGGGCTGTCCTTGTACGCGACGTAGACGAGGATGCCGCACGGCAGCACGGAGTCCGTGATGCCGACGGTGCCCGGCTTGAGCAGGTAGCCGCAGCGCGTGCGATGGCCGTAGCGGGAGCGGTCGGCGCCGGCGAGCGCCGTGTACCACCCGCCGCCGGCCACCTCCACCGGCTGCGGTAGGCCGGTGACCGGCTGACTCTTGCCGTGCGAGGTGAGCACAAGGGCGACGATCGCCATCAGCAGGGCGATGCCGGCGAGCGCGACCTGGCGCTGCAGCGACGCGGCTGTCAACCGGCGAACTCCGCGAGGTCGGCTCCGAACGCTTCCCGCACGAGCGGGTCGAACTCGCGGGGCAAGTTCCCCGCCGGCTCGGCGAACTCACGCAGGTGGAGGAGCAGCAGCGATCGCTCCTCGCTGTCCGGCCCGTCGATCGTCGCCGCCAGGCGTTCGAGCTCCCAGAGGTTCCATGCCCTCGCGGGCTCACCTGCAGGCACGGGCAGGGTGGACCGCTCGTCGGCTGGTCGGGGAGCGCCTGGTCGGCCGAGGTCAGGGGTTCCGGGGGGCGGCGCGCCTCGCTCCCGCGAGCCCGGCAGGAGACGGCGCAGCGAGGCCGGCCCGTTCTTCAACGCCGCTCCTCCTCGGGCTCACGCGCCTCGTGCGGACCGGGTTCGAACAGTTCCGCCACCTCCCGTGAGGCGAGACTGGTGTCGGGGTCCGTTCGCCGCGGCAACAGCTTCACGTGGCGCGGCGGCTCGGGCGAGGCCGGCGCTTCCTCTGGCTCCCGCCGGCGCAGCAGGGAGCGAAGTCGCACGCCCAGCGGCCGAGACAGGGTCTCGTCAAGAGCCGCTTCCTCGACCCTGTCTTCTGCATCGTCCGCGACTTCCGCACGGTCTGAGCCGCCGGAGGCGATTGGTTCCGGCTCCAGGTCGGACTCGGGCTCCGGCTCGACCTCTTCGAGGAGTGCCTCCGCCGGCAGCTGCTCCAGCCGCGGCTCCGCCTCCTCCTCCTGCCGTTGCTCCGGCTCCGGCTCTGGCTCTGCCTTACGTTCGGGCGAGGGCTCCCGTTCGGGCGAGGGCTCCCGTTCCGGCACGGCCTCGGCCGCCACGGGCATCGCCGCGCGCTCGGGCGACGCGATCGCCTCCGGCGGTGCCACCACCGTCCGCTCCTCGGGCATCGGCCAGGCGACCCGCTCCGACTCCTCCTCCGGCGCTGCGCTGGGCTGCGGCAGCAGGTAGGAGAGCGGCGAGGACGAGATGCGATCGGCGGTGAACTCGACGATCGCGACGAGCACCCAGGCGACCGCCATCACGAGCACGATCAGCGCGGGCCGCAGGTCGGCGAGGCCGGCGCCGATCGCAAGCAGAACGAGGAACAGCGCCTCGAGCGCGAAGCGGAGACCCAGCCGGCCCGGGAGCATGGGGCGAGCCTAGCTGCTGTTCTGGTCTTCGCCCTGCGGCTCGTCGTCCGCCTCGGACGGCGGCGCGCTGGAGGAGACCGGCCGCGAGAGCGGCGGCTCCTCGGCCCCCACATCGTGCTCGGATTCGGCCTCGGGGCGCTCGCCCTCTGCCGCCGCCTCCGGCTCCCGCAGCGGCGCAGGCGACGGCGCCGCCAGAGCGCCGCCGCGACTCGCCTCGGCGGCCGCCTGCGCAGCGCCGACGATCGACTGCGCGACGCGCCCCACCGCCTCGTCGCCGAGCCCCGCGGCGCCGAGCAGCTGCTCTGCGCCTTCCTGCGCGCGGGCGATGACCGCACCCGCCTGGCCACGCGCCCACTCGAGCGTCTGCTCGACCTCCGCGCGCGCCGCGTTGGAGAGCTCGGTCGCCTGGTGGCGAGCCTGCTCCAGGAGCCGCGCCGCACGCGACTCGGCCTCCGAAACCTCCTGCGCGGCCTGTTGCCGGGCCTCCTGCAGCGCCTGGCGCGACTCGGTCTTGGCCGCGTTCAGCATCTCCGCGCGCTGGCGCTCGCTCTCCTGGCGGAAGCGGTCGACGTCGGCCTGGCGATCCTGCAGCTCGCGCTGACGCCGCGTGACCTCCTCCTCGGTGCGGCGCAGCTGCGCGGCGGACGCGGTCTGCGCGTCGCGCTCGATCGTGTCGGCCATCTCCGCGGCGGCGCGGATCATGTGCAGCGAGTCCATCCGGACCGCGTGACCCGTCGGCTCCATCCCGCCCTGCCCGGCTGCCTGCAGCACGCGGAGCTGCACCTGCAGCTGTGTCATGTGGCGGCGGAAGGCCTCGAACGCCTCGCGCACCTTCTCGCGGTCGTAGCCGTCGGCGGCGCTCGGCAGGTCCTCGACCCGCGGCAGCGACGTCAGCGACGGCGCCTGCAACGCTCGTTCCGGACCTTCGCTCGCCATCCCTATGCTCGCCTCCTGACTCGACCTGGTTGTCCCGAAAGTATGACGCCTCGATCGGGCGCCGTCAGTTCGCTTCCGGCAAGACCTGAATTCCGAGCTCGGCGAGGATGTCCTGCGCGATCGGGGTCGGCGCCCCGCTCAACGGCTCCGACCCGCTCGCGGTCTTCGGGAAGGCGACCACCTCGCGGATGTTCTGCTCGCCCGCGAGCAGCGCGACGAAGCGCTCCATCCCCATCGCGAAGCCGCCGTGCGGCGGCGCGCCCATGCGCAGCACCTCGAGCAGGAAGCCGAAACGCTCCTCGGCCTCCTCGTCGCTGATGCCCATCGCGGCGAAGATGCGCCGCTGCAGTGCGGGGTCGTGGATCCGGATCGAGCCCGAGCCCAGCTCCCAGCCGTTCCAGACGAGATCGTAAGCCTGGCTGAGCGCGCGCCCGGGGTCGGACTCGACCAGGTCCTCGTCTCCCGGCCGCACTCCCGTGAACGGGTGGTGACTGAACGTCCAGCGCTTGCCGTCCTCGTCCCACTCGAAGAGCGGAAAATCCGTCACCCAGAGGAACTCGTCACGGCTCTCGTCGATCAAGGCGAGCTCGCGGCCGAGATGGTTGCGCACCGCCGAGAGCACGCGCGCGACCGTCCCCGGCTCGTCGGCGCCGAAGAGCACCGTCGCCCCCGGCTGCTCCGGTCGCACCGCCTCGATCAGCTCCGCGGCGAGGAACTTCGCGATCGGCGAGCGCACCTCGCCCTCGTCGTCGAACACGAGGTACGCGAGCCCCTTGCCGCCCCACTCTTTCGCAAGCTCCTCGAGCGAGGCGAGCACGGCGCGCGAGAGCTCCTGCGGCACCGTCAGGTACTGGACGCTCGGCGCCTGTGCGAAGACCTTGAACTCCGAGGCACGCGTCTCCTCGGTGAGGTCGTGCAGCTCGAGGCCGAAGCGCAGGTCCGGCTTGTCGGAGCCGTAGCGCGCCATCGCTTCGTGCCAGGTCAGCCGCTGGAACGGCCGTGCCGGCGCCTCGCGCCCGAGCGCCTCGAACGACGCGCAGACGGCGCCCTCGAGCGTCTCCCACACCTGCTCGCGCGTCGGGAACGAGAGCTCGAGGTCGAGCTGCCGGAACTCGAACTGCCGGTCGGCGCGGAGATCCTCGTCCCGGAAGCAGGTGGCGATCTGGTAGTACCGGCCCATCCCGGCGACCATCAGGATCTGCTTGAAGATCTGCGGCGACTGGGGCAGCGCGAAGAAGCGACCGGGTTGCAGCCGTACCGGCACGAGGAAGTCGCGCGCGCCCTCGGGCGTCGCCTTCGTGAAGTTCGGCGTCCAGACGTCGACGAAGCCGTGCTCGTCCATGAAACGGCGGATCGCCGCGACGACGGTCGCCGAGAGGCGCAGGTTCCCCTGCATCCGCTCGCGGCGGAGGTCGAGGTAGCGGTAGCGCAGCCGCGTGCCTTCCTCGACGTTCTCGTCGTCGATCTGGAACGGCAGCGGCTCGGAGCGCGAGACGATCTCGAGCTCGTCCACCTGGAGCTCGACCTCGCCTGTCGGCAGGTTCGGGTTGACGGCCTCCTGGGCGCGCGCGGCGACCTCGCCCTCGGCGCGGATCACGAACTCGTTGCGAATGCCGTGGGCGACCTCGGCCGCCCCCGGCGCGCGCTCGGGATTGATCACGAGCTGCGCGAGGCCGCCCTCGTCGCGGAGGTCGATGAAGACGAGGCCGCCGTGGTCGCGCCGCCTTGCCGCCCAGCCGGCCAGCGCGAGCCGCTGCCCGACGTGCTCGGGGCGCAGCTCGCCCGCCTTCAGGTCGCGCCACCTCACGAGTGCAGCCTCTCGACAAGCTCGGCCGTGGGGACCTCCTCGTCCTGCTGCCCGGGTCGGCGGACGGTCGAGCGCTCGGGCCCCCACTCGACGATCGCCTTCGCCCCGAGCCTCCGCGCCTGCGTCAGCTGGCCCTTGAGCGAGCGTCCCGCGTAGTCGACGTCCGCCCGGAGGCCGCGGCGGCGCAGCTCCTGGACGAGCGGGAGCACCCGGGCCTTCGAGCCGGCGTCCTGCAGCGCGACGAAGACGTCGATCTCGCCCGGCTCGGCCTGGATTCCGGCGCCAGCGAGCGAGAGCAGCAGCCGCTCGATCCCGGCGCCGAAGCCGATCCCGGGCGTCGGTTTCCCGCCCAGCTGCTCGATCAGCCCGTCGTAGCGACCCCCGCCGCAGATCGAGCTCTGCGCGCCGATCGCCTCGTCGACGAACTCGAAGGCCGTGCGCGTGTAGTAGTCGAGCCCGCGCACGAGCGTCGGAGAGAGCGTGAACTCGACGCCGTAGTTCTCGAGGTGCGCCGTCACGGCCTCGAAGTGCGCGCGGCACTCGTCGCAGAGCGCGTCGCCGATCTTGGGCGCGTCCGCCAGCGCCTCCTGTACGCGCTTGCTCTTGACGTCGAAGACGCGCAACGGGCTCGTCGCGCGCTTCTGGCGAGCCTCCTCGTCGAGGACGTGGTCGTGCTCTTCGAGCCAGGCGGTCAGGCGCTCGAGGTACGCGGGCCGGCAGTTCTCGTCGCCGATCGAGTTCAAGAGGAGCTGGTAGCGAGTGATCCCGAGACGCGCGAGCAGCTCGTCGTAGAGCTGGATCACCTCGGCGTCGATCGCCGGGTCGGCCGACCCGATCGCCTCGACCGAGAGCTGCCAGTGCTCGCGATGGCGCCCGCGCTGTGGCGCCGCGTAGCGGTACATCGTGGCGATCGTGTAGAGCTTGACCGGCTGCGCCTGACGGTGGAGGCCGTGCTCGAGGTACGCGCGCGCGATCGGAGCGGTGCCCTCGGGGCGGAGGGTCAGCGAGCGGCCGCCGCGATCCTCGAACGTGTACATCTCCTTGTGCACGACGTCCGAACCCTCGCCCGCGGTCCGCTGGAAGACGGCGGTGTCCTCGAAGCCGGGCGTCTGAATCGGCCGGTAGCCGTAGAGCGAGCAGATGCGCTCGGCCTCGCCGGTGACCAGCCGCCAGAGCGGCTGCTCGGAGGGGAGGATGTCGTGGGTGCCCCGGGGCGCCTCGAAGATCGTCACGAGGCGCGCAGCGGAGCGAGGAACGGGTTGCGGTCGAGCTCAGCGCCGAGGGTCGTCGGCTGGCCGTGGCCGGGGTAGACGGTGGTCTCGGGTGGGAGGCGCTCGCTGAGCAGGCGGATCGACTCGACGAGCGTCTCCCGGTCCGCGCCCGGGAGGTCGGTGCGCCCGACCGAGCCCGCGAAGAGCAGGTCGCCGGAGAAGATGCAGCCGTCCGAGTGGTACGCGAGGTGCGCCGGCGAGTGTCCCGGCACCTGCAGCGTCTCGAAGCTGAGCCCCGCGAGCTCGAGCGTCTCGCCGCCCTGGAGCAACATGTCTGCCTCGTAGCCACGCGCGACTACGCCCGCGGGGACGAGGTCCGGGAGATGCTCGAGCAACGCGCGCTCGCCCTCGGCCATGTAGACCGGCGCACCGGTGCCCTCGGCGAGGTCGGCGACGCCGCCCAGGTGGTCCCAGTGGCCGTGCGTGATCAGGATCGCGGCGCAGCGCGCGCCCGCCCGGGCGAGCTCGAGCCGCAGCTGGGCCGCGTCGCCGCCCGGGTCGATCACGACAGCCTCGGGAGCGCTGGGGGAGGCGCGGACGACGTAGCAGTTCGTCCCGATCGGGCCGAGCTCGTAACGGTCCACGACGATGCCGGGGTGCGTGCTCACGGGGGGCTGAGTCTAACCGGGGCGACGCGCCGATCCTTCGTTCCGTCGCGGCCGCCCGACGCCTCGTCGCACGCCGCCTCCGCGAGGCGGTTCTCAAGGCGCGCCCGGCCTCCTCCCCACTGCGAGCGTATCGGCGGCAGGCGCACGTGTCCGTCGCGGACCTGTGACGAATGTGCGCCGTGTCAGGCGCGGTGCGGACGGGTAGCGTCTCCACGATGCGAAGCTGGAACCTGCATGAGATCGAGACGCCCGGCGGCAGCCGTTCGCCGGTCGTGCTCGAGTCCGAGAACGCTGCGCGCGCGGTCCTGATCTGCCTCGAGCCGGGCCAGGAGCTCGGCGACCACCAGGTGAAGGAGCACGCGTTCGTGCTCGTCGTGGACGGCAGCGCCCGCGCCGAGGCCGCCGGCGAGGTCGTCGAGGCTCCGGCCGGGACGCTCCTCCGCTTCGAACCGGACGAGCGGCACGCAGTCTCGACCGAGCAGGGCGCGCGGCTGCTGCTCTTCCTGGCGCCGTGGCCGGCACCCGGCCACTACCGCGGCGACCCGGAAGCCGCCCCGGCGAGCCGCTAGCGCTTCTTCCGAGCGCCCCGTGGCGGCAACCGCTGGCCGCTGCGCCGCAGGTACGCGCGGTACATGGCGCGATCCATCAGGTACATGAACGGCACGAAGAACGCCGTGTAGATGGCGGTCACCGCCAGCCGAGAGAGGATCGACTGGCCGCTGTTGATCACCGAGAAGGCCACGAAGATCAACGGCCCGAACAGCAGCGCGCGCTTGACCACGCGGGTCCACGACGGCGGGGCGACTTCCTTCGCCGGGCGGGCCTTGCGCCCTTTCTGCGCCGCAGGCTTGGCGTCCCGCTTGCCGTTTCGGCGGTCGCCGCGCGACCCGGTTTCCTCCGGCTCGACCTCGACCTCGCGGCCCTCGTCGTCCAGGTAGACGATCTCGTACTCGTGCCGCAGCTCCTTCTGGCGACGGCGCCGCTGCTTCCGCGTTGGCATCGCCGAAAGCCTAGCCTCAGCGCGTCCACGCGACGCGCCCGCGCTGGATCACGGCCGCGATCGAGTCACCGCCGAGGTGGTACGCCAGATGGCGCCAGTCGGGGGCGTCGAGGAGGACGAGGTCGGCGTCGAAGCCAGGCGCGATTCGCCCGCAACGGCCGGCGCGTCCGAGCACGTGCGCGGCGTTGACGGTGCAGGCGGTGAGAGCTTCCGCGGGCGAGAGGTGGAGCTGCGTGCACGCAACCGAGCAGACGAGCGGCAGGCTCTCGCAGAACGCGCTGCCCGGGTTGAAGTCCGTGGCCAGTGCGATCGCGGCGCCTGCGTCGACGAGCGCGCGCGCCGGCGGCATCGGGCGGTCGAGGAAGAGCGCGCTCGCAGGCAGCAGGACGCCGACGACGTCGCTCCCGGCGAGGGCCCGTACCCCCGCCTCCCGCGTCGCCTCGAGGTGGTCGACCGACCGCGCCCGCAGCTCGATCGCGAGCCCGACGGCGCCGAGCTCGTTGAACTGGTCGCCGTGCAAGCGCAGCGCGAGGCCGGCGTCGCGGCACGCCTCGAGGTACCGCCGCGCCTGCTCGACGCTGAACGCACCCTCTTCGATGAACACGTCGGCGGCATCCGCCAGACGAGCGGCGTCGGGCAGGACCTCCGCGAGCGCGAAGTCGAGGTAGGCGTCGGCGGCGTCGAACTCCGGTGGCACTGCGTGGGCACCGAGCCAGGTCGGGACACCGCCCGCAACCGCGACCGCACGAAGCGACGTGAGCTCGGTTTCACGATCGAGCCCGTAGCCGGACTTGCCCTCGAAGGTCGTCGTGCCGGCGCGGAGCATCCAGCCGCGATGCCGTTCGACGACAGCGTGCAGCTCGGCCTCGTCGCCGGAGCGCGTCGCGCGCACCGTCGAAAGGATTCCGCCGCCCGCCGCATGGAGCTCCTCGTACGACGCTCCCCCCGTGCGGAGCGCGAACTCCTCCACGCGGTCGCCGAGAAAGCATGGGTGCGTGTGGCAGTCGACCAGGCCCGGGACGGCGCAGAGGCCGGAACCGTCGAACTCGTCCAGGTCGCCGTCGAGCGGGCCGAGCTGCGTCATCGGGCCGCTCGCCACGACCCGCCCCCCTTCGCAGAGGACGTACGCGCGCTCGACCACGTCGACCTGCCCGAGCGCCTCGCCGCGCAGCGGAGCCGTCACCGAGGCCGGCGGCGTCGCCAGCTGGGCGAGGTCGCGGACGAGCAGCCTGCCGGCCTCGCCGCTCCCGGTCATACGCCGGGAGACTGCGGCAGCGGCACCTCGAGCCCGTGCTCCTCGGCGGCCGCGATCGCCTCGGCGTAGCCCGCGTCCGCGTGCCGCAGCACGCCGGTCCCGGGATCCGACGTCAGCACCCGCTCGAGCCGCTCGGCCATCTCGTCGGTGCCGTCCGCGACGACGACCATCCCCGCGTGGATCGAGTTGCCGATCCCGACGCCGCCGCCGTGATGGACGCTGACCCAGGTCGCACCGGCGGCCACGTTCACGAGCGCGTTGAGTATCGGCCAGTCCGCGATCGCGTCGGAGCCGTCCTGCATCGACTCCGTCTCGCGGTAGGGAGAGGCGACGGAGCCGGAGTCGAGGTGGTCGCGACCGATCACGACGGGCGCCTTCACCTCGCCGCTGCGCACGAGCTCGTTGATCGCCACGCCCGCGCGGGCGCGGTCGCCGTACCCGAGCCAGCAGATGCGTGCGGGCAGGCCCTGGAAGGCGACACGACCCGGCGCCAGCGTAAGCCAGCGCTGGAGGGCACCGTCGTCCGGGAAGAGCTCCAGGAGACGGCGGTCGATGACGGCGATGTCATCCGGATCACCCGAGAGGGCGACCCACCTGAAGGGCCCGATGCCGCGGCAGAACAGCGGGCGGATATAGGCCGGGACGAAGCCCGGGTATGCGAACGCCTCCTCTACCCCGGCCTCTAGCGCCTCCCCTCGAAGGTTGTTGCCATAATCGAAAACGTAGCTGCCGGCTCGGACGTACTCGAGCAGCGCCTCGACGTGCCGCGCGATCGACTCGCCGGCCCGGCGCAAGTACTCCTGCGGGTCGCTCTTGCGCAGAGCAGCCGCCTCCGCGATGTCCAGCCCGACCGGGATGTAGCCGTTGAGAGGGTCGTGCGCCGCGGTCTGGTCGGTGACGAGGTCGAACGCCTCGCCGCGCCGTGCCAGCTCCGGCACCACCTCCGCGGCGTTCCCGAGCAACCCCACCGACAGCGGACGCCCTTCTCCGGCCGCCGCGCGCACGCGCGTGAGCGCGTCGTCCAGCGACTCGGTCGCCTCGTCGAGGTACCGCGTCTCGAGGCGCCGCTCGATCCGCGAGGGGTCGACCTCGACGCAGAGGATCGCCGCGCCGGCGAGCGTTGCCGCCAGCGGCTGCGCACCGCCCATGCCGCCGAGGCCCGCAGTGAGGATCGTACGTCCGGCGAGGTCGGCCGAGCCGAAGTGCTTCTCCGCCGCCGAGACGAACGTCTGGTACGTGCCTTGCAGGATCCCCTGGCTGCCGATGTAGATCCAGCTGCCGGCGGTCATCTGGCCGAACATCGTCAGGCCGAGCGCCTCCAGCCGGCGAAACTCGTCCCAGGTCGCCCAGCGCGGCACGAGCATCGAGTTCGCGATCAGCACGCGCGGCGAGGCGGGCGTCGTGCGGAAGACCCCGACCGGCTTGCCGCTCTGGACGAGGAGCGTCTCGTCCTCCCCGAGCGTCAGCAGCGAGCGGACCAGCGCCCTCAACGCCTCGGGGCTCCGCGCGGCCTTCCCGGAGCCGCCGTAGACGATCATTTCCTCGGGCCGTTCGGCGACGTCGGGGTCGAGGTTGTTCAGCAGCATCCGCAGCGGCGCCTCGGTCGACCACGACCGCGCGTGCAGCTGCGTCCCGCGGGGCGCCCGGATCGCCGAGAGGTCACCGCAAAGGGCGTCGACGGCGGCGTCGACCGGACGGGTCGCGCTCACGGCCCCTGCCGCTCCGCGCTGCGTTCCCGCGAACGCATGCGCCACCACGTGTACGCCGTCGCGAGCGCGAACGCGGCCAGCCCCCCGGAGACCGATCTCAGCAGGCCGCTGCCAGTCGCGTACGCGATCAGGGCCACCAGGGCGCCCAGCCCCGCGTAGGCGAGCGCGCTGTCGCGGTACGGGCGCTTCGAGCGGTGGCGCGCGGGATTGGTGCCGTTGCTGCTCACCGCAGCTCGCCCGCCTCCCCCTCGACCGCGGCGACCAGGGAGCCGTCGCGAACCGCCGCCGCGACCGCCTCGATGTCGCCTGCGAGGGGCCGGTCATCGCGCAGCCGCGGTGACAGCGACCGCACGAACTCGCGCGCCGCGCGCACCCCCAAGCCGGGCTGCAGCGGGGCGAGAAACTCGACGCCCTGGGCGCCCGCGAGCAGCTCGATCGCGAGCACGTGCTCGGCGTTGGCCAGCACCTGCCAGGCCTTCAGCCCGGAGGCGTTCCCCATCGAGACGTGATCCTCCTGGCCTGCGCTCGTCGGGATCGAGTCGACGGACGCCGGATGCGCGAGCACCTTGTTCTCGCTCACGAGCGAGGCCGCGACGTACTGCGGGATCATGAAGCCGGAGTTCAGCCCACCGTCGCTGGTCAGGAAGGCCGGGAGGCCGCCGGAAAGGCTCGGGTTGACGAGCCGCTCGACCCGCCGCTCGGCGATGTTCGCGAGCTCCGAGACCGCCATCGCCAGCGCGTCGAGCGCGAACGCCAGCGGTTGCCCGTGGAAGTTCCCGTTCGAGACGAGCATCCCGTCCTCGACGAGCACGAGCGGGTTGTCCGTCGCGGCGTTCAGCTCGACGGCGACTGTCCGCGCCGCGTAGTCGAGCAGGTCGCGCGAGGCGCCGTGCACCTGCGGGGCGCAGCGCAACGAGTAGGCGTCCTGCACCTTGTCGCACCAGCGGTGGGACTCGTTGATCGCGGAGTCGTCGAGCAGCTGGAGCACGTTCGCCGCCGAGTCGGCCTGGCCCTGAAGCGGGCGGAGGGCGTGGATCTGCGGCAAGAAGCTCGTCCGCGAGCCCTGCAGCGCCTCGAGCGACAGCGCGCACGCGATGTCCGCGGTCTTCGCGAGGCGTTGCGCCCGCACGACGCCGAGCGCGCCGAAGGCGGCCATGAACTGCGTGCCGTTGACCAGCGAGAGGCCCTCCTTCGCCTGCAGGCGCACCGGCTCGAGCCCGACCTCCGCCAGAGCCTCGCCGCCGGGCAACCGGCGTCCGTCGACCGTCGCCTCGCCCTCGCCGATCAGCGGGAGGGCGAGATGTGCGAGCGGCGCGAGATCGCCGCTGGCTCCCACCGAGCCGCGGCTCGGCACGAACGGCAGGACGCCGCGGTTCAGACACTCGACCAGCAGCTCGACGGTCTCGGCGCGCGCGCCCGAGTAGCCCTTCGCGAGCGCGTTCGCGCGGAGCAGCATGGCGGCCCGCACGATCTCGTCCGGGTATGGCTCACCGACGCCGCACGCGTGGCTGCGCAGGAGCCGGAGCTGAAGCTCCTCCGTCAGCTCCTCGGGGATCGAGCGCGAGACGAAGCGGCCGAAACCGGTGTTGACGCCGTAGGTGTGCTCCTCGCGCCCATGCGCGGCGTGCTCGACAATCTCGCGCGCCGCGGCCATACGCTCTCGCGCCGAGTCGGCAAGGGCGACGGTTCGACCGGCGAGTGCCACCTCCCAGACGTCGCCCAGAGCGAGATCGTCGCCGGTCAGCGCCTTGCTCTCGATCACGCGGCGAGTGTATCCCGCGCCTGCCGCGCCACCCGGGCCGGCGAACCGCCCCTAACTACGGTTCGCCCGGCCTCCTCCCCGAGGCGAGCGTATCGCGGAGAACTGCGCGTGTCCGTGCCGGATTCGTCGCGAAAGCGTGACGGCCGACACGGGCAGAAACGATCAGTCATCGAGCAGCCGCAGCTCGAGCACGCGCGAGGCGTCGAAGCCTTCGATGCGCAGCATGGCGCCGGCCGCTGCCGCGGCCGCGCCCGCGGGCATCAGGCCGACGAGCTCGGAGCCGACGACCTCCGCGCCGCGCGCGGCGGCCTCTTCCTCCACCCGCGCGACGACCTCGTGCAGCGCCGCCGCCTCCCAGTCCTCGACGTTCATGCTCACCTGCACCAGCCCCGCAGAGGGAAGGTCGAGCCCGAGCGCCCGCACGCCCGGGAAGCCGCCGCCGCTCTCGCGCACGAGCGCCGCGATCTCCCGCGCCGCCTCGAGCGGCCCGCGCAGGTTGACGTTGAACGCGATCAGCGGCCGGCGCACACCGACGAGCACGCCGCCGGCCGACTCCGACAGCCGCGCCGGGCCGAAGTCGGACGTCACCTCTCCCGCGTTCACGCGCCGCTGCAGCTCCTCGGGGCCGCCGCGGCGGAAGAACGCCGGCCCGCGCCCGCCGCCGAGCTCCCCGTAGAGGAACACCGGCAGCGAGAGCTCCTCCCCGACGCGTCGCGCGAGCGCCAGCGCCGCCTCGCGCGCCGCGGCCGAGTCCTCCGGCGCGAGCGGAACCAGCGGCACCACGTCCGCCGCCCCGATCCGAGGGTGCGCACCCTCGTGACGCCGCAGGTCGATCCGCTCGCGAGCACGAGCGATCCCCGCGAGCAGCGCGTCGACGAGCTGCTCGCCCGAGCCCACGAGCGTGAAGACCGAGCGGTTGTGGTCTGCGTCGGCGTGGACGTCGAGCAGCCGAGCCCGCGAGCCGAGCGCCTCCGCGAGCGCGTCGATCGTCGCGCGGTCGCGTCCCTCCGAGAAGTTCGGGACGGTCTCGAGCGGCCGCGCCACGTGCGTAGTCTAGGAACGGTGAAGGCCTACTACGACCGCCGGGCGCCGGAGTACGACGACTGGTGGCGCGGAGCCGGCCTCTTCGCCGAGCGGGACCGGCCCGGCTGGGAGGACGAGGTCGAGGCGGTTTGCCGCGCAATCGCGTCGCTCGAGCCCGCGCGAACGCTCGACGTCGCCTGCGGGACCGGCTTCCTCACGCGCCACCTCCGCGGCGAGGTCGTCGGGCTCGACCAGAGCGAAAGCATGCTCGAGGAAGCGCGCCGCGAGGCGCCCGGCGCGACGTTCGCCCGGGGCGAGGCGCTCTCGCTCCCGTTCGACGACGGCGCCTTCGAGCGCGTCTTCACGGGCCACTTCTACGGGCACCTCGACGAGCGCCAGTGCGCGTGCTTCCTCGCCGAGGCGCGGCGAGTCGCACCCGAGCTCGTCGTGGTGGACTCCGCGCTTCGCCACGACGTCGAGCCCGAGGAGCTCCAGGAGCGCGTGCTCAACGACGGCTCGCGCTGGGAGGTCTACAAGCGGTACTTCGAGCCGGACGCGCTGGCCCGCGAGCTCGGCGGCGGCGAGACCCTCTTCGCCGGCCGCTGGTTCGTCGCCGTCCGCTCTTGACCCGACGCCGCTCGAGCTACCGCTCCCTCGCCTCGCTCCAGCGCGACAACCGTGTCTGCCGCGCGTGCGCCGAGGCCGGCTACCCGCTCGAGTCGCTCCCGATCGTGCAGCCGTACGAGGGCCAGCGCGCGTACATGTTCGGCCAGGCGCCGGGAGCGGTCGAGGGCGAGCAGCGGCGTCCGTGGCGCGGCCGCGCCGGGCGGACGCTGAGGCGCTGGCTCGAGCTCGAGGAGGACGCGTTCTACGCCACCTTCTATTGCGCGTCCGTCACGCGCTGCTACCCGGGCAAGGCGCCAAGCGGCCGCGGCGACCGCACGCCGACTCAGCGTGAGCAGGAGCTCTGCGCCTTCTGGCGCGAGTGGGAGCTCGCGCTCATCGGCCCCCGGCTGGTCGTCCCCGTCGGCGGCCTCGCCGTCCGCCGGCTGCTCGGGCTGACGAGCGTGACCGAGTGCGTCGGCCGCCGCTTCGAGCACGACGGCGTCGTCGCGATTCCGCTCCCGCACCCCTCCGGCGCGAGCGGCTGGCTGAACGACCCTGCCAATCGCAACCGCGTCGCGGCCGCTGTCGAGCTCGTCCGCGGCGAGCTCGCACGGATCGGCCACGAACGGCTTGGACGCTAGATTTCGAGGGTGCAGGACACGCCTCGCTACCGGCAAACGTTCGCCCGACTACTCGGGTTCCTGCGCCCCTACAAAGGCTCCCTCGCCGTCTCGATCGTGCTCGCCGCCGCGTCGCAGGGCGCTGCGATCGCGCTGATCTGGATCACGAAGCAAGTGATCGACAACGCGCTCGCCGCGCACGACAAGCAGAAGCTCTGGCTATACGTCGGTCTCGTCGCCGGGGTGGGCGTCCTGCGCGCCGCGCTGATGGCGGCGAGGCGGTTGATCTCGGGCAAGCAGGCGCTCGAGGTCGAGATGGACATGCGCCAGGGCCTCTACGACCATCTCGTACGGCTCTCGTTCGGCTTCTACGACCGACACCAGACCGGCCAGCTGATGTCGCGTGCGACCGTCGACCTGCAGGGCGTTCGTTTCTTCCTCGGCTACGGCCTGATCTTCTTCTCCCAGAACATCTTGACGGTCTTCTCGGTGACGATCGTGCTGCTCGTCTTCCAGTGGAAGCTCGCGCTGATCGTGCTGGCGATCACGCCGGTGCTCGTCGCCCTCGCCTATCGCTACAGCCATCTCGCCCACCCCACGCTCCGGGAGGTGCAGCAGAAGCTCGCCGACGTGGCGACGGTCGCGGAGGAGAACATCGTCGGCGTCCACGTCGTCAAGTCGTTCGCACAGGAGCCGCAGGAGTCGGCGAAGTTCCACGCGCGCTCCGAGGCCGTCTTCCAGCAGACGCTGCGGGCCAACCGGCAGCGGGCCACGTACGTGCCGTTCATCTCCTGGGTGCCGCTGCTCGCGCAGGCCGCCGTCCTGCTCGTGGGCGCCCGGATGGTGACGAGCGGCGAGCTGTCGGTCGGCGGCTTCGTCGCCTTCAACCTCTACCTCGGCATGCTCGTGATGCCGCTCCGATCGCTCGGGATGTGGATCGGCCAGGCGCAGCGCGCGACTGCTTCCGGCGAGCGGATCTTCCAGATCATGGACGAGCCCGAGGAGATCGCCGAGCGGCCGGGCGCCGTCGAACTGCCCCCGGGCGGCGGCGAGCTGCGCTTCGAGGACGTCCGCTTCGAGTACCTCGAGGGACGGCCCGTGCTCGAGGACGTGAACGTGGTCGTCGCGCCCGGCCGGACGATCGCGCTGATCGGCCAGACCGGCTCCGGGAAGTCGACGCTGACCTCGCTCGTGCCGCGCTTCTACGACGTCATCGGCGGCCGTGTGCTGCTCGACGGGGTCGACGTCCGGGATGTGACGCTGAGGTCGCTGCGCCGCGCGGTCGGCGTGATCTCGCAGGAGCCCTTCCTCTTCTCGGCCAGCGTGCGCGAGAACATCACCTTCGGCGCCCCCGGACTCGGCGACGCAGAGGTCGAGCGGATTGCGCGGCTCGCGCAGGCGCATGAGTTCGTGGCCGAGCTGCCGGACGGCTACGACACGGTGATCGGCGAGCGCGGCATCACGCTCTCCGGCGGGCAGCGCCAGCGGCTCGCAATCGCGCGGGCGCTCGCCGTCGACCCGCGGATCTTGATCCTCGACGACGCGACGGCCTCGGTCGACGCGACCACCGAGGCGAAGATCCGCGTCGGCCTCCGCGAGGCGATGCGCAACCGCACCACGTTGATCATCGCCCACCGGCTCTCGACGATCGCGCTGGCGGACGAGATCGTCGTCCTCGACGAGGGCCGCATCGCTGCGCGCGGGTCGCACGACGAGCTGCTCGAGACGAGCTCGGTCTACCGGGACATCTACGAACACGGCCTGCTCGAACGGCAGTTCGCGGATGCGGTCGAGGCGCGGGTCGACGAGGAGGAAGCGCTGGAGGCCGCGTCGTGAGCAGTGGTGTGACGATGTGGAGAAACCGGCGCGCGTTCGTCGCAGAGCCGTCACAGACACGCGCGCCGGAGCCCGGTAGCGTCCCCGCCGAGGGCGGCGGGTTCAACCCCTCCCTCTCGATGGGTGGGGGTGCGGCAGTCACTTGGAGCCGCGCGCCTCGCGGAGGGCGGTCGTGAGGGTCTGGCAGCCCGGCGGGCATTTGATGCGCGACCGCAGCGCGCAAGTCGAGGACTGGTCGTGGCGGCGCACGCGCAGGCGGCTCGGGATGCTCGTCCGCCTCACGCGTCCCTACAGGACGCGGACGCTGCTCTCGATCGGCTCGCTGCTGGTCGCGACCGCGACCGCGCTCGCACCTCCGCTCCTCGCCAAGTACGCGGTCGACGACGGGATTCGCCAGCACGACCTGACGAAGCTCTGGTGGATCGTGATCGCGTTCCTCGCCGCCGGCCTCCTGAACTGGGGCATGAGCTACGCGCAGACGTACCTGACCGGCTGGGTCGGCGAGCGGATCTTGGCCGACCTGCGCAACCGGCTCTTCGACCACCTCCAGCGGCTCTCGCTCGGCTTCTACGAGCGCAACCGCGCCGGTGTGATCATCAGCCGCCTGACGAACGACGTGGAGGCGATCGACCAGCTCGTCACGGACGGCGTCACGAGCCTCGTCCAGAACACCCTGATGCTGATCGGGACCGCGATCCTGCTCTTCATCCTCGACTGGCGGCTCGCGCTCGCGACGCTGATCGTGATCCCCTTCATGAGCGTCGCGAGCGTGATCTTCCGGACCCGCTCGGCCCGCGCCTACTCCGCTGTTCGCGAGCGGCTCGGCCTCGTCACGGCGACCCTCGCGGAGGACATCGCCGGCATGCGCGTCGTCCAAGCGTTCACGCGCGAGGAGGCCAACATGCGCAACTTCCGGGAGGTCACCGAGCGCTACCGCCAGTCGAACATGCAGACGGTCGTCCTGAACGGCCTTTACTTCCCGTTCGTCGACCTGCTCTCGACCGTCGCGCTGGCGATCGTGCTCGGCTACGGCGGCCACCTGTACTTCCAGGACGCCGTCACGCTCGGGACGCTGTTCGCCTTCATGCTCTACGTGCAGAACTTCTTCGACCCGGTGCAGCAGCTCTCGCAGCTGTACGGCACATTCCTCTCCGCCACGGCCGCGCTCGACAAGATCGTGGACGTCCTCGACCGCGAGCCGGACGTGCTCGACAGGACGCGCGCCGAGGCCCTGCCGCGTGTCGAGGGCGACGTCGCCTTCGACGACGTCCGCTTCGGCTACGGCAGCGGGCCCGAGGTGCTGCACGGCCTCGACCTCGACGTTCGGGCCGGCACGACGGTCGCGCTCGTGGGGCACACGGGCGCCGGCAAGTCGACGATCGCGAAGCTGCTGGCGCGTTTCTACGACCCGCGCGAGGGACGGATCACGATCGACGGCCACGACCTCCGCGACGTGACCCAGGCGTCGCTGCGCCGCCAGCTCGGGATCGTCCCGCAGGAGGGATTCCTGTTCGCCGGCACGGTCAGCGAGAACATCGCCTTCGGCCGCCCGGACGCACGGCCCGAGGAGATCGTGCGCGCCGCCGAGACGATCGGCGCCCACGAGTTCATCCTTCGTCTCGAGCACGGCTACGAGACGCAGCTCCAGGAACGTGGCAGCCGTCTTTCGCTGGGCCAGCGACAGCTCGTCGCGCTGGCGCGGGCGCTGCTCGCAGATCCGCGGATCCTGATCCTCGACGAGGCGACCTCGTCGGTCGACATCGGCACCGAGCGGAAGATCGAGCGGGCGCTGCGCACGCTGCTCGCGGGCCGCACCGCCTTCGTGATCGCGCACCGCCTCTCGACGATCCGCGACGCCGACCTGATCGTCGTCCTCGAGCACGGCCGGGTCGTCGAGCAGGGCAGCCACGACGAGCTGATGCGCAAGCGCGGGCTCTACACGTCGCTGTACGGCGACTGGGCCGCGGACGTGGCCTAGCCACGGCCTTCTGCCCGGCTCCGTGACAGGAGCGTGAACTCCCTGGAACGAGGGATCGGAGCGCCCCTGCGGCGGCCCGATCCTCGGCCTGGTGACCCGCGCTCGCATCGTCCTGCTCGCGGGGGTCCTGGCCCTCGCCGCTGCGGTCCTCGCGCCCGTCGCTCTCACCTGCCCGAAGGGCTACTCGTATGCGGGTCTCTACACCGACTCCAAGTCGTCTGGCATTGCCGCCACGATCAGCATGCTCGACCAGCCCGCCGTCTTCGGCGGGTCGAGCCACGTGGCCGGCTGGGTCGGCGTCGGCGGCCCTGGGCTCGGCCCGCACGGTGAGGACGAGTGGCTGCAGGTCGGCCTCGCGACCTTCGGCGACTCCCGCGACGGCCGGCTCTACTACGAGCTCGCGCGGCCCGGAGAGCAACCCGTCTACAGCGAGCTCGCATCGGGCATCGGTCCTGGCCGGAAGGTTCGGGTCGCCGTCCTCGAGCTCCCGTTCGCGCGCGACTCGTGGATCGTCGTCTCGCCGGCCGGGATCGCGGGGCCGTTCTACCTCCCGCGCAGCCACCGCGCCTGGGGGCCGATCGCGACGGCGGAGAGCTACGCCGAGACCACGCGGTGCAACCGCAACGCGTACCGCTTCGGCGGACTGCAGCTCGCGCGGCCCGACGGGAGCTGGCAGGCGATGCGCCGCGCCTCGACCCTGCGGGATCCGGGCTGGCGTCTGCGGCGCCACGGCGCCTCCGCATTCAGCGCCACCGCCGCCTGAGCGGGGCTACACTTCCCGGGCCGCAACGGCACGTTGCGGGGTCGTCTAACGGTAGGACGCTCGGCTCTGGACCGAGTAGTCTAGGTTCGAATCCTAGCCCCGCAGCCTCGCGAACCCGCTGCAAAACGGCGGGTTCTTTGTTTCCGGCGGTAGGCTGCGCAACCATCTCGTCCGCTCGACCGTTGGTACTGAGATGAGCGTCGTCGACGAACGACTGAGACAGCCCGCCCAGGAGGCCCGGCAACGCGGCCGCAGCGGCAGCGGCTGGTACGCCTGGCTCGCCCGCGCGGGTCTGGTCGCAAAGGGTGCCTCCTTCGCGATCGTCGGCGTACTCGCGATCAAGCTCGCGCTCGGCGACGGCGGCAAGGCGACGAGCCGGGATGGCGCGCTGCACACGCTCGCCGGGGAGACCTTCGGCAGGGTCGTGCTGATCATGCTGGTCGTCGGCTTCGCCGCCTACGCGATCTGGCGCTTCGTCGAGGCGTGGGCCGCGCCAGGAGAGGACGCGAAGAAGTGGGCGAAGCGGCTTGGCTCGATCGGCCGCGGCGTGATCTACGTGAGCCTCGCCTACTCGGCTGCGAAGATCCTGGCGGGCGCGGGCGGCAGCAGCTCGCAGAACCAGCGCGCGCACGAAACCGCCGCGACAGCGCTCTCGTGGCCGGCCGGGACGTGGCTCGTCGGCGTCGCCGGCGCGGTCGTGATCGGCGTCGGGCTGTGGAACCTCTACCGCGGCCTGTCGCGCAAGTTCGAGGACAAGTGGCGCACCGGCGAGATGGGAGCCACCGCGCGCAAGTGGGGAGGCCGCGTCGGGACCTACGGCCACGTCGCGCGTGCCGTCGTCTTCGGACTCATCGGCGTCTTCGTGATCCGCGCGGCCCTGCAGTACGACCCGAAGGAGGCGATCGGCCTCGACGGCGCCCTGCAGAAGCTCGCGAGCGCCGCGTACGGCCCCTACCTGCTCGGCCTCACGGCCGCGGGCCTGATCGCCTACGGCGTCTACTGCCTGGTGGACGCGCGCTACCGCGACGTGTCGGCCGGCTAGCGACGGGCTCCGTCTCGCCCGTTCGGCGCTACACTGGGCCCCCGCCGGGCGCATTCGTCTAGTGGCCTAGGACACCGCCCTCTCACGGCGGCGGCACGGGTTCGAATCCCGTATGCGCCTCTCTCTGTTGCAAGGTTAGCCGCGTTCGGCTTAGCCAGCGAGCCATTTGTGACAGTGATACGGGAATGCACTTGGCGTGGCGCTACCGAAGATGGCTTGCACCGGACTGAGTGATCGGTCGGCGAGATGACGACGGCGACCAGCCACCCGTTGCTGATCGTTGAGGACGTGGCCTCGTCAGGCGGTAGCCCTGCCCGGCTAGACAACCTTTGTTCGGTTCTGGCTCGTGCGAGATGTTGCGTTCGATTTCTGCGCTCGGTAACGTCGCCAGCGATCGATCGAAAGGGGGAAACATGCGATTGACCCGTCGCGCCGCACGCCTGCCCACGGCGATGGCCGCTCTGGCGCTCTTGCTCTTTGCGACCCCGGCCGGAGCCGTGATCGGGGGAACAAGCGACACCGCCAACCGGTACGCGAACGTGGGCGTGCTCCAGTTGCACGTCGGGAGCGACTGGTTCGATTTTTGCTCGGGGACGTTGGTCCGCAGTGACGTCGTCCTCACGGCTGCGCACTGCACCGACTTCTTGCAGGAGGTCGGCCCCGACGGGTTCGGACCAGCCGATTTGCGGATCTCCTTCGATCCGGCGGGGGACGCTCCGTACTCGACGGTGGACCACATCGTGGTCAATCCGGCCTGGTTCACCGCGGGTCCGTGCATCGGCAACTCGAAGCATCTCTGCCTTGACCCGCCTCACGAGGACATCGCGCTCGTGTTCCTCGATGCCCCTGTCGCGGGGATCACGCCGGCTCCAATCGCCGGCGCCGGCTACCTGGATGGACTCGATCTGAAGAGCGAGACGTTCACCGTCGTCGGCTACGGCACCGACGCGTTCATCACCGGCAGTGCCTTCTCACCGAAGGCGATCACTGTCTTCGACGGCATCCGGAGCTACCGCGACGTGAGCGCCATTCCAGCGCAGGATGCCTTCCCCGACCGCTTCCTCAAGATCACGAAGGGCGTCTGCTTCGGGGATTCCGGCGGTCCGCTGTTCCACGATGGGACGGTCGTCGCGCTGAACACCTGGACGTTCAGCGCCCGTTGCGACGGGCCCAACCTGGAGTACCGCGTCGACTCGGCGCCCGCTCAGGCATTCCTCGACACGTATCTGTGATCGGAACCAGACTGGCCGGGCGGGAGTTTCCTGCCCGGCCAGCGCTGATCGACGAGGACACGTCCGGATGAGCCAATAGCCAGCTCTCGGAAATTCGTAGGTTCTGCGCGGGCCGGGTCAGGTGTAACAGCACCCCGGCGCCGCGCCGTTCGGCATGCCGCCCAACCCCCTTTGCACATGAAGGCGGGGCGACTCAGCGCTTTCCCCTATCGGCGGCCCGCGATCTCCCCGATCCACAGCTCGCACCCACGGAGGAAACTCTGAGTTGCTCCGCCGGGCGAGTGGCGCGGTCGCCGCTCGCGCTGCGGCGGGGGAGGAGGTGCCTGATGACAGCGAGAGTGGAAGGTGCGAGGAGGCGCATCCGCGTTGTTGCGGCTCTTCTGATTGTCGCGCTGGCCGCGGGGCCGGCGGGGACGCATCTCTACTGGATGCTGGGCGGCACCTGGGGGCTCGGGGGCAGCGACACGTCGACGGGCATCCGCGTTGTGGCCGCCGTTGTTGTCCTGCTGATCGTCTCCGCGGTGTTGGTCGTCCTGGCACGGGTCGGGTTGTGGCAGCAGACGCCGGTGTCCGACCGGGTGATTCGGATTCTCGCCTGGGGGCTGGCGGGGTTCTTCCTGGTTCATGCGCTGGTGAGCTTCGCCGAGGGCTTGGCCGGAACGCTGTACGAGTGGTGGCTGTACGGCCCGGGCGGGCTCGTGATCGGACTGCTCGCGCTCGTCGTGGCAGGCTCCGGCGGAGCCTGGCCGCGCTTCCATCGGCCGCACCGGACGCAGTCGTCGCACTGACGGGCGACGAGACACAGTCGCACCGAGCTCGGCGCTCGCGGACACTGACGGCTCAGAGACGCGCAGAAGCTCGAGCTGACTTGCAAGCGGAAGTACGACTGACCGGTCTGGCGACAAGGATGCTGGCCTACGGCGCAGCTCCACTCGCACCGCGGCCTGGCGGTAATCTCAGGTTGTGGCGTTCTTGGAGAAGCTCCGTAGGCGATGGGCTGCTCGCCGCCAGGCGCACGACGAGGAAGAGGCAGCGCAGCTTGCCGCGGAGGCACGTGGCGAGGCGGCTGCGATCCACAGCCGCAAGGATCTCGTGCGGGATCAGCGCTATGGCGAGGATTACCCCTCGCGCGGTGGCGGCGTTGTGGGCCGCTAGTTCGAGCTGCTCCGAGTCAGCCTCGACGCGACTTCAGCCGACGCGCCGAACTCGGGTGACATTCCCGCACGCTGGTCATGCGACGCGCTCTCCTCTTCAGTCGCCGCGTGCTATCGCTCCGGAACCGCCGAGGAGAAGCCTGACTTGCGATACTCGCGCTGGTGGGTGAAGTCGATCCCCTAGGCACGCGCAGGGACGGCCTCGACGCGTTTCTCGACCAAAAGGTCGAAGAGGGTTACGTGATCGAGACCCGCACCGACACCCACGCGATCATCTCGCGACGCCTGAAGAGGCTCAGACGCTTCACGAGCGGCGCAGACCCTGGACGCTACGTGGTCGAAGTCGACGAAGATGGAGTCGCGACGATGCGTCCGGCAGAGCCGCGACGCACATGAAGCGATACCTGAGCCGCCAAAGGATGATGGACATCCTGGGCCACGGCTGACAGTCTCACCCGCACCCACACGGAGGTCAAGAACATGGCGACCAAGGACAAGAACACGAAGAAGAGCATGGAAAAGAAGCCGGCTCAAAAGACGCTGAAAGAGAAGCGGCAGGCCAAGAAGGCCAAGAAGTAGCCGGACCAGGCCGAGCAGCCCGCTCTGCCGGAAACCGCGTTGGCTGCCCGGTCCGCCTCGGCCGCGCTCTGCTCCGGAACAGAGCGGAGCGGCCGAATGGTCGAGCGCGTCTCTCACAGCAGGAACTCGATCGCCTGCTTCTGCCAAGCCTCGGGTGACAGTCGCGCACACTGGCGCAGCCCAGTGCTTTTGAGTGCTGGCGGGCTAGGCTGAGTTGGTAGTGGGGTCGGGGTACACGATTAAGGCTCTCGATGAGTCGAGCTGGGATGCGTTCGCCAGGCTGGTTGAGGCAAATAACGGCGTCTTCGGGGGTTGTTGGTGCATGGGCTTTCATCCGGATGACAGCCGCGAGCCGGCGTTGAACCGGGAACGCAAGCTCGCACGGGTGCAGGCAGGCAGGGCGCACGCGGCCCTTGTGTTCGATGGCGACGACAGTGTGGGTTGGTGCCAGTTCGGCGCGCCGGACGAGGTGCCGAAGATCAAGAACCGGGCTGCCTACGAGAAGAGCGCAACGACCTTGCCGGACTGGCGGATCGCCTGCAACTTCGTCGGCAAGGGGCACCGGCGCAAGGGCGTCGCCACGGCGGCGCTCGCCGGGGCGCTCGAGTTGATCGCACGTCTCGGCGGCGGCAAGGTAGAGGGCTATCCCGAGGACGCGGGTTCCGTTCCTGCCGGCTTCCTCTTCAACGGCGCCCTGTCGACCTACGAGAAGCTGGGATTCGTCCGCGACCGCAAGATCGGCAAACACCGCTGGGTCGTCACCAAAGTCGTCGACCCAACGTCGTAGGCCACCTCGCGTCCCGCGGGGGTCATTCGGGAACACTGGCCCAGGCAAGGGCGCTGACCTGAGTTGAGGCCCGGCTCGCTGTGCTAGGAGATCTCAAGCCGGAGCAGGATCTCGTTGCCGTGGAACTCTCCGGTTCGCTTGAAGCCGTATGGCTCGTAGAACGTGACCGGGCTGCCCTCGCCCTCTCCGACGCTTGTCCACATCGTGCCGACGCCTCGGTTCCGGAAGTACTCGACAACCAGGTCGAGCGTTGCTGTACCGAAAGCCTCGTCGCTGGCAGCGCTCGTCGATGAGCAGCTTCCAGAGAAAGTGGGCAATGCAGTCGGGGCTGCCGACCTCGTCGGCGATCATCACGAACCCCACCGGCGTTTCTTCGTCATAGATCGCCCAGTAGAGGGCCCGAGCGTCCGGCTCCTCCGCCGCCTCGAGAATCGACTCGCGGACACCGCTCACAAAGCGTCCCTGATCCGGCGTTACGGCAAGCGCCTCAACCGCTTCCCGATTCGCGTCGGTGATCGGCCAGAGAGAAACCACCGCGTGAGACTGGAGCAACGCCTCATGTGACATTCCCGCACGCTGGCCCAGGCGCGTGACCTCTCCTCCCGGTTAGCTCACGTGTTCGATGTCGTCTGGAAGCCGCAGCCACAAATGTCGCCGCTCCTCCCAGACCGACCTCGTCGGCGCAGGGAAGGATGGATCCGCGAACGCTCCCACCGGGACGGCCACGATTCCAGGCGTGGCCTCCGTCGTATAGAAGACGGTCGCGCCGCAGTCCGGACAGAAGTGGAAGGTGGCGCGTTTCTCTCCCTCGTCTGAGACGCGGATGTACTGCCGCGAGGCGCCCTCGGTCGTTACCTGTTCTGCGTCGAATCGCGCTTGGACAGCGAAGACGCTTCCAGTTCGACGCTGGCAGGCGAGACAGTGGCAGATCGAGACTCGAACCGGCTCTCCCTCGACGTTGAGCCGGAGCTGCTCACAACTACACGCGGCGTGTCGAGTGCTCACGAGCGGGATCGTAGAAAGGGTCGGCTCGGGGGACATTCGCGAACGCTGGCCCAGGCGAGGTCACGGCCTCGATGTCGAGCGCCTGGGTTGCGCTGCGACCGAGACGATCGAACGTCCGGACAACTCCGCTAGTCAGCCCACCAGTGGCGCTGGCCATCGACGTCTTCGCGCGGATCGTCGCCGAGATTGGGCGCGCCGACGACGAGGATCTCGAGGCCCTCCGGCCCGGCCTCGTAGCCTCGCCACATACCGGGCGGGACCCGCACCGCGTCCCATTCCTTGAGCTCGACGATCTCGTCGTCGACTTTCATCCGCCCGCTCCCGCGCAGGACCACGTACACCTCCTCTTGCTTCATGTGCGTGTGGCCGTACGGAAAGCGATAGCCGGGCGGGACGCGTTGATAGCTCAGGGCGGATTCCTCGAGCTCGAGCGCCTTGGTCGCAGCGCGGAACTCCAGGTCCGGCGCGCCGTCGAACCTAGGGCCAATGTCCTCCAGATCCTCCTTGATGTTGCTGAGGGTGAACGGCACGGCGTAATCCTATGGAGTCATTCCGGAACGCTGGCCCAAGCGAGGTCTTAGCGGCTCTCGTTCGCGGTGAACCGTTTCCAGTGCCCCTCGGAGACGACTTCGACGGTGCCGTCGGTCACTTTGATGGCGGTCTGATCGTCGATCGCGTATGCCGGCACTGATAGCCCGGCGGCCCATGCTTCTATCTCGGCCAGAGGGCTAGCCGGAATGCCATCCTCGCGATCAAGGTGTGGAAACACCGAGAAATCAACGAGCCCCAGCGCCTTGTCGCTGCCGGTGAGCGGTTCACTCTCGTCGTAGGTGGCTCCGCCGAAGTCGGGAGTCGCCACCATTGCTCCGCCGCTCGTGCCGACATAGACCGTCTCGGGCCGCAGCGACGGCAAGAGGTCGGCCAGTCCGGACTGCCGCATCCAGTAGCACAGGTACAAGGGACTGCCACCCCAAACCAGCAGGGCGTCGGTCTCCTGGACAGCAGGGATCCAATCCTCGGGTTTGACGCTGGGTAGGGCGGTGAGCTCGAGCACTCCCAACGACTTCCAACCCAATCCGCACATCGGGCTGAAGGTTGTTCCGCTGATGAACCGGTAGACGTGCGAAGGCCCGCCCGGGAAGGGCTGCACCCCGGTGGGGATGCAGAGCGCGTTGGACTCGGCAATCGGTTTGCCGAGCAGTTCAACCAGCGCGTCGTGGATGCTCGGGTTGCTGATGCCAGACGAACAGAGAAGAAACTTCACGATGCCTCCCGTGTCATCTACTGCAGGCGAGACCTTTCCATGCGCGTACGGATCCGTTTCGCGGTAGAGACTGGCAGGCCACCGAAAACTCATCGGCTCCGGCCCGAGCCACATTCCCGAGCAATTGGCCCACCCGAGAGGGCGAGCTGCCCAGGGTTACTTGAGCGGCGGTCGGTCAGCAAGCCCCTCGATGATCCGAATTACGTTCCTCGCCCGCTAGCCTTGATCTGTGGAGCCCCGCGTCGATCTAATCACGTTGGCCGTCGAGGACCTCGAGCGGGCTCTACGGTTCTATCGCGACGGGCTCGGCTTCGAGTCGAGGGGCGTCATCGGGACGCAATGGACGGACGAGGAATCGGGCGCGAATGGCGCCATCGCGGTGTTCAGGTTCGAGAGTGGGTTGCTCCTCAGCCTGTACCCGCGCAGTGACCTCGCCAAGGACGCAGCGATTCCCGCCGGTCCAGCGCGCCCCGGCGAGTTCAGCCTGGGGCAACTCGTACAGAGCCGCGCCGAGGTGGATGAATTGATCGAGAAGGCCGAAGCCGCCGGGGCGGCCGTCACCACGCCGCGCGACAGGCCGTGGGGCATCTACTCCGGCTACTTCCGCGACCTGGACGGCCACCTTTGGGAGATCATCTGGAACCCAAATAGAGACTGATCTAGCGCGGCCAGGGGTGACATTCCCGCACGCTCGCCAGCCGGCGCGATACACGCCTGTTGCGCTCCTGAACGACTCGCTCGCACCGTGGCGCTAGCGGTGGCAACACCGCCCGTGAAAGGCTCTATTGCAGGGCTGTTCGAATCCCGTATGCGCCTCCTCTGCTCCCTCCGGAAACACGTTGGAGGCCCCGGAAGGGTCTCGAACGGCCTCCATGGCCCGAGCCTCGTCCGTTCGGCGCAGAAATGGCTCTGGGTCGGGTGTTACTAGGCCCGACCGAACTTTGCGCCGCCGCGGGTACCGCCGTAGTGTCCGCAACGTGGGGCGCATCGAGGACCGGCTGGCCGAGCTCGAAATCACTCTGCCCACGCCGATGCCGCGCTTCGGAAGCTTCGAGCCGGTCAAGCTGCATGGCGGGCTCGCGTACATCGCAGGCCACGGCCCCTTCGACGGCGGCACGGCCCTGATGCAAGGGGTAGTAGGCCGAGATCTCACCTTCGAGCAGGCGCACGAAGCTGCTCGGCTGACCGGACTTGCGATTCTTGCCTCGCTCAAGGAAGCACTCGGCGAGCTCGACCGTGTGTCCGAATGGCTCCGAGTCGTCGGGTACGTGCAGACGGCACCGGATTTCCAGCAGAACGCCAAGGTCGTCAACGGCTTCAGCGACCTCATCGTCGATCTGTGGGGTGTCGCCGGACGGCACGCACGGTCGGCACCGGGACAAGGGCCCTCGCCATTCAACGTCCCGGTGATCGTCGACGCGATCGTTGCCATCGACCACGCCTAGCGCGTCTCCGCCGGCCGCCCGGCGCGCCCTGCCTACCCCGGTGCTTACCTCGAATCTCGAGCGGGGGCCGCGCGGCATTATGCGCCGTCGACATCCACCGCGCGGCCCGCTTCCTGCTCTGTCGCACTCGACCGCTACGGGCGATCGGGGCCCTCGTTCATGTGCTGCAACCTCCAGAAGGGGATCGCTTTCACTTTGCCGGTCTCCGGGTCACGAACCCAGAACCTCCCGCCGCAGACGGTGTAGCCCCGCGCAGGCGAGATGATCACGGCCTGCGGGCAGAAGGCCCGAACGCCGGTGTGACGGAAAGGCGTTCGGTGGCCGGCGGCGCTCGCCGGGCCCGCGAGGGCAACGACGAGTGCTCCGATGGTGGCGAGCTTGTACATGGCTGCTCCTTTCTTGCTGGCCTTCGCCAACAAGACGGAGCAGCGGTTGCAGATCGGGAGCAATGGCGTTGCAGCGCCATTCCTCTCGAAAGCGTCGCGCCGATGCCGAAGTGCGCGGACGAGCTCGGGGATCCCTGACGTACGCGGCAGGGGATCCCCGAGGCATCCGCGCGCACCGTCAGTCCCAGGCGCGCGAAATACCTGCCGCAGTTAGCCCCTGCCGCCGTCTGAACAGATCACCGCTGGCGGCGCCAGTCAAACCTGCTCCGAGGCTCGGCTATGCCTCGCGTCCGCGCCGCTGTGCGGATTCGCTCACCGCAAGAAGAGAAAGCCTGCTCGTGGTGTGGTCAAACGATGCACGGCGCGGTGGGATTCGCTGGGTGCACCAGCCGGCGCGCGAGCTCGGGCCCGACGACCATCGCGGCCGGGACGACGACCCACACCTTGCCCGCCGTCACGTCGTAGTTCTCGAGCAGCTCCGACCACGATTCGCCGTCCACCCAGTGGCCGAATCCGAACTCGAAGGCCACCGTCAGCGCTCCCCAGGCGGCTCCGACGGACAGGGCCTTGCGACGGCTGCCGAGCGGCCAGCGCCGCTGCAGCAGCCAGACGTACCCGCCGAGGAGCGCGAGGAGCGAGGCCGTCGAGATGACGTGCGCCGCCTCGTCGCCGACCACGTCGGCGTAGGTCAGCTCGCGCGTGGCGCCGTTCGCCACTCCGAGCGCCGACGCACCGACCCAGGCCAGGAGCCACTTCTTCACGGTTGCAGTCTGGCGACGCACTCCGGGGTCGGGGCAGGCGAGCTGCCGAGGCCCTGGCTCCACCCCTGCAGCCTCACGCCCGCGCTGCCGATGCAGCGGGTGTGTGGTTCCTGATCCCCCTCGCAGGCTTCGTCGTCGGGCTCGTCGTCGGGCGCTGGTGGGTGACGCTGGCGGCGCTCCCGCTCGGCGCGTACATCCTCCTGGCGAACAACCTCGAGGGACACATCGGCGAGTGGGTCGCGTTCATGCTCTCGACCCTGCTCGCGTGCGCGATCGCCTGCGGCGTTGCCATTCGGCGATTGCACCTGCGCTCGCAGGCAGCCGCGAACCACTCGAACGGGTGACCGGAGCAGCGCGTCCGCGCTCGATCCTTGTTGCTGGAGATGCGGCGACTCCACTTCACCCTGCGGCACGCCCTGCTGACCTCCGCTGCCGGTAGCGCGGCGGCCGTCTACGGTGCCTTCCTGTTCTACGAGCAGCCGGGACTCGGCATCGGCCACTTCTACTACCTCTCGATCCTGCTCGCGGCGCTCGCGACAGGACCGTGGCTCGGCGCCTTCGCGGGTGCTGGCGCGACCGGCCTCTATGCGACAGGCGTCGTGCTCAACCCGGCGATCTCCTCGTCCGAGGTCCTGTCCGCGAGCACGGCGATCCGCCTGGTCACGTTCGTCGCTGTCGGGGCGGTGACCGGCTACTTCGCGAAGGCGAGCCGGCGCGCCACGGCCGAGCTGAAGGTTCTGGCCGAACGCGACGCGGTCACTGGCCTGCCGAACACGCGGGCCTTCGAGCGTGCGATCGGCGAGCGGCTGGCGGCGCGGCACGCTTTCGTGCTCCTCGTCGGGGCCCTCGAGGCCGACGCTGCTCCGGCCGAGACGAGCTCGCTCGTGAACTCGGTCGCCGAGCTCCTGATCCGCGCGCTCGAGCCGGAAGACGACCTTGCACGCATCGGCCACCAGGAGTTCGTCGTCCTCGCGCCGCTCCCGCGCGCCGAGGACGCACGGCGTCTGGCGGCGCACCTCGAGCGGGCGCTCGAGGGCAGCGGCGTCGCCGTCACCTTTGGCTGGGCGACCTTCCCGCAGGACGGCGACAACGCGCTCTCCCTCTACCGCGCCGCCGACGAGCGGCTCTACGCGCGGCGCGTGATCAGCCGCAACGAGGACGCGACCGTCGTCCCGCTCGGCTCCGCGGCGACGGCCGGCTAGGACGCGCCGAGCTCGGCGAGCAGCGGGCCGGTGTCGAGCGGCTCGAAGCCGATGCGGCCGGCGATCTCCTCGCTCGACGGCTTCGTACCCTCGCGGAAGAGGTCGCGCAGCCGGTGGCCGGTCTCGCGGCTCGCCCACCACTCCTCGCCGACCTCGCGCTCGAGGTACGAGCGCAGCTGTGCCGCGCGGATCCACGCGCGCAGGTAGTCGGCGGAGTAGAAGCCGGCGTCCATGTCCGCTAGGTAGCCCTCGCGCCGGTACTCCATCCCCGTCGCTTCGGTGAGCAGCTCCGCGTAGCCCGAGTCCGTGCCGCCGTCGTCGCCGAAGCGGCCCCAGAAGTCGAGCTCGAAGCGCAGCTTGGCGGCGTAGCGGCGGAAGAGCAGCGCCTCCATGAAGATCGTCGCCTCCGCGTTCTGCCGCGCCTCCTCGTCGGAGAGGCCGAAGTAGCGCGCGTGCCAGCCGGGCTGCCGCGAGATCGCCTCGACGATGTACGAGTAGATCTCGGTCAGCGCATGGTCGCGCGAGATGTTGCGGAAGGTGTACGGCAGGTTGGGGTCGCAGCCCGCGTAGTGCAGCGCGTGTCCGGCCTCGTGCAGGAAGGCCTGGTAGTCGTGCAGTCCGCCCTGCGCGCGAGTGATCAGGTGCACGACCTGCGGCGGGTCGGCGGGGATCACGCAGGCGCGCGGCGACTTCTGCGGCCGGTCGTCGAGGTCGAGCCTGATGTTGGGCTCGTGCTCGAGGTCGAAGCCGAGTCGCGAGAGCGTGTCCATACAGGTCGGGACCGCCTTCTCCTTCGTGTAGACCGCCTCCAGCGGCGAGAGACGGCGCAGGTAGGCCACATGCGAGGAGCTCGGCACCGTCTCGCGCTCGGGGCCGAGAAGCCGCTCGAGCCAGCGGTCCTTGAGCTGTGCATAGACCTCGGTGGCGGCCTCGCTCGCCTCGGCCAGCGCGCGCTCCAGCTCCCGGATCGAGATGCCCTTCTCCTCCTCGTTTCGCTCGACCGCGTCATCCATGCCGCTGACCTCGGCCTCCAGCTCCTCGCCGGCGCGCAGGACCTCGAGCCGCTCCGCGTTGAAGCTCGCGGAGACCTCCGTGGAGAGGCGTCCGAGCTCGTCGCGGTCGGCGTAGCCGCTCAGCACCGCGAGCTTCGCCTGGGCGGTCCGCAGCGGCAGCTGCTCGCCCTTGAACTCGACGCGCGCGGCAAGAATCTCGTTCTCGAGCGCGTCCTCGCGCGCCGCGAGCTCGGCGGAGATCAGGCCGGCCTCGCAGGTCTTGCGCAGGCGGTAGAGCCGCTCGCGCTCCTCACCGGCCGCCGCCTCGGACTCGGCCTGCCGCAGCCCCTCGAGCTGGTCGCGCGTGAAGAGCTCCGCGTAGCGGGCGACGATCTCGGCTCGCTCGGAGACCTCCTTCTCGCCTACGCGAACGGCGCGGCCCTCCTCGGCGCGCTCGAAGAGATAGCGCTGGAGGCGCGACTCGTAGTCGGCTGGGCGCAGGACGGCGGCGACGCTCATCGCGGGGAATCTACCCGCGCTCGTTCAGCGCGGGGCGAGCGAGCGCACCACGTCGAGCAGCTGTTCGAGCCGGAACGGCTTCGGCACGACGCCGTCGGCCTCGGCGATCGTCGGCGCGTCGAGCCGGGCGCTGCCGGTGAAGAGCACGACCGGCACATCGTGCTCACGCTTACGCAGCGAGCGCATCAGCTCGACGCCGTCGTCGGCGCCGATGTGGACGTCCAACAGGACGAGGTCGACCGTCGCGTCCGCGAGCGCCTGCTCGGCTGAGGCGACGCTGTGCGCCTCGACGACGCGGTAGCCGTCGAGCTCCAGGTTCACGCGGCAGAGCAGCCGCAACGACGCGTCGTCGTCGACGATCAGGACGAGCGGCGCGCGGGTCAGCTCAGTCGAGGCGGGCACCGCGTATCTATTTCCCCCTCTCAAACGTTTTACAACTCAGAAATGGTAAAGGTTCTGGAAAGACTCCCGCAGCCCACGCCGCTCTTCCGCCGCCGGGCGTGGCTGATCTTTCAGCGTGCGCTGGACCCGCTCGGTGCACCGCGCCCGCTTCCCAGCCGCGCGAGGGCCTCGTCCTTGCCCAGAACCTCGAGGCTTTCGAAGAGGCCGGGCGACACCTTCGACCCGGTCACCGCCAGGCGAATCGGCTGAAACGCCTCGCGCGGCTTCAGCTCGAGCCGCTCTGCGAGGCCGCGTAGCGCGGTCTCGATCTCGTCCGCCTCGAACGGCTCGACCCGCGCGAGCGCCTCGGCTGCGGCCGGCAGCACCTGCCCGTCGACCTCTCCCTCCGGCTCCACGCGTGCGAAGAAGAAGCCCGCGAAGGCCGGGAACTCGCCGAGCGCACCGATCTTCTCCTGGACGAGAGGCGCGACCTGTCGCACCAAAGCCTCGTCCCACTCGTACCCCTGCTCGCGCAGGTAGGCGACGAGGCGGTCGGCGTACTCCTGCGGCGCGAGCGAGCGCAGGTAAACGCCGTTCAGGTGCGTCAGCTTGTCGTAGTCGAAGACCGCCGCGCTCTTGCCGACGCGGTCGAGCGTGAACCGCTCGACGAGCTCGGCGCGGCTCATGATCTCCGTGTGGTCGTCGTAGCTCCAGCCGAGCAGGGCCAGGAAGTTGACGAAGGCCTCCGGGATGTAGCCCTGGGTGCGGAAGTCCTCGACGGTGATCGCGCCGTGGCGCTTGGAGAGCTTCCGCCCGTCGGGGCCGTTGAGGAGCGGGACGTGCGCGTAGGCCGGGAGGTCGGCGTCGATCGCCTCGAGGATCCGCAGCTGCTTGGGCGTGTTCGAGATGTGGTCCTGGCCGCGGATCACATGGGTGATCCCGTCGAGTGCGTCCTCGAGCGGCGAGACGAAGTTGTAGGTCGGCCGCCCGTCCGAGCGCAGCAGCACGAGATCCTCCAGCTTGTCGTTCGGGACCTCCACGCGGCCGAGCACGAGGTCGTCCCAGGCAGTGACACCCTCGTCGGGCATACGGAAGCGAATGGCGCCCTCGTCCCCGTACGCCTTCCCCTCGTCGAGCAGCCGCCTCGCAACCTCCTGCGCCTCGCCCATGCGGTCGAGCTGGAAGGTGACCTCTCCGTCGAGGTCGAGCCCGAGCCAGGCGAGCGTCCCCTGGATCTGGTCGACCGCCTCGGCGACCTCGCGACTGACGTCGGTGTTCTCGATCCGCAGCAGGAACTCCCCGCCCTCGTGCCGCGCGAACAGCCAGTTGAAGAGCGCCGTGTGCGCGCCGCCGACGTGTAGGTAGCCGGTCGGGCTGGGAGCGAAGCGGACTCTCACTGACACGTCGTTAGCGTACTGGCGTGGCCGAGCGAGTCCTCTCGCAGCGCGAGCTGAACCGTACGACGCTGCTGCGGCAGCTGCTGCTGCGCCGCGAGCGGCTCTCGCCCGTCCGAGCGATCGAGCGGCTCGCCGGGCTGCAGGCGCAGCTGCCCTCGTCGCCGTACCTCGCGCTGTGGGCGCGGCTCGACGGGTTCGAGCGCGGGTCGCTCGAGCGAGCGCTGCGCCGGCGACACGTGGTCAAGGCGCTGCTGATGCGGGCGACGATGCACCTGGTCTCGGCGCGCGACCTCCCGTACCTGGACGCAGCAGTGCGCGAGACGCGGACGCTCGTGCGCACGCGCGCCACGGAGCGGCCGCGGGACGAGGTCGTCGAGCGGGTGGTGGCAATGGCACGCGAGCGGCCGCGGACGCGCACCGAGTTGATGGACGCGCTCGGCTTCCACTCGCGGACGCAGGACACCGACGAGCTGCGGACGTACTCCTGGGTGGTCGCGCTCGGACGGCTCGAGCAGACGCCGGAGTCGGCCTTCTACGGCTTCCGCGGCTCGCCGCTCTACGAGCCCGCCGACCACGAGCACCCACCGCGCGCCGAGGCGGCCGCGCACGCGATCAGGCGCTACCTCGCCGCCTTCGGGCCCGCGACGCGCGCGGATGTCTCGCAATGGAGCGGCGTGCCGATCCGCGATCTCACGCCGGGCTTCGAGGCCCTGCGGCTGCGCACGCTGCGCGACGAGCGGGGCCGCGAGCTGCTCGATCTCTCGCGCGCGCCGCTCGCCCCGGCCGACGCGCCGGCGCCGCCGCGGCTACTGCCGCGCTGGGACGAACTGCTCCTCGCGCACAAAGACCGCACGCGAGTCCTGCCCGACGAGCACCGCAGGACGGTGATCCACGTGAACGGCGACGTGCAGCAGACCTTCCTCGTCGACGGCCTCGTCGCGGGGCTCTGGCGGCTCGACGGCGGAAAGGTCGCGCTCGAGCCATTCGCGCCGCTTCCGCGCTCGACTCGCCGGGAGCTCGAGGAGGAGGGCGCGCGCCTGCAAGCCTGGCTCGGCTAGCGTCAACACGTGCTCCTCGGCGGCCACTGCTCGGGCGGGATCAAGAAGGCGCTCGAGAACGCGCACGCCTTCGGCATGGACGCGGTGCAGCTCTTCGCACAGAGCCCGCGCACGTGGCGCTTCCCAGAGCACGACCCCGCCGACCTCGAGGCGTTCAGGCGACGTCGCGATGAGCTCGGCATCGGCGCGGTCTCGGTCCACGCCCTCTACCTGCTGAACCTGGCGAGCCCCGACGACGCGCTCTACGAGAAGAGCGTCGCGACGCTGCGCTCGACCGTCGACGCGGCCTGCGCGATCGGCGCCGAGGCGGTCGTCTTCCACGTCGGCTCGCACATGGGGGCGGGCTTCGAGACCGGTCTCCGGCGCGTGGTGCCCGCCCTGCGCCAGGCACTCGAGCGCTGCGACGACACGACCTGGCTCTGCATGGAGAACTCGGCCGGCGCGGGCGGCACGATCGGCCGCTCGCTCGAGGAGCTCGCCGCGCTGTACGCGGCGCTCGACCAGCACCCGCGCCTGGGCGTCTGCCTCGACTCCTGCCACCTGTTCGTCTCCGGCTACGACGTCACCGACCCGGCCGTGCTCGACGAGGTGGTCGAGAGCGTCGACTCGCTGATCGGGCTCGACCGCCTGCGCTGCCTGCACGTGAACGACTCGAAGGCGCCGCTCGGGTCGAACCGCGATCGGCACGAGAACATCGGCGAGGGCCTGATCGGCGACCAGCTGACGGTCTTCCTCGGCCATCCGAAGCTGCAGGGCCTCCCCGCGCTGCTCGAGGTGCCCGGGACGACCGGCCACGGGCCCGACCTGGAACAGATGACGAAGCTGCGGGAGCTCTACGCGAAAGCGACGACGACGAAGCCGAAATCTGCGCGAAGACGCGCCTAGGCGTCGCTTGCGATGCCGTCTGGAGGACGTGCGGGCTTGCCCGCGCGTCCGTTCCAACCACGGCCGAGAGAACGCTACGAGGCGCGGATCTGCGCGAAGACGCGCCTAGGCGTCGCTTGCGATGCCGTCTGGAGGACGTGCGGGCTTGCCCGCGCGTCCGTTCCAACCACGGCCGAGAGAACGCTACGAGGCGCGGATCTGCGCGAAAACACGGAACGACGGCTCGCCGACCGGCAGCTCGTGGAACTCGGGGTTGACGCACCCGAGCTCCTCCGCCCGGCTCTCGTAACACCCCTCGACCTCGACGCGGCACATCGGCAGCGCGGGCGACGTCGCCCGCACCGCGCCGAAGCCGCCGCGCCGGCGCTCGGCCTCGCGCAGCAGATCGAAATCGATCTCGACCTCGAAGACCTTCATCACGCAGCCCATGTAGGTGTGGCCGAACTCGGAGTACGAGTAGACGAACGGGCAGCCCCGCTCCACGCACGCGCCCGGGTACACGACCTTGTCGCAGTGGACGCCGCAGCGGCGGCATTCGACCTCGTCCTGAGGGCGGAGCGGAAGCTCGGTCGGCTGGGCGGCCGCCTGCTCGCGCATCTCCATGAACGGATTGTGGGTGCAACGAGGCACCCTCCGCAAGACTTGACAACGCGCCCGCGCGCGGCTAGTCGGCCAGGCGGCGGGCGACGTTGAGGACGTCGAGCTGCGTGAACGCCTGGTGGTCGGGCTCGGCGCCGTCGGGGTGCTCGTCCGCCCGGAACCAGAGGGCCTGCACCGTCGTCATGCCGACCTCGGCCGCGCCGCGCACGTCCTCGAAGAGCCGGTCGCCGACGAAGAGCGCGCGCTCAGGCTCGACCCCGAGGGCCTCCAGTGCGCGCTCGAAGATCGCCGGGTGCGGCTTGCGCAGGCCGACCTCCGACGAGAAGACGCTGAAGTCGAGTCGCTGCGCGAGGCCCATCTGCTCGAGGTCGCGGTGCAGCAGCCAGCCGGGGTCGAACGCGTTCGAGACGAGCCCGAGCTTGAGCCGCAGCGCACGCAGCGCCTCCAGCAACGGATGCGTGTGCGCCGCGAGGACCCGCGCCGGGTCCCACGCCCTGTGCTCGGCCTCCAGGAAGCGGTCGAGCTCGTCGTCGCCGATCGCGACGTCGAACTCGCCGAGGAGTCGTCGCACGAGTTGCGGGTACTCGATCTCCTCGATCGTGCCCGGCGCCCAGAACAACGGCTCGTACTCCTCGCGGAAGTGCTCCGTGACCGCGTCGGCCTGCGGCAGGTCGGCGCGGCCGATCGCGGCGAGACCGGCATGGTGGCCGGCAGCGACGAGCTCCGGCGAGTACGCGAACTGCATCAGCGTGTCGCCCCAGTCGAAGAGAACCGCTTCGAGCACCTCGCTAGGCTAGCCGCGTGGGCCGCAAGCTCCTCTGGGCGTCGCTCGTGCTGGCCCCGATCACCCTCCTGCTGCGGTACGTGTTCCACGCCAGCGACACGACGCTCTTCGTCGCGGCGGCGGTCGCGCTGGTGCCGCTCGCGTGGCTGATCGGGGAGGCGACCGAGCACGCCGGCGAGCACACCGGTCCCGGGATCGGCGGGTTTTTGAACGCGAGCTTCGGCAACGCGCCGGAGCTGATCATCGCCCTGTTCGCCGTGAACGCGTCGCTGCCGAACGTCGTGCGCGGCTCACTGGCGGGCAGCGTCGTCTCGAACATCCTGCTCGTGCTCGGAGCCGCGCTGATCTTCGGCGGCGGCGACGCGCGGCGCGGGAAGGCGCTCGACCGCTTTTCGCTCCTGCTCCAGCTCGGCCTCGTCCTGTTCGCCGTGCTGCTCTTCCTCGTGCCCTCGGTGCCGGGCTGGAGCGGCGACCCCGAGCGGCATTCGCTGGCCGTCGTCTCGATCCCCGTCTCCGTCGTGCTGCTGCTCGTCTACGCGGGGGTCACGCGCCACTCGCTGCGCCGGCACAAGCGGCTCCACGAGGAGAGCGGCCACGAGGCCCTCGGCGGCTGGTCGCTCTCGGTCTCGCTCGCCGCCCTCGGCGCCGCGACCCTCGTCACCGCACTCATCAGCGAGACGCTCGTGCATTCGCTCGACGCGTTCGCCCACGCGGCCGGGCTCTCCGAGTTCTTCATCTCGGCCGTGATCGTCGCGATCGTCGGCAACGCGGCCGAGCACGGCGGCGCGATCGTGATCGCGCACCGGGGGAAGCTGCCGCTCGCGACGGAGATCGCGGTCTCCTCGAGCGCGCAGGTCGCGCTGCTCGTCACGCCCGTCGTCGCGCTGCTCTCGTGGCTCGTCCGGCCGGCGCTGCCGCTCTCGTTCCGGCCGATCGAGCTGGCGGCGATGGGCGGCGCGGCGGCGCTCGTCGCGCTCGTCATCGGCGACGGCCGCGGCCGCCGCTGGGAGGGCTATCTGCTCGTCGCCGTCTACGCCGGCGTCGCGCTCGGCTTCCTCGCCGCAGGCGACCGCTGAGCGGTCAGTGCTGCGTGCCGGTGATCTCCGGTGCGCGCGTGAACGGGTAGGTCGCCCAGTAGAGGCGCACGACCTCGCGCTGCTCGTCGCGCACCACGCGCAGCACCTCGCCGCGCTCGCGGCCCGAGACGACGCGGAAGCGGTCCTCGCCCTCCCGCTCGAAGATCGAGGGCTCGCGTTCGGGCGGCGCCTCGGCCGGCCGCGCCTCCAGCTTCCCCTTGCGCCAGCTGAAGATCGTTTCGTCGCCCTCCGACCACCAGCGGCCGAGCAGCGGCAGGATCTCCTCCGGCGGCGACCCCTCCGGTGCCCACCGCTCGGGCTCCGGCGCGAGCTCCTCGAGCGCCGCCTCGGCGAGGTCGAGCCCCGTCGCGCTCAGCTTCGACCAGGGGCTCGAGTTCGTCAGCACGACCGCGCCGATGCGGTCACGCCGTGAGTAGAGCAGGATCGAGAGGAAGCCCGGGAAGCCACCGGTGTGACCGCCGAAGATCCGCTCGGCTCGCCGCCAGAGCTCGATCCCGAGACCCCAGCCAATCGTCCAGTCGGGCTCGGCCATGATCTGCAGGTCGTGCATCTCGGCGACGCTCGACGCCGCCAGCACCGACTCGTCGGGATCGGCCAGGAACGAGCCCCAACGCGCGAGGTCGCCGACGGTGCTGTAGAGCCCCGATTCGCCGCCCTTGCCGCCGACCTCGAGCACCGGCTCGCGCTGGACGGCGTCGGAATACGGCTCCACGAAGTACGGCAGTGCCGCGTCCTCCCCCGGCCCCCAGGTCGTGCGCTCGAGTCCGAGCGGCCGGAGCAGCCGCTCCTCAACGTACTCGTGGAACGGGGTACCCGAGACGCGGGAGACGACGTGGCCGAGCAACGCATAGGCGAGGTTCGAGTAGTGCCAGGCGGCGGCCGGCGGCAGCACCTGCTCTGCGTGCTCGAAGCTGCGCAGCAGCTCCTCTTCGCCCGGGAACTGCAGCGTCTCCCAGACCTCACCCGGCGGCTCGCGCTGCAGGCCGGACGCGTGCGAGAGCATCCGCCGCAGCGTCGGCGTGCCGTGTGCGGCATCGGGGAGGTGACGCGAGAGCGGGTCGTCCAGCTCGAGCTTGCCCGCGTCGCGCAGCTGCATCACCGAGGCGGCGGTGAACGTCTTCGTGATCGACGCGACCGCGTACTGCGCGTTCGTCGTCGCCTCGACCTGCTGCTCGACGTCCGCGAGCCCGACCGCCTCGCCCCAGGCGACCTCGCCGCCGCGGAAGACCGCCGCCGAGAGGCTCGGCAGCCGGCCGGCCGACTGCGCCGCGAGCACGAGGCGCCGGAAACGCTCAGGCGCGCGCAAGAGCTCCGAGAGCGCGTGGGATCAGCTCGACCGCGCGCTCGATGTCGTCGTCGTCGACGTCGAGATGCGTGACCGCCCGCAGCCTGGTCGGGTGCACGGTCATCGAGAGGCCGACGCCCTGTTGCGCCAGCCGCTCGAGCGCCTCCGCGGGCCCGAGGCCCAGCGGGCCGACGTCGACCTGGACGAAGTTCGTCTCGACCTGCTCGAGCCGGACGGAAACGCCGGCGTCGTAGAGCCCTTCGGCAAGGCGCCGAGCCCGCGCGTGGTCCTCGGCCAGCCGGTCGACGTTGTGCTCGAGCGCATGGACCCCGGCGGCCGCGACGATCCCCGCCTGCCGCATCGCGCCGCCGAAGCGGTGCTTCAGCCGCCGTGCCTCCGCCATCCGCTCCGGCGAGCCCGCGACGAGCGCGCCGAGCGGGCAGCCGAGGCCCTTCGAGAGGCAGAGCGTGACGGTGTCGAAGTGCCCGCCGATCTCGGCAGCCGGAACGCCGAGCGCCACCGCGGCGTTGAGCACGCGCGCGCCGTCCAGGTGGAGCCGCAAATCCAGCTCCCGCGCCGTCTGGACTACCGCCTCGAGCTCGTCGAGCGGCCACACCCGCCCGCCCGAGGCGTTGTGGGTGTTCTCGACCGAGACGATCCGTGTCCCCGGCGTGTGCGTGTTGTCGCCCGCGCGAAACGTCTCGCGGATCTGCTCCGGCGTGAAGCGGCCGTTCGGACAACGGATCGGTCGCGTCATCAGGCCGGCGTGGACGGCTGGCCCCCCGAGCTCGGAGACGAAGATGTGCGAGTTCTCCTCCGCGACGACCTCGTCGCCGGGCCGGCCGAGAACGCCGAGCGCGATCTCGTTCGCCATCGTCGCGGTCGGGACGTAGACCGCCTCCTCCTGGCCAAGCACCTGCGCAGCGCGCCGCTCGAGCTCGATCACGGTCGGGTCCTCGCGTCGCTGCTCGTCGCCGACCTCGGCCGCGGCGATCGCCGCGCGCATCTCGGGCGAGGGCTTCGTCTTGGTGTCGGAGCGCAGGTCGATCATCAGACGCCCTTCGGCGCCTCGACCCCGGCCGCCGCGGGCTCCGCCGAGAGGTCGGGGTGCTCGTCGAAGAGGTAACGGACGACGACGCGCTTGACGGCCTTGACCTCGTCCAGCCGCCCGACGACGCGGTCGTGCGGCGCGCTCTTCAGCAGCTCCGGGTCGTCGGCGGCCTCACGGGCGATCGCGACCATCGCGTCGGCGAACGCGTCGAGCGTCTCCTTCGCCTCGGTCTCCGTGGGCTCGATCATCAGCGCCTCCGGGACCACGAGCGGGAAGTAGATCGTCGGCGGGTGGAAGCCGTAGTCCATCAGCCGCTTCGCCACGTCGAGCGCGGTGACGCCGTGCTCGCGCTTCAGCGGCCGCGCGGAGAGGACGAACTCGTGCATGCAGAGCCGGTCGTACGGCGGCTCGAACGCGTCGCGGATCCTCGCCAGCAGGTAGTTCGCGTTCAGCACGGCCGCCTCGGACATCTCGCGCAACTGCGGCCCGTACGAGCGGATGAACGCGTACGAGCGGACGAAGACGCCGAACGGCCCGAAGAAGCCGCGCACCTTCCCGATCGACTTCGGACGGTCGTAGTCGAAGCCGTAGCGCTCGCCGTCGCGGACGATTGCGGGCACGGGCAGGAACGGCTCGAGGCGCTTCGCCACCGCGATCGGACCGCCGCCTGGGCCGCCACCCCCGTGCGGCTGCGAGAACGTCTTGTGCAGGTTGATGTGGACGATGTCGAAGCCCATGTCGCCGGGCCGTGAGATCCCGCAGACGGCGTTCAGGTTCGCCCCGTCGTAGTACATGAGTGCGCCCGCGCCGTGGAAGATCCGCTCGATCTCCTCGATGTTCTCGTCGAAGAGCCCGAGCGTCGACGGATTCGTCAGCATCAGCCCGGCCGTCTGCTCGTCGACCTTTGCGCGCAGGTCCTCGACGTCGAGGTTTCCGCGCGCGTCCGTCTTGACATGGGTTAGCTCGTAACCGGCCATCGTCACGCTCGCCGGATTGGTGCCGTGCGCGGTGTCGGGGACGACGATCTTGCGGCGCTGCTCGCTCTCGCCTCGGTCGGCGAAGTAAGCGCGGAACAGCATCAGCCCCGTGACCTCTCCCTGCGATCCGGCGGCGGGCTGCAACGACACGGCGTGGAGGCCGGTGATCTCCGCCAGGGCCTCTTGCAGCTCCCAGCAGACGCGGAGCGCCCCCTGCGCGCCGTCGGCCTCCTGGTGCGGGTGGAGATCGCGGAAGCCGGGCAGCGCGGCCAGCCGCTCGTTGACGCGCGGATTGTGTTTCATCGTGCAGGAGCCGAGCGGGTAGAAGCCTGTGTCGACGCCGAAGTTGCGCGTCGAGAGCTCTGTGAAGTGACGGACGAGATCCGGTTCGGCAAGCTCCGGGAGGCGCGGCGGCTCCGCACGGCGCAGCTCTGCGGGCAGCTCGGACACGGCGAGGTCGGGCCGCGGCGGCCGGCCCGCGCGGCGCCCTCGCCGCGATTTCTCGTAGAGCAGTTTCATGCGCCCACCTCGTCGAGCGTCTCCGCCAGGCGGTCGATCTCCTCCGGCGTGCGCCTCTCGGTGAGGGCGACGAGCAGCACGTCGTCCAGATTCGGGTAGTCGCGGCCGAGGACGTAGCCGGGGTGAAGCCCGCGCGCCCGCGCCTCGCGGACGACCTCCTGCGCGGGCCGTCCGACGCGGACTGCAAACTCCTTGAATGTTGTCCGGTCGGCAAACGCGAGCTCGCGTCCGAGCCGGTCCTTCGCGTGCTCCGCGAGCGCGCTGCAGGCCTCCCCCACCTCCCTGAGCCCCTCCGGCCCGAGCCACGACAGGTAGACGAGGCCGGCCAGCGCGAGCAGCGTCTGGTTGGTGGTGATATTGGAGGTCGCCTTCTCGCGCCTGATGTGCTGCTCGCGCGTCTGGAGGGTGAGGACATAGCCGCGCTCGCCGGCGGCGTCGGTCGTCTCGCCGACGATGCGGCCGGGCATCCGGCGGATGAAGTCGTTGCGTGCGGCGATGAAGCCGTAGTGCGGGCCGCCGTAGGAGAGGTAGTTCCCGGTCGGCTGACCGTCTCCGATCGCGATCGCACAGCCGTAGTTCCCGGGCGCCTCGAGCACGCCGAGCGAGATCGGGTCGACGTGTGCGACCGGCAGCGCCTCCGCCTCGTTCGCAGCAGCGGCGAGGTCCGGCGCCGGCTCGAGCACGCCGAAGAAATTCGGCTGCTGGAAGATCACGCAGGCCGCGTCGGCGGCGGCCTCGCCGAGCTCGTCGGGGTCGGTCGCGCCGTCCCGGTGCGGTACCTCGACGACCTCGAGGCCGAAGCCCGGCGCGTAGGTCCTCACGACCTGCCGCACCTGCGGGCTCGTCGCCTCGGTGATGACGACCTTCGTCCGGCCGGTCGCGTGCTTGGCGATGAAGCAGGCGTCGGCGGCGACCGTCGTGCCGTCGTAGCCGGAGGCGTTCGAGACGTCCATCCCGGTGAGCTCGCAAATCGCGGTCTGGTATTCGAAGATCGACTGCAGCACGCCCTGGCTCAGCTCGGGCTGGTACGGCGTATACGCCGTCAGCAGCTCGCCACGCTGGAGCACGGCGTCGACGATCGCCGGCACGTAGTGGTCGTACATGCCCGCGCCTAGGAACGAGAGCTCGGCGCCGACGTGCGCGTTCTCGGCCGCGAGCGCCTCGAAGCAGGCGGTCAGCTCCTGCTCCGAGAGCGCCGGGGGCAGCTCGAGCTCGCGGTCGAGGCGGACGCCCGGCGGCAGCTCGGCGAACAGTTCCTCGATCGAGGAGACGCCAATCGCCTCGAGCATCGCCTCCCGGTCGGCGTCGGTCAGCGCGAGGTAGCTCAACCCTGCTCGGCCAGATGCTGCTTGTAGGCCTCCGCGTCCATCAGCCCGTCGGCCTCGCCGGGGTCGGCGAGGCGCACGCGGACGAGCCAACCCTCGCCGTAGGGGTCGTCGTTGACGGTCTCCGGCGCGTCGACGATGGCGCTGTTGACGGCGACGATCTCGCCCGACAGCGGCGCGATCACGTCCGAGACCGCCTTGACCGACTCGACCTCGGAGTACGTCTCGTCCTTCTTCAGCGTCGCGCCATCCTCCGGGGCCTCGAAGTGGACGAGCTCGCCGAGCGCGTCCTGGGCGAACCACGTGATGCCGAACGTCGCCTCACCGTCCTCGATCCGCGCCCAGTCGTGCTCGCTGTGATAGCGAAGGTCGTCGGGGTAGCTCTCCGCAGCGGCCATCAGGTCTCCTCCCGGGAGTAGATCGGTTTCTTCACCACACGCGCCCGCCGTGGACGGCCACGGACGTCGATCGTCAGCTTCGAGCCGGCCTGCGCGAGCCCGGCGGGCACGTAGCCCATCCCGATCCCGACCTCGAGCATGGGCGAGTGCGTGCCCGAGGTCACCTCACCGCCCTCGGCGATCGCCATGCCCTGGCGCGGGATCCCTGGCTCTTCCATCACGAAGGCGGCAAGCTTCCGCTCCGGGCCCGCCTCCCTGATCCGCCGCAGCTCCGGCGCACCGGTGAATTCCTTGTCGAGGGCGCAGACCCAGGCGAGGCCGGCCGAGATCGCATCCGTCTCCGCCGAGATGTCGTTGCCGTGCAGCGGATAGCAGACCTCCAGGCGCAGCGTGTCCCGCGCGCCGAGCCCGCACGGCACGACGCCTCGCTCGAGCACGCGGTCCCACAACTTGGGAGCCGCCGCGCTCTCGACGAGCAGCTCGACGCCCTGCTCGCCCGTGTAGCCGGTGCGGTTGATCGCGCAGGCGACGCCGCCGACCTCGCCGTCGGCGAACGTGAACGCGGCCGCCTCCGGGAGCTCCAGCCGCTCCAGCGCGCGCGGCCCCTGCACCGCGATCAGCGCGTACCGGTCCGAGAGGTCGCGCAACTCGACGCCCGCGGTCGGCGCGCGCTCCTCGAGCCAGTCGAAGTCCGGCTCGCGGTTGGCGGCGTTCACGATCAGGAGGAAGCGCTCGGGCGTGAGCTCGTAGGCGATCAGATCGTCGACGATCCCACCCTGCTCGTTCGTCAGCAGCGTGTACTGCGCCTGGCCGAGGCCGATCTTGTCGAGGTCGTTCGAGAGCACCGACTGCAGGAACCCGCGTGCGCCGGGGCCCTCCACGAAGAACTCGCCCATGTGTGAGACGTCGAACGCGCCTGCGTCGCTCCGGACGGCCCGGTGCTCGGGGATGACGCCCTCGTACTGCACGGGCATCTCCCATCCGGCGAACGGGACGAGCCGCGCGCCGAGCGCGACGTGGCGCTCGTACAGCGGCGTTCGCAGCAGCGTCTGCATCGGGCTCTGATGCTAATGGAGCCGAAAAGGAAGCCGCCCCGGCTTCGACTGGGCAGTCGACGCCGGGGCGGCCGGACCGGGTCATCGCGGGTCAACCGCTACGGTCGACCCGAGAGGGCGCGCCGGTTATTGCCGCCTCGCGCGCGGCGTAAACCTCGGGTTCGCGAGCTGGGCTAGTCGCGCAGGAACGACGGCACTTCGAGCACGTCGTCCGACACCTCGAAGCGCTCGGCCGGCTGCTCACGGGAGCCCTCGTGCTCGCGGTGCGACTCGTCCGCCGGCTCCTCCGCCCTGCGGCGGCGGCGAACCTTCGCCGGGCCGAAGCCGGTCGCGATGACGGTGACCCGCACCTCGTCTCGCAACCCGTCGTCGATCACTGCGCCGAAGATCACGTTCGCGTTCTGATCGGCTGCGGAGGTCACGACCTGCGCCGCCTCGTTCACCTCGAAGAGGCCGATGTCGGTGCCGCCGGTCACGTTCAGGAGGATCCCGGTCGCCCCCTCGATCGACGACTCCAGCAGCGGCGACGACACCGCCGCGCGCGCCGCCTCGGTCGCGCGGTTCTCGCCGGCGGCGGTGCCGATACCCATCAGCGCGGAGCCTGCCTCGCTCATGATCGTCCGCACGTCGGCGAAGTCGAGATTCACGAGCCCGGGAATCGTGATCAGGTCGGTGATGCCCTGGACACCCTGGCGCAGGACGTCGTCGGCCACCGCGAACGCGTCGAGGATCGAGGTGCGCTTCTCGACCACCTGTAGCAGCCGGTCGTTCTCGATCACGATCAGCGTGTCGACCTCGTCGCGGAGCTCGTCGACGCCACGAGAGGCGATCTCGGCCCTGCGCCGGCCCTCGAACGAGAACGGGCGGGTGACGACGCCGACGGTGAGCGCGCCGATCTCCTGCGCGAGCCGCGCGACGACCGGTGCGCCGCCGGTGCCGGTGCCGCCGCCCTCGCCGGCGGTCACGAAGACCATGTCGGCGCCCTTCAGCGCCTCCTTCAGCTCGTCGCGGCTCTCCTCTGCAGCGGAGCGGCCGACGGCGGGGTCGGCGCCGGCGCCGAGGCCGCGCGTGACGTCGGAGCCGATCGGCATCTTCACGTCGGCGTCGCACATCAGCAGCGCCTGCGCGTCGGTGTTGATCGCGATGAACTCGCAGCCGCCGAGGCCGGCGTCGACCATCCGGTTGACCGCGTTCGAGCCGCCGCCGCCGACGCCCACGACCTTGATCAGGGCCAGGTAGTTCCCGCTTTGATCACGCACGCTCAACCCGTCTCCACCTCAAGCTTTACTGGACAGTACGTCTTCAGCGCTCGGCAGGGTACGCTTCGCCGAGCCTCCTGTCAACGCCGTCGTCGACCGCAAACTCTAACGCTTAGGTTGAGCGTTGAGACTTGTACCCGCTACAGGCCTTTCCGGAACGCTCACGTCGAGGTAGAGGTAACCGCCGTGCTGGAGGAGCGTCGGCAGCACGCGCGTGGCGACCGCGAGCTTCAGCGGCACCGCGTGCAGGTCACCCAGGCGCAACTCGACTCCCGAGCCGAGCAGGAGGGTGAGGTCGCTCTCGCGCACGCGCACCATCCGGACCCGTCCGTCGAAGCCCGTCGTGCGCGCCAGCGCGAGCGCGCGCACGGCGCGGAGCGCGAAGCGGTCGGTGATCGCCGCTCCGACCTCGGGCTCGTTGGAGTGTGCAAGCCAGATCCGCGGCAGCCCCGCATGCGTCCGCAGCGGCACCTCCGCGATCGCGCGGGTGCTCGCTGCGACGAGCCACGCCTTCGGCCCACGGCGCGCAACGGCGACCGCGTGCTCGGGCCGGACGGTGACGCGCAGCGTGTGTGGGAAGTCGCGGTCGTATCCCGCAGCCGCGACGTCCGGCAGCTTCGCGAGCCGGCGTGCAATCTCGGCCGAGTCGAGCGCCAGCAGGCTCTGACCCTTGATCGGGGCCAGGGCCGTCCGTACGTGCGCGGCTACCGCGGGTGGCGCGCCTTCGACTTCGATCTGCCCGAGCGCGAACATCGGCGTCGAGCGCGCGAGCAGGTAGAGCCCGGCCGCGCCGAGCACGATCGCGAACCCGACGAGCAGCGAACGGCCCGACGGGAGCAGCCGCGTCAGCGGCGTGCGCTCGAGCGTCGGGAGGTGGGTGACGGCCGCACGGGCACGCGCGCGCTGAGGACCCTGCCGGGACACGACGCGAGATTCGCCGCGACGGCCGCCGCTCCTACCGGAGCGGGGGCAGCGCGAGCGATCCGAGGAACTCGACCTCGTGCACGAGCTCGACGCCGTACTGCTCGTACGCGCGCCGCATCGCCTCGGCCATCAGCGCGATCGCGTCCTCGGCCCTCGCGCCGTCGGCGTTCTCGATGAAGTTCGCATGCCGGGGCGAGATCTGCGCGCCGCCGATCCGGTGGCCCTTCAGGCCGCAGGCCTCGAGCATCCGACCCGCGCTCAGCTCGTGGTCGGGATTCTTGAAGACGCTTCCGAAGGTGCGCTTGTTCGTCGGCTGCGCGGCCTTCCGCAGCGCCTGCAGCCTGGCGACGTTCTCCTTGATCTGGTCCTCCGGTAGCGGCGAGAGCGTGAACTCGGCTCGTGCGACGACCTGGCCGTGCTGCAGCGCGGAATGGCGGTAGCTGAGCCCGAGCTCGGCTGGCGTGAGCCAGCGCGGGCCCTGCTCGTCGACGACGAGCGCGCGGTCGAGGATCGTCGCCCAGTCGCTGCCGTATGCCCCGGCATTCATCCAGACGCCGCCGCCGATCGTCCCCGGGATCGCGCAGGCGAACTCGAAGCCGCCGAGCCCGGCCGCGCGCACGCGGTGGAGGCAGACCGCGTTCGCCGCCCCGGCCCCTGCGAGGAGGCGCTCGCCCTCGACGCCCGCCTGCGCGAGCTCCCCGCCGAGTTTGAGCACGAGACCATCGAAACCCTCGTCGGCCACGAGCAGGTTCGAGCCGAGGCCGATCGTCGCCACCGCCAGGCCGCGCTCGCCGGCCCAGGCGAGCGCCTCCTCGACTCCCTCCACCGACTCCGGTCGCGCGAACCCTGTCGCCGGGCCACCGGCGCCGAGGGTCGTGAAACGAGAGAGCGAGACGCCCTCTTCGACCTTCACCCAAGCTCCTCGAGCAGCAGCGGTCCCGCCCGCTCGACATCGCCGGCGCCGATCGTCAGCACGACGTCGCCCGGCCGCGCACGCCGTGCGAGGAAGCGGACGGCGTCCTCGAGCTCGGGCATCCAGCCGACGGGCATGCCGGGCCGCTCGGACGCCAGCTCCTCGACCACGAGGTCGCCTTCGACGCCCGGCACCGGCTCCTCGCGCGCGGCGTAGACGCTCGTCACCGCCACCGCGTCCGCGGCGGCCAGGGCGCGCCCGAGCTCGTGGGCGAGGTAGCGCGTGCGCGAGTAGAGATGAGGCTGGAACGCGACGAGCACGCGGCCGCCGTCCGCCGCCGCGCGCGCGGCCTCGAGCGTCGCCGCGATCTCGCGCGGGTGGTGGCCGTAGTCGTCGTAGACGCGCACGCCGCCGGCTTCGCCGCGCAGCTCGAACCGCCGGCCCGCGCCGGCGAACTCGGGAAGCATCAGCTCCGCATCGACCCGGTCGACGCCGGCGAGCTCCAGCGCAGCGATCGCCGTTGCCGCGTTGCGACGGTTGTGCTCGCCTGGGACCGCGAGCGAGAGCGCCGCCGGCTCCAGCTCGTCGCCGCGCACGGCCTCCGGCGCGGCCGAGAGCCAGCGCTCGAACAGCTCGCGCACCTCGGCCTCCGAGGCGAAGGTCGCGTGGTGGTCGAGCTCGACGTTCGTCAGCACTGCCACCCGGGGCCGCAGGAGCTCGAGCGTACGGTCGGACTCGTCGCCCTCCGCGACGAGCCAGCCCTCGCCTGCGGCCGCGTTGCCGCCGAGCTGCGGGATCTCGCCGCCGATCAGGAAGGCTGGGTCGCGACCCAGCCGCTCGAGCACGAACGCGATCATCCCGCTCGTCGTCGTCTTCCCGTGCGCGCCGGCGACGACGATCGAGGGCCGCAGCTCGACGAGCTCGGCCAGCAGCTCTGCGCGCCTGCGCATGCGCGCTCCGGTATCTCGCGCGCGCGCGAGCTCGGGGTTGTCCGCGGCTATCGCGCTGGAGACGATCACCTCCGCGCCGTCGGGGACGTTGGCCGCGTCGTGGCCGATCGCGACCGGGATCCCGACCGCCTCGAGGCGGTCGACGTACGACGAGCGCGTCCGGTCGGAGCCGCCGATCTCCGCTCCCCACTCCTTCGCCACGAGCGCGAGCGCGCTCATCCCGGCGCCACCGATCCCGACCAACCAGAGCCGCCTACCCGCGAGCGGCTGCAAGAGCCATCAGCTCCTCCGCGATCGTTTCCGCCGCATCCGGCTTCGCCACCCGTGCCATCGCCGCGCGCATCTCCTGCAGCCGCCCCGGGTCGTCGAGGAGCGAGCGCACCGTCTCGGGCACGCGGCCGAGCTCGTTCTCGGGGATCAGGATCGCGCCGCCTGCGGCCTGGAAGTAGCGCGCGTTCTTCGTCTGGTGGTCGGCCGTGCCGAAGGGATAGGGGACGAGCACGGCCGGCACCCCGGCGGCCGCGAGCTCCCACACGCTACCCCCGGCTCGCGAGAGCGCGAGGTCGACGGCGCCGAGCACCGCGCCGTAGTCGTCCACGAACGGGAGCAGCCGATAGTCCTCTCGAGAGACGCGGTCGCGCAGGCGCTCGTACTCGCGCTCGCCGCTCACGTGGATCACCGCCGGGCCCGTGGTGCCGAAGGTCTCCACGGCCAGGTCGTTCAGCACGCGGGCGCCCTGGCTGCCGCCGGCGACGAGCAGGGCGGGCCCGTCGGCGGGCAGCTCGAGGCGGCTCCGCGCCTCCGCCCACGGCAGCGGCCGGGAACGCGCCGGGATCGCGCGACCGGTGACGACGTACTTGGGCGGCTCCCGGCCGGCGATCGGGAACGAGAGGAAGACGCGCTTCGCGAACGGCGCGGCGAGGCGGTTGGCCAGGCCGAGGTGTGCGTCGGCCTCCGTGAGCGCCGTCGGGATCCGGCGCCGGGCCGCGGCCACCACCATCGGCCCGCCCACGTAGCCGCCGGCGCCGAGCACGGCGTCCGGCCGGCGACGGGCAAGGATCCGGTCGCAGGCGGCGGGTGCCGCGAGCCCGTGCAGCACGGCCCGTGCCTGCGCGATTCCCGGCTGGCGCGGCAGCCCGCTCACGCGGAAGGTGTCCAGCTCGTAGCCCGCCTCAGGGACGAGCCGCGCTTCGGCGCGATCCGGCGACCCGGCGATCGTCACCCGTGCTCCGCGCCCGCGCAGCGCGTCCGCGATTGCGAGCGCGGGCAGGACGTGACCCGCCGTCCCTCCGGCTGCGATCAGGAACGCTGGCGCTTCTGACTCCGGCATTGGCCGCGATGTTAAGGAGGATCCCGACGCAGGCGAGGCCGACGACGAGGCTCGAGCCGCCGTAGGAGACGAACGGCAGCGGGATCCCGGTCAGCGGCGCGAGGCCCATCACGGCCGCGAGGTTGATCGCGGCCTGGCCGCAGACGAGCGCCGTCAGGCCGGCCGCGAGGCGCTTGCCGAACGGGTCCCTGCAGCCGAGCGCGATCTTCAGGCCCGCGTAGGCGAAGGCGCAGTAGGCGGCGATCACCGCGGTCGCGCCGACGAGGCCGAGCTCCTCGCCGATGATCGCGAAGATCATGTCCGTGTGGGCCTCCGGCAGGTAGTTGGCCTTCTGGACGCTCTGGCCGAGGCCGACGCCGAAGATCCCGCCGGAGCCGAGCCCGATCATCGCCTGCACGGTCTGGAAGCCCGCGCCCTGGGCGTCCTGCCACGGGTTGAGGAAGCTGAAGAGCCGGGCCCGGCGGTACGGCTCGAGCCAGACGGCGAAGAGGCCAAGCATGCCCGCGATGCCGAGGCCCGCACCCAGAGTGCGCGTCGGCGTGCCGGAGACCAGCAGCATCGCTGCGAGCATCGCCACGATCGCGATCGCGGTCCCGAGGTCCGGCTCGACGAGGATCAGGCCGCAGAAGACGACGGTCATGAGCCCGAGCGGGCGCCAGAGCTCGGACAGTGTGCGCGGCGCGCGGCGGCGGGCGAGGTAGGACGCGGCCCAGATCCCGAGCGCGAGCTTTGCGAGCTCCGAGGGCTGGAAGGCGGCCGGCCCGAACGAGATCCAACGGCGTGCGCCGTTCGTGGCCTTGCCGAGCACGAGCACCGCGAGCAGAAGCCCGATGCTCGTGACGACGAGCGTCGGTGCCAGCGCGCGCAGAGCCCGGAAGTCGACGCGCGAGAGGACGACCATCAGCACGAGCCCGAGGAAGGCGTAGATCGCCTGCCGCTTGAGGTAATAGGCGGGGTCGCCGTTGGCGAGCGCGGCCGAGGCCGAGGTGGCGCTGTAGACCATCACGAGGCCGAACGCGACCAAGCCCAGGGTCACCAGGATCAGGACGCTCGATTCGAGCCCGCGCCTCACGCGGACAGGTTCTGCACCAGCCTCCTGAACTCCTCGCCGCGCTCCTCGAAGTCGCGGAACTGGTCGTAGCTCGCGCAGGCCGGCGAGAACAGCACGACCTCGCCTGGGCGCGCGTGGACGTGCGCGAACGCGCTCTCGAGGTCGCCGTCCTCGTGAGCCTGCGGGAGCACGGCGGCGAGCTCGTCCGCGGTCTCGCCGATCAGGTGGACGCTGCGCACGTTCGCACCGATCGCGGCCGCGAGCGGCGCGAAGTCCTCGCCCTTCCGCGAGCCGCCTAGGATCAGGTGCACCGGCTCGCCGGCGTAGGCGGCGAGGGCGCGCAGCGCGGCCGCGACATTCGTCGCCTTCGAGTCGTTCACGTAGCGAACGCCGTTCACTTCGGCGACCGGCTCGAGCCGGTGCTGGACGCCGGGGAAGGTGAGCAGCGCCTCGGCGATCTGCTCGTCGGGGGTGCCGAGCGCGCGGGCGGCGGCCGTCGCGGCCGCGGCGTTCTCCCGGTTGTGCGCGCCACGGACGAGCGGCTCCGCCGGCAGCTCGTCCCCGGCCGAGAACTCGATTCCGTCGAGGCCGCTGTTCCTGGGGACGACCTTCGCGCGGGCGCGCTCGAAGATCCGCAGCTTCGCGTCGCGGTAGTCCTCGAAGGACGCGTAGCGGTCGAGGTGATCCGGCTCGAGGTTCAACAGCACCGCGACCTCGCAGGCGAGCTCGTGCACGTCCTCGAGCTGGAAGCTCGAGAGCTCGCAGACGACGAGCGCGCCAGGCCCGACCTCGCCGTCGAGATCGGTCAGCGCACGCCCGACGTTCCCCGCGGTCGGCGCGTGCAGCATCGCGCCCAGCAGCTCGGTGGTGGTCGTCTTGCCGTTCGTCCCGGTGACGCCGACGAGCCGCGGCAGCAGGATGCGGTAGCCGAGCTCGACCTCGCTCCAGATCGGCATCCCGCGGCGCTCCGCCTCGGCGACCAGCGGCGCCTCGCGCGGCACGCCGGGGCTCTTGACCATCAGCTCGACGTCGTCGAGCAACGAGAGCTCACCGTCGTTCCCGAGCGTGCGGTCGGCGGCCACCACCTCCGCCCCGCGCCGCTCGAGCGCCGCCGCCGCCGCCTTCCCCGAGCGCGCGAGGCCGAGCACGAGCACCCGCTGCGGCAAGCCGCTCATGCTCGCTCAGCGGAATCCGGTGAAGTAGCGGTAGTACAGGGCGAAGCCGATCGCGCACAGGATCCCGGTAACGATCCAGAAGCGGACCATGATCTTCGTCTCCGACCACGCCTTCATCTCGAAGTGGTGGTGGATCGGGGCCATCAGGAACACGCGCCGCTTGAAGTACTTGAACGAGAAGACCTGGATGATCACGGACAGCGCCTCGACCGCGAAGATCCCGCCGATCAGGAGCAGCAGGAAGATCGTCTTGGTGAAGATCGCGAAGGCCGCGAGCGCCCCGCCGAGCGCCATCGAGCCGGTGTCGCCCATGATCACCTCGGCCGGCCACGCGTTGTACCAAAGGAACCCGATCGCGGCCCCGATCAGCGCCGCGGCGATGATGCCGAGATCGAGCTTCGTTTCGAAGCGGTGGCCGGGCGAGCCCGACCGGATCCACGAGATCACGATCATCGCAGCGAAGGTGAAGAGCGCGATGATCACCGTGCCGGCCGCGAGGCCGTCGAGCCCGTCGGTGAGGTTGACGCCGTTGGCCGCCCCCGCGATCACGAGGAAGAGCAGCCCGTACCACGCGTACGAGAGCTCGAGGTCGCCAACGCCTGGGATGTAGACGCTTGTCGGCAGGTGCTGGTGCTGCGCCGCGATCCCGACGCCGACGGTGATCGCGCCGAGCAGGATCAGCTTCCAGCGGCCGTTGAGGCCGAGCGAGCGGCGGTGGGTCAGCTTGATGAAGTCGTCGAGGAACCCGATCGCGCCGCAGGCGAGCGTGACGAACAGCACCGTCAGCGCGGGCACGGTGTAACGGCTGAGCGCGAGGAAGCCTGCGGTCGCCGAGAGCAGGATCAGCAGGCCGCCCATGGTCGGCGTGCCCTGCTTGGCGACGTGGTGCTGCGGGCCCTCCTCGCGGATGTGCTGGCCGAGCTCCTTGCGCCGGAGGTAGGCGACGAACTTCGGGCCGACGAAGATCGAGATCAGGAGGGCGATCACGCCGGCCAGGAGGACGCGGCTCAAGCGCTCACCGCCGCCAGAGCCTCGGCCACGACCTCGAGGCCGACCGCACGTGAGGCCTTGACCAGCACGCAGTCGCCCGGCTCGACGAGCGACGGGGCCTCGGCGGCTGCGGTGACGGCGTCGGGCACCCAGCGCGTGACGGGCACGCTTCCGGCGGCCTCGAGGTAGCCGCGCGAGAGCTCGCCGACGGCGAGGAGTGCGTCGATTCCGTGCCGGGCGATCTCGCGGCCGATTTCCTCGTGGAACGCAGGGGCGCCGGGCCCAAGCTCGGCCATGTCGCCGAGGATCGCTACGCGGCGCCGGTCGCCGGCCAGCGCAGCGAGGTGGACGAGCGCCGCACGCATCGAGACGGGGTTCGCGTTGTAGGCGTCGTTGATCAGGAGCCCGCCGCCCGGGAGCGGCAGCTCGTCGCCGCGCCAGCGCGAGAACTCGACGTCGACGCGCTCCGGCCGCGGCAGGCCGAGCACGTCGAGGGCGGCGAGCGCGGCGGCGGCGTTCCAGGCCTGATGCGCGGCCGCGAAGTTGAAGCTGACGCCGTCGACAATCGTGCGGCCGTCGTCGCGCTCCGTCTCCGGCTCGCGCAGGCGGACGACCTCGATGTCGCCTCGCTCGACCGGAAACTCCTCCGGGACGATGGCCGTGCCCCCGGGCGGCAGCGCGGCGACGAGCTCGCTCTTCGCCTTGATCACGCCCTCGAGCGACCCGACGAGCTCGAGGTGGACCGGGCCGACGTTGTTCACGACCCCGATGTGCGGACGCGCGATGCGGCACAGGTCGGCGATCTGGCCGAAGCCGCGCATCGCGAGCTCGACGATGCAGACTTCCGTGTCCGGCTCGAGCCGGCACAGCGTCAGCGGCACGCCGATCTCGTTGTTGTAGCTCGCCTCGGCGGCGACCGTGCGCGCGACGGCGGCGCAGAGGGCGGCCAGGATGTCCTTCGTCGAGGTCTTGCCGGTCGAGCCGGTGATGCCGACGATGCGCGCGCTCGCCCGGTCGCGAACGAGCGAGCCGAGCGCGGCGAACGCGTCGAACGGGTGCTCAGGCACGAGCGTCGCCGCGGCGCCGCTTGCGAGTGCGTCCTCGAGGAAGTCTGCGCCGCGGCCGACCGCCACGAACAGGTCGCCGGCCCCGACGCGGCGCGAGTCGACCTGGACACCGGTGATCTCCTCCGCCCGCGCGTTCAGCTCGCCGAGCGGCGGCAGCTCGTCGACGCGGAGCGGGATCACGCGGGCGCCCCCAGCCGACGCAGCGCCTCGCGCGCGACCTCGCGGTCGTCGAACGGGATCGTGCGGTCGGCGAACTGCTGGCCCTGCTCATGGCCCTTGCCAGCGATCACCACGACGTCGCCCTCCCCGGCGGCGGCCACCGCGCGCGCGATCGCCTCGCGCCGGTCGGGTTCGACCTCGGCGTCGCCCGCCCCCCCGAGGATCTCGGCGATGATCGCGTCCGGCTCCTCGCTGCGCGGGTTGTCGGAGGTGACGATCGCGAGGTCGGCGAGCTCGGTCGCGATCCTGCCCATCACCGGCCGCTTGCCCCGGTCGCGGTCGCCGCCACAGCCGAAGACGCAGATCACGCGGCTTTGCGCGAGGTCGCGCGCTGTGCGCAGGACGTTCTCGAGCGAGTCGGGCGTGTGCGCGTAATCGACGAGAACGGCGAACGGCTGGCCCTCGTCCACCGCCTCGAAGCGGCCGGGGACCCCGCGCAGCTCCTTCACGCCGTACGCGATCGCCTCGTCGTCGATGCCGAGCAGCCGCGCCGCCGCGACCGCGCCGAGCACGTTCTCGACGTTGAAGCGGCCCCGCAAGCGCGTCTCGAGCTCGATCCCGCCGGCGCGGAAGCGCGCACCGCGCGGGCCCAGCTCCAGGTCTTCCGCGCGCAGCTCGGCGTCGTCCGCGAGCCCGAAGGTGAGGAGCTCGCCGTGACCGCGCAGCTCGTCGGCGAGCCGGCGGCCGTGCTCGTCGCCGAGGTTCACCGCCGCGGGCGGCCGCGTCTCGGTGAACAGCCGCCGCTTCGCATCGAAGTACCGCTCCAGCGACCCGTGGAAGTCGAGGTGATCCTGCGTCAGGTTCGTGAAGACGAGCGCGCCGAAGCGGACGCGCCCGAGCCGGCCGAGCTCGGACCCGTGCGAGGTCGCCTCGACGGCCGCGCTGCGGTCACCGGCGTCGAGCATCTCGCGGAAGGTGCGCTGCAGGTCGATCGCCTCGGGCGTCGTCCGGATGGCGGGCCGCCGCTCGCCTCCGACGCGGCTCTCGATCGTTCCGAGCAGGCCGGGCCGCCGTCCCGCCGCGGCGAAAATCGCGTAGAGCAGGAACGCGGTCGTCGTCTTGCCGTTGGTGCCGGTGACGCCTGCGACCTCGAGTTGCTCCGTCGGGCGGCCGAAGAACTCGTCGGCCGCCACGGGCATCGCGTGGCGCGCGTTCTCGACCACGAGCTGCGGCACGCGGAGCTCGAGCGGCCGTTCGACGACGAGCGCGACGGCTCCGTTCGCGACAGCTTCGGGCGCGAAGTCGTGGCCGTCGGCGCGCGTACCCGGGATGCAGAAGTAGAGGCTTCCCGGCCCGGCTGCCCGCGCGTCGTAGGCGAGGTCTGCGATCTCGGCCGGGACGCGGCCGACGACCTCGACGGGCGCGAGCGCGGCGATCAGGAGCTCCAGGTCCATCGGGGCGCGAGTCTAGCGCGGGCCGTGGCCGAAGCCGCCGCCTGCCGCTACCGGAGAACACGCCGTTTGCAGCACTTTTGTGACACCTCCGTGACAGACACGCGCACCTCGCCTCGTTACGATCGCCTTGGGGAGGAGGCCGGGCGAACCGTACCTAGGGACGCTAAGGAGTCGAGGTCGTCGTCGTCGGCGCGTCCGGGGGCACGCCGCCGTCCAGGTACTGCAGGTCGAACTTCGCGATCTGGGCGAAGGCGGGCGCGGCCACCACACCGCCCCAGATGGCGCCCCTCGGCTCGTCCACCGAGACGAGGATCACGAGCCGCGGCCGCGAGGCCGGCACGACGCCGACGAACGAGGCGACGTAGCGCGAGTCCGAGTAGCCGCCGTGCGCGTCCGCCTTTGCCGCTGTCCCGGTCTTGCCGGCGACCTGGTACCCGGGCACCGCGGCCAGGGTTCCGGTGCCCTCTGCGACCACGTTCTTCAGCATCGCGATCAGCTGCGAGGCAACCCAGGCCGACACGACCTGCCGCCGCCGGGGTCGGAGCGTCGGGCCGTCTCCGACGTGGTCGACCAGATGGGGCTGCACCCAGACGCCCCGGTTCGCGATCGCGGCGTACGCCGACGCCATCTGGATCGGAGTGACCGCGATGCCCTGGCCGATCGGGATGTTGCCGATCGACGAGCCGGACCACTGATCCTCGTGGAGGACGATGCCCGGGCTCTCCCCGGGGAAGTCGATCCCCGTGCGGCGCCCGAAGCCGAAGCGCGTGATCCACTGCACGAGCCGGTGCCGGGTCAGCCGCTCGGCGAGCGTGATCGCGCCAACGTTGGACGATCGGGACAGGATCTCGGAGACGCTCATCGTCTCGGTCCCGCGCGGCTCGGCGTCGTGGATCCTGCGGTCCGCGACCTGGATCTCGTATGGAAGCACGAAGCGCGTCGACGGCGAGACGAGCCGCTCCGACAGCACACCCGCGACCGTGACGAGCTTGAACGTCGAGCCCGGCTCGTAGGTGTCGGTGACGGCGCGGTTTCGCTGCAGCGCGCGCCAGACCTCGGGGTACTTGTTCGCGTCGAAGCCGGGCGCGACGGCCATCGCGCGCACGGCGCCTGTCGCCGGGTCGAGCACGATCGCGGTCGCGCTGCGAGCGTGCCAGCGCAGCACGGTGTCGCGCAGCACCGCCTGGGCGTTCGCCTGGATCGTGTGGTCGAGCGTCGTGTAGATGTCCTGGCCGTCGCGCTCGACGCGCGAGACGACGGTGTCGATCGCCTGGCCGGAGGCGTCCTTGACGATCCGCTCGCGCCCGGGTCGGCCGGCGAGCTGTCGGTCGAGGGAGAGCTCGAGCCCTGCGAGCCCGTGATTGTCGAGGCCCGCATAGCCGAGCACCTGCGACGCGAGGTTGAGCTGCGGGTAGAAGCGCCGCTCCTCCGCGTAGAACCCGAGCCCGGGCAGGCCCTTGCGGGCGAGCTTGGCGGCGAGAGCCGGATCGGCCTTCCGTGCGATGTAGACGAACCCGCGGGTGCGGTCGGTCAGCGCGCGGTAGACCTCGTTCGGGTCGAGCCGCAGCGTGGTGGCGATCGTCGCCGCCTCGCCCTTCGGGTCGGTGACGCGGCGCGGGTCGGCGTAGACGGTCTGCGCCTGCTCGCCGATCGCGAGCTGAACGCCGCCGCGGTCGTAGATCGTCCCGCGGGCGGCCGGGAGCACGACGTCCTCGCTGTGCTGGCTCGACGCGAGCCGGCCGAACGACGCGGCGCGCACGCCCTGCAGCCATGCGGCACGCAGGAACGCGATCCCGAAAGCGACGACGAAGACCGCGAGTAGGAGCCGGATACGACGGTTCGCGGCTTTCGCGGTCATCGCCCGCGCGGGCCCAGCCGTACGTACGTGGTCTCGGCGGGGTCCGCGGGCACGAGCCCGAAGCGCTTCTGCGCCTGCAGCTGGATCCGCGGCGAGGCCGCCGCCATCGAGAGCTGCGAGGCGACCGCTTGCCTCTCCGCGCGCAGCTGCGCGCGCTGGGTGTCGAGCTTGTCGAGCTGGACGTTCAGGCGGAGCACGGCGACGTTGAGGGCAACCACGCCGGCGAGCAGCACCGCGACGATCGCGATCCAGACGACACCGCCGGCCACGCCGCGGCGAGCCTGCGGCCGGCGCCTCGGCGCGGGCTTCGGCCTCGGCCGCGGCCGCGAGCGCGGTCTCGGCGATGGAAGCGTGGGGGCTGCGTCGGTCCAGGAGGCCACGGCGCTACTCGTCGCCTCCGGTCTTGACGGCGGCGCGGAGGCGCGCCGAGGACGAGCGCGGGTTCGCGGCGAGCTCGCCCGAGGATGGCTTGATCGGACGACGTGAGAGCGCACGCAGCTCCGGCTCGTGGCCGCAGGCGCACACCGGGAAGTCGGGCGGGCACGTGCAGCCCTTCTCCTTGGCGCGCAGGAAGCGCTTGACGATCCGGTCCTCGAGCGAGTGGAAGCTGATCACCGCCAGTCGGCCGCCCGGCCGCAGCATCTCGAGCGCCGACGGCAGGGCCGACTCGAGTGAGCCGAGCTCGTCGTTCACCGCGATGCGCAGTGCCTGGAAGACGCGCTTGGCGGGATGTCCGTCGCCGAACCGCGCCGGAGCCGGGATCGCAGACTTGATCACGTCCACCAGCTCGCCGGTGCGCTCGAACGGCTGCTCGCGGCGACGGCGCACGATCGCGCGGGCGATCGGCCGCGCGTAGCGCTCCTCGCCGTACTCGCGGAAGATCCGCGTCAGCTCGCGCTCGCCGGTCTCGTTCACGAGCTCCCGCGCCGAGAGCTCCGCAGCCGGGTCCATGCGCATGTCGAGCGGGGCGTCCGTGCGGTACGAGAACCCGCGCTCGGGCCGGTCGATCTGCATCGACGAGACGCCGAGGTCGAAGACGATCGCGTCCGCGCGCACGCCGTTTGCCGCCAGCTGAGCGAGCACGTCCGAGAACTCGCCGCGAAGGAAACGGCCCTGGATGCCGGTGCGCTTCCGCACGCGGTCGAAGTGCGGCCGCACAGACGGGTCGCGGTCGATCGCGATCAGCTTGCCCTTGCCGCTCAGATCCGCCGCGAGCAGCTCCGAGTGGCCGCCCGCGCCGAAGGTGGCGTCGACCACCGTCTCGCCCGGGTGCACGGCGAGCGCCTCCCGCACCTCATCGGCGAGAACGGGAACGTGGTCAGTCGCGTTGGGATGCAAGACGTTCGGCAACATCTTCCGCACTCCCTTCGAGCTCCTTGACGTGGTCGCGCCAGGAAGCGCGATCCCAGATCTCCAAGTGGTCGCCGACCCCCGCGACCACGACCTCGCGCCCGATCCCGGCGTTCTTGGCAAGCGTCCCCGGCAGCATTACGCGGCCCTGCTTGTCGGGCTCCGCCTCCGATGCACCGGAGTAGAAGAAGCGGTGCATCAGGCGACCCTCCTTGCTGAGGGGGTCGAGCCCGGCCAGTCGGCTCTCGACCAGCCGCTGCCAGCCCGCCTCGGGATAGCAGTAGAGACACCCGTCCATACCGCGCGTGATGACGAGGCCGCCGGAAAGCGCTTGGCGAAACTTGGCCGGTAGCGTGAGGCGGTTCTTGTCATCGATCGTGTGCTCGAACTCACCTAGGAGCATGGTCCACTGCGCCCCACTGTAAACCACAACTCCCCACTTCGCAACCCCTGCTCCCCACCGGGGCCTCAGCGCAGGAGTGATGCCACCGAGTTGATCGCGAGCGAGACGATCACCGCGACGAACACGAACGAGAGCAGGGCGTGGCGTAGCGCGACGCGGCGCATCGCCTTCGACGTCAGGCTCGTGTCGGAGACCTGGAAGGTCATCCCGATCGTGAGCGCGAGGTAGGCGAAGTCGAGGTAGTCCGGCTCCTCGTCGTCGTTGAAGTCGACTCCCCCGACTGGATGGCCGTAGTAGATGTCGCCGTAGCGCAGCGCGAAGACGGTGTGGACGGCGAACCACGACGCCGCCACGACCGCCGCTGCGAGCAGGATCAGCAGCGCCTTCACCCAGCCCTCCCGGTTGCCGGCCTCGATCAGCGTGTAGCCGATCGCGACGAGACTGGCGACGCTCGCTCCGAGCACGACCAGGTCGGCGACCGGGCGCGAAAAATCCTCGGCCTGGGCATGGGCCTTCGTCTGCTTCGCGTCCATCGGGCCGACCTGCACCCACACCCAGACCACGATCACGAGCGCCGCGACTCCCCACGCCCACGCGAGCGCGATCGGCCAGGCGGCATCGAGGACGAGCGCGATCGCGAGCGCTGCGGCGGCCGCGACGAGGGCGGCCAGAACACGCCGCCCCGCGAGGCCCTGGCGATCAGGCACACGGGCGATCGCAGCAACGTCTCACACGCGCGCCGCCCCCGGCGTTAGTAGCGATGATGGAGGCCGTGCACGTGCCACCGTTCGAGCGGTTCTACGAGGAGCACAAGGCACCCGTGCTCGCGCAGCTGCGGGGGATGCTCGGGCGCGACGCCGCCGAGGACGCGTTCCAGGAGACCTTCCTGCGGGCGCTGCGGGCGTACCCGACGCTGGAGCACGGGCGGCACTTGCGCGCCTGGGCTCTGGCGATCGCGCGCAACGTCGCGGTCGACGCGCTGCGGAGGCGGCGCGTGACCTCGGCCGACGTGCCCGACCTCGAGTCTGTCGACGAGCCGCTCCCCTACGAGGAGCTGCGCCGCCTCACCGCCGAGCTGCCGCAGAAGGAGCGCGCCGCGGTCTTCCTCCGCTACGGCTACGACCTCAGCTACGAGGAGATCGGCAGCGCGCTCGGCTCGTCGCCCGAGGCAGCTCGCCAGGCCGCGTCCTCGGGTGTCCGCCGACTCAGGGAGAAGGAGCTGTGATGACCGTTTCCGCCGAGCTCGATCGCCGCTTCCGCGACGCCGCGGCTGCCGAGGGGCTGCTCGACGTCGCCTACGAGCTGCACGACACGCCCGTCGGCCAGCTGCTCGTAGCCGTCACGAACCAGGGCGTCTGCGAGATTCACTACGACGCCGACCCCGACGCGGAGGCCGAGCGCCTCGCCCGGCTCTTCGGCGCCCGCGTGCTGCGCTCGCCGCGGCCGACCGACGAGGCTCGGCGGCAGCTCGACGAGTACTTCGCCGGCACGCGGCGCGAGTTCGACCTCGACGTCGACCTCAGGCCCGCACGCGAGTTCGGCCGCGCGGTGCTCGAGCAGCTCGCCCAGGTGCCCTACGGCGAGCTCACCACCTACGGGACGCTCGCCGCCCGGGCCGGGAAGCCACGCGCGGCGCGGGCCGTGGGCACGGTGATGAACCGCAACCCGGTCCCGATCGTGCTCCCGTGCCACCGTGTCGTCGGCTCGACGGGGTCGCTGGTCGGCTACGCCGGCGGGCTCGACCGCAAGCGGACGCTGCTGGAGCTCGAGGGCGCCCTTCTCACCGGCGCTTGACTCCTGTGCGACTCAGGAGTATGAGGGCCGTAACTTCGGGGTCGACACAGGAGGAATCATGAGGCAGGCACTCGCTTTCGCGGTCGTCGCGGCCGTCGGTTCGCTGGTCGTCGTCGCGCCGGCCGGTGCAGGCTCGGCCAAGGCGCCGACGCTGCGCTCGCTGCAGGCGCAGGTGACGTCGCTGCAGAAGCAGGTCAAGGCGCTGAAGAAGCGCACCACGCAGGCCGAGGACGTCGCCTTCGTCGCGCTGGCCTACGGCGCCTGCTCGACGGCGGCCACGGCGGACACGTTCCAGGACACCTACACCGGGCTCAACGGCTACTTCGGTGCCCACACGCTGCCCGCGTACTTCGGGGCGCAGACGCAGGTCGCCGACTACGGCGCCTGCCAGGCGCTCTCGATCGTGCGCGCGCACAACCAGAACCCGCCGACGACGAACGTCCTGGCCGCGCTGCTCGATCTCTTCAAGCCGGCGGCCGCAGGGGCCGGGCACTTCATGAGCCTGCCGCGGCAGCCCGAGTTCGTGTTCAGCAGGCTCTTCGTGCTGGGTTAGGGGCGCGATTACTCCTCGTTGAGAAGCTCGCGTGCGGCGTCGAGGTCCGCCGGCGCAACGAGGATCTCTCGCATCCCGTCGCCTCCGAAGTTCTCGAAGGCGGAGTCCGACTCCTGGGTCAGCCGGTGGTTGCACTTGATGCCGTTCGCGCGCAGCAATCCGCAGAAGGCCTCGGCCTCGGGCTCGCCCTGCACCGTGGTGACGCGAACGATCTCTTCCATGCCGCGAGCGTAGCCGCTTCGCTCACGCCGTGCGCTGCACCTCCTCGTACGCGGCGAGGAGCCGGTAGCCGACGCCCCAGACGTTCAGGACGCAGTCGGCGGCGCCCGCGAGACCGAGCTTCCGCCGCAGCCGGGAGGCATGCGAGTCGAGGGTGCGAGTCCGGCCGAGCGAGCGGAAGCCCCAGACCTCGCGCAGCAGCTCGTCCTTGGTGAACACCCGGGTCGGCTGCGTCGCGAGCTTGACCAGCAGCTCGTACTCCTTCGCCGCGAGTGCGACGGGCAGGCCGTGGACCGTCACGCGCCGAGTCGCACGGTCGATCGCGACCGGCCCCGCCGCCAGGCGCTCACGCAACCCCGGCCGGGTCCGGCGCAACACGGCATGGATCCGCGCGACGAGCTCCTCGTAGTGGAACGGGCGCGGAACGAAGTCGTCGCAGCCGCGCTCGAAGGCATGCACGCGGTCGACCGGATCGGAAGAGCGCGCTTCGCCGAGCACGATCACCGGCACGTCGCGGTCCCAGGAGCGGCCGGGCTCGCCCTCGCGCAGGACGCGGCAGACCTCGAGCGCCGGTGCGTCCGGAAGACCACCGACGAGCACGAGGTCGGGCCGCTCGCGCTCGACCAGCTCCAGCGCCTCGCGGCCGGCATCCGCGCCGAGCACCGCGAAACCGTCGCTCGCCAGGTGGCGCTCGAGAAACTCCCGCGTTCCCGGCTCGGACTCGGCGAGCAGCAGCGCCTGCGGCATGCAATCGAAGCTAGCGCCGCCTCCCTCGCACCGCCAGATGTCCTTTCGCGCGAATCTGCGCCGAGGTTTCTACAGCCGGCCGGAGCGCAGCACACCCCATAACAGCCACAACCCGAGCACGACCGAGAGCACGAAGCCGATGAACGAGATGAAGTTCACGCCGGCGATCTGCGGGCCCTGCGTCGAGAAGATCCCGATCAGGCTCGAGCCGATCAGGCCGCCGACCACGACCAGCGCGATCACGAGCCGGTTGAAGGCGACGTCGAGCTTGCGCATGAATTCGTCGAGCCCCTTGTGCACGAAGCCGACCTCGATCTGGCCGTCGCGCACCTCCTCGAGGAAGTCGTGCACCTGGTACGGCATGTCGCGCACGACGCGCGCGAGCTCGAGTCCCTCCGACTGGGCGCGCCGCAGCACGCGCTGCGGGGTGTAGCGCTCGAGCATCAGGCCGCGGGCATACGGCTTCGCGACCTCGAAGACGTTGAAGTCCGGGTAGAGCTCCGTGCCGACCGAGGCGAGGGTGGCGATCGCCTTGTCCAGCATCACGAAGCGCGTCGGGAGCCGGAGGTTGAGCCGGTAGATCAGCTGGAACGCCTCGCGGATCACCTGCAGGGGGTCGATCTCGGAGAGGCTCGCGCCGTAGTAGCGCGCGTACATCTCGCGCAACTCGACGACGAACTCGTCCTCGCGCTCCCGCGGGTAGCGGACGCCCAGCTCGGCGAGCCGGCGCGGCAGCGCCTCGATGCGCTCGTTCGCGGCGTCGATGAAGAGCCGCGTCAGCTTGGACATGTCCTGGTCGGTCAACTTCCCGACCTGGCCGAAGTCGACGAGGCCGATGTGCTCCGGGTCGCCGAGCACGAAGACGTTGGCCGGGTGCGGGTCGCCGTGGAAGAACCCGTGGCGGAAGATCATCGTCATCCAGGTCTCGGCCATCAGGTACGCCAGGCGGCGGCGCTCCTCCATCTCCCAGGCGTCGAGCGGCAGGTCGGCGAGCTGGACGCCCTCGAGCAGCTCGAGCGTGAGCACGCGCTGGCGCGTGTAGCTCCAGTAGACGCGCGGGATGTGGACGTGCGGGTGACCCGAGAAGCGGTGGTGGAACGCCTCCGCGTTGCGGGCCTCGAGCCGGTAGTCGAGCTCCTGGCGGATCGAGCGCCCGAACTCGTCGACGAGCTGGCGTGGGTCGATGAACTCGAGCGAGCGGACGCGCTCCTTGATCAGCCGCGCCGCCTGGTAGAGAAGCGAGAGGTCGGCCTCGATCTGACGCGGCGCGTTCGGGCGCTGCACCTTGACGGCGACGCGGCGGCCGTTCGGGAGCGTCGCGCGGTGGACCTGGCCGATCGACGCGGCGGCGACGGGCGCGGTCTCGAAATCCGTGAAGAGCTGTTCGATCGAGAGCTCGAGGTCCTCGCGGACCACACGCTCGACGTCCTCGTACTCCACCGGCCGCACGTCGTCCTGGAGCTTCTGCAGCTCGGCCACGATGTCGGGCGGGACGACGTCGGGGCGGGTCGACAGCAACTGGCCGAACTTGACGAAGGTCGGGCCGAGCTCGTCGAGCATCTCCCGTAGGTGCTGGCCGCGCTGCGACTGCGATCCGGCGGGGTCGAGCTTCGGCCGCCCCGGGAGGAGGTCGGTCAGGCGGTGGGTCTCGAAGAAGTAGCCGAACCCGTGCTTGACCGCGACCTGGGCGATCTCGGAGATCCGGCCGAGGTTCCGCGTGCCGGTGCCGGCCATCCGGTCAGTGTTGCACGAGGGCCGGGTTGATCCCGCTACGGCGGGCGCCATCGGGAAGCTCCGAGGGAAGGCCGGCGGCGCACGCTTCCACGGCCTGGCGCCACAGGCGGACGATCTCGGCGCCCACGCGCTCGCCTGCCTCGGCGTAGCCCCTGCGATTGCGGGGCAGGTCGTCGACGGCGATCGGGTCGCCCCAGACGACGGCGCACTTGCGGCGGTTCAGGGGCGACCAGCCGAAGGTGTCGACCGCGCACGGGATCACGGGGACGCGCTCCTGCATCGCGATCATCAGCGCGCCCGGGTGCAACGGCCCGGGGTGGCCGAATCGCTGCCGCGTCCCCTCGACGTGGATGCAGACCAGCTGCCCCTGGCGGACGAGCTCGCGTGCCCGCCGGACGGCCTCGCGGTCGCCCTCGCCGCGGCGCACGCCGAAGACGCCGAGCCAGCGGAGCAGCGGTCCGAGCCCCGGGATGTCCATCAGCTCCGCCTTCGCCAGGAAGTGAAGCGGCCGCGGGCAGAGCACGCCGATCAGCGGGTGGTCGATCCCGGAGAAGTGGTTGGCGGCCATCACCGCGCCGCCCTCCCGGGGGATGCGATCGACGCCGTAGGCCGCCGCGGGCGCGAGCAGGCGCGTGACCAACGGCACGACTCGGCGGCCAAACCACCACGAGGTCTCGATCCGGGTCAGCCGCCGGAGCAGGCTCACGCTTCGAGCAGACGCAGCCGGTGCTCGAGCTGGGCGACGCGCAGCTCCAGCTCCTCGAGCTCGTCGCGCGTGACGAGCCCGAGCTCGCGAAACAGTCCGGCGAGCCCAGCGCCGGTGCGCTCTCCCAGCCGCACGCCCTCGCTGCGCCAGCGCCCGGCGAGCTCCTCGACCAGCGCGCGGGCTTCGGTGCGGCCCATGCCGCCGCGTGCGGCGACTTCCTCGGCCAGCGCGTCCGCGCGCTCGGCCGTCAGCGCCACCGCGCCGACGCCGGCGAGCACGAGCTTCTCCGCCAGTTCGCGGAGGTCAGCGGGCGCGGCCATGTGGCCTCGCGCGCCGTCGTTGCCGCCGCCGCTCGCGCTTCGCCTCGTTCGCGGTCGCCGCGCGCTCGACCGCGCCTACGGGCGAGAGGTCGGGTGCCGGCTGCGCCGCGAGCGCCTCCTCCGAGGCCGCGACAGCCGCCTCCTGGTCGACCGGCTCCTGGCCGATCCGCCGCGCGTACTCCGGCTCGCGCTCCTTCCACATCGTCAGCAGCGGCGCCGCGATGAAGATCGACGAGTACGCGCCGGAGGCGATGCCGACCAGCAGCGCGAAGGCGAAGTCCTGCAGGGTCGCGCCGCCGAAGATCAGCAGCGAGAGGATCGGCAACAGCGTGATGAACGTCGTCGCCAGCGAGCGGCGGATCGTCTCCCAGAGCGAGACGTTCGCGATCGTCGCGAACGGCGCGCGGCGCATCAGCGGGATGTTCTCCCGGATGCGGTCGAAGATGATGATCGTGTCGTAGATCGAGTAGCCGAGCACCGTCAGCACCGCGGCCACGGTCGAGTTCGATACCTCTCTCCCGAGCAGCGCGTACACCCCGACCGTGATCACGATGTCGTGGAGCAGCGCGACGATCACCGGCACCGCGAACTTCACGTCGAAGCGGATCGCGATGTAGAAGATGATCAGGAGCAGCGAGACGAGGATTGCGATGATCGCCCCGCGCGCGATCTGTCTCCCGAAGCTGGCCGAGACCGTCTGGATCTGAATCGCCTTGCTGTCGAAGCCCCCCTGGATGTCGTTCTTCAGCTGGCTCGTCTCCGCGCTGCTGAGCGAGCGCAGGCGGATCTGGAAGCTCTTGAAGCCCTCACTGCCGGAGCTCTTGCCACGGCCCTGGACGACCGGTTCTTTGCCGAACTGCGTCGCCTGCTCGCGGACGCTCGAGAGCGGGACCGGCTTCGACGTCGTGAACGTCACCTGCGTGCCGCCCTTGAAGTCGATCCCGAGGTTCAGCCCCTTCACCGCGAGCGCACCGATCGCGATCGCCATGACCGTGCCGGAGATCGCGAACCAGAGGTAGCGGCGGCGCATGAAGTCGATCTGCAGCCACCGCCCGTGCTGCTGGCCGGCGGCGCCCATGAAGCGCGGGTTCTCGAACCAGCGGAAGCCCGCCAGCAGCCCGAGCATCGCCCGCGTTGCGGCGACGGCGGTGATCAGCGAGATCACCGTGCCGATCATCAGCATCAGCGCGAAGCCCTTCACGCCCGCGGTCGCGACCGCGAAGAGCACCATCGCGGTGATCACCGTGACGACGTTCGCGTCGATGATCGTGTGGAAGCCCTTCGCGTAACCGGCGCTGATCGCTGCACGCACGGATTTCCCGGACCGCACCTCTTCCTTGATCCGTTCGAAGATGACGACGTTCGCGTCGGCCGCGACGCCGATCGTCAGGATCAGGCCGGCGAAGCCCGGCAGGGTCAGGGTGACGCCGAAGACCAGGATCGCCGCGTAGAGGAAGGCGGCGTAGATGCCGAGGCCGACGACCGCGACCACCCCGAGGAAGCGGTAGAGGATCAGCAGGAAGGCGGCCACGAGCAGCAGGCCGATCAGCGCCGCCGTCTTGGCCTCCTTGAGCGAGTCCTTGCCGAGGGTCGCCGAGACGTCGGTGCGCTCGATCTGCTCGAACTTCACCGGCAGCGCGCCGGTCTGGAGGACGAGCGCGAGATCCTTCGCCTCGGTGAAGCTGTTGATGTTCGAGATCTCGGCGCCGTTGATGCTCGGGTCGATCCCGTCCGGGTTCTGCTTGTAGTCGATGTACGGCGTCGAGCGCAGCTCGTTGTCGAGCACGATCGCGAAGTGCTGGGCGAACTGCTGGATCGTCGCCTGGTCGCTGCCGGTCTGGCCGGCCGCAGCCGCGAGGCCGGCGCCGCGCTGGGCCTCGGTGCGCGTGATGGCGTGGAACTTCCGCGCCCCCTCCTTCGTGAAGCCAAGCTGCACGACGTTGCCCTGCCCCTGCGTGCTGATGTCGGCCCGGATCGAAGAGAGCTTCAGGTCGCCACCCGTCGCCTCCGGGACCGGCGTCGTCGAGTTCTCCGGGTCGTACTTGAAGAGGTAGTACAGGGTGGGCGCCGCAGCGTCGGCCTGCTGGACTCCGGGACAGCCGGTGGTCGCATCGCAGCTGATGACCGTCGTCTTCTCGGGGACGGCCAGAATCGTGGAGCCCTTCGGCTGCTTACCCTTCAGCTTGGGCGTGTCGAGCAGCTTCCCGACGGTGTCCTCGGGCCCGGCGATCACTTGCTTCTTCTTGTTGAACAGGTAGTACGCGGTCGGCGTCCCCTTCTTGGCGTCCGCCTTCACCGCAGTGAGCAGCTTGTAGAGGCTCCCCGAGGCGACGGGCTGGCCGCCGTTGGTGGACGGGCCGGTCAGGTCATGCTCGAGGTCGTAGAACTGGAGCTGGGCGGTCGTGCCGATGATCTGGGCCGCCTTGTTGACGTCGTGGACGCCGGCGAGCTGGATCACGATCTGGTTCGAGCCCTGCTTGCGGATCTCGGGCTCGGAGACGCCGAGCTTGTCGATGCGGCTGCGCATGATCGAGATCGAGCGGTCCATGCAGGCTGCGTCGCACGTCTTGCCCGTCGGCGGCACCGCCTTGAGCACGACCTCGAGGCCGCCCTGCAGGTCGAGGCCGAGCGTGACCTTCTTGTGCGCGGGCGAGCCGGGCATCGCGAGCAGCGCCACCCCGGCCAGGGCGGCCAGGATCAGGCCGACGAGAATCAGATGTGAGCGACGAGTGGCCACGCGAAGAGTCGGGACAGATTAGCTTTCGTCGCCCGAGACGGCCCTCTCCGGCTCGGGCTCTGCTTCCAGTTCGGGCTCGGTTCCGGTCTCGAGCTCCGGTTCCTGCGCGACGGCGGCCACGGCCCGGCGGTCGAGGCGCACAGTCGTGTCAGGCGCGATCTCCACGTGCACGATCTCGCCCTCGATCTTGCGCACGACGCCGTGGATGCCCCCGGCGGTGAGAACGTCGTCGCCCGGCTCGATCGCGTCCTGCATCCGCGACTGTTGTAGCTGCCGCTTGCGCTGCGGCCTGATCAGGAGCAGCCACATCAGGCCGAACACGGCGATGAGGATGATCACGTAGCTGCCCACTCAGCCTCCCCGGAGCGCCGGAGCCTCGCCAGCGCCTCCTCTTTGTACGACCGCAGCTGTCCCCGCTCGATCGCGGCGCGGGCGCCGGCGACGAGGTCGAGCACGAAGCGCAGATTATGCAGGCTCAACAGGCGCAGGCCGAGGATCTCCTGCTGGTTGAGCAGGTGCCTCACGTACGCGCGCGTGAACCTCGTGCACGCGGGGCAGCCGCAGTCCTCGTCGAGCGGCCGCCGGTCGCGGGCGAAGCGAGCGGCCTTGATGTTCAGCTGGCCCTCCCAGGTGAGGGCGCTACCCGTGCGCGCGTTCCGCGTCGGGAGAACACAGTCGAACATGTCGATCCCGCGCTCGATCACCTCGAGGATGCCCGCGGGGTCGCCGATGCCCATGAAGTAGCGCGGCCGTCGCTCGGGCAGCAGCTGCGCCGCCCAGGCGGTGGTCTCGAGCATCTCCTCGCGCGACTCGCCGATCGCAAGCCCGCCGAGCGCGTTTCCGTCGAAGCCGAGCTCGGCGATCTCCTCGGTGCTCCGGCGGCGCAGCTCGCGGTCGGTGCCGCCCTGCGCGATGCCGAACAGGAGCTGGCCGGGCGCGCGTTCCGCCCGCTGCTGTCGCTGCGCCCAGAGCGTCGTTCGCCGGACAGCATCCTCGAGCTCGAGCCTCGGCGTCCCCGGCGGCGGGACGACGTCCAGGCACATCGCGATGTCGGAGCCGAGCTGCGCCTGGACCCGCGCCACGAGCTCGGGTGTGAAGCGCGCCTCGTCCCCGTCGTAGACCGAGCGGAAGGTGACGCCTTCGTCGTCCTGGCGCAGGATCGTGTGGCGCAGCGAGAAGACCTGGAAGCCGCCGGAGTCGGTCAGGATCGGGCCGTCCCAGGCCATGAACCGGTGCAGGCCGCCGAGCTCCGCGATCAGGTCGGCGCCGGGGCGGAACTGCAGGTGGTAGGTGTTGCAGAGGAGGATCTCGGCGCCGAGCGCGGCGAGCTCGTCGGGGTCGACGGCCTTCACGGTCGCCTTGGTGCCGACGGGCATGAACGCGGGCGTGTGCAGCTCGCCGTGCGCAGTGCGGAGAACGCCGGTGCGTGCCTCGCCGTCGGTCGCCTCGAGCGCGAAGGCGCTCATTCGCCTGCGCGCGCGAACCAGGCGGCGATCGCCGCGGCGGCCCGCGCGTCCTCGTGCCGTGCCGGGGGGAGCGCGAGCGTGTCCCGCCGGATGCGGCCGAGCTCGGCTTCAATCGCCGTGCGGGAGGCGCGGCTGCCGAGCAGCGAGGCGATCCGGAAGGCGGAGGCATCGCGGCCGTCGGGCGGTGCCGCTGCGAGCGGCTCCCACCGCTCGGCGAGCAGCGCGCGCAGCTCCCGCATCCCCCGCGAGCGCCAGAACTCGCGCCAGCCGGCCGCCCCGAGCGCCGCGCTCATGGACAGGTCTCCGGGCAACCCCCACCCTCGAGGGTGGGGTTGGCGGGCCACCCTCGCTCCCGCTGCGAGCGTACCGGTGAAACGCGCACGCGTCTGCGACTCGTCTGCGCCGAAGACGTGACGATTGCTCCCCAGCTCCCGCTCGCCGCGCTCACAGCAGCAGCATCGCGTCGCCGAAGGAGTAGAACCGGTACCGCTCTGCGATCGCGAGCTTGTACAGCCGCCGCGTCTCTTCCACCCCGGCGAACGCCATCACCAGTGCGAGCAGGGTCGAGCGCGGCAGGTGGAAGTTCGTCAGCAGCGCGTCGACCCGGCGGAACTCGAAGCCGGGCGTCACGAACAGCTCCGTGCGCCCGCCGAGGGGAGCGCCGCGGGCGAGCGACTCGAGCACACGCACCGTCGTCGTCCCGACCGCGAGCACGCGCTCGGCGGCGCGGATCCGCTCCCACGCCTCGGGCGCGACCTCGTAGCGCTCGCTGTGCAGCGGGTGCTCCTCCACCACCTCGACTGCGAGCGGCCGGAACGTGTCCAGGCCGACGTGGAGCGTCACGCGCTCCACGTCGAGCCGCGCCAGCAGGTCGGGCGTGAAGTGCAGGCCCGCCGTCGGCGCGGCGGCCGAGCCCTCCTGCTCCGCGTAGACGGTCTGGTAGCGCTCGGGATCGGCGAGCGGCTCGTGGATGTACGGCGGCAGCGGCGGCTCGCCCGCCGGCGCGCCCTCGAGCCGGAGGCGCCAGCGGCCCTCGCCGAGCGGCTCCAGCAGCTCCACGGGCCCGAGCCGCTGGCCGGGGCGGAGCTTCCGCGAAGGGCGCGCAAGACCCTCCCAGACGCCGTTCTCGCCGAGACGCTCGAGCAGCAGCACCTCGGCTTTGCCCCCGCCCGGCCGCTCGAGCCGCAGGCGCGCGGGCAACACGCGCGTGTCGTTTACCACCACCAGCGTCCCGTCCTGAAGCTCCGCGGGAAGGTCGTCGAAGCGGCGGTGCGCGGTCTCCCCGCTTGGGCGGTCGTGGACGAGCAGGCGCGAGCGGTCGCGCCGCTGCGGCGGGTGCTGGGCGATCAGCTCCTCGGGTAAGACGTAGTCCAGCTCGGCCGACCTCATCCGACGCAAACGCTACCCTTGTCGCCCGTGACCGACGAAGCGATCGAGAAAGCGCGAGAGCGGCTCCGCGAGGCCGCCGAGGGCCGCCCCGACGCGGCCGCGGTGGACGCGACGCTGGAGCGCGCGCGGGCGCAGGTCGAGGAGCTGGCGCAGACCGCCGCCGAGCTCGAGGCGACGATCCCGGCGAAGGTCGAGCACGCGGTCAGCGACGGGCTCGCCGAGCAGGTTCGCCCGGTCGGCCGCAACCTGGCCGAGATCCGCGGGCTGATGAACCAGGTGATCCGACGGCTCGAGCGCGTCGAGGGCGACCTCCTCTCGGAGCGGCACGCGCGGGTCGACGACCTGGGGCTGCTCGTCGACCTGATCACCTCGAGCTGGAAGTCCGTCGAGCGGCGCCTGTCGACGCTCGAGCGGAAGCTCGAGGCCGGCGAGGGCGCGATCGTCTACCGCATGGAAGAGCGCCGCACCGGCTAAGGCGCCGCTCGCCGGTGGAGCCGCGCTTCCACCGCCAGACCGACCAGCCCGATCACGACCGCGAACCACAGCGTCGCGAGCCGGATCAGCACCGTCGCTGCCGCGGCAGCTGCCTTCGACGTGTCGCCGAGCACGTGGATCAGGCCGGTCATGCTCGCGTCGGCGATGCCGAGCCCGCCGGGCAGGAACGACGCCGCGCCCGCGAGGCTGCCGAGGGAGAAGACGACCACCGTGTCGGCCAGCGACAGGTCGAGGCCGAGGCCGCGCACGCAGACGTAGGCGGCCAGGCACTCGCAGAACCACGAGACCGCCGAGAGCAGCGTCATGCCGACGAGCAGCGGCGTCGTCAGCAGCGCGCGCGAGGCCTCGGTCGCCTCGCCGAAGAACGCGAACCGCTCGAGCAGCGGGCTGCGCACGACCGCGACGACAAGCGCGACGCCGACGAACGCGACGACCAGGAGCGGCCAGCTCCGCGTGCCGGCCCCGCCGACCAGGGCGAGGACGACGACGCCGCTCGCGTCGGTGACGCGCTCGGCCAGCACGACCGGAGCCGAGCGCCGGACCGGCACGTCGTACGCGCGGTGCAGGAGCGCGCACTTGAGCAGCTCGCCGAGCTTCGCGGGCGTGATCGTCATCGTCAGCCCGGCCGCAAACACGGCGAGGCTCCCGCCCCAGGGCACGTGGACCTCGACTCGCGTCAGGTAGCGCTGCCAGCGCCAGAAGCGGAGCAGGTAGTTGAGCGCGGTGAGCGCGAGCGCAAGGGGGAACAGCTCCCAGCGGAAGCTCGCCAGCTCGTCGCCGAGCTTGCCGAAGTCGGCGTACAGCCCGAGGCCGAGCGCAACGGCGACCGCGAGCGCGACGACGAGGAGGAGCGATCTCACAACCGTGGTGTTCACTCAGAGGTACCGATCGGTCGTTTCAGACGGACGCACGCGCAAAGCGCGCGCGTCCTGACGACGGCATCGCAAGCGACGCCTCAGGTCAGCGCGAGGATCGCCGCGGCGGTCACGATCCAGCCGGCGACGGCGAGCAGTATCGGCACGTCGGTCAGCAGCACCTGCTCGGGCTCCTCGCCGATGTCGTCGCGGTGCATCAGCAGCAGGTAGCGGAAGACGCCGAAGACGACGAAGGGCACCGTCGCGAGCAGGACACGCGAGTGGTCGCCGGTCAGCGTGTAGATCGCGTAGGCGATCACGGTCGCGGAGGCGACGATCCCGGTCAGCTGGTCGACGAGCTCCAGCGAGTAGCCGTCGAGCACCGGCCGCCCGGGCGTCCGGCCGGCCCCGACGAGCACGAGCTCGCCGCGGCGCTTGGCCAGCGCGAGGAAGAGCGCGAGCATGGCCGTGCAGAGCAGCAGCCAGCCCGAGATCGGCACGTCGACCGCCTCGGCTCCCGCGGCCGCACGGACGACGAACAGCGCGGCGATCGCGGTCACGTCGAGCAGCACGACGTGCTTCAACCGCAACGTATACGCGGCCTGCAGCACGGCGAAGGCCGCGACGAGCAGCACGGACGCGAGGCCGAGCGGCGCGACGAGCAGCGGCGCGAGCACGGCCAGCGCACCGGCTATCGTCAGCGCAGCGCGCGGCGAGAGCTCGCCGCGGGCGATCGGCCGCGAGCGCTTGACCGGGTGCAGCCGGTCGTCGTGGCGGTCGCGCACGTCGTTCGCGAGGTAGGCCGCGCTCGAGATCGCGCAGTAGGCCACGAAGCAGACGCAGGCCTCGAGCCAGCGCAACGGATCGCCGAGCTTCGCCGCGAAGACGAGGCCGGCGAAGACGAGCAGGTTCTTCGACCACTGCCGCGGCCGCAGCGCCACGAGCAGGGCGCGGGAGGGCGAGCGCCGGCGAGGCAGCTCGACGAGCTCGGGGGCGGCAACCACAGCAGGGATTCTGCCCGCTTGGAGGGCTCGGCGGAACGTCGCTCGTCGCTGGGCCGCGATGGTCGTTCCGAGGACGCAGGGAGCGTTCGTACCTGGAAGGTACGGGAGCGACTGAGGACGCAGCGTCGGGGCGGGCAGCGGGGCGCGGCGGCATAGCCGTCGTTTCGCCGAGCCCTCCCGATCAACGGGGCCGCACGGGCAGGACGAGCTCGAAGCGGCTGCCCTGCTCCTCAGAGCTCTCGAGGCCGATCCGGCCGCCGAGCGCCGCCGCGAGCTCCCGCGCGATCGCCAGGCCGAGCCCGGTGCCGCCGCCGCCGCGCGACCAGAACGGCCGGAAGATGCGCTCACGCTCCGAGGGCGCGATCCCAGGGCCGCTGTCGGCGACGATCACGTAGACGCTGCCGTCGGTCGCCGAGAGCTCGAGGTCGACGCTGCCACCGTCGGGCGTCCAGCGGAAGGCGTTGGCGAGCAGGTTCGAGATGATCTGCAGGACGCGATCGCCGTCCGAGACGATCACCGGCTTCGCCTCGAGGTCGCAGCGGTACTCGATCTTTCGGCGCCGCGCCTCCTCGGTGAAGGCCGCGTAGGCGCTGTCGACGAGCCGCTTCATGTCGACCTCCTCCTGCAGCACCGTGAACCGGTGCGCGTCGAGCTTCGCCAGGTCGAGCACGTCGCCGACCAGGCGCTCGAGCCGCTCGGCTTCGGCGGCGATCACGACCAGCGAGGCGGCCCGCGTCTCCTCATCGGTGATCAGTCCCTCGCGCAGCGCCTCGACGTGGCCGCGAATCGCCGTGAGCGGCGTGCGCAGCTCATGCGTCACGGTCATCAGGAAGTTGCGCTCGAGCTCCTCGGCCTCGCTCAGACGCGACGCCATCTCGCGGAAGCGGTCGGCGAGGAGCCCGATCTCCCCCGCGCCGCGGCTCGGCACCTCGACGTCGTAGGTTCCGCGCGCGACCTCGTCCGCGGCTCGCGTCAGCTGCAGAACCGGGGTCGTGATCCGGCGCGAGAGGTACCACGCGAACGCGCCGGCCACGAGGACGCCGCCCGCGAACGCGACCAGCAGCCGCTCGACCAGCGCGAGCCAGCGCTGACGCAGGATCGTCTCCGGCTTCGCGACGACGATCGTCCCGAACCCGCTGCCGCCGATGCGGAGGGGGCGCGCCGCTGCAAGCAGCTCGTTCTTCGCACCGGGCGGACGGAAGACGAAGGTGATGCCGCGCTCCGGGATCCGCGCACGCTCGCTCAGCACGCCGGGCGGGAGCGGCGTGAACGCCGAGCCCTGTCCCGGAAAGAGATCGAGCCCGCGGGCCCGCGGCTGGTAGAAGATCCGATCGCCGGTGGCGAGCTCGAGCCGCCGCGCAGAGAGGAGCTTGAGCCCCGCCTGCTGGCCGTAGATCTCCGACAGGCCCTGCGCCTCCTTCTTCAGCTCCGCGTAGGCCTGCGCTCGCGCGCGGCTCTGCGCGTACTCCCGGAACAGCCGCAGCGCGATCGCCGCGGAGACGAGCCCGGCGATGACGACCGCGAGCAGGAACAGCGCCGGGAGCTGGAAGCGGAGCGACCGCAACATCGCGGCCTCGGCGCGGCTAGGCGCTCACGGCCGTGTCCCGGGCGGGACCGACCTTGTAGCCGACCCCCCAGACCGTGACGATCGGCGAGGCCTCGCCGAGCTTGCGCCGGAGCTGGCGTACGTGCACGTCGACGGTGCGCGTGTCGCCCGCGAAGGTGTAGCCCCACACACGCTCGAGCAGCTGGTCGCGTGTCAGCACGACGCCGTGGTGGTCGAGTAGCTCCCAGAGCAGGTCGAACTCCTTCGGCGCGAGCTGCACCTCCTTGCCCGCGACGCGCGCCTCGCGGCGGCCGGCGTCGATCTCGAGGTCGCCGTGCTTGATCTGCTTCGTCTCGGACTCGCGCCGGTCGGGCACCGCGCGGCGCAGGATCGACTTCACGCGCGCGACCAGCTCGCGCGGGTTGAACGGCTTGGTCAGGTAGTCGTCGGCGCCGACCTCGAGGCCGATGATCTTGTCGACGTCCTCATCGCGCGCGGTGAGCATCAGGATCGGCACGTCGGAGCGCTGCCGGATGCGGCGGCAGACCTCGATCCCGTCCACATCCGGGAGCATCAGGTCGAGGACGATCAGGTCGGGACGCTCCGACTCGGCCTGGGCGAGAGCCTCGCCGCCGGTCGCGACCGTACGGACGCCGTAGCCGGCGTTCTTCAGGTAGAGCGCGACGAACGAGGCGATCGAGGACTCGTCCTCGACGACCAACACCGTCTGCGCCCGGGCTGCCATGGCCTCAGGATGCCAGAGACGGCTGTCAGCCCTGGGGTGGCGGCGTCCCGAGGAAGTACGTGGTCGCCGTATCCGGGAGCGACTCGTACGGTGCCGAGTCGATTGACATGACCCCGTCGTAGAAGCCCGTCTCGCCCGCGCCGTCGACGACGACCGGGCCGCGGCCGACGGCCGAGATCGAGATCCCGGTGCCGCGGATGTTCACGTTGAAGCGTCCGTTCTCGACGCGAAAGCCGATGTTGCGGCCCTTGCAGAGCCAGGTACCAACGCCGATCCGGCGAACGTGGGGCCGGCAGGTGAGCTGCGGGTCGTTGCCGTCGAAGGGGCGAAAGTCGCGTACCTGGACGCGGCCGTTCCTCGCCACGCGGCCGATGACGGTCCCGCGGACCTTGAGCACGACGCTGCCGCGGCCGCGCTTCACCGACAGCGTCCCGTCGCCCGGAGTGTCGGCTCCGAGCGCGAGCGGTACCGTGCAGGCGGTGAGCACGGCTGTGATTACGAGTAGCCGTCCCATCTACTCGACAGTATCGGCGCGCTCGGTGAGTTGGGGATAAGCGGGTTGTAAGGAATGCGTAAACGTCTACGAGGAGCGGGGCTTTCGGCGCTTGCGGCTGCCGCCGTGCTGGGCGTGGCCGCGGCCGCGCCGGCACAGACCGGGCCCCCGAAGCTGCTCGGGCTGCGCATCTCGAACGGCGGCACGCCGTTCGCCGGGGACACGCCGTGGCTGGCGACGGTCAGCCCGAACGGCGACGGCTTCCGCGACCGCGCGCTGATCCGCTTCAAGCTCGACCGCCCGGCGATGGTCGAGATCCGCGCGGTGGCGACCGACGAGGTGCGCCGGCCGGTGCAGACGGTCTGGAGCACGCGGCGGCGGCTCGCGCAGGGGGCGCACGTGATCGTCTGGCGGCCGAAGCGGACGACTCCGAACCGCACCTACCTGCTCCGTTTCGTCGTGGTCGGCAAGAGCGGCGCGCGGCGGGTGTACGGCTTCGAGCCGCCGAGGCGGCGGCGCCTGACGACTGGCCTCGTCGTCCGCGTGCAGGGCGTGGAGGCGGGCTTTCTCGCACGCAGCTACCCGATCGGCGGCGAGGCGACGGTCGGGATCACGACCGACGCCCGGCGTGTCCGGCTCCAGCTCTTCTCGTTCACAAGCGTCCCGAATCCGACCGTGCGCGACCTCCGCACCGGCGGCGTTGCCGTCTCACCCGCGGTGCGGATCGACTGGCAGCGGCGCGGCAACGCGACCCGCTACGTCCAGATCAGCCACGCGGGCGTGCCGAGGAGCGGTCTCTACTTCCTGCGCGTGACGGCCTCGGACGGCCGCGTCGGCTACGCGCCGCTGATCCTCCGGCCGCGCACGCTCGGCGAGCATCGCGTCGCGGTGGTGCTCTCGACGAACACCTGGCAGGCGTACAACTTCCAGGACGCGGGCGGCGACGGCTGGGGCGACAGCTGGTACGTCGGCGGCGCGAGCCCGACGGTCGACCTGCGGCGGCCGTACCTCGACTTCGGCGTGCCCTTCCGTTTCCGCGACTGGGACCTGAGCTTCATCTCCTGGCTCGACCGCACCGGCAAGTCGGTCGACGTCATCTCCGACGACGACCTCGAGCGCGTGCGCACGGGGGACGCCCTGCGGCGCGCCTACGACCTCGTCGTGTTTCCAGGGCACGAGGAGTACGTCAGCGGGCACGTCTACGACGTCGTGCGGCGCTACCGCGACCTCGGCGGGCGGCTGATGTTCCTCTCCGCAAACAACTTCTTCTGGAAGGTGAAGCGCGAGGGGCAGTTGCTCCGGCGCGTGGCCATGTGGCGGAGCCTCGGCCGGCCGGAGGCGGCACTCGTCGGCACGCAGTGGGCGGCCAGCAACTACGGCTCGGTGCAGACCCCCTACGTCGTGCAGGGCGCGACGGGCAGCCCGTGGGCCTTCGCCGGTACAGGGCTTCGAAACGGCTCCACGTTCGGCCGCTACGGGATCGAGATCGACGCGCGGGCGCCGAGCTCGCCGGCCGGCACGAGGGTGCTCGCGCGCATCCCGAACCTGATCGGTCAGCACGACGCGGAGATGACCTACTACGAGACCGGCTCGGGCGGGCGCGTGTTCGCGGCTGGGGTGGTCAACTTCGCGGCATCGATCGACGAGCCGACTGTCTCGCGGCTGATCGACAACGTCTGGTCGCGGCTGACGCGCTAGGTCGTCTCGTAGATGTAGAACCCGCGGCCGGTCTTGCGGCCGAGGAAGCCGTCGCGCCGCATCTCGAGCAGTCGCTCCGGCGGCGCCATCCGCTCCTCGCCGAGCGCACCGTGCAGCGCCTCGGAGGCGTGCACGTGGACGTCGACCCCGATCAGGTCGATCAGCGCACACGGCCCGATCGGCCAGTTCGCGCCGAAGCGCATCGCCCGGTCGACGTCCTCGGGGCTGACGCGCGCCTCGTCGAGCACGCGCACGCAGTCGTTCAGCAGCGGGATCAGGATCCGGTTGACGATGAAGCCGGGCGTGTCGTTGCAGGCGACGGGCTCCTTGCCGATGCGCTGCGCGAACGCCCACGCGGCCTCGAAGGCCTCGTCGCTCGTGTGCGCCGTGCGCACGACCTCGACGAGCGGCAGCACCGGCGCCGGGTTGAAGAAGTGGAGGCCGAGGACGCGCTCGGGCGTGCTGGTGGCGTCCGCTATCTGCGTGACGGAGAGCGCGGAGGTATTGGTGGCGAGGAGCGCCGGCGGCGGCAGGATGCGGTCGAGCTCGCCGAAGAGCTCGCGCTTGACGTCGAGATCCTCGTAGGCGGCCTCGATCACGAGCTGGCAGCCGGCAAGGTCGGCGAGCTCGGTGGTGAGGCCGAGGCGGCCGAGCGCCGCATCCTTCCCGTCCTGTGTGAGGCGCTCCTTCTCGACGCCGCGGCTCAGGTAGTGGTCGATCCGACCTCGTGCCACCTCCCCGAGGTCGGCGTCGACTTCGCGGCCGACGACCTCGAGCCCGGCCTGGAGACAGACCTGCGCGATGCCCGCGCCCATGGTGCCCAGCCCGACCACACCGACGCGAGAGATCTCCACGGCGCGCGATGCTATCGCCGCAGCGGTCGAAAAGCGGACCGTCAGTGACCGCGCTGCGCGAGCAGCCACTGCCACCGCACCTCGCCCTCCGGCTCGACCATCACCTCCAGCTCGTCGCGAACGACCTCGAGACCCGCTTGCTCCGTCAGGCGACGATTGGTTTCCGGTTCGCAGCCCGCGAAGTACATCTCCGTCCCGAGCCACTCGCCCCTCCACCCAGCGTTCTCGGAGCTCGGGAAGCTGGCCAGGAACCACCCTCCTGCTCGAAGCCAGCCTGCGACCCGCAGGAGCAACGGGGCGAGCTCGTTCGGCGGCAGGTTGTTGAGGACGTAGAACGAGACGACCGCGTCGAAGCTCGCCGGCGGGAGCTCCACGGCCGTGAAGTCGCCGTGGATGAGGCGGGCGCCAGGAAGGCGGTCACGCGCGCGATCCAGCTGTGCCCGCGACAGGTCGACTCCTGTGAGCAGTCCGCGCCGGGCGAGGATGCGGCTCGACTCCACGCCTGCGCCGACGCCCAGCTCGAGCACGTCGGGGTGATCGGGGAGCGCTTCGAGCAGCTCGCCGAGATAGCGGAGCCGAGCCTCGTCGGAGATCAGGCTCTGCCAGGCCGCGAAACGATCCGCGATCTGGTCGTAGCCGCGCTCGACGATCCGCTTCGGGTCCTCGCTCACTGCAGGCGTTCGATGACGGCGGCGATGGCCTGCCCGAAGCCGATACACATCGTCGCCACCCCGTAGCGCTCGTCCCGCCGCTCGAGCTCGCCCAGCAGCGTCGCCGTCACCCGCGCGCCGGTCGCTCCGAGCGGATGGCCCAGCGAGATGCCGCCGCCGTTCGGGTTGACGTCCGCCCACCGCTCCTCGAGCCCGGTGTCGCGCATGAACTGGAGCGCGACCGACGCGAACGCCTCGTTCACCTCCACCGCGGCGACGTCGTCCCAGCCGATCCCCGCCCGCTCGAGCGCCCGGGCGGACGCCTCGGGGTTGCCGTGCAGCATCAGCCGCGGGTCGACCGCGGCCAGGCCGAACGAGACGAAGCGCGCCCGCGGCTCCAGGCCCAGCCGGGCACAGGCGGCCTCGCTCGCGACCAGCAGCGCGGCGGCGCCGTCGCAGATCTGGCTCGAGTTTCCCGCCGTCACCTTCCCGTCGGGCAGGAAGGCCGGCTCGAGCGCCGCGAGCGCCTCCGGCGAGGTGTCGGCCCGCGGCGTCTCGTCGACCGCGAACAGGACCCCCGCGTGCGGGTTCGAGACCTCGACCGGGACGATCTCGCGCTCGAACCGCCCCTGCTCGATCGCGGTGAGCGCCCGCCGGTGCGACTCGTAGGAGTAGGCGTCGAGCTCCTCGCGCGAGAGCCCCCACTGCTCGGCGATCAGCTCGGCGGAGATGCCCTGCGGCACGATCTCCCAGCGCTCGAGCAGCTTGTCGGAGAGGTCGCCGCCGCTCGACCCCATCGGCACGCGCGACATCGACTCCACCCCGGCCGCCACGACGACGTCGAGCTGGCCCGACGAGACGGCAGCCGCGGCCGTGAAGGCGGCCTGCAGCGACGAGCCGCACTGACGGTCGATCGTCGCGCCGGCGACCGAGTCGGGCCAGCCTGCGACGAGCGCTGCCATCCGCGCGATGTTCCAGCCCTGCTCGCCGACCTGGGAGACGCAGCCCATCTGCACGTCCTCGACCTCGGCCGGGTCGAGGCCGTTCCGCTCGACGAGAGCGTTCAGCACCTGCCCGGCCAGCTCGTCCGCGCGCAACGACGCCAGCGTCCCGTTGCGCCTGCCGATCGGCGAGCGCACGGCGTCGACGATGAGCGCGTCCATCACGCGCACAGTCTAGGAACGCGCCGGCAGGTGGCCGTGCGCGCTGACGTCGGCGACCGAGTACAAACGCCAGGTTCCCGGCACGCCCTTCAGCTCGTGCTCGCCGCGGCCCTCGAACTCGACGCCCGCGCCCGCGACCAGGTCCTTGACCGTCTGCGAGACGAGCACCTCGCCGCCGACGGCCGCCGCCGAGACGCGGGCGCCGATCACGACCGCGAGGCCCGCGACCTTGCCCTCGTGCAGCTCGCACTCGCCCGTGTGCAGGCCCGCCCGCACCTCCAGCCCGACCTCGCGCACGCCCTCGACGATCGCGTGGGCGCAGCGGATCGCCCGTGCCGGACCGTCGAAGGTTGCGAAGAAGCCGTCCCCCGCCGTGTCCTTCTCCTCGCCGCGGTAGCGCGTCAGCTCGCGCCGCACGAGCGCGTGGTGGCGCTCGAGCAGCTCGCGCCAGGCGCGGTCGCCGAGCTCCGCCGCCCGCGCGCTCGAGCCGACGATGTCGGTGAAGAGGATCGTCGCGAGCACGGTGTCGGGCACGACCGGAAGCTGCTCGCCCGCGACGAAGCGCTCGATCTCGTCCGGGACCTCGGGCGAGAGGTACGCGTCGAACTCGTCCGTCCCCGAGAGCTGCAGCGTCTGTGCCCCCGGGATCCGTCCGGCGACGTCGAGCGCGAACTGCTCGAACCAGTTGCGCCGGTAAAGGACGAGCGTCGGTACGCGCACGGCCGGTAGGACCTCGCGCAGGTCGATCTCGTAGAACGCGCGGTTGAGCGCGTAGGCGACGGCGGGGCTGGCGCCGACTCGGAGGAGATTGGCGAAGCGCATTCGTTCCTCCGGATCGGCGTACTGGGTCGGCGATCCCCGCGCGAGAAGCGTGTCGCAGTACTCCTGCGTCCCCCAGCGGTCGCGCAGCTCCGCCAGCTCGGCGCGCGCCTCCTCGCTCTGCGCGTCGGGGTTGTGCGCGATCGGATGGAAGAGCACCAGTGCTCGCGTCCGCTCCGGGTAGGTCGCTGCGTACAGCGCCGCCATCGAGCAGCCGTCCTGCGAGCCGAACACGACCGCCCGGGACGAGCCGACGGCGTCGAGCACCGCGCGGACGTCGTCCATGCGCGTCTCGAGCGCCGGGAAGTTGCCGCCGAGGTCGGACAGGCCCGTCCCGCGCTTGTCGAAGAGGATCAGCCTGAACGACTGCGCAAGTCGCTCGCAAAAGCGACGCCAGCGCGGGAGCTCCCAGCCGTAGACGAGGTTCGAGACGTAGTCGGGCACGTAGACGAGGTCGATCTCCCCGTCCCCGACCACCTGGTAGGCGATCGCGACGCCGCCACTGCGGGCGTAGCGGATGTCGAGGCCCACGTGGCTCAGTCTCCTAGCCTGAGGGCCTCGAGTCCAGGTCTTGGCGTCCCGCCTACGCCGTTTCCAGCGCTCTTCTCCTACCAGGAGGCGGTGCAGACGCTGCGGGCCATGGGGCTAGAGGCTCAACTCGAGGGAAACGCGGGCGGACGCGCTCCGGCTATCCGTCCGCCGCACGCTTCCGCAAGGTCAGCTCCGCGGCGTGAAGAAGCCGCGGATCGTGACGGTGAAACCGCCACCGGCATCACCCGAGCAGGTAACGAGACCCTGCGTCGTGAGACCGGGAGCACTGTCGATGAAGACGAGTGTTCCCGTGTTGTCTGTGAACGCCAGGTAGTTGATGACGAGGATGCTCGGCGAGCCGATGACGAAGGCCTCGTGACTCCGGTTCGTAACCGTCCCGGCGTTGACGACGACGCTGGTGTTGTTGTCGCACGCAAGAGGCTGCGGCGGAAACACGTTGTGGCTTGGATCGGCCAACGCAGCAGTTGCGAAGATTGTGGCTCCTGCCATGAGCGCGAGTACGACGAGAACAGCCGCGAGACCGCGATTCGCTCCGGTCATCTCGTTCCTCCCTCTCCCCCCGGAGTAGGACGCCAGGCTTTCGACAGCCGCTCCAAGCGGTTGCCGCGCGCCGAGCATGGTCCCGCGAGCGGCGAGGTTCAAGGGTGGCCATGAGAGACCTATCCACCGCCACAGACGCCAGGCCTCGCACTCCGCGCAGTGGGGGATGACGCGACACTCTCGGCGCTCATCGACCTGCGACCCTAGTGGTGTACCGCGCCTTGACCTGCCTCTGCACGGTGGGATGATCGGAGCCTCGTGAAGAACGAACGTGCGGCTGGGCTGGTCCTAGTGTTGGTGATCGGCGCGGTGGTCGGCATCGTCTGGGCGACCCGCGGCCTGATGAGCGTCTTCTGGGGCGTTGTCGCCATCGTTGCGATCTGGATCGTCTACTGGATCGCGTCACACTTCTTGCTCGAGCCCTCTCGCCTGCGCTCGTGGCTGCACGGCGATGGCCGGCGCGACCGAGACCGCTGAGCATGAACTAGTCGCCGAGCGTGCCCGCCACACCCCTGGATGAGTCTCCTAGACTTGCGGCGTGGCCACAACCGTCGCGGAACGCAAGCTCTTCGTCGCGGGCGACTGGCTCGAGACCGGCGACTGGATCGAGGTGCGCTCGCCCTACTCCGGCGAGGTCGTCGGCCGCGTCGCGAAGGGCGGCGCCGCCGAGACGAGACGGGCGATCGACGCCGCCGAGGAGGCGCTACGCAACCCGCTGCCCGCGCACAGGCGCGCCGAGCTCCTCGTCAAGGTCGTCGCCGGGATCGCCCGCCGCCACGACGAGATCGCACGCCAGATCTCGGACGAGGCCGGCAAGCCGGTGAAAGCCGCTCGGGTCGAGGCCTCGCGGGCGATGTCGACGTACACCTTCGCCGCCGTCGAGGCGCGCAAGCTCGCAGGCGAGATGGTGCCGATGGACGCGGCGCAGGCCGGCGAAAGCAAGCTCGCCTTCACGCTGCGCCGCCCGATCGGGATCGTGGGCGCGATCTCCCCGTTCAACTTCCCGCTCAACCTCGTCGCGCACAAGCTCGCGCCCGCGCTGGCGGCCGGCTGCCCGGTCGTCCTCAAGCCGGCGACGCAGACGCCGCTCTCGGCGCTCCTGCTCGCCGAGCTCGAGGAGGAGGCGGGCCTGCCGCCCGGCTGGTTGAGCGTCGTCGTCGGCCCGTCCGCGGAGATCGGCGACGTGCTGGTCGAGGACGAGCGCGTGAAGGCGATCACCTTCACCGGCTCGGGCGCCGTCGGCTGGGGGCTGAAGGAGCGGGCACCGAAGAAGAAGGTGAGCCTCGAGCTCGGCAACGCGACGCCGGTGATCGTCACCGCCGACGCTGACGTCGAGACGGCCGCGGCCGCGATGGCCGCCAACGCCTTCTCGTTCGCCGGCCAGAGCTGCATCTCGGTGCAGAGGCTCTACGTCGAGCGGCCCGCGTATGACCGGTTCGTCGAGGCCTTCCTGCCGCGCGTCGCAGTACTGAAGGTCGGCGATCCCGCCGACGACGAGACCGACGTCGGGCCCGTGATCGACGAGGACGCGCGCGAGCGCATCCTCGAGTGGATCGCCGAGGCACGAGACGGTGGCGCCGAGATCCTGGCCGGCGGCGAGGAGCAGGACGGGCTGATCGCACCGACGGTGATCGCGAACGCGCCGCGGGAGCTGAAGGTCAGCTGCGAGGAGGTCTTCGGGCCGGTGGTGACGCTCAATGCCTTCGACTCGCTCGACGAGGCGATCGAGCTCGCGAACTCGACGCGCTACGGGCTCCAGGCGGGGATCTTCACTAGCCGCCTTGACACGGCGATGCGAGCCGGGCAGGAGCTCGAGTTCGGCGGCGTGATCGTCAACGAGGCGCCGACCTTCCGCTCCGACCAGATGCCCTACGGAGGCGTGAAGGACTCCGGCAACACGCGCGAGGGCCCTGCGTACGCGGTGCGTGAGCTGACGGAGGAGCGGCTCGTCGTCATCGGCCTCTAGCGGTTTGGGTCGTTTCGCCGTGGCAAGCCGACGCCCGTGATCGGCGTCGCCATAGCACTGATCGTGATCGGAATCGTCTTCGGGTTCGTGATCCCCTGGGTCGGCATCGTCATCGGCCTCCTCGGGCTCCTCCTGTTCATCGCGTTCGTGGCCGGCTTCGGCCGCCGCGCGGCCGACTAGGAGCCTCCGACCACGCTGCTAGACTCGCGCCGCTCGTGGCGCGTTTTTCCCTGCTAAATCGCATGCGCAGGCGGTCGGGCGGCGGCCCTGCGACGGGCGCCGCCCCGGTGCTGCGCCGGGCGCCGTCTCCGGGGGCGCTGCGCCGCGAGCGGCGGGCGATCGTGAAGGCGCGAGAGGAGCGGATCCGGCACCTCGGCGGGCTGACGCTGGAGATGTACCGGCGCTCGAGCTTCCGCGACCAGCTGCTGATCGAGCAGTGCCGCGAGATCATCGCGCTGGAGGAGCGCCTGGGCGAGCTCGACTCGATGATCGAGGCCGTGGCGACCGCTCGCAGGGCGCCCACGACCTGCGAGTGCGGTGCGCCCGTCCCCTGGGGATCGCACTTCTGCGCGAACTGCGGCCGGCCCGTCGGCGCCCAGCCGGTCGTCGCCTGCGCGGGCTGCGGCCATCCGCTGCCGGCAGACGCGAGCTTCTGCGCCAGCTGCGGCCGGGCGGTCGAGACGAGCGAGCCCGACGCGGACGCCGCAGGCGGGGACGCGCCGGCAGAGCCGCCCGCGGACGAGACGATGCTTCACGCGGCAGATCCTGCGGAGCGCTAGGTGGCGGCCCCGCCGGACGAGCGACACTGCCCACGCTGCGCCACGCCGTACGCCGAGAGCCAGGAGTACTGCCTCGAATGCGGCGAGCGGCTTCCCGCGGCGCCAGGGCTGATCACGCGGCTCGGCCATGGCTGGCGCCGCCGCCTCGGCTGGTACCCGGGCGACTGGATCTGGCCGGCGCTGCTCGCGCTGGTCGTCGCGATCGCCGCGGGGCTCCTCTCCGCGACCTTCCTCGCCGACGACTCGAGCTCGGCGAACGACACGCTCGTGCTCACCCAGGCGCGAGCGGCGACCCAGCAGCAGACCGAGACACCGCCGGAGCCGACGACGACCGCGCCGACGACGACGGCCACCACCGGAACGACGCGGCAACCGCCGCCGCCGCCGAAGCCCACGCTCGTCCTCTGGCCGGCGGGCAAGAGCGGCTGGACGATCGTGCTCGACTCGGTGCCGACGACGAACGGTCGTGGCGGCGCAGCCGCCGAGGCGAAGCAGGCGCTGCACCTCGGGATGAAGCAGGTCGGCGTCCTCGACTCCTCGCGCTTCTCGAGCCTCCACCCGGGCTACTTCGTCGTCTTTGCCGGGATCTACGACACCGAGGCCGAGGCGCAGAGCCACGTGATCGAGGCGCACCGGCACGGCTACCGCAATCCTTATCCGCGCCGGATCACGCCCTGACGTTTACCCGCGAGCAAACGGGGAACGGGACTTTGTAACACGGCCGAGGTTCGTTAGACTCGACGGCGCAGGCCGAGACCAGGTGGACGTTTAACCCCCTATTAACAAAGCTTTGCGGGAGATTAATAGGAGCCGGAGATACTGATCGATGGACGAGCGGACGCTTCAAATCCAGGCCTGTATGTATCAGTACTCACGTGCGATCTACCGGTCGATCAAAGACCTGGTCGACCCGTACGTCACCCCCGAGACGCGCGTCGAATATCGCCGCGACGTGCTCGAGGCGTGTGAGCAGACCATGGAGCGGCTCGCAAAGGATCCCCTTTACTTCGCGAAGCCGGACAGCGCACTCTTCCAGGACATCCGGCGCTACTTCCCGATCACGTGCCAGGCACAGGTCGCCTGGGCCGTCCGCGAAGGCGTGGCCGCAGCGGTCGCGTTCATCGAGAGCCAGATCGAGGCCGGGGCCTTCGACGGCGGCGTTGCCCGCTGCCGCGCGACGACGCGGAAGGGCAAGCCGTGCCAGCGCACGCCGCTGCCGGAACGCGACTATTGCCCCTCCCACCAGCATCTCGAGCGCTCGAAGGTCGCGGCCTGAGGCGCCGCCTCGGCGGCGCCGACCATAGAGGCCGTGCGGGCTTCGCCCGTGCGGCCGAGTCGTAGCCCACGGCGCCGCTAGGCGATAGTCTCGCCCCGGGTGTCGCACGACACGGACAAGCTGATCCGTCAGCTCTCGCTCGTCGCCTTTCTGATGGCGGAGCGACGGGCGGTGACGGCGCGCGACATCAAGGGCCAGGTCGAGGGCTACCAGGAGATGTCCGACGAGGCCTTCGCGCGGCGCTTCTACTCCGACCGCGCCGAGCTGATCGCGCTCGGCGTCCCGCTCCACTCGCAGCGCGACGAGTACACCGGCGAGGAGCTCTACACGATGCGCTCGGAGCGCTACTTCCTACCGCCGCTGGAGCTGACCGACGACGAGCTCGCGGCGCTGCAGACCTGTCTCTACCTGCTCGAGGGCAAGTTCGCGTACGCCGAGCCGCTACGGCTCGCGCTGCAGAACCTCGCGCTCGGCCGGCCCGGCTTCGCCGAGGCGCCGACCGACACCGCGCTGCGCGTCGAGGTGCTCGACCCGGAGTACTCGGTCGAGATGCAGGGCCGGCTCGGCAAGCTCGAGGCGGCGATCTCGAAGCAGCGCACGGTCAAGTTCCCGTACTGGTCGATCTCCCGCGACGAGGAGCGCGAGCGAACGGTCAACCCATACGCGCTGTTCGCCGACGCGGGCGCCTGGTACGTCGTCGGCGAGGACCTGGACGCTGGCGACGAACGCACCTTTCGCGTCTCTCGCATCCGCGGCGAGATCCGCTTCGCGACGCGGCGCGAGCGCGACTTCCGCCTGCCGCCGGAGTTCGACGTCGACCGCTACCGCGGCCGGCCGCCCTGGCAGATCGGCGACCCCGTCGGCAAGGCGCGGATCGAGGTCGCCGGCGACACCGCCTGGTGGGTCGAGCGCACCTTCGGCACGAAGGTCGACGACGGCGTCTTCGCGACGGAGTACTCGAGCCTGCCCCTGCTCGCCTCCTGGGTGCTGCGCCAGGACGGCCGCGCGGTGCCGCAGGCGCCGGACGAGCTGCGGCGCGAGGTCGCCCGCGGGCTGAAGCTCGTGCGCGAGCGGCACGAAGGGAAGCCGGAGGAGCTCGCGGCGGAGCTCGCCGGGCTCGTCGAGGAAGACGTCGTCGAGCGCCCGACGGCGCCGGTGCACCCCGAGCGCTTCGCCGTGCTGCAGGCGCTGCTCGCGTACCTGCTCGACCGCTGCGGCGAGGACTCGCAGGCCGAGATCCCCGCACAGGAGCTGGTCGAGCGCTTCAACATCCCCTTCGAGGGGCTGGAGGAGCACCTCTCGCTGCTCAACCTCGTCAACTTCGGCGGCGGCTGCTACGCGGTCTACGCCGAGCTCGACGGGGACACGATCCGCGTCGACAAGGAGCTCTTCGGCGACACCTTCAGGGCGCCACCGCGCCTCACGCCGCTCGAGGCGCGCGCGATCCGTCTCGCACTCGAGTTCGTCGGCCCGATGATCGCGGCCGACGCGCGCTCCCCGCTCGAGCGCGTGCGCGCGAAGCTCGAGGAGACCTTCGGCGAGTTCGAGCTCGCGCAGACACCCGAGCCGCAGGTGCAGCGCGCCGAGGAGGACCTGGTCGGCACGCTCAGCCGCGGGCTGCGCGAGCGGCGCCTCGTCGAGATCGACTACCTGAAGGAGGGCGAGGAGGAGGGCTCGACGCACCTGGTCGAGCCGTACGCCCTCGAGCGGCGGCTGCCGTACTGGTACGTGCACACGTGGGACCGCACCCGCGAGGGCGAGCGGTCGTTCCGGCTCGACCGGATGCGGAGCGCGCGGCTCCAGCGCGGGCACTTCGAGCCGCGCGACGGGTTCGACCCACACGAGTTCCGCGACGCCAGGCCGGCGCGGATCTGGTACTCACCCGAGATCGCCCGCTGGGAGCTCGAGAAGGGCGCGCGCCGGCTTGCGGACGGCTCCGCGGTCGCGGAGCGGCCGGTCGGAAGTCCCGAGTGGCTCGTCGGCGAGATTCTGAGCTACCGCGGCGAGGCGGTCGTGCTCGAGCCGCCGGAGCTGCGCCGCGAGATCGCCGACCGCGCCCGCGCGGTACAGCGGGAGCTCGGCCTCTCGCGCGTCCGCGTCGCCTAGTTCGCCCCCGCGAGCGGCAGCTCGAGCGTGAACGTCGCGCCCTGCTCGGGCGCCGACTGCACGTCCAGCAGGCCGCCGTGGGCTTCCGCGATCGAGCGGGCGATGAAGAGGCCGAGGCCGGTGCCGGGCCGCGTCGCACCCGCCCCGGTGACGCGGCCGAACTTCTCGAAGATGAGCTTCTGGTCTTCCTTCGCGATCCCGGGGCCGCGGTCGCTCACGTCGATCCGGACGCCCGAGTCCTCGGGGTACGCGCGCACCTCGACGTCGCTCCCGGAGGGCGAGTACTTGATCGCGTTGTCGATCAGGTTCGTCAGCACCTGCCGCAGGCGCTCGGCGTCGCCGCGGATCTCGGGCAGCAGGTCGTTGACCTCGGCGTGGAGGTGCACCTCGTCCTGGCCGAGCTGTGCCGTCGCGACCACGTCGCGGACCAGCTGCGCGAGATCGACCTCGCGGAAGCGGAAGCTGAAGGTGCCGGCCTCGATGCGCGACGTGTCGAGCACGTCGCTGATCAGCTCGGCCAGGCGATTCGTCTCGCCCGCGATCAGCTCGAGGAACGAGTCGCGCTGGTCTGGCGAGAGCTCGCGCCAACGCTGCTGCAGCGTCCGCGCCGAGCCGATCACGGCCGCCATCGGCGTCCGCAGCTCGTGCGAGACCAGCGAGACGAAGTCCGCCCGCAGCGTCGAGAGGCGGCGCAGCTCCTCGACGGTCTTTCGCTCGGTCTCGTAGGCGCGGATGTTCTGCACGGCGCTCGCGACGAGCCGCCCGAGCAGGCCCGCGAGCTCGATCTCCTCGTCCGAGAAGGCATCGGTCTCGCGGCGAACGAGCGAGAGCATGCCGATCGCCCGTGCTCCCTGGAGCAGCGGCGCCGCCAGCCGGCAGTTGAGCCCGAGCTCCAGGAACTCGTCATCCTCGGGGTAGTCCGCCGGGCTCATGTCACGCCGGTACACGGTCTGGTTCGTGCGCAGCAGCTCCTCGAGCAGCGTCCCGTGGATCGGCCGGCCCGAGCCCGGGGGGAGCACCTCGCCGGCGCCGGCGCCGGCGACGGCCATCACCTGTGCGATGCCGTTCTCGCTCAACACGATCGCCACCCGGTCGAAGGGCATCAGGCCGCGCACCTCCCGGATGAAGGCGTCGAACGCCTGGTCGAGCTCCAGGGACGAGTTGAGCGCCCGGGCGCAGCGGTTCGCCGCCTCCAGCACGTCGGCCCGCCGGCCAAGCTGGTCGCGCAGCCGCTCTGCCTCGGCCGCGCGCGCCTCGGCGACGTCCGTCTGCCGCTCCAGGCGCAGGAGCAGCCAGCCGACGATCATCCCCATCAGCAGCTCGATTCCGACCTGCAGGGTGACGTAGTCGTAGCGGTAGCGAGAGGCGTCGAAGTAGCTCTCGCGCAGCTCCTCGAAGACCGCGATCACGGGGACGCTCGCGGCGGTCACGACGATCGCACCGGGGATGCCGAAGCGCACGGCCGCCTCGATCAGCGGCAGGAACACGAGCTGGCGGACCGGGCCGGTGCGCTCGAAGCTGTAGATCAGGACGTAGGCCGACGCCGCCGCGAAGTCGAACGCCAGCGCGGTCAGCGCGAGGACGAGCTGCGAGCGAGCGCTCCATGCGAGCCGGGAGAGCCAGAAGAAGACGACTGTGCCGGCTGCGAAGAGCGCCGTCGTCACCCAGGCCCAGAGCTCGTACCCCGCCGGGTAGGGGCCGCCGATCGCGACCTGGGCCACCGCGAAGACGACCGCGGCGAGGCGGATCCAGGCGATCCAGCGTTCGAGCTCGCGTGCCCGTTGAGGCTCGAAGTGCAGCTTCACCCGCGCGCTCCGAGCCGATCGAGGGCCCAGTCGGCGTGCTCGCGCAGGAACGGGTCGTCGCTCTCCACGTATGGCACGGCAAGCGCGGGATCGCCGCCCGCGTTCCCGAGCGCGACGAGCGCGTTCCGGCGCAGGTAGCGCGGGTCGTTGCGCGGGACGAAGAGACGCTCGTAGCGCGCCACAAGCTTCTCGTCGCCCTGCTCGAGCCAGTCCACGAGCGAGACGTGCGGCTCTGCGCCTGCGGGCGGCGCCTTGCCGGCGCGCCGCTTCTCGACGCCGCGGTTCCAGGGACAGACGTCCTGGCAGATGTCGCAGCCGTAGACGCGGTCGCCGAGCTCCTCGCGGTACTCCTCCGGGAACGGCGAGGAGGACTGCGTCCAGTACGACAGGCAGCGCGTCGCGTCGAGCACGCCCGGCTCGTCGAGCGCGTTCGTCGGGCAGGCGTCGATGCAGAGCGTGCAGGAGCCGCAGTCGGCATCGAGCGGCGGTGTCGGCTCGAGCTCCGCCGTCGTGACCAGGGTTCCGAGCACGACCCACGAGCCGAAGCGGCGCGTGATCAGCATCGTGTTCTTGCCGTAGAAGCCGACGCCCGAGCGGGCGGCAGCCTCGCGGTCGACGTGCTGGTTCGCGTCGACGAGCACGCGGTACTCGCCCCCGAGCCGCCGCCCGAGCTCGTCGAGCCGCTCGCTCAGCACCGCGTACGCGTCCCACCACGTGTAGCGCGGCAGGCGCGCGTGCCCCGCCGGCGGATCCGCGGCGTCGCACCAGTAGCAGAGCGCGGCCGAGACCACGGTACGGGCACCGTCGAGCAGCGTCTCCGGGTGGCACGAGACCTCCGGCTGCGCCATCGTGAAGCGCATGTCGGCGAAGAGGCCGCGCGCCCGGCGCTCGCGGATGTGTCGCTCGGTCTCCTCGTAGGGCGCGGCCGGGGCCGCCCCGACCACGTCGAGCCCGACCTCCTCGCCCAGCAGCGCAAGCTCTCCCGCCTGCATGTGGGAGATTGTGCCCGCATGAAGGCAATTCGGATCCACGAGGACGGCGGCCCGGAGGTGCTGCGCTACGAGGACGCCCCCGACCCCGAGCCCGGGCCGGGCGAGGTGCTCGTCCGTCTGCGCGCCGCCTCTCTCAACCATCTCGACCTCTGGATCCGCAAGGGCCTTCCTTCGGTGCCCAAACCGCGGATCCTCGGGGCCGACGGCGCCGGCACCCGCGAGGACACGGGCGAGCGGGTCGTGATCAACCCCGGGATCGAGCACGGCGAGCAGATCACCGTCGTGGGCGAGCACATGGACGGGACGCACGCGGAGCTCGTCGCGGTGCCGGAGTCGAACGTGTATCCGCTGCCCGACGAGATCGCCTTCGAGCAGGCGGCGGCGTTCCCGCTCGTGTTCGAGACCGCCTACCGGCTGCTCGTGACCAAGGCGCAGCTGCGCGAGGGCGAGTGGGTGCTGCTCTGGGGGATCGGCAGCGGCGTCGCGACGGCCGGCCTGGCTATCGCCAAGGCGCTCGGCGCGCGGGCGCTCGTCACCTCGTCGAGCGACGCGAAGCTCGAGCGCGCGCGGGCGCTCGGCGCGGACGCGACGGTGAACCACGCAAGCGGCGACGTGCGGGCGGCGGTCGCGGAGGCGACGGACGGCAAGGGCGTCGACGTCGTGCTCGAGCATGTCGGCGAGGCGACCTGGCAGAGCTCGCTCCAGGCCGCGCGAGCGGGCGGCCGCATCGTCGTCTGCGGCGCGACCAGCGGGCCGAACCCGCCGGCGGCCCTCCACCGGATCTGGTGGAAGCAGCTGACGATCTACGGCTCGACGATGGGCACGCGCGTGGACTTCGAGGCCGCGTACGACCTCGTCCGGAGCGGCCGCGCCAAGCCCGTCGTCGACTCCGTCTACCCGCTCGCCGAGGCGCGCGCGGCGCACGAGCGCCTGGAGGCCGCCGAGCAGTTCGGCAAGATCGTCCTCCGGATACCTACGTGAGCTGGAACGGCACCGAAGTCAGGATCACGCGCGGCTCGAAGAGAAGCAGCCGCTTCAGGTAGAGCGCGCGCTGGTTGTGCAGCAGCCGGTCGGTCCCGCGGACGACGAGCTCCGGCATCACGACGACCGCGACGGCATCGGGATCGGCCGTGATGCGTCGCAGATACGTGAGGAGCGGCCTGCCGACGTCGCGGAACGGAGCCTCGACGACCTCCAGCGGGAACGCCAATCGGGAACCGGCGCCAGTCGCTCTCGATCTGCTGCGCCTCGGAGTCGTCGAAGGCGAACGACACGGCTTTCGTCTCCTTGAAGCCGAGTGACCGCGCGTACATGACTGCGCGCAGCGAGGCGGCGTGCACGTCGGCGACCGGTACCACGCAGGTCGCGCGCGCGGCGCTCGTTCCAGCCCTCGCCCGGTTGGCCGGCCAGCCGGGGGACGTCGGCGACGGCCACGCCCGGCTCGCGCAGGAGGCCGAGCTTGAGGCGGAAAGTCGAGCGCCGCATGACCGCCTCGACACAGCGACGGCGAGCGGAAGAGCTCCGGGATCACGATCGTGACGAAGCTGCCGTCGCCGTGCGGGAGCCCCCAGATGTACTCCATCATCGCGTCCAGCGGCTCCTCTTCCTTGGCCAAGATCTCCAGGCGAGGATTGCCGTCGGTCCAGCGGAAGAACCGGGGCCCGATTCCCGAGTCGCTGCCGGGGAACGGCACGTGGACGGCGCGGAACGAGCCGTCGGAGATCGACCCCGCGTACCAGAGCGCCTCGCGCGTCGCCGCGTCCAGCCGCTCGACGTAGAGAACGCACGAGATTGTCGATCTCGCGACGGGCGAGCACCGCGTGCGCCTTGGCGCGCAGCCGCCTGGCGACGGCGCGGTAGTGCCGCCGGACGGCATAGAACGACGACGATCATCACCGGGATCGCGATGATCACCATCCACGCGCCGGCCAGGAACTTCGTCGCGATCACGATCACCGTCAACGACGAACGTCGTCGCCGCGCCGAAGCCGTTGAGGAGTCGCGCTCCATTGCCAGCCCGGCCGGTGCGTCCGGAGCCAGTAGCGCACCATCCCTGCCTGCGCGAGCGTGAACGCGGTGAAGACGCCGATGACGTACAGGTGGATGAGCGAATTGACGTTCGCGCGGAACGCCAGCAGCAGGCCCGTGGAAGCGCCGGCGAGCACCAGAATGCCGTTGGAGTACGCGAGCCGGTCGCCGAGGTTCACGAACTGGCGCGGCAGGAAGCTGTCACGGGCGAGCAGCGCCGCCAGTCGCGGGAACCCCTGGTAGGAGGTGTTCGCCGCGAGGACGAGGATGAGGAGAGTAAACGCCTGCACGAGGTAGTAGACCGTCGAGCCGGTCGAACCCGCGGGGAAGGTCGCGCGCGCGATCTGCGAGAGGACCGAGGCGCTCCCGCTGGGACGGGCGTCCATCTTCTCCGCCAGGTACGAGACTCCGAGGAACAGCGTCACGGCCGTGGCCGCCATCAGCAGCAACGTCTGGACGGCGTTCCTCGACTGGGGACGGCGGAAGGCGTTGACGCCGTTCGAGATCGACTCCACTCCCGTGAGTGCCGCGGAGCCCGACGCAAACGCCTTGAGCAGGACAAACAGCCCGAGCGCTCCCGTGCCGGCCGGCAGCGCGTCCGGAACCGCCGCTGTCGGGCACGTCCCGACGGTGCACTTGCCGATCCCGATCGCGAGGGTCAGGTACATGACCACCAGGAACCCGTAGGTGGGAAGGGCGAACGTCAGCCCCGACTCGCGTACCCCGCGGAGATTGCCCAGCGTGAGCACGAGAACGCAGCCCAGCGAGAGCGCCAACCGATGCGACGCCAGCGAGGGAACGGCGGAGGTCAGGGCGAAGACGCCGGCTGCGACGGAGACTGCGACCGTGAGGATGTAGTCGGTCAGGAGCGCTGCGCCCGCAACCAGCGCGGGGAACACGCCGAGGTTCTCGCGCGCGAACACGTACGAACCGCCGCTGGACTCGTACGCCTTGATTCCCTGGCTGTAGGAGATCGCGACGATCAGCAGCAGCGCCGCGATCGCGCCCGAGATTGGCAGCACGAGGTGTCTCGAAGAGAGCGATGTCGCGACCAGCACCGCGAGTGCAGCCTCCGTCGCGTACGCAACCGAGGAGATCGGGTCCGACGAGAAGAGTCGGCAGCGCGAGCCACTTGGGGAGCAGCGTCTCCTCGAGCTCGCGTGTCGCGCGCGGGGGCCCGATGAGCCGCCGCTTCGCGCCGCCGAGCAGCGCGAGCGTCGAGGCGGTCAGGCCGGTGGCCGGTGGTGGCGGCTCGTCGAGATCGAGGCTCGTGGTGTCGGCTTCGCGTTCGCGCAGCTGGTCGCTCTTCAAGCGGAAGGAGGTGGCGCGGCGACCATAACCCTGCACGGGGCATGCTTGAGCACGAAGTCGACCGTCTTGCCGAAGATCCTCCCGCGGCGCCCGCGACTCTGCTTTCGCGGCGCGCGCAGCACGACCATGTCGGCCTGAGCAGCCTGGGCGGCGGCGACGACCGCCTCGCCTGCGTGCCTGGCTCGCACCGTTCGCGTCCGCACGTCGACGCCGCGCGCGTAGGCGATGGCACGAGCGTCCTCGAGGATGCGCTTGGCGGCCGCCTCTTCCTCGAGCATGTGAGCGTCGAGCGGCAGCTCCGCCGGCACCTCGATCGCGACGACCGCGGTGATCGTCGCCCCGCGGTCGTCCGCAAGCTCAGCGGCGAGTGCCATCGCGGTCTCGGACTCCACGTCCGCGATGAGCGGGACGACGATTCGCCGGTACGCGAGCGCACGGCGGCGCGTGGCGGGGGCAGTGCGTGTGGCCACGAATCCACGCTAGCCCCGCCGATCTTAAGACCGTCTAAAGGCAGAGCGCCCGATGCTCAAGAACGGCTCAAGAACGCGCCGCGAGCGGGTTGACCAGCCGATAGCCGACCCCCGGCGCGGTCAGGACGTACCGCGGCCGCGCCGGGTCCCGCTCGATCTTCCGGCGTAGCTGCGAGACGTAGACGTGCAGGTAATGCGACTCCTCGCCGTAGCCCGGGCCCCAGACCTCTCGCAGGAGCGTGGGATGCGTGAGGAGCTTCCCCTCGTTCTGGGCGAGCACGCGCAACAGCTCGAACTCGTGCGGCGTCAGCTGCACATCTCGTCCGGCCACCGCGACGCTCCGGTTCTCGAGGTCGACGACGAGCTCGCCGATCTCGAGCAGCGGTTCCCCCGACGGGCCGGCACGGCGCAGGGCAGCGCGCAGACGAGCGAGGAGCTCGTCGATTCCGAACGGCTTCTCGACGTAGTCGTCGGCGCCCGCGTCGAGCGCGGCCACTTTCTCGTGCTCGTCGCCCGACGACCGAGAGCAGGAGCACAGGCGCCGCGCTCCAGGTGCGCAGCTCGCGGCAGACGTCGGTGCCACGACCGTCCGGGAGCACGAGGTCGAGGATGACCGCATCGGGCGGATTGGCTGCCGCCGCCGCGAGGGCCGCCTCCGCTGTGGCCGCTGTCTCGACCTCGTACCCGGCCCCCCTCAGGTTCGTCTGCAGCGCGCGCAGGATCTGGGGCTCGTCGTCGACGACGAGCACCCGCGCACGGCTCAACGAGCCACCTCGGCGGGAACGCGCGCGGCCGGGATCGCCAGGACGAAGGTGGCACCCGATCCGGGCCTCGGCTCCGCCCAGAGGCGGCACCCGTTCGCATCCGCGAACCCGCGGGCGATCGCGAGGCCGAGGCCCGTCCCACGGCCGCCGCTCCCACGCTCGAAGGGCTCGAAGATTCGGTCGAGATCCTCGCGTTCCAAGCCAGGCCCGCGGTCGCTGATACGGATCTCGACCTCGTCGGCGAGCGCGCCGAACCGACACCTCGACCGCGTCTGGCCGGCGAGGACAGCCTGAGCGCGTTCTCGAGCACGTTGACGAGCAGGCGCTCGAGCTGTGCCGCGTCCACGTCGCACCGGTGGGGTCTCCCCTGCGTTCGCGACCGAGATCCGCGCCGCGTCGGCTCCGAGCGCCTCCAACGCCCGCGAGACGAGCTCGTCGACCGGCCACAGCTCGAGCTGCGGCCGCGCGGCTCCCGCCTCGAGCCGGGAGAGGTCGAGCAGGTTCGCCACGAGCCGCTCGAGCCGTGCCGTCTCGAGCCTGATGGTCTCGAGCAGCTCAGCGCGGTCGACCTCGTCGAGATGCAGGGAGCCGCTCTGCAGGCCGTCGGTCGCGGCCCGGATCGCGGTCAACGGCGAGCGCAGGTCGTGGCTGACCGCGTGCAGGACGGCCGTCTTGGCGGCGTCGCTCCGCCGCAGCGCCTCGGCCTCGACGGCAGCGCGGGACCGCCGCCGCGCGGTCGCCGCGAGCTCGCTCACGACGACGGCGGTCACGAGATAGACGGCGAGCGCCACCCAGTTCTCCGAGTCCGTCAGGGCAAGGGTGTGCAGCGGCGGCAGGAAGAAGAAGTTGAAGGCGAGCATGCTCCCGACGGAGACCGCGATGGCGTACCCGAGCCCGTACGACACAGCGACCGGCAGCACGGCGAACACGTAGAGCACGCCGAGGCTGAGCACCGGCGCGACCTCCTTCAGGCCGAAGATGACTCCGGTCACGAGCGCAACCGCGGCGACGCTCACGGCGGCGCGAGGAAGGAGCGGGTCGGCCTTCACGGCCCAGGTGTACCACCCCCTCGGCCGCCATGCCAGCAGATACCCATGTGGCGTTGCGCAATTGCGATCATGGGCGCGTGATCACGCTCCGGCACCCGCTCGAGCGCGCCGGAGGCGACCTCAGAGGCGGGACGATGTGGTGGCTGCTCGGCGCTCTCGCAGGCGCCGGGCTCGTCGCGGCGCTCACAGCCGTCATCGCCCTGCTCGAGCCGCACGTGCCGGTCCTGAGCCTGGCCGTGCTCTACCTCTTCGCCGTGCTGCCCGTCGCGGTCTTCTGGGGCCTCGCGCTGGCGATCGCCGTCTCCGTCGCGAGCATGCTCGCCTTCAACTTCTACTTCCTGCCGCCGACGCACACGTTCACGCTGCAGGACTCCCGCAACTGGTTCGCGCTCGGCGTGTTCGTCGTCACCTCGGTGGTGGTCAGCGAGCTCGCGGCACGCTCGCGCCGTCGGGCGACCGAGGCGGCGCTCCTCGCGGAGATCGCGCGCTCGCTGCTGGAGCGCGGCGACGTCACCGGCGAGCTCGAGCGTATCGCCGCGGAGGCCGCGGACGCGCTGCAGGTCGAACGCGCGACGATCGAGCTCGGGCCGGACGCGACGCTGGCTCCGGACCGGCATCCGCTCCTGGCAGACGGACGACGCGTCGGGACGATCCGGCTCGTGAACCCGCAGGCCCGGAGGCGCCGCCGCTCGCAGGCGCCTGCTGCCCGCGCTCGCATCGCTGCTCGGCGTCGCGATCGACAGGCAGCGGCTCGCGGCGGAAGCCTTCGAGGCGGAGTCGCTGCGGCGCAGCGACGCGGTCAAGACCGCGATCCTCCGCGCGGTCAGCCACGACCTGCGCAGCCCGCTGATGGCGATCCTCACCTCGGCCAGCGCGCTCGCGCAGGAGGACCTCGAGCTCGACTCGCGACGACGAGCGGGAGCTCGTCGCGACGATCCTCGCACGAGGCCGGCCGCCTCGACCGCCTGATCGGCAACCTGCTCGACCTGTCTCGCGCTCGAGGCGGGCGCCGCGCAGCCCGAGCCCGACGTCTGGCCGGTCGACGACCTCGATCGCCCAGGCGCTCGACGAGACTCGGCGAGGCCGGACGCCGGATCGAGCGTCGAGCTGCCGAGGAGCCGCGCGCGCGGTGCGGGTCGACGCGCAGCAGATCGAGCGCGTGCTCGTCAACCTGTTCGAGAACGCGCTCAAGTACTCGCCCGCAGCACGAGCCGGTGCGAGTGCAGGTCGACGCGGCACGCCGAGCCGGGTGCTCGTGCGGGTCGTCGACCACGGGCCCGGGTGTCCGCCCCGAGGATCGGGAGCGCATCTTCGAGCCCTTCCAACGCGGAACCGACGGCGCCGGCCGCGGCGCGGGGCTCGGGCTCGCGATCGCGCGCGGCTTCGCGGAGGCGAACGACGCACGCGTCTGGGCGGAGTCGCGGCCCGGGCAGGGCGCGACGTTCGTGCTCGCCCTCCCGGCGTGCACGACCGCGGAGGACGCGTGAGCGGCGCCGCGCATCCTCGTGGTCGACGACGAGCGGCAGATCCTGCGCGCGCTGCAGACGAGCCTGCGCGGCGCGGGCTACGAGGTCGAGACGGCCGAGACCGCCGAGCGCGCGCTGGCCGCCGCGGCGATGCGACCGCCGGAGGCCGTGATCCTCGACCTCGTGCTCCCCGACGGCACGGGCACCGAGGTCGTGCGCGAGCTGCGCACGTGGAGCTCGGCGCCGGTGATCGTCCTCTCGGCGGTCGGCGACGAGCGCGAGAAGGTCGCCGCGCTCGACGCAGGCGCGGACGACTACGTCACCAAGCCGGTCGGGATCGACGAGCTGATCGCGCGCCTGCGCGCGGTGCTGCGGCGGGCCGACCCCTCGGGCGAGCCGGTGCTCACGATCGGGGAGCTCGAGCTCGACCTCGAGAAGCGCGAGCTCCGCGCCGGCGGGCAAGCCGGTGCACCTGACGCCGCACCAGTTCGAGCTCGCTACGGTCCTCGCGCGCAACGAGGGCAAGCTGCTCACCCACCGCACGATCCTGCAGGAAGTCTGGGGCCCGGGCTACGGCAGCGAGTCCAACCTGCTGCACGTCCACGTCTCGCAGCTGCGGCGGAAGATCGAGCCCGACCCGGCACGGCCGCGCTACCTGCTGACCGAGCCCGGCGCCGGTTACCGGCTCGTCGATCCGGCTTCGCGCGGCTAGCCCGCCTTCAGGATTTCTTCACGCTGCGAGCCGCAACCTTCACACGGGCTTCAGGCCGACGGTCGTAGGTTGGGTTCATGGGCCTGGGTGCTCGAGCGGCGATCACGGCGGACGCGCACTGGAGGCGGCGACGCTCGAGCGCGGCCTCTCCGCCCTCGACGTGCCGACGCCCACGCGCCGCAACGAGTCCACTCCACCGTCCAACACGCCGGGCTCGGCGCTCGTCGGAGGGAAGCTCTGATGTACGACCTCGCGGCGCTCGCCATCGCACTCGCCTGCTTCGCCTTCGTGTTCCTGCTCCTCTACGTGCTCGAGCGGGTCTGATGTCCGCTCGCCGACGCCATCGGGCTCGCGATCTCGATCCTCGTGTTCGCGTACCTCGTCTACGCGCTGTTCCGCGGGGAGCGGCTCTAGATGACCGGCCAGGGAATCGCCCAGATCCTCGTCTACGCGATCGTCCTGATCGCCTTGGCGTACCCGCTCGGCCTGTACATGGCGCGGGTCTACGCGCCGGCATTCCGCGTCCGCTGGCTGTCCGGGCTCGAGAACGGCTTCTACCGCCTCGTGCGGACCGAGCGGGAGCGTGAGCAGGACTGGAAGAGCTACTCGAAGAGCGTGCTCGTCTTCATCGATCCTCTTCTTCGGCGTGCTCTATGCGATCCAGCGCCTGCAGGGCCACCTGTTCCTCAACCCCGACCACCTGAAGGGCGTGCCCTCGCACATCGCGCTGAACACGACCGCGAGCTTCGTGACGAACACGAACTGGCAGTACTACGGCGGCGAGTACACGATGTCGTACCTGTCGCAGATGGCCGGCCTGGCCGTGCAGCAGTTCGTCTCGGCCGGGGTCGGAATGGCCGTGCTGGCCGCGGTGATCCGCGGTCTCAGCCGCCGGAGCTCGAAGGAGCTCGGCAACTTCTGGGTCGACCTCTACCGCTCGCTCACCTACATCCTGCTCCCGCTCGCGCTGATCCTCGGGCTGATCCTGCTCTCGCAGGGCGTGCCCCAGACGTTCGCCGGGCACGCGACCGCGAAGACGCTCGAGGGCGTCGCCCAGACGATCGCGCGCGGCCCGGTCGCGCTGATGATCGCGATCAAGCAGCTGGGGACGAACGGCGGCGGCTTCTACAACTCGAACTCCGCCATGCCCTTCGAGAACCCGAACGGGCTGACGAACTTCCTCGAGGTGATCTCGATCCTGCTGATCCCGGCGGCGCAGGTGTTCATGTTCGGGAAGATGGTGCTCGCGCGGCGCCACGCCTGGATGGTGTTCGCGGCGATGTTCGCGGTCTTCGTGATCGGGGTCGGCGTCGCCCTGCCGTCCGAGCAGCACAGCTCCCAGGTACTCCGCTCCTCCGGCGTGAACATCACGCAGGGCCACGGCCAGAGCGGCGGCAACATGGCCGACAAGGAGGTTCGCTTCGGCATCGCCAACACGGCGCTCTGGGCGACGGTCACGACCGAGGCCTCGAACGGCTCGGTCAACGGCGGCCATGACGCGCTGACGGCCTACGGCGGCGCGGTCCCGCTCGTGAACATGTTCTTCGGCGAGGTGATCTTCGGCGGGGTCGGCTCCGGCCTGTACGGGATGTTCTTCTACATCGTGATCGCGGTCTTCATCGCGGGGCTGATGGTGGGCCGTACGCCCGAATACCTGGGCAAGAAGATCGAGGCGCGGCAGATCAAGTACGCCGCGGTCGGAGCCCTTTTCGTCCCGACGATGGTGCTCATCATGGCCGCCGTCTCCGTCGTGACGAAGTCCGGGCTCGAGTCGATCTTCAACCCGGGCGCGCACGGGTTCACCGAGGCGCTGTACGCCTACACCTCGCAGTCGAACAACAACGGCAGCGCCTTCGCCGGCTACGGCGCGACGAGCTTCTCCGCCTCGTTCGGGTCGGTGGCGCTGCTGCTCGGCCGCTTCGCGCCGCTGCTGGCGGCGCTCGCCCTCGCCGGCTCGCTCGCCGGCAAGAAGGTCGCGCCCGTGTCGGCCGGCACCTTCCGCACCGACGGGCCGACGTTCGTCGTGCTGCTCGTCGGCGTGATCATGCTCACCGCCGGCCTGATGGTCTTCCCGGCCCTGACGCTCGGGCCGATCGTCGAGGGGCTGATCGCACTGATGCTGCGCGAGCTCAAGTCCTCCGCGATCGCCGTCGTCGTGCTCACGCTCGTGTTCGGGCTCGCGATCCCCGCGCTCTTCACCGGCTTCGCGCAGGTCGCCTTCTCGAGCCAGGCCGACGGCAGCCTGATCAAGGTCGAACGGCCAGGTCGTCGGCTCGCGCCTCGCGGCACAGGCCTTCACCAAGCCGAAGTACTTCCACGAGCGGCCCTCCGCGACCGCGCCGGCCTACAACGCCGGCGGCACGACCTTCGCGAACCTCGGCCCGACCAACCCCGACCTCGCCAAGGCGTTCAAGCAGCAGGCGGCGGCGATCCTGAAGCTCGAGCGCCCGTACAACCCCGGCCTGACGATCCACGACATCCCGGTCGACGCCGTCACGACCTCGGGCTCGGGCATCGACCCGCACATCTCGCCCGCCTACGCGGACCTCCAGGCGCCGCGGGTCGCGGCGGTCCGGCACCTCCCGCTCGCCACCGTGCAGCAGCTGATCTCGCGAGAACACCGACGGACGGAGCTGGGGCTTCTTCGGCGAGCCCGGCGTGAACGTCCTCGAGTTGAACCTCGCCCTCGACAAGGAGCAAGGGAAGTAGATGGCACGCAAGTCGGCAAGCGTCTTCTCGCGCGAGCTCGTCGCTCGTCGCGATCCGCGACTCGTTCCCCAAGCTCGACCCGCGGCAGCAGGTGCGGAACCCGGTGATGTTCATCGTCGAGCTCGGCAGCGTGATCACCACCGTCATCTTCTTCCTCGAGCTCGCGCGCGGCCAGTACGGCCAGCTCTGGTTCGTCGGCGTGATCGCGATCTGGCTCTGGCTGACCGTGCTGTTCGCGAACTTCGCCGAGGCGATCGCCGAAGGCCGCGGCAAGGCGCAGGCGAACGCGCTGCGCGCGACGCGGACGACGACGATCGCTCACCGGCGCTCCGACACCGGCGGGATCGAGGACGTGCCCGCGCCCGAGCTGCAGAAGGGCGACGTCGTCGTCGTCAACGCGGGCGAGATCATCCCGGCGGACGGCGAGATCATCGAGGGCGTCGGCTCGGTCGACGAGTCCGCGATCACCGGCGAGTCCGCTCCGGTGATCCGCGAGTCCGGCGGCGACCGCTCGGCCGTCACCGGCGGCACCAAGCTCCTCTCCGACCAGCTCGTCGTGCTGGTCACGCAGGAGCCGGGCAAGTCGTTCCTCGACCGCATGATCGCGCTCGTCGAGGGCGCCGAGCGGCGCAAGACCCCGAACGAGATCGCGCTCAACATCCTGCTCTCGGGCCTCACGATCACCTTCCTGGCCGCGGTCGTCACGCTGCGGCCGTTCGCGATCTACGCCGGGCACGCCGACCTCGCAGACGGTCCTGATCGCGCTGCTCGTCGCGCTCATCCCGACCACGATCGGCGCGCTGCTGTCGGCGATCGGCATCGCCGGGATGGACCGGATGGTGCAGCGCAACGTGCTCGCGATGTCCGGCCGAGCCGTCGAGGCGGCGGGAGACGTTGACGTGCTCCTGCTCGACAAGACGGGCACGATCACCCTCGGCAACCGGCAGGCGAGCGAGTTCGTGCCCGTGGACGGCGTCGGCCGAAGCGAGCTCGCCGAGGCCGCGCAGCTCTCCTCGCTCGCCGACGAGACCCCGGAGGGCCGCTCGATCGTCGTGCTCGCCAAGGAGCAGTACGGCCTGCGCGGCCGCGAGCTCGACGAGCTGAGGCGCCTTCATCCCGTTCTCGGCGACGACGCGCATGAGCGGCGTCGACTTCGACGGCAAGCGGCTCCGCAAGGGCGCGGCCGATGCGATCAAGCGCTTCGTGCGAGGACCAGGGCGGCCATACGCCCGAGCGCCTCGACGAGGAGGTCGACAAGATCGCCCGGGCCGGCGGCACGCCGCTCGTCGTCGCCCAGGACAACTTCGTGCTCGGCGTCATCCACCTGAAGGACATCGTCAAGGGCGGCATGGGCGAGCGCTTCGACGAGCTGCGGAAGATGGGCATCCGCACGGTCATGATCACCGGCGACAACCGCGTCACCGCGGCCGTGATCGCCCAGGAGGCAGGCGTCGACGACTTCCTCGCCGAAGCGACGCCCGAGGCGAAGATGGCCCTGATCAAGGAGGAGCAGGCCAAGGGGCGCATGGTCGCGATGACCGGTGACGGCACCAACGACGCTCCCGCGCTCGCGCAGTCGGACGTCGGCGTCGCGATGAACGCCGGCACCTCAGCGGCGAAGGAGGCCGGCAACATGGTCGACCTCGACAACAACCCGACGAAGCTGATCGAGATCGTCGAGGTGGCGAAGCAGCAGCTGATCACGCGCGGCGCGCTGACGACGTTCTCGATCGCCAACGACGTCGCCAAGTACTTCGCGATCCTGCCGGCGATGTTCGCCTTCACCTACGCGACGAAGCCAGGCGAGCGTGGGCCGCTGAACTCGCTGAACGTCATGCACCTGGGCACGCCGAAGAGCGCGATCGTCTCCGCGATCATCTTCAACGCCCTGATCATCCCGGCGCTCGTGCCGCTCGCGCTGCGCGGCGTCAAGTACCGCGCGATCGGGGCGACCGCCCTGCTGCGGCGCAACCTGCTGATCTACGGCCTCGGCGGCGTGATCTTGCCGTTCGTCGGCATCAAGCTGATCGACCTGGTCGTCCACAACCTCTTCGGCGCATGAGCGCGCACTAAGGTCGATGAGGTGCGCGGTCATTACCGGATCCTGGTCGGAATGGCAGCGGGAGTCGGCAAGACCTACCGCATGCTCCAGGAGGGGCAGCAGGCCCGAGAGCTGGGCCGCGACGTCGTGATCGGCTACCTCGAGCCTCACGACCGGCCCGAGACGGTCGCCCGCGCCGAGGGGCTCGAGGTCGTGCCGCGCCTGCGCACCGCCCACGGCGAGCTCGAGCTCGACGAGATGGACGTCGACGCCGTCATCGCGCGCAAGCCGGAGCTCGCCCTGGTCGACGAGCTCGCCCACACGAACGCGTCCGCGATGCGCAACGACAAGCGCTACGAGGACATCGAGGAGATTCTCGTCGCCGGCATCGACGTCATCTCCACGGTCAACGTCCAGCACCTCGAGAGCCTCAACGACGCGATCTTCGAGCTCACCGGGGTCCGCGTGCGCGAGACCTTCCCGGACCGGATCCTCGACGAGGCCGACGAGGTCGTGCTCGTCGACCTCTCGCCGGAGGAGCTGCAGGAGCGCCTGCGCGCAGGCAAGGTCTACCCGAGAGAGCGGGCCGAGGTCGCGCTCGAGAACTTCTTCCGGCACGAGAACCTGGCCGCGCTGCGCGAGCTCGTGCTGCGCGAGGTGGCCGAGGACGTCGAGGCGCGCCGCCAGCCCGCGCTGCTCGAGCCGCTCAGCAAGCAGGCCGTCGCCGAGCGCATCCTGGCCCTGATCGAGCCGCAGCCGAAGTCGCAGCGGATCCTGCGGCGCGCGTGGCGGTCGGCACAGCGGCTCGGCGCCGAGATCGACGCGCTCTGGGTGCGGCCCGGGCGGCCCGAACCGAGCGAGGAGGAGGCGACGCAGCTGGCCGCGCTGCGGCGGCTCGCGAGCATCCTCGGCGATCCACTTCCTCGAGGCCGACGGGAGACGACCTCGTCGAGACCGTGCGCCGCGTCGCGGCCGAACGCGGCTCGACCTACGTCTTCGTCGGCACGCCCGACGAGTCGCGGCGGCGCGAGATCTTCGGCGGCTCCCTGCTCTCGCGGATGGTCCGGGAGCTGCCCGGTCTCGACATCCGCGTCGTCGCCGACCGGGCGCAGCGGGAGGAGCGCGTCGAGTGAGCGTGCTCGTCGTTCTGGCGGCCGCAAGCCTGCGGCGCGCGACGGGCGGCCGGCGGTGCTCGTCCCGTTCACCGGCGGCGAGCTCGACCCGATCGTGCTCGAGGCGGCGATCCGCGTCGCGCGAGCCGAGGAGGCGACGCTCGTGCCGGCCTACCTGATCGTCACGCCGCTCGAGTACCGGCTCGACGCGCCGATGCAGCACCAGGTCGCGATCGCGATGCCGCTGCTCGAGGCGGTCGAGCACGCGGCCCTGCGCGCCGGGCTACCGGTGGACGCTCGCGTCGAGACCGGCCGCACTCCCACCCACGCGCTCCAGCGGCTCTGGGATGTCGAGCGGTTCGACCGGATCGTCGCCCCCGCTCCGGCGGGCCGCAACCACGGCTTCACGCCGAAGGAGCTCCAGTGGATCCTCGTCCACGCTCCCTGCGAGACGCTCATCCTCCGGCCCGACCCGACTCTCGCCGAGGGGTTGCGGCTCGCCCGTACGCTCGACGCGGTGGCCTAGCGCGCGCCGCGACTCGAGGCGCTCCTCGAAGCAGCGGCGCAGGTAATCGCCCCGAAGCTTCGGCAGCACGCGCGGCCGCGGCTGCGGCTTCGGCATCACCACGATCTCGCTCACCCGTTCGCCGTGGCAACGTGCGTACGCGTCCCGCTCGTCGTACACCGGCTGCTGCGGCCGGCGCCGGAACCAGCCGAAGAGCCGGGCGAAAAGCGCCACGCGCAGGTCCTACCACGTTCGCGCCGCCGACAGTAGTTCTCCCGGCGGGCGATCCGGCGATCCGCGGATGCGCGCGACGGGCACGGGCGCAAGCGTTGTGTCAGGAAAGGAGGAGTCATGTACGCGAGGTGGATCTGGGCCTCCCTCGCCATCGTCGCGATGTGGGGTGCCGCGCTGCTGATCTCGCTCTTCGGGCCAACGCTGGTGGTCGACTCCGCCGCCGGCGACCACGTCGACATGCCTGCAGCGGGGATCATCGCCGTCTTCTTCGCCTTCATCGCCACGGTCGTACTCGCCGTCGTCGGCTTCCGGGGCGAGGCGCCGAGGGAGCGGCGGGCAGAAGAGGAACGGCCGGTGAGCGACGTCTCGCCGACGGGTGCCTAGGGTCTCGGGCGGATGGCGTTCCGGACGGTCATCGAGCCCTTCCGGATCCACTCCGTCGAGCCGCTGAGGATCACCGGCGAGGAGGAGCGCCGGGCAACCGTGGAGGCGGCCGGCTACAACCTCTTCGCCGTCCGGGCCGCCGAGGTGCTGATCGACCTGCTGACCGACTCCGGCACGGGCGCGATGTCACGCGACCAGTGGGCCGCGATCCAGCGGGGAGACGAGAGCTACGCCGGGTCGCCCTCGTGGTACCGGTTCCTCGACCGCCGTCCAGGAGCTGTTCCCGTTCGAGCACGTGATCCCGACCCACCAGGGGCGGGCGGCCGAGTGGATCCTCTTCGAGATCGTCGCCGGCCCGGGGAAGGTCGTCCCCAACAACACGCACTTCGACACCACGCGGGCGAACGTCGAGGCGACGGGGGCCGAGGCGGTCGACCTCGTGATCCCCGAAGGGCCGCGATCCGTCGGCACTGCATCCGTTCAAGGGCAACCTCGACCTCGACGCGCTCGAGCGGCTGCTCGCCGAGCGCGAGCGGCGACGTACCGCTGGTGATGGTCACGATCACGAACAACTCCGGGGGCGGGCAGCCCGTCTCGCTCGAGAACCTGCGCGGCGCGCGGGAGCTGTGCGACCGCTTCGGGGTGCCGCTCTTCCTGGACGCGTGCCGGTTCGCCGAGAACGCGTGGTTCATCCGCGAGCGCGAGCCCGGCCAGGGAGGCCGCGCGGTCGCGGAGATCGTGCGCGAGTGCGCGTCTCTGGCCGACGGGATGACGATGAGTGCGAAGAAGGACCCACTCGCGCAACATCGGCGGCTGGCTCGCGGTGAACGACGACGAGCTTGCCGAGCGCTGCCGCGCGGTCGAGATCCTGACGGAGGGCTTCCCGACCTACGGCGGCCTCGCCGGGCGCGACCTCGAGGCCGTTGCGCAGGGGCTGAAGGAATCCGTCGACCACGACTACCTCCGCTACCGCGTCCGCTCGACCGCCTACCTCGGCGAGGGCCTGCAGCGGGCCGGGATCCCCGTTGTGCAGCCGTTCGGCGGGCACGCGATCTACGTCGACGCCCGCGCCCTCCTCCCCCACGATTCCGCCGCTCGAGTATCCGGGCCAGGCCCTTGCGGTCGAGCTCTTCGTCGCGGGCGGCATCCGCGCGGTCGAGATCGGGACGGTGATGTTCGGCCGGCGGCCGGACGGCACGGAGGAGCCGGCCGCGATGGACCTCGTCCGGCTCGCGATTCCGCGCCGCACCTACACCCAGAGCCACATCGACTACGTGATCGAGGTCTGCGAGACCGTCGCCGCCCGGGCTCCGTCGCTGCGCGGCCTCAGGATCGTCTCGGAGCCGCCCCAGCTGCGGCACTTCACCGCCCGCTTCGAGCCGCTCTGATGGCCCGCCTGCCGGCGCTCGGCAAGCGCGGCGGGGGCTGGGTGGCCGGTCAGGCGCTGCTGATGGCAGGCGTCTTCCTGTCCGCGCTCGCCGGACGCGGCTGGAGCGGCGGCTGGGCCGTCGTCGCCTACCTCGTGGGAGGATCCTTGCTCGCCTTGGGCCTGCTGCTGCTCGTGTCGGCGGCCGTTCAGCTCGGCCGCTCGCTGACGCCGTTCCCGGCCCCGGCGTCGTCGCAGGAGCCTAATCACCACCGGCGCTTTCGGCCTGGCCCGGCACCCCATGTACGGCGGTGGCATCCTGATCGCCCTAGGCTGGGCGATCGTCTTCGCGACCGTGATCGGGCTCGCGCTGGCCGTGGTCCTGGCGCTCTTCCTCGCGCTGAAGGCGCACCGCGAGGAGGCCTGGCTCGCCGAACGCCTCCGCGGCTACGACGCCTATCGCGAGCGGACGCCGCGCATGCTCCTGCCGTTCATCTACTAGCCGAGCTCGAAGAGAAGCTCCTCGACGACCTCGCCGATGCGCTCGTCGTGCTCGGATCGCCGCTTGACCTCGCCGAAGCCGCACTTCTGGAGCACGCGAATGGAGCCGACGTTGCCGGCGGCTACCCAGGCGTGCAGCGGCCGGTGACGCAGCTCCGCCACGAGCTCGGCCAGGCCCGCGCTCGCGAGCCCGCGCCCCCAGAACTCGCGCCCCAGCCAGTAGCCGACCAGGCGCCGCCCGTCCTGCTCCCAGCAGAGCACGTGCCCGGCGACCGCGCCGCCGTCGACGATCGTCCTCTTCACGGCCGAGTCGTCGGCGAGCACCCGCCGCCAGTGCGCGTCGAACGCCTCGCGGTCGCGGGCGGGGAAGAGCGCCATGGCCGTCGCCTCGGGGTCGAGCTGCTGCTGGTAGAAGGCGTCGAGGTCGCTCTCGGCGACGTCGCGGAGCAGCGGCTTCACCTCAACGGACGGCGAAAGTGCCCGTGCCGAGGAGGTGTCCGTACTTCGCCTGCAAGCGCGCGCCGAAGCCGGGCCACACGTACCAGCGGTAGAACCCCTTCGCCAGCCGAAACTCGCGGCTCTGGTAGACCCAGCGCTTGGCGAGGGCGAGCCGCGCCTTCGCGGGCCACGCGCTCAGGAGCTTCTGCGCACCGCGATAGAGCTGGACGTTGTAGTAGCCCGCCCGCGGGACGGCCGCCCACGCCAGCTGGACCGAGCCCCGAACGACGCGGCCGTCGCGTGGGGTGGTCAGCAGCGCGGCGGGCGAGACCGGAACGTTGGCTGCGCGAGACGCGTTGCCCGCTCCGTCGTAACTCCTGACGCGGTACATGAAGTACGAGCCGTTCTCGAAGCGCCGGTCGGTGTACTTCCGTCCGCGTCCCTGGTAAACCGTCGTCTCCGAACCGCCCGTCGCGCTCCGCCTCCGCTGGATCTGGACGTGGTCGAGATCGGTGTCTGCAGGCGGTAGCCAGGCCAAGCGGAGGAAGCCGTAGCGTACGGCCACCTTCAGCCGCTTGACCTTGCCTGGAGGAGTCGTGTCCGGGGGAAGCAGGGCGAGCACCTGCCAGGAGTACGCCGGCGGCGCGGGGTCCGTGTTTCCCGCCAGGTCGGTCGCCCGCACGCGGAAGGTGTGGCCGCCGTCGAGCAGCCCGCCGTAGCTCCTCGGCGAGGAGCACGCGGAAAAGGCACCGCCGTCGAGGCTGCACGAGAAGCTCGACGCTTCGCTGCTCGCGAACGCGAACGTCGCGGAGGCGGTGCTGCTGACGTTCGGAGGGGTACTGGTGATGCTCGTATGCGGCGGGCGCGTGTCCACGACCCACCCTCGTGCGGCCGCAGGGCCGACGTTACCGGCGGCATCCTTCGAGCGGACCGTGAACGAGTGCGCCCCGTCGGCCAGGTTGCCGTAGCTGATCGGGCTGCCACACGCGGCGAACGCTCCCCCGTCGAGCCGGCACGAGAAGCTGAGGCCGGTCTCGCCGCCGTGGAAGGCGACGATCGCGGTCCGCGAGTTGGTTCTGGCTCCGGGGAGCGGAGGTGATGGCAGGCGCCGACGGCGCGACCGTGTCGACCGTCCAACTCCAGGTGGTGGCCAGGCCGGTCGTGCCGAGCGAATCCGTCGCCCTGACCGCGAACTGGTGCGCGCCGTCGGCCAGGTTGGAGTAGCCGGCCGGGCTCGTGCAAGAGGCAAAGCCGGCCCCGTCCAGCGCACATTCGAAGCTGCTCCCGGCCTTGTTCGACGTGAATTCGAAGCTCGCCCCGGTGGTGTTCGTCGGATTGCTCGGCTCGGTAGCGGGATCGATCGTCACGACCGGGTTGGTCAGGTCGATGACCCAGCTGTAGGAGGTCGGCGGGCTGTCGTTGCCGACCGGGTCGCGGGCCTTGACCTCGAAGAGGTGCGAACCGGCGGAAAGACCGGCATAACCCTGGGGACTGGTGCATGCGGAGAACCCGGCGCCGTCCAGGTTGCAGAGGAAGCTCGCGCTGGCGTCGTCGTCGGTGAACGAGAAGCTTGCGGAGGTCGAGGCGGTGACGGTCGGCGGCATCGCCACGAGCGTCGGCGACGGGGGCGGCGTGGCGTCGATCGTCCAGCCTGCGGATACCGCAGCGCTCTGGTTTCCGGCGGCGTCTACGGCCTTGACCGCGAACGTGTGGGGGCCGTCGGCGAGCCCTGTATAGGTCGTTGGACTCGTACATGCCGAGAACGCGCCGCCATCGAGCTGGCAGAGGAGCGTCGCCGTGGCGTCGCCGTCCGTGAACGAGAAGGAGGCGGTCGAGCTCGTCGAAGGGTCCGGCGGCGCGTTCGAGATGATCGGCGTCGGTGGGGCGGTTCCGTCCACCGTCACGGCCGGCTGGGCCCCTCGCAGATCGAACTGCGTCGTGTCGAGCGCCAGCGTCGTCGGCCAGGAGTACGACCCCTCGGTTGCGGGGGCAGTGGCCGAGAAGGTGATGAGCAGCGTCCCGCCCGGACACAGCGCGTTCTCTGCTCCCGGAGGCGAGATCGCGTGGATGAAGGGCGGCAGCGGCGGCACGTCGAACGTGACCGTCCAGTCGGCCGCGGAGCAGGTTCCCGCCGTAGTGGTCGTCGCCACGAGCGTTGAAGGGTCGACGGTGAACCCCGCCGGGACTCTCGACGTGCCCGTTGTTCGCGGCATCGGTCGAGCTGTTGAGGTTGTTGAGCGCGATCGTGTACGTGCCGGTTCCGCTCGGGACAACGTCGGCGGGCGTGATGTCCGTCGTGTAGCCGTCGCTGGAGGCCGCGGTCGCAGAACCGATCAGCAGCGAGAGCGAGACCGCGACGAGCGAGCCGGCGACGAGGAGTTGTGCGCCACGAGCCGGATGGCGAAGGCCGCCGTTCATGCGGAGGCGAGGCCGAGGAGGAGCATGAGCGCAAAGGCGAACCCGAGAATGCCCAGCGCTCCCAGCAGGAGCAGCTCACGCCGTCCGTCGATCGCTGCGGAGAGCCGGGACGGCAGCGCGCGCGCGGGAACGACCGCGACGGCAGCCGCCGCCAGCAGGAGCGCGAAGGACACCGCGAAGAAACCCGACAACGGCGGGCGGAACGTGCAGCTCGTGGGTCGTTGCGGCAGGCGGCACGGGCACGGCGGCCGCGACGAGGTGCGGGCGGGGCCGCTCACCCGCCGAGGGCAGCAGCTTTGAGTTCAGGCGCGTTCGCCGAGCCGCCACGGCCCCCTTGTGATCGGGCTCGTGCGTGCGGCGCACGGGCGTCTTCTTCGGGGCGCGTTTGACCGGAGGTCGTGGGGTCGGCGGCGCGGCGGTCGTGGCCGGTGGTGGCGGAGGAGGCGGCGGCTGAGGAGCGACATACGTCGGGGTGGTGGCGGCGGTGGCGGCGGCGGTGCGCTCCGCGTGGTCGGCCGATACGGGTCGGGGTTCGGGAGCGTGGTTGTCGCCGCCCCCGAGCTCGATCCGGTAGCAGGCAGGTAGGCGCCGGCGAAACCGGCGAGCGCGATCGCCACGAGGAACGAGACGCGGCTCGTATTCGAGACCCGCCCGAGGCGGCTCTTGATTCGGGAGTTCCAACTTGACTTCAGGGTGGGCGACCCCCTCTGCATCCCGTGATGACTGAGACCGAACGTAGCACCCTGATTTCCGAATTCGACCTAGCCAAAGGTTGAGGATCGTCGGAACCGCTTCGTCGGCCTTCTGCTCGTAGAAGGCGTCGAGGTCGCTCTCGGCGGCGTCGCGCAGGAGTGCGCTCACGCGACCCTGCCCCGCCCAGAAGCGAGCGCGGAGCCGGCACGAGGCGATCGCGCCGGCTCCGCTGCCGCTCAGCTCATGCGCACCCGGGCAGCTTGAAGCTCGCGATCCGGGTGTGCCACGGCCTACCGTCGGCCGGGGTTCCCGACGTCGGGTAGTACTCGTTCACGTACCAGAAGGTGCAGTCGTCGACCGGGTCGACCGTCATGTCTGTGTAGTCGCCCCAGCGCGAGTTCGTCGTCGTCTGAACGCCCGAGCCGTTCGCGATCGTGCCTTCGCCCAATGTCATCTGCCCGAGCGGGTCTCCGGCGAGGCGGCCCGTGTAGCGGATGCCCGGGTAGACGGTGGTCCCGTTCACGACGCTGTACCCGAGCCCCATGTCGCCCTTCTTGTCCTGGGCGATGCTGCCCATCCAGCGGTGGACGCCGTCTCCGGGTGCGTACGTGCCCTGCTGGTACAGGCTGTACGTCCCGCCCATCCGCCTGATCTCGTACCAGCGCTCGCCGGCGATCCCCGGGGTCGCCTCGACCGACTGGCTCGTGACCAGCGACTCGTAGTCCTTGAAGTTGCGGTAGGCGAGCCGGAACGTCGGCCGCTGCCGGTAGGAGAGGATGTCGAGGTACTGGTCCGGATTCACGATGCCCGGCTGAGGCAGGCAGTCACGCGCGGTCGGCGCGCAGGGGAAGATCGAGTCGAACGCCGCCGTCGGGAGCTGCGCCTTCAGTGCCAGCGAGGCGACCGGCGTCGATCGCCATTTCACGGACAGGTCGAAGATGTTCAGAGCGTCGAACGTCGCCCCGTACGACGCGTTGTCGTCCTGAGTCCCCACGATCGGGATCGTGGAGTCCGTCTTCGGCTTCTGCTTCCCGTCGACGTCGGCCGGGAGAAGTCCGTCGCCGACGAGCGGCAGGATGCCCGGCTCGTTCCCGTCGAGGAAGAAGTTGACCGCCCGTGCAGGCTGCCCGTTCACCATCTTGTTCTTCTCGAGGGCGTAGACGCCGATGCCGTACTCGACCGTCGGGCCGAACTCACGGGTGGTCAGGACGTACGAGTCCGTCCAGTTCCCGTACTTCGGGTAGTCCGGGAAGAACTGGAAGTGCCCGGTCTCGAACGCATAGCGGTAGTAGCTACCCGTCGGATCGCTCGTCGTCGAGACCGCGACGCAGTTCCAGAACGGCTTGCTGGGATCGTCGAGCCCGCTCGTCGTGAACTGCGAGAGAATCCAGCGGTCGGTGAACTGGTCGTAGAGGACGACCGGGTCGCCCGACGGCTCGGTGCAATCCGGCACTGCGAAGTTGTCCCAGAGCGTGCCCGTGTCGACCGGGCCGAGCAGCCTGGTGCCGCTCTTGTCGTAGACGGCGAAGGTGAGATTCACCATCTCGACGTAGTTGTTCGGCCCGACCTCGCCGTTCGGGTCGGGCGGGTTCACCCGGAAGCCGAAGATGTTGAAGTTGTCCTCGTTGCTGAGGCCCTCGAAGTTCTGCGCCGTCGAGGGGATCGTTGCTGCCGGCAGCACCGACTGCAGGGCGCCGTCGCTCGTGTGCCCGTTGTCCGCTGCCGAGATCGGGCCGAGGTCGGGCTCGTTGGCGGGATCCTCCGCGTCGGGAGCCGTCCTGCCCGCCGCCAGGTCGCGCAGGGGCGGCGAGACGTCGTGTGCCGTGTCCCACGTGATCGTAGGCGTCGGGTTGGTTCCTAGGCGTTCGCCCGGCGCGACCGCGGCCGAGCCGCTACCCGCGGCGCCAGCACAGATCACCGCCGCCAGCAGCGCGGTGAGCAGCGCAAGCCCCAGGAGCAACGTCCGCGCGCGGAGCGTCTGGGTCGAAGGTCGAGTCATCGTGTCCCTCCCCTTGGTCGCCAGCTACATCAGGGCGACTCTATGCCGCCGCCGGCGTGGCTTCAACGGCGCCGCGTTACAGTTCCGGACGTGCGTTTGACAGCTGTCGGCATCGCCGCGCTGGTGCCGCTGTTCGCGTTCGCCGGCACGGCCGGAGCAAGACACGCCTCGGGCCTCCGTGGGCTGGTGCTGGAGGGACCGACGAGCCCCGTCTGCCACACCGACGACTCGTGTGAGGCTCCGGCTCGCCGGGTTCTCCTTCAGTTCAGGCGTGCCGGCAAGATGATCGAGGTGAGAACGACGAGGTCGGGCACGTACTCCGTCAGGCTGCGAGCCGGCTCCTATGTCGTGACGACGCCGCGGCGCAGGGTGGGGACGGGGCTGACCCCCCGGGTCGTCAGGGTGCCCCGAGGACGGGTCGTCCGGGTCGATTTCCACCTCGACACCGGGATTCAGTAGCTAGCCGAAGCCGAGGATGAACTTCGCGTCGTCGGACATCTTGTCCGGCGTCCACGGTGGGTCCCAGGTCAGCTCCGTCTCGACCTCCTCGACCTCGGGCAGCGAGCGCAGGACCTCCTCGATGTTCTGCTGGATCAGCGGCCCGGCCGGGCAGCCCATCGAGGTCAGGCTGTAGAACACCTTCACCTTCGAGCCCTGCACCTCGGCGTCGTAGAGCAGGCCGAGCTCGACGATGTCCATTCCGAGCTCGGGATCCTCGACGGAGCGGAGCGCCTCGATCACGTCGTCGCGCGTCATGGGGCCCCAGGGTATCGAGGCAGGCCGTCCTCGGGAAGCTCGTTCCACGGCGCGCGCGAGTCGACGAACTGGTGCCACTGCGGCCGGATCCCGGGGTCGGCGTCCAGCGAGCCGAGCCTGATCGAGACCTCGTCCCCCTCCGGCCAGCTGCCGCCGAACAGGCTGGAGCCGCACTCGGAGCAGAAGACCTTCACCACGGTCCCGGTCTCCGGTCGGTAGACGTGCAGCAGCTCCTCGCCTGCGAGCAGCCGGAACTGCCGGCGCGGGACGCGGCCCTGCGAGAGGCCGAACGTGCCGGAGTGCTTGCGGCAGAGCGAGCAGTGGCAGTGATTCGCCCGCAGGAACGGCAGCTCGACCTCGAAGCGCACGCCGCCGCAGAGGCAGCTCCCGCCGACGAGAGCCGCCATCAAAAGCCGAGCAGGCGCACTTCCTCGCGCCGCTCGCGGGCGAAGAAGTGGATGCCGTCGACGAACCGGACCCAGTTGCAGCGCGTGCACATCACGAGCGAATGCGTGCGGGCGCTGTCGGCGAGAAAGCGCACCCCGCGCAGCAGGTCGCCGTTCGAGACGCCGGTGGCGGCGACGATCACCTCGCCGGGTGCGAGGTCCTCGATCGTGAACAGCCGCTCGAGGTCGTCCACCCCGGCTTCCTGCGCCGCCTCGACCTCGCTCCGGGCGGTAGGCCAGAGCTGCGCCTGCAGCTCGCCACCGAGGCAGCGCAGCGCCGCCGCGGTCAGCACGGCCTGCCGCGTGCCGCCGATGCCGATCGCGAGGTGGTCGTTCGTCCCGCGGATGGCCGCCGAGATCGACGCGGTCACGTCGCCGTCCTGGATCAGCTTGATGCGGGCCCCCGCGGCCCGGATCTCCTCGATCAGGTCGTGGTGGCGCGGCCGGTCGAGCACGATCGTCGTGACGTCGTTGACCATGCGGCCGAACGCGTCGGCGATCGCGCGGATGTTGTCCCCGACCGGCTGCTTGAGGTCGATCGAGCCGCGCGCCTTCGGGCCGACGGCCATCTTGCGCATGTACATGTCCGGGAGGCGCTGGAAGGCGCCGGGATCTCCGACCGCGACCATCGACATCGCGCCGTAGCCGCCGCGCGCGACCACCCCACGGCCCTCGAGCGGGTCGAGCGCGAGATCGACCTCCATCCCGCCAGCGCCGAGGCGCGCACCGCCGGCGAGTTGGCCGCCCTCGTCGCCCGCGCCGATCACGACGTGCCCGTCGATCGGCAGCTGCTCGAGCGCGAGGCGCATCGCCGTTGAGGCGTCCTCCTCGGCCGTCTCCTGCTCGGCCCGCCCGAGCCAGCGGGCGCCCGCGAGCGCCGCCCGCTCCGTCACGCGGGCGTAGCTCTCGCAGAGGCAGAAGCGGGCGTCGGTGCCGAGCGGCTCGCTGCGGGCTTCCGGCTCGGTCTGCGTCATCCGCGCACCTGCAGCGGCTCGGCCGCGTTCAGCACGAGCTCCATCACCTCGCCGATCGCATCCTCGATGTTGCCGTTCTCGACCACGGGCACCTCGTGCTTGCTCGCTCGCCCCAGGATGTACTCCTGGACGAGCCTGATGTCGTCGAAGGCGTCGAGGTACTTCTCGTACGGTCGGACGCCCTCGGAGTCGGTGTCCCGGATCCAGAAGTGGCTCGCGTGGGCCTCCGGGTCGTTGATCGCGAGCACGCACTGGACCACGAGCGCGCCCTCGATCTGCCGTGGGAGCATCCCGGGAACGAGGTGCACGCCCTCGAGCACCATCGACCAACCCTCCTCGAGCGCGCGGTCGATCGCGGCCTGGACGCCGACGAGCACGTCACGGGTCTGCTCGAGGAAGCCGTCGAGCACAGCCTTGGCCGCGTCGGCTTCGTCGTCGGCCGTCGCGTGCCCGGCGTCGAAGCTCGAGTGGTGGATCGCGGGCATGAACTCGCGCGAGAAGAACGCCCGCATCGTCTGGCGGACGAAGTCCGTCGAGGTCACCCGCGTGATCCCGAGCCGGTAGGCGACGTCGGTCGCGACCGACGACTTGCCGGTGCCGGTCGCCCCGCCCACGAGCAGGATGATCGGCACGTCCAGGTCGTAGAGGTCCTGGTAGCGGCGCAGCCGGCGCATCGCGTTCGCGCCGTCCTCGGGGCCGAGGGACTCGTGCGCGAGCTCCTCCAGCCGCTGGATCGAGACCGACTGGCGGTCGCTCTTCTCCAGGTCGGCCTCGAGCGCGAGCGCGAGCTCGTACGCGCGGTCGGGCGAGAGCCCGGCGGCGATCAGGGCACGCGCCATCAGCCCCTTCGAGAACGGCAGCCCGTCCTCGGCGCCGAGCGGCAGCGGCTGGCGGTAGCGCCGGTCGGTCACCGTGGCACAACCTCCTTCGCGGCCGCCGTGTCGGCCAGGCGGACGAGCTCGACGTCGAGGTCGTGAACCCCCACCGGCACGAGCTCGTTGTCGGCGAACACCACCTCCACCCCGCGCTCGAGCGCTGCCTCGGCGACGACGTCGATCGCGGCCGCCTTGATCTCGACCAGGAAGACCTCGGCGTCGGCGCGCGCGAGCTCGTCGCGCAGCTCCTCCCGGCGGGCAAGGTTGCCCGAGACGAGCGTGACGTCGGCACCGTGCTCCTCGCGCAGGTGTCGCTCGATCGCCTCGTGCGCCTCGGCCGGGGCGGTCGAGAAGTAGGCGACCCGCCGCCCTACTACGGGTGAGGCCGGCCGCGGCCGCAGCTCGACCGGCACCACCGGGAGCTGCTTGACGTCGTGGATCGCCTCGGCGAGCCGCTCAACGAGGCCGCCGGTGACCACCACCAGGTCGGAGACGAGGATCCGATAGGCGTTCAGGTAGCCGGTGGAGACCTCGGCAGGCTGCGCCGCGCTCGTCACGAGGATGCGCGCGCCGGTGTCGATTGGAGGGATCGCCGCCCCGCTGCCGTCGAAGATCACGAGATCGGGCTCGCGCTCGGCCGCCAGCGCGGCGCCGGCGAGCACGTTCGACTCGCCCGGCGAGCCCGCGAAGCCGCCGCCGCAGCGGCGGCAGCCGATCGTGACCACGCCTGCGAGCGCCGCCGTCTCGAGGTAGTCGGACGCCGCGTGCCTGCCGGCCCGCGAGAGCTCGAGCAGACGCTCCAGCGTCGGCCGCACCTCGGCGACCTCCGGCCCGGGCGGCCCGCCGCGGCCCATCGCCACGACGACGACGTCGCGGTCGCGCGCGAGCAGCCGCGCCAGGTGTCCCGTCACCGCGGTCTTCCCGACGCGCTTGCCGGTCCCGATCACCGAGAGAGACGGCCGCGGAAACGGTGCCAGCTCGGGTGGGTCGAAGCGGAAGTCCGTGCCCACGTAGGGGAGCCCGAGCGCGAGCACGCGGCTCGCGAGCCGTAGCCGCTCGCGAGGCCCGAGCACCGGCTCGTCGGAGAGATCGACGACCAGCCCCGCCTCGAGCTCGGCGATCGCGAGCTCGAGTGAGTCCACCACGGGCACGCCGTAGTCCTCGCCCCCGCGCAGCTTCTCGCTCCCGCCTGCGAGCCAGAGCCCGGCGACGTCGTACGGCAGTGCCTCCAGCGCGTCGCGCACCACGGGCGGGTAGTGCTCGCCATCGCAGACGGCCAGAGCGCGCATCAGGCTCTCGTCGTGACCTCGTCCTCGATCCGCGACGTGTACTTCTCGAACGCGCGGGTCTCGGTGGAGAACTGGATGATCCGCTCCTGCCCGTGGAACGGGTACTTGCGCCAGACGTCGACGTGGCGGTCGCTGACCTCGATCACGTTGTAGCAAGGGCGCGTCTTGCCGCGCAGGCGCTTCGAGGAGACCGTGCCCGCGTTCACCACGAACAGGTTCTCGAGCCGCCAGGCGTACGGCACGTGCTTGTGGCCGGAGAGGACCAGGTCGACTCCGGCCCGCTGCAGGCACTCGATGCAGTCGCCCGCGTCGTAGACGACGTTCCGCTCGCGCCCCGTCCCCGGGACGGGCAACAGGTGGTGGTGCAGCACGAAGATGCGCAGGTCGGCCTCGCCCGCGAACTGCTCCTCGATCCAGCGGTAGCGACCACGGCCGATCTGGCCGTGGTCGAGGTCCGGCTCGGTCGAGTCGACGGCGACCACCGTCACTCCGCCGAGGCGCATGACGGAATTGCGCTCGCCGAACATGTCCTCGAAGTGCACGTAGCCGACGTTGCGGGAGTCGTGGTTGCCCGGGATGACCACCAACGAGTCACACTGGATGCGGTCGAGGTAGCCCTTGGCCATCGCGTACTCGTGCTTGAAGCCGAAGGTCGTGAGGTCGCCCGAGCAGATGACCATGTCCGGATCGAGCTCGTTGATCTCCGCGACCGCGCGCTCCATCAGGTTCGGGACGAAGTCGGGCCCTCCGCAGTGGATGTCGGAGATCTGCGCGATCGTGAACGACCCGCCGTTGCGACCCTGCGGCATGCGCGCAGTGTAGAGCCCGCCAACGCCTTGTAGCAGGCGGTTTTCGGTGGTAGCAGCCGGTTTTCGGTGCTACGGTCGCCGGAAGGGAGTCTGTCTCGGAGGAGCGATGGAGTACCGCGTCCTGGGGTCGCTCGAGGTGCTCGACGGCAGCGGAGTGCGGGTTCCGCTCGGCGGCACCAGGCAGCAGACGGTGCTCGGTTCGCTCCTCTTGCGCGCCGGGCGCACGGTCCCGCTCGAGCTGCTGGTCGAGGAGCTCTGGGAGAAACCGCCCGAAACCGCGGCGAAGACGGTGCAGGTGTACGTCTCCCGCCTGCGGCGGTTGCTCTCGCCCGGCGCGATCGAGAGCAGGGCGGGCGGCTACGCCCTGGTCATCGACGGCGACCGACTCGACCTGACGCGGTTCGAGCGGCTCGCGGACGAAGGGCGGGCGGCGCTGGGCGCGGCCGACTCCGAGCGCGCCGCGGCGCTGCTGCGCGAGGCGCTCGCGCTCTGGCGCGGCCCGGCTCTCGGCGGCCTCCCTGCGGAAGCCCTCCGCCGCGAGGCCGACCGGCTCGAGGAGTCGCGTCTGCAGGTGCTCGAGGACCGGCTCGAGGCCGACCTCGCCCGCGGCCGGGAGCGCGAGGTGGTGCCCGAGCTACGCGCGCTCGTGGCAGAACATCCCTTCCGCGAGCGGCTCCGCGCCCAGCTGATGCGCGGCCTCTACGCAGCCGGCCGTCAGACTGACGCGCTCGAGGTCTACCGCGAGACGCGGACGCTCCTCGACGAGGAGCTGGGACTGGAGCCGGGTGCCGAGCTGCGTGAGCTCGAGCGCCGGATGCTCAGCCACGACCCGGAGCTCGAGCCCGCCGCGGCGGCGAGCGAGCTCCCCACCACGACCACGCCCGTCGCTGGGCCGTCTCCACACGAACCGGTGCGCGGTCGGCGGCCGACGACCGTGGTCTTCGCCGACGTGGTCGACTCGACGACCCTCGGCGAGCTACTCGATCCGGAATCGGTGCACCGGATCCTGGAGCGCTACTCGGAGATCGCGCGCGAGATCCTCGAGCGACATGGAGGCGAGATCGAGAAGTTCATCGGCGACGCCGTGGTTGCCTTCTTCGGGATGACCGAGCTGCACGAGGACGACGCGCTGCGAGCCGTACGTGCGGCGATCGAGCTGCGCGAGGCGGTCACGCGACTCCGCGACGAGCTCATGGAGGCGAGCGGGGTCGAGCTCGGCATCAGGATCGGCGTGAACTCGGGGGACGTTTTCGTCGGCGGCGGGGCCGGGCGCGAGACCTTCGCCACGGGCGATTCCGTCAATGTCGCGGCCCGGTTGGAGCAGGGAGCCGAGGCCTGGGAGATCCTGCTCGGGGAACGCACGTACCGGCTGGTAGCGGACAACGTCCGCGCGGAGCCGCTCGAGCCGATCGAGGTCAAAGGGCGGTCGGCGCCGGTGCACGCGTGGAGGCTGCTCGACCTGGCCGAGACGGAACCGGTCCCCACGCGCGCGACGACGCCGTTCGTCGGCCGTGAGCGTGAACGGGAAGCGCTTCGAGAGGCCTTCGCAATGTCGCGCGAGCAGCGCGCGTGCAGGCTCTGCACGATCGTCGGGCCGGCCGGAATCGGGAAGACGCGCATCGCCCGCGAGCTGGTTCTGGAGGCCGCCGAAGCCGCCACGGTCGCCGTCGGGCGATGCCTCTCCTACGGGGAGGCGATCACCTACCACCCGTTGATCGAGATCGTGCGACAGCTTGCCGGAGACGACCCCGACGAGGGCATAGCCAAGCTGATGGGCCCGGGCGAGGAGTCGGAGCTCGTGGCGCGACGGATGCGAGCGCTGGTCGGCCTGTCGGACGAGACGGCGCCGGCGGAGGAGACCTTCTGGGCAGTGCGGAAGCTGTTCGAGGCCGTCGCCGCAGAGCGTCCACTGATCGTCGGCTTCGAGGACGTCCACTGGGCCGAGCCCCTCTTGCTCGACCTGATCGAGTACCTCATCGCCTTCTCGGGCGGGACGCCGCTACTCGTGGTCTGCCTCGCGCGCCCGGAGCTGCTCGAGACCCGCCCGTCATGGGCCGCCGACGACGGGAAGCGATCGGTCGTCGCCTTGGAGGCACTGTCCGAGACCGACGCACGGAAGCTCGTGGAGTCGCTCACCTCGGGCGACCTGGGGTTGCTCGAGACCGCCAGGATCGTGCGGACGGCCGAGGGCAACCCGCTGTTTCTCGAGCAACTCGTCGCCACCGACGAGGAACGCGGTGAGACGGAGGCCCTTCCCCCGAGCATCCAGGCCGTGCTCGCCGCCCGGATCGCGAGCCTCGATCCCGCGGAGCGCACGGTGCTCGAACGAGCCTCGGTCGAAGGCCGGAACTTCAGGTGGAGTTCGGTGGCCGCGCTTCTTCCCGAGCCGGACCGGGCCGCGCTCGGCGGCCGCATGATGGCGCTCGTCCGCAGGAAGCTGATCGAGCCGGGTCGCCCGCTACGCGGCGGGGAGGACTCGTTTCGGTTCACTCACGTGCTCATCCGGGAGGCCGCCTACGAGGGCTTGCCGAGAGAGCAGTGCGCGGAGCTCCACGAGCACTTGGCCCGCTGGTTGGGGATGACTCCTCGCGGCGAGGACGAGATCGTCGGCTACCACCTCGAGCAGGCGTACCGCTGTCGCGCTCAGCTCGGGCTCGTCGACGCCCACGGGCTGGAGCTCGCCCACGAGGCTCAGACGCGGCTCGAGGCCGCTTCGCAGAAGCTGCTGCTTCGGGGCGATGCCGCCGGCGCGGCAGACTTCCTCGAACGGGCGACGGCGCTCCTCCCACGGGACGATCCGAAACGGTTGCCGTTACTGCCCACGCTGGGCGCTGCGCTCCTAGAGGCGGGAAAGCTTGCAGCCGCCGACCGGGTGCTCACGGAGGCAATCGAGCTGGCGAAGGGTGACGAGCTGCTCGCGGCGCGCGCACAGGTCGAGCAGCAGCTGGTCCGGCTGCAGGCGGACGGCGGCACTCTGGACGAGGCGCAGATCGTCGCCGACGCGGCGCTGCAGGTGTTCGAGCGGCGCGGAGATGACCTCGGTCAGTGCCGGGCGTGGTACCTGCTTGCGCTCATCTCGTGGCTCGCTGGTCAGATCGCCGCCGCGGGCGAGGCATGGCAGCGCGCTGCCGAATCTGCAGAGCGAGCAGGCGAGCACCGCGAGCTGTTCGAGATCGCCGTCTGGAGGGCTCATGCAGCCGTCGCCGGGCCGATGCCTATTGCTGAGGCGATCGGCCACTGCAACGAGCTGGGCGAGCAGGTCGAGGGAAGTCCGGCGGCCGTCGCCGGAGTACTCCATCCGCTGGCGGTGCTCCATGCGATGCAGTGCGAGTTCGACATCGCACGGTCGCTCGTACGTCAGGCCAATGCCATCCTCGAGGAGTTCGATCTCATGTTCGCAGCGGCCGGCGCAGCCCAACTCGAAGCGTGCGTGGAGATGCTCGCCGGTTGCGCCGTTGCTGCCGAGGAGCGGCTCCGTCGCGGCTACGACCAACTCGACGAGCTGGGCGAGAAGGCGCTCCTTGCAACCACCGCTGCGATGCTGGCTCAGGCGATCTACGCGCAGGGTCGCTACGACGAGGCGGCGGAGTATTGCCGCGTCAGCCGCGACCTCGCCGCGAGCGAAGATCTGTCAGTGCAGGTCGTGTGGCGGGGAGTGCAGGCGAAGATTCTTGCCCGGCAGGGGCGAGGCGAGGACGCCGAGGTGCTCGCCCGCGAGGCAGTCCAGCTCGCGGCAGACACGGACCTCCTCACCTACCACGGCGACGCGCTCGTCGATCTCGCAGAGGTTCTCCACGCCGACGGTCGCGCAGCAGAAGCGGCGGACGCGATTTCCGCAGGACTCCGACTGTACGAGCGGAAGGGAAATCTCGCCGCTGCCGAGAGAGCTCGTGCCCAGCTAGTGGAGCCAGGCGGGATGTGAGACCATCGCCGACACCGTACCGAGGGGTCGGATTGGCGGTGGTTCGATGATCAGATTCGACGAAAAGTTGGAGCTGGCGGGCAACGGCAACGTCAATGCGCACGGGCCGTTGGATCCGACGAGCGGCTTGCCGCCAGAGCAGCAGCTGGTGGAGCTCTGCGCGTGGGTCTTCCAACGCGGCGGCGCCGACGCGGCAGCAACGGAGATGTCCACCACCGGCGGCAGGCTCGAGTTTCCGACGGAGCCGGCGCCCAAGTGGAGAATGCTGCTCGGGAAGGTCGGCGACCACGAGGTGCAGGAGGGAGAGGCGTTCGCCGTTGCCGTCGCGCTGATGCGGAACCACGCAGGCGAACAGCGGATCGTCTGGTGGGGCCACCCGGTCACGCTGGTACCGGGCTCGGTAGCAGCCTGATCCTGAACGCAGGCAAAGGCCGCGGCGTCAGGAGCCGCGGCCTTTGCCCTTCCCCTACGCGTCGTACGCAGGCGTGTGGAGGCCGCCGCGGCGGCGCAGGCGCTCCAAGCTCCCGGCCAGGGCCGGGCCCAACCTGGCCCAGCTGGGGTACCCGGCCTCGTCTGTCGTGAGCCGACGAGAGCGTCGCATCTCGGCTGCCAGTCGATCTGCGTGTTCGCGGGCGAGCTGGAGACGGCTGTCGGTGTCGTAGAACATCGCTTCCTCCTTTCGTAGTGCCTTGTGACGAGCGGGCCCTTGGCGGGCCCGCTCGTCGCGCGGCGACGTGGTTTACGAGGTTCCCAGGTGTCCGCGGTGACGGACGCTGAAGAGGGCGGTTCCGATGAGCGCCGCGAACCCGAGCAGCGCCCCCATGCCGATCCCGACCGTGTTCCACTGGATGCCCGTGGAATCCGTGGACGTCGACGGAGCGACCTGGTCGACGTTGCTGAGCGGGTTGCCGCTGCCGAAGCGCTGATGGTTGCCGCGCTCGAGCGTCAGCGACTCGACGCCGAGGCCGTACTTCTGGTTCAGGGCCTCGCTGCGCAGCAGCAGCGCCCGGTACTCGGCCTTGGTCATCCCAACGACCGGCTTCTGCTTCGAGGTCGAAGGCACTGCCCACGCCCCGATCTCTTCGAGCTTGCCGCGCAGGTTCGCCTGCTCGGCCTTCTGGCCGAGGCCGTACTTCTGGTTCAGGGCCTCGCTCCGGACGATCAGCGCGTGGTACTCGGCCGGGGTCATCCCCGACTGCGCCGGAGACATTGCCGTCGGCTTGGCGACCGCCGTCCCGACGATGCCGAGCACGCCGATGGCGACGACGGTTCCAATGGTTGCGAGCTTCTTCATGATGTGCTCCTCTCGGTGTTCGCTCGTCCTGATGCCAACCGGACGGGCGCGTGGCAGCAGACCGGCAGCAAGCCGGTTGCAGCCAGCGAAGGAGCCGTGGCCTAGAAGATCCCCTGCACCGGCCAGTAGAGCGCCGCGGCGACGATCGCCGCCGCGGGGAGCGTCAGGATCCAGGCGGTGACGATGTTGCCGGCGACGCCCCAGCGCACGGCCGAGAGCCGCTTCGTCGCCCCCGCTCCCATGACGGAGCCGGTGATCACGTGGGTCGTCGAGAGCGGGTACCCGAGCTTCGTCGCCGCGTAGATCGTCAGGCCCCCCGTGATCTGCGCGGCGAAGCCGCTGGCCGGCTCCATGTTGAAGACACGCTGGCCCAGCGTCCGCATGATCCGCCAGCCGCCGAAGTAGGTGCCGGCCGCGATCGCCAGGCCCGCGGCGACGATCACCCAGGTCGGGATGTAGAAGTGCGACAGGTGCCCGCCTTCGAAGAGCGCGAGCGCGATCACGCCCATCGTCTTCTGCGCGTCGTTCGCGCCGTGGGTGAACGCGACCCAGGTTCCGGAGACGAGCTGCCCTAGCCGGAAGGTGCGGTTTGCAAAGCCAGGCGTCATCCACACGAACACCCAGAAGATCGCGAGCAGGAGCAGGAACCCGGCGAAGAAGGCGATCGTCGGAGCCGCCAGCGCGGGGATCAGGACGTTGTGGAGGAGCCCGTGCCACTGCACGCCCTCCAGGCCCGACTGAGCGATCGCGGCGCCGACGAGGCCGCCGATCAGGGCGTGGGACGAGCTCGACGGCAGCCCCAGCCACCACGTGATCAGGTTCCAGACGATCGCGCCGATCAGTGCCGCGAGCACCGTCTTCTCGTTCGCGAGGCCCGTGTCGATGATCCCCTTCCCCACCGTCTTGGCGACCGCGGTCGTGACGAACGCGCCGGCGAGGTTCGCGGCGGCGGCGACCAGCACGGCCAACCGCGGCGAGAGGGCGCGCGTCGAGACCGAGGTCGCGACGGCGTTCGCGGTGTCATGGAAGCCGTTCGTGAAGTCGAAGCCGAGCGCGACTAGGACGACCACGACGAGCAGGACGTTGTCCATGGCTAAGGCGCTAGCGGTTCTTGACCACGATCGCCTCGAGCACGTCCGCCGCGTTCTCCAGTGCATCGACGGCTTCCTCGAGCCGCTCGTGGATGTCCTTCCAGCGGATGATCACCTTTGCGTCGTCGGTGGAGGAGAAGAGCTCCGCGACGGCGTCACGCTCCAGCTGGTCGCCGCGGTCCTCGAGCTCGCGCAGCTCGGCCAGCTGGTCGCTGGAGTCTCGGAACCCGTCGAGCCGGCGGACCGCCTCGTCGAGCATCGTCGTCGCCTGCAGGATCACCTCCGCCTGGTCGCGCGCCTTCTGCGGGACCCGCTCCACACCCCAGGAGCCGAGGTTGTCGGCCGCCTCGTCGACGTGGTCGCAGACGTCGTCGATCGCCCCCGCGAGTCGGTACATGTCGTCGCGATCGAACGGCGTGACGAAGGTGCGGTTGAGCAACAGCACGACCTCGTGCGTGAGCCGGTCGCCCTCGTGCTCGCGCTCCTTGATCTGCGCGATCAGCGCGTCGCCGTCGTCGGGGAACCGGTCGAGCAGGTCGACGAGCAGGCGGGCGATCTCGACGGCGTTCGCCGAGGCGTTCGCGTAGAGCTCGAAGAAGGCGTTCTTCTGCGGTGTGAGCCGGAGACGCGCCATTCCGGGGGCGCCTTCTATCACGTCGGGCGGAGGGGCCGCGTCCGCAGCCGTTGCTACCCTGCACGACGGGTGGAAGAAATCGGCGATTTCCAGGTGGATTCCCAGAAGGAGCCGCCGCGGTTCGCAAACGAGGCCGAGCGCGAGTGCGCCAAGGTGCTGGACTTCTACGGCGTCCCCTGGGAGTACGAGCCGCATACCTTCGTGCTCGAGGAAGGCGAGGACGGGCGCATCGCCCAGGCTTTCACGCCCGACTTCTTCCTGCCCGAGCAGAACCTCTACCTCGAGATCACGGTGATGAAGCAGCGGCTGGTGACGCGGAAGAACCGCAAGCTGCGCAAGCTGCGCGAGCGCTACCCCGAGGTGCGCGTGAAGCTCTTCTACAAGCGCGACATCGAGCGGCTGGCCCAGCGCTACCGGCTCGACCTGGCGTCCTAGAGCGGTTTCGATTTGCGTCCAACGGCACCGAGCGGTCAATTCAGGCGGACACACGAGCGGAGCTCGCGCGTCCTGAGGCCGGCATCGCAAGCGACGCGTTAGCCGGCGACGCGCGCGTCGGCGAGGTCTTCCTCAGCGCCGAGGCGCTGCACAGCCGCGTCGAGGAGCTCGGGGCCGAGATCTCCCGCGACTACGACAGCCGGGAGCTGCTGCTCGTCTCGCTGCTGAAGGCGAGCTTCGTCTTCCTCACCGACCTCTCGCGCGCGATCTCGATCTCGCACCAGATCGACTTCGTCGAGCTGACGGGCTACAACGGCGCCGACACCGGCGGCCACTCGCGCGTGCGGCTGCTGAAGGACTGCGCGATCCCGGTCACCGGCCTCGACGTGCTGCTCGTCGAGGACGTCGTCGACACCGGCTTGACGCTCAACTACCTGCGCAAGCTGTTCGACCTGCGCAAGCCCGCGAGCCTGCGCGTGGCGGCGCTGCTCGACCGGCCGTACCGGCGCCTCGTCGACGACCTACCGGTCGACTACGTCGGCTTCACCGTCCCGGATGAGTTCTTCGTCGGCTACGGCTTCGACGTCGACGGCCGCTGGCGCAACCTGCCCGATCTCCGCCTCGCAAAAGTTTAGACGCGCCTAAACCTGGGCTAGACTGAGACCGTGATGGCGACACGGTCAGGTGCCGTCGCAGCCGGCAGCGTGCAGGTCGCGGAGGACGCGCTCCGCGGGTACCCGCGCGGCTGGCGCATCCTCCCCTTCCTCGGCCCGGCATTCGTCGCGTGCGTCGCCTACATCGACCCGGGGAACTTCGCGACGAACATCGCGGGCGGCTCGAAGTTCGGCTACACGCTCTGCTGGGTGATCCTCGCCTCGAACCTGATGGCGATGCTGATCCAGACGCTGTCGGCCAAGCTCGGGATCGCCACCGGCCGCAATCTCCCGGAGGTGTGCCGCGAGCGCTTCTCGCGCCGCACCTCCTTCGGACTCTGGATCCAGGCGGAGCTGATCGCGATGGCCACCGACCTCGCCGAGTTCCTCGGCGCCGCGCTCGGCTTTCACCTGCTCTTCGGGATGGCCCTCTTTCCGGCCGCGGTCCTCACCGGAATCGTGACCTTCGCGATCCTCGGCCTGCAGCGCTTCGGCCTGCGCACGTTCGAGGCCGTGATCGCCGCCTTCGTGGGCGCGATCGGCGCCTGCTACCTGGCCGAGCTGTGGTACGCACACGCGCCGCTCGGGACCGTCGCCCTGCATGCGGTCAAGCCCCAGTTCGCCGGGGGCGAGTCGCTCCTGCTGGCGGTCGGGATCCTCGGCGCGACGGTGATGCCGCACGTGATCTACCTCCACTCGGCGCTCACACAGAACCGCGTCGTCCCCCAAAACGACCGCGAGGCGCGGTTGCTGTACCGCTACACCAAGGTCGACGTCGTCGTCGCCATGTCGATCGCGGGGCTGATCAACATGGCGATGCTGGTCGTGGCCGCGAGCGTCTTCTACAAGTCGGGGTTGCTGAACGTCGCCTCGCTCGAGACCGCGCACAGGACGCTGGAGCCGATCCTCGGCGGCGCCTCTAGCACGCTCTTCGCGCTGGCGCTGCTCGCGTCCGGCCTGTCGAGCTCGACCGTCGGCACGCTCGCGGGGCAGGTCGTGATGCAGGGGTTCGTCGACCGGCAGATCCCGATCTTCGTCCGCCGGCTGGTGACGATGCTGCCGGCGCTCGTCGTCGCGGCGATCGGCCTCGATCCCACGCGCACGCTAGTCATCAGCCAGGTCGTGCTCTCGTTCGGGATCCCGTTCGCGCTCATCCCGCTCGTGTGGTTCACGAGCCGCCGCGAGCTCATGGGCACGCTCGTCAACAGGAAGACGACGACGGCCGTGGCAGCGGCCGTGGCCGCGTTGATCTCGGGGCTGAACCTGTTCCTGCTGGCCCAGACCTTCGGCCTGGCCTAGCGTTCTCGAACCGGCTACAGGTAGCCGAGCGGATCGACGGGCGTGCCGTTGACGCGCACCTCGAAGTGCAGATGCGGCCCGAAGCAGTGCCCGGTGCAGCCGACGTAGCCGATCGTCTGGCCCTGCGAGACGACCTGGCCAAGGCCGACGGCGATGCTCGACTGGTGCCCGTAGGCGGTCGAGATGCCGCCGCCGTGGTCGATCGCGACGAGGTTTCCGTAGCCGGACATCCAGCCCGCGTAGACGACGCGGCCGGCGGCTGCGGCCCGGATCGGCGTGCCGTAGCCGACGCCGATGTCGATGCCCTCGTGCATCCGGCCCCAGCGCCAGCCGAAGGGGCTCGTCACCGGCCCGTTGACCGGCCAGATGAAGCCAGCGGCCGACGGCGTCACGTCGCCCGGAGGCGAGTACGACAAGCTCGACGACTGTGCCGAGCGGATCTGCGCGGCGAGGCTCGCGCTCGCCTGCTGCAGGCCGGCCGCCTCGTGCAGGAACTCCGACTTCGACTCCTTCACGTTCTGCAGCGCGTCGCGCTTGGTGGCGCGAGCGGCCGCGAGCCGGTTCTGGCTCGCGAGCAGCTCGTCGCGCAACGCGCGCACCTGGTTCGTGCGCACTGCGATCGTCCGTACCTCGGCCGCGACCAGCGAGCGGAACTTCTTCGTGTGCTCGCGCTGCACGCGCACGCGCTCCTTGGCGGTGCCGACCTGGTCGGCGATCGACCGATCCTGGGTGCCGAGCGAGTCGGCCACCTCCGCCTGGTCGATCAGGTCGTTGAAGCTCTTCGACGCGAACAGCACCTCCAGCGTGCTCGGCTCGCCCTGCTCGTAGAGGTCGACGAGCCGGTTGCCAAGGCGGTCCACCAGCGCCCGGTACTCGCTGCGGTAGAAGTGGTAGCGGCTGGTCTGCAGCTGGAAGAGCTCGTTCAGGCGGGCGAGCTTCTCCTGGTGGAGCGCGAGGTCTCGCTCGAGCGGCGCGAGGCGGTCGGAGACGACCCCGACCTGGGTCGCCAGCCCACGGATCTGTCCGTTCACGGACGCGATCTCGGTCGCCAGCTCGCGCTCGCGTTGCTGCGCCCAGGCGATCTTCGCCTGGACGCGCTGGAGCTTCGCGTCGATGGCGGCCTTACGGCTCGTAACGTCGCCGCTCGCGGGCGCCGCGGCTGCCGCCACGAGAACCGCCACGAGAGGCACGAGGAGGCGAAGGCGCATCTGCGCGAAACTTCGGCGATCGGGCAGGCGTCCCTGCCCTCCGCGGTTACTCCGGTCGAACCGGCGGGCTCGGGACGGGGCCTGGCTCGGGGACGTGCGCTGGCCCGGGCGGCTCCGAAGGCTCGGGCGTCGGCTCGGGGACAGGGACCGGCTGCGGCGGCGGGCTCGGCTCGGGGAGCGGCTCCGGCGAGGGCGCTGGGGGCTCGATCTGCGTCGGCTGCGCCTGGAGCTGCGCACGCTGGATTCGCTCCATGGCGGCGGCGGCTGTCTGCTCCATCTCCTCCTCCTTCGCGCTGACCAGCCCGTCCAGCTCTGCCATCCTGGTGCGGGCCGATTCGGTCCCTTCCTCGTCAGCAGCGTACACCGTTTCCCCCAAAATGCGGGCACTTTCTGCCCTTTGGGCCAGCAGCTCCGAGAGCTCGCGCCGCTGGCGGTAGAGGTCGACGCGGGCGCCCGAATGGGCGGCGACGGACTCAACCGCGTAGCCGGTCGTCTCCCGCAGCGCCCGCCAGACCGCGCCTGCCGGCGCGAGGAGCCGGCCCGGCCGGATCACGCCGAAGTAACGGGGCCGCGCGGTTGCGTACTCGACTGGAACCGGGCCCGTCTCGTCCGGCGGCAGCTCCTGTACCGCCGTCTCCCCCGGCCCTGCCTCGACGCGCCTGCCGCACTCGGGGCAGAAGCGGCTCCGCGGCGGCAGCTGCGATCCGCAGTTCGCGCAGCTAGCCACGCGCGCGCACCCGCTCTTCCCTCGGCTGCGGGTCGAGCGCCCGCAGCGCCTCGGCGGCGCGGCGGCGCATCGGCCCGACCTGCGCGCGGTAGTCGTCGTCCGAGACCTTGCCCGTGCGGTGGTCAAACTCGAGCTCCTTCAGCGCCGCGAGCGCGCGGTCTCGCTCCTCCGCGAGCGCGATTCGCTCCTGCTCGGCCTCGGCCGGGAGGTCGAGTGTGTCGTCCGCGGGCTGGGGGTCACGCAGGAACGGCCGCGCGACGAAGAGCACGCAGAGCACGGCGAGCAGCGCGCCGAGCGCGAGCCACATCAGCTCTTCTTCGGCGCGTACTTCGAGGGGCACTTCGTCACGAGCGAGTCCCGCTTCGCGACGAACGTGCCGTGCGCATAGCGGCCGTTCACGACCACGTGGCGCCCGAGCTTGAACTGGTCGGGGACGCTGCCGCGGTAGACGACGGGCACCGTCTTCGTCCCGCCGATGTCGCCCACCTTGAAGCGCAGCCCGTCCTTCGAGTAGCCGGCGCCGTGCACCGGGCCGACGACCTTGCCGACCAGCGAGACGGTTCCCGTGTGGCCGGCGAGCTCGCTCGGCTTCAGCTGCGCGGTGCGGCCGCCGGCGATCGAGACGTAGAGCAGAAAGACCGCGAGCACCGCCGCGACCGACAGGGCGATTACCAGGCGGACCGAGCGTGGGTTCCGGGCCACGCCGTGGATTGTACGGAGCTTACGAGGGCTCTGGTGCCGGCTCGTTGCGCCGCGACGGAATCCGGTAGCCGTGCTCCTCGCAGAGGCTGCCGGGGTTGTCCTCGGTGAGCGCGTCGCAGTAGCCCTTGCCGTAGGCCGCGCGCATGAACGCCGCGACCACCTCGAGATTCCACTCGCCGATGTCGGCGGCCTCCCGCCAGAGGTCGGCGAGGCGGAGGTCGATGTCGAGCTCGAGCAGGTCGATTCGGGAAGGACGCTTGGCCATGGCGCGAAGGTAGCTGGAGCATCGGACGGAATAGGCTGCCCGCGTGGGAAAGGTCCGGTTCGGCCCCGCGCGGGTGCCTTCGCGCGAGAGCCCGCAGGCGGCGATCGCGCTGCTGCAGGAGCGCGGCTTCGACGCCTGCGAGATCGACTTCGAGGGCAAGTTCTGGATGGACTACGACTGGGCCGCGGAGTTCGGCAAGCTCGCGCGCACGGCGAAGGTCGCGCTTTCCGTCCACGCGCCGATCGCGGGCTTCATGGGCCACGTCGAGCGCGACAAGAAGCAGCGGATGGCGGTCGGCATGCTCGACCACTCGGCCGGGATCGCGAGGGCCGCGGGCGCCGAGGTCGTCGTCTTCCACCCAGGCTTCCTGCTCGGCCGCACGCGGGCCGCCGCGATCAAGTCGGTCTGCGAGCAGCTGTCCGAGCTGCGCGAGCGGCTGGAGGGCAAGGACCGCGCGGTGCCGTTCGGCGTCGAGGTGATGGGCCGCGTCCGCGAGATCGGCAGCCTCGACGACGTGGTCGAGATCTCGCGCCGCTGCGGCTGGGTCCGCCCCGTGCTCGACTTCGCCCACATGCACGCGACGAGCGACGGCGCCTTCACCGACGTCGAGCCGTTCACGGCTGCGCTCGAGGCCGCCGACGAGGTGCTGGAGCCCGGCGCGCCCTTCCACATCCACTTCTCGGACATCGCCTACGCGAACCGCAACGAGACGAAGCACCTGCCCTACGGCGAGGGCACGCTCCGCGCCGACCCGCTCAGGCTGGCGCTACGGAAGTTCAAGCGCGCGGCGACGGTGATCTCGGAGTCGCCCGACCTCGAGTCCGACCACGCGATCCTCGCGGCGCTCTCGCCGCGGCGCGCTCAGGCCTCGGTCCGGCCGAACCGGCGGTAGAGCGGCCCGACCACGGGATCGGTCAGCCGCTCGAGTAGCAGGATCACCCGTCGCAGCAGCGGCCGGCAGAGGAACACGACCAGGGCCGCGGCCAGCGCGCCAACCAACACGCCGGCGAGCACGTCCGACGGGTAGTGCGCGCCGACGAAGATGCGGCCGACGCCGATCAACGTCGCAATCGCGAGGAACAAGCGCCCCAGGCGGCGGTCGACGAAGTAGACGCCGAAGGCGATCCCGAAGGCCGCGCTCGCGTGGTCGCTCGGAAACGACGGGTCGTGCGAGTGGCTCAGGTGGTAGACGCCCGGATGGGTCTCATACGGGCGTGGCCGGTGCCAGAAAGCCGCGATCGCCTGGTTGGCCAGGAGGGCGAGGCCGCCGGACGCCGTGCCGGCGAGCGCCGCGAGCTTGCCCCTGCGGTCATGACCGGGCCGCGTCGCGAACCAGAGCGCCACGACCAGCGCGGCATACACGACGACGCCGTAGGTCTCGAAGCCGTAGGCCACGTGGGCGAGCGTCCGGTGGTGTCCGGCAAAGACGCTGACCGCGTGGTAGGTCGACCAGTCCACGGCCGGCACGGTAGCCGCGCCGCGGCGGCCCCGCCACCGCCAACCGGCTAGGCCGCGCTCGCCGCCTCGGCCAGGACGCCCTCGCGGCGGGCGTCGAGCTCGTCGGCCTCGTCCTCGCGGCCGCGGTCGCGGAGGAACCCGACGAGCGCCTGCAGGGTCTCGCACTGGATCTTCCGGTGCTCGGTCGCCGCGATCGTGTCGTAGGCCTGGCGCAGGAGCTCTTCCGCCTCGTCGTCGCGGCCCTGCGCGGCGCGCACGAGGCCGAGCGACATCGTCGTCGTCGCGAGCGAGCTGACGTCGTGGGGACTCACGGTCTCGCGCGCGGCGAGCGCGAACCGCTCTGCCTCGTCGACACGGTTCTGCGCGAGCAGCAGCTCAGCCAATCCGCGCTGGGTCTCGCAGAGGGTGGCACGGTCCTCGAGGGGGGCGAGGATGCGAATCGACTCGCGGAAGAGCCGCTCGGCGCGGGCGGCGTCGCCCTTGTACCGGGCGGTCCACGCGGCGAAGTTGAGCGTGCGGCCGAGCGCCCAGGCGGCGCCTGCTTCGGCGAGGTGCTCGCGCGCCGCCTCGAGCGCCGCCTGCGCGTCGTCGAGCTCGCGGCGCTGCAGGTGCAGCTGGCCCGCGAAGCGGAGCGCCCGCCCGCGCGCCTGGGCGCTGCCGCTCTCCTCGGCGAACAGGATCGCCTGCTCGATCAGCGGCGCCGCCCGGTCGAGCTCGAGCCGCGCCAGGTACACGCTCGCGAGCTCGTCGGCGGCCTCGCTCTCGAAGCCCTTGTGCTCGGAGGCCCGCGCCAGCTCGAGCGCCTCGAGCATCACCTGCTCCTCCTTGGCGAGGTCACCGCGCATCCAGGCGATCGTCGCCCTCGCCCGCAGCGCGCGGTAGCGCCCGGAGTTGTCGTCGGGCTCGAGCACGGCGAGCGCGTTGTCGATCATCTCCTCCGCTGCGCGGACGTCGCCCTCGCGCAGCACCGCGGCCTCGGCGAGGGTGACGAGCGCCCGCCCCTGCGTCCAGCCGTCGCCCTCCTGGATCGCGGCCGCGAGCACCTCCTCCATCTCGCGCGAGACCGCCGGCAGGTCGCTGAGCCGGTCGGCCGCCCGTGCCGCGAGGTAGCGGCGCCGGGTTGTCGGATCGAGCTCGACCGAGCGCACGAAGTGCTGCCGCGCGGTGCGGTTCGCCTCGCGGGCGAACGCGCGCAGCCCGGCCTCGGCCAGCGCTTCGGCGGCCTCGCGCTGCAGCTCCACCGGCGCCGCGCCGTCGAGCTCCGCCAGCAGGGCCGTCGCGCGGTCGAGGTGGAAGGCGCGGATCTCGAGCAGCTCCTCCCCGGCCCGCTCCTTCAGCCACTCGGCGAAGCGCGCGTGGTGCTCGGCGCGGGCGGACTTCGAGAGCCCGCCATAGGCGACCTCGCGGATCAGGACGTGCTTGAACTTGTAGGCGCGCTCGCCGCGGATCGAGGTGCGCTCCTCGTCGAGCACGAACTCGCGCAGGAGCAGGTCCTCGAGCGGCTCCTCGAGCGACTCGAGCTCCGGCGAGAGCCGCTCCAGCGCGCCCTCCCAGAAGATCCGCCCGATCACGGCCGCGCGCTGCAGCAGCGCCTTCGCCTCGGGCGCGAGCCGGTCGATCCGGGCCGCGATCAGCGCCTGCAGCGTGTCGGGGATCCGGCCGATCCGCTCGGTGCCCTCCTCGGCGAGCATCCGCACGGTCTCCTCGAGGTACAGCGGGTTGCCCTCGGTCTTCGCGAGCACCTCCTCCCGCTCGGCCGGCCCGAGGCTGTCGTCGAGCGCGTCCATCAGCTCCTCGCTGTCGCTCTCGCCGAGCCGCTCGAGCTCGATCGCGGTCGCGCGCACGCGGCCGCCGCCCCAGCCCGGGCGGATGTCGAGCAGCTCGGGCCGCGCGAGCGAGATCACGAGCAGCGGCGCCTCGCGCACCCAGGTGACGAGGTGCTCGATCAGCTCGAGCAGCGGCTCCTCGGCCCAGTGGATGTCCTCGAAGATCAGGACGAGCGGCTGCTCTTGCGCGAGCCGCTGCGCCCACTCGCGCGCGGCCCAGGCGATCTCCTGCTGGCTGCGCTCGGACTGGACCGCCTCGAGCACGCCCGAGGCGAGGCCCAGGAGGTCGGCCACGGCCTCGTCCTCGCAGAAGCAGCGCAGCTTCTCGATCGCCACGTCGAGCGGGTCGTCGTCGACGATCCCGGCCGCGCACTTGACCATCTCGGCGAGCGGCCAGTACGTCACACCTTCGCCGTACGGGAGGCTGCGGCCGGAGAGAACCGTGCTGCCCTCGATCAGCTCGCTGAACTCGTGCGCGAGCCGGCTCTTGCCCACTCCGGGCTCGCCGTAGATCGTGAACAGGTGCGCGCGCCGGTCGCGGAGCGCGCGGTCGTACGTGTTCTGCAGCAGGTCGAGCTCCGCGTCGCGGCCGACGAGCGGCGCCTGCTGGGTCTGCGGGCGCTCGGGTGCGGTGCTCGCGCCGAGGACACGCCAGGTCCAGATCTGGCGATCGAGCCCTTTGAGCTCGAGGGGCCCGACGTCGTCGACCTCGACGCGGCCGAGGGTGAGCCGGTGTGCGCCGGGCCCGATCAGCAGTTGCCCGGGCTCCGCGAACTGCTCGAGCCGCGCGGCGACGGTGACGGCCTCGCCGGTGGCGAAGGTGGACTCGGAGTCGTCCGCGACGACCTCGCCGGACTCGACGCCGATGCGCGCCTCCAGCTCGAGCTCGCGGACGGAGTCGAGGATCGCGAGACCCGCGCGCACACCGCGCTCGGCGTCGTCCTCGTGCGCCTGCGGAATGCCGAAGGCGGCCATCACGGCGTCGCCGGCGAACTTCTCGACGATCCCGCCGTACGAGGTGACGCAGTGCGAGACGCGCTCGAAGTAGGTCTGGACACGGCGGCGCACGACCTCGGGGTCGGCGCCGGTGACCATCGCGGTCGAGTCGACGAGGTCCACGAACAGGACCGTGGCGAGCTTGCGTTCCATGCCGTAAGTGTAGAAACGAAAGGCGACCCTCCCGACTTCCGCCGCCGCCGCCGATCGACTGACACCCTTTGCGGGAGGGCGACCGAGCCGCCTCCCGCGTTGCCGTAGCATCCGGCGGCGGTGCTCGACCCCAAGGTCTTCAAGGCGTACGACGTCCGCGGGATCTACCTGTCGGAGCTCGACGAGGAGGGTGCCCGCGCGATCGGGCGCGCGTTCGTCGAGATCTTCGAGCCACAGCGGATCGCCGTCGGCCACGACATGCGCGTCTCCTCGCCGGCGATGGCCGAGGCGGTGATCTCGGGCGCGGTAGGCGCGGGAGCGGACGTGCTCGAGCTCGGGCTCGTCGGCACCGAGATGGTCTACTTCGCGGTCGGCGAGCTCGGCCTCGACGGCGGCGTCGCCGTCACCGCGTCGCACAACCCGAAGGAGTACACCGGGATGAAGATCGTCCGCGGCGGTGCGCTGCCGGTCGGCGGCGAGTCCGGGCTGCTGGAGATCCGCGACCGTGCCCGGTCCGACGCGGGCACCGCAGACAAGGCGTCACCGGGCGGGGTTTTGAAGCACGACATCTGGCCGGCGTACGTCGAACGGGTGCTGTCCTTCGTGGATGTGTCCGCGATCGGGCCGCTGAAGGTCGTCGTCGACGCCGCGAACGGCATGGCCGGCGCGATGCTGCCGCCCGTGCTCGAGCGCCTCCCGCAGCTCGACGTCGTCCGCTGCTACTTCGAGCCGGACGGGACCTTCCCGAACCACGAGCCGAACCCGCTCCTACCCGAGAACCGCGAGTTCATCGTCCGCAAGACGCTCGAGGAGGAAGCCGACTTCGGCGTGGCCTTCGACGGCGATGCCGACCGCTGCTTCTTCGTCGACGACGCGGGCGAGTTCGTGCCCGGCGACTTCGCCACCGCGCTCTTCGCCGAGTCGCTGCTCGAGAAGGAGCCCGGCGAGAAGGTGATCTACGACGTCCGCGCGAGCTGGGCGGTGCCGGAGACGATCGAGCGCGCCGGTGGCGTCCCGCTCGTGAACCGCGTCGGGCACGCCTACATCAAGCACCGCATGCGCGAGGAGGACGCGGCCTTCGGCGGCGAGGTCTCGGGGCACTACTACTTCCGCGACTTCTCGCAGGCCGACTCGGGCGTCATCCCGTTCCTGCTCATGCTCGAGCGGATCTCGCGCGAAGGCCGGAAGCTGTCCGAGATCCTGCGGCCCTTCCGCGAGCGGTACTTCATCACCGGCGAGCTGAACACGCCCGTTCCCGACGTGGACGCGAAGCTGCGCGAGATCGAGGAGCGCTTCGGCCGCGAGGGCCGGGTCAGCCACCTCGACGGCGTCTCGGTCGACGCCGAGGACTGGCACATGAACGTCCGGCCCTCGAACACCGAGCCGCTGCTGCGCCTGAATCTGGAGGCGCGGACGCCCAAGCTGATGGAGCGCAAGCGGGACGAGGTGCTGGCCGTGATCGGCGAAGGCGCTTGATCGCGTAGAACGATCGGCTAGGCTGCGGATGACCGTGGCATCCGATCACGTCTCGGGAATCGAAGTCCGCCACCTCGCCGCGCTCGAAGCAGTCGCCGAGGAGGGATCGTTCCGCCGCGCCGCCGCCCGGCTCGGCTACGTCCAGTCCGCCATCAGCGAGCAGATCGCGGCCCTCGAGCGGATCGTCGGCCAGCGCCTGGTCGAGCGCTCCCGCGGCGCCGGTCCAGTCCGGCTGACCGACCCAGGCGAGGTCCTGCTCGGACACGCGAAGGCGATCGTCGCGCGAATCAAGGCCGCGGAAGCCGACCTCGGCGCGCTCTCGGACGGCGAGGCAGGCTCGCTGCGGCTCGGCATCTACCAGAGCGTGGGCGCGCGGATCGTGCCACGCCTGCTGCCGCGCTACACGCGCGACTGGCCCGACGTGCGCGTCCTGCCCCGCGAGGCGCCGACCGACGCCGCCCTGTTCGAGTTCGTCGAGCGCGGCGAGCTCGATCTCAGCTTCGCAGACATGCCGTTGCGCCCGGGGCCGTTCGACTCCGTCCAGGTGCTCGTCGACCCGTACATCCTGCTCGTCGCCGCCAACTCCCCGCTGGCCGGCAAGGGCCCCGTCGGGCTCGACGACGTCGCGGAGCTGCCGCTGATCGGCCACTGGACGTGCCGCGTGCTCCCCCGCGTCGAGGCGGCCTTGCGCGCGCAGGGCGTCGAGCCGAACTTCGTCTTCCGCTCCGACATCATCGGCACCGTGCAGGCGCTCGTGGGCGCGGGCGTCGGCAGCGCGATCATCCCGCGCCTCGCCGTGGACGCAACCGACGCGAGCACGGCGATCGTCGAGCTCTCGGACGAGATGCCGGTGCAGCCGCGACTGATCTCGCTCTTCTGGCACCGCGACCGCTACCGTCCGCCGGCCGCGCTCGGGTTCGTCGAGGCCACGCTCGAGGTCTGCGCCGAGGTGAGCGCCGAGCTCGACGGCGTCGTCAGGCCCCTCGTTCGCCGCTCCCGATCAGCGTGATCGGCAACACGCGTCACCGCCGGCGAGGGGCTACGGCTACCGTTTGCCCATGAAGCTCGTGCTCGCTGCAGCAGCCGCGCTGGCGCTCGCCGCTCCCGCCACCGCGGCGCCTCGTCTGAGCCCGGCCGACCGGGCGGCGATCACGCGCTCGATCGACGTCTTCGTTAACCACGCAGTCAAGCGTGTCGACCCGGCCGCCGCCTACGACGTGGTTGCCCCCGAGCTGCGTCCCGGGATGAGCCGCAAGTCCTGGTCGGGTGGCGACTTGCCGGTCTACCCGTTCCCGGCGCGAGGAGTGACGCACCCGTGGAACATCCTCTACGTCACGCGCGAGGAGGTCGGGCTCGAGCTCGAGCTGATCCCGCGGCCGCACAGCCAGCTCGGGCCGATCATCTTCCACATCTACCTCCGTCCAGCCCACGGGCGCTGGCTCGTGGACTCGTTCATGCCGGTCGCGACCCTGGCCCCACTCGACGCGAAGCACACCAAGGTGCGATCGGTACGGGACTTCTCGCCGCAGTCGGCCGGCGGCGTGCAGCAGATCGGCGACCTGCACAGCCCGGCGAGGCTGAGCGGTGTCTACGTCGTCGTGCCGTTCGTCCTGTTCGGCGCGGCCTTTCTCGCCCTCGCCGCCTGGGGCATCGGAAGGGCGGTCCGCCACCGTCGACTCGCGGGCCCGCGCAGCGGCGCCCTGCCGCCGCTCCCTCCGCGCGGCCGCGCTTAGCATGGGCACATGCCGCTCGAGCTGGGCCGGGTCACAGACCGCAAGCCGCCGTTCAAGTACTCGTCGCTGACCCGGGTCGGCTTCTCCGACACCGACGCCCAGGGGATCGTCTACTACGGCCGCTACCTGCCCTACTTCGACAGCGCCCGCGTCGAGTACCACCGCCACCTCGACATGCTGCGGACCGCGCCGCAGGAGCGGGAGTTCGTGATGCGGGCGAACGCGATCGAGTACCACGCGCCCGCGCGCTTCGACGACCTGATCGAGGTCTTCATCCGCATCGCGCGCATCGGCCGGACGAGCGTCACCTACGAGTGCGCCGCCTACCGCGCCGACGACGACGCGCTGATGGTCACTGCGACACAGACGCTCGTCCTCGTCGACCTCGCCGAGCGGCGCGCGTGCGAGATCCCCGACTGGTACGGCGACCAGATCGCTGCCTTCGAGGGCGAGGACCTGGAGCGATGACCGGCGCCCAGGAGGCGATCGACCGGATCCTCGACCGCGGCGGCTCGGACGAGCAGGTGCTGCAGGGCGTCGTCGACGTGCTGCACGACCGCGTCGAGCACTACTCGTGGGTCGGGATCTACCTGGTCGAGGGAGACGACCTCGTGCTCGGTGCGTGGAAGGGTCCTGCGGCGACCGAGCACATCCGCATCCCCGTCGGCCAGGGTGTCTGCGGGGCGGCCGCGGCCAGCGGGCAGACGGAGGTCGTCGACGACGTCGACGCCGACCCCCGCTACCTCGCCTGCTTCCCCTCGACGCGCTCCGAGATCGTCGTCCCGGTCGCGCACGAGGGCCGGGTCGTCGGCGAGGTCGACATCGACTCCGACCGGCCTGCGGCGTTCGGCGACGAGGATCGCGCGTTCCTCGAGCGCATCGCGCTGCAGATCGCCCCACACTGCCGCTCCGGCGTGAGCAGCCACTAATATCCCGGCATGGCACCGCTCAACTACCTCGACGCCGGCTCGGGGAGCATGCTGCTCCAGATCATCCTCGGCGGCGTGGCGGCCGTCGGGGTGACCGCGAAGCTGACGTGGCGGCGCTTCTTGCGAGCCCTGCGTATCCGCAGGGATGACGACGAGAGCTAGCTCGAGCCGAACCCCAGAGCCGGCCTCCTTCCGCGACCCGGAGGCCCGCGTCGTCTACTCCGCGGACGGCGAGGTGCTGCGCGAGCTCTCCTCGCGGGGGCGCGAGGACTGGGACGCGCTGGAGTCGGCGCGCTTCTTCCGCCGCGCGCTCGAGGATGGCCGCATCGTCGCGACCGAGGAGGTCGAGCCGGGCGTGCTGCGGCACGAGCGCCTGCCGTTCGTCTCCTACCCGTACGAGTGGCCGTTCGAGATGCTGCGCGACGCCGCCCTGCTGCAGCTCGGGCTGCTCGACGAGGCGCTGAGCGAGGGCTTCGTGCTCAAGGACGGCTCGCCGTACAACGTCCAGTGGCGCGGCTCGGAGCCGGTGTTCGTCGACGTCGGCTCGTTCGAGCGCCTGCGGGAGGGTGAGCCGTGGGCCGGCTACCGGCAGTTCTGCGCGCTCTTCCTCTATCCGTTGATGCTCCAGGCCTACCGCGGGGTGGCGCCGCAGCCGTTCCTGCGCGGGAGCCTCGAGGGGATCGAGCCGAGCCAGGCGCGGGCGCTGCTGCCCCGCTTCCGGCGCGGGGTGCTCACGCACGTCGTCCTGCACGACCGGCTCGAGGCCAAGCACGCCGACCGGCAACGGGACGTGCGCTCCGAGCTCAAGGCCGCCGGTTTCAAGAAGGAGCTGATCCAGGCGAACGTGCGGCGGCTGCGGAAGCTCGTCGGGCGGCTCTCGCCGAAGCGCGGCCGGTCGGAATGGGCCGGGTACCGCGAGGCCGCCCCGTACAGCGACGAGGACGCCGAACGGAAGGAGCGGTTCGTTCGCGAGGCCGGGTCGGCCCGGCTCGCCTGGGATCTCGGCGCGAACGACGGCCGCTTCTCGCGCGCGCTCGACGCGGAGTACGTGGTCGCGGTCGACGGTGACGAGCGCGTCGTCGGCGAGCTGTACGCGGCGCTGCGCGCCGAGAGCTCGAAGACGATCCTGCCGCTCGTGGTCGACCTGGCCGACGCCTCGCCCGCACGGGGCTGGCGCGGCGTCGAGCGGCGGCGGCTCGAGGACCGCGGCCGGCCGGACCTCGTGCTCTGCCTCGCGCTCGTGCACCACCTGGCGATCGGGCGCAACGTGCCGTTCGGCGAGCTCGTCGGGTGGCTCCGGAGCCTCGGCGCCCGGCTCGTGGTCGAGTTCGCTGACCGCGACGACCCGATGGTCACGCGGCTGCTAGCGGCCAAGCGCGCGGACGTGCACGAGTCGTACGGCCGCGAGGAGTTCGAGCGCGCGCTCGCGGAGGGCTTCGACGTCGAGCGCAGCGAGCAGCTCGGCTCCGGGACGCGCACGCTGTACCTGGCCAAGCCGCGCTCGTGACCGCGCGGCAGGCCCCGCCGTTGCGGCTGGCCGGCCTGCACCTGCTCGTGCTCTGGTCGTTCGCGGTCGCGCAGCCGCTCTTCGAGCTGCTCGGCAACAACGGCGAGTTCTTCGCCGCGCGCGGCTCGACTCGGTGGGACGCTGTCGGCTTCGCGCTCGTGCTCCTGTTCGTGCCACCGGCGGTGCTGCTCGGGCTCGAGTGGGTGGCCGGGCCGCTTCGCTGGGCGGTGCACGCGCTCCTCGTCGCCGGGTTGGTCGCCCTCTTCGTGCTGCAGGCGATCCGCGGGGCGGGCGGCCCGGGAACGCTGCTCGTGGTCGCGGCGGCAGTCGTGGGCGCCGGCGCCGCCTGGCTCTACCTGCGCTCGGGCGGGGCGCGGCTCGCCCTGACGGCGCTCGCCCCCGCCCCGCTGCTCTTCCTCGCGCTCTTCCTCTTCAACTCCGACGTCTCGCGGCTCTCGGTCGCGAGCGACGCGCACGCCGCCGGCGAGCGCCCGCGCGCACCCGTCGTCCTGATCGCGTTCGACGAGCTGCCGCTGAACTCGCTCCTCGACGGCGGCGGTCGGATCGACGCGAGGCGCTTCCCCGCCTTCGCGCGGCTGGCGGCGGGCTCGACGTGGTTCTCGCGCGCGACGACGGTCGCCGAGGGGACGACGCATGCAATCCCGGCGATCCTGACGGGTCAGTTCCCCCGCGCAGGCGACTTCCCGACCTACACCGACCACCGCCGGAACCTGTTCACCCTGTTCGGCGGCGGGGCAGAGCTGCACGTTCAGGACGATGAGACGCACCTCTGCCCGCCCTCGCTCTGCCCCGGGCTCGAAGGCTCGTTCGGCAGCCGCGTCGGCACCCTCGCAGAGGACACCGGGGTCGTCTACCTGCACCAGTTGCTGCCGGGAGACCTCACCGGCGGGATCCCCTCGATCGCAAACGGCTGGGACAACTTCCTGCGCGACGCGAGCGGCCACTACGACCCGGGCCGGATCGACCCGCGCTTCCTCGGCTCGCTGCGCCCGCAACCGCGTCCGTCGCTCTGGTACCTGCACCTGATGCTGCCGCACAGCCCGTGGCGCTACCTGCCCTCGGGCGAGCGCTACGACGTGCGGCCCGCGCCGGGGTGGGGATCCGACGAGGTCTGGGCCGCCAACCAGGCGGCCGTCGACCAGAGCTGGCAGCGGCACCTCCTGCAACTGGGCTACGCCGACCGGGTGCTCGCGCGACTGCTCGCCCGGCTGCGGGCCACCGGTCTCTACGACCGCGCGCTCGTCGTCGTGACCGCCGACCACGGTGTCAGCTTCCGCGCCGGCCAGAAGCGCCGCCCGCTCTCACCCGCGAACCTGCAGGACATCGCGTACGTGCCGCTGTTCGTGAAGCTGCCCGGCCAGCGCCGCGGCCGCGAGCTGCGCGGCCTTGCGCGGACGATCGACATCGTCCCCACGATCGCCGAGGTGGCCGGCGTGCGAATCCCGTGGCGCGTGGACGGGCGCTCGCTGCTGCACGCGCGGCCGGGGGAACGGGACGTGATCCTGATCAAGGACAAGGGGCGGCGCTTCACGATCCCGGCGGCGACGCTCGAGGCGCGTCGCGAGGCGGCGCTGCGCCGGCAGCTGCGGCTCTTCGGGAACGGGCCGCTCGCCACGCTCTTCGCGATCGGGCCGGACCGCCGGCTCCTCGGTCACTCGTTCGAGGGACGCCGAGGCATCGACGAGCTCGACCCGGTCGGCGGCACCGGCCCGCTCGTCCAGGTGAGCGGCCGCGCCTCGCGCGCGCGCTCGGTTGCGGTCGTCGTCGCCGGGCGCGTCGTCGCGGTAGCGCCGGTTGCGGACGGTCGCTTCTGGGCGCTCGTGCCGCGCGCGCGGCTCAACCATGCGCCTCGTGTCTACGCGATCCGGGGCTAAGAGGCACCCGGCGCGCCCGGACGGCCGCCACCGGCCGGGCGCGCCGGGCGCCCGCCCGCCGTCCTCGAAACGAACGGGCGCCGCAGCTCTCTCACAGGAAGCCCCTCTCCCCTACTCACGTTGTACTCGGCCGCGCGAAATGCGCCATCCCTCGTTCGAGGTACCCCGCTCGTTCGAGGGACGATCCCCCGAGCGGGGGATTCGCGCCGCTCCCTCGTTCGAGGGACTAGCTGGGGGTCACTCGATAGGCGTCGAAGACCGCGTCGACGTTGCGCAGGGCGGTGAGCAGGCTGCGCAGCGCCTTCACGTCGCCGACCTCGGCCACGTACCAGTTCTTCGCGAGCTGGTCCTCGACGTGGCCGCCGTACTCGACGATGTTCGCGCCGTGCTCGGCGAAGGTTCGGGCCACGTCCTCGAGCAGCCGTGGCCGGTCCCATGAGTCCACGGCGATCTGGACGCGGAAGCTCTGCGAGGCGCCACCGTCCCAGGCGACCGGCGTGAAGCGCTCCGGGTTCCGCCGCAGCGACTTCACGTTCGCACAGTCCTCGCGGTGGATGGTGATCCCCTTGCCCATCGAGATGTAGCCGACGATCGAGTCGCCCGGGAGCGGCGTACAGCACTTCGCCAGCCGCACGAGCACGTCCTCGACCCCGGTCACGGTGATGCCGAAGTTCTGGCTCGCGGTCGCGTGCCGTGCCTTCGGCGCCTTGAGCGGGACCGTCTCCTCCCGCGCGACCTCCTCGGTCTTCAGCCGCTGGAGGACCTTGTTGACGATCTGGTTCGACTGCAGCTTCCCGGAGCCGAGCGCAAGATAGAAGTCCTCGGCCTTCTTGAAGCCGCTCTCGCGGATCACCTGCGCGAGCACCGCAGAGCCCTGCAGCTTGCGGTACGGCAGGTTCTGCTTCTTCAGCGCCTGCTCGAGCGTCTCGCGCCCCTTGTGCTCGGTCTCCTCGCGCGTCTCGCGCGAGTACCACTGCCGGATCTTGTTGCGCGCCCGCGACGAAGCGGCCAGCGAGAGCCAGTCGCGCGAGGGCCCGCGGACGCTCTTCGTGGTCAGGATCTCGACGAAGTCGCCGCTTTTCAGCCGGTAGTGCAGCGGGACGATGCGGCCGTTGATCTTCGCGCCGACGGTGCGGTGGCCGACGTCGGTATGGACGGCGTAGGCGAAGTCGATCGGCGTCGAGCCCGCGGGCAGCGCCTTGACCTCGCCCTTCGGCGTGAACACGTAGACCTCATCCTCGAACAGGTCGGTGCGGAAGGTCTTGATGAACTCGCGCGGGTCGGCCTCGTCCTCCTGCCAGTCCATCAGCTGCCGCACCCACGCGAGCCACTCGTCGTCGCGCGCCTCGCCGGCGCGGCCGTGCTTGTAGAGCCAGTGCGCGGCGACGCCGAACTCGGCCGTCTCGTGCATCTCGCGCGTGCGCACCTGGATCTCGAGCGGCCGGCCCTCGGGACCGATGACCGTCGTGTGCAGCGCCTGGTAGCCGTTCAGCTTCGGCATCGCAACGTAGTCCTTGAAGCGGCCCGGCATCGGCTTCCAGAGCGAGTGGATCAGGCCGAGCGCGCCGTAACAGTCGCGCGTCCCCTCCTCGCCGTCGCGCTCGGCGATCACGCGCATCGCCGTCAGGTCGTAGATCTCGTTGAACTCGCGGCCCTTCTTGGCCATCTTGTCGTAGATCGAGTAGAAGTGCTTCGCGCGCCCCGAGATCTCCGCGGGGATGTCGACCTTCTCTAGCTCGCGCTGCAGGGTCATCGCGGCCTCGCGCACGTGCTCCTCGCGGTCGGCGCGGCGCTCGCTGACCATCGCCTTGATCTCCTCGTACTTGCGCGGGTGCAGCGTGGCGAAGGCGAGATCCTCGAGCTCCCACTTGATCTTGTTGATGCCGAGCCGGTGGGCCAGTGGCGCGTAGACCTCGAGCGTCTCCTTGGCCTTCTGCACCTGCTTCTGCTTGCCAAGGTACTCGATCGTCCGCATGTTGTGCAGCCGGTCGGCGAGCTTGATCAGGATGACGCGCACGTCCTGCGCCATCGCCACGATCATCTTGCGGTAGTTCTCCGCCTCGGCCTGCTCGCGGCTCTGGAACTGGATCCGCGTCAGCTTGGTGACGCCCTCGACGAGCTGGGCGACCTCGTCGCCGAACTCGGCGCGCACCTCCTTGATGTCGGTGTCGGTGTCCTCGACGACGTCGTGCAGGAGCGCGGCGGTGATCGTCTGCTCGTCGAGGTGGAGCTCGGCGCAGATCTTCGCGGCGCCCCAGGGATGGTGGATGAAGTCCTCCCCGGAACGGCGCTGCTGGCCCGCGTGCGCGGTCGCGGCGAAGTGGAAGGCGCGCGAGAGCAGGTCGCGGTCGACGTCCTTGTTGTAGGAGGCGACGGACTCGATCAGCTCGTCGATGAGCTCCTGATGCCGCTCTCTGGACTCGAGGACCGTCATGGGAAAAGTGTACTCCCGAGGTTTTTCCTAACCGCAGCGAGTAATTCACGTCGCAGGAGGGAATGCCTGCGAGGCGAAGGGTGGCCCTCATGCGCAAGAGACGAAAAGAACGGAAGGCGGCACGGCTGGCGCGCGTGCTGGTCTCGCTGGACTCCGCCGCGTGCGAGCAGCGCGGCTGGCGGCCGCGGCCGCAGGCTCAGTTCGCCGCGGTCAGTGCCGCGGGCGGCCGTCGTCCGTCTTGACGTAGCCCGGGGGTGCCCCGTGGATCGGGGTCGCCGACGGGTCGCTCACCCTGCCGCCGGTCGCCGCCAGCGCGTCGACGTTCTCGACGCCGCGCTCGGACTCGACGGCGTGGTCGCCGCGGTCGAACGACCGCGGCCGCAGCTGCTTGAGCCTTCTCAGGATCCGGCCCATGTGGCGCTCAGTGCCTCGGGCGGCCCTCGTCGGCCGGCGGGACGTAGTTCGGCGGGAACTGATCGCCCCCGCTCGTTCCCTGCGCCCAAGCGTCGTCGTTCTCGACCTGGCGGCCGCGGAGCTCGGGTATCCGGTCGCTGCGGTCGAACGGCAGGAACCGAATCCGCTTCAACGTCTTCAGGATGTCCATGCAGCAGATGGTACGCGCTAGGCGGCCCGCGCCAATTCGGGCTCCGCGAGCAGCGCGACGAAGCGCTCCGACTCGAGCAGGTGCCGCTTCGCTCCGCCCTCGGCCAGCGCGAGCTCCTCGAAGATCGCCACCGCGACGGGATCGCGGTCCTCGCGGCGCCATTCGGCTTTCAGCCACTCGCGCTTGGCCAGGTAGCGCTCGTCGGCCTCGAACACCTGGCGCACGTTCAGCTGCGGGGCGACGGTGCCGTTCCACTGGTTCGCCTCGAGCTTGAACGCGAGGTCGTATGCGCCGGCGCGGCGGAGGCTGTCGAGGCGGCGGCCCATCCGGAACGCGATCGCGCTGCCCGAGTCGCGCCCGTCCTCGCGGACGCGGAACTTGAGGTGCTTGCCCTCCCCCACTGCGGCGAGGTCGACGAGCTCGCAGCCGGCGAGGAGCAGAGTCACGTTCGGGTTGCCGAGCCCGAAAGGCGCGAGTTGCGCGAGCTCGGTGCAGAGGCCGAGCGTGAGGTCGGATCCGTGCACGAGCGCATCCACCAGCGCGGGCGGGCGCAGGTCGTCCTCGGCGAGGTGCTCGTCGCCGACCGCGGCGAAGGCCTCGGCGAAGCCGGCGACGTTCTCGGGCTTGATCGAGAGCCCGGCCGCGGCGGCGTGGCCGCCCCAGCGCTCGAGGTGGCCGGCGCAGCGGCGCAGCCCGTCGTGCAGGTCGAAGCCCGCAATCGAGCGGCCCGAGCCCTTCCAGTCCCCGTCGGTGCCTGCGATCAGGACGACCGGCCGCGAGTAGCGCTCGACCAGGCGCGAGGCGACGATGCCGATCACGCCCTCGTGCCAGTCGGCGCCGGCGACGACGTACGCGCGGTGCGCGCGCCGCGCCTCCGGCCACGACTCGATCTCCTCGACCGCCTCGCGCACGATCCGCTCCTCTACGGCCTGGCGGTCGCGGTTCAGCTCTTCGAGCTGGATCGCGAGCTTCGCAGCCGGTTCCCGCTCCTCGCAGAGCAGGAGCTCGAGCGCCGCCTCGGGCCTGCCGAGCCGTCCGGCGGCGTTGAGCCGCGGTGCGAGGCGGAAGCCGATCGCGCCGGCGTCCACCGTCGCCGGGTCAACGCGCGCCGCGCGCATCAGCTCGCGCAGCCCCGGCTTCTGCGTCTTCGCCAGCTGCCTCAGCCCGGCAACGGCGAGGCCCCGGTTCTCGTCGAGCAGCGGCACGACATCGGCGACGGTCGCCACCGCGACGAGGTCGAGGTGGCGCGCGAGCGCTTCCGACCCGGCGCCGAGGAGCGCCTGCCCGAGCTTCCAGACCACGCCCGTGCCGCACAGCTCGCGGAACGGGTACTCGCCGCGGTACGGTCCGACGACCGGGCAGTCGGGTAGCTCGTCCCCCGGGCGGTGGTGGTCGGTCACGACGATCTGCAGTCCGAGCTCGCGCGCGTGCGCGACCTCCTCGACCGCCGTCACCCCGCAGTCGACCGTCAGTACCAGGCCGACACCCTCTCCCGCGAGCCGCGTCAGCGTCTCGGCCGAGACGCCGTAGCCCTCCTCGAAGCGGCTCGGCAGGTGGTACCTGACCTCGGCGCCGAGCTCCCGCAGAACGAGCACGGCGAGCGCGGTCGCGCAGATCCCGTCGGCGTCGTAGTCGCCGTGGACGCAGATCTTCGTTCCCGCCTCGACCGCCGAGCGAACCGCAGTGCACGCCTCGCGCATGTCGCCGAGCAGGAACGGATCGTGCTCGGGGAGCGCCGCCTCGAGGAACGCGCGGGCGCGGGCGGCGTCGCCGTAGCCGCGACGCACGAGCACCGAGGCGAGCACGTCGCTCACGCCCAGCGCGGAGCCGAGGGTCTCGACCTCGGCTCGTTCGCACCGGTTCCGCAGCTGCCACGACATGGGCAGACCACGGTACGGAGGTCCCCGGACGGAGCCTCTAGCCGAGCGGGAAGGTGGCGCGCGTGGTCGTCCGGAGGGTGTGCGGGTCGATCCGGATCAGGGCGGCGACACCCGGGTCCGCGACCCACACCGCGCCGCCGGCGAGCGCGACGGCGTCAGGGATCCAGCTGCGAGCTATCCGCCGGGTAACGGCGAGGCCGGTCCGTTTGTCGATCCGGGTGACCACCCCACCAGAGCTTCGCGGTGACGAGACGACCCAGACGTGGCGCCGCCCGACGGCGAGCGCCGCGGGCCAGTGCGGCACCTTGAACGACGCCACCACGCGGCCGCGGCGCGCATCGACACGGTCGAGGCGATCCTCGGCATCCACGCCGTGGCCGTCGAGCACCCAGACCGTGTCCCCGTCCGCAGCGAGCGCCTGCGGCCCGCGGCCGACGGCAACCCGGGTCCGCACCGCACCGCTGACGGGATCGAGCCGGGCGAGGATGCCCGGGCCGTCCGCCACGATCACGCCTCCGCGCCCGGTGTGCGCGCGCCCGACGCTCGCGAGCCAGAGCCCGCCGCGGGGTCGCAGCGACGGCCGTCGGCCAGTGTTGGACGTGGATCCGGAACAGCCGGCGGCCCGTGCGGGCGTCGATCTTCGTCAGCGTGTCCGAATCGAAGCTCGCGATCCAGACCGCGCCGGGCGGCGGCCAGCGCGTACGAAGCCTGGCCGAGGCCGATCCGCGCACGGACGCGGCGCGAGGACAGGTCGACGCCTACGAGGCTGTGCGGCTGCAGGCGCCAGAGCGTCCCGTTCGCCACCGCGAGCACGCTTCCCCAGCCGCCCGTCGGGATCTCGGCGGTTCGACGCCCCGTCGCCGGGTTCACCGCGACGACACGGTCGCGCATCGTCGTCCAGAGGCGGCCGTCGCCGAAGGCGACGGTCTCGGCTCGACCGCCCCCGTCGGCCGAGGCTCCGCGCGCGAACGCGACGAGCACCACGACGGCGAGAAGGAGCGCGTAGCGCATCGCCCGTACTACGTGACGCGGGCCGTGGCGGGTCCCGCTACTCGCGTGGGAGCGTCACGCCGAGCAGCGACAGCCCCGCGATCACGGCGAGGGCGGCAAGGGCGAGCCCGACGACGAGCCAGGGCCGCTGCCGGTGGCGGAGCGACTCCCAGCCCACCTTCGTCCAGAGGACGGCGACCCCCGCTGCAGCGCCGACGGCGACGACGATCACGGGCGCGAGCAGCGCCGCCCGCGAGAGCGAGATGTCGAACGCCCAGGTCGCCGCCAGGACGAGGCCGGCCGTGACCAACCCCGAGGCGAGTGCCGTCTTCGTGCTCACGGGGCTCAGTCTAGACGGGCACTTCGGCACTGCCGGAACGCCCTCTTCGGGTCGGCGTCGCAGGAGACCGCCTCAGGACCGAGGGCTATCCTCCAGCCGTGGACGCGGACAACTACTCGTCGGGCGACGACATCGTCGTCGAGTTCCTCCGTCTCCGCTTCAGCTTCAACGCCGCCGACTTTGCCCAGCGGGTCTGCGCGGCCGCGTTCCGGCTCGGGCTCGTCGACGACAACGAACTGGACGAGGAGGAGACCGAGGACCTGGTCGAGCTGACGGCCGACGGCGTGATCGAGGAGCCGCGGAGCGAGCTCGGCCGCTATCTCGTCCGCCACTGGGAACGGCTCTCGCTGGTCGACGGCGAGTCGCTCGTCTACTGGCTGCGCAAGCTCGTCTTCCGCGGCGCCTGGCTCGACCACCGCGTCAAGGACGGCCGCCTCGACGTCACCTGGGACGACAACGCCTCGGAGTTCGCCTACCTCGAGCCAGGCGGTGAGCGGGCGTTGCTCGAGCTCGCGCCCACGCCCTCCTGGCACGAGCTGCAGTTCAGGCGCTGACGGCCCGGAACCGCGTCCGCGAGTTTCCTTGACACTGCGCTTCGTTAGCGTAGACTTACCGTAAGTCATGGCTTACCGAAATGCCATGGATGCGCTGGGCGACCGCACCAGGCGGGCGATCTTCGAGCAGCTGCGCTCGGGCCCGCGTGCGGTCGGCGAGATCGCGGACGAGCTGCCTGTCAGCCGCCCCGCCGTCTCGCAGCACCTGCGCGTGTTGAAGGAGGCGGGGCTCGTGACCGAGCGCCGCGAAGGGACGCGGCGCCTCTACCGGCTCGATCCGGACGGGCTGGGCGAGCTCCGCGACTACTTCGACGACTTCTGGAGCGAGGCCCTCGCCGCGTTCAGGGCGGCGGCCGAGGACGAGAGGAGGAACGGATGAGCACGCAGGCAGCTGCGACGGAGGCGATCAGGCGCTCCGTAATGGTGGACTGCTCGGTGGAGCACGCGTTCGCGACGTTCACCGAGCGGATCCACGAGTGGTGGCCGCTCGGGACGCACTCGATCGACCACTACGAGACCGGAAGCCCGGCCGAGACGGTGATCTTCCAGGGCGGCGCGGGCGGTCAGGTGTACGAGCGGACGGCGAAGGGCGAGGAGCTGAAGTGGGCCGACGTGGTCGCGTACGACCCGCCGCACCGCTTCGTGCTCGCGTGGAACCCGAGCCGCGAGCAGGAGCGGCCGCAGACCGAAATCGAGGTCACGTTCGCAGACGAGGGCGGCAAGACGCGCGTCGAACTCGAGCACCGCGGCTGGGAGCGGCTCGGCGACCAGGCGGCCGAGGCCCGGCAGGGCTACAGCGAGGGCTGGGAGTCCGTGCTGGCGGGCTACGCGGAGCGCGCGGCGCGCTAGTCGGCCGCGGGCGAGAAGCCGAACGGCTCGCGTTCCTCGGCCTTGCGCAAGGTGATCCGGACGACGGTGGCGACGGGGACGATCCACTCCTCGTCACCGCCGCCGTCGTCGTGAGGGACGAGGGTGACGAAGCCGAGCCCGGGCTCGGCCTCGAGCGAGCGCAGCACGAGCGTCGACCCGTCCCGCAGCTCGACCTCGACCACCGGCGGCGCGCCGGTCTTCTCGGCGAAGGCCTGGATCCGCAGCTGAACGCGCGCGACGAAGTCGTCGACCGAGCCGGAGGCGCCGGGGATCCAGAGGTCCGACACTAGAAGAGGGCGCCGTCGTCGGCCGGCGCGCCGACGTGCGCCCGGCCGAGCTTCGTGACGACACGTCCCCGGGGCGTGCGCTGCAGGAAGCCGAGCTGCAGCAGGTACGGCTCGTAGACGTCCTCGATCGTGTCCGTTTCCTCGCCCAGCGCGACGGCGAGGGTCGAGAGGCCCACCGGCCCGCCCTCGAACTTCTCCACGATCGCCCGCAGCAGCGCGCGGTCGGTCCGCTCGAGCCCGCGCTCGTCGACCTCGAGCAGCTCGAGTGCCTCGCGCGAGATGTCCGTCGTGATCGCGCCCTGGTGGCGCACCTCCGCGACGTCCCGGACGCGGCGGAGGATGCGGTTCGCGATCCGCGGCGTCCCGCGCGAGCGGCGGGAGATCTCGCCTGCCGCCTCGCCGTCGATCTCGACGTCGAGGATCCGGGCCGAGCGGCGGACGATGCGGGCCAGCTCCCCGGGTTCGTAGTGCTCCAGCCGGAAGGTCATGCCGAAGCGATCGCGCAACGGCGTGGTCAGGAGCCCGGTGCGAGTCGTCGCGCCGATCAGCGTGAACGGCGGGAGGTCGAGGGTCAACGTCCGCGCGGCAGGCCCCTGGCCGACCACGATGTCGAGCCGGAAGTCCTCGAGGGCCGGGTAGAGGATCTCCTCGACGGCGCGGCTGAGCCGGTGGATCTCGTCGATGAAGAGCACGTCGCGTTCGCCCAGGCCGGTGAGGATCGCGGCGACGTCGCCCTTCCGCTCGAGCGCCGGACCCGCCGCCGACCGGAGGCCGACCCCGAGCTCCTCGCGCACGATGAAGGCGAGGCTCGTCTTGCCCAGGCCGGGCGGGCCGATCAGCAGCAGGTGGTCGAGCGCCTCGCCGCGGGACCGCGTCGCCTCGAGCGCGATCGCGAGCTGCTCCTTGATCCGCTCCTGGCCGACGAACTCGTCGAGGCGGCGCGGGCGCAGCGAGCGGTCGAGATCGTCCTCCTCCGCCTGCACCTCGGGTGCCAGGAACTGCGTCTCGGTCTCGGTCACGCGGCCCTCAGGGCCTGGCGCACGCGCTCCTCGGGAGGCAGTGCCGGGTCGGTTCCGGCTAGCGCCTCCTCGGCCTCGGTCACCGACCACCCGAGCTCGACGAGCGCGTCGCGCGCGACGGCGTGCGGCTTGCCGGCGATCGGCGTCGGCTCGTCCATCGTGCCCAGCTTCTCCTTCAGCTCGAGCACGACGCGCTGAGCCGTCTTCTTGCCGATCCCGGGGATCGCCTCGAAGCGCGCCGTGTCATCCAGCGCGATCGCGCGGCGCAGGTCGGCCGGCGGCGAGCCGGAGACGATCGCGAGCGCGACCTTCGGCCCGACCCCCGAGACCGCGAGCAGGTGCTCGAACAGCTCGCGCTCGGCGGGCTCGCCGAAGCCGTAGAGCTGGAGCGCGTCCTCGCGGACGTGGAGGTAGGTCTCGAGCGTCACCTCTCCCCCGCGCTCGGCGAGCCGCGCGGCGGTCGGCGTCACGGCCAGCGCGTAGCCGACGCCGCCGACGTCGAGCACGATCCGCTCACCGGCGCGCGCGACGGCAGTTCCCCGCAGACGCGAGATCACAGGGAGAGGTTAGGCGCGGGCGCGGACGTTCCTCCGCTAGCTCGCACGCGCCCGGAGCAGCGGCGGGGCGAGCGCGTGGCAGATCGCCACGGCCAGCGCGTCCGCGGCATGGTGAGGCGTCGGCGGCTGCTTCATGCTGAGGATGGCCGCGACCATCCGCTGCACCTGTGCCTTCTCGGCACGGCCGTAGCCGCAGACGGCCTGCTTGACGCGCGAGGGTGCGTACTCAGCGCACGCGATGCCGTACGAGGCGGCGGCGACCAGCACGGCGCCGCGTGCCTGGCCGACGGAGAGTGCGGTGCGGGCGTCGGCGCCGACGAAGGACTCCTCTAGGGCGACCGCATCCGGCTCGAACTGCTCGATCAGCTCCGTGACCCCGTCGAAGATCGTCTTCAGACGCAGCTCGGGTCGCTGGCGGGCCGCCGTTTGCCAGCAGCCGAACTCCACCGCCTTCAGGCGGTCTCCTCTTTCGCGGACGATCCCGAACCCGCACGCTGCCGTCCCTGGGTCGATGCCGAGAACCTTCACGGCGAGACCTTAGGCACCGCACCGGATAGTCCTACTCGAGCCGTCGGAAGCCGAGGTCCAGCAGGCGGCGCGCGTCGTTCGGCGCGTTCGCGTCGTGCAGGAGAACAGCGACGATCGTGCGGCCCTTGCGCGTGGCCGACGCGACGAGACAGTGACCGGCAAGGGTCGTCCAGCCGGTCTTGACACCGTCCGCGCCGCGGTACGTGCCGAGCAGCGGGTTCTTGTTCACGTAGACCTTCTCGAAGGTCGGGGCCGACCAGGGAACGTGGACGATCCGCGTCCGCACGACCTTCCGGAAGCGCGGGTTCTGGAGCGCGACCCGCGTCAAGGCCGCAAGGTCCCAGGCGCTCGAGTAGTTGCCTTCGTCGATCACCCCGCTCACGCTCGAAAAGTGACTGTCCTGCAGGCCTAGCTCGCGAGCCTTGTCGTTCATCAGCTTCACGAACGCCCGCTTCGTTCCGGCCGAGGCGGCAGCGAGCGTCATTGCGTCGTCGTTGCCGGAGAAGATGAGCAGGCCGTCGAGGAGCTTCCAGGCTTCGACGCGCTCGTGCGACCGAAGGCCTTCCCGGACGAGCGGCACGCGGGTGGCGGCCGGCGGGACGCGGACCAGCGTTTCCGGCCGCAGCCGCTCGAGTGCGATCGTCGCGGTCATGATCTTCGTCGTCGAAGCGACAGGCAGCCGGCGATGCGGGTGGCGCGCCCAGAGCACGGCCCCGGTTCCCGCGTCCGCGACGATCGCGGCGCGAGCGGCGATCGGAGGCCGCAGTGCCTCTGACGAACGTGCAGGTGCCGTCAGCAAAACGACCGGTCGAGTCGGCCTCGACACCCGAGGTCGCTGCTGCTCCGTCGGGGGCGTCGCAGCGGCCGACCGAGGTGGGACGGCTGTTTCCGGGTGACGGGCCCGCCACTCCCCGAACGCGGCCGCGACTCCAGCAGCCGCGAGGAGCAGAACGACGAGCGCGACCTTCGGGCCGAACCGCCGCCTACGACGGCGAACGACGGGAGTCAGTACACCCGCCGGCACACGCGCGCGGTCCTCGCCCACGGCGCGAAGGTAGCAGCCGGTCCGGCGCAAGGCCTCCGGTCGCAACCGCGGGTCGGGTCTTGCAGCACTCACGGAAGGGTCGGCGCCAGTTCGTCAACATCGAAGGGTCGTGGGAATGCAGGATTGGACCCCGCTGGTCGTTTCAGGCGCGGATGCCCGGCTCGACCTGCCGCCGGTGAGCCGATGGAGCTGAGGATCGCACCCGCCGGCGAGGAGACGCTCCGCGAGCTCGCAGGCTGGCGCTACCCGCCGCCGTACGACTTCTACGACGGCGACGTCGACCCCGTGCTGAACCCGGAACGCTTCTTCGGCGCCCGGAACGAGCAGGGCGAGCTGGTCGGCTTCTACTACTTCGAGCCGAAGCCGCCCGGCCTCGACTACGGGCTCGGGCTGCGACCCGACCTCACCGGGTCCGGCCTCGGGCTCGAGTTCTTCCTCGCGGGGCTCGAGTTCGCGCGCGAGCGGTACGAGCCGCAACGGGTGTTCCTCCACGTGGCCGAGTTCAACGAGCGTGCCCGCCGCGTCTACGAGCGCGCCGGCTTCCGGGTCGTCTCGAGGCACGTGCGCAGCTTCGCGCGCTTCGGCGACGTGCCGTTCCTGACGATGGCCGAGGATCCGGAGCCGTGACGCGGCTTCAGGTCGGCGTGCAGCTCCCGGAGGTCGAGCGCGAGGTTCGCTGGCCCGAGCTACACGGGATCGCGCGCGCCGCCGAGGCGGCCGGCTACGACTCGGTCTGGGTCGGCGACCACATGCTCTACCGCGACGACGGCCGTACCGAGCGCGGGCCCTGGGACGCGTGGACGGTGCTCGCCGCGCTCGCAGCCTCGACCGACCGTGTGCGGCTCGGGCCGCTCGTCGCCGCGACGGCCTTCCATCCGCCGGGGCTCGTCGCGCGAATGGCCGCCGCGATCGACGAGATCTCGGGCGGCCGCTTCGTGCTCGGCCTCGGCACCGGCTGGAACGAGGTCGAGTTCCGGGCGTTCGGCATCCCGTTCGACCACCGGGTCGCGCGGTTCGAGGAGGCCTTCGAGATCGTCCGGCGGCTGCTCGCGGGCGAGCGGGTCACCTTCGACGGGAGCTACCACCGCGTCGAGGACGCCGTGCTCCTGCCGCCGCCCCGCCGTCCCGTGCCGCTGCTCGTCGGCACGACGGGCCCGCGCGTGATGGCGGCCGCCGGGCCGCACGTGGATTGGTGGAACTGCTGGTACTCGTGGTACGGCAACACGCCCGAGGGCTTCGCGGAGCTGAGCGCCCGCTTCGAGGGCGGGTTCAAACGGAGCGCCTGCGTGCTCGTCAGCGTCGAGGGCGGCCGCGGCGAGCGGCCGCTCGAGAAGGACGCGCAACCGGTCGACGCGCGCGACCTCGGGCGCCACCTCGACGAACTCGCCGACGCGGGCGCCGACGAGGCGATTCTCGTCCTCGACCCGATCGACGAGGCGTCGGTGACCGCCGTCGCTGTGACGCTGGGCCTGTCTTAGTGCTGCCCTCCCGCGCCGCATGGACGCGGGAGGGCAGGCATCGTCGTTAGCTCGTCTGGATGCAGCCGACGTTCGCGTAGCCGCTGTTCGAGCTCGCGGCCGCGTTGCTCCAGTTGCCCTGGATCTTCCAGCTCTGACCCCCGATCGCGACGGTGCCGTCGAACGTCCAGGCGCACTTGTCGGAGTTCTCGGCGCCCTTCTGGTCGTACCAGGCGTTGAGCTGCGGGTCGGTCAGCATCTCGCTGAGCTCGTGGCCCGACACGTTGGCCAGCGCCGCGAGCCCCTGGCTGTGGCCGAGGCTCGGCGGGGACGCCGGGTCGCAACCGGGGTCGCCGTCCAGGCTGAAGAAGAACCCGAACTGCACGCGGATGCCGGCGATCGTGCCGGAGCTGTGCCACGCGCAGTAGCCGGCGTTGCCGCGCGGCTGGTCTGAATAGACCGGGTAGTACGCGTTGGCGACCGGATGGTTGTTCGTCATCCTCGCGACCTCGGCGAGCACCTGGCTCGTCGACGGCGCCCCGGACGGCGCGGCCGAGAGGTCGGTCACGTTCCCGGACTTCGAGATGCTCGTCGTGTTGACGTTGCCGGCGCCGTCGGTGTACTCGCCGTTCGTGCGGGCATACGCCGTGCCGCCGACGCGAGAGTAGAGCGTGTCGAGGCCGGAGACCTTGTCGCCGACGAACGACGAGTTGCCCCAGCGCGTCCCCCAGTAGACGGGGACGACCGTCGTCGAGTGCATCACCGGGCCGTTGTGCCAGAGCAGCTGGAGCACACGCCGCGCCCGCGCCTGCTGGTGGTTCACGTTGCGCGATGGGATGAACCCGGACGCCGGGCCTGCTGCCATGCCCGAGCCGCCGCCGGCGGCCGTTGCGGCGACGACACCCGATACGAGACAGGCCGCCGCGAGCACTGCGGCGGAAATCCACTTGAACCTCATCCTCGGACCCCCTTCGTGAGACCGGAACTGTCGGCCGCAGGCGTCGGATGATGGCGGACGTCGCCGACGCGGTCAATCCCCCGTCGAGGTGGCGAGTCGGATCCCGCACTGCCGAGAGCGAGCCGGCAATTTGGGACCTGACCCGCCGAGTGTGGCGCTGCTCGAGCTAGGAGCCCACCTGACTGTGGACGGGGAACGTCGTCTCCTCCGGCGGCGTGGCGAAGCCGCCGTCGATCCCTTCCTGCATCCGCGGCATCAGGATGCCGTCGCGGAAGCGCTCCCAGCTCTCCTGCGAGTCGTGAATCGCGACGATCGTCCAGCCGTCCTCCGACGGACCGGCCGCATGGAAGAGCTGACCTTCCGGCAGGCTGCCGTCGCTCGGATGGACCGCCGCGATCGATGCCTCGTACTGCTCCTGCGTGCCTCCGTTGAACTGGTGCACGACTCCGTAAGCCATGTGTGTGGCCTCCTCTGGGTGTACCCGGTTCGGGTGTGGTTTCTGACTACGCCTCGACGAGGAGCACGAGGCTCTCGGGGAGCACACCGTCGTGCTCCATCGCCTCGGCAGCCGAGTCGGTCTGCATGGCAGCCATGACGGCGTCCAGATCCGGAACGTCCATCAGCACCGCTACCCGGGTGGGATTCTGCGGGTCGACGAACGTCCGGATGTTGGTCACTCCGAGCGGGCCGAAGAACTCCTCGCGCTTCGGCGACGCAAGCCAGTGCTCGGTGTCCTTGACGTCGTGGTGGCCGATGACGGTGGGCATTCGCGTCTCCTCGTGTCGGGGGCCGAGCGAGGGCGCCAGCCTCGGCCGAACGATCCTACGCCTCTCTCCCGAGGGGCGCTCTAGCCGGCGACGGCCTCCATCACGCGCTCGGGGATGTCGAAGTTCGCGTACACCTCCTGCACGTCGTCGTTCTCCTCGAGTTGGTCGATCAGGCGCAGCGTCTTCTTCGCCGCGCTCTCGTCCTCGAGGCTGACGGTCGTCTTCGGCACCATCGTCAGCTCGGACGAGTCGACCTCGATTCCCGCGGCCTCGATCGCCTCGCGCACCGCGGTGAGAGCCTCGGGCTCGGAGGTGACGCGGAAGCTCGAGCCGTCCTGCTCGACATCCTCCGCCCCGCCCTCCGCCGCCGCGAGCATCAACTCGTCCTCGTCGAAGCGATCGGCGTCGACCAGGATCAACCCGCGCCGCTCGAAGAGCCACGCGACCGAGCCGGAGCCGCCGAGGTTGCCGTCGTGCTTGGAGAAGGCGGCGCGGACGTCGGCGGCCGTGCGGTTGCGGTTGTCGGTCAGCGCCTCGACGATCACCGCCACGCCGTTCGGGCCGTAGCCCTCGTACAGCACCTGCTCGAATGCCTCCGCATCGGCGTCGGCGCCCGAGCCGCGCGCGATCGCTCGCTCGATGTTGTCCTTCGGCATGGAGTAGGAGCGGGCCTTCTCGATCGCGTTCGCGAGCGCAAGGTTCGCGGCGGGGTCGGGGCCGCCCTCGCGCGCCGCAACGATCAGCGCTCGCGCGAGCTTCGAGAAGAGCTTGCCGCGCTTCTTGTCCGCAGCCCCCTTCTTGTGCTTGATCGAGCTCCACTTGCTATGCCCGGACATTCGCCTCCTCCCTCACGAGGTCGAGGAACCGCTCGTGCACGCGCGTGTCGTCGGTCAGCTCGGGGTGGAACGATGCGACGAGGACGCGTCCGTCGCGCAGCAGCACCGGCTCGCCGTCGAGCTCGGCCAGCACCTCGACGGCGGGCCCGGCTGCCGCGACCCGCGGCGCGCGGATGAAGACGCCCCGCAGCGGGCGCTCGTCGCCGGCGAGCTCGAGGTCGGCCTCGAAGCTCGCGACCTGCCGTCCGTACGCGTTGCGCGCGACCTCGAGATCGATTACGCCGAGGTGGTTGCGATCCAGCAGGATCATCCCGGCGCAGGTGCCGAACACCGGCCGCGAGAAGTCGCGGATCGCTTCCTGCAGCCCGTAGAGGCGCACCAGCCGCATGATCGCCGTCGACTCGCCGCCCGGGATCACGAGCGCGTCGAGCCCCTCGAGCTGCTCCGGCTTGCGCACCTCCACCGCCTCGGCACCGAGCCGCCGCAGCATGGCTGCATGCTCGCGGAAGTTCCCCTGTAGCGCCAAAACTCCGATCCTCACGCCGGAAAGTCTAGTTCGCGGCTAGAGGCCGGCCACGCGGCCGTGGCGGGTCGCGATCAGCTGGCCGATCGCGACGAAGATCGCCCCCGTCAGCGCGAAGACGAGGGCCGATGCCCACGGATGCGCGGTGCGCGTGCCGGTCTCGCCGAACGCTGACGCGAGCACGAACGGGAAGAGGTAGAACAGCGGGAAGAGCGAGGCGACGACGTCGGTCCATTTCGCGGCGAAGTGCGCCGCCGTCTGCAGCGCACCCCAGGCGCCGAGCACGACCCAGCTCGAACGCGCGAGCCGGTCGCCGGCCGCGATGTAAAGCGCACCGGCGATCGCGACGAGCGCCCAGTCCCAGTCGCCGGAGTGGAAGAACCAGAGCAGCCCGCCGCCGATGGTCAGGCCCGCGACGACGTGCACCCAGAACGCGTACGGCGTAGTCCCGCCGTGGTCGAGCGCCACCGCGACCGCGAGCAGAGCCAGGCCGACGAGGAGAGTGGCTACCGCCGACCAGTCGCCGCCGCTCGAGAGCAGGTCGGTCGCGAACAGCCAGGCGCCGGCGGTCAGCGGGAAGACGAGCAGCGGGAAACGAAACACGCGCACCGCCACCGCCGAGGCGGCGACGACCGCGAATTCGAGCACGAGCAACGAGACGTGGAAGCCTGCGAAGGGCGAGGTCGCGTTGGTGTCCGCCAGCCAGCCGAGCCAGTCGAGCACGGCTCCGAGCAGCGTGACGACCGCGGCGACGGAGCTCAGCGCGAGCAGCCCGGCGGTGATGCGGTAGCCGTGGCGGCGGGCGAGCAGCGCGAGCCCGGTGACGACCGCGAAGATCAGCAGCGCCCACGCCACGAACCCGCTGGACCCGTAGTGGCTCGCCTGGACCGAGAGCAGCGACCCCAGCGCGGAGAGGATCGTGAGGCCGCCGAGATAGACGAGGAAGGACGCGCCCGACCACGGGGCCCGGAAGACGGTCACTCCGAAGACGGTGGACCTGCCGCCGGACGGCCCCAGCTCACGGCCACGGGCAGAACCGCGACCTGCGATCGATGTGCAGATGGCGACGAGGTCTGTTCAGGTACGGCTTTCCAGCCTAGAATTCGCTGTAGTCGCGAGTGAGAGCTGAGGTATCGCATCCGATTCGCTCGGCTCCGCTTCGCCGAGTGGGGGGCCCCTCGGGGGGCGGAGACTGTGGCGCTGCGAGTCTGGCGCCCGCGCGCCCGGCGATCCGCAGTCGCGCGGGGAGGCGTCCGGCCGGTCGGCCGCGGTGACGGGCCGGCGCGTACTCGTCGTCGACGACGAGCGCGCGATCCGCCTGCTCTGCCGCGTGAACCTCGCCGCATCCGGGATGGACGTGCTCGAGGCGGCCGACGGCCGCAAGGCGCTGGAGCTGGCGCGCAAAGAGCGCCCCGACCTCGTGCTGCTCGACGTGATGATGCCCGACGTCGACGGCTGGACGGTCGCCCGCGAGCTGGCTGCCGACGCGCAGACGCGCAAGATCCCGATCGTGTTCCTCACCGCGCGCGCCGAGACGGCTGACAAGCGGATGGGCCAGCAGCTCGGCGGCGTCGGCTACCTCGTCAAGCCGTTCGACCCGGTGACGATCGGCGACTTCGTCGACGACGTGCTCGGCCGGATCGCGCGCGGCGAGCGCGAGCAGCTCACGCGCGAGATCGCCTCGTCGAACAAGCGGTGAGCGCGCCCGCGACGCACGACGCCGCCGACCGAGCGCGACGACTCCAGCGCGTCGCGGAGCTGCTGGCGGAGGCGGTCACGCCGCAGGAGGTGCTCGACGCGATCCTCACCGACGGCGTACGCGCGGCCGAGGCGCACGCCGGGGCGATCGGCGTGCTCGGCGAGGACGGCACGACGATCGAGCTCCTCGCGCAGCGCGGCTACGACCCCGGCGTGATGAGCGGCTGGGGGAGCTTCCCGGTCGACGCGAAGCTGCCGATGTCCGAGGTCGTGCGCACCGGCGAGCCGCTCTTCATCACGAGCGTCGCCGAGCGGAACCGCCTCTACCCCGGGCTCTCGCAGGAGGGCCAGCAAGGGCACGCGCTCGTCGTCCTCCCGCTCGCGGTCGAAGGCGAGGTGTTCGGCGGCCTCTCGCTCTCGTTCGACCGCGATGTCGAGTTCGAGGCCGAGCGCCGCGAGCTGAAGATGGCCTTTGCACGGCAGGCGGCCCAGGCGCTCGCGCGCTCACGGCTCTACGCCGCGGAGCAGGCGATGCGCGAGCGCATGACCTTCCTCGCGGAGGCGAGCGAGCTGCTCGCCTCGTCGCTCGACTACAACCGGACGCTGCGGCGGCTCGCGCAGCTCTGCGTCCCCGCCCTGGCCGATTGGTGCGCGATCGACATGCTCGGCCCGGACGGCGAGGTCGAGCGCCTAGCCGTCGCGCACCAGGATCCCGACAAGGTGCGCTGGGCGTACGAGCTCCAGGAGCGATACCCGCCCGACCCGGAGCCACCGGCCGGCGTCGCGAACGTCCTGCGGACCGGCGAGGCCGAGTTCATGCCGACGATCCCGCAACGGCTGCTCGACGACGCGATCGGCGACGACGACGAGCTGCGCCAGATCGTCGACGAGCTCGGGCTGACCTCCTCGATCTGCGTGCCGCTCCGCGCGCGCGGCCGTACCCTCGGCGCGCTGACCCTGATCGCGGCGGAGACGCACCGTCCCTTCACGCGGGCGGACTTCGACCTCGCGAAGGAGCTCGCGCGGCGCGCGGCGGTCGCCGTCGACAACGCCCCCTCTTCCGCGAGACGGAGCGCGGCGCCAACGCCGCGCGGGCGCTGGCCTACGTCGCCGACGGTGTCGTCCTGCTCGACCGCGAAGGCGTCGTCCGCCACTGGAATCCGGCGGCCGCGGCGATCACCGGCGTCCGCGAGGAGGACGCGCTCGACCGGCCCGTAGCCGAAATCGTGAGGACGTGGGACGCGCTCACCTCGCACCTGCCGCTGGTGGCGCCGGGGACCCCCGCGCGGCCGGTCACCGTGCCGATCGTCCTCGACAACGTCGAGCATTGGGTCGCCGTTTCCGGCGTCGACTTCGGCCAGGGCACCGTTTACGCGCTCCAGGACGTGACCGAGGAGCATGCGCTCGAGAAGACCCGCAGCGACTTCGTCGCGACGGCGTCGCACGAGCTGCGCACGCCGCTGGCCGCGGTCTACGGAGCCGTCCGCACGCTGCGCCGCGAGGACATCGAGCTGAGCGAGGACGACCGCGCCCAGTTCCTCGAGATGATCGAGTCCGAGGCCACGCGCCTGGCGCGGATCGTCGACCAGATCCTGCTCGCCGGCCAGCTCGACGCCGACGCGGTCGAGCTGGAGGTGACCGACTGCGACCCCTCGGAGGTGGCCGCGCGCGTGATCGAGTCGGCGGCGCTCCATGTCCCCGAGACGATCTCGCTGAACCTCGACGTGGACGGCTCCCCGAGGATCTCGTGCGACGAGAACAAGCTGCGCCAGGTGCTCGTGAACCTCGTCGACAACGCGGTCAAGTACTCGCCCGACGGCGGCCGCGTCGAGCTGCGCGTGCGCAACGGCAACGACTGGTGCGTGATCGACGTCGTCGACGAGGGGCTCGGCATCCCGTCAGGCGAGGCCGAGCGGATCTTCGAGAAGTTCTACCGGCTCGACCCGCAGCAGACGCACGGCGTCGGCGGCAGCGGGCTCGGCCTCTACATCTGCCGTGAGCTCGTGGGGCGGATGGATGGCCACCTGAGCGTCGACTCGGAGCCCGGCAGAGGCTCGCGCTTCACGCTCGAGCTGCCTGCGCGCTAGCGGCCGGGCTTCTCCCACACCGAGACGTGCTTGCGACTCTCGCCCGTGAACGGCTCCCGCCGCCAGCCGCTCCAGCGCTCGCGCAGCCGCATCCCGGCGAGCTCCGCCATCAGGTCGAGCTCCGCCGGCCAGACGTAGCGGAACGGCATCGAGACGCGCTCGATCGCACCGGCGACCAGCGAGAAGTGGTGCGAGACCAGCCCCTGGTTCGCCACGTCGTACTCGTCGATGCCCCAGTGGCCCTCGCTGGCGTCGAAGACGCGCATCGTCTCGCCCGGCGGGAGGCGCCGCAGATCCGGAACGAGCACCTCGACCACGAAGCAGCCGCCGGGATCGAGGTGCGCCGCGACGTTGCGGAAGCACGCGACCTGCCCGGCCTGCGTCGTCAGGTTCACGATCGTGTTGAAGACGACGTAGGCGAGCGAGAACGTGCCGTCGACCCGCGTGCTCGAGAAGTCGCCGATCGTGACCGGGATCTCCTCGCCTCCCGGCTTCTCGCGCAGCTTCGCGGCCATCGCGCGCGAGAGCTCGATCCCGTGAACCCCCACCCCACGCTGCGCAAGCGGCAACGCGATGCGGCCCGTGCCGATCCCGAGCTCGAGCGCCCGGCCGCCGCCGGCGAGCTCGGAGAGGAAGTCGACGACCGGGTCGACGGCCTCCGGGCTGAACAGGTCCGCGGTCGACTCGTCGTACCGCTCGGCGACCCGCTCGTCGAAGTAGCCGTCCTCGCCGTGCACGGGGCGAATCTAGCCACCGCTGCGGGCTTTCCGCACCGGGCTCGGTAGAACCTCGGATGAACGCGGGCCTCGGGACCGCCACGCTGGACCCGAAGACGGTGATGGCGTCAGTGACCGAGTCGAAGCCCTCCTCCGGCCCCGCGCAGGCGGTGCGGCTCACGGCCGTGCTCTTCACCGACGTCGTCGACTCCACCACGGCCGCAGTTCGGCTCGGCGACGCGGCATGGGCGACGCTGCTCGAGCGTCACAACGCGATCGTGCGGCAGACGCTGCGTGAACACGGAGGCATCGAGATGGACACGGCCGGCGACGGCGTGTTCGCGGTCTTCGAGACCCCGGCGGGAGCGCTCCGGTGCGCTCGCGCCATACGCGACGCCCTCGCCCCGCTCGGCCTCGTCCTCTGCGCTGGTGTGCACGCCGGTCACTGCTGGACGGCCGACGGCAAGTGCGCCGGTGCCGACGTCCACGTCGGCGCCAGGCTGGCCGAGGAGGCGAAGCCCGGGGAGATCCTCGCCTCCGAGGAGGCAGCCGCGCTGGCCGCTCCCGCCGGCCTGCGCTTCGAAGACGCGGGCGTCGTCCGGCTGAAGGGGTTCCCCGAGCCCCGCCGCGTGTTCGCGCTCAGCTAGTAGGCGTCAGTAGCTGAAGACCGTCGCATCGCTCCCGGCCCATTCCCACATCGGCGTCGCGCCGACGACCTTCGCGTCCGGCACCTTCTCGGCGTCGCCGAGGTCGCGCGAGTCGAGGCAGATCGGGCAGAGCCAGAGCTCGCCACCGGCCTCGGTGAACTGCTCGTACAGCCGTTCCAGCGGCGGGCAGCCCTTGCAGACGACGCCCTGCAGCTCGCCGGGAAGCCCGAGCCGCACGGCATCCTTGGTCGTCCAGACCTTCACGTCCTTGCCCTGCTGCTGCGCGGCCGTCGCGACGAGGAACGCGACGAGCACCCGCTCGCCGTCTTCCATCCCGGTCGCCAGGTTGATCAGCACCTTGTCGGCCATCAACTCCTCCTCTCCGTCGGCCGCGAGTATCGCGCGTCAGGCGAGGGGCCGGACGACGTGGGCGGGGTTGCCGACCGCGAGCACGCCCGGGGGAAGGTCCCCCACGACCACGGCTCCCGCGCCGACGACGGTGTCGGCACCGATCGTGACACCGGGACAGACGATCACCCCGCCGCCGAGCCAGACGTTGTCCTCGATCGTGATCGGCTCCGCCGCCTCCCACTTCGTTCGCCGCTGCTCGGGGTCGAGCGGGTGGGTCGGCGTCAGCAGCTGCACGCTCGGCCCGATCTGCACGTCGTCGCCGATCCGGATCTGCGCCACGTCGAGCGCGACGAGCCTGAAGTTCACGAACGTGCGAGCGCCGACGTGGAGCTGGTAGCCGTACTCGCACCAGAACGGCGGCCTGATCTCGCTACCCTCGCCGAAGGCCGCGAGCAGGTCGCCGAGGATCCTTCGACGAAGCGACGCCTCCGCCGGGGCCGAGTCGTTGAACTCGCGCAACAAGCCGGCCGCGCGGCGGGTTTCCTCGGCCAGCTCCGGGTCGTCGGCGAAGTAGAGGTCGCCGGCGAGCATCCGCTCGCGCTGGCTGCGGGTGTCCTCGGCCGCCACGCCGCCACGATAGTCGCGATGAATCCAGATCCTCGCGGGAGTCTCATTGCCTCGTCCACGGCGACGACGACCTGAACGACACGCGGTGCGCCAGTTGCGGCTCGCTGCTTCTACTCGGTGGTGCGCGACGGCGAGGTCGTGCACGTCGCCCTCGGGTCGCTTGCGGACGAGCCGAGCTGAAGCCGACCAGGCACATCTTCGTCGCCTCGAAGGCGCCGTGGTTCGAGATCACGGACGACCTGCCGCAGTTCGAGGAGTACCCGAACTAGGCAGTCCGTTCGGCCCAGTCGACGCTCTGGAACGGCCACTCGCGCTCGAGCCACTCGCGCAGTGCAGCCTCGACGAGAGGGTCGAGCCCGTCCGCCCATGCGTCGCGCCGCACCCACATGCGCACGCGCGCGTCGTGCGTCTCGCTCGGGTTGATGTATACGCAGCCGAGGACGCGCGACTCGTCCGGCGCGACGATCGTGTACGCGAACGAGCGCCGCAGCTCGAACTCCTTCTGGTGCCAGCCGAGGTCGACGAGGTTCTCCGCGACGGTCTCGACGAAGGGCGGCTGCGACGCGCCCTCGTGGTCGACGCGGTCGCAGATCGCGTCGAAGTCCTTGACGACGTCGTCGACGGTCAGCATCCGCAGCCGAAACCGCTCGCGCTCGAGCCCGTCCGGAACCGCGAAGTCGTCGGGAACGAGCTCGTGCACGGCCTACCTCGAGAACGGCAACTCGTTGTGAGGCTTCACTGCTGCTCACCCTTTCAGATCGGTCGGCGAGCGGTACGCTGTCGGACGTGGGGCAGCGGACACTGATCCAGCGAGTCCACAATCCACGGAATCGAGTCTGTGGCTGCGCCCCGGACTGCTGGTGCAAGAAAACGGCTCTTGGCCGCGCGGTGAGGTGGTGGTTCCCAGGCCGCTACTTCGGCCTCAGCCACAAGTGGGTATCCCCTGAATGGAAACGGGCGCAGGAGTCGCGCTTGTGATCTTCTGTCCGCCGCCGCATGGGAGGCCGAGCCACGTGCCGTTCCGGGTGAATGTCGAGGACTTCGCGCGGGCCGAGAGCGACCGGACGTTCGCGGCGTTCGCAGAGGACGCCGGCGGCGTCAATCGGCTCGAGCACCGGACGTCGGCGACCGCTACGTCTCGGCGTCGTGCTGTGTGTGGACGAGCCGTTCCCGGCCGGCGGCCCGAGCCCACCACCGATCCCTAGTCGATGCCCCTCAAGAACGCGAGGACCCGTTCCGTCAGCAGCGCCGCGGCGCCTTCGTCGTAGTCGGGGAGGCTGTTGTCGGCGAAGAGATGCCGGTCCCCGGGGTACAGGAACAGCTGCGCGCCGTCCACCGCCTCGACGAGCTCGCGCGCGGCAGGGAGGTCTTCCAGCGCCCACTCGTCCTCCTCCATCATGTGGATCTGAAGCGGGACGCCCTGCGGCCAGGAGCCGCCGAACTCCGAGGTTGGGAAGGCGGCGCTGAAGAACAGTGCTCCTTTGGCGCCCGGCCGGGTCTGCGCGAGCTTCTGTGCCGGCATCACGCCGAGCGAGAAGCCCGCATAGACCAGCTCTGAGGGCAAGTTTGCCGCGGCGTTCTCACCGCGCTCGAGGATCGCGTCGAAGCCGACCTGCTTCGCGTAGCCGACGCCGTCGTCGAGCGTCTCGAAGGTCTTGCCGTCATAGAGGTCCGGAGTGTGGACGGTGTGTCCGACAGCGCGCAGCTCCTCGGCGAACGCCCGGAATCCCTCGGTCTGTCCCTGTGCGTGGTGAAAGAGCAGCATCTCGGTCATGAGGTCATACCTAGCACGTGGCCCGGAGCCCCGCACAGGATTTGGTCGTCGATGATCACGAGCCGCAAGGCGCACCCCAACACCGAGGAGGACGAATGCCCGTGACCGAAGCAGGTTCCGAGGAGCGCCGAGGCACTCGGAGTGCCGCTACTGGACAAACTGCAGCTGAACGCCACCACTGACCTCATCGAGCAGTACGCGGTCTCCGACGAGCACCCGCTCGCGACCGACATCGAGCCGCTCGTACTACACGCTCTGGCGGGTCGGGCCGACGCGGGCGTGCTCGTCGTCAAGGCAGACGAATCCATCCCGTTCTACAACCCCGCCGTTGCCGCGGTACTCGACCTACCCTTCCCGCCCGAGCGAGTTACCCTTGCCGACCTCCGCGCCCGCGGCGTACTCGGGCTCCGCGCAGATGGGTCGCCTTATCCGCTCGAGGAGCAGCCACTCGCGCAGGCCCTCACCGGCCGCACCCCTGTCGCGGACGTGGTCTATCTCCGCGCCGAGGATGGCTCGCTACGGCCGTTTACGATGACCTCGCTGCCCTTCTTCGATCCCGGCGGCGAACTGATCGGGGTCGCGAACTACGTCACCGACGCGCACCACCCTCAGCCGCGAAGTACCTCGTAAACCCTGGCGGGGTTCGCTGCGTTGCCACCATGAAAACGGTGCAAGATGATGCCGTCATGGCTGGGGCGTCTGGCACTCAGACGGTGGCGGCGACCGATGGGCGCTCATTGACGGTCGCCGAGTGGGGCGACCCGGATGGGTTCCCGGTCTTCTTTCTTCATGGCACGCCTGGCTCGCGCTTTGTCGGGCAGGCCAACGCGAGGGCGCATGCGAGTGTCGGGGCGCGCGTGATCACCTACGACCGGCCCGGCTACGGCGGCTCCGACCGCTTCCGCGGCCGGCGGGTGGTGGACTGCGTCGCTGACGTTTCCGCGATCGCGGACAGCCTCGGTATTGGGCGGTTCGCTGTGATCGGCGGCTCCTGGGGCGGCCCGCACAGCCTGGCGGTTGCCGCACGTCTGCCCGGGCGGGTGACGAGAGCCGCCTGTATAGCGGGCGTCGCGCCGTTCGACACGCCCGACTTCGACTGGTTCGCGGGCATGGACGCGGTCAACATCGAGGAGCTGGGCTGGGCACTGGAGGGCGAAGACGTCCTCGCACACGAGATCGAGCGAGTGGCGGCCCGCATGCTCGAACGGGTCGCGGACGATCCTTCCAAGGTGATCAGCGACGAGGTAGAGCTTTCTGAGGCAGACCGCGCCCGCATGGCGAGTCCCGAGCTGCACGAGGCGATTCGACGGGGGATCAACGAGGCGTTCCGTCACGGCGTCTGGGGCTATGTCGACGACGCCCTCTGTCTGATTCAACCGTGGGGCTTCGAGGTGACGGAGATCCGCGTCCCGACCCGGGTCCTCTACGGCCTGACCGACGTGCTCGTGCCGCGCCAGCATGGCGAGTGGCTCGCTCACAACGTGGCCAACGCCGAGGTCGTCATCGACGAACAGGGCGGCCACGTGCCTGATCCCAACCTCGTCACGGAACGATTCGGATGGCTCGTCCAGCCGGTCTGACGCTCTGTAAGCAGCGTAATCTTCTCCCGCCGATATGACTTGTACGCCGCCTCTGGTCTTGCTTCATGGGATCGGCTCAGATTCGAATGCTTGGCGACCGCAGGTCGCCCTGTTCGAGTCGTGCAGAACGGTCTTCACGCCAGACTTCGAGCCTTCGATCGAGAAGGCGGTTTCCGCGCTCGACGCCCTCGAGCTCGTGAATGCCGACCTATGTGGCCTCTCTTGGGGGAGCCTGGTGGCCCTTAGTTACGCCATCGAACGGCCCGAGCGAGTGTCGCGCCTCGTGCTCACGGCCGGCTTCGCCTTCCTGCCCGCTCACCTGCGGGCGTTCCAATACGCCATGAGCGTGTTGGTGAGGGTGATACCACGCGCACCGCATGAGCTCGGAGCTCCGATGCGCGAAGGCGCGCGATTCGACGTGCGCAGTTCGGCGGCGAGACTCCACACGCCCACGCTCGTGCTTTGTGGGAAGCGTGACCGGCTGAACCTCGCGCTCTCACGATCCCTGGCGGGGCTTCTCCCGAACGCGCGCTTCGAGACGATTCCGAACGCGGGCCACATCGCCAATCTGGACAATCCGCAGGCCTTCAACGCAGCCCTCAGCGCCTTCTTGACGCTGCAGGAGGCTCCGGCAGCGCTCGATCGATAGCTGCGCGTCAGGAGACAACCGCTTCGCTTGCGCCAGTGTTCGGGAATGTCCCCCGAGGGCTAGGTGCCTAGGGGCCCCCACGCCGGCTCGATGTACCCGCGCATGAGCACGTGCCGCGTTCCGCCGCGGCTGGGAATGGTCGAGACGCATGCTTGTGGGCACAGGCTCCAGAAGGCGATCGAGCGTCCATTCGGCGACCAGGCAGGGGCGCCTGAACGGGCCGGGCCGATCGGCAAACGCACGAGCATGCGTCGATGATGTCCGCGAGCGTCCGCAACCTCGAGCGTTCTTCGCACGTGCCCGGAGCGATGATCTACGCGGATGTAGGCGAGTCGCTTGCCATCGCGAGACCACGTGGGAAGGGATACCTCGTCCTCGTGCGGCGCGGAGCGTGGCCCGACGACGACGTGGAAGCCGCTGCCGTCAGGTCGGATCGCCGCCAGACGACCCCACGGATGTCGGCTCCGGCCCGTCCAGCCGAAGATGATCGTGCGCCCGTCGGGAGACCACCCTGGATGGATGCCCTCCGTTGCCCCTCGACCTCCGAGCAGGCGCTTCAGCCCGCTCCCGTCCACGTTCACGACCCAGAGCCCATCGTTGATTCGTCCCGGCCGCCCGCCACCGAAGACGATCCGGCGGTCGCCGGGGCCCCAGCTCACGCCAGAACAGTCAGTCCTTACCTGGCCGACCTGGTGCAGATCGCTGCCGTCGCTGTTCATCACCAACAACGGGCAGACATCCGGGCCCTTCGCGATTTCATGGCGAATGAGAGCGATGCGCCTGCCGTCGCGCGACCAAGCGGGGGCGTGCTCGCCAGTCGTCGTCAACTGCTGGAGGCGGCCGTTCGGGTAGCGACGATAGATACCGGTTGCGGTGGGAAGGCCGGCACCCGCTACGACGATCGAGCCGGACTGAGCTCTCGCCTCGCGTTGGCTGGCAGCCGCTGAATTCCACGCCACCGCAAGCATGGCCGACCACGCCACCACCAACGCGGCAAGCAGGAAGTTTCGGTTGGACGACTTCCGCGTGATTGCGCCGTTCGTCACGAAGAGTTAGACGAGGATTTGCTCAACAAGTTTGGGCCAGGAAGCGGACAGGTCGGCGCACGGCGGGGACGGACGTTCAAAGAGTCTCGGCTGGGCCAGCGTGCGGGAATGTCACCCGACAGTGATCGAGCGACGCACTCGGACCACTGATCGTGCGTGTGGCCCTCGCCGTAGGCCGTTCGCCGGCCACTGCCGCTCAAGCCGCCCACGGCTCCCTCCTGATGCTGCTCCTTCTCCGCGCGGCTTTGACCTTCGAGCATGTCTCCAAGCGAGCTCGCCCCCGGGCGACACACGCGAGACCGTCTACGCGTGCAGCTACGCGCCGGTTACGACGGCGGCGATCTCTGCCTCTTTCTTGGCGCGGCGGATCAGCGCCGCGAGGTTCTGCGTGTGATCCTCGTCCCCCTCGCCCGGAGGCTCGCCCTGGCCGAGGTCGAGCTCAGTGTGGACGGCTCCGACCTCGAGGCCGGAGAAGTCGAGCGCAGTGACGAAGACCGGCGCCTCGCTCTGGAGGAGGTGGTAGACGTCGGTGAACTGGTCGGCGGTCATGAAGAGCGTGATAGACGACCCGTTGAACTGGAGCCAGTTGGCCGGCCGCACCTCCGGAAACCCGATGAAGGCCGTGCCGCCCGACTCGAGGCTGAGCCTGATCGAGCGGTAGTAGTCGGCGAAGTTGTTCTGGTCGATGAAGACCTCGTACCTCTCGACCTTGTCTGCGATTGCCATGGCAACCCTCCCCGATTTGACGTCGTGCATTTCAGGACGGGGGTCGCTGCGGCCGTCTTCCGAGGAGGCTCGGCGTGCCGGCGCACCTGCACCATCCCGCAGCCCGGGTGCTCAGGCGTTCTCTCTCAGGCGCTTGACCACTCTGCGCGATATCCCGTTCGACCAGCCGCTCGCGGGCGTTCCGAGCGCCGCCCGGGCCAGTGTTTCGAATGACGCCAGAGCGCTAGGGACGATTCTCGTCGTGTTGCGCTGCCCCCTCGACCGGCAGGAGCCAGCTCTCGCGCCGCTTCACCCAGACCTCGGCTACCGGCTTCAGTTCGAAGGGCGCCTCATCGAGACTTCCGAGCCGAATCTCGATGAGCGTGTCACCGGGACCGACTGGATCAAGCAGTCGAGACCCACAGAGAGGGCAGAAGCCGCGACCGTCATAGCTTGAGATCTCACCGCTCACCTCAAACGCCTCGACGGGCCAGTGCCCATACACAATGAACGCGCTCCCAGACTCTTTTCTGCAATCCGCACAGTGGCAGCGCCCGACGTGTACAGGGTCACCGCGAACGCTGTAGCGGACCGCTCCGCAGAGGCATCCGCCGGTGCGTACTCCCGCCTCCACACGTAGATCGTACGAGACACTGCGGTGGACCAGTGTTCGGGAATGTGCCCTGAGCGTGTGGTCTCTGCGTCAGCGGTGCCGGCGGTACTGCAGCTCGACGACCCCGTTGCTGGAGGCGGTGCTGGAGACCAGGTCGAGCCGGTAGGACCTGGGAACGTCGTCGAACAGCCGGGTGCCCTCGTCCGCAACGTAGGGGTGCAAGCCCAGGTGGTACTCGTCGATCAGGTCGAGCCGCATGAGCGACCGCCAGAGGCTGACGCCGCCCCAGACCACGATGTGGCCGTCGCCGCCTTGCCTGAGCTTGTCGATCTCTTCTGCCGTGTCACCGGCGGTGATGGTGGTGTTGGCCCAGTCGGCCGTCGTCAGGGTCCGGGAGAAGACGACCTTGCGCCCGGCGTTCAGGATGTCGGCCCACGGGTGGTCGGTGGCCGTTGCCGTCCGGAAGTACCCGGCCATGCCCTCGTAGGCGGTGCGGCCCATGACGTGCGCGTGCGCGCTCTTGAGAAAGTCGAGTGTCTGCTCATCGTGGTCGGGGCCACCGGCCAGGTCGAGCAGGTCGAAGCAGAACCGGTAGTACTCGGTGCCCTCGTCGGCGAGAAGGCCGTTGAGCGAGTAGTGGAACACTGTCGCTATCAGCTTCCGCATGATCAGAACTCCTTGGTCTCGGGTCGTCTGGGGACCGTGCTTGCTAGGGGAACGTGTCTGTTCCGGGCCGCAGAGCTCGCGTGGCCGCGCGGCGTCTGTGGCCTGTCGCTCGTGCTTCAGACGCCACTGCTGCCCGGAAGTCATCGGTGCCCGGTGTCGACGACCTGCGGCCGAGATGCAGGCGTCCTACCATCCTGGAAATGAGCGGTCCAGTCTTGAGGGTCGCTGCTCTTGGACTCGCGCTCGGCGGCTGCGTCATTCTCGGGCCTGCTGCGGCGACGGGCGGCACCCGAGCCTGCGGGCCGGACGAGGTTCCTTCGGCGACCACAGTTGCGCAGGTGAGCAGCAAGGTGGTTACCGGCTTGGTCGCAGTTGGCACCTGGGGGACGTCGCCGTGCCGGCTCCACTCGCGGCTCACATTTTCGGTCAAGCGATTCGCCTACCGCGTTTCGCCGGGAGGCGCCGTTCGGAGGATCAGGGGAAACCCGGCCGTGGCGACCGTCGACGCTGTGCTGAAGCCGGGCGCCGTCGTTGTCGCCTCCTGGCGGTGGCGGAACTGGTGCGGACGGAGCGGACGCTTCCAGCTGCAAGCGAGCTTCAAGAGGTGGCCATACCTCGCGGTGCCATCGCACGGACTCGCGCCCCCGCGATGTGCCTCGCACCAAGAACCCTCAACCCTGGTGCGAGCAGAGGTCGGTGTTCGACGCTGCTCGACCCGCGATTACCGCGTCCACCCGGCCGTCGGCGGGGGATTCATGCAGAGCCTGATCTACGGCGTTGGGATCGAGTTGCGCGCGCACCACGCCCCCTGCCTGCTGACGCACGCGAAGGTGACGCTCGCTCTTCAGCAGCAGGTGAGTGGCCAGTGGGTGACGCTTCGACAGATCGCGGGGAACCCGGGCCACAGGACAATCGGTGCGCCTGCTGGCCGCACCCGGTGAGCCAGCACAGGTCTTCTGGGCGTGGCGGAACTGGTGTGGTAGGGGCGGCCGCTTCCGACTGTTCGCCCATGTCGACAAACGCGCCGTAGCGGGGTCGGTCTTTACCCAGCCCATCTCCTGTCAGGATCCGAACGCTCGCTCAACGCTGAGCCCGAGCTACGGTCACAGCTGAGCATCAGGAAGTCCGTCGTCGTAGGGAGTTCGTCGCCTGGGCCAGTGTGTGGGAATGTCACTCGAGGAACGACCGCCCGGCAACTGCGCCAATCCGTGGATGCACCGATGCTCACCGGAGCGCGAAGGTGGATGTTGTGTTCAGGCGCGACCGATGAACGGCGCACGTAAGCCCTATCTCGATTCGTCCGTGAGAGGAGATGGCCATGGCCGAAGGCAAGGCGCGTCTACCACCGCGATGGTTCATCGGGACCTTCTGGCGTGCACACCGACGGATCGTGCGAGCCAGCCGAGGCCGCAGGGGGCTCTGGGTTCCGCGCGCGGGTAAGTGGGGCGCCTTGTGGCTAACCACGAAGGGCCGACGTACCGGCCAACCGCGGAGCGTGATCATCGGCTACTACGAGGATGGGCCCAACCTAGTCTCAATGGCGATGAATGGGTGGGGTGCGGCCGAGCCAGCGTGGTGGCTGAACCTGCGGGCCGATCCGCAGGCGGTCGTCGAGTTCGCGGGAGGGACGCGGTGCGAGGTGCTCGGTCGGGCCGCGGTCGGCTCGGAACGTGAGCGACTCTGGAGGCGCTGGCAGGAGCTGGACAAGAACCTCGACAGCTACGCAGCCCGACGCCCGCATGAGACCGCGGTCGTCGTCCTCGAGCCACGGGCAGCCCGCGAATGAGCCTCGCCTGGGCCAGCGTGCGGGAATGTCACCAGAGCGAACGCGTCTATCCGGCACGCGCGCGTATAGCGTCCGCGGCGTGACCCGCTTCGTCGTCGACTGCGAGACGCTGCTTCGGATTGCCGCCGGTGAGATCGAGGTCGCCGCTGAACACAAGCTCGTCGCGCCGACGCTCGTTCGCTCGCAGGCGCTGTCGGCGCTCTACGAGGCCGCCTGCCGGAATGAAATCTCGGCCGCAGAGGGGATCGAGCGGGTGACCCGGATCAACTCGCTGAAGGTTCGCTTCCTCGGCGACAAGGTGCTCCAGCGGACGGCGTGGAAGGTCGCGGATCACCTGGGGTGGGAGACAACCTTCGACGCCGAGTTCGTGGCGCTGACGCAGCTACAGGCGGACGCCTTCATCACGTCCGACAGCGATCTGGCGCGGGCGGTCTCCGGCCTCGTCAAGACCGCGACGATCGAGGCGCTGCGCACGGCCTGAACGGCGGGCTAGGCACGAGGCCTCGCTTGCGCGAGCGTTCGGGAATGTCCCCGGACTTCTCGCTACCGCTTATGCCTCAATCCAGCAGCGTGCAGGCTGCCGCGGTCGTCACGACCTCCGCGAACTCGTCCTGGAGGTTGATGCCGGTCATGCGCGCGACCTCGGCAGCCGGCACCACCTCACCATCTGGCGCGGCGATGTCGAACGTGTGGGTCGCGTCGAGGACGAACCACACGTCGTACCCGAGGTCGGAGCCGATGCGAGCGGTCGTCTCACAGCAAAAGTTCGTCTGAATCCCGCACACCGCGATCGCGCCGATCTCGCGCTCGCGCAGCCATGCGTCGAGATCGACATCTCCGTGAAACGACGAGTGCACTGTCTTGACAATGCGCAGATCGGGCTCGCCGGCGACGGCCTCTTTCAGCTCGAACCCGGGCGTGCCGCGCTCGAGCGGTCCACCCCGCCAATCGTGCTGAACGACCACGATCGGGTCGCCGCGCCGGCGCCACGCGGCAATCAGCTTGGCGACGTTCTCCTCGGCATGGGAATTGTCGCGAGGTCCGAGCGCTGGATCCTCGAAGCCGCGCTGAACGTCGACCACCAGCAGCGCACGCTGCCCGATCATGCGTCCGACCCTACCAAGGTCGCGGTTCTTGGCTTGTAATTGGCGGAGGGATGGCGTGGCCCGCCTGCGCTCTGGCTCCAGTGATCCGAGGGACGACCCGAGAGCCCGGGCGTGAGCGTGGGTCGAGCACTCGTGTTCGGAACAAGGTCCGGCAGCTCTTGCAGACGGGTATGGCACAACTTGACGTCAGCGCGGCGAGCGCCTGCTCCGCGCCAGCGTCCTCCTACGCCCCGGGCGCATCGCTGAGATGATCGACCCGCCTTCGTCAAAGCCCGCCGCTGCGCCGTTAGGTAGGTCGCTGAGACTCCCGCCTGGGCCAGCGTGCCGGAATGTCACCCGACATGGGCGCGCGGCTCGGCTAATCGGGAAGCCAGCCGTCGCGGTAGCGGGTCAGCTTGTACGGCGGGAATCGCGCGTACGCCTCGCTTCCCTCGGTCGTCTCGCGTTGGACGCCTGCGCCGTGGCGCAGCGCCGTCTCGTCCACGGTGTACGCGCCCCACTCTTGCCCTCTTGGGCGGTCGCGCGCGCCGACCGCAAGCACAAGACAGGGAGCAGTGCCTGCGCCGATGATCGCGTGGTTCGTACCTGGAGGGCAGTGGACGAAGTCCCACTGCCGGATCGTCCGCTCTTCTCCCTCGATGACGAGAAGCGCTTCACCCGAGAGCATGAGGAAGTCTTCTTGAGCGGCTTCCCAGTGGTACATCGTCATCGGCTCGCCAGGCTCGAGAAGAGTGAGGTTAATCCCGAGCTGCCGGAACCGAGGCTCGCCCTCGAAATCGCACACCGTGCCAAGACCACTCCGCTTCCACCACTGCGCCTCGCGTGCGTTGAGAACGAACCAACCATCGCCCTTCGGGACAAGGCCGCGTTCCGTCTCGACAAGCTGCGCCTGAACGACCACTCGCGCCGAGCATGCCATCTCCGCTTTTATGCCGCCGCACTCGCTTGGGCCAGCGTTTCGGAATGACGCCCGAGCGCTAGGGACGATTTTCGTCGTGTAGCGATGCCGCCGTACTATTGCGGAGGATGCCACGTGACGACGTCTGATCCGATCGCCGAGATCATCGGGGACTATCGAGCCTTCGCGGCGATGCAGCGCGACCGTCTTGTTGCCCGCGGCATCGACATCGCACCCTACTCGCTCAGCCACCTCGCCGTCCGCGTCGCCGATTGGGACCTTTACGTCCACCAGCGCACGCTTCTCGAGCGCCATGCGAGGGCGAACCTCGAGAACCTCTGGAACGGGCGCCCGATCTCCTTGATCGTGCTCGCCGAGCCGCTCGATGTCCTCGACGGGACTACGGTCTCGCGCATCGAGCTAATCCCGCCCGTTCACCAGCGTGTCTACCGGATGGGCCTCGAGCACCTCGGCGTCGTCGTCGGTGAGGAGATCGACGAGTTCTCGCGAGTGCATCGGGCCGCGCTGACTGGGCAGCAGTTCCAGAGTCCCAACGTCGAGCCGGTCTACGTCCTCTTCGAGGACTTCACCCACGTGAAGTTCTACCGGCGCTCCTTCTTCGACGTCGTCGAGGAGGAGGGAGGGCGCTTCGACGGCTTCAGCCACGTCGACGACTGGGTGCCGCAGCGGCTGGTCACCGCCACCGGCCCGAACCCGCTCCCGCGGTGACCTAAGCTGCAGCGCCCGTCGCCGGGCTACAAGCCCGCCCGCTGGGCCAGCGTTCCGGGATGGCGCCTGACGCTACGCTCCTTGAATGCGCCGGGAGACGATCGACGGGCTGTGCTGATGGCGATAACTCTTCGGACGTTCGCAGACAGCGATCTCGACTCGCTCTTTACCTGGGAGAGCGATCCTCGGGCCGTCCAGATGGCGGCGTTTACGCGGGCGAATCCGTCCGACCGTAGCGCGTTCGACGCCCACTACGAGCGCGTCCGCGGCGACCCTTCAAACAAGCTGCTAGCGATCGACGACGACGGGGAATTTGTGGGGACGGTAGGCAGCTTCACGATGCGGGGAGAACGGGAGGTCACGTACTGGATCGCACCGGCGCGATGGGGTCAAGGGCTCGCGTCGCGGGCCCTCCGTGCGTTCCTTGCGATCGAGCCGACCAGACCGCTCTACGGTCGCGTGGCGGATCGCAATGTCCCGTCGGCGAAGGTGCTTGCTCGGGCGGGCTTTGTCGAGGTGGGCTCCGAAACGTCGTTCGCGCCTGGAGTCGGCGCCGAGGTCGTCGAGCGCATCTACCGACTCGATCGATAGACGATTGATCCCGCCGTGAACTACTCGGCGGAAGCGGCGCCTTCGTAGACCGCGCCGGTAGCAGGCGCTCCTCGCCTGGGCCAGCGTGCGGGAATGTCACCCGAGCGCCTTAGCAAAGCGTCTGCCCGTGTCCTCGAAACCGATCCGCTCGTAGAACGCATGAGCGTCGTCTCGCCGGCCTGCCGTTGTCAGGAAGATCAGGCTGCACCTCCGTCGCCTCGCTTCCCTCTCCATCTCCTGCACCAACGCCTCTCCGATCCCACGCCGACGATGGAGTTTGTCCACGACGATCGCACTGAGCTTCGCAGCCGGCTCGTCGTATGCGACCGAGAGGCTCGTGTGAAGGCAAGCGAGCCCGACGACTTCGGCGTCGAGCTCCGCAACCACGAGTCTGTCGGTGCCGCTCGCGGAGAGGCGCTCCAGCCGCCGGACAACGGCTTCTGCTGAGGCCGGATACCCAAGCTGTCCCAGCAGTACTGCGAGAGCCTCTGCGTCACTCGGACGCGCGTCGCGGATCGTGACCTCCACCGGGAGCCGAGAGTGTAGGGAGGTGTCGATCCGCAGGTGGTCCGCGGAACACAGCCTTGCGTGGGCCAGTGTGCGGGAATGTCACCCGAGGCTTTCCGGCGAGTTGATGCTAGTTATCGGTGAATCCCCCGATTACTACTTGGTGTCGCTCGGCGGATCATGGGTGGCACTCAGCCCCGCCGACGGTCCGGCGCGGTCGCGCTCGTGCCGGACGGCCTGGGCGAAAGGAGGGCGTATGCCGAAGGCATCGAGACAAACAGCCTCCGACTCAATCGATGGGCACGGCTTCGAAGGTCACTACGAGGATTTCGAAGGCGGCTACACGGTCGGGTTCGAGACGTTCACAGAAGACGTCGATATGACGCCGCGACTACGAGGGCTGCCGGGCGGCACCTGCGCTTCGGCGCACTGGGGCTACGTGCTCAAGGGCAAGCTGACCTACAGGATGCGTGACCGCGACGAGGTATTCGAGGGCGGCGACGCGTTCTATGTGCCACCGGAGCACACGCTGATCGCCCAGGCTGGCACGGACGTCGTGTTCTTCAGCCCCAGCGCCGAATGGCACGAAACGGCCGAGAGAATCGCCAAGCTACCGGAGGCCGCTCAGGCCTAGCTGAGCCGGAAGCAACTGATCCGCGCACCGTCTGTGGCGCGACATAGGCGGTGCGGATCACCGAGGCGGCTCGCTCGCGTGGGCCAGCGTCCGCGAATGTCCCTTGGTGAGGACGTGGGCTCATTCGAAGCGTCGAGTGGCGAAGGAGCCGCGCTGTGCTGTCGCCGATCTGCCGGGATTATTGGGTGGTCGGGTGTTAGCGTCTCGTGGAAGGTGACGGTTCGAGGTACGCCCGGCGAGCCTGTGGCCATTGTCACGGGGGTCTCCCGCGGCCTTGGCGCGGCGCTTGCAACTGAGCTGTATGGGCGGGGCTTCACCGTTCTCGGAATCGGCCGGTCAACTAATCCGGCGCTTAAGGGTGATGGTGACCGCAATCGCTTCGCCAAGTTCGACCTTGGCGACTCGGCGGCGATCGACCGCCTGCTGGCTTCCGTTTTTGAGGATCTGAAGGCGCGGCAACCCGCTTCGGTCTGCCTCGTGAACAACGCGGCGAGCGTCGACTCGATCGGGATCCTGGGGCATCTTGCGGCCGACGAGATCACATCCGCGTTGGCGACGAATCTGACCGCGGCCGTCGCTCTGGCCAACCTCTTCTGCCGCGTCTTTACCGACAGCGAACTGCCGCGACGGGTCATCAACGTCTCCTCGGGCGCGGCGGAAACCGCCTTGCCCGGTGAAGCCGTCTATTGCGTCGCCAAGGCCGGGATCGAGATGCTGACCCGCGCATTGGCAGCGGAGCAGCAAGCGCCAACATTCCGCGCGATCACGCTGCGCCCTGGGGTAATGGACACCGACATGCAGGCCTTCGCCCGCTCGCAGCCAGCCGACGTCTTGCCGGTCGTGGAGCTCTTCAAGGGCTTTCAGCGCGACGGGCGGCTGGTTGCGCCCGAAGTGGTGGCTACGAAGCTCGTCACCCGGCTTGTCGTCGGCGACATAGACCACGGTCGAACCTACAGCTATCAGGAACTTTGACGGACAACAACGACGGTGGTGGACATCAAGCCCGCTCCCGCCATGGCGTCTGTCAACTGATCGCGTAGAGGCAAGACGGAGCAGCCGCCCTTGCTGCGATCGCTGAACGCTCAGCTGCGCGAGTGTTTCGTAATGCACCTGAACCTGCCGGAGCACCTCGCCGGTTGGAAGTTCACGAAGCGCGTCTACGTGGTCAGATACCTCGCCACACTTCGCTGGCGCGCTGGGCGCCCGACCCAGCGGGGGCGGCCGCTAAGTCCTCTCCGGTGCGTTAATTCGATCTATGCCCCAGCAGACCCTGCACACCGCGCGGCTCACGCTGGTGCCGCTCGCCGACGAGCACCTCGAGTGGGAGGTCGAACTCGACTCGGATCCCGAGGTGATGCGCTACCTCAGCTGTCGGGCAAGCTCACGCGAGGAGGTCGAGGCCAGCCACGCGCGACGGATGGCAGCCGCGCAGAAGGTGGATGGACTCGGCTTCTGGATTGGGCTCGTTGACGACGAGTTCGTCGGCTGGTGGACACTCCAGCCCGCCCACGGCCCCGACCAGCCCAATGACCCAGGTGTGGCCGACCTAGGCTACCGACTGCTTCAGCGTCAGTGGCGCAAGGGGCTCGCCTCAGCGGGGGCGCGGGAGCTCGTGCGCTATGGCTTCGATGACGTCAGGCTCGACAGGATCATCGCCCAGACCCTCAGCGTCAACGCACGCTCGCGTGCCGTGATGGAGCGGGTCGGCCTCACCTACGTGCGGACATTCCCCACCTCCATGACCGTGCCCGTGGAGGGTGTCGAGGAGGGCGAGGTGGAGTACGAGATGACGCGCGAGCAGTGGGAGCGCCGTGCGACGTAGCTCGGGAGCAGGTGCTCGGCGCTCCGGTAGCAGACCGGTCTTGACAGAGCAGACCGACGAGCTGCCTGGGCCAGTGTTCCGGAATGTCACCCGAGCATTCGGAAATAGCGGGCGATCGGGAGCAGCGTGAAGCCGGCGGCTTCGTATGCCGCCCGCGCAGGTGCGTGGCCGGGATCGCCGCCCGTCTCGATGACCGCGATGTCCATGCCACACCGTTGCATGTGCTTGGTGGCATGCTCCGTGAGCCGGGAGCTGATCCCTCTCCGCTGGTAGTCGGGGTCGATGCCGACGATCTCGATTACGCCCATGCCCTCGTGGAACGCGTTCAGCGCCACTGCGACGAACCCGACCGGCTTTCCGTCGGCGACCGCCACAAAGACGTCGAGCTGCTCGCTCAGACAGTTCGACTTCACCGCCTCGGCCTGGTTGGAGCGCCAGTCGGGGTGCAAGTGGAGGAAGATCTCATCGCCGAGGACTTGGCGAAGCGAGTCGAAAACTGGCTCCCAGGCGCGGAGCGAGAACGCGACGACGGCGTCGAGGTCTCCTTCGCGGAACTCGCGGATCTGAATAGCGTCCTCGGTCATGGTCCGGCGGGTCGCAGGTTGCGCCGACGCTAACAGGGCTTCCGTGGCGGCGATGGCGTTTCCAGGACAAACCGCGCGCGCATCAGCCTCGCCTGGGCCAGCGTGCGGGAATGTCCCCCGACGCGACTACGGGACGGTCGTTACCGCGCGTCGCTGGGCTCGTGGGACTGGGGGCTTCCGTTCGGCTTCGCGAACCTTCCGTCGTGACGTTCGCAGCGTGCTGACCGCGACGACGAAGGAGGCCAAGATCAGCGCCACCCCGCTATAGAGGTAGGGCAGCCCACCTAGATGACCGCTGCTCGTCGCGGCCACGACGGCGAAGAAGAGCGTTGCAGCGACGAGCAGAAGCGATGCAATCCACCCGAGCCCCGACATGGCTTCAGAGGCGTTAGCGTCCTGCCGGTGAGCTTCACCGTCAGCCCCGGCGCGTACGACAGCTACATGGGCAGGTACTCGCTACTGCTTGCGCCTCAGCTCGCCGATTTCGCAGCGGTCTCCGCGGGACAACGGGTGCTCGACGTCGGATGTGGCCCGGGCGCATTGACCGCCGAGTTGGTCAAACGACTCGGTGCGCCCGCGGTATCTGCAGTCGATCCATCGGAGCCTTTCGTCGCGGCGGCGGAGGAGCGGCATCCTGGCGTCGACGTGCGGCGAGCAGCCGCCGAGCAGTTGCCGTTCCAGGACGCGGTGTTCGACGCGACCCTGGCGCAGCTCGTCGTCCTCCTCATGGAGAACCCCACGGTGGGAGTGGAGGAGATGGTGCGTGTGACTCGGAAGCGCGGTGTCGTGGCGGCGTCGGTCTGGGACTACGCCGGCGGCAGAGGTCCGGTCAGCGTGCTCTGGGATGCAGCACGCGAGCTCGACCCCGAGCTTGTGGACGAGTCCCACCTCGCAGGCGTTCGCGAGGGCCATCTTGGGGAGTTGTTCGAGGCCGCCGGACTGCGGGAGGTCGAGGAGGCGGCTCACTCGATCCGCGTCGAGCATTCGAGCTTCGAAGAATGGTGGGAGCCGTTGACGCTCGGCGTCGGACCTGCCGGAAGCTATATCGCCGGACTCGATCCCGCGCGACAAGCCCAGCTCCGGGAACGCTGTCGCGAGAAACTCCCTACGGCACCATTCCTGTTGACAGCGCACGCCTGGGCAGCACGAGGGCTCGCGTAGTCGTGCCTTGCCAACGACGGCATTCTCTCCGCCGAATAGGTCGCCGTCGCCTGGGCCAGCGTGCGGGAATGTCACCAGAAGCAGTACCTAGGAAGACGCCCTTAGAGCCTCAACAGGCCACGCACGAGTCCGACCGCTCCAAGAGCCGAGACCAAACACGCGACGCTGAGCCACCCTTGAGAAGTCGTGACGTGCGGCTGTGAGCCAGCTGCCTGCGGACGGACGACCGGAGGCCGGTGCTGTGATCGCACGAACGCTGGAGCTCATCGACTTTGCGCGCAAGCACGGCTATCGCCGCGAAGAACTCTTGGCGCTGATCAAGCAGCTTGCGTGAGTCCGGAGGTTCGCCTGGGCGAGTGCGCGGGCTAGATCCCCGTGCGCGGCTGCCGTTCCGTTTGTGTTTGATCCTCATCTGTGGCAGGACGAAAGCCTTTGAGCGAGCCGATCGAGATCGCGGAGGTAGACGCGCACGCGGCGCCAGATGAAGTCCTCGCGCGCTTTCACGCGATTGAGGTCGCCTGCCACGACGAGCTTCAACCAGGAGAACCCGTGCGAGGGGCGGAGGAGGTCATCGCCTTCTACCGCTATCAGCCGACGACGCGCACGAGCTGCCACTGGCTCGCCGACCGCGGATCAGCGTCTCTCTACGTGCACGGGCCGACGGCGGCCTTTCTCCACCTTCTCGTCGCGCCTGCGAAGCGACGGCGCGGCCTGGGGAGTGCCCTTCTCGCAGGGGTGCTCGAGCGTGCGCGCCAGCTCGAGGTAAGGGCGCTGCGAGGCAGCTACGCGGCGGCCGCGGGCGCCGGCTTCGCCGCACACGTCGGAGCCGTAGCCGAGGACCGGGTCGTGCGGTCCGTGGTCGACCTGCGTGCGGCAGACCTACCGGAGCCGCGCATCCCCGAGGGGTTCCAGCTCATCACCTGGCTCGAGCGCGTCCCTGACGAGCACCTCACCGCGTACGTGGAAGCGCGAGCGGCAATGGACGATGCTCCCGGCCCGGAGGGAATGGAGATTCCGAGCGGATCAGGCGAGAGCGTGCGGGCATCCGAGGAGTCGCTCATGCGCCGCGATCGTGAGATGCGGCTGACCGTCGCCATGGACGACCACTGCCGGGTAGGTGCATTCACCGAGCTCCGCGTCTCGCGCGGCTCGAAACTGGGCTTCACCGACGACACCGGGACGGTCGCGGCTCTGCGCGGACTGGGCCTCGCACGGGCCGTGAAGCTGGAGTCGCTCCGGCGACTCCGAGCCGATCATCCCGAGGTCGAGGTCGTCTCAACCTCGAACGCAGAAGAAAACACCGTCATGCGGCACCTCAACGAGTCGATCGGCTTTCGACCAACCGCAACCGTTACGGGTGCTGTCCTAGAACTCCGGCAGTCCTAACAGCGCAGCCAGGCGCTGTGAACGTGGATTCGGCGAGCGTCCTCTCGCCAGAGCGGTCAGCCGTACTTGCGCTTGTAGGCGAGCTCGGCCTTCCACGCCTGCTGGAGCGTCGGCGTCCCGTTAAAGAGCCTCAAGCCCTTAGTGCTTGCGGCCGCGGCTGACCACGAGGTTCACTCGCGCCGCCTTGGGCAACGTGCGTCCCGCCGGCGGTCTTTGGGCAATTACGAGCCCTCGCTTCTTCTTCGAGCGGGCGTAGCGGATCGCGCCGACTGCGCAGTGCGCCTTCTTGATGCGCCTTCGCGCGATTGCGAGCTGTTTTCCCTTCACCGCCGGAACGTGGCATCTGACCGGCGGTGGGGGCGGAAGTGGCGCCGGTGGAGGTGGCGCCTGTATGACAAGCGTGACAGTCGCCGAGTGCGTGAGGCTGCCGCTTGTGCCGGCGATGGTCACTGGGAACGAGCCGGTGGCAGTCGCCCCAGTCGTGGTGACCGAGAGCGTCGACGAGGAGGTCGCAGGATTCGGGCTGAAGGAGGCGGTCGCACTGGCTGGGAGTCCGCTCTGGCTCAGACTGACGGGGCCGGTAAAGCCGTTGCTCGGGGCGATCGTGACCGTGTAGCTTGTGCTGCCGCCTCGCGTCACAGGTCGGCCTGTAGGCAAGGCAACGAGCGCGAAGTCAGCCCCGCATCCCGGAATCGCCTTACAGGCATCGAGGCGGCCGCCGCCTGTGCTGAGCAGGCCGTCGAAGGCGGGGAGTTGGTCGACGGCGCCGCCCCCTCGGTAGCCACAAGGGCAGCCTGTGTATGGAGTCGACTCCTGCGCGTAGGTGCCGACGAGCGCGTGCTTGAGCGCGACCACGTCGAGGTCCGGTCGCAGGGAGAGGAGCAGGGCGGCAACGCCCGAGACGAACGGCGTCGAAAGCGACGTGCCTGCGGCGAAGCTGTAGGAGCCGAGCTGGTTCGTCGAGTAGATGTATGTGCCTGGAGCGGCGAGCTGAATCGTGCGCGGCCCCCAGTTCGAGAAGCTCGAGCGCTGGTCGTCGTAGTCGCTCGACGCAACGCAGATGACGTTTTTTGCCGGCCCGAGAGACTGCTCGAACATGTCTGGCTCGAAGCTGCCCGTGCCCGCATCGTAGGTACCGAAGGTGTTTGCGTTGTCGAAGCTGCAGGGGTAGTGCCCGTGCGAGTAGTTGGGCGGGTCGATGTCGTACGAGCTGTTTCCGCCCGAGGCGACGAAGAGGATATTCGCGTCGCCTGCCTTCCGGACCTCATCGAGCAAGGCCGGGTCGTACGGGAGTTTCCCGGTGCCCGTGGTGACCGGGTAGCAGCAACCGTACGAGTTGCTGAGGACGCGGACGTTCGCGCCCTGAGTATGTGGAGCGATCCCGGCGGCTGTGTCGCCGCTGTCCCAGATCCGTTTTGCCTGCACCGCGTACTCGATCGCCTCGATCGTCTGCGACGTATACCCGCACAGGCACCCGTTCCGGTCCCAACGTAAACCCATGAGCCGGACGCTCCAGTTGACTCCCGCGATGCCGTTTGAATTGTTTCCCTTCGCCCCGATGACTCCGCTGATCATCGACCCGTGCCAAGGGGGCGCTGCGGGGTCGTAGGGGTCGCAGAGGTGGCGGATCGAATCCCAGCCGTACGAGCCCTCCGGACAGGTGGTGTCGGTGTGAAGAGTGCCCCCGCTGTCTGTGTAGGTGTACTTGAAGTCGAACGGCAGCGGATCTGCCCACATGTTTGGAGCCAGATCCGGGTGGTTGTAGTAGACGCCGGTATCGACCACCCCGACGACCGGCGCCGCCGGGTTCGTGACTGGGTCCCACGCTGTCCCTGTTGTGACGTCCCAGGCTGCGGTGGCCTTGATGTCTGCCCCGGGCGTCCCGGCGATTGTCGTGTCCTGGTTGACGACGATCGTCTGCCCGGTGTTGAGCAGGCCCCACTGGTTACCGAGGCCCAGGTCGTTCGGAATCTGGTCGGCGGCAAGCACCCAGTCTGGCTCGGCGTAGCGAACGCTGGCGTGCTGTTGGAGGGCCTCAACCGTACTCAGCACGTGCCCAGGCGCGACCTGAAGGAGATGCGTACCTGCTCCGCCTAGTGCGCGCTCGCGCGCGCCGATGGACGCTTCGATCGAGCGCTCGACTGTTGGCGGAGTTCCAGTCTCGAAGCCGACGAGGACGTGGTCGGGGGCGAAGTCCGGCACGCGGAGCGAGGACGGCTGAGGCACACTTGCCGAAGCTGGGCTGCCAAGCGCGAGGAAGACAGCCAGTCCGAGCAGCTGAATCCGCAGCTGCGATGAAGCCACACGCGCCGCTGTTGCGATGAGCAACGAAGCCGTCCTCCATCGAGGGGCAACTCCACGATCGTACTCGCACTGGAAGAAGATCCCGAGGCGACCATCGAGGAGGCCGCACTGGCCGCCTCCTCGCTCGCTGCTCTCACTGGGGTCGGCTATCGGGAGGCTGCGTAGACGCTGCAGGTCATGGCCGAAACGGACACTAGTCGGCGGGCGCAACGCGTACCGTGACCCTGGGTCGGGTCGCGCAGCGAAAGCGCCTGGCGTTCGGCTCGCCGCCCGGCCCTCCGCACTTAGGACAGGCAGGCGAGGTCGAGAATCGGGTGGAGCTCGATCGCGTAGGGGGCTCTGCCGGTGACGTTGAGCCGCCGGTTCCGCGGTCAGGCAGGAGCTGCAGGAACCGCCTCCGGCGCTTTCCCTTCCCAGTACTGGTTGAGGGCTTCCTGCACCTTCACGAACCAGACGAAAGCCGGGATGATGAAGATGCCGAACGGGAAGAGCCAGAGGCCCGTCCAGCCCGTAAACGGCGGCCGCTGCCCGTCCTTCTCGTACATCTTCCCGACCTCCGACGGGATCACGAACGCCATCACAGGGCTGAGAAGGATCCAGATGACGAGACCGAGCACTCCGCCGAGTCCGTCGCCGGTGTGCTGCTTCATCTCCTCCTCGGTCTTGTAGACCCAGTACCAGCCGTAGAAGCCGAGCGTGACGATGAACAGGAGAATCCCGAAGCCGATCCCGCGCGGCTGGCCTACAGGTCCCGTATTGCCGGAAACGCTCATCGTTGCCTCCCAAATCGAGTTGAAGCAACTGAATCACGCCCGGGACTGAACGGCCAGCCGAAACGCGTGGCGCGCCTCCCGCGTCGCTAAGAGAGCGACAAGCTCGTGGAGCCATCCGGCCTCCAAGCTGGAAACGGCGGACGCGCACGAGCCCACCCTTGAGCGGACGCCGGCACCCACGCTCCTAACTTCGCGCATGCGAGGGTGGTCTAATCCGTGACACCATGAGGATCCGGCGGTCGATACTGATTGTCTGCGTCGCGTTCCTGGCAGCGGCGCTTCCCGCAACTGCCTCGTCCGAGCCCGTCTCGACGAGCTTCAAGATCATCGGCTACGAGTACGCCTTCACCTCGACCGTCGGCTCCTTCGCCGGCAGCAGCAGTGGAGACGCAGGCGGGACGGCCTACTGGAACGCGACCGTCAAGCACGACAGGCTCGGCTCCGTTCCGACCTACGTCAACGGCGGCTCGTTTGCGATGACGGTCCGTGGTCCAGGCACGTCGGTCGATGCCGTGGTCGGGACCTTCAGCCACCACGGAGGGCAGATCACCACGCTCGACCGCGGAGCAAACTGCACCAACCAGAAGTACCTGGTCGCCGACACGCTGCGGAGTGTCTTGACACCGACGACGTCGAATGGCAGCGGCAAGTTCCGCGTGACATTGACGCACTACCGGCACCGGCTCCTCGGTCGCTGTGTCGCCTACAAAGCAAGAGTGTCCGGCACCGTGAGCTTCGCGTATTGACCTGAACGCCTAGAGGAGCCCGCGCCGCCGGAGGTGGGCCTCGAGCTCGTCGTTGGTGCGCACCCCGGAAAGGACGGCTTCGCAGATCTCGAACCCGCCGACGACCCCGGGGTATTCCGGTCGGCGGTGCCAGAGCTGCTTCAGGCGAAGAATCGCCAGACGGGTCTCGTCGTCGAGGCGACGGCACAGCTCGTCCTGAAACGCCTCCACCTCGGGCGGGATGCCATCCCTGAAGAGCGAGAGGTCGAGCTTCCACCCGTCCAGGAGGAGCACGAAGTAGTGGCGGCAGTCGCCCGGCTCCTCGATGTCCTCGTAGCGCACTCGTTCCGCTTCGAGGACGAACGGGCGCACGAGCTCCCACGCCTCCGCCCGTCCGAGGCCTGCTGCGTCGACGCAGACGTCGAGGTCACGCCACACCATCAGGCCGGTGACGTAGCTCCCCACCAGCAGGACCGAACCGGCCGCGCGAAGCCTCTCCTCCACGTGGTGAGCGACGAGAAAGTCGCGTGCCTCCGCCTGCAGGGCCTCGGAGCGGGCGAGTAGCTCGGCGTCGGTCACCGCGAGATCACGAAAGGGCGTTGGTTGGTGCTCAACGTTTTCGAGAACACTCCGTCTCAGGGGAGCAGTGTCCCGTGTCACGGTGCGGTCGACTACGCTTCGCGACTCCCATTGGGGCAGGGTGGCAGATGCTCGGTCGAGCCGGCTGGCAGCTCGTACCCGCAGCTCGCAAGGCCGGCTCTGCTTCGCTTGAGCGGTTAAGGAGGAGTTCGACTGTGCCGACGATCTCGGCGGAAGAGCTAGCCGGCCTCGTTCCGTGCCCGCTCGAGCAGGTTCAGCGGTTGATCGAGCTCGAGATCCTGCAGCCCGACGACGAAGAGCGATTCGACTCGTCTCAGGTGCACGTCGTTCGTCTGATGGCGGGGTTCGAAGCAGCCGGCATCTCGGTTGAAGATGTCGCGCGCGGGGTCCGGAGCGGGCAGCTGTCCTTCCCCCTGGGGCTGTTCATGCCGGAGCCGGCCCCGATCACCACGAGCTACGGGCAGCTCGCGTCCGAGGTCGGAAGATCGCGCGAGCTCGTGCGGCGGCTCAGCAGCGAGTTCGGCATCGCGCCGGGCGCCGATGATCGTGTCCGCTCAGAGGACGCCGAGATCTTGATTCTCGTCCTGCAGACGCTCGAGCTGGCGAGCGATGATGACCTCTCGCGCTTCGCTCGTCTCTATGGCGGCAGCATCCAACGGCTCGTCGCCGCCGGCATCCAGTTCTTCGACCGCGCCGTCCGCGAGCGAGTCGGCGCATCGTCGCTGCCTGACGAGGAGAAGGACGCGCTGGTCTACGAGACGGGCGGCGCCTACACGTATCTCATCAGCCGCCTCACTCCCTGGCTCCAGGCCCGACACCGCGAGCGGATCCTCGTCGAGTACCTCGTCTCGCTGACCGAAGGCTTCATGGACGAACGTGGGATCGCGCCGCGCCAGCCACGGCAGCTGCCCGCGATTGCCTTCCTCGACCTCTCGGGATACACCGCGCTCGCCGAAGAGCGCGGAGACGAAGCCGCAGCCGAGGTCGCGGCCGGCGTGGCTGACGTCGTGCAGGACATCGCCGTCGGGCATGGCGGACGGCCGATCAAGTGGCTCGGCGATGGCGTGATGATGCACTTCGCCGACCCTTCGGCCGCGGTCGTCAGCGGGCTCGACCTGGTCGAGGAAGCGGAGCGAGCGACTTCAGCGCCTGCACGCGTCGGGATCAATGCCGGTCCCGTCGTGGTGCAGGAAGGCGACTACTTCGGGAGGACGGTGAACGTCGCATCGCGGATCGCGGACTACGCCGGCCCGCGCCAGGTGCTCGTGAGCGAGCAGGCACGCGAGGCTGCGGCAAGCGCCTATTCGATCGCGTTCGAGCTTGTCGGTGACGTCGCTCTCAAGGGAATCCCGCGGCCCGTCCGGCTGCACAGGGCAATGCGCGCCTGAGAGTTGCCCGCCAGCGTGAAACTCAGCCGGTAACGAACCCTGGGCGTTCGGCCCGCGGCCCTCAAGGGGAGTGGAACCAGGCTGGAACCCGAGGCCGCTGGAGAACTCACGACGACTCGCCGAGTCCGGGCGCCTTCTCCGGCCTTCTCGACCCTGAGCACCACGCGCAAGCTGGGGCGCCCACCCCGCGAGCCTCTCCGTGTCGGCACGCGGTTGCCGCTGCCTGGGTCGCCGCTGTCCGACGATGTTTTCACTCTGGTTCCGCTATGCCTGAGGCCAACGAGCCGGCCGTGGCGGCCGCGGTCTCGCCTGACCCCGAGCGCTTGCGTGCGGCCGCGCGCGAGGCACGTGACGATGCGGCGCCCTTCGCGCTAGCGGCCGCTGGAATTCTCATCGCCCTGGCGCTCGTGAGCAGGCACGCGCACTGGGATTTGCTGGGGCACCAGCTCTGGTGGATCTGGCTACTCGTCGCGGCTCCGTACGTCTGCCTCTCCGCAACGCTGCTCCTGGGCCTGGGCCGCCTCGTCCGTCATGACCGCAGGCGGGAGATCGTGATTGCGCTTCTCGCTTTCGTCTGGGTCTTCAACGTCCTGGGTCTCGTGGTGCTCGTCCTCTCGTTGGTGTCTCACTCGGCAGTCCACATCACAGGCAGGCAACTACTGCTCAGTGGCGGTGCCGTATGGCTCACCGACGCAATTGCGTTCGGTCTTGCTTTCTGGGAACTGGACTGCGGCGGTCCGGTAGCCCGTGCCCTCGCGGCGGCGCGTCGCAAGCCCGACTTCCAGTTCCCGCAGGACGAGAACGTCGAACTCGCCCGGCAAGGTTGGGCACCTCGCTTGTGGGACTACTTCTACGTGTCGCTGACGAATTCGACCGCGTTCAGTCCCACCGATGCGATGCCGCTGACCCGCCCAGCCAAGGCGTTGATGGCGGCCGAGTCCACACTCTCGGCGATCACCGTTCTTCTCGTCGCCGCACGCGCGGTGAACATCCTCCCGTAGCCTCAGCCGAGTGGGAGTGAGTGCTGGACGGAGCCTCTTAGAACACCTCCTTACCAACCTCCTGTTAGGCGAGGGCGCCTTCCGGATGCTTCCCGATCTTCTCGAAGGTCTGCCGCCACTCACGCGTGGAGCTGAAGAAGACGACCTCCGACCCGGCCTCAGCCAGCAGCGTGTGGCCGGCAGGAACGTAGAAGGCTTCACCGCCCCCAATCGCCTCTTCGCCTTCCCCGATCTTGTATGTGAGCTTGCCTTTAACGACGTACCCCCAGCGGTGATGGACAGAGGTCGTCAGGCAACCCCTTCAAGTGCGGTTCTGCCGGCTCTTTGTGATGAACAGCGACGGGACAGGCGTCCGCCAAGTCGGAGACGTCAAGACTGACTGTTCGGGCGCGGGCTGGGGCCGGGGCGACAGCCAGCTCGCCTTCGGTGGAGCGCCGCCGGGCGGGAACAACGCGACCGTGTGGGTGGTGAACGCCGACGGCAGCGGACTGAGGCGCCTCTTACGCGGCCGCGGGGCTAATCGCGAGGGGGCGCACCCGAGCTGGTCCCCTGACAGCCGCACGATCGTCTTCGGCTGGACCGCAAGCCGCGTCAACGGCTTGCTCGCGATCCGCCTGGACGGCAGCGGTCTCCACGCCCTTGTGAAGCCGAGGCCGAAGCACTTCGACGTGTTTGCGCAGCCGATGTGGTCGCGCGACGGCACACGTCTCGTCTTCGTCCACGTCGACTTCGAGGCGAACGGACCCACGAGGAAGATCGTGACGGCGAGCGCCCGCGGCGCGCACCGACACACGCTCGCGCGCCTGCCACTCAACCCGGGCCAGATGGGCGTCCCAAGTTGGTCGCCCAACGGCTCGCTGATCGCCTTCTCCGGCGTGTGCGGCCGGCAAGGCTGCGTCTGGACAATCCCGAGCCGTGGAGGGAGGCGGCAGGTTCTGATGCGCGGTCTCTTCGCCCAAGCCACGTGGGGGCCGGCAGGAACATAACGTCGCCTGGGCCAGCGTGGCTAACGCCTGAGCGCTGTTACCAGCCGCGGGTTTCGAGCAGCTCTTCTGGCCGCAGCGAGGCCGCAGCGAGGCCGCTCATCGCGCCGCCGAGGCCGCGCGAGACGCGCGCGAGGATCTCCGGGTCGTTGAAGTGCGTCGTCGCCTCGACGATCGACTTCGCGCGCGGTGAGGGGTCGTCCGACTTGAAGATCCCGGAGCCGACGAAGACGCCGTCGGCACCTAGCTGCATGCAGAGCGCCGCGTCGGCGGGCGTCGCGATCCCACCGGCGGTGAAGGTCACGACCGGCAGCTTGCCGTTCTCGGCGACCCACTTGACGAGGTCGTACGGCGCGCGGAGCTCCTTCGCCTCGGCGTAGAGCTCCTCCTCGCGCATCCCGCCGAGCCGGCGGATGTGGCCGAAGACCGCGCGCATGTGCATGACCGCGTTGACGATGTCGCCCGTGCCGGCCTCGCCCTTGGTGCGGATCATCGCCGCGCCCTCCGCGATCCGACGCAGCGCCTCGCCGAGGTTCGTACAGCCGCAGACGAACGGAACGGTGAAGGCCCACTTGTCGACGTGGTGCGCCTGATCGGCCGGCGTGAGCACTTCGCTCTCGTCGATGTAGTCGACCTCGAGCGCCTCGAGCACCTGGGCCTCGACGAAGTGGCCGATGCGGCACTTCGCCATCACCGGGATCGAGACCGCCTCCTGGATCCCGGCGATCTTGTCCGGATCGGCCATCCTGGCCACTCCGCCCTCGGCGCGGATGTCGGCCGGAACGCGCTCGAGCGCCATCACCGCTACGGCGCCCGCGTCCTCGGCGATCCGCGCCTGGTCGGCGTCGGTGACGTCCATGATCACCCCGCCCTTGAGCATCTCGGCGAGGCCGCTCTTGACCCTCATCGTCCCGGTTTCGGCCATCGAGCTGATTCTAGCCTCGCGCCTACCCCCTCTTGCCAAACCAGGAAGTTCGACGTACGGTCGAAAAGCGGCCCAGCCTCTCGGGGAGAGGAGGGCGAGGATGAACGCAGCAACTGCGGGCACCGTCGAGGCTCCTGTCAGCCGGCGCCTCTGGCCGTTCGCGCGCCGCAAGCGCGTCGCTCGCACCGTCTCGTTTCCGGAGCTCGTGTGGATCCACCACCTGCGCCAGCAGGAGCTCAAGGACAGGCACCACAAGCCCTACACCGGCCCCGCGGAGGAGCGCTACCAGGACTTCGTCGCCCGGTTCGAGGAGGAGCACGGCCGCATCGTCGACGCCTACTGGTGCACCAACGAGGCCTCGGCGGTCGCGCTGACGGTCAAGCGGCGGCCGGGCATGTTCCCGGACGTGGTGCGGCTGCACTGGGCAACCGACTGGGCGACGAAGGAGCAGCCGAGGTTGATGGCGCTGCTCTACCGGTGCGAGAGCCTTTCCGTTCGCGTCCACGAGGTGCTGCGGGACACGAGCCAGCGCCTCGCGATGCAGTCGCTCTTCACGGTGATCAGCTACCTGCTGGGCTTCGGCGAGACCGCGCGCGCGCAGAACGACCGCGCCGTCGCCGAGGTCGACCGAGCGGTGCGCAAGGAGCTGAAGACGATCGAGGACTACTACCACCGCGCAGCCGTGCGCTCGGGCCAGATCGTCTACGTCGGCGGGATGCTGTTGGGACTGCTGCCGCTCGCGCTGCTGATCGTGCTCGCGCTCGTGCTTCGGCTCGCCGACTCGCACAACATCGCCGTGCGGATCGGGCTCGTCTGCTTCGCGGCGGGAGGCGTGGGCGCGCTGATGAGCGTGATGGCGCGGCTGAACTCCGGTCGCGTCCGCGTGGACTGGGAGTTCGGCAAGGACACGCTGCGGACGCTGGGCGCGCTGCGGCCGTTCGTCGGCGGCGTCTTCGGGCTGATGACGTTCTTCGCGCTGAAGAGCGGCGTCGTTGCGCTGGAGGTCGGCGACTCGCGCAGCAGCTACTTCTACATCCTCTTCGCCTTCGCGGCCGGCTTCAGCGAGCGGCTTGCGCAGGACATGCTGCTCGGGCCGACGGTGCAGGCCGCGGCGGCGCGCGGAAGGGGGGGCCGCCGGCAGGCTGAAGGCGAGCCGGAACCCGCACCAGCCGACGACGAAGCGCTGGACGTCGATCCCGCCCCGGAGTCCTGATGGCGGCGATGACCGCGGCCCAGCGGCGCCGCTACGAACTCCTCTACGAGTCGTGCCTGTGCCGGCCGAAGCGCAAGGCCCGGGTCGGCGCGCTCGTGAAGCGGATCACGGCGAACCGCGCGCGCTACCAGAAGGTCGGCAAGGCGGTCGGGATCCCGTGGTACGTCGTCGGCATCATCCACTCGCTCGAGGCGAGCGGCGACTTCACGCGCCACCTGCACAACGGCGACCCGCTGACCGCGCGCACCGTCCACGTGCCGGCCGGGCGGCCGAAGACCGGCAAGCCGCCGTTCACGTGGGAGCAGAGCGCGATCGACGCGCTGCGCGGCCGGGGTCTCGGCGCCTGGACGGACTGGACCGTCCCCGGCACGCTCTACCAGCTCGAGGCGTACAACGGCTTCGGCTACCGCGACCACCACCCGAACGTGCCCTCGCCGTACCTCTGGAGCTTCTCGAACCACTACACGCGCGGGAAGTACGTCGCCGACGGGCGCTTCTCCCCCGCGGCGGTCTCGCAGCAGGTCGGCGCGGCGCTGCTGCTGAAGCAGCTCGCGTCGACGGACGGCCGCGTCGCGATCGAGCGGGGGCCGCGGATCCTGCAGCTGGCGAACCCGCGCGTGACCGGAGCCGACGTCGAGGAGGCGCAGCGCCTGCTGCTGAAGAACAAGTTCGGCTCCTTCGACCCCGGCAAGGTCGACGGCGAGTACGGCGACCTGACCGCGGGCGCGGTGCAGCGGGCGAAGTGGGAGCTGGGCTTCCCGGCGACGGCGCGCAACAGCACCTTCGGGCCGCAGCTGAAGGCCCTCCTCTCCGGCGAGAAGCCGCTGCCGGCCGCGTTCAAGGCGCGGCGCGCGAAGCGAGTGAAGGAGGCCACCTCGCAGCAGGCGATCCGGAAGCGCATCGTCAACTGGGCGCTCTGGGGCTGCCGCAACACCGCGAACATCGCGTACTCGCAGAACGGCAACGTCCGCCTGAGCGCGCTTGGCAAGGCCGGGACGCTCCCGCTTGCGACCGACTGCTCGGCCTTCGCAACGCTCTGCTACTCCTGGGCCGGCGCGCCGAACCCGAACGCGAGCGGCGCCTACGACGCGCGCGCTCCCGCGTTCACGGGCTCGATGCTCGCCCACTGCCGCCGCATCCCGCGCAGCGCGGCGCAACCGGGCGACCTCGTCGTCTGGACGCCGCCCGCGCAGGGCCAGCACGTGTGCGTGGTCGTCGCGGCCGGGCCCGACCCGCTGCTGGTCTCACACGGCGACGACTCCGGGCCGAAGAAGCTCCGGTTCTCCGCCGAGGACGCCTACCAGCGCCGCAACGGGCACGGCACGGCGGTCTGGCTGAGCGCGTTCTAGGTTCGGCCTTCGGCCTCGTATTCGCGCAGGAACCCCTCGAACAGCCGGTGGTGGCCCTCCTCGTCGCGCAGGATCGCGATCACCATGTCCTGGGTGACCCAGTCGACGCCGTCGGTGGTCTCGATGATGTGGGTGTAGTGCTCGATCGCGCCTGACTCCGCCTCGATCACGCCCTTGATCACGTGCACGATGTCGGTTTGCTCGTCCGGTGGCTGGAGGTACGACTGCTCTGCGCCGAAGTCGAGCGACCCCGGCACGACGCCGTGGAGCTCCTTGATTCGGTTCGCGAACTGCTGCGCGTGCCCGAGCTCCTCCTGGATGTCCTCCTCGAGCGACTCGCGGATCTCCTGGGCTCGCACGCCGTCGGGATTGACCGAGTTGGCGAGGTAGCTCATCACCGTCTCGACCTCCATCCAGTAGGCCTTCTCGAGCAGCTCGAGGATCTCGGCGCGCTTCTCGGCGTTCTCCGGGGCCAGGATCCCGGTCCCATTGCCCTGGTGGCCATCTCCGCTCCTTTCCTCTGGGTTCACCTATAGGTCTACCCGATCGCGGCTGAACTACGCGGGCCAATGCGATAGAAGTCGCGCGTGAGCATCGCCGAGACGCTCGGCCAGCTGGCCCTCTTCGCCGACCTGACCCCGTCGCAGCTCGAGGCGATCGCGCACTCGCACGAGGAGGACGTCTTCGCGGCGGGCGAGCGCGTGCTGCGGCGCGGGCTCAGCGGCGGCAACTTCTACGTGATCCTCGAGGGCGAGGCCGCGATCGAGGTCGAGGGCGAGGAGCGGCACCGACTCGGACGCGGCGAGTTCTTCGGGGAGATCTCGGCCCTCACAGGCGAGCCGCCGGCGGCAGACGTCGTCGCCAAGACGGTGCTCCGCTGCCTCGTGATCCCGGCCGCGCAGCTCGAGCGCCTGCTGCTCGACCGGCCACAGCTCATGCTGCGCCTGCTGCGCATGGAGGCCCGCCGCCTCCAGGGCACGGTCGAGTGGCGACAGTAGAGCGGCCGTTCCCGCCCGGCGACTACGACGTCGTGGTCGTCGGCAGCGGCCCCGGCGGCCTGCAGACGAGCTACTGCCTCCGCAGCCTCGGCGTGCGGCACGCGGTGCTCTCACGCGACGAGTGCCCCGGCGGGATGTTCCAGCGCTACCCGATCTTCCAGCGGCTGATCACGTGGACGAAGCCCGACGCGCCGGTCGAGCGGACCTCACGCGAGTACGAGTGGTACGACCACAACAGCCTGCTCGCCGACGAGCCCGAGCTGAAGGCCGTCATGCCGGGCCTGATGGACCGCGCCTTCGACGTTCCCTCGCGCGCCGAGATGGAGGCAGGCCTCGTCACCTTCGCCGAGCGCGCGCAGCTGCAGGTGCGCTACGGCTGCGCGTGGGAGTCGACGCGGCAGGAGGACGACGGCCTCGTGCTCGTGACGAGCGACGGCGAGTACCGGGGCCGCGCGGTCGTGTTCGCGCTCGGGGTGACCGAGCCGTGGCGGGCAGACGTGCCCGGCCTCGAGCACGCGGCGCACTACGTCGAGACGCGCGACCCGGCGCGCTACGAGAACCGCGACGTCTTCGTCGTGGGCAAGCGCAACTCCGGCTTCGAGGTCGCGCAGGGAATCCTGCCCTGGGCGCGCTCGATCGTCCTCGGCTCGCCGCGCCCCGTGCAGACCGACGCGCTCGCGCTCTCGGCGCTGCGCGTGCGCTACCTGCACCCCTACGACGAGTACGCGCGCGGCGGCCCCGGCACGTACGTGATCGATGTCGCCATCGAGCGGATCGAGCCCGTCGGCGAGCGCCTTCGCGTCGTCACCCATGGCACGACCTGGGACGGGACGCTCGAGTTCGAGGTCGACGACGTGATCGCCGCGACGGGCTTCCGTACGCCGCTGCGGGACCTGCCGCAGCTCGGCCTCGTGACGGTCGCCGACGACCGTATCCCGGCTCTGACGCCGTGGTGGGAGAGCGTCTCGCTGCCGGGCGCGTTCTTCGCCGGGAACGCCTCGCAGGGCGCGCGCGGGCTCGACAAGCGCGGCGCAGGCGCGAGCTCGAGCGCCGTGAACGGCTTCCGCTACAACGCGCGGGCGCTCGCACAGCAGCTGGCCCGGCGCCTCGCCGGCTACGAGCCGCCGCGCGAGCCCGTGGACGACGTCGTCGCCTTCCTGCTCCGCGAGCTGACGTGCGCGCCCGACCTGTGGGTGCAGAAGGGCTACCTCTGCCGCGTGGTTTCCCGCTCGGAAGGAGCGTGGCTCGACGACGGCGTGATGCCGCTGGCGCACTACCTCGACGCCGTGGACGAGGACGGCGCCGCGGCGAGCGTCGAGGTCGACGAGAAGGGCACGATCCTCCCCACGCTCTACCTCCGCCTCCGCGGCGAGGTACACGAGCACCAGCTCGAGCCGCACCCCCTGCACGAGTACGAGGGGGAGCCCTACCGCAGGCAGGTGGCAGCGCTCGTTGGCTGATCTGGCGAAACCGCGGGCGTAGAACTCGCTCCGCCCGGGAAGGAGCGCCCGCATGGCGCCCCTCGCGTGGCTTCTGGTTCGCCTGCGTTTCCTGGTCGTACCGGCCTGGATCGCCGCGGCCTTCTTTGCAACGACGGCCCTACCGGCCTTCACCGACCGGCCGGCCTCGGCGACCGGCGGCCTCGTGCCGACGAGCTCGGGCTCGCTCGCGGTCGAGAAGCAGGGCATCGGGGCGTTCGGCTCGCCTCTGCTCTCTCGCGTCGCGGTCGTCCAGCGCGACCCGACCGGCCTCTCGCTCGACGCGCAGAAGCGCGCGCTGAGGCGTGCGGTCCGCATCGACCGCGGCCGAGACGAGGCGATGCGGAGCGTCGCCTTCGCGCTCCCGATCTCGAACGCCCAACGCCTCTTCCCCTCCTCGCGCGAGCAGGGAACGACGGTCATCACGTACCTCTACTTCCGCCCGGCAGTGAGCGTCGGCGCCCAGCTTTCGCTCGCGCACACCTACGAGCAGCGGATCCGCAAGGCAGGCGACGCGGTCACGGGCGTGACCGGCACGATCCCGGCACGCGAGGCCGAGTTCGACCAGATCAACCGCTCGCTTCCGCTCGTCGAAGGGGCCACGGTCGCCCTGATCGCGCTGCTGCTGCTGATCGTCTTCCGCGGGGTCGGAGCGCCGCTCGTCACGCTCGGCGCCGCCGCGATCTCGTACCTGATCTCGGTGCGAGTACTCACGTGGACCTCCGACCGGCTGGGCACCGAGGTGCCGCGCGAGGTGGAACCGGTGCTCGTCGCGCTGCTGCTCGGGCTGACGACCGACTACGCCGTCTTCTTCCTCTCCGGTGCGCGCAGCCGGCTCGGCGAGGGCGCGGGGCGCCTGGAGGCCGCTCAGCGCTCGGCGCGTTCGGTGCTGCCGATCACCGTCACCGCGGGGCTGATCGTCGCCGTCGGCTCCGGGTCGCTCGTGATCGGCAACCTCGGCTTCTTCCGCGCGTTCGGGCCGGGGATGGCGGTGACCGTCCTCGTCACGCTCGCCGTGACCGTGACGCTCGTACCCGCCGTGATCGCGATCTTCGGCCGCGCGCTCTTCTGGCCCGGCCTGCGGGAATCGAGGCCGCGCGAGCCCTCACGCGTGCGACGCGGGCTCGGGAGACTCGCGACCGCCCGGCCGGTGGCGGCCGTCCTCGTGATTATGAGCGCGGCCGTGCTAGTCGTCGCCGCCCTCGAGACGCGCTCGACCGCCCTCGGCCTCAGCCTCCTGCGCGGCCTGCCGGCCTCGAACGAGGTCTCGACCGCTGCCTCGGCGGCGGGTCAGGGGTTCGCTCGCGGGATCGTCGCGCCGACCGAGATCCTCGTGCGCGGGCCCGGGCTCGGCCAGGAGCGGAGCCGACTCGAGCAGCTGCAGGCCGCGATCGAGCGCGAGCCCGGGGTCGCGGGCGTCGTCGGCATCCGCGACCAGCCGCAGCAGGTCGGCCGCCCGCTGTTCGTGAACGGCCGCGGCGACGCCGCGCGCTTCGCCGTGATCTTCGACGACGACCCGCTGAGCACGCACGCGATCCACGCGCTGCGCCGGCTCGAGGACGACCTGCCCTCGCTGCTGCAGCGGTCGGGCCTCGGGGGCGCCCAGGCGGGGATCGCCGGCGACACCGCGCTCGCGAAGGACTCGGTCGACACGATCCACGGAGACATCGCCCGCGTCGCACTCGCCCTCCTGCTGGCCAACTTCGTCCTGCTCGCGATCTTCCTGCGCGCGCTGCTGGCGCCGCTCTACCTGCTCGCGGCCAGCGTGCTCGCGCTGACGGCCGCGATCGGCGTCACCACGTGGGTCTTCCAGGACTTTTTCGGGCACCAGGACCTGACGTACTACGTGCCCTTCGCTGCCGCCGTCCTGCTGCTCTCGCTCGGCTCCGACTACAACATCTTCATCGCCGGGCGTATCTGGCAGGAGGCCGAGCGCCGGCCGCTGCGAGACGCGATCCGCTACGCGACGCCGCGGGCGTCCGGGACGATCGCGATCGCCGGCCTCACCCTGGCCGGCTCGTTCGCCCTGCTCGCGCTGATCCCGATCAGGCCGATGCGCGAGCTCGCGTTCGTGATGGCGGCGGGAATCCTGATCGACTCGTTCCTCGTTCGGTCGATCCTCGTGCCGTCGCTGATGGCCGCTTTCGGCCGCGCTTCCTGGTGGCCGAACTCGCCGCCTCGAGCCGCGCAGGCGGAGGAGACGCTCGCGCCCGCGGGACGAGCTCGCCACGGCAACGGAGTGACCCGGTGGGTAGCCGGGGATAGCTACGCGAGCCGGGCGAACACCGCGGCGACCGCGGTGAGAGTGGCGATCGCGACGATCAGCCAGGCTGCCACGAGGCCGCCGGCGACCAGCTTGATCTTCCGCGGCACGAGTGCCCACGCGAAAGAGATCAGCCGCTGCTTGCCGAGTCGCATCCTGTACGCAAACACGCTCGAGAGCCCCAACGCCACCAGGATCCTCCCGAGCGCGGTCGCTTCGAACCGAACGCGTTCGGCAGCTCGAACCCGCGCCTGCCAGCGCACCGCCATCTCTCGGGCTTCCCGCCGTGCGCGACGTTGGTAGAGCGGAAGGGCCTTCTGACGTCGCTCCCAGTACTCGAGGGAGCGCCGCGCCTCGGCGAGCGGCGGCGGCGCAAGCATCGTCTCGACGAGCAGCGAGTCCGGGTCTTGGTGAGCGCGCACGGTCGGCTCCGAAGTCTAGCCCGGGTGTGCGAGTGGGCCCGCCTGGATTCGAACCAGGGACCAACGGATTATGAGTCCGCTGCTCTGACCAGCTGAGCTACGGGCCCGGCAAGCAGAGCGTAGCCCGGCGGGCGGCCGCGGATTGAGGCCCCGCGTTGGTGCTGCGAAAGGTACGGGTGGACGAAAAGCCGGTCGAACCCTCACAATAGGCCGCGTGTTGTCCGCACTCCAGCGGCCGTCCACGAAAGAGGGTGGCGAACGGTGAAGGTCTTCCAACACGAGCGACAGCTTCGAACCACCGGCGGCCTGGCCGTCCGCGACATCACGGAGGAGGTCGCCGAGGCCGTCCGCGAGAGCGGCGTCATCGACGGCATCGCCTGCGTGTACTCGCCGCACACGACCTGCTGCGTGCGGGTGAACGAGTTCGAGAGCGGCTTCCTGGAGGACTTCGCCAACATGCTCAAGCGGCTCGTCCCGAGCGAGACCTACTACGCGCACGACGACTGGGACCGGCGCACCGAGAACATCTGCCCCGAGGACATGGACTTCGGGAACGGCCACTCGCACTGCATGGCGATGCTGCTCGGGACGGCGGGCGAGTCGATTCCGGTGCGCGACGGCGAGCTCTGCCTCGGCACCTGGCAGCGGGTGCTCTTCCTCGAGCTCGACCGCGAGCGGGATCGCCGCTGGATCGTTCAGGTCGTCGGGACCTAGCGACGCGCGAGCCCGAGTAAAGATTTCGAGGCGATCGCGCCTCTCACCGGCAGATGGACGGCCAAGCGCGAGCGCTCGAAGCCCTCTACGAGACGCGGTACATCTCGTTTCGGAACGCGCTCGCCACGGTCACAGGGAGCCGCGAGTCGGCCCGCGATGCGGTGCAGGAGGCGTTTGCCCGCGCGCTCGCAGGCCGCGAAGGCCGTAGGCCCGACGGCTGTCTCGCCGCCTGGGTCTGGAGGATCGCGTACCGCGTTGCGCTCGAGCAACGGCGACGCGATCTCGTCCTCGATGCATGCGAGCCCGAACCGCAGCTGCTCGAGCCGCAGCGCGACCCGGAGCTCGCGGCCGCGCTTCGCCGTCTCCCGCCTCGTCGCCGCCTGATCGTCTTCCTGCGCTACTTCGGCGACTTCTCCTACGCGGAGGTAGCCGAGACGTGCGACGTCAGCGAGGGCACGGTCGCTGCCACCCTCGCGCAGGCGCACGCGGAGCTTCGGGCGGAACTCGAGTGCGAAGGAGCAACGTTGTGATCGACTTCGAGACCGATCTCGCGGCACGCTTCGCAGCACTCGCCGATGGGACCGGCGATGCGCGGTGGGCGGAGATCGTCGAGCGCGCACAGGCGCTGAGGCGGCGCCGCTTGCGAGCACCGCTCGCGCTTGCCGCCGCGCTCGCGGTCGCGGTCGTCGTTGCGGCCCCGGCCGTCGGGCTGCGCGGCAGGATCGTTCACCTCTTCGCGAAGTCGGAGCCGGCGCCGCAGCGCGTCGAACGATCCTTCGCGGACCTCAGCGGGGGTACGACGGGACGCACGGTCAAAGTGCTGGAAGCGTCGGTCGGCTCGAACGTCGACGCCGTCCTCTGGCTCGCTCCGGTTCGCGGCGATGGGTTCTGCACGAAGCTCGAGCTCGTCGGCCGCGGCGGTGCGGGCGCCGAGTGCCTGGCGCTTCGGCCCGAAAAGCGGTTGAGCGTCGGCGTCGGCCTCGACGGGCGCACGTCTCCCGTCGGCCGCGTCCTCAGCGGGCCGGCCGTCGTCGACGGGTGTACCGGCGATCCGCGAGCCGACTCTCTGCTCATCCGGTTCGAGGACGGCGACAGCACGCACATCCCGCTCGTGTGGGTCACCGACCCGGTCGAGACCGGCTTCTTCGTCTACGGCGTTCCCGAGCGGCACTGGCGCGCGGGGCACCTCCCCACCACGCTGACCCTCTATGCGGCCGACGGAGACGAGCTCGACCGCCGCGACGTTCACGGCATCCCGCCGGGCTAGTCGGACAGCGCAGCCACGAGCTGCTCCTGAACCCACGAGAGGTACCCGTAGACCGCGAGCGCCGGCGCGTCGGGGTCGTCCGGGCGTAGCTCGGCAGCGAACGCGTCCTCCTGCACGTCCAGGCGCGTGCCGAGGACGAGCCGGAGGTCGTTCAACGCGCGCAGCCAGGCGTCGGCTTCCTCGGCGCTCAGGCGCTCGTGGTCGGCCGTCTGCGAGAGCAGCTCGAGCGCAGCGCGGCGGCCGTACAGGAGCGAGTCGCCGGCGAGCTCGCGGTAGCCGCGCTCGTCGGCCTCGTCCTCGTAGGCCGGCGGGAAGAGCCTGCGCAGCGACGGGTCGCCGGCGGGCTCGCCGTCGAGCTGCGCTCGGAGCTCCGCGGCGAGGCCGGCGAGCAGCGCGCCCTCGTCCCGGGACAGCGTGAGGCCGATCTCGCCGTCGCTCCGACGCGAGAACACGCTCAGTCCTGCCGCATCGTCGCCCAGAGGCCATGCGCGTGCAGGCGCGAGACGTCCAGCTCGGCCTTCTCGCGCGTGCCGCCGGAGACGACGGCCTTGCCCTCGTTGTGCACCTGCAGCATCAGCTGTGTCGCCTTGGCGCGGCTGTAGCCGAAGAGCTTCTGGAGGACGAGCGTCACGTACGACATCAGGTTGATCGGGTCGTTCCAGACGATCACGATCCACGGGCGGTCACGCTCGGCGTCGTGGGTCTCGCGGGTCTGCTCGACCTCGATCGTCGAGGTCACGCCGGCCGCACCGCCGTCCCGTCGAGCTCGAAGACGAAGAAGTCGCCGCGCAGCACCGGCACCGCCACGTTGTACACCGGGATGTCGCCGATCGCGCCCTGGAAGGCGCCGGCGTGGGCGTGGCCGTGCAGGACGACGTGCGGGCGGTGCTCGAGGATCGGCTCCGCGAGGCGGTCGGAGCCGAGGAACGCCCAGATCCCGCGCGGCTCGCCCTCGAGCGTCGTCAGCGTCGGCGCGTAGTGCAGCAGCGCGACGCGGTGCTCGCACCCGGCGATCTCCCCGAGGCCGGCCGCGAGCGCGTCGACCTCGGCGGTCGTCTCCGCGTAGACCCGGCGCAGCAGGGGCTCGCCGAAGTCCGGAAGCTGCGAGTCCGGGAAGCCGCCGACGAAGCCCTTCGCGCCGGCGATGCCGAGCCGCGAGCCGTCGATCTCCGCGATCGCGCAGCCCCCGTCGACCATCTGGACGCCCGCGTCGGTCAGCGACGCGGCCAGCCGCTCGGCCTCGTCGCAGTGCCAGTCGTGGTTGCCGAGCACGGCGAAGACCGGCGTCGCCAGCGGCCGGCAGATGTCGGCGAGCAGCTCGGCCTGGGCAATCTCGCCGTAGGTGGTCAGGTCGCCGGCGAGCAGGATCGCGTCGACCCGGCCGTCGACGCGGGCGAATGCGCGCTCGAGCTCGTCGCGGTTCACCTCGTCGCAGTGGACGTCGCCCGCCGCGGCGACGCGAATCGGCCTCGCCATGCGCCGGATTCAACCGATTGAGGCTTGCCCGTGCGGGGTACGACCGCGCCGTGGCCGAGTCCGAGGCGACCTTCGACGAGCTGCTGGAGACGCTCAAGCACGCAGCGGCGGCTCTGCGCGAGGCCGACGTGCGCTTCGTGCTCGGCGGCGGCGTCGCGATCTGGGCGCGCGGCGGCCCCGAGACCGAGCACGACGTCGACCTGTTCGTCAGGCCCGAGGACGCCGAGCGCGCGTGGAAGGCGCTCGAGGACGCGGGCTTCCGCACCGAGGAGCCCCCCGAGGGTTGGCTCTACAAGGGCTTCCGCGGCGGCGTGATGGTCGACCTGATCTACGCGCCCACCGGCGTGACGGTCGACGACGAGTTCCTCGACCGAGCCGAGCCGCTCGAGGTGCACGCCGTGCGCATGCCGGTGATGCGCGCCGACGACGTGCTGGTGGCCAAGCTGCTCGCGCTGCGCGAGCACCAGGTCGACTACGACCGCGTGCTCGAGATCGCGCGCAACGTCCGAGAGCAGATCGACTGGGACGACGTGCGCGAGCGGACGAACGGGTCGCCATACGCGAAGGCGTTCTTTACCCTCGTCGACGAGCTGGGCGTGAGCGCCTGATGGGCACCGGGCTGTTCGTCCTGCTGTGGTCGACCGCACTGTTCGGCTGGTGGCTCGTCCTGGTCGGGACGAGCGCCGGCCTCGACCCTCCCGCGAGCTAGGCGACCTTCAGGGCTTCGATCTCGCGGTTCACGGCGAGCTGCTCGAGGGCGTTCGCCTCGATCTGCCGCACGCGCTCACGCGTCAGGCCGAGCTCGCGGCCGATCGCCTCCAGCGACGCCGGGTCGCGGTCGCCGTTCAGCCCGTAGCGCCGTTTCACGACCTCGCGCTCGCGCTCCGGCAGCTGAGCCACCGCCCGCCGCAGGACGTCCTGCTCGAGGCTGACCGTCAGCTCCTCTTCCGGGGCCGGCTGCTCGGACGCGAAAAGATCGCCGAGAGCGGCCTCGTTCTCCGAGCCGACCGGCCGGTCGAGGCTCGTGATCGCCCGCGCGGCCTGCCGCACCTCGCGCAGCTGCTTCAGCGGCAGCTTCGCCTGCTGCGCAATCTCCTCGTCGGTCGGCTGCCGCCCGAGCTTCGGCGCGAGCGCCCGCTCCGCCCGCGCGATCCGCTGCTCGCGGTCGGCGATGTGCACCGGAATGCGGATCGTCCGCGACTTGTTGGCCACCCCGCGCTGCACGGCCTGGCGGATCCACCAGGTCGCGTAGGTCGAGAACTTGAAGCCGCGGCGCCAGTCGAACTTCTCGACCGCGCGGATCAGCCCGATGATCCCCTCCTGGATCAGGTCGAGCAGCGAGAGCCCGTGGCCCTGGTACTTCTTGGCGATCGACACCACGAGCCGCAGGTTCGAGTTGATCATCCGCTCCTTCGCCTCGACGTCGCCGCGCTCGATGCGCTTCGCGAGCTCGACCTCCTCTTCTTTCGTCAGCAGTGGCCAGCGGCCGGCCTCGTTGAGGAAGAGCTGCAGCGCGTCGGTCGTCGCCACGGCGAGGTCACCGTTGACGTACGTGCTCTCGTCGTCGCCCGCGCGGCTGCAGTCGTCGCTCAGCTCGATGCTCCGCTCCTCGAGCTCCTCGTAGAGCCGCGCGATCTCGTCGTCGGTGAGCTCGTGCTCGGCGACCAGCTCGGTGAGGTGCGAGAGGTTGACGCAGCCCTGCTCCTCTCCCCGCGCGATCAGCGTCTGGATCTGCTCGTTGGTGATCTCGGTCATGCGAGCACTGTTTCCCGCCTCGACGTCGTCTAACGCGTGCGCGTGGTCCAGGCTAGATCAAACCGCAGTAGCGCGCAGTGTTGGGCCACGGCCAGTAGCCGCGCCCGCTGCGGTGTGCCCGCTCGGCCACCCACATCTGCTCGAGCGGCGTCCAGCGGTTCGCCCACCCGCGCCGCAGGAGCACGCGCGGCGCGTAGGTGCTCATGAAGCCGCGGTCCATCTGCAGGCCGCCCCAGTACGGGTCGGCGCCGTCCCGCCAGCCGCCCTCGAAGCGGTGGATGCAGAGCCAGCCGCGCTTGTGTGGCGGGTGCGCAGCGAGGCGCGTGACGAATCGAGCCTGTCGCTGCCAGTAGCGCAGCGCGCGGGTGGTGTGCAGCGGTGCCTTGTAATTGATCTGCCGGCGCACGCCCATCACCGACTGCCAGCGCCAGACGGTGCGGCGCAGGCGGCGGACGAGCAGCGGGTTCACGTGCCTCGACTTGCGCACCGGCTTCTTCGAGGCGGACGTGGTCTTCGGGATGGCCCGCCGCTGCGGCGGCGACGACGCCGAAGCCAGCGTCGAGGCTACCGCCGCCACGAGAAGTAAGGCAGCCAGCACGGGCAGAAGCAACACCTTTGGATTCATGCAGAGACCCCTCCTTCGGGCCCGACTCACAGTTCGGCTCTACCGGGCCCGTCCGCGGGCGGCGCGGAACGACGTGCTCGGTGGCCTGGTCGGTTCGACTTCTTCCTAGGCGGTGCGACGCCTAAACCCGCGCCTGGTTAGGCAATCTTCGTGCCGAACGCCACGACCTGCGGCGCAAACCCGCTTGCTACGGTCGCGCGATGCGCCGCCTCGTCGTCCTTCTGAGCACGATCGTCGCGCTCGACATCATGCTCTTCGCGGCGCTGGTGCCGCTCCTGCCGCACTTCGCCTCCGCCTACGGCCTCTCGAAGGGCGCCGCGGGCGTGCTGTCGGCGGCCTACGCGGCGGGCGTACTGGCGGCCTCGCTTCCGAGCGGGCTCGCGGTTGCGCGCTTCGGCCCGCGGCCGGCCGCGCTCGCAGGCGTGGCGCTCATGGCCGCGGCGAGCCTCGGCTTCGCTTTCGCAGGTGATGCCTGGACGCTCGGCGCCGCACGCCTGCTGCAGGGCTTCGGCAGCGCGCTCTCGTGGGCCGGCGCCCTCGCCTGGCTGGTGGCCGCGGCGCCGAGGGAGCGCCGCGGCGCGTTGATCGGGACGACGATGGGCGCCGCCGTCTTCGGCGCGCTCCTCGGCCCGGTGATCGGCGCGATCGCGACGGTCGCCGGGGTGCGCGCCACCTTCTCGGGCGTCGCGGTGCTCGGCGCCGTCCTCCTGGCGTGGATTGCGGCAACGACCGGAGCTCCGGCTCAGCCGCAGGCGATGGTGGAGCTCTTCCGCCGCGCCGACCGGCGGCTGGTCGGCGGGATGTGGCTGCTCGTCCTCCCCGCCCTGCTCTTCGGCGTGGTCGCCGTGCTGGTGCCGCTGCGGCTCCACGACGGCGGCTGGGGCGGGGTCGCGATCGGCGCTGTCTTCCTCGTCACGGCCGGGCTCGAGACGCTGCTGAACCCGCTGCTCGGGCGGTTCACCGACCGGCGCGGGCGCCTGCTGCCGGTGCGGGTCGCCCTCGCCGCCTCGGCGCTCGTCTCGCTCGCCTTTGCGTGGGCGACGGCGGCTCCCGTCGTCGCAGCGCTGGTCGTCGTCGCGGGGCTGTCCTACGGCGGCTTCTACACCCCCGGGATGTCGCTGCTGACCGACGCGGCCGAGCGGCGGGGAATAGCCGCCGGCCTCGCCTTCGGCGCGATGAACGGCGCCTGGGCGGCCGGCAACGTCGTCGGTCCCGCGGTCGGAGGCTGGCTCGCAGAGCTGGGCGGCGACGCGCTCCCGTACCTGCTGCTCGCCGTCGTCTGCGCCGCGACGCTCGCGCTCACCGCGAAGCGGGCGGCGCTACCGCCAGCCGAGGTCGCGCCCGAGTAGCGCGTACAGACGGCGATTTGGCTCCTCGAACTCGGCTGCCAGCCGTTCGCGCGTCTCGGGCTTCATCGGCTCGTACTCGCGCTCGTAGACGCGTGGGTAGGAGTCCAGCCGCTGCGGCGGCGCCCCGAGGAACTCGAGCACGCGGCCGTGCGCCGCAGCCGGGTCGCCGCCGAGATCGTCGCTCGGCAGCACCAGCAGCTGCTCGCGCGGGAAGACCGCGAGCCAGCGCTCGAGCTGCTCCGCGTAACGCCCCCGCGCCTTGTACGTGTGGCTCCACCACTCGCGACTGAAGTAGCGCGGGTCGTCAGCCAGCCGCTCCTCCTCGCCGAGCAGCCGCTCCTCCTCGGCGTCGAGGGCCTTCTCGAACGAGAGCGGCTCGCGCCCGAGCGCGACCTCGTGGTTGTAGTGCGAGAGCGCGCGGTCGACGGGGTTGCGCACGAGCACGACGAGCCGCGCCTCCGGCACGAGCTGCCGCACCCGCCTCGGCGCAAGCGGGTGGAAGACATAGCTCGGGCTCGCCTCGCCGACGAGCTTCCCGCGCGTGCGCGCGAGGTTCGGGAAGTTGCCGCGGTACCAGGACTCGCCTCGTGCCCAGTGCCGGTCGAAGTAGCTGACCTCCTTCCACGACGGCCCCGTGATCTGCGGGTGGCGGCGCAGGTACGCGTACAGCGCGGTCGTGCCCGCCTTCTGCGCGCCGAGCACGAGGAAGTCCGGCAAGGGCCGCAGCGCCGAGGTCGCCCAGCCGTAGGCCCAGATGCCGTTGCGCAGCACGACCCGCGCGGGCTCCGGGATCGTCGGGATCAGCGTCGCGGGCGAACGCATCAGGACGCACGGCGGCTCTCGCGGTAGGCGCGCGCCTCGTCCACGAGCGCCTCGAAGAGCCGCATGTCCTCGCCCGCCTCCGGGTGCCAGAGGACGCCGAGGGCGAAGCGCCGCGAGGGGTCCTCCAGCGCCTCGACCGTGCCGTCGTCGGCCCGCGCCGCCTCCCGCAGGCCCTCACCGAGCCGCCCGAAGCCCTGGTGGTGATGCGACTTCACCGGCGCGTGGTGGCCGAGCAGCGAGCCGATCCGCGTCTCCGGGACGAGGTGGACGTCGTGGTCGGCGTACTCGCCCGGCGTGTGCTTGTGCTTGTGGTCGCCGACGACCTCCGGAAGGTGCTGGACGAGGTCGCCGCCGAGGGCGACGTTCAGGATCTGCGAGCCGCGGCAGACGGCGAGCACCGGCATGTCTCGCGCAAGCGCGGCCTGCAGCAGCGCGAGCTCCGCGCGGTCGCGCTCCGCCACGATCCCGTACGTCTCCGGATGCGCGTCCTGCCCGTACGTCACCGGATCGAGGTCGGAGCCGCCCGAGAAGATCACGCCGTCGAGGACGCCGAGCGTCTCCTGGATGCCGTCGTCGCTCGGGGGCACGAGCAGCGGGCGGCCACCGGCCCGCTCGACCGCGCGCACGTAGTCCGCGGGCACGAGCGCGGTCTCCTCCTCCCAGGAGCCGAAGACCGCGGGCGTGATGTACGTCGTGATGCCGACGAGCGGTCTCATCCGCGCCGCGAGGAGACTACGCGTGGCGGTGCTGGGCGATCAACAGGCGACCCATCGCCTGCGCGCGCCGGGCCGCGTCGCGGTCGCCTTCGCCCGCGGCGACGATCGAGCCCTTCATCAGGATGTGCCACGAGTGCGCGAACTGGTTCGGGTCGTGCAGCCGGGCCTCGGTCGCGAGCTGCCGGATGAACGAGCGAATGTTGGCCAGGTGCGTCGCGCTCGCCTTGCCGATCGGCGTCTTGCGGTCGTTCATCTCGAGCAACACGTTGATGAACGAGCAACCCTCGAAGTCGTCGCGGCGGAACCACTCGTCGAAGAGGTCGAAGATCGCGAGCAGCTGTTCCTCCGGCGTGTCGGCGCGGCGGCGCGCCTCGACCTCGACCCACTCTTTCGTCCAGAGCTGCTCGCGCTGCTGCAGGAAGGCGAGCACGAGGTCGTCCTTCGAGGCGAAATGGCGGTACAGCGTCGCCTTCGCGACCTCCGCGCGCTTGATCACCCCGTCGACCCCGACCGCCCGCACGCCGTGGTGGGCGAAGAGCTCGTACGCGCTGGAGAGGATGCGATCCCGGGCGCCGAGCGGAAGAGAAGCTGCCGCCACGTGGGGAGTGTAGCGCGTGTCTCTCGCTTGACAGACAGGTCTGTCTCTCGCCGCCGGGGGCGCGGAACCTACGACGACCATGGCGCTCTGTACCGTTGCGCGGTGCCGGTCTGGTCACCCGAGATCAACGTCGACGAGGCCGTCGTGCGGCGGCTGCTGGGGCAGTTCCCGGAGCTGGAGGCGCGCTCCCCGCGCAAGCTCGCCCAGGGCTGGGACAACAGCGTCTGGGTCGTCGACGAGCGCTACGCGTTCCGGATCCCGCATCGCGCCGTCGCGATCCCGGGGGTCGAGCGGGAGCTCGCCGTGCTGCCGAAGCTCGCGCCGTTCCTGCCGTTGCCCGTGCCGGTGCCGGTGTTCGTCGGCGAGCCGGACGACGACTTCCCGTGGCCGTTCTTCGGCTGCGACCTGCTGCCGGGAACCGAGGCGGGCGACGCTGGGCTCGACGACGAGGCGCGCATCGAGGTCGGACTCCAGCTCGCGCGGTTCCTGCGCGAGCTGCACGCCGTCGAGCTCGACGTGGCACTGCCGCTCGACGCCAACGGGCGGACGGACATGCACAGGCGCGCGGCGCTGGCACGGGAGCAGCTGGCCGAGGTCGAGAGCCTCGGCGTCTGGCAGGCCCCGCCGCGCATCGAGGACCTCCTCGCCGAGGGCGAGCGGCTCCCTCCTCCGGAGCCACCGGTACTCGTGCACGGCGACCTGCACTTCCGCCACCTGCTGGTCGATCGCCATGCCGCGAGCGGCGTGATCGACTGGGGCGACGTCTGCCGCTCCGATCCGGCGATCGACCTGCCGCTGTTGTGGAGCTTCGTGCCTCCCGACGGGCGAGCCGCCGTTCTCGACGCGTACGGGCCGCTGAACGACACACAGCTGCTGCGGGCGCGCGTGCTCGCAATCCAGCTGTGCGCCGCGCTTGCACACTACGGCCGGCTGGAAGGGAACCCGGGCGTCGAGCGCGAGGCGGTCGCAGGGCTCGAGCGCGCCTTGCTCGACTAGGCCAGCGCCGCGATCCACTCCGCGAAGAGCGGGTCGACGATCGCCTGCCTGCGCGCGTCCGCCTCGATCTCGGCCTTGGCGCTCAGCCGCTGCAACGCCTTCTGCGCGCTGGTCTTGCTGAGCGCCAGCCGCTCCAGCACCGCGGTCCGGTACGGCGAGCCGTCGCCGGCGATGATCGCGCGCAGCGTCTTCTGCTCGGAGGTGTCGAGACCGCGCCACTGGGCCTCGAACTCCGGCTGGAGCTCGGCGAGCGCCGCCGCATGCGCGCGCTCCCACTCCTCGAGGGTGGCGACGCCCTTCGGCTCGACCTCCTCCCAGAGCCGGTGCGCGAGCAGCATCGCCCGCTGCGGGTGCCCCTTCGCCGAGGCGAGCAGCGGGTTGAGCGCCTCCCCGACGGCACGCTTGTTCTCGCGGAAGCGCTCGGCGACGTACGTCGCCAGATCCTCGTCCCGCAGCCGGCCCAGCCGCACCGGCACGGCCGACCCGTAGAGCGGCGCCTCCTTGTGCTCGAAGAGCTGCTTCATCAGGCCGGGCTCGGAGCCGGCGAAGACGTACGAGGCGACGTCGCCCTGGAACTGGATGTGGCTGCGAAGGATCCCGTCGAGGTCGGGCACCTTGCGGACGTCCTGGAACTCGTCGAGCGCGATGTAGGCGCGAAAACCCCCCGACTCCTCGAGCCGCAGCGGCAGGTCGAGCAGGGCGTGCAGCGCCGGCAACGGGTCGGTCTTCGGCTCCAGCTGCAGCCGTGCGCTGATCCCGAAGGCCCCGAGCGAGAGCCCGAGGCCGGTCTTCTGCAGGAACTCCTCGACCCGGCCGCGGATCGCGCCGCGGAGCTCCTTCGCGTACGCGCGCTCGAAGCGAACCGCCACATCAGCGAGCGACACGACTCCGTAGAGGTCGACCAGCACCGGCACGAGCCCCTCCTGCCGCTCGCCGTCCGCGAGGGCGCGGCGCAGCAGGCTCGTCTTGCCGTACTTGCGCGGTGCGTAAAGGCGGAGGTAGTGGCCGCCGACCGCGTTCTTCAACAGCAGCTGCGTCTCCTCGTCGCGGTCGACGATCTGGTCCGGCGCGATCGGGCGCGAGTAGACGAAGGGATTCACGTCCGTGATCATTCGTCCTGCAGGATACCTCCCGGTAGTCCCCTGAGATACCGATCACGCGGCAGTTGCCACGAGTCCGGCCGAGGAGTACCCTGCCGGTGAAGCTCTTGGGGGAGAGTCGCTGTGGTCTCAACGAGGAGATCTCGGCTGCGGCGCACGATCTGGTACACCGCGCTCTTCCTCGCCTCGACCGTCCTGCTCCTGCTCCCGCAGTCGCCCGGCGCGCGATTGGTGCTCACCGACACCACGCCGCCGGTGGTGACGTATTCGGTCGACGGGATCGACGGCAACAACAACTGGTACCGGGGCAGCGTCGGAGGCAACTACATCGTCGTGCACTGGTCGGTCAGCGACCCCGAGTCGCCGATCATCTCGACGACCGGCTGCGAGCCCGCGATCCAGATCAACGGGCCGAACCTCGGCACGACGCGGACCTGCTCGGCGACGAGCGACGGCGGGACGACGACGGTCACGACGCGGCTGCTCAAGATCGACGCGACGCCACCTGCCACCACGGCGGCGCCGAGCCGCCCACCCAACAGCGCGGCCTGGTACCGCGCTCCGCTGTCGATCGGCTGGACCGGCGTCGACCCGACCTCCGGGATCGCCTCGTGCAGAGCCACACTCGCCTACAGCGGCCCGGACACGACCGGGACCGCCGAGACCGGCAGCTGCACGGACAACGCCGGCAACAGCTCCTCGGACACGTTCACCGTCCGCTACGACACCGTCGCGCCGAACACCGTCGCGACGCCGAGCCGCGCGCCGAACGGGGCCGGCTGGTACCGGGCGCCGCTCTCGATCGCCTGGGTCGGGAGCGACACCACCTCCGGGCTGGCCGCCTGCAGCGCCACGCTTCCCTACGGCGGCCCCGACACGACCGGGACGCCCGAGGTCGGCAGCTGCACCGACAACGCGGGCAACAGCTCCTCGGACACGTTCACCGTCCGCTACGACACCGTCGCGCCGAACACCGTCGCGACGCCGAGCCGCGCGCCAAACGGGGCCGGCTGGTACCGCGCGCCGGTCTCGGTGGACTGGACCGGCACCGACGGAACCTCAGGGATCGCCTCCTGCAGGTCGCGGCTGACCTACAGCGGCCCGGACACTCCCGGCACCACGCAGAGCGGCAGCTGCACCGACAACGCCGGCAACAGCTCCTCGGACTCGGTCGTCCTGCACTACGACGCGACCGCGCCGGCCACGGTCGCGACGCCCTCACCCGCGCCGAATGCGAACGGCTGGCTGAGGTCGCCGGTGACCGTCAGCTGGAGCGGCACCGACGCGACTTCCGGCATCGCCTCCTGCCACGTGCCGGTCTCCTACGGCGGCCCGGACACCACGGGGGCCAACGAGACCGGAAGCTGCACCGACAACGCTGGCAACAGCGCCCCGGACACGTTCACCGTCCGCTACGACACGGTCGCGCCGAACACCGACGCGACCCCGGCACGCCCGCCCAACGCGGCGGGCTGGTACCGGGCCCCCGTCACGATCGCCTGGAGCGGCACCGATACGACGTCCGGCATCGACTCCTGCAGCGCCGCCGTCACGTACAGCGGCCCTGACACGACCGGAGCGACCCGCACCGGCAGCTGCAGCGACAGGGCCGGCAACGGCGCGTCGGACTCGCTCGTCGTCAGCTACGACGCGACCGCCCCGACCGGGACGACCGCACGCGCGGCCCGAACGCCGGACCACGACGGCTGGTACAACCACCCGCTTCGCATCGACTGGAGCGGGAGCGACGCGACTTCCGGGATAGCGTCCTGCACGTCCCGGACCTACAGCGGGCCGGACGACGCGAACGGCACCTCGAGCGGCAACTGCGCCGATGTCGCCGGCAACGTCGCGACACTCGGCTTCCCGCTGCAGTACGACGCGACGGGCCCTGCTGTGACCGTCACCGCCGCCCGCAGCCCGGACCATGACGGCTGGTACGACCATCCGGTCGCGATCAGCTGGAGCGGGACCGACGCGACCTCGGGCATCGACTCGTGCAGCGTCCCGGTCACCTACAGCGGGCCCGACAGCGCGAGCGCGAGCTCCGCCGGCGGGTGCAGCGACCGCGCCGGCAACAACGCGTCGCCACCTCCGCTCGCCTTCAGGTACGACGCCACTGCGCCGGTCACGGCGGCGGCTCCCGCGCGAGCTCCTGACGCCAACGGCTGGTACAACCACCCGCTGCGGATCGCGTGGCTGGGAAACGACCCGGTCTCGGGGATCGCGTCCTGCACGTCGCTGGCCTACGGGGGCCCAGACGCCGGCAGTGTCGGCCGGAGCGGGAGCTGCACCGACCGGGCGGGCAACACCTCAGCAGCCTCGGCGTTCCGCTTCCGCTACGACGCGACGGCGCCGGGCGCGCTGACCGTCTCGCCCGCGCGACCGCCCGACCACGACGGCTGGTACAACCACCCGGTCGGGATCCGGTGGTCGGCCTCGGACGCGCTGGCGGGCGTCGCCTCGTGCACGTCGATCACGTACAGCGACCCGGACGAGGGCGGCGGACGCCTCGTGGGTGGGTGCTCGGATCGTGCCGGCAACAGGACCGCCCCACTCGGGTTCGCGCTGCGCTACGACCAGACGCCACCGTCGCTCGCACCGCTCGCGCTCCAGGGCCTCGACCGGCTCGTCACACTGAGGTGGCGGGTGAGCGGTGCCGAGAGCGTGCGCATCTCGCGCTCTCCGGGGCCGAGCGCCTCGGCCCCGAGCGACGTGTACACCGGCGTGGGCAGCGCCTTCGCCGACCGTCGGGTCGAGAACTACATTCGCTACCGGTACACACTCACCGCCTCGGACGCGGCGGGGAACATCGCGACGCGCACCGGCTCCGCGACCCCGCTGCCGGTGCTCTACGCCCCGCGCCCGGGAGCGCGCCTCGGCACCCACGCCTCGCCTCTGCTGGCCTGGCGCCCGGCGAAGAAGGCCCGCTACTACAACGTCCAGCTCTGGCTGAAGGGGCGGGAGGTCGGAAGCTGGTGGCCGGCCTTCGCTCGGCTCCGGCTGCGGTCGCACTGGAGCTTCGAGGGAGCGCCGCAGCGCCTCGAGCCCGGCGTCTACACGTGGTACGTCTGGCCCGGCAGGGGACCGCGCAAGCGTGCCCGCTACGGCCCGCTGCTCGGCAAGAGCGCGTTCGTCGTCGGCTAGTGGGCGGTAGTCTCGACAGATACCTCAGGGTATCCCGGAGGACCACCTCAGTCGGCGGCGGCGGCGACCGCGGCCTCGAGCTCCGCGCACACCTGCACTGCGACGTAGACCGTCCAGGGGTGCGGCGGCGTCCCGCCCGTGTACGCGACCACGGGGATGCCACGCGCGTGCGCGTACCAGGCCTCCATCGCGGTTCCCTCGTCCGGCGCCGTGAACGCGGCCAGGACGGCGTCGCAGGAGTCGATCTCGGCCAGGTCGCCCGCGACGATCTCCCTCTCGTGTCCCTCGGTACGGCCGCGGAAGTCGCGACGCATCGGGTCGACCGGCTCGCAGCGGCGAGCGAGCAGCAGCTCGGCCGCACGCCGGCGGTACTCCTCGGCGAACGGCGGCCCGGCCAGGTAGACGCGTTTCACGGCGGCGTACAGTACGCGGCATGAGCGAGCGCCCCACCGAGTTCGTCGCGCTCGGCCACGCCGGCTCCGAGCACTACGCGGGGATCGAGACCTTCCCGAACCCCGGCGTGGCCCGCGTCGAGCTGACGAGCGACGAGCTGGTCGCCATGTGCCCGATCACGGGCCAGCCCGACATGTACGTCGTGACGATCGAGTACGAGCCGGCGGGGCTGTGCATCGAGTCGAAGTCGCTCAAGCTGTACCTGGCGAGCTTTCGCAACGAGGGCGTGTTCTGCGAGGCGCTCGCGGTGCACATTCGCGACGACCTGGCCGGGGCCCTCCAGCTGGCCGCCGAGCACGTACGCGTGACGCTGCGGCAGAAGGCGCGCGGCGGGATCACGATCACCGCGGCGACCTGACGACGTTCGACCCAACCGACGCCGCCTTCCTGGCCGACCCGTACCCGCGGCTTGCCGCCCTGCGCGAGGAGGTGCCGCTCTTCTACGAAGAGCGTCTCGACCGCTGGTTCGTGACGCGGCACGCCGACGTGCGCGCATGCCTGCGCGACCGGCGGCTGGGACGCAACTTCCGGCACGTCGGCAGCGAGGCCGCGTACGCCGCCGCGGAGCCGCTCGACGCGCGCTGGCAGGCGTTCTGGGACTCGGAGCGCTGGAGCCTGCTCTGGCTCGAGCCGCCCGAGCACACGCGGATCCGGAAGCTCGTCGCGGCTGCCTTCACACCGCGTTCGGTCGAGGCGTTGCGGGCCCCGTGCGAGGACCTCGCCCGCGAGCTGCTCCCGGAGAGCGACTTCGAGCTCCTGCGCGACTACGCCCAGCCGTACTCGATCGCCGTCGATCTGCCGGCTGCTGGGCGTCCCGACCGACCGCGCGCGCGATCTGCTCGACTGGTCGCACGCGATGGTGAAGATGTACGAGCTGGACACCACGCTCGCCCAGGCCGACGCCGCGACCCAGGCCGCCGCGGAGTTCCGCGACTACGTGCTCTCGCTCGTCGAGGAGCGGCGGCGCGAGCCTCGGGACGACCTCGTCACGCGCCTGGTGGAGGCGCGGGTCGAGGGTCGGCCGGCTGAGCGATCCCGAGCTGGTCTCGACGATCATCGTCCTCCTCAACGCCGGCCACGAGGCGACCGTGAACACGCTCGGCAACGGCGTGCTCGCGCTGCTCCGCCACCCGGCGCAGTGGGCGCGGCTTCGCGACGGCGAGATCCAGCCGGCGGCCGCGGTCGAGGAGCTGATCCGCTGGGACCCCCCGCTCCAGCTCTTCGAGCGCTGGGTGCTCGAGGACGGCGCCGAGATCGCCGGCGAGCCGGTGCCGCGGGGTCAGAAGGTGGCGCTGCTGTTCGGCTCGGCGAACCGCGACCCGCGGGTGTTCGACGAACCCGATGCCTTCGACGTCTCGCGCGAGAACGCGGCCGAGCACATCGGCTTCGGCGGCGGCATCCACGTCTGCATCGGTGCGCCGCTCGCGCGCATCGAGCTGGCGGCAGCGCTCGGCGCGCTCGTGGAGCGGGCGCCGGGGCTCCGCCTCGCGGAGGAGCCCCGGCGCATCCGCGCCTTCGTCATCTGGGGCCTCGAGCGCCTCGAGCTGGCGCTCAGGGACTGAGGGCGAACAGCAGGAACTGCGTGAACTGCGAGGCCGCGAAGTTGTTGTCGCTGACCATCACGAGCGACTGTCGCCCGTCGGGAAGCTTCGGGCCGAGGGTCATGCCCTCGACGTTGTCGAGCGGGATCCCGAGCGAGCCGAGGTCGAGCAACAGCGTCTTCTGCGCGGGCTGGACGTCGAGCCCGGCGAGGCTCGGGACGCCCAGGACGTTCGTCGCGCCCGGGAGCGCGACCGAGTAGAGCTTGATCTCGTTTCCCGTGCCGGGCACGCCCACCGAGAACGAGCGCTCCATCGACAGCATGAGCTCGTTGTTGAACGGCAGCAGCTCGACGATCCCGTTCACGGCGAAGTTCGTCGGCGGCACCGGCGGCTGGAAGATCGGGTCGGTCTCGTAGAGGTACTCGCGGTCGAGCGTGCCCGTCTGGAGGTTGTACCGCAGGATCCGCGACGGGCTGCCGTTGGCGACCGTCGCGGCGGGGCCGTCCTGGAAGAGCGCATTCTCGGTCGCGGTGAAGAAGAAGCGGCCGTTCGGCGGGACACCGGCCGACTCGAAGGCGAGGTTGAAGCGGATGCCGCTCGAATGGTTCGCGGTCGGCAGGTAGTAACCCGGGACCGGCAGGTCGGCGAGGTAGTCGCCGGCGAGGTCGTAGCGGCGCACGAACGGGGCGAGCAGCGTGTTCGTGTTGCCCTCGGACGTGAGGATCAGCTCCCGGTCCTTGGTGAGCGCGAGGCCCTCGGGGTCGAGACCCCCGAGCGGGTACGGCCCGCCCCCCGGCCGTTGCAGCGTCGTCACCGTGTCGAAGTGGACGTCGCTTGCGTCGAAGCTCGGGCCGACGTCGACGCTGACCGTGTAGAAGCGAGCCGGGTTGATCTGCGACTGGTCGTCGGAGAGTGCGTAGTAGACGTTCTGGCTCGGGTCGTACGTGATCGAGGAGAGGCCCCCGATCGTCGTCCCGGCGAACGTCGTCCCGGTCGGGATGATCGCCTGGCCGATGAACTGGAGCGTCGGCGTGTGGGCGCGCGTCGAGACGGCGCCGGCGGTCGGGACGAGGAGCGCGAGCGCGGCGAGCATGGCCGCGAGCGCCACGAGGAGACGGCAGCGAGACACGAGAGAACCCCCTGTGTAGCTGACTGGCGAGGGCCAGCCTAACGCGTGAACGACCAGAGGTCGGCATCGCTCACCGGGCGGTAGCCGATCCGCTGGTAGATGTTGTTCGAGGTCGGGTTCGCGAGGTCGGTGTAGAGGAAGCAGAACCGCCGTCCGCCCGCGAGGAGCCGTCGCGTCAGGTCAGCGGTGAGTGCGCTCGCATAGCCGCGGCCGCGCAGGTCCGGCGGCGTGTAGACCGGGCCGACGCGGATGCCGTTCGGCGTGCGGCCGCCGAACCCGGCCAGCGAGACGGCGCCGTCGTCGTCCCAGATCACGAGGCCGCCGTCGGGGTCCTCTTCGCGGCGGTCGACGAACTCCGCGCTCGACTCCGGAGGAGCCTCGGGGAGCGCCTCCGCCACGAACTCGTCCATCCAGCGGATCGCAAGCTCGCGATCGCTCCGCTCGTAGTCGCGCATCGAGCCGGGGGCGGGCCGCGGCTCGTCGACGTGGTCGGCGACGAAGATGCGCTGCGCGATCTCGAGGCGCGGTGTGGCCCCGGTCGCGGCGCGCCAGGCGTTGGCGAACTGCGCCGCGCGCTCCTTCGGCCCGACGATCCCGGGGAGCGTGCCGAAGGCGTCGCGGGCGTCCTGCGCCAGCACGGCGACGACCCCGTCCGCGTCGAGCTCCGAGAGGATGAAGTTGTGCGGCGGCGTCCGCATCGCCACGCCGACGATCCGGCCGTCGTCCTCGACGACCGCGAAGTACGGCGGCTCGCCGTACATCAGCGGCTCGCGGACGAGGCGCGAGCTCAACCCGAGGATCAGGTTGTGCTCGGCCTCACGCTCGCCGAGGAAGCCGCCGGCGGCGGCGAGGAAGCTCTCGGCGTCCGCGTGGCGGGCGAGCTCCACCTACGCCGCGGCGAACCGCTTCGCCGAGCGCTCGCGCTTGCGCTGCGCCTCGACCTCGCGGTCCTTCGGCGGCGCGTTCGTGACGAGCTCGTCGAGCAGGCGGCTGGTGGCGGCCGCGACCTCGTCGACGGCGCGCTCGAACGCGGCCTCGTTCGCGCGGGACGGCTTGGTGAAGCCGCTCACCTTGCGCACGTACTGCAGCGCCGCGCCGTGCACCTCGTCCTCGGTCGCGGGGGGCTCGAAGTTGTAGAGCGTGTGGATGTTCCGGCACATGCGCTGCATCCTACGCAGCCGTGCTCGTGCTGCGGACACCGGCGACGCGGGCGGCCGCGAGCTGCTCGAGCACGCGGCCGCCTGAGTCGGAGACGGCTACTTCAGAACCGTCGCGCAGTACGTCGTGTTCGGCCCGCTCGGGCTCGGGCAGTTCGTCTCCTGCTGGAACTGCGCCGCCTGGCCGAAGTCGTCCGACGTGCCGGGGTAGTCGCCGCCGTAGGTGAACGCCTTCGACGTCCCGTTGTAGGCGAACCACGGGTACCAGCAGAACGGGGTTGCGTAGCTCGTCGCGCCGCAGTACTGGTCGACCTCGGCACGGCCTCCGTAGTCGCTGACCGCCGCCCAGCTCTTCGCCGAGCTGCCGTCGCCGAACGTCACACCCTTGACGAGCAGCGGATGGAAGCCGAGCCAGGTCGGGACGTCGTACGAGTAGCACGCCGGCTTCGTCGCGCTGCCTGGGAGGCAGAACTGCGAGGCCGGTGTCGTGAAGGGGCTCGTGTGCCCGATCTCCCAGACGACCGAGTTCGGTGCGTCGTCGACTAGACCCCAGCCGAGCGCGTTGCCCAGCTTCTGCACGTCGAACGCCGGCAGCAGGGGCCCGTGCGTCTTGCTGTCGAGCACGATCGTGCCGGAGTGCCCGGTGGTCACGTCCGTGACGGTGAGGTGCATCCCATCGGCCTGCGACGTGACGTACTGATGGTCGGTGACGGTGTCGCCGGCGTGCATCACGAGTGGCCCGCCGGTTGCCGAGTCCCTGAGCATCGCGTTGAAGGCCGCCGACTCGGCTGAGCCGTGCTGCGAGACCTGCCAGACCGGGGAGCATGCCGTGTAGACGCCGGGGGCGTGCTTGACGTTGAAGCCCCCTCCCGCGGTGCACCCCGTGACCATGCTGTCGGGGTAGAACTGGAGCTCGAGGAACGCCTGGCCGAACAGGCTGTCGCGGTCGGTGACCGTGCCGCCGATCCAGAACGTGGGGCCGACGCTGTCGACGGTCGTCGCGCCGTCGGTCGGCAGGACGATCGTCCACGTCAGATCCTTCGCGGAGCCGGCCTTCGTCGAGAGCGGGTCGAGCTCCGGCTCGTCGTGGCCCGTGCAGCTTGACGTGTACCAGACGTACTCCTGCGGGTGGTGGCCGATGCACTGCGACTGGCTCGTCGTCGATGCCGCCTGGGCCGGGGCCGCCGCGGCGGTCGCGAGCAGTAGGAGCAGCGGTGCCGCAAGCGCCGCCAGGCGCCCGATGGTGAAGGTCATGCTGTCAGCCCTCCTCCTCGAAGACCCTGCCTGGGGCGAGGCTACGCGTTCGGCGGCACCACGGACGCGACCCGCAGCGCATCGGCAGCAATCTGCCGCGACCTGCCGCCGTGCCGGCCGACGAGCAGCGGTTTAGCGTTTGCGAGAAACAGGGTTAGGATCGCAACCATGATTACTCGTGCGCTTCTCATCGTCGTCGCGGCCGCCGGGCTCGCTCTTGCCGCCACAGCCCCGGCCCTCGCCGCGCAGCCGTACCCGATCAACTTCAAGAACTTCCCGCTGGGGTCGTACGCGTCGCTCTCCGGAACCACCGTCTCGAACGGGACCGTGACCCTCGCATCGAGCGGGCTCGGCAGCTTTGCCTACACCGATCCCTTCGCCAACTATTCCGGCGACGGAGCCGACGGCTCGGGCGCGTACCAGTCCGGGACGTGGACGTCCAACGAGACGCCGCTGTCATTCGGCTTCAACGAGCTGGTCGCCTCGTGGAACGCGACCACTCCGAACGGCACGTGGATCCAGGTCGAGATGCAGCCGCGGATGCTGGACGGCCACTGGGCGAAGTGGTACATCCTCGGCCGCTGGTCGTCGAGCGACAGCGACTTCCACCGGACGTCGGTCGGCGGTCAGGGCGACGCCGACGGCTTCGTCTCGATCGACACCTTCTTCGCGAAGGACCACGTCGCCGTCGCGTACCGCCTGAAGGTGACGCTGTTCCGGCGGGCCGGCTCGAGCGCGTCGCCGACGCTCACGCGCCTCAACGCGGTCGCGATGAACCTGACGAACCAGAAGATGACCTTCCCGAGCCGGTCGACGATCACCAGTGAGATCGACCTCGGCCTGCCGAAGTACTCGCAGGAGATCCACCACGGCGACTTCCCGCAGTACGACAACGGCGGCGAGGCCTGGTGCAGCCCGACGTCGACCTCGATGGTCGTCTCGTACTGGGGCTCGAGCTTCATGCCGACACCGGCCGAGTACCAGTGGGTGACCGACGCGCTCGGTGCGTCGCACGCCGACCCATGGGTCGACTACACCGCCCGCGCCGTCTACGACTACCACTACAACGGGGCCGGCAACTGGCCGTTCAACGCCGCGTACGCCGCCTCGCGGGGCCTCGTCGCGGACGTGACGGCGCTGCACAACCTGCGTGAGGCCGAGCCGTACATCAACGCGGGCGTCCCGCTCGTGGCCTCGGTCGCCTGGAACTCGAACAAGCTCGACGGCGGGATCAAGAGCACCAACGGCCACCTGATGGTGATCGGCGGCTTCACCGCGAACGGCAACGTGATCGCCTACGACCCGGCGTCCGATACGGACGCGCTGGTCAGGCACGTCTACGACCGCGAGCAGTTCGAACGGGCGTGGATCCCCGCCAGCGGCGGCATCGTCTACGTCATCCGCACCGCGGGGACGAACCTCGATTCGCTGCTGACGGCGAACAACTCCTAGACATGTCACGAGAAGGGCGCGGACGTCGTTCGCGCCCTTCTCGAACTTGTGACGGAGCCGTTACACACGCGTCGTACGATCACGGCGCGATGAGCGCGATGCTCGTCCGACCGCTTGCCGTCCTCCTGCTCGGAGCAGCCTGCGTCGTGTGCTCCGGTGCCGTCGCCGCACCGACGACGCCGCCGATCGTGTTCGCGGCCGATCGCGCGCCCGCGCTCACGGGCGAGGTCTACCGGCTCGACGCCGACGGCACGGTGGTCGACGTGAGTCGAAGCCCCTTCGAGGACACGGTGCCGGTCGTCTCGCCGGACGGGAAGCGGATCGCGTTCGCCAGCAACCGCGGCGGCGCCGGGGCGATCTACGTCGCCGCAGTCGACGGCTCGGGGCTGCAGAGGCTGGGGTCGCCGGCGATCGACTCGAGGGATCAGCCAGTCGAGCTGGCCTGGGCGCCGAACGGAACGCAGCTCGCCGTGTCGTTCAGCGACGGCCACGGCTCGAAGCTCGCGGTCGTCGGCCCGGGCCAGAAGCCTATCGTGCTCGCGCGAAAGCCCGTCCTGCTGCCTTCGTGGTCGCCCGACAGCCGGCTCGTCACGGTCCTCGTCAACGCACGCGTCCGCGCCTACCGAGCGACGGGCGGCGTGGCGTGGAGCGTGCGGGTGACCGACGGCTTCTTCCACGGCTGGTCGGCCCGTGGGCTCTTCCTGATGATCCTGCACGCGCAGGTCCGCGTCTACGACGTGCGCGGGCGCCTCCGGCTCGCGTCCCCGGCCGCGCCGCGGTCTGGTCGGCTGACGGAACGCGCATCGCGAGCGTGGCCGGCGGTCGCCTCGAGGTGAGGACAAGTGCCGGTCACGTGCTCCTGAGGAAGCCGCTACGCGGGCTTGCGAACCGGCGCACAGGAATTGTCTGGGCCGGTCCGCGGCGCGTCGTCCTCTTCATCAACCGACCGGTCGGAGTGGACGTCCGGACCGGACGCACGTTCCGAGCGTCTCAGCGCTACTTCGGCACGCGCTCGCGGGACGGACGGTTCGTGGTCGAGACGGCCAAGACCGGTTCCGACTTCGCGGTGCGCGTCGTCCGGGTCGACGGCTCGAGCTCGAAGACGTACGGCCACGTCCCCGGCTGCTTCGACGACGGCGTCTTCGGGGCCGCTCTGCGGTCGCTGCAGTTCGTCCCCGGGCGCAAGTCTGTCGTCTTCGAGAGCTACTGCCCGGAGCCGGTGTCGAACCTCTACGCCGTCTCCACCGACGGGGCGGCCCTCACGCAGCTGACCCGCGGCGGGAAGCACTACCTCACCCCCAGCTGGTCGCGCGACGGCACGCACCTCGCCTACACGCGCTTCGACCAAACCGGGCTGAGCTGCAAGGGCTGCCCGGGCTCGATCTGGATCGCCGACGCAGACGGAGCCAACGCGCGGCTGCTCGTGCCGGGCAGCGAGGCGAGCCTCGAGTCGGAGCTCTCGCCGAGCTGGTCGCCCGACGGGACGCGGATCCTGTTCACCAGGGCGAGCCCGGCAGAGGCGCCCTCGCTGTTCGTCGTGCCGGCCGCGGGCGGGACTCCGACGAACCTCAACATCTCCGGCTACTACGCGTCCTGGGGACCGGCGCGCATCGCGTGGATCGATATCGGGACGAATCCGACATCGATCTGGACCGCGAAGCCCGACCGGACCGGCCGGCAGAAGATCTCCGAGGGCCAGGTCTCGTCGCCGGCCTGGTCCCCCGACGGGCGCCTCGCCTATCTCGAGGGCGCCGCGACGGCCGTCATCGTGAACGGCGCCTCGACCCAGAAGGTGCAGCTGCCCTTCACAGAGGCGACGTCGCTTGCCTGGTCGCCCGACGGCAGCCACTTCGTCGTCGGGGCACGCGCTGCCGGCACCGCTGCCCCGGACATCTACACGCTCCGGACCGACGGAACCGACGTCAGGCGCCTGACGTCGGACTTCGACGCTGGCTCGCCGAGCTGGCGCTGAGAGGGGCGCGGGCCATGCCGCGCCCCTCTCGATTCGACTCCTAGCCGCAGAAGGTCGCGACGAGGGTGCCGGTTCCCGGGTGGCCCGGGTTCGGCGCGTAGCCGGGGTCGGTCCGGACCACGACGACCTTCGCCCAACCGCCGCCGATCGCGCTGCCGGCCTGCGAGACCGAGCTCGCGACCAGGACGCCCATGTACGTGGGCACGTCAGCGGGCGGGGCGGGACTGTTCCCGGGCGACGTCGTGAACGACGTCCCACACGCGCCCGCGGGGCTCCCCGCCGGCAGCGTCGAGACGTTCGCGGCGAAGCCCTTGAACGCGGCCGGCGCCGTGCCTCCCGTGAGGCTGTTGACGCTCGACCACGAGTGGCTCCACCACGTCAGCTGCGTCAGCGGCGTCGCGGCGGCGACGCTCTGGTCGCCGAGCACGAACGCGCCGCGGCTCGGGAAGGCGAAGACGAGCACGTCCTTCGTGTCCGACGAGCCGAGGTAGTAGGCGTCGCCGGCGAACGTTGCCGTGATCGTCTTCGGCCCGAGCGAGCCGGACACCGAGATCGGGCAGCTCACCGCACCGGTGGCGTCCGTCGTCCCGCTGCAGCTCTGGCCGTCGAGCGTGAACGTGACCGTCTGACCGGCGGGGCTCGGCGGCACGCCGGCCCCGTCGCCGTCGTCGTCGTTCGCTCCGTCCTCCATCAGCGTCGCGCTTGCCGTCATCGTCGAGCCGTTGCCGAGGATGACCGTCGGCCCGGTGTAGACCAGCGTCGTCTCCTCCTTGGTGATCGTGAACGGCTCGGTGTCGGAGCTCGGGCCGTAGACGCCGTCGCCGGCGAACGAGGCGGTGACGCTGTACGGGCCGGGCACCTGGTTCAGCGTCAGCGTGCAGGAGGCGACGCCGAGGCCGTCGGTGACCCCGGAGCACGACTGCGAGCCGAGCGTGAAGGTGACCGTCTTCGACGCGAGCGGCGCCGCCGTCGCGGAGTCGTCGAGCTCGCCGCTGAGCGTGACCACGTCGTGGTAGTCCCCCGTCGTGTCACCGGTGTAGGTGGTCGTCGTCGGACGCTGCACAACGGTGACGTCGTGGCTGACGGAGTTCGTCAGGCCGGCGTCGTCCTTCACGGTCAGCGTGACCGTGTAGGTGCCCACCGCGGAGTAGGTGTGGCTAGGCGTGGCTCCGGTGTCGCTGCCGCCGTCGCCGAACGTCCAGTTCCACTCGATCACGTACCCGCCCGTGTTGTTCGAGTGCGAGGTGCTCCCGTCGAAGCCGACCGGGTCGAGCGCCTTCGGGCTCGGCGGCGTCCACGTGAACGCGGCCGTCGGGTCGAGCGCACCGAAGTTCGCGGCGCAGCCGGTGATCGAGTTGTCCCACTCCAGCTGCAGCTGGTACGGGTTGTGGTTGATCAACTGGTTGTAGTTGCCGTTGGAGTTCGAGGCGATCGGCGTGCCGAAGTTGAAGTTGCACTTGTCGCCGTTCTCGCCGCCGAGGTTCGTGTCGAACCAGCCGGCGGCGGTCGGGTCGGTGATCGTCTCGTTGTGCTCGTGGCTGAGCACGTTCAGCTCGTGGTCGGTGACGTCGCCGTTCGGCCGCGCGTTCGTCGAGCCGCTGTTGCAGTGGCCGTCGGGGAAGCCGATGTAGGGCTCGTTCGCCCAGAGCGTCAGGCCGTGCCCACCGATGTTGAAGAAGCTGTGGTACGCGCAGTAGCGCGGGCTGATGTTGAGGATGTTCCCGCAGTCGGAGAAACTGTCGAAGCAGGTCTCGACGTTGTCGGGGAGCATCAGGAAGTAGATGTGGCCGAGGCCGCGGGGGAGGCTGTTGGCCTGGATGAAGTTGTCGAGCTCCGTCGCCTCCTGGGTCTGCGTCAGGCAGACCGCGACCGTGCGGGTGCCGCCGTCGTCGGTCGGGCAGCCGCTCTGCGTCGCCGGAAACGCGTTGGTGTCCGTCAGCGCCCCTGCGTACGTCTGCTGGTACTGGATGAACGTGTTGCTCGAGTCGTCGTACTGCGTGTCGGTCGAGTAGACGTTGACCACGCGCCCGCTGTCGGCGGCGACGTCCGTGAAGTAACGCTCGACCAGCGAGTGGTAGTTCGCCGTCACCGAGAAGCCCGACGGCTCCCAGTAGACGACGTGCGTCGTGTGCGGCCCGAGCACGAGGTCGCCCCCGTGGTAGGTCATGTTGCAGGTCGGGTCCGGGCACGCGAGCATCGGCAGCAGGCGCTGGAAGCGCAAGCGGCCGTAGAAGTCCTTGCGCAGGTGGCGCGGCCGGCTGGCGCGCGCGCGCCGCGGCGCGAGCACGTGCCGCTTGGCGCCCTTGCCGCTCACGTCCCAGGTGACCCCGAGCGGCGGGCCCATGGCGGGACGGTGTTTCCGTGCGGCACCGGCCGACGGCGCGGTGACGGCTACGAAGGCAAGCGTGAAGACGAGCAGCGCCAGGAGCGGCGCGACGCGTCGGCGGGATCTCTCGACGGGATCGTGCATGGCATCTCCTCTCGGCCGGACCGGCTCTCCCCTCGGGCCGGACGGCGTGACTGACAGGCGGCGTGGCTCGTTCTCGGAGATGCCGCAGACGGAGCCACTCCCGAACGCTCCCCCGAACGCTCGACTTCTGCGTGCTTCATGGCTCCTCCACGTCGCCGTCCACGCAGGCGGGCGCGGACCTGCCGGACCTTAGGCGAGATCAGGCCCCAGTCAAGGCTCGTTCGGGGGACGGCGGAGCCATTCGTCCAGCGGCACTCGCGCCGAGAGGGCCGAGAAGTCGCCGCCGTCGCAGATCGCCGTGGCGGCGTCAGCGAGCGCGCTGGCCGCCACCCACGTCAGGGCGCCGCCGACGCTCACGCGCTGTGCGCCCGCCTCCGCGATCTCGGCAAACGAGAGGCTCGGGACCGCGAGCACGTTGACGGGCTTCGAGACCGCGTCGCACACGATGCGGATCTCCTCGACGGTTCGGAGCCCGGGCGCATAGAGCACGTCGGCTCCCGCACGCTCGTACGCCTGCAGCCGCGCGATCGTGTCGTCGAGGTCGGGGTTGCCCCGGATGTGGTTCTCGGCGCGGCCGGTCAGGACGAAACCGGACTCGGCGACGGCCTCGGCCGCAGCGGCGATCCGCTCGGCCGCGTGCGTCCGGTCGTAGATGCGGCCGCCGCGGTCGTAGTCCTCGATCGAGCCGCCGACCGCGCCGGCCTCCGCCGCACGGATGACGGCTCGCGCGGCGTCCTCGGGCTCAGGGCCGAAGCCGTCCTCGAGGTCGACCGAGATCGGAAGCTCCGTGGCCGAGTCGAGCGCCGAGACGTGTGCCGCGACCTCGTCGAGGGTGACGCCGCCGTCGAGCCGGCCGAGCGTGAACGCGAAGCCGGAGCTCGTCGTCGCCAGCGCCTGGAAGCCGAGTGCCTCGAGCACGCGCGCAGAGCCCGCATCCCACGGGTTCGGGATCACGAACGGCTCGCCCTCGTGCAGCGCCCGGAAGGCGGCGGCCTTCGCGGCGCGGCGCGCCAGTCGCACAGCCATGGTTTGCGAGGCTAGCGGCCGGTGCCCCAGCGCGTGGGGTCGAAGCCGAACCTCTCGACGAGGCTCCTGCTCGACGAGGCGGCTTCCGCCGCACGCTCCTGCGTGTACGTCCAGACCACGTCCGAACCCGTGCCGTCACGCAGCTCGATCTCGACCGCCGGCGGTTGCTGCTCGTCGACGTAGTCGCAGGCGAAGTCGCAGGCGTCGAGCAGGCTACGCCCCTCGTACAGAGCCCGCCGCCTCGAGGCCCCGTCGACGGCACAGACGACGTAGATCCTGTCGTCGCGGGGAACGGAGCTCCGCGCATCTCCGGCGACGAGCTGGGCTTCGACGCTGACGCCGTGCTGCTCGGCGAGCACGGAGGCGAGCGTCGGCGCCGAGAGGCATCCGCGTTCGACCAGGATCTCGCCGAGCCGGCGCTCCGGCCGTTCGCGTTGCTCGGCGAGGGCCTGCTGCAGCGCCGAAGGCGCGACGAGCCCCTTCTGGGTCAGCAGCATGCCTAGCGAGTGCCACCGCCCACTGGTGGACGCCCGGCCGGGCGAAGCATCCCTCGCCACCGTCTCGGGCTCGCTCGCCACTCGCACGTCGACCCCGTGCTGGTGTGCGAGCGCTCGCGCGAGCTCCGCTCCCGTCATATGGCCCTGGGCGACGAGGATCTGACCGAGTAGCCGGCCCGTGCGCCGCTGCTCCGCCAGCGCGCGCTCGAGCTCGAGCGGCCTCAGAAGCTCCTCCTCTACGAGCAGCCTGCCGAGCGGGCGCCAGGGGAAGTCGGCCTGATCCACGCTTGCCTTATCGGCTATCGAAGGTGCCGACTGAACCCATGCGCCGCCCGCTACGGTAGGGCGATGAGCCCTGCCGCGTCGGAGCGCGGCGTCGAGCTGCGCGGCCTCCAGAAGACCTACCGCTCACCCGCGGGCCCGGTTCACGCCGTGCGCGGGATCGACGTCTCGGTGCAGCGCGGCGAGACGGTCGCGCTGCTCGGCCCCAACGGCGCCGGCAAGTCCACCACCGTGGACCTGCTGCTCGGGCTGCAGGCGCCGGACGCGGGTTCGGTCGCCGTCTTCGGCGGGCCGCCCGGGCGGGCGGTGCAGGCCGGCCGGATCGGCGCGATGCTCCAGGCCGGCGGCGTCCTCCGCGACCTCACCGTCCGTGAGCTCGTCTCGATGATGGCCGCACTCTTCCCGAGGCCGCTGGACGTCGACGAGACGCTCGAGCTCGCACAGCTCGGGCCGCTCGCCGAGCGCAGGACCGAGCGGCTGAGCGGTGGCGAGAGCCAGCGCGTCCGCTTCGCGATCGCCATCGTCAGCGACCCCGATCTGCTCGTGCTCGACGAGCCAACGGTCGGCATGGACGTCGAGGCGAGGCGCACATTCTGGACGACCGTGCGTGAGCTCTCGAAGCGTGGCAAGACGTTCCTTTTCGCCACGCACTACCTCGAGGAGGCGGATGCATACGCCGACCGGGCGGTGCTGATCGCCCGCGGACGCATCGTCGCCGACGGGCCGACCACCGAGATCAAGGCGCTGGTCGGTGCCCGGACGCTGCGCGCGACGCTGCCGGAGGTGCCGCTGGAGGCGCTCGAGCAGCTCCCCGGCGCGACGCACGCGGAGCGGCGGGGCGAAGCGGTCGTGCTGACCTGCTCCGACTCCGCCCTCGCTGCGCGAGCTGCTCGCCCGCTACCCACAGGCGCGCGACATCGAGGTTCAGGGGCGCCGGCCTCGAGGACGCGTTCCTCGCGCTCACCGGCGAGGACGAGCAGGCTGCCGCGTGAGCGACCCCCTCGGCTACGCGCGCTACGAGCTGGTGCGGACCTTCCGCAACCGCCGGCTCTACATCTTCTCGTTCGCCTTCCCGCTGGTGCTCTACTACGCGATCGCCGGCCCGAACCGGCACGACCACGACATCAGCGGAACCGGGATCGCGGCGACCGTGTACTTCATGGTCGGCATGGCCTGCTTCGGCGCGATGAACGCGATCCTCGGGTCAGGAGCGCGGATCGCGGCAGAGCGCGCGGTCGGCTGGAACCGGCAACTTGCGCCTGACGCCCCTCTCGACCCGCACGTACTTCCGCGTCAAGGTGCTGACCGCGTACGCGATGGCGCTGATCACGATCGCGCTGCTCTATGTCGCAGGAGGGACGCTGGGCGTCCACCTCGAAGCCGGCAACTGGCTGTCGATGACGGGCCTGATCCTGATCGGTCTCGCCCCCTTCGCCGCGCTCGGGATCTTGCTCGGCCATCTCCTGACGACCGACTCCGTCGGCCCCGCGATCGGCGGAACGACGGCCGTGTTCGCGCTGCTCGGTGGGATCTGGTTTCCGATCGGGAGCGGCCCGATGCACACGATCGCCGAGGCGTTGCCGTCCTACTGGCTGGTGCAGGCGAGTCGCGTCGGGCTCGGCGGCCACGGCTGGGGCTCTACCGGCTGGGCGATCGTGATCGCCTGGACGATCGCCTGCACGGTCCTGGCGCGACGCGCGTACGCGCGAGACACACAGCGCGTCTGAGCGCCCGGCATCCTGGCGTGATGACGTCCGCAGCAGTCGTGCTCGTCGAAGGGAACAGCGACCGCATCGCGGTCGAGACGCTCGCGGTGCGCCGCGGGCGCGATCTCGTCGCGGAGGGTGTGGCCGTCGTCGCGATGGGCGGCGCGCAGGCGATAGGCCGTGTCCTGCGAGAGTACGGGCCCGAGGTGAGATTCGCCGGACTCTGCGATGCGGGCGAAGAGCGCGAGTTCCTCCGCGCGCTCGAGCGGGCGGGCTTCGGCGACGACCTCTCGCGGGACGGCCTCGAGCGGCTCGGCTTCTTCGCCTGCGAACCTGATCTCGAGGGCGAGCTGATCCGCGCCCTCGGCACCGATGCAGTCCTCCGTGTCGCCGAAGCGCACGGCGATCTCGTCTCGTTCCGGACGCTGCAGAAGCAGCCGGCCTGGCGAGGCCAGCCGGTGGAGGAGCAGCTCCGGCGTTTCATGGGCAGCGGCGGAAGCCGCAAGGTCCGCTACGCGCGCTACCTCGTCGAGGCGCTCGATCTCGCCGCCGTCCCTCGTCCGCTCGACGGCGTCCTCGCCGCCGTCTGATCAGCGCGGCACGGCCTCGGCGACGAAGTCGAGGACGAGCGGCCAGAACCGCTCGGGGACGTCGAGCCAGGGGAAGTGACCCGCGCCGGCGAGCACCTCCAGCCGCGCGCGCAGGATGCCCTCGGCGACCTCGTGGGCAGCTGCGGCCGGGGTGACGGGGTCGAGCTCGCCCGCGCACACCAGCGTCGGGCACTTCACGAGCTCGAGCCGGTCGCGTGCGTCGAACCGGCTCAGCAGCGGCAGCCCGTGCCGGTTCAGCTCCCGGTTGAGCACGGTCCGCGCCCTCTCCTCGTCCGTCGGCACGTGCGGGCCGAAGAGCTCCCAGCAGCGCGCCCACTCCTCGTCGGTGACCGAGTCGCGGTCACCCCCGTAGACGCGCCGGGCCGTCCCCGCGACCTCGGCGCCCCCGAGCCGTCGAAACGCCTCGACGAGCGCCGCGACGTCGAAACGGGCAAGCGTCGAGACGAGCACGAGCGCGGCTGGGTGGCCGGGATGCCGGGCCGCGTAGACGGTGGCCACCATCGCGCCGAGCGAATGGCCGATCACGACCGGCCGCTCGAGGCCGACGGCCTCGCAGAAGTCGCGCACGCCGTCGGCGCACGACTCGAAGCTCCAGGCGGCCGCTTCGCCGTGCTCCGAGCGCCCGTGGCCCGGCAGGTCGAGGTACACGACCTGTGCCACCTCCGCGAGTCGCGAGAACTCAGGCTTGAGGTACGAGTGGTCGAAGCTCCCCGGCCCACCGTGCAGAAGCAGCGCCGCCGGCCGCTCGCGCATCGCCGTGCCGTCGGGCACGAGCGCCGGCCCGTCGACGTCGAACCAGAGGCGCGTTCCGTTGACGTCGACCTGCATCGAGCCAGTCTCCCACGGGCTAGGCTCCGCGAATGGCGTTTCGCGTCGTTCGGCCCGACGAGCTCAGCTGGAAGACCCGGCCGCACGAGCCGGACGAGGCCCCGCGGCACGTCGCTGAGCTGAGCGAGCTCGCCGGCTTCGCGCACACCCGCGCGAACCTGTGGCGCTACGAGCCCGGCGCGAAGGGCCGCCGCCACCGACACCCGCTCCAGGAGGAGACCTTCGTCGTCGTCAGGGGCACGCTGACGATGTACCTCGGCGACCCGCCCGAGCGCGTCGAGGTGCCGACGGGAGGACTGATCCACGTCGAGCCGCGGACCGTGCTGCAGATCGCGAACCACGGGCACGACGAACTGCTGCTCTACGCCTACGGGACGCCGCCCGAGGACGAGCACGCGGAGATCCTCGACCCGGTCGTCTGAGCCGACCGCGACGGGCGCGCCAGGTCCCGGGCTAGCCGATCTTCGACGCGACCTCCCAGATGTGGCCGTCGGGGTCGGCAAACGCGGCGGTGCGCATCCCCCACGCCCTGTCGATCGGGCCGTTCAGCAGCTGCACGCCGCGTGCGGCCAGCTGCTCGCAGACGGCGTCAGCGTCCTCGACCCCGATCGTCAGCTGGAAGCGCGCGCCGGCATCGCCGCCGGCGACCTGCGCGGGCTCGATCAGCTCGTGCGCCGCCGGAACCTCGAGCAGGTTGACGATCAGGTTCTCGAACCTGAACGCGACCGCGTTCTCGTCCTCGTGGATCGCCGGCACCCCGAAGACGCGCTCGTAGAAGGCCTTCGACCGCTGCGGGTCCTCCACGAACATCGTGATCGCTCCGACGCTGTTCAGCTGCTCGCCCATCTCCGTCCCTTCTCTTATGGGGGTCGAACGGTACGACTCCCGCGGGGCGCGAACGTCATCGGCGCCGAGCTTGCAATCTTCGCTACGAGTGCCCATACTCGGCGACGGGGGATGGAACGGGCGCTGCGTGTCAAGCCTTGGGTCGGGCTGGTCATTGCGGTCGCAGTCTGCGGCCTCGTTCTCCCCTCAGCGTCCGTCGGCGGCTCGACCAGCACCGGGCCGGCGCTCGTCAAGGCGCGCTACAACACGAAGCTCAAGCGCAAGATCGTCGTCGACGTGCGCGGCCGGACGCTCTACATGTTCACGGCCGACACGAGCGGCACCTCGAATTGCACCGACTCGCTGTGCATGAAGCTCTGGCCCGCGCTGCTCACGACCGGCGCGCCGGTCGCGGGCCCCGGCATCAAGGCCGGCCTGCTGGGTGTCGCCGCCCGCCCCAACGGAAAGCAACAGGTCACCTACAACCACCATCCGCTCTACTTCTTCCACGGCGGCTACGGCTACAAGGTGGGCGACAGGAAGCCGGGGCAGATCCGTGGGCAGGGGTACTACGGCGCGTGGTTTGTGCTCTCGCCGAAGGGCAAGCCGATCAAGAAGTAGCGGCCGCCGCGCCTCCGACGGTGACGACGACCTTCCCGTAGCGGGCGCGACGCGGCCGCGCTAGCGGTCCTGGAGCGCGTCCAGCCCGATCGTGAAGGCGACGATCAGCCGCCGGTCGACGTCTGCGATCTCGGGCCGCAGCTCGAGCACGTAGCGGTCGCGGAGCTTCCCCAGCACACGCTTGTACGTTCCGACCTCATGCTCGCCACGGCGCAGCACGAAGTTGAACGGCAGCCACGTCAGCAGCGTGAACCAGTCCGAGCCGATGTCGGCGAACCTGCGGACGAGCGCCACGATCCAGCTGGCCTCGTGCGCCTCGAGCAGCTCGGTGCCGGCCGCGTCGCGGACGTGCCAGTGGCTTCGCAGCAGCGAGCGCGTGAAGTCTTTCTCGAGCAGCCCGATCACCTGGCCGTCGGCGTCGAGCACCTCGTGGCGGCCGCGGAACTCGAACACGGACTTCGACTTGATCATGAACAGGTGCGCATCCTCGTCGGGTGAGACGCGGAAGCGGATGTCCTCCTTGATCTTCATCTTCTTCTGCTTCACGTACAGCAGCGGCCGCCCCTCGTCGCTCGAGCCTGGGGTCGGAACGCTGATCCGGTACTCGTTCGCGATCGGCTTGAAGACCTGCTGGATCAGCAGGCGGTCGGCGCCCTCGAGCTCGGACAGCACGGTGCGGGAGTCGGGTGCGGCGGCCGCCACCTCTGAATCGTAGACGGCGGTGTGCGACAGTCGCCGCGTGGAGACCGCGACGCAGACCCTGCACCGGCTCAGCTCGTACGAGCCCGGCCGCGAGTGGGACGATTCTCCCGACGACCCGCGCGTCGTGCAGGACCTGGAGACCAACGACCTCGACCGGCTGCCCTGGTTCTACAAGCGCTACGCGGGGACGCTGCCGCGCGTCGAGCTTCCTCGCGAGCTGCCCACGACTACGGCTTCTGCGGTGGCGGTGCTCGCGGGCGCGGCTGACGTTGCACCGGGCGAGCTCGACCTCGCGCAGCTTTCGCGGCTCCTGCACCTCTCCGCCGGCGTCGTGCGGACGGTCGAGCGGCCGTACGGCACCTGGCTCTTCCGCGCAGCCGGCTCCGCGGGCGCGCGCTTCCCGCTCGAGCTGTACCTCGCGGCACCGGAGGGAGCCGCGCTCCCGGCCGGCGTGCACTGGTACCACCCGCAAGAGCACGCGCTGCTCCAGGTCGGGCCACCGCCGCGCGGGGGCTCGCCGGCCGTCGTCGTCACCGGCGTGCCGTGGCGCACCGGCTGGCGCTACCGGGAGCGCGGCTACCGCCACGTCTACTGGGACGGCGGCACGATGCTCTCCCAACTGCTTGCAGCGGTCGACTCAGCCGGGCTGACCGCCTCGCTCTACAGCCGCTTCCCGGACCAGGCGGTGACCGCGTTGGTCGGAGCCGACGGCGTCCACGAGTGGCCGGTGGCGGTCGTCTCACTGGGAGCGAAAGCACCTGCGCTCGAGGGAGCCGGGCCGGCGGCCGCAGGCGAGGTAGACGCCGACCCGCTCGAGTTCCCGCTCGCGACGGCCGCCCAACGGGCCGGCGACGGCGACGCGCTCGGCGAGCCGTGGAGCCGGGGCGAGCCGGTCGAGGTGCCCGAGCTGGGAACGGATCCGGTCGAGACGGTCGTGCTGGCGCGCAGCTCGCAGCGGCGAATGGATCCGGCTCGCAGCCTGCCCGAGAGCGTGCTGCGCAGCTGCCTGGGCGCGGCGCTGCGCGGCGTCCCGGTTCCCCACTTCGTCGTGGTGAACGCCGTCGACGGGCTCGAGCCCGGTGTCTACCGCTGGCCGGATCTCTCCGCTCCGGTCCGACCGGGGGAGCTGCGAAGGGAGCTCTACCGCGTCTGCCTCGACCAGGGCCTCCCGCGCGACGCGGCGTTCGTCGTGATCGGCGCCGCGAACGTCGGCGCTCTCGACGACCGCGGGTACCGCGAGACACAGCTGACCGCGGGGCTGGTCGAGGGCAGGCTGCACCTCGCCGCCTATGCCCTCGGCGCCGGCGCCTCCGGGATGACCTTCCTAGACAGCGAGATCCCAGGCATGCTCGGCACACCGCTGGACGGGCTCCTCTTCACCTGCGTCGGCGTCCCGGAGTACAAGCCGAGGACCGGCGGCCTCCCCGGCGCGCCGGCGGAGTTCCGCCAGGTGGCACCACGCCTCGACGACGAGGGTTGAGCATGGCGGCGCCGGGCCGATGCGGCCGGAGCCGCACCGACCCACCGCGCGCCAGCTAGCGCTTCAGCCGCGAGATCTCGCGATCGACCTCCGCCTGCGTCGTCGGCCGGTCGAAGTACGTCCTGACAGCCATCAGCGCCACGATCCCGCCCCAGATCAGGGCGACGTAGAGGATCCACGGCTCCCAGTCCCCCGGCGTGCCGTCGGGGCTGAAGTCGAAGTGCTTGAAGCTGCCGTTGTCCTGCCACTGGGTGAGCGCCCAGACCGGCGTCAGCACGAGCATTCCGACGACGAACGCGGCGGCATGCAGCTTCAGCTGGCGGACGCGCTCGATGTGCTTGCGCGCCCATTCCCGCAGCTCGTCGTCGTCTCGTGCCGCCGGTGTGAGCGGTGGCAGCTCCGTCGGACGCTCGTTCTTCGTGAGCAACTCGGAGGGCACGGGCTATCACCTCCTTCCGAAGCCGCGGCCAGCATCCCACCGTCACCCCTGCCGGGCATCGGGGAGCGTACTGACGCACGCTGCGGTTAGTGCGCAGGCACGGCTACGGGCTCATCATGGGCGCCATCGGGCTGCCCGTCGGAACCGTGAGCCACGGAATCGAGCCCGGCGCGATCAGCACGAGCAGCCCGATCCCGAGTAAGAGCGCGGCCGTCCCGTAGGTCGCCACGCGCCCCCACGGCAGGGTCTTCTCCACCGCGATCAGACCGGCGACGAGAGCCATCCAGACGAGGCTCATGATCCCCAGGGCGAAGAGCGAGGCCATCAGCGCCCAGCAGCAGCCGACGCACCAGGCGCCGTTCCGGGCGCCCATCCGCAGCGCGCCCGACCGGCCCTCTCGCCAGGAGCCCACCAGCGCGCCGAGCGGGCTGCGGCACTTCCCGAGGCAGACGTCCTTCAGCGGGGTCAACTCGTAGACCGCTGCGACGAAGAGCGTCGCGGCGGCGGCCCAGCGGCCCGCGCGGCCCCACGACAGAACGTCGCCCACGACCTCGCCGCCGACGACCGCGATCGCGAACGCGAGGAGACCGGCCGCAGTCCAGGTGAGGAGGTAGCCGGCGGTGAAGAGCAGCGGCGAGACGGCAGACCGCTCCCTCGTCATCCGGGAGTACAGCGCCGCCGTCGGCGAGATCGACGGCAGCATCATCGCCGCCATCATCACGATCCAGACGCCGAGGAACCAGCCGAAGGTCCCGAGCGCGGTCCACGGACCCTCGTCCATCCCGGCCATCTGCCGGTCGAGCCACCACCAGCCGAGCGCGGCCAGGGCGAAGAGCAGCGTGACGAGCCCGAGCCGCGTGCGTGCAGCGGCGAGCGCCGGCGTGGGCCCTGCGCGCGAGGAAGACGGTGCCTGGACTGCCTCGAGCAAGCGCTACGCGGCCCAGGAGAACTCGGAGGTCGAGAGCCCCGTCTTGCCCTCGTACTCGATCCCGAACGCGTTGATCCGGGAGCGCGTCGCCTCGGCGATCGTGAGGTTCGACGCGACGGGGTGAAACATGCCGTCGAAGCGGACCGGCTGACCGGTCTCTACGCCGAACGGGACGATGTCCTCGATCTCGAAGTCGATCGCGTCGCCGACGCGGACGCTGTGGCGGACACCGTCGTCGACGACCTCGATCGGCACGCGCTCGACGCCGAGCATCTCGCCGACGAGCGGCGCGAGCCCGGCCATCGGGCCGCCGAGCTGACCGGTGAAGACCGCGACGAGCTTCTCCGTCTGCTCGGGCGTCGCGTTCTCGTCGACGAAGAGGCCGAGCTTCCAGTTTCCGTCGGTCATCACCTTCGGCGTGTCCGCGATCGCCGCGACTTTCAGCCCGCCGATGTCGGTGCCGTCGACGTCGCCCTCGCGGATGTTGAACACGAGCACGAGGCGACAGAAGTCGTACGTCGCACCGTGGGCGAACGTCGCGTTGCAGGGACAGATGAGATCGCAGGAGCAGGTCTCGACGTAGCTGCCCTTGAGCTTCCAGGCCACGGTTCCTCCTCGACGCGGGACGAAGGGCGGATTTTCCGCTTCGCCGTCGGCCAAGTCAACGGAGCAGGTGGCGGGCCAGGCGACCGAGAGCTCACCCGGCGGTCGTGGCAGAACCGTTACCCGGCGGTGACGGGCGCGTTGCACAGCGCGCGCAGGATCGAGGCAATCGACCGAGAGGAACCAATGAAGCCACCGCTCCTCACCTCCTTCGCCCTCGCGCTCCTCGCCGCCGCGCTGCTCGCGTCGTCGGCAGCCGGGCGCTCCGGCGGCCAGACGCTCGCGGGCTTTCGCTCGCCGTCCGGGAACATCAAGTGCGCCTACAACCCCAACGGCCTCACCGAGCGCGGCCGCACGCGTGTGCTGACGTGCGGGCTCGAACGGGCCAACTATGCAACGAGGCTCCAGCATCGCTGCGAGGCCGGCGACTGGCACGGCTTCACGCTCATGCCGACCAAGCGGCCGGTGCTCTTCTGCCCGGCCGGGGCGAGCGGGGACCACGTCGTCTACACGACCCTCGCCTACGGCAGGAGCTGGCAGCGCGGGCCCTTCACCTGCACATCGCGCGTGACCGGAGTCACCTGCCGCAGCCGCACAGGCCACGGCCTCTTCCTCTCCCGGCAGGCCTACCGGGCGTGGTAGCCGGGCCGAGGCTCGATTCCCGAGAGCGCCTCTCCGGGCGCTCTCGGGAGATCGCCGCGCCCGCGCGTCGAGCCGCTCTACGGTGGGCCCTGCCGCTCGCGGTTGCAGCTTGCGCGGTCGCCGTAGCCGTTCCGGGTGCTGTGGGACACGCGCTGTACGGCGACGAGGTCGCTTCGGCGCGCATCGTGTCGGAATCCGGTCTCACGGGCGTGCTCCGGCACGTGCGCCGGACAGAGTCGACGCCTCCGGGGTGGTACGTGCTCGCATGGAGCGTAAGGAGGGCCGATGCGGCCATCACCGAGGGACATCCGTTCGGAAACGTCACCTCGCTGCGGCTGCTCTCCGCGCTCTTCGCGGCCGCCGCTTCGGTGCTCACCGCGATCTGGGCGCTGCGACTGCTCGGCGACCGGCTCGCAGCCGCGCTCGCGGGATCGTTGCTCGCGCTCGGTTCGCTACCCGTGGAGTACGCCGAGCAGCTTCGTGCGTACGCGCTGGTCGTCCTGATCGCGATTGCCTTCGGGCTGTTGCTCACCGAGGCGGCGTTGCGACCGAGTCGCCGGTGGTTCTTCGGCGTCGCGGCCACTGCCTGGCTCGGCACGATGACGCACTACTTCTTCTTCTTCGTGGTCGCCGCCGGAGCAGTGTGGCTGTGGACGGTGCGCCCGCGGCCGCGGGGCACCGTCAGGGCGTCCCTCGCGATCGGCTTCGGCATGCTCGCCTTCCTGCCCTGGCTGCCGACCCTCCTCGACCAGGAGCACCACGGCCGCTATCGCTGGATCGGGCCGTTCGACCCGGTGCAGGTCGTCACGCTCCCGGGCTCCCTCTTCTTCGGCCCGGACGGCGTCTTCTACGGTCTCGCGCGGCTCGCCGTCACGTTCGCCCTGGTAGCCGGCGCGGTCGCGCTGTGGTGGCGACGCTCGGAGGGGACCGCCGTTGTGGCGCTCGGGCTGCTCCCGATCCTCGGAGCGGGCGTGGTCTGGGCGGCCGGGCAGCCGATCTTCGACGCGCGCAACCTGCTGCCGGTCGCTCCGTTCCTGGCGATTCTGATCGCCGCGGGTATCACGGCGCTACCGAAGCGGCCGATGCAGGTAGCCGCGCTGGCGGGCATCGTCGCGACCGTCGCCGGCGCCGCGTACGCACAGGCCACACTCGGCCGCGTCGCCTACGACTCCGTCGCGCAGGCACTCACCGGCCTCGGCTGGAACGACGGCGAGCCGCTCGTCGTCGACTACCCGACCGCAGCTGCGAACCGCCGAGGCGTCGGAATCCAGATCACCTCGGCGATGTCGTGGTATCTCCCCGGCCGGCCGGAGCTCCTCTGGGCGGCAAGGCGCCGCGGCTGCCAGACGCGCTTTGCGATCGTCCAGGTGCGCGATCCCCGATCGTGGCTCGCGCGCTACGGCGACCGGGTGGCCGCGACACGCGTGTTCACCTACTACGACCACCCGATCCTCGGCCGCCCGCGTGGCCGGATCGTGGTCGCCCGCTTCCGGACGCCGACCCGCGTCACCGGCGCCTTCTTCCACGTGCTCGGCCAGAACGTCGCGTGTTGGCGCGCAGCCGGCATGTAGAGAACGCCCGCTCGGCTCCGTTCTCGTGGTGAAGTGCCAAGGTAGGCACACAGCCGGAGCAGAGGAGTGAGATGACCAGATACCTGTTGGCGGTCAATTTCGAGGGAGGCGTCGTCGAGACGCCCATGGAGGAGTGGAAGCCGGAGGAGATCGAGGCGCACCTCGACCATTACCGGGCCTTGCGCAAGGAGCTGGTCGACAGCGGCGAGCTCGTCCAGTCCGAAGTGCTGGCCGGGCCCGACCTGGCCAAGATCGTCACCTCCGACGGCACCGCGCCCGTGATCACCGACGGCCCGTTCCAGGAGTTCAAGGAGTGGCTGGCCGGCTACCAGATCGTCGACGTGGAGTCCGAGCAGCGCGCGCTCGAGATCGCCGCCAGGATCTCGGCCGTGCCGGGCCCCGACGGTGTCCCGACGCAGCAGCCGATCCAGGTGCGTCAGGTGATGACCCAGGCTCCTTCGAATGCAGCCGAGATGGAGGAGTACCTGCAACACGCAAGCGGCGAGCGCTGAACGTCTCGACCGGCGCCGAGGATCTGCTGCGCGAGCTGGCGCCGCAGGTCCTCGGCGCGCTCGTTCGCAGGTACGGCGACTTCGACGCCGCCGAGGACGCTGTTCAGGAGGCGCTCCTCGCGGCCGCCACACGCTGGCCCCGGGACGGTGTTCCGGAGGAGCCGCGCGGCTGGCTCGTCCAGACCGCGTCGCGGCGGCTGATCGACCAGTGGCGCAGCGACCGCTCCCGGCGATCCCGGGAGCTGGCCTCGCTGGATGGGGGGTCGGCCGGGGAGATTCCCGACCAGGACGACACGCTGATCCTGCTCTTCATGTGCTGCCATCCGGCGCTGACCCCCGCCTCGGCGATCGCCCTGACGCTGCGCGCCGTCGGCGGGCTCACCACCGCCGAGATCGCGAGCGCGTTCCTCGTCGGCGAGGCCACGATGGCACAGCGCATCAGCCGGGCGAAGCAACGCATCGAGGCTTCAGGCGTTCCGTTTCGCATGCCGACCCCCGAGGAACAGGCGGCCAGGCTGCGCGTGGTGCTGCACGTGCTGTACCTGATCTTCAACGAGGGGTACGCGAGCAGCGCCGGCCGCGAACTGCAGCGGACCGACCTGACGGACGAGGCGATCCGCCTGGCGAGGATGGTGCGGCGGCTCCTCCCCGACGACGCCGAAGTCGCGGGCCTGCTCGCCCTGATGCTGCTCATCGACGCGCGACGCCCTGCGCGCACGGACGGCGACGGCGAGCTGATCCCGCTGGCAGAACAGGATCGGTCGCTGTGGGACCGGGCGCTGGTCGCCGAAGGGCTCGCCCTGCTGGACGACGCGCTCGGAGAGGGAGCGGTCGGGGAGTACCAGCTCCAGGCGGCCATCGCGGCCGTCCACGACCGGGCTCCACGAGCCGACGCCACGGACTGGCGGCAGATCCTCGCGTTGTACGGACTGCTGGAGCGGATGACCGGCAGCCCGGTGGTCACGCTCAACCGCGCCGTCGCAGCCGCCATGGCCGACGGCCCGTCCGCGGGCCTGGGCGTGCTCGACGAGGTCGGCGACCGGCTGACCGGCCACTACCGCCTCGACGCGGTCCGTGCGCACCTCCTCGAGATGGCCGGCGACAACGAGGCGGCGGTGGAGCACTACCGCGCTGCGGCCCGCCGCACCACGAGTCTGCCGGAACGGCGCTACCTCGCCAAGCGGGCCGCGCGACTCGACGCCTGATCGTCCTGTGCCGAGTCGTGCGGCTAGCTAGAGGCCCACGGGAGGCGGTCCCAGTACGCGGGCCGCCCCCGCTCTGCCCGCTCGAACCGCGCGTACGCCTGCTTCGGGTCGGGCGTTTCCTCCTCCGCGCTCGCGCCGTAGCCCGCCGCGAGCTCCGACACCGGGTAGAGCAGCTGCTCGTCGTCCGTCCGCGCACCGGTCATCAGGATCACGCACGGCCCGTCGCCGGCGCCCACGAAGACGTGCTCGGTCCCCGCCGGACAGTGGAAGAAGTCCCACGCTCGGAGGAGCCGCTCCTCACCGTCGACGAGCAGCCTGCACTCCCCGGACAGCACGAGGAACGCCTCCTGCTGCGATTCGGAGTGGTAGAGGCAGTTCGGCTCCCCGGGCTCCAGGACGCTGAGATTGATGCCGAACTGCCCGAAGGAGAACTCCCGGCTCTCGAACACACAGCTCGAGCCGAACGCTTTCGAGGTCCACCACTCGACGTCCCGCACGTTTACGACGAACCAGCCGTCCGCGGCAGGCGCGAGGCCGGAGCCGGAGTCTTCGAACCGCGCCTCGGGCACGGCGCGAGTATACGGCGCCTAAGACGCCCTGCCGTCAGGGGAGGACGCCCGCGACTGCGTCGAGCGCGCTGCTGACGTTGCCCGCGAGGAGCGTGATCGCGCCGATCACCGCGATCACGATCACGGCCAGCACGACGCCGTACTCCGCCATCGTCTGACCTCCTTCGCGCTCACCCAGCGAGCATGCTGCGATCTTCAGCGAGGACAAGAGCTTCACCATCTTCACCTCCCTCGGCACGTCGGACACTTCCGATGACATCGGAAGCGGGGCAGCGGGCTCGGCGAGGGGTTTCTACGTGCCGCGGGTGCGCGGAACCCCCTACCCCGAACGAGGCCGCGCTAGGGAGCCAGGCTGTCCGCGATCCCGGAGGCGACGATCGCGGCATCCTCGCCAACGCCCAGCAGAAGCGAAGACTTCCGCTTGCGGAGGAAGGGGACGCCGACGAAGTACAGGCCCGGCACCACGGTGCTCGCGCCGTCTCGGTGGCTGGGGAAGCCGAAGTCGTCGAATGCCTCGGGCCAGGGCAGCCAGGACCGGTAGTCGGGGCGAAACCCGCCCGCGAAGATCACAGCACCGAATTCGGGGAGGTCGAGCTGTGCCGGCGCGTCGGCTCTGAACGGCTCGGGCTCCTCGATCACGAACTGCTCCAGTCCGCGCTCCTCGACGAGCCCGCGGACGAGTCCCATGAACTGGCCGTACCGCTCGTCGCCCCACGCGACACTCTCCTCGAGATCCGGAGCGAACTGAACCAATCCGTCCGCGGCGCCGGTGAAATGTCCGGTCAGGACGACTCCGGCGGCCTGAAGCGTGCGCAGGTGGAGGTCGTGCCCGCCTCCGTGCCCGGTCGCGATGGTGTTGGCGAAGAGCCGCGCCTCAGACGTGGGCAGCGACTCGACCGTGGCGTCCAGGAAGCCCGTCTCGTGGGCCCACCACAGGAGGTCGCGGCCGCCGATGCGCCGCGGCGTCCACGGAGCTCTGCCGCAGGCGAGAACCACGTCGCGGCCCGCCTCCTGCAGCTCTTCGGCGATCTGGCAGCCCGACTGGCCGCTGCCCACGACGAGCACTTTCCCGGGCGGCAGCGCCCGCTCGCTGCGGTAGTCGTCCACGTCGATCTGGTAGAGCTCGCCGGGCAAGGTCCGGGCCGCGGCCGGCCGGTGTGGGCGCTGGTAGGCCCCGGTCGCGAGGACGACTGCTTCCGCACGGAGCTCGCCGGAGGACGTGCCAAGAGCGAACCCACCTCCCGGCAACGCGTCCAGCGAGCCGACGTCGACACCCTCGCGGACCGGCAGCCGCGATTCGGTTGCGTAGCCCTCGAGGTAGGCCACGATCTCGTCGCGAGGCATGTACCCGTCCGGGTCGGCCCGATCGTAGGCGCCGTCGGGCAGCTGGATCGACCAGTTCGGCGTGACGAGACAGAAGCTGTTCCACCGGTTGCGCCACGTTTCGCCGACCCGGCCGCGCTCGAGCACGAGGTGCGTCACGCCCAGCTTCGTCAGCTCGCGGCTTGTCGCAAGCCCTGCCTGTCCCGCCCCCACGACTGCGACCGCGACCCGTTCGGCTTGAGTCCGGTCGGCGCGGCCCACGGCTCGAGCGTAACCAAGGCGCCCGAGAATCCAAAAGGCCGCAGAGTCAGCCCGCGTCGACGTACAACCGCTGGATCGCTTCATCCCATCGGGGCGAGGTACTTCGGGGCTGCGTGAACGAGGCTGGCGCCACGAGCTTCCGACACCGAGGAGATCCGGTTCCCTATCTACGTGCGTCGATGATTCGTACCTGGGCCGGGACGTGATGCCGGCGGTGAAGTCCGATCCGACCGCCGAGTTCTTCGCCGAGCTCGGCAGCCGCGGGCGCGAGCCGCTGCTCGCGAAGGCGACCGGCAGCGCCCGTTTCGACATCGTCGACGGCAAACGGACCGAACGCTGGCTGCTGACGATCGACAAAGGGGAGCTCCGAGTGTCGCGCAGGAACGCTGCCGCGGACTGCATCCTGCGCGCGGGGAAGACCACGTTCGACCGCGCGGCCGCCGGCAAGCTGAACCTCTTGTCGGCCGTGCTGCGCGGCGAGGTGGAGGTCCGGGGCGATCCGCGGTTGCTCGTCCTCCTCCAGCGGCTGTTCCCGAGGCCCTCGCGCGACACCAGGAGGAAGAGATGAGCGACGGCCTCGTCAAGATCCTGGACGGCAACACCTTCGTGGTCAGCGACGCGCGCGGAGACATCGAGGCGTCCTCGACGGATCCAACCGGCCTCTTCTCGTCCGACACGCGGTTTCTCTCGAGGTGGGTGCTGACGATCAATGGCGAGCGGATGAATCCGCTGTCGGTCGACGATCTCCAGTACTTCGAGACGCGGTTCTTCCTCGTGCCCGGCACCGGAACCGTCTACGTCGACGCGAAGCTGTCGGTGATCCGCCGGCGCGCCGTCGGCAACGGCTTCCACGAGGAGCTGACGATCCTGAATCACGACGAGAAGCCGGTCGACCTGAGCGTCCGGCTCGACGCGGGCTGCGATTTCGCAGATCTGTTCGAGGTCAAGGACGCGCTCGAGAAGAAGGGCAAGTACTCCGAGCGGGTCGAGAGCGGCAAGCTCGTCCTCGCCTACGACCGCGAGACGTTCGGGCGCTCGACCGCGATCTCGACCTCGAGATCGGCGCGGATCGACAAGCAGGGGCTCACCTTCAGGATCCGCATCCGGCCGCACGGGACCTGGAGCACGCAGATCGACGTCGTCACGCGGCTCTTCGGGACCGGACAGGCGCGCGAGGTGGAGAGCCCGAGGGCCTCACAGGGGCGAATGCGAAAGAACCTTGCGCGCTGGATCGACTCGGCGCCTCGTCTCGAATGCGACTCGGACTCGCTGAAGAGGACGTACCGTCGTAGCCTCGTCGACCTTGCGGCGCTACGCTTCTCGCCGCTCATCGCCGGCGGCCACAGTCTGCCGGCGGCCGGACTCCCGTGGTTCATGACCATGTTCGGCCGGGACAGCATCCTCACGAGCCTGCAGGCGCTGCCGTTCACCTCAGAGCTATCCGCGACGACGCTGCGCGCGCTCGGAGACTGGCAGGGCGTCGGTCTGGACGACTTCCGCGACGAGGATCCGGGCCGGATCCTGCACGAGATGCGCTACGGCGAGATGACCGCCTTCGAGGAGCGCCCGCACTCCCCCTACTACGGCACCGCCGATGCGACGCCGCTCTATGTCGTCCTGCTCGACGAGTACGAGCGCTGGACTGGGGACCGGGCGCTCGTGCGAGAACTCGAGGTCGAGGCGCGGGCCGCGCTCGCCTGGATCGACGACTACGCGGACCTCCCGGGGGGCACGGGCTACGTCTGGTACCAGCGCCGCAACAAGAAGACCGGGCTCGAGAACCAGTGCTGGAAGGACTCGTGGGATTCGATCTCGTTCCGGAACGGCCGGCTGCCGGGGTTCCCGCGCGCGACCTGCGAGCTGCAGGGGTACGCCTATGACGCGAAGCTTCGCGCCGCACGCCTTGCGCGGCTGGTCTGGAAGGACCCGGCCTTCGCCGACCGGCTCGAGAAGGAGGCGGCCGACCTCAAGCGGCGCTTCAACCGGGACTTCTGGGTCGAGGACGGCGAGTACTTCGCGCTCGCGCTCGACCCCGACGGCAAACAGGTCGACGCGCTCGCCTCCAATAACGGCCACCTCCTCTGGAGCGGCATCGTCGACAGGTCGAAGGCGAAGGCCGTCGCCGGGCACCTGCTCGGGCCACGGCTTTTCTCGGGCTGGGGCGTGCGCACGCTGGCCGAGGGCGAAAAACGCTACAACCCGATCGGCTACCACGTCGGCACGGTCTGGCCCTTCGACAACTCGTTCATCGCCTGGGGTTTGCGGCGGTACGGGTTCAAGGAGGACGCCGCCGTGATCGCGGCCGGAATCCTGGACGCGGCGGAGTTCTTCGACGGGCGGTTGCCGGAGGCATTCGGCGGCTACGAGCGCACCGAGACGATGTATCCGGTTCAGTACCCGACGGCGTGCAGCCCGCAGGCCTGGTCGACCGGGACGCCACTGTTGCTTCTGCGGACGATGCTGGGTCTCGAGCCGCAGGGGGAGAACCTCGTGGTCGACGCAGCGCTTCCCAGCGCGATCGGCCACTTGGAGCTGCTGGACATCCCTGGACGATGGGGCCGAATCGACGCCTTCGGACGCGGGCGCGTCGACATCGAGAGAAAAGGACGGTAAGAGGTCTTCCAGCTCCGAAGGGGCGCGTTTCCGCGCCCCTTCGCCGTCCTTGTACCGAGTGGAGGCGGCGGGTTCGACTCCTGCGAACTTCCGCTCAACGATCCTGCTTTCACGGAGCGCTGCTTCCCAATTGCGACCGTACCGCAGGGCGAGCCAAGGGCGTCACGTTCGCGGTGTAGGCCCGCTTCAGTCGTTCACGCGCCAGATCCTCAGAGGGATGACCGTAGGTCGACATGACGAGGGCGCCACCGTCCGTATGCCCGAGCTGGACTGCCACATCGGCATGCGACACGCCAAGTTCAAGAAGGTGGGTCGCGCAGAAGTGCCGAAGCGCGGCGATCAATCGGTCGTTTCGTTCTGGCCGAGCCCGACGAGTCCCGCTAGTAGATGTGCAGCTTGTCCAGGAGCGCGAGCGGGTCGTCGAGGGACTCAAACAGATCCTTGTTGTGCTTGATCATCTTGCTGCGCATGTAGACGCGAAGCCACTGCTTGTAGCTGTACAGCTCATAGCGATCGAGCATGTCTCTGAGTGGTAGGTCACCCTGTGCGATGAGTCCTGCCAGGTACATCGCACACTCGAAACCAAGCGAAATCGACTGAAAGTACGGAGAGCCAATGGCCGAATCGCCCGCGAGGAACACCGGCGCGCTGGCGAAGGGGTGGTCGCTGGGGCCTGCTGTAAGCCACTGCCGGCTGGTCGCATTGCGGGCCCGGTACAGATCCAGGGGAATCCGCACGATCTCCAGGTCGCCAAGTATCTCGCCCTGAGTTTCCTCCTTGATCTTGTCGATGAACCGGTCCATCGACTGGGCGACGCTGGGAAAGTTGCTGCGAAGCCATTGACCGTCGAATCTCGAGGGCATCGCCTCAAACTCCCGGGCGCTGATGTTGACGATGCCCGTAACGTGGCTGACGCTGCCGTCGTAGTGCGTCCGGTGCACCATGGGGATGAACTTGTAGTGCGCGTTCTCGATGTTCTTGGAGTACTTGCAGTACTCGTTGCAGTCGTACTTCTGGCCGTAGAGGAACGTGATGACGAGCGCGTACTCGAGCCGGATCAAGAGGGTGTTTGTGCCTCCACCCACCTGATCGGAGCCAGGCACCAGTTGATCTCGGAGCAGCGACCTGGCGCCCGTGCAATCGATCAGAAGGTCGCCCGGCTCGAGCATTGCCATTGCGTCCTCCGCCGTCACGATGGCCGCGGTGCGCTGTAATGCGCGCGACTCACGCGCGTCGATTAGATCGCTGAGGGAGCGCTCGATGTCGTTGAGCGGGCAGAACCCGGTCGTCCATCGCCGAAGAAGCGCCTTCAGGTCCCCGGGAATCGACTGTCTGAAGGCGAGGCCCTGGTCGAGCTCGGCCGGATCGAAGACGGCCTCGACGCTGTCCCCGTCGATGGAATCGGTGCGGTAGCTCTCCACTGAATCCGCCACGAGGTACGGCGCGAGCTGGACCATGCGGGTGCGCGTGTACTCGCGGCGCTTCTCATAGAGGCGAACGGAGAACCCCTCCATCGACTGGAGCAGCGCCGTGAGCAGAAGGCCGACGGGTCCTGCGCCGACCACGTGCACTCGCATGGCGGGCAGTCTCTCAGAGCCGTGGAGTCGGCGACATTCCGGAACACTGGGGCCAGGGTGGCCGGGTTGTAGCCTCCGCGCGTTATGCGCAGGAAGGGGCTAGGATCGGCGAATGGCCAGGTACGTTCGCATCCGGCTCGCGAACGGCGACACTCGGCATGCGACCCTTCCGCAGGACGAGACGCACACGCAATGGGCAGCACGAGAGTTGGGCGCCGAGTCGCGCTGGACACATACGGTGGAGGGGACCTTGGTCGCCCAGGCCTTGATCGTCGAGCTGTCCCTCGTCGAGCTCGACGAGCAACCCAGGCTGGACGGCGTGTTGTCCGCGCAGGCCGCGAGCACGGAGGCCCTGGCCGCGAGCGGGGAGGCGCGGGCGCGCGCGCGGATTTTTGAGTGAGACGCTCAGCGATGAGCCGGACCACGCCTGGGGAGCAGCGCGGCCCGGCTAATCTCTCTGACTAGACGCCTACTAGCGCGCCGGCTTCGATCTCGTTGAAGTAGGAAATCTCAACAGCGTCGGCGTCGACGCCACCCTCGCTCATTGCTTCCTTCAGCTCAGGCATTGCGAAGAATGCACGCGCGGTCTCGGGCGAATCGAATGTGTGGGTGACGATGACGTCGTTGGGATTCTCGATCGCGCGCAGCACCTGATGGGCCTGTACGCCGTGCTCGGCTTGGATCGGTGCGAACTCGTCGTACATCTTCTTCCAAGCGTCGAAGTCGGCCACAGGGTGGTGGACCAGGGCAATCGTGTTCATGAGCGCTCCCTTCCGGAGCGATGCTCCGCTGCGAATAAACGGGCTTCAGGAGAAGCGCGCAACGAAGGCGACGCTTGGCAGCCTACTCCTCAGCAGCTTACGAGTGTTACCGACGAGCGCAATCACAACTTCGTCATGTGACATTCCCGCACGCTCGACCATGTCAGCCTCGTGAGCCTGACGGCACGGAGGCTTGAGCCGATTCCGACGGCGGGGCAGACTTCCTGCGTGTCCGAGCCTCACCTGTTTCGCGTGATCCTCCCGGTCACCGACATCGAGGCGGCGGCGTCCTTCTACGCTCAACTGCTCGACACGCCGGGGATTCGTGTATCCGGCGGCCGACACTACTTCGACTGCGGAGGCACGATCCTCGCTTGTTATGACGCGCTGGCCGACGGCGACGCTGAGCAGGTCGGTCCAAATCCTCAGAACGTCTACTTCAGCGTCGAAGACCTGAGCGCCGCGTACGGGCGCGCACGCGATGCGGGCTGCCAAGACCTCACGGCTATCGAGGTTAGACCCTGGGGCGAGCGCAGCTTCTACGGCAGCGACCCGTTCGACAACCCGATCTGCTTCGTCGATTCGCAGACGCTCTTTACTGGCCGTCCCAATGGCATCGGGTGACATTCCCGCACACTGGCCCAGGCAGGCGTCGTCGCTGTAGCAGCGTGCGAAGCTAGGAGGGTTTGGCGTTTCGATTGGCGAAACGGCGTGGAGTAAGTATGGTGGCGGGGTGTCGAGGTAGGCACTGGGTAACGTCCTAGCGGGAATCACGTTCCTGGTAGTCGCCATCGTCGATTTCACCCGTGACTCGTCTGGTATAGGCGTGGTTTTCTTGGTGTTTGCCGCTGTCTTTTTGGGACTGGGCTTGTCGGCACGCAGACGCGCCGATGCCTGACTAAGCGGCGACCGGAACGGCCCGCGCTCGATCGAGGGACATTCCCGAACACTGGCCCAGGCGACCCCAGTCGCCCTAGTACCCTCCGCCCGCGCAACAGCCAGCAAGAAAGGACTGAAGTAGATGGCTGACAAGAGGATTTGGTTCATAACCGGCGCCGGCCGCGGAATGGCCGTCGACATCGCGCAGGCCGCGCTCGCCGCCGGCCACGCAGTCGTCGCTACCGGCCGTAACACCGACGCCGTGGCCGACGCCGTCGGCGAGGCTGACGACCTGCTCGTCGTTGAACTCGACATCACGAGCCTGGCATCAGCGGAGCAGGCGGTCCAGGCTGCGGTCGAACGCTTGGGCCGCATCGACGTGCTGGTCAACAACGCCGGCAACTTCTATGCCGGCTTCTTCGAGGAGCTGACGCCGGAGCAGATGGAGCGACAGCTGACGACGAACCTTGTCGGGCCGATGAACGTGACGCGCGCGGTCCTGCCCGTCATGCGCAAGCAGCGGTCGGGGCACGTCGTCACGATCACATCGACCGGTGGGATCGTGGGACAGGAGTTCTGCTCGGCCTACTCCGCCTCGAAGTTCGGGCTCGAGGGATGGATGGAATCGCTGCGGTTCGAGGTCGAGCCGTTCGGCATCCACACCACGATTGTGGAGCCGGGTTTCTTCCGTACCGACCTGCTCGAAAAGGAGTCAACGACCTACGCTGAGCTGTCGATCGTCGACTACGCCGAGCGCACCGCTCAGACCCGGCCCGCCTGGGAGGCCATGAGCGGCAAGCAGGGCGGTGACCCTGCGAAGCTCGCGAGGGCTCTCGTCACCGTCGTCGACGCGGAGCAGCCGCCATTGCGCTGGGTTGCAGGCGCCGACGCGGTCGAGACCGTCGAGCAGAAGGCCAACGACCTGCTCGCGCAGGTCGATGCCTACCGCGACCTCTCGTCGTCCCTCGCGCTCGACGAGGCTCAAGCCGCACCTGAGAAGTAAACGGCGCCACATACCGCTGATGTGACATTCCCGCACACTGGCCCCAGGCGAGTGCCGGGTGTCGCGGATCGGTAGTGCCAGGCGTGGGCGCGTCGTCAGTCCAGGGTTCGGGCGATCGTGCGTAGGAGTTGGAGCGCGATCGGTGGCACGTGTACATCGACGTCGCACGCGGGGTCGTAGGCCGTCAGCGAGACGGCACGGACGGGGAACTTGGCCGTGAGCGCGGCGACGAGATCGTCGAGCTGGTCGCCGCTGATTCCATCGGGAGCGCTGTGGACGTTGACCCGTGCGACATCGGAGTCGAGCACGTCGAGGTCGACATGGAGGTAGAGGCCTGAGACCTCTGTTGCGCGCGCTTCGATGGACTTGACGAGCACCTCGGGTGAGCGCAGCCGTTCGGCTGGCACCTGCACGACTTCCGAAGTCCGCAGCCGGGCCTCCTCCGGCGCGTCGTAGTTCCTCGCTCCTGCCAACACGACGCGCGACTCCGGCACTGGCTGCGCGCTGGGCACCGCCGCGAGCATTCCCTGCCAGGCGCCACCGGTCAGAACGGCGAGCCCCATGCCGTCGAGGTAACCGGAGAGCGTCGTAGTAGGGTCGTTGAAATCCGCGTGCGCATCGAACCACACGACACCCGGGGCGGGCTCAGCGAGGCCGGCAACGACGCCGACAGCCGTGAGACAGCTTCCGGCGAGAACGACTGGAAACGCGTCCTCTTCGCGCGCACAACGCACCCGATCGGCGACGAGTCGGACCAAGGCAAACGCCGCGCCCACCTCGTCGGTGCCGGAGGCGCCCCACCGATCGTCGATCTCGATGACCTCGACGCGGACGCTCGCCCCTGCCGCGGCAAGCGCATCCACGGCGCCACGCGCGAGAACGACCTCAGGCCCACAGCCCACGCCTTCCCTGAGACGCCCGAGCTCATACGGCACCACCAGTACGCGGAACTCCCTCATCGCGGCACGAACGTACCAAGCCCTCGCCGTGCTGGACCACCTGAAGCCGCGCCCGCACGAGGACGCCTGCTCGGCCTAGCTCAGGGGACATTCCCACACGCTGGGAAACGCCACCGTGACTGAGCCTTGCGCCCGCCGCAGGCGGCCGGCTTCCGCCGGCTCGCCGCGCGGCAGACCCTAGTCTCCGTCCACCGCTCGCACGTAGGCCGCTAGCAGGTCCGCCAAGTCGACTTCAAGCGCCCCGCCCGCACTGTCGTTTGCGCCGTATCCGAGCTTTACCGCCTCCCCCCGACGCGCGGTGTAGACGGACTTCCGATAGCACTGGCGGGCCAGTCCGAGCCGCTCAAGGTCCAGGAACAGGTGAAGCCGCTCGGCCTGACCATGGGCCAGTTCGCCCCGCCGCATCCGATCGGCGAGTTCCATCGCTTGAACCTCCCGCTCAAGCCGCGTCACTTTCGACGCGAGGTTGGCATACCTGCTTTTCCAGATCTCTGCGACGAACGCCGGCTGCTCGACGTACTCCAACGGACACAACCTCGGATCGAACCGTTGCTCGGCCTCCAGCCGGATACGGCCGAACGGTTCGCCACTTTTCGTCTTGAGGTTGCGGCAGTACGCGCGCGCGTGAACGTGCTCCGTTGCCCGGGCCCGAAAGTAGACGGTGGAGCGAGGGGTCCCCGTCGAGGTCGTCCGCCAACCGTTCGGGAGCCGAACCGCCTCTAGCGCGTCAAGCAGGAGCTTCCCATCGGCGCTCTCGCACTCGGCATCGACGGCCACGTCTAGCCGCGTCACCCACGGCCGTTCGTAACTGATCAGCCCAACGGCGGACATTCGCTCCACCAACTCACGCACTTCCTCACGGACCTCCACTGGCGGGCACAGCTCGCCGGGATCCCGGAGCTTCGCCTGCACGCACAACCGCCTCGTGTCCGACTTCCAGAAGCACACAGAGCGACCGAGCAAGTGGGCCCATCTCCCCCAAGAAGTCGGCTCACCGAGCATCTTCCTGCGTCGTGTCTGCGACCCAGAACGCGAGTCGAGGTCATGGACAGACGGCGAACCCCCCATATCGAAGCCGAGCGTCAGGTCATCTACGCCATATGCCACGGGATCGAACCGCTCGGCAGTCACGACGACCGCCTGCCGCCGGGTTTGTGCGGCTCATCTGACTCGGAATCGCCGGCCTCGGCTTCCCGCGAATCCGCACCCTCGGGTGAGTGCTCGGCGGGACCCTGAGAACGCGGGTTCGACTCCGCTGCGCAGTGCGTAGGTCGCATGCGACCCAACGACTCGGCGTCTGCTACCGCGTTGCGACCGGCTTCCTCGGGATCGGTCGCAAATCGGGCACTTTCGCTTCGTCCCTGTTCGCGGCTCTGCGCAGGCCTTTCGCCTGCAAGGGGCGCCTCTTCGCGCCCCTTCGGAGATTTCGCGTCGAGTGGAGGCGGCGGGAATCGAACCCGCGTCCGCGGACGCACCGGTCAGAGCGTCTACAAGCTTAGGCTGCCGTTGCGTTTCGCCCGGCGGCCGGTTGGCAGCCGACCAACCGACGGGCTAGCCATCCTTTGGTGTCGCGCTTCGGGCGATTGGCTCTCCCTAGGCGCCGAGCCCGTTTCTGACGCCGCTACCCGGGCCACGGGCCGAACTCGGAGCGACGCGCTTCGCTACGGGTTAGGCAGCGAGAGCGAGTGCGGAGTTGTCCTTCGCACTTGCTTTTTGTCCCGGTTGTTTTACGAGGCCGACCGGGGACCTCGGCTTGCAGCTCTGCCGGAGAACCGACCACGTCGAAACCAGGTCGCCCCCGTATGTCAGTTCCGCAATTGTAGCCGCCGTGGGGGGTTCTCCCCGTGCGCGAGCACGTCGGCGGTCTGTAGCTCGAAAAAGAACGTCGACCCCTTGTCGTCGTTCGGCTCGACCCAGATCCGGCCGCCCATGCGGTCGATCAGCTCCCTGCAGATGTAGAGGCCGAGGCCGGTGCCGCCGACGCCGCGCACCATCTGCGGGTCGGCGCGGTAGAACTTCTCGAAGATCCGCTCCTGCTCCTCCGGGGCAACTCCGAGCCCCTCGTCGCAGACGTGGAAGCGGACGAAGTCGTCGCGCGCGTGGACGCCGACCTGGACGCGGCCGCCGTCGGGCGAGTACTTGATCGCGTTCTCGACGAGGTTGACGAGCACCTGTCGCACCTTGTCGAGGTCGGCCGAGACCGAGGGAAGCTCACCGTCGGCGTCGATCACGAGCTTGACCGAGGGCGGGGCGTGCATGCGAGTAGCCTCGACGACGCGCTCGACCAGGTCGTGGGCGTCGAAGGGCTCGAGGTCGAGGTCGAGGCGGCCGGCGTCGAGCTGGTTGGCGAGCAGGATCTCGTTCACGATCCGGCCGAGCCGCTCCGACTCGTCGGCAATCAGCGAGACGAAGCGCTCGCGGCCGGTCTCGTCGAGCGCGAAGTCGTGCCGCAGCAGCGTCTGCGCCGCGCCGTAGACAGCGGCCAGCGGGGTGCGCAGCTCGTGCGAGGCGGTGGCGATGAAGTCGGCCTTGATCTCCTCGAGCTGGCGCGCGTCGGTGAGATCGCGGAACGCGTAGACGGTGCCGCCGAAGAAGCGGACGCCCGAGATCGCGATCCAGCGCTCGCCGCGCGAGGTCTCGATCGGAATCAGCACCTCGTCGTGCCCGGGGTCGGGCGAGGCCAAGACGGGAACGGTCTCGACGGCCGCCTTCCAGCCGGGGATGGCGTCCGTAGCGAGCCGGCTGATGACGTCGTCGGCGGCGATAGACGTGATCGCGACGGCGGCGGGGTTCCAGAGGCGGACGACGCCGTTGCGGTCGAGCAGGAGGACGCCGTCGGCGACGTGCTCGAGCACCCAGGCGGCGTCGGAGCGCTCCTCGACCTCGCGGTAGAGGCGGGCGCGGTCGAGTGCGAGCGCGAGGCGCGCCGCGAGATCCTCTGCGAGCGCGACATCGTCGGCCGAGTACGCGGGGCCGCGATCCGTGCGCGCGAGCGTGAGCGCGCCGAGCGGCTGCTTGCGTGCCCAGAGCGGGACACAGATCACCGATCGCGCCTCGAGACCGAGGAACGCCACCCGCTCTCCGCTCGAGCCCTCGCCGAGGGCCGGCAGCACGCGCGTGCGGCCGCTCTCGAAGACCGTGCGCACCTCGGTCTCCGGGTCGTCGCCCGGGCCGCGTGCGCCGTTCGGGGCCGTCAGCTCGGCGCGGGCCGCGGCCGCGCGGTGGAGTTGGTTCCCCTCGTCGACGACGTCGACCACGCACCAGTCCGCGAAGTCGGCCACGACCAGCTCGGAGACGCGCATCAGGACGCCGTCCATCTCGACCGACGCGACGAGGTCGTTGCCGGCGCGGCGGAGCAGGTCGAGCCGCGCCTGGCGCTCGGCGCTCTCGGAGGCGGCGTCCCGCTCGGCGGCCTGCAGCACCTCGCGACGGTCCTCGGAGCGCTTCAGCTCAGCGATGTCGCGCAGGAAGGTCTGGATGTAGAGCGGCTCGCCCTCCCGGTCGCGGACGGTCGAGCTGTCCTCGCGGATCCAGGTCGCGCGCCCGTCGCGCGCGAGCAGGCGGTAGTCGATCGACACCGGGGCGCCTCCCGCCGCGCGCTCGAGCTCGGGGAGGATGCGGCCGCGGTCGTCGGGGTGCAGCAGCTTCTCGTGGAGGCCCGGCTGCTCGCGCCACTCCGAGGCGGAGTAGCCGGTCAGCTCGGCGATCGCGGGCCCGACGTAGAGCGTCTCCGCCGGGTTGCCGACCACCCGCAGCCACGTGACGAGCGGCAGGCCGTCGAGCAGTGCGCGGTGTCTGGCCTCGGCGCGGGCGATGTCCTCGCGCCGCGCGCGCTCGCGGGCGCGGGCCCGGCGAACGAGGAACACGGTCAGCCCGAGCGCGGCAGCCCAGCTGACGGCGGCGACCACGATTCGTGCCCAGCGCGCGTCGAACAGCACGAGCAGCACCGCTGCCGCTGCGGCAAGAGCCAGAGCGACTACGGCGGCTAGCCCGAAGCGGGCACGGTACTTCTCTAGAGACAACACGGGGCGGGCTCCACCAGGGTAGCTTCCGGACCGGCGGGCTACAAGGGGTCGCCGGCAATGCCTATGGTTGCCCGCGTGATCGAGGTTTCCTCCGTGGCGAACGAGGCCGAGGAGCGGCTCTCGCTCGAGATCTACAACGCGTGCTGGCCGCACGAGGCCGTCACGCTCGCCGAGGTGCACTCGTTCAAGCAGGCGATGGTCGAGTGCCTCGACCTGCTGGCCCGGCTCGACGGCGAGCCGGCGGGCTCGGCGGTCGCGACGATCCAGCCGCAGCGGCGCGACATCGCCTACGTGCTCTCCACCGTCGCCCGCGAGCACCGCCGTCACGGGGTCGGGGCGCGGATCTACGAGGTCGTCTCGCAGTGGGCGCGGAAGCGCGGGCTCGGCGTGATCGAGGTGCCGGTGCTCGACGACGACCCTGAAAGCCTCGCCTATGCGCGGAGGCGGGGCTTCGAGGAGGAGCGCCGCGAGCAGGGCGTCGTCCTCGACCTCGTCGGCGCAGAGCCGCCCCCGGTCGAGCCGCCGGAGGGCGTCGAGGTCGTCACCTGGGCCGAACGGCCGCAGCTCGCGCACGGCATGTACGAGGTCGCGTGCGAGGCCTTCCCTGACGTGCCCGGGTTCGAGGAGGACGAGATGGAGCCGTTCGAGGACTGGCTCGTGCACGACATGCAGGGCTCGGGCGACCGGCCGGAGGCGACCTTCGTGGCGGTCGCCGGGGACGAGGTGGTGGGCTACGCGAAGTTCTCGCTCACGGCCGCCAGGCCGACGACCGCGTCCCACGACATCACCGCGGTCAAGCGCGGTTGGCGCGGGCGCGGAGTCGCGCGGGCGCTGAAGGCGACGCAGATCGGCTGGGCAAAGGCGAACGGCTTCGAAGAGCTGCACACGCGCAACGACGAGCGCAACACGCCGATTCGGCGGCTGAACGCAGAGTTCGGCTACCGGCCTGGGGTCGGGCGGATCCACCTGCAAGGGCCGCCGGCGCCGCCGTGACTCCAGAAACCGTCCGCTCGGAGCGGCTCGAGCTGGTGTGGCTCTCGCCGGAGTTGATCGAGGCGCTACTGGAGGGCCGGCACGCCGACGCCGAACGGGCCAGCGGATTCGCGATCCCGGCCGACTGGCCGGACGAGCACGACGCGCGCTTCCTCGCCTTCCGGCTGCGCCAGGTCGGAGACGAGCCCGAGCGTGCACCCTGGCTCGTGCGCGCGGTCGTCCTGCGCGACACGAAGGCGATGCTCGGGCACATCGGCTTCCACGGTCCGCCCGGGATCAACGCGCGCAGGGCCTCGGACGCCGTCGAGGTGGGCTACACGATCTTCCCCGAGCATCGCAGGCAGGGCTATGCGACCGAGGCCGTGCGTGCACTCCTCGGCTGGGCCCAAGAGCAGGGCGTCGGCCGTTTCATCGCCTCGGTCGGCCCCGAGAACGAACCGTCGCTTGCGATCGTGCGGCGGCTCGGCTTCCGCGAGGTCGGGCGGCACTGGGACGACCAGGACGGCGAGGAGCTCGAGTTCGAGCTGGCGCCTGAGGTGCCGGCGTGAGTGACGCGACTCCCCCCGTTCAGTACACCTCCAGCGGCGAGGTCGACATCGCCTATCAGGTGCTCGGAGACGGGCCTCCCGACGTCGTCTGGGTGGCCGGTGCGATCACGCACCTCGACGTGATGTGGGAGCACCCCGGGTACCGGCGCTTTTGCGAGCAGCTGGCGTCGTTCTCGCGGCTGATCCTCTTCGACAAGCGCGGCATGGGCCTGTCCGAGCGCACTCGGGTCGGCACGCTCGAGGAGCGGATGGACGATGTGCGAGCCGTGATGGACGCAGTGGGCTCCGAAAAGGCGGCGCTGGTCGGCGTCTCCGAGGGCGGGCCGATGTCGATGCTCTTCGCGGCGACCTACCCCGAGCGCACGCAGGCGCTGCTCCTGATCGGCGCCGAAGTCAAGGAGGAGCAGACGGACGACTGGCCCTGGGGTGAGGGTACGCGCGAGGAGTTCGACGAGTGGATAGGCCAGCTTCCGGAGCGCTGGGGCCACGCCCTCACCGTGGAGAGGTTCTTCCCGGACGACCCTGACCCGGAGGCGACGCGGCGCTGGTTCGGCCGGCTCCAGACCAGCTCGATGACGCCACGCGATGCGATCGCCTTCTTGTCGATGGCAATGGACATCGACGTTCGCGACGTCGTGCCCTCGGTGCGCGTCCCGACGCTGATCGTGCACCGCGTCGACGACCCGATCTGCCACATCGAGAACGCCCGCTTCCTCGCTGGGAACATCCCGGACGCGCGTTACGTCGAGCTTCCGGGCGACCTCCACATCCCCTGGGCGGGCAGCGGCGGCGACAGGATTCTCGAGGAGATCCGCGAGTTCCTGACCGGCGTGCGGGAGGCGCCGGAGCCGGATCGCGTACTCACGACCGTGCTCTTCACCGACATCGTCGGCTCGACCGAGCGCGCGACGCAGCTCGGCGATCGGCGCTGGCGCGAGCTCCTCGACGCGCATCACGCCGCCGTGCGCCGTCAGCTCGAGCGCTTCCGAGGCCACGAGATCGACATCGCAGGCGACGGGTTCCTCGCCAGCTTCGACGGGCCGGCGAGGGCCATTCGCTGCGCGCGGGCCGCCATCGGCGCCGTGGGCGAGCTCGGGCTCGACATCCGGGCCGGCGTGCACACGGGCGAGTGCGAAGTCGCCGGCGACAAGCTCGCGGGAATCGCGGTTCACATCGGCGCGCGCGTCGCGGGCCAGGCCGAGCCGGGCGAGGTGCTCGTCTCGAGCACGGTGCGCGATCTCGTCGCGGGCTCTGGCCTGGAGTTCGCTGACCGCGGGCCGGTCGCGCTGAAGGGCGTGCCGGGCGAGTGGCGGCTCTACCGCGTCACCGACGGCGCGACTTGAGCTCGCGCTCGATGCGGCGCTTGGTCTCGCGCTCGGCGATGTCGCGGCGCTTGTCGCGGCCCTCCTTGCCTCGCGCGAGCGCGAGCTCCACCTTCGCGCGGCCGTCCTTGAAGTAGAGCCGCGTCGGCACGATCGTCAGGCCGCGCTCGGCGATTTTCGAGCTGAGCTGCTCGATCTGCCGCCGGTGCAGCAGCAGCTTGCGGTCGCGGTCGGGGTCGTGGGGCGCGACCGAGGCCTGCTCGTACGGCGGGATGTGGAGGCCGACGAGCCAGAGCTCGCCGTCGCGCGCGTCGGCGTAGGCGCGCTGCAGCACGGCGTGGCCCTGGCGCAGGGACTTCACCTCGCTCCCGTTCAGCACGAGCCCGGCCTCGAGGCGCTCGAGGAAGTGGTAGTCGTGCCGCGCGCGGCGGTTCTCGGCGATCAGCTTCTCGGCCATTCAGGCAAGTCTAGGTTCGAGCTCGACCTTGCCCTCGCTGCGGCGGATGTCCTGCACGCGCACCTCGATCGAGTCGCCGAGCCGGTACGTCCGGCCCCCGCGCCGGCCGACGAGCGCGGTCGCGAGCTCGTTCAGCTCGAAGTAGTCGCCAGGGAGCCGGCGCGCAGGGACGTAGCCCTCGAAGACCTCGTCGAAGCGAACGAACAGCCCGGACGGGATCACGCCGGTGATCTCGCCCTCGAACGTCGCCTCCCAGCCGAGCTCGAACAGCCGCCGCTCGAGCAGCCAGGCAAGGCAGAGCTCGTCGGCGCGGTACTCGAGCTTCGCCGCGTGCCGCTCGCGCTGCGACGCGTGGGCCGCGAGGTCGTCCAGCTCTCCGGGCAGCGGCTCCTCCGAGACACCGAGCTCGCGCAGCAGCGCGCGGTGCACGACCAGGTCGGGGTAGCGGCGAATCGGCGAGGTGAAGTGGCAGTAGGCCGTGCTGGCGAGGCCCGAGTGGCCGAGGTTCCGCGGGTCGTAGCGGGCCTGCTTGAGCGACTGGAGCACCAGCGCCGGGAAGGCGTCGCGGCCCCGGCCGGCCCTGCGCGTGTACTCGGTCACGAGCTCGCTCGCGGCGCCCGCGACCTGCGCCGCGTCGGCCGGGCCCAGCTGGTCGGGGGCGGGCGGGGTCGGCACGCCGAGGTCGGCCAGGCGCGCGAGCAGGAGCGCGACCGACTGCGGCTCCGGCCGCTCGTGGACGCGGTAGAGCGCCTCGCGCCGGCGGCCGGCGAGCAGGCCAGCGACGCACTCGTTGGCGAGGATCATCAGCTCCTCGACGAGCATGTGCGCGTGCGGCTCGGACTCGCGCCAGGCGCGCTCGACCCCGCCGTCGCCGTCGAAGGCGAAGACGACCTCGGGACTCTCGACCCGCAGCGCGCCGCGGGCGAACCGGCGCGCTCGGAGGCTCTCGGCCAGGTTTTCGGCCCGGCGCAGCGCAGCCGTCAGCTCGCCGTCCGCCCGCTCGCGGCCGGCCAGGATCGCCTCGGCGCGGCCGTAGGTCAGCCGCTCGCGGCTGCGGATCACCGAGCGGTAGAAGCTCGGCTCGCCCTCCGGCAGCGGGATCTCGACGGTGACGCAGAGGCGGTCGACGTTCGGCCGCAGCGAGCAGAGCTCCTCCGAGAGCTCCGGCGGCAGCATCGGCGAGACCAGCCCGGGGACGTAGACGGAGAACGCGCGCCCGGCCGCGCCGCGGTCGAGCGGCGAGCCGGCCGGGACGAACCACGAGACGTCGGCGATATGCACGAAGGCGCGGTCCTCTTCGACCGTCAGCGCGTCGTCGAAGTCCTTCGCCGTCTCGGGGTCGATCGTGAACGCGAGCCGGTCGCGCAGGTCGACGCGCCCCTCCACGTCGAGCTCTGGCGGGGTGTACGGCTCGAAGCCCTGCAGCTCGCCCTGCTCGACGAGCAGCCCCTCGAGCACGACCTCGATCGAGCTCGCCGGCCCGAGCACGCGCTCGACCTTCGCGCGCCCACGGCCCTTGCGCACGACCACGAGGTCGCCGGGCTGCACGTCGCCGGCTCCTTTGCGGTCGAGCAGCACCGGCGTGCCGGGCACGAAGAACGGCTCGCCGACGAGGTGCTTCCCCCGCGACGCGAGCTCGACTACGAGCGGCTCAGACCTGGAGGAAACGGCGAATCGTGAGGCCGGAGCCCATCGCGCCGAGCGCGAGGCCGGCGCCAAGCACGATCAGCACGTGGAGCCCGAACGGCCAGGCGTGGATGTCGGAGGCGTTCGTGAGATGGATCAGCGGCATGAACAACGTCCGCCCGAGCACGAGCAGGATCACGGCGGCCACCGCGCCGCCGAGCCCGCAGAGGAGCCCCTCGATCATGAACGGTCCGCGCACGAACCAGTTCGTCGCCCCGACGAGCTTCATCACCTCGATCTCGCGTCGCCGCGCGAAGATCGAGAGCCGGATCGTGTTCGCCACGAGCAGCGTCGAGGAGACGAGCAGCACGCAGAACGCGATCAGCACCACGATCCAGAGGTAGCGCGCGACGGATAACACCCGGTGCGAGATGCGGCTGCAGCTCTCCCCCGTCGCCGTCCTCGACGCCTTCGAGCCGGGCGGCGGCGGGCAGATGCTCTCGATCCCCTTCAGGCCCGAGCTGTCGACCTGCTTCGAGATCGAGTCGATCTGCTCGGCCTGCTTCGGGTAGATTTTGAACGCGTTCGGGAACGGGTTGTACGGCAGGCTGTTCACCATCGCCGGATGCTTCTTGCGCTCCTGCGCGAGCGCCTGCTCCTTCGACACGAAGCGCACCGACTTCACCTGCGGCATGTCGATCAGCGCGTTGTGGACGGCGTTCACCTGCCCAGAGGTCGCCTCGTGACCGCAGCGGAGCTGGGTGCAGAAGTAGACGTTGACCAGCAGCTGCTTCTTGTAGTGGTCGCTGAGCGAGAGCGCCCAGCTGCCGAGGCCGACGACCAGGCCGAGCATGAACATGCCGATCAGGACGGTGGTGGTGGCGGCGAAGGTCGTGGAGAGGTTGGCGCCGAGCGAGCGAATCGCCTCGGCGACGACTACGCGGAAGCGGCTCATTCGGTCGTGTACCCGCCGCGCCGCTCGTCGCGCAGCAGCTTCCCGTCCTCGAGCGCGATCACGCGCTTGCGCATCTTGTCCACCATCTCGCGGTCGTGCGTCGCCATCAGGATCGTCGTTCCCGAGCGGTTGATCCGGTAGAGCAGCTGCATGATCCCGACGCTCGTGTCGGGGTCGAGGTTGCCCGTCGGCTCGTCGCAGATCAGGAGCGGCGGGTGGTTCACGAACGCGCGCGCGATCGAGACGCGCTGCTGCTCGCCGCCGGAGAGCTCGTCCGGGAGCGAGGACATCTTGTGTGCCAGACCGACGAGGTTCAGCACCTCGGGCACCTTGCGCCGGATCGCGGTCGAGTTCTCTCCCTGCACCTTCAGCGCATAGGCGACGTTCTCGGCCGCCGTACGGTTCGGCAGCAGCTTGAAGTCCTGGAAGACGCAGCCGACGTTGCGCCGCAGAAGCGGGATCTTGCCCCGCTTCAGGCGCCCGAGGTCGCGGCCGCCGACGACGATCTTGCCGCGCGTCGGCTCGATCTCCTTCAGCACCAGGCGGATGACGGTCGACTTGCCCGAGCCCGAGGCGCCGACGATGAAGACGAACTCGCCCTTGTCGATCCCGAACGAGACGTCCTGCAGCGCCGCGACGTCCGGCTCGTAGATCTTCGTCACGTTCTCGAAGGTGACCATCGCCGAGCTCGAGGGAGCCGGCGGGGGAGGCGTCTCCTGCCCGTTGAGGACAGCGGTGCCTACGTCAGTCTGCTGGAGGTCCGTTTCTTGCACGACAAAAAGAGCGACTCGGCGCGTGGACGCGCCGGGTGGGCTAAGGCGCCGAATGCTAGCTGAACAGGCGGCTAGAGCACCTTCCCCGCGGCCTTGGCGAGCAGGTACTCGTGGACGAAGTCGTCGAGCGCGCCGTCGAGAACCGCCTGCGTGTTGCCCGTTTCGTGCTCGGTGCGGTGATCCTTCACCAGCTGGTAGGGGTGCAGCACGTAGCTGCGGATCTGGCTGCCGAAGTCGGCCTGCTGCGCGGCGCCTCGCTCCTTGGCCAGCTCCTCCTCGCGCCGCTCCTGCTCGGCCTCCAGCAGGCGCGACTTGAGGATGCGCAGCGCGGTCTGCTTGTTCGAGCTCTGCGAGCGCTCGTTCTGGCACTGGACGACGATCCCGGTCGGGACGTGGGTGATCCGGACGGCGGAGTCGGTCTTGTTCACGTGCTGGCCGCCCGCCCCGCTCGCGCGGTAGGTGTCGATGCGCAGGTCGGCCTCGTCGATGTCGATGTCCACGTCCTCGGGCAGCAGCGGCGCGACGATCACCTGAGCGAAGCTCGTGTGCCGCCGGTGCGCCTGGTCGAACGGGCTCAGGCGGACGAGCCGGTGGACGCCTCGCTCGGCCTTCAGGATCCCGTACCCGTTCTCGCCCTTGACGCTGAAGGTCGCGGACTTGAGGCCCGCCTCCTCGCCCGGGCTCGCCTCGAGCAGGTCGGTCTGGAAGCCGCGATCCTGGGCCCAGCGCAGGTACATGCGCAGCAGGATCTCCGCCCAGTCCTGCGCGTCGGTGCCGCCGGTGCCCGCGTGGATCGTGACGAGCGCGTCGCCCGCGTCGTACTCACCGGAGAAAAGCGCGTCCTCCTGCAGCCGGTCGAGCTCCTGGCGCAGCGGCGCGATGCTGGACGCGATCTCGTCCTCCATCTCGCCGTCCATCGCGAGGAGCTCCCGCGCGTCCTCGTAGTCCTGGGTGAGGCGGCGGTAGCGCTCGAGGCGCTTCGTCAGGCGGGCGTGCTCGGCGCTGACCTCGGCCGCGTGGCGCTGGTCGTCCCAGAACCCGGGGGCGCCGAGCTCCTGCTCGAGCTCGGCGAGACGGCTCTCCAGCTGCTCCGGGTCAAAGGTAATCACGGACCCAGACGAGCTGGGCCCCGATCTCCTGGAGCTGCTGGTCGAGGGGAGCTGCGGGGCTCTGGTCTGCCATCGCGCGGCCGATGCTACCGACGCGGAGCGACCGGGCGGGAATCGTTCAGGCGCCGTGGCAGCGCTTGAACTTCTTGCCACTGCCGCACCAGCACGGGTCGTTGCGGCCGATCTTGTCGCGCTCGCTCGTCACGCGCTGCTGGGTCATCACCGAGCCGCCGCCCGCGTCGAGCGCGCCCGCGGTCACGCCGGCCCCGTCGCCGGCGAGCATCGCGCCCGCGCCGCCGCCCGCCGCGGCGATCGCCTGCGCGCCCGCGAGCGACTCGTGCTCGTACGCGAAGCCGCCGCCGTCCAGCGCCTGCGCCTCCTGGGCCTGCTGGAGCTGGTCGACCTCCTCGACCTCGATCTCCGCGTGGAAGAGCGTGCGCACGACCTCCTCGCGGATCTCGAGGTTCAGCTCCTCGAACATCCGGTGGCCCTCGGCGGTGTACTCGACGAGCGGGTCCTTTTGCGCCATCGAGCGCAGGTGCACGCCCTCGCGCAGGTAGTCCATGTTCTCGAGGTGCTCGCGCCAGCGGTGGTCGACCACCTGGAGGATCACGAAGCGCTCGACGTCGCGCAGCAGCGGTTGGGAGGTGTCGGGGTTGAGCCCGAGGCCCTGCTCCTTCTCGCCGTACGTGTCGCGCGCGTCCTCCTGGAACTCGTCGACGAGCGCGGCGCGGTCGAGCCCGACCTCCTCGCTCAGCTCGTCGGGCGTGATCGGGTCGTCGGTCGCGTAGAGGTCGACCATCGCCTTGCAGAGCGCGTCGAGGTCCCACTCCTCGCCGTACTCCGCCAGCGTGTACTGGTCGATGGTGCGCTCGATCACCTCGTCCACCCAGAGGCGCACCTCCTCGGAGAGGTCCTCGCCCTCGAGCACCCGCCGGCGCTGGTCGTAGATCACCGTGCGCTGCTTGTTCAGGACGTCGTCGTACTTGAGGACGTTCTTGCGCATGACGAAGTTCTGCTCCTCGACCTTCTTCTGCGCGTTCTCGATCTGGTTCGAGAGGATCTTCGCCTCCATGGGCTGGTCGTCCGGGACCTTGAAGCGCTCCATGATGTTGTAGATGCGGTCGCCCGCGAACAGGCGCACGAGGTCGTCCTGGCCGGAGAGGTAGAAGCGCGACTCGCCGGGATCGCCCTGGCGACCGGAGCGGCCGCGGAGCTGGTTGTCGATGCGGCGCGCCTCGTGCCGCTCGGTGCCGAGCACGTAGAGGCCGCCGAGCTCCTTGATCCCGTCGGCGAGCTTGATGTCGACGCCGCGGCCGGCCATGTTCGTCGCGATCGTGACCGCACCGCGCTGACCCGCCTCCGCGATGATCCCGGCCTCCTTCTCGTGCTGCTTGGCGTTGAGGACGTTGTGCGGGATCCCCTGGCGGTCGAGCAGCTGCGCGAGGTGCTCCGAGACCTCGACCGAGATCGACCCGACCAGCACCGGCTGGCCCGCCTCGTGCCGCTCCTTGATGTCGGCGATGACGGCGTCGTACTTCGCTTCCTTGTTCTTGAAGATCAAGTCGTTCTCGTCGTCGCGCGCAACCGCGACGTTGGTCGGGATCTCGACGACGTGCAGGTCGTAGATCTCGACGAACTCCTTCTCCTCGGTCTTCGCGGTACCGGTCATCCCCGCGAGCTTGTCGTAGAGGCGGAAGTAGTTCTGCAGCGTGATCGTCGCGAGCGTCTGGTGTTCCTCCTGGATCCGGACGCCCTCCTTCGCCTCGACCGCCTGGTGCAGGCCCTCCGACCAGCGGCGGCCTTCCATGATCCGGCCGGTGAACTCGTCGACGATCTTCACCTCGCCGTCCTGCACGACGTAGTCGACGTCGCGGTGGAAGAGCGCCTCCGCCTTGAGCGCCTGGTTGAGGTGGTTGACGAGCTGCCCGTTGCGCGGGTCATAGAGGTTGTCGATGCCGAGCGCGCGCTCGACGGCTTCGATCGAGCCCTGCATCGGCGAGGTCGTCTTGTGCTTCTCGTCGTACTCGAAGTCGGCGCCTGACTCCTCGGCCACGCCCTTCGGATCGCCTGGCTTCGAGGCGTAGCCGTCGAGTGAGCGCGCGATGCGGGCGAAGTCGTAGTAGACCTGGGCGGCGGTCTCGGGCTCGCCGGAGATGATCAGCGGGGTGCGCGCCTCGTCGATCAGGATCGAGTCGACCTCGTCCACGATCGCGTAGTCGTGCCCGCGCTGGACCAGGCCGTCGAGCGTGACGGCCATGTTGTCGCGCAGGTAGTCGAAGCCGAACTCGGAGTTCGTGCCGTAGACCACCTCGGCCGCGTAGGCCTCGCGGCGCGCGTCGAAGGGCATCATGTTCTCGATGAAGGCGGCGCGCATGCCGAGCGCCTCCCAGACCGGTCTCGTCCACTCCGGGTCGCGCTTGGCCAGGTAGTCGTTGACCGTGACGAGGTGAACGCTCCGGCCGTCGAGGGCGTTCAGGTAGAGCGGCTGCACCGCGACGAACGTCTTGCCCTCGCCGGTCTTCATCTCGGCGATGTCGCCCTCGTGGAGGACGATCCCGCCCATGTGCTGGACGTCGAAGAGGCGGATGCCCATCGTGCGCTTGAAGGCTTCGCGGACGGCGGCGAAGGCCTCGAAGATCAGCTCGTCGACGGGCTCGCCGTTCTCGATCCGCTGCCGGAACTCGGCGGTCTTGCCGGTGAGCTCGGCGTCGCTCAGCGCCTCGAAGTCGGGCTCGAGGGTGCCAATGTAGGCCGCCTGCTCGGCGAGGCGCTTGACGCGGCGGCCCTCGCCGAAGCGGAGGACCTTCTCGAGGGATCCGAGCTGCTGGGACATTCGTCTTAGGGTAGCGGCACCCGGCGGCTACAGCGGATCGGCCTCGACCTCCCAGAGATCGCCGTCGAGACGGCGGGCGCGGACGACGTAGTGCTCGCCCTCCTCGCGGCCGAGGCGCTCGAGCTCCAAGACGGTGCCGAACTCGCGGGCCCCGTCCACGCTGAGCGTGCGGCCGCCCTCGGCGGCGACCAGCTCGAGCTGGTCGCCGGCGGCCTCGAACTCGGCGACGCGAACGCGTCGAGCCGCGACCGCCCAGATCTCGTCGCCCTGGCGAACGGCCTCGGCGCGATAGGGCGGCTCCACGGTCTGCTCGATCGCGGCGGCGAGGGGGCCGAGCGTGTTCTCCGGCTCGTCCTCGTCGAGGACGAGGTCGCCGTTCGGCAGCGCGACGAAGTGGAGCTCGTCGCCGGCCAGGCCCGGTGCCTCGGCCGAGGCGACCGCGTCCCAGCGACGCGGTCGCGGCACGCCGTGGATCCCCGTTGCGCCCCAGTGCGGGCCGGGGTCGACGAGCGCCGGCTCCTGCTGCTCCAGGCGCGCCTCGCGCGCGAGCTTCTTGTGAATCGGCTCGCGCCGGAAGATCACTGCGGTTCGATGAGCCCGTAGCCGCCGTCGCGGCGGCGGTAGACGACGTTCACGTCGCCGGAGTCCGCGTTCCGAAAGACGAAGAAGTCGTGCCCGACGAGCTCGAGCTGCAGCACGGCCTCCTCGGCGCTCATCGGTTTCAGCGCGAACTGCTTCGTCTTGACGATCTGGGGCTCGGTCTCGTCGGCCATGCCCGCAATGGTGTCAGGTGCGGGGCCGTTCGCGCGCGCTGCGCGTCGCCGGCGGTCGCGGCCGCGGGTGCGGTAGCGGCTGATCTGGCGCTCGAGCTTGTCGACGAGCTGGTCGATCGACGCCCGCATGTCCGAGGACGCCTCCCTGGCGCGCAGCACGGGTCCGTTCGTCCAGATCGTCGCCTCCGCCACCTGGTTCTGCGCGATCGAGGGGTTCTTCTCCACGGTCAGCTCGAGCTCGACGCGCGGATCCGTCAGCTGCCGCTCGAGCTTCGAGAGCTTCGACTCGGCATAGCCGCGAATCGCGTCGCTGATCTCGAGGTTCCTGCCCTTGACCTGGAACTGCACCTGCCCTCCTTCGACGCTTGGCTCCTCCTTCGGAATCTAGCGGACGACCCTCGCGAAGGTGACCACGTCGACGCGCCGCGCGCCGCCCTTGCGGAGCGCGGTCGCAGCGGCGCTCGCCGTCGAGCCGCTCGTGTAGACGTCGTCGACGAGGACGACCCGCGTGGGGGTCTCGCGCGCAGGGACGAACGCGCCGGTCACGTTGCGCCGGCGGTCGGCCAGCGCGAGGCCGCGCTGTCGCGGTACCGGTCTAGTCCGCCCGAGTAGCGGCAGCGCGGGCAGCCCCCACCGCCGGCCGAGCTCGCGCGCGAGCCGCTCAGCCGGATGGTGGCCGCGCTCGAGGCCGCGCGCGCGGTCGGGCGGGACGAACGCGATCGCGGTTGCGCCGGCCGGGGGTGAGATCGCGTACGCGATCTCGTCCGCAGCGGTCGCCGCGAGCTTGCGCAGGCCACGCTCCTTCCAGGCGCGGACGAGACGGCGGACGCCGTCGTCGTACGCGACCGCGGCGCGGGCCGACGCGAACGCGACACGGCGGCCGGAGCACTCGCGGCAGCGCGCGACGGGCCAGGCGGTCGGGGCGCCGCAGCGGTCGCACCAGGGCGGACCGAGCCGCGGGAGGGCGTCGCGGCAGGTCCGGCAGAGCTGCTCACCGGCGGCGTCGCAGACGACGCAGCGCACGGGCAGGATCAGATCAAGGAGCTTCACGTCACACCACAGCCACCTCCTCCGCGAGCGTACGGGCGCAGGCGTGACGCGTGTGTGACGCCTCAGTGTCGAATGTGTGCCGGGCTATCCCGGGGGCGTGAACGCCTCGTCGGCTTCGGCGAGCGTCTCCTTGGAGCCGACGTCGTACCAGCGGCCGGGCACCCGCCATGCGTACACCGGCACCCGCGGGTAGAGCCACTCCACGAGGCGCCCGGGTTGGTCGGGGTTGTTGCCCGCGTCGAGGTACTCCGCCACGACGCCCAGGGCCGAGCGCGGGTAGAAGTAGAGCGCGATCCCGGTCAAGGTGCTGCGCGGCCGCTCCGGCTTCTCCTCGAGGTAGGTGATCCGGTCCTCGTCGTCGAGCTCGATCGTGCTGTAGCGCTTGATCGCCTCCAGGTCGCCGACGTCGTAGACGCCGAGCGCGGGCGAGTCCTTCGCGAGACCGAACTCGGCAAACGGCGCAAGGCTCTCGCTGAAGAGGTTGTCCCCGGCGAGCACGAGCAGGTCGTCGTCGATCGCGCTCGCGCGGATCGTCAGGTCGAGGTCGCCGATCGCCCCCAACTTCGTCTCCTCGTCGGTCGTGCCGTCGTCGACGATCTCCAGGGGCACTCCTTCATGCTCCGCCGCCCACTCGCGGAACGCGTCCGCGAACTTCGAGTTCGTGACGAGGAAGATCCGCTCGAGCTCCACGTCGGCGAGACGCTCGAGCAGATGGTCGACCATCGGCCGCCCGCCGACCGGGAGCAGCGCCTTCGGCCGGTCGAGCGTCAGCGGGTAGAGCCGCGTCGCGTACCCCGCGGCCAGGATGACCGCGTTCACGCCGACACCGCCGCCCCGAGCGACTCCGCGTACGGGGCGCGATGAACTCCGTGCTCGGTCACGATCGCCGAGATCAGCTCGGCCGGCGTGAGGTCGAAGGCCGGGTTCCACGCCTCGAAGCGCGGGCTCACCTCCGCCGGATCGCGCTCTTCGATCGGGATCTCCGAGCCGCTCGCGATGCGCAGGTCGACGGACGAGCTCGGCGCGACGACGTAGAACGGCACCTCGTGCCGTCCGGCCAGCACCGCGAGCGGGTAGGTGCCGACCTTGTTCGCGGTGTCGCCGTTCGCCGCGATGCGGTCGGCGCCGACGAAGACGCAGTCGACCTCGCCGGCGGCGAGCAGCGCGCCCGCAGCCGAGTCGGCGATCACCGTGTGCGGGATCCCGGCCGCCTCGAGCTCCCACGCGGTCAGCCGCGCGCCCTGCAGGAGCGGCCGCGTCTCGTCGACGAACACGTGCAGCAGCAGGCCGCGGAACCAGGCCTCGCGCAGCGCCCCGAGCGCGGTCCCGACACCGCCCGTCGCGAGGGCGCCCGTGTTGCAGTGCGTGAGCGCCCGCGAGCCCTCTTCGACGAGCGTCGCCCCGTGCCGGCTCATCCCCCGGCAGCGCTCGACCTCCTCCTCGTGGAGCTCGCGGGCGCGGGTCGCCGGGTCCGTTGCCGCGCGCACCTCCCGCAGCGCCCACTCGAGGTTCACCGCCGTCGGCCGCGACGCGCCCAGCACCGCGGCGGCCGCGTCCAGGTCCTCGCCCTGCGCCGCGGCGAGCGCGTACCCGTACGCCGCCGCGATCCCGATCGCGGGCGCACCGCGAATCGCCAGCGCCCGGATCGCCTCCGCGACCTCGGCGGCCGACGAGCAGGCGAGCTCGACCTCTTCGTCGGGAAGCCGCCGCTGGTCGAGCAGGACGACGCAGTCCCGCTCGAGCCGCACTATGCGCTCGGGCGCTAGGTCCCTTCGTCCCAAGAAGCCAGGTACTTCGCCTGCTCCTCGGTGAGCCGGTCGATGGAGACGTTCATCGTCTCGAGCTTCAGGCGCGCGATCTCCTGGTCGATCTCCTGCGGCACCGGGTAGACCTTCTTCTCGAGGCTCGTCGCGTTCGCGACCACGTGCTCGGCCGACAGCGCCTGGTTTGCGAACGACATGTCCATCACCTGCGCGGGATGGCCCTCCGCCGCCGAGAGATTCACCAGCCGGCCGTCCGCGATCAGGAAGATGCGCCGCCCGTCCTCGAGCGTGAACTCGTCGACGAACTGGCGGAGCGTCCGCGTCTCGGTCGCGAGCGCGCGCAGCGCCGGGATCTCGATCTCGACGTTGAAGTGGCCGGTGTTCGCGAGGATCGCGCCGTCCTTCATCGCGAGGATGTGGTCGCGCGTGATCACCGACTTGTCGCCGGTGGCGGTGACGAAGATGTCGCCCACCTGGGCCGCCCCCTCCATCGGCAGCACCTGGAAGCCGTCCATCACGGCCTCGAGCGCACGCAGCGGGTCGACCTCGGTGACGACGACGTGCGCGCCCATGCCCTTCGCACGCATCGCGACGCCGCGCCCGCACCAGCCGTAGCCGGCCACCACGAAGGTGCGGCCGGCGAGCAGGATGTTGGTCGCACGGACGATCCCGTCGATCGTCGACTGGCCCGTGCCGTAGCGGTTGTCGAACATGTGCTTGGTGAGTGCGTCGTTGACGGCGATCACCGGGAACCCGAGCGCGCCGTCGCGCTCCAGGGCCTTGAGCCGGATCACGCCCGTGGTCGTCTCCTCGGTGCCGCCGAGGATGTCGCCGAGCTGCTCGCGCCGATGCGAGTGGAGGACGCCGATCACGTCGGCGCCGTCGTCCATCGTCAGCTGCGGCTTGTGGTCGACCGCGGCCTCGATGTGCTGGTAGTAGGTGTCGTTGTCCTCGCCCTTGATCGCGAAGACGGAGATGTCGAACTCCTCGACGAGCGCAGCGGCCACGTCGTCCTGCGTCGAAAGCGGGTTCGAGGCGCAGAGGACGACGTCGGCGCCGCCGTCCTTGAGCGTCCTCATCAGGTTCGCGGTCTCGCTCGTGACGTGGAGGCAGGCGGCGACGCGGTAGCCCGCGAGCGGCTGCTCGCGCTCGAAGCGCTCGCGAATTGCGGCCAGGACCGGCATCTGCCAGTCGGCCCACTCGATCCGGCTCATCCCGTCGGCCGCGAGCGCGAGATCCTTGACGTCGTACCGCTTGGTCGTCGCCACGCGCGGCAGTCTAGTCACGCGCGCCGGGCTCGGTGCGCCCGTAGCGGTCCTCGAGCCGCACGACGTCGTCAAGCTGCGGCGTCGAGACCTCGAGGATCGTCGTGTCCTCGACGGCGGTGAGCCGGTGGACGGTCCCGGGCGGGAAGTGGAACGCCGAACCGGCGCCGACGACCTCCCTGTTCAGCATCCGCTCGCCGGCCGCGCCGAGCTCGAGCTCGGCCCGGCCCGAGAGCACGTACCACGCCTCGTCCTTGACGTTGTGGAACTGCAGGCTCAGCGACTCTCCCGCCTTCACGAACAGGATCTTCCCCGCGTAGCGGTCGGTCTTCGACCAGATCAGCTCGTGGCCCCAGGGCTTCTCCACCTTCTCGGGCTCGGCGGCGAAGCGGTCGAGTCCGCCGAGGTTCGGAGAGGTCAAGTGATCACGCTCGGCCACGAGCGGCGCGAACCTACCACTGTGCGCTCACGGGGGCCACCCCGGGTGCTCGGCGAGGTACTCGCTCGCCACCCGCAGGTCCTTCGGCGTGTTGACGGTGAGCCAGACGCCTTCGTGCCGGAATGCGTACAGCCCGTCCTCTGACGCGAGCTCCGGGAACGTCGTCGTCTCGTGATCTCCGCGCTCGGGAAACCGCCCCAGCGCCTCCTCTCCGAGCACGTAGATCCCGCAGCTCACCCACTGGTCGAGGCGCGGCGCCTCGCGGAAGCCGGTCACGCGGTCCTCGTCGAGGTCGACGACCCCGAAGGGCGAGCGCAGCGGGACGACGGTAATCGTGGCGGCCGCCTGCCGCTCGCGATGCAGGGCCAGCAGCCGCGAGAGGTCGACGTCCACGAGCTCGTCCCCGTTGAGCGCGAAGACGTCGCCCTGCTCCAGCCGCCGCGCGGCGGCGAAGCGGATCCCCCCGCCGCGGCCGAGCGGCTCCGGCTCCGGGACGGCCACGATCTCCGGCCCCAGCCCGCCGAGCGCGGCCTCGAAGAGCTCATCCTGGCCGGCGGCGCAGCTGACCAGCACGCGGTCGACGCCTGCCGCGGCGAGCTGCGCGACCTGGTACACGGCGAGGGGCCGGCCGCCGAGCTCGACGAGCGCCTTTGGGCCGCCACCCGCGGCCTCGCCGAGGCGCTCGGCCTTCCCGCCCGCCAGGATGACCGCTTCCACTACAGCTCGAGCTGGCGCTCGGGCTCTTCGGTCTCCGGCAGAGCGGCGAGCGGCGAGGCCGCGCGGCCGATGCCCTCGTACGCGAAGCCGGCCGAGCGCGCCAGCTCGGGGTCGAGCAGGTTGCGGCCGTCGACGATCAACGGCCGGCGCATCGCCCCGAGCACCTCCTCCGAGGCGAGCGTCCGCAGCTCGTCCCACTCCGTGACGATCACGGCCGCGTCGGCACCGGTGACCGCGTCGAGGACGCTGTCGCAGAAGCTGACGCCCTGCAGCAGCGAACGTGCGTCCGCGACCGGGTCCCAGGCGCGGACCTCCGCGCCCTCGGCGAGCAGCCGCGAGGCGAGCACGAGCGACGGCGCCTCCCGCAGGTCGTCCGTGTTCGGCTTGAAGGCCAGGCCAAGCAGCGCGACGGTCTTGCCGCTCAGCTTGCCGAGGTGCTTCTGCAGCTTCCCGACGACGCGGCGCTTCTGCAGCTCGTTCACCTCGATCACGGCGTTCAGGAGCTGGAAGTGGTAGCCCGAGTTCGACGCGAGCTGCTTCAGGGCGACCCCGTCCTTCGGGAAGCACGAGCCGCCCCAGCCGATTCCCGCGCGCAGGAAGTGCGGCCCGAGCCGGTGGTCGAGCCCGACGCCCTCGGCGACCGTGACCACGTCGGCGCCGGTCGCCTCGCAGACGTTCGCGATCTCGTTGATGAAGCTGATCCGCGTCATCAGGAACGCGTTCGCGGCGAGCTTGATCATCTCGGCCGAGGCGACGTCGGCGCGGACGACGGTCGTCTCGAGCGGGTCGTAGAGCGACTCGACGGTGGCCGCGTCGGCCTCGGTGAAGGCGCCGACGACCACGCGGTCGGGGTGCATGAAGTCGTGGACTGCGCTGCCCTCGGCGAGGAACTCGGGATTCGAGACGTAGCCCACGTGCGCGAGCCCGCGGGCGTCGAGGGCGGCACGCACCTTGTCGCCCGTGCCGACCGGCACGGTGCTCTTCATCACCAGGATCGCGCGCTCCTCCAGGGCGGGCAGCTGGTCGACCACCGTCCAGACGGCCGAGAGGTCGGCGTCGCCGGAGTAGGTCGGCGGCGTTCCGACGCAGACGAACATCACCGGCGCCACGACGTCGGCCACATCCAGCGTGAAGCTCAGGCGCTCGCGGTTGCGCGCGAGCAGCTCGGCCAGCTCCGGCTCGTGCAGCGGCACGCGCCCGGCCTGGAGCGCCGCGACCCGCTCCTCGAGGATGTCCCGGACCACGACCTCGTGCCCGAGCTCGGCCAGGCAGGCCCCGGTGACGAGGCCGACCCAGCCGGCCCCGAAGATCCCGATCCTCGGCTTCACGGCGCGGAGCCTACCGGGGGAGCGGCCGCAGCCCTCGCGCGATCGCGAGCATCGTCTCGTTCGAGAGCGAGTTCAGCAGCGTGTTCACGACCCAGTAGGTCGCGCCGTTGTCGCGCAGCACGACCATGTGCAGGTTCGAGCCGCTGTAGTAGAGGTCGAACTCGCGGCCGCCGACCCGCTGCGTAAGGCTCTTGTCGGCCAGGACGGGCGCGTTGGCCCACCTCGTCTCCTGGATGCCCCAGTACTCGTTGGAGCCCGTCCTGAAGGTGAGCCGCAGCGTCGGCTGGCCGTTCACGGGGTAGATGCGCAGCGGAGTCTCGCCGTAGCCGCTGTCGAGGGACGAGTTGCGCTCGAGCAGCGTCGGGTACTCGAGGGTGAACGGCAGCCGCTTCCGCACCTTGAAGACCTCGGAGCGCGTCGCCGCGGGGTCGCGGCGCACGTTCGCCGGCTGGCGCGTGGGCGGCTGCGGCACGACGACCGGCGCGAGCTGGTCGTGGAAGGTCGAGCCGACGACGACCACCAGCAGCGCGTTGTTCGAGAGCGTACGCCTGATCACCGGCGGCATCGGCTCGACGTCGGCGCTCCCGACCAGGCGCGCGACCTGCTGGGCGGCGAGCCTGCCGTTCTTCGCGCGTGCCGGGTCGAAGTAGACCTTCGAGTGGAAGTAGTTCCAGTTCGGCGCGTTCGCGGGCTGGTTCCCCGCCGGCAGCACGGTCGTGTAGCCCTTCTGGTGGAGCTCGTAGCTCGCGTTCGACGCCGAGCCGGCGCGGCCGTTCCCGTTCAGCACGGTCAGCGTGACCTGCCTCGGCGGGATGGTGCGCGCGCGCTTGCGGATATGGCGCCCGAGCGCGACTTCGGTGGCCGTCGTCGAGGCGCCGACGTCGGGATTCAGGAACTGCTGCACGGCCTCGTTGATCGAGGTCTGGGACGCCGAGAGCTCGTTGTAGCCGGTGACGCCCGAGATCTTGACCTGGAAGACGTGGCCGTGCGGGAGCCCGTAGGCGAAGGTCGCGTACTTGTAGATGTCGCGCAGGTCGAGCTCGCGGCCCCCGCGCGCCACCTCGACGTACTGGTGGTGCGTGATCGTGTTGACGACGCCGGGAATGCTCGTCGGGCCGAGCGAGTTCGCCACCTGCTGCCGCATCGCCGAGACGAACAGCTGCTGGCGCGCGAGGCGGTAGAGGTCGGAGTCCGTGTGGCGGAAGCGGACGAAGTCGAGCGCCTTCTTGCCCGTCATGTGCTGGTAGCCGGGCTGGAGGTCGATGTTCGCGTAGTTGGTCTCGGACGAGCCGGTGTTCCTGTTGTAGTAGCGCCGGTCGATGTCGACCCAGACGCCGCCGAGCTTGTTCACCACGCCGATGAAGCCGAGGAAGTTGACGCTGATCAGGTAGTTGATCGGCAGGCCCGTCAGGTGTCGCACGGTCTCGAGCGACCCGCTCAGCCCGCAGAAGGCGTAGGCGCTGTTGATCCGGCCCGACCCGCTCGGTACGGCCGCGCCGCCGTTCTTGCCCGGGCAGTAGAGCGGGACGACGAGGTCGCGCGGGAACGAGAGCAGCGAGATCGTCTTCGTAACCGGGTCGGCCCGGATCAGCATCATCGTGTCCGAGCGCGAGGGCGCGTTGCCGTCGCCCGCACGGTGGTCGTAGCCGATCACCATCGCGATCGCCGCGGACTTGGGCGGGTCGAGCCGCGCCTGGGCGGCCCTCGCCTCCGCCGTGTGCGGCCGCAGGGCCGCGGCGCTCTCGTGGATCCAGAGGTAGAAGCCGCCCACGAGGCCGCAGACCAGCACGAGCACGGTGACGGCGAGCCAGGCAAAGAAGCGCCCGACCTGGGCCGGGAGCGACCGCTGCGGAGGCGGCGGCTGCCGGTAGAGCGTGACCGGCGAGAGCGCTCCCGGCGGGAACGCAGCGTGGCCGTTGCCGTTGAGCCCGGCGCCCTGGCCGATTCCTTTCTTGAGCGTCGTTCGCATCGAAAAATGGACGCCTACGAAGGCGCCCGCCGCGTCAGGATAGCCGACACCTCGGCGCTTACACGCCGGCCACCGTCTGGTCAGCGAGCCATTTCGCGACGGCCAGCAGGCTTCCCTGCTCGCCCTGCACGCGCAGCTGGTCGTCGGCCCCGCTGCCGCGCGCACAGAGCCGCTCGACTTCGTCGAGCTCGTCCTCGCAGCCGAGCCGCCGTGCAGCCGGCAGCGCGAGCTCGGTCAGCTCGAGGACGGCCTCGCGTGCCGGCCGCACCTCGTCGCGCGCGAGGTCGATCAGCTGGGCGTCGAGCCCGTAGCGCGCGGCGCGCCACTTGTTCTCGCCGATCAGGGTGACCGGCTGGATCGGCAGCGCCCCGTCGGCCTCGTACCGCTCGGCGAGCGTGGCCGCGAGCGACTGGACCAGCGCGACGAGCCCCGCGAGGCTTTCGAGCCGCGTCTGCCCGTCGCAGACGCGGATCTCGATCGTGCCGAGCTTCGGGTGCGGCCGCAGGTCCCACCAGATGAACGTGTAGTCCTCGAACGAGCCCGTCCTGATCCCGCGCTCGACGAGCAGCTCGAACTCCTCGAAGGACGAGAACGCCGGCGGCAGCCCACTGCGCGGAAACGCGTCGAAGAGCTTCACGCGCGTGGAGGCGAAGCCGGTGTCGCGGCCCTGCCAGAACGGAGAGTTGGCCGAGAGCGCGAGCAGCTCCGGCAGCCACGTGCGCAATGCGTTCGCGACCGCGATCGCCTGCTGTGGGGTCTCGAGCCCGACGTGGACGTGCAGCCCGAAGATCAGCCCGCGCTCGGCCACCCACTGCATCGACTCGATCAGCTCCCGGTAGCGCGGCTCGTCGGTGATCTCCTGGTGCTCGTAGCGCGAGAACGGATGCGTGCCGGCGGATGCGATCAGCGCGCCGCTCTCGGCCGCCGCGTCACGGAGGCGCGCTCGCAGCGAGCGAGCCTCCTCGACCGCCTCGCCGACGCTGTCGGCGACGTGCGTCGCGACCTCCACGGTCGACGGCGTCAGCTCGGACTGGATCCGCGGGTCGCCGCCCGCGGCCTCGAAGACCTCGTCGAAGCGCGAGGTCAGCTCGTACGACTCGCCGTTCAAGAGCTGGAACTCCTCCTCCACACCCAGGCTGAACGGCCGGCTGTTGCCGTAGTTGACGTCCATGCGCTGTGGCTCCGGCTAGGCGGGGGCGTGGGCGCGGTTGAGCGCCTCTTCGGCCAGGTGCGCGCCCTCGACCATCGCCTGGAGCTTCGCGTAGGCGACATCCCAGCTGCGCGTGCGCAGACCGCAGTCCGGGCAGACGTGGATCCGCTCCGGGTCGCCGAAGACCTCGACGGCGTAGAGGATCCGGTCGCGCACCAGCTCCGGTGGCTCGACGAAGTCGGTGTGGATGTCGAGCACGCCGAGGCCGAGGATCGGGTCGTAGGGCAGGTCGCGGAACTTCGAGATCACCTCGTACCCGGGCCGGTCGGCGCCCGAGGTCCCAAGCTCGCGAGCGTCGTAGTTCGCGAAGCCGACGCAGTACTGGCGGCAGCCGCCCATGCCCTCGATCGCCGGGAAGAAGAGGTCGTAGTCGGAGAAGCAGAGGTGCGTCGAGAAGAAGCAGTCGAGCCCTTCGACGCTGACGTTGAAGCTCTCCACGAAGAGGTCGAGCTCGTCGGCCTCGGTGGACGCGCCGGGCTCGTCGATCTGGATCCAGTCGGCGCCGAGCCCGATCAGCGCCTCGAGGTTCGGCCGGATCAGGTTGCGCGCGATGTCGAGGGTCAGCTCGCGCCGCGCCTCGATCTCCTGCGCGCGGCCGTAGCCGCCGCCAAGCCGTCCCTCCTTCGGCGTGTGCGCCTCGTCGTACGACCAGACCGCGAGCGTGTACGCACCGGTGACCGGGATCTTCAGGCGGTGCTTGGCGACCGACTGCAGGAACGAGAACTCGTCGTTGTGGTACGGCTCGCGCAGCCCGACGGGGCCGACCGCCGCCGACTTGGAGTAGTACTTGTTGTCGAAGCTACGCACCGTGCCGCGGGGCTCGAAGCCCGTCGCGTGCTCGATCGCCCAGGCGTACATCTCGCTGCGCAGCTGCTCGCCGTCCCAGATCACCTCGACCCCGGCCGACTCCTGCAGGCCGACGCAGTAGCGGCTCGACCAGCGCGCGAGCTCATCCAGGCTCGCGCTGCCGTTCTCGAGCGACTCGACGAGCGCCTCGTGACCCTCGACGCCAACCCTCTCGCCCCAGCTGCGCGCGTGCTCGACGTCGCTCTCGTCGAGCTCCCGGCCGAGGGCGCTCTTGGTCAGCCAGGGCGGCTTGGCGAGGGAGCCGATCTCGTGGGTAAGAAATTTCACTTCACTCAACATGTCCTCCCGGTCTCCCGAGCGCAGCGTCGGGACAAACTAGCTCCGTGGAAAATGCGGGAGCACTTTTCACGGTTCATGCCGCAGCATCGACGCTAGCGACTCGGGCCCGGCCCAGGCGCGCGAGCTTTTCGCGTGCGAGTGGCTCCGAGACGTACTGCAGGTCGCCGTTCGGCACGAGCGCGATCCGCTCTGCGCGCTCGCCGAGGCGCTGCGCGAACTCCGCGAGGTCGCGCGGCTCCTCGAGCAGCGAGCTGCGCGCGTCGACGACGCCGGCCAGCAGCAGCTTGTCGAAACCCTCGGGCACGTCGGTCAGGCGGGTGGCGTAGAAGTCGATCCCGATCCCCTCGACGGGCAGCTCGGCGGCTCCTGCCTCGAGCAGCTCGCGCGCATCGCCGAAGCTGAGCCAGACCGCCAGCCTCGGCCCGCCGCCAAGCGCCTCGAGCGCCTCGGCGAGGTCGTCGAGACCGCCGGCGCCGTCACGCGCGAGGAACGGCTCGGCGAGCACGACGAGCTCGGCGTCGAGCGCCTCCAGCTGCGGCTTGAGGACGGCCTGCGCCATCGTCCTCGGCGGGACGCCCGTTCCGCGCGCGAGCGCGAACGGCGAGGGCAGCGTCACCAGGCGCGGGCCCGGCAGCGAGGGCGTGTAGCGCTCGTCTAGCGGTGCGGCCAGCGACGGCGTCGCGGTGCTCGCGCCGGGCGCGCGGTAGAAGGTGTTCGTGTCGAGGAAGCGCGTCAGCGCGCCGGTCTCGAGGCCGTCGGCCGCCTCGAGCAGCGGGCGGAAGTGGTCCTGCCAGCGCAGCATCCCGTCGGCGAGCAGGTCGAAGCCGGCCTGCTGCTGCGCCGAGACCAAGACGGCCTGGTCGTCCTCGACCTGCTGCTCGACCGCCTCGGGCGTCGTGCGTCCGCGGTCGAGGTCGCGTGTCGCCTGCACCAACGCCTCCGAGCGCGCGTACAGGCCCGGGACGAACGCCCGCAGCTCAGCCACGGCCCGCCACCTCCAGCTGGTTCTCGGCGTGGCGAATCCGCTGCTCGAGCTGCCAGCGGTCGGCCTCGGACTCGCCGCTCTCCACCCGCTCGAGCTCGGCGCGCGCGGTTTCGAGCTGCTCCTGCGCCCGCCCGGCGTCGATCTCCCGCGCGTCGACCGCGTCGTCGACGAGCGCCAGCGCGCGATCCTGCTCCACCTTGAAGAAGCCGGGCCCGGTTGCGAACTCGACCACGTCGTCGGCGGCCCGGTCGCGGTAGATCCGCGTCGAGCCTGCCCTCAGCATCGCTACGAGCGGCGCGTGCCGCGCGAGCACGCCGATCTCGCCCGCGTCTCCGGGCACGACCAGCATCTCGACCTCGCCCTCGAACGCCGCACCCTCGGGCGTGACGAGGGAGAGCTCGAACGTCTTGCCGGCCACTAGTGCCTCCTCCAGTGATGCTGCCCAGGCTCTCTGCGCAAGGGCGAGGGTGGTTCGTGGCGCAGCGTGATAGCGGGCGAGAAGCGGGCGCGCATTGCCGGGAAGGGCACTAAGCCGGGACGGGCTCGGCTTCGGCCTCGGCCGCGGAAGCTTCCGGTTCCTCCTCGGCCTCAGGCTCGCCTTCGTCGCCGCGCGCCTTCGTGACGGCCTCCTCGATCGTGCCGACCATGTAGAAGGCCTGCTCGGGACGGTCGTCGTGCTTGCCGTCGAGGATCTCGGTGAAGCCGGCGATCGTGTCCTCGAGCCGCACGAACTTTCCGGGCTGGCCCGTGAACGTCTCGGCGACGAACATCGGCTGCGAGAGGAAGCGCTCGATCTTGCGCGCGCGCTGGACGATCAGCCGGTCCTCGTCGGAGAGCTCGTCCATGCCGAGGATGGCGATGATGTCCTGCAGGTCCTTGTAGCGCTGCAGCACCTCCTGCACGCGCGTCGCCGTCTCGTAGTGCTCGGGCGAGACGACCTCTCGAGCGAGCGCTCGTGACGACGAGTCGAGGGGGTCAATCGCCGGGTAGATGCCCTTCTCGGAGATCGGCCGTGAGAGCGTGATGAACGCGTCCAGGTGGGCGAACGTGTTCGCGGGCGCCGGGTCGGTGAGGTCGTCGGCCGGCACGTAGATCGCCTGCACCGAGGTGACCGAGCCCTGCCGCGTCGAGGTGATGCGCTCCTGCAGCTGGCCCATCTCGGTCGCGAGCGTCGGCTGGTAGCCGACGGCGCTCGGCATGCGGCCCAGCAGCGCCGAGACCTCCGAGCCCGCCTGCACGAAGCGGAAGATGTTGTCGATGAAGAGCAGCACGTCCGCGCCCTCGTCGCGGAAGTACTCCGCCATCGTCAGGCCGGTCAGCGCCACCCGCAGCCGCGCGCCCGGCGGCTCGTTCATCTGGCCGAACACGAGCGCGGTGTCCTCGAGCACGCCCGACTCGGTCATCTCGATCCAGAGATCGTTGCCCTCGCGCGTCCGCTCGCCGACGCCGGCGAACACCGAGTTGCCCTGATGCTCGCGCGCGACGTTGCGGATCAGCTCCTGGATCAGCACGGTCTTTCCCAGGCCGGCGCCGCCGAAGAGGCCGACCTTGCCTCCGCGCACGAACGGCGCGACCAGGTCGATCACCTTGATGCCGGTCTCGAAGATCTCCATCGTCGGCTGCAACGAGTCGAAGGAAGGCGGGTCGCGATGGATCGGCCAGCGCTCTGTGTCCGCTGCGATCTCCTCGCCGTGGTCGATCGTCTCGCCGAGCACGTTGAACAGGCGCCCGAGCGTTTGCTTACCCACTGGCACGGTGATCGGCGCGCCTGTGTCGATCACGTCGACGCCGCGCGGGATGCCGTCCGTCGCGTCCATCGCCACTGCGCGGACGCGGTCGTCGCCGAGATGCTGCTGCACCTCTGCGATCAGCTCGATCGCAGGCTGACCGTCGCGCTCGGGCATCTCGATGCGCAGGGCGGTATTGATCTCGGGCAGCCCATCGGTGAAGACGGCGTCGATCACGACGCCCTTGATCTCGACGATCTTGCCCACGTTCTGGCCGTTGTTCTGGTCAGGCATGTGTCTCCTGGAGAGGCGGTTCGGATGCGCCGGCCAGGCCGCGACGAGGCCGCCTGCCCGGGATCCGGAGTCTAGCGAAGCGCCGCTGCTCCCGATCCGGCTTGGGGAACGCCTCTCCGTTCTCTGTCATCGCGGCCACCCGGGTCGCGTGATCGAGGCTTCAGACGTACGAGGTTACGAGCGAGGGAAACACCTGAGGAACAGTATGCCCCCAGCACGCCGCGTTACGGCGCGGGGGTTACCGTTCCTGGAGGACCGGCCCGCCGCGCAGCGAGCGGTTTGCGGCGGTGGTCCGGATCTGCTGGAACGCGTTCAGGTGCTCGAGCGCCGTCGACGTGCTCAGGTTCATCGCTTCGAGCCCTCCGAGCTCGGCGGTCGCCGGAGCTGTCCGCGCATGGCTCGTGGCGACGGAGCTCGAGCGGACTGCAGACGTCGCGAGGATGCTGCCGATGCCGACGAACGCGACCGCCATGGCGGCCGCCGCCGGCGCGAGCCGCAGCCCGAGGCGGCGCCGCATGCGGCCGATCGCGATCGGGTGCTCGAGCTGCTCGAGCGGCGCAGAGCGGAGAGCGTGCGTGAGGCCGCTCGTCTCTGCGCGGAACTCACCGCACGACGAGCAGTGTGCGAGATGGGCGCGCAGCAGCACGCGCTCGAACGTCGACAACTCGCCGTCGAGTTCGATCGACACCCACTGACGGGCGCGCTCACAATCGCCGTTCATCGGTCGCACACTAGCTTCGACGGCGGCGGAGTCGAGAAGTTAGACCCTCAGACGAGGGAGTGCCGGCTGTCGACGAGCACTCCGATCAGCACCAGGATCAGGCCCAGCAGGATGAAGACGCCCGACTGGCCGATGGTCTCGTTCTGCTCGTCGGCGGTCGCCCAGCGCAGGCGCCGCCCGCTGGAGAACCCGAAGGGCAGGATCGTGCCCCCCGCCCCCTCGGACTTCACGCGCGAGGGACCGCGGTTGCCGATGAAGAAGCCCGCGACCATCATGAAGCAGCCGAGCCCGTAGAAGCCCAGCGAAACCGCGCGATCGAGCGAAGCGCCCACCAGCAGGCCGAGCATGATCGAGACGACGAGGGTCACCAGCGACGAGAGGGCGACGAGAACCGCGAGACGGCGGAGCGCCGCGAGCATGGCGCTATGCCGGCAGCGGTTGCTCGGGCTGCCCCGACTCGGGCTGCTGGACCGTGCGCGACCCGGCGCGGCGCATCTCGTCCGCAGTCATCGGCCAGCGCTCGAGCGTGTAGTGGCATGCGGCGACGTGGCCGTTGCCGAACGAGTAGAGCGGCGGATCCTCGACGTCGCAGTGGCCCTCGACGAAGCGCGGGCAGCGCGGGTGGAAGTTGCAGGCGCTCGGCGGGTTCACCGGGCTCGGGACGTCGCCCTCGAGCACGATCGGCTCGCGCTCGCGCCCCACATCCGGGTTCGCGATCGGCACCGCCGACAGCAACGCACCGGTGTAGGGGTGCTTCGGCTCGCGGTAGAGCACATCACGCGAGGCGACCTCCACGACCTTGCCGAGGTACATCACCATCACGCGGTCGGAGATGTGGCGGACGACGTTCAGGTCGTGCGCGATGAAGATGTAGGTGAGGCCGAAGTCGTCCTGCAGGTCCTTGAGCAGGTTGAGGATCTGCGCCTGCACCGAGACGTCGAGCGCCGAAACGGGCTCATCACAGACGATCAGCTTGGGGTTCACGGAGAGAGCGCGCGCGACACCGATGCGCTGGCGCTGCCCACCGGAGAACTCGTGCGGGAAGCGGTTGTAGTGCTCGGGGTTGAGGCCGACCACCTCGAGCAACTCCTGGACGCGCCGCTTGATCTCGGCGTCCGTCCCGAGCCCGTGGACTACGAGCGGCTCGCCGATGATGAACCCCACGCGCTTGCGCGGGTTCAGCGACGCGTACGGGTCCTGGAAGATCATCGTTATCTCCCGGCGGATCGGACGCATAGCCGGTCGGGAGAGGCTTGTGATGTCGCGGCCGTCGAACACGATCCGGCCCTCGGTGGTATCGAGCAGTCGCGTGATACACCGGGCCAGCGTCGACTTCCCGCAGCCGGATTCGCCGACGATCCCGAGGGTCTCGCCTGGCTTGACGCTGAAAGAGACGCCGTCGACCGCCTTCACGGAGGCGACCTCCTTCTGGAAGATGATCCCACGCGTGATCGGGAAGTACTTGCGGACGTTGTCGACGACGAGCAGTTCGTCGCCGCCGACCGCGCTCGGCGCGGGAGCGGTCTCCACCTAGCCGGCCTCCGCCATGGTCGCCGCCCGCAGCTTCGCCGCCTCGCGCTCCTTGGTCTCCTCGTCGAGGTGGCACGCCTGCAGATGCTCGGCATCGCCCTGCGTCGGGACGAGCCGTGGAACCGTCGTCTTGCAGACGTCCATCACGTACGGGCAGCGCGGGTGGAAGCGGCAGCCGTTCGGCGGGCGGAGCAACGAGGGCGGCTGGCCCGGGATCTGCGTGAGCCGCTCGACGTCCGCGTCGAGCCGTGGCAGCGAGCCCATCAGGCCCCACGTGTATGGGTGCTGTGGGCGGTTGAAGAGGTCATGCACCTCCGCCTGCTCAACCACGTTGGCCGCGTACATCACGAGCACGTCGTCCGCGATCTCGGCGACCACGCCGAGGTCGTGCGTGATCATGATGATCGCGCTGCCGAAATCGTCCTGCAGCCGCTTCATCAGCGAGAGAATCTGGGCCTGCGTGGTCACGTCGAGCGCGGTCGTCGGCTCGTCCGCGATCAGCAGGTCGGGGTCGTTGATCAGCGCCATCGCGATCATCACCCGCTGTCGCATGCCGCCCGAGAACTGGTGCGGGTAGTCGTCGATGCGCGCCTCGGCCTTCGGGATCCCGACCGCCTTCAGCAGCTCGAGCGCGCGAGCACGCGCCACGCGCTTGGTGACGTCGCGGTGGAGCAGGATCGCCTCGACGAGCTGGCGCCCGATCGTGTGGACCGGGTTCAGCGACGTCATCGGGTCCTGGAAGATCATCGAGATCTCGCCGCCGCGAATCTGGCGCAACTCGCTCGGCTTCATCGTCAAAAGGTCGCGGCCCTTCCAGACCGCCTCGCCGCTCGACGTCGTGTTGCGCTTGGGGTTGAGCCCCATGATCGTCAGGCACGTGACGCTCTTGCCGCACCCCGACTCGCCGACGATCCCGAGTGTCTGTCCCTTCTCGACGGTGAACGAGACCCCTCCGACGGCCTTGACGATGCCGTCTTCGGTCTGGAAGGACGTGCTGAGGTCCTTGACTTCGAGGAGCGCCATGAGTGTCCGGTTAGGTTAGCCGGATCCGCGGGTCGATCCAGGCGTACAACAGGTCCACGAGCAGGTTGAAGATGATGATCGCAAGCGTCGCGAACACGATCACCCCCTGCACGATCGCCAGATCCTGGTTCGAGATGCCGATGATGGCCGTCTGACCGAGACCCGGGAGGTTGTAGACGCTCTCCGTGAAGATCGCGCCGCCGAGTGCGATGCCGATGTCCATTCCCAGCATGGTCACCACCGGCAGGAGCGCGTTCCGCAGCACGTGCGAGATCAGCACCTGCCGTTCGGGCGCGCCCTTGGCGCGCGCCGTGCGGACGAAGTCTTCGTTGAGCGTCTCCATCACGTTCGCGCGGATCATTCGCACGTAGAGCGCGGCGAAGAGGATCGCGAAGGTCATCCAGGGCAGGATCAGGTGGTAGAACCACTGCCACGGGCCGCCGGGCTGGCCGGTGTCGGACGCCGCCCCGAAGAAGTTCGCGTAGCCCGCGATCGGAGTCCACCCCAGCTTCACGCCGAAGACGTACTCGAAGATCAGGCCGATCCAGACCGGGTGCGCGGAGACCCCGATCAGGACGAACACCATCGCCATCCTGTCGATCAGAGATCGCGGCTTCAGCGCCGAGAAGATCCCGACCGAGAGACCGATGATCATCCAGAGGACGGCGCCGCCGAAGACGAGCGACGCGGTCACGGGTGCGGCCTCCTTGATCCGCGCGTTGACGCTCTGGCTGGTGGCGAACGAGGTGCCGAGGTCCTGGTGGATGACCAGCCGCCTCAGGAACCGCTCGTACTGCACCGGCATCGGCTTGTCGAGGCCGAGCTTCTCGGTCGCGGTCACGAGGCAGTCACGTCGTGCCTGCTCGCCTCCACAGACAGCGCGTGCCGGGTCGTTCGGTCCGACGTAGAAGATCACGAACGTGACGAACGTGATCACGATAAACAGCAAACACGCCCAGAGGATTCGCCTGACGAGGTATCGGAACACGTTCGCTCTCCAGATGTCGCTTGCCGGGGCCTGGCTTGCTGCTGGATCCTACCGCTAACCGGTGAAACGACGTGAGGCGCCGGTTGTTGCCGGCGCCTCACGTTTTCGTGCCTGGTTCTTCCGAAGCCTCCTACCTGAGGGCCATCGCAGGGATGCTGAAGTCCTGGTAGATCCCCTGGTAGACGAGGCTCTTCGCGTTCACGCGATTCGAGAACACGTAGCGGTTGTTGTACGTCCGCTCGATCGCCATCGGGGCTGCCTGGTTCATGACGTCCAGGTCCATCTGCCCGTAGACCTGGAGCCGCTTCGGGCCGACGAGGCGGGCCGCAGAAGCCATCTTCTTATTCCACTTCGGATCGTTGAAGTAGGAATAGTTGTTGTTGTTCTCCGCCTGGATGGAACCGCCGTACAGGAGGATGTTCAGCCAGTCGTACGGATCCGGGTAGTCCGAGCACCAGCCCATGGAGACGCCCATGTCGATGTCGGTACCGCGCTTCCCCATGGCCGTGTAGAGGTCGGCACCGGAGAACGGCTTCATGTTGATGTTGCCGGGCTTGAAGCCGAGGCGGATGAGGTCACGCCGGACGATCTGGGCCTGAGCCGGATTGATCGTGCCGGAGGAGCGGTAGCCAACGTTGATCTTGCCGCTCTTGAAGTGACCCTTGGCGAGCTTCTTCGCCGTGCTGAGGTTCTGCTTGTAGATCGAGACGTTCCGCCAACCAGGGACGCCCGGGTTGAAGATGTGCGTCCACGGGTCGCCCGCGTACGGACCCGCCTGCGAGACGTAGTCCTTGCGGTTGATCGCGTAGTTGACCGCCTTGCGCAGGCCGGTGTTGCCCTTGAAGAGCGAGCGCGAGACGTTCATGGGCAGGTAGCCCGTGCAGTTGATCGGCTTCGACCAGAAGCGCGACTTGTTGACGCCGTACTTCTTCGCCACGCCGGAGACCTCGGCCGCCGGCATCGCGGGATCTTCGTCGATCTGGTTCGCGATCGTCTGGTTGAAGAGCGTCTGCTCGTTCAGGTTCCACTGGACGTCGAGGCCCGCGAGGTTGCGCGGCCGCTGACGGCCAGGGCCCTTCTTCCAGTAGGGGTTCTGACGAAGCTGCGTCAGCTTGTCCGGGTCGTTCCGCGTCATGTAGTACGGACCGGCCGACGGCATGTTCGTCTTGTTGACGTTCACGACTTCCTTGGTGAGCGGAACCTTCAGGGAGCTCGCCTGGAAGAACGGCATCGTGATCTTCGCCATGAAGGTGCCGTCCGGCTTCGTCATCCGGACGATCAGCTTGTTGCCCTTGACCACGGCACCGGCGACGTTCGTGCCCTGGCCGTTGTGCACCTTGTTGGCACCGATGATGTTCGTGCCGTTCGGGTCCGTGATGAATGCGGCACCCGGCGAGCCTAGGGCCTTGTTGGCCGTTCGGTCGATGGCCCGCTTGAAGTTCTTCGCGGTGACCTTCGAGCCGTCGCTGAACCGGAAACCCGGCCGGATCGTGAAGGTGTAGACCTTGCCGTTCTTCGACACGGTGAACTTGGAGGCCACCTCGGGGACGAGCTTGCTGCCTGCCGGCCCCTGCTTGTCCGGATAGTTGTAGAGCTTCGCTGCGGTCGCGTACTCAATCCACCACGCCGTGGTGACGTATGCGAGCTGCTGGTCGACCTGGACGGACGCGCCTGTGACGCCGTACCGCCAGATGCCACCCTTCTTGAACGCGTGCGACGATCCGCCGCTCGCGCTCGCAAAGCTCGCTGCGACCAGAAGGCTTGCCCCGGCCACAAGCATCGCGACCGCGAGCCATACCCTTCTGTGCATGTCTCTCCTTTCCGTGAGTTCGAGCCGGCGCATTTCCCGACCCGGAACGGGCGCCTGCCCCGTTCACCGTCTGAGACGGTGAAAGTTACGAGTTGGTTAGTGCTTTGCGAGGAAAGGCGTTACTACTGGCTCGAGCGCGGGTCGAAGGCGTCGCGACAACCGTCGCCGAGCAGGTTGAAGGCGAGGGTCGTCAGCAGCACCGCGAGGCCCGGCCAGAGCATCAGCAACGGTCGCGTCGTGTAGTACTCGGGCGCGGACGAAAGCAGGTTGCCCCAGCTGGCGTCGAACTTGATCCCGAGCCCGAGGAACGACAGGCCCGCCTCGAAGAGCACGTAGCTCGCGACGATCAGCGTCGAGTAGACGATCATCGGCGCGACCAGGTGCGGCAGCACGTGCGAGCGGATGATGCGCGCGTCGCTCGCACCGATCATCCGCGCTGCCTCGACGTATTCCTTCTCCCGGATCGAGAGCACCTGGGCGCGGATGATCCTGGCGGGATAGAACCAACCGAAGAGCGTGAAGATCAGAACGAGCGTCACCACGCCCTTCGGGAAGAATCCCAAGGTGATGGAATCCAGCTGCGGTCCAATCGTCGCCGCGAGCGCGACCACGAAGAGCAGCAGCGGGAAGGCCATCGTCACCTCGGTAATGCGCGAGACTACGGTGTCGGTCCAACCGCGGAAGTAGCCCGCGATCGAGCCAAGGATCACCCCGATGATCATCACGCCCAGCGTTGACAGGATCGCAACCTCGAGCGAGACGCGCGCACCGTAGATAAGCCGCAGGAACTCGTCCTGGCCGAGGCGGTTCGCCGCGCCGAGGACGAGGATGTCCTTGTGGTTCGTGTAGTAGTTGTCGATGTGCGTCCAGGGGTTCGCCGGCAGGAGGCTGGTCGACTCGACCGCGGCCGTTCCGGTGAAGATGTCGTTCGGGCCGTGGCCGACGTAGTGCTTGGCGATCGGCGCGCCACCGAACGCGACGAACAGCAAGAAGATGATGAAGATGCCGCTCGCAATCGCGATCTTGTCGCGGCGGAAGCGCCGCCAGACGAGCTCCCAGTAGCCGAGCGCCTTTACCGCTTCTGCGCCGCCGAGCTCGGGGCCGCTCTCGACGCCGATCGCAGCGCCGAGGCCGGCACCGCTGGAGACGAGAACCTCTTGTTGCTTCTGAGCCATGTGTAAGGGAGCCGTAAGGGCTGTCGGGACTATAGACGAGCGACGAGCGCGAGAGTTGGCGCCGGGCCCTACCCCGTGAGAGCGTCGGCCCCCGCGACGACCTCCAGGATCTCCTGCGTGATCTCGGCCTGCCGGGCCCGGTTCATGTCGAGCGTGAGGCTCGAGATCAGGTCGCCGGCGTTGCCCGAGGCGTTGCGCATCGCGGTCATGCGCGCGCCCTGCTCGGAGGCCGCGGACTCGAGCAGCGCGCGGTAGAGCTCGGTCTCCACATAGACCGGCAGCAGCCGGCTGAGGATCTCCTCCGGCTCCGGCTCGTAGATGAAGTCGCCCAGCAGCGCCGCCTCGCGCTGCTCCTCCTCGCGGTGGCGCTCGAGCAGCTGCTCCGGAATGGGGAGCACGTCGCGCTCGACGACGCGCTGGACGAGCGCCGAGACGAACTGGTTGTAGACGAGCACGACGCGGTCGACCTCGCCGCTCTCGTAGAGCTCGGCCGCGCGGTGGGCGATCGCCTGGGCGTCTGAGTACGCCGGCCGGTCGCTGAACCCGGTCCAGCTCGCCTCGAGCTCGTAGTTGCGGAAGCTCAACGTCGAGCGGCCCTTCTTGCCCGCCACGAGCCAGCGGACCTCGACCCCCTCGCCGCGCAGCTGCCGCTCGAGCGCGAACGCATGCCGCAGCACCTGCGCGTTGAACGCGCCGGCGAGGCCGCGGTCGCCGGTGAGCGGAACGATCGCCGCCGTCTGGACGTCGCGCCGCTCTAGCAGCGTCAGCCCCTGCAGCGACGTGCTCGCGCGGGCAGTGCCGACCATCAGCTCCAGCATCCGGTCGGCGTACGGCCGCATCGCCTCGATCCGCGCCTGCGCGCGCCGTAGCCGCGCCGAGGCGACGAGCTCCATCGCCTTCGTGATCTTGCGCGTGTTGCGGATCGAGCGGATCCGCCGCTTGAGGTCCTGGACGGTCGCCATCTACGCCGCCGCCGGCGTCTCCTCGGAGACCTTGAAGCCCTTCGCGAACTGCTGCAGCTGCTGGTCGAGCCTCTCCCGCAGCTCGTCGGAGAGGTCCTTCGTCTCGCGGATCTCCTTCAGCACGGACTCCTCGGCGCGGAGGTGGTCCCGCAGTTCCTGCAGGTAGCGCGGCACGTCCACGACCGGGATGGCGTCGAGGTAGCCGTTCACTCCCGCGAACACGCCCGCGACCTGCTCTTCGACGGGCCACGGGTCGTACTGCGGCTGGTTGAGCAGCGACACGAGACGCTCGCCGCGGGCCAGGATCTTCTGCGTCGCCTGGTCGAGCTCGGAGCCGAACTGCGCGAACGCCTCCAGCTCGCGGTACTGCGAGAGGTCGAGCTTCAGGCTCCCGGCGACCTTGTTCATCGCCTTGATTCGCGCGGAGCCGCCGACGCGCGAGACCGAGATGCCGACGTTGATCGCCGGGCGCACGCCGGAGAAGAAGAGGTCCGACTCGAGGAAGATCTGGCCGTCGGTGATCGAGATCACGTTCGTCGGGATGTAGGCGGAGACGTCGCCCGCCTGCGTCTCGACGACCGGCAGCGCGGTCAGCGAGCCGCCGCCGAGCTCGTCGGAGAGCTTGCACGCCCGCTCGAGCAGCCGCGAGTGGAGGTAGAAGACGTCGCCCGGGTAGGCCTCGCGACCGGGCGGGCGGCGCAGCAGCAGCGACATCTGCCGGTACGCGTCCGCGTGCTTCGAGAGGTCGTCGTACATCACGAGCGCGTGCTGGCCCTTGAACATGAAGTACTCGCCCATCGCGCAGCCCGCGTACGGCGCCATCCACTTGATCGGCGCGGCCTCGGAGGCCGCGGCGTGGACGATGATCGTGTAGTCCATCGCCCCCTCGTCCTTCAGCCGCTCGTGCACCTGCGCGACGGTCGAGGCCTTCTGGCCGATCGCCACGTAGACGCAGACGAGATCCTGGTCGCGCTGGTTGAGGATCGTGTCGACGAGGATCGCCGTCTTGCCGGTGGTCCGGTCGCCGATGATCAGCTCGCGCTGGCCGCGGCCGATCGGGATCATCGAGTCGATCGCCTTGAGGCCGGTCTGCACCGGCTCCTTCACCGGCTGGCGCTCGATCACGCCCGGCGCCTTGAACTCCAGCGCCCGCCGCTCGCTCGCCTGGATCGGGCCGGCGCCGTCGAGCGGCTGGCCGAGTGGGTTGACGATGCGGCCGATCAGCTCCGAGCCGACGGGCACGCTCGCGACGGTGCCGGTGCGCTTCACCGGCTCGCCCTCCTTGACGTGCTCCCACTGCCCGAACAGCGCCGCGCCGACGTTGTCCTCCTCGAGGTTGAACGCGAGGCCGGTGACGCCGTGCTCGAGCTCCAGCATCTCCATCGAGACGCAGTTCTCGAGGCCGTAGGCGCGGGCGATGCCGTCGCCGACCTGGAGCACGGTGCCGACCTCGGCGAGGTCGGTCTCGACGTCGTACTCCTCGATCCGCTGCTTGAGGATCGAGGTGATCTCTTCTGGACGGAGCTTCAACTGTTCTCCTCTCTATGCCGTGACGAGCTCGCGCCGGAGCCGCTCCAGGCGGCCGCGGACGCTCGCGTCGAGGCGATGGGATCCAACCTGTAGGACGATGCCGCCGATCAGGCCCGGGTCGACGGAGCGCTTGGCTTCGACCTTGTGGCCGGAGGCGTCCTCGATCTGCCGCAGCAGTGCCTGCGCCTCTTCGTCGGAGAGCTCGACCGCGGTCGTGAGCTCGGCGTGGACGATTCCTTCGTGCTTGGCGATCAGACGCTCGAACTCGCGTCCGATCTCCTCGAGCGAGCCGGTGCGGCCCTTGTCGGCGAGCACCAGCAGGAAGTTCCGCAGCAGCTCCTCGCCGCCGGCGAGCACGGCCTCCAGTGCACTCGCGCGCGCGCGAGGGTCGAGCTGGGGGTTGCGCAGCAGCTCGCGCAGCTCCGGCACCTCCGCCTCGGCGGCGACCACCTGCGCCAGCTCCTCGCGCACGGGCTCAAGCCGGCCCCGCTCGCGCGCGGCCTCGAACAGCGCGTTGGCGTAGACGCGGTCGACTACCGACACGCGCGCTCCTGGCGGCCAACGTGTCGACCGGTCGGCTCAGACGGCCACACGAGCAGATCCCGTGCGCGACGTCTCACTGCTCGCCGCGCTCCAGCACGGAGAAGTCGAGCTCGCCCACGGCCTCCTCGATCAGCCGCTTGTGGTCGGCGTCGTCGAGGGCCTTCCTGGTCACCTTCGTCGCCGCGAGCAGGCTGAGGTCGACGACCTCGAGGCGGATCTGCTCGAGCGCGCGGCGCGTCTCGGCGTCGATCTGCTTGCGCGTCTCCTCGAGTCGCCGCTGGCGATCGGCCTCGAGCTCCTCCCGCATCCGCCGCTCGTTCGCGTCGGCCACCCGGCGCGCCTCGCTGAGGATCTGCTCCGCGTCTGTCTGCGCACGGCTGATCAGCGCCCGGTGCTCCTCGAGCAGGCGCCGCGCCTCCTCACGGGCGTGGTCGGCCTCGTCGAGCGAGGCGCGGATCCGGTCGCGGCGCTCGTCGATCGCCTTCTGGATCGGACCGAAGGCGTAGCGCTTGAGCACGAAGAGCGTGATCAGGAAGCAGACGATCGTCCAGATCATCAGCCCCGGCGTGACCTGGATCAGCGGGTTCGTGGCGAGCGGCATCGGGCTAGACGAGGACGAAGGCCAGGATCGAGCCGAGCAGGCCGTAGAAGACGACGGCCTCGGTGAGCGCGAAGCCGAGCCACTGGATCCCCTGGAGCTCGCCGCGGAGCTCGGGCTGGCGGGCGACGGACTGGATCATCGCGGCGAAGATGTTGCCGATGCCGACGCCGGCGCCGAGGGCGCCGAGGCCGACGCCGAGCGCGAGGCCGATCGCCTTGCCGGCCTTCGTGACGTCGCCGCTCGTCGCGGCGAGAACGGTTCCAAGCACGGTACTCCTCCTTAGTGCTCCGGCTCGATCGCCGAGCCGATGTAGATGGCGGACAGGGCGGCGAAGATGAACGCCTGGATCGAGATCACGATCACGACCTCGAAGAGGTAGAACGCGACCGCGACCGGCACGGTCACGATCGCGAGCACGACCGACTCGAGGATGAACATCAGGCCGAGGAAGGTCAGGATCAGGATGTGCCCGGCGAGCATGTTCGCGAAGAGCCGGACGCTGAGCGAGATCAGGCGCATGAACTGGCCCAGGATCTCGAGCGGCACGATCAGCACCAGCAGTGCCTTCGGGGCCTCGGGGATCCAGCTCTTGAAGTAGCGGACGGGGCCGTTCCAGCGGATGCCCTCGACGTGGGTGAAGACGAACGTGAGCAGCGCGAGCGCGAGCGTCACCGAGATCGACGAGGTCGCCGCGTAGATGCCCCACGTGGGGACGCCGTGCCAGGTCTCCCCCGTGAGCGGCAACGGGATGAAGCCGATCAGGTTGATCACGAAGATGAAGAGGAGCAGCGTCGCGACGTACGGGAACCAGAGCCCGATCGCCTTCGAGGGCAGGCCCTGTTCCGCGATCTGCACCTGCGCGATCTCGTAGATCTGCTCGCCGACGGTCTGGCGGCGGTTCAGCGTCTTACCACGCATCAGGAACAGCCCGAGCAGGATCGTCAACACGGTGCCGAGCAAGAGGTACGCGACCGCCTTGGTGATCGAGAGGTTCAGCCCGCCCAGGTGGATCGAAACCCATTCGTGCTGCTCGAACTCCGTCGTCGGGTCGAACTTGCCGCGGGCGAAGGCCTGCGCAGGCAGCGCGAGTAGCCCTACGGCTCCCAGGCTCACCGCCACCAGGGCGCGCCTCATGTCCGCGGCTCCTGCGCGTAGTAGCCCAGCACCGAGACCGCGAGCTCGGCGGTGTAGGCGGCGCCGTAGGTGAGCGCGGCGGCGAGGCCGGCGCCGCGGTCGGAGGCGGCCACGGCGAGCAGGACGGCGAGCACCACGAGCAGCCGGAACATCATCCCGAAGGCGAGCACGCCCGAGGCGGCGACGTTCTCGGTGGAGGGCTTCACGCGCGCGAGCAGCAGGCCGAGCGCCTGCGCCCCGACCCAGAGCAGCGCGGCGACCGCCCAGCCCGCAAACGGCCACCTGGTGACCAGGAAGAGCGGCAGCGCGAGCGCGATCACGAGCGCGCCCGCCGCGGGAGCGAGCAGGCGCTGCTGCGGGATCGGCCGCGGCGCTCCGAGGATCCCGACCCGCGTCAAAAGGCGTTCCGGTAGCGCATGTAGACGGCGAGGACGCCGGCGGGCACGCCGACGAAGGCGCCGCCGAGGATGCCGAGCCCGACCGAGCCCGCGGCCCAGCCGACGAGCGCGCCCGCGCCCACTCCTGCGGCAGTCACGCCCCCGAGCAGCGCGCCGGCTCCGGCCGGCTCGAAGGTCGAACGGGGACTGGGCTCCATGCGCGGGCGAGCATACCAAACCTTGTGACAGCCAAAAGCGGCTCGGCAGCGGGATTTTCCGGCAACTTTGTTCATTAGGATCGCGCCGTGCGTGTGGTGCTGATCCACGGCAGCGTCGGAAACGCGGCCTCCTGGGCGTCGACCCGGCGTGCGCTCGAGGACCGGTTCGAAGTCGTGGCCCCGGATCGCGCTGGGTACCCGCCCGGCCCGCCGCTCGAGCGGATCGACTTCGAGGAGCAGGCCGCCGAGCTGGCGCCCCTGCTCGGCGAAGGCGCTCATCTCGTTGGCCACTCCTACGGCGGCGTGATCTCGCTGCTGATCGCGGCTCGCCGGCCGGAGCGTGTGCGCTCGCTCGCAGTCAGCGAGCCGCCCGCGTTCGGCCTCGCCCGCGGCGACCCGGACGTCGAGCGCCTCGTCGCGGATCTGAGCGCATTCTTCGCGGCCGGCCCGTACGAGCCGGCCGAGTACCTGCGCGGCTTCCTGGCGGCCGTGGGCAGCGCGGCCCAGCTGCCCGACCCGCTGCCGCCCGAGCTCGAGCAGGGCGCGCAGGCGGGGATGGCCGAGCGGCCGCCGTGGGAGGCGCAGATCCCGCTCGACGAGCTGGCGCGCGCGCCGTTCCCGAAGCTCGTCCTCTCGGGCGCCCACCACCCGGCCTTCGACGCGGTGTGCGACGTGCTCGAGCAGCGCCTTCCCGCGGAGCGCCTCGTCCTGCCGGGCGCCGGTCACAGCATCCCGCGCGCCGCCGGGTACGAGCAGCGGCTGGCGGAGTTCCTCGAGCGCGCCGGCGGCTAGCGGTTCCGCAGCGCCGCGACGTTCCGGTTCCACATCTCCGGGTATCCCAGGCCACGGAACCGGGCTGGCAGCTCCGGCTCGGGAGCGCTCCCGCGGACGGCCTCGTCGAGGGCGAGCAGGTAGTCGCGCAGCGGCGGGACGACCTCCCGCCCCGAGACCGGGCCGTGGCCGGGCACGCACGTCTCCCAGTCGAGCTCGAGAAGACGTTCGAGAATCGCGGCCCAGGCCGCCGGGTCGCCGTGTCCCGCCCACGGCGGCAGCCCGGCGAAGACCAGGTCGCCCGCGATCAGCACGCCGGCCCCGGGAACGAGCATGAACGCGTCGCTCTGGGTATGGCCGCCGCCGAACGTCGCGGCCCGCGCACCGGCGCGCTCCCACTGTTCGTCGAAGGTGTCGTCGGGAAGCCGATGAACGAGCCTCGGCAGCTCGCGGGCGTGCTCCTCGAGCAGCTCGGCGCCCTCCTCGTCTCCGGCCGCGCGAAGCCGCTCGAGCTCGGCCGGGAGCTCGCTCTCGAGCGTCGCCTTCTGCTCGGCGAGCCGCTCGGCGCCGAGCGTCGCCATCAGCTCACGGGTACGGCTCGTGGAGACGATCGTGGCGTCCGCGAACTCGACGTTGCCGAGCACGTGGTCGCTGTGCCAGTGGGTGTTGAGCACCCAGGTCACCGGTCGGCCGGCGAGCTGCTCGGCGCAGTCCCGCAGCTCGCGTGCGGCCACCGGCGAGAGATGCGTGTCGACCACGAGCGTCGAGTCGCCGAGCTCGACCACCGCGGCGTTCCCGACGGCCCCGCGATCCGGCTTCGCGATCACCGCCTGGACGCCGCCGCCGGCGTCGACGAGCTCGGCGTGCCTCACGCGGTGCGGCGCTCGGCGGCCGCGCGTGCCTCCTCCCGCTCGCGGCGGCGGATGCGGGGGTTCGCGAGCTTGACGATCTCGAGCAGGTAGACCATGTAGATCGACGCCCCGAGGGCGACTGCGCCGATCAGGCCGACGGCGATCGTCTGCCCGGTCCGCCAGTCGCCGTGGGCGTGCGGGTGGATGAAACGCGTGGCGAGCGCGGCTCCTGCCAGGATCGCGCACCAGGCCCACATCGTCAGCGCCGCACGACGCTGCGAGAAGCCGATGTTCAGGAAGCGGTGGTGCAGGTGCGTGCGATCGGCTGCGTAGACCGGCTGGCCGTACTTGATCCGCTTCGCGACGACGAACGAGGTGTCGAGGATCGGGACCGCCAGCACGAGCAGCGGGAAGAGCAGCGTCGCGACGGCGGCCGTCTTCAGGAGGCCCTGGACGGCGAGCGAGCCGAGCGTGAAGCCGAGCAAGAGCGCCCCCGAGTCACCCATGAAGATCCGCGCCGGGTAGAAGTTGTGGCGCAGGAAGCCGAGGCAGGCGCCGAGCACGACCGCGGCGAGAATCGCCGGCTCAGGCCGCCCGAGCGAGAGCGCGATCAGGCAGAACGTGAAGCCGGAGATCGCGCAGACACCCGCCGCGAGGCCGTCGAGCCCGTCCAGGAAGTTGACCATGTTCATGATCGCGACGATCCAGAGCACGGTCAGCGGCACGCCGACCCACTCGGGCAGCGCGTGCACCCCGAGGATCGGGAACGTGAAGCGGTGTACCCAGATCCCGAACCCGGTCGGGATCGCGGCCGCGGCGATCTGGCCGCCGAGCTTCTCCCACCAGACGAGGCCGCGGAAGTCGTCGACCGCGCCGACCGTGGTCGCGACGGCCATCCCGAGCAGCAGGCCCTTCGTCTCGCGACCGAGGGGCAGGAAGGCGAGCGCCGGCACGAAGATCCCGAAGAAGAGCGCGATCCCACCCAGACGGGGCACGGTCGTGCGGTTGACGCGTCGCAGGCCGGGGCGGTCGACCGCGCCGAGCAGCCGCGCCATGCCGCCCACTGCGGGAGTCAGCAGGACGACGATCGACGCCGCCAGGACGGCCCCCCAGACAACCTCGAGGTTGTGGGTGAGGGTGTCCCAGAGCATCTACTTCGTCCCGTACAGCCGGTCGCCGGCGTCGCCGAGGCCCGGCAGGATGTAGCCGCGCTCGTTCAGGCACCGATCGACCGCTGCGGTGACGATGCGCACGTCCGGGTGTTCGCTGCGCATCAGCTCGATCCCCTCGGGCGCGGCGACGAGGCAGACCAGCGTGACCGAGCGCGCGCCCGCAGCTTTGACGGCCGCCACCGCGGCGGCGCTCGAGCGGCCGGTCGCGAGCATCGGGTCGAGCACGATCGCGTCGCGCTCGCCGTCGCCGAGGTCGGGGAGCTTCATGTAGTACTCGACCGGCTGCAGCGTCTCCTCGTCCCGGTAGAGGCCGATGAAGCCGACGCGCGCGCTGGAGACGAGCGAGAGCACCCCGTCCAGCATCCCGAGCCCCGCGCGCAGAACCGGGCAGACGGCGACCTTCTTGCCCGCGATCCGCTGCACCTCCGTGCGCTCGAGCGGCGTCTCCACCTCGTCGGTCTCGGTCGGGAAGTCCTTCGTCGCCTCGTAGGTCAGCAGCAGCGTGAGCTCGTTTGCGAGCTTGCGGAAGTGGACCGTCGGCGTGTCCTTGTCGCGCAGGTAGGCGAGCTTGTGCTGGACGAGCGGGTGCGTGACGACGGTCACGCCGCTGAGCGTCTCGGTCACGCCGAAGAGCCGAGTATGAGTGGGTTGGCGACGGGTTGAACGGCCGCGACGAGGCGGGGTTCAAACCAGACGCGTAGCGTGGTCACGTGACGTAGGTGGTGAAGCCGCGGAAGCCCGGGTACAGCGGTCGCCTCTCGCACAGCGCCTCGCTCCGTGCGGCCAGGCTCGTCGCGTCTCACACCGTCACCGAGCGCGGCGCAGATGATCGAGCCGACCTCGCGGAAGTCGTCCTCGTCGAAGCCGCGCATCGTCGCCGCGGGCGTGCCGATGCGCACGCCCGAGGCGATTGTCGGCGGCCGCTCGTCGAACGGGACGGTGTTGCGGTTGACCGTGATCTTCACCTCGGCGAGGCGCTCCTCGGCGTCCTTGCCGCTCCAGTCGGTGGAGCGGAGGTCGACCTGCAGCAGGTGCGTGTCGGTGCCGCCGGTGAGCACGTCGAGCCCGCCCTCCTGCAGCGTGGCCGCGAGCGTGTCGGCGTTCGTGCGCACCTGCGTCTGGTACTCGCGGAAGGCCTCGGTCGCCGCGATCCGGAAGCAGGTCGCCTTGGCCGCGATCGTGTGCACGAGCGGCCCGCCCTGCATCCCTGGGAAGACCGCGCGGTCGACCGCCCGCGCGTGCTCCTCGCGGCAGAGGATGAAGCCGGCGCGCGGGCCGGCCAGCGTCTTGTGCGTGGTCGAGGTGACGAAGTCGCAGTCCTTGACGGGGTTCGGGTGCAACCCCGCCGCGACGAGCCCGGCGAAGTGCGCCATGTCGCAGAGCAGCAGCGCGCCGACCTCGTCGGCGATCTCGCGGAAGCGATCGGTCTCGACCGTGCGCGGGTACGCCGAGCCGCCGCAGACGATCAGCTTCGGCTTGTGCTGCTTGGCGAGCGTCAGGACCTCGTCGTAGTCGACGACGTTCGTCTCGCGCGAGACGCCGTAGTGGACGATCGTGTAGAGCCGCCCGGAGAAGTTGACCTTGAGCCCGTGCGTGAGGTGGCCGCCGTGCGAGAGCTCGAGGGAGAGAATCGTGTCGCCCGGGTCGAGCGCGGCCATGTAGACGGCCATGTTCGTCTGCGCGCCCGCGTGGGGCTGGACGTTCGCGTGCTCGGCGCCGAACAGCTCCTTCGCGCGATCGATCGCAGTCTGCTCGATCTCGTCCACCACCTCGCAGCCGCCGTAGTAGCGCCGGCCGGGGTAGCCCTCGGCGTACTTGTTCGTCGGCACCGAGCCGACCGCCTCGAGCACGGACGGCCAGGTGAAGTTCTCGGACGCGATCAGCTCGATCTGGCCCCGCTGGCGCTCGAGCTCGCGGCCGAGGAGCTCCGCGATCGCCGGATCGACCTCGGCGAGCCCCGCCGTGCGGAGGTACTGGACGGTCTCCTGCGCGATCGCCACCGTCCGGGATGGTACTGCCGTCACCTGCTGAAGGCGGCGGCCGCGCGCTCGAGGGCCTCGGCAGCCGGGACGGCGCCCTCACGCAGCACCCTCGGCTCGGCGCCCGTCAGGTCGAGCACCGTCGAGGGCGTGCCCGGGAGCTCGCCGCCGTCGACGACGGCGGCCGCGCCCGCCCGGATCTCCACGGGCACCTCCTCGAGCGTTCGGGCCTCCGGCCCGCCGTGGAGGTTCGCGCTCGTCGCCGCCACCGCGCCGACCCGGTCGACCACCTCGGCGCCGGGACCGGAGAGCTCAGGCACGCGCACGCCGATCGTCTCCGGCGAGGAGCCGGTCAGCCAGCGGTAGCGGCGGCCCGGGTTGGGGAGGATCAGCGTCAGCGGGCCCGGCAGCAGCGCGCGCGCCAGCGTCGCAGCGCGGCCGCGCAGCTCCGGCACGAGCTCCAGCAGGTACTCGACGTCCTTCGCGAGCAGGGCACAGGGCTGCTCGGCCGGCCGCTGCTTCATCCGGTAGATCTCCTGTGCCGGGGCCTCCCGGTACGGGTCGGCGCAGAGGCCGTAGACCGTGTCGGTCGGCAGGACGACCGGCCGCCCGTCGCGAATCGCCTCGACGGCGGTCTCGATCAGGCCCGTGCTCCGACGCCGAGGAACGAGAGCACCGTCTCGCGGAACGCGTCGGGGGCCTCGACGAAGACCATGTGCCCGGCGTCCGGTAGCACGACGAGCTCCACCTCCGGGATCCCCTCGACGAGCTCCTCCGCCGGAGACGGTCCGGTGATGAAGTCCTCGGCGCCGGTGATCACGAGCGTCGGCATCGTCAGGCGCGGAAGCAGCGGCCGCAGGTCGAAGCGCGGGAAGATCTCCGTCTCCCAGAGCCGAGTCGCGTCGACGCACAGCTCGTCCCCGCCCAGCGACTCGACGTAGGCGCGCTCGGCGTCGCCGTAGCGCGCGAAGTAGAGGGGCATCATCCGCAGGACGAGGTTCATCAGCTCGCGGCCGTCGGCGAACGAGCCCTCGAGCTCCGCGTTCACCGCGGCCACGGCGTCGTCGTACCAGGGCTGGCCCGAGCGCGTCTCGATCGCCGCCTGCATCGCCGCCTCCTGCTCGGCGCCGTGCCGCGGGAGCGTGCTGGCCAGGACCAACCGCTCGACTCGCTCGGGATGCCGGGCGGCGTACTCGATCGCCGCGACGCCGCCGTGGGAGTGGCCGAGCAGGAGCATGCGCTCGAGACCGAGATGCCGGCGCAGCTCCTCGAGGTCGGCGGCGTAGTCGTCGATCGCGTAGCCGGCCGGGTCGCGCGCCGGATCGGAGCCGCCGGTGCCGCGCGGGTCGAGCAGGACGAGCTCGAGCTCGCGGTCGAGACCGCCGAGGTGCGAGAGGTAGAGCGACGAGAAGCCGGGCCCGCCCGGGTGGCAGACGAGCGTCGGGCCGGAGCCCACACGGCGGTAGGCGAGCGTCCGCCCGTCGGTCGTCCTCAGCTGCTCGGTCGCGCCTGCCACGGGGCCGGGATCGTAATGCCCTAGCTCGTCGTTGCGTAAAGCTCCCAGCGCTCGCCGACACCCTTGAGCGGGAACTCGCCCCGGTCGTCGAACGTAATCCCGGACCCGGCGACGAGGTCGCGGACGGTGCGCGTGACGAGCACCTGCCCCCGGGCCTGCCAGCTCGGAGACACGCGCGCCGATGTGGACGGCGATCCCGGCGACGTCGCCGTTGCGCTGGGTCAGCTCGCCGGTGTGCAGGCCGGAGCGCACCTCGAGCCCGGAGCGCCGGACCGCATCGCGGATCCCCCAGGCGCAGCGGATCCCGCGGGCGGGGCCGTCGAAGGTGGCGAGGATCCCGTCGCCGGCCCGCTGGACGAGAACGCCCCGGTGTGCGAGCAGCTGCCCCTCGACGGTGCCGACGAACTGGTCGAGGAGCGCACGCCAGCGGCGGTCGCCGAGCTCGCTGACGCGCTCCGTGGAGCCGACGACGTCGACGAACAGGACGGTCGTCAGGACCCGGTCGACCTCTGGCTCCTCGACGCGCGTGCCGGTGATGAACTCCTCGATCGCGACCAGCAGGTCGAGGTCCGGGACGGGCCAGTGGTCGGCGCTCTCGCGCTCGAGCAGCTCGGCGCCGGCGATGTGCTCGGCGAGGTAGCGGCCGTGGCCGGCTCGGACGTAGACGTCGCCGGCGTTCTGGATCACGAGCGTCGGCACGGTCACGAGCGGCAGCACGTCGCGCACGTCGAGCTCGAGGATCGCCCGCATCCGCGCGAGGGCGGTCCCCGGGCTGGCGGAGAAGCGCTCGAGGCGGCCGTACCACTCGGTCATCCCGGGGTTGGCGGCGACCGACGGGCCGAGAAGCGCCGCCATCGTCCCCCGCCCCCACGTCTCGGCGACCTGCTCCAGGGTCGCGCCCGCGGCCTCGGCGGGGATCCCTGCGGGATAGTCCTCCGCCCGCGCCAGGCGGGCGAAGCCGTTCACGAGCACGAGCGACTCGATCCGGTCCGGGTGCGTCGCCGCCGCCATCAGCGCCATCTGCGCCGCGTGACCATGCGCGACGAGCGACGCGCGCTCCGAGCCGGCGGCGTCCATCACGGCGGCGATGTCGTCGATCCAGTCCTCCGGCGCGACCGGCGCGTCCAGCAGGCGGTCGGAGAGTCCGACGCCGCGCATGTCGAACCAGAGCACCCGCGAGAAGCGGGCCAACGCGGAGACGAGCTCCTGCACGAACGGCTGCTCCCACAGGACCTCGAGGTGGCTCGCCCAGTCCAGCGACAGGACGAGGTCGCGTGGGCCGTCGCCGACTACCTGGTAGGCGAGGTGAACATCGCCGCTACGGGCGTACCGTGTGGTCGGCGCCGCCACCGGCCGTTCCTATCACAGTCGGCCCCATCCACCTGCCTTCGGCGACACGGTCCCTGCCGGCCAGGTCCGGCGTGATCGTCACGTCCTCGAAGCCGAGCTCCGACAACAGCCGCTCGACTCGCTCACCGGCGCCGGCAGCGGTCTCGAGCACGAGCCAGCCGCCCGGCCGCAGAGCCTCGCGTGCCGCGTGCGCGAGCCTCTCCGTCGCGCCCGAGGCGACTAGCGCTACGTGCGGCTCCCAGTCGCGCACCTCCGGCTGCAGCGTCGGCAGCTCGTCGGGCTCGACGTAGGGCGGGTTCGAGACCACGAGGTCGAACTCGCCGTCGCCGAGGCCGCTGGTGAGGTCGTGCTCGACGAGCCTGACGCGGCCGTTGATCCCGGTCAGATCGAGGTTCTCGCGCGCGAGGGCGAGAGCGTCCTGGGAGACGTCCATCGCGGTGACACGCGCCGTCGGCAGCTCGTCGGCGATGGCGAGCGCGATCGCGCCCGTGCCGGTGCCGACGTCGAGCACGTGTGGCTCGTCGAGGCCGCGCACGTGCTCGAGCGCCCGCTCGACGACGACTTCCGTCTCCGGCCGCGGGATCAGTGCGCGGCGGTCGGTCTTCAGCGTCAGCCGGCGGAAGCCCCACTCGCCGAGGACGTACGCGAGCGGCTCGCGTGCCTCGCGCCGGACGAGGTTCGCGTCGAACGCGCCCACCTGCTCTTCCGTCATCTCGCGATTGAGCTCGGCGTAGAGCAGCGCCCGGGCGCAGTCGTCGCAGGCCTTCGCCAGCAGCAGCTCGGCCTCGAGCCGCGCCGAGTCCACGCCGGCTGCGGCGAGCCGCGCGGTCGCCCGGGCGAGCGCGTCGCCGATGGTCACGGGGTCACGGGCTCGAGGGCGCGGCGGCGGTCCTCCGCGGCGAGCGCCTCGGTGAACTCGTCCAGCTCCCCCTCGAGGATCTTGTCGAGCCGGTGCACGGTGAGGTGTACGCGGTGGTCGGTCAGGCGGTTCTCGGGAAAGTTGTAGGTGCGGACCTTCTCGGCCCGCTGGCCGGAGCCGATCTGCGAGCGCCGCGCCGCAGCCTCTTCGGCCTGCTGGCGCTCACGCTCGGCCTCGTAGAGCCGCGCGCGCAGCACGCGCAGGGCCTTCGTCTTGTTCTGGAGCTGCGACTTCTCGTCCTGCATCGCGACGACGATGCCCGTCGGCACGTGCGTGATGCGCACCGCCGAGTCGGTCGTGTTCACGCTCTGGCCGCCAGGGCCGGTCGAGCGGTAGACGTCGATCTTGAGGTCGTTCGGGTCGAGCTCGACCTCGACCTCCTCGGCCTCGGGCATCACGGCGACGGTGGCTGTCGAGGTGTGGATGCGGCCCTGCGACTCGGTCTCCGGGACGCGCTGGACGCGGTGCGTGCCCGCCTCCCACTTGAAGACGGAGTACGCGCCGTCGCCCTTGACCGCGAACACGACCTCCTTGAAGCCGCCGGCCTCGTTGCCGCTCACCTCGAGCTGCTCGACGCCGAAGCCTCGCCGCTCCGCGTAGCGCGTCAGCATCCGGTAGACGTCGGCCGCCCAGAGCGCGGCCTCGTCGCCGCCCACCCCCTGGCGGATCTCGACGATCACGTCCTTGCGGTCGGCCGGGTCGGTCTCGACGAGTGCCAGCTTGAGCTCCTCCTCGAGCTCCGCGAGCCGCGCCTCCAGCTCGGGCACCAGCTCGCGCAGGTCGCCGTCGCCGCGCGCCGCTTCGAGGTCGTCGTGCGTCGAGCGCCACTCCTGCGCCAGCTTGTGCGGGCCTTCGAGCTCCTTCAGGCGTCGTCCGACCTCCGCCGCCTCGCGGTGGTCGTTGTAGACGGACGGGTCGCTCAGCCGCTCCTGCGTCTCGCGGTACGAGCGCTCGACCTCCTCGACGAGCTCCTGAACGGCCATGGGGTCAAGGGTAGCGCCGGCTCTCGCGACTCCCGGGTTCTCGCCGACCGAAGACGGGGATTTCCCGGAGGACACGCCGGCACCGCGGGTCTACGCTCGAGCCATGGCCGGCTCGCGGCTTGTCGAACGTGCCTTGGAGGACTACGTTCCCGTGTAGGGCCATGTGATCATTCGCACCAGCCGCACGTGCGACCGAAAGGACGATGGCTGAACAGGCCTGGACACCCTCGACCGGCGGGCAGAACACCAACCTCGCCGTCGCGCTCGTCGTCCACTACGGCGTCGGGCTCTTCTGGCTGCTCGCGCTCGGGAGCATTGCCGGCGCGCTGTTCGGGCTCGTCACGGGCGCGGCCCTCTCCGGCGACGTCGTCGTGGGCACGGGCTGGGCCCTCTGCGCGGCGGCCCTCTGGATCGTCGACTCCGTCCGCATGATTCGAGCCCGCAGGCAGTCGAGCCACGTGTGGGGCCTAACGTTCGTGTGGTGGGTGAAGAGCCTCGCCGCGCCGCTCATCCTGCTCCTGGAGGTGCTGACCTGGCGGCGCGAGGACGACGAGGCGAAGCCGGCCCCGCCCGCAGAGGATCCCGGGTCGCCCGCCGTGCCGGCGCCCACGTCGGATCCGCCGCCTGCGAGCCCGGGCCCGGCGACCCCTGGACCCGAGACGAGCGCTGCGCTGCGCACGCTCGAGGACTTCGCCCGCCGGCTCGGGGCTCTCGAGCGAGAGGTTGCAGACCTGCGCCGGGCCGTCAGGGGCGCGCCCTCGTCGACGCCGGCGCCCCGCCTCCCCCTGCCGCCGCCCGAGCCCGCCATGGCACCGCCCGCGCAGGGCGCCCCGCCCGCAACTCCGCCGCGCCCGGCGGCTCCGCCCCGACCGGCGGCCCCGCCGCCGGCACGGAAGCCGCCCGAGCCGGCCTGGTGGAGCGGGCTCACGTTCGCGGATCTCGTCGGCGCCAAGGTGCTGGCCTGGCTCGGCGGCGTCGTGACGCTGCTGGGGATCGTCTTCTTCTTCGTGCTCGCCGTGAACAGGGGCTGGATCGGCCCCGTCGCGCGCGTCTCGCTCGGCGCGATCGCCTCGGCGGTCGTGTTCTCCGGCGGCCTCTACCTCCACCGCCGGTTCGGTCGCGTCTACTCCGCTTACGCGGCGGTGGGCGCCGGGATCGCCGGCGGGTACGCGACGCTACTCGCCGCGACGCTGCTCTACGACCTCCTCGCCGACTGGGCCGCCCTGCTCGTCGCCGCCGCGATCGCGGGCATCGCCGTCGCAGCCGCCCTGGCCTGGTCGTCGGAGCTGGTCGCGGGGCTCGGGCTCCTGGGCGCGACCCTCGCGCCGGCCGCCGTCGGCCTGGAGCACGGCGAGCTGACCGCCGCGGGGACGGCGTTCGCTGCGCTCGTCTTCGCTGGCACGGCGATCGTCGCCCTCGACCGGAACTGGCAGCCCCTGCTCGGCGCCGGGGTCGTCGCGAGCCTCCCCCAGGCCGCGGTCCTCCTCGGGCAGGCGCACGCGACCGAGTGGGACGTGGTCGCCGTCTCGGCCGTCTTCTGGCTCCTCTACCTCGCGTCGGCGATCGGGCTCCAGGTCAGGCTGCGGACCGCCGACCTCGCGCCGTTGCCCGCCACGCTCGTCCTCGTCGGAGCCGTGTTCGCGGGTGCCGCGGGCGTCGCCCAGTTCACCGGGAGCGGGCAAGGCTTCGCGCTGGTCACGGTGGCCGCGGTCTACGGAGCGGCGGCCTCGCTCCTCTTCCGCCGCGCGCGCGACCGTGACCTCAGCGCCCTCCTCGCGGTCGCGGGTCTCGCACTCGCCGCCTTCGGCCTCGCGGCCCTCCTCTCCGGCCCGGCGCTGGCGATCGCCTGGGCGGCCGAGGCTGCGGTGCTCGCCTGGCTCGCCAGGCGTGCCGGCGAGCTCCGCTACGAGCTCGCTGCGCTCGCCTACCTCACGGCCGCCCTCGTCCACGCGCTCGCCTTCGACGCTCCGCTCCGGCAGCTCTACGAGGCGAGCTCCCACCCGGCGAGCGGCGCCCTGGCCTTCGTCGGGGTCGCCCTTGCAGGCGCGGTCGTCGCCTTCTACTGCCGCCCCTGGGGGCCGCAGAAGCCCTCCGCGGGGATCCTGTCACCGCTCCAGCCGGCGCTCGCCGCCTTCCGGGAGAGCCAGCGGGTCTGGCGCTCCCTCACCGGCTGGGCGGCCGCACTCGCGGCCCTGTACGCGGCGTCGCTCGGAGTGCTGGGCGTGGCGCAGTGGCTCACCACAGGCACGGTCGGCCACGTCTTCGAGTGGGGCCAGGTCGCGGTCGCGGGCCTCTGGGGGCTCGCGGCTCTGGCGGTGCTCTACGCAGGACTGCTCCGATCGTGGGCCGAGCTCCGCGCCGCCGGCCTCGTCTGGCTCGGCGCGACGCTGGCCCAGGCGGTGCTGTTCTACTCGAGCTTCCTCTCGGGCTCTCCGCGGGCCGTCGCCTTGCTCGTCGTCGCGGCCGCGCTCCTGAGCGGCTCGCTCGTCGACCGCTTGCGGCGGGTGGACGAGGTCGCCTTCCCGGCGATCGTCGTCTACGTCGTCTCGAGTCTCGGACTCGCGGTCGCAGGGCTCGCGCTGCTCGTGGGCGGTCGCGTGGCCGAAGGCCTCGCCCTGCTCGCGCTCGCCGGCTTGTACTGCTCGATCGCCACGCTCGTCTTCGGGCGCGACCGCGACCTGGCGACGCTCCTCTGGGCACCCGCGCTCGGAGTCGCCTGCTTCGCCTTCACGGAGGCGCTCAGCGGGACCTGGCTCGTGCTCGCCTGGACGGCGGTGGCGGTGGCGCTGGCCGCGCTCGCCGACCGGGCGGCGGAGCGCCGGCTCCAGCTCGCCGCCCTCGCCTACCTGGTGGCGGCGACGGGGCACGTGCTCTCGCTCGACGCTCCACCCGGCGACTTCTTCGAGGCGAGCCGGCATCCCGAGAACGGGGTTCCGGCGGTCCTCGTCGTCGCGCTCGGCTGGGCCGGCCTCGCGCTCCTCGCGCGCGGGCGCCGGAGGCGCGGCGATCGCGACGCGTTGGACCGCGCCCTCGAGAAGCGGCAGCACACGTTGTTGCGCTCGGCCGTCGGCGTCACGACCGTCCTGGGCCTGTACGCGGTGTCGCTCTCGATCCTCGGCCTCGCTGAGGCGATCGGCGGCGGGAGCGTCGCCGCGAGGTTCCACGGAGGGCACGCCGCGGTGAGCGCGGTCTGGGGCCTGCTCGGCCTGGTCGCCCTTTACGCCGGGCTGACGAGGCGCCTCGGCTGGCTGCAGGCCCTGGGCTTCGGACTGTTCGCGGTCGCCCTGGCGAAGATCCTCCTCTACGACCTCACGTTCCTGAGCTCGATCACCAGGGCGCTCTCGTTCCTCGCCGTGGGCGCGGTGCTGCTGCTGGGCGGCTTCTTCGTGCAGAGGCTCGGTGCCCAGCACCGAGGCACGCGGCCGGTCTGAGCCTCAGGCCATGATCTCGACCCGCTCCGCCTCCGGCTCGCGTTCACGCCCCTCGAGCGTGAGCACCTCGCGCAGGGCGCGGATCGAGACCTCGAGCTGGTCGAGCGTCGGCTCGCGCGTCGTCAGGCGCTGAAGCCAGAGACCGGGCGCGAGCAGCGTCATCAGCAGGCGGTTGTCCGTGTGCTTGCCGGCGAAGCGAATCAGCTCGTAGGCGATCCCGGCGATCACCGGCAGCAGCAGGATCCGCGTCGCGATCAGCCAGTACCAGGCCGGGCGGCCGAAGAAGGCGAAGACGAAGATCGCGATCACCATCACCCAGAGCAGGAAGGCCGTGCCGCAGCGCGGGTGGATCAGGCTGAAGCGCTGGACGGTCTGCGGCTCGAGCTCCTCGCCCGCCTCGTAGGCGTTGATCGCCTTGTGCTCGGCCGCGTGGTACTGGAAGACGCGGCGCAGGTCGGGGAGCAGCGAGATCAGGACGAGGTACGCGATGAAGAGGGTCACGCGGATCAGCCCCTCGACGATCACGAACCAGCCGGTGGTGTCGATCGGGAGCCAGTTCGTGATCAGCGCCGGAGTGACCTTGAAGAGCAGCACCGCAAACGCGATCGCGACGGCGAAGGCGAAGAAGAGCGCGCCGCGCGAGAGCTCCGTGTCGACCTCTTCGGCGTCGGCGCCTTCCTCCTGGGCCGCGTACTGGGCCGAGATCGAGAGCGCGCGGAAGCCGATCGCGAGCGACTCGCCGAGCGCGATCACGCCGCGGACGACCGGCAACCGGAAGAACCAGTGCCGCTTCATCACGGACTCGATCGGGCGACAGACCTCGGCGATCTGCCCGTTCGGCTTGCGGACCGCGACGGCCCAGTTCGAAGGGCCACGCATCATCACGCCCTCGAGGACGGCTTGCCCGCCGATCGGGGCGCTCATTGTGCTCTAGGCCTTGCGGCCGGCCTTCTCGAGCCGGCGCTGGAAGCGCTCGACGCGACCGCCGCTGTCCATCAGCTTCTGCTTGCCGGTGTAGAACGGGTGGCAGTTCGAGCACACCTCGACGTGCAGCTCCGGCTTGGTCGAGCGGGTCTGGAACTCGTTGCCGCAGGCGCAGCGAACGGTCGCGAGGACGTACTCGGGATGGATCTCGGCCTTCATCTTCCGGCCAGGATAGCAACCGCGGTATCGGTGGCCACGTTGCCGCCCGAAACGACCAGGACGACCGTGTCACCGCGCTCGAGCCGCACTTTTCCGGCCAGCAGCGCGGCTGTGGAAGCGGCCCCGGCCGGCTCGCAGGCCAGCTTCGCGCGTGCGTAGATGAAGCGCATCGCCTCCTCGATCTCGGCCTCGGTGACGAGCACGACCTGCTCGACGCGCTCGCGGACGACCTCGAGCGCGTGCGTTCCGGCGAACGGCGCTCCGAGGCCGTCGGCGACCGAGTTCGGCGAGACCGGCACCGGCTTGCCGGCCGCGAGCGCCTCGTGCATCGCCGGCGAGCGCTCGGGCTCGACGCCGATCACCCGCGCCTTGCCGGCCACCGCGGTCGCGACGCCCGAGATGAGTCCCCCGCCGCCGATCGGCACGACCACGGCGTCGGCAGCGGGCACGTCGTCGAGGATCTCGAGGCCGACCGTCCCCTGGCCGGCGATCGTGCGCGGGTGGTCGAAGGGATGGACGAGCGTGCGGCCCGTGTGCTCGATCAGCTCGTCGAGCCGCTCGAACGCCTCGGTCGGACCCGCGGCCTCGAGATCGACCTCGGCACCGTAGCCGCGCGTCGCCGCGATCTTGGCCTCGCTCGCGCCCTGCCACATCACGAGCAACGCGTCGATGCCTTCGGCCGCCGCGCCCCAGGCGAGCGCCTGGGCGTGGTTCCCCGCCGAGATCCCGATCACGCCCCGCTTCCGCTCGTCCGGTGTGAGCGCTGCGAGGTTCGTCAGCACCCCGCGCGGCTTGAAGGAGCCCGTCTTCTGGAACAGCTCGGCCTTCAGGAAGACGCGCGCGCCCGTGCGCTCGCTCAGCGTCGCGTTGGAGAACGTCGGCGTCCGGTACAGCCGGCCCGCGATCGCGGCGCCCGCGGCCTCGACGTCGGCGCGGTCGACCACTAGGTCAGCTTGTACTCGGGCCCCGCGCCGCCCTCGGGTGGCGTCAGGCGGCCGCCCTTGGCCGTGATGGCGCCGCACTGGACGCAGTTCGACGGCGTGATCTCGACGTGCACGTCGCCGTCGCCCGCCTCTTCGCCCACCTCGTAGACCGCGGCCGGACACATGCGCGTCCACAGCTCGGCCAGCTCGGGCGCCACGCGCTCGCGCACGCGGATGTGGTTCGGCGCGTCGTCGCGCGTCGCGTTCCCCGAGAGGAAGACCGACGAGAGCTTGTCGAAGGTGAGCTTGCCGTCCGCCGCGGGGTAACTCTCGGCGCGGTCGGTGCGCATCAGGTCCTGGTCGGCGTCGCGCTCGGTCCGTGCGTCGCCGGGCGGGAACGCACCGCGCGTCGCGGTCATGGCGCCCGCGAGCGCGCCGCCGAGCCAGAAGCCGCGGCCGAAAGCCGGCCGCATGTTCCGTACCTGGCGCAGGTCGCGCCAGACGAAGCTCTCCCGCAGCGAGTCGTCGTAGCCCGCCAGCGCGCCGCGACGGCCGACGGCCTCGCCGCGCCGCAGCGCCGCGAACGCGGCCTCGGCGGCCAGCCGCCCCGACTCGACCGCGTAGTGGATCCCCTTCAGCGCCGGCACGTTGACGAGCCCGGCGCCGTCGCCGCAGATCAGCAGGCCGGGCGCGTGCAGCCGCTTCGGCAGCGACAGGAGGCCGCCCTCCGGGATCGTCTTCGCGCCCCACGCCACGCGCTCGCCGCCGTCGAGCAGCTTGCGCAGCAGCGGGTGCGTCTTCAGCTCTTGCAGCAGGTCGTGCACCGAGAGCTCGGCGTCGCGGTAGTCGAGCCCGACGACCATCCCGACCGTGACCATGTCGTCGCCCATCGGGTACACGAACGAGCCGCCGAACTCGCGGTACTTCGCGCCCGCGCGCAGCGGCCAGCCCATCGTGTGGACCACGTGGTCGAGCGGCTTGCCGACCGTCCAGACCTCCTTGACGCCGAGCGCCCAGACCTGGGGGTTGTCGCCCTGCAGCCCGAAGCGCTCGAGCGCGACCCCGGTCAGGTGACCCTGCGTTCCCTCCGCCAGCACGGTCACGCGCGCGTGCACGTCGGAGCCGGGCTCGAAGTTGCCGAGCTCCTCCCCGCCCTTGCCGCGGCCGCGGTCGCCGGTGCGCACGCCGCGCACGCGGCCGTCACCGACGAGCAGGGCGTGCCCCGTGGTCTCGGGCAGGATCGTCGCGCCCGTCTCCTCGGCTCGCTCGGCGAGCCAGCGCCCCAGCTGCGAGAGCGAGGCGACGTAGTTGCCGCTGTTGCGCATCGTCGGCGGCGCCGGGATCCGCAGCGCGCGCTTCCGCGTCAGGAAGTACACCGACTCGTGCTCGACGCGCCCGTAGAACGGCATGTCGCTCGTGCCCAGCCGCCCCTCGAACAGGCGGCGCAGCGAGCGCGGGTTCACGACCGCGCCCGAGAGCAGGTGCGAGCCCGGTTGCCGGCCCTTCTCGAGCACCGCGACCGGCACGTCGCCCAGCCGCTCGGCCAGGTCGGGCGCGTCCTCGAGCAGCTGCCCGAGCCGGATCGCGCACGCGAGCCCTGCCGGACCGGCGCCGACGATCAGCACCCCGACCTCGATCTCGGCCTCGCCGGGCGCGGCGACGAACTCGCTCGCCTCGAACGGCGGCGGGTAGTCCGAAGGCTTCATGCCGCCTTGCGCGCCCTGACGAGCTCGGTCAGCTTCGGGACGATCTCGTGCAGGTCGCCGACGACGCCCAGGTCGGCGTACTCGAAGATCGGCGCGTTCGGGTCCTTGTTGATCGCGACGATCAGGCCCGAGCCCTGCATGCCGACCTTGTGCTGGATCGCGCCGGAGATCCCGACGGCGACGTAGAGCTTCGGGGAGACCGTCTTGCCCGTCTGGCCGACCTGTGTCGAGTACGGGTACCAGCCGGCGTCGACGACCGCGCGGGTCGCCGCGACCGCGCCGCCGAGCGCCTTGGCCAGCTCCTCGACGAGGCCGAAGTTGTCGGGCCCGCCGAGGCCGCGGCCTGCGGCGACGATCACCTCGGCGTCCTCGATCGAGGGCCCTTCGCTCTCCTCGTGTGCCTGCTCGACCATCGTGGCCGCGAGCGAGAAGTCCTGGAAGCGCGACTCGAGCTTCACGACCTCGGCGCTCCCGCCGGTCTCGGCCGGTTCGAAGGTGCCCGAGCGGACGAGCGCGAGGCGCGGCTCCGAGCTCCAGCCCACGTCGACGTAAACGGAGTCGCCGAGCGCCGGCCGCTTGCCGACCAGCGTGCCGCCCTCGACGACCAGGTCGGTGAGGTCGTAGTTCAGGCCCGCGTCGAGCCGCGCTGCGAGGCCCGCCGCGACGTCGGCCGAAAGGACCGTCGCGGCGAACAGCACCGCGTCGAACTGCTGCTCGTCGACAAGCGTCTCGAGCGCGTCCACCCGCGGCTGCGGCAGCGGCTTGTCGAGCAGCACGTCGTCCTGGACGTGCACCCGCTGCGCGCCGAACTTCCCGGCCTCCGCCGCCAGCCCGTTCACCTCGGAGCCGAGCAGCACCGCCTCGACCTCGCCGCCGAGCGTTGCCGCCCTCGAGAGCACGCCCAGCGAGTCCCTCTGCAGCTTGCCCTCGTGGTGCTCGAGGAAGACCAGGAACCTCACAGCGCCACCCTCTGACGACGGACGTCCCGGTCGGCGAGCTCAGACGGACGCACTGGCAAAGCCCGCGCGTCCTGATGCCGGCATCGCAAGCGACGCCTCACAGCGCCAGCCTCTGACGACGGACGTCCCGGTCGGCGAGCTCAGACGGACGCACTGGCAAAGCCCGCGCGTCCTGATGCCGGCATCGCAAGCGACGCCTCACAGCGCCAGCCTCTGACGACGGACGTCCCGGTCGGCGAGCTCAGACGGACGCACGGGCAAAGCCCGCGCGTCCTGATGCCGGCATCGCAAGCGACGCCTCACAGCGCCAGCCTCTGACGACGGACGTCCCGGTCGGCGAGCTCAGACGGACGCACGGGCAAAGCCCGCGCGTCCTGATGCCGGCATCGCAAGCGACGCCTCACAGGGCCTTCCGCTCCTGCAGGAACTCGACGATCTTCTCCGCCGCCGTGCCGTCGTCCTCGAGCTTCACCGTGTCGCCCCGCGCGGGTGGCTCGTTCAGCGCCTCCACGGCGGTGCGCGAGCCCGCCTCTCCCGCCTCCTCGGCCGCGACGCCGAGGTCGCCGAGCGAGAGCGTCTCCTGCGGCTTCTTCTTCGCGCCCATGATCCCCTTCAGCGACGGGTAGCGCGGCTCGTTGATCGCGTCCGAGACGGCGATCACGGAGGGCAGCGGCGCCTCGATCACGTCGTAGCCGTATTCGGTCTGGCGCTTGCCCTGCACCTTGCCGTCTTCGAGCGAGAGCTCGGCCACCTGGGAGATCAGCGCCTGCTGGAGCCGCTCGGCGACGGCCGCCCAGAGGACGGCGCCGTCGGAGTCGGTCGCCTGCTGGCCGAAGAGGACGAGGTCGGGGCTCTCGCGCTCCAGCGCAGCCGCGAGCACGCGGCTCGTGGCGACGAGGTCGGAGCCGGCGGCCGCCTCGTCGGCGACGAGCACGACCCGGTCGGCGCCCATCGCGAGCGCCCGCCGCATCGCCTCCAGCGCGCGCTCCGGCCCGAGCGAGACGATCACCACCTCGGAGTCCGTCCCGGAATCGGCTTCCTTCAGCCGCAGCGCCTCCTCGACCGCGTTCACGTCGAAGGGGTTGAGCGCCCCCTCGCCGGAGCGGTCGAGGCGTTTCGTCTGGGGGTCGAGTCGCCGCGCGGCGGCGGCCTCGGGAACGTATTTGACGCAAACGGCGATCTTCATGGCCCGGGCGAGAATACAAGCGCGCAGCAGGTGCTCTGCTAGGCTCCGGCCCTTCGAGCACGACCGGAGCCCATGAGCAGCCACCGGACGACAGCCCGAGGATTCCTCGTTCTCGCCCTTCTTCTCCTGACCCTCGCGTCCGGAGCGGGCGCCGCCACGCCGCAGAAGATCGTCTTCCCGGTGCTCGCCACGACGAGCTACGGCGACGACTTCGGCGATCCGCGCGCGGGCGGGGTGCACCAGGGGATCGACATCATGGCGCCGAAGCGCAGCCTCGCCCTCGCCGCCGAGGCGGGCAAGGTCGAGTTCTGGACCCGCTCCGCATCCGCCGGCTGCATGCTCTACCTCCACGGCCAGAGCGGCACGGACTACTACTACATCCACCTCAACAACGACCGGACGTTGCGCAACGACAACCGCGGCAAGTGCGTCGCGGGGACCGCGTACGCGAAGGGCCTGAAGAACGGCGCGAAGGTCGCCGCCGGCCAGCCGGTCGGCTACGTCGGCGACTCGGGCGACGCGAACGGGATCCACCCGCACCTGCACTTCGAGCTCCACCCGGGGCGCAAGGGCGCGGTCGACCCGTACCCGTGGCTGCAGCGGGCGACCCACCTGCTGTTCGCGGCGCCTCGCGGGATGCCGTTCACACTCGAGCTGCGCGGGACGGTCGTCGCGGTGAGCGAGGACGCGGTGCAGATGCGGCTTGCCGCCGTCAATGCGTTGCCGATGCGGCAGCGGCAGGCGAAGCTCAAGCGGCGGCTGCTCGTGAGCGTGCCGGCCGAGGCAAACGTGCAACGCGTCTCGCAGGTCGGCGCGCCCGGGATCCCGGTGCCCCTCAGCTCCGCCAAGCGCGGCCAGCAGGTCGACCTCTGGACCGCCGCGGCGCCGACGACGCTTCGCGCCCAGCGCGGAGACGACAACGTGCTCAGCGCGTCGCTCGTCTCGCTGATCACGCCCTAAGGCGTCGCTCGCGACGCCGACCGGCAGAGGCCGTGCCGGCTTGGCCGGTGCGGCCGTTTGAGCGCGTCGCTCGCGGCGCCGACCAGCAGAGGCCGTGCCGGCTTTGCCGGTGCGGCCGTCTTAGCGCGTCGCTCGCGACGCCGACCAGAAGAGGCCGTGCCGGCTTTGCCGGTGCGGCCGTTTTAGCGGCCCGAGAACTTCGGCTCGCGCTTCTCGGCGAAGGCGGTCAAGCCCTCCCTCGCGTCCTCGCTCGCGAACAGGCCGCCGAACTCCTCCGCTTCGCGCCCGAGGTTGTCGACGTGGTCGCCCTGCAGCGCGTAGTTGGTCGTCCGCTTGATCGCCGCGAGCGCGAGCGGCGCCTTCGAGGCCAGCAGCTCCGCGACCTCGTGCGCCCGCTCGAGCACCGGGTCGTGGACGCCGTTGACGAGCCCGAACCGCAGCGCCTCCTCGGCCCCGACGAGGCGGCCGGTGAGGATCAGGTCCTTCGCGACGCCGAGGCCGCACACGCGCGCGAGCCGCTGCGTGCCGCCCCAGCCGGGGATGATCCCCAGGCTGATCTCCGGCTGGCCGATCCGCGCCGCCGAGGCCGCGTAGCGGAGATCGCAGCCAAGCGCGAGCTCGCAGCCGCCGCCGAGCGCGAAGCCGTTGATCGCGGCGATCGTCGGCTTGGGCATCGTCTCCAGCAGCTGCGCGCAGGTGTGGCCGAGGCCACCCCACTCCTTCGCCTCCTCGACGCCGAGGCCGCTCATGTACTTGATGTCCGCTCCGGCCACGAACGCCTTCTCGCCGGATCCGGTGAGGACGACGGCCCGCGCCGACTCGTCCTCCGCGAGCTCCGCGAGCCGGTCGCGCAGCTCCTCCAGCGTCGGCCGGTCGAGCGCGTTCATCGCGTCGGGCCGGTCGACGGTGACGGTCGCGACCGCGCCGTCGCGGTCCACGCGGATGGTCAGGCCGGGACCTTCCCGCGCAGGAACTCGACGATCTCGCTCGTAGGAGCGCCCGGCGTGAACACGGCCGCGACCCCCTGCCGCTGCAGCTCCTCCGCGTCCTCGTTCGGGATCGTCCCGCCGAGCACGACGAGCACGTCCTCCGCGCCGTTCTCGCGCAGCCCCTCGAGGATGCGCGGCACGAGCGTCATGTGCGCGCCGGAGAGAATCGAGATGCCGACCGCGTCGGCGTCCTCCTGGATCGCGGTCTCGACGATCTGCTCCGGCGTCTGGTGCAAACCGGTGTAGATGACTTCCATGCCGGCATCTCTGAGTGCACGTGCAATGATCTTCGCCCCCCGGTCGTGCCCATCAAGTCCGGGTTTCGCTATGACGACACGGATCTTGCGCGACATGGGATCGAGTATATGAGCGTGAAACTGACCGTCGTCGGCTGCTCCCCCGCCTGGCCGAACCCGGGCGGCGCGCAGTCGGGCTACCTGCTCGAGGGACCCGGCCGGCTGCTGCTCGACTGCGGTCCCGGGGTGCTCGCGAAGCTGCGCGAGCGCGAGGACTGGCCGCACGTCGACGCGATCGCGATCACGCACTGGCACCTCGACCACTGGGGCGACCTCGTGCCGTGGGTCTGGGGCGCCACCGTCGGGCCGGGCGTCGACGTCGAGCAGCCCGAGCTGTGGGTTCCCCCCGAGGGACGCGAGATGCTGTGTGCGATCGGCGGCCGCCTCGGCCAGCCGGAGATGTTCGAGGAAGCCTTTCGGCTGCAGGAGTACGTCGAGGGCGAGCCGTTCACCGCCGCCGGCTTCGAGGTGACGGCGCATCGGGTGCTGCACTACCAGCTGCTCGCGTTCGGCTTCCGCGCCTCGGCGAACGGCACGGTCGTCGGCTACTCCGGCGACTCGGGCCCGAGCGACGGCCTCGCCGAGATCGCTCACGCGGCCGACCTGTTCGTCTGCGAGGCGACGCTGCTACGGACGAATCCCGAGGGCGGTACGCGCGGTCACCTCAGCGCGGACGAGGCGGTCGAGGCGTTCGAGGCCTCTGGGGCCAAGCGGCTGCTGATCACCCACCGGCCGTTCGAGCGGCCGCTCCAGGATTCGCTCGAGCTCGCCCACGACGGGCTCGAGATCCAGCTCTAGGAGCGTCGGGCCGCTAGTTCGTCGGGACCGGCGGCGTCCAGCGCGGCATCCAGTAGTCGACCAGCCAGCGGTGACCCCCGGCCGGTACGAGGCCGAGCTGGAAGGTGACCGGCCGCGTGCTCACGCCAGGCTTTCCGGCGAGGCCGACCTCGACCAGGATCTCCTTGGTCGAGGCGTAGTCGAGGTAGTAGTTCACGTGCTTCATGTCGACTCCGGGATACGGGACGACCGGAAGGTCGTTGCCGCTCGCCCACTGCTTCTGCGTGTAGCCGGAGCGCAGGGTCGGCGCGACGACGTCCCACGAGTTCTCGAGGTGCTTACGGGCGACCGCCGTGCCGATGAAAGTCGTGATCGCGGAGCGGATCTCCGGGTTGAGCTGCGAGAAGGTCTTGATCGTGACGCCGTCCGCGTTCTTCAGCGCGATCGCCTTGTCCGGCAGCTTCGGGTGGAAGCCCTTGTCGGGGTTCACGTGTGCCGTCTTGTCGCTCCCGCCGACGAGCGCGAAGGTCAGCACGGCGGCCCCGACGGCGAGGACGGCCACGCCGACCCAGAGCAGGTAGCGCTGGAAGCGCGGAGATTGAAGCGTGGTCGCGACTGATTCCATCGGGGTCATCGGAATACGACGCTGAGAGTAGCGTGGAAGTTAGGAGATCGCGGGAGCGCTTTCAGAAGACCGGCGTCTCGCGCCAGGTGCCCCAGGTCTCGCGCAGTGCGTCGCACATCTCGCCCAGCGTCGCGTAGGCGCGCGAGGCCTCGACCAGGAGCGGCATCAGGTTCCGATCCTCGTGCGCGGCCGCCTCCTTCAGGCGCGCGAGCGAGGCCTCGACGGCCGCCGAGTCCCGGCGACCGCGTAGAGCCTGGACGCGCTCGACCTGCTTCTGCTCGAGCGCCGGGTCGATCCTCAGGAGCTCGAGCTCGCCCTCGTCCTCGAGCTCGTAGCGGTTGACGCCGACGACGATCCGCTGCTTCGCCTCGACCTCCGCCTGGTAGCGGAACGAGGCCTCGGCGATCTCGCGCTGGAAGAAGTTCTCCTTGATCGCCGCGATCACGCCGCCGAGCTTCTCGATCCGGTCGAAGTAGTCGTACGCCTCCGCCTCGAGTCGGTTGGTCAGGTCCTCGAGGTAGTAGGAGCCGCCGAGCGGGTCGATCGTGTTCACGACGCCGGTCTCGTGCGCGATCACCTGCTGGGTGCGCAGCGCGAGCCGGACGGCGTTCTCGGTCGGCAGCGCGAGGGCCTCGTCGAACGAGTTCGTGTGCAGCGACTGCGTCCCGCCGAGGACGGCCGCGAGCGCCTCCAGCGCGGTGCGGACGATGTTCACCTCGGGCTGCTGCGCGGTCAGCGAGACACCGGCGGTCTGGGTGTGGAAGCGCATCAGCCACGAGCGCGGGTTCTTCGCGCCGTAGCGCTCGCGCAGCTCGCGCGCCCAGATGCGGCGGGCGGCTCGGTACTTGGCGATCTCCTCGAAGAAGTCGAGGTGCGCATTGAAGAAGAACGACAGCCGCGGCGCGAAGTCGTCGACGTCGAGCCCGCGCTCGATCGCCGCGTCGACGTAGGCGAAGCCGTCGGCGAGCGTGAAGGCGAGCTCCTGCACCGCGTTCGAGCCGGCCTCGCGGATGTGGTAGCCAGAGATCGAGATCGGGTGCCAGCGCGGCAGCTCGCGTGCGCAGAACTCGACCATGTCCGTCACGAGCCGCATCGAGGGCTCGGGCGGGAAGATCCACTCCTTCTGGGCGATGTACTCCTTGAGGATGTCCGTCTGGATCGTCCCGCGGAGCTCCTCGCGCGGGACGCCCTCCTGCTCGGCGACACCGACGTAGAAGGCGAGCAGCATCGCTGCAGGCCCGTTGATCGTCATCGAGGTCGAGACCTCGCCGAGCGGGATCCCCTCGAACAGCGTCTCGGCGTCGGCGAGCGAGTCGACCGCGACGCCCTCGCGCCCGACCTCGCCGAGGGAGCGCTCGTGGTCGGAGTCGTACCCCATCAGCGTAGGCATGTCGAAGGCGGTCGAGAGGCCGGTCTGTCCGTGGTCGAGCAGGTAGCGAAAGCGCTCGTTCGTCTCCTCTGCGGTGCCGAAGCCAGCGAACTGCCGCATCGTCCAGAGGCGGCCGCGATACATGGACGGGTAGACGCCGCGCGTGAACGGATAGGCGCCGGGGTAGCCGAGGTCGCGGTCGTAGTCGAGCTCGACCCGCTCGGGCGTGTAGAGCGGCTCGTTCTCGAGGCCGCTGATCGTGCTGAAGAGCTCGCCCTGACGCTCGGGCGCGGCCTCGTAGAGCTTGCGCCGCCAGTCGTCGCCGCCGAGCTCGCGCCGGCCCTCGGTCGTCGCCATTGGCGGATTGTGCCCGTTCGAGGCGCCGCGGGGCGAGCGCAGCCCCGGATCGAGCGACACGAGTCCCCCGAATGGGTGAATTGCGCTCGCACCGTGTGGGTTACGAGTCGTAAAGCCGTGACGGCGGAGCGCCCGCCTGCCGATCCAACGGGCGGCGAGCACCATGGCTTCGTTCCCCGACCCGGCGCACTCCGCTGCGTTTCCGACCGACCTCGAGCCCCGTCCCCGGCTCGTGCTGCGCTTCGCCCTGTACGCGGGCGCGGTGCTCCTGGCGGCCGGTGTGGCGATCGCCTGGCTCGTCAACAACGAGCTCGCGAACCGCGCGCAGCGGACGATGGAGGGCCAGGCGCGCGCCGTCGTCGGGCTCAATCTCAGGAGCCACCTGCGCACGAGCGACTTCTCGCGCCCCGTCGGCCCGCGCCGCCGCGCCCAGCTCGACGAGCTCTTCCGCAAGAGCATCCTGCTGCCCGGGATCGTCGGCGGACACCTCGTCGACCGGAGCGGCACGGTCACGTACGCGGCGCGCCACGCCCGCATCGGCTCGAAGGTTCGCGACCGCCAGGAGCTCGCGCACGTGCTGGACGGCTCCGTTACACGGCAGGTGAGGCGTACGACCACCTGGCGCGGCGAACGCGACCTGAAGGTGCTGCGCGTCGTCGTCCCGGTGCGACTCGAGGGACAGCGCCGGGCGATCGGCGCCGTCGAGCTCGACCAGGACTACCGCGCCGTGGCGGTCGGCGTCGGCGGCGCGCAGAGCCGGCTCGCGCTGATCCTGGCGCTGGCCCTGCTGACCCTCTTCATCTCGCTCTTCCCGATCCTGCGGCGCGTCACTCGCCGGCTCGCCGACGACAACCGGCGCCTGCACGCGCACGCCGAGGAGCGTGGGCGACTGCTCGCGGCCGAGCAGGCGGCGCGTGCCGAGGCGGAGGCCGCGCAGCACCTTCTCGCCGACCAGAACGCCCGGCTGCGCGAGCTCGACGGGCTCAAGGACGAGTTCATCTCGCTGGTCTCGCACGAGCTGCGCACGCCGCTCACCTCCATCCGGGGGTACGTCGAGCTGCTGCTCGACGAGGAGGGCCTCGACGAGGAGCAGCGCCGCTTCCTGGCTGTCGTCGACCGCAACTCGGAGCGCCTGCTCGAGCTCGTCTCCGACCTGCTCTTCCTCGCGCAGGTCGATGCGGGCAAGCTCGCCTTCGAGCTCGGCCCCGTCGACCTCGAGGAGCTCGTTGCGGAGTGCGTCGAGAGCGCGCTGCCGGCGGCCGCCGCGAAGGGCGTCGCCGTCACATCGACCGTCGACCACCTGCCCGCGCTCGACGGCGACCGCGCGCGCCTCGCCCAGGTGCTCGACAACCTGATCTCGAACGCGATCAAGTTCACGCCCGCCGGCGGGCGGGTGGAGGTGCGGCTGGCCGCCGCGGAGGGCAGCGCGGTGCTCGAAGTCGAGGACACCGGCCTCGGGCTCCGCGAGGACGAGCTGGCGCGGCTCTTCGAGCGGTTCTTCCGCAGCGCGCGCGCGACCGAGCACGCGATCCCCGGCACCGGGCTCGGGCTGACGATCGCGAAGACGATCGTCGAGCGACACGGCGGGCGGATCGCGCTCGAGAGCGCCCTCGACGTGGGCACGACCGTCCGCGTCGAGCTCCCGCTCTCCCAGGGCGGCGTCGAGCGACCTCCGCACGAGCTCGCCGCGTGATCGGCGGCAGATCCCTCGTTGCGGGGACTCTCGGCTCGCTCATACCGGTTTCACACCGGACTCAGCCCGTTCACACGCCTGCGGAGCCGATGTAGTAACCGTGGCGAGCGTGCGGAACATCGTCCGCGACCTGCGGGCACCCACATTTCTGCGGCGGGCGCCGGCGATCGCGCTGCTGCCGTTGGCGGTGGCCGCGGGCGTCGGCGCGTTCGTCCTGCACGACGCCGTCTCGCCGGCAGAGGTCACGCGGGCCCCGCTCTCGGCAGTGGTGTTGAAGCAGCACGCGAAGGCGCCGCGGTCGAGCTCGACCGGCGGGCAGCAGTCGGGCGGCACGAGCACGATCGCGCCCGCTCCGGCGGCGAGTGGCAGCGGCACCGCGCCCGGAAACAGCGGGTCGGGCACGTCCTCGGGGACGCCGAGCTTCTCCGGTCAGCTGCGCGGCCCGGCCGGGCCGCACGGCAACCGCGGCGCAGCCGGGCCACCCGGCCCCCGAGGGCCGATCGGCCTGATGGGCATCTCTGGACCTACCGGCCCGAACGGCGCCACAGGCGCGACCGGGCCCGCCGGGGCGACGGGGCCGCAGGGCATTCCTGGAACCGCGGCCGCGAAGGGTGCGACCGGCCCCGCGGGGCCGCAGGGCCCGATCGGCCCGCAGGGGCCCAAGGGCGATCGCGGCGCGACGGGAAGCACGGGCGCCCAGGGAGTGCAAGGCGTCAAGGGCGCAACCGGAGCCAAGGGCACCACCGGCTCCCAGGGGCCCGCAGGCGCGAAGGGCGCCACGGGCTCGAAGGGGGCGACCGGATCGCAGGGTGCGACGGGCGCGAACGGCTCGACGGGTGCGAAGGGTGTCACCGGGGCCAAGGGTGCGACGGGCGCCAAGGGATCGACGGGCGCTCAGGGCGCAGCGGGCCCGGCCGGAGCCCAGGGCCCGACGGGCGCCAGGGGAGCGACGGGCGCTACGGGTGCCTCAGGCGCGAAGGGTGCCACGGGCAACACCGGCTCTAAGGGCGTCACCGGCTCCAAGGGCGTGACGGGCTCGAAGGGTGCCACGGGTGCGAAGGGCACTACGGGGTCTCAGGGCATCGCGGGCCCTGCCGGCGCAGAAGGTCCGACCGGCGCCAAGGGCGCGACAGGTGTTACCGGCGCCAAGGGAACCACGGGCGCCAAGGGCGCCAGCGGTTCGAAGGGCGCGACCGGCTCGAAGGGCGCGACGGGCGCGCAGGGTTCGACCGGCGCGACGGGGGTCACGGGCTCGAAGGGCGCAACCGGCTCGAACGGCGCAACGGGTACCAAGGGAACGACGGGCGCCCAGGGCATCGCAGGCGCGCAGGGCCCGACCGGGGCCAAGGGCGTCACCGGGGCGAAGGGGGCGACCGGCTCGAAGGGCGCCACCGGAGCCAAGGGCGCGACGGGCGCGAAGGGCACCACGGGTGCGAAGGGCGTCACAGGCGCCAAGGGCGCGACGGGCACGCAGGGCCCGGCCGGGGCCCAAGGACCGACCGGCGCCAAGGGTGCGACGGGAGCCAAGGGCGTCACCGGCTCGAAGGGCGCGACAGGCACGCAAGGCCCGGCCGGGGCACAAGGACCGACCGGCGCGAAGGGTGCGACGGGAGCCAAGGGCGTCACCGGCTCGAAGGGCACCACCGGCTCCAAGGGCGCGACGGGCTCCAAGGGCGCGACGGGCTCCAAGGGCGCGACGGGCTCGAAGGGCGCCACCGGTGCCAAGGGCACAACCGGGGCCAAGGGCGCAACGGGCGCGAAGGGCACGACCGGCACTCAGGGCCTGAACGCCTGGGACGTCGACATCACGAAGTCGGCCGACCAGACCGTCACGAACAACTCGACGCTGCAGAACGACAGCCAGCTCAGCTTCAGCGTCAACTCGGGTGAGACCTGGTACGTCCAGCTCCTGCTCTCGTACAGCGGCAACGCCGCCGCAGGGGACTACAAGTGCGACTTCAGCTTCCCGTCCAGCTCGGGCTTCGTTCGCTACGTCGGCGACAACACGACGGCAGACGCGATCAACGTCTCGACCGGCGTGCGCTTCGGGGCCGCCGCAAACCTGACCTCGATCGCGCTCGGCACCGACGCCGCCGACACCCCGCGCGTGTTCGAGCTCGAGCTGATGCTTCGCCCGACTGCGAACGGCACCGTCCAGTTCCGCTTCGCCAACAACACCGCGGCCGCCGGCCGTACATCGACGACCCGCGCGGGCACGACGTTGGTCGCCCGCAAGCTCGGCTGATGAGCGCGCTCGGCCAGGCGAGGCAGGATCCCCGCCTCCCGGTGGGAACGACCCAGCCGATGGAGACGACGGCGCGCGTCCACCGGCCCGAGACGTACCAGCGGCTCCTGAGGCTCGGCGTCGCGGTCCTCGCATCCGCCGTCCTCGTCGGGTGGCTGCTCGTCCGCGAACGCGGAAACGACGGCCCGCGCGTGGGCACGTTCGGCCCGGCGCTGGTCACGCGCGCGGCCCTCGAGCGGGTCGCCGAGGCGGTCGGGCACCCGATCTACTGGGCCGGCGCCCGGGCGGGCTACTCGTACGAGCTCACGGTGACGGGGAGCGGGCGTGTCTTCGTCCGCTACCTCCCGCAGGGCGTGTCGGCTGGCGACCCGCACGCGGGCTTCGTCACCGTCGGCACCTACCCCGACGCGAGCGCCTACGCGAACCTGGAGCGGGCCGCGCAGCGGACCGACACCGCCTCGGTGCCGCTCGACGACGGCGGTCTCGCCGTGATCTCCTCGAAGGCGCCGTCGAGCGCCTACGTCGGCTGGCCCGACTCGAAGTACCAGGTCGAGGTGTTCGACCCCTCGGGCGAGGCGCGCGGGCTCGTCGTCGGCCGCGCTGTCGCGCCGGTCTCCTAGCCGCCGCCCGGCTTCCAGAGCGGCTCGTCGCCGCCGGCATTCGCGCTGCGCGCGAGGATGAAGAGCAGATCCGAGAGGCGATTCAGGTACACGGCGACGAGCGGGTCGAGCTCGACCTCGCGCGCTGCGGCCAGGGCCGCGAGCTCCGCGCGTCGGCAGACCGCGCGGGCGACGTGCAGGCGGGCGGCGGTCTCGCTCCCGCCCGGCAGGACGAAGCTCTTCAGCTCGGGCAGCCGCTCGTTGTGCTCGTCGCAGAGCCGCTCGAGCTCGTCGACCTGCGCCTGGGTCACGCGGAGGCGCTCGGCTCCCGGGTCGTACGGCACGGAGAGGTCCGCGCCGACGTCGAAGAGCTCGTTCTGGATCCGCGCCAGCGGCCCACGCAGGGCAGGGTCGAGGTCCGCAAGCGCGAGGGCGACGCCGAGGTGTGAGTTGAGCTCGTCGACCGCGCCGTACGCCACGACGCGCGGATCGAGCTTGGAGACGCGCGAGCCGTCGCCGAGGCTCGTCTCGCCCGCGTCGCCGCCGCGCGTGTAGATCTTCGTCAGCCGGACCGGCTCGTCGGGCCTGCGCGGGCTCATCCCTGGGCGAGCTGCCGCTCGCGTAGGCCGAGAATCGAGCGGGCGATCACGAGGCGCTGGATCTCGCTCGTGCCCTCGTAGATCTCGGTGATCTTCGCGTCGCGGTAGTAGCGCTCGACCGGGAACTCCTTCGTGTACCCGTAGCCGCCCAGCACCTGGATCGCCTCGGCGCTCTGACGCCGCGCGACCTCCGACGCGAACAGCTTCGCCTTCGCGCCCTCCTCGGTGTGCGGCCGCCCTTCCTGCTTCAGCCAGGCCGCGCGGTAGACGAGCAGGCGCGCCGCGTCGATCTCGGTCGCCATGTCGGCGAGCTTCCACTGGATCGCCTGGAAGTCCGCGATCGCCTTCCCGAACTGCCGCCGCTCGAGCGCGTACGCGCGTGCCGCCTCGTACGCGGCCTGCGCGATCCCGAGCGCCTGGGCGGCGATCCCGATCCGCCCACCGTCGAGCGTAGCCATCGCGACCGAGAACCCCTTTCCCTCCTCGTGCAGCAGCCGGTCGCGGCCGACGTGCACGCCCTCGATCGCGAGGTCGACCGTCGAGGACGAGTTGAGGCCGAGCTTCTCCTCCTCGCGCGTGACCCTGACCTGGTCGCCGTCGAGGACGAACGCCGAGACCCCCTTCGGCCCGGGCGTGTCGGGGTCGGTGCGCGCGAAGAGGAGCACCGTGCCGCCGAAGCCGCCGTTCGTGATCCACTGCTTCGAGCCGGTGATCGACCAGCCGTCGCCGTCGGGGGCGGCAGCAGTGCGCAGCGAGCCGGCGTCGGAGCCGGCCTCCGGCTCGGTCAGCGCGAAGGCGCCGATCGCCTCCCCGCGCGCCAACGGTGGGACGAAGCGGCTGCGCTGCTCATCGGTGCCGAACGTGAGGATCGGCAGCGTCACCGCGCTCGTGTGCACGGCGACGGTCACCCCCACGCCGGCGTCGGCGCGCGAGAGCTCCTCGAGAACGAGGATGTAGGAGAGGAAGTCCGCGCCCACGCCGCCGTACTCCTCCGGGATGCAGACGCCGAGCAGCCCGAGGTCGGCGAGCTTCCCGAAGAGCTCGAGCGGGAAGCCGTGCTCGCGGTCCCACTGGGAGGCGTTCGGCTCGATCTCCGCCTGCGCGAACTCCCGCGCCAGCGCCTGGATCTCCCGCTGGTCGTCCGTGAACTCGAACACGCTACGCGTCCAGCTTGGGTTGACGGACGGCCGCTGATACCCGGCACGTGGCCGTCCACACGCTCTCGAGCGCCGGTCGCCTTCGCACGGGCCGCGAGTATAGTCGTGCCCGGTTTGGCTTCCGGGACCGCGCAGGGCACGCTGCCGTGGAGCTGGTACTCCGACCCCGAGCTTCTGCGGCAGGAGCTGGAACGGATGTGCGCTCGGCTCGTGCGCGAGGCGCTCGCGTGAGGATCGCCGCCCTCGCCGCCCTGCTCGTCGCGGTCGCGGCCGGCTGTGGCGGAAGCCCGCCCTCGGCCGAGAGCGTCGTCCGCGCCTGGAGCCAGGCCCTGAACACCGATGACAACGAGCGCGCCGCCGACCTCTTCGCCCGCGGCGCCGAGGTCGTCCAGGGCGACATGGTGACGACGCTCCACACGCACGGCGAGGCCGTCGCCTGGAACTCCCATCTCCCCTGCTCCGGCCGGATCGTCTCGATCAAGACCAAGGGCCAGACTGCGACCGCGACGTTCGAGCTGGGCAACCGCAGCCACAGCCGCTGCGATGGGCCCGGCGAGCGAGCGACTGCGATCTTCCGCGTGGTGAAGGGGAAGATCGTGCTCTGGCACCAGACCGAGACGATCGGGCCGCCCGCGACGACGGCCTAGACGGCGAGGGCCGTCCTGCCGGCGAACTCGCGCCGGATGCGCCGCAGCGTGCGCTCCCGGGAGCGGAAGGCGTCGACGACCGAAGGGTCGAATTGCCTGCCCGACTGCGCCACGAGCTCCCGGCCGGCCGCCGCCCAGCTGAGAGCCCGCCGGTAGGGCCGATCGCTCGTCATCGCGTCCAGCGCGTCGACCAGCGCGAAGATGCGCGCCGCGATCGGGATCTCCGTCGTCGCGAGGCCGTCCGGGTACCCCCTGCCGTCCCAACGCTCGTGGTGCGAGCGGACGACCTGGAGGCCGCCGCCCTGCAGGAACGAGACGCCGCGCAGGAGCTGCTCGCCGAGGATGGTGTGCGTCTGCATCAGGCGACGCTCCGGGTCGGTGAGCGGGCCGGGCTTCTGCAGGATCCGGTCGGGGATCCCGATCTTGCCGACGTCGTGGAGCATGAAGCCGTAGGCCACGCTTTCGTCTTCCGCGACCTCCGGCGCCGCGACGTGCGCGAGCTCAAGCGCGTAGCGGTGCACGCGCTGCGAGTGCTCCCCGGTACCGCTGTCCTTGGACTCGAGCGCCCCGGCGAGCGCGGCCACCGTCTCGTGATAGGCCTCCTCCAGCAGGCGACGCTGCCCGCGCTCGAGCTCGAGCAGGTGGCGCAGGTCGCGCGCGTAGAGCAGCAGCTGCTCGCCGGGCTGCTTCTTGCGGCCGGCGCGGAACGGCAACGCGTGGAGTCCGCCCGCGAGGCGCTCCACGACCGCCAGCAGCTCGAGCGGGCTGAACGGCTTCAGCAGGAGCGCGTCGGCGTCGACCTCCTGCGCCGTCGCCTCGTTCGCGAGGTCGGACCCGGTCAGGAGGACGACCGGGATGTCTCGCGTCACGCGCGACCCCTTCAGCTGCGCGCAGAAGCCGATGCCGTCGAGCCCTGGCATGCCCACGTCGAGGACGATCGCGTCGGGACGCGCTGCTGCGATGCGCTGCCGCGCGACCGCGGCGTCCGAAGCCTCGTCCACCTCGACGTCGACAGCCTCGAACGTCGTGCGAAGCAGGGCTCGGATGCCGTCGTCGTCGTCAACCAGCAAGAGGCGCAGTGGAACCTCCTTGGGCGGCCTGGGTCAAGTGATCTATCGGCAGACCGAACGGTCTTATGAATAGATGAAGAAACCGGCCCCAGACTTGCGGCCCAATCTCCCTGCATTTACATACTCTTCGAGCAGCGGGCAGGGCGCGTAGCGATCGTCCTCGAGGCCGTCGCGCAGGACTTCCATGATCGCGACGCAGGTGTCGAGGCCGATCAGGTCGGCGAGCGCAAGCGGCCCCAGCGGGTGCGCGAAGCCCAGCTTCGCGATCGTGTCGATCGCCTCCGCCTCGGCGACGCCGTCGTGCAGCGCCCACACGGCCTCGTTGATGAACGGCATCAGGATCCGGTTCGAGACGAACCCCGGGAAGTCGTTGGCGACAGCCGGGGTCTTGCCGAGCTCGACGGCGAGCTCGGTGATCGCCTGCGCGGTCTCGTCCGAGGTCTCGCGGCCGCGGACGACCTCCACCAGCTTCAGCACGGGCACCGGATTGAAGAAGTGCATCCCGATCACCCGGTCGGGCCGGCTCGTCGCGGCCGCGAGAGAGCTGATCGGGATCGAGGACGTGTTCGAGGCCAGCACCGCCTCGGACGGCAGCGTCTCGTCCGCGCGCCGGAAGACGTCCACCTTCACGGCCGCGTCCTCGACGACCGCCTCGACCATCAGCTCGGTGGGGACGAGGTCGTCCACCGGCTCGACCCGCGCGAGCACCTCGTCGGGATCGGGCCCTCCTTTCTCGGCGAGCTTCGCCAGGCTCCTGCGCATGGTCTCGACGCCGCGCTCGACCGCTCCGGGAGCGGCGTCGTAGATCGAGACGCGGCGGCCGGAGGCGGCCATCACCTGCGCGATCCCACCGCCCATCTGGCCGGCACCCACGACGAGGACGTGCTCGAACTTCACGCGCAGGAGGCTAACGTGCGCTCGTGGCGCGCGAGCCCCGCCTGCGACGAGCCACAACGCGCGACGCGGCCGCGATCGCAGCGATTCAGGTCGAGACCTGGCGCGTCGCCTACGCCCACGCCTTTCCGTTCGAGTACCTCGAAGGGCTCTCGGTCGACGAGCGCCGCGACCTCTGGACGCGAACGCTCTCCGCTAGCACCTTCGACGTCTTCGTCGCCGAGCTCGGGGGCCGCGTCGCCGGGTTCGTCTCATCCGGCCCAGCGGAGGACGAGACCGCACCGGGTGAGCTTTTCGCGCTCTACGTCGAGCCCGCAGCATGGGGAAAGGGGGCGGGCCGAGCGCTGCTCGAGCGCGCAGAGACGGCGCTTCGCGAGGCCGGTTTCGAGACCGCCGTCCTGTGGGTGCTGGAGGACAACCCGAGGGCGCGGCGCCTGTACGAGGCCGCGGGCTGGAGCGCAGACGGCGGCCGAAAGCGGCTCCCGCACGGAGGCGTGGACGCGATCGCCGTTCGCTGTCGCAAGCGGCTGCGGCTCTAGCGGTCGTCGAGCGGCTGCGCGAAGAACCACTCGTGGCCCTGCGGGTCGCGGCAGCCGTAGCGCCGGTGACCCGCTGCGCTGACGTCGGTCGGCTCCTCCACGATCTCAGCGCCCTCGGCGCGAGCGCGCTCGCAGTGCGCGTCGACGCCGTCGAGCAGGATGAAGACCAGCGACGTCCGGCCGACCCTGGCCGGGTTCTGGAAGCCCGTCGGCGGCTGGCCGACGTAGACGCGGCGGCCGCCGAGGTCGAGCTCGGCGTGCAGGCCGCCGGCTGCTCCGATCGTGCGGTCGACTTCGCGGAAGCCGAACGCGCGCGTCAGGAACTCGATCGCTGCCTCGCCGTCCTCGTAGAGCAGGTACGGCCAGACCTGCTGCGGCACGCGCTAGACCTCCAGCAGGATCGCGTCGCCCTGACCGCCGCCGGAGCAGATCGCGGCGAGCCCGAGGCCGCCGCCGTTTCGCCGCAGCTCGTGCACCATCGTCCCGAGGATCCGTGCGCCGGAGGCGCCGATCGGGTGGCCGAGCGCAACCGCGCCGCCGTTCACGTTCACCTTCTCAGGGTCGGCGCCGAGCATCTTCGTCGAGTTCAGCACCACCGACGAGAAGGCCTCGTTCAGCTCCACGCGCTCGACGTCGTCGATCGTCTTGCCCGCCTTCTCGAGCGCGATCGCCCCGGCCTTCGCCGGAGTGCGCGCCAAATAGGCGAACTCGTCGGCGACGTACCCCTGCGAGACGATCGTCGCCAGCACCTCGAGCCCGCGGCGCTTCGCGAACTCGTCGCTCGTGACCACCAGCGCGGCTGCACCGTCGTTCACGCCCGGCGCGTTTCCCGCCGTGGTCGTGCCCTCGGGGTCGAAGACCGGCTTCAGGCGTGCGAGCTTCTCGATCGACGTGTCGCGCCGCGGGCCCTCGTCGACCGCGAAGTCGCCGACCGGGACGATCTCCGACTCGAAGCGGCCCTCGTCGATCGCCTTCACCGCGCGCTCGTGTGAGCGCAGCGCCCAGAGGTCCTGCTCCTCGCGCGAGATGCCGAGCTCGCGGGAGACGAACGAGGCCTGCTCGACCATGTGCTTGTCGTCGAAGCTCGACGTCAGCCCGTCGTGGGTCATCAGGTCGATCAGCGTGCCGTCGCCGAGCCGGTAGCCGAAGCGCGCCTTCTTCAGCGCGTACGGCGCGTTCGACATCGACTCCATCCCGCCCGCGACGACCACCTCGACGTCGCCGGCACGGATCATCTGGTCGGCGATCTCGACCGCACGGATCGAGGAGGCGCACACCTTGTTGACCGTGTCGGAAGGAAGCTCGACGGGGAGGCCGGCGCCGATCGTCGCCTGCCGCGAGGGCGCCTGGCCGGCTCCGCCCTGCAGTACCTGACCCATGATCGCGTAATCGACCTCGTCGTCCTCGACCCCGGCGCGGTCGAGCGCGGCGCGGATCGCGATCGCCCCGAGCTCGGTTGCCTCGTGTTCGACCAGGGCGCCGCCGAGCCTGGCGAACGGCGTGCGGACTGCCGAGACGATGACGGTGCGGGCCATGCGAAAAACCCTAGCGAGTGAAGTCGAGCCCGGGCTCGAGCCGCCGCGCGAAGGCCGCCACGAGCCGGATCGCCGCCTCGACGTCGTCGAGCGAGACGACCTCGCCCGGGGTGTGGATGTAGCGGGTCGCCAGAGAGATGAGGCCGGTCGCGACCCCGGCGCGGCTCGCGTAGGCGGCGTCCATGTCGGTGTGCGTGTCGCCCGCGGAGACGTTGACCGCGTACGGAATGCCCTCGGCCTCGGCGGCCGCGACGAGCAGCTCGAAGACCTTCGGGTTGATGGTCGAGCCGCGGTTGACGATCGGGCCGGCGCCGAGCTTGGCCTCGCCGTCGGTCTTCGGGTCGCCCTCCGGGATGTCGGTCGCACCGGTGACGTCGATCGCGAGCGCGACCTGCGGCTGTAGCGCGAAGACCGTCGTGCGGGCGCCGCCGTAGTCGCCGACCTCCTCCTGCACGGCCGCCACCGCGGCGACGTCACCGGGGGCACCGCCGGCCTCGGCCACCGCCCTCGCCGCCTCGAGCGCGACGTACGCGCCGAGTCGGTTGTCGAGCGAGCGTGAAGCGATCCGGCCGCCGGCCAGCTCCGCCGGCTCGCCCGCGATCACGGCGACGTCGCCGATCTGCAACAGCCCGAGCGCCTCCTCCCGGCTGCGCGCGCCGACATCGACGTGCAGATGGTCGAGCTCGACCCGCTCCGGCTTCTCGCCGGGCTTGGGGCGCTTGCCGCCCTGACGGCCGATCACGCCCGGGACCGAGCCGCCGCGCGTGACGAGCTCGACGCGCTGCCCGAGCAGGACGTCCGGCCGCGTGCCGCCGACCGTGAGGAAGTAGACGAACCCCTGCTCGTCGACGTGTGTGACCAGCAGGCCGATCTCGTCGATGTGGCCGAGCAGCGCGAGCAACGGGCCGTCGCCGCTTCCCGGGACGCGCGCGACCGACGAGCCCATCGCGTCGCTCGTCACCTCGGCGAACTCTGACGCTGCCTCGCGCCACACGGTCGCGGCGGCGGTCTCGTAGCCGGAGGGGCCCGGCGCGGTCAACAGCCGGCGGAGGAGCTCGGGGACGGCCATGGCCGTGCAGCCTATGCCGCCGTTTGCCGTTCCGTGGACCGGGAAGGGCAGTCCGACCCGACGAAAGGAGCAAGACATGCCGAACTGGGCCTGGATCGTGATCGTGATCGCCGCCGTGGTCATCGTGGCCGCGATCGCCTGGAGCGCCTACAACACCCGCCGGCGGAGAGGCTTGCAGGAGCGCTTCGGCAGCGAGTACGACCGCACGGTTGCTGACGCCCCCAACCGCCGCGAGGCCGAGTCCGAGCTCGCCGACCGGCAGAAGCGCCGCGACGACCTCGACATCCAGCCGCTGGCGCCCGAGGCGCGCGACCGCTACGCGAGCGAGTGGCACGACACGCAGGCGCGCTTCGTGGACGACCCCGAGGCCTCCGTCGGCGAGGCGGACCGCCTGATCCAGCAGGTGATGCGCGACCGCGGCTACCCGGTCGACGACTTCGAGCAGCGGGCGAACGACCTCTCGGTCGACCACCCCGAGGTGATCTCGAACTACCGCGCCGCGCACGGGATCTCGGTCGCGAACGAGCGCGGCAAGGCCTCGACCGAGGATCTGCGGACGGCGATGGTGCACTACCGGGCGCTCTTCACCGAGCTCCTGGAGACCGAGCCAGCCGAGACGACCCGAGCCTGATGCTTGACGCCCGGCCCCAGCTGCGCCTACGCTTGCGAGCGATGACTCTCGCACCGCGCACCTGGGGCTGGGCCTGGCGCCACGAGCGGGGCGGGAGCGTCGGCTGACCTGACCTAGACGAATCCCCGTTCCGCTCTCAGACCTTCCACACGGAGGGTCTTTTTGTTTTCCATGAACGCACTCACCGTCATCTCCACCGACCTCCTCACCCCCCTCGGGGCCTACCTCCGCCTGCGGGAGGGCGGGCGCGCGAGCTTCCTGCTCGAATCCGTCGAGAAGGGCCGGCTCGGACGCCACTCGTTCGTCGGCTGCGGCTCGCGGATCGTCGACGTCGACGAGGCGGAGGCGTGCGGGCTGCCGGTCGTCGGCTACCTCGGCTACGACCACGTCGCGCGGCTCGAGCCGACGGTTTCGCTACCCGACGAGGGCCGCGGGCTGCCGGAGAGCCGCTTCGTCGTCGCCGAGACGCTCGTCCGCTTCGACCACGGCCTCGGGATGGCCGAGGTTCTGTGCGGCGACCCGGGCACTGTCGGCGAGCTGCTCGAGGGGCCGCAGCCCTCGACGGCTCCTTCCTCGCGGGCGCGCGCCGGCTCGACGCGGCGCCTGCCCTCGCGCCACGAGTACGAACGGGCGGTCGTGAAGGCGAAGGAGCACATCCGCGCCGGAGACGCCTTCCAGGTTGTGCTCTCGCAGCGCGCCGAGCGGCCGACCTCAGCGAGCGCGCTCGAGCTGTACCGCTCGCTGCGCCGCGTGAACCCCTCGCCGTACCTGTTTCTGCTCGAGCTCGACGGCCTCGCCCTGGTCGGCTCCTCGCCCGAGACGCTCGTCAAGGCCGAGGGGCGTGACGCCTCGCTGAACCCGATCGCGGGCACGACACGGCCGGGCGACGGCGACGCCGAGCGGCTGCTCTCCTCCGAGAAGGACCGCGCGGAGCACGTGATGCTCGTCGACCTCGGCCGCAACGACCTCTCGCGGGTCTGCCGCCCGGGATCGGTGCGCGTGGCGCGCTTCCTCGAGCCGGAGCGCTTCTCGCACGTCACCCACCTCGTCTCGGAGGTCGTCGGCGAGCTGCACCCGGAGGTCTCGCACTTCGACCTGCTGCGCGCGTGCTTCCCCGCCGGGACGGTCTCGGGCGCCCCGAAGGTGCGGGCGATGCAGCTGATCTCGGAGCTGGAGCGCCATCGCCGCGGGCCGTACGCGGGGGCGGTGCTCTACGCCCTGCCCGGAGAGGCGCTCGACGCCTGCATCGCGATCAGGACGGTCGTGCTGCACGACGGCGTCGCGCTGCTGCAGGCCGGCGCCGGGATCGTGGCCGACTCCGACCCGGCCGCCGAGCACGACGAGTGCCTGCGCAAGCTGGCCGCGCTCGAGACGGCGATCGAGCTGGCGGAGGCGCGGCAGTGATCCTCTTGATCGACAACTACGACTCGTTCACCTACAACCTCGCGCACCTCTTCGGAGAGCTCGGCGCGGAGGTGGTCGTGCGCCGCAACGACGCGATCGGCCCGGACGAGGCGCGGCGGCTCGCGCCCTCGCACCTCGTCGTCTCCCCCGGTCCCGGGCGCCCGGGTGACGCGGGCGCCTCGGTCGAGATCGTGCGACAGCTCGCTCCAACCACGCCGACGCTGGGCGTCTGCCTCGGGCACCAGGCGATCGTGGAGGCGTTCGGCGGGTCCGTGGGGCAGGCGCAGCGACTCGTGCACGGCAAGGCCAGCGCGATCGAGCACGACGGGCGGGGGCTCTTCCGCGGGCTGCCGGAGCAGTTCGACGCCGGCCGCTACCACTCACTCGCCGCGACGACGGTGCCCGACACGCTGGAGGTCTCGGCCACGTGCGCCGACGGCGAGGTGATGGCCGTGCGCCACCGCGAGCTGCCAGTGGACGGCGTCCAGTTCCACCCCGAGTCGGTCTTGACGCCGGTGGGCCCGGAGCTCGCGCGCAACTTCCTGGAGGGCGCTCGGTGACCGTGCAGGAAGCGCTCGCGCGGCTGCTCGACGGCCACGACCTCTCGCGCGAGCAGGCGCGCGCCGTGATGAACGAGGTGATGAGCGGTGACGCCACGCCGGCGCAGATCGGCGGGCTGCTCGTGGCGCTGCGGCTGAAGGGCGAGACCGCGGACGAGATCGCCGGGTGCGCCGAGGCGATGCGCGCGCATGTGCTGACGGTGCGGCCTCAGCGAGACGACCTCGTCGACACCGCGGGAACGGGCGGCGACGGCGCGCGGACGATCAACATCTCGACCGCTGCCGCGCTGGTCGCGGCGGCGGCGGGCGCGGGCGTGGCGAAGCACGGCAACCGTGCGGTCTCGTCGTCCTCGGGCTCGGCGGACGTGCTCGAGGCGCTCGGCTTCAAGCTCGAGCTCCCACCGGCGCGGATCGAGCGCTCGATCGACGAGCTCGGCTTCGGCTTCCTCTTCGCGCCGACGCACCACCCCGCCATGCGGCACGCTGCGCCGGTGCGGACCGAGCTCGCGACGCGGACGGTCTTCAACGTGCTCGGCCCGCTGACGAACCCGGCGGGCGCGCGGGCACAGGTGGTCGGCGTCTATGCACCGTCCCTCGTTCGCACGATCGCAGACGTGCTCGCGCAGCTCGGTGCGCGGCGCGCGTTCGTCGTCCACGGCGCGGGTGGGATCGACGAGCTCTCCCCGGCCGGGCCGAACCTCGTCTGCGAGGTCGTCGACGGCGGCGTCCACGAGCGCAAGATCGACCCGCTCGAGCTCGGCGTGCCGCGCTGCGCCCCCGACGAGCTGCGCGGCGGCTCGGCCGACGAGAACGCCGTCGCGATCCGCAGGGTCTTCCAGGGCGGCGACGGTGGCCAGCGCTCCGCGATTCTGCTCAACGCGGCCGGCGCGATCGCGGCGGCGGGCCACGCTGCCGACCTGCGCGAGGGACTGGAGCTCGCGCGCGAGGCGGTCGACTCGGGCGCCGCGGCGGCGCGGCTGGACGAGCTGATCGAGTTCTCGCTCGCGGCGGAGGTGCCGGCCTGATGGCGCGGCTGCGCGATGCCCTGGCCGGCGACGGTCTCTCGGCGATCGCCGAGGTCAAGCGCCGCTCCCCCTCCGCCGGCGACCTGCGCTCCGACGCCGACCCCGCCGCGCTGGCGGCCGCGTTCGAGCGTGCGGGCGCAGCGGCGGTCTCGATCCTCGTCGACGAGCGCTTCGCGGGGAGCCCAGCGGATCTCGCCGCCGCGCGAGCGGCCAGCAGCCTGCCGCTGCTCGCGAAGGGATTCTTCTCCGAGCGCCGCGAGCTGGAAGAGCTGCGGGCGCTCGGCGCCGACGCGGTGCTCCTCCTGCTGCGCGATCTGGACGACGGGCGGATGCGCGAGCTGCTCGGCGCCGCCGACGAGCTCGGGCTCGACGCGCTCGTCGAGGCGCACGACGCGGAGGAGCTGCGGCGGGCGGTCGACCTGGATGCGCCGGTGATCGGCGTCAATGCCCGCGACCTCTCGACCTTCGCGATCGACCGCCGGGCGCAGCTCGAGCTCGTCGAGGCGGCGCCGGGCGACCGCGTGGTGGTCGCCGAGAGCGCGATCGCCGCGCCCGCGCACGCCGCCGAGGCCGAGCTCGCGGGCGCCGACGCGGTGCTCGTCGGCTCGACGCTCATGCGGGCGCCCGACCCCGCGGCGGAGCTCCGGCAGCTGATCGCACGGCCGCTCGTCAAGGTTTGCGGGCTCACGCGCGAGGAGGACGTCGTCGCCGCAGCCGAGGCGGGCGCCGACCTCGCGGGCTTCGTGCTCGCACAGGAGACGCCGCGGCGCGCTTCGCACGTGCTCGCGGTCCCGGACACGATGCTCTCGGTGGCGGTGCACGTCGGGGAGGTGACGGACGACGGCGCCGACCTCGTCCAGCTGTACGCACGCGAGAACGGTCACCGGGCGAGAGAAGGAGTTCTGTTGCGCCGCGGTCGGGAGGTCGCACGCGTCGTCGACCGCGCGTGGGCTGACGAGGACCCCGGTCACCTGGAGCGGGCGGTGCGCGCGCAGGGCCGGGTCGTGCTGGCCGGCGGCCTCTCGCCCGAGAACGTCCGCGAGGCGATCGAGCGGGTGCGCCCCTGGGCGGTGGACGCGAGCTCCAGCCTCGAGACCGAGCCGGGCGTGAAGGACCACGAGCGCGTGCGCGCGTACGTGGAGGCGGCGCGGTGGAGCTGACCTACGGCGAGTACGGCGGCCGCTTCGTCCCGGAGACGCTGATCCCGGCGCTGGACGAGCTCGAGGCCGGGTGGCGCGAGGCGCGCGAGGATCCTCGCTACCACGAGGAGCTGGACGAGCTCGGCCGCAGCTACGCCGGCCGCCCGACGCCGTTGACCCTCGCGGAGCGCTTCGCGCCCGGCAAGCGGCTCTACCTGAAGCGCGAGGACCTGCTGCACACGGGCGCGCACAAGCTCAACAACGCACTCGGGCAGGCGCTGCTCGCGCTGCGGCTCGGCAAGCGGCGGATCGTCGCCGAGACGGGCGCGGGCCAGCACGGCGTCGCGACCGCCACGGTCTGCGCGCGCTTCGGGCTCGACTGCGTCGTCTACATGGGCTCCGAGGACATGCGCCGGCAGCGACCGAACCTCGAGCGAATGGCGCTGCTCGGCGCCGAGGTGCGGCCGGTCGAGTTCGGGACGCGGACGCTGAAGGAGGCGACGAGCGAGGCGATCCGCGACTGGATCACCAACGTCGAGGACACGCACTACCTGATCGGCTCGTGCGTCGGCCCTGCGCCGTACCCGGAGATCGTGCGGGAGCTGCAGTCGGTGATCGGGCGCGAGGCCCGCGAACAGATGCTCGAGGCGGAAGGGCGGCTGCCGGAGGTCGCGGTCGCCTGCGTCGGTGGCGGCTCGAACGCGATCGGGCTCTTCGCCGGCTTCGTGGACGACCTCGAAGTGCGGCTCGTCGGCGTGGAGGCCGGCGGCGCGGCGAGCCTCGGCTCCGGGCGGCCGGCGGTGCTGCACGGCTCGCGCTCCTCCGTGCTCGCCGACGAGGACGGGCAGGTGCTGGATGCGGAGTCGATCTCGGCCGGACTCGACTACCCGGGCGTCGGCCCCGAGCACGCCTTTCTGCGCGACAGCGGCCGCGCCGAGTACGTGGGGACGAGCGACGAGGAGGCGCTGGCGGCATTCCGGCGGCTGGCCCGGACGGAGGGCATCCTTCCGGCGCTCGAGCCCGCGCACGCGCTGGCACGGGTTGCCGAGCTCGACGAGGAGCTCGTGCTCGTGTGCCTCTCCGGCCGCGGCGACAAGGACCTGGCCGAGGTCGGCGCGCAATGACGGCGCAGCGCGAAGCGACGGGACCCATCCCTAGCCCCCACCCACCCGGGGAAACCGACGCTAGCGGCGAAAGGCGCGCGGGGGTGTCACGGGACCGTGCCGAGTCCGTTCCGGTTCGTCCCAGGGCGCTCGCGATCTACCTGATGTGCGGGCCCGACACGCCCGGACTCGCCGAAGCGGCGGTGGACGGCGGCGCCGACCTCGTCGAGCTCGGCTTCCCGTTCTCCGACCCCCTGGCCGACGGGCCGGTCATCCGCCGCGCGGCCGAGCGGGCACTCGCGCAGGGCATGCGCACCGCGGCCTGCCTCGAGTGTCTCGCCGAGACGCGCGCGCGCCTGCCGCACACTCCGCTCGTGCCGATGACCTACGCGTCGCTGCTCGAGGCGCACGGCTGGGAGCGGTTCGCAGCGGACGCGGAGGCCGCCGGGGCGACGAGCCTGATCGTCGCCGACCTCCCCGCAGGAGACCGGCCGGAGCTGCGGCGCGTCCAGCTCGTCGCTCCGACCTCCACCGACGAGCGGGTGGCGCTCGCCGCCGCGACCACCCACGGCTGGCTCTACCTCGTCACGATCGCGGGCACGACCGGCGCGCGCGACGACCTCTCCCCCGCCCTCGCCGGCCTCGTCGCCCGGGCCAGGGCAGCCACCGACCTGCCGCTCTACGCGGGCTTCGGCATCTCGACGCCCGAGCACGCGCACGCGGCCGCCGCGCTCGCAGACGGGATCGTCGTCGGCTCCCGCGCGGTCGAGGTCGCGCAGGACGGGCCGGCCGCGTTGCGCGAGTACGTCGCCGGTCTGAGGGCCGCGCTCGACGACGCCTGAGTCACTCGGGCACGAGCACGAGCGAGCCTCGCACCTGCCCCGAGCGAAGTCGGTCCAACGCCTCGTTCGCCGCGGACAGCGGCAGCGTCTCGACCTCGGTCCGCACCGGCACGCGCGGGGCGAGCTCCAGGAACTCCACGCCGTCGCGGCGCGTGAGGTTCGCGACCGACCGCACCGAACGCTCGCCCCAGAGCAGGTCGTACGGGAACGCCGGCACGTCGCTCATGTGGATCCCGGCGGCGACGACCGTTCCGCCCTTCGCGAGCACGCGCAGCGCGGCCGGGACGAGCTCGCCCGCGGGCGCGAACAGGATCGCGGCGTCCAGCTCCTCCGGCGACGGCTCGTCCGAGGCGCCGGCCCACTCGGCGCCGAGCTCGCGGGCGAACGCCTGCGCCGGCTCGTCGCCGGGCCGCGTAAAGGCGAAGACCCGCCGGCCCTGCCAGCGCGCAACCTGGGCGACGATGTGTGCCGACGAGCCGAAGCCGTAGAGCCCGAGCCGCTCCGCCTCGCCGGCGAGCCGCAGCGCCCGGAACCCGATCAGCCCGGCGCAGAGCAACGGCGCGGCGTGTGCGTCGTCGTAGGCGTCCGGGAGCTCGAGGCAGAAGCGCTCGTCGGCGACCACGCACTCGGCGTAGCCCCCGTCGAGCGTGTAGCCGGTGAAGCGCGCGCGGTCGCAGAGGTTCTCGCGACCACTCAGGCAGTAGCGGCACTCGCCGCAGGCCCAGCCGAGCCACGGGATCCCGACGCGGCGCCCGTCAGCGGTCTCGGCCACGACCTGGTGGCCGAGCACGAGGGGGAGCTTCGGGTCGGTGAGCTCGCCGTCCACGACGTGCAGGTCGGTGCGGCAGACGCCGCACGCCCGGACGCGGACGAGGAGCTGCCCCGGCCCCGCCTCCGGCTTCGGCAGCTCGCGCTCGACGAGCGGTTCTCCCGGCGCCTCGAGCACCATCGCGCGCATCGCCTGTCAGCCTACGGGACCGTGCCCGAGCAGCAGACCGTTCTCGTCGACGCGCGCAACGTGCTCCGCTCGCAGTGGCCGAACCTGGGCGAGGACGAGCTGGTGGAGCGCGCCCGCGCCTGGGCCGGGCGCGACGGCCGCCGGATCGTGCTCGTCTTCGACGGCGCGGCGCCCGGCGGCATCGTCGGCGAGCGCGAGCTCGACCCGCGGACGACGCTCGTCGGCTCTGGCGGCGAGAGCGCGGACGACTGGCTGATCCGCGCGGCGCCGAACCACCCAGGCGCCTGGCTCGTCACCTCGGACCGCGCGCTTCGCGAGGCGGCCGGCGCGCACGCGTCGCGGCTGGTCGGCGGCGGCTCGTTCCTGCGGCAACTGCGCGATTGAGCAACGGCGAGAGCGGGGATACGCAGGGCATGAACTGCGCACTTCTCGGGGAGGCGGTCTGAGCGACCGCGCGCGAGCAGCGGCGGCCGGAGCCGCGGCCGCGACGATCTGGGGGCTCGCCGAGCCCCTCGACCAGCGGCTGCTCCGCTACGGCTACTCCGACATCGCGCTGCTCGGGAAGGCCGTCACGCGAGGCCCGGGCTGGCGGCTCGCCGGGTTCCTCATGCACGCCGCCAACGGTGCCCTCTTCGGCCTCGCGTTCGACGAGCTGCGCCACAGGGTCCCGGTCGGCCCGCGCCGGCTCGCGGTCGGGATGGCGCTCGCGGAACATCTCGCCCTCTACCCGCTGAACGCGGTCGTCGACCGGTATCACCCCGCCCGCGGGGAGCCTGGGCTGCCGCCGCTCCTCTCGAGCCCGCGCGCCTTCGCCCAGGCGACCTGGCGGCACCTGCTCTTCGGCGTCCTCCTTGGGAGGCTCGCGCGCTGAACCGCGCTCAGCCGCCGGTTGCGGAGAAGTGCTGGTAGTCGGGCGAGGACGCCCACCGTCCTCCCCACGACCAGCCGACGGACGCGAACGCCTGCACCAGCACGCCCCCGCGGACGGCCATCCCCCGCCGCACCCGCGATCGGTCGAGGTAGGCGCGACCGGCGCGCGGGTGGACGGTACCGCCCAGGACGTACGGGTTCTCGACCGGATCGACGTCGATCGCGAGGCCGTACGCGTGCACCGACCACCGCTTCGGTCCCGAGGCGACCGCGTAGCGGCAGTTGAACGCCGCGGTGTTGTCCGCCGCGAGCGAGCGTTCGTCGCTGCCGCCGTAGGCGTCGACGGGACGCATCCGCCGGATCGGGAACCGCCTGGCGTAGAGGCGCGCGAAGACCCGCGTCAGCGGCCGCACCGCGCGCGCGTTCACGATCACCGAGCCGGTGTGCGCACGCCGGTCGAAGCCCCAGTAGCGGACCCGCAGGCGCCGCAGCTGCGCGGGCACCACCGGGCAACCGGGGCGCCACGAATGCGGCAGCTCGGCCGCGGTCACGCGGGCCACGGAGTGCGCGAAGGGCGGCGGCGCCTGCAGCGCGAGCGCGGCGAGCAGCAGCGCGGTCATCGTCCGTAGTCTGCAGGTCGATGCGCTGGCTCGTCCTCCCGCTCGCGGCGCTCGCGGTCGCGGCCTCGGCGTCGGCGCGCAGCGACCGCGCCGCCGCTTGCGCGGCGACGCTGCCGAACCGGCTCGAGATCGGCTCCGCGACCCAGCTCGTGACGGCGGTCGCGCGGAGGCGCGCCTCGACGAGCGCCACCTTCCGGCTGTGGGCCAGGCGCGGCGCCTGCTGGCAGCCGGCGGCCGGGCCGTGGACGGCGTGGCTCGGCGGAAACGGCACCTCGCCGTCCAAGCGCGAGGGCGACCGCCGCACTCCGACGGGTGTCTTTCGCTTTCTGCAGACGATGTACGGCCTCGCGCCGAGCCCTGGTGTCCGCTTCCGCTACCACCGGATCGTGTGCGGCGACTGGTGGGTCGAGGACCCTGCGTCGCCGTACTACAACCGCTTCCGTCACGTGCGCTGCGGCTCGAAGCCGCCCTTCCGCACGACTAGCGAGGACATGTCGCGCTCGCCGACCGCCTACCGCCACCTGGCGGTGATCGCCTACAACACGAGCCGGGTCGTGCCCGGCCGCGGCTCCGGGATCTTCCTGCACGTGAGCACCGGCCGGCCGACGCTCGGCTGCATCAGCCTGCCGCGGCCGCAGCTCGTTGCGACGCTCCGCTGGTTGCGGCCTGCGGCCCGTCCGCTGATCGCGATCGGCACCGCCGCAGACCTGCGCGCGGCTGCGGGTTTCCCGTAACCGCGATCCGCAGCGCTCCTGATGTCGGCCCCTGGAGGCCGCCTCACACTGCGTCGATGCAGACGAGTTACGGCGTGGTCTGGCGCGAAGGCGCCTCCCCGCTCGCACGCGGGAAGCTGGAGCTGCTCGCGCGCGTGCTGAGGCTGACCGGCACCGTCGGCTCGGCTCACGTCACGCGCGAGATCGCCTACGAGGATCTCGCTGCTGTGCGGGTCGGCCGCGACAGCGCCGACCGGCTGAACGGCGTCGCGAGCCTCGTCCTGGAGCCGACCGAGGGCGAGACGATCTCGCTCGCGGCCGTGGCCCAGCCCGGCGCCGTCGGCGAGCTCGCCGAGCGAATCGCCTCCCACAAGGGCTAGACCAGCGCTCGCGCGGAGCGGGCCGCGACCACGTCCTCGCGGGCGTGGACGACCCAGACCCGCACGGCCGAGGGTGCCGCGCCCAGGTCGGCATCAAGCTGGGCCGCGCGGTTCGCCTCCACGTTCAGCTGGACCCCGAGGAAGCCGAGCCGCGAGCACACGCGCTCACGCACCTGCGCCGAGCCCTCGCCGATCCCGGCGGTGAAGACGAGCGCGTCGAGCCCGTCGAGCGCGGTCGCCGCCGCCGCGACCGCCCCGGCCACGCGGCGGCAGAGAACCGCGAGCGCGAGCCGGGCGTCGCGATCGTCGCGCGCTTCCAGCTCCTCCACCCGGGCCGTCCCGCCCAGGCCGAGCAGCCCGGACTCGTGCTCGAGCGCACGCTCGATCTCCTCGGCCGAGGCGAGCCCGTGCCGCAGCAGGTGGAGCAGGATCTCCGGGTCGATCGAGCCCGCGCGCGTCGCCATCGGCACGCCCTCGAGCGGGCTGAACCCCATCGTCGTCTCCACGGAGCGGCCCTCGAGCACCGCGGTCACCGAGCAGCCGCCGCCCAGGTGGCAGACGACGAGGCGCGGCACCGGCACGCGCTCGGCGGCCCAGGCGACCGAGAGGCCGTGGAAGCCGTAGCGGCGGATCCCCCACTCCTCGCGCCAGCGCCGCGGCACGGCGTAGGTGAACGCGTCCTCCGGGAGCGTCGCGTGGAAGGCCGTATCGAAGACGGCGACGTGCGGCAGCGGAGGCAATACGCGCCGCGCCTCGTCGATCGCCGCCAGCGCGGGCACGTTGTGCAGCGGCGCAAGCTCCGACAGCTCCTCCAGCTGCGCGCGCACGCGGTCGTCGATCACGACCGGCTCGCGGAAGCGCGCACCGCCGTGGACGACCCGATGGGCGACCGCCGCCACCTCCGGCGCCTCCTCCAGCGAGGCGACCGGCTCCGAGGAGTCGTCCTCGGCGACCGCTGAGAGCTTGAGGCTCGTCGAGCCGGCGTTGACGACGAGGACCGTCAGCCCGGCCACGTCCAGCCGCCGATCTCGGGATCGTCCTCCCCGTGCTCGCGCGTGTAGGCGCGGGCGCGCAGGCGGCGGTCCTCGAGCTCCTGGCGCAGCGGCCCCGCGGAGTCGGCGAGGCCGGGGACGCGGTCGATCACGTCGATCGCGAGGTGGAAGCGGTCGAGGTCGTTGAGCATCACCATGTCGAACGGCGTCGTCGTGGTGCCCTCCTCCTTGTAGCCGCGCACGTGCAGGTTGGCGTGGTTGCGCCGGCGGTAGGTGAGCCGGTGGATCAGCCACGGGTAGCCGTGGTAGGCGAAGACGATCGGCTTGCTCGTCGTGAAGATCGAGTCGAACTCGCCGTCCGCGAGCCCGTGCGGATGCTCGCTCTCCGGCTGGAGGCGCATCAGGTCGACCACGTTCACGACGCGCACCTTCAGGTCGGGCAGCCGCTCGCGTAGCAGCGCAGCCGCGGCCAGCGTCTCGAGCGTCGGGATGTCGCCGCAGCACGCGAGCACCGCATCCGGCTCGGCGCCGTCGTCGTTCGAGGCCCACTCCCAGATGCCGATCCCGCGCGTGCAGTGGACGACCGCGTCGTCCATCGACAGGTAGTCGAGCGCCGGCTGCTTGCCGGCCACGACGACGTTCACGTAGTCGCGGCTGCGCAGGCAGTGGTCGGCCACCGAAAGCAGGCAGTTGGCGTCGGGCGGCAGGTAGACGCGGATGATCTCCGCCTTCTTGTTCACGACGTGGTCGATGAAGCCCGGGTCCTGGTGCGAGAAGCCGTTGTGGTCCTGCCGCCAGACGTGCGAGCTGAGCAGGTAGTTGAGCGAGGCGATCGGGCGCCGCCAGGGGATGTGGCCGGTCACCTTGAGCCACTTGGCGTGCTGGTTGAACATCGAGTCGACGATGTGGATGAAGGCCTCGTAGCAGTTGAAGAGCCCGTGCCTGCCCGTGAGCAGGTACCCCTCGAGCCAGCCCTGGCAGAGGTGCTCGCTCAGCACCTCGACGACCTGGCCCTCGGGGGCGAGGTCCTCGTCGGTCGGCAGGCGTTCGGCCTCCCAGGCCCGGTCGGTCGCGGCGAAGACGTCTGCGAGCCGGTTCGAGGCGGTCTCGTCGGGGCCGAAGAGGCGGAAGTTGGCCGGGTTGCGCTCGATTAGGTCGCGGAGGAAGCCGCCGAGCACGCGTGTCGCCTCGCTGAAGGTCGTCCCCGGCTCGGCCACCTCGACGGCGTAGTCGCGGAAGTCCGGCAGCACGAGGTCGCGCAGCAGCAAGCCGCCGTTCGCGTGCGGGCTCGCGCTCATGCGGCGCTCCCCGCGCGGCGGCAGCTCGAGCAGCTCGGGTACGGGCACGCCGGCTGCGTCGAAGAGCTCCTCGGGCCGGTACGAGCGCAGCCACTCCTCGAGCAGCCGCAGATGGTCGCCGTTGCCGCGCACGTCGGCGATCGGCACCTGATGCGAGCGCCAGGTGTTCTCGACGGGCAGGCCGTCGACCTCGCGCGGGCCGGTCCAGCCCTTCGGCGTGCGCAGGACGATCATCGGCCAGCGCGGGCGCGTGCCGTCGCCGCGCTCCCTGATCTCGGCGATCTCGTCCAGCGCCTCGTCGAGCGCGGCGGCGAAGCGCTCGTGCACCGCGAGCGGATCCTCCCCGTCGAAGCCACCGCTGACGAGCAGCGGCCGGTGGCCGTAGCCCTCGAGCAGCGAGACGAGCTCGCGCTCGGGGATCCGCGCCAGCACGGTGGGGTTGGCGATCTTGTAGCCGTTCAGGTGCAGGACCGGCAGCACGACGCCGTCGCTCGCGGGGTCGAGGAACTTGTTCGAGTGCCAGCTCGTCGCGAGGGGGCCCGTCTCGGCCTCGCCGTCGCCGACCACGCAGCACACGAGCAGGCGCGGGTTGTCGAAGGCTGCGCCGTAGGCGTGTGCGAGCGCGTAGCCGAGCTCGCCGCCCTCGTGGATCGAGCCCGGGGTCTCGGGCGCCACGTGGCTCGGGATCCCGCCCGGGAACGAGAACTGGCGGAAGAGCTCCTTCAGGCCGGCCTCGTCGAGCGAGACGTGCGGGTAGAGCTCGCTGTAGGTGCCCTCGAGGTAGGCGCAGGCGACCATCCCGGGGCCGCCGTGACCGGGGCCGCAGATGTAGATCGCCTCCAGCTCGCGGGCCCGGATCGCGCGGTTCATGTGCGCCCAGATCAGGTTCAGCCCGGGCACCGTGCCGAAGTGGCCGAGCAGGCGCGGCTTCACGTGCTCGGAGCGCAGCGGCTCGCGCAGGAGCGGGTTGTCGAGCAGGTAGATCTGCCCGACGGAGAGGTAGTTCGCGGCGCGCCAGAAGGCGTCGAGGCGCTCGAGCTCGGAGCTCACCAGCTCTTGAGGGCCCTCTCGGACGACGGGCTCTGGAGGCGCACGCGCGCGTCGACTGCGACGCAGCCGTCGGGACCCGCGATCACGGGGTTCAGATCGAGCTCGCTCACCTCGTTGAAGTCGTCGGCGAGCCGGCCCAGCCGGTGGACGAGGTCCTCCAGCGCCGCCCGGTCGGAGGCCGGCGTACCGCGGAAGCCGGCGACCAGCCGCCCGGCCTTGCCGCCGGTGACGAGCTCCTCCGCGTCGGCGTCGGTGAGCGGCGCGATCCGGAAGGTCGCGTCGCCGATCAGCTCGGCGAAGACGCCGCCGGGGCCGAAGGCGACGAGGGGGCCGAAGACCGGGTCCTGGACGACGCCCGCGAGCAGCTCGGTGCCGCCCTTCAGGTACTGCTGGACGATCACCGGCGCGCCGATCCGCTCGACCGCCTCGCGCACCTGCTGCTCGTCCTGGAGATCGAGCGCGATCCCGCCCGTCTCGGTCTTGTGCGCCCCGGGGGTCGCCGTCTTCACGACGACCGGGTACCCGATCTCGCTCGCTGCGGCCACGGCCTCGTCGACGCTCTCCGCCGTGCGCTCGGGCACGAGCGGGATGCCGTAGGCGCCGAGCAGCTCGCGCGTGCGCCGAGGGTCGAGCCAGGACTCGCTCGAGACGGCGAGCACCTCGTCGACGACGGCTCGGGCCGCAGCCTGGTCGACGCCGTCGAGCTCGGGCACGCTGCCCGCCGGGCGGCGCAGCCATTCCGCGCGGTCGGCGGCCAGGCCGAGGGCGCGCGCGGCGGACTCGGGGTAGGCGAAGCTGGCGATGTCGGACTCGAGCAGCTCGACCGGAGTCCCCTCGGCGCTCATCACGGCAGCGAGCACCGGCTTGTCGGCCCGCGCGGCCCCGGCGGCGAGGCAGATCGAATGGGCCACCTCGACGGCGCCGGCGACGACCGGCGGGACGAAGAGCGCGATCAGGGCGTCGAGGCGCGGATCGGCGAGCAGCAGCGGGATCACCTGCTCGTAGGTAGCGCCGGTGGCGGAGCCGAGCATGTCGATCGGATTGGCGACGCTCGCGTCGCCCGGAAGGATCTCCCGGAGCTTGTCGCGCGTCTCCTGCGTCGGCTCGGGCAGCTCGAGCCCGGCCGCCTCGCAGGCGTCGGCGCAGAGGATCCCCAGCCCGCCGGCGTTCGTGAGCACGCCCACGCGGCGGCCGCGCGGGAGCGGCTGGCTCGAGAGCAGGCCCGCCACGTCGACCAGCTCGTCGAGCGTCCGCGCCCGGAGCACGCCCGCCTGGTGGAAGAGCGCGTCGACCGCGGCCTCGGAGCCAGCGAGCGCGGCGGTGTGCGAGCTCGCCGCCTTCGCCCCGGCCGCCGTCGCGCCGCCCTTCATGGCGAGGATCGGCTTCTTGCGCGCCACCCGGCGCGAGACGCGCCCGAACTTGCGTGGGTTGCCGAACGACTCGAGGTAGAGCAGCACGAGGTCCGTCTCCGGGTCGTCCTCCCACCACTCGAGCAGGTCGTTCGAGGAGACGTCCGCCTTGTTCCCGATCGAGACGAACGCCGAGAAGCCGAGCCGCGCAGAGCCCTGCTCGAGCAGCGCGAGCCCGAGCGCGCCGGACTGCGAGGAGAAGCCGATCCGCCCGGACGGGAGCGCGCGCGGCGCGAAGGTGGCGTTCAGCCGCGGCTTCGACGAGGCGATCCCGAGGCAGTTCGGCCCGAGCAGCCGGGCGCCGTGCGCGCGGACGAGCGCGAGCAACCGCTCCTGCCGCTCGATCCCCTCGGCGCCGATCTCGGCGAAGCCGGACGAGATCACGCAGATCGCGCGCACGCCCTTGTCGAGCGCCTGCTCGGCCGCCTCGAGCACCTGGGGCCCGGGCAGGCAGATCACGGCCAGCTCGACCGGGTCGGGGATCTCCGAGATCGAGCCGTAGCCGCGCACGCCGGCGACGGGCTGGCCGCCACGGTTGACCGGGTAGGCGGCGCCGTCGAAGTCGGCCTCGAGCACGTTGCGGAAGAGCTCGCCGCCGATCGACCCGCGCCGGCGCGAGGCGCCGATCACGGCCACGCTGGCGGGCTCGAAGAAGGGGCGCAGCGAGGCGGCGACGGCGACGTGGTCGCGCTCTTCGACCCGCTCCTGGAAGGCTTCGGTGGGGACGATCGGGAAGCTGACCTCGACCTCGCCGTGCTCGAGCTCGCGCACGACGTCGAAGCCGGCTCCGGTGAAGACGCTGAGCATCGCCTGGTTCTCGGCCATCACCTCCGCGACGAAACGCGTGATCCCCGTCTCGGCCGCGCGCGCGGCGAGCTGCTCCAGCAGCCGTGTACCGATCCCGCGGCCCTGCTCATCGTCGGCGACGACGAAGGCCGCCTCGGCGACCGACGGGTTCCGCAGGCGCACGTAGTTCGCGATCCCGACCGCGCGCTCGCCGAGCCACGCGACGAGCGCCCCGCGCTCGACCCAGTCCGGGTCGAGCAGCGACTCCGCAAGAGCCCGGTCGACGTTCCGGATCCCGTGGAAGCGCAGGTAGAGGCTGCGCTCCGACAGGCCCTCGAGGAACGCGAGCACGGCGTCCGCGTCGGCGGCGACCGGAGGCCGCAGCCGCAGGGTGCCGCCGTCCTTGAGGATGACGTCGACGGCGCCGTTCGCCTGCTGCTCGGCGGTGCGGGCCACGTCGGGGAGCGTATCGGGGCTTGGCTTCGACCGGCATGGTTCCTCCCGTTCGGGGTCCTTCACAGGGTCGGCGGGCGGCCCGCAGATCACATCAGCGCCCGCACCGAAGCGGTTTTCGGGTTTCCCGCAGCGAGATCAGCCGGCGCCCGGATGCCGCGCCTCGCCGCCCCGTCGAAGGTGTGCACACGGAAGGAGGTTTCGATGAAGGAAATCCTCGTTGCAACCGACGGCTCGGAGAGCAGCGGCCACGCAGTCGGCCAGGCGATCGAGCTCGCGCGGTCGAGCGGCGCCTCGCTGACGATCGTGTACGTCCGGCACGCGCCGCTTCCGCTTCTCGGCCAGCCGTTCTACCAGCGGTCGCTCAGCGGGGAGCTGCGGGTCGCGAACGAGACCGTCGCGAGCGCCGCCGCGCTCGCCCGGCAGGCGGGCGTCGAGACCGAGACCGAGGTGCTCGACGGCGATCCCCCCGACCGGATCCTCGAGCTCGCGCGGCTGCGCGACGTCGACCTGATCGTCGTCGGCTCCCGCGGCCTCGGCCCGATCGCCGGCACGCTGCTCGGCAGCGTCTCGCGTGAGGTCCTGCATCACGCCGACCGGCCGGTGCTGATCGCCGCCCGGCGCGTCGCACGACGCCGCGCCGCCTGACCGAGCACGACAGTACGCTGACTCCGTGGAGTCGGCGTCGCCGAACGAGCCGCGGCTGCGGGCCCTGCTGGTGGCCGGCATGGCCCTGGCCTCCGAGCTGTCACTCGACAGCCTCCTGCAGCGCCTGACCGAGGTCGCCGCCGAGCTCACCGAGCGCCCGCTATGCCGCGCTCGGCGTGATCGACCCGACCGGCTCGCGCCTCGAGCGCTTCGTGACGTACGGCCTCGACGACGAGAAGCGCGCCGCGATCGGCGACCCGCCCCACGGCCGCGGGATCCTGGGTGCGCTGATCGACGACGCCCGGCCGCTGCGGCTGCACGCGATCACGGACGACCCTCGCTCCGTCGGCTTCCCGCCGAACCACCCGCCGATGACCACCTTCCTCGGCGTGCCCGTCCTGCTGCGCGGCGTCGCCTACGGCAACCTCTACCTGACCGAGAAGGCCGGCGACGAGGACTTCACCCAGGCCGACCAGGAGCTGGTCGAGTTGCTCGCCTCGCAGGCTGCCGTCGCGATCGAGAACGCGCGCCTCTACGAGGCGTCGAGACGCTGGTCGCGTCAGCTCGAGTCGCTGATCGACGTCAGCAGCGCCATCGCCCGCGAGACCGACGTCGACGTGCTGCTGGAGCTCGTGGCGAAGCGGCTGCGGGAGCTGCTCGAGGCCCGGCTGGTCGTCGTGGCGCTCCCGGCGGGGCCGGACGAGCTGCGCATCGTCACCGCGGCCGGCGAGGGCGCCGACCTGGTGGCCGGACAGACGGTCTCGCGGTCGCAGTCGAAGGCGGGGCGCGTGCTCGAGCGCGGGCGCAGCGAGCGCGTCGACTCGCTGCTCGAGGACCGCGAGGTGCACCTGGACTTCACGCGCACCATCCAGGCGCGGGCCGGGCTCTGGGTGCCGCTGCTGGTGCACGGCCGGCCGATCGGCGTGATGACCGCGTACGACAAGGTCGACGCGCCGGACGCGCGCTTCGACCACGACGACGTGCGCCTGGCGGAGACGTTCGCGTCGCGCGCGGCCGTGGCGGTCGAGCTGTCCGAGCGCGTGCAGCGCGATGCGCTCCGGCGCGTCGTCGCCGCGCAGGAGCTCGAGCGCCGGCGGCTCGCCCGCGAGCTGCACGACGAGACCGGCCAAGCGCTGACCTCGATCCTGCTCGGCCTCAAGCAACTCGAGGGCGCGGAGTCGGAGTCGGTGGCGCGGCTGCGGGAGCTCGTCGTCGCCACGCTGCGGGACGTGCGCCGGCTCGCCGTCGAGCTGCGCCCGAAGGTGCTGGACGACTTCGGCCTCGTCCCCGCGCTGGAACGGCTGACGATGGAGTTCGCCGAGCAGACCGGGATCGAGGTCGACCTCGAGGCCGGAGCGATCAGCGACCGCCTGCCCCCCGAGGTCGAGACGGCGATCTACCGGATCGTCCAGGAGTCGCTCACGAACGTGGTCAAGCACTCGCAGGCGCACCGGGTGAGCGTGCTGCTGACCCGCTCGAATGGCAGGATCAAGGCCGTGATCGAGGACGACGGCAAGGGATTCGACGCCCAGGCGGGCCTGGGCGACGGCATCGGGCTGATCGGGATGCGCGAGCGGATCGAGCTGCTCGACGGCACGCTGGCCGTCGAGTCGACCGAGACGAGCGGGACGACCGTCGCGCTCGAGGTGCCCGTATGAGCAGCACGCGCGTCCTGATCGTCGACGACCACGCGGTCGTTCGCTCCGGCCTGAAGCTCGTGCTCGACGCCGACGAGGGGATCGAGCCGGTCGGCGAGGCCGGGAACGCCCGCGACGCGATCTTCGAGGCCCGCGCGCTCAAGCCCGACGTGATCCTGCTGGACGTGGTGATGCCGGACCAGAGCGGCCTCGAGATCATCCCGACGCTGCTGAAGGAGAACCCGGACACCAGGATCCTCGTGCTCTCGATGCAGGACGACCCGCAGTACGTGCGCGAGGCCTTCGCGGCCGGCGCGAGCGGCTACGTGCTCAAGGAGGCGGCCGACAGCGAGGTCGTTGCCGCCGTGCGCGAGGTCGCCGGCGGCGGCCGCTACGTCCACCCGGAGCTGGGGGCGCGCCTCGTGGCCGCCGAGTCGGAGGAGCGCCGCCGCGCCGAGGAGGACCCGCTCTCGGAGCGCGAGGGCGAGGTCCTGCGCCTGCTCGCGCTCGGGCACACCAACCAGGAGATCGCGAAGCAGCTGTACATCTCGGTGCGAACCGCCGAGACGCACCGCGCGCACATCATGCAGAAGCTCCGCCTCTCGAGCCGCGCCGAGCTCGTCCGCTACGCGCTCGACCGCGGGCTGCTGGACGAGCGCCCCGAGGAATGACGAAGGGCCGCCCGGAGGCGGCCCTTCGTGTGCGACGGAGGAGCTTTTACGCCTTCGCGGCGGCTCCGCCACCCTTCGCGCCGCGCTGCAGGAAGCCGAACGCGGGCTTGGGGCTCTCGAGGGCTCCGCCGACCGCGAGGATCAGGAAGCCGAGGCCCGCAAGCAGGAGGGCAATGCCGACCACGACGCCGAACGTCGCGAGCTTGGAGGCCATGTAGCTCGAGTTGAGCGCCGTGGTGAGCGCCGTGTAGGTGACCCAGATGTCGCGGCGGCCGTTGCTGACCGGCTGCTGCGTCTTCGGGTCCGTTGCCGCGTACTTCGGATCGTTCGTCGCGCCCAGGCCGTCCGTGTACTGGATCGGCGTGTCGGGCTTGGCGACGAAGCGCCCCATTTGGGAGTACGTCAGCCCCGAGGTGGCGCCATACGTGTGGATGCGCATGTACTGCGCGAAGCAGCGGGCCTTCGTTCCGTCGTTGACGGACTCGTTGGCCACCGAGCAGGTCGGTGTCTCGATCTTCGTGGGGGTGATCTTCGCCCCCGCGTCCTGAAGCTGCGAGACCAGCTTCGTCTGGGCCGCCTGAGCCGCTTTGACCTCGCCGGCGATCGCCGTCGGGGTCATGTCGGGCGAGCCGACGATCTGCTCCTGCTTAAGGCTGTCGTTCACGGTCGACTGGCCGTTGAAGCCCATGACGATCGCCGCGATGCCGAACGCGATCAGGACCGCCGCGGCAACGACGCCGCCGATCTCGAAGAACTTCCTCATCGTTCTCTCCTTCCGTCGCGGTCGAGGCTGTTCGCGGGCTTCGACCTTTCGCCGGAGTTTGGGCGGGAACGGCTCGGGCGCCATCGGTAGCGAGCCGGGATCTTTCTGCGGACGATCCCGGCTCGCATTGCGGGTTTCCCGCACACACGCCTAGGCGGTTGCGGGGGCGAGGGGCTCGCGCGCGGCTGCGGCGCGCACGACCAGCACTGGCCGGCGGGCCTCGTGGAGGATCCCGCGGGAGACGCTGCCGAGGAGCGCGCTCGCAAGTGTCCCGTGGCCCCGGGACCCCACCACGATCAGCTCGGCGTCGATCGTGTCCGCGTAGGCGACGATCTCGTCGACCGCGTCGCCGCGCAGGAGTTGGGTCTGCGCGCGGACGCCGGCCGCCTCGGCCTGCTCGAGCGCGCGGTCGAGTGGCTCGGTCTCCTCGGACGTGACGTCGTGCGGGCTGACGGCGGTCAGGCCGAACCCGCCGGCCGGGACGACGTCCACGGCCGGGATTGCGAGGACCAACGTCACCGCCGCGTGCTGCTCGCGCGCCAGCTCGAGGCCGAAGTCGACGGCTTCCTGCGCGGAGGCCGAGCCGTCGGTCGCGATCAAGATCCTGTTCATCGTTCCTCCTTCGCGTCGGTGGCCCTTCGAGCGTCGTCGGCGCCGCCGGGCCCGCGCATCGGGCCGCACGCTGCCCCGGCTTCCGTAGTAGGCCGCAGGCCCGATCGGCATCCGACCGGATACCCCTGCCGCGGTGCCACGACAGGCGCGTCCACGGGTTTCCGTGCCTGTGCGTACTTCTCCGAAAGCGGATTCACGGGTGACCCGGATGGCGTATGTGTTCACGCGCGCGAGGCTTCACGTGACGTTCGAAGCGAGGAGGTCACGATGGCCGTCACCGTCGAGCCCAGGCCCGCGCCCCCGCCGGTCGAGGTGCCCCGGGCACCCGAGCCGGAGCCGATCGTCGAGGCGCGTGGGGTCGACAAGGTGTACGACACGGGCAAGCTGCAGGTGCACGCGCTGCAGGAGGTCAGCTTCTCCGTCCCCTGCGGCGAGATGGTCGCGATCATGGGGCCGAGCGGGTCCGGCAAGACGACCCTGCTCAACTGCCTCTCGGGTCTCGACCGGATCGACGGCGGAGAGGTGCTGATCGAAGGCGTCGCGCTGAGCGCGATGAGCGACGAGGAGCGCACCGACTACCGCGCCCGCCGCATGGGCTTCGTCTTCCAGTTCTACAACCTGATGCCGGTCCTGACGGCGGTCGAGAACGTCGAGCTGCCGCTGCTCGTCGCGCGCGTGCCGGCGAAGGAGGCCCGCCGCAAGGCGCTCGACGCGCTCGAGCTGGTCGGCCTCGGCGAGCGCGCAGGACATCTCCCCGACGAGCTCTCGGGCGGGCAGCGCCAGCGCGTGACGATCGCGCGGGCGCTCGTGAACAACCCGGCGATCGTGTGGGCCGACGAGCCCACCGGCGACCTCGACAGCGAGAACGCCGAGGAGATCGTCGTCCTGATGCGGCGGCTGAACCGCGAGCGCGGGCTGACGTTCCTGATCGTCACCCACGACATCGGCGTCGGCCGCGCAACCGATCGCATCGTCCGCATGGTCGACGGCCAGATCGTCGACGAACAGCTGTTGGAGGTGAGGTAACGATGGTGGCACGCGTGACAATCGCCGAGCTGGATCCGCTCCGCATGAGCATCCAGGAGGCGACCGAGGTGTTCGACAACTCCGTCGTGCCCGCGCTGCGTGAGCAGGACGGCTACGAGGGCGTCTACGTGCTCGTCTCGCCACAGGGCCAGGCGCTCGCGCTGACGCTGTGGAGGGACGAGGAGGCCGCGGACGCCGGGCTCACGGGCGGACGCAGCTTCTACTCGGAGCAGCTCGAGAAGTTCGTCACCATCTACCGCTCCCCGCCGGGCCGCGAGCACTACAACGTCGTGGTCGCGGACCTCCCGGCGGCGGTGCCTGGCTAGGGGGCCCCCGTGACCAAGATCATCGGCATCCCGGTCGGCGGGCTGACCGCCGTCCTCGTCGTACTGCTCGCGCTCGCGCTCGCGGCCGTCGCCGCGCTGGCGGTGCGCAACCGCGTCTTCTTCCGCCTCGGCGTGCGCAACCTCAAGCGTCGTCGCGGGCGCACTGTCCTGATCGTCACCGGGCTGATGCTCGGCACCGCGATCATCTCGGCCGCGCTCGCGACCGGGGACACCATGAGCCACACCATCCGCGCGTCCGCCGCGACGGCGCTCGGGCAAACGGACGAGGTCGTCGCCCCGAAGGGCATCGAGGCCGCCCTTGCCAGCAACAGCGCAGGAACCGGCAGCGTCTACTTCCCGGAGGGCTACGCGGGCCTGATCGCGCGCGGCATGGCCGGGAAAGGACTGGTCGACGGCGTCGCGCCGGTGATCGTGGAGCCGATCGCCGTCCAGGACGCGACCAGCAGGCAGACCGAGCCGCGGGTGACGCTGTTCGCGACCGACGCCAAGTACATGCGCGGGTTCGGAGAGATCCACGCCGCCGGTGGAGCCGTGTCGCTGGCCGACCTGCGGCCGGGCGAGGTCTATGTCAACGCCGAGGGAGCGGACAAGCTGGCAGCAAAGCCCGGCGACACGCTGCAGCTCCTCTCCGGCAACACCGTCTCCTCAATGCGTGTGCGGTCGGTCGTCACCTACCAGGGAGGCGCGACGGACGGCGCCGGCGTGCTGATGCCGCTCGAGACCGCGCAGCACTTCCTCGGCAAGCAGGGCCTCGTGCGGGCGATCTTCGTCTCCAACACGGGCGGCGTCGGAGCGACCGACGAGGTCATGCGCGCGCTGCGCCCGGAGGTCTCCCCCCTCGGGCTCGAGGCCGACAACACCAAGCAGGACGCACTCGAGCAGGCCGACGCGGCCGGAGCCGCGTTCATGTCGTTCTTCACGACGTTCGGCTCCTTCTCGATCGCGGCCGGGATCCTGCTGATCTTCCTGATCTTCGTGATGCTCGCCGCGGAGCGCCGCGCCGAGCTCGGCATCGCCCGCGCCGTGGGCACGCGCCGTCGGCACCTCGTGCAGATCTTCCTGTTCGAAGGGCTCGCCTACGACCTGCTGGCGGCCGCGGTCGGGGTCCTGCTCGGCATTGCCGTCGCCTACGGGATGGTGCTCGCGATGGCCGCCGCCTTCTCGACCGCCGAGGACGTCAACATCACCTACTCGGTCAAGCCGACGACGTTCGCGCTCGGCTACGCGATCGGCGTCCTGCTCACCTTGGCCGTCGTGTTCTTCTCGGCCCGGCGCGTCAGTCGCATGAACATCGTCAGCGCGATCCGGGACCTGCCGGAGCCACCGCACGAGAAGAGCCGGAAGCGCCGCTGGCTGCCGGGCGCGGTCGGCCTCGTCGCCGGCGCCGCTCTCGCAGCGTCCGGGATCGGCTCGCAGGACGCAGTCGTCCTCGGGCTCGGCGTCTCGCTGGTGATCCTGAGCCTGGTGCCGATCCTGCAGGTGCTCGGCGTCCCCGAGCGCGCGGTGCACACCGGAGCGGGCCTCGCGCTCGTGCTCTGGTTCGTGCTGCCGATCAGCCGCTGGCTCTTCGGCGAGATGAAGGTCAACTTCTCGATCTTCCTGCTCGCCGGCCTGATGATCGTGCTCGGCGCATCCTGGACGATCATGTACAACGCCGACATCCTGCTCGGCGCGCTCGCGGGGACGTTCGGGCGGATCCGCGCGCTCGCCCCCGTGGTGCGGATGGCGGTCGCCTACCCCTTGCGGAGCCTCTTCCGCACCGGCGTGACCCTGGCGATGTTCACGCTCGTCGTCTTCACGCTCGTCGTCGGCGCGACCACCTCGGGCGCGTTCACGAACGCCTTCAACGACATCGAGGTCTTCGGCGGCGGCTTCGACATCCGCGCCACGTCGTCGCCGGCCCAGCCGATCGTGAACATGCCCGCAGCCGTCGCGCGTACGCCCGGCCTCGACCGCAAGGACTTCTCGGTCATCTCGAGCGAGTCCTCGCTGCCGGTCAAGGCGCGCCAGCTCGGCGTCGGTGCGAAGGACGAGTCCTACGTCGTGAACGGCGCCGACGACGCCTTCCTCTCGCACACGACCTACAAGCTCGCGACGCACGCTCGCGGTTACGCCTCGAGCAAGGCCGTCTGGAACGCGCTCCGGACGCACACCAACCTCGCGGTCGTCGACCAGTTCGTGGTGCCCCGGAAGGCGAACTGGAACTTCGCCATCGCCCCGAAGTTCCACCTGCAGGGCTTCTACCTCGAGGACAAGACCTTCGACCCGGTCAAGGTGACCGTCCGCGACCAGCAGACGGGCAAGCGATTGAAGCTGACCGTGATCGGCGTCCTCTCCGACAGCGCTCCCGAGTTCATGGGCGGCATCTGGACGTCGCAGCGCTCGGTCGCGGCGGTGTTCGGCAACCGCGCCCTGCCCACCATCCACCTGTTCGCGCTCAACCCGGGGGTGGACCCGAAGGTCACGGCGCAGCGGCTCGAGTCCGCGTTCCTGCCGAACGGGATGCAGGCAGACTCCCTGGAGGAGGTGCTGAGCGACCTGGTGGCCGCCAACGTGACGATGAACCGGCTCGTGATGGGGTTCATGGGCCTCGGCCTGATCGTCGGCGTGGCGGCGCTCGGCGTGATCACGGCGCGGGCGGTGGTCGAGCGGCGCCAGCAGATCGGCGTCCTGCGCGCGATCGGCTTCAGCAAGCGGATGGTGCGGGTCGCCTTCCTGCTCGAGTCGTCCTTCGTGGCGCTCACCTCGATCGTCGTCGGCACCTTCCTCGGCCTCGTCGTGGCGCACAGCGTGATCAGCGACTCGCAGAGCACGCCGAGCTGGGAGAACCTCAGCTTCGATGTGCCGTGGGCGAACCTCGCGATCATCTTCGGCACCGTCTACCTGGTCGCGCTCGCGACGACCTGGGTGCCGGCTGCGCGGGCTTCCCGCATCTACCCCGCCGAGGCGCTGAGGTACCAGTGAGCGTGGACGTTCCGTCCGTCGCTCCCGCCTCCGTCTTCGAGCGAGTGCTGGCCGGCGTCGACGGCAGCGAGCCCGGGTTCGAGGCGGTCAGGCAGGCCGCGCGGCTGGCGGCACCCGACGGATCGCTCGAGGTTCTCACCGCCGTGGACGTGGCCGAGGCCGTCCACACCGGCTTCTCGGCGGCGCGCGTCGCCGAGCAGCTGAGGCTGGAGGCCGACGAGGCGAGCCGCCGGGCCGTCGAGCTGGCCGGCCGGCGCGCCGAGCAGCGGGTCGTCGAAGGGGTCGCGCTGCCGACGCTCCTGCACGAGCTCGAGGCGACGGGCGCGACCCTGGCCGTCGTCGGCACGCACGGACATCGGCGCCTCTCGGAGATCGTCGTCGGGGGCGTGGCCGGCGAGCTGCTCCACCGGGCCCCCTGCTCGGTGCTCGTCGCCAGGCCTCCCGCCGAGCCCGAGCGCTTCCCGCGCACGATCCTCACCGGCGACGACGGCTCCGAGTGCGCGGCGCTCGCCGTCGCGGTCGCGGAGCACCTCTCCCGGCGGTTCGACGCGGAGCTTCGCGTCCTGACCGCCGAGGAGCATCCGGTCCAGGCGCTCGTCGCGGCGGGCCGCGAGGCCGACCTGCTCGTCCTCGGCAGCCGCGGCCTGCGGGGGCTGAAGGCCCTCGGCTCCGTCTCGGAGCGTGTGGCCCACCAGGCGGCGTGCTCGGTGCTCGTCGTCCGTTCCGGTCACCGCTGATGGAGCTCCGCGCCCACGCCCTCGCCGCGAACGAGGTCGCGGAGGCGCTCGCCACCGACCTCGAGGCCGGCCTGACGGCAGCCGAGGCGGCCGAGCGGCTCGCCCACTTCGGCCCGAACCGGCCGCGCGAGCAGGAGCGGCCCGCGTACCTGCGGATGCTCCTGAACCAGCTCTTCGACCCGCTCGTCGCGCTGCTCGTGGCCGCGACCGCGGTCTCGATCGCGATCGGCGACGTCGGCGAGGGGCTCGCGATCGCTGCCGTGCTGGTACTCAACGCGGCGCTCGGCTTCTGGCAGGAGGCCGCGGCCGAGCACGCGATTCTCGCGCTCTCCGAGACGTTCACCCAGCAGGCGACCGTCGTCCGGGACGGGGCGGTGCGGGAGCTGCCGGCGGAGGAGGTCGTCCCCGGGGACGTGCTGCTCGTGCTCGAGGGCGAGCGCGTCGCGGCGGACGGCCGCGTCGTCTCCGAGCACGGCCTCGAAGTCGACGAGTCGGCCCTGACGGGCGAGTCGCTACCAGTCGCCAAGAGCCCCGACGCGGTCGCGGAGGACACGCCGCTCGCCGAGCGCGCCTCGATGGCCTACGCCGGCTGCGCCGTCACGCGAGGGCGTGGTCGAATCGTGGTCTGCGCGACCGGCGAGCAGACCGAGCTCGGCCAGATCGAGAGGCTGGCGGCCGGGGCGAAGCCGCCGCCGACACCGCTCACACGGCGGCTCTCCCGGCTGGCCCGGCAGATGGTGATCGCCGGGGTCGCCATCACGGCGATCCTGAGCGTGGCGATGGTCGTGCAGGGCACGGCGCTGCACGAGGCCTTCCTCGTCGGCGTGGCCGTCGCCGTCGCTGCCGTGCCGGAAGGGCTCGCGGCCACCGTCACCGCCGCGCTCGCGCTCGGCGCTCGCGCGATGGCCAAGCGCGGGGCGATCGTGCGGCGGCTCGAGGCGATCGAGACGCTCGGCGGGACGACCGTGATCTGCACGGACAAGACCGGCACGCTCACGCAGAACCAGATCCGGGTCGCCGCCCTGCGCCCCGCCGCGGGCGTCGACGAGCTCGACCTGCTCGGCGCGGCCGTCCTCGCCTCGAGCGCGCGCGAAAGCTCGAACGGCTCGGTCGGCGACCCGATCGAGCAGGCGCTGCTGCTCGCCGGAATGGAGCGCGGCCTTCGGCAGGACGACCTCCTGCACGGGCGCCGGCTCGTCCACGAGCTCCCCTTCGACTCCGACCGCAAGCGGATGACCGCCGTCTACGACGAGCAGCCCGGGGGCCGCGCGTACATGAAGGGCGCCCCGGAGGTGGTCGCCGAGCGCGCCGAGGAGGACGCCGAGCTCGCAGACGCCGCCGTCGGGTGGGCGACCGAGGGCTTCCGCGTGCTGGCCGTCGCCGCGCGCCCGGTGGATCTCGGCGCACCCCCGGACGATCCCGAGCTGGGCCACGCGCTGCTCGGTGTGATCGCGCTGCACGACCCGCTCCGCGAGACGGCCGCGCCCGCGCTCGCCACGGCCCGCGCGGCCGGGATCGAGGTGCGGATGCTGACCGGCGATCACCCCGCCACCGCACGCACGATCGGCCACGCGCTCGGACTCCCGGACGAGGCGATCGTCGCGCGCGCGACCCCGGCGGACAAGCTCAAGCTCGTCACCGAGCTGCAGGGCGCCGGCGAGGTGGTCGCGGTCACCGGCGACGGCGTCAACGACGCGCCAGCCCTGCGCCGCGCGGACGTCGGCGTCGCAATGGGCCGCTCCGGAACCGAGGCGGCCCGGAGCGCGGCCGCGATCGTGCTCACCGACGACGACTTCGCCACGATCGTGGCCGCGGTCGAGGAAGGACGGCGCATCGGCGACAACATCCGCAAGTTCGTCGCCTTCCTGCTGTCGGCCAACTTCGGCGAGGTGCTGGTGTTCATGGCGGCCGTGGCGGCCGGCGTCGGCGCTCCGCTGGCGGTCATCCAGGTCCTGCTGGTGAACCTCGTCACCGACGGCCTCCCGGCGCTCGCGCTGGCCGGCGACCCGGCGAGCCCCCGGACGATGACGTCGCCCCCGCGCCGCGGCACGCGCCTCTTCGACCGCGCCACCTGGCTCGGGCTCGGCGCGATCGGCACCCTCGTCGGCGCGGTGACCGCGGCCGCGTTCTTCGCCGGGCGGGCCTTCGGCGGAGACGTCGACCAGACGATGGCGTTCACCACCCTGGCGCTCTCCGAGCTGGCGCTGGTCTTCGCGATGCGCTCGCCGCGCGTCGCCGCGTGGCGGCTGCCGCGCAACTCGTGGCTGCTGTGGAGTGCGATCGGCTCGACGGCCCTCGTCGCCGCTGCGATCTACGTGCCGGCGCTCCAGGGCCCGCTCGCCACCCACTCGCTCGACGCGGCCGAGGCGGCCGTCGCCGCGGGCCTCGCGCTCGTCCCGTTCGTCCTCGCCGAGGCCGCGAAGGCCCTGGCGCGGGCACGCGGGCGGTGACCACTGACCGCCGAGCGTAGTCGCCCGCAGCGCCGCTCCGAGTCTGTGCGGATGCGTCCGGGCGGGCGCCGAGGTGAGATGGGAGCGTGATCACGAGGAGCGGCGCACGGACGAGCCTGCCGGTGCCACCGGTCGACGGAGCGCCGCACCCGCGTGCCCCGCTCGGCGCGCTCCTGACCGAGCTGCAGACGCAGGAGCAAGGCTTGTCCGAGCGGGAGGCGCAGCGGCGGCTCGTCAGGTACGGGCCCAACGAGCTCCAGCGCCGCGCGGGCCGGCGCTGGCCGCGTCAGCTCGCCCTCCAGTTCACCCACCCGCTCGCCCTGCTCCTCTGGGTCGCGGCGGGGCTCGCGTTCGGCGCCGGGCTGCCCGCGATCGGGGTCGCCGTCCTCGTGGTGATCCTCCTGAACGCGTTCTTCGCGTTCGCCCAGGAGCGGCACGCCGAGAAGGCGGTCGAGGCGCTCCGGGGCTACCTGCCGCAGCAGGCGGCGGTGCGCCGCGACGGCAAGCGGCGCGTCGTCGACGCGCGCGAGCTCGTCCCCGGCGACGTGATGCTGGTCGAGGAGGGAGAGCGCATCTCGGCCGACGCGAGGCTGCTCGACGGGACGCTCGAGGTCGACCTCTCGATGTTGACGGGGGAGTCCCAGCCGGTGCTGCGGGAGGCCAGCCCCGAGGGAACCTCCGGGCCGCTGGTCGAGGCGCGCGACATCGTCTTCAGCGGCACGAACTGCGTGGGCGGCTCCGCTACTTCGGTCGTGTTCGCGACGGGCATGCAGAGCGAGCTCGGGCGAATCGCCGCCCTCACCGAGCGCGTCGAGGCCGACCCGAGCCCCCTCGAGCTGCAGGTTCGGCGCGTCGCCTGGCTGATCGCCCTCGTCGCGGTCGCCGGCGGGCTTGCGTTCCTGCCGATCGGGCTCGCCGCGGGGCTGCCGCTCCACGACGCGCTCAGCTTCGCGATCGGCCTGATCGTCGCGAACGTGCCCGAGGGGCTCCTGCCAACGATCACCCTGGCGCTGGCGATCGGCGTCGCGGGGCTCGCCCGGCGAGGCGCGCTCGTGAAGCGCCTGAGCGCGGTCGAGACGCTCGGCTCGACGACGGTCATCTGCACGGACAAGACCGGCACGCTGACGGAGAACCGGATGCTTGCGGCAAGGGTCTGGACGCCCCTCGGCGAGGTCGACCTGGAGGCGGACCGGACGGCCGGTGCTGCGGCCGCCCAGACGAACCCGGTGCTCGCGCTGCTCGGGCGTGCGATCGCCTCCTGCAGCACCGCGGACGTCGATCCGGCGCTCGCGGGCAAGTCGAGAGGCGAGGCGACCGAGATCGGCCTGCTCGAGGTCGCGCAGGAGCTCGGCGTCGACGTCGCCACTCGCAGGCGCGAGCCGCGCAGGCGCCAGCTCTACCGCTTCGACCCGACGTTGCGGCTGATGTCCACCGTCGACGAGCGCGAGGACGGGACGCTGACGATTCACGCGAAAGGCGCTCCGGAGGAGGTGCTCGCGCGCGCGACCCGGATCGGCGGCCTGGAGAACCACCGCGCGATCACGGAGTCCGACCGCGTCGAGGTGCTGGCGGCGCTCGAGCGGTACGCGACCCGGGGTCTGCGCGTCCTGGCGGTCGCCCGGCGGCGGCTGCCTGACGGAGCCTCGCCGCCGGCTCGCCGCGAGGAGGCCGAGCGCGAGCTCTGCCTGCTCGGGCTCGTGGCCCTCTTCGACCCGCCGCGGGCGGAGGTGGCGGAGGCAGTCGAGCGCTGCCACGGCGCCGGCATCCGGATCATCGTGCTGACCGGCGACTACGGGCCGACGGCCGCCGAGATCGCGCGGCGGGTCGGAATCGCGCGCGACGGCGCGCACGTGCTCACCGGCGAGGAGCTCGACCGCATGAGCGAGCAGGAGCTCGACGTGCTGCTGCGCGAGGGAAGCGAGCTGATCTTCGCCAGGACGTCTCCCGAGGCGAAGCTCCGGATCGCGGACGCGCTGCGGGCAGACGCAGAGGTCGTCGCGATGACCGGCGACGGTGTCAACGACGCGCCGGCGCTGCGGCGGGCCGACATCGGCGTGGCGATGGGCAGATCCGGGACGGACGTGGCGCGCGAGGCGGCGACGATGGTCCTCACCGACGACAACTTCGCCACGATCGTGTCCGCCGTCGAGGCAGGTCGCCGCGTCTACGACAACGTGCGCAAGTTCATCCTCTACATCTTCGCCCACGCGCCGCCCGAGGTCGTGCCGTTCCTCGTCTTCGCGCTCGCCGGCGGGGCGATCCCGCTCCCGCTGACGGTCCTGCAGATCCTGGCGATCGACCTGGGAACGGAGATCCTCCCGGCGCTCGCGCTCGGCGGCGAGCCGGCCGAGCCCGGGTTGATGGAGCGGCCCCCGCGGCCGCGTTCGCAAGGCGTCATCGGGCGGGTGCTCCTCTTCCGCGCGTGGGTCGTCCTCGGCGCGGTCGAGGCGGTGCTCGTGATGGGCGGGTTCTTCTTCGTGCTGCTCCACGCCGGCTGGCAGCCCGGCGACGCCACCGGAACCGGATCGCCGCTCCACGATGCGTACCTGACCGCGACGACGATGACGTTCGCCGGCATCGTCGTCTGCCAGATCGGCACTGCCGTCGCGGCACGCACCGAGCGTGCGTCCCTGCGCGCGGTCGGGTTCTTCACGAACCGCTTCCTGCTGCTCGGGATCGCGAGCGAGATCGTCTTCGCGGCCGCGCTCGTGTACATCCCGGTGCTGCAGGACGTGTTCGCGACCGCGCCGCTGCACGGGCTCGAGCTCGCGATCCTCGCTCCGTTCCCGTTCATCGTCTGGGGAGTGGACGAGCTCCGCCGCGCGTCGCTCCGTCGCCGTCGGCCACTGCCGGCGCCGGCGCCGGGCTAGTGGGCGAGCAGCGCGAACTGGAACAAGGACATCGCAAGCAGGGAGCCGCCGAGCCAGACGACGAGGCGTGGCGTCGAGAGCTCCCGGCGGGCATCAGGCAGCAGCTCGGCGAGCACGAGCCAGGTCATCGCCCCGCCGGCGAACCCGAGCCCGACCGGCAGGAAGCGGCCGAATTCCTCGACGAACAGGTACGCGGGCGCGGCCACGATCGGCTGGGGGAGGCTCGAGAAGATGCTCCACCAGGCCGCGGAGCGCACGCTCGCCCCTCGGGGCACGAGCACCAGGCTGATCGCGAGCCCTTCCGGGATGTTGTGGATCGCGATCGCGATCGTGATGAAGATGCCGAGCTCGGCGCCCCCGCCGTAGGAGACGCCGACGCCCACGCCCTCGCTGAACGAGTGCAGGGTCATCACGGCGATGATCAGAACGGCCTTCATCGCGTCCGCGCCGCGGAGCTCGCCGAACTCGAGCTCGTGGCCGCCCAGGATGCGGTGCGTGGCGTAGATGAAGACCGCGCCGATGGCGGCGCCGGCAGCGGTGCGCCAGACGCCTCGGATTCCGCCCTCGATCAGCAGCGCCCCGCTCGCCGAGAGCATGAAGCCCGAGGCGATCGCATTCGAGATCCCGAGCCAGCGCCGGCTCATCGAGCCGACGAACACGAACGGGAGCGCCCCCAGGCCGGTGGCCAGCGCCGTCACCAGCGCGGCGAGCGTGACCCAGAGGACATCCACCGCGCGGTTCTACACCCCCGGGTCGGCTAGTAGCCGCTGAAGCGCGAGGGGAGCACCTGCTCCTCCGGCACGCCGGCCCCGGCGAGCGCCTCGACGACCGACTCGACCATCGGCGGGGGGCCTGCAACGAGGTACGTCCGGGGGGCGAGGTCGCCGAGGTGGTCGCGCAGCAGCTCCGCGCCGACGCGCCTCGTCTCGCCGTCCCAGCCCTCGTCGTCGGTCATCGTCAGCACGAGCTGGAACCCGGGCAGCGTGCGCTCGAGCTCCTGCAGCTCATCGAGGAACGGCGTCGACTCGCGGTCGCGGTTCGAGTAGACGAGCGTCACGCCGTAGGGCTCGCCGGTGTCGGCGATGTAGCGCAGCATCGAGCGGAAGACGGTGATGCCGATCCCGCCCGCGACGAAGACGTACGACCGGCTCGCGTCCTCCGGCAGGACGAAGTCGCCCTTCGGCGGCTCGACCTCGACCTCGTCGCCGACCTCGAGCTCGGCCAGCGTCTTCTTGAACGCCGTGTCGCGCAGGCGAGTGCACAGGCCGAGCACCCCGCGCTCGGTCGGTGAGGTGACGATGGAGATGTGGCGGCGCAGGCCCTTCTCGTCCTCGTACGGCGAGTCGAGCAGCTCGACCCAGAAGTACTGGCCCGGCCGGAAGTCGAACTGCTCGCCCTCGAGGTCGAAGACGACGAGCAGCGTGCCCTTCGCGACCTCCCGCTTCTCCTTGACGAGCGCGCGCACGCCCGGAGGCTACAGGGTTGCGCTACTCGGCCTCGGCGCCGGCCAGGGCGGTTGCGCCCTCGCCGTGCGGCTGCAGCGACCGGTCGCGCAGGAGCACGAGCGCGAGGCCGGACGCGAGCGCCGCGAAGATCGCCCCCACGAGGAACGCGAGCTGGTAGCCGTCGTTGAGCGCAGCGGCTCCCGTGGCGTCGACGCTGCCCGTGCGCCAGGCTGCGAGGCTCGCGAGAACGGCGAGCCCCAGCGCGCCGCCCATCATGAAGCCGGTGTTCACGACCCCCGACGCGAGCCCCGACTCGCTCGGCTCGACGTCGCTCATCGCCGCCATCAGGACCGGGTTCATCGCCATCCCGACGCCGATCCCGAGGATGACCATCGTCGGCAGGACGTCGACGAGGAAGCTGCCGTCGACCGGCGCGCGCGCGAACAGCAGCAGCCCGAGCGAGACGAGGCCCATGCCCACGCCGATCGGCAGGCGCGTCCCGAAGCGCACCACGAGACGGGCGGAGAGCCCGAGCGAGAACGCGCCCATGATCAGGTTCGCCGGCAGGAAGGCGAGCCCGACGTGCAGCGGGTCGTAGCCGAGTACGAGGCCCAGGTACTGCGCGGCGAAGAAGAACCAGGCGAACATCCCGGCCGACCAGAGGATCCCGACGCCGTTCGCGACCGCGAGGTTGCGCAGCCGGAACAGCCGCAGCGGCACGAGCGGCGCGGAGACGCGCAGCTCGATCGCGAGGAAGACGCCCAGCAGCACGACCGCGGCCGCGAGCAGGCCGAGCGTCTGCGCCGAAAGCCAGCCGGAGCTGTTGCCGTTCACGATCGCGTAGACGGCGAGCATCAGAGCCGCGGTCACCGTTACCGCGCCTGCCACGTCGACGCGGCCGCGCGCACCCTCGCCGCGCTCTCCGTCGGCCGGCAGGAGCGGCAGGCAGAGCGCGAACACCGCGATCCCGACGGGGATGTTGACCAGGAAGATCCAGTGCCAGCTGAGCGCGTCGGTGAGGACGCCGCCGAGCAGCACCCCGATGCTGCCGCCGCCCGCCAGCACGAATCCGAAGAAGCCCATCGCCTTCGTGCGCTCGACCGGATCCTGGAACAGCAGCAGCAGCAGCGAGAGCGCCACCGCCGAGACGACGGCGCCGCCGAGCCCCTGCACCGAGCGCGCCGCGATCAGCAGCCCCTGCGAGCCCGAGAGCCCGCACGCGAGCGAGGCCAGCGTGAAGAGCGCGATCCCGCCGAGGAAGAGCCGTCGGTGCCCGAACAGGTCTCCCAGCCGGCCGCCGAGCAGCAGGAAGCCGCCGAAGGTGAGCAGGTAGGCGTTCACCACCCACGCAAGCGACTCCTCGGTGAAGCCGAGGTCGGCGCGGATCGAGGGCAGCGCGACGTTCACGATCGTCGCGTCGAGGACGATCATCAGGTCGCCGAGGCAGAGGACGTAGAGGGCAAGCCAGCGGGTGCGGCGGTCGAGGCTCATTGGCTCCTTTCGAACGTGTTCACGCTAGTTCGACTTCCCACGCTCGCCGAAATCATCGGCCGACCGCCTCCGATGAGTTCCGGCCCGCAAGACCGTCTTGTCTCATGATGCAGCGACTCACCTGCGACGTCCGCGCGCTGCCCGCCGACGCGGCGGCGGTGGACGCACTAGCGCGGCTCGAGCTCGCGGCGAGGCGCGTGGGCCTCGAGTTGCGCCTGTGCCACGCGTCGCGCGAGCTGTGCTGCCTGATCACGTTCACGGGCCTCGAGGAGGTGCTACGCGTCGAGTCCGGGCGGCAAACCGAAGAGCGGGAAGAGCGTCTCGGTGTCGAGGAAGAACGTGAGCTCGGCGATCCCGCCGGCTGAGAGCTCGAGCACCTGCAGCGCCCACGGCTCGTAGCCGTCGCCGGACTCGCTCGGCTTGTACTGGCCGAACGCGGGCGAGCCGTTGGCAGAGGTGGTCGCGATCACCCGCGAGCCCTTGCAGCCGATCCCCGGGCCAGCCCACCAGGTGAAGATGTCGGCGCGGCCGCTCAGCCAGAGGTCGTACGGCGGCATCGACTGCGTCGCGTCCTCGTGGATCAGCTCGGTCAGGGCGTCGAAGTCGTAGGCCTCGAACGCCTTGACGTAGCGCTCGAGCAGCTCGCGGTCGGGCTCCTCGAAGCTCGACTCCGGCGAGAGCTCGGTCTGCTCGAGCGTCGCGCGCGCCCGCTGCAGGGCGCTGTTGACGGAGGCCACGCTCGTCTCCAACAGCTCCGCGACCTCGCTCGCGCGCCAGCGCAGCACCTCGCAGAGGATCAGCACCGCGCGCTGCCGGGGCGGCAGGTGCTGCAGCGCCGCGACGAAGGCGAGCCGGATCGTGTCGCGCGAGGCGACGGTCTCGGCCGGATCGGCGACGAGCGAGTCCGGAACCGGCTGCAGCCAGGGCACCTCGGGTGTGCGCAGGTTCTCGACGATCGGCTCGCCGGCCGGCCCGAAATCCATCGGCCGCGCGCGTCGCTCGCGCCCCTCGAGCATGTCGAGGCAGACGTTGGTCGCGATCCGGTACAGCCAGGAGCGCAGCGCCGAGCGGCCCTCGAAGCGGTCGAGGTTCTTCCAGGCCCGCAGCAGCGTCTCCTGGACGGCGTCCTCGGCCTCGAAGGGCGAGCCGAGCATGCGGTAGCAGTGCGCCGTCAGCTCGCGCCGGTGCTGTTCCAGCTCGCCGAAGGCCCGGGTCTGCTCGAGCGTCGACCGTTCCACGACCGCCATCCTAGGCAAGGACGGCGCAGCGGCCGAGAACTCATCGCTCAGTAGCCGCCGGACCCGCCCTTTCCATTGTTGTCGGTGGTCGTCCCGGTGCCGGTCATGCCGCCGGTGCCGCCCGTCTGGCCGGTGACCGCGAGCGCGCCGGCCATCCCCGAGCTCTTGTGGAACTTGCAGTAGAACGAGATCGCTCCCGACTTCGGGATGGTCACGGTCACCGTCGCGTCGGCGCCCGGCTGCAGATCCTGGTCGATGTTCTGCGTGTCGATCGTGAACGTGTGCTCCACCTTGCCCTCGTTCTTGAGCTCGAGCGTGACCTTCTCGCCCGGTTTGCCCTGGAGCACGGTCGGGCTGAAGTAGAAGTCGTCGAGCTCGACCTCGGTCTTGCCGCTGTCCTCGACCGCCTTCGTGCCGTGGTCGTTCGCCTGGACGCCGGCGATCACCTTCTGGCCGCCGCCGCCGCCGCCACCGCTGCTGCCGCCGCTCTCCGTGCTCCCGCTCGAGCTGCTGGAGCTGGAGCTGGAGCCGCAGCCCGCCAACACTCCGGCCACGAGCACGAGCAGGGCAACCGCTGCGAGCCGTTTCATCGAAGCCTCCCTCTTGCGCGCATATGGAAGGAGGTACGGCCCCCGTCTGCGCATGGATTCGCCTTGACAGACGAGAAGACGTCCGGCGCCTGGAACGGGCCGGCCCTAGGCCGCGCGCTCGAAGACTCGCTCCCGGATGTCCTCGCCGCGCGCAGCGATTGCGCCGAGTTCGTAGAGGAACTCGAACCAGCGGAGGTCGACACCCGGCACGTCCGGGCTGATCCGGAAGCCGGCCTGCGAGCGCAGCGACATCGCGAGCGCGAGGAGCCGCCTGACGAGGTCGTCGGCCGCCTCCTGCAGCGTCGCGCCCTCGCCTTGAACCTGACCGCCGAGGCAGAGGCGGCAGCGTCCGCCGACTTCCCTGACCGACAGTTTGGGCGTCCAGGGCTCGCTCATCTGCTCAGTGTGCCGCCGGCGACGGCCGGCAACGCTTCACGGCGCTGCTTCGTACACATGGGGCGATGACCGGCTCGCTCGAGGGCCGCAGACTTGCTCCCGACCCCGTTTCCCTGCCCCGGGAGGATCCCGAATGGCGAAGTCCGAGCCACAACGCAGCGTCCTGCCGATTCCCGACCCGAACTTCGTCGGCGTCACGACCTACGACGCCAAGAGCCCGGACACGAGCTTCCCGCCGATCGAGCCGCTGCGGCCGCCGGAAGGTGCGCCGAACGTGCTGATCGTGCTGCTCGACGACGCCGGCTTCGGGTCGTCGAGCGCCTTCGGCGGGCCGTGCCAGACGCCGAATTTCGAGCGGCTCGCGGCGAACGGGCTCAGGTACAACCGCTTCCACACCACGGCGCTGTGCTCGCCGACGAGGCAGGCCCTGCTCACCGGTCGCAATCACCATGCCGTCGGCATGGGCGGGATCACGGAGATCGCCACCTCCGCGCCCGGATACAACTCGATCCGGCCGAAGACGGCGGCGCCGCTGGCGGAGACGCTGAAGCTGAACGGCTACTCGACGGCGCAGTTCGGCAAGTGCCACGAGGTGCCCGTCTGGGAGACGAGCCCGCTGGGGCCCTTCGACGCGTGGCCGACCGGGGGCGGCGGCTTCGAGCACTTCTACGGCTTCCTCGGCGGCGAGACGAACCAGTACGCGCCCGCGCTCTACGACGGCACCGTGCCGGTCGAGCCGGACCGGACGCCGGATGAGGGCTACCACTTCACCGAGGACATGACCGACCACGCGATCGACTGGATCCGCCAGCAGAAGGCGCTGATGCCGGACAAGCCGTTCTTCGTCTACTACGCGCCGGGCGCGACGCACGCCCCGCACCATGTCCCGGCCGAATGGTCGGCCAAGTACAAGGGCAAGTTCGACCAGGGCTGGGACGCCCTCCGCGAGGAGACGCTCGCGCGCCAGAAGGAGCTCGGCGTCGTCCCGCAGGACGCAGAGCTGACCGCGCGGCCGAAGGAGATCCCCGCCTGGGACGAGACGCCGGACGAGATGAAGCCGATCTTCGCCCGCCAAATGGAGGTCTACGCGGGCTTCATGGAGCACACCGACCACCACGTCGGCCGCGTGATCGACGCGCTCGACGAGCTCGAGCTGCTCGACGACACACTCGTCTACGTGATCGTCGGCGACAACGGCGCCTCGGCCGAGGGAACCCCGAACGGCTGCTTCAACGAGCTGGTCGTCCTCAACGGCGCCGCCGGCCTCGAGACGGTCGACTTCATGACCGCCCGGATCGACGACTTCGGCACGCCGAAGGCGTACAACCACTACTCGGTGGCCTGGGCGCACGCGATGGACACGCCCTACCAGTGGACGAAGCAGGTCGCCTCGCACTGGGGCGGGACGCGGAACGGCGCGATCGTGCACTGGCCGAGCCGCTTCAAGGCCAAGGGCGAAGTTCGCCCGCAGTTCCACCATGTGATCGACGTGGCAGCGACCGTGCTCGACGTCGCCGGGATCCCGGAGCCGAGCTTCGTCCACGGCATCCAGCAGATGCCGCTGCACGGCGTCTCGATGGAGCCGACGTTCGGCGACGCCGCTGCGCCGGAGCGGCGCGAGACCCAGTACTTCGAGATGTTCTGCAACCGCGGCATCTACCACCAGGGCTGGACCGCGGTCACGCGCCACAGCGTGCCCTGGGACATGACCTCGGAGATGCCGCTCCTGGACGAGGACGTCTGGGAGCTCTACGCGCCCGAAGACTGGACGCAGGCGAACGATGTCTCCAAGGAGCAGCCCGAGAAGCTGCACGAGTTGCAGACCCTGTTCCTGATCGAGGCGGCGAAGTACAACGTGCTACCGCTCGACGACCGGCGGGCGGAACGCTTCAACCCCGACCTCGCCGGCCGGCCGCAGCTCGTGCAGGGCAACCGCCAGCTGCTCTTCGGTGGCATGAAGCGCCTGACCGAGAACTCGATCGTCGTGACCAAGAACAAGTCGTACTCGGTCACTGCGGAGATCGTCGCTCCCGAGGACGGAACCACGGGCGTGATCGTCGCGCAGGGCGGCGCCTTCGGCGGGTGGAGCCTCTATGCCAAGGACGGCAAGCCGGCGTACTGCTACAACCTCTTCGGCCTGCAGCGCTTCACAGTCCACGGCGAGGAGCCCCTCTCCCCGGGCAAGCACCAGGTGCGGCTCGAGTTCGCCTACGACGGCGGCGGCCTCGGCAAGGGCGGCACCGCGTCGCTGTACGTCGACGGCAACAAGGTCGGAGAGGGCCGGGTCGACGGGACCGTGCCGATGCTCTTCTCGGCGGACGAAACCCTCGACCTCGGCTCCGACAGCGCCACTCCCGTCACGGACGACCTAGAGGCAGGCGAGCTCGCCTTCAACGGGCGGGTGCGCTGGGTCGAGATCGACCTCGGCGACGACGCGGAGGACTCGGACCACCTGATCACGCCGGACGAGCGCCTGAAGATCGCCATGGCCCGGCAGTGAGCACGCCGAGGACGACGGCGCGCCCGTGGGCAGAGGTCCCGTAACAGCTCGTCCACGGAACGCTCTCGGGCAACCGACCGCTCCTTGACAGCGCACCCGTGCTGATCGCCGAGCTGCGCTAGAGCCGTACGCGTTTCCACGGACCGTCCGTGCGGGAACGGCCTGACCGCGACCAGGCCCGACCCCGATGGCCACGGCGCCCGCGCGCGAGAGGGTGGTTCGGCAACCCCCCTAGGAGGTGGACACTATGAAGCTGCGATGGGCGGTCGCGTTCGCCGCCGCGGCTGCGCTCGGCGCGCTGCCCGCAGGCGCGGGCTCGGCGCCGACCCCGGCCCCGACCCCGATCGACGGCAAGATCGCCTACACGAGCACGTGGGACGGCCAGTCGGACATCTACTCGCTGGACGCCAAGAACGTGCTCAACCTCACACATGACAAAACGATCGACGTCAGGGCCGACGTGCAGCCGGTGTGGTCTCCCGGCGGCGACTACGTCGCCTTCGAGCGCCAGTACACGAAGGGCGGCGCCGACCTGATGGTCGTCCGCGCCGACGGGACGCAGCAGCTCCACTCGCTGCTCCCCGGCGCCTCCCGTGGGACCTGGAACTGCCACCCCAGCTGGTCGAGAGGGAACCTCGTCTTCTTCACCAGCAACCGCGACGGGAACTTCGACCTGTACGCCGTCTCGGCGACGGGCACGAAGGTCCTCAAGCTGACGAACACGGATGCGCCCGTCCAGAACCTCGGGCCGTCCGTCTCGCCCGACGGGCGCACGGTCGCCTTCTACCGCACCGGGCTGCCGTGGGGCGTCGCGCAGCTGTACCTGCTCGACGTGGCCAGCGGCAAGACGGTTCAGCTGACCGCGAACCTGCACAACGGCGGCGACATGGATCCGACGTGGTCGCCTGACGGCAGCCGCGTCGCGTTCACGAGCGACCGCCTGGGCTCGCAGGACGTCTGGCTGGTCAACGCCGACGGCACCGGGCTGATGCAGGCCACCTACGACGTCGGCACCGAGACGCACCCCGCGTTCTCGCCCGACGGCAGGCAGCTCGCGTACGTGAGCGACGTGACCGGGGCGACCGAGCTCTTCACGACTCGGACCCCGCCCATGCCGTTCGTCACGCCGCCGACGCGCATCACCTTCGACGGCGCCTACAAGGCGAACCCGAGCTGGCAGTCGTCGACGAGCCTCGCGGTTAGGTAACCGCCGGCTCCGACAGGGCCCGCCTCGCGGCGGGCCCTGTCCGCTTACGTGGGCCCGATCAAGCCGTTTGCGAGCGCGTAGTTGACGAGCTGCGCCCGCGTGTCGAGGTGGAGCTTGCGCATGATGCTCGCGCGGTGCATCTCGGTCGTCGGCGTCGAGATCGTGAGCTGCGCGGCGATCTCCTGGTTCGTGTGCCCGAGCGCCACCAGCCGCAGGACGTCCAGCTCGCGCTGCGAGAGCGGGCCGGCGGGCTGGCGGCCCGAGAGCGCGAGGCTCGCGCCGAGCTCGGGGTGCACGTACGCCGAGCCCTGCGCGACCGTCTGCACCGCCGTCACGAGCTCCGTGTCGGTCGCGCGCTTGACCGAGTAGCCCGTCGCGCCGGCGGCGATCGCCTTCTGCACGGTCGCCGGCTCGGCGCTCGACGACAGCATCAGCACGCGGCTCGCGGGCGAGACCTCGAGCAGGTCGCCGATCAGCGCGATCCCGCCCTTGCCCGGGAGGAGGACGTCCAGGACGACCACGTCGGGACGGTGTGCCCGCGCGAGCACCACCGCTCGCTCCTCGGTGCCGGCCTCGCCGACGACCTCGATCCCGTCGGCGTGATCGAGCACGAGCCGGATACCTGCGCGCACGACCGCGTGGTCGTCCACGAGCAGCACCCTCGTGTCCATCGGCAGGACGCTAGACCACCCCGCGGGGCGAGAGCAATAATCGTCCCTTGACAAGCGGCTCCGGTTCCCCTGGCCCCACGGCCGTCGGAGACGACGCGCAGCTTCGAATCGCCGAGCAGACCGCGGACGGCCTCTACATCGTCGACCACGACGGGAACTTCACCTTCGTCAACCCGGCCGCGGTCGCGCTCTTCGGCTACGACGACGACACGGAGCTGCTCGGGCGCAACAGCCACGCCACGACGCACTACCGGCGGCCGGACGGGTCGCCGTACCCCGCCGAGGAGTGCCCTTGCTCAAGCCGCGGACGACCGGCGAGAGCGTCCGCGTCGACGACGACTGGTTCTTCCGCCGCGACGGCTCGATGATCGCGGTCGCGTACTCGTCCGCGCCGTTCGCGCTTGACTCGGGGACCGGCGCTGTCGTCGCCACCCGCGACATGAGCGGCGTGCGACAGACCGAGGACGAGCTGCGCGTCTTGCAGACGGCGACGATGACGATCAGCGCCGCGGAGGATTTCGAGACCGCGGTCGCTCAGGTGATCCGCGAGGTGTGCGTGGAGTCGGGCTGGGTCGCCGGCGAGATGTGGCTTCCGACCGAGGACGGGTCCCGCCTCGAGCTCGCGCCGGGATGGTGGGCAGCCTCGCAGGAGATGGAGGAGTTCTTCGTCGAGGCGAGCGCGCCGCAGACGATGGGGCCGGGCGAGGGGCTGCCGGGCCTGGTCTGGGTCGAGCAGCGGGCGGCCTGGATCGACGTGATCACGACCAAGCGCCGGGGGCCGAGGATCGATACCGCACGCCGGGTCGGCTTCGTCGCGGGCGTGGCGATGCCCGTGCTCGCCGAGGGGGTCGTCGCGGTCCTCGGGTTCTTCGCCGATCACCGGCGAACGGAGGACGACCGCTGGACGAACGTCCTCTCGGCGATCGCCGCCCAGCTGGGACCGATCCTCTCGCGCAAGCACGCCAAGGGAGATCGCGCGGCAGGCGGTCGAGCTCGCGCGCTCGAACGCCGACCTGCGCCTGTTCGCCGAGCTCGCGGCCCACGAGCTGCAGCAGCCGCTGCACGCGGTCGTGCAGATGCTCGCGCAGGCGCTGGGCGACGCGCCCGACGCCGCCTCCAGGACGCGATCGACGGCCTGCTCCGCTACGCCTCCGTCGGCAAGCCGGCGACCCGTCCGATCGCGGCTGCCGAGGTGGCCGACCAGGCGATCGCCGACCTCTCGCTGGAGATCGAGCGGGCGGGTGCGACGATCGCGAGGCAGCCGCTTCCGTCCGTGGCGGCGGACGCAACCCAGCTGCGACTCGTCTTCCACAACCTGCTCGCGAACGCGATCCGCTACCGGTCCGACGAGCCGCTCGGCGTCGAGATCGGCTCCTCCGGCGGCGTGTTCTTCGTCCGCGACAACGGACGAGGCATCGACCCCCAGGATCACGGGCGTGTCTTCGAGCTCTTCCGCCGTGGCGCGTCCGCGGGAGACGTGGACGGCGTCGGGATCGGGCTCGCGCTCTCGCGACGAGTCGTCGAGGCACACGGCGGCGAGCTGTGGCTCGAGTCGGAGCCCGGGTGCGGGGCGACCTTCTTCTTCACCCTGCCGCCGGCCGCCTAGGCGCGCCTTCGGTTTTTCCGCAACACGACCGGGTTTCGCCTCGTAGTCGCCACGCGCGATCGAAAGCACGATCGGAGTCGTCCTCGAAATCGGTGGAGCTCCGAGCACCGCGCCAAGGCGATCTTCGGCTGGCTCGCGCTGCTCCTCGTCGCCCTCGTGGCGGCCTCCGGCGGCGCGAAGCTGCTGACGGCGTCCGGCGAGGCGAGCGGCGACTCGGCGAAGGCGGAACGCCTGCTCGAGCGCGGCGGCTTCAAGCAACCGGCTGCGGAGGAGGTACTGCTCCAGGCCCGCGACGGGGGAGAGCGATCGCCGCGACGGCCGGGCGGAAGGCCGCCCGCGACATCGCCGCCGCGGTCGCACGCACGGGCCGCGTCCAGAACGTCCGGAGCCCGTTCTCGCCCGGAAACGGCGGTCAGATCAGCCGCGACGGCCGCTCCGCCGTCGTCCTCTTCCTTGATCAAGGGCAAAGGCGAGACGGCCGACAAGCGCGTCCAGCCCGTCGTCAACGCCGTCGAGCGGATCGCGAAGGCGAACCCGCAGCTCCGGATCGAGCAGTTCGGCGAAGCCTCGGCCGGCAAGGCGCTGAACGACACGATCGGCAAGGACTTCAAGCGTGCCGAGAGCATCTCGATCCCGCTGACCTTCGTGATCCTCTGGCTGGTGTTCGCCGCTCTGATCGCGGCGCTGCTGCCCGTCGTGCTCGCCCTGAGCGCGATCGTGATCGCCACCGGCCTCGTCGCCCTGACGAGCCACGCGCTCCCGATCGACCACAGCGCAAGCTCCCTGATCCTGCTGATCGGGCTTGCCGTCGGCGTCGACTACTCCCTGTTCATCTTCCGCCGCGCCCGCGAAGAGCGTGCTGGCGGCGTGTCGAACAGGGACGCCGTCGCCACGGCGGCCGCGACCTCGGGCAAGGCCGTGCTCACCTCGGGGCTGACCGTGATCGTCGCGATGAGCGCGATGGTGTTCACCGGCCTCGGGACGTTCATGGGGATGGCCGAGGCGACGGCGATCGTGGTCGCCGTCGCGATGCTCGGGTCGCTGACGGTCCTGCCGGCGTTGATGACGACCCTCGGCGACCGCGTCGACCGCGGCCGGATTCCGTTCCTCGGCCGCCGGCTCGAGCCCCGGCGGGCGGGCGGCGAGAGCCGCATGTGGGCGGCCATCGTCCGTCCCGCCCTCTCCCGCCCGCTCGTGACGGCCGTGCTCGCGACGGGCTTCCTCGTCCTCCTCGCGGTGCCGGCGTTCCAGCTCAAGACCGCCTCGCCGGGCGTCAACGACCTGCCCCGGAACATCGCGGTGATCAAGACCTACAACCGGATCCAGCACGCCTTCGGCGGCAATCCCGAGCCGGCGCACGTCGTGCTCTCGGCGAAGAACGTCGGCGCAGCTCCGGTCGTGAAGGCGATCGCCAGGCTGAAGACCGAGGCGCTCGCCTCGGGCCAGATGCACGAGCCGATCACCGTCGACGTCAACGGCGGGCACACGCTCGCGCGCATCGACGTGCCGCTCGCAGGTGACGGCACGAGCACTGCCTCGCAGCGCGCCCTCCACACGCTGCGCACGTCGGTCGTCCTGAAGACCGTCGGAGCCGTCGGTACCGCGTACGTGACCGGGGCTACGGCCAACTCCGTGGACTTCAACCACCGGCTCAGCTCACGGGCGCCGTACGTCTTCGCCTTCGTGCTCGGGCTGGCGTTCCTGCTCCTGCTCTGGAACTTCCGCTCGCTGGTGATCCCGGCGACGGCGATCGGGCTCAACCTGCTGTCCGTCGGCGCCGCCTACGGCGCGCCGGTGTCCGTCTTCCAGGGCGGCTGGGGGATCGTCCACGTCCCTGGCGTGCACCACGGTCCGATCACCGCCTGGCTGCCGCTGTTCCTGTTCGTGATCCTCTTCGGCCTCTCGATGGACTACCACGTGTTCATCCTCAGCCGGATCCGCGAGGGCCACGACCAAAGCCTGAACACGCGAGAGGCGATCCGCAGCGGGATCACGCATTCGGCCGGCGTGATCACGAGCGCCGCGATCGTGATGGTCGCGGTCTTCTCGACCCTCGCCACGCTGTCGGTGACGTCGATGAAGCAGCTCGGCGTCGGACTGGCGGTTGCGATCCTGATCGACGCCACGATCGTCCGCGGGTTGCTCCTCCCGGCGGTGATGACGATGCTTGGGGAGCGTAACTGGTACCTCCCGCGCCTGCTCGAGCGCGCGCTCGCAGGCCGTGACCCCGCCCCGCAGCAGGTGGGGGAGCCGGTCCCGAGCGTCCGCTAGCGACGGGACGCACCCGCACGAGAGAGGCGCCCGGCGAGGCGCCTCTCTCGTGTCGAGCCGCAACGAGACTGCGGTCTTCCACGGGCGTCTGACCCGGGGCCGCTGTCTACGGTTGCCACGATGACCTCGACCGAGGCCCCTTCGCGCGCCGCCGCGAACCGAGCCGGCGGGCGGTCGCGCTGGCTCGGCCTGGTCGCGCTGACGATCGGCGTGGCGATGATCATCGTCGACGCGACGATCGTGAATGTCGCGATCCCGTCGATCATCCGCGACCTCGGGATCAGCCTCACGCAGGCGGAGTGGGCGAACTCGATCTACTCGCTCGTCTTCGCCTCGCTGCTGATCAGCGTCGGCCGGCTCGGCGACGTCGTCGGGCGCCGCCTCGTGTTCTTCGCCGGGCTGCTGGTGTTCGTCGCGGCGAGCCTGGTCACGGCTCGGGCGCCGACCGGCACGGTGCTGCTCGTGGGGCGCCTGCTGCAGGGGGTCGGCGGCGCGCTGATCCTGCCCTCGACGCTCTCGATCGTGAACGCGACCTTCCGCGGACGCGAGCGGGCGATCGCGTTCGGGATCTGGGGCTCGGTGATCGGCGGCATGGCCGCGCTCGGGCCGTTGGTAGGCGGCTGGTTCACCACCAACCTGAGCTGGCGCTGGGCCTTCTACATCAACGTCCCCATCGCGGCCGTCGCCTTCGCGGGGGCGCTCGCGTTCGTCGGGGAGAGCCGCGACCCGCACGCGCGACGAGGCGTCGACCCGGCGGGGATGCTGCTCTCGACGGTCGGCTTCGCCGGCGTCGTCTTCGGCCTGATCGAGGAGCAGACCTACGGCTGGTGGGCGGCGAAGCAGCCGTTCCTCGGCATCGAGCTCGGCGGCGTCTCGGCGATCCCGCTCGCCTTCGCGATCGGCGCGGCGGCGCTCGCGGCGTTCGTGCTGGTCGAGTTGCGGCGCGCGCGGCAAGGGAAGCCGGTGCTCGTCGACTTCGCGCTCTTCCGGATCGCGAGCTTCCGCAACGGCAGCATCGCGGTGCTGATCGTCGGGCTGGGCGAGCTCGGGCTCGTCTTCGTCATCCCGCTCTTCCTGCAGTCGGTACTCGGGCTGTCGGCCTTTCGCACCGGCGTGATCCTGGTCGCGCTCGCAGGTGGCGCATTCGTCGCGGGCGGGCTCGCGGCCCAGCTGACGGGCCGCCTCGGCGCTCCCCGCGTCGTCCAGCTCGGCCTCGTGCTCGAGGTCGTCGGGATCGTCGCCGTCGGGCTCACGTTCGCGCCGGGCCGTGAGGCCTGGCAGTTCTGCCCGCAGCTCTTCGTCTACGGGCTCGGCGTCGGGCTCGCGACGGCGCAGCTGACGAGCGTCATCCTCGCCGAGGTCCCCGAAGCGCAGTCCGGAGAGGGCTCGGGGATCCAGAGCACCGCGCGCCAGCTCGGCGCCGCGCTTGGGATCGCGATCCTCGGCACCGCGCTCGCAGCCGGGCTGGCCGACGGGACGCGCTCGCGGCTCGAGCGGGTGCCGGGCCTGCCGCCGGCGCAGGCCGCACGGCTGGCGGCAACGGTCGAGCGAACCGGCGGCTCGGTCCTCCCCGCTCTCAGGCGGGCGCCGGCGCTCGCCCCGGTCGTCGGTCCTGTCGAAGACGCGTTCGCGGCGAGCGCCCGGCGAGCTGCGTTCATCGCAGCGGGCTTCGTCGTGCTCGGCCTGCTCGCCGCGCTCCGGCTCGGCGGTGGAGCCGGCCCGGCTAGGCGCGCGGGAGCACGTAGAACGCGACGGCCACGTACTGGCACGCCGCCGCGACGACCGTGAGCACGTGGAAGAGCTCGTGGTACCCGAAGACCAGCGGGTTGGGGTTCGGGCGGCGGCGCGCGTAGACGATCGCGCCGACGGTGTAGAGGAGCCCACCGGCGACAACCAGCAGCAAGGGCGTGAGCGGAAGTTTCAGCAGCTGGGAGAAGGCGGCGGCCCCGACCCAGCCGAGCGCGAGGCCGATAGCAGCCGAGAGCCACTTCGGCGCTTGCACCCAGAACAGCTTCAGCAGGATCGCGCAGAACGCGCCGCCCCAGACGATCGCCAGCACCGGAATCGCCCAGCCCTTCGACATCACGATCAGCGCGAACGGCGCGTAGGTGCCCGCGATCAGCAGGTAGACGCCGGCGTGGTCGAGCCGCGCCAGCCACGCGCGTGCCCGGGGCTGCCACGTCGGACGGTGGTAGACCGCGCTCGCGCCGAAACACACCGCGACGCAGCTCGCGAAGATCGCGCCGGCCACTCGTGCGCGGCCCGGGTCGGCGGTGACGACCAGCAGCACGCCCGTCGCCGCGGCCGCGTAGAAGCCGAGCTCGTGGAAGACGCCGCGGAGCTTCGGCTTGACGAGACGCTCTGCGGCATTCACGCGACCATCGTACGGCTCGGCCCGGAACACGCGCAAGCGGCGGACGACCCGCGCAGGGGCGCCGACCGGCGCCCCTGCGCGGGCGGGCGGCTCAGGCGGTTCGCATCGCGGCGTCGTTCCAGCGGACGATCAGCGCGTAGAGCACCACCACGGTCAGCGCCAGGACGGTCAACGCCCACAGCGGGTACTGCGAGCTGCCGACAAAGCCCAGCTGCGCGATCAGGTTGAGGCTGCCCACGACGATCGCGAACCAGCGGGCCCACGTCGCACCCGAGAGCAGGCCGAAGCCCGCCAGCAGGAGGACGATCCCCCAGATGATCATGATCCAGCCCCACGTGGTGAGGTCGAAGACCACGATCTGCTGCGGGGTCACCACGTAGTACTGGTCGCGGATCACCGCGATCAGCCCTTCGAAGAAGTCCAGCCCGCCGATGATCACCATCATCAGACCGGCGAACGAGATCCAGCCGGACCAGCGTTCCTGCATTGCCATCTTTGCTCCTTTCGCAACGCCAGCGTTCGCTCCCGGTTCGCCCCCAACGCCACGTTTCCTCTCGTGCCAACGCCGCGGTACGCTCACCCGTATGAGCGGGCTGCTGCTGTACGGCGACACGGAGCGTTCCGCCGCGCTGCGTCATGAGCTCCCGATCGCGATCGGCGATCCATTCCTGTTCGCCGAGGTCGAGGGGCGGCAGTACGTCCTGACGAGCCACCTCGAAGCCGCGCGGGTGAAACGCGCGCTTCCGGATGCCGAGTTGCTCGACTACTTCGCGCTCGGCTACAAGCAGCTCGTCGAGGGCGGGATGTCGGTCGCCGAGGCCGGGCGCGAGGTCGAAGCCCGCGCCGTGCAGCAGCTCGGCCTCGAGGAGGCGATCGTGCCCGGCGACTTCCCCCTCGCGCTCGGCGACCGCCTGCGGCAGGACGGGGTCGTCCTGACCGTCGACGATGCCGCTGTCGACCTGCGGCGTCGGGCGAAGACGCCGGGGGAGCTCGACGGCATCCGCGCCGCCCAGCGGGCGGCAGAGGCGGGCATGACCGCAGCGCGCGAACTGCTCGCGCGCGCCGAGCCGGGAGGGGACGGGCAGCTGCAGCTGGACTGGAAGCCACTCCTGGCCGAGGATGTCCGCGCCACGCTGCGCGCCGCGTGCGCGAAGCACGGCGCGCCGTGCCCGCCCGACGTGATCGTCTCGACCGTGTGGCAGGGGGGCGGCCACGAGCCGGGCAGCGGGCCTCTACCCGCCGGTCTGCCGATCCACGTCGACATCTGGCCACGCCACGAGGCGAGCGCCTGCTGGGCCGACATGGCGCGCACCTTCATGGTCGGAGACCCCGCGCCCGAGCACGCCGACCTGATCGCGGAGCAGACGAGCCTTTCCCGGGAGGCGCTGACGCAGGCAGAGGCGGCCGTGCGCCCCGGCATCACCGGACGCGAGCTGTTCGACGCCGCCTGCGACCTGTTCGAGTCGGCCGGCTACCCCACCCAGCGAACCGCCGAGCGGGACGAGGAGGACGGTTTCCAGTTCTCGCTCGGCCACGGGGTCGGCCTCGAGGTGCACGAAGCGCCGTCGCTGGGGCTCGCAGGACACGATCCGCTGGTCCCCGGCGATGTCGTCGCGATCGAGCCGGGCCTCTGGGACACGCGGGTCGGCGGGGTGACCTTCGAGGACCTCGTCCTCGTGACCGAGAGTGGCTGCGAGGTGCTCACCCGCTTTCCGTACGACCTCACGCCGTCCGGATAACGACGGGCGCCGTCTCCGGCGCGGGCGGCAAGGTGCTCGTCCACGGAAACAACCCGGTAGCGACGCGTTCGCCGGCAGGAAGGCCGTAGCCGTCGGCATTCCCTAGACTTGACCCCCGTCGATGGGCGCGAGCAGCGAGAGCGAAGTACTTGCCCAGGAACTGAGCAACCTCGCGGGTCAGGTCGGCGCCCTCGAGACGCGCCTGAGGGAGGTCGAAGCGGTGATCGAGGGCCTGGAGGGGGCTGCCGAGATGACAGCTCGCGCGCTAGAGGAGGTCTCGTCGCACTGGGACGCGGTGTATAGGGCGATGCGCCGCGCAGAGTAGTTCAGGTCACGCCGGCCGCTTGGCCTTCTTGGATCAAAACGAGCAGTCGACGGGTCTGTCTCATCACGCGCTTCGCTTGCGACTGCTCCTCCGCCACCGTCGGTTGTGCCTGTGCGCGTTGTAGGCGCTGATCGCTTCTAGAAGAAGGTTCGTCTCAGAACCAGCCTCGCCGTTTGAAGAAGGCGAGCAGGATCGCGAGGGCAACGAGCTCGGTGCCGACGCCGATGCCGACGAACGTCTCCCAGCCGCCGATGCTCCTGACGAGGAAGCCGAAGTTCTGGCCGAAGAAGCCGGTCAGCCAGGCCAAGGGCAGGAAGATCGTCGCGATCACCGCCAGCTGCTTCATCACGGCGTTGAGACGATTCGAGACGGTCGAGAGGTAGACGTCCATCGCGCTCGTCAGCAGGTCGCGGTAGCTGTCGATCAGGTCGCTGATCCGGATCAGGTGGTCATAGACGTCGCGGAAGTAGCGCTCGTCCCCCTCCACCAGCCCGGGCAGCTCGGCGACTCCGCCCATCAGGCCCGCGAACGCGTCGCGCTGCGGGCTGACCGCCTTGCGCATCCCGACGAGCAGGCGCTTCATCCGGAAGATCTCCTGCAGCTGCCGATCATCGGCGTGCAAGAAGATCGCGTTCTCGAGCTCGTCGATCCGGTCATCGAAGTCGGCGAGGATCGGGAAGAAACTGTCGACGAGCCCATCGACGATCCGGTAGAGCAGCAGCGAGGGACGGTCGATCGCCTCGTCACGCTTCTGGTAGCGGCGGCGGATCTCGGCGAACGCGGGGCAGTCGTCTTGGTGGACGGTGACGAGGAAGCGCTCGGAGTAGAAGCAATGCACCTCGACCAGGCGGTCCTCGTCCGGTGAGGCGCCGTAGACGACCAGGAAGACGAAGTCGTCGTAGTCCTCGATCTTCGCGCGCTGGTCGAAGTGTTCGGAGTCCTCGACCGCGAGGGGATGGAACTCGAAGACCTCGCGCAGGATCTCGAAGTCGCCTGCGGTCGGCTGGTCGAGGTCGAGCCAGAAGAAGCCCCCGCTCGCCAGCAGGTCCGCAACCGTCGCACTGCTGAAGTGCATCTCCGTGCTGCCGCGATCGTGGACGACGACACACGACCCAGGAGCGGTGCGCTCGGACTGCGACGCCGGCGCCTGACGTTTCTCGCCCACGAGCGTCGCCTCGCGGGGTTCGCCCGTGGGCGAGTCGTCAGCCACCACCCGATCGTACTCCTGACGACGCACTAGGCAGGCGCAGGCGCCCGCGCCGTGAGCGGCACGGCGAAGTGCTCGCCGGCCTGCCAGTGCCCTGAGCATGTGGGGGTCGGCATATCCGGCGTATGCTCGAGACATTCGTTCATTGGCGGCGTATCTCGAAGGGAGACGCCCAAATGAGGCTCGGCCCGGGCGACCGCCTCCAGCGGGACCCCCTGACGGCGATCGCCGTCCCGCTTGCACCGCTCGTGCTCGAGAGCAGGTATCGGCTGCTGGTCGGCGCGCTCTGGCGCCTCGGGCGGTCACGAAGGGGCCAGTGGGTGCTCGCCGCCGGATCGGGAGCGTTTGTGGTCGTCCTGGCGCTGCTGGCTGCTCGGCATTTCGCAACCACCTCCTGGCCGCTCGCGCGCGGAGACCCAGGCCTGCTGGTGGCTGCGGGCCTGCTCCTTCTGCTCGCCCAGGCCCTGAAGGCGTACGGATGGGCGCGGCTGTTCACGCCCGACGAGCGACCGAAGACGCTTGCGCTCGCGGCCGGCAACGGTGGCGCTGCGCTGATCGGAGTTGTCCTTCCGGGCCGCTTCGACGATGCGATGCGGGTCGCGGTCGTCCGCCGCTACCCCGGCTGTCCGGCCGGCGTCCGTGTGCTCTGCCTCTCCCTCGTGATGCTCGGCCTGATCGACAGCGTCGCCCTCGCCCCGCTCGCCTTCGTCGCCGTTCTGTTTCCGGGCGCCGGCGCGGGCGTGCGCGCGGGACTCGCGGTGGTGGCTCTCGCCGGAGTCGCGGCCGCCGCGGTGATCGTGGCCCTGCCTCACCTGGCCGCGAGCCCGGCGGCCTTGCGCTTTCGGGTTGGCCGCTGGCTGGGCCCGCGCACGACCTCGTGGCAGGCGGCAGCGCAAGCGTGGGGGTTCGTGTTCGCGTGCTGGCTCGTCCGAGCAGTAGCCGTCTTCTTGCTTCTGGGCACGCTCGGGGTCGGTTTCTCGTTCCCGCTGGCGCTCCTCTTTCTCTGCGCCGGCGCAGCGGCGGCGGCGCTGCCCGTCGGCCCTGCCGGCGCAGCCACGCAGGTCGGCGTCAGTGGCGCCGCGCTCATCGCCGCGGGTGTCGGGGCCTCGGAGGCGCTCGGCGTCGCCATCTCCGTCGGGGCTCTCGGGATCTTCGCCGGGGGGGCGATCTTTCTCTTTGCCGTTGCCTGGCGCACTGGCCTGTCGCTGGCGGCGGCTCGGGCCGCTGCTTGACCGCCGAGGATGCTGTCGCGAACCCTTCCGGCTCTACCTCCGGTAGCGCCGCCGGCCCTGGATCAGCGCGTGGTTGAGAATCGTCTCGTCGTCGTGCTCGCGTGCGACCACGACGGCCTTGTTCCAGACACCCGGATAGACGACCCGCTCGCTGTACATCTGAGTCCGGAAGCGCTCCTTGTAGACGCCGGGAAGTGCGTCGCCGGGGCCGTACATGCGACGACCTCCGTCGCTCCCACGGATGACGGCCACCAGCTCGCCTGTCTCCGCGTGGTCGTCAGCCGCGACGAACTCGGCCAGCGGCTGCTGCGGGGATCCACTGCTCAGGAAGGCGACGACGTACTTCCGGTCGCGGCCCCACTTGTTCTTGCGAGCCGTCTCGCCAAGTCCGATGTGAACGGCGCCTTCGGCGCGGGTCGTGCCGACGAAGACGCGGTAGCGCGCGTAGCGCTCGCGCTCACCCGGCCACTGGTACGACTGCCCCTCCCGCTCTCGCACGAGCCGCCATTCCTCCGGTAGATCGCTCCCCCCGCCGGCAGTGACTCCCGCCTTGTCGGAGGTGGCATCGGAGCCGACGGGCCTGATGGTCGGGTTGTGGAAGCCCGCCCGCGCGAGCTGGATCAGAAGTGGTCCCAGTTCCGGATCGGGAACCTGCTCCAGGGTGACCGAGAATGGGGACATCGCAGGTCTCCTACATCGTTAACGTACGAAAACGTAGTTTTGTAACCGCACGTTGTCAAGAAGCCTGCTAGAGTACGCGTTGCGCGAGGTCACCCACACGGAAGCCGTCGAGGCTCCGAGATCCCCTCTTCGACTGTCACATCGGGCCTGAGTGCACTGGGAGTGCTAAAGAGCCGGTTCTCCGCCTGAACCGTGACAGTGAGGAGCATCAATGCATGCCACCGTCAGACGCTACGAGGGTGTCGACCAGAGTCGCACCGATGAGCTGACCAAGAAGGTCGACGAGACCCTTCTCCCCCGCCTGAGCAAGTTGCCGGGCTTCGAGGGCTACTACCTCATCGAGGCCGGTAACGGCGTCATGAGCTCGATCGGCCTCTTCGACACTTCGGAGCACGCCGACGAGTCGACCCGCGTCGCAGCCACCTGGGTGCGCGAGGAGAAGCTGGAGACGGCGCTTCCGAATCCGCCGAAGATCACGGACGGCGAAGTGATCGCGCACAAGAAGAACGGGTTCGTTCGGGCGTAACAGCTTCGCCTCGACACCGTTCGATGTAGCAGAGAAGGCCCGCGTTTGCGGGCCTTCTCTCGTCCGGCTTCACCGCGACTGCCGCACCTCAGGCTTCGGGTCCGGCCGCGCCAGAACCGCCTCGAGCCGCTCGAGGCTGGCGGCAGGCCACAACGCCTTGGCGTCGTAGTAAACCTCGAACGCCGGCACCGATTCCGGGAGCTTGATCCAGCTCAGCTTCGACCTGGTGAAGATGTGGACGTCCGGTGTCACGCTCGAGGGCTCGTCGAGCGTTCCGCCGCGGACGAACCGCACCTGGGGGCGTCCGTACTCGCTGAAGACCGCGACCTGACAGGTCGGGCAGCGGAAGATCCGCTGCGTGCTGCCGTCGTCGCGTGGCACGTCGACCGGTTGCGGCTCGCCCGCGAGCAGCTCCACACGGTCGGCCTCGATCAGCAGATTGACCACGAAGGCGCTGCCGGTCTGCCGCTGGCAGTTCAGGCAGTGGCAGCAGTGCACGAAGAGCGCGTCGGAGGCCAGCCGGTAGCGAACCGCTCCGCAGGAGCAACCACCCTCACGTGGGACGCTCAAGGTGGCACGATCTTGACATGACTCTTCCAGCACGTCATGGGCGGGCCGGCGGCGAGCGTGGGGTCCGGGGTACATGCGCGGCGGCATGGGCGGGCTCACCCAGGTGTCGGCGGCGGCCGCTGCGCCCGCAAGGGCAGGTAGCCGGCTCTTTCTCTGAGGCGGGGAGAGGTACGTTTGACGTGTGGACGGCCTCGTCGACGTTGCGCGTAAGGCTGTTGGGCGCCATTTGTGGCGCGAGGCGTACGACGCCTACGCGGGCTCGGACCAGCTCGACCTGACGCCGGACGACCTGGAGCGCTACGCGGACGCGGCCTGGTGGACGGGAAGGCTCGAGACGGCGCTCGGCCTCCGCGAGCGCTCGTACGCCGGCTTCTCGGCCGCGGGCGACAAGCTCGGCGCGGCCCGTCTCGCGCTGACCCTCTCGTGGGACCACATGAACCGGGCTGCATTTGCCGTCTCGCGCGGCTGGTTTGCGAACGCGGAGCGCCTGCTGGAGGGGCTGCCCGAGGCAGGGGAGCATGGATATCTGGCGCTGTCGCGTGGAGTCACAGCCCTCTTGGCGGAGGGAAACGTCGAGGCCGCCCTCCCCGAGCTCGAGCGAGCCCACGACATCGCGCAACGCGCGGGCGACCGTGACACGCAGGTTCTGGCCCTCGTCGGCAAGGGCCGAGCGCTCGTCCAGACCGGCGAGGTCGAGCAAGGGCTCGCGATCCTCGACGAGGCGAGCACGTCGGCCGTCTCCGGAGAGCTAAGGCCCTTCGCGACCGGGCTCGTCTACTGCGTGACGATCACGTCGTGCCAGAACGTGGGCGACTACGGCCGCGCGGTCGAGTGGACCGAGGCGGCCAGTCGCTGGTGCGAGCAGGAGGACATGAACGGCTTTCCCGGGGCCTGCCGCATTCACCGCGCGGAGATCATGCGTCTGCGCGGCGACTGGCCGCAGGCCGAGAAGACCGCGCTCGCCGCCTGCGAGGAGCTCCGCGATTTCGACCGTTTCGTCACCGCGGGCGGGTACTACGAGATCGGCGAGATCCGACGTCGCCGAGGAGACTTCGCGGCCGCCGACGAGGCGTTCCGTACCGCGAACGAGCTCGGGCGGTCGCCGCAGCCCGGCCTGGCGCTGCTCCAGCTCGCCGAGGGCAAGGTGGAGAGCGCGGTGGCCGGGATCACGCGTTCGCTCGCCGAGATTCAGGAGCCGTTGGCGCGGGTGCGGGTGCTGCCCGCCGTTGTCGAGATCGCCGTCGCGGCCGCCGATCTCGACACGGCCCGCTCCGCCGCGGCGGAGCTCCAGCAGCTCGTCGACTCCTACAAGATCGGCGACCACCGCGCTCCGGCGTTCGACGCCGCCGTCCAACTCGCCGACGGGCAGATCGAGCTCTCCGAGAAGGACTGGGAAGGCGCGGCTCGTGACCTGCAGCGCGCACGCGACGACTGGCAGGCGGTCGGCGCTCCGTACGAGACTGCGCAGGCGCGGATGCTGCTCGGCGTCGCCCTTCGAAACCAGCGCGACGAGGACGGCGCCACGCTGGAGCTACAGGCTGCGCTGACGACCTTCGAGCGGCTCGGAGCGAAGCTCGACGCAGAGCGCGCCAAGGAGCTGCTCGGCCGAGTCGAGGCGCGCCGGACGTTCCTCTTCACGGACATCGTCGACTCGACGAAGCTCCTCGAGACGCTCGGCGACGAGCGCTGGAGGAAGCTGCTCGCCCGACACGATGAGCTCGTTCGCGCGCAGATCGTCGCGAGTGGCGGCGACGTGATCAAGCAGACCGGCGACGGCTTCTTCGCCTCCTTCGACGACCCCGGGGCCGCAATCGACGCTGCCGTGGCGATCCAGCGGGCGCTCGAGGCGGAGGTGTTTGCCCCGGACGTCAGGATCGGCGCCCACGCGGGAAGGGCGTTCAAGACCGGAGCCAACTTCACCGACTACGGCGGCCAGAGCGTGCATGTCGCCGCGCGGATCGGAGCGGCCGCAGGCGCGGGCGAGGTTCTGGTCAGCCGCGAAACGCTGGGCGGGCTCGCAACCGTGTTCCGCCTGTCGAAGCCTCGTGCCGCGTCCCTCAAGGGCTTCGAACAGCCGATCGAGGTCGTCTCGGTCGACTGGCGCTAGGTACTGCTCGTCCGCACGAAAGAAAGGCCACCTCAGGCCAGCCGAAAAGTCCGGGGGGTCTCCACGGTGCGAATCACGGCCCGGGCCGACGACGATCGGGTCATCCGATCCCGAGCTCGATCGCGAGCTCACTGGCCAAGGAGGCTGACATGAGAGGGATTTCCTGGATGCGCACGTTGCTTTGCGCGGCCGTTGCCGTAGTAGCGCTTGCCGCGACAGGCACCGGGTCGAGCGCCACGCCGAAGACCGTGAAAGGCACGGTCGGGCCTGGCTTCACGATCAGGCTGAGCATGAACGGCACGAAGGTCACGAAGCTGAAGGCCGGGGTGCGGTACCGGTTCGTGATCAGCGACCGCTCGAGCTCGCACGACTTCCACCTGAAGGGACCGGGCATCAACCGCGTCCTCACCAGCGTGGAATTCGCCGGGACGAAGGGCTACACGCTGACTCTCAAGAAGGGCAGCTACCGCTTCTTCTGCGACCCGCACGCGTCGTTCATGCACGGCGCCTTCAAGGTCGCATGACCAGCGCTGCCGGAGGGGCTGGGACGCTTCGTCCGGCCCCTCTGGGCTGTCACCCGATGGAGCACCCGCTCGACCCCTCCCGGCTCGGAGACCACCTCGACCGGCTCTACCGGGCCGCCTGGGCGTTCTCGGGTTCGCGCGAGGAGGCCGAGGACCTCGTCCAGGAGACCTATGCGCGGGTGCTCGCCCGGCCCCGCCTGCTGCGCAACGAGGACGACCTCGGCTACCTGCTGCGGGCGCTGCGCAACGTCTTTCTGAGCCAGCGACGCAACCAGAGCCGGCGCCTGCGTCCCGGCCCGCTGCCCGAGGAGCTCGACCTGCTCGCCGACCCGCACGCGCGCGAGCCGCAGGCTGCGCTCGAGGCGGGCGAGCTGTACGCGGCGATCGCCGCCCTGCCCGACGACTTCCGCGACGTGCTGGTGGCCGTCGACATCAGCGGCCTCTCCTACCGGGAGGCAGCCCGGGCGCTGCGGATCCGCGAGGGAACGGTGATGAGCCGCCTCTACCGCGCCCGCCGGCAGGTCGTGCGGCGCATCGAGGGGCCGGCGTAGCTCGCGGGCGGCTGTACCCGCCCGCAACAGCGGCACTCGATCGCAGCCCGCTACGCCTCCGCACCGCGAGCGCGACGTCTCGCGCTGCGGCGTCGAGCTCGCCGGGCGTCGGCCAGGATCGCCCGGGCTGCGTTCCTCCCGGGGCCGCCGGTGATTCCGCCGCCGGGGTGTGTGCCCGCCCCGCACATGTAGAGGCCGCGGATCCCGGCAAGCCGGTAGCGGGCAGAGCCGAGGAGGGGCCGCCAGGCAAAGACCTGGTCGAGGGCGTGCTCGCCGTGCATCGGGTGCCCGCCGCTGAGCCCGTACTCTCGCTCGAGGTCCGCGGGCGTGACGACGTGGCGAGCGACGATCTTGTCCGCGAGACCCGGCGCGTAGACCTCGAGCGTCCGCACGGCCCCGTCCGCTACACGATCGCGCGCTGCCTCGTCCCAGTCCGCGTCGCGGAGGCGCCGCGGCGCGTACTGGAACAGCGCGGTGATCGACGTGGGTCCCTTCAGGGGCGAACGAGGGGTCGGAGAGGGTGGGGATCGTCGCCTCGAGATACGGGTGCTCGGAGATCCGGCCGTACTTCGAGTCGTCGAATGCCCGCTCGAGGTGGTCGAGGCTCGGTGCGACGACGATCCGCCCGTGCAGGCGCTCTCCCTCGACGCCGCCGATCGCCGGCAGGCCCTCCAGCACCAGGGTCACCTTCGCCACCACACCGGGCGTGCGGATGTGCTCGACTCGCCAGCCCAGCGTCGGGCCGACCTCGGCCGGGTCGACGAGGCGCAGAAGGGTCTGCTTGGGGTCGGCGTTCGACACGACGATCCGCGCGTCGATCTCCTCGCCGCTCGCGAGAGCGACCCCTTCGACAGAGCCTCGCCCGGTTCGAATGGCCGCGACGTCGGCGTCGCGGCGAATCGTCGCGCCGTTGCTCCGCGCAGCGGCGACGAGCGCCTCCGCCAGGGAGTCCGGCCCGCCGAGCGCGAAGACCGTGCGGCCCGCCGCTCCTCCTCCTGGGGCCGAGTCCCACAGGAAGTTGAGAGCCGTCCCCGCCGACCGGGGGCCCATGGCCGCGTAACGAACGCCTCGCGCGCCTAGGACGCCGCGTAGCGCCTCGTCCTCGACGGCTTCACCGACGAGGTCCGCGACGGACATCGGCAGCACCCGCAGCGCCTCGCGCAGCTGCTGCCTCCCGAGCTGCCGCAGGCCGTTCAACAGCGTGAGGCTGCCGGAGGCGTCCGCGAGGGACGGAGACGCGAGGTCCGGCGGCTCGGTCGCCTGAACGCGGGCCAGGAAGGCGCCCAGCGAGCGGATCCTGCGGTCGAACGCGACGAACGCCTCGGCATCGCGCGGCCGAGGCCCCGTCCGGAGCTCCGTCGCCGTCCGGACCGGATCGCGCCACAACGTCAGGCCGGGCCCGTCGGCGGACGGGGCGAAGGCCGCCACCTCCGGCTCGATGGCGCGGAAGCCGTGCGAGCCGAGCCGGAGGTCACGGACGACATCGTCACGGAGACCTCCGACGCAGTCGGCCGCAACCGGCGCGCGCACACCGGGCGCGACCTCCTCGGTAGCCAGGGGGCCGCCCGCCCGGCTTCGCCGCTCGAGAACCAGCGTCCGGAGCCCCGCCTTCGCCAGGTACGAAGCCGTGACCAGGCCGTTGTGGCCTGCCCCGACTACGACCGCGTCGTATCCCTCGCGGGCCACGCTCAGGCGGCCTTGTCGGCGCGGAGCGCGCGCAGGACCTGCAGCGCCGCGAGACGTCCCGAAGCGCCCATGATCCCGCCCCCGGGGTGCGTGGCCGAGCCGCACATCCAGAGGTTCCGCAGCGGCGTCCGGTAGCGCGCCCAGCCGGGCACGGGCCGGTTGAAGAAGAGCTGCTCGAGCGAGAGCTCGCCCTGGAAGATGTTGCCCTCGGAGAGCCCGAACTGGTCTTCGATGTCCCTGGGGGTGAGCACCTGCGTGTGCAGGATCAGCTCGCGGATGTTCGGCGCCCGCTCCGCGATCGTGTCGACGACGGTCTCGCCGAACGCATCGCGCCGGCCGTCGTCCCACTCGTCGCCCTCGGCCAGGCGGTAGGGCGCGTACTGGACGAAGCAGCTCATGACGTGCTTGCCCGGAGGCGCCATCGACGGGTCGACCAGGGTCGGGATGACCATGTCGATGTACGGGCGCCGGCTGAAGCGCCCTGACTTCGCGTCGTCGTAGGCCCGCTCCATGTAGTCGATGCTCGGGCTGAAGCTGACCGCGCCGCGCAGGTGGTCGCCCGCGCCGGGCAGGCACGTGAACTCGGGAAGCCCGTCCAGGGCCAGGTTCACCTTTCCGCTGGAGCCCCGGTACCGGTAGCGTGCGACCTCATCGAGGAACGACCCGTCGAGGAGGCCGGACGGCAGGAGCCGGACGAACGTCTGCTGCGGGTCCAGGCTCGACAGCGTCACCCGCCCGGTCACCTCGTCGCCCGCCGACGTGACGGCGCCGGTCACCTCGTCGCCCCGGGTCAGGAAGTGCTCGGCGGCGGTCTCGGTCCGGATCTCGGCGCCGAACGACCGGGCGGCGCTCGCGATCGCCTCGCTGACGGCGCCGGTCCCTCCTCGCGGGATTCCCCAGGCGCGCAGGACGCCGTCGATCTCGCCCATGTAGTGGTGCAGCAGGACGTAGGCGGTGCCGGGAGAGCGGATCCCCTGGAACGTGCCGATGATCCCGGAGGCGCTCATCGTCGCCTTCAGCGGATCCGTCTCGAACCACTGGTCGAGGAAGTCGGCCGCGCTCATCGTCATGAGCTGGATGAACACCGCCCGCTGCTCCAGGGAGAAGCCGTTGAAGGCGCGGGCGAGACGTGCGACGGGGAGCCATTCGCGCGGATCGGGCCGGCCGGGGTCCGGCGGCGCCATGGACAGGATCGGCTTGACGAACCTCGCCATCTCGAACATCAGCCGGCTGTACTCCTCGTACGCCTCGGCGTCGCTCGCCGACCAGCGTCGGAGCTCGCGCACGGTGCGGCCGTGGTCGTTCACACGCCACAGGTAGTCGTCGTCGAGCGGCGTGAACGTTCCGTCGAGAGGCAGGATCTCGAGACCGTGCTCCGGCAACGCGAGCTCCCGGACGATCTCGGGGCGGAGCAGCGAGACGACGTACGAGGCCACGCTGAACCGGAAGCCGGGGAACACCTCCTCGGTTACCGCGGCCCCGCCGAGGACGTGGCGCCGCTCCAGCACGACGACCTTGAGCCCGGCCCGCGCGAGGTACGCCGCGGCCACGAGCCCGTTGTGCCCGCCGCCGATGATCACGGCGTCGTACGTGCAGTGATTCGAGGTCGCCATCAGCGGCGACACTAACCGCGGCACGGCCTGGCGCGCTCCGGAAAAGCCGCCCGACTATGCTTGCCGACCATGCCCGGCCCATTCGACATGGAGACGGTTCAGCGTGGAGCGCGCTTGCGGCGCAGCCCCTTCTACGAGGCGACGCAGCGGCACGGCCCGAAGGGCTTCACCGTCTACAACCACACGCTCTTCCCGATCAACTTCGACGATTTCGAGGCCGAGTACTGGCACCTGCTGAACCACGTGACGCTCTGGGACGTCGCCGTCGAGCGCAACGTGGAGGTGACGGGCCCGGACGGCTTCCGCTTCGCGCAGCTGCTCACCTGCCGCGACCTCAGCGCGTGCGCGGTCGGCCAGGGCAAGTACGTGCTGATCACGGCGCCGGACGGCGGGATCCTCAACGACCCGGTCATGCTGCGCCTGGACGAGAACACGTTCTGGTTCGCGCTCGCGGACAGCGACGTGCTGCCGTACGCGAAGGGGCTGGCGGCGTACGCGGGGATGGACGTGCAGCTTTCGGAGGCCGAGGCGTACCCGCTGCAGATCCAGGGCCCGAGGTCGAAGGACGTCGTGCAGAGCCTGTTCGGCGACGACATCCTTGACCTCCGCTACTACCACTTCCGCCGCCTCGAGCTGGACGGCATCTCGCTCATCCTCACCCGCACCGGCTGGACGTCGGAGGTCGGCTACGAGATCTACCTCCTCGACGCCTCGCGCGGAACGGACCTGTGGGACCGGATCATGGAGGCGGGCGAGCCGTACGGGATCCGGCCGACGGGACCCGTGGACATCCGCCGGATCGAGGGAGGCATCTTCAACTGGGGTGCCGACATGACCTACGAGAACAATCCCTTCGAGCTGGGCCTCGACCGGCTCGTCGACCTGGACACCGAGGCGGATTTCCTCGCCCGCGACGCGCTCACGAGAATTCGCGACGCGGGCGTGAAGCAGAAGATCGTCGGCGTCGAGATCGACGGCGACCGGCTCGAGATGAACGCGACGGACTGGCCGGTTTCGGCCGACGGTGCGAGCGGACGGGTGACCTCCGCCGTCTATTCGCCCCGCCTCGAGAAGAACATCGGGTACGCGTGGCTCCCGGTCGAGCACACCGAGCTCGGGACGCACGTCGCGGTGGAGACGCCCGAGGGCACGAGGGACGCGACGATCGCGCCGCTGCCTTTCTTCGACCCCGAGAAGCAGATCCCGAAGTCCTAGACCCGCCGTGTCGGTCGGAACCGCGTTCTATCCCAGGACCGCGCCACTCAACACCAAGCTGCAGTGGCGGGAATGGTCGGGCTATTTCGCGGCGAGCGCGTACTCCGACTCCCACGAAATCGAGTACAACGCCATCCGGGAGGCGGCGGCGCTCATCGACGTCTCTCCGCTCTACAAGTACCTGGTCTCCGGGCCCGACGCCACGCGGCTCGTCGACCGCGTGATCACGCGGGACGCGAGCAAGCTCGCGGTCGGCCGCGTCTACTACACGTCCTGGTGCAACGAGGACGGCCGCGTGGTCGACGACGGGACAGTCGCCCGGCTGGAGGAGCAGACGTACCGCTGGACGGCCGCCGACTCGTCGCTGCGCTGGCTCCGGATGAACGCTCGCGGCCTGGACCTCGAGATCGAGGACGTGAGCGAACGCATCTCCGCGCTGGCCGTGCAGGGGCCGCTGAGCCGCGACGTGCTCGAGACGGCGACCGAGACGCCCTGGGGCGACCTCAAGTACTTCGGCCGGCGCGCCGCGCAGGTCGGCAGCATCGCCGTCGACGTCTCACGGACGGGCTACACCGGCGACCTCGGCTACGAGGTGTGGGTCGACAGCGCTCAGGCGGTCGAGCTCTGGGACGCCCTCGTGCGGGCCGGGAGCGCCTATGGCATCCGGCCGACCGGGATGCTCGCCCTCGACATCACGCGGATCGAGGCAGGCCTGATCCTCATCGAGGTGGATTTCGACTCCGTGCGGCGCGCGCTCATTCCCGAGCAGTCGTACTCGCCCTTCGAGCTCGGTGTCCTGGGCCGCTTCGTCGACTTCGAGAAGCCGGTGGAGTTCGTCGGCCGTCGCGCGCTCGAGCGGGAACAGGGTCGCGGCGGGCCTCCGCGGCGGCTCGTCGGGCTGGAGCTCGAATGGGAGCCACTCGAGGAGCTGTACCGCGCGCAGGGGCTGACACCGACGCTGGAGCCGTCCGCCTCGCGTGTCCCCGTTCCCGTGTACGCGCGGGGCCGCCAGATCGGCAAGGCGACCAGCACGACGTGGAGCCCGACGCTCAAGAAGGTCGTGGCGCTGGCGTCAGTCGCTGCCGACCAAGGCACGCCCGGCACGAGGATCGACGTCGAGTGGACGGTGGAGGCGCGGCGCAGCAGGACGGCGGGGACGGTGGTCGAGCTGCCGTTCTTCAACCCGAGCCGTAAGACCTCGACCGTCGCTCGCTCACCGGCCGCCTAGCCTCACAGTCGGGGAGATCGGGGGCCCGAAGGTAAGAATTAACCGCTCTTTGCGACGGCGTAGAGTCGCCATTCGCCGGGAATGCCCTTGAGCTCGTGCGAGCCGCGGTCTTCGAAGGTCAGCCCGGAGCCGGCGACCAGGTCTCTGACGGTCGAGGAGACGAGCACCTCGCCCGGCTGCGCATTGGCGGCGACTCTGGCCCCCGTGTGCACGGCGATGCCGGCCACCTTGCCGTCAACGAGCTCGCACTCGCCCGTGTGCAAACCGACCCGCACCTCGAGTCCTAGCCCTGGCATCGTCTCCGCGATGGAACACGCGCAGCGGATCGCCCTGGCCGGGCCGTCGAAGGAGGCGAAGAAGCCGTCGCCGGCCGTGTCGACCTCCTGGCCGCGAAAGCGAGCCAGCTGACGCCGGACCAGTTCGTGGTGACGAAGCAGGAGCTCCCGCCATGCCCTGTCGCCGAGAGCTGCCGCCTTCTCGCTCGACCCCACGATGTCCGAGAAGAGGACCGTGGCCAGCACCCTGTCGGGCTCGATCTCGGGATGCGTGCCCGTGACGACGTCGGCGAAGAAGCTCTCCAGCTCGGAGAACAGCGGTTCCTGCTCGCCGAGTGAGGGCGAGAAGTCCGCCCCGGGCAACTCCACGAAACGGGCGCCTGGAATGTGCTCGGCCATGTAGCGGCCACTGCGGATGTCCCATGCTCCCCCGTCCTTCCGGTGCATGACCAGCGTCGGGACGCGAATCAGGGGAAGGACGCCGCACACGTCCACGTCGATGTTCATCCGGATGTAGGCGGCGGCCGCACCGGGGCTGACGCTGAGCCGAAAGAAACGGGCGATGTCTTGGAGCTCCTCCTCGTGCGCGCTCGGGTTGACCGTGCCGAGGTACTCGTAGGCGAACCCCGGATCCGCCCAGCGACGCTCGAAATCGTCGGCCTGTCGTTGTGTCTCCTCTCGGGTGGGAAGCCAGGGCAGGCTAGGGCTCTTCACGAAGCGCGGTGATGCGTTCATCAAGATCAGCCCAGCGGTGCGCTCGGGATACGTGGCCGCGAACAGCACGGAGAGCGGGGAGGCGTCACCGAGACCGAAGAGCACTGCCCGCTCCGACCCGACCGCGTCGAGGGCGGCGCGGATGTCGTCCATCCGCGTCTCCAGCGTGGGCACGCCCACGTCCCGGTCTGACATGCCGGTCCCACGCTGGTTGACCCTCAACAGACGAGAGATGGAAGCGAGCCGCGTAAAGAATCGAGCCTTGGAAGGAATCTCCCAATCCAGCTCTAGGTGCGAGATGACGTCGACCGCGACGAGGTCGGGGGGACCGTCACCGACCACCTGGTAGGCGATATTGACGTTGCCACTTCTGGCGTAGCGCGTTTCCGGCACCAGTGTAGTGTCGCGCAGTTCAGCGAGTACCGACGTTCATGGCCTGGCACTACTGCGTTATGCCGCAACGAGGCCCTGTTACCAGGGCCCTTTGTAAATAGCGGGGCAGGATTTGAACCTGCGACCTCAGGGTTGTGAGCCGCCTCCATTGTGCACACCCGTTCCGCCGTATTCCTCTCGCCCCGAGGTTTGAAGGACAAGCCGCTCCTGCGGCTGGCCTGATGCTGCCCGACGACTTGCCTTACCGCGCGGCCGACACCGGAGGTGCTCCGCGGATCGGCTCGGGTTCGGTCGCAACGGCGACCCGTGGCAGCCATTCGAGCCAACTCGGGAGATACCAGTTCCAGTCGCCGAGCAGTTTCATGCTCGCGGGGAGCAAGACCGCCCGGATGATCGTCGCGTCGATCAACACGGCGGCGGCCAAGCCCACGCCGAACTGCTTCAGCAGGTCAAAGGACAGGGTGATGAAGACCGAGAAGACGAGGACCATCACGATCGCGGCGCTCGTCACGACGCCGGCTGTGGTCTTGATCCCGTGCTCGACCGCCTCGTCCGTCGACATGCCTTGATCCACGCCCTCCCGGATGCGGCTGATGATGAAGACGTGGTAGTCCATCGACAGTCCGAACAGGATCACGAACAGGAACATCGGCATGAACGACTCGATCCCTCCCGACGAGGCGCCGATCAATCCGCGCCCGACGCCGTCCTGGAAGACGAGCACGAGAATGCCGTAGGCGGCAGCAACCGAGAGCGCGTTGAGCACGATCGCCTTCACGGCGATCACGATCGAACGGAATGCGAGCAGCATCAGCACGAAGGTCAGCGCGAACACGAAGGCGAACACGAACGGCGTCCTCTGTCTGAACTGGTGCCCGAAGTCGAGTGATTGCGCCGTCATTCCTCCAACGCCGATGGTCGCGTCGGGAAGGTTCCCCACCGTCGTCGGCACGAGGTCGTCGCGGAGCTTGCGGACAGCCCGCTTCGAGGCCGAGTCGGTGCCGTTACCGGCAATCGGGACCGAGATTAGGGCGACCGTGCCGGCCCGATTGACATCGACCTCGATCGGCCGGAACATCTCCCCGGTCGCGAGCGCCCGGCGGCTCAGCTCCCCGATCGCGGCACGCACTCCGGCCGAGCGGACATCGGGAGCCTCGACGACAACCTCCGCAGCGACCGCGTCGCCGGGGAACGCCAGCTGGATCTTGTCGTAGGCCCTGACGACGGCGAGCGACCGTGGAAGAGACTCCGTGCTGTTCTGCGTTGTCTGCAGGCGAAGCGCGGGCACGGCGAGCGCGATCAGGACGCCGGCCGCTAAGAGCCCGAAGAGGAGCGGCCGCCGCAGGACCCGCTCGACGATCCCGCCCCAGAAGCGGCTTTCGCCGACGCGCTGCTCGGGACTGCGCAGAAATGGCACGCGGCCCTTGTTTACGCGGTCTCCGAGCTTGGACAGCAATGCCGGCAGCACCGTCAGTGAGCCGAGAACGGAAATGGCGACGACGAGCATCGTCGCCGCGGCGAAGCCGCTGAAGGTCTTGTCGCCACTGATGAACATCCCGGCCATCGCCACGATCACCGTGAAGCCCGAGATCAGGACGGAGCGGCCCGAGGTTGCGGCTGCAGCCTCGACCGACGCGGACTCCGTCCGTCCGGCCGCGCGTTCCTCGCGTTCCCGCTTGAGATAGAACATCGAGTAGTCGACGCCGACCGCGAGTCCGATCAGCAGGACGACCGCATTTACCGCGTCGTCCATCGGCAGCACCTTGCTCGGCAACGCCAGCAGGCCGATCGCCGCAAATACCGACGTCAACGCGAGCAGCAGCGGGATCCCGGCGGCCACCAGCGCCCCGAACGTCAGCAGCAGGATTCCTAGGGTCACCGGGAGCGAGATCGCGCCCGCCTTCAGCAGATCCTTGCCGAACTGCTCGTTGATCGCCTTGTTCGCGCTTCCACCGCCGAACTCCGCGATGGTGAACTGAGGACTCGCGCGCTGCGCATCCGCGACCGCGGCCAGGATCGGCTCGACCTTGTCCTTGGCGTCTTCGGACTTGCCGCGGACGTCGAACTCGACCAGCGCTGAATGCCCGTCGCTCGATACGCGGCCCGCATTGCCCGGCGCGAACGGCGAATCGATGTTGGTCGCGTTCGGCTGCGCCTCCAGCCGCCGGACCACGTCTTGCACGGCGGCGTGGAACCGCGCGCTCGCGGCCGTCAGCGAAGAGCTCTGAACGAGCACCAGTTCCTTCGCCGGCTGCTCGAACTCGTCGTTGAGGATCCGCTGGACACGGCCGGACTCACCCGGCCCCGGTTCGTTCACCGACAGCGAGTCTGTTCCCACAACCATTCCCAGGTAGAACGCCACGAGGACGAACGCCAGCCAGCCAAAGACGGCCGCCTTCCAGTGCCTGGCGCTCCATCGGCCCGCGCGCGCAGCGAAATTTTCCTTCTGGACGGCGCCCCCCAACAGCTGCCCCCATATCCTCGCGGGTTCACGGTCGACGTTACGCCTGGGTCGCCAGCCGGTCAAGAGGTGCGACGGCAGCCGGTCAGAGTGCCAGGAGGCGCCGGCCGGTCCGTCCGTATCCCATCAACCGCACGCCGACGTGGGCGGGATTCAAGGCCGCCAGCGAGACAGCGTTCAGCTAGGCGGGGCCTCTTCGGTTGACCGGTCGGGAGGCTCGGCTGCCGGCGCATTTCCTGATCCGGCGCCCGCGGTAGGAGGTACCGGTGGCGAAGGTTGTGGCCGGCGCGTCCGCGCGGCGAGGACGATCAATGCGGCGCTTCCCCCGGTGACGAGCACGCCGCCGAGGAGCACCCCGATCGCAACCCAGAGCAGGAAGGACATCTTGGCGCCCACGTCGATGTTCGCGGCGACGCCACGCGAGCCGTCGGAGTTCATGAGGACGACCGACCAGTCGCCCTCGCGAACCTTCCACGTCAGCGTTTGTGTCCCGACCCCGGAGGCGGAGGCCGCCCACAAGCTTTGCTCCGTCGGCGGCCCTTGGGGCGCGCCTCCCGTGACCGGAAAGTACGTGACTCGGAAGGGATCGAAGTCGATGTCCTCGACATTCGCGTGGGCCACAGGCCCCAGGTACTTGGCAACAGCCGCCTCCGGCCCGATGCCCATGAAGAGCGTCTTGCCGCCGGCACTTTCTCCGCGGATCCGAACCTTGCCGAACCAGCTGTCGTTCAGGACCCAGCCGGCTCCGTTGGTATCGCTTTCGAGCCGCGTACGCGTGAGCGCGTAAGTCGGCGTCGCAAATCGCTCGGTCGGTGTCGTCAGGTAGCCGTCCTCGCGCTGCGTGCGGTCGGCCCAGAGCAGGAAGCCTCCCCCTGCGAGCAGGGCAAGGCCGAGCAGGACTCCGATGCTGCCGAGGACTATGAGGATGACGCGACCCGCGCTCATCGATTCCGAGCGACGTCAGCGGGACGATCTCGCGCCGCGCTCCATGCAGCGAGAGACATGGTCGCGACTGGATCGACGACGGCGAAGATGACGCCGAGGTTGACTCATGGCGCCGAAGTCGTCAAGAGCGCTGCGAACCCAGCGGCCTGAATGCCCGCCATACGGGGCACAGGCGTGGGAAAGGCCCGGTCGCCGGGGCCCTTCGAGGTAGCGAGGGCAGGATTTGAACCTGCGACCTCCGGGTTATGAGCCGCCTCGATCGTGTACTCGCGTTCCGCCGTATTCCGCCGAAATGCAGGCTCCGGGGCCAGATTCGCCCACGGCCGTTGCATTTAGGCGGAACACAGTTACATCGCAGCGGAAGCCCGATGCTTGCAGAACGCTTGCAGCCTGAGTCGCCCTTATGTCCGGGAAGTACTCCGGCTCGACCCGGCGCTCCGCGGCTGCGTTCTCCTACGGTCCTTACCGCACCCAGAGCTGGTCGATCAGCATCCAGAACGGGCTGTGCTGGTAGTTGCCGACGCGTTTGGAAAGAACGTCGACCGACTCATAGGCGATTGACCGCGACCGGGAGCCCGCGGGCAAAGGCTGGGCGGTGTCCGTGTTACCGTCAGGGCGAGCAGACGTGGAGTTCCGGATTCTCGGGTCGCTGGAGGTACTGGAGAACGGCCACCAGGTCCCCCTCGGCGGCTCGAAGCAGCGCGCCCTGCTCGCCTCCTTGCTGCTGCACGCCAACGAGGTCGTCTCCCGCGACCGGCTCATCGACGAGCTCTGGGGTGACTCACCTCCCGACACCGCCCCGACGGCGCTCCAGGTGTACGTCTCCCAGCTGCGCAAGGCACTCGGCCGGGATCTGATCCTGACGCGGCCCCCCGGCTACCTCATCCGGGTCAGCGGCGGTGAGCTCGACCTCCATCGCTTCGAGCGGCTGGTGGCGACGGCGCGCGCGGAGGAGCCCGCCCAGGCCGCCCGGGTGCTCCGGGAAGGGCTGGCCCTGTGGCGTGGAGCGCCTCTGGCCGAGCTGGGGGACTCCTTCGCCCGCGCCGAGCGAGCGCGGCTGGAAGAGCAGCGGCTGGCGGCGCTCGAGCAGCGGATCGAGGCCGAGCTCGCGCTGGGGCGCCACGCGGAGCTGGTTCCCGAGCTCGGGGGGCTCGTGCGCGAGCAGCCACTGCGGGAACGTCTGCGCGGCCAGCTGATACTGGCCCTCTATCGCTGCGGCCGCCAGGCAGACGCGCTCGAGGTCTACCGCTCGGGCCGGAGGTTGCTGGACGAGGAGCTCGGGCTCAAGCCGGACGATGAGCTCCAACGCCTCGAGAGAGCCATCCTCAACCACGATCCTTCCCTCGAGTCGCCGGTAGTCGCCGGGGTCAAACGACCCTCTGTCGCACAGCGTCGCCGATCGACATCACACACTAAGGCGCTGGTTCCTCCCGACTCGGTCGCTGTGATCGACCCGCAGCGCTCCCGGGTCGTGGGCCACGTGCTCGTGGGCCGAAGGCCTGTCGCCCTCGCGATCGGGCACGGCTCGGTCTGGGTCGCCAACACAGACGATGGAACGGTCTCCCGCATCCATCTGGATCGCCACGAAGTCACCAGGACTATCGGAATCGGAGCACCGGCGATCGACCTCGCTGTCACCACCGATGCGGTCTGGGTGGCGAACGGGAGCGACGGCACAGTCTCGCGCATCGATCCGAGCGCTGACGCCGTCGTCGAGACGATCGACCTGAGAGGCTCGAGCGAACTCGTTTGGAACCCGACCTACGCGGTCGACGCCGATGACGATTCCGTCTGGATCGCCGCTGGTCCCCGCCATGTGTTCCGCATCGACCCGACGACGAACGAGTCCTCGGCGATCATCGACGTCGGCCATGTGCCGGTAGGCGTGGCACTCGGCGAGGAGGCACTCTGGGTGGTGACGACCGCCGAGCGGGCTTTGCGCATCGAGCCGAAAACGAACACAGCCACGGCCGAGGTGCCCATCGAGTACCCCGTCGCGTTGACGGCCGGGAAGCAGGCTGTCTGGGTCTCTGACTCGCGAGGCCAGGTCTGGCGCATCAACCCGGACACGGGAACGGTGACGCAGACGACCCCGGTTGGCGGAGGCCTCGTGGGCATGTGCGTGACGGATGGGGTGGTGTTCGCGGCCAACAACGCCGACGGCACCGTCGTCCAGATCGATTCGCAGAACGGTGGGGTTGTAGGCCTCATTCCGGTTGGCCACGCGCCGACCGACGTGGCCTCCTGGGACGGGACCGTCTGGGTTTCGATACAGAGCGAGAGCGCTATGTGACCGAGCTCGCGATCGAGATCCTCCCGGCGACGATCTCGGCCTTGACGTCCTCGATCTCGGCCTTAAGCGAGCGAGGCACCCCCGCGCTGATGGTGCCGAGGCCGACACCGCCGTTCCGAAGGGAGAAGTGGGAGGTGCGACCGGTCTCGAGCGTCCCGCGCACGAGCTCCTCGATCGTGTCGAACACGGCCACGTCCAGCCTCTTCACCGCGCTCGTCAGGATGTGACGGCCGAGGTGGGATTGGTCGACATCGACTCCGATCCCCCAGATTCCACGCTCTCTTGCCGCCTCCAGCGCCCCGAGTCCGCAGGCGCTGGCGACCTGGAATACGACTCGAGAGCCCTTCGCGATCTGGCTCAGGGCGACCGACCTGCCTTTCACCGGGTCGAGGAAGTCGTCGGTATAGCTGTTCAGCGTCGTGAGGCGAGGATTGGCTCCCCTCGCGCCTGCCTGGTAGCCGGCGATGAACCGCTCGACCGCCGGCACCCGCTGGCCGCCGACCGAGCTGATCACCTCCTCCCCGGGAGAGAGCGTCAGCACGAGCGCAGCCAGGTGACCGGCCAGATAGCCGGCTTGCTCTTCCCGGAACACGAGGCCCACGACGTTCGTCGGGCGATGCGCCAGATCGTGGTGGGCGAAGTCGATGATCGCGAAACGCGTCTCGGGAAACCCGGTGGCGACTCTGTCGATCGCGGGGGCGGGAAAGAACCCCACTCCGATGACGAGGTCGTACTTGTGTCGTGCGAGAAGCGAGAGGCTCGGGACGTAGCCTTCCTTCGGGGCTATGGTCAACACTCGCCCTCTGATCCCCAACTCTCGGACGGCCCGCTCGAGCCCGAGATAGGCCCCACGGACATACGGGTTCTCGATGCCTGTCGGCTCCGTGACGAGTCCGACTCTGAGCCGCCTTTCGCTCACCAAACCAGTCTCATCTTGTCCGATACGCGTTGGCTGCGGATAGCCGGCCGGACGGCGGTGAGGGAACCGGCGGGACCTGATCGACCGCCTCCCGGTCGATGGGCTATCTGCGCCTTCGTGGGCGAGTCGTACACGGTCGAGAAATACGTTCCGCCGAGCGCCTTCAGCGACGGCTCGAATGCGGCTTACTCGAGGGCGGGCACGATCCGCGGTGTCTCGAGCCCGGCGAGCCGACAAGCCTCGGCGACCACGTCATCGGAGGCGGCCTCGAAGACGTGGAAGCATGTTTCATCTCCAGGGAGGAGCGTCGTCCGGACGTAGCGGACTGATACACCCTCTCGCGACAACTGCCGTGCGGCGGCGCGAGCGCGCCGCCCTGCTGCGCGCGCGTCCTGCGCCTGCGTGCCCGGAACGTAGATCTCGACGAGATAGCTCGGCACGGTCGAACCTCCGGAGACGGGAGCACCGGAGGAGCCGACTTGAGTCGGCTCCTCCATTCCATGTTCCAGCCGGCTCTTGCTCCCCTCAGAAGTTGCAGTAGGGCCCGGGAGCGTCGAGCTCGCCGCGGAACGCACCGCCCACCGGCGCGATGATCACGCTGATGTCTTGGGCGGGCTGGCCGCTCTCGTTGCGACCGATGTGACCCTGGCCCGTGTCCACGTAGCCGTGCCCTGCCGACACGACATGCGGCGTGCAGGTCGGGTCGTCGTACTCGTAGAACGTGACCGCTCCCAGCGTGACCGTGATGAACACCGGGCCTGGATGGCTGTGCCAGCCGGTGTATGACCCAATGGCGTAGTCGTGCCTTCGCACGACGAAGTCGGTCCGCCCTTTCGTCTTTGCCTTGAAGTCGACCGGGCTATGTGGAGACGACCTCACCTTGAAGGCGTCGTAGGTCCCGCGGGCCAGCACCGTCGGCGTCACCCCTGAGGGCGGCGAAGCCAGCGCCACCGCCGCGATGGCACCAAGCACGAGCGCGACGCCCGCAGCCAGAGCCGGGATATAGATGCGTCGCTTCACAGTTCCTCCCTTCTCGCTTACGAGAGGAGCATCCCGATCACCGACCGGGCGCGAAAGTGGAGAAACCTCAGGTCTTTGCCAGATCGGCGTCCTGGGTTTGCGCCAGCCGCGCGAGCTCCGTGCGCGAGCGGACGCCGAGCTTCCGGTAGACGCGGGTGAGGGCGGTGGCCACCGTGTGCTCGGTGAGAAACAAGGCAGCAGCGACTTCGCGGTTCGTGCGGCCCTCGGCGACGAGCGCGGCGATCCGGCCTTCTGCCGGCGTCAAGCCCTCGATCCGCGTACGGCCGCCGATCGTCCCCAGCTCGCCGCGGGCCCTCTCCGCCCACCCGGCCGCCCCGCAGGCCTCGAAGTCCTCGAGAGCCGCGGTGATCGCCTCCCGGGCGGCGCGTTTCTGGCGCGCTCGCCGCCGAACGGTTCCGAGTGCCAGGAGCGCCCGCGCGCGTCCGAACGGGTCGCCAACGGCCTCGTGCTGTACGACCGCTCGCTCGAGCTCGGCCAGCGCGTCGTCGAGGTCGCCGCGAGCGGCCGCGAGGAGACCGCGGCAGCGCGTCATCTCCGCGAGCACCGCTGCGCGGTCGAGCCGCTGCGCCTCCGCTTCCCACGCATCGACCAATGCGGCGGCCTCGTCCGTCTTCCCCATTTCAACCAGCGCTTCGGCGTAGTCGGCTCGCCACCAGAACATGGCCGGCTCGTTCACCCCGATGCCCCGCCTGCCGGCGTCTGCAGCCGAAAAGCGTGCGGCCGCCTCGCCCGGACGACCGCTCCACAGCTCGACGAGTCCGAGCACTCCGTCGTCCCCGGAGCGTCCGATCGCGTGCGCGTCCGTCAGCGACCGATTCGACTCGGTGAGGGCGCGCGCGAGATCGAGCTCACCCCGATGCGCAGCGATCAGCGCGACCAACCACACGTCCGGCTCTTCGTGGTCGCCGATCATGTATTGGCGCTCGATCTCCCGAGAGCGCTCCGCGTAGTCGGCAGCGAGCGGGAACCGGCCGCATCGGAGCTCGATCATGCCCAGCCACCAGAGGACGTACGCCTTCGCAGGCTCGTCGCGCTCGCGCCACTCACGGTCGATGCTCTGCAGCAGTGTCCGGGCGCGGTCGAGCTGGTACGCCCAGACGAAGACGTTCACGGCCATGAAGTTGATCTCGAGCCGCTGTCGCGGGTCGCCGACAGACGTCGCGAGCCGAACGGCCTGCTCGACCAGAGACAGCCCGTCCGCAAGGCCCGCCCGGAAACGACCGAAGGCGAGCACGGAGAGCGCCCCCGCACTTAGAGAGTCGTCGCCGACCGCTTCGGCCAGCTCGAGCGCCGCTGCGGCGTGCCGATCGCCCGCAGACTCTCCCTCCGTGAACCGAGCAAATCTACCGAGCCACAGGTGGATCTCTACTTGCAGCGTCGGCTGCCCGGCCGCCGCCTCGAGCGCCTCCCGCCGCAGCTCGATCGAGCGTTCCAGGCGGACGCTTTCGCCCTCGATGTCGCTGAGAAGGACGAGCGCCTCGGCACGTCGACCAACCGGCGGCCGGGCATGAAGCTCGAGCGCGAGCGCACGAGCACGACGAGCATCACCCGCGTCGAAGCGGGCGCGGGCCGCCCCAATCGTGCGGCGATCCCGATCCTCGGCGGCCTCCGACGGCGTGAGGCGGAGCGCGTGCTCGGCGAGCTCGGCTGCGGCGAGGGTCGCACCCCGGCGCGGCGGCAGCTTTGCGGCCTCCTCCAACATCGCAGCGACCTCTTCGTCGGGTCCGTCGGAGGCAAGCGCGAGGTGGCGGGCGCGCTCGACCGGATCGTCTACGACCGCGGCGAGGCGTCCATGAGCTCCCCGCCGCTCTTCGTCAGGCGCCTCCTGGTAGAGGACCGACGCGAGCAGCGGATGCGTGAATCGGACTGCGCCGGTCGAAAGCTCGACCACTTGCGCTGCGAATGCCGACTCGAGCGCGTTCGGACTGATCCCGGCGGCGCCGAGGAGAGCAGGTGAGGGCCGGCCGTGCGCGGCAACGAGGAGCAACGCCTCGTGCGTCGCTCCCCGGAGTCCGGCAAGGCGGGCGCCCACCAGCCGCTCCAACGTCTCTGGAACCGGAAACGGCTCGAACGAATCGACGGTCGGGCTTGCCGAGTCGAGCCCACGAGCAAGCTCGAGCGCATAGAACGGGTTACCGCCCGAAATCTCGTGTAGGCGACGCAGCGTCGGGCGTGCGAACTGCCGGCCGAGCCGCCGTTGCAGGAGCGTGTGTATCGCTCCTATGCTGAGCGGGCCAACCCGCAGCCGCTCCACGGCGTCCGGTTCGAGGGCCTCCTCCACCGCCGGACCCCCTTCGCACTCGTCGAGACGCCGCGCGAGTAGCAGCAATATGTGCTCGGAGCGCAAACGTCGGAGCGCGAACGCCAGCGCACTTGCGGACGAAGAGTCGACCCACTGGGTGTCGTCGACCGCGACCACGAGCGGCCGCTCCTCGGCGAGCACCTGGAAGCTCGCCCGAACCGCGACTGCGAGGGCACGGGGGTCGAGCTCGTACTCCGGCGCCCGATCCATGAGAAGCGCGCTTTCAAGCGCGAGGCGCCTAGGAGCTGAGAGCGTCGGTAGCACCTTCTCGACAACGCCTTCCAGGAGGTCGGCGAGCACGACGTGTGGGAGCCCACGCTCCGCCTCCGCCGGCCGTGACGAGAGCACCTGAAACCTCCGTCGCTCTGCGCTTGCAAGTCCTGCCGTCCAAAGCGTCGATTTCCCCACGCCCGCCTCGCCCTCCAGTACCAGGCTTCTCACCCCTCGACCCATGCCGTCGAGGAAGGCGTCGAGGAAGGCGATCTCCTCGTCTCTGCCCAGGATCGTGCTTGTCATCACGACCATCGTGACAGAGCGGACCCGGAACTCGGCCCGCGCGGAGACCGAGAGCGGGAAAGGCGCCTTTCCGGCGCCTTTCTCAGTAGCGGGGGCAGGATTTGAACCTGCGACCTCCGGGTTATGAGCCGCCTCGATTGTGTACACGCGTTCCGCCGTATTCCGCTGAAATGCAGAATCGGAGCCAGTTTTCGGCCGCGGCGGTGCATTTGGGCGGAACACGGTTACATTGCTGCAGAAGCCTGATGCTTGCAGAGCGCTTGCAGCGTGGCGACGTCGCGGTTTGCCTATCAGCCTGGCTCGGCAGCGGAATGAGGGCGTCTAACGACCGCCTCGGCGAAGGTCGACCTCGCGATCGCGTTGATCCACATGCCCGTGAGCCACGGGCGGCGGTACAACAGGCTGTCCCAGTAGGCGATCGGCACCAGGGCCGCTTGCTCGCCGATCCAGGTTCGCTCGAAATCCCGATACGCTCGCAGCCGCTCGTCCTGGTCGCGAAGCGAGGCCGCGCGGACCAGCAACTCCTCGAGCTCTTCGTCGCGATAGAGCCACGGGTAGCCCCGGAGGGCCCCATTGAGCATGCCGCCACCAGGATCTGGGTAGTCGGCGCCGCAAGCCCAGACGTAGGCGTGGGCGTGCTCTACGATCGCGACCTCGAGATCGGGGTCGGCGGCAGCGGGTAGAAGCCGAATCCGAACACCCACGGCGGCGAGTTGTGCGGCCACGTCAGACGCAGCTTCCTCCCACAGATCGAGATACGTCAGCACGATCACGCCGAGGCCGCCTCCGTCGGCGTAGCCCGCCTCGCCCAGGAGTTTGCGGACACGATCCGGGTCAAATGCAGGCGTGACCCGGTGCGAGTGGCCCGGCATGGTCGGCGGAATCAGCCCGCCCGCCGGGGTCGCGGTTCCTCCCAGCGACTCCGCCGGCCCGTGACGGTCGACCGCATGCGCCAGGGCGCGGCGGACACGGGGGTCGTCGACCGGCGCCCGTCCCGCATTGAAACCAAGAAACCACGTGAGCATCCCCGGCGAGCGCTGCACGATGGTCCCCTCGTCGGCAAGGGGGCGGAAGGCGAGTACCTCGTCGATAAGGTCGTACTCGCCGCGTCGCCAGTGGTCGGCGGCCACCGTCGCCGAGACTTCAAGCTTGAGCGTCACCTCACCGACGTTTCCCCGGGCTCCGTTCCACGCTGGGGCGGCCGCGATGACGTCACGGCCCTCTTCACGGCTTCTGAGGACGAACGGGCCGTTCCCGACGAGCGGGACGGCACGGTGCCACTCTCGTCCATCCCGCTCGTAGACGTGCCGCGGCCAGGCGAAGAGCGGCGGTTGAGCAAGAACGTGGAGGAAGTGGTTTCGCGGCTCGCGTAGATGGATCTCCAGCGTGCGCTCGTCGACAGCGTTTGCGCTCACCCCAGCGAGCCAATACGCCGTGTCCACGTCGTCCTCTGCCATCCTCGCGTAGGTGAACTCGAAGTCGTCCGCCGTGACGTGCACGCCGTCGCTCCAGAGAGCGTCGGACCGAAGCGTGAAGGTGTACGACCGCCCATCATCCGAGACCGTGAAGCGCTCTGCGAGGTCGGGCTCGATCTCGAAATCGCGCCTGAGCGCGACGAGCCCCCGGAACAGATTGCGCGCGCTGTCGAACCCCTGCGGGGAACTGACGTGGCCTGGTACCACTGCCATATACCCAGCTGCCGCCAGAGCCCAGGTGATCCGCTCGCTCGGCTCCAGCCGCGCGGGCTCCGGCGCAGGTCGAGCGAACGCCTGTCCGAAGGCCTCGTTCGCGGCGGCGTAGCTGAACGCGAGGTGATGGGTGAGCGCGATCTTGAGCAGCGTCTCGCGGGCACGCGCCTCTTCGCCGGTCCTCTCCATGAAGCCGAGCGCTTGCCGATAGAGCTCGATCGCTTCATCCTCGGCGTAGACCGCCCGGGCTGCATCGCCCGCCTTTAGCAGGTACTCGGCCGCTCGCTGCGGATCGTCCGCCTCGGTGAAGTGGCGGGCGAGAAGCCCGTAAACCTCGGACGGCGAGTCCCGGTGGAGCTCCAGGAGAGCCTCGCCCACGCGGCGATGAAGGTCACGCCGCTGAGCCTCGACGAGCGTGCCGTAGGCGACCTCCCGCACGAGCCCGTGCCGGAACCGGTACTCAGGCGCAGCTCCTGTCCGTTCCTCGACGACGAGCTGGAGCCACTGGAGCTCGGAGAGGGTCGACAGGAGTCGCACTCGAGGGAGCAGCCGCTCGAGCAGGGGCAAGCCGAAGGAATCCCCTACCACCGAGGCGGTCGTGACGAGTTCGCGCGCGTCGGCATCGAGCCGGTCGAGGCGCGCCTGGAGCGCCTCCTGGAGAGCGGCCGGGATCGAGGCCTCGCCGACGAGCGCGACCTGGCCGCTCTCCCGCTCGAGGACGCCGCGCTCGCGCAGGTCTCGAAGGGCCTCTCCGACGAAGTACGGATTCCCTCCCGCTCGTTCGGCCAGAGCATTGGCGAGCTCCTCGGCCAACTCGGCTCCCGCTTCTGCCTCCGCGAGCGCCTGCGTCTCTCCGGCGGTGAGCGGCTCGAGCTCCAGTTCCAGGAACGATCCGCGAAAACGCCTGCGGGCGCGGTCGATGAGCTGCCAAGCCGGGTGATCAGGATCGCTGCGATGGATGAGCATGAAGCCGATCGCTTCCTGTTCGGCCGCAGGCAGCAGTTCATCCAGCAGCGAGAGCGTCGCCTCGTCCGACCAGTGCACATCCTCGAGCACCAGGCAAAGCGGGCGTTCACGTGCGAGCGCGCAGACGAGCTGATACATCCAGTCGAAGGTTTGGTGCTGGACCGGCTCGGAGGCAAGATCGCGGAGCCGCTGCTCGTGCTTCTGTTCGAGCACGAGGCCGAGCACTCCGGCGAGGAAGGGGTAGGCCTCGTCGGCGTCTACGGCGAGCGAGCGGGCGAGCTCTGCCCGCAGCTCGAGGCGAATACGGGCCTCGGAATCGGACACGCCCAGATCGAGCCAATTGCGGAGTAGCTCGCGCACGGGCCAGTAGGCGATCGCCTCCGCGTAGGAGACCGCGTGACCGGCGAGAAAGCGGACGCGCCCGGCAAAGCGCTGCTGGACTTCGGCCACAAGGCGCGTCTTGCCGATCCCCGGCTCGCCCGTGATGGAGACAATCGCGCCTCTGCCCTCGAGCAGTCCTTCGAAAACCTCGCTTAGCGCTGCGAGCTCGTTGTCGCGTCCGACCAGCGGTGTCTCTGTGCGTGCCGGAAGTCCTTCGCGGATGCCCACGACGCGAAAAGCGGCGACCGGCTCGCTCTTGCCCTTCAGCTCGAGGTCCCCGAGCTCTTCGAGCTCGAACAGCTCGTCAACCTGGTGTGCGGTCGTCGGTCCCAGGACGAGATCGCTGAGGGCTTGCAGGCGCGCCGCCACGTTGACGGTGTCGCCGAGTGCGTTGTAGAGGACGTCAGGCGGCGCGTCACCGGCCGGAACCACGACCGGGCCTGTGTTGACGGCCACCCTCGAGTCAAGCTCGAATCCGTAGGCGGGCGCAACTTCCGCGGCATAGGCGCCGAGCGCTTCGCGGATAGCCAGCGCGGCACGAACGGCCCGCTCGGAGTCGTTCTCGTGCGCTGTGGGCGCGCCGAAGACCGCCAGGACCCCGTCCCCGGTGAGCTGCGCAACCGTACCGCCGAAACGCTCGACCTCTTCGCGCATCAGCCGCACGACGTCGTCGAAGAGGAACTTCGAGCGCTCGGGACCGAGCTTCTCAGCAATCGAAGTCGAGCCCACCACGTCGGCGACGAGCACCGAGACGATCCGCCGCTCTCCGGCGGTCACGGCCATGCCGGAGTTATATGCCCCGGCCGAACGAGAAGCGAAACGGGCTGGTCACCCCGCGTCCGGAGCGCAAGAGAGAGGCCCGCTGGGACGGGCCTCTCGAAGTAGCGGGGGCAGGATTTGAACCTGCGACCTCCGGGTTATGAGCCGCCTCGATTGTGTACACGTGTTCCGCCCTATTCCGCCGAAATGCAGATTCCGATCCAGTTTTCCGCCTCGGCCGTGCGTTTAGGCGGAACACGGTGACCTCGCTGCGGAAGCCCGATGCTTGCAGAACGCTTGCAGCCGCGGCGGGACCGGGAGTGCCCAATTCCAGTCTGACTCGGTCGCCGCAGATCTCGAGTGCGCGCGGCTCGACTACCCTGTCCCTGTCCCTGCCCCGGCTCGCAGGTAGGCGAGCACGGCGAGCACGCGCCGGTGCGACTCGGGATTCACATCAAGCCGGAGCTTGAGGAAGATCTGCTTCACATGGGCCTCGACGGTGCGCTCGGTCACGAAGAGCCGGCCGGCGATTGCCTTGTTCGAGAGCCCTTCGGCAACGAGCCCGAGTACTTCTCGCTCGCGCTCGGTCAGCTCTTCGAGCGGATCCTCGCGGCGTCGGCGACCGACGAGGCGCGAGACGATCGTCGGATCGATCACGGTCTCGCCGTCGGCGAGGCGGCGGAGGGCGTCGACGAGAATCGCTACGTCGAAGACCCGCTCTTTGAGCAGGTAGCCGACACGCTCCGGGTGCTCCTCCAGCAGCCGCATCGCGTAGCTCGGCTCGACGTACTGGGAAAGGACGAGCACGGCGACGTTGGGGTTCTCACTGCGGATCTGTTGTGCCGCGACGACGCCCTCGTCGGTGTGGGTCGGCGGCATGCGGATGTCGACGATCACGGCGTCCGGCCGTGAGAGCCGAACGTGGTGGAGCAGCGCTTCCGCGTCCTCCGCCTCCGCGACCACCTCAATCCCCGACTCCGTGAGCAGCCGGACGATCCCTTCGCGGGTGAGCATGACGTCGTCCGCGACGACTACTCGCACGGGATCTCCGCACGGAGGCCATTCGGCCCGACCTCGAGCGAGCCACCAAGCGCGCCCACCCGGTCGGCGATCTGGAGGAGCGTCGAAGTGCCGGCAGCCCCATCGTCTCTGATCTGGACGACGAGCTGCTCGTCCTCGCGCGCGACCTCTACGGCTACGAACGTCGCCCTCCGTCCAGCCGCATCGCCGATCGCCTCCGCGACCGTCAGGTAGGCGACCGTCTCGACCGGCGCGCTGCAGCGCTCCGGCGGCATTTCGTAGAGCTCGACCGGCAGCGGCGCCTCGTCGGCGAGCGTCGCCAATGCGGGCGCGAGCCCCGCTTCGGCGAGGATCGCCGGGTAGATCCCGTGGGCAAGCTCGCGCAGTTCCCCGAGCGCAGCTTGGGCCTCGTCGCCCGCCGAGGCGAGGAGCGTCGCGTGCTGCTGGTCACCCTCGGCCTCCGCACCGGCCCGCGCCAGGCGCAGGTCGTAGGAGAGGGCGAGGAGGCGCTGCTGGGCTCCGTCGTGAAGATCACGCTCGAGGCGGCGCCGCTCGGCGTCGCCGGTTTCGACAATCCGCGCGCGCGAGGCCCGAAGGTCCTCGAGCTGGGCGAGCACCTCGGCCTGGAGCCGCTCGTTCTCGACGGCGAGTCGCGCCGCGGAGCCGATCTCACGCTCGAGCGCTTGTCCCTCGAGAAGCGCGGCATCGTGGACGACGAGTGCCACCGGCCGCCCGTCCCTGACGATGGGAGTCACCGTCCGACCATGCCCTGGAACCGGCGACTCCGTCCGATGCCCGCGCCCGTCCACGAACCGCTGAGCGCCGGGGAGCCAATACGCCACCTCGAGGGCCGGATCGCCCGTGGCCGCGGCCAGCGCATCTCGGAGCGTGCCCGGGGGCGGAGCCTCTCCCAGCTCGCTCGCGAGCCGCGAGACCGCGGCTCGAGTTCGGCGGGTCTCGAGGACTCCCCAAGCGAGCCCGAGCGCGAGCGCAGCGACAGAGAGCGAGAACGCGAGAAAGATGGACGAGAACCCTGCGCTGCGCGGGTCCTCGAGAGGCGTGCGCAGGAGCGCGACCGCGTAGGCGCTCGCGGCGCCACCGGCCAGCACGCCGGGAACGAGCGTCGACAGGAGCACGCGCCGTGCCGGACCACTCGCCGTGAGCAGCCTCCAGGCGCCCATCACGACGAGCAGCAAGCCGATGGCGAGACTCGAGCGGACCCAGACGTCGTCGAGGGCCCGCGCGACCCCCGGGTGGGCGTGGACGAGGAACGAGTTGTAGAGACAGTTGCGCCAGCAGTAGGGATCGAGGAACGGGTCACGGAAGAGCGCCCGGCCGAAACTCACGAACGCGGCCACCCCATAAGCGGCGATGACCACGACCCGAGCAGGCCACGACCGGAGCCGTCCGAGCGGAAGCGCGATCACCAGGTGGAAGAGGAGCGCGAGGAGGAACGGCGTCACGACCGCGCCGAGACTCCGGACGAACGGGGATCCGCCGTCCCAGCCCTCCCAATCCGGCCCGAACCAGGCGATTCCCGCGAGCAGGGCCAGCAGACCGAGCCGCCTCGTCCGCGGCTCGACCCATCCGAGGAGACCCGCCGCGAGGAGGCCGAGCCCGGCCGCGAGATCGGCAGCGTGAGCGGCGGTGGACGTATGGGCGTAGGTCGCACCGGCGTAGGTCGTAAACGGCTCTGTCGACCGGGGGACCGCGAGGATCGAGGCGATCGCATAGATAAGCGTGAGCACGAGGACCGCGCTGCCCGCGAATCGCAATCGAGCGGCGGTGCCTGCGGCCGCCATTCCTCGATTCTGGCACGAGGAGGCAGAGAACTAGCCCACAGAAGCACTCTGCGCCAGAATCCGTCGCCACGATGCGCGCGCAACCCCGGCCGATACGGTCGTCTCGGGGGAGAAGGAGTTAAATGAGACGGGTCAGAGGGACGAGACAGCTCGCGGCGTCAACGCTCGCCTCGGCCCTCGCCGTGGCGGTGTTCACCGGCTGTGCCACGAGCCACCGGGTGCGCGGAGCCGACAAGGCCGGCGGATCAGATGCCCCTCTCGTACTCCGTCTCGGCGACGTCGATTCGGAGGATTATTCGAACACGACGCATGTGCTCGAGTATTTCGGCGAGCAGGTCGCGAAGCTGTCCGGAGGCAGGCTGCGCGTCCACGTCATCTACGACGCCGCCGGTCAGGAGCGGCCTGATGTCGAGGCGCAGGTTGCCCGCAAGGTTCGTGACGGAAGCTTCGACCTGGGCTGGATTGGCGCGGCCGCCTGGGACGAGCTCGGGGTAACCAGTTTCCAGGCGCTCCACGCGCCCTTCCTCGTCACCGACGATGCACTCCTCGACAGGGTGGCCACGGGTCCGCTCGCCGCCAACATGCTCAGGGGACTCCACCGCGCGGGCGTCCGCGGGCTGGCGGTCATTCCGGAATCACTACGCAATCCGGTCGGCCTTCGGCGTCCGCTCGTCTCTCTCGGCAGCTTCCGCGAAGCCCGGTTGGTCGTGACCCCGTCGAGGGCGACAGACGCTGCGCTCCACGCGCTCGGGGCGGTGCCGGTGCACAGACTGGGGAAGGGCGATCAGGACGTGATCAGACGCGGGCAGGCCGACGGGTTGCTCGAGTCGCTGGTCGGCTATTTCGGCCCGGACGTCGTTACGGCCAACGTCAGCATCTTTCCGGTGCTCCACACGCTGTTCGCCAATCCCGCTTCGCTTCGCGCCTTGACGGACGCCGAGCGAGCGGCGCTGGAGCAGGCGGCCGCCCGCACGCGTGCGCACGCCGTCGCGCAGCGTCACTCCGCCCAGGAGGCGATCGACACGTTCTGCTCGGGCGGCCAGGCGGCCTCCGCCACCGGCGGCGGTCGCGTCGTGCTCGCGAGCAGGACCGAGCTCGCGGCTCTCGTCCGTGCGACGCGGCCCGTCTACTCCGAGCTCGAGCGAGATCCCCGCACGAAGAGCCTGATTAGCCAGATCCGAGCGCTGAAGCGAACGCTCCCTCCCGCTCCCGCCATCCGCGTTCCCAGAGGCTGCTCCGTCCCCCCAGAGTCTGGGCCTACTGGCAGCACGGCGCCTAAGGCGACCAGCAAGCTCGACGGAACCTACCGGTGGGTGCTGACGAAAGCTGACGCGATTCGGTCTGGATGGAGCCCGGACATACCCGTTGTCGGGGAGGTCAGCGAGAGGACCCTCCGCGCTGAGAAGTGGCAAAGCGGCGAGGGCCCGGACGCGGGCACCTACAGGGTCACCGGCAACCGGATCGCGTTCAGCTGGCCCAGCGAAAACTCGGTACTCATCTTCACCTTCTCGCGCGACCGCGACGGGACGCTGCACCTCACGCCCGCCCCATCCGTGGAGCGCGGCGACCGTTTCGTCTGGTCAGGCGAGCCGTGGCGACGGATCGGCCCGCCGGTGCGACCCATCCCCTGACGGTGCCTCACCGTGCAGGGGAAGCTCGGCGGAAAGGCGTGTCCCGCCGCCGGGCGGGCTCTCGAGGCGGAAGGCGCCACCAAGCGCCTCAGCGCGGTCCGCCAGCCCGCGAAGGCCGGAGCCGTGTTCGGGATCCGCGCCGCCGACACCGTCGTCGACGATCTCGACCAGCGCCGCGCGCTCGTCCGCAGTCACGCGCACTACCACACGCGAGGCAGACGCGTACTTGGCGACGTTCGCGAGCGCCTCCGAGCAGATGAAGTAGGCGGCGGCCTCGACCTCCGCCGGTAGGCGGCGCTCGACCGGCACCGCGAGCTCGACCGGCACCGGGCTTCTCCGCGCGAGGGAGACAAGCGCGGCCTCGAGTCCCTGCTCGGTCAGCGTCCGCGGGTGGAGGCCGCCGGCGAGGTCGCGGAGATCGGCAAGCGTGCGGGCGAGCTGATCGCTGGCGCGCTCGATCCCCGCGATCCTCCTGCCGCCCGTGTTTCCCGACGCCCGCTCGAGCACGTGTCCGAGCGCAACCAGGCGCTGCTCGGCCCCTTCGCGGAGTCGCTCCTCGAGCCGGCGGCGCTCCTCGTCGCCGGCTCGCACCAGGCGCCGGCGCGATTCCTGCAGCTCGCTCACCTGCGCACGCACCTCCGCCTGAAGGCGCGCATTCGAGGCCGCCAGCCGCGCCGCGGCGGTCACTGCCTCGACGAGCCCAGGGTCGTCGAGCACGACCGGATCGTGAACGAGCACGGCGACCGCCTGGCCGTCGCGCTCGACTCTCGTGACAGCTCGAGCGGAGCCCGCGGGGGGAAGCTCGAGCCGGTATCCGGCAGCGTCGACGTAAGCACCGCTCTCGGGAAGCCAGTAGCCGAGCTCGAGCGTCGGATCCCCGAGCGCACGCGCGAGCGCGTCGCGAAGCGTCCCCGACCTTGCCTCGCCGAGCTCGACGACGAAGTCGGTTACCTCTGCCCGCTCCCAGGGCCAGCGGAGGAGACCGGCGAGGAGGCTGACCGCCAGGGCCACGAGCGCGGCTTCGTTCGCCAAGAGCGTGGCGTCCTTCGCGTCCGGGGTCGAAACGGCGAGGCGCACGAGCGCGTCAGCTGCCAGGACGGCTCCGAGGAAGGCGGTGGCTTGCAGCGCGGCCAGACGCTCCCGGCGCTCTCGCCCTGCGGCGCGAAGGTAGCTACGGCCGGCGACGCCCACCAGGAGCGAGGCCAGCACGATCGTCGTCGTCCCGCTCCGCCAGGCCGGAGTCACGATCGCGGCGACGTATCCGACGGCCACGGCCGCCCGCTCGATCCGGCCCGCCAGGCGTCCGCGGGGGTAGGAGAGAACGAGGTGGAAGAGGGGCCCGCGATAGAGGTAGAGCGCGTGCGCGGCGAGCCAGTCGAGCGGGCCGAGATCGGCGGTCGCGAAGTTGCCGGCGAACCACGCAAACCCGGTTGCCGCCATCAGAGCCCCGCTCCTGCTCTCGGGCCGCCGCGACCAGCCGACGAGCCCGCACGCGATCAGGCTCCAACCCGTGACGAGGTCGGGTATCCAGTGGCGCGCGTCGCCCCAGCCGAAATAGGCCTGCTCGACGAAGATCCCGAGCGCCGCGCCCGCCGGCCAGAGCGCGAACCGGACCAAACGCATCGGCGCTCAGCTGATCAGGGCGGCGAGCGCCGCGCCCGAGAGCTCCCGTTTCGAGATGAAGCCCTGTGCCGCCGCCGACTCGAGGCGCGGCCCGTACGCCTCCGCCTCCCTGCTGGAGATCAGCACCACGGCGGGAGGCTCGCGCGCTGCGGCGAGCCGCTCCGCAACCGTGAAGCCGTCCTCGTCGGGGAGCTGGATGTCGAGCAGCACGACGTCCGGGCGTAATCGCTCGGACTCGACAATCGCCGTCCCGCCGTCGGCGGCTTCTCCCAGGACCGCGAACCCCTCCGCCTCGAGCAGCGCGCTCGCCGACTGCCGGAACGCTTCGTGGTCGTCGACGATCAGCACGGTCGGACGCACGCCTTGATCGTCGCAGAGGCCGCGCACGAGCGCATTGTGGCTAGCCCCACTCGCTTCTGGGCGATCTCCGTGCAGGCACGGAGCGAAGACTGTGGCCAGCCCCGTTTCGCCAGCCGCCCCCCATTCGTAGCGTCGGTCGGCGAATGCACTCCCCCGACGAAAGGAGAACCCAATGCGCAAGCTGATCGTTCTCGGCTTGCTCGCCGGACTCGCGCTGGCGACGCTATTCGCGATCCCTGCCGGGGCGAGACCCCCGAGCACGAACGGTCAGATCGTGCTCGGCCGATTCGATTTCACGGTCTTTGCCACCTTCATCTATACGGTGAATCCGGACGGCAGCCACGAACACCAGGTGCTGCCCTTCACGCTCGAGTGCCCGCACTGGTCGTCCGACGGGACCCGCATCGTCACCTGCGGTCTTCCCGATGGGAGCTCGACCGTAATCATCAACCCCGACACGGGCAGCTTCCGCGAGGTCTTCTCGTCGGATCCCACGCTGTTTCTTGCCTGCTTCTTGCCGTCACCGGACGGCCAGCGTCTCGCCTGCGAGCAATCTAATCAGCTGGCCGACCCAACCCGAAACGGCATCTACTCGATCCGCTCCTCCGACGGGGGCGGTCTGATGCGGATCACCTCGAACCCAGGCGGCCATGACGAGCCGGGTGACTACTCGCCCAACGGCAAGCGCCTGGTCTTCGGCCGCTCCGACCAGAACGGCGACCCCATCGGTCTCTTCGTCGTCAACGTCAACGGCACCGGCCTCAAGCAGATCACTCCGGCTGGGACGCTCAGCAGCGCCGGCAACTGGTCCCCGCAGGGGAACCAGATCGTCTTCTCCCGCCACCTCACCGCCGACGTGCACAGCTCGCTCTGGGTCGTCCACTCAGACGGCAGCGGCCTGCACGAGATCCAGGTCCAGGGTGTGGCCTGCGGCGGCGCGAACGACGACCCGAACGGGATCGGCTGCTTCGATCCGCACTGGTCGCCCGACGGCACGAAGATCCTCCTCGGGATCAGCTCGGCCGAGGGCAACGACGACTACACCATCAACGCCGACGGCAGCGGCCTGACCCAGGTCACGCACGACGGCGACGTCGAGTTCGCGGGAGACTGGGGCACGCACCCACTCGCCGGCTAGGTGCCACCCCGACTCGACTTCGACCTCACGCAGAGAGAGCCCTCGAGGGCTCTCTCTGCAGTCGGGATGACGGTCGGGCTCGGCACCATCGGCTCGCGCTGAAAACGCTCGCAGAAGTGATGGCGGTCTGGCTGAAACGGGCAAAAAGGCCCCGTTTCCGGGGCCTTTCTCAGTAGCGGGGGCAGGATTTGAACCTGCGACCTCCGGGTTATGAGCCGCACTGCGCTGGGCCCGCTGCGGCCTGTTGCGCATGTTCAAGCGGTGCTGGGTGCTGCTGGGTGCGCTAAGGGCGGCTCAGGTGGGCCATAGTTTGGGCCAAAGTCCCAAGCCGCCCGTCCTCAACTGAGGCGGCCTGGCAGCTGAGTCCGTCCGGCCACACGGATAGCGTTTGTGCCCTGCCCTGCCGGGTTGTCTCTTCGACCCCCAGGCCGGGAACCGGCCGGGCGAGAACGAAGGAGTGGAGTGGCATGGCGGCACGGAAGAAAATGGCGACGGCCGAGCCGATCGCTTCCGACAAGGCGACGGCTGCGATCCTTGCGCTGATGGTTGATGCTCGCGCCGCGCGCCTCAGCGACAGCGCGAACGAAAAGGACGCAGCCAAGACCGAGGTCTTGCTCGCCGGCGCCGGCCTCAGCGCCGACCAGATCGCGCTCCTCGTGGGCAAGAACGTGCCCGCGGTTAGGAAGGCGATACAGCGAGGTCGCACGACAAGGACCGCGACCCGCGGTCGGAAGAAGAGGGCGTAGGCGTGGCCAGGAAGGCGGAGCCGGCGGAGCCCGGCAGCGTTGACGAGCTAGTCAGGATCGCGGCTCTGTTTCTCAAGTACCAAGACATCCCGCAGGGGGTCCTTGTTCACGACCTCTCGGACGCTGGCCTCACGCCCGCGCGGATCGCAAGCCTGCTCGGCACCACCTCGAACACAGTGAGCCAGCAGAAGCGGGCCACGCGGCCAAAGTGGCCGAAGTAGCCGAGTAGACGTGGCAACAACAAACCGCGAGGTGCTCGCGGCTTTGCGGGCGAAGCTCAGCGACATCACGCCTCGGGCGGTGAATCTTCGCCGCGCACGGCTGCAGAGGCTCGTCGCGATGCCCACTGATATCGCTACTTATGTGCTCGCGCAGCGGGCGGGCGTGCCAATCCACCGGTTCGGGTTTGACGCTGACGTGCTGGCGGCTGTCGCGTCCTTCGACGAAAAGGTCAGGGCTGTCGAGAGTGGCACGCCTGCGCGGACGGGGAGCGGCCGCACGTCTTCGAGAAGCGCGCCTTCCGCCGCGCACGTTGAGCTGCGGTTAGACAACGTCCGTGTTCGGCCTGGCGTGCTCTCGCCCAAGCACATGCGGGAGGCTGAGCGGATGGCGACGAAGGTGTACCCGCTTCTATACGCCTTCGAAAACTCCGCACGAGAGTTCATCGATGGGCACCTCACCGCAGCGTATGGGCCGGACTGGTGGAACGACCCGAAGCTCGTGTCCCGCGACGTGCGCAGGGCGGTCGACATCAGCCGCAAGGCAGAGGCCGAGAACCGCACACACGCCGCACGAAACGCTCGCCCCATCTACTACACGACGTTCGGGGACCTCGTGCTTATCGTGCAGAGTGAGAAGGGGGCAAAGGTCTTCAAGCGGCCACTGTTCCCGCGCGCGACCTGGTTCCCCGAGCTAGTGAAGGCCTCGGAACACAGCCGCAACATCGTCGCCCATATGAACCCGTTGCAGCCAGGTGACATCAAGCGGCTGCAGGTGAACTTCGAAGACTGGCTCAACCAGATCGCCGGTCATTTGCCGCCCGCGGTGCCGTAGCCCCGGCGAACCTAGAGGCCTAAACGGCGAGGGCGCAGGGCAGGTACAAGCCCCCGGCGGCGGCTGCTACGGTCGGGGCAGGCGGGGCCAAGGAGGCCACCGCTCCGGGAGCCGGAGCTATCCGTACGCCACCACTCCACCGAAGCCGGAGCCTTCCGAGGCCACCACTTCAGCTGAGCCGGAGCCTTCCGAGGCCACCACTCGAAACCCAGTCAGCTCAGCCGAAAGGAGGTCTTCTCATGCAGGGCGACTTTGCTCGGTCCGAGGCCGAGTCGACTCCTCCGCCGCCTACCACGAGGCGGGGCACGCCGTTGCTGCCCACGTGCTTCGGGGCCGCGTCGGAACGGTCTCGATTCGCCCGCGCCGCAGCTGGGCGGGCGTCGCGTGCGCAGGCCCACGTCAGTTCCACCCGGGCGAGCTCGAGCGCACCGATCTGGAGGCACCACTTGACGCTCTGGCCAGCGCGCGTGCGGCGTGGGCTCGAAGGGCAGATCCTGATCCTCTTTGCCGGGCCGGCAGCCGAGCGGTTTGCACCGTGTGCCCCTGCCGAGCGGTTACTTGGCGGCCGCCCCGTGCGAGGCACGAGCCGCAGAGCAGGTGGCGCGCCTGAGTGCTGGCGACCGGGCCTTCCTTGCTCGCGGGGACGAGTGCGACCCAGACCCGGCTCGCAGCGACGAGGCAAAGGCCATCGCCGATGCACACCTGCTCGTCACCGCGGGCGCCGGGCACCTGCTCGAGCACCTGCGCTGCGAGGCGTCCCGGCTCGTCGCCATGCCTCGTTTCCAGCGCTTGCTCGGCGCACTCGTCTCGCCGCTGCACGTAGCTGAGGAGCTACCCGGCGCCACCGTTCGCCGGATCCTGCGAGAGGCTGACCACCCGACGTGACCGGCGGGTACGTGGACGGCCGTCTAAGCGCTGTTGGGGCCGGGACGGCGCCCATGCCCGCAGCACTGCGTTGTCAGCCGGGACATCGCCAATGGTGCGCTCGTGGGGTGGCGATTGCTAGGGACCCCGGGGGCGGGGGATGGCATCGCGAACGGGGCAGAGCGAGCGCTTACCCCGCCGGGTCGGTTTTTCCCCGCGCAAAACCGGGCGCCGTCTGATGGGTAGGCCGCCGAAGCCTCCGCACAAGCTGTCGCGCGCTCGGGATCAGCGCCGGCAGCGACCGTGGGTCGAGCTCGAAGGCGAACCGGCCCGGCCGCCGCGGCTTGAAGGGGCGCGTCGGCTGCGACCGGAGACGCGGGCCTGGTGGCAGTCGTGGTGCTCAAGGCCCGAGGCAGCCGAGTTCTTGGAGACGGACTGGCAGCGGCTACAGATGCTGGCGCTGATCGTGGACGCGTACTTCGGCGAGCCGTCGGCCCGCCTGCTCCGCGAGATCCGTCGCAACGAAAGCGCGCTGGGGCGGCCCCTAGTCGGCTGAGGCCCGGGTCATCATTGGAAGAAGGGAGCTTCAAGGCGACGATCCGTCCGCGACCTTTCAGGTTGACCGCCCAGGCGATCCGCCGCCACTCGATTCGCGAGCGGGCTAGACGAGGGGCGCCGAGCTGCCGCTCGAAGGCGATCGCATAGCGCGACGCTCGGGTTACTTCATGCGGAGATCTTCGCGAGCCGTCGCACCGGAGGTTCAGCTAGCGGACCCACAACTGGCTGAGCAGCGCTCCCGCCCTCGGGTTGTATCGATAGTTGCCGACCCGCTTCGAGACGAGATCCGCCCCGTGCGTGTTGTACAGCGGGACCCACAAAGCTTTGTCCATGATCTCGCGGTCGAGCTTGGTCCAGAGTCCGTTCGCTCCCGCGATGTTGGTCTGCTGGAGTCGCAGCGCGCGACGGATGTGTCGATCGAGCGCCCGGTCGCACACGTGGGCGTAGTTGTACGACGCGCGGCACGCGAACAAAGGCTCGATGAAGTTCGAGGCGGCTGGGTAGTCGGCTAGCCACCCGCTCCAAAGAATCTGCGGCGGGGCCCCCGGCTTGCTGACGGCGCCGAAGTACGCGGCGACGGTCTCCATCCGCCGGCAGTGAGGGGTGGGGGTTGAGCAGGGCTCATCCGTCCGGGGGTCCAACAGCTCCTTGAAGGACGAACGAACGTGGACGCGGTAACCGAGCGACTCGAGAAGTTCCTCAAGGTACCGGCTGAGGCCGATGCCGGCCGGCTTGCGGGGGACCCAAAGCGTCACAGGCGCCCCCCTCGTCCCCGACGCCGCGACCAACCGGGCCGCACGGGCGGGGTCGGGCGCCGTCCAGGCTCCGTCGGCACTCGGGAGTGTGTAAGGGCAGAAGCGCCGATATGCCGGGAGGTTCGGCGGCAGCACCTGGCACGTCGGCTGGTTCGCTTCTTCCCCCGCCGCGAGCTGGACGACCTTGTCCCGGTCGAGCGCATAGTTGACCGCCCGCCGCGCCTTGGGGTCGTTGAAAGGCGGCCGGTTTGTATTGAAAGCGAGGTAAAAGGTCACGGGTCTCGGATGGCTGTGGATCAACGGCCGAAATGGACTCGACACCACCGAGAGGAATGGGACTGCGCCATGGCTCGACGTCAGGTCCGCGCCTCCGTGCTCGACGAGCGCGATCCGCTTCTTTTGCGCGCGCAGACGAAGCGCGTCGGGCTGTTCTCGCGCCGGGACGACGTTAGCCACGATCTCGTCAGGGAATCCCGTCGGCTGGGCGGCGTGCGACCACTCACGAAAGCGCCGATTCCGGACGAGCCGGACCGACAGATTCGGAGTAAAGCTGGCCATGCGATACGGCCCTGTTCCCGGAATGGGCCGCCGCTTCGCCGGGCGCATGGGGGTCCCGGCAGGGACGATGGTCGCTTGTGTGAAGGCGAGCTTGTGGAGGAAGTCCGGGTCCGGAGCGTACAAGCGGAACGTGACTGTTCGGGCGGGATTGTCGGTGACGATTCCGGCGGAGAGATCGCAGCGCCGCGGGCGGCAGGACCTCGCTCCGCGGATCCCACCGAACGTGTCCGGGCCGACCAGTCTGAGAAGGCGCTCGAAGGTGTAGCGGACGTCACTCGGCGTCACCAGCTTGCCGTTCGAGTAGTGGACGTTTGGCCGCAGTTGGAAGTGGTAAATCTTGCCGTCAAGCGAGACCTGCGGCTTGTCGACGGCAAGATCGGGCACGAGCTCGTTCCCCGCCTCCCCTTCGACTTGTCGATACGTGAGCAGTCCATCGCCCGTCAGCGAGAGAAACGCCCCGTTGAAGGAGGCGGTCGCCGGGTCGAACGTTGTTCCGAATGGATCGATGTTGGGCAACGCAATCCTCAACGTCCCTCCGCGGTGAGCGGCTCCAACAGGTCGGAGCGCCACGTAGACGATCGAGTCTGCGGCTGCAACCGCGGTCGGTCGGCCTCCGAGCCGGACCGTCTCTGGACCTCGGTCGACGGATCGATGCGAGAGACGGTGCCGGCCAGCTCATTCGTCGTCCAAACCTCTCCTTGAACGATCCCGATGCCGCTCGGATTCGCGCCGACCCCCTCTGTATCGACGACGCTGTCGGACGTAGGGTCGATTTGCGTCACGGTCGCGTCGTCGCTGTTCGCCACCCAGACTGAGTCGAGCCCGACCGTGACGGCGGTGGGGCCCCGCCCGACGGAAATCCTCGCCAGCTGCTGTCCGTTGCGCGGGTTCAGCTTGACCACGGCGTCGCTCGACTTGCTCGCCACCCAGACCGCGCCTTGGCCGATTGCAACGGCTCCGGGATCCGTGATCGTCCGATACGTCTTCAACAGCTTTCCGTCACGCGCGCGGATCTTCGAGATCGTGTGGTCGGTCGTGTTCGCCACCCAGACGTGGCCACCGCCGTAGGTGACGCCGGTCGGGCCGTTCCCGACGGGGATCCGCTGGAGCTCGATCTGCGCGTGAGGGTCGATCTGCGAGACAGTCCCTTCGAGGCTGTTCGTCACCCAGACGTAGCCACCGCCGACGGCGATCCCACCGGGCGCGCTCCCGACCGCGATTGTCTGGAGCTTGGTGTTTGTCTTCGGGTCGATCACGTAGACGGCGTTGGACTCGGCGCTCGCAGCCCAGACGAGGCTGAAGCCGGCCGCCACCGCCGTAGGCGGCGCCGCATGCAGCTCGACGGCGTCTCTAACGTCGCCCGAGCCCGCATCGAGCACGCCGACGCCCGAAGTCTTGCCGAGGTCCCGACTTGCTCCCTCGCCGCCCAACGCGATGAGCGGAATCGCAACGGCGGCGGCGATGCCTGCGAGCGCCCCAATGACGATCGCGCGCCGCCGCCGGTACCTGGGCGCTGCTCTCGGAGCCGGCGCCTCGCTGCGCGACCATTCGTGCTCGAGGGGTGCGATAGGCGCGGTCTCGGTTGCCGCCGCCTTTGGCTCGGAAGAAGGCGCCTCGAGGAGCTCGCGGTAGATCGACTCGGTTTCGGGCGAGGGGTAGGCACCGAGCTCTGCCGCGAGGAGCTGTCGGCACCGCTCGTAGACGCGAAGCGCCTCGGCACGGTTGCCAGCGGCCGCGTGGGCAGCCATCAGATGTCGGTAGCCCGTCTCGCGGTATGGCTCCAGGGCGATCGTTTCCTCGGCCCAGTTCGCCGCCTCAGCCGCATCGCCCGAGCGAAGGCTCGCCTCGGTGAGACAGCTCAGCGCGCGCCGGAGGATGTCCGTGAGCTCACGCCGCTTCCCATCGACCCACGCCCCATCCTCGCCCGGCAAGAAGGATGGCCGAGCCAGTGACGCAGCCTGCATGGCGACCGCTTTCGCCTGGTCGAGGTCGTCCGCGGCCAGCGCTGCCTCCGCCTCCCGGAGAGCATCAGCCGCGGCGATGATGTCGACCCAGGTCCCTTCTGGCAGGTTCAGGCGGTAGGAGCCGAACGCGCTGGTGAGAGCCTTTGCACCGTCGATACCTCGGTCGGCGAGCAGGCCGCGCAGCTTGCTCGCGAGCACGCTCAGCCCCTTGTCCGAGGTCGCAGGGGGCGCTTCTCCCCAGAGTGCGTCCGCGAGCTCGTCCCGCGGCACCGGTCTGCCCTGCTCAGCGACTAGGTAGGCGAACAGCAGCCGACCCTGGCGGCCGGGGAAGCGCTCCTCGTCGATCACGACGCCGTCGCTCTCGAGCGCGACCCGTCCCGCAAGAAAGACCTTGAGCATCAGCGCATAGCCATTCTGTTGACCACATATTGCCGCGATTTAGCAGCGCTTTTCTAGCCTCGCCGCGAGGAATCGTGGACAAGGTCATTCATTGCCACTGCGGGTTCGAAGCCCGGGCCGAGCACGAGGACGGGCTGGTCACCGAAGTCCAGCGCCACGCGTCGGAGGCCCACGGCATGGCGCTCTCGCACGAAGAGGCGCTGCTGCTCGCCTTTCGCGCCGAGCTGGACGCTACGGCGCCTTCGCGCAAACCCGTCAGCGAGGCCGTGCCCGACCCCTCGCACGACGTCATGTCCGACGTAAAGGAGGAGGAATGAAACACGCTCGCCGCACGAGGCCAGACCGCGTCACTCAAATCCACTTGAAGGAGTCACCATGAGAGTCCGCTTCATAGCCATGGCTCTGTTTGCAGCCGTCGTGGTTGCTATCGGTGGGGCCGCCACGACCCGAGCCCATGCACAGCCGGCCTCGACGCCGGACACGTATGTCACCTACTGGGACGCGGTCGGCAGTCAGGCGTTCACGGCCGCGGCGCTGCCGGCTCCCGACGGCTTCCCGATCTTCGCCAACGTGGGCATCGCCGTCTACGACTCGCTGATGGCGATCCAGGGCGGCTATCAGCCCTTCGCTGTCGACGTCGAAGCCCCCGAAGGAGCCTCGGCACGAGGCGGCTGTCGTCGCGGCGGCCCATGACACCCTCGTGCACTACCTGCCCGCGCAGGGGGTCGACGATTCTCGACCCGGCGTACGTCACATCGCTTGGGACGATTCCGGACGGTCAGGCGAAGGCCGACGGAATCGCGACCGGTCAGCAGGTTGCCGCGATCCTCATCGCCCAGCGTGCCGACGACGGCTTCCGGGCACCGGTCACGTACACGCCGCCGGATCCGCCGATCCCGGGCGTCTGGATCCCGACGGCGCAGGCGCCCCCGTTCGGCACCTACATGCAGTACATGCGCCCGTTCAGCCTCGACACAGCGGGCCAGTTCCGGCCCGGCCGGCCCACCGGCGCTGTCGAGCAGGCGCTGGGCACGCGAGTACAACGAGGTGAAGGAGATCGGCTCGCGCACGAGCACGACGCGGACCGCCGAACAGACGCTGGCGGCGCGCTTCTGGGCGCGAGCCCCCGATCCAACAGACGCACGGCGGGTTCCGCAAGTTCGTCCTCGACCACCAGCTCGACGTCGTCGACGCCTCGCGCTTCATGGCGATGGTCACCGGTCGCCTCCGCCGACGCGCATTATCGCCTGCTTCGAGGCCAAGTACCACTACGCGTTCTGGCGGCCGATCACGGCGATCCGGGCCGGCGACACCGACGGCAACGACGAAACGGTCGGCGATCCCGAGCTGGTTGCACCTGCTTGCCGGCGACCCCGAACCACCCCGAGTATCCCAGTGCTCATTCCTGCGCGACGCACGGCCATCGCGCGAGGTGATCGCTCGCTTCTTGAGCACGCAGCAGATCGACTTCACGATGCCCAGCATCACGGGTCTCGGCGATCGTCACTTCGACAACGTCAGAGACCTCGAGTACGAGGTCAGCGAACGCCCGCGATCTGGGGCGGCATCCATTACCGCACGCAGCCATCGAAGATGGAAGCCAAGATCGGGATGAAGACGGCCCACCAGCGTGCTTGCTCACCACTTCCACCCTTCGGGGGGGTAGGCACGAGTCCGTGGCAAGCATTCGTGAATGGAAAGGCCCCGCGCAAGCGGGGCCTTTCCGTCTCAGGCGCAGGATTCTGTCGAGGGTTCGCGGTCGTGGTACCGGCGTTCTCCGTAGAGGCGCGAGAAGCCGGCGGTGCTGGTTCCGCCGGCTTCTCGTTCACGGAGGAGAGGAGCGGTTAGGCCGCCGCGCCAGGCGATCCGCTTCACGACGGTATCCATCGGCACAGCGGGGTCCCATTCCTCGACATGAGACAGCAACACTCCGGGCCAGCGTTGGTGATTGTCCCCTGACCATGGCAGCGGCGCTTGGCAAGTGAGCCAGTTTCGGCCTTCTTGCGGGGAGACTTCAGCGCGGTGCCGTGGCACGATGCCTCGGTGTCAATCGTGATACGACCGGCCGAAATGAGCGACGAGGATGCCCTCACGAGAATCGAGCAGGAGACGTCGTCGCTAGAGGTCTCGCCGATCGTCTTCCCTCCGCGACCCTTCTTCAAGAACGCTCGGCCCGAGGAAGTGCTCGTCGCGCTGCTGGACGACGAGGTTGCCGGTTTCGTCTGCCTGCGGCCGGCGACGCCGTGGGCCTCGAACGCACATGTGTTGACGATCGCTGGACTCGCGGTGGCGCCGAGCGCGCAGCGAAAGGGAGTGGCCAGCGTGCTCCTCGAAGCTGCGGAGGCGTATGCGTCCGAGCGCAAGATCGAGCGTCTCACGCTTCGTGTGCTGTCGGTGAATACCGCTGCGCGCGCCTTGTACCAACGCTACAAGTATGAGACCGAGGGCGAACTACGCGGCGAGTTCCGCCTGCCCCTTGGCCCTGGCGGTGCCGTGGTGCCGGTCGACGACGTGCTGATGGCAAAGACGATCGCATCCGCTCCACAGCCGGCTGGGCCCTCCCCATAGCATCGCCCCATGAAGGCTCTCGGGCTCGATGCCTGCCGTGGCAAATGGCTCGCCGTTGCCCTCGACGACGGACACTTCGCCGATGCTCGCCTAGCGTCCGATGCGGCCGCGCTCGTGAGCGCCTGGCCGGACGCCGCGGCGATAGGCGTAGACATCCCGATCGGCCTACCCGAGACGCCGCTTCGTGAAGCTGATCGCACCGCACGCGAGTTCGTTGGCGAGCGACGTTCGAGTGTGTTCGCGACCTTTCCTTCGATGGTCCTGGGGGCGCCGACCTACGAGGACGCGAAGGCGATCTGTGTCGATCGCGGATGGCCCAAGCCGAGCATCCAGAGCTACGGGATGAGGCATCGCATCTTCGAGATCGCGCGCCTGGCAGCTGCCGATGAGCGGGTTATAGAGGTCCATCCGGAGGTGTCGTTCCGAGAGCTGCTCGGACGAACGCCTTCCCCGAAGCAGACGGGGACGGGCGGATCGGAGCGGCGCGTCGCTCTTGCAGAGGCCGGGATTGAGCTCCCGGACTTGCCACATCCACTGGACGATGTCCTCGATGCCGCCGTGGCTGCATGGAGCGCGATGCGGTACGCAGGGGGCAAGGCCCTACCGTTACCGCAAGGCCACCAGGGTCGAGTCGGCGCGATCTGGCGATGACGAGTTCCGGGCGCGCCCTGGGTACTGCGCGCTCGGCTCGCCGCCCCGACCCACCGCCCTGCTGCGCATGGCCAGGGCGGGCTGCGGCCCTGGTGAGGTGTGCTCGTTCGGCACCGCCGGCAGCAGCGAGCGCACCTACGTGCGGCGGGGTGACGGTCTCAACTGGCGCGCGGCCGAGCGCTCGTGAGTTTGCCCCCTAAGGCCGCCGGGATCGGCCTCTCTTCGGCAGCGACCAGACGATGTGAGAGCCGGGGCCCCAGCCACGCCGCTCTGTCTCCACGCCCAGCTCTCGCTTAGCCGTTTTTAAGGTCCGCTCGCTCACGCCCGCTGCCGCGGCGGCGGCCTTGACGGCCGATGCGCGCACTGGCTCGCCGCCGGCGAGCCGCTCGAGGAGCACTGCAACTGCGGCGCCGCGCTTCCGCCGCTGGCGGGCGGGCAGCTTCGCGACCTGGCGCTCTCGCGACACCCTCCCCTTCAGCGCAGCTGCTCGGCGTTGGCGATCCCGCTTGGCCTCACGGGCAGCCTGCAGCGCCCGCCGCCTGGCCTCCTCTGCCTCCTCCCACGCCAGCGGGTCGAAGTACTGACGCTCAAAGGCGGCCCAGCCCTTCGCCGCGATGTAGGCGGCAGCCTCGTCGTTGAGCTTGCGGAGCTTGGCAACGGACGCGCCTTTCGCGGCGGGGTGGTCGAGAGGCACGAAGCCCCACTGAGGTCCCTTCTGCGGCCGCTTAGGGGGCAAACTCGCGCGACCGTATCACGGCCCCAAAGGCCGCAGGCCAGGCGCATGGTCGGCTACGTTTGGGGGCGCGCTGCCAAGAGGTGGCGGGTTGCATGGTGTTCGGCGAACGGGCGGATGCGGGTCCGCCCGTTTGCATTCAGGTGCTGGTCGCCCTAGCATCGGCGACAGCATGCAACCCGTACTGCCCGCGAGACCTCTTCTTCGGCCATGCGCAAGCTTCCTGTAGAGCCGATCGGTTACACGCTCGCTGAGGCGTACGAGCGCGGCGACATCCCGAGGCCCGCGGAGACCGATCTGGAGCACGCGCGGCGGATCCTCGCTGCGCACCCGTACCAGCCGCCCCGGTACGCCCTCCAGCTGCTGGCACGTGCACGCCCGCGCGAGCGCCGCACCGCCGCCCCGCGGCGCCGCGCTGGCACCAGCCGCGCACGGGCACGCTCGCCCGGCCGAAGATCCGAGCCCGATCCTGAACCGCTAGCCGCACCCACGAGGGCGGCGCCGTGATCTACCACGGCGGGACGGCCTTCTTCGTGGACGACGTGGCCGACTGCGTGGGCCGGGCCGTAGCGATGCGCGGGGCGCTGGCGGCCGGTGAGTACGAGTACGCGGGCCTCCTGCTCGACGGGGTCGAGTACGACCTCCGCCTGCTGCTCGCGTGGATGCTGGAGGAAGCAGCGTGACGGCGTTCACGGGGCCGGAGCCTGGCACGCGCGCCGCTAGCTTCGTCGAGGCCGCGCGGCGCTACGGCTCGCTCGGCTGGGTTCTGATCCGGCTCGACGGCAAGGTGCCGAAGGGTGAAGGCTGGCAGGACACGCGGCCTGAGCCCGACGTCGAGCGCCTAGCCGGCCTCTGGGCCACGTGGGGCACCCGCTGGAACGCAGGCGTGGTGCTCGGCCCCTCCCGGCTGGCGGTGCTGGAGTACGACAACGCGGAGGGCGGCGAGCGACTCTTCGACCTGCTCGGCGGGCAGCCGCGGACGCCCACCGTCGTGACCGGCTCCGGGCGGATGCACTTCTACTTCACCGCGCCGGACGGCTTCCAGAAGGCCACCCGCGACGGGATCGAGCTGCGGCTCGGGGCGCACCAGTGCGTGCTCCCGCCAAGCGAGCACCCCGAGACCGGCCGGCCGTACACCTGGGCGCCTGGCCGCGAGCCGTGGGCGCTGCCGCTGGCCGAGGTGCCGCCAGCCGTGCTCGACTACTTCGCGGAGGCCCGCCAGAACGGCGCGGCGCCGGCCTTGCCGGAGGTGATCCCCAAAGGCGAGATCGACACGACCCTGACCTCGCTCGCGGGCACGATGCGCCGCCGCAACGCCTCCGAGGAGGCGATCCTCGCCGCTCTGATCGAGACGCTGAAGCGGTGCGAACCCGGGCACTCACACACCCCGGACGACTGCCGCCGGATCGCCCACAGCGTTGCCCGCTACGCCCCCGGCGCAGAAGTGCCACGGGGGCGCGTTGGCACACCGTGGCACATCCCTGCCACGCGGCTTCCGATACCCGGTTCTGCCACGGTGCCACCGCCCTATATAGAAGGCGGTGCACCGGTGGCAGTGGCGGGAGGTGCCACGGTCCCCCGTGGCACATCCCTGGTCTTCACCCCTGTTACGGCGCGCGCGCTCTGTGCCCGCCCCGACCCTGCCAGCGAGGCGGACCTGCTCGGCCCGCTGCTCCGGCGCGGAGCGCGGACGATCATCGTGGGCGACCAGGGCGAGGGGAAGACCACGCTCGCGGTGCAGTGGCTAGGCGCCGTGGCCGAGGGAGACGACTTCTGCGGCTGGGCCGGCGCGGGTGGCAAGCGCGCGCTCGTGATCGACCTCGAGCAAGGCGAGCGCTCTGCGAAGCGGACGCTGCGCGCCGTGAGGCTCGACCAAACGGAGGCCATCGACTACCTGCGCGTGCCGGACGGGCTGGAACTCGAAAAGAGTGACGCCGAACTGCACGCGCTCGCGCAGATGATCGAAGCAGGCGGCTACGCAGCCGTGCTCCTCGACCCCTACTACAAAGCCCACCGGGCCGAGGATCCGAACGCCGAGCGCCCGATCGTGGACTTGATGCGCCGGCTCGACGCGCTGCGGAGCGAGTACGGCTTCGCGCTGCTGCTGCCCGGGCACCCGCGCAAGCGCCCACCGAGCGCGGCGCAGGGGCCGCGCCGCCTGACGCTTGACGACGTGGCGGGGTCCGGCGCGGTGACGCGCGGCGCCGAGGTAGTGGTGGGGATCGAGCGGCTCGGCGAGGGCTACGCCCGCCTGCGCTTCCTCAAGGACCGCGAAGGCGAACTCCCGGTGGGCCTGGCGTGGGGGCTTGTCTTTGGGCGCGGAGTCGGCTTCGGCCGCGACCCGCGTGACTTCGAACCCGAGCGCGACTACCAGGAGGAGTTGCTCGCCTGTGGCGCCGACTGCGAGTGGCGGACGCTCAAACAGTGGAAGGCGCCGCGGGAGAAGGGCGGGATCGGCGCCGGCGAGGACGTACTGCGCGGAGCGCTCGACCGGCTCGTGGCGGACGGCCTGTTCGAGTTCGAGATTGGGCCGCCAGGCCGCAATAAGAACGCCAACTGCTGGCGGAGGTTGCCGGCGGCGGGCGAGCACCTGTTCAACGACCCGGAGGAGGAGCCATGAGCGAGCACGAGCAGCACGAGCAGGAGCCGACCCGCGGCAGCGTTTCGATCTGGACGACCGCCAAGGGCCGACCGCAGTGGAAGGTGCGGGTGGGCGTGGGCGAGGCCGAGGCTGAAGTGGAGCACGCGCTGAGCCTCGCGCTCGCCGCCGACCGGCGTGCCGAGCGTGAGCTGGCAGGCACGCAGCCCTTCGTGGGCGAGGAACCGGGCGCGGGGGGCGAGCGCTGAGCCGGCCGGCCCAGGCCCAGATCTACGCGTTCGCGCTCAGCGGCCCCGAGCTGCGCTACCTGCGCCAGCTGCTCGCGCAGGCGCTCGAGCGCGAGCCGGCCTGCGAGCACGCGCTGGCGCTGGCAGAGATGCTTGCCCGCCCGGTGGCCGTGGGCGAGCTCAGCCGTTGCTGGGGCGAAGGCGAGGCCTACGAGCCTGGCCATCTGTTCGGTGCCGAGGCGCTCAGGGCAAACGCCGCGGGGCGCTGGTGAGCGAGCGCCTGCTAACCGCGCTAGAGGTGGCCGAGCTGCTGGGCGTGCCCGAGGGCTGGGTGCGCGAGCGGACGCGCGCAGGGCAGCTGCCGCACGTGGCCCTCGGCCGCTACCGGCGCTACGACGCCGGCGATGTGCGGGCCTGGGTGGAGCAGCAGAAGGCGGGCGGCGCACCGCTGCGCGGCCGTGGGGGCAGCGCGTGATGTTCTCACGGCTGACAACGACTCGCGCTAGTGTTGGAGGCGACCCTGAACAACGGGCGGGCACCGCGCAAACGGCCCCGCCCCGACACGAGAGGACGTACTCCCGTGCAGCAGCAGCCTAACCAGCGCACCATCCGCGCAGAGGTGGCCGAGCTTGACTCCACCATGGCCGCCAACCGTGAGGGCTACCTGGCCTACGAGCACGCCCACGCGGAACTGCGAGAGGCCACCAAGAAGCGCAAGGCCAAGGGGCCAGCGCGGCAGAAGAAGGACCTCCACCGCGAGGCGCACAGGCTGTACTGGCGCTCCTACGAGCGGCGCCGTGCGCTGCGCAAGCAGTACCCCGACCTCTTCGCCGGCGAGGCGGGCCAGAAATGACGAGGGCAGGCGAGGTGCACAGGTACGAAGGGAAGCGCGGCGCGGTGTGGCGGCTGCGCTACCGCGATGCCAGCGGCAAGCGCATCCGTGAAACGCTGGGCCGCGAAGCCGACGGTTGGAACCGCAAGCGCGCCGAGGCGGCGCTGCGCGAGCGCCTGAGTGAGGTGGATCGTGGCTACCGCCGCGGGCCTGGCATGACGTTCGAGGCCTACGGGCGCTGGTGGCTCGATGAGTACCTGCCCGCCCGGGGCCTCAAGGACTCGACGGTGGAGGGCTACCGCACGGGAGTGCAGCGGCACCTGGTGCCCGCGCTCGGCACGTACGAGCTAGCCGAGCTAGAGGCGCGCCCGGAACTGATCGAAGGGTTCATCGCCGCCGCCGTGCGCAAGGGCCTCGCACCGAAGACCGTGACCAACCTCGTGCTCGTGCTGCGGGTGATGCTCAAGCAGGCCGTGCGCCGCCGCCTGCTGCGCACGAACCCGGCCGCAGACGTGGAGCGCCCGCGCCTCGTGGAGCCCGAGATGCAGGTACTCACCGAGGGCGAGATCGCTGCGCTCTGGACGGCGTACGCCGAACTCGAGGCCCGCGCCGGCGACGACGAGCAGCTGTGGTGGGGCACGGCGCGGCGCCTCGTGTTTGTGGCCCTTGGCACCGCCCTGCGCCGGGGCGAACTGCTCGCTCTGCGCTGGCGCGAGCTCGAACTGCTGAACGGGCGCCTGCACGTACGGGCGGCGCTCGTACGCGGGCGGCTCACCACGCCGAAATCTCGGGCGGGGCGCCGCACGCTCGACCTCGGCACTCGCACGGTGGCGCTGCTACAGGAGCAGTGGCAGGCCTCGGCCTACCGTGGCGATGGCGAGTACGTGTTCTGCCACCCGCAGAAGGGCACGCCGCTCGAACCCTCGATGCTGAGCAGCGAGTACCTCCGCCCCGCCCTCGGCCGCGCCGGGATCGTGCGGCCCTTCCGGCCCTTCCACGACCTGCGCCACACCGCCCTGACGCTCGAGGCCGCGGCGGGCAACCCCGCCGTGTACGTGCAGCTGCGAGCAGGGCACTCGCAGGCCTCGATCACCGAGCGCTACATCCACGCTGCGCAGGTGCTCTTCCCCGGCGCCGCTCAGCGCGGCGAGGATCGCGTGTTTGGCGGCGTGGCCGCCCTGCCTGGGCCACAAACGGGCCACAGTTCTGCGCAAGAGGCCGAGCCGAGAACGGAAGAAGGCGCCGTTTCGCAGCGCCTTCTTGAGTAGCGGGGGCAGGATTTGAACCTGCGACCTCCGGGTTATGAGCCCGGCGAGCTACCTGACTGCTCCACCCCGCGTCGCGGGCCGCATTATAGCGCGCCGCTAGCCTTCGTCGGATGCGCGTGGGCGTCGTCGACCTCGGCACGAACTCGACCCGCCTGCTGGTCGCGGACGTCGAGGGCGAGCGCGTGGACGAGGTCGCGCGCCGCACCGTGATCACGCGGCTCGGCGAAGGCGTGGACGAGCGGCGCAAGCTGTTGCCGCTGCCGATCGCCCGTGTCCGCAACGTCCTCTCCGACTTCCGCCGCGAGCTCGAGCGACTCGGCGCCGAGCGCGTGCTGGCGATCGGGACGAGCGCCGTCCGCGACGCCGAGAACGGCGAGGCCTTCCTCGGCGAGGTCGAGTGGAGCTACGGCTTCGCGACGCGCCTGCTCAGCGGCGCGGAGGAGGCCGAGCTCACCCGCCGCGGCGTTGCGAACGGCCGCGCGCTCGGCGACGGGACGCTCGTGCTCGACGTCGGCGGCGGCTCGACCGAGCTGATCACCGCTCACGAGCGAACGAGCCTCGACGTCGGCTCGGTCCGACTGACCGAGCGGCATCTGCGCTCCGACCCGCCGACGCGCGACGAGCTCGACGCCGCCGCGGAGACGGTTCGCGCCGAGCTGCCTCCGCTCGACCCGCACGATGCGATCGGCGTGGCCGGCACGGTGACCACGCTGGCCGCGCTCGAGCTCGGCGGTTACGACCCCGAGCGCGTCCACGGCCGCCGGCTCTCGCGCGACGCGGTCGAGGCGCAGCTCGAGCGGCTCGCCTCCCTCCCGCTCGCCGAGCGCCGCGAGCTGCCCGGCCTCGAGCCGGAGCGCGCACCGGTGATCGTCGGCGGCGCGGTCGTCGTCCGCGAGGTGCTCGACCGCTACGGGCTCGACGGTCTCGAGGCGAGCGAGCACGACCTGCTGCACGGCGCCGCGCTCGAAGCGGCCGCGCTGCCCCAGCCCGCGGATGGCGACGCGCCTCCCGGCGCCTACACCTGCTGCTAGAGGTCGTCGGCGTCGGGCGGCGGCTCGTCCTCGACCAGCCGCCGCTGCAGGACGCTGCGCGAGATCACCCCGACCAGCGCACCGTCGCCGTCCACGACCGGCACGCGCTCGGCGTCCCACTGCTCGAGCAGGCCGAACGCCTCGTCGAGCGGCAGCTCGGGGTCGACCGTCCAGTTCGGCGGCTCCGCGAGCTCGCCCACCGGCGTCGAGCGCGGGTCGCGCCCGGCCGCCACCACCCGCTCGACGAGCGTCTTGCGCGTGACGACGCCGACGAAGCGGCCCTCGTCGCAGACGTAGACCGCGCGCACGTCGGGCTGCACGAGGTGGCCGCCCGCCTCCTGGGCCGAGGCAGAGGCCTCGACCGTCTGCGGGTCGGGGATCATCGCGTCGCGCACGCGGCCGGCGCTCACGGGTAGATCCCCCGGGAGCGCAGCGCGTCCGCGACCTCGTGGATACCCGCCACGAGCGCCGCGCTGCGCAGCGTCAGGTCGTGGGTCTCCGAGAGCTTCCAGACCCGCTCGAAGGCGTCGCCGAGCTGCTCGGCGAGCTTCGCGCGGATCTCGCGCCGGTCCCAGAACAGCCGCCCGAGGTCCTGCACCCACTCGAAGTACGACACCGTTACCCCGCCCGCGTTCGTGAGCACATCCGGCAGGACGGGGATGCGCCGCTCGGCGAGGATCGCGTCGGCCTCGAGCGAGGTCGGCCCGTTCGCGCCCTCGGCGATCATGCGCGCCTTGATGCGAGGGGCGTTCGCCGCCGTCACCTGGTCCTCGCGCGCGGCCAGGACGAGCACGTCGCACGGCAGCTCGAGCAGCTCCTCGTTGGTGATCCGGTCGCCCTCGGTCCACTCGGCCAGCGAGCCGCGCTCCTGCGCGAAGCGCATCAGCTCCGCGACGTCGAGGCCGCCTTCGTCGAGCACGCCGCCGGAGACGTCGGACACGGCGATCACCGTCGCGCCCAGGTCGTGCAACTCCGACGCCGCGATCCCGCCGACGTTGCCGAAGCCCTGGACGACACAGCGCTGGTCGCCGAGCTCCCACCCCAGCCGCCGGCACGCCTGCTCCACCACCATCACGACACCCGCACCCGTCGCCTCGTGTCGGAAGAGGGAGCCGCCGAGCGAGATCGGCTTGCCGGTCACGATCTCGGGCACCGCGTGCCCGACCTGCATCGAGTACGTGTCCATCATCCACGCCATCGTCTGCTCGTTCGTGGCCATGTCGGGCGCGGGGATGTCCTCCTGGGGCCCGATGATCGGCAGCAGCTCGGAGGTGAAGCGGCGCGTGATCTTCTGCAGCTCGTTGGCCGAGAGCTCCTTCGGCGTGCAGCGCACCCCGCCCTTGGCGCCGCCGTACGGCAGCCGCAGCAGCGCGCACTTCCACGTCATCCACATCGCGAGCGCCGCACACTCGCCGAGCGAGACCCCCGGGTCGTAGCGGATGCCGCCCTTCGTCGGGCCGAGCACGGTCGAGTGCTGCACGCGGTAGCCGGGGAAGACCGTCCAGCGACCGGAGTCGAGCCGCACGGGGATGCTGACGACGAGCGAGCGCTCCGGGAAGCGCAGCCGCTCCGCGACGAACTCCTCGACGTCGGCGTACGGGAGCGCCTGCTCGTACTGCGCGAGCGCCGTCCGGTAGAGCGGCGTCTCCCATTCCAGCTGCCCTTCCTCGGGCGAGACCTCCTGCACCTCGGACACAAGCGGAGTCTAGGGTGACATGGAGACTCCTCGTTCCCGTTCCCCGCATCCGGGGTAGGAGAGGCGCCATGGCCAACCCGCTCCACGACCTTCTACGCGGCTTCGACGTCCTGCGCGAGCAGGTCCGCCAGGGCATGGGCGGCGACGCGGACTGGCTCGACCGGCTCGATCCGCGCAAGCCGCCCGAGGACACGCGCACCCTCGAGGAGCTGCAGGCGGAGCTCGACTCGCTCGTCGGCCTCGACACGGTCAAGGAGCAGGTGCGGGCGCTCGTCGCCTTCCTGCAGGTCCAGGGCCAGCGGCTGGAGCGCGGCCTGCCCGAGGTCGCGACCTCGCAGCACCTCGTCTTCCTCGGCAATCCGGGGACCGGCAAGACGACCGTCGCCCGCCTGCTCGCGCACATGTACCGGGCGATGGGGTTGCTCAGGCGGGGGCACGTGGTCGAGGTCGACCGCGCGGGCCTCGTCGGCGAGTACGTGGGCATGACCGCGATCAAGACCGAGCGTGCAATCCGGCGGGCGCTCGACGGCGTGCTCTTCATCGACGAGGCGTACGCGCTCGCGCGGCCCGCGCACCGCGGCGTCGACTTCGGCGCGGAGGCGGTCGAGACCCTGCTGAAGCGAATGGAGGACCACCGCCATCGGCTCGTCGTGATCGTCGCCGGCTATCCGCGCCTGATGTACGAGCTCCTCGACTCGAACCCGGGTCTGCGCTCCAGGTTCGCGCGCGAGCTGACCTTTCCCGACTACTCGACCGGCGAGCTCCTCGCGATCACCGAGCGCTTCGCCGAGCAGAACGAGTACCGCGTGACCGAGACGGCCGCGGCCGAGCTGCGCCGCATCTTCGACCGCGCCCAGCGTGGCGAGGGCTTCGGCAACGCGCGCTACGCGCGCACGATCTTCGAGCAGGCACTGAACGCGCAGGCCCTGCGACTCGCAAGCGGCGACGAGCTGGAGCGGCTGCCCGCGGACGCGCTCGTGACCCTGAGCGACACCGACTTCGCAGCGGCCGCCGAGGCTCTCGGCAACGGCGCCGAACTCCCGCGCCGGCGGCGCTGGCGTCGCGCGTCCTAGCGCGCCCCCCGGCTAGTGGCGGAACCCCGCGGTCGTGTGATCGTGGACGGGCTCGCGCTGCTTCTGCAGACGTGGCAGCTGGCGCTCGATGTCGTTCAGGAGCATGTCCGCCAGGTCGTCGGTGAAGCCGCGCCGCACCACGACCCGAAGGGCCGCGAGATCCTCACGGTTCTTCGGGAACGTGTACGCGGGCACCTGCCAGCCGCGCTCCCGCAGCGCATTCGAGACGTCGAAGACGGTGAAGTTGTCGACGTCGTCCCTCAGCGTGAACGCGAAGACCGCCAGCTCGTCGCCCTTCGTGAGCAGCTCGAACGGGCCCAGCTCCGCGATCTGCCCGGAGAGGCGCGTGGCGACGTCGCGTGCGTAGGAGTGCACCCGGCGATAGCCGTCGAAGCCGAGGCGAAGGAAGTTGTAGTACTGCGCGACGACCTGGGCACCGGGACGCGAGAAGTTCAGCGCGAACGTGGGCATGTTGTCCCCTAGGTAGTTGACCCAGAAGATCAGATCGTCGGGCAGAGAGGCGCTGTCCCGCCAGACGACCCAGCCGACGCCCGGATAGACGAGCCCGTACTTGTGCCCGGAGGCGTTGATCGAGGCCACTCGCGGGAGCTGGAAGTCCCAGGTGAGGTCGGGATCGACGAACGGAGCGACGAACGCCCCGGACGCCCCGTCGACGTGGACGGGAATGTCGATGCCCGTCTCTGCCTCGAACGCGTCCAGTGCGTCGCAGATCTCCTTCACCGGCTCGTAGGAGCCGTCGAAGGTCGAGCCCAGGATCGCGACGACCCCGATCGTGTTCTCGTCGCAGAGCTTCACGGCCTCCTCGGCCGAGAGGTGGAAGCGGTCGCCCTCCATCGGCACGAGGCGCATCTCGACGTCCCAGTAGTTGGCGAACTTCTCCCAGCACACCTGGACGTTGATGCCCATCACCAGGTTCGGCTTGTCGGCCGGCTTGCCCTCGGCCGCGCGCCGCTTCTGCCAGCGTCGCTTGAGCGCGAGGCCGCCGAGCATCGCCGCCTCGCTCGAGCCGGTGGTCGAACAGCCGGTCGCCTCCCCGGCTTCCGGCGCGTGCCACAGGCGGCTGAGCATGTTGACGCAGCGCGTCTCGAGCTCGGCGGTCTGCGGGTACTCGTCCTTGTCGATCATGTTCTTGTCGAGGCACTCGGCCATCAGCTTCTCGGCCTGAGGCTCCATCCAGGTAGTGACGAAGGTCGCCACGTTCAGCCGCGCGTTTCCGTCGAGCATCAGCTCGTCGTGGATGATCTCGTAGGCCACGTCGGGCGGCATCTCTCCCTCCGGGAGCTCGTGCCGAGGAATCGTTCGCCCCTCGAGACCGAAGAGTGGTTGCACCGCGAGATCCTCGGCGAGCCGTGGCGGACCCATCGGGTGGGTAAGAGTCATCGTGTCCCCTTTCGTCTATTGCCTGCGAGTGTCCACGGGCGTCTCGCGGCGCGCGTCATCCCGTTCGGGTCATTCGCAGATCAGGAAACGGCCCGCGAGCGGACCCCAGCCCCGAAGCAGGCCCTGCTCGCCGAACGGCCGAGCTCAATGCCGGGGAAGGGACTCGAACCCTTACGCCCCCAGCGGGGACACCTGATTTTAAGTCAGGCGCGTATGACCAGTTTCGCCACCCCGGCGCGGCGAAGGATAGTCGCGAGGCAGGCCCGGGCTCCTAGGTGTTCGGCGGGAACTTGTACGAGGTGGGGATCTTCGTGGGCGGCGTGCCGATCACGATCGCGATCTCCTGGTGCGACTTCAGCACGAGCGCCGCGGGGTCGCCGGTGTAGCCCTGGCCGTTGACGTAGACCGTCCACGGCGTCACCTGCCTGCAATAGCCGCCGACGCAGTCGGGGGTGAGCCGGACTCCCCAGACGCCGAAGAACTGACCGAGGTCGAATTTCCGGAGCGTCGGCGACTCGACGTGGATGATCCCCGACGGGTCGTGCGAGTGCAGCTCGGTCAGGAACTGGCCGTCGTAGATTCCGATGTTCGTCGGGACGGGCACGGGTTTGCCGTTCACGAAGATGTCGAGATGCTGGTGGATATGCAGGACCTCGCCCTCGCTCGACAGGGCGTGGACGCCGACCGCGTCGAGCCGGTCGGGCAGCGTGTCGAGACCCGGGTTCCACGGCGCCGGCCCCGTCTGCAGGCCCACGAGCTGGCTCGTCTGCGGGACGTTGGGCGCCGCGACGCCGCTGTTGTCGTTGCGCGTGAAGACCACGACTCCAGCCACGATCGCGGCGAGCACGCCGAGCGCGCCGCAGGCCGCGAGCAGCAGGTTCCGGCGCTCGCCGAGCGCGCCGCGGCGCTTTGTATCCGTGCGCCGCTGCGGCGCCTGGACACGGCGCGGAGGGGCCGGGGTGCGGGATTTCTTCGCCACCGGCGGGCGATGCTACCAACGCGCTTGACTCGCGCCCCCGGCCACGTTAGGGTCGCCTTGTCAGATCCGGAGGGCCGCAAGGTTTTCCGGATCTGGCGTTTTTTGTGGCCATTGCGGATACTCGTAAGTCCGGCAACCCGCAAAGGAGGCTACGAATGAGTTTCCTGGACAAGCTCCTCGGTCGCAGCAAGAAGGCCGCAGGCGACCTCAAGGGCGACAGCTCGATGGCACGCGAAGGCACGCACCAGGAGCAGGAAGGCATGGCATCCGAGCGCGCCGAGCAGGCCGAGGACACGGCGCAGGAGGAGCGCGAGCGCGCGGCGGAGCACCACGCGGAGCGCACCGACACCTGACGCCCGCCTGATCCGTCTTCAGGGAGGGCGGCGAGAGCCGCCCTCCCTCATGTTGTCCGACGGCCCCTCTACTGTTCGTCGGCTGATGGTCGTCCTCCTGACACTTGTCGTCCTGATCGCCGGCGGCGGCGCGCTCGCCCTGTGGCTGAGCCGGCGTCTCACCGACCACGGCGCGCAGACCGCGCACGTGCTCGACCAGCTCCTCGCGGCGCGCAACACCGAGGTCGACGGGCGTCTCCAGGCGATCACGGCCACGATGGACCGCCGCCTCGGCGAGCTCGACACGAAGGTCGACCGGCGCCTCGAGCACGCGGCGAAGCAGACGAACGCGATTCACCGGCAGCTCGGCGAGGTCGGCCAGGCGACGGTGCAGATGGCCGAGCAGGCGAAAGAGCTCAGCCAGCTGCAGCAGATCCTCCGCCCGCCCAAGGCGCGCGGCGGCTTCGGCGAGCTACTGCTCGAAAATCTCCTTCGCGACCGGCTGCCGCCGACCGCCTTCGAGCTCCAGTACGGCTTCGTGGGCGGCGAGCGCGTGGACGCGGCGATCAAGGTCGACCGGATCGTCCCGATCGACTCGAAGTTCCCGCTCGACAACTTCGAGCGGATGCTCGGGGCCGAGAGCGACCTCGAACGCCAGCAGTTCGAGAAGCTCTTTGCGCGTGACGTCAAGAGCCACGTCGACGCGATCTCCTCGAAGTACATCCGCCCCGACGAGGGGACGTACGACTTCGCCTTCATGTACCTGCCGTCGGAGGCGATCTACTACGAGCTCGCGTGCGGCCGCACCGGCGCGCTGCTCGCGTACGCGCACGAGAAGCGGGTTCTGCCGGTCTCGCCGACGACGCTGACCGCGTACCTGCAGGTGATCGTGTTGGGCCTGAAGGGCCTGCAGATCGAGCAGCACGCGCACGAGGTGATGGCCTACTGCGCGCAGCTGCAGAAGGACTTCGGCAAGTTCAAGGAGGACTTCGAGCTCGTCGGCACGCACCTCGGGCGCGCGCAGAACAAGTTCATCGACGCAGAGAAGCGGCTCGGGCGCTTCGAGACGAAGCTCGAGCGCGCCGCCGACTCGGAGCTCGAGGAGCCCGCGCAGGCGCACGAGCTTCCTCGCGTCGTCGACGCCGCCTAGGCGCTAGAACCGCAAGAGGGCACCGATGCCCTCGACGGGCTCGAGGTCCTGCCGCTGGGTGAGCGCCCAGACCGTCCCGCCGTGCGCGAGCGTCTGGCGAACGGCGAGGTCGAGGCCTTCGTGTCGCTCCTCCATCGCCGTGCCGTCCAGTGGGCATGCGCCTCCCTCGGCACCGACACGGCCGCACGCCGGGCACTCCCAGGCCGGCCGCTCGACGCCGCCCTGAAAAAGCAGCAACTCGACGCGCCCATCGGAGGCGGCCTCGAGCGTCTGCTTCCAGCCGGACGAGGCTCGGCCGTCGCGGCCCGCCTCCTCGCGCCAGCGCTCGACCGCCTCGGTCTCCTGCTTGCCGCGCCACGACTCGAGCAGCGGCTCGACCTCCGCGAGCAGCTCGGCGGGAGTCGCGTGCGCCTCGGCCGTCGTCCAGCCGACGACCGCCTTCTTCGCCTCGCTGGAGAGCGCGTTCTCGAACTCGGGCCGCGTCTCCTCGGTCGAGACGACGATCACCCGCGGCCCTCTCAGCCGGCGGAGCTGCCGGTCGAGGAGCTCGGCGACCTCCTTCAGGTGGTCCTGCACGAGCTTGTCGATGTGCCGCTGGTAGCGCGACTGCGACCAGCCGCCCTGGTCGTGGCGCCCAGGCGTCTCGTCGTAGTGCTCGACCAGCTCTTCGAGCCTCCCCGCCCGCAGGCGGTAGAGGTCGCCGCGCTCGCGGCTGACGACGACGACCAGCGCCCCCTCCCCGCGGCCGACGAGCGAGACGAGCGGCGCGAGGTAGAGGGTCCCCCCGACCTTGACCGCGTCCGGCACCGGCGAGCTGAGGGGCAGCGACTGCCAGAGGTTGTCGAGTCCCGCGCAGAAGACCGCGAGCCCGTGGGCCCCGTCGCGCTCGAAGTCCTGCTCGAAGAAGTCCCGCAGCCGCTGCACGTCGCTCCGCAGCCCTTCCCTCTGGTTGCGTCCGAGCTCCGGGCGTCGCGCCGCGTCCGAACGCTCGATCTCGTCGATCAGCGCGTTGACCCGCGTCGTCACGTCGGCCGCGGTGGGGGTCACGCTCGGGTCCAGGTCGAGGTAGAGGCTGATCGCACAGCCGTTCTGCGTCCGGAAGCCCGCGAGATCGCGCAGGCCGTCCCACGTCACGGTCGAAGCCACGGAGAGTCCCTTCGCTGAGAGGCGGCGATTCTAGTCATGGGGACGCCGCGAGCGCCGCGCGCGCTACCTCTAACCCATCGGCTAGGCGTGGCTGTGAAAGACCGGTCGTTCGTTTGTGGTTGTCTCGCCGGACGACGCGCATGATATGACCGTGGTATTGCGTACGCTCGCAGCGATGGTCGTCTTGACTGCCGCGTTTGCGGCGCGAGCGACCGCCGCGCCGTTGCCATTGGCGGCCTACTGGCCGTTGGGCGAAGGCAACGGCCAGGTCGTCCACGACATCTCCGGTCATGGCAACAACGGCATGCTCGGCTCGTCGGCAGCAGCCGAGACCTCCGACCCGAGCTGGATCCACGGCGGCGTTCTCGGCGCGCTGCACTTCAACGACCAGCAGTCCGTCAGCATCCCCGACAGCGCAAGCCTCCGCCTCCAGCGGTTGACCGTGCTGGCGCTCGTGCGAGGCTCTGCCTCGCCCGGAGCGTGGCGCTACGTTGTCGCCAAGGGAGCCCTCGGCTGCACGACCGGCTCCTACGGGCTCTACACCGGCTTTGGCGGTGGGATGGCGTTCTACATCTACGACGGCATTCACTTCCGCGTCTCGCCCGAGGCGCCGAGGAGCATCTGGAACGGCCGCTGGCACGCGGTCGCCGGATCCTACGACGGCTTCAGGACCCGCCTCTTCGTCGACGGCCGGCAGGTCGGCACCGGCACGCCGGTTCCTGCGCCCGGGCGTGTTGCATACGGGCTACCGATCGGCGCGGCCCAAATCGGCGGATACGCAGGCTGCAGCCTCAGCTTCACAGGCGACATCGACGAAGCGAGCATCTGGAGCAGCGCACTGCGGGTCTCGCAGGTCAAGACGATGGAGAAGGTACTGCTCCACTTCGCAGCGCGACCACCCCGGACGGGCGGCGGCACCCCGGCGCTCCCGGTGGTCGCGAGGCACTTCTTGGCCGCGCGCTAGCGACCGCGGCCGTCACGCGGTCGTAACCTGCGCGTGTACAGGTCTTCACGATCGGCCACGGGACGCGCCCGGCCGCGGAGCTCTTCGAGGCCTCGGGGAGACGGGGCGTCCAGACGCTAGTGGACCTTCGGGCCGTGCAGGCTTCGCTTGCACGTCCCTCTGAGGGCGACGGGATTGAAGACGAGGGGTTTGAGGAAGGTTCGGCCGACCCAGAGCGTTTAATACTCCGGAGGCAGAAATGAACGGGGAGACAAGAGAGCTGATCATCATCGGAGGCGGGCCCGCCGGCTACACGGCGGCGCTGTACGCCGCGCGCGCCAACCTCGAGCCGCTGGTCATCGAGGGCTTCGCGTGGGGCGGCCAGCTGATGATCACGAGCGACGTCGAGAACTACCCGGGCTATCCCGACGGGATCATGGGCCCGGCGATGATGCAGGACTTCCGCCGTCAAGCAGAGCGCTTCGGCGCGGAGTTCCTCACCGACGACGTCACGAAGGTCGATTTCAGCGAGCGCCCGCTCCGCGTCTGGGTCGGCGAGCAGGAGCTCGCGGCGGAGACCGTGATCGTGGCGACCGGGGCGACCGCGCGCCAGCTCGGGCTCGAGTCGGAGCGCCTGCTCCAGGGCCGCGGCGTCTCGTACTGCGCGGTCTGCGACGCAGCCTTCTTCCGCGAGAAGGAGGTCGTGGTCGTGGGCGGCGGCGACTCGGCGATGGAGGAGGCGATCTTCCTGACCAAGTTCGCCACCAAGGTGAGCCTCGTGCACCGGCGCAACGAGTTCCGCGCCTCGCAGATCATGATCGACCGCGCCCGCGCGAACGAGAAGATCGAGTTCGTGACCCCGGCCGCGGTCGAGGAGGTGATCGGCGAGGGCGGGCAGACGAGCGCCGTCCGGATCCGCGACCTCGAGACCGGCGAGACGCGGGAGATCCCTGCGCAGGGCCTGTTCGTCGCGATCGGCCACGACCCGAGCACGAAGCTCTTCCTCGAGCAGCTCGACCACGACGAGGCCGGGTACCTCGTCACCAGGCCGGGCTCGACCGAGACCAACGTCGAAGGCGTCTTCGCCGCGGGGGATGTCGTCGACCACACCTATCGCCAGGCGATCACCGCCGCCGGCACCGGCGCGATGGCCGCTCTCGACGCCGAGCGCTGGCTCGCGGCCCGCGAGGGCCACGCCGCCACCGCGCTCACCGCCGAGCGCACCGGGTAGCGTCGGCCGAGGCCCGGGCTAGTCTCGGCCGGGATGGCCGAGTGGATCGACCTGCTCGACCCGAGCGAGGAGAACCTGCGCAAGGCGCTCGGGCGCGACGTCCACGAACGCGCGCTCGCCCTCCTGCTGCAGAGCGCGCGACACGACGACGAGCCGCGCCCGCGCCTCGAGGGCCACGACCACTACGTCTTCGGCGTCTTCCTCGTCCCGATCTGCGTGCGCGAGGAGGACCGCGTCTACTACCAGGAGATCGACCTCGTCGCGACCCGCGAGCAGCTCCTAACCGTGCGGAAGACGCCCGAGCGTGGGGACCCGTTCGACCCGACTCCGGCGCAGGACTCGGTCCGCAACGAGCAGGAGTCCAGGCCAGGCCTGATGGTCTACCGGCTCGTCGACCTGATCGCGGAGTACTTCCTCGACCTCGTGGACGCCCTCAACGACGAGATCGACGAGCTCGAGGACGGCATCGACGTGTGGACGGCGGAACAGATTCGCCGGCGGATCTCCACGCTCAGGCACGACCTGCTGCACGTGCGGCGGACGGTGGCGCCGACGCGCGACGCGATCCGCCGCGTCGTCGACCGGCGACTCGACATCGGCGAAGGGAGCGAGCTGCTGCCGCGCGAGATCGAGCTCGACTTCGCCGACGCCTACGACAAGCTGCTGCGCGCGATGGACGGCCTCGACCTCTCGCGCGACCTGCTCTCGAGCGCGCGGGACTACCACCAGGCCAAGATCGCCAACGACCAGAACGAGGTCACGAAGCGGCTGACCGTGATCGCCTCGGTGCTGCTCGTGCCGACCTTCATCGTCGGCCTCTACGGCCAGAACTTCCGCCACATCCCCGAGCTGCGCTGGGGCTACGGCTACTGGTGGAGCTGGGGCTGGATCCTGCTCACGACCGCGGCGCAGCTGCTCTTCTACCGCTGGCTCGGCTGGATCGGCGGGCCACCCCTCGGGCGGCCGAAGCTGCCGCCGCTGCGGAGCCTCGATCCGCGCAGCCTTGCCGGGCGGCGTCGGCGCAGCACCTAGCTACGATCGCCGCGTGCCGTACTTCATCTGCCCGAACTGCAAGGACCGCTCGATCGACCACGACCGGCGCGAGGGCCTGACGCAGCAGGCGGTCTCGTGTCACCGCTGCGGGTTCGGGTTCCTGTTCGAGCTGCTCGAGGACTACTACCCCGCGCCGAACACGGGCTTCGTCGTCTGCGACGCGGAGGCACGTGTGATCGCGGCCGGCCGCGACGTGTTCGAGCTCTCCGGCTATCGCGAGCAGGACCTGATGGGCCGCGACGTGGTCGAGGCGCTCGGGCTGACCGGCTTCGAGGGCGACAGTCCGGCCAAGGTCGCGCTCGAGTGGGGCGTTCGGCGGATGGGCCAGCAGCTCGAGCTGCGCTCGCGAGCCGGCAACGTGAAGCGGGTGACCGGGGACTTCTTCCCCGCCTACGACGAGGACGGCGGCCTGCTCGTCGGCCTTACTCCGCGCTAGCCAGTTCCGCTTCCAACCAGGACTGCAGCTCCTCGACGGCGTCGAGCACGGCCTCGAGCTCGCGCAGCTCTCGCCGCGCCTCCGTCTCGTCCACGGCGCCGAGCACGCCGGCGGCCTCCAGCCGCTCGACCGCGACCGGGGTCAGCTCCTGCCGTGCACGCTTCTCGATCGCTGCCTGTCGCAGGCGCGAGCGCGCCCGCTCGGCCCGCGCCGCGAGGCTCGCGGCCTCGCCGCCGAGCGCATCCGCGTAGATCGCGAGGTCGACGCCGCGCACGCTCCGAGGCTACGCGCGCGTGTGTGACGAGACTGTGGCAGCTTCGACGCGACTTGCCGGACAGAGGTCGTTGAGCACGCACTCCTCACAGCGAGGGCGGCGCGCGCTGCACACGCGGCGGCCGTGCCAGATCAGCAGGTGCGGGAACGCGTTCCAGAAGCCCCGCGGCACGAGCTTCATCAGGTCGCGCTCGATCTTCACCGGGTCCTCCTGTCGCGTCAGCCCGAGCCGCTGCGAGAGCCGGCGCACGTGCGTGTCCACGACGATCCCCTCGGCCTCGCCGCGCTCGGCCACGACCACGTTCGCGGTCTTGCGCGCGACGCCCGGGAGCCGCAGCAGCTCGTCCATGCGCGCGGGCACGCGGCCGTCGAAGTCCTCGAGCAGCATCGCCATCGTCCCGCGCAACGCTTTCGTCTTCTGGCGGAAGAAGCCCGTCGCGCGGATATCGTCCTCGAGCTCCTCGCGAGGCACGGCCAGGTAGTCCTCCGGCCGGCGGTACTTCTCGAACAGCCGCGTCGTGACGCGGTTGACGTTCACATCCGTCGTCTGCGCCGAGAGCATCACCGAGACGAGCAGCTCGAGGTCGTTGCGGAAGCGGAGCGCGATCGTCGCGTCCGGGTGCTCATCGAGCAGCCGCTCGATGATCGGGACGATCCGGTTGCGCTTCGGCCCGACCCGGCGTCGCGCCTCGCGCACGTAGCTGCGGGCCATCAGGTGCTGCGGAGTCTCGGCCCGGCGCAGACCAGGTCGAGCGCCGGGCAGTCGGCGCAGATGAACTCGTCCGGAGTCGGACGGAACTCGTTCGCCTGGATCTTCGCGATCGCCGCCGAGAGCTCGGCCTCCAGCGCCGCCACGTTCCCGCGCTCGTAGCGGCTCGTTACCACCGCGTCGGAACGCTCGAGGAAGTGGTAGACGACCTCGACCTCGTCCGCGCCTGCGCGGAAGCACGCCAGCGCGTAGACGAGCTGCTGGAGCAGGTAGTCCTTTGCCACGATCTCCTCGGGCTCGCCCTCGGCAAGCGAGTTCGTCTTGTAGTCGAGCACCAGGGCCGTACGGCCTCCAGGATCGCGCGCGAGCACGTCGATGCGTCCGTGCAGCAGGACGCCGTCGTGCTCGAACGCGAACGGCAACTCGGCGGTCGCCCCTTCGAGCGAGGCGATGCGGGCGGCCAGCTGCGACGAGCAGTACGAGGCGACGAAACCGCTGATGCGCTCGACCTCCTCGCCGGTCGCAGCCGGGTAACGGGCGCGGACACGCTCCTCGAGGTCGTCGGGCACCGCGGGCGCGCGCAGGTCGACGTGCTCGAGCAGCGCGTGCACCGCGTCGCCGATCTCGGTCGCCGCCAGGCCCGTGTTGCCGGGAACCGACCCTCCCGCGTCGGCCGGCCGCAAGCCGATCACGCGCTCGGCGAAGTAGCGGTACGAGCAGCGCTCGAAGAGCGAGAGAGCGCTGTAGGAGAGGCGACGCACGCGATGCAGCGGTGGCGCCGGTACCTCGGTCAGCGGCGCAAGCTCCGGCGCCTCGGCCGCCGCCACGCCGTTCTCGGCCACCTCGAACAGCTCGAGCTGCTCGAGCGTCGCGGGCGCGGCGGGCACGACCTCCGGCTCGGGCGCGTACCGGTCGAGCCGCACGAGCACGCGTGCGCCGCCGCGCTCGATCTCCGCAATCGCCTCGGCCGCGCCGAGCTCGTCCACCTCGAGCCGGTCGAGCACCCAGCCGATCGGCGTCCGCTCGTCCGGACCGCGCTCGCCGACGGCCCCCGAGACGATCAGCCGGTCGATCGCGCGTGTCATCGCGACGTAGTAGAGGCGCCGCCGCTCTGCCTCCTCCGCCGCTTGCTCGGCGTCCTTCACGGCCTCGTACTCGGCCGTCGTCAGCCGCTTGCCGGTCTCCGGGTCGGCGACACGGAAGCCGAGCCGCCCGTCCGGGAGGCAGAGGATCTCGTCGGCGTCCGGCCGGGCGCGGTCGCGGCCGGCGTCCGCCACGACGACCACCTTGAACTCGAGCCCCTTCGCGGAGTGGATCGTGAGCAGGCGGATGACGTCCGTGCCCTCCTCCTCCGCGACGGCCTCGAGCTCCGACGCGCCGACCGCGTCCTGCTCGGCGACGAAGCGCACGAAGCCCTGGACGTCCGGCCCCCGCAGCTCCTCGTACGAGCGGGCCAGCCGCGCGAGCTTGCGCAGGTTCGCGTAGCGTCGCCGGCCGTCCCACTGCGCGAGCACCGCGAGGTCGTAGTCGTGCTCGGCCATGATCTGCTCGCAGAGCCGCTCGAGCGAGAGCGACGACGCCTGCGCCGCGAGCCGGTCGTAGCGCTGCTTGAACGCCTGGAAGAGCCTGGTATCGCGCTGCGACAGCCCCTCCGGGAGACCCTTCTCCAGCCCGGCGAACAGCGGCCGCTTCGGCGCCGCGCGGCGCAGCAGCACGAGCGCGTCGTTCGAGACGCCGACGAACGGCGAGGCGAGCACCGACAGGAGCGCCTCGTCGTCGTAGCGGTTGTGCAGCAGACGCAGGTACGCGAGCAGGTCGACCACCTGCTGCTGGTGGTAGTAGTCGCGGCCGGTCGCGCGAAAGGTCGGCAGGCCGAGCGCGCGGAGCTCCTCCTCGTAGATCCGCGCGTCGGTACCGGCGGCGAAGAGGACCACGATCTCGCCCGGCACCGCGTCCCCCGAGTCGACTAGCTCGCGGACGCGCCGTGCGATGTGCTCGGCCTCGGCCTTGCGCCAGTGGACGCCCGTCTCGGCGTAACTCTCCTTGTCGGTCACGAGCAACTCGACCGCCGGCCCGAAGGCGGGATCGGCGAACCGCCCGGCCGCCACGAGCGGCTGGAAGCTCTCGCCGAAGTCCGCCGCGAACAGGTGGTTGATCACCTCCAGAACCTCGGGTCGCGAACGGTAGTTCTGCGTCAGCGCGAGCACGCCGCCGACCTGGTCGCGCCGCTCGCGGAAGACCTCGACGTCGGCGTGCCGGAAACGGTAGATCGACTGGAACTCGTCGCCGACGAAGAAGATCTCGGCGTCATCGTGCGCGAGCAGGTCGACGAGCTCGCACTGCAGCCGGTTCGTGTCCTGGAACTCGTCGACCATGATCGAGCGGAAGCGCCAGCTCTCGCGCTCGCGGATCTCGGCGTGGTCGCGCAGCAGCTCGCGGGCCAGCAGCTGCAGGTCCTCGAAGTCGAGCGCCGACTCGCGGTCCTTGGCCTCGCGGTAGGCGACGTCGTAGGCGAGCAGGAGCTCCTGCAGCTGCTCGCGGTCGCGCGCGGCGAGGGCCTCGAGCGCGGCGACCTCGACCGCGCGCCGAGGCTCGTCGAGCTCCGGCGAGGCGAGGTCGGAGAGATCCAGCAGCTCCTCGGGCGAGTGTGGGACGTCGAGGAAGCGGATCGCACGCTCGTCGCCGGTCGCGGACGCGCAGGCGCGCAGCTCCTCCAGCCGCTCCTCGAGCTGCGGCTCCTCGCGCGGGTCGATCCGCAGTTCGAGCCCGGACGAGCGCAGCGTCTCGTGCACGCCGGTCAGCATCCGCCGCAGCCGCCGCCCGCCGTACGAGGCGAGCAGCCGTAGCCGCGCCTCGTCGTCGGCGCAGAACTCCTCGAGCGCCGAGCGGAAGGCCTCGCCGCGCAGCACGCGCCCCTGGCTGTCGTCGAGGACGCGGAAGCGCGGGTCGATCCCGGCCGCGAACGGGTGCGCCTTCAGCAGCCGGTGGCAGAAGCCGTGGATGGTCGAGATCCAGGCGGCGTCGAGCTGCCGCTCCAGGTCGTGCCGGCCGAGCTCGTGCAGGCGCTTGCGGATCCGACCGCGCAGCTCGCCGGCCGCACGCTCGGTGTAGGTGATTACGAGCAGCGAGTCGACGTCGAGCCCGCGCTCGCAGACCGCCTTGCAGAAACGCTCGACGATGACGGTCGTCTTGCCGGTGCCCGCGCCGGCCGAGACGAAGACGACACCGCGCTCCTCGATCGCGCGCTGCTGCTCGACGTTGGGCGCCTCGACAGTGTTCACGAGCGCCTCACGCGGCACACGGGCCAGAGCTCGCACCACTGCGGACACGAGCCGCGCTTCGGGTCGTGCCGCACGTCGCCCTGGCGGATCCGCCCGACCATCGCGCGCGCGTGCTCCTGCGCGCGCTCGATCCCACCCCAGAACGCGTCCTCGTCCACGTAGTCGTTGCGCTGGAAGCCGGGCAGGCCGTCCTCACGGGCCTCGGCCCGCAGCACCCCACGCGCCTGTCCCTCGCCCGCGAGCGCGCGGTAGATCCCGCCGAGCGGCTCGACCCCGACGAGGTCGCGCAGCACGAGCATGTAGAGCGGGATCTGGAGGTGCAGCTCGCGCTCGATCTCGGCCGCCGTGTGCGCGCTGCGGCCGGACTTGTAGTCGACGACCATGCCGCGCGCCCCGAACGGGTCGCGGTCGATGCGGTCGATCTTCCCGGAGACGGTGAAGCCGCCCAGGTCGAGGCCGCGCTGCAGCTCCGGCGCCGAGCGCTCGGAGCCGAACGAGACCTCGAAGCGGTCGGGCACGAGCGGGCTCGGCGACTCCGCCTCGTGGCGCACGAGCTTCTCGAGGTCACGCCCGAGGCTCTGCTCGAGCTCGCGGCGCTCGAGCTCCGGCACGTCGATCCGGAGGTGCGCCTGCAGCGCGTCGTGCAGGCACTCGCGCAGGAACCCGAGCGCCTCCTCCAGGTTCTCCGGCCGCGGCCGTTCGTCACCCGTGCGCTTGGGCAGGCCCTTGAAGAACGTGAACAGCGCCTGGTGCGCGACCGTGCCGCGCAGCCGAGCGTCCACCTCCGCGTCGATGCTCCTCGGCTGCAGGAGCCGCTCGACGAACCACATCGACGAGCAGTCGGCGAAGCGCTCGAGGTCGGTCACCGAGAAGCTCGCCTTCTGGCGCAGCTCCTCCAGCACGGCCGGATGGGTGAGGCGCGTCGGCCGCCGGAACGCCTCGAGCGCGCGCTCGAGGCGGCGCTCCCAGCCGTTGGCGCGGGCGAGCGAGAAGGCCTCGTCGCCCTCTCCGGAGGCGAGGGACGCGACGGCGCGCAGGCGCTCGCGGTCGCTCGGCGCGGTCTCGAGCGGCCAGGTCAAGGCGGCGAGCGGGCGGCGGCGCGTCCAGCGCGCGGCCTCGTCGGGCGCGAAGAGCGCGCGTGCCTCGTCCCAGAACGGGCTGGGTTCGCGCGGCGCGCCCTCGTCGCTCGCGGCCTCGCGCACGAGGTAGAGCCGTCGGGTCGGTCGCGTACAGGCGGTGTAGAAGAGGTAGCGGTCGCGCGAGACCGGGTCGGTACGCAGCAGGCGGCCCGCGCGCGAGGAGCGCTCGAGCTCGGCCTTGCGCTCCTCGTCGAGGAACGGCGAGCCCAGCGAGCGGCGCGGCAGGCGTCCCTCCTCGAGGCCGACGACGAAGACGACCTCGAAGCGGCGCGTGCGCGCGCGCAGCAGGTCGAGCACCGCCACGCGGCCGGCCTCCCCCGCGCCGCCCAGACGCACGGGGGCCTCGGCGAGCAGCGCGACCACTTCCTCGCGGCTCGCCTCTCCGCCGAGCTCGCGCCAGCCCTCGAGCTCCTTCACGAGCTTCGCCGCCGACTCGTGCGCGCGCAGGTCGAGCCGCGCGGCCTCGTGGATCGGGGGTGTCTCGAGCCCGTGGGCCGCGCGCGCCATCGCACGCGCGAGGTCGCGGACCGCCGAGAGCGGATCCTCCGCGCCGCGGACGGTGTCGAGGTGGGGCAGCGGCTGGCCCCGGAGCTTCGCAACCTCCTCCTCCACCCGCACGGCTGCAGTTACGCCGCGGCCGCGCAGCCGACCCTCGAGGAAGTCCGCGTGTGCGCGCGTCAGGCCGGAGTAGGGCGAGCGCAGGAACGAGAAGAGGTCGCGCCGCTCGCCGTCCAGCCACGCGTAGCGAAGCAGCGAGGTGAGCGACTGGCCGAACGGCGTCTGGCCGAGCCGCACCCGGCCCTCGAGCGAGTAGGGGACGCCGAGCGTCGCGAAGGCGGTGTCGAGCGGCGCGCGCCAGCGCTCCAGCGAGGGGCAGACGATCGCGATCTCCTCCGCGGGAGTACCGTCGCGCAGAAGGCCGAGGGTCTCGTCGGCCACCAGCTCGAGCGTGCCGCGGATCCCTGCGCCTTCGAGGAATCGGAGGGAGCCGTCGAGCTCCGGCGTGCGCTCGGGCGCCTCCGCGCGGAAGAGGAAGCGCTCGAGCTGCCCCAGGACCGGCGTGCGCGCGTCGGGGCTCGCCGACAGCTCCTCGATCCGACCGTCGGCGAGGCGGGTCAGGTCGTCGGCCGTACGAGCGAGTGACGCGAAGGCGTCCCGGCCGGGCTCGTACGGCAGCGAGACGGTCACCTCTGCCCGCGCGGAGAGAGCCTTGAGCAGGGCCCACTCGGAGCCGGTCAAATCCTCGAAGCCGTAGGCGAAGACCGGGCGCGGCTCCCAGGCCGCGAGGTCGCCGGCCGCGCGCTCGGCGGCGTGGCGACGCTCGAGCTCACGGTCCCAGAGGCCGAGCCGGTCGAGCTTGTCGCGGTAGGCCTTGTAGAGCTCGGCCAACTCGCCGTCGAGCTCCGCCGGCTCGAGCAGCGCGGACTCGAGCTCGGCCACCGTCGAGCCGAGCGAGTCGGCGAAGCCGGAGAAGCGCGCCGAGCGGTTTCGCGCCCGCGCAACCACGCGCCGCAGCAGCAGCGTCCGCTGCGCGGTGGTGATCACCGGCTTACGCACACGCGTCTTGGGGTCACGCGCGATGTCCTCGAACACATCGTCGAAGGTGCCGATCGAGCCGCCGACGAGCGCGCCGGTGCGCGTCAGCAGCTCGCGCTCGGCGCGGTCGACGTCCGGCCGGTTCGGCACGATCAGGATCGGATCGGATTCGAGCGCGGCCAGGTAGCGCTCGAGCAGGAGCGAGACCTTCCCCGCGTTGGCGGGACCTGCAAGGAGGCTCAGCGGCACCGGCCCATCCTAGCCCTGGGGTGGGACGGTTTCGAGACGCCGAAAAAGCGTGCGGCGGGTCTCCCCGCCCCGCAGTTCTAGGCCGCCGTAGCGGACTTCGGCCGGCGGCCGCGCCGCGCGGCCGCATGGCCGGGCATTCCGCCTGCACAGTTGTCGCAGAGATCGGCTTGCTTCGAGCCGCGGCGGGCATCCGCGAAGTTCAAGCGCATCGTCGCGCCCTTTCCCTCGCCGATTTCCTGTCCACAGTTGTCACATACGAGCACGGTCTTGCGTGCCAATTTGTCCTCCTTGTTGGCAGTCTGGATTTAACCAGCTTAACCAAACCGGCAAGCGAAATCTCAGGCTGCCTCTCGCGCGCGGCGAATACGCCACGAGCGCAGGAGGCTGAGCAGCGCCTGCTCCTCAGGGTCGAGATCCAAATCCCGTGCGCCCACGACGCGCAAACGTCGCGGCCGGAAATCGTCGATCGTTCTGCCGTCGAGATACTGCTCGACGACGGCCGGGCTCACGTACGAGGCGCGCGCAACGGCCGCCGTATTGCCGAGCCGCTCTCCCACTCGACGCATGACGGCCGCAACCGTGCGCTTCTGTTCGGTCGCGGTCTCGGCTGGCTCCGACTCGGCGAGCTGGATCGCGGCCACGAGGGTGCCGCCCCAGGTACGGAAGTCCTTCGCGGTGAACTCCTCCCCCATGTACTCCCGGATGTACTCGTTCAGGCGCCGCGCGCCGAGGTTGTAGATCTCGTCGTCGCGGCGGTAGCGAAAGAGCCTGCGGCCGCCCCGGAGCGCGAGCAGCTCCTTCATCGCGGCCGCCAGCTCGGCGTCGACCAGAGCGGTGTGGCAGAGGATGCGGTGCTTGGCGCGGAAACGAAAGGTGATCCTGCTGCCGCGCACGCGCACGTGGCCTTTGCGCAGCGTCGTGATCCCGAAGGTCCTGTAACTCCGCGCGTAGCGCTCGCCGCCGACTCGGAACCAGCCCTCGTTGATCAGTCGCACCGCCACCGCGGCCGTCCATTCGAAGCTGAGCGGCTCCCGGTCGAGGTGCTCGTCCATCGCCTTCCGCAACTCGGGAAGGCGCTCCGCGAAGCGCACGAGCTTGTCGTATTTCGCCTGCTCCTGGCGCGCCCGATATTCCGGGTGGTAGAGGTACTGCCGTCGCCCCGCCTTGTCGACGCCGGTCGCCTGCAGCTTCGCGCCCACGCGCGGCGAGATCCAGACCTCCTTCCACGCCGGCGGGATCCGCAGCGCCTCGATCCGCTCCAGCGCGGCCGCGTCGGTGATCGGCCGGCCACGCGAGTCCTCGTACCTGAACCGCCGCGAACCGAGCCGTCTCCATCCTCCTCGCCGAGCCATAGAGTCTGCGGTGTAGCCATCGGCGGGCGGTCCTAATCCAAGGAGGGAGATGGCAGGGACGACGATCGTCGTCCTCGAGGGGGACGAGACCGGGCAGGAACTGCTCGAGGAGGCGCTGCGCGTGCTCGCGCCGGAGGTGACAGGAGTGGAGGTCGAGCTACCGCGCCACGACCTCTCGCTCGAGTCACGGCGGGCGACGCAGAACGGCGTCGTGCACGAGGCCGCGGCGGCGGTGCGCGAGGCGGGGCTCGGCCTCAAGGGGGCGACGATCACACCCGAGGGCGCGGGCGACGTCGGCTCGCCGAACCGCATCCTGCGCGAGGAGATCGGCGGTCGCGTGATCGTCCGTACCGGCCGGCGCATCCCGGGGGTCGTGCCCTTCGGCGGCGTCCACGCGCCGATCTCGGTCGTACGGATGGCGGTCGGGGACGCATACGGCGCGAGGGAGTGGCGCGAGGGCTCGGGCGACGACGAGGCCGCTTTCCGCACCGAGCGCATCGAACGACGCATCTGCCATTCGGTCGCCGAGTTCGCCTTCCGCCTCGCCGAGGACACCGGCGCGAAGGTCTTCGGCGGGCCGAAGTTCACCGTCAGCCCGACCTACGAGGGGATGCTCAAGGAGGAGATGGACGCGGCGGCCGAACGCCACCCGGAAGTCCCCTACGAGCCACAGCTGATCGACGCGACCTTCGCGCTGCTCGTCGCCTCGAGCGGCGACCCGCTCGTGATCCCGGCGCTGAACCGGGACGGGGACATCCTCTCCGACCTCGTGCTGCCGCTGTTCGGCTCGATCGCCGGCTCGGAGTCGCTGCTCGTCGGCTTCGGCGAGGACTACGTGCCGACCGTCGTGCTCGCCGAGGCGGCGCACGGCACGGCGCCCTCGCTGCAGGGCAAGAACGTCGCGAACCCGATGGCGATGATCCTCGCCGCGGCCGCCGTGCTCGGCTACGCGGAGGGCGCGCGAGACCCGTCGCGCGCGGTCCGCGAGGCCTGCCTCGAGGCGGTCGCCGACGGCGTGCGCACCGCCGACCTCGGCGGCCACGCCGGCACGAGCGAGTTCACCGACGAGGTCGTCCGCCGAACGAGGCAGAAGCTCGAGGTCTGGTCGACGATCTAGCTATCTAGGCCGAGGCCGCGGCGGGAAGCTCGGCCTCGGCGAACAGCTCGAGAAAGACCGCGGCGATGCGCGGGTCGAACTGCGTGCCGGCACAGCGGTCGACCTCGGCCAGCGCCTCGTCACGTGTCAGGGCATGGCGGTACGGCCGGTCGCTCGTCATCGCGTCGAAGGCGTCGGCGATCGCCAGCACGCGCGCCTCGAGCGGGATCTCCTCGCCCGCCTTGCCCGACGGGTAGCCGGTTCCATCCCAGCGCTCGTGGTGGTAGAGGACGTAGGGGATCGCCTCGCGCAGGGCGGTCACCCGCAGCAGGAGCTTGGCGCCGATCTTCGGGTGCTCGCGGATCTGGGCGAGCTCGTGGTCGTCGAGGCCGCCTTCCTTGCGCAGCACCTCGTCGGAGACGGCGAGCTTGCCGACGTCGTGCAGCGGCCCGCCGAGCCGCAGGGACGCGAGACGCTCCTCGCTCCAGCCAAGGGCTCGCGCGACCGCCTCGGCCAGCTCCGTGACCCGCGCCGAGTGCCCGCGCGTGTAGGGATCTCGCGCTTCGATCGCCCCCGTCAGCATCTTCAGCACCATCACGAGGGCGCAGTCTTCAAGGCCGCGGTGCGGTTCCCTGCTTCCAGATCCCGGTCACGGGACCGGCCCGCGCGGAGCGGCCGAGGCGCGGGAGACCGAAGCCGTCCTCGATTGTCCGCAGCAGGCCGTAGTGCGAGATCGCGGGCCCGAAGCGCGACCCGGACCGCACGAGCGGGCCGAGCGCGAGCGCGGCCACGCGCGGGTCGGGGCCGTACGACTCGTCGAAGATGACGAAGACGGCCGTGTCCGCGAGCTTCAGCAACGGCGGCAGGAAGCGCCGCAGCCAGGCGTCGCCCGTCGCCACCGAGCAGTCGTGCATGTCGTGGCAGAGGTCGGGAACGACGAGGGCGAAACTGGGCAGCCGCTGTGGCGAGAGCCGAGAGAGCGGCACGACCCTCCGCAGCCGCGCGGGTCGGGAGAGCACGCGGCGGAAGTAGAGGAAGGGCACGTGTTTCTTCGCGTATCGCCGGTACGCGGGGCCGGTCCAGCCCGCCCGCGGAAGACCCTCGGCATACGTCCTCCAGGTGAGGCCCTTCGCCTCCAGCGTGTCCGCGAGGCTGCGCCCGCCCACGACACAGTCCGTGCAGTCGTTCGCGATCCCGTGGGTCGAGCCGGAGACGAGCGCGAGGTAGTTCGGCAGGCTCGGGTGCGTCACGCCCCGGTAGCCGGCGAGCACGGCACCGCGCTTTGCGAAGCTGTTGAAGGCTGGAGCGGCCGGGTTGCCGAGCACGGCGGCGCGATCCTTGTTCTCGAGCACGACCACGACCACGTGCCGGAAGGCGGGCACCGGCCGCCGCGTCGCTTGCGCACACGCGCAGAGCACGACAACTGCGGCGGCGGCGAGGGCGGCTCGCTTCACGGCGTCTCCAGCAGCCGCTTGCGCCAGAGGTGGAAGCCGACGAGCGCGGCCAGCGCGAGCGCTACGAGCACGAGACCTCCGATCAGGCCGTAGTGCGAGATCGCGTCGGCCGCTGCCTGCCCGAGGAAGTAGGCCACGAGCCCGACGAGCGCGGCCCAGCAGATGCCGCCGGCCGCGTTCCAGAGGAAGAACCTCCACCAGTGCATCCGCGAGACGCCGGCCATCCAGGCGGCCGTCACGCGCAGGACCGAGAAGAAGCGGCCGATGAAGATCGTCTTCGGCCCGTGCCGTTCGAAGAACCCCTCCGCCCAGGGCAGCATGGAGCCGAACCAACGATTCGCGAGGCGGTGGCGCTCGAGCAGCCGCCGCCCGCCCGTTCGCCCGACCCAGTAGCCGAGGTTGTCGCCGATGATCGCCGCGGCCGCGGCGACGGCCACGACGGCGGCGATGTCGAGGTGGCCCTGGCTTGCGAACACCCCGGCCGCGATCAGCGCCGTCTCCCCGGGGAGCGGAACTCCGCCGGACTCGAGCATCACGATCACGAAGAGCGCCAGGAGCCCGTAGTGGTGAACGAGGCCGCTCACCCTGGAAGTGTGTCGAAGGCCATCAGCACCGCGTCCAGGTACTGGTCCTGCCGGCGGTAGTGGCGGCGGCGGTAGCCCTCGCGGACGAAGCCGAACGACTCGTAGAGCGCGATCGCGGGCTCGTTGTCCGGGAACACGTGCAGCTCCAGCTTCGTGACGCCGTTCTCACGCGCCCATTGCACGGTGCGCCCGAGCAACGCCCGCCCGATGCCGAGGCGGCGGTGGCTTGCGGCCACCATCAGGCCGAGGTCGGCGACGTGGTAGCTCGCCGGATGCGGGTCGCGCGCGACCGAAAGGCGGCCGACGAGACTGCCTTCCGGCGCCTCCGCGACGAAGACGGCGGCATGCGCGGATCGGCGGACGCTGCGGAGGTAGCGCCGCTCGGCCGCCGGCGGGCGCCAGTCCTCGGACGAGAGCAACCATCCCTCCGGCTCGCGGCTCACCTCACGCGCGAGCTCGACGAGGGCGGCCGCGTCCCCCACCTCGGCCTCGCGGATCCGGAAGCGGCTCACTCGACGACGACGCCGTGACCGCCGCGCCTCGGGTCGCCGGCGGCGGCGAGCGTACCGTCGTCCAGCAGCTCGACCCCGGCGACGCCGCCGAAGAAGAGGTTGCGCCGTCGCCAGCGCAGGAGCTCGTAGCCCCACGACTCGAGGCGGTCCAGCTCCGCGGGGTCGTTGCCGCCCTCGGCGTGCACGTGCGTCGCCTCGAGGTGCACGCGCGGGCGCTCGAGCGCCTCCTCGATGCCGAGGCCGTGCGCGACCGTATTGATCACGATCTGCAGGATCGCGCCGCGAAGGCGCAGCGACCCCGCGCTGCCGACGACCAGGCGCGGCCGGTCGCCCGCGAGCACGAGCGACGGCGCCATCCCGCTCGTGAACCGCACGCCCGGCCGCGGGATGCCGCCGGTCGCGGCCAGGTCGAACTCGCCGAGCATGTTGTTCAGCTGGATCCCCGTCCCCGGGACGATCACGCCCGACCCGGCGCCGGTGGATGCGGTCAGCGAGGCCGCGTTGCCGCGCGCGTCCACGACCGAGATGTGGGTCGTCCCGCGCTGGAGCTCGGGCAGCCGGCCGCGGATGCGGCTCACGGCCGCGGCCAGCTGGCGCGGGTCGTAGAGCCGTCGGGAGAGGCCGCCCCGGTAGAGCTCGCGCGCGAACGGGCCGCCGCGGGCGGACTCCTGCTCGCGCATGATCTCGACGAGCTGCGCCATCGCCTCCGCGCTCCCGGCCGGGCCGGCGACGCCGAGCCCGTCGAGCAGGCGCAGCCCCAGCCCGATCAGCACCCCGCCGGTGGACGGCGGCGGGTTGGAGTGGAACTCGTGGCCGAGGAAGGGCACGCGCACCGGCCGTCGCTGGATGACGCGGTACTCGCGCAGGTCGCGCACCGTGATGTCGCCGCCGCCCTCGCGCACGTGCTTCGACAGCGCTTCGGCGAGCTCGCCCGTGAAGAGGTCGTCTGCGCCCTTCTCGGCGAGTTGCTCCAGCGTGAGGGCGAGGTCGCCGAGCACGAGCCGGTCGCCGGCGACGAGGCGGTCGCCGTTCGAGCCGTACATCGCGCGCCCCTCGTCGGTGTGGCGCAGGATCAGGTCGAGGATCTTGTGGAGGTACGCCTGCGGCTCGGTCAGCACGACGCCCTCGCGGGCGTGCGCGATCGCGGGCTCCAGCAGCGTGGGCCAGGGCATGGAGCCGAAGCGGCGGTGCGCCTCGCCGAGGCCGGCGACCGCCCCCGGCACCGCGCACGAGGCCGGCCCGATCCGGAAGACCTGCGACGACTCGGGTGTGAAGTCGACGTCGACCGAGTCCATCGGATGTGCGCCCGGCCGCCGCAGCCCGAGCCCGGGAACGGCGACGAAGTGGTCGAGCACGCGCGTCGAGTGGTCGCGCCCGAGGTAGACGAGCATGAAGCCGCCCGCGCCCGGGCCGGTGAGCGTGCTTTCGGCGACCCAGGAGACGAACGCGGCCGCGATGCAGGCGTCGACGGCGTTCCCGCCCTCGGCGAGCACCCGCGCTCCGGCCTCCGCCGTGAGTCGATGTCCCGCCGCGACTGCCCCTCGCATGGGCGCAAGGCTACTGGGGCCCGCGGGTTATCCTCGTGGTGCCCTGACTCGCGAGACCCCCGTCCTGCGCGAGGCAACGATCGCCGCCGCAGCTGCTGCGGCGCTCGCCGCCGCGCTCGTCTGGCTCGGCCCGCCCGGCGCGGACCTGGCCGAGCACGCGTACCAGCGCACGCTCTTCCTCAACGACGGCTTCGCGCTCTGGAACAACTTCTGGTACGCCGGGCGCTACAGCTTCGTCACCTACAGCGTCCTCTACTACCCGCTCGCGGCGCTGCTCGGGATCCGGCTGCTCGCCGTGGCGACGGTGTCCACGGCCGCACTCGCGTTCGCGGTCGTCGTCTCACGCGAATGGGGGCCGACGGCGCGGTGGTCGAGCCGGACGTTCGCGGTCGTCTGGTGCGGGATCGTCTTCTCGGCCGCGTTTCCGTTCGCGCTCGGAGCGGCGCTCGCGCTGCTCGCGATCTGGGCGCTGCAGGCGCGTCGGCTGTGGCGGTTCGCGCTGTTTGCCGCCTTGACGCTCGCCGCCAGCCCGCTGGCCTTTCTGCTGCTCGCGCTGCTGCTCGCCGGCTTCGGCATCGCCCGCTGGAGCGACCGGCGCGCGCTGCTCGCACCGGCGTTGACGATCCTGCTCTTCGGCGTGGTCGAGGTCGCGCTCTGGCGCGCCTTCCCGGGGTCGGGCCGGTACCCGTTCTCCTGGCAGGAGCTGCTGGCGGCGCTGGTCTTCTGCGTCCTCGGCCTCGCGATGTCCTGGCGCGTGGAGCGTGCCGGGCCGCTGTGGTGGATGTTCGCCGTCTACCTCGCCGCCGTGCTCGGGGCCTTCGCGATCCCGAGCGCGGTGGGCGAGAACGTGCTGCGGCTGCGCTACGCGGCGATCCCGCTGGCCGTGCTGACGCTCTCGCTCCGCCGCTGGCGCCCGCTGCCGGTGGCCCTCGGCGTGCTCGCACTCGCGATCTCCTGGAACGTCTCGCCGATCGCCGGGAGCTACCTCAAGAGCCGCGGCGACCCCGCCGCGGGGCGGGCGTACTGGGCTCCGGCGATCGGCTTCCTGCGTACGCACCTGTCGCCCTCGTACCGCGTCGAGGTGGTCGACACGACCGGCCACTGGGCCGCTGTCTACCTCGCAGAGGCGCAGATCCCGCTCGCCCGGGGCGGCTACCGACAGGACGACTTCCCGCAGAACCAGCTGCTCTACGACGAGCTCGGGGCGTCGTCGTACCGTGCGTGGCTGCGCCGCCTCGGCGTCCGCTACGTGGTGCTGACGACGGCGCCGGCCGACTACAGCGCCCGCGGCGAGGCGGCGCTGCTGCGGGGCGGCCATTCCGGGCTGAAGCGCGTGTTCACGACCTCCGAGCTCACGGTCTTCGCGGTTCCGAGGCCGCAGCCGATCCTCACCGGCCCGGACGCACCGCACGTCGTGCGGCTGACGGGCACGCGCGTCGTGCTCCAGCTGGCGCATCCGGGCCGCTACCGCCTCGCCGTGCGCTACTCGCCGTACTGGCGCGCCGAGCACGCATGCCTGAGCCGCCGTCCGGACGGGATGACGACGGTCGAGGCACGGCGGGCGGGGCGTCTCGCGCTCGCCTTCCATGTGAGCGCCGGCCGCGCGCTCGCCTCCGCGGTCACTGGCGAACGCTCGCGCGTCTGCGACCGCTAGCCCGACGGAATCCCGGTTCTGACGGTTTGCGTCCGAACGCAGAGATGCGGGGAGCGGGCTACGCCCTCTCGATCTTGGCAGGAAGGCGCAGGGCCGCGACGAGCCCGATGAGCCCGAAGGCGGCGAGAACGATCATCGCGACCGCGTAGGACTTCGTTCCCAGGGCGATGACAGACACCAGGATCGTGCCGGCGATGGCGGTGCCGAAGGTCGAGCCCAGATTCGACACGCTGCGTGAGAGACCCGAGATCTCACCCTGCAGCTCCTCGGGGAAGCTCGATTGGACGACGTTCACCGAAGGAGTCAGCATCGCACCCAGGCCGAGACCGACGAGCAGAAGTCCGGGAACGAACGCGACGACCTTCGAGGACGAATGCACGAAGGCGAGCAAGAGCCCGATTCCGCCCAGGGTGACGAGGAAGCCGCCGACGATCAGCGTCCGCTGCGAGAACTTCTTCGCGAGTCGCTGAGCGGCGAAGGACGAGACGAGGACGCCCACGGTCGCAGCGGTGAACACGACGCCGGTCCCGATCGCGCTGTACCCGCGAACCTCTTGCAGGAACACGGAGACGACGAACGAGACGCCCATGAGCAGAAGCCACTGCATGTTCTGGGTGACGAGAGCCAGGTTGCACGTGCGGTTCCTGAACAGCCTCGTCGACAGAAGCGGCTCCTTCCCGGCACGCTCGCGTGCGCGGATGTAGAAGAAGAACCCGAGTAGGAACGCGAGGCCGAGCACGACGCACACCACGAACAGCACGTTGCGCGTGCCGGCCTGCAGGATCCCGAAGACCACGAAGAACATGCCGACAGCCGACAGGATCGCCCCGACGGCGTCGAATGGACGTGTCGGGTCCGGCGGGAGCGGATCGACGAGACGACGACTCAGCACCAGGATCGTCGCTACGACCAGGGCCTGGAAGACGAACGCGGCCCGCCAGCTGATGCCCGTGGCGATCACGCCGCCGATCAACGGGCCCGCCGCCGCGCCGATGCCGCCCAGCCCGCTGATCGCGCCGAAGGCCCAGGCACGCGAGGTGAGATCACTGAACCACAGCGTCGCGAGGATGTAGACAGGCGGAATCAACAGCGCCGTGCCGACGCCCTCGAACACCGAGTTCCCGAGGATCAGCACTCCGAGGTTCGGCGAGACCGCGCTCAGCAAAGCACCAACCCCGTACAGCGTGAGACCCCACATCAGGCACCGTTTGCGGCCCCAGCGGTCGGTCAGCTTGCTACACGGGATCATCAGGATCGCCATGACCAACAAGAAAAGGGTGATCGCGGTCTGCACGCCCTTCACGGTCGTATCCAGGTCGTCGCTGATGTCGGCGATCATCACGTTCATGTTCGAGCCGGCGAAACTGCAGATGAACTGGGCGAGCGCGAGAGGAAGGATCAACCTCCGCGGAGACATCAGCGGACGATCCGGAATCAGGGCCTCGCTCGCCGCGACCGGGCTCTCAGTCACCCTGCTTCACACCTGAAACTGCGCTTGAGTAGGCAATACCTGCCCCTCGTCGGCGTTGCCCGCGAACGCCCCCACTCCCCGAAACCTCTCACTCGGATCGCATCCTGTCACGAAGACGTTCAGCCGGAGGTAGCGGAGTCGAACCCGCGCAAGATTTCAACCGAATGCGGTGGACCGCAACGGGTGTCACGCAACGCCTTCTCAGAAACCGGTGCCCTGGGCCGGTTAAGCGTCCCCGGCAGCCACCGCGCTGCTGCCGGGGACGCCAGAGCGAAGCGTCCAAATCGCCGGACTTACGGGATCGACACCTTCGCTGTGTAGAGGTCGAGCTGGTGCAGCGTTCCGTCCGGGTTGTCGCCGGTGCTGTTCGAGTTGTCCGACCACGCCGGCCAGAACGAGCCGGCAACGAAGGCGGCGTGCGTGTAGTCGCCGACGTCGAAGTAGCTGTTCGCGTCGATCGCGTTTGACGTTCCTTGGCTCACGCGGAAGTTCGGGGCCCACGAGATCCCGCCATTCGTCGAGTCCGTCGCCCAGATCTGAAAGTCGTCGTTCGGAATGCCGTCGGTGTCTCCGCTCCCCCCACTTCCGAGGTCGTTTCGGGTGTCGTACCAGGAGACGGCAACGTCGCCGCTGGATTGGTCGAGGGCGATCGCTGGGTCGTACTGGCTGTTGGTCGTGTGGTCGTCGTTCAGCTGGACAGCAGGCGACCAGGTCGCGCCGTCGTCGTCGGAGTGTTGGAGCATGATGTCCGTGTTGTCGCTCTCGTTCGGCGTCTCCTGCGTCCAGACGAGGTAGACGCGCCCAGTGTGGGAGCCGCCGCTCCGGTCCCAGGCGAGGTTTGCCTCGGCGTCGATCGAGCGATCCGGCTGGGCGGGAATGAAGTCGAAGCCGCCGACGTGGCTGTGGGCGACACGGCTGTTTGCGGCGAGGCTCCCCGGAGTGAATCCGGCCGGCCCCAGGCCGTCCGGGTCAACGGCCGTGTAGATGTTCGTCCCGCCCTGGCCGTTCGTTGCATTCTGATAGGTGACCATGACCTGACCGGCCGGGCTGACCGCGGTGTCGCCGTAATCACCGTTGCTGTGGGGGCTGGGGACGCTCTCCGGTGCGGTGAAGCTCCCGAACTGGCCAGGCCCGGTGATGGGTGCCCCGAACGCCTGAATCTGCGTTCCTGGGAAGAACGTATAGCTGATCCAGACGCTGTTCTGGCCGACGGCGATCGACGGCTGATCGCCGTTCGTCACGACGTCCGCGACCTTCGTGAACGAGATCCCTCCATTCGTAGAGAGTGCGACGAGGACGTGGCCGTTCGTGTTCACCAGGTAGGTCATCCAGAGGTTTCCGAACCGGTCCCAGGCGAGCTGTTGATCGCAGCAGATCTCGCCGAGCGGGTCGCCGGCCGTTCCGATCACACGCCGCGCCCAAGTCTGGCCGCCGTTGAAGGAGACGCCCACGGCGAGGCCTGCGACGACGTCCGGCAACGTCGACATCGCCACGACGTTAGAAGGATTGGTGGGGTTGACCGCGATCGCGTCCTCCGCCTCGTTTCCAGGCATGGCGGTGACGTTGAAGTTGAGGGGCGGCCCGGCGGCAGTCGCGAGGGTCGCCATGGCTAGAGCGCCCGCAAACGCGAGCATGATCGTCGAGGTCGTCCTCGTAAGGAACCGGCCGCACACATTTCCCCCCTCTCGCTACCCGTTAAGAGCGCGATCGTAATGCCGGTGACCGTGGTGAATCAACTAGGTGTTCGTCGCTAGACGCGACTAGATCTCGACCTCGTGGCGTTCACGAGATGGAGGCGCGCGAACAGGAACCCGCGTTACGTTTCGCCTCGGCGAACGAAGTGCAGGTCGTGACCGATCCAAGCGAGGCGCTCTTTCGGGCAGGACGTCACGACCGGTTACGGGCCCGCGAGCGGCGCGCCGCCCCGTGTGACCCCTGTCATCGCTCTTGTCTACGGAGAGGTTCGCCGGAGGCATCCGACGAGAGGCTCGCTCGTGATCGTCGAATCGACGAGGCCCTTCGCTGTCTGGGCGCCGGAGCGGCCGTCTACACCTCCGGGCTATCTCGGCATCGACGCGTTCGGCTGGGTTACGTGCGAGTCGGCGACGTGTACGTCGAGCTCAAGCGCTCTCCGTTCGGCGACGGCGTCCACGCGACCGTGGTCGCGGCGGCTCGGCGTCTGGTGCCTGTTCCGCTCTCCGGCTGATTCAGAGCAGCGGCGCGAGCTCGCGCAGCAGCTCGCGGATGACGCGCGGCGAGCTGTTCTCGAAGCGGAAGTTGAACTCGGCGAACCCCGACACGTGCGCCTCGGCCCGGGCGCGCAGGAAGGCGGCACGCCAGCTCTCGGCCTCGACGCGCGGTAGCCGGCGCGTGTTGCCGCCGAGACCGGGCACGAGCCGGAACCCGGGCGTCAGGCCGCTGACGTACTTCCGCGCGAGTCGTCGCCGGACCGGCCCGCCGCGCAAGAGTCGGTCGTGCCCAGCAGCGGCCTGCCGCGCCGCTACTCGCGGGTCGCCCACGAACTCCGGGTACTCCTCGCCGATCAGTCCGAGGCAGGCGCGGTCGAGCATCCGCCAGAAGGCGCTCAGCTCGGGTGTCAGGCGTTGCGAGGGCAGCACGAGCGCCGTCTTTGCCCACCAGACGAGGCCGCGGCTCGAACCGTCGCCGAGCGCCGGGCGGCCGAGCGCGAGCCCGCGCAGCACGCCGCGGGTCAGCTCGCGGTACGCGCGGCCTTGGGCTCCGGCGCACTCGGCGACGATCTCGTCGAGCTGCCAGGTATCGGCGACCGCGGCCGCGCGCAGCGCGTCACGGAAGCGCGCGCCCAGCTCGATGCCCCAGCTCACACGCGTGGCACTCGGCAGGCGCAGCAGCTGCGCGAGCGGCGGCAGCGGTCCCGTAAATTTGTCCGAGCGCGGGTTCCGCGCGAGCAGCTTGCGCGTGGCGGCGCGATCGAGCCGCCTCCGCTCCCAGAACCAGCCGGGCTGGATCTGGAACATCGGTGCATAGCGCGCGCCCCGCAGCTCGTGCACCTGCGCCGCGAGCTCGTCGGAGACGCCGTAGCTCCCGACGAAGAGCGGCGCGGCAGCCGGCACGTCCGCCGCCAGCACCGCAGACAGGATCGTCTCGAGCTCCTGCGGCTCGAAGTACGAGATGACGAGCGAGCGCGGCAGTTAGCTCTGCAGGAAGCTCGGCGGCTCGAGCGGTTCGTCGCCGCTCGTCTCGGCACGCATCGTGACCCGGCGCTGCGCTCCGCGAGAGCCGAAGCCCGTCGCCACGACTGTCACCCAGACCTGGCCCGTGAGCCGGTCGTCGACGGTCGCGCCGAAGATGATGTTCGTGTCGTCGGTGGCGGCCTGGCGTACGACCTCGGCGGCCTCGTTCACCTCGAAGAGCGAGAGGTCGTCGCCGCCGGCGATCGAGAGCAGGATGCCCTTGGCGCCGCCGACGTCGGTCTCGATCAGCGGCGAGCGCAGCGCCCGCTCGGCTGCCTCGCGCGCGCGGTTGTCGCCGGTCTGCGAGAAGCCGATCCCCATCAGCGCCGTGCCCGCGTCCTTCATGATCGTGCGCACGTCAGCGAAGTCGAGGTTGATCAGGCCCGGAAGCGTGATCAGGTCGCAGATGCCCTGCACGCCCTGGCGGAGGACGTCGTCGGCGATGCGGAAGGCGTCCAGCATCGACGTCTCGCGGTCGAGCACCTCTAGCAGCCGCTCGTTCGGCACGACGATCACGGTGTCGCAGTTCGCGCGCAGCGTGTCGACGCCGTCTGTCGCCTGCTTGTGCCGCCGTGTGCCCTCGAAGGTGAACGGCGTGGTGACGATGCCGACCGTGAGCGCGCCGAGCTCCTTCGCGATGCGCGCGACGACGGGGGCCGCGCCCGAGCCGGTGCCGCCGCCCTCGCCCGCGGTCACGAAGACCATGTCCGAGCCGCGCAGGGCGCGCTTGATCTGGTCGTACGCCTCCTCCGCAGCGCGGCGGCCAAGGTCGGGGTCGGCTCCGGAGCCGAGGCCCTCGGTCAGCTCGCGGCCGATGTGGATCTTCACCGGCGCGTCGCTCGTCTGCAGCTGCTGGATGTCCGTGTTGACGGCGACGAACTCGACCTGCGAGATGTCGGCGTCGATCATCCGGTTGACCGCGTTCAGGCCCGCACCGCCGACGCCGACCACGCGGATGACCGCGATGTAGGCGCCCGGCTCGGGCACCCGGTGCAGCCGCGGGGGTGGCTCGGGCAGCGGCTCGAGCTTCGGCCGCGGCGCTTCCCGCCTCGGCTCGGGATCGCGCTCGGGCAGCCGGACCGGCTCGGGCGGGGGTGGCGGCGGAGGCGGCGGCGCGGCCTCCTCCCACTCCGGCACGTGCTCGACGGTTTTCTCGGGCGGCTCGACCGGGCTCGGCTTCGGCTCGACCGGGCTCGGCTCGGGGGGCGCAGCGGCAGCCGCTTGCTGCTCGGGCTTGGCGTGCTGCTCCGGCTCGGGCTCGCGCCCTTCCTTCTCGGCCTGCCGCTGAGCGGCCTCGGTCGCGCGGAAGAGCTCGGCCAGCGGGCCCTCACGCATGCTCGCGCGCCTGCGCGCCATGGAGCACCTCCTTTGCGAGGTCGCGGTAGGCCTGAGCGGCGTTGCCGCTCGGGTCGTACTTCAGGACGGAGGTGCCCTTCACCGGCGCCTCCGCGTAGCGAACCGTCTTGCGGATCTTCGTCTCGAAGACCAGGTCGCCGAAGTTCTCCTGCAGGATCTCCACCGCTTCACGCGAGTGCAGCGTGCGGCTGTCGTACATCGTCGGGAGGATTCCGACGATCCCGACGTCGGGGTTCAGGTTCTCGCGGATCATCGAGAGCGTGTTCTCTAGCTGCACGAGCCCGCGCAGCGATAGGTACTCGCACTGCACCGGGACGATGACGCCGTTCGAGGCGACGAGCGCGTTGATCGTCAGCAGCCCGAGCGACGGCGGCGTGTCGATCAGGACGTAGTCGTAGCCGTCTCTCACCGGCGCAAGCGCCTTCTCCAGCGCGCGCTCGCGGCCGATCATGCTCGAGAGCGCGAGCTCGGCACCGGCGAGGTCGATCGACGAAACCGCGAGGTCGACCTCGGTGTGGTGGACGATTTCCTGGATCGGCAGCCGGTGGACGAGCACGTCGAACATCGAGCGTTCGATCGTGTCCGGGTTGAGGCCCTGGCTCATGGTCAGGTTGCCCTGCGGGTCGAGGTCGCAGAGCAGCACCTTCAGGTTCTGCTCGGCCAGCGCGACGCCGAGGTTCAGGGTCGTCGTCGTCTTGGCGACGCCGCCCTTCTGGTTGGCAAATGAGATCACCCGGCCCATCGGCGGCCCTTGGGCGGTTTCGGTCCGGATTCCCGGTCGCGGAAGCAGGCGTGCGAGCCCCATCGAGCCCCTTTCTTCGCTTTCATGCTAGCGATACCTCCGCGGAAAACACGCGATTTTCGCGGTGTCTGGTCGGGCCGGTCGTCGCTCGGAATGTACGACGGCGGCAGGACGGCTCCCGGTCAGAAGAGCAGGCGCGCGAGCGCCGTCGCGGCCGCCGCGACGACGACGACCGCGGGCAGGGGCGCACGAACCGCGATCGCGGCGGCTCCGGCGCCGACGCCGGCGAGGCGCGCGTCGAGCACGAGCTCGTTGTCTCCGCCGACCGTCTGCGTCACGACGAGCGCAGTGAGCAGCACCGGCGCTAGCAGCTCGACGACCCCGGCGACGGGCTCGGGGATCTCGCGTCCGCCGAGCAGCAGAGGGCCGGTGGCCTTGAGCGCGACCGTGGCGGCGCCGACGACGACCACGACGAGCCAGACCGTGCTCACGAGCGCTTCCTCAGGCCGAGCAGGCAGGCTGCGCTCGCGGCCACGATCGGGGTCCCCGGAGGGGCGACGGGGATCAGGACGAGCGCGATCGCCGCCGCGACGAGCGCCGCGCCGACCGCACGCCGCGTCCGCAGCTGGGGGACGAGCAGCGCCAAAAAGAGGGCCGGAAACGCGCCGTCGAGGCCGAGGTCCTTCGGGTCTCCGAGCGAGTCACCCGCGAGCACTCCGACGGCGGTACCCGAGACCCAGGCGACGTACAGCAGCAGCCCGGCTCCGACGAGGATCCGCCGGTCGAAGCGGCCGCCGCGCCCGGCGAGCGCCCACGACTCGTCGACGATCAGTTGTGATTCCGTCAGTCGCCGCAGGCGGGGGCCGTGGAAGAGCCGCGCGACGGAGATCGAGATCGGCGCGTAGCGCGCGTTCAGCAGCACCGCCGCCGCGATCGCGGCCAGGGCGGCTCCGCTCCCGCCGAGGATCGAGGCGACGGCGAACTGGGCGGAGCCGGCGAACGTCGTCGCGGACATGACGAGTGGCGCGAGCACGCCCATCCCCGCGGCCCGCGCGACGAGCCCGAACGAGGCGCCGAAGAACCAGACCGTCGCAGCCACGGCGACGGCCGCGCGGACGCCGTCGCGATAACGCAGCGGCGAGGCCGAGGCCAACGAGGACACGCTTCATCATGCCCACCGCCGCCGGGGTCACCGCACTGCCGCCGCAGGCTCTCGCAGCGCCGCGCGGCAGCGGTCGAGCGCCGTGCGCGCGGCCTCGGTTCCGCCCTGTTCGACGGCCGCCCACGCCTCCGCCTCCTCGACGAGCGCATGGACCTCTGCGAGCAGGGAACGCACCGGAGCCTGCTCGCGCTCGAGGGCCTCGATCCGCTCCAGCCGCCGCAGCACCGCGCGCGCCTCGTCCATGAGCCGACCGTAGCCGTGCCTTTCGCACGGGTGTGTGCCGGAAACGTGTCGAAAGGGATACGGTCTTTCCCCACCGTGGCCTCGCTACCCGACCGCGACCTCGGCGCCGCGCGCGCGGCTCTCGACGGCGGCGACGGCCAGGCGGCGCTGAAGAGCCTCGACCGCGCCCGGCGTGGCTACCTCAGAGCGCACGACGTCGACGGCCTGGAGCACGTGCTCGACATGTCCGCGCTGGTCGACGCGTCCGACGACCGAACGCGGATCGGGCGCGAGAACCTCGCCTACGCGGTCAAGCAGAATCTCCGCCAGGAAACCCGCCGCACGGCCCAGCTGCGCGGCGAGCCGTGGGCCGACCCCTACCCTGACCTGCAGGCGCCCACCGAGCACACCGGCCTCGTCCTTACACGGCGCGTGAAGGTCGCGATCGGGATCGGCGTCCTGATCGCAGTCGCGGCGATCGCGGGGATCATCGTCGCGATCGCGCTCGTCGACGACAACCGCACAACGGTCACGCTCCGTCTGCTCAACGACACGCATCGGTCGCTGACGGTGCGCGGCTGCAACGACCAGGACTGCTTCTCGACCTGGCTGCACCGAGAGCTCGGCGCGGGGCTCGAGACCGACGCCGACGTGGACTCCGAGGACCTGGTCGACCTGTTCAAGGTCGAGCGGCCCGGGCCGGATCTCTGCCTACCCGTGCGCATCCACGACGGCTACCTGCGGCTCGGCGGCGGCGCGGGCGCGCTCGCCGTCCGGCTCTCGGAGGCGACGCCGTGCCCCGGCACGACCGTGCTGCCTGAGCCGACGGAGGAGACGCCGCTCTAGAGCTAGGAGGCGATGGCCGCGAAGTACCCTGCCGGCCGCGGCCGGACGCCGAGCAGCGCGTCGTCGAGCGTCGAGACCAGCGCCGCTCGGTCGCCGTGGACGAGCGTCTCCACGACCGCCTTGCGCACCGCGTCCGCCGCCGCAGGGGCGGCCTGCTCGCCGCGGGTCAGGGCGCGCAGGCGCTCGAGCTGCTCAGCGCGGTCGCGACCGGTCTCGCCGAGCAGCACCGCAGCGCGCACGGCTGCGGCCCACAACCCATCGGGACCGCCGAGCAGGGCCGCGAGCGCCTCACGCAGCTGCTCCGAGCGGAACGGCTCGTCGGCGAACAGCGACAGCTCCCAGCGATCGAGCGCCTCCGCCAGCTCGGGATCCTCTTCCGCGCGACCGAGGCGGGCCAGCAGGTCGGAGGCGAGCCGTGCGCGGAAGGCGTCGAGCCGAGTCGGATCTCCCGCCGGCTCCGCGGCCGCGATCGGCAGCACCGGCCGGATCGCGAGCGGGCGCCAGTCGAGCCGCTCGAACAGCACCGGCCCGGCGGCGACGGGTGCCGCGGTCGCGAGCCGCAGCGCGCTGACTGCGTCGGCGAGCTCGCCGGGCGCGTCGGGGGGCTCCGGCTCGTTGGGCGGTAGGGCGCGCTCGAGCTCGAGGACGCACAACCGGTCGGGCGCATGCCCGAACTCGGCCGGCAGCAGCCCACCCGCCTCGGGCCAGTGCGACGCCAGCTCGCCGGCCGCGGCGAGCCGCACCCGCAACCCGTCCGCGAGGTCGACCTGTGTCCCGACGGAGAGCCCGACGAGCGGCGCAACCGCCGCATAGCTGCGCCGCGCGCCGAAGAGCGAACGCTCGAGCTCCGCGTACGCGTGGTCGAACGCCTCGTCGCGCCAGTCGAACCCGCCGCACGCCTCGGCGACGTCCGCGAGGAGCGGCAGCACGATCGTCCTCAGCAGCGGGTGGTCGCCGTCCTTGCCGGCGTGCGCCGCCGCGTAGATCGCCGCCGCGGGCTCGCGCCGCACGTCCTCGAGCGCCAGCCCGGCATCGGCGAGCGAGCTCAGCCGTTCCGCGCGCGCGTCCACATACGTGCGGACGAGCGGTCGGTACTCGTACAGCGACGTCTGGCCTCGCGAGGCGTGCTCCTCGAAGGAGAACGGAAGCTCGGCGCCGCCGGCCACGTCGTCGGCGAGCAGCGAGAAGCCCGCCAGGCAGAAGCAGCGCAGGGAGCGGTAGAGGTGCGGGGCACGCACGGCCACCACTGCACCTACGCGCTGCGCCGCTCCATTCCTGCGGAAAGACCGTGAGCCGGGTCGTGGTCGAGCCGGATGCGCCCCACGCGCCGCCCAGCGATCCTGGGGGCAACGACGAAAGGAAGCCATGGCCGTCCACACACGCGGATTCCGGGAGGCGCACGCCGGGCTGAGCAGGGAGCTGGAGCGCCTGCGCGTGCTCGCGGAGCGCTACCCCGAGCTGACCGAGGAGCAGCGGCGGAGCGAGCACGAGCAGATCGTCGCCTTCCTCCACGACAAGGTCGAGCCGCACACGAAGCTGGACGAGCGGCTGCTCTACCCCGAGGTCGCGGAGCGCCTCGGCGACGCGCTCGTCGCGACCTCGATGAACTACGACCACCTCGCGATCAGGCACTGGATCGCCGAGCTCGCGACCGCCGACCCGCTCGACGCTGTCCACCTGCAGCAGCTCCTCTACGGGCTCGAGGCGATCATCCGCGTGCACATCTGGAAGGAGGAGGAGCTCTTCGTCAAGCCGCTCGAGTCCGGTTCCTGGCCGAGCGTCTGACGCGAGCGCGGACTCAGCGGCCCGGCTGACAGGCAGGGCACCAGTAGGCGGTCCGGTTGTCGTCGCCCTGGCCGCGGGAGCGGATCGGTTCGCCGCAGCGCGGGCAGGGGCGGCCCGCCTTCTTGTAGACCAACCGCGGCTGCCGGCCGCTCTCGACCGACGCGCACATCAAGCGGGCCGCCTCGCCGAGCACGCGTTCGAGCTCCTCGTCGGCGACGTCGTCGAGGCGCAACCACGGCGAGAGGCGTGCGCGCCAGAGCGCCTCGGCCCTCCACAGGTTCCCGATCCCGGCGACGAGCCGCTGGTCGAGGAGGGCGTCGCCGAGCTCACGGCCGCCGTGCTCGCGGCGCAGGTTCGCGACCATCGCGGCGACGTCGGGAGGGTCGGCGAGGATGTCCGGCCCCAGCCGGCGGGCGCCCCGCGCGGACAGCTCCAGCACCGGCCCGTTCCAGAGCAGCGCCTCGCGCTCGGCGCCCGTCAGCACGAGCCACGGCTTCCCGCGCCTCGGCGTGCCGCGCTCGACGACCTGCCAGCGGCCGCTCATGCGCAGGTGGCTGCGTAAGCACGAGCCCGCCCTCGAAGCTCAGCAGCAGGTTCTTGCCGACCGCCTCGACGGCCTCGAGCCTGCGCCCGTCCAGCCGCTCCGCCACGCGCTCGGCGGCTGCCCGCGGGTGCGGCGTCTCGACCGCGACGCGCTCGCCCACCAGCACCTGCAGCTTGCGCGCGGCGCGGCGGAGCGAGTCTCCCTCGGGCATGGCGGCGCTACCCTAGCGTCGACGTGAGCGCCCGCATCGCCCTCGCCTTCGCCACCGTCGCGCTCGTGGCGGCGTGCGGCGCGCAGAGCTCGGGCGGAGCCGGCGGCAGCGGGCTCTACGGCGCGGTTCAGGTGAGCCCGGGCATGCCGACCTGCGGCGCGGGCACCTCCTGCCGCAGGCCGGCTCGCGGCGTCAAGCTCGTGTTCTCGGCGCACGGCAAGGCCGTGACCGCGACGACCGACCGCAACGGCCGCTACCGCGTGCGGCTCGACCGCGGGCGCTACGCCGTGCATGCGGGCCTCGCCTCCCGTTCGCCGAAGCGCGGGCTCCAGCCGCAGGCCGTGACCGTGCCGCGCGGCCGGTTCGCGAAGCGGGACTTCACGTACGACACCGGCATCCGCTGAACGCGAAGAGCGCCCCGGAGGGCGCTCTTCGTTCCGGGCGAGAGGTGAAGCTCAGGCCGGACAGGGGTTCGAGCTCAGGACGTTGCGGAAGTTGTTCGTCCGGAGCCGGACCGCCGGGTTCGGGTTGGGATAGAAGCTGAACAGCAGCGGCCCGTACTCGGCCGCGGAGTTCCCGCCGAACGTGTTGGTCGTGCCCTTGATGTAGGGCCCGCCGAGCTGCCAGACGCACTGGCCGCTCGGGGTGCCGTTCGACGTCCCGGTCGAGTAGATCGGGTAGAAGTTCGAGCCCGGCGGCGGGTTCTCGCAGCCCACGCCGGTGAACCGGTTGCAGTTGCCGCCGAAGTCCGCCGCCTCGATCCGCGGCAGGTCGGCCTCGAACGCGACCCGGCTGTAGTTCTGCGAGCCGTTGAAGACCGGGCTCGTGAACGTGACCGGGCTCGGGTGGTACTTCTTGTCCTGCCCGCGGTTCGGATCCGTTCCCGGCCACACCGGCTGGTACGAGACCCCGTCGAAGTCATTGTCGGTGGCGATACAGCCTCCGATCGGGACGAACAGCGAGAAGGCCGAGCTGAAGCAGCCGTCGTCGTCACCGTCCAGAGCCGGCTCGCCGTTGCTCGTGCACTCGCCGCCCTCTTCGGTGACGGCCGAGCAGTACTCGAAGTGGCCGATCTCGTCGGAGAAGGCGACGTTGTAGCTGTGCGCCGCCCACGGGACGCGGGTGTGCTCGCTCGAGGTCGCGTACATCGGCCGGAACGTGTACGGGGCCTGATGGCAGGTCGCCGAGGCGGGCTCGTACAGGATCTGCGCGAAGCCGTTGCCCGTGCTCGCGGTCATCGAGCCGGTGCCGCCGGTCGTGTGGTCGTGGACGATCACCGTCAGGCCGGCCGCGCCGTCGTGGACGTCGACGGAGAGCTGGTCGCCCGAGTTCATGAACAGGTCGGTCGCGGAGTCCGGGGTGAAGGTCCCCGCGGTCTGGCTGAGCGGCGCGGGCGGAGCGTGCGGAACGCCGTTCTTCGTGATGAAGGCGAAGTTCGCGGGCTCGAGCCCGACACTGCCCAGGCAGTCGTTGTTGTTCAGGACTCCCGTGTTCAGGTTCTGATTGAGGCTGAAGATCGCCATTGCCGCGCACCACTGGCTCGCGTCGCAGCTGACGCCCGGAGGCCAGGGCGCCCAGCCCGGCGGATAGAACTGGACTTCGAGGAACGCGGTTCCGGGATGGTGGCCGATGTAGTCCGCGGCGTTCGGATCCGTGCCGTCGAAGATGTTCGTGTCGGAATCGGGCACGCATGCGTCATGGGTGAACTCCGGCGCCGACTGGTTGTCGCAGAGCGCCATCCCGAGCCAGAAGGCCGGATGGAGCTGGAAGTTCCAGGTTCCCGCCGTGCCCGCCTGGTTTGGCAGCACCTTCGGATCGCTCGGCAGCTGCATGTTGTACAGACTCGAGTTTCCGGAGCCTGCGGTGTTCGAGTAGAACAGCAGCGAGGGCTCGTCGTGGCCGGTGTACTCGCCGCCGTAGCCGATCGAGTCGGCCGGCTCGGCGCACAGCGCGTACGGCTCGCTGCAGTTCAGCGAGGCCGCGGATGCCGAGCCGGTGAACAGGCCGAGCAGCAGCAGTGCCGCGGCCGCCGCCAACGACCCGCCAAGAAGTCGTTTCATGCTCCCTCCCCTGCGACCCCTGGATTGGAGGCCCCTCGCGCCCCACAGTGCGGGGAGGGTCTACGCCTTCGTCACGGATGTGTCAAGGCCGGAGCACGGCCCGGCGCGGGCCGATCACGAAGCCTGCATCCATCAGCAGCGATATGACCTCGGATTCGCCGACCGGCTCGCCGTCGAAGCGCTCGACCGCGAGCCGCTTCGCGCCGCCGCCCTTCACGTGCGCGACGAGCGCGGCGAGCGCCTCGCGCAGCCACGCCTCCTCGGGCTCGCGCAGCGGGACGAGCGAGCGGCCGCCACGCTCGACGAAGAGCGCCGCCTCACCGTCGAGCAGGATCACGTGCGCGCCCGAGACCCGTGCCGCACGCGCCCGCGGCTTCGCTTGCGATGCCGCGTTGGAGGCCGTGCCGGCTTCGCCGGCGCGGCCGTTCTCGAAGCGCTTCGGCCACGGCAGCGCGGCGCCGTAGGGCTGCGCCGGGTCGGCGGCCGCGAGCACGAGCGCCTCCACGCCATGCGCTCCGGTATCGCGAGGCCGCAGCTCCCGCAGCCGCTCGACCGCGCCGCCGAGGGCGAACTGCGCACCGCCGAGTCCCTCGACGAAGTAGCCGCGGCGGCAGAGACCGAGCGTCTCGAGCGCCTTGAGCTCGCCGTAGACGGCGCCGTAGCCGCCGGGGATGCCCTCGCCGCGGACGCCGTCGCGGGTGACGATGCCCTGGCGCTCGAGCAGGAGCTCGGCGAGCGCGCGCCGGTCGGGGCGTCCGGGGAAGAGGCGCGCCGTGGGCGACCAGCGTCCCTGCGTGGCGGTCACCTCGCCCGCGCGGCGGCGCGAGAAGCGGCGCGGCCGGCGGCGTTGCGCCTGGGTCTTGAATCTCCGGCCCGCGCGCAGCGGTGTCCAGGCGTCGTTCGTCACCTCACCGGCCCAGACGAGGTCCCAGAGCGCGGGCAGCGCCTCCTCCGCCTCGAGGCCCGTGTCGTCGAGCAGGTCGTGCCAGAAGAGCGCACTGCGGCCAAGTGCCGCGCGCAGGCGCTCGTGCACCTCGCGTTCCGGCCGGTCGGCGGCGGGCGGGGGGCCGAGCGCCGCGGCGTCCTCCCGGAAGTAGACCGCGACGCGATCGAGGCCGGCGCCGATCCACACCACCTCGCCCGAGGCGCAGAGGGCGTCGAGCTGCTCCGGCCGGTACCCGGGCACGCGCCGGGGCAGGACATCGGACTCCCAGAGCGCGACCGGGAGCGGCAGACCCTGCAGGGCGACGAGCGCCTCGCGCAGCGACGCACGCCTGCCGATTCCGTGCCAGCTGGGCAGGAAGCGCCCGAACGCGGCCTGCTCGGCCGGCTCGACCTCGCGCCGCAGCGCGGCCAGGGACGCGCGCCGCAGCCGCCGCAGCACCTCCGGATCGCACCACTCGCGCTCGCTTCCGCCCGGCCGCAGCTCGCCGCGCACGAGCTCGTCCCGCCGCTCGAGCTCCCGCAGCACAGGCTCGACGTCACGGCCGAAGCGCTCGTTTGCCTCCCCGGTCGTGAACGGCCCGCGCGAGCGCGCGAAGCGGCGCAGCAGCGTGTGCAGCGGCTCCTCCTCGGCCTCGAGGAAGACCTCGGGAAGGCCACCTGGAGGCATCGCGCCCACCGCATCGCGGTAGCGACCCGCGTCCTCCGCCGCGATCAGGCGACGCTCCCCCGCCACGCGCACCTCCACCGCGCGCCGCTCGGCCACAAGCGGCTCGGCGAGGTCGTCGTCGTACTCGTCCGGCCGGAGGTCTCCCCGCCTGCGCAGCAGGTCGTGCAGCTCGTCGGCGGTGCGCGCGTGCCCGCGCAGCTGCCTCTCGACCTCCGCGACCGCGTCGGAGTCGAGCAGGTCCCTGAGCTCCTCCTGCCCGAGCAGCTCGCGCAGCAGGTCGCGGTCGAGCGAGAGCGCCTGCGCCCGCCGCTCGGCCGCGGGCGTGTCGTCCTCGTACATGTAGGTGGCGACGTAGTCGAAGAGCAGCGAGGCCGCGTACGGAGAGGCGGACGGAGTCTCGACGTCGACGAGGTCGATCTGCCGCGTGCGCAGGCCCTGCAGCAGGCGCTTGAGCGCTGGCAGGTCGAAGACGTCCTGCAGGCATTCGCGGTAGGTCTCGAGCACGACCGGGAAGGCGGGGTAGCGCCTCGCGACCTGCAGCAGCGACTGTGCCTTCAGGCGCTGCTGCCAGAGCGGCGTACGCTCGCCCGGGCGGCGGCGCGGGATCAGCAGCGCCCTGCCCGCGTTCTCGCGGAAGCGCGCGCCGAAGAGCGCCGTCTCGCCGAGCTCCTGCGTGACGAGGTCCTCGATCTGCTCGGGGTCGAGCAGCACGTCTTCGACCGGCGGCGGCGCGTCGGCGTCGGGCAGGTGGATGGCGATCCCGTCGTCCGACCAGATCGCCTGGGTCTCGAGCCCGAGCGACTCGCGCAGGCGCGCACCGAGCGCAAGCGCCCACGGCGCGTGCACGCGGCCGCCGAAGGGCGTGAGGATGCAGAGGCGCCAATCGCCGATCTCGTCGCGGAAGCGCTCGACCACGATCGTCCGGTCCGACGGAACGGCACCGGTCGCGGCCTGCTGCTCGCCGAGGAACGCGAGCAGGTTCTGGGCGGCGCGGTCGTCGAGCGTGAACTCGTCGCGCAGGCGCGCGAGCGCCTTCTCCTCGCTCAGGGCCACCAGCTCCCGCGAGGCCGCGCCGATCGCCTCGCCGAGCTCGTAGGGACGGCCGACGCCCTCGCCCTTCCAGAACGGCACCGCGCCCGGGACCCCGGGAGCCGGCGAGACGAGCACGCGGTCGCGGGTGATCTCCTCGATTCTCCAGGTCGAGGCGCCCAGCAGGAACGTCTGGCCTGCCCGCGCCTCGTAGACCATCTCCTCGTCGAGCTCGCCCACGCGGCCGCCGCCGTCGACCAGGTGGACGCCGAACAGGCCGCGGTCGGGGATCGTGCCCGCGTTGGTGACCGCAAGCCGCCGCGCGCCCTGCCGACCCTTGACGACGTTCGCGGTCCGGTCCCAGACGACGCGCGCCCGCAGCTCGGCGAACTCGTCCGACGGATAGCGGCCGTCGAGCATGTCGAGCACGTTCTCGAGCTGGACGCGGGAGAGGTTGGCGAACGGGTAGGCGCCTCGCACCAGCGCGTGCAGCTCGTCGACTGCGATCTCCTCGTCGGCGCAGATGCCGACGATCTGCTGCGCGAGCACGTCGAGCGGGTTGCGCGGGATCTTCGTCTCCTCGATCGCGCCGTCGAGCATGCGCCGCGCGACCACCGCCGACTCGAGCAGGTCGGCACGGAACTTCGGGAAGATGCGGCCACGTGAGACCGCGCCCAGCTCGTGGCCGGCGCGGCCGACGCGCTGCAGCCCGCGCGCGACCGACTTCGGCGACTCGACCTGGATCACGAGATCGACCGCGCCCATGTCGATCCCGAGCTCCAGCGACGAAGTGGCGACCAGACACGGGATCGCGCCCCGCTTCAACAGCTCCTCGACCTCGACGCGCTGCTCGCGCGCCAGCGAGCCGTGGTGGGCGCGCGCGATCTCCGGCGATGTCGCCTGGGAGGCGGCACCGGCTTTGCCGGTGTCGCCGTCCGCCGAGGCCAGCTCGTTCAGCCGCAGCGCGAGGCGTTCGGCGAGACGGCGGTTGTTGACGAAGACGATCGTCGAGCGGTGGGCGCGGACGAGCTCGAGGATCTCCGGGTAGATCGACGGCCAGATCGACTGCTGCTCCTCCGGCTCGCGCATGTCGTCGAGCGGCACGACGACCTTCAGGTCGAGCTCCTTGGCGCGGCCCGCGTCGACCAGCTCGATCTCACGGCCGCCCGAGACGAAGCGGCCGATCTCCTCCAGCGGGCGCTGGGTGGCTGAGAGCCCCACGCGCTGCACGGGCTTCCCGACCAGCCGCGCGAGACGCTCGAGCGACAGGGCGAGGTGGGCGCCGCGCTTGGTGCCCGCGACGGCGTGCACCTCGTCGACGATCACCGTCTCGACCGAGCGCAGCGTCTCTCGCGCCTGCGAGGTGAGCAGCAGGAAGAGCGACTCCGGCGTGGTGATCAGGATGTCGGGCGGGTTGCGCAGCATCGCGGCGCGCTCCTTCTGCGGCGTGTCGCCGGTGCGAACCCCGACGCGCAGCTCGGAGCGCAGGCCGGCGAGCGGGCCGCGCAGGTTGCGCTCGATGTCGTAGTTGAGCGCCTTCAGCGGCGAGACGTAGAGCAGGCGCAGGCCCTGGCCCGGCCGCGCGTTGAGCCGGTCGATCCCGTAGAGGAAGGCGGCGAGCGTCTTGCCGGAGCCGGTCGGAGCCTGGATCAGCGTGTGGCCGCCTCGTGCGATTGCCGGCCAGCCGAGCTCCTGCGCCGGCGTCGGGCCGTCGAAGGCCTGCTCGAACCAGGCGCGCGTCTCGGCGGAGAACGGCGCGAGCGCGTCCACGAGCCCGACGTTAGCATCGGCCGCAGGAGTGCCCGAGACGCCCGAAGAGCTGTACGCGCGCGCAAAGGACGCGCTACGGATGCCGCCCGTCCAGGACTGGGAGTCCTTCCCCTTCGACGGCGAGCTGCGGCCGCGCGAGCTGCGCCCGCCGGACGAGCGCGAGCGTCCTCGCCACGGCGAGGGCGGCGTCGACTGCGTGCGCTGCGAGGCGCCCGACGACGACTACCTCTGGACGAACGAGCGCTGGCGGCTCTGGGCGCCCGACGAGCCGACGGGACTGCCGCTGATCGTCCTGCTCGAGCCGCGTGAGCACCTGGCGGAGCCGGGCGACCTGCCCGACGAGCTCGCCGCCGAGCTGGGCGTGATGCTCGCCCGTGTCGAGCGCGCGATCCGCAACCTGGGCGAGCTCGGCCGCGTCCATGTCTGCCGTTGGGGCGACGGCGGCGAGCACCTGCACTGGTGGTTCATGGCGCGCCCGGCGCGGCTGCCGCAGCTGATCGGCAGCTTCGCCGCCATCTGGGACGACATTCTGCCGCCCGTGCCCGAGGAGCGGTGGCGCGCCGACCTGCACGCGCTCGCTGCAGCGCTCGGGTGAGGCGCGTAAACGTCAAGGGCACCTCCGGCTCGGGCAAGACGACCTTCGGGAGGGAGCTCGCGCGGCGGTTGAGCGTGCCGTACGTGGAGCTCGACGCGCTCCACCACGGGCCGAACTGGACCGAGGCGGCGCCCGAGGAGTTTCGCGCGCGCGTGCGCGAGGCGATCGAGGCCGCGCCTGACGGCTGGGTGATCGACGGCAACTACGAGCACAAGCTCGGCGACACGGTGATCGGCGAGGCCGACACGATCGTCTGGCTCGACCTGCCGCTGCGCCTCAAGCTGCGGCGGCTCTGGCGGCGGACGATGGAGCGGCTCCGCGACGACGTCGTGCTCTGGAACGGCAACCGCGAGTCCTGGCGCGGCGCCTTCTGGGGCCGCGAGTCCCTCTTCTACTGGATGCTGAAGACGCACGTCGGCCATCGGCGCGACTGGCCCGGCCGGTACGGCGCCGACCCGCGGTTCGTGCGTCTGCGGTCGGTCGAAGGGGCGCGCCGCTGGCTCGACACACATTCGCAGTGAGCCCGCCGGCGCGCGCGATACTTGGCACATGACCGAGCCGCCCAGCGGCACCGTCACACTCCTGTTCAGCGACATCGAGGGCTCGACGCGCCTGCTCCGCCGCAGCGGGGACGGCTACCCCGAGTTGCTGGCCCGGCACCGCGAGATCCTGCGTGCGGCCTTCGAGGGGAACGGTGGACACGTGCAGGGCAGCGACGGCGACCAGTTCTTCGCCGTCTTCCAGTCGGCCGACGAGGCAGCGGCAGCGGCAGCGGCAGCCCAGCGCGCGCTCGCGGGGCACGACTGGCCCGGCCAGATCGAGATTCTGGTGCGGATCGGCCTACACACGGGCGAGCCAAACCGAGTCGGGGACGACTACGTCGGGATCGACGTCCACCATGCGGCGCGGGTGATGGCGGCCGGTCACGGCGGCCAGGTGCTCGTCTCGGAATTCACGCGCGCGCTGCTCGGCGAGGACGTCCGCGTCCGGGACCTCGGCGAGCACCTGCTCAAGGACCTGCCCGGACCGCAGCGGCTGTACCAGCTCGAAATCGACGGGTTGCCCGCCGAGTTCCCGCCGCTGACCACGATGGGCAGCCGATTCACCAACCTCCCCGCACAACCGAACGCCTTCATCGGGCGGGAGCGGGAGCTCGCCGCTGCCGGCGCGCTGCTCGCGCGAGACGACGTGCGGCTGCTCACGCTGATCGGCACCGGGGGCACCGGCAAGACCCGGCTCGCCCTGCAGCTCGCCGGCAACGTGCTCGAGCGGTTCCCGAGCGGCGTCTTCTTCGTCTCGCTCGCGCCGGTCCGCGACTGGGAGCTGGTCGTGCCGACGGTCGCCCGGACGCTCGGCCTACGCGAGCAACCGGGTGAAGCCGCGATCGAGACGCTGACCGACTACCTGCGCGACAGGGAGTTTCTGCTCGTCCTGGACAACTTCGAGCAGGTGATCCCGGCCGCTCCGGCGCTCTCGAGCCTGCTGTCCGAGGCGCCCACGCTGAAGCTGCTCGCCACGAGCCGCACGCCTCTCCGGGTGCGCGAGGAGCGCCTGTATTCCGTACCGCAGCTGGGGCTGCCCGAGCTCGGGACGGCAACGGCCGCCGAGGCGGCAGGTTCCGAGTCGGTCAGGCTCTTCGTGGAGCGGGCCCAGGCCGCGGTGGCCGACTTCGAGGTGACGGACGAGAACGCAGCGGCCGTCGCCGAGATCTGCGTCAGGCTCGACGGCCTGCCGCTCGCGATCGAGCTGGCGGCGCCGCGGGTGCGCGCCCTCACCCCTCAGGCGCTGCTGCGGCGGGTCGACCAGCGGCTGCCGTTGCTGACCGGCGGCCCACGGGACCTCGACGAGCGCCAGCGGACGCTGCGCGCAGCGATCGATTGGAGCTACGACCTGCTCCTCGAGCGCGAGCAGGCGCTGTTCCGGCGGCTCGGCGTGTTCGTCGGCGGTTGCCGGCTGGAGGCTGTAGCGGCCGTGTGCAACCCCGACGGACCGTCGGACGTGCTCGACGACCTCGGCTCGCTCGTCGAGAAGAGCCTCCTCCGCCGGCGCACGGACTCCGACGGCGAGCCGCGCTTCCTGATGCTCGAGACGATCCGCGAGTACGCCCTCGAGCAGCTCGAGTCGGCCGGTGAGATCGGGACCGGCCGCCGGCTGCATGCCGACTGGTTCGCAGATCTCGCGGAGTGCCTCGACTCGGAGTCGCGCACAGGCGACCAGTCGGCGTCGATCGCCCGCCTCGACGACGACTACACGAACCTCCGCGCAGCCATCCAGTCGGCCCGTGAACGCGGGGACGGGGAGTTGCTGCTCCGCCTCGGCACGGCGCTCTGGGCCTTCTGGTCGACGCGAGGCTACGTGGGAGAGGGACGCAGGGCGCTCGAGGACGCACTCGAGCTCGCAGGCCGCCGGCCGGCCCGCGCGCTGCTGGGGCTCTGCTCGCTGCGCGTCTTCAGCGGAAGCAGCGAAGGGCTCCTCGACGACGTGCACGAGGCGCTCCGCGCAGCGGAAGAGCTCGGCGATCCGCTCACCCTCGCCCAGGCCTGGAACCTGCTCGGCCGCGTCGAGGGGACGCTGATCGGTGTGATGGCGCGAGCGGAGGAAGCCTGGCGTCAGGCGCTCGACTACGCCGAGCGCGGCGACTTGCGGGCGGAACGGGCCGAGAGCATCGGTTGGTTGATGATGAGCGCGAACTTCGGCCCGCTGCCCGTCGACGAGGGAATCGCACGCTGCACGCGGTTTCGCGACGAGGCAATCGACGACCCCTTCGTCAGGGGGAACGCGTGCGTCGAGCTCGGCGCGCTCGAGGCGATGCGTGGCGACTTCCCGCTGGCCCGGGCACTCCTCGCCGAGGGCCTGCGGACGATCAGCGACCTCGGATTCCCGCTGCGGGCGGCGATGAGCGCCCAGGAGGCGTTCTACGTCGAGATGCTCGCAGGCGACACCGCGGAGGCCCTGCGCATCATGCTCGAGAGCTACGCAACGCTCGAGCCGATGGGCGAGGGGGGCTACCTCTCGACGGCGGCCGCGCTGCTGGCGCACGCACTCTGTGCGCAGGGCGAGCTCGACGAGGCCGAGGGCTACAGCCGCATCAGCGAGGTCACCGCGGCTCCCGACGACGCGTTCTCGCAGGTGTTGTGGCGGAGCGCCCGGGCGAAGATCCTCGCCCGCCGTGGCGAGCTCGGGGAGGCCGAGCGGCTCGCGCGCGACGCAGTGGCGATCGCAGAGCCGACCGACCTCCTGAACACCCAGGGCGACACGCTCGCCGACCTGGCCGAGGTGATCGCGCTCGCGGGGCGGCCCGCCGAGGCGGTCGCCGTGCTCGAGCAGGCGGCGGAGCGCTTCGAGCGGAAGGGAAACCGCACCTCGCTGGAGCGCGTCCGGGGCAGCGCACGTGGGCTGGCGAGTTCCGCGTGACGGCGTTCGACGTGCTCGTGCTCGGAGGCGGCGCCGCCGGCTGCGCGCTGGCCGGGAGGCTGAGCGAGAACCCCGACCGCACCGTCTGCCTCGTCGAGGCCGGCCCCGACTACGGCCACCTGTCGGAGGGGCGCTGGCCGGCAGACATCCTCGACCCGCGCTGGCTCGCGCTCGAGTCGCACCTCTGGGAGCGCGACGACGAGGACGACCGCTCGCAGGCGCGGGCCAGGATCCTCGGGGGCTGCTCGGCGCACAACGCCTGCGTGCTGCTGGAGGGCGCGCCCTCCGACTACGAGTGGGGCGAGGACTGGTCCTACGAGGCGTTCGCGCCGTACCTGCGGCGCGCGTACGAGACGCTGCGCGGGCATGTGCTCGCGGACGAGGAGCTGACGCCGTGGCACCGCGCCTTCCGGGAGGCCGGCGGCGCCGACGCGATCGTCCATCCGGTGAACACCGTCGACGGGGTGCGCTGGCACACGGGCTTCGCCTACGTCGACCCCGCGCGCGGGCGCGAGAACCTGACCATCCTGGCCGACACGCTCGTCGACCGCGTGCTGGTGGAGGACGGCCGCGCAGTGGGCGCACTCGCGGGCGGAGCGGAGCTGCGAGCCCATGTGGTCGTCGTCTCGGCGAGCGCGTACGGCTCGCCGGCGATCCTGCTGCGCAGCGGGATCGGCCCCGCGGACGAGCTCGAGCGCCACGGGATCGAGCCGGTCGCCGAGCTTCCGGTCGGCGAGGGCCTCGTCGACCATGTCGGCACAGGCGCCGCCTGGGAGCCGACCGAGCGGCTGCTCGAGGAGACCGCGGCGCACGAGGCCGAGCACGGGCTCTACATGGGCCAGGTGACGATCGCCGCCTCGAGCCGCCCGTGCCCGCGGGGGTGCGCGACCTCTTCCTCTTCCCCGTGCTCGACGTCGGCCCCGAGATCAGCGGCGCGGCCTTCGCGATGAAACCCCGCTCGCGCGGCTCGGTGCGGCTGAACGCGCGGGAGCCCGAGGCGCCGCTTGCCATCGACCACGGCTTCCTGCGCGACGAGCGCGACGTCGAGGTGCTGGCCGAAGCGTTCGAGCGCCTGCGCGAGCTTGGTCGAGTCGCCCGCAGGTGCGGCCGTACGCGGCGCGCGAGCTGCGGCCCGGCGCGAGGTCGGCGCCGAGGGACCATGCCCGCGCCAGCGCTCGCGGCTTCTTCCATCCGGTCGGGACGTGCGCGATCGGATCGGTGCTCGACGGGCGCTGCCGCGTGCTCGGCCTCGAGGGGCTCTACGTGGTCGACGCCTCGGCGATCCCGGAGATCCCGGCGGCGAACACGAACCTGACGACGGTGGCGCTGGCCGAGCGCGCCGCCGAGTGGCTGTAGGATCGCGGCATGGCCGTGAGCGCACCGGAGCGACTGCACTTCACCGGGGTCGACGACGCCGACCAGCTGCTGGCGCAAGACCCGTTCGCGCTGCTCGTCGGGTTCGCGCTCGACCAGCAGGTGACCGTCCCGACGGCGTTCCAGGGACCGCTCAAGCTCAAGCAGCGGCTGGGCACGCTCGACCCGGGAGCGATCGCGGCGACCGACCCGGCGCGGCTGGAGGCGGCGTTCCGCGAGAAGCCGGCGATCCACCGCTTCCCCGGCGCGATGGCCGGCGCGGGTGCAGGAGCTCGCCTCGCGTCGTCGCCGAGGAGTACGGCGGCGACGCGTCGCGGACTCTGGCGCGACGCGGCCGACGGCGCCGATCTGCGCAAGCGCATCTCCTCGCTGCCGGGCTTCGGCCAGATGAAGGTCAAGGCGCTCGGCGCCGTGCTGTGGAAGCGCTTCGGGGTCGCCGCCGCCGAGGAGCTCGATCCTGGGCATCCGACGCTCGGGGACGTCGACTCACCCGAGGCGCTCGAGGAGTACCAGGCCAAGAAGCGCGCCTACAAGGCGTCGCTCCGCACAGCGCGCTGACGCGCGGGATCAGTCGTGGCCGACGAGGAGCTCGGCCAGGACGAAGACGACCGCGCCCGCGAACGGCAGCAGCGCCACGAAGACGGCGAGCGCACGCTCGTGCCGCCGGACGATGGCGACGACGGCGAAGATCCCGCCTGCCAGGCCGAGCACGAGGCTCGGGAAGCCGCCGAGCGGCCCCATCAGCCTCCAGGCGAACATCGTGAACACGCTCGCAGCCGCGAGGGCGGTGGCCCGCCGTCCGGCCCGCGTCGTCGGCCAGAGCTGGCGAGGGCGCCCCATGGCGGGAAGCCGGTGGGAGATACGTCCGCTGGTCATGCCGCACCTCCTTCGACCGGAGCTTCCCAGCGGCGCGAGCGGCCGGCATCGGGACCCGCGCGCAGGCCTCTTGCGGCTTTCCCACACCCAATCCCTGGCGCCGACACAGGTTCGGCACGTCTTCGTGACGGACACGGGCGCATTTCCACGTTAGGCTCGCAGCGGGGAGGAGGTCTTCGGGTGCCTGCAGCGAGGGGTCCGAAACGGCCATCGCCGTGCCGATAGAGAACCCGTGAGAGCCAGCGCCGCCGCCGCCCTCCTCTCCCTCTTGGCGCTCGCCTGCGCAGGCGGCTCCGCCCGCGCCCTGCGCGTCCCCGGCGCACCGCACTGCACCGTCTTCCCCAAGACCAACCCGTGGAACCGGCGGGTCGACCGCCTGCCGGTCGCGCGCAACTCAGCAGCGATCATCGCCTCGATCGGCAGCGGCACAGGCCTGCACGCCGACTTCGGCTCGGGCCTCTGGGAGGGCTCGCCGATCGGGATCCCGTTCGACGTCGTCACGCGCAAGACACCGCGGGCGCGCATCGGCTTCGAGTACGGCGACGAGAGCGACCACGTCGGCTACCCACTCCCGAAGCGCGTCCACATCGAGGGCGGGAGCGACCACCATGCGCTGCTGCTCGACCGCGATGCCTGCCGCCTCTACGAGCTCGGCGGCCTCGAGAAGCGCGCCGGGCGCTGGCACGCGTGGGCCGGCGCGACGTGGAGCCTGCGCTCCAACCGCGTGCGCCCTGCCGGTTGGACCTCGGCCGACGCTGCCGGCCTGCCGATCTTCCCCGGCCTCGCGCGCTACGACGAGGTTCGCCGCGGCGTGATCGACCACGCCCTGCGCTTCACCGTCCAGCGCACCCGCCGTGCGTACCTCTACCCCGCGCGCCACTACGCCAGCTCGCTCACGGACGCGAGCCTGCCGCCGATGGGCCTGCGCGTCCGGCTGAAGGCGAGCTTCGACGTCCGCCCCTTCCCGCGCCAAGCGCGCATCGTCCTCGTCGCGCTGAAGCGCTACGGGATGCTGGTCGCCGACAACGGCTCGGACTGGTACATCACAGGCGCGCCCAACCGCGGCTGGTCGAACGATCAGCTGCACACGCTGGGCCGGGTGACGGGCTCGGACTTCGAGGTCGTGGACACCTCGAAGCTGCGGCCCTAGGCTTCGCGGCGACGTGAACCGCCTGGTGCCTGCGGCTTTCGCAGCTGCGAGCGTCCTGTTCGCGACGGCCTGCGACTCGACCCATCACGCGGCAGCGAGCACACACGCGGCGAAGCCCGAGACGCGCCGGGAACGCGGACTCCTCGATCCGGCCGTGCCCTCCCCCGACGGCAACCGAATCGCCGTGGTCAGGCACCTCGGCACCTGGGGCTACCTCGAGGTGGGGCCCGCCCGTACAGGCGCCTCGAGAAGGACGGTCTTTTCGGCGCGCAACCCCTGCTGCCGCGAGGTTGCATGGGCGTCACGGCGGATGATCGCGTTCGCCGCCAACGTCGGAATCCGGACCGTCGACCCGAAGACCGGGCGCGTACGGCGGGTCGCGGACTTCACCGACTTCCACCTCTCCCGGGACGGGCGGTGGATCGCGGGATGGAAGGACTCACGGTCCCCACGTCCCGGGAACGGTCGGTGTGATCTCGATCGACGGAACGCACTGTCTCGCGGTGCCGAGGCCGAGGAACGCAAGCGATTCGTACGCGTTCTTCTCACAGGACGGGAAGCGCTTGTCCTTCAATCGCGAGACCGACAACCCGTACCGCGGCCGAACGGTGACCGTGGCGGTCTCGAGCCTCCGGCCCGCGCCGAAGAGCGCCTGCTGAGCTGAGCGCGGGTCGTCGCGGTCGACGTACCGGTGACGGTCGACGGAGGCGATCCACTGGCCGTCGTCGCGCGGGATCATCGTGTAGCGGCTGATCATGCGCCGGCCTCGCCCGGCGTCGCCGTAGAGGACGTCGACGAGCAGCGAGCGCTCGGCTGCGCGCGCCGCGCCGCAGGTCAGTCGAGGTCCCGAAGTGCAGCTCGGGCGGCGTGGTAGCCGCACATGCCGTGGACGCCGCCACCCGGAGGCGTCGAGGCCGAGCAGAGGTAGACGCCGTCGAGCGGCGTGCTCCAGGGGACAAGCCTCGCCGCCGGTCGCCGGAAGACCTGGCCGAGATCCATCGCGCCGCCGTTCAGGTCGCCGCCGACGAGGTTGCGGTTCCGCGCCTCGAGCTCGGCCGGCCCGGCCGACGAGCGGGCGAGCACGAGCTCCCTGAAACCCGGCGCAAAGCGCTCGACCTGCGCCTCGATCCGCCCGGTCATGTCGACGTCGGAGCCGTTCGGCACGTGGCAGTACGCCCAGGCGACGTGTTTTCCCTCTGGCGCGCGGGTCGGGTCGAAGAGCGTCGGCTGGACGAGCAGCACGAAAGGTCGCTCGACGACGCGGCCGCTCCAGGCGCCCCACTCGGAGTAGGAGATCTCGTCGAGCGTGCCGCCGAGGTGCACCGTCCCGGCGCGGCGACACTCCTCGGCGCGCCAGGGGATCGGACCGTCGAGCGCCCAGTCGACCTTGAACGCGCCCGGGCCGTGGCGGTAGGAGCGCAGCCGCCGCTCGTAGCGATCGGGCAGCCGCCCGCCCGCGAGCCGCACGAGCTCCCGCGGCGAGACGTCCGCAAGCACGAGCGTTCCGGCCGGAAGCTCGTCCACCGGGGCGCCGGTCGCGATCGAGCCGCCGAGCTCCCGCACCTTGGCGGCGAGCGCGTCGGCGAGCGACTGCGACCCGCCGCGTGCGAACGGCCAGCCGACGGCGTGACCCAGCACCGCGAGCGCGAGCCCGAAGCCGGCGCTCGGCCGCCGCTCGAGCGGCAGGATTCCGTGCGCGCAGTGGCCCGCGAACCACGCGCGTCCCCGCTCGGTCTCGAACAGCGACTCCGCCACCGAACGCGCGTCGCCGAGCGCCGCCCACGCGCCGCGCGTGAGTGCGCCCGCGCCAACCGTGCCGATCGCCCGCAGGGCCGACCGTGGCGGAGGCGGCAGCCGCCCGAGCACGGCCGGCGCCAGCTCGTCCCAGGCCTCGACGAGCGGCCTGACCAGGCGCCGATAGGCGGCGCCGTCGCGGCCGAGCCCTGCGGCCGTCTCCTCCACGCCACGCTCGAGCACGACTGCCGTGCCGTCGTCGAGCGGATGCGCGGCGGGCGCGTCCGGGTGCACCCACTCGACCCCGAGCTCGAGCGTGCGCAGGAACGGCGACCCGGCCGCGAGCGGGAGCACCGAGGCGCAGAGATCGTGCACGAACCCCTGCTGCGTCAGCTCCGCGGAGTGCAGCCCGCCGCCGACCCAGTCGGCCGCCTCCTGCACCTCGACCTCCACCCCGCCCTGCAGGAGCGCAACCGCGGCCGCGAGGCCGTTGGGCCCCGACCCGACGACCAGCGCACCGGTCACGTACGGAGCTGCCGCAGCGCGGGGCCGAGCGCCTGGCCGCCGCGCAGGACCGGCTCGAAGAGGTCGCCCTGCTTCTCGACCCGCGCGAGCACGTCGCGCATGCCGAAGTCCCGCGGCCGCACCTTCTCGCCGAGCTCCTCCCAGCGCAGCGGGGTCGAGACCGGCGCACCCGGCTTCGGGCGCACCGAGTACGCGGACGCGATCGTCTTGCCGTGCCCGTTCTGGCGGTGGTCGACGAGCACGCCGCGCCGCTTCTTCTTGAGCCACTCCGTCGTCACGAGGCCCGGGTTCTCCGCCTCCAGCGCGCGTGACACGTGCTCCGCGAAGTCGTACGTGTCGCGGTACGAGTACCGCCGCGTGATCGGCATGAGCACGTGGATGCCGTCGGCGCCGCTCGTCTTCACGTACGAGCGCAGCTCCAGCTTCTCCAGCGCCTCGCGGACGAGGTGCGCCACCCGAATCGCCTGCACGAAGCCGTTCCGCGACTCGGGCGGGTCGAGGTCGAAGACGACGTAGTCGGGCCGCTCGGGCTTGTCGACGCGCGAATACCAGGCGTTCATGTCGATGCAGTTCATCTGCACCATCCACACGAGCGCGGCGGGCTCGTTCACGAGCGCGAAGTCGACCAGCCGCGAGCCGCCTTCGCGCGGCCAGGTCCGAAACTGCCGGGTCGGAACCCACCTTGGCTTCCCCTTCGGCGCCTGCTTCGCGAAATAGGGGCGGTCGTGGATGCCGTGGGGGTAGCGCTTGAGCGTGAACGGCCGGTCACGCAGATGCGGCACGAGCGTCGGCCCGACCTCGGCGTAGTACGAGGCGAGATCGCCCTTCGTGACTCCGTCGCCTGGGAAGAGCACGCGGTCCGCGCTCGTGAGGCGGACGGTGCGGTGGCCGACGTGCAGCTCGTCGCTCATGCGAGACGTGTCCACGTGAGCTCGTGGCGGAGCGGCAGCCGATACGGCCCCGCAAGGAGCGGCCGCGCGCGCGCGAACAGGGCGACGCGCTCGTCCACGGGAAGCGCGGCGAGGGAGCTCGTCGTCGAGTAGAGCGTGAGCAGCTCGTCCGGGCTAACGGTCATCTCGTCCTCGTCTCGTTCGTAGCGGAGTGGCTCGAACGGTGAAGTAGCGAACGCGTCGTCCCACGGCGGCCGGCGCTGTGGGCGGGACCGTTCGTACGGCTCGCTCAGCACCTCGAGTGCCGCGTCCGGGAGCGGCGGCTCCGTCTCCCACCAGTGCGTCGAGACGATCGCCAGCCCGCCGCGCGGCCGCAGCACGCGGACGAGCTCGGCGATGGCAGCGGCAGGGTCGAACCAGTGGAACGCCTCGCCGACGAAGACCGTGTCGAAGCTCCCGTCGTCGAGCGGGATCGCCTCCGCTCGCCCCTCGAGAGCCCCGCCGTGCACCGCCCGCATCCGCGCGTCCGGCTCGACGGCGACGACCTCGCCGAGGCGGCGCGCGAGCTCCCGTGTCAGCCGGCCGGTGCCGGCAGCGAGATCGAGGACGCGGGAGCTCCCATCGAGCTCCAGGGCCTCCTGCGCGCGGTCGAGCAACAGCTGCGAGTACGGCGGCCGGACCCGGTGGTAGGTCTCGGCGACGTTCCCGAAGCTCAACCCGAGCTCGGACACCGCGATCAACCCCTCGTCGCCCACTCGAAGTTCGTGCGCATCCGGAAGACGTAGTCGCCCGCCGGCAGCATCGACGCGAGCTCTGCGAGCACCTCGTCGCGATCGTCTCGGCTTGCGATCCAGCTGGTCGAGGCCGAGAAGGCGAGCACATCGTCGCGGCTCGAGCGCTGCTCGTGCTCGACGGCGCCCTCGTGCATCTCGCCGAAGGGCGTGCCGTCGAAGAGGTCTTCGGGAATCGGAGGCGGCGGCATCGCCTCGTAGAGCTGGTCGAGCCGCGCACGGTAGTTCGGCGGGAGCGGGTTCGGCTCGATCGCCTCGTTCCAGAGCCGCGCAAGGACCCCGCCGGGCCGCAAGACGCGCGCGATCTCGGCGACCGCCACGTCGTTTGCGAACCAGTGAAACGCCTGCCCGGTGAAGACGGCGTCGACGGAGCCGTCGCCGAGCGGGATCGCCTCCGCGACTCCCGGCAGCGCTTCCGCCTGCGGCACGCGCTCCTCGAGGATCGCGCGCAGCTCCGAGAGCGGCTCGAGCGCGATCACCTTCGCGTAGCGGGCGGCGATGACCCTTGTCAGCTTGCCGGTGCCGGCGCCGACGTCGAGCACCGTCGCCTCGGCGGGAACCGGCACCAGCTCGAGCACCTCAGGCGGCCAGCCGGGGCGCCCGCGCTCGTACTCCTCGGCCGCGCGGTTGAAGCTACGCGCCTGCTGGCTCAGCCGACCCCCGCAAGCAGGAAGGCGCGCGACTCCTTCAGCATCTCCCGAGCGATCACGAGGCGCTGGATCTGGTTGGTGCCCTCGTAGATCTGCGTGATCTTCGCGTCGCGCATCATCCGTTCGACGGGGTACTCCTGGATGTAGCCGTAGCCGCCCAGGATCTGCACGGCGTCGGTGGTGACCTCCATCGCCACATCGGTGCAGTAGAGCTTCGCCATCGCCGAGATCTTCGTCAGGTCCGAGCCGTCGGCACCCTCGTCGATCAGCTGCCCGCACTTGTAGAGCAGGCCGCGAGCGGCCTCGCATTTGGTCTCCATGTCGGCGAGGGTGGCCGCGATCAGCTGGTGCTGCGCGATCGGCTTGCCCATCGTCTCGCGGCCCTTCGCGTACTCGAGCGCGTAGTCGGTCGCGCCCTGCGCGAGGCCGAGGCCCTGCGCACCGATCCCGGGCCGCGAGCGGTCGAGGATCCGCATCGCCAGGCGGAAGCCCTTGCCCTCCTCGCCGAGCAGGTTCCCGGCCGGGACGCGGCAGTCGTCGAAGAAGATCTCGCCGGTCGTCGAGCCCTTGATGCCCATCTTCGGCTCGATCCGGCCGACCTCGAACCCGGGCGTGTCGGCCTCGACGACGAACGCCGAGATGCCCGAGTGGCCGGCCTCCGGGTCGGTCTTGGCGAACACGACGTACAGGTGCGCGACGCCCGCGTTGGTGATGAAGCGCTTGCCGCCGTTGAGCACGTACTCGTCGCCCTCACGGCGCGCCTCGCTGCGCATCGCGGCGGAGTCGGAGCCCGAGCCCGCCTCGGTGAGCGCGTAGGCCGGCAGCCACTCGCCGCTCGCCAGATTCGGCAGCCACCTCGCCTTCTGCTCGTCGCTGCCCGCGAGCTTGATCCCGAGCGAGCCCAGCTCCTGCACCGCGAGGATCAGCCCCGTCGTCGCGCAGACCTTGGACAGCTCCTCGATCGCCACGAGCACCATCAGCGCGCCGGTGCCGGTGCCGCCGTACTGCTCCTCGAACGGCAGGCCGAGCAGGTCGTGCTCGCGCATCAGCTCGACCATGTCCCAGGGGAACTCGGCCGACTTGTCGATCTCGGCCGCCCTCGGCGCCACACGCTCGCGCGCGAGGTCGCGCACGAGGTCGCGGATCTCGCGCTGCTCGCCGCTCAGCGGGTCGCTCGGCACGCCGCGGAGTCTAGACGGGGCCTTTGTAGGCGAAGTCGCTCTCGTAGCCGCAGTTGCCGCGGAACGAGAACTCGAGCTCGCCGTCGCTCACCTCGAGGTTCTCCGCGTAGACCTCACGGCCGGTGCGCTCGTGGCCGGGGATCACGCAGGTGACGGTCTCGCCGCTCTCGACCGGCCGCAGGACGCGGACGTAGACGTAGCGGCCGGCGCGGAACCAGCCGCGCCCCGGGACGTGCTCGATCTCGATCTCGGCCGGCCGCACGGCGAGGCTGTGGCTCGACTTCCAGGCCCACGGGAAGTGGTCGACCTGCGACCCGCGGAGGCGCCCGCTGAAGATCGCCTCGAGCGCGACGCGCTGCGCGTCGTCGCCGCGCTGATCCACGTAGAGGACGAAGCTCCAGGGCGAGCCCTCCTCGTCGTCGCTGTAGCGCATCGCGAGCACGACGCCGAGGCCGGACAGGTCGAGGCCGTTCAGGTGGCCTTCCTCGATCCGCCAGGAGAGCGCGCCCAGACAGACCCCGTAGGTCGAGCGGCCGCCCATCACGCCGTCGATCCGCCGGCACGGGCAGATCGCCTCGCAGTTGCACGACTCGAGGTACGAGCCTGCCACGAGCCACGGCACCGCGGTCACCGCCGCGAGTCTAAAGGAGGATCTCCAGGGCGATCCGCGAGGGGCAACCGCGCTCGAGCAGCGCCACCGCCCGATGCAGGTCGACCGTCAGCTCCCGCGCCAGCACCCCCGCCTCGAAGCGCCGGCACCCGGCGCGCCTGAGCTGCTCGCGCCGCCACGCGACCACCTGCTCGTCAGGAACCCGGCTCCGCAGCTCCGCAGCGGTCATGGTCACGGTGTGGCGGCGAGCGTCAGGTGCTCGCCGTGTCGGATTGCCCGCGCCTGCGCCTGGCCCGCGGCGAGCTCGAGCACGTGCCGCGCACCGCGCCGGCCGGCGAGCCTCCAGGGCCGCAGGTTCGGGACCACCCCGAGGACACGGAGGCCGCGGTCGAGGAAGACGACATCGATCGGGAATCGCATGAAGACCGTATGGACGGACGAGCTCGGGCTGAGCAGCAGGCCCTCGCCGGCCTCGAGCCCGCGGCGCCCCAGCAGGCCGCGCAGCCGCGTCAGGAAGCCGTCGGCGACCGCGCAGCGCTCCAGCACCACCCGGCCGTCGCCACCGACGAGCGTCTCCACGTCCATACGTCTCCCACGCTACGGCGCCGCCGCGGGTCCGCCGCCCCACCCCCGTCTAGCTCGAACTGGACCGAGGTGGGGTGTGCACACGGCTCCCGCGCCGTTGAATCTGGTCGTGAGCCAGGCAGAAGCGCGCGTTCTCGACGTCGCGCCGGGCACTCGCGGCCGGTGGCCGCGCAGGGCCGTCGCGCTCGTCGTGTTGCTCGCGATCGCGCTCGCGGCGGGGATGACGTGGCTGAGGGTGGCGCGAACGATCCGTCACCCGCACGCGATCACGGTCACGAAGCAGCCACACGTGAACGCGCTGGCCTGGTCGGGCCGCGTCTTCGTGGACGCGGCGTCGTTCAAGCGCTGGCTCGAGGCGCGCGACACCTCCTACGCGGCCTGGGCCCGCCAGCATCCGCGCGCGCGAGCGCTGCTCGAGCGCAGGCGCGGCGCGGGTCGGTAAGCGTCGCACGGGTCGTCCTGAGCGCCGGCTGACCGCCGCCTGGCCGGGCAGACGAGTATGCTCAAGCCTGTCCGGCAAGCTGTCGAAAGGGCGGTCATGAGCGGAGACGCGATCCTTCTCGGGTTCTGCCTGGGCGGCGCGGCGCTCGCACTGTGGCTGCTCGTGCGCTTCCCGGACGCCGGACCACGGCGGTTGCCGAGCATGGTCGCAGCCGTGCTGGTGGTGGCCCTGGTGCTCACGGTCTCGACTCCGGTGTTCCGGGCGATCGCCGAGCTCGGCCGCCCGGCGGTGCCGCTCGCGCTGCTCGCCGTGGTGCTGCCGTCCCTGACGCTCGCCTTCTGGGTCTCCGGGTGCGTCCTGCGCGCGCTCGCCGAGCTACCCGGCGTGCGCCACTAGCCCGGCGCCCACGCCCGCACCTTCGGCCGTCAGGCGCTCGCGAGGTTCTGCATCAGGCCGAGCAGCGGGCCGCCGAGCGCGACGATCAGCAGCGCGGGCAGGATCAGGATCACGAGCGGGAACAGGATCTTGGTCGGTGCCTTCTGAGCACGCTCCTCCGCCTGCTGGCGGCGCCGCTTGCGCATGTCGACGGCCAGGTCCCGGAGGATCTTCCCGATCGAGACGCCGAGCGTCTGCCCCTGCAGGATCGCCTGTACGAAGGCCCGGACGGAGGCGCTGTCGACGCGGCTCAGCATGTGGCGGAGCGCGTCCTCGATGGTCATGCCCATGCTCTGCTCCTGGAGCGCGAGCCTCAGCTCCTGGCCGAGCGGCCCCTCGACGCGCTGCGCGACGAGCTGGAGCGCCGAGGCGAAGCCGACGCCGGCCTCGACCGTCGTCACGAGCAGGTCGACGAGCTCCGGCATCTCGCGATCGATCTCCTGGAGCCGCGTCGTCGCCTTCCGCTCGAGCACGAACTTCGGCAGGATCCAGCCGAGCCCGCCGAGCATGCAGATCCCGACGAACGCGCGGGCTCCCAACGCTCCGGCCTCGGCGAGCAGCACCAGCCAGACGAGCGGGACGAAAGCCGCGAGCGTGATCCGGTAGCCGAGGTAGGTCGCAGGCTCGGTCCCGTAGTAGCCGGCGGCGCGAAGCAAGGTGCGGAGCTTGGCCTCGTGCTCGGTGCTCGCATGCCGCAGCGCGAGCGTGCCGACGGCCCGCACCAGGCGCTCGAGCCCCTCCTTCAGGCCCCGCCGCCGGGCGGGAGCGGGCTCGACCCCCTGGAAGCCGTAGGCCGCGATCTGCGCGAGCGTCTCTCTCCGCCGCAGGAGCCCGAAAGCGAGCGTGCGTGCGGCCGCCATGATCGCGATGCCGCAGAGGACGATGCCGAGCAGTAGCAGGATGACCATGTCCCTCTCCTAGACCTCGATTTCGACGATGCGCTGGATGACGAGCGACCCCGCGACGACCATGATCGTGGCCGAGACGAGCAGGATCTGGCCGACCGACGTGCTCAGCAGCGGCCGCATCGCATCTGCCTGCAGCAGCCACATGCCAAGCCCCACGACGACCGGGAGCGCGGTCAGGATCCACCGCGCCAGCCGGCCCTGAGCCGTCAGCGTCTGCATCAGGCGCCGGAGGTCCGCGCGCTCGCGCAGGGTCTCGACCACCGTGTCGAGCACCTCGGCGGCGTTGCCGCCGGCCGTCCGCTGCAGCTCGGCCAGGAGCGCGACCTGGTCGAGGTCGCGGCTCGCCATCCGCTCCGACACGCGGCGGACCGACTCCTCGATCGGAACGCCCAGGCGCTCGTCGGCCACGACCCGCCGCAGCTCGCTCCTGGAAGGCTCGTGCGCGTTCTCGACGACGACGGAGAGCGCGCCGCTGAAGCTGTGGCCGACGCGGAGCGCCGAAGCCAGCACCTGCAGATTCGGGGCCAGCTGGTCGGCGAAGTCGCTTCGAACCTTGTGCAGCCGCCGCGAGACGTACGAGCGCGTCGCGACCGGCGTCAGCAGCCCGAGGACGGCGAAGACCGGCGAGACGAGGCCGAGCAGGAACATCGCCGCGACCGTGCCGCCCAGCGTGAGCAGCACGATCCGCGTGGCCGAGGTCTCGATGCGCGCCACCTCCAGCTCCTCCTGGAACTTCGCCAGCAGCCCCTCTCCGGCGCGAAGCCGCTTCGAGAGGCGCGCCTGCAGGCGGCGCCCGCCGTCCTCCGGGGCGGCCCCCGTGGTGCCGCCGGCGAAGTCGGTGATCCGGTCGACGACCGGCCGGCCGCCGCGCCGCAGGAAGGCGACGATCACGAGTGCCGCCAGCGCCGCGATCAGCAGGCTGAGGAAGAAGCTCGCCGCTCCCGAGAGCACGAGGCGCGAGACGAACGACCGGTGGAACGGCGCGAGCCCGGACGGCGTCGGCGCCGTGTAGCTCGTCCGCCCGGCGCCGATGCCGCGGATCTCGACCGCGACCCGAACCTGCGAGTGCGGCCTCGCGTCCGAGCGGTAGCGCACGAGGTACTCGCCCGCCAGCCGCCGCGACAGCTCGGCGTAGACCGAGCGCAGGCGCTCGGCCGTCGGCGCCTCGGCGTAGCTACCGCCGCTTCGCTCGGCGAGCGTCTGCAGCGTCTGCGCGTCGAACGCGCTCGACCGCAGGCCGACGGTGAAGACGCGCACGTGACGCGCCCGCGCCCGCGCGAGCACGCGGCCCGCGTCCGCGCGGCTGCCGAGGTCGGCACCGTCCGAGAGGAGCACGACCGAGCCCGTCGAGAGCTTCGCCCGGTCGAGCAGGGCGAGCGAGCGGTCGAGCGCGTCGTAGATGCGCGTCCCGAACGCCACCGCCGGGGGCTGCGCGAGCGCGTGCCGCAGCACCGCCGGGTCCGAGGTCGGCGCGTGCAGCACCCGCACGCGGCCGTTGAAAGCGACGATTCCGACCTCCTCGTCGGCTTCGCGGTGCGCCAGGAACGCCCGTGCGGCCGCGAGCGCGGCCTCGAGCGGCGCGCCGCGCATGCTGTCGCTGGCGTCGATCGCCAGCACGACGCCGTAGTGGATCCCCGACGTCTGGACCGGCGAGACCGCCAGGTCCCGCACACGGCTGCCGTTCTCCCGGACGACCACGGCGCCCGGCTCGACGACCATGCCGGGCGGCAGATCGACGAGGTAGCCGCGGTCGGGGAAGGGCAGCCGCCCGACCGGGGTCAGCTGCACGTCGGCAGCGGCGGCCGCCGTCGAGGCCGTGAGGGCGGCGACGGCGAGCGCGAGCGTGAGGAGCGCGCGTCTCACCGGGCTCCTCCCGTCCCGTAGATCCCCGTCACCGCCGAGCCGAAGGTGTCCGGCGGCAGCTCGATTCCGTGCCGCGCGAACTTCGGGAGGAACGCGGGCCGCAGCCCGGTGGGCCGGAGCTCGCCGACGACCGTGCGGTCCGCCTCGACGCGGTCGACGTGGAACTCGAACAGGTTCTGGAGCGTGATCGTGTCGCCCTCCATCCGCTGCACCTCGGCGATCGCGGTCACGTGCCGAGTGCCGTCGTCGAGCCGCTCGAGCTGCACGATCAGGTCGAGCGCCGACGAGACCTGCTGCCGGATCGCCTTCACCGGCAGGTCGAAGCCGGCCATCAGCACCATCGTCTCGATGCGGCTCAGCGCGTCGCGCGTCGAGTTGGCGTGCACGGTGGACAGGGAGCCCTCGTGCCCCGTGTTCATCGCCTGCAGCATGTCCAGCGCCTCGGCGCCGCGGACCTCGCCCACGATGATGCGGTCGGGCCGCATGCGCAGGGCGTTCCGGACGAGGTCGCGGATCGTGATCTCGCCCTCGCCCTCGATGTTCTTGGGCCGCGACTCGAGGCGCAGCACGTGCTCCTGCGAGAGCTGGAGCTCGGCGGCGTCCTCGATCGTGATGATCCGGTCGCCGCCCGGCACGGCGGCGGAGAGCGCGTTCAGCAGCGTCGTCTTGCCGGTGCCCGTCCCGCCGGAGATCAGCATGCTCACGTCGGCGCGGACGCAGCGGGCGAGGAAGTCGGCCGACGCAGCCGAGACCGTCCCGATCTGGACGAGCTCGTCCATCGCGAAGCGGTTCTGCGCGAACTTGCGGATCGTCAGCAGCGGCCCCGTCAGCGAGAGCGGCGGGACGATCGCGTGGACGCGTGAGCCGTCCGGCAGGCGCGCCTCGACCATGGGCGACGACTCGTCGATGCGCCGGCCGATCTGGCCGACCATCTTCGTGATGATCCGCCGCAGATGCGACTCGTCCGAGAAGCGCAGGTCGGTGAGCGAGAGCAGGCCCCGCCGCTCGATCCAGATCTCGTGCGGGCCGTTGACCATGATCTCCGAGATCGACTCGTCCGGCAGGAGCCGCTCCAGCGGCCCGTAGCCGAAGATGTCGTCTGCGATCTCCGACGCGATCTGCTCGCGGTCCTCGCGCGAGAGGCCGACCTCCTGCTGAAGCTGCGTCCGGATCTCGCCCACGACGCGGTCGCGCGCGGAGTCGCCGTCGCTCACCTCGAAGAGGCGCGGGCCGAGCTCGCTGACGATCGCGAGGTGGATGCGGTTCTTCACCTCGGCGAACGGATCGGCGCTACCGGTCCACGCGGGCCCGTCGCCGTTCGTGCGGGACAGTCGTTCGTGGAGCTCCATCACGCGGCTCCCTTCTTGAGCAGTGCGAGTCGCCTCCGCGGCGCCGGCTGGAGCGGGTGGAGGCGCGGCCTCTTGCCGCCCGCGAGGTAGGTCTGCGCGAGCGACGTGAACGCCCGGGCGGCGGCGGACTGCGGCTCGGCCGCCACGATCGTGCGGCCCTCCGTGATCGCCGTCGGGATCGCCCGGTCGCTCGGCACCAGCACGTCCGGCTTCCGGCCGAGCAGGCGCTCCACGTCCGCCATCGAGATGCCGATGCTCGTGTCGGCCCGGTTCAGGACGAGCGTCACCTCCGCCGGGTCGTAGCCCATCTGCGCGAGCGTCTCCAGGCCGATCTTGGTGTCCTTCAGCGAGAGCGCGTCGAGCATCCCCACGAGGCAGAGGTGCGAGGCCGCGTCGATCGCGGCGATCACCTCGGGCGTGAACGCGGGAGGCGTGTCGACGATCACGAAGTCGTGACGCGAGCGCAGGTGGTCGAAGACCGTTCGCAGGAAGCCCGGCGAGACGGCTGCCGCCTGGTCGGGCCGGACCGGCGCCAGCAGCGCAGCGCCACCCGACGGATGCCGCACGAGGAAGCTCTCGATCTTCTCGGCGTCGAGCGAACCGCCGGCGACCGCGAGGTCGTGGATCGTCAGCTCCGGCCGCAGCCCGAGCGCGAGCCCGACGTCGCCGAACTGGAGATCCAGGTCGACGACGACCGGTGAGGTGTCGGCTGCCGCGAGCGCCTCGGCCAGGTTGCAGGCGGTGAGCGTCTTGCCGGTGCCGCCCTTCGGCCCGAGGACGGCGATCATCGTTCCCGCCTGCGACGGCGTTGCGCCGCGCCGGCGGACGAGGGCCTTCTCGAGCGCGAACGCCAGCTGCTCCCGCGACTGCGGTAGCGCGATCAGGTCGTCCGCGCCGGCTTCGAAGGCCCGCTCCATGAAGCCGTTCGGGCTGCCGGCGTAGATCACCACGACCGGCGGGCGGGTTTGGAGCTGGGTCTGCACCGCCTGGATCAGCTCGAGCGTGTGCTCCTCGTCGGACGCGCAGGCGACCACGAGGAGCTCGGCGTCGGCGGCATCCGCTAGCGGCAGCCGTCCGTTGTCGCCGCCGCTCAGGCGGGCCGACTGCACGCGCGTCCCGGCCGGGAGCGCCTGCTCGATCGCCACTGCGTCGACCCCGTCCTCGAGGACGAGCAGGATCTTTGCCCCGAGGCCGTTCATCGACGGCCTCCGAGCGAGCGCAGCACCGTGACCGGGCGCACGCCCAGCAGGAGCGTCTCCGCCGTCACGATGCGCGGCGGCGCCTGCTTCGCGCCGGCGCTCGGCCGCAGCGACAGCCAGAGCTTGCCGTTCTCGGAGGCGAAGGCCAGCTGCGCCGCCTGCTCGTCGTTCACCCGCAGGCTGACGTTCGTGGCCTTCGACCCGAGGCCGCCGCTGTTGTTGCCGATCGCGACGACCGGGATGTCCGACATGACCATCCGCAGCACCGGCCGGGCCTGGCCGCCGTTCGCGGGCGAGCCGTTGGGCCGGATCGGGATCACGTTGAAGCCGGCGTAGACGTCGACGCGGTTGCCGACCTCGAGCTGGCCGATCAGGCCGTGCGCCGAGTCGAGCGGGATCGAGACGACACGCTCGCGGTCGGTCAGCGTTCCGGCGAGCGCCGTCGACGAGGCCGAGAACGTGCCGGCCGTGAGCTGAGCGCCCTCGTAGACCTCGCTCGTCGCGACCTTGCCGGTGAGGCTCGCCGCGTCGCTGAACGCGCCGTCGCGCAGCTGGCTCTCGCGGATGGTCGTCGCCGTGAACATGCCCTTCGAGGCGACGACGCTCCCGGGCGTGCCCTTGGGAATCGTCTGCCGGGCGATCAGGACGGTGACGGGCGTCGTCCCGGCCTGCAGGTGGTTCCGGTACTGGTTCAGGTAGACGAGGATCGCGATGCCCGCGAGCAGCGCGGCGCCCACCGCGACGTAGAGCGAGCCCCTCCTCGTCGAGATCAACCTCTGTGCGAACTCCATTGCAGTTACCTCCGATCGCTTGTCACTTGACGAGTACGGGGATGCACGGCGTGATGGCCAGCGGGTCGCAGTCGTCCGTCCCCCCGCTGTTCGGATCCGGCGCCACGTACTTGATGAAGTGGCCCCAGATCGCGCCCTTCTTGACGTCACCCGGCGGCGGCTCGTTCGTGCCGCACTTCGAGTCGGTCCAGCCGGTGACGTAGAAGGCCGCGAAATTGGTGACTGGCACGTCGGTCGTGCCGCTGCCGCCCAGCGCCGAGAAGTCGGTGATCATCAGCTTGACCACCCGCGGGTCGCTGTCGACGTCGTAGTCCGGCCAGTTGTTGGCCGGGCACGAAGCGAAGCGCTCGTCCAGGCCCTGGAGTGTCGGCCCTGCGGTCGTCCCGGTCTTCGTCGGGACGCAGTCGGCCGGCCCGGCGGGCGGCGACGGATCCGGGCAGAAGCCGGGGTCGTTCAGCTGGTACGGCGTCTGGCAGCCGTTGACGATCGCGGAGCGGAACTCGGCCGCCCCGGGACCGTCGCACGCGACGGCGCTCGTCCGGCTGCCGCCGGTGAGCCGCAGCATGGTCGTGGTCGCGCTGTTCGTGAGGTCGAGGCTGCCCTGGATGCCGACGTCGACGGTGACGGTGTGCGTGCCGGAGCTGAGCGTGTAGGGCGATCCCGTGGTCGCGGTCGAGGACGAGAGCGCGAGCGACTTGACCGGGCCGGACGAGTCCTCGGTGCCGCTGTAGATGCGCTGGACGTTGCCGAACGTCTGCTTGCTGCCGCCCTGGTAGCGCCACTCGATCGTGACGTCGACCGGGCCCCCGTCGACGGGGACGCCGAACGTGTAGCCCGTCGACCAGTACCCGTTCGCGGCGCTGTAGACGAGCGGCTGCGTGACGTTCTTGAGCCCCGCGCCGTTCAGGATCGCGTTCGCCAGCAGGACCTTCGTCGGGTCGATCGCCGTGGTCGACTGCATCGCGACCTGGACCGACGCACCGCACGTCGTCGCCGGAGCGGCGACGTCGGCGGGCTGGAAGAAGGGCCCCCCGCTGGGCGCGCAGTTGGTCGTCGCCCAGACGCGCGGCTTGGGCACGGTCGGCGTGCCGCCCGCTCCGACGCTCCGGATCGCCGCGAGGCCGATCGACGAGGTGTTGTAGTCGTAACAGACGTAGCCCGGCCCGCCCGTGCCGTTCGCGGCGGCGCAAGGCCCGCTCTGGCCGCCGAGGCCGATGCGGACGCCGACCTTCACGTCGGCGGGGAGCGTCACGCCGCCGGAGCCGCTCCAGTAGTTGATCCCGCCGGCCGCCGCGCCCTTCGCCAGCTCGACCGGCCCGGCCAGGAGCGTCCCGCCGGCCGTCTCGTTGACGAAGGTCGCCGTGACGTGCTTCGGGTTGATGTCCGGCACGGCCAGCGGCAGCGAGCCCTTCATGATCGTCAGGCGCTTCAACTGGACGCGCGCGCGTGCGTTGATCGCCGGGACGACTGTCGAGGGCGTCCCCGGCACGATTGCGTCGAGCAGCGAGCCGAGGATGTAGGGCACGTTCGCTTCCGTCTGCTTGACGTCCAGCATCAGGTGGGCCGTCTCGCACGGTTGCTCGGTCTCGGTGTCGTCGCCTCCCGGGCCGCCGACGGCGAAGGTCTTGCTGTTGAAGAGCGTGGTCACCCGCGGCGCGCCGCCGCCGATCTGAAAGTTGTAGGCGCTCGACGTGCTGCCCGCGTACTCGGTCGCCGCGTTCACGATGGTGGTGTCGGCGGCGCCCGAGACGCCCGGGTCGGGCGAGAAGCAGTCGCCGAAGTGAGCACCTCCGGCCAGCGCGGCCGCGTCGGCCTGCATCTGCAGGTGACGCTTGTGCACGAACCAGTTGCCCACGTCGATCGCGAGCGCGAGCATCAGCACCAGCACGGGCAGCAGGAGCGCGAAGAGCACGAGGATTCCCCCGCGCTCACCGGCGCCGTGAAGGCGGTTGCGAAGCTCGCCGATCACGTGCAGCCGTCCGCGTAGGTCGGAAGCTGTTCGAGGCGCATCGTCGACGAGCCGGTGATGTCGAGCGTGCCGCCCCCGATGAACGGAATCCACTGGTAGGCCGCCCGGACCGTCACCGTCACCGGCTTGCCGATCTCGCGGCCGTTCGGAAAGCTGATGCAGACCTGCGCCGGAGAGGTCACCGACCCGGTCCCGTTCCGGAGCTCGTTCGTCTCCGCCTGCTGCTGGATCCACTGCTGGAGGCCGCCGGCCGGCGGGGGCTGGTCGCCCAGCACCGCGGCGAGACGGGCGCCCTCGTTGGCAAGGTGATTCGCGTCGAGCCAGTAGTTGACGGCCTTGCCGAAGTCCACGAGCGCGAGCAGGAGCAGGCAGATGAACGGCACGACGAGCGCGAACTCGACCGCCGACTGACCCGACTCCGCCCGCGCGCGCCGGCACAGGGGCGCGGACTCCGCGACCTCGCGCGGAGCCCACGCCTCGTTGCCGCCGCGAGCGTTGGAGAGAGGCTGCGTCCATCTAGGCATCGCCGCTCCAACCCCCGCGCAGTCGCCCCGACCTACGGGATGAGGGCCTCGAGAGCCCCACCGACGCCGGTCAGGAAGTTGCCGATCGAGGCGCCCAGCGCCCCGACGGTCACGGCCAGTGCGACCACGAGGAACGCGATCACGAGGCCGTACTCCGTGGCGCCCTGACCCTCCTCGCGCTTGATGCTGCGAAGAGCGCGAGAGACGTGCTCGTACAGCGTGTGCATGTCTTACCTCCCCAGGTAAGTCGGACAGACGGGCTGCACGTCCTCGCCTGTCGATGGTCGTTACGTAAGCCATTCAGGCGCGTGCCGCTCGTCCGACCCACCCACGATGGTCCTGACCCGGCTAGCCCTTCGGTGCAGACGCACGCGGTCGCGCCCGGCGCGGGCGAGCGCCTACGGCACGAGGAGGTCGACCAGGCCGGCCACGCCGTCCAGGAACGTCGTGATCGAGCTGGCGAGGGTCACGACCGTGAGCGCGAGCGACAGGAGAATCACGGCGATCACCAAGCCGTACTCGGTGGCCCCCTGGCCGTCCTCGCGGCGGAGCGCCGCCGACAGCTGCTCGCAGAACTCGTGCATGACGCACGACATTCCAGTCGCCGCGCCCTCCGTCACCCACACACGAAGGTCCTGACGGGACAAGCCGTTTCGGTACAGACACCCGGCCTGCGGTCGGCCATAGTGGTCGCCGTGAGCGAGATCGCCTCACCCACGCGTGCACCCCTGCGGCCGGAGAGGACCGGGTCGGCCCTGCTGCTCGCCGCCTGCGTCGCCGCGGCCGTCCTCCTGCGGAACGGCATCTCGGCCTGGGACGCCGTCGCAGCCGCGACGGCGGGAGCCCTCGCCTGGGTGGCGGTGATCGACGTCGAGACGCGGCTGCTGCCGAATCGGATCGTCCTGCCGGCGACGGCGCTCGTACTGGCCGCAGCGCTCGCCGTGAGCCCGGCGCAGTTCGCCGAGCACGTGCTCGCGGCGCTGCTGGCCGGCGGGTTCCTGTTCGTCGGGGCGATGCTTCGGCCGGGCGACCTCGGCATGGGCGACGCGAAGCTGGCGCTCCTGCTGGGCGCGCTGCTCGGGTCGGCGGTCCTGACGGCCCTGCTGATCGGCTTCTGTCTCGTTGCGGCAGTCGGCCTGGTCCTGCTGGCGCGCGAAGGCCGCCCCGCGCTGCGGCGGTACCTGCCGCTCGGCCCGTTTCTCGCGGCCGGCGCGGTGGCGACCATGCTGCTCGGTGGAGCAGCCTGACCGGGCGCGGCCACCCGTCGTCGTCCGCGCTACTGTGAGCGGCCCGTGATCACGCTCGCCCAATCGGGATGCCGCGGCCGGTGAGCGCGCTCACCGTCCACGTCAACCGCGCGGAGCTCGTCGACGACCTCGTCAGCTCGTTCAGGCGGAGCGGCTGCCCGGCGCGGCGCACCGGGCCGTGGTCGTGCAGCGTCCGACACGCGACCGCGCTGGACGAACAGGAGGCGCGGGTCGAGCTGGCGTTCTTCCTGCGCGCGTGGCAGGCCCGGCACGACCGGGCGAGCGCGTCACTGGTCGCCTGAGGCTCGCTGCAGCAAGGTCCCGGCGTCGACGTCGACGGACGTGTCGAGCAGGCCGTGACCGTAGGCCCAGTGGACCGCTTCGGTCCTGCTGCCGACGTTCAGCTTGCGGTAGATGTTGGTCAGGTGGAACTTGACGGTCTGCTCGGCGAGCCACAGGAGCTTCGCGATCTCCCGGTTCGACCGGCCCTCGCCGAGGGCGTGCAGGATCTCGAGCTCGCGGTCGGTCAGCCCCGCCGCGCGAACGGCCGAGGCGCGATCTGCATCGCCGAGCCCGATCGGCGCGTGCACCGGGCCCTCGTAGGCCGCGAGCAGCGCCGCTGGCAGCTCGGCAGGATCGACGCGCTTCGAGATGAACGCGTTCGCTCCCAGCGCGAGCGCCTCCTCGGCCACGGCCTCGGAGTCGAAGCCCGACAGCACGGCGATCCGCACCTCGGGCGCCCGCTCCCGCAGGAGCCGGATGCACGTGAGCCCGTCGATTCCGGGCATCCGCAGGTCGAGCAGCAAGAGGTCGGGCTTGGTCTGCTCGACGACCGGGAGCACCTGGCTGCCGCTCTCCGCGACGCCGACTACCTCGAGATCCTCACGTCCGCTGAGCGCGATCCGCACCGCTTCCACCATCAAGCCGTGGTCGTCCGCCACAACCAGCCTTAGCCGCATTCAAGGCCTTTCCGGAGCCGCAGTTTCCAGTTCGTGCATACGCCGGCGTCGCTTTGCCGACGTACCTCACACCTTGGTGGATGCGCGGAAAAGGGAAATCCCTCGGATGCGGGATTCAGCGCCTCTGCCGGAGCACCCCTTTCGAGGGCCTGCCCGACCGCTGCCGAGCCTGAGGTATGGCCGGACCCACCGGAAGGTCCAGTTCGCCGCCGCGAGTCTTGTTTTCCCGGGTCGACCTCAATACGTTGCGTGCGGGGAGGGCTCGACGAGCCCGCTGAATCGAGGGGATTGCGGCAATGCGGCGACTGAAGGTCCTGGTGGTCGACGACCATCAACTGATGCTCGATGCCATCCGGGCGATGCTCGACCGGGAAGACGACATCTCGGTGGTCGGCGCGGCCGACTCGGGCGACAAGGTCGTGCCGCTCGTCGGTCAGACCGGGCCCGACGTCGTCCTGCTGGACGTCCGGATGCCGGGGCTCGACGGCCTCGCCGTCCTCGGCCAGCTGCGCGAGCGATACCCGAGCCTCGCCGTCGTGATGCTCTCGGGGATCGACGACCCCGCACTCGTTCGCGCCGCCCTCGAGCGCGGTGCGGCGGCCTTCGTGCTGAAGCACGTCGACCCACGCGACCTCGCGGGCGCCCTGAGGCAGGTGGTGAGCGGCGCCGTCTTCTGCCCGCTCGATCTCGTCGAGTCCGCGAAGGGGAGGTCGCTCGAGGATTCGGGGCTCAGCAAGCGCGAGCGCTCGATCCTCGAGGCGCTGCAATCAGGCGCGTCGAACGGGGCGATCGCGAAGCAGCTGTTCCTCGCCGAGCAGACGGTGAAGTTCCACCTGACGAACATCTACCGGAAGCTCGGCGTCTCCACCCGCACCGAGGCCGTGCGCTGCGCGTACGAGCGCGGACTGCTGGAACGCCCGCTCTCGTACGTCGCCTAGCCGGAGCCGACTCGACCCTCGGCTTGGAACGACCGGACGTTCGGGTGGCGCCCGCGCTCCGAGGCTCGGCGAGGGTGCGGATGTCTAGGGAGACGGGAGGAAGATCGGTGCGCGTGCATGTGGGAGATGCGAAGCTCGTACGCGAGCTGCTCGAGTACTTCGAAGAGCAGGCGGACTGCGTCGCGATCCAGGTCGGGGAGACGGACATCGAGGTCTCGCTGCTCGGCTCCTACGGGCGCGCGGCGCACGCCGACGCGGTCGACCGCCTGGTCGCGGAGTTCCGCCTCCGGCACGCAACGCGGCGGAGGCTCCACCGCGTGCAGAGCGAGAGTCGCGCCGACTAGGCCTCGGCGGCAGGACCGTGGTCGACGGCCTCGACGTTGTTGCCGTCGGGGTCGTGGACGAACGCCGCGTAGTAGGTCGGGTGGTAGTGCTCGCGGATCCCGGGCGGGCCGTTGTCCTCGCCGCCCGCCGCGAGCGCGGCCGCGTGGAAGGCATCGACGGTCGCGGTGTCGGCCGCCCGAAAGGCGACGTGGACGCCGGTGGCCGCCGGCTCGCCCTGGTGGATCCAGAACCACGGCTTGCCCTCGCGGGCGAAACCGGCGGAGTGGCCGCCGAACTCCATCGCGAGCTCGAACCCGAGCGGCGCGAGCGCGGCCGAGTAGAACTCCTTGCTGCGGGCGTAGTCGCTGACGGGCAGGCCGACGTGGTCGATCATGATCCGCTCCCTTCGGGGTGGTCGGTGGAGCATGCTCGCACGCGCCGAGCCTCTTCAGTCGTACAGAGAGACTCCCGCACCCGGCCAGGCGTTGTCGGGATAGGGCGCCAGATCGTTCCTGTAGCGAGGCTGCCTTCTCGACCCTCGAGAGCCATGCCTGCACCGCGGGGTACCGGCCGAGGTCGAGCCCGGCCTCGTCGGCGACGTGGGCGTACGCGTACGTCGCGATGTCGGCGACCGTGTATCGGTCGACGGCGAGGAATTCGTGCTCCTGCAGGTGCTCGTCGAGGAAGCGCAGAGCGGCTTCCGCGCCCTCCCGTCTGCGGCTCGCGTCCGGGCTGTCGGCCGTGAGCCGCCCGGTGAGGAGGCGAAAGCGCAGCCCGCCCATCGTCATCATCACGTCGGTCTGCTCGAAGATCAGCCACCGCAAGACGTCGGCAAGCTCGAACGGGTCATCCGGTAGGAAAGCCGTCCCGCCGGCGAGGTAGAAGAGGATCGCGTTCGACTCCGAGAGACACCGGCCGTCCTCGAGCTCGAGTACCGGCGTGGAACGAGCCGGGTTCTTCGCGGCGTACTCGTCGGTGAGCGTGTCGCCCGCGAAGATGTCGATCGGAACCCGCTCGTACTGCCGCTCGAGCTGGGCGAGGAGCAGGCGCACCTTGTAGCAGTTGCCCGAGGCGGCGTAGTCGTACAGCTTCAGCATTGCGTTGCTCTCCTTCCGCGTTGGCCTACCTGAAGGAACGTGCCGCCGGGGCCGCGCGTGAGCTGCGTCTCGCGAGCCCATGCCGAGACGATTCGGCCCGGCAGTCGGGAAGACTTCGGGCTCCGTCTTCGTCTTCTTGACCAGTGGATGCAACGGACACCCGTCGACGACTGCGGTCCCGACCGCGGGCGCGGGCGGTGGCGCTCGCCTGGATCGTGGCCGCCGCCCTGCCGCTGGTCGGGCTGGTGTCGCTGCTGCTGCGCTCGCAGATCGACCCCCACTTCGAGAACTACCGTGTCCATTTCGGCCTCTTCGGGGTCGTCGGCGTCGTGGCGTTCGTGCTCGGCTACGCCGCCGGCGAGGCGGCCAACCGGCGTGGCGACGCCCGCGTCCTGCTCCTCTCCCTGGCCTTCATGGCGACCGGCGGCTTCATGGGGCTTCACGCGCTCGGGACGCCCGGGATCCTCTTCTCGGAGGATCACGCCGGCTTCAAGGTCGCGATTCCGGTCGGGCTGCTCGTGAGCGCCGTCTTCGCAGGCGCCTCGGCGTTCGTCGACGTCCGGCCAGGCATCGCGCCGCTCGTGATCCGCCACCGCAGGCTGCTTCGGATCAGCGTGGTCGTCGCCATGGGCGTATGGCTCGTCTGGACGGTCGCGAAGCTCCCACCGCTGCGCGGGCCGAACAGCGAGGCCGCGACGGGCAGCCTGCTCACTGCCCTGGCGGTCGTAGGGACGGTCGCATACGCGGTCAGCGCCGCGCGGTACTGGAGCATCTTCCGCTGCCGCCCGCACCTACTGCCGGCCGCCGTCATCGCGTGCTTCATCCTCCTCTCCGAGGCGCTGATCGGCGTCGCGCTCACCGGGGAGCGGAAGTGGCACGCCAGCTGGTGGGAGTGGCACGGCCTGATCGTGACGGCTTTCCTGATCATCGGCCTCGCGGCTCGGCGCGAGTGGCGCGAAGAGCGGTTCCGGCATCTCTACCTGCCGACGACACGGGAGCGTCGCCAGGACGTGAGCGTCCTCTTCAGCGACCTCGTCGGGTTCACGAGCTTCGCCGAGCGGTCGGAGCCGGCCGAGGTCGCGACGGTCCTCAACACGTACTGGGGCATCGCCGCCCCGCTGCTCACCCGTCAGTTCGGCGGCGAGGTCGAGAAGTTCATCGGCGACGGCGTGGTCGCGCTCTTCAACAGCCGCGGCGACCAGCCCGACCACCCGCATCGGGCTGCATGTGCCGCTCTGGCGCTCCAGCGCAGGTTCGCCGAGCTCGCCGGGCAGCATTCTGACTGGCCGCCAATGCGGGTCGGCATCAACAGCGGCGAGGCGGTGCTCCGCGAGATCGGAGGCGAGGGCCACGTGGCGTACCCGATGATGGGAGACATGATCAACACCGGCGCGCGCCTCGAAGGTCTCGCCCCGGTCGGCGGAGTGCTGATCGGCGCGGAGACGTACGAGCGCCTGCCGGACGGCGCGGTGGTCGAGGCGAGAGCCGGACTGCGCGTCAAGGGCAAGGAGGACGCGGTGGACGCGTACGTCCTCCGCGCCCTCCCGTGCTAACCGGACGAGCCGCGCGCCCCTAGGCCGGAACCGGCAGCGGCTCCGCGGGCAGCTCGAAGGCGAAGGTCGTGCCCTTGCCAGGCTCCGACTCGACCCAGATGCGCCCGTGCATCGACCGGACGAGCTCGCGGCAGATGTAGAGGCCGAGGCCGGTTCCGCCGATGCCGCGCCGCTGGTCGGGATCGAGCCGATAGAACTTGTCGAAGATCCGCTCCTGCTCGCCCGCCGGGATGCCGAGGCCCTCGTCCTGGACGCTGAAGCGCAGCCGGTCGCCTACCGCTTCGAGTCTTACCTCGATTCGTCTGCCTGACGGCGCGTACTTGATCGCGTTGTCGAGCAGGTTGAGCAGCACCTGGCGCGTGCGCTCGCCGTCGCCGTGCACCTTCGGAACGACCGGCGGCACAACGACCTCGATCGTCGTCTCCTTGTCCACCCGGGACCGGGCAACCGTCAGGACTCCGCGCACCAGCTCCTCCGGATCGAAGGTGTCCGCGACGACCCGGAGCGACCCGCTGTCGAGCTGGCCCGCCACCAGGATCTCCTCGACGAGGTTGGCAAGACGGTTCGACTGCTCGGCGATCATCTCGAGGAGGTCGTCCTGAGTCTGCGCGGGCAGGTCGTGCTCCCTGAGCGTCAGGGCCGCGCCGTGCAACGAGGCGAGCGGCGTCCTGATCTCGTGCGAGATCGTCGCAACGAACTGCGAGCGGAGGTCCTCGAGTCGGCGGTCGTGCGTCGCGTCGCGGAAGGTGTAGACGGTGTCGTCGTCCAGCGCCACGGCCACGATCGAGAGCCAGAGCTCGCGGCCTGCGACGTCGACCGGGACCGTCTCCGAGCTCGAGGGGCCGTCTGCTTCCCCGGGTTGATCGGCCACCGGCACGAACGTCGCGATCGCCGTCCACCCCGGAATCGCCTCCTCCGCCCGACGGCCGCGCACTTCCGCCGCCCGGAGGCCCGTGATCGCCTCGGCCGCCTGGTTCCAGAGCCGCACCACCCCCTCACGGTCGACGACGAAGACGCCGTCACCCAGACGCGCGAGCACGCGCTCGGCCTGGTCTCGCTGCAGCCGCGAGAGCCGGCTGCGGGCGATCGCAGGAGCCACGGCGTACGCCGTCACGAGCAGCGCGCCGATGAGGCCGAGGCCGATCGCGATCACCCGCCAACGGACGTCGTTGGCCTCAGCCGCGATCTCAGACCGCTTGCGCACCGTGATCAGAGCCGGCGCGTCTCGCCCATCTCGGAGGGGTTGGGCGACTGCTCGGTATTCGAGCGCCTGCACCCGAACGTCGGCCGGCTTTCCCGCCGCTGGCCGCGCGTCGATCCGCCCAACGCCGTCCTCGCGAACGAGCCGACGGCCGAGGAGGAAGCCGAGACGGTCGCCGGGGAGGTGGTGTTCCTCGGCGATAGTCCCGACGAGGTGTCGGCCGAACGGAGGGACGACAAGAACACGCCCGATCGTCCCTTTACGGCCCATAACGTCCACGCGCGCTTCGACCTCCGGAACATGCGAGCTCCTCTTCGCGCCGTGCAAGAGGATGATCCACGGATGCGCTTGCTCGATTGCTCGCAGCGTCTTCTCGTCACCCTCCGCGAACGCGCGTCCGACCCGTCTGGAGCGTGCGAGTTTCTCGGCGTTGTGACGCGCTTGGCGAGAGAGCCTCGAGTAGGTCGAAGTGCCCGAGTTCAGGTCCCGAACGAGCTCTTGGTCAGCGTTGTTCCGTGCGCGCTTCGCCGCGACCCCGCCGAACGCCCAGACGACGACCGCGAGCGGGAGAGCCAGGAGCAGCAACCCTGTGGCGAGCCGCAGACGGCCGCTCGCGACGCGCCCTATTTCTTGCCTCCCTTGTGTCCGTTCCCGCCGCCGTTGCCCTTCGCAGGAGTAGCGGGAGGCGACGGAGCGGTCGGCGCCTTCTTCGCGTGACCGGGTGGGAGTCCGTGGTGGTGCTCGCTCGAGCGCCCGAGCGCCTTCCCGTGCCCGTGAGCACGGGGCGCCGGCGCTCCGCCCGCCGGCTTCGGCGTACGCCTGTGGCCATGGCCGCGCGCCTTGCCCTTTGCCTTCGTCGCAGTGCTGCTGAACTGGCGCGCCGTGACCGGGGTTGTGGGCGCGGCGGGCGCCGGCGCCTGCACGGGGGTGGCGGCCGGCGCGGGCCGCACGGCTCGGGTCGGAGCGTGGCGGTGTATCCGGTGCGAGCTGGTCGCTGCCTGTCGTCGTTGCGGCACGAAATCCTCGATCCGCGTAGCGGCGGGCCGGGCAGAGGAGGCAGCCTTCCCGACTGGCTCCGAAGGGCCCGCGCTAGCGGTAGCCGGGAGATCTGCGGCCACGCGCCCGGCGGCCCCGCCGATCGCGGGCAACAGCGGCGTCGGCTCGCCCTGGACCCCCACGCCGGTGAGCAGGAGGACCGAAAGCGACATCCCCATCGCCGCGGCGAGCGTGGCGGGGATTGTCGGCGAGCGGTGCGAGAACGCCTGCTTCATGTTCGAGTGATCGGCAAGTGGGGGCCGTTCGCTGAGGCGAACGTGACTTCACCCAAACATTATCGCGGAACCCACCGTTTCTCCACCATTCCTGCCGAATTCTCCATCCGTTCGGGAACGTGCTGCTGGCAGTCCGACGTGGACGATCAAGGTGCCTCCTTCCGGTCGTGGAAGACCGCCTCGACGTTGTTGCCGTCCGGGTCGAGCACGTAGGCGCCGTAGTAGCCGGCGTGGTACTCGGGCCGCTCGCCGGGGCCGCCGTTGTCGCGGAAGCCGGCCTCGAGCGCTGCGCGGTGAAAGGCCTCGACCATCGCGCGGTCGGGAGCCGGAAACGCGAGGTGGACGTTCTCGCTCGCCGGCTCGTCTCGAACGAGCGCTAAAAAGCGGCTCTTCCCTTTGACGTTGAAGCGGCCGGCGTCGCCGTCCTCGATCCGCAGGCCGACCGTCGGCGCGACCGTCTCGTAGAAGAGCCGCGACTCGGCCAGGTCGCGGACGCGGATCCAGAGATGGTCGAGCCGATTCTCGCCGCCGCGCGGCTCGCCGCGGTGGACGGCCTCGACGCTGTTTCCGTCCGGGTCGCGCACGAACGCGCCGTAGTAATCCGGCCCGTACCGCGGCCGCGGCCCGGGGTCCCCGTCGTCGGGATGGCCTGCGTCGGTCAGCGCCCGCCACCAGCCGTCCACCGTCTCGCGAGAGCGGGCGAGCAGCGCGAGGTGGAGGTTCCGCGTCGCCGGCCGGTCATGGCGCGCCGCCCCGATCGAGAAATCCTCCCACTCGAAGAACCCATCGCCGCGATACGGCTCGCCGTAGCCGAGCCGTGCGAGCGCGAGCTGGTAGAAGCGGCGCGACGCCTCGACGTCGGAGACGCGCACGGTGACGTGGTCGAAGACGTCGGGCACGGCTAGATACTCTCGCAACGTGATCCTCGAGAACGGCGTCGTCCGCACGATGGAGCCCTCCTTGCCGCTGGCGCGGAGCCTCGCGATCGCGGGCGATCGGATCGTCGGCGGCGTCGGCGCGCACGAGACCGCGCTGCCCGGGCCGGAGCGCGTCGACCTCGGCGGGCGTTGCGTCGTCCCCGGCTTCAACGACGCGCACGTGCACTTCCCCACCTGGGCGCTCGCGCAGGGCGAGGTCCGGCTGGAGGGGACGCGGTCGCTCGAGGAGGCGGTGGCGCGCGTCCGTGAGGTGCTGCCGAGCTCGAGCGGCGCCTGGGTACGCGGCCGCGGCTGGCGCAGCGGCGACTGGTCGCCGCCGGTCGAGCCGACGCGGCACGAGCTCGACGCGATCGCGCCGGACCGGCCGGTCGCGCTGATGGCGCGCGACTCGCACTCGGTCTGGCTCAACTCGGCCGCGCTCGCGCGCGCGAACGGCGACCTGCAGGTGCCGGGCGGCGTGGTCGAGCTGGACGAGCGCGGCGAGCCGACGGGCGTGCTGCGCGAAGAGTCGTGCTGGCACTTCCGGGACCGCTACATCGAGACGAGCGACGACGAGTACGTCGAGGCGATGCGGGCCGGGATGAAGCTCGCCGCCTCGCGCGGGGTGACGGCGGTGCACGACAAGGACGGCTGGCTCGGCGCGCTGCGCTTCTGGCAGCGGCTCGACGCCGAGGGCGCGCTCTGCCTGCGCGTCTGGCAATCGCTGCCGGAGGTGAAGGCAGGCGAGCTCGCCGAGGTCGACGTGCGAGGCGGCTTCGGCTCGCCGCTCCTGCGCGTCGGCTACCTCAAGACCTTCATGGACGGCACGCTCGGCTCGCAGACCGCGCGGATGCTCGACGGCTCGGGGGTCGAGATCACGAGCCGCGAGCAGCTCGAGCAGTACATCCGCGACGCTACGCGCGCCGGGTTCCCGATCGCCGTCCACGCGATCGGCGACCTCGCCAACCGCGACGCGCTGGACGCGTTCGAGGCCACGCGCGCCGAGTGGGAGCCCCTCGGCCTGCGGCAGCGCATCGAGCATGCGCAGCTGCTCGCGCCCGAGGACATCGCCCGCTTCGCCGGGCTCGGCATCGCCGCTTCGGTGCAGTTCAGCCACGCGCCCTCCGACCGCGATCTTGCCGACCGCTTCTGGGGCAGCCTCGACAGCGAGCCGTACCCGTTCCGCTCGCTGCTCGATTCGGGCGCCGTGCTCGTGAACGGCTCCGACGCGCCGATCGAAGAGCTCGATCCGCTGCTCGGGATCCGGGCGGGCGTCCTGCGCACACTGGACGAGCGCGAGGCGTGGCGGCCCGAGCAGGCGCTGAGCGTCGAGGAGGCGCTCTACGCGACGACCGTCGCTCCCGCCTGGCTCGCCCGCGACGAGCGCCGGCGCGGCAGGCTCGTGCCCGGGTACCTCGCCGACCTGGTCGTCCTCGAGCGCGACCTGCTCGCGTGCGGGCCCGGCGAGCTCGCCGAGGTGCGGGTCGTCGCGACGATGCTGGGCGGCGCCTGGACGCACAACCCGCCACCGTGGAGCTGAAAACCATCGGCGTTGAGATTCCGTAAAGACTGCTAACCGCGGTAACGCGGTGCCGTCAGAACCGAAGACAAGGCAAAACGGCGTCCGGTGCCTTCCCCTCTCCCTTGGGTATCCGCGACGCTTCAGGGCCGGCTCTGTGCCGGCCCTTTCCTTTTAGCCGCCGACGATCGCGGTGGACGGGGGCTCGAGCCACCCGCGCCCCGACCCGCACAGGGCGGCGATCGTCTCGGCGTAGACGTCGCGCGCCGGCGGCGCGTAGACGGGGCGAAAGTCGACGGCGCCGTTCAGCTCCACCACCGAGAAGCCGCCCGGTCCGGTGGGGAGCAGGTCGACGCCGACAAGATCCAGGCCGGATGCCGCGGCCGCGGCGGTGGCCAGGGCGACGGCGACCGGCGACGGCGTCACGGCGGAGACGGTGGCGCCGTGCGCGACGTTCGTCCGCCACTCGCCCGCCGCTGGGGTGCGGCGGCCGGCTCCCACCACGACGCCGCCGGCCACGATCAGGCGCAGGTCGTGGCCGAGCGGCGGGATCAGCTCCTGGGCGATCGCGCCGCTCGCGCGGAACCAGCCGCTGAACGCGAGCTGCTCGAGCGTCCGCTCGATCTCGGCGCGATTGCGGCACAGCGTGACCTCGCGGCCCCAGCTCCCGAAGCGCGGCTTCACGACCGCCGGGAAGTCGAGGTCGGGCGGCTGCACATGGTGCTCGATCAGCGTCGTGCGCGGATGCGGGAGCCCCGCTCGGCGCAGGGTGCGGGCGGTGAGCAGCTTGTCGTGGGCCCGCAGCAGCGCCGACGGTGGGTTCAGCACCTTGACCCCCTGGTGGGCGAGGTGCTCGAGGGCCGTCAGCCCGTCCTCGACTCCGCCCAGGTCGTCACGCACGTCGAGCCGGGCGAGCGCGACGTCGCCGCGTTCCAGCGTCAGGAGCGCCTGGCGCGGCGAGAGCAGCTCGACGCGCGCCCCGCCCCACGCCTGCGCGGCGAGCGCCAGGTTCGTCGGGCTCGGGCGATGGGCGACGATCGCGACGCGCATGGTCACCACCACTTTCCGATGCCGAAGCCTCGCCGTGGGCTTCGATCTGGTTACGAAGCCGTGTCGAAGTCGCGAAGGGCGCTAGCCGATCTCGGCGATCGTCTTGCGGTCGGCGTCGAGGACGAGGGCCGGCAGCGGCGCGAACTGCAGCTCGGCGCCGAACTTCTGGCCCGGGCCGACGGCGTAGGTGAGGAAGTCGCGCAACGTCTGCGCCTTCCCCGAGCTCTTCGGCACGAGCGCGTAGGTGAAGGTCGAGATCGGGTACGCGCCGGCCGCCGAGGCGGGCGGGTTGGTGATCGAGATCGCGTTGTCCGCCGGGATCGACGTGGCCGACTTCGCAGCCGCCGTGATCGACGACGGCCCCGGCACCGGGAACTGGCCCGCCTCGTTGCGAACCAGCGCGTAGTCGAGCTTGTTCGAGGAGACGTACGAGATGGCGAGGTAGCCGAGCGCGCCGTCGGTGCGGGCGACGACCGCGGCAACCCCGTCGTTGCCCTTGCCGCCCACGCCTGCCGGAAAGCTGACCTGCGTGGAGACGCCCTTCTGAGCCTTCCACGTCGGGCTCACCTTCGCCAGGAAGTCGCTGAACGCGTAGGTGTCGCCGCTCGAGTCGCTGCGGAAGACCGGCGTGATCTTCGTCGCGGGGAGCGTCGCGCCGGGGTTCAGCGCCGCGATCTGCGGGTCGTTCCAATGCGTGATCTTGCCGAGGTAGATGTCCGCGAGCACCGCGCCGCTCAGCTTCAGCTTCGCCGGCGCGCCGTTGACGTGGTACGAGACGAGCGTGGCCGCGAGCGCCCAGGGGATCTGCAGGCAGTCCTTGCAGGCGGAGGCCTGGTCCGGCGAGAACGGCGCATCGCTCGCGCCGAAGTCGACGGTGCGGGCGGTGATCTGCGCGATCCCTCCACCCGAGCCGATCGCGCCGTAAGTGATCGTGACGCCGTGGGCCTTCGCGTAGTCGTTCGACCACTGCGAGAGCAGCGGCGCGACGAGCGTGCTGCCCGCCCCGACGAGCACCTTGCTCTCGCCGCCGCCGCCCGAGCCGCCCTTGTCGCCGGAACCGCCGCAGCCGGCAACGAGCGCGGCGAGCGCCGCGACGAGGAGGAGCGCGGGAGGCCTCATCGCTCTTCCGGGTGCGACGCGTCGGTGAACTCGCGGAACTCGGCGGTGAGCAGGTACGAGACCTGCTCGCCGATGTCGACCGCGTGGTCGCCGATGCGCTCCAGCGTCCTCGAGACGATCACCATCCGCAGCACCCACTCGCGCAGGCCGGGCTCGCCGACGACCTCGACCACGCGCTCGACGAAGCGCCGGTTCGAGCGGTCGATCAGCTCGTCCAGCTCGACGAGCGACTCGGCGGCCTCCAGGTCGCGGTTCGCGAAGGCATCGAGGCCGACGCGGATCATCTCCTCCGCTCGGTCGCCCATCTCCTGGAGGGTCTGCATCAGCATCGGGTCGCCCTCGACGTCGGCCACGAGCTTCGTGAGCTTCGCGACCGTGACGCTGTAGTCCGCCATCCGCTCGAGATGGAGGTTCACGTGCAGCATCGCGAGCACGAGCCGCAGGTCGGTCGCGACCGGCGTCTGCCGCGCGAGCAGCGACTGGATCGTCTCTTCGACGGCGACGTAGCGCCGGTCGACGTCGTCGTCGAACGCGATCACGTCGTCGGCGAGCTCGACGTCGCGCTGGGCGAGCGCGTTCAGCGCGCCGCGCAGGACGCGGAGGACGAGCGCGCCCTCCTCCTGCAGCGCCGCCTCGAGCTGGTCGAGCTCCTCCTGGAAGGAGGTGCGGACGTTCATCCGAACCGCCCGGTGACGTAGTCCTCGGTGCGCCTGTCGGCGGGGGCGGTGAAGATCTTCTCCGTCTCGTCGTACTCGACGAGCACGCCGAAGCGCTGGCCGTCCTCCACCTCGAGGCTGAAGAACGCGGTGCGGTCGGCGACACGCGCGGCCTGCTGCATGTTGTGGGTGACGATCACGATCGTGTAGTCGCGCTTCAGCTGCTGCATCAGCTCTTCGATCTTCTGCGTCGCGATCGGGTCGAGCGCCGACGCCGGCTCGTCGAGGAGCAGCACGTCGGGCTCCACCGCCAGCGCGCGCGCGATGCAGAGCCGCTGCTGCTGGCCCCCCGAGAGCGAAAGCGCGCTCTTCTTGAGCCGGTCCTTGACCTCGTCCCAGAGGGCCGCGCTCGTCAGCGCCCGCTCGACCCGCTCGTCGAGGTCGTGCTTCATGCCGAGCACCCGCGGAGCCCAGGCGACGTTGTCGTAGATCGTCTTCGGAAACGGGTTCGGCTTCTGGAAGACCATCCCGATCCGGCGGCGCACCTCGATCGGCTCCACGCCGTCGCCGTAGATGTCCTGGCCGTGGTAGAGGACGCGGCCGTCGAGGCCGAAGCCCGGGACGGCGTCGTTCATCCGGTTGAGGCAGCGGATGAACGTGCTCTTGCCACAGCCGGAGGGACCGATCACGGCGGTGATCAGCTTCTCCTGGATCTCCACGGACACGCCCCGCACCGCGACGTTCGGGCCGTAGCGGGCAGTCAAATCCTGGATCTCGAAGACAGCCTCGCCCGTGCGCGGCTCCGAGCCCTCCCGCTCGGCGACGTCGACCGGCCTCATCGGCGGCATCGTAATGGTCTCGCTCACAGGTTCCTCCTCGCTCACTGGCCCAGCTTCCTCCTGTTGCGTGCGAGCGCAGCGCGCCCGAGCAGGCTCGTCGCGAGCACGAACAGCAGCAGCACGAGCGCCGCGGCCCAGGCCCGTTTGTGGTCGTTCGGGTCGGACGACTCCGACCAGATGAAGATCTGCACCGGGATGTTCGGGAGCGCGTGGCTCGGGTCGAACGAGACGGTGGTCGCGTAGATCGAGGTCGCGAACAGCAGCGGCGCGGTCTCGCCGGCCGCCCGTGCGATCGCGAGCACCGTCCCGGTGAGGATCCCGCCGAGGGCGCTCGGCAGCACGACGCCGAGCACGGTGCGCCAGCGGCTCGCGCCGAGCGCCAGCGCGCCCTCGCGATGCGACTGCGGGACGAGCCGCAGCACCTCCTGCGCCGAGCGCGCGACGAGCGGGAGCATCACGATCGACAGCGCGATCCCGCCTGCGTAGCCGCTCTGCGTGTGGCCGGCGACGAGCAGGCCGAAGATGAAGACGCCGATGATGATCGACGGCAGGCCGTTCATCAGGTCGAGCGTGAGCTGGATCGCGGCGGCGACCCGGCGCTCCGCGAACTCGGTCAGGAAGAGCGCCGTCAGCACGCCGAGCGGCAGGGCGATGGCCGTGGCGATCCCGACCAGGAGCGCCGAGCCGACGATCAGCGGCGCGATCCCGCCGCCGGGCTGGCCGAAGAGCGGCAGGTCCTTGGTCAGAAAGCCGATGCTGAGCTCGCCGAAGCCGCGCTTGGCGACGGAGAGGACGACGATCGCGAGGATCGCGATCGCGGCGAGCGCGGCCGCCAGCGCCACGCCCTCGGCGGCCCTGTTCACGATGCGGCGCCGCCGGGTGCGCCCGTCGCCGCGCAGCGAGACGGCGTGCTCGACCGCAGCCATCAGGCGCCTCCCGTGCGCTGGAACTCGAAGCGCCGCACGATCAGCTGCGCCGCCAGGTTCGTCACCAGGCCGATCACGAGCAGGATCGCCGCGAGGTAGAAGAGCGACGAGGTCTGCTCCTTCGTCTGGGCGCCCTGGAACTGCGCCGCGATCCGGCTGGCGAGCGTGTCGCCGGGGTCGTAGAGCGACTTGTGGATCCACCAGCCCGCGCCGATCACCTGCGTGACCGCGATCGCCTCGCCGAGCGCCCGGCCGAGGCCGAGGATCAGCGCCGCGGCGATGCCGGGCCGGGACGAGGACAGGACGACCCCGCGCACCATCTCCCAGCGGGTCGCACCGAGCGCGAGCGCGCCCTCCTCGAGCTCGCGCGGAACGGCGAGGAAGAGCTCACGGCAGATGCTCGCGACGATCGGGACGATCATGATCGCAAGGATCAGGACGGCGATGAAGATCCCGCTCGACTGCGCGTCGCCGCTGAAGATCGGGATGAAGCCGAGGGTGCTGTTCAGCCACGGCTCGACGTGCTGGGCGACGAACGGTCCAAGCACGAGGATCCCCCAGAGCCCGAGCACGACGCTCGGGATGGCGGCGAGCATCTCGACGAGCGGGCCGATCACCCCTCGCACCGGGCGCGGGGCGAGCTCACTCAGGAAGAGCGCAATCGCGATCGCGAGCGGCCCGGCGATCAGGAGCGCGAAGAAGGACGTGACGGCGGTGCCGTAGAGGCCGGGCAAGGCGCCGAACGTCGCCTTGTTCACGTCCCACGCCGTGCCCGTCAGGAAGTCCAGGCCGTAGCGGTGGATCGCCAGCCACGCGCCGTGGAAGACCTTGTACGCGATCGCGACCATGGCGCCGATCGCGACGAGCGCCGCGAGCAGCGTCAGCAGGAACAGCAGGCGGTCTCCGAGCCGGTCCCGGAGCCGCCGCGTCCCCCCGAGCGCCTGCGTGGCCGGGATCGTGCTCATCGGCGGCCACGCTAACGGCTGATCCGGCGAGCACAGGCGTTTGTCACCGGACCGTTACCAGATGCCTACCGCCTTTCAGCCCATACAACCGCGGCGCCGGTGCACCCTCGCTGCAGGGAGTACCACCTGAGAGAGGAGAGAGACAGCGTGAATCGCAAACGAGGCACTGCGGCGGCTGTTGCCGTGCTCGTGACGGCGGCGATTGCCCTGACGGCCTGGACGAGCCTCGCGGCGGCGAGGCCGGCGAAGCAGAGCGGCACCCTCGTGGGCGCCGGAAGCACGTTCGTCGTCCCGCTGGTGACCCAGTGGACGCAACGCTACAACCCGTCGAAGATCGTCTACAGCGGCATCGGCAGCGGCGGCGGCATCTCAGCGATCACCGCCCGCACGGTCGATTTCGGCGCGAGCGACGCGCCGCTCAGCAAGGATCAGTTCTCGGCCTGCAAGGGCTGTGCGCAGATCCCGTGGGCCTTCTCGGCCACCTCGATCCCGTACAACGTCAGCGGCGTCGGCTACGGCCTCAAGCTGACGGGCAACGTCCTCGCCGGGATCTTCGGCGGCTCGATCAAGTACTGGGACAACGCGAAGATCAAGAACATCAACAAGGGCGTCAACCTCCCGCACGAGAAGATCGTCCCGATCTACCGCAGCGACGCCAGCGGCACCAGTTACAACTTCACCGACTACCTCTCGCACGTGAGCAAGGCGTGGAAGGGCTCGGTCGGCAAGGGCACGCAGCCCAGCTTCCCCGTCGGCGTGGGCGCGAAGGGCAGCTCCGGCGTCGCCGGCAAGCTGAAGAGCACCCCGGGCGGCATCACCTACGTCGACGTCGCCTACTCGCTGAAGAACAAGTTCAAGATCGCGAAGATGCAGAACCGCGCCGGGAACTTCGAGCTGCCGGGAATCCGCCAGATCCGCGCGGCGGCGGCCTCGCTCAAGAGGCTGCAGAGCAGGGACAACTCGATCACCGTCGTGAACCCGAACGCCAAGGCGAAGTTCGCCTACCCGATCTGCACCTTCACGTACGTCATCCTGCCGCTGAAGACGAGCAAGGCGGCCGAGCTGAAGCGGTTCGTCGACTGGGCGGTCACGAAGGGTCAGTCGTACGGGCCGAAGCTCCTCTTCGTGCCGCTGCCGAAGATCGTCCAGAAGGCGGCCCGGAAGACCCTGAGCCGCGTCCATAGCTAGGTCATCTGGGAAGGGCACACCGAACGTCGAGCCCGCGGCCGCGGCCGCCGCGGGCGTCGACGCTCCCGCCGGCGGCCTCGACGACGTGCTTGACGATCGCGAGCCCGAGCCCGGTTCCACGCGTGGTGCGCGCGCGGTCGGAGCGGAAGAAGCGCTCGAAGAGCCGCGGCACGTCCTCGTCGGGGACACCGGAGCCGTCGTCGGCGACCTCGAGCACGACCGCGTCACCCTCGTGCTTCAACGTCACGGTGCACGTCGCGCCCTCGCCCGCATACCGGAGAGCGTTCTCGAGCAGGTTCTCGGCGACGAGCCTGAGCATGCGACGCCGCAGCGGCACCTCGATCGCCTCGTCCTCGATCAGCAGCTCGAGCGTCAGGCCTGCGAGCTCCGCGCGCTCGGAGCGCTCGGCGACGACGTCACGCAGCACCGGCGCCGCCTCGGTCACGCCGAGGGCGACGACCTCGCGCTCCTGCTCGAGCTCGCTCAGGAAGAGGATGTCGTCCACGAGCTCGGTCATCTCCCCCACTTCCTCGCGCGCCTGCGCGAACAGCGCCTGCAGGTCGGCGCCGGGCAGCTCGGCGGAGTCGAGCAGCGCCTGCAGCCGCGCGAGCGGCGTGCGCAGCTCGTGCGAGACCGCCGCCGTGAACCCCGCGCGGAGCGCCTCGTAGTCGGTGCCGGCCACTAGGGTGAGTATGGCGTGACCAAGGTTTTGATCGTCGAAGACGACGACACGATCGCCGAGGGCATGGCGCAGCACCTCGACGCGGCCGGGCTCGACCCGGTGCGCGTCGGCGCAGGCGAGGTCGGGCTCGCGCGGCTGCGCTACGAGCGGCCGGACGTGCTCGTGCTCGACCTGATGCTGCCCGGCCTCGACGGGTGGGCGCTGATCGAGCAGGCGCGCGCCGAGGGCATCGGCACGCCGATCCTCGTCGTCAGCGCCCGCGGCACCGAGCACGACCGCGTGCACGCGCTGCAGATCGGGGCCGACGACTACCTCGTCAAGCCGTTCTCGATGAAGGAGCTCGTCGCCCGTGTCCAGGCCGCGGCGCGCCGCGGCGTGCGCGGGGTACAGGAGGACCGCGGCGAGGAGGTGGTGATCGAGGAGCTGCGCATCGACCCGCGCTCGGTGCGGGCGTTCGTCGACGGCGAGGACGCCGAGCTGACGCCGACGGAGTTCCGCCTCCTCTACACGCTGGCCCAGGACCGCGGCCGTGTCGCCAGCCGCGACGAGCTGCTGCAGCGGATCTGGGGCCGCCGCGCCACCCACCGCGATCGCACGGTCGACGTCTGCGTCCGCCGGTTGCGCGAGAAAATCGATGCCCGAGCGCTGCGGCACACGTTCATCCAGACCCGCTACGGCGTCGGCTACAGCCTCGAACCCGTCCCGAAATAGCTAGGCGGCGTCGAGCTCGCGCATGAGCTCCTCGACCGCCTGCTCGATCTCGTCCCGGATCTCGCGCACCTGCTCGAGGGGGAGGGCCTTCGGGTCGGGGAAGACCCAGCCGATCCGGCGTACGCCCGGAGTGACCGGGCACACTTCCTCGCTGCACGTCGAGACGGCGACGTCCGCCCACGCGAGCGCCTCTGCGTCGAGCTTGCGCGGCACGTGGTCGCTCGCGTCGATCCCGACCTCGCGCAGCGCCTCGATCACCTGCGGGTGCGTCGCCTCGCCGGGCTCGCTCCCGGCCGAGCGTGCCTCGTGCGCGCCATGTGCGGCCCGCTCGAACAGGCGCTGCGCGATCACGCTCCGGCCGGCGTTCCCGACGCAGACGAAGAGGACGTTCACTAGCAGCAGCCGGCGCCGGCAGCGGGCACGACGACCGGCAGCGTGTGCTCGTCCCCCGACCTGACCGCCTTGACGATCGCGCCGTGCATCCCGTCGGCGACCTCGTGCGTGAAATCGACACTCACGTTCTCGAAGCCGGCGGCCTCGAGACCCGCGACGTACTCGCCCCGCGAGAGCGCACCTGCGATGCAGCCGACGTGGCTTCCGCGCTCCGCGCGCTCGGCAGGCGCAAGCCGGTCCTCGGCCACCACGTCGCTGATCCCGAGCCGGCCGCCGGGCCGCAGCACGCGCGCCGTCTCGGTCAGCACGGCCGCCTTGTCCGTCGAAAGGTTGATCACGCAGTTCGAGATCACCACGTCGACCGAGGCAGCCGGGAGCGGGATCCGCTCGATCTCGGCCTTGAGGAAGTGCACGTTCGAGACGCCGGCCTCGCGCGCGTTCTGCTGCGCGAGCGCGAGCATCTCGTCGGTCATGTCGAGCCCGTAGGCGACGCCGGCCGGCCCGACGCGCTTCGCGGAGAGGATGACGTCGATCCCGCCGCCGGAGCCGAGGTCGAGCACGACCTCGCCCTCACGCAGGTCGGCGACGGCGGTCGGGTTGCCGCAGCCGAGCGACGCGAGCGCTGCCGCGTCGGGGAGCTCGCCGCGCTGCTCGGAGGTGTACAGCGACTCGCCGAAGTCGGCAGAGGCGCCCTCGCAGCAGGAGCCGCTTCCGCAGCTCCCGCCGGTCACCGCGCGCGCGGCCTCGGCGTAGCGCTCGCGCACCTGCTCGCGCAACGTGTCGGTGGTGTCGGTGCTCATGTGACGACCTCCTGGAGTCGAACGATCCCGGTCAGCCGCGCGGCAGCCTGCGGGTCGAGTGAGAAGTAGGCCCACTTGCCGCGCTGCTCGCGGTTGACGAGGCCGGCGCGCGTGAGCTTCGAGAGGTGATGGCTGACCGTCGGCTGGCTGAGCCCGAGGAACGACGGCAGGTCGCACGCACACACCGGCTCCTCGCTCTGTGCGAGGCGGTTGACGATCCGCACGCGCGCGGGATCTGCGAGCGCCTTGAACAGCTGGGAGGTCGCCTCGGCCTCGTCCTGGTCGAGCGCGTCGGCCGCGAGCGGCCGGCAGCACTGGATGACCGGCAGCGTGGTTTCCATGTGAGCATCATATCGATATGCATCGATATGTCAAGCGCCAGACCGTTGCCGAAGGCCCTGGCTGCTGCCAAGCTTGGTCGGGTCGCCATGAACTGTGCAAGCTGCGGAAGCGAGAACCGGGAGGGCCGGAAGTTCTGCGCCGAGTGTGGGCGCCCGCTGGCCGCTCTCTGCCCGGCCTGCGGGACGGCGAACGAGGTCGGCGAGCGCTTCTGCGGCGAATGTGGCTCGTCGCTGACGGCCGAGGCCGAGGCGGCGCCACAGGCCGACCACGATGCTCCGGCCGCGGAGCGGCGGCTCGTCTCGGTGCTGTTCGCCGACCTCGTCGGCTTCACGACGCTCTCGGAGCAGAAGGACGCCGAGCAGGTGCGGGAGCTCCTCTCCCGCTACTTCGATACGTCCCGGAGGATCATCTCCCTCTACGGCGGGACGGTCGAGAAGTTCATCGGCGACGCGGTGATGGCCGTCTGGGGGACGCCCACCGCGACCGAGGACGACGCCGAACGGGCGGTTCGCGCGGGGCTCGACCTGGTCGCGGCCGTGTCGGCCCTCGGGCAGGAGGTCGGCGAGGAGGAGCTGCGGGCCAGAGCCGGGGTTCTCACGGGGGAAGCGGCGGTCACGCTCGGGGCCGAGGGCGAGGGCATGGTCGCGGGCGACCTCGTCAATACCGCCTCGCGGGTGCAGTCTCGGGCCGAACCCGGCAGCGTCTACGTCGGAGACGCAACGCGCCGGGCCACCGAGCGGACGGTCGTCTACGAGCCGGCGGGGTCGTTCGAGCTGAAGGGCAAGGAGGGGCTCGTGCCGCTCTGGCAGGCGCGCCGGGTCGTCTCGGGCCTGCGCGGCGCGCTCAAGTCGGAGGGGCTCGAGGCCCCCTTCGTCGGGCGCGACCGCGAGCTGCGCCAGATCAAGGATCTGTTCCACAGCTGCGCGGAGGAGCGAAAGGCCCATCTCGTCTCCGTCACCGGGATCGGCGGAATCGGCAAGTCCCGGCTCGCGTGGGAGTTCTACAAGTACTTCGACGGCATCGCGGAGACGGTCTACTGGCACCGCGGCCGCTGTCTGCCCTACGGCGAGGGCGTCACCTACTGGGCCCTCGCGGACATGGTGCGCATGCGCTGCCGGATCTCGGAGGAGGAAGAGACCGCCTCTGCTGCGGCGAAGCTCGGCGCGACGCTCGACGAGCACATCCTCGACGCCGAGGAGCGGGCCTTCGTCGAGCCGCGGCTCGCGCACCTGCTCGGCCTGGCCGAGCACCAGGCGAGTGACAAACACGACCTGTTCGCCGCCTGGCGCCTCTTCTTCGAGCGGCTGGCCGACGGCTACCCGACGGTGCTCGCCTTCGAGGACATGCAGTGGGCCGACGCGAGCCTGCTCGACTTCGTCGAGTACCTGCTCGACTGGTCGCGCAGCCACCCCCTGTTCGTGGTCACCCTCGCGCGGCCGGAGCTGCTCGAGCGTCGCCCCACGTGGGGAGCCGGGCAGCGGAGCTTCACGTCGCTCTACCTCGAGCCGCTCTCGCCCGCGGCGATGGAGGAGCTGTTGACCGGCCTCGTCCCGGGCCTCCCGCAAGGGCTTCGCGACCAGGTGCTCGCACGGGCCGAGGGCGTGCCGCTGTACGCGGTCGAGACGGTGCGGATGCTGCTCGACCGGGGCCTGCTCGTCCAGGAGGGCACGACGTACCGCCTCGACGGGGAGATCGAGGCGCTCGAGGTGCCGGAGACGCTGCACGCGCTGATCGCGGCCCGGCTCGACGGCCTCTCACCGGACGAGCGCCGGGTGCTCCAGGCCGCGGCCGTGCTCGGCAAGACGTTCGCCAAGCCCGCGCTCGGCGCACTGTCGGGCCTCGACGAGTCGCAGCTCGAGCCGCTGCTCGCCTCGCTCGTGCGCAAGGAGGTGCTCGGCGTCCAGGCCGATGCCCGCTCGCCCGAGCACGGGCAGTACGGCTTCCTCCAGGACCTCGTCAGGCACGTGGCCTACCAGACGCTCTCGAAGCGGGAGCGGCGGGCGAAGCACCTCGCCGCCGCCGAGTACCTCGCCTCGGATTTCGCCGGCGAGCAGGACGAGGTCGTCGAGGTGATCGCCTCCCACTACCTCGACGCCTACGAGGCCCTGCCCGACGCCGAGGACGCGCCGGAGATCAAGCGGCAGGCCCGCGAGACGCTCGCCCGCGCCGGCGAGCGTGCCGCGTCCCTGGCCGCCGCGGAGGAGGCCAGGCGCTACTTCGAGCAGGCCTGCGGGCTCGCCGACGAGCCGCTGGAGCGGGCGAGCCTCCTCGACCGCGCCGGGGAGATGGCGACCCGGTCGGCCGACCCTGAGGCGGCCCGTGAGCTGTTCGAGGAGGCGATTGCGCTCTTCGAGGCGCACGGGGACACCCATGCCGCCGCGCGCGCGGCCGGGGCTCTCGGCCACAGCCTGGCCTTCACCGGTCGGCGCGACGAGGCACTGGCGCGGATGGAGCGGGCGTTCGACGTCATCTCGGCAGACGAACCGGACGAGGATCTCGCCCTGCTCGCGGGACGCCTGGGGCTTACGTACTGGTTCAGCGGCAACCTCGAGCGAGCTGCCGAGCGCTCGGAGTTCGCGCTCGACATCGCAGAGGCGCATCGGTACATGAAGCCGCTCGTGGTCGGCCTGCGAGGCAGGGCCGCCGTCGCCTGGAGCCGTGGGCACAGCGAAGAGGCTCTGGCGATCTCGAAGCGAGGGCTGGAGCTCGCGCTCGAGAACGACCTCGCCGAGGACGCGCAGGTCTCCTACTTCATCCTCTCGGACAACGCCTTCCGGGACGATCGCTACGCGGAGGCGCTCGCATACCTCGAGCAGGCGCTGGCCCTCGCCCGCAAGCTCGGTGATCGCCCGCACGAATGGGCCGTGCTCGCGGAGTCGAGCTACCCCCTCTACATGCTCGGCAGCTGGGACGAAGCGCTCAATCGGATCGAGGAGCCGACCGAGGAGCAGACCCGGTCCGGCGGCGTGCTGCTGAGCCTGCTCACCTCCATCCTCGAGATCCACCTGCACCGGGACCGGCTCGACGCGGCCCGGCACGTGTTCTCGCTCTTCGCCCATCTCGAGGGCTCCAGCGACGTCCAGGACCGGTCCTGCTTCCTGAGCGCGAGGTCGTCGCTCAACCTCGCCGAGAAGCGGTTCCCCGAGGCGCTCGCCGACGCGGAGGCCGCGATCGAAGCCACGCAGACGCTCGGCTGGGGGCAGCAGGCCGCCAAGCAAGCCTTCGTCGCGGGGCTCGAGGCCGCGCTGGTTCTGGGAGAGCACGACAGAGCCCGCGAGCTGATGGCGCCGGTCGAGCGAGCGCCCGCGGGGATGCGGGCCCCGTTCCTCGACGCACAGGCGCACCGGTTCCGCGCGCGCCTCGACGGCGACGAGGCCGGGTTCGAGGCGGCGGAGCGACTCTTCGCGGAGGTCGGGCTGCCGTTCTGGCTGGCCGTCGTGGGGCTCGAGCACGGCGAGTTGCTCGCCGCGCAGGACCGCCCCGACGAGGCCGCACCGCTGCTCGCCGAGGCACGCGAGACCTTCGAGCGCCTGCAGGCGACGCCGTGGCTGGAGCGCGCGAGGCAGGCGTCGCCGGAAGGGCGCGAGCCCGAGCCGGTCGCCGGCTGAGCTACTCCAGGCGATACATCGGGACGAGGCTCTTCTCGGCCTCGTTCTCGATGCGCGCCACGACCTCGACGTACGGCTCGAGGCCGGAGCCGTGCAGCTTCGACTTCAGCAGCTCGTCGACCTGGTAGACGCCGGCCGAGTTGTTCATCTTGATCTCGACCGAGACCGGGTACTCGTCGCCCTCGGAGATGATCACCTCGTCGATAGCCGCCGCCGAGATCGAGTGGATCGAGACGCGTCCGCGCTCGAACGGGATCCGCGAGCGCCCCTCCTCGATGTCGAGCGCGTCGGCGACGCGGACGATCCCGGCCTCGAGCGTGAGCGGGTGGCCGGACTCGCGGTGGGACGTGATCGCCTGCAGCACCTCGGAGACGACGACGGTCAGCTCCGGCTCCTCGTAGATCCCGGCCAGCAGCTCGCGCGCCTTCGGCTCGGCGAGGAAGAGGCTCCAGTCCTCGTGCCGGTCGCGGTGCACCGCCATGCCGACGCAGTGCAGCAGCGCGCCGAGCAGCACGACCACCTCCGCGTCCTCCTGCTTCAGGTTGTAGTCGGCGACCATCGCGGGCTCGACACCGCGCTTGTGCAGGATGCGCAGGAGCCGCAGCGCGATGTTGGCCACGATCTGGATGTGCACCCAGGAGTGGTCGTTGATGCCGAGCCGTTTGACGGCGTTCACGTTCGCGACGTGCCACCAGGCCTTCAGCCCGTCGTCGGCGTTGACGCGCTCGAGCAGCGTCCGCAGCTTGCGGCTGCGCTGCGCCGGCACGTTGATCCGCATCTGCACGACGGCGTCCGCGGGAGAGAGTCGGGCTTCGCGCTCGGCCTCTGCCGAGGCGGGCTCGTCGATCCGCTCGCGGATCTCCTTGTCGAGCTGCGACACGGCTTTCGACCCTACTTGTTCGGCGCGTGTCCCGTTACGATCTGAGCTGATGCGCACGATGAACCCGATCCACGACTCGACGTGCTCGGTGGCCGCGTGCGCCGAGATCCTGGGGGCGAAGTGGACGGCCGTGCTCGTTCACGACCTCTCCGAGGGGCCGCGCCGCTTCACCGAGCTCGAGCACTCCTGCAAGGGCATCAGCCCACGGACGCTGTCCGAGCGCCTGCGTGCGCTCGAGCAGGAGCAGATCGTCGTCCGCCGCAGCTACGCCGAGTCGCCGCCGCGGGTCGAGTACGAGCTGACCGAGAAGGGCGAGGCGCTGCTGCCGATCATCGACGAGATGCGCCGCTTCGGGCACACCTGGCTCGTCTGCGAGCCTGCGCTACCCGTCTAGCGCCGCGAGCCTGCGGTAGAGCTCCTTCGCCGTCTCGATCCCGAGCGGCAGGTACTCGGCCAGCAGCCGCTCGTTCGGCGAGTGGATGTTGCTCTCCGGGGTGCCGAAGCCGGTGACGATCGTCGGGATGCCCTTCTCGACGAGCGCAGGCACGATCGGCAGCGTCCCGCCCGAGCGGACGAGCAGCGGCCGGCGGCCCATCGTGTGCTCGAACGCGTCCTGCGCCAGCTGGACGGCCGGCGCGTCGGGCGGCACGAGGCCCGCGGCCGCTGACGAGAGACGCTGCAGCTCCAGCTCCGCGCCTGCCGGGGTCGCGTCGCGCAGCAGCTGCTCGACGGCAGCCGCGATCGTCTCGACGTCCTGCCCCGGCGCGAGCCGGATCGACAGGTTCGCCTCCGCAAAGACCGGCAGCACCGTCTTCTGCAAACCCGGCGAGCCGCCCGAGATGCCGTTCACGTCGAGCGCGGGCTCGGCGGTCGTGCGAAGGTAGAACTCCTCGGCGGCCTGCGGGTCGACCGGCCGCGCCTCCGCCTCGTCCAGCATCGCGCTCCCGGGCACGAGCTCGGCCCACGTCGCGCACTCCTTGTCGGTCGGAGGCGCTATGCCCGCGCGCAGCGGCTCCGGCAGGCGGCCGTCCCGCAGCTGCACCGCCGACAGGATCTGCACGAGCGCGTGCATCGCGTTCAGCGCCACGCCGCCGAAGAGGCCCGAGTGCAGGTCGCGCCCGCCGGTGCGGACCGTGAGATGGAAGTAGACGAGGCCGCGCGTCGCGACCGCGAACTCCGGCACGCCGCGGGTGGTCATGCCGCTGTCGAAGATCACCGCCGCGTCGGCGCCTCGCTCGTCGGCCGCGAGGAAGTCGACGATCTGGTGCCCGCCCGTCTCCTCTTCCGCGTCGCACGCGAAGCGCACGTTCACGGGGAGCTCACCCGCGGCGACGAGCTCCGCGGCCGCCTTGGCCAGCATGTAGAGCTGGCCCTTGTCGTCGACGACGCCGCGACCGTAGAGCCACTCGCCTCGCTGTTCGAGCGCGAACGGGTCGGACTCCCAGAGCTCGAGCGGGTCGGGCGGCTGCACGTCGACGTGCCCGTAGACGAGCACGGTCGTCCCGGAGCCGTTCGAGGCCGGCAGATCCCCGAGGATCAGCGGCTGCGTCGAGGTCGCGACCACCTCCGCCGAGCCGCCGGCCCCGCGCACGAACCCCGCGAGCCATTCGGCGGCGCGCTCCACGTCCCCTGCGTGCGCGGCGTCGGCGCTGACGCTCGGAATGTGCAGCAGCTCGGAAAGCTCGTCGAACCAACCCTCGACCACCACGGCGGCGAGTCTACGAGAACGACTGTCTCCTGGAACGCGATCAACGCGGGTTCCGCTGCCGCCGGGAACCGTGTCAGAACCGTTACGGAGCCGTCACAGGCACGTTGCCGAAGGAGCGGAGAATGGGTGACGTCAAGACGAAAGGAGGCGTGATGAAGCGGTTGCTTCTCATCCTCATCGCCGCCGCGCTCCCGGTCGCAGCGATGGCGGGCGCGTCTCGGCTCGCCGCCGCGCCGACATCGGCATCGGCGGCGCGCCTCGTGCCCGCAGAGCTCCCGCGGGCTACACAGGCCGGCCAAACGACGCAGTGGGGCCACGTCAAGTCACTGACGCGTAAGGGTCGCCACTACGAGATGCGGTTCGATCCCGGTCTGTTCCTGCACGGCGTCACCGCGGAGCGTGCCTGCGGCTGCAAGCCGGTCCCGAACGACTACTACATCGTCGACGAGAGCCATCGCCTGCTCACGTACGTCGTTCCGGCGAACGCACCCGTCACCGTCATCACGAGAGGGGTCAGCGCGACGCGGATCACCGTCGCCGAGCTGGCGCAGATCGTCAAGGGCAAGAACCCGAAGCACCGTCGGCTGCTCGAGCCGACCGCTGGCTTCTGGATCCGGATCGGTGCCAAGTACCCGAACCCCGCCCTCGCTCTCGACCAGCAGTACCAGCCGTGAAAGAGGCGCCTCTCACCGTGAACGGTGAGAGGCGCCCGACCAGTTCGGGCTAAGCCACGTCGCGCAGAGCGAGCGCGTCGGCCAGCGCGCGGAGCTTCTTCAGGCTCTGGTTCTCGATCTGACGGATGCGCTCGCGCGTGACGTTGAAGGTCTTGCCGACCTCGTCCAGCGTCCGCGGGTGCTCGCCGTTTAGCCCGTAGCGGAGCTCGAGCACGCGGCGCTCGCGGGCGCTGAGCGTGTCCAGCACGCGCCGGAGCGCCGCCTTACGCATCTCGACCTCGGCGACCTCCTCCGGCAGCGGCTCGTTCTCGTCGGTGAGGAAGTGGCCGAACTCGGACTCCTCCTCGTCGCCGACCGGCTTCTCCAGCGAGACCGGCGCCTGTGAGCTGCGGCGGATCTGCTCGACCTCGTCCGGCGTCAGCTCGACGTCCCGCGCGATCTCGACCGAGCTCGGCTCGCGCCCGAGCTCGGCGCGCAGCTTCCGCTCCGAGCGGACGATCTTGTTCAGCTTCTCGACGATGTGGACCGGCATGCGGATCGTTCGCGCCTTGTCGGCCAGCGCGCGGGCGACGGCCTGGCGGATCCACCACGTCGCGTAGGTGGAGAACTTGAAGCCCTTGCGGTGGTCGAACTTCTCGGCCGCCCGCACGAGGCCGATCGTCCCCTCCTGGATGAGATCGAGGAAGGGCAGCCCCTGGTTGCGGTACTTCTTCGCGATCGAGACGACGAGCCGGAGGTTGGCCTCGACCATCTCCTGTTTGGCGCGGTGCTCGCCGCGCTCGATCCGCTTCGCCAGCTCGACCTCCTGCGCCGCGGTGAGGAGGTCGACCTTGCCGATGTCCTTGAGGAACAGCTGCAGCGAGTCGGTGGTGACCTCGCGCGTCTCCTTGACCGGCTGGCGCTCCGGCTCCTCGGCGCCGTCGACGACCTCGATCTGCAGCTCCTCGAGCGCGTGGTAGAAGTCGTCGACCTGCGCCGCGTCGAGCTCGAGCTCGCCCAGCGCGATTGAAATCTCCTCGGTGCTCAGCGACCCCGCCTCGCGACCCGTCTCCAGCAACCCCTTGGCTTCGTCCGTCTCGAGCACCTCCGCGATGCTCGACGGCTTTGCCCGTACCCCCTGCTCGCTCACTTGCGCGCTCCCTCCCTGGGCTCGTTACAAACCCGCACGCGGCGCTTGCGGATGCGGCACTCTTTCAAAGGTAGCGGACAGACGCCATAGGCCGAGTGGCCCTAATTTTCGTCAGCGGGTCCCAACGTTCCGGAGGGCCGCCAGGTACTGCGCAGCCTGCCTGCCGAGGGGCGTCTTCGGGCCCTCGTCCCTCGCCTGCGTGAGCTGCCTGCGCGCCTCGGTGACCTGCGCCGACCAGAGCAGCAGCAGGCCGAGGTGAAAGCGGACGGTCTGCGCCCGCGGGAAGACGCGCGTGAGCGGGCCGAGCCGGCTGAACGCGGCGGCCGGCTTCGCCTTGTCGAAGAGGCCGACCGTGGCGGCAACGCGCGCGTCGGGGTCGCCGGGCGCGAGGCGCGCCGCGGCGGCGAACTGCCGCTCCGCCGAGCGCGGGCGGTCGAGCTGCTGCAGCGCGACGCCGTAGAGGATCTTCTCGTGCGCGCCACCTGCCCTGGCTGCGCCGCGTAGCGCGGCGAGCTGCTGCGCCGGTGGCAAAACCCGGATTCGCAGCGGCATCGGGAACGACGGCACGAACCGCGGCAGCCCCGGGGCGTACTGCGGGTGCAGGAAGTCCCCGGCGCGGACGGCGTAGGCCGTGTCCGGCTCGTTCCGCGCGGCGGCCTGCCACGCGGCCAGTGCCTCGTCGTTGCGCCGCAGCCAGTAGAGCGCGAGGCCAAGGTGGAGCGCGACCAGCGAGCTCTGCGGGTGGTCGGCCTGCAGCTGCTCGAGCCGCGAGACGGTCGAGCCCGGCCAGTCCGCGAGCGCGGCGCCGACCTGGGCCTCGAGCGACGAGTAGCGGTTGAAGATCCTGGCGGCGGCCTCGGCGTTGCCGGCGCGGTAGAGCGTCTGCGCCCGCCGCAGCGCCTGCGCCTCTCGGTCGGTGCGGACGCCGAGCTCGAGCGTGAGCGGCGGCCGCCCCGCGCGCGGCTTCGCCGCGGCCGGAACGTGGTTGCGAGTCGCGAGCACACCGACCACGACGACCCCCGACGCGACCACGGCGGCCACCGCGACGAGGGCGAAGATCCGGCCGCGAGAGCTCATGCGGCGACGATAGCTCCCGCGCTCGCGGCCACCTTGAGTGCCCGCTATACAATCGAAAGCCATGTCGAGCTACCGCGAGCTGCTGCAGGCCGCGAAGGCCTCGATCGAGGAGGTGGACGCGCGGCGCGCACGCGAGCTGCTGGACGCCGCCGAGGCGCCATTGCTCGTCGACGTGCGCGAGCGCGACGAGTGGGAGCAGGGCCGCATCCCCGGCGCGGTGCACGTGCCGCGCGGGAACCTCGAGTCGCGCATCGAAAACGTCGCCCCAGACCGCTCTCGGCCCGTGCTGCTCTACTGCGCGGTCGGTAACCGCTCCGCCTTCGCCGCGAAGACGCTGACCGAGCTCGGCTACGAGCACGCGCTCTCGCTGGCCGGGGGCTACACCGAGTGGCAGCAGAGCGGCTTTCCGACCGACCTCCCGCGCTCGCTCGGCCCGGAGCGCTCGACGCGCTACAGCCGCCACCTGCTGATCCCGGAGGTCGGCGAGGAGGGCCAGCTGCGGCTGCTCGACTCGCGCATCCTGCTGATCGGCGCCGGGGGTCTTGGCTCGCCCGCGGCGCTCTACCTCGCGGCCGCGGGTGTCGGGCGGCTCGGGATCGTGGACGCCGACGTCGTCGACGAGACGAACCTCCAGCGCCAGATCGCGCACTCGACCAACTCGCTGGGGGAGCCGAAGACCGACTCCGCGCGCCGCACGATCGAGGCGCTGAACCCGGACGTCGAGGTCGTCCCCTTCCGCGAGCGGCTGACCTCCGAGAACGTCGAGCGGATCCTCGAGCCCGGCTGGGACGTGATCGTCGACGGGGCCGACAACTTCCCGACGCGCTACCTCGTCAACGACGCCTCGGTCTGGCACGACGTCCCGGTCGTGCACGGCTCGATCTTTCGCTTCGAAGGCCAGGTGACGGTCTTCAAGCCCGGCGAAGGGCCGTGCTATCGCTGCCTGTTCCCGCAGCCGCCGCCACCCGAGCTGGCGCCGAGCTGCGCCGAGGGCGGCGTGCTGGGCGTGCTCCCGGGCGTGATCGGCTCGATCCAGGCCGCGGAGGCGCTGAAGCTCGCGCTCGGCATCGGCGACCCGCTCGTCGGGCGGCTGCTGCTCTACGACGCGCTGAGCGGTGAGTTCCAGGAGATGAAGCTGCGCCGCGACCCCGCCTGCCCCGTCTGCGGCGAGTCGCCCTCCATCACCGAGTACATCGACTACGTCGAGTTCTGCGCGGGGGCCGGACACTGAGCCGCGTGCGCATCCCACCGACGCTGCGCTCCGAGACCGAGGGCGCACGCGAGGTCGAGGCGAGCGGCCGGACGGTGCGCGAGCTGCTCGACGACCTGATGGGACGCTTCCCTTCGCTGCGCGGGCAGCTGCTCGAGGACGAGAAGCTTGCTCCCTTCGTGAACGTCTACGTCGAGGGCGAGGACGTGCGCACCCGCGACGGCCTCGAGACGGCGGTCGACGACGGCTCCACGGTCATCCTGCTCCCGGCCATGGCCGGTGGATGAAGCCGGCCGCGCCGTCAACGCCGGCACGGCCTCCTCTGGTCGGCGTCCCAAGCGACCGCCTGCTGGTGTAGCTCACTCCCTCCTCGACCTCGTCGGCAACACAGCGCTCGTCGAGCTGCCGCGCCTGAGCCCGAAGCCGGAGGTCAAGCTCTACGCGAAGCTCGAGGGCCAGAACCCGACCGGCTCGATCAAGGACCGCGTCGCGCTGGCGATGGTCGAGGCCGCGGAGCTCGAGCCGGGACAGGAGCTGCTCGAGCCGACGAGCGGCAACACCGGCATTTCGCTCGCGCTGGTCGCCCGCCTGAAGGGCTACCGCGTCACCTGCGTGATGCCCGACAACGTGACCGAGGAGCGCCGCCGCCTGCTGCGGCTCTACGGCGCCGAGATCGTCGAGAGCCCCGGCGAGGAGGGCTCCAACGGCGCCGTCCGCGTCGCGCAGGAGCTGGCCGAGCGCGACCCCCGCTTCCACATGCTCTTCCAGTACGCGAACGAGGCGAACCCGCGTGCCCACTACGACGGGACGGGCGCCGAGATCGCCGCCGCGCTCGACCGCGTCGACGTCCTCGTCGCCGGCCTCGGCACCGGCGGCACGCTGATGGGGGCGGGCGCGCGGCTGCGCGAATCGTTTCCGGAGATCGCCGTCGCCGCCGCCGAGCCGCTCCCGGGCGATCCCGTGATGGGCCTGCGCTCGCTCGAGGACGGCTACGTACCGCCGGTACTCGACGTCGACGAGGCTCGACCGCAAGCTGCTCGTCTCGAACGCGGACGCGGTCGCCGGCCTCAGGGCGCTGCTGGCCGAAGAGGGCGTCTTCGCAGGCGTCTCCTCCGGGGCGGTGATCCACGTCGCGCGCAGGCTCGCGGCAGAGCTCGACGAGGGCGTCGTGGTCGCGATCCTCGCCGACGCGGGCTGGAAGTACCTCTCCGCGCCGTTCTGGGACGCCGCCGATCCAGAGCCGCAGATGGAGGCGGCGGTCTGGTGGTGATCCCGGCCGAGGTGCGCGCGGCGCTCGACGAGCACGCCCGCGCCGAGGAGCCGAACGAGGCCTGCGGCCTGGTCGCGCTCAGGAACGGCGTCGCCGAGCGCTACCTTCCCGCCCGCAACGCCGCAGCCAGCCCGTACCGCTTCGAGCTCGACACCGAGCCCGAGAACTGGTTCCTCGAGGACGACGGCTACGAGTTGGCCGTCTTCCACTCTCACGTCTCCTCGCCGCCGCGCCCGTCGCGCACCGACGTCGAGAACATCGGCCTCTGGGAAGGCCGGCCCTACCTGATCCTGTCGCTCGGCACGGGCGAGCTCGCCGCCTGGCGCATCGCCGGCGGCGAGGTCTCGCCTGAGCCGCTAGGCGACTAGGTCGCCTTGAACGTGCCCTTCATCCCGGCCGCTGCATGGCCCGGGACGGTGCAGATGTACGTGTACTTCTTGCCCTTCTTGAGCGTCACGGTGATCGACTTCGTCTGGCCCTTCTTCAGGAGCGGCGTCCTCTTGCCGGCGATCTTGAAGTCGTGCTTGAGCTTGCCCTTGTTCGTCACCTTGAAGGTGACCTTGCCGTGCGGCGCGCTGTGGCGCGAGAGGCTGAACTTGAACTCTTTCGCCGTGACCTTGACGGGCGTGGCAGTCGCGCGGCTCGAGCCGGCGTAGGCGACCACGGCGAACATCGTGACGGCCGCGGCGAGCGCCACGACCAGGAAAACGATGCGCTTCATCTGACTCCTCACAGGTTGCTGACCCCTTTCGAGGTCAGCGTACCTACGAGGCTTCTTCCAGCCGGTGCTCGGTGGGAGGTTCGGGCGTGAGCTCGATCTCGAGCCGCTCGATGCGCGAGCCCTCGACCTCGAGCACCTTGAAGCGGCAGCCGTCGTGTGCGACCTCGTCGCCCGGCTCGGGCGCGCGCCCCAGCATCCCGAAGACGAAGCCGCCGATCGTGTGGTAGTCCTCGATCGGGAGCGAGCGCTGGAACTGCTCGTTGAAGTCGTCGATCGGAAAGGTTCCGTGGACGCGCATGCGGCCGTCCTCGAGCCGCTCGACCGACTCGTCGGGGAGGTCGAACTCGTCCTCGATCTCGCCGACGATCTCCTCGAGCAGGTCCTCGAGGGTGACGATGCCCTCGAGCTCGCCGTACTCGTCCACCACGATCGCCATGTGCTGGTTGGTGCGGCGGAACTCGGCGAGCAGCGCGGCAAGATCCTTCGTCTCCGGGACGATGTGCGCCGGTCGCAGGATCTGGTCGAGCTTCACCGCGTTCAGCCCGCGGTCGTTGAGGGCCGAGAAGAGATCCCGTACGTGCAGGACGCCGACGACGTGATCGAGCGAGTCGCGGTAGACCGGGTAGCGCGTGTACGGCGACTCGATCACCGCCGCCAGCGCCTCCTCGGGCGGGAGGTCGATCGAGAGCGCCACGACCTCGGGCCGCGGCACCATCACCGCCGAGACCTCCTTGTCGGCGAAGTCGAAGACCTTGTAGAGCATCTCCTGCTCCTGCTGCTCGAGCTCGCCCTCCTCGGTCGAGCGCGAGAGCAGCATCTTCAGCTCAGCCTCGGAATAGACCTCCATCTCGCCGCCGGGCGGCGTGAGGCCGAGCGAGCGCAGGATCACGTCGCTCGAGCGCTGCAGCACCCAGATCAGCGGCTTCATCACGACGAAGAACCCGCGCACGGGAGCCGAGACCGCGAGCGCGGTCGTCTCCGCGTGCCCAAGCGCGACCCCCTTCGGCACGAGCTCGCCGATCACGACGTGCAGGAAGGTGATGATCAGGAAGGCGAGCGCGAACGCGATCACCGACGCGAAGATCGGGTCGAACACCTGCGCGAGCGCCTGCTCGCCGATCGCGCCGATCGCCAGGCTGGTGGCGGTCACGCCGAGCTGCATCGCAGCGATGAAGCGCGGCGGGTTTGCAACGATCTGGAGCACGGCGCGCGCCCTCCGGTTGCCCCGCTGCACGAGCTCCTGGATGCGCGTCTTGCGCGCGGTCACGAGCGAGTACTCGGCCGCGACGAAGAAGCCGTTCAGCAGGATGATCACCGCGACGGCGAGCAGTTCGAGGAAGAGGGTCACGTCTTCGCCCCGTCGGGCGGACGTCTAGGAATGACTTCGTCGTCCAACCGGATCTACGCCGCAGTATAGGAGACGTCTCTGTCGTCACCGGCGCGCGCGGCCCGATCCTCCTGGACAAGCCGTTCCAGGTGCGCGAGCGTCTCCGCGAGGGCGAAGCGGCGGCCACTCGCATCGAGGCTCGTGCCGAAGAGCTCGACCGAGACCTCGTAGGCGCTGCGGGGCCCGGCCGCCAGCGCGGCGGCGGTCTCGTCGAGGCGGCGCTTGTGGTGCTCGAGGATCTCCCCGGCGCGCCCGGCCGGGTCGGCCACGGGGTCGCCGTGCCCGGGGAGCGCGAGCCGCGGCGCGAGCTCGATCGTGCGCTCGAGCGAGGCCTGGTAGTCGGCGAGCGGGTCGGGCCGCGACTCGGGGTAGAGGCCGACGGTCGGCGTGATCGCGCCGAGCAGGTGGTCGCCGGCGACCAGCACGCCGCCGCGCTCGAGGCAGATGTGGCCGTCGGCGTGGCCGGGAAGCTCGAGCACTCGCCAGCCGTCGACCTCGTCGCCCTCTCGCAGCAGCTCCGGGTCGCGTGCGAAGCGAATGAAGGGCGCGAACGTCGTCGACTCGGGCCGCAGCTCGTCCGCAGCCTCCTGCGGCAAGCCGTGGCCGCGCAGGTAGTCGGCCAGCCGCTCAGACCAGTCGGGACGCCCCCAGACGCGGAGGCACTGCGCGTAGTCGTCCGCACCCTGGAAGACCCGCGCGCCGGTAAGACGCTGTGCGTCCTCTCCGCCGCCCGCATGGTCTGGGTGAAAGTGCGTGACGACGATCCGCACGACGTCGACCTCCCGCAGGACCGGCTCCCAGCGCCCGGCCGCGTCGGGAAGTCCGAGGCCGGTGTCGACCAGCGTCCAGCCGTCCTCGCCGGGGAGCAGGTAGCAGTGCACGTGCCGGATGCCGAGCGGCAAGGGAAACGTGAGACGCCGGATCCCGCCGGGGAGCTCGTCCATGACGAGTATCCAACTCGCCGCCTACACGAACGTACGTTCTATACTGCCGCGATGCGGGTCGAGTACCGCGAGGAGCCATGCAAGGTCGCGCTCAACCGTGTCAAGGGGATGGGGTTCAGGTGGTCGCTGAACCCGTACATGGGCTGCGTCCACCGCTGCACCTTCTGCTACGTACGCGCCTTCGAGCTGCGCGCCGACCGTCCCTCCGACCACCGCTACGGCCGCTCGATCCGGGTCAAGACGAACATCGCGGAGGTGCTGCGGCGAGAGCTCGCGCGGGCGAGCTGGGAACCGGAGGCCGTTGCGATCGGCGCGGCGACCGACCCGTACCAGCCGGCCGAGGGGCGGTACCGGCTGACACGCGGCTGCCTCGAGGCGCTGCGGGACGCCTCGAACCCGTTCAGCATCATCACGCGCGGGCCGCTGATCGTCCGCGACGTCGACGTGCTGGCCGGGGCGGCCCGGCGGGCGGACGTCTCGGTGACGTTCTCGGTGCCGACGCTGGACGACGAGATCTGGCGCCGCACCGAGCCGAGCACCGCGCACCCGCGCCAGCGGCTGCGGGCGCTGAGGATGCTCGTCGAGGCGGGGATCCGGGCGAGCGTCGGGCTGGCGCCGATCCTCCCGGGCATCACCGACCGGCCCGAGCTGCTGGAGCAGGTCGTGCTCGAGGCGCGCGAGGCCGGTGCCTGCGGCGTGTGGGCGAGCCTCCTCAACCTGCGGCCGGGGACGCGCGAGCACTTCCTCGAGGCGCTGGCGCAGGACTTCCCCGAGCAGCTGCCCCAGTACGAGCGGCTCTACGCTCGTCGCGCCTACCTGAAAGCCGACGAGACGAGGCCGGTGCGGGCCCTTGTCGCCGAGCTCGCGCGCAAGCATGGCATCCGCGACCGGCGGCGCAACCGTCTTGTGCCCGCGCCCGAGCCGGAGCAGCTCGCCCTGGCGCTCTAGGCGCTAGCCGCTCCCGTACGCCGACAGCGGCCCGTCGGTGTAGCGGGCGCCGACCGACCAGGTCGCGGGCAGGCTGCTGAGGCCGGTGACGGCGTGGGTGACCGAGGGGATGGTGCCGCGCCCGCCGCAGCAGCGGTCGCGGTACTTGAGCGTGCCGCTGGGGGCGAGGATCGCGATCCAGTACTTGGCCCCGCTCGTGACCGAGCCGCCCGGAAGCGGGAGGTCGTTCCAGGCGCCGTTTGCGATCGTGCTGATCGAGCCCTGGGCGAGCAAGGCGCCGGGACTGTTGGAGTTGTCGGCGTAGACGCCGGCGACGATCCGGGTCGCGCTCGAGCTGGCATCGACGTAGAGGGTCAGCTTGCCGAGCGTGCCGGTGGCGGTGGCGGTGGTCTGGAAGGCCTCGGCCACGCCGGCGCTGTTCTGGTCGACCTTGGCCTCGATCGCCTGGTCGCCGAGCAGTACCGAGCCAGGAGGCGGCGGTGGAGGTGGGGGCGGTGGCGGGGGTGGTGGCGGAGGCGGAGGCGGGGGTGGCGGAGGTGGTGGTGGTGGCGGGGGTGGGGGTGGTGGCGGCGAGCCCAGGACCCAGGCACGGACGCTGCCGGCATCCCCCGCGCCGGTGCCGTTCCACGAGCCGGCGAAGAGCTTCCCGTCGGCCACCATGGGAGCCGCGTACGTCGCGCCGAGCGATCCGCTCGTCCAGAGCTGGGCGCCGGTCAGGGCGTCATAGGCGTGGACGGCGCCGCCGTTGCCCTCGCCGACGAAGACGACACCATTCGCGACGGTCGGCGTGGAGTTCGGCGCCGAGTTCCCGCCCAGCGGGACGCTCCAGGCGACCTGAAGCGTGCAGTTCGCGAGGACGTTCATCCCGACGACTCCCGCCGCGATTCCGGGCAGCCCCGCCCCGGCATCGGTCGCGAACAGCATCCGCCCTGCGCCCCAGTAGGCCGGCACGCCTCCAACGCCGCCGTTGCCGAGCCAGTCGTTCGCCTGGTTCAACGCGAGCGACTGGAGCGCCGGACCGCTGGCGACGAGATCCGACTCACGGTGGAGATAGAGGAAGCCGTTCTTGTTGCCCGCGGAGACGAGTGTCGGACACCCGGACGGCTGGAAGACCGCGGGCGTCGCTCCGTAGTCCACGTCGCACGGCTGGCCGTTGCAGGGGAAGCTCGAAGGGTGGAAGGGCTCGAATGCCCCGAGGAACCCGAGCGACGAGTCGAGCGCGACCGCGAAGTCGGAGTACGGCGTGTACAGCTCGTTGGAATCGGCGGCCGTCGCCGCGAAGATGCGCCCGTTGGCCGTGTCCGACGAGACCCCGCCGTAGCCCCAGATGCCGCCCCCGCCGTTCGGCGGCGGGATCGACTGGTCCACCGCCCACGACCCGGCGAGCGTCGGCGTGCCGCCCGCGACGCTGACGCGGTAGACCGTCCCGCGCCAGGGCGGGGTGTCGCATCCGTCGCTGGCCGTGGCGATGTAGAGGCTGCCGTTGACGAGGTTCAGTCCGCCCCAGACCTTGTTCGTGGCGGGGCCGGTGACGACCTGAAGCGGCGGTGCGGCGTCGCTGCCGTCGGCGAGCGCGACCGTCCGCAGAACTCCGTCGTTCGAAACCGCGTAGACCCTTCCGCTCGCGCGGTCGATCACGGGTGCGCCCGTGATGCCGAAGCCGCCCGGGATCGCGCAGTTTCCGGGCTGGGCGCCGAAGTTCCTCCGCCACAGCACGGCGCCGGACACCGCATCGAGGGCGTAGACGGAGTTCGCGGCCGTAGCGACCACGAGGACGTCGTGCTGCGCGCCGACGACCTGGGTGGCCTTCAGGTAGAGCGGCTGAGCCGTCACCTTCCCGTCAACGGGCGTCGACCAGCCGAGCGTCAGGTTCGGGGCGGAGGTCGGGCTGATCACCCCTTCGGCCGCCGCGTCGCCGGTGCGCCCGGGGTTTCCCTCGATCGTGAGCCAGTCGGAGGTCGAGCCTGGCGGCCCGATCGTCAGCGTCACCGGCACGATCTTCGGAGAGCCCTGCGCGCCCGGGGCGGTGATCGTGAGATTGCCGTTGTACGAGCCCACACCGAGCCCGTTCGTCGCCACGCTCACGTCGATGCTCTGGGGGGCTGTGCCGCTCTGCGGCGTCGCAGCGAGCCAGGGTGCGTCGACGGAGGTGGTGAAGTCCAGCACCCCGGCACCCGAGTTGGTGACGCTCACCTGCGCATGGGCCGGCATCGGGCCGCCCTGGAGCGCGGCGAACGACAGCGTCGTCGGAGAGACGGCCAGCACGGGCTGCGTCGAGGCGTCGCCGCTCCCGTACGCCGACAGCGGCCCGTCGGTGTAGCGGGCGCCGACCGACCAGGTCGCGGGCAGGCTGCTGAGGCCGGTGACGGCGTGGGTGACCGAGGGGATGGTGCCGCGCCCGCCGCAGCAGCGGTCGCGGTACTTGAGCGTGCCGCTGGGGGCGAGGATCGCGATCCAGTACTTGGCCCCGCTCGTGACCGAGCCGCCCGGAAGCGGGAGGTCGTTCCAGGCGCCGTTTGCGATCGTGCTGATCGAGCCCTGGGCGAGCAAGGCGCCGGGACTGTTGGAGTTGTCGGCGTAGACGCCGGCGACGATCCGGCTCGCGCTCGAGCTGGCGTCGACGTAGAGGGTCAGCTTGCCGAGCGTGCCGGTGGCGGTGGCGGTGGTCTGGAAGGCCTCGGCCACGCCGGCGCTGTTCTGGTCGACCTTGGCCTCGATCGCCTGGTCGCCGAGCAGCGGGCCTGCCGCCCGAGCGGCACCGGCGAGCGAGCCACAGAGGACGACGGTCAGGAATGCGAGAGCGACCCCAGCGCGCGAGCGAGGGGAGCGCCGACGGGCGGCGTTCGGCGTCACCGGGCCCACCCTTTCGGTCCCGGCCGCACGGGTCAACCTGGCCATGTGGCTAGCGTGTCCTCCTCCCTCGCCGCCACGTGACGGCCGGCGCCGGCACGTGCGTAGCCGATTCGCGCCCTACAATCCCCGTGCGTTGTCGGAGCGGGCCGCAGACCAGCAGAAGAACGGCAAGGGAGAGATCACCTGCCTGATCGTGGACGACCACGAGGTCGTCCGCGAAGGCCTGCGCCTGTCGCTCTCGCGCGCGCCGCACATCCGCGTGGTGGGCGAGGCCGCCGACGGCGCGAGCGCGGTCTCGCTCGCCGAGCGCCGCCGGCCGGACGTCGTGATCATGGACGTGCGCATGCCCGGGATGGACGGACTCGAGGCGACCAAGCTGCTGACGCAGAAGGTCCCGGACACCGCGGTCCTGATCTTCACCGCCTACAGCGAGCGCAGCCTCCTCGGCCGCGGGCTCGAGTCGGGCGCGAAGGGCTACATCCTCAAAGAGGCCCCGCACCAGACCCTGCTGAAGGCGATCGACAAGGTCGTGGCCGGCGAGGGTTTCGTCGACCCGGCGCTGATGCCGGCCTTCCTGTCCGGCGACCGGGAGGACATGCTCACGGCCCGCGAGCGCGAGATCCTGCAGCTGCTGGCCGACGGGATGTCCAACGCGGACGTGGCCGGGCGGCTCTTCATCAGCCAGGAGACTGTGAAGAGCCACGTGCGCCACATCCTCACCAAGCTCGAGGCCGACACGCGCACGCACGCCGTCGCGATCGCTCTTCGTGACGCGATCATCGACTAGGGCCGCGGTACTCGTCGCGGCGGTGGCGGCCGCTGCGATCGTGTCGCTCGTCGGGCTCGCGCTGGGGTCGAGCACGCTCGCGTTCGTCGGGCTCGGCGTCGCGATCCTCGGCGCGGCCGCCTTTGCGCTGCACCTGATCGTCACCGAACGGCGACGCCACGAAGTCGTCGAGGAGGAGCTCTCCGCCCAGTCGAGCTTCCTCGAGTCGCTGATCGAGTCGATGGGCCGGATCGCCGCCGCGCACGACCCGGACGACGTGCTCGAGCGGACACGGCGCGAGGCGAGGGAGCTCTTCAGTGCGAAGGCCGCGATCCTCGCGCCCGGGGAGCACGGCGCAGACGGTGCGGTGGCGCTGCCGCTACGTATCCGCGGCGAGGCGATCGGCGCGCTGCAGCTCGTGCGCGCCAGTCCGCTCGACCGCGAGGAGCTCGCGCGGGCGACGCTGCTCGCCGACTTCGCCTGCCGCGCGATCGAGAACGCGCGCCTGCTGGCCGAGGCGAAGGTGCGCGAGGCCGAGCGGGCGCGGCTCTCGGACCAGCTGATCATCGCCGAGCAGGAGGAGCGGCGGCGGCTCGCGCTCTTCCTTCACGACGGCCCGGTGCAATCGCTCGCCGGGATCAGCCTGATGCTCGACGCGGTGATCGACTCGCTCGAGGGCAGGCGGCTCGACGAGGCTAGCTCGGTGCTCGGCTCGGCGCTCACGCGGCACCGCGACACGATCCGCTCGCTGCGCGACCTGTCCTTCAACATCGAGCCGGTCGTGCTGCGCGACCAGGGCTTCGGCCCGGCGGTGCGGGCCTTTGCCGAGCAGGTCGGGCTCTCGCACAGGATCCAGGTCGACCTCGACGTCGAGGCGGCCGACGGCCTGGCCGAGAACGCGCGGGTTTCGATCTACCAGATCATCCGCGACGCGGTGAACCAGGCGATCGGGCGCGGGCCCTCGCGCATCTCGATCAGCGTGGCCGAGACGGCCGACGGGACGGTCGAAGCCGTGATCGCGGACGACGGCGCCGGCGAGCGGCGGCGGGCGAGCTTCGACGACATCGAGGAGCGTGCGAGGACGCTGAACGGCCGGCTCGACGTCGAGGCGGGCGAGGACGGCGGCACCGCGGTCCACGTCGTGCTGCCCTCGTACGCGGCGCACGGTTAGTCTTCCGCCCGTGGACGAGAACGGGCAGCGGCCGGCGGGCCACCTCCGCTTCGTCTGGACGACGAACGGCTACGAGCTGCGCGAGCGCGACGGCGAGGTGCCGGGCATCGGCGACGAGGTCGAGGAGGGCGAGGCGCGCCTGCAGGTGACGAAGGTCGCACCTTCCCCGCTCCCAGGCGACTCGCGCCGCTGCGCCTACCTGCAGCCGCTCAGCTGAGCGCGGTCTCGGCGGCCGTCAGGCCGAGCACGAGCGCCGAGGCTAGGCCGCTCGCATAGCCGCCCGTCGAGATCCCGCCCGCGTCCACTCCAGCGGCGAAGAGACCGTCGATCGGCTCGTTTCGTTCGTCCAGGACGCGGGCGCGCTCGTCGATGCGGAGACCGCCGATCGTGTGCGTGATCGCGGCCGCGACTCGCGTGGCGACGACCGCCTGCGGCGGCGGCGCGAACGGCAGGTCGGCGGGATCGGTGCGGGTCGGTGCCTGCGCGACGAGCTCGCGCACCGTCCCGTAGCGCACCCGCTCCTCCAGCGCCTGCTCGTCGAAGACGTACCAGGCGCGCGCGCCCGGCTGGTGTGCGGTCGCCTGGACGAGGTCGAGCTCCGACCACGAGACCTTGTCGTGGTCGAAGAACTCCCCGCCCTCGTCGTTGAAGATCCGCGCGTAGCGGCCGAAGGCCTGCGCCAGTGAGATGAACTCGTCCTCCCCGAACTCGACGTCGGCCATGTTGCGCCCGTAGAACTCGTCGAGCCCGGCGCTGAGCGTGGCGCCTCGCTCGAGTGCGAGCTTGAGCCCGTCGCCGGCGCTCCAGGGGTTCGCCCGCACCCGCAACGTTGCGGCCGGCTGCACGTACCGCTCGACCAGCTCGGGGTCGCCCTGGAAGCCCCCGGTCGCGAGCACGAGGGGATCCGCAGTGGCAGCCAGCGCCTGCCCGAGGCGAACGTCGGCCGCTGCCCGGACGAGCGCTTGCGTCAAGCCCGCGGTGTCGAAGCGGACACCCGTCGTGAGCGGGTTTCCGGTCTCGCGCTCGAGCACCGGGGCGCCCAGCGACTCCAGCCACTCGAGGCCCTCGTCGAGCCGGTCGAAGACGAGCCGCTGCAGCCGCTCGTCGCCTCCCGGGCACTGCGCGCGGAACTCCTCGAACGAGCGGTAGCGCCACACCACGCCGCTCGAGAGCAACATCGAGCCGCCGGCGCGCGTGCCCTTCTCGAGCACGACCGGTTCGTCGCCGAGCTCGCGGGCGCGCGCCGCGGCGCAGAGGCCGGCCAGGCCGGCGCCGGCGACGACCAGCACTAGGTCAGCGAGAAGGTCGGCTTGTGCTCGACGTACTCGACCTTGACGCGCTCGGGGCCCCAGACGAACACCGCGTACGTGTTCGCAGCGTCGACGATGTCTGCGATCTCGATCCCCAGCTCGCGGGCCTCCTCGATGTGCTCGTCCGCGGAGTCGACGCGGACCGCGAGGTGGTTCAGCAGCGGCCGCTCGGGATCGCCGGGCTCGCCCGGGTGGAACTCGACGTAGGCGCCGCCGACCTCGACGCGTGGCGCGCTCGACGGCCCCGGCGCGACCGGAGCAAAGCCGAGCTGCTCGTAGGCCTTCGCCGTCTCCTGCGGCGAGCGCGACCACAGCGCGACGTGGTCGAGGTCGTACTCGACCTCGGTCGGCGCCTCCACGAGCCCCAGCCGCAGCCCTTCGTGGACGTCGAAGTACGCCTCGCCGTCGCGCGGCCGCTCGAGCTCCACCTCGTCGAGCCCGCCGAGCGCGTCCGCCAGCCGCGAGACCCGCAGCGCGACGTGCTTGAGCGCGCCCTGCTCGCGCGGCCCCTCGGCGGCGAACAGCGTCAGCTTCCCGCGCCGCGCGTCCGAGCCGACGAGCGTGAACGCGTCCGTCCGGTCGACGACATGCATTCCGACGCGGGAAGTGACGAAGTCCGCGATCGGGTCGCGGTCCGCGACCCACAGCGCAACGTGGTCCAGGGTCTCCGGCGTCACGGGCCGGAGCTTACCGACGGGTTACTTCCTACCGTCGACCGCCCGCTGCAGCTGCTGCTTGTTCATCCGTGAGCGACCGGAGATGTTCAGCCGCTTGGCCTCGTTGTAGAGCTGCTCCTTCGTGCGGCCCTTCGGGCGGTTCGTGCCCGAGCGCCGGCCACCGCGGCGACCGGGCGAAAGGTCCTGCCGCGAGGTACGGGACGACTCCCGCGCCTCGCCGCTCCGCGCCCGCTCCTTGTTGACCGTGCGAGCGGCGATCTCCTTCGCGCGCTTGGTCGAGCGGCCCTGCTTCCGCTCGCTCTCCTTGACGTGCTCGTACTGCCGCTCGCGTTTGGCGCTCCATGCTTGCTGTGGCATCTGATCCCTCCTCGGTCGATTCGGGACCCGGATGCCCGGACGCGCAGTTTCCTAACTACTCGAGCGGCTCGTTCTGGACGTTGTGCTCGGCCGCGTACTCGTCCGTGAGCTTGTTGATCACGTCGGCGCCCTCGCCGTAGGCGTAGTTGATCTTCACGAACGGCTCCCACTTCGCGGGCAGCGCGTCCTCGGGGAAGATCGCCTCGACGGGGCACTCCGGCTCGCAGGCGCCGCAGTTGCCCGTGTAGATGCCGCCCGCCAGCGTCAGCGTGTGCTTGTCGGGGACGACCGCGCAGAAGGTGTCCTCGGCGTCGGCCTCGTGCGGCTCCACCCTCGTCACGCGCCAGTACGTCTCGCGCGTGGCCAGGTAGAGCCAGCGCATGGACCGGCTGCGAACGCCGAAGTTGGTCTCGACGCGCGACTCCTCGCCGGAGCCGACCGTCACGAAGCCCGCGTACGGCGCTACGGCCTCGAGCCATTCGAGCGCCGCGTGGTCGGTCGAGCGGAGCCGCCACGAGCCTGCCTTGGCAGGGTCGCCGTCGGCCGCGAGCCAGCCGTCCACGAACCCGGCGATATACGCGGTGTCGGCCGTCTCCGGGAGCGAGCGCTTGAGGTTCACGCCTGCTCGCACGACACCCGTCCCGGCATAGCCCGGGTGGACGTCGAGGCACGGCGAGAAGTCGACCTGGTCGAAGAAGTCGCGGAAGCGCGCCACGCGCTCGCCGTAGAGCTGCACGTAGTGCAGGTGCTCTCCGGAACGCACCTCCTGCTTGTTCCACGAACCGTCGCCGAAGACGAGCCCGTGCAGGACGCCGAGGCGGTAGCTCTCCCCGTCCCGCTTCGGCTGGACGCGCATCGACGGCACGAACTGGCCGGCCTCGAGCGAGCTCGTCCGCTCGCCGTCGGCCAGGATCCACGAGTGGGTCGGCGTCGCCCAGACCGACCGCCGGAAGCGCGAGCCGTTGCGCGTCGTCAGCCGAGTGCCGCCGTAGCGGTCGCGCTCCTCGAACGCAGGGGCGAGCTCCACCTTCACGAGCGGCTTGCGCCGAAAACGCTTCACGAGCGCCGGCTTGAAGCCGTCGTCGGTGAGGACCCGGCACGGCTGGTTCTCGAGCTCGGCGAAGCTCCGCACGCCGTAACTGGTGAAGAGCTGCTCAGTCGGGGCGAAGCAGTCGATGCACTCCTCGGGGTCGATGATCAGGATGCGCTCGAACTCGTGGATGCAGTCGACCGGGCAGACGTCGACGCACGAGAGGTCTTTGATGTCGATGCAGGGCTCGGCGATGATGTACGTCACGGCGGCGGTCAGTGTACTGAGCGCGGCGGCTCAGGCAGTCAGCTCCTCGACGAGGGCTTTCGCACGCTCGTCGAGAGCCGATTTCGCGACGACCTGGTCGAACCCCGCTGCGTGCGCGCGGCGCAGACCCTCTGTGTCGGTGTGATTCGTGAAGCCGAGGATCGGCACGTCCGGATAGGCGTCGGCGACCTCGTCCGGGTCGATGCGCGCGATGTCCGCGATCACGCAGTCGGGCGGGTCGACGTTCTCGACGGTGATCAGGTGGTGGCCCGCCAGCAGGCCCTCCAGCTTGCCGCGGAAGAAGAGATCGACCCCCACCAGCAGGATCGTCGCCACGCAGGCAACGTACCACCCTTTCGCCGCAGCTCCAACGCCCGCATCTGATACGAACGGTCGGTGCCGAGACTGCCGTTTCCGCCCGAGATCGACGAGCTCCTGCGCCGGCCGAACCCCGCGGTGGTCGCGTCGGTGCGGCCGGACGGCTCCCCGCACTCCGTCGCGACCTGGTACCTGTGGGACGGTGCTCGGATTCTGCTCAACATGGACGGGAGCCGGGCACGCCTCGCGTTCCTGCGCCGCGACCCGCGCGTGTCGCTGACGGTGCTCGACGCTGAGAGCTGGTACCGGGAGGTGAGCCTCGACGGCCGCGTGGCGGAGCTGGTCGACGACACGGTGCTCGAGGACATCGACCGGCTCGCGCGCCACTACACGGGGCGGCCGTTCCGCGACCGCGAGAGCCGCCGCGTCAGCGCCTGGGTCGAGGTCGAGCGCTGGCACGCGTGGTCGTGAGCCTCGACGAAGGCCTCGAGCTGATTCGCAGGGCCGAGTACTTCGCCGCGCATGAAGTGCTGGAGGACGTCTGGCGCGAGGCCGACCCGGAAGAGCGCGACTTCTTCCAGGGGCTCGTTCATGTCGCCGTCGCCTGGTACCAGGCCGGCCGCGGTAACCAGGTGGGCTGCGAGCGTCAGCTCGAGAAGGCGGCGCGGCGGCTCGGCCCGTTCGCGCCCGGGCATCAGGGCGTTGACGTGGCCTCGATCCTCCAGCAGGTCGAGGCGGCGCAGCGCGTCGTGGCCGGCGGCTCGCTCGAGCTGCCGCCACTGCGTCTCTGATCCTCAGAAGCGCATCAAGACGTTCCGGCCGATCAGAAATCCGTCGCCGGACGGAACCGCCGAGCAGCGAATCCCGCGAGCCCGCAGCTCGCAGCTGAACGGGCCGAGGCGAACGACCTGGCGCGGCCGGAGCAGCACGGAGCTCTCGGGCGCGTTCCCCACGCACCTCGCGCCACGGCACACCTCGAGTCTCCCGTCCTTCTTGAGCGTGACCGCTCGCAAGGGCTTGTCGGCCTGGCAACTCGCGTAGGTCCCCACGCCGGGACGGTTGAGGCTGAGCTCGCACGAAACGCCTGCCGCGTCGGCGTAGAACCAGCGGGCTCCGTGCTGTTGCACCCGAGCGTGAGGTCCGCTTCCGCAGGCGGAGCCCAGCGCGCCCAGGCCCACCAGCAAAAGGACGCGGAGCCCCACCTAGATCTGGCCCAGCCCGATCGCCTCGAGCGCGCGGTTCATGAGTACCCGCAGCCACCAGTCGCGGTTGAAGAACAGAAGCAGGCCGAGGGCGACCAGGGTCGCGCCGCTCGCGAGGCGGATCCACTCGTAGTGGTTGCGCACCCAGCGGAACGCGGTCATCGCGTGGCCGAAGGCGATTCCGATCGCGACGAAGGCGACGGTGATCCCGAGCGAGTACGCCGCGAGCAGGACGCAGCCGCGGATCACGGTGCGCGAGTCGGCGGCGAGCGCGAGGATCGCTCCGAGCACGACGCCGACACACGGCGCGGCGCAGACGGCGAACGCCGCCCCGAGCAGCGCCCGCGAGCCGCTCGCCCGCGCGCGCGAGAGCGCTCCCGGCGCGACCATCCGCTCCGGCCAGGGCAGCAAACCCGCGAAGGCGAGCCCGAGCACGACGAGCACGAAGCCGGCGAGCTTCGTCCGCGTCTCCTGGTCGACCCAGCCGCCGAGCGCGGCCGCACCCGCCCCGAGGACGACGAAGACGACCGTGAAGCCGGCCGCGAAGGGCACGCTCGCGGTGATGATCCGGCGCGCGACCCCGCGCTCGCCCAGCCGCTCGACCTCCACCGACGAGATCGCCGAGAGGTAGCCGGGCACGAGCGGCAGCACGCAGGGGAAGGCGATCGAGATCAGGCCCGCGAGGAACGCCGCACCGGTGCGCTCAATCATCGAAGCGCCGGAGCTCATCGTCGAGCCGGCGCTCCTCCTCCGGCCCGAGCGGGCGCGCCTTGAGCGACCAGCTCGCCGAGGGCTCCGCCTCGCGCGTGTGCGACCAGCGCCAGGCGAGGAGGCCGATCACTGCGGCCCCTCCGAGCACGCCGACGATCGGGAGCAGCCAGGCGAGCAGGTCGAAGCCGTGGCGCGGCGGCGCGGCGAGGATCCGCGTCCCCCACTGGTCGACGAGCTCGCGCTTGATCTGGCTGCGCGTCGCGCCCTGCGAGATCCGCCGCCCGATGTACGCCTTGATCCGCTGCGCAGCGGGCGAGTCGGACTGCGCCAGCGTCTCGCCCTCGCAGATCGGGCACATCAGCTGGCCCTCGAGCTCGCCGAGGCTGGGGTGCTGCTCGCTCGAAAGAGCAGGCGCAGCAAGCACCAGCGCCGCCAAGGCTACGGCGAGTGCCCTCACGACCGCAGCGCCCGCTCGACCCCGTCCTGGATGTCGGCCGCCTTCACCTCACCCGGGATGTGCTGGACGACCGTGCCGCTGCGGTCGATGAAGAACGTCTCCGGCAGCCCGGTCAGCCCGTACTTCGGCGAGGTGACGTTGTGGTTGTCGTGGACGAGCGGGTAGCGCAGGCCGTACTTGCGCGCGAACTTGCGCGCGTCGCCGGCGAAGTCGTTCACGTCCACGCCGAGCACGACCACGCGCCCGTCCCAGCGCTTCGCCGCGGCTGCGAGCGCAGGCGCCTCCTGCTTGCACGGGTAGCACCAGGAGGCCCAGAAGTTCAGCACCACGACCTTGCCGCGCAGCGAGGCGAGCTGGAGTGAACCCGGCCGGTCGATGCGGTTGAGCGTGAAGTCCGGCGCGGCCTTCCCCGGCGCGGCCTCGTTGCCGCCTCCGCTCGCGAGCTTCCAGACGAGCAGCGCGAGCAGCAGGGCGACCAGGCCGACCGCGAGGGCCTGCGCGCCGAGCTTCAGCCGCGCGCTCATGCTCAGGCCGAGACGATGAAGACCGTCGACCCGATCGTGACGTGGTTGAACAGCCACTCCGCGTCGGGGATGTGCATCCGGATGCAGCCGTGCGAGGCCGAATAGCCGATCGAGGTGTCGTCGGGAGTGCCGTGGATGCCGACGCCCGAGGCAGAGAGCCCCATCCAGCGCGTGCCGAGCGGGTTCCCCGGCCCAGGCGGGATCGGCTTCTCGCCCTTCGCCCAGTCGGAGTTCGGCGGGTACCACCACGGGTTGCGCCACTTGACGACGACGTGCCAGCGGCCGAGCGGCGTCGGGTAGCGCGACTGGCCGGTCGCGACGCCGAAGACCCGCTGGAGCCGCATGCCCTGGTAGAGGTAGAGCCGGTTCGAGCCGCGCCGGATCACGATCACGGGCCCGACCGAGGACGGCGTCACGACCGGCTGCAGGGTCGTGAACTGCAGCTTCAGCACCGGCCTCGTGTTCGTCACGAGCGCGGTGAAGATCGCGTCCATCGCGCGCGTCTGTCGGAGGGCGCGGCCCACCTCCGGCTTGGTGACCCACGGGCGCAGGCCCCGCAGGAGGAGCTGCGAGTCGACCGCCTGGCGGTCGAAGCGCTTCGCGAGCCCGTCGAGGTAGCGCGTCGTCCCGCGGCGGCTGACGATCACGCGCAGCTTCAGCTCCGTTCCCGTGGGGACCGTGAGCGCGCGCCGCACGGCCGCGCGGACGGCGGCCATCGCGCCGATACGGGCAGGCGCGACCGCGAGCAGATGGCGCGGCACCGCGAGCAGGAGCGGCCGCGCGAACGACTCGGTCACGACCTGGAAGGCCTCGTCCTCGGTGAAGTTGCCGACGTCGATCCCCGAGATCGTCACTCCGGGCGCGATCAGCTCCGGCGTGGTCGTGGTCGTGCCGGTGGTCGTCGTCGCCGCGACTACGCCCGCCGACAGCCCGCCGGCGGCGAGGAGACCGAGCACGAACAGGAGCGCGAGACCCGCTTTCCGCATCGCTCGGAGAGTCTAGCCACCGAAAATGCGCGGATCGTTCGTCACCACGCCGTCGACGCCGAGCCGGTCGAGCCACGGCACGAGCTCGGGATCGTCGACCGTCCAGACGAGCACGGGCGCGCCCAGGGCGTGGCAGCAGGCGACCACGGCGGCCGTCACGACCTCCCAGTAGAGGACCGCCGCGGTCGCGCGCGCGGCCCGCAGCAGGGAGCCGATCCTGCGCGGAAGCGTGCGCTTCAGCGCCCGCACGACCAGCCGCGCTGGTGGATGGAAGATCGGTTGCTTGACCAGCCCCGTGCGGTCCTGCGGGTACGTCTTACCGAGCCCCAGCGAGGGTTCGACCGCATGCAACGCGCGCAGCGTGTGGCCGCGATAGGAGCTGACGACCGTGCGGCCGACGAGGCCGTGCCGCCGGAGCGCGTCGGCCACCGCCGGCTCGGCGCCGCGCGCCTTCAGGTCGAGCTGCACGCCCACGCCGCTGACGCGCAGGAGCTCGAGCACGTCGTCGAGCGAGGGAAGCTCGTGCGCCCCGTGCGGCCGGTCGTGGCCGACGGCGAGCGCGTCGCCGACCGCCTGCACGTCGAACTCGACGAGGTCGCAACCGAGCTCGACCGCGAGCGCGATCGCCTCGAGCGAGTTCTCCGGCGCGAGCGCCGCCGCGCCCCGATGGCCGATCCGCAGCATGCGGCGCCGCGCCGCCCGAGCTCGATCACGCGCGCTTCACGACGACGACCGCGCAGTCGTCGGCGAGGTCGCCCGCGAAGGCGCGGCAATCCTCGACTAGCGCCTGCGCCAGCTCCTCGGCCGGCAGCGAGGCGTTCGCGGCCAGCGACTCGTCGAGACGGTCTTCGCCGTAGAGCTCGCCTTCGCGCCGGGCTTCCAGCAGGCCGTCGGTGTAGAGGACGGCGGCGTCACCCGGGCCGAGGGTCACGCTCTCGGCCGGGTAGTCCTGCAGCTCGGCGATCCCGAGGGCGAGGCCGCGGACGCCGAGCGGCTCCGGCGCGGCCCCCGCGCGCAGAATGCGCGGCGGCGGGTGGCCGGCGCTCGCGCAGGCGAGCTCGCCCGCGCGCCCGTCCGCGGTCAGGTAGAGCATGGTGATGAACTTGCCGTCGGCGATCTCCTCCAGCACGACCTCGTTCGCGGCCGCGAGGAAGTCGCCCGGTTCCGGGTGCTCGCGCGCGAGCGAGCGGAAGACGAACTTCGCCATCGCCATGTCGGCTGCGGCGTCGATCCCGTGGCCCGTGACGTCGCCGAGCACGACGGCGAGGCGCCCGTCGGCGAGCTGCAGGAAGTCGTAGATGTCGCCGCCGACGTCCATGCGCGCCGAGGAGGCGTAGACGGCCCCGACATCGAGCCCCTCCGCGCGCGGCCTCGACCGCGGCAGGAGCGAGCGCTGCATCGACTCTGCGAACTGCGTCTGCTGCTGGTAGAGGCGCGCGTTGTCGAGGGCGAGCGCGGCCTGGCCGGCGATCGACGACGCCGCCTCGAGCACCTCGCCCGCGACCGGCCGGTCCGGGTCGAGCGAGACGAGCGTCAGCGTGCCGAGGATCTCGGCCTGGGTCGCGAGCGGGATCACGGCGGCCGAGGAGCCTCGCTCCAGGAACGGGATCAACGGCTCGTAGGCCGGGCCGAGGGCCTTCGCCGTGCGCGGGTCGAGCACGACCGCGTGGCCGCTGCGGAAGGCCTGCGGCGGCACCGGCCCGAGCGGCTGCGGCACCGACAGGATCGCCCGCATCGACTCCCGCAGCCGGTCGTCGCGCACGTGCAGCGCGACCGGCACGAGCGCGGTGCCGCGCGGGTCGGGCATCCGCAGCGCGGCCGCGTCCACACCCAGGGTGTCGACGATCGTGCGCGTGACCGCCTCAAGCGTCTGGTCGAGCGAGAGGCTCTCGGAGAAGGTGCGCGAGATCTCGTAGAGCGCGCGCAAGCGCCGCGACGCCTCGCGCTCGGCGTCGAGCGCCTCGCGGCGCGCGTCGTCGGCGCGCTTGGTGCGCTCGTGCAGGCGCGCGTTCTCGACCGCGACCGCGAGCTGGGCGGCGAGCGCGAGCAGCAACGACTCCTCGTTCTCGCTCAGCTCGCGGCCGGCGTCCGGGTAGACGGCGAGCAAGCCGATCAGCTCGTCGCGGGCACGGAGCGGGATGGCGATCGCCGCGCCGATGCCGATCTCCTCGAGCACGTCGTGCACGCCGACGAGCCGCGAGTCGGTGGCCGCATAGGGGACGCCCAGCAGGCCGCGGCCGCGGGCAGGCCCGAGCAGGAGCTCGAGCAGGCGCTCGGCCAGACGAACGTGTGGGCCCGCCAGCCCCCGCTCCGCCGCCGGCTCCAGCCGCCGCTCCTGCTCCCCGGACAGGTACACGGCGAGCCGCTCGGCGCCTAGCAGCTCCGAGACGTGATCGATTGCGGTGTCGAGCGTGTGCGCCAGCGAGAGTTGCGCGATCGCCTGGCCGAGGATCGTCAGCAACGCGCGCGTGCGCTCGAGCTCGAGAGAAAGCGTGCGCCGGCGCTCGCCCGCCCGCAGCGCGTGCGCGGCGCGGACGGCGAAGGTGCCGAGCCGCTCCAGCAGCGGGTCGTCCGCGCGCGGCTCGTCGGCGAGCAGGAGCTGAAGGGCGCCCTGCGCCGGCTCGCCGAGCTGCAGCGTCACGAGGGCGCCGCCGCCCCCGGCCGGCTCCAGCGACACCGAGCCCGGCCCGCCGCGTGAGCGCCGCACCGCCTCGAGCGCGGCCGCTGTCTCCAGCGCGCTCCCGGAGAGGGCCGAGAGCACGGGGCCCTGCGGCTCGTAGCGCCAGACGAGGCAGGCGCGGGCGCCGCTCGCCTCGGCCGCGAGCGCCGCGACCTGATCCGCCGCCCGCGTCTCGTCGGAGCCGGCGGCGAGCGCGTCGCCCGCGAGCTCGAGCAGGTCCGGCGTCGCGACCGCCGAGCCGTCGCCGTCGCCGAGCGCACGGCGCGCGAACGCGACCTCGGCGGCGGCCGCCGCCGCGAGGCGCCGTTCACGTTCGTCGAAGTCGCCTCGCCGCCGCAGCAGCTCCAGCGAGCCCACGACGGCGTCCGCGTCGAGCACGGGCAGCTGCAGCACGCCGCTCGATCCCAGGCGCTCGGCGACGCCCCGGAGCGGTTGCGGCAGCCGCAACAGCTCGTCGCACCGCTCGGCCGGGATCGCGCCCGGGCCGAGGCGCGAGCCTTCGAGCTCGGCCCGCAGCGCCGCCGACGCGGCGTGTACCGCGCGCGCCGTCAGCCCCCCGGAGTCGTCCAGCAGGCGCGCGACGACGACGTCCGCGCCCGCCACCTCCGCGGTTCGCTCGACGATCGACGAGAGCACCGAATCCAGCCCCTCGACACCCGTTTGTTCCCTGACCGCGGCCATCTTCTGCCCCCCGCCAAGTATGGCCTACTAGACTCTCCGCGTGGCCCTGCCGGAGCGAGAACGCGTCGAGGACGAGCTCCTCGACCCGACGGCGATCCCCCGGAACTACCGCCGCCAGCGGATCAAGCGCAGAGTCCGCGAGGAGCGGGCACGTGAGCGCAACCTCGCCCGGCTCCGCTTCTGGCTCGCGCTGACGGCCGTGATCGCGACCAGCATCGGGCTCGCGATCGTGATCTGGAACCAGATCCAGGCGCTCTTCGGGCTCTAGCGGCGCTCACGGTGGCCGCCTGGGGCGGGGCCGAGCGGCCCCCGACCGTTCCCGTGGAACGTCCGGCCGAGTTTGCACATACTGCGGGGGTGCAAACGCCCGAGCCCTTCCCGGCGGAGGAGCGCGAGGAGCCGTACTACGAGCCGGAGGACGCCTTCGTGCGGCCCGGCAGCGGCTTCTGGACGCTCGGCGGACGACTTGCCTGGGTCGCCGGGCTGGTGCTCTCGATCTCTTCGTTCACGGGCTGGTACGCCGGCTCGAGCGACGCCGGCCCGACGCTGTCGGTGATCGGCTGGCACACGGGCGTGCTCGGCAAGCTCGTCTTCTTCGTCGGGCTCGCCCTGCTCGCGCTGGCGGCGCTGCGGGAATTCGGCTTCGAGCTGCCGGCGTCGATCCCGGAGAGCCTCGTCGTGATCGCGCTCGGCTCGCTCGCGACGATCTTCGTCCTGATCCGCGTGATCTCGATCCCCGACTCGATCGTCGCCGCCGGCCGCGGGATCGGCATCTGGATCAGCCTGCTGGCGGCGATCGCAGTGATCGTGGCCGGACTGCTGAGAGCCTCAGAAGAGCTATAGCGACCAGCGTCCCGAGGACCGCTCCGCCGAGCACGTCGAGCGGCCAGTGCACGCCGACGTAGACGCGCGACCACGCGATCGCGGCGGCTAGCAGGAAGGCCGGGACCGCGAGCGGCCGCGAGGCCCACGCGATCACCGTCGCGGCCGCGAATGCGGCCGACGCGTGCCCCGAGGGGAACGCACCGGAATGCGGGAGCGAGACGAGCGGCCTCGGATTCGGGTAGACGAGCGGAGGCCGGTCGCGGCCGATCCACTGCCGCAGGAGATACGAGAGCCCGTCCGCGGCGAGCGTCGCGGTCACGAGCGCGACGAAGAACCACGGCCGGCGCCAGATCACCGCGAGCACGGCACCGACGACGAGGAAGACCAGTCCGTCGGTCCCGATCCGCGTCAGGTCGACGACAGGCGCGTTCAGCCAGTCGACGCGGTGGAGGACGACCCAGCGCTCGAGGTGGCGGTCGACCCCGATCAGAAGGAGAGGAGCTGCTTCGTCTGCTCGACCAGCAGGCCCGGGTCGAACGGCTTCCCGATGAATCCCTTCGCTCCGCGCTCGGCCGCCTCGTCCGCCTCGACGTCGTCGACCTTGCCGCTGAACATCACGACGGGGATCGCCCCCACCCCGTGGCGCTCCTGCACGCGGCGCAGCATCTCCCAGCCGTCGACCTGCGGCATCATCACGTCGAGCAGCACGAGGTCGGGTTTGATCTCCTCGAGCACGCGCAGGCCCTCCTCGGCGTTGCCGGCCTCGCGCACGCTGTAGCCCTCGGCCTCGAGGCTGACCCGCACGTACTCCCGCACCTGCTCGTCGTCGTCGACGATCAGCACGAGCGGGCCGCCGTCCGGGGCCGGGCCCGAGCTCTCGAGGAAGGCGTCGAGATCCTCGCGCCGGTAGCGCCGGTGGCGGCCGGGCGTATAGAACGCGCGGACGCGGCCGTTGTCGGACCACTTGCGGATCGTGCTCTGGGCGACTCCGAGGTAGCGAGCAGCCTCGCCGAGCGTGAGCCACTCGGGCTCGCCGGGTGGTTTTCGAGGGTTCGAGCTTTCACGAGCCATGCGGCGCCGAATCTACCCAAAGCTCCTGGTTCCTAACACGCCGAGCTCACGGCGCCGTGACGGTCACGGTCTCGGTCTCGGAGACCGACGGCACCGTGAAGGTGCGATCCTGCGTGATCGTCGACGCCGGCCGCGGGTTGTCCTCGAGCGCCTGGCCGAAGGCGATCCCGACCGCGAAGACCAGCACGAAGACCACGACCCAGATCGCGCGGCGGCGGGTCGAGCTCCTCCGGCGCCTGCGGTCGCGAGCGCTCACGGCCGGTAGTCGACCGCGCCGCGGGAGTAGAGGTAGAACGCGGCTTCCTGCACCGTCGTCGTGCGCGCCGGCCAGCCCGGCGCCGGCTCCGCCTCGACGAGCGCCTCCTGCACCCAGCGGTCGGCGTCGCCGTAGGCCGCGGCGAGCTCGTCGAGCGTGAAGGTCTGGCCGACGCGGCGGCGCAGCTCCTCGAGCACGACGCCGACCTCGGCGAGCAGCCGCTCGTGAAGCGAGCGATCCGCGGCCTGCAGCCGGCGGTTCCCGTCCTCCCACTCGCGGCGGGTCGTCTCGAGCGTGCTCTCCATCTCGGCGCTCGATGCTAGACGCTGCAGCAGCGGTCGGGCCACAGCGGCTCGAGCTCGGCGACCATGCGCTCGCCGAGCTCGTAGCCGGGACGAGCGAGTGCGAAGGCCACGTGCGCGTGTAGGCACTTGAGCCCGCCGGGGCGGACCTGACCGCCGATCCCGCCCGGTAGCTCGGGCCGCAGCCGGCGCTGCTCCTCGTGGCCGCGCTCCAGGCTCTCCCGCAGCGCCTCGTCCTCGCGCGCGCAGCGGCTCCAGCGCTCGACGCCGCCCTCCGCCTCGACCCGCGCGATGGCCGCGGCGAGGTGGCGGCACGTGATCCAGTAGGTCGTCGGGAACGGCTCGCCCGACTCGTCGCGCGGCGCCTGCTCGGTTACCGCGGGACGCCCGAAGGGGCAACGCACGGCCACGCGCCTGAACGCGCGAGGCGGCCGGCCGAGCTGGCGCTCCACGATCGCGCGGTCATCGTCCACCGTTCGTGAGCCTAGCCTTGCCGTGCACCCAGGCCGAGACGCCCTTGACGATGAAGAGCCGCTCTCCCGGGCGCACGAGCCCCAGTCGCCGCGCCTCCCGGGTCAGCGCTTCGCCGGTGGTCGACTCGGCGAGCCGGTGCTGGAGCGCGCGCCGGTCGGCCTTCAGCGCACGCACCTCGGCCGCGCGCCGGGCCAGGTCGTGCTTGGTCTGGACGTAGCTGCGCAGCGGGCGCGCGTAGAGGAGCCCGACGAGGACGATCGCCCCGACGGCGACCCAGCGCATCAGATAGCGGGAGCGCGGAGGCTTGCGCGAACGCGTGGCCACGGCGGCGCGATTCGCCGTCGCGCGGCCGTCCCCTGCTAGACGACGTCGACCTTGATCAGGTCGGTCGTGCCCGGGAGGTTCACCATCGTGCCGGCCGTGATCACGACCCGGCCGCCCTCCTCGACGAGCCCCGACTCGCGGGCCGCCTGCAGCGAGCGCCGCAGCAGCGCGTCCACGTCGTCGCACTCAGGGATCAGGAGCGGCGTCACGCCCCACTCGAGGGCCATCTGGCGCAGGGCGAAGTCGTTGTGCGTGAGCGCGACGATCGGCCGGCGGGGACGGAGGCGCGCGACCGCGGACGCCGTCCTGCCCGTGTAGGTCGGGACGAGGATCGCCTTCGCGCGCAGCGTTTCGGCGAGGTCACACGCCGCGTTCGACATCGCCTCGCCCACCGACGGCTCGTCCGCGACCTCGGGCAGCTGGTGGCGATAGCCGAGGCTGGGCTCGACGGCCCGCGCGATCCGGTCCATGTAGGCGACCGACTCGATCGGGTACTCGCCGACGGCCGTCTCGCCCGAGAGCATCAGCGCCGAGGTCCCGTCGAGGATCGCGTTGGCCACGTCGCTCGCCTCGGCGCGCGTCGGCTCGGCCTGGTGCACCATCGACTCGAGCATCTGCGTCGCCGTGATCACCGGCTTCCCGCGCTCGAGCGCGGCGGTGATGATCCGCTTCTGCAGCAGCGGCACGAGCGCCGGGCCGATCTCGACCCCGAGGTCGCCGCGGGCCACCATCACCGCGTGCGTCTCGACGAGGATCTCGTCCAGCGCGTCCACCGCCTCGGACTTCTCGATCTTTGCGATCACGTGCGCGTGGGAGCCGGCCTGCTCGATCAGCGCGCGCAGGTCGCGCACGTCGGCCGCCGACCGCACGAACGAGAGCGCAACGAAGTCGGCCTCCAGCTCGACCGCGAGGTCGAGGTCGTCGAGGTCCTTGCGCGTCAGCGACGGGATCGGGATGGGGACGCCCGGCAGGTTGACGCCCTTGTGCGAGGAGACGACGCCGCCCTCGACCACGGCGCAGGTGGCTCGCCCGGACTCGACTGCCTCGACGCGCAGGCGCACGAGCCCGTCGTCGATCAGCACGTCGTGCCCCGGCTGCAGCACCTCGCTGATCACGGCCGGCATCACGGGCAGCTCGCCGTTGAGAGAGGCGTCGGCCGCCGCGACGACGACGTGCTCGCCGCGCCGCAGCGAGACCGGCTCCTCGAGGTCGCCGATGCGCAGCTTCGGGCCCTGCAGGTCGGCGATCAGCGCGATCGGCCGGCCGAGCTCGCGCTCGGTGTCTCGCACGAGACGCGCCCATTCGCGGTGTTGCTCGTGCGTCCCGTGCGAGAGGTTGAGCCTGGCGCCGTCGACCCCGGCGCGGACGAGCTGCGAGAGCGTCTCCGGGGTCGAGCACGCGGGCCCGATCGTGGCCACGATCTTCGTGCGGCGCGTGGCATCGGTCACGAGGCCACGATAGCTCGCGCGCGGGCTAGCGACGGAAGCGGGGGAACGCGTCCCAGCCCGGAAAGCGCGCGCGGCCGCCGAGCTCTTCCTCGATCCGTAGCAGCTGGTTGTACTTCGCGACCCGGTCGCTGCGCGAGGGCGCGCCCGTCTTGATCTGGCCGCAGTTGGTCGCAACCGCGAGGTCGGCGATCGTCGTGTCCTCGGTCTCGCCCGAGCGATGCGACATCACGCAGGCGTAGCCGGCCTCGCGCGCGAGCCCGATCGTGTCGAGCGTCTCGGTCAGCGTCCCGATCTGGTTGACCTTGACCAGGATCGCGTTGCCGACGTTCTCCATGATCCCGCGCCGCAGCCGCTCCGGGTTGGTGACGAAGATGTCGTCGCCGACGAGCTGCACCCCGGTGCCGAGCCGCTCGGTCAGCGCGCCCCACGTCTCCCAGTCGTCCTCGGCGAGCGGATCCTCGAGCGAGACGACGGGGTGGCGCGAGACGAGCTGCTCCCAGAACGAGACCATCCCGCCGCCGTCCTCGTCGCGGCCTTCGAAGCGGTAGCGGCCCTCGTCGTAGAGCTCGCTTGCGGCCGGGTCGAGCGCGATCGCGACCCGGTCGCCGTGGCCCGCACGCTCCGCCGCTTCGAGCACCGCCTCGATCGCCTCGTCGCTGGAGCCGAGGTCGGGCGCGAAGCCGCCTTCGTCACCGACCGCGGTCGCGAAGCCGCGCTCGTGCAGGAGCGCGCGCAGGGCGTGGAAGACCTCCACTCCGACCTGGAGCGCCTCGGCGAAGCTCCCGGCGCCCGCGGGCGCGACCATGAACTCCTGCAGGTCGATCGAGTTCTGCGCGTGGGCGCCGCCGTTGATCACGTTCAGCATCGGCACCGGCAGCGTGCGCGCCTCCTCCCCGCCGAGGTGGCGGTAGAGCGAGACGCCGGCCTCGGCCGCGGCCGCCTTCGCCGCCGCGAGCGAGACCCCGAGAATCGCGTTCGCTCCCAGCCGTCCCTTGTTCGTCGTGCCGTCTAGCTCGATCAGCCGCTCGTCGAGTGCCCGCTGGTCGCCCGCGTCGAGGCCGCCCAGCGCTCCCGCGATCTCGCCGTTCACGTTGCCGACCGCCTGCGTGACCCCCTTGCCGCCCCAGGCCTCGCCGCCGTCGCGCAGCTCCAGCGCCTCGTGGACGCCGGTGGACGCGCCCGAGGGGACGGCCGCACGGCCCGACGCGCCGGACTCCAGCGCGACCTCGACCTCGACGGTCGGGTTGCCGCGGGAGTCGAGCACCTGCCGGGCGTGGACACTCGCGATTGCCGTCATACGCCTGCCTCCTTGGCTCGATCGAAGTAGCGGTCCTGCTCGTCGAGGGCGAGCTCCGTCCAGCTCTTGCCCTCCTCGCCGGCCAGCCGCTCCGCGCGCTCGACGCGGGCGACGAAGCGGTCGCTCATCGCGCGCAGCGCCAGCTCGGGATCGACGTTCAGGCGCCGCGCGACGTTCACCGACGCGAAGAGCACGTCGCCGAGCTCCTCGAAGACGTGTGGGTGCGGCTCGGTCTCGGGCGCGGGCTCGCCGCCGGCCTCGGCGATCGCCTCCTTCAGCTCGCGCAGCTCGTCGTCGAGGTCGGCCAGCGCACCGTCGACGTCCGGGTACTCGAACCCCACCGCCCGCGCGCGGCGCTGCACCTTGCGCGCATAGAGCAGCGCGGGCAGCGTTCCGGAGATGTCGTGGAAGACGCCCTCGCGCTCCTCCTGCTCGCGCTTGATCCGCTCCCAGTTCTCGCGGACGCGCCCCGGGGTGCTGGCCTTTGCCTCGCCGAAGACGTGCGGGTGCCTGCGGACGAGCTTCTCGTGCACGGCTCGCGCGACGGCCTCGAGGTCGCCGGCGCCCTCCTCCTCGAGCAGGAGCGCGAGGAAGTAGACCTGGAAGAGCAGGTCGCCGAGCTCGTCGAGCAGCTTCGCGCGGTCGTCCCCGAGGGCGGCCTCGGCGACCTCATAGGCCTCCTCGACCGTGTGCGGGACGATCGTCCGCGCGGTCTGCTCGCGGTCCCAGGGGCAGTCGCGGCGGAGCCGCTCGGTCAGCTGCTGCAGCTCGAGCAGCGCCTCGCCGAGCGCCACGCTACGAGGGATTGGCGGAACGCCGCTCGTCGCCGGGGCGCGATGGTCGTTCCGAGGCAAGGACGCAAACGCTACGCGTTCCAGGATCAGGAAGGTACGGGCGCGACTGCGTTACCAGGGCGGAGCCGGTGGCGAGCAGCGCGTTTCGTCGGCTCAGACGGCGTTGCGTCAAGCCCTCGAACCTAGCGGGTGGTCGTGGCGGCGCCGGTCGTGCTCGCCGACTGCTTGCACGGGTCCTGGCCCGGCGGCGGCGCGTAGCCCTGCTGGTAGCCGATCTTCTTGCAGTACGACTTCTTGATCCCGGCGAGCCACTTGTCCATCTCCTTCTGCTTCTGCTGCGAGAGGAGCTGCTGGCGGATCGCCTCCTTCACCTGCGAGAGCGGCGTCGGCTTCGCGGGCGTGCCGGACTTGATCGGCCCGAGGGCCTCGATGATGTGCCAGCCGAACTGCGAGTGCACCGGCTTCGAGATCACGTGCTCCTTGATCGAGAAGGCGACCTTCTCGAACTCGGGCACGAGGCGACCCTTGACCGCCGTCCCCGGCGGCAGCTTGCCGCCGTTCGCGGCCGACGAGGTGTCGGTCGAGTACTGCTTGGCGAGCTTCGCGAACTTCCCGGGGTTCGCCTGCAGCTGCGCGTAGAGCCGGTCGGCGAGCGCCTTCTTCTTGACCAGGATGTGTCGCACGTCGCGGCTCTCGGGCTGCGCGGGCGTCTCGTACTGCTTCTTGTTCTTGTCGTAGTAGGCCTTGACGTCGGCGTCGCTGACCTTGACGTCGCTCGTGACCTTCTCGAAGACCTTCTCGCGGATCAGCTGCAGCTTGATCCCCGCCCGGACCTCCTTGTCGGTGAAGCCCTGCTGCTTCAGCGCCTGCTGGTAGCGCTTGTCCATCTGCGCCTGCGACGCCTTCTTCTGGCCGGCGGGGTTCCCGTAGTACTGCTGCTTGATCTGCTGCAGCCGCGCCTCGATGTCCTTGTCGCTGATCTTGGCGCCCAGCTTGTCGGCCTCCTGCTGGTACTCGCTGCTCTGGATCAGGAACTGCGTCGCGTTCGCCTTCAGGTTGGCGAGGTCGACCGAGCCGGGCTTCGGGAACTGCCGCTTGGTGGCAGCGAAGTTCCGGCGCGTCTGCTCGATCAGCGCGTCCCAGTCGGACTTCGAGATCTGCCGGTCGCCGACGACTGCGACCGAGTCGTTGGAGACCTCCTGCGACCCGCTGCTACCGCACGCTGCGGCCAGCAGGACGACGAGCGTGCCCATGCAGATCAGGAGGATTCGTTTCATGGAAAAAGCGCCAGCAGCAGGGGTTTTGCTCATGCTGCTCGGCGCGCGTCGAGTATAGCATCGACCAACCGGACCGCTGACGAAAATTCATCTGAGCGCAACGAAACCTCCCGGCGGGCAGTCGTGTAGACGGCGGTGTCGAGAGCCCCGCGCAACGCGCGCAGCTCGGCCGAGCCGAGCAGCAGCGGCCCGACGGTCGCCTTGCCGCCGCGGAAGACGAGGTAGTCGGCGCCGGCCTGCGCCAGCTTCAGCTTCGCCTCCTGGATCGCGAACAGGTGCTCGACCGGCTCGGGCAGCGGCCCGTAGCGGTCCTCGGTAGCCGCCTGCAGCTCGCGCAGCTCGTCCTCGGTCTCGGTGAGCGCGAGCCGCCGGTGCAGGTCGATCTTCAGCGCCTCGGCCTCGATGTACTGGGCGGGCACGTACGCGTCGACGCTCGCCTCGACGCGGACCGGCCGCGCCGCCGGCCGCCGCTCGCCCGAGAGCTCCGCGACCGCCTCCGCCAGCAGCTCGACGTAGAGCTCGAACCCGAGCGCGGCGACGTGTCCGGACTGCTCCGCGCCGAGCAGGTCGCCCGCACCGCGGATCTCGAGGTCGCGCATCGCGATCGCGAAGCCAGCGCCGAGCTCGGTGTGGTCGGCGAGGGTCGCCAGCCGCGCCCGGGCCTCGTGGGTCAGCTCGCGCGAGTCCGGGTAGAAGAGGTACGCGTGGGCGAGGACGTCGGAGCGGCCCACGCGCCCGCGGATCTGGTAGAGCTGGGCGAGCCCGAGCACGTCGGCGCGCTCGACGATCAGCGTGTTCGCCTGCGGGATGTCGAGGCCTGACTCGATGATCGTCGTCGAGACGAGCACGTCCGCGTCGCCGCGCAGGAAGGAGTGCATCTTCTCCTCGAGCTCGCCCTCACGCATCTGGCCGTGGGCTACCTGCACGCGCAGCGCCGGGCAGAGCTGCTGGATCTTCGCAGCCGCCTCCTCGATCGTCTCGACGCGGTTGTGCAGGTAGAAGCTCTGGCCCCCACGCGCGTGCTCGCGCTCGAGCGCCTGCCTGACCAGCTCCTCGTCGTACTCGCCGACGTAGGTGCGAATCGGCCGGCGGCCTTCCGGCGGCGTCTCGATCACCGAGATGTCGCGCAGGCCCGAGAGCGACATATGCAGCGTGCGCGGGATCGGCGTCGCGCTCAGCGAAAGGACGTCGACCTCGAGCCGCAGCGCGCGCAGCAGCTCCTTCTGCGCCACGCCGAAGCGCTGCTCCTCGTCGACGACGACGAGGCCGAGCTCCTTCGGGATCACGTCGCGGCTGAGGACGCGGTGCGTGCCGACCAGCACCTCGACCTTGCCCGCCGCGAAGTCCGCCACGACCTGCTTCTGCTCCTTCGCGCTGCGGAAGCGGGAGATCATCTCGACGCGCACCGGGAAGTCGCGGTAACGCTCGCGGAAGGTGTTCCAGTGCTGCTCGGCGAGGACGGTCGTCGGGACGAGCATCAGCGTCTGCTTGCCGTTGACCGCGACGGCGAAGGCCGCCCGCACCGCGACCTCGGTCTTGCCGAAGCCGACGTCGCCGCAGACGAGCCGGTCCATCGGCCGGGGCGCCTCGAGGTCCTCCTTGACCGCCTCGATCGCCGTTCGCTGGTCCTCGGTCTCGCGGTAGGGAAACTCGGCCTCGAGCCGCTCGAGCCACTCGTTCTCGAGCTCGTACGGGACCCCCGGGGCCTGCTGGCGGCGCGCGTAGAGCGCGAGCAGCTCGCCGGCCAGCTCGCGCAGGCTCGTGCGGGCGCGACTCTTCAGGTTCTGCCAGGCCTTGCCGCCGAGCTTGCTCAGCGCGGGCGCGCCGCCGTCCGCACCGATGTACTTGGAGACCTTCCCGATCTGCTCGTGCGGGACGTAGAGCCGGTCGTCGCCCCGAAAGCCGACGAAGAGGTAGTCGCGCGTGACCTGCGCGACTGTCTTCGTCTCGAAGCCGAGCAGCTTCCCGATCCCGTGATCCTCGTGGACGACGAAGTCTCCGGTGCGCAGGTCGGCGAAGCTCTGCAGCGCGCGGCCGGGCGGGGCGGCACGCGTGCGCGCGCGCTTGCGGAAGACCTGTGTGTCCGGAAGGAGCACGAGCCCGAGGTCGCGCCAGACGAAGCCACGGCGCGCGGGCGAGACGGCGAAGAAGAGCTCGGGCTCGTCCGGGAGCCGATCGCCGGGCTCGAGGATCCTCGGCTCGACGCGGCGCAGGAGGTTGGCCGTGCGCAGCGCCTCGCCGCGGTGCGGGAAGGCGACGACGACGCGGTTGCCGGCGCGGACGAAGCCCGCGAGCTCGCTCTCGGCCTCGGCAAGTCCGCGCGCCGCGATCGCGGGCCGTTGCGCCTCGAAGGTGTGAGCCTGCCCGTGCGGGAACGAGTCGAGCTCGGCGGCGCCCTTCAGCGACAGCTCCACCTCGAACTCCTCCGCCCAGACCTCCCGTACCTGATCGGCCTCCCAGACGAGGTCCGGCGGGCGGTCAAGTGGCGAGACGAGGTCGCGAGGTAGCGGCGCGCGCTCGTCGTCGCGCCGGATTTCCTGCAGGTCGAGCCGCCGCTCGACGGCGGGGTAGACGATCGCGCCATCGACCTCGTGCAGCGCGCGCTGCGTGAAGGCCGAGAAGGCGCGCACCGACTCGACGTCGTCACCGAAGAGCTCGATCCGAAGCGGTTCGCGGCCGGTGGTCGGGAAGACGTCGATCAGGCCGCCGCGAACGGCGAACTGGCCGCGCTCCTGCGCGCGGTCGACGCGCTCGTAGCCGGCGAGGGCGAGGCGCTCGGCGAGCGCGTCGAGGCCGGGCGTGTCGCCGGCCGCGAGCTCGATCGGCTCGGGCCGCACCCGCGGCGGCGGCAGCGGCTCGGCAAGCGCCGCCGCGGAGGCGCAGACGAGGCCACCCGCGGCGAGGACGTCCAACGCGCGGGCGCGCTCGCCGACGAGGTGCGGCGGCGGCTCCAGGCCCGAGCCCCAGCGCACGCCCCGGCTCGGCAGCAGCGCGACCCGCTCCTCGCCGAGGAACCAGCGGGCCGCCTCTGCGGCGTCGCGCGCGTCGGCATCCTCGGGCAGCACGCAGACGAGCGCGCGTGAGAGGTGCTCGTGCAACGCGGCGAGCAGCAGGGGCAACGCCGGCTCGGACACGCGGGCGGGTGCGGGCAAGGCATCCGCGTACGCGGCCAGACGCTCGTCCGCGAGCAGCTGCTCGACGAGCGGGTGGAGCACCGGCTTTGTCGTCTCGCGCAGGTCCATGACGAAAGGCGGAACCGGCGGTTCCGCCCGCCCATCGTAACCCGCGTGCGATCATCGGCCGGCGTGGCGAGACACGGGATCTGTGGCGTCGCTGCGGCGATGCTCGTGCTGGTGGCGAGCGGCTGCGGCGGCGGCAAGACCTCGTCGCCGGCTGAGCGACACCTCGTGTACGTGAAGGGCAGCGGCGTCGACAGCGCGGCGGTCTGGATCGCGAAGGCCGACGGGAGCGGCGCGCGGCCTCTCTCCCCCGGGTTCGCCGGCGTGCTCTCGCCGGACGGCCGCACCGTAGCGGTCGCGCGCCGCCGTCAGGGCATCTTCCTCGTGCCGAGCCACGGCGGCCGGGTGCGGCGCCTGACCGCCCGCACTCTGCGGCCGCAGGCCTGGTCACCGGACGGGAAGACCGTGCTTGCGACCGCGGCCACCGCGCGCGCCGTCCACGAGCTCGTCGCGCTCGACCGCGAGAGCGGCCGGCAGCACGTGATCGCACGCGGCTCGCTCTACGGCGTCGACTTCTCGCCGAAAGGCGACGAGCTCGTCTACTCGCGTGCGCCGGAGCCGACGTTCGAGGGGATCTGCGGCGACCAGTTCGACCTCTACGTGGCAAAGCCCGACGGCAGCGAGGCGAGGCGGCTCACGCACGACGGGCTGAGCGGCTTCCCCGTGTGGGGACCGTCTGGGATCGCCTACGCACACTTCCCGGCCGGCGGCACCATCGCCGACTGCGCCGCGGCCGGGGTCTGGACGATCGACCCTGACGGCTCGAACAACCGCGCGGTGATCCCCCGCGCGCCCGACTCGATCACGCTCGCCGGCTACTACGGCTTCCAGCCGCTCGACTGGCTCGACGACGAGCACGTGCTCGTCGGCCTGCGCACGGACTCCGGCACCGAGGGTGCGATCCTCGACGTGAAGACGCACAAGCTGCGCCGCCTCGGCGACTTCGCGGATATGGCCTCGAGCGACGGCCGTTTCTCGATCGGCAGCGGCGGCGACCAGCAGCTGATCCTCTCGCTGCTGCGGCTGAGCGACGGGCACCGGCTCCTGCTGCGCAAGAACGCCTGCTGCCCGAGCTGGAACCGCTAGCTCACTAGTTGAAGCGCTGCTGGGCGGCTTCGAGGCCCTCGCCGACGATCGCCTCGACCGCGTCGGCGGCGCGCGACACCAGCGCATCCTGGTCGTCCTCGGGCGCGAAGGGCGAGAGCACCCAGTCGGCCACCGAGCGCCGGTCGCCGCGGCCCGGCCGCCCGACGCCGATCCGCAACCGTAGGAAGTCCTGCGAGCCGATGTGCTGCGCGAGGGAGCGCAGGCCGTTGTGGCCGGCGAGACCTCCGCCTGCGCGCGCCTGGAGCCGCCCCGTCTCGAGGTCGACGTCGTCGTGGACGACGAGCACGCGCTCCGGAGCCACCTTGAAGAAGCGCGCCGCCGCGCCGAGCGAGCGGCCGGACTCGTTCATGTACGTCTCGGGCTTGAGCAGCGCCACGCGCGCGTCACCGACCCGTGTCTCGGCGAGCGAGCCGGAGAACTTGGAGCGCCACGAGCCGTCGTGCCTGCGGGCGAGCTCGTCGAGCACCAGCCAGCCCGCGTTGTGCCGCGTCCGCTCGTACTCGCGGCCGGGATTGCCGAGGCCCGCGACGAGCAGGTCGAGCGTCGAGGCCGTCTCGCCCCGACGGAAGAGGCGCATCTACTCCTCGGTCGACTCTTGGTCGCCCGAGCCTTCGTCGGCCTCGCCCTCGGCCGGAGCCTCCTCGCCCTCGGGCACCTCGCCCTCGGGCAGCTCGCCCTCCTCGAGCTCCTCGCCCTCGACCTCTTCGGGCTCGGGCTCGACGATCCGCGTCGGCATCGTCACCGTCGCGAGCACCGTCTCCTCTGGGTCGTCGAGGTACTCGACACCCTCCTGGGCAGGAAGCTCGACCAGGCGCAGCGTGTCACCGATCGCCATGCCGCTCACGTCCAGCTCGAGGTGGTCCGGGATCTCCATCGGCAGCGCCTGCACGGTCACCTCGCGGTTGACCTGCGAGAGCACGCCGCCCTCGGTGACGCCGACCGGCTCGCCGACGAGCTCGATCACGACGCGCGCCTGGATCGGCTGGTCGAGGCGCACCTCCTGCAGGTCGACGTGGATGATCCCGCCCTTGACCGGGTGCTGCTGGTACTCCTTGAGGATGGATGGGTGCGTCGAGGCCTGGCCCTCCAGCGTCACGTCCAGGATCGCGTGCAGCCCTTGTCCGCCCGTGAGCACGCGGCGCAGCTCGCGCTCGGGGATGCAGATCGGGTGCGGTGTCTTCCCGCGCCCGTAGAGGACGCCCGGGATCAGCCCCTGCTTGCGCAGGCGGCGCGACTCCGCGGAGCCGCGGCTGTCGCGGTCCTGTACCTGCAGCTTGATTCGCTCTCCGGCCATCGGCGGCGCAGTGTACAGAAGCGCCGATTCAGGCCCGTTGCAGGAGCTCTTCGAGGACCGGGGTAGCCAGCGCGACCGTCGTGAGCGCCGAGATGCCGATCGCCCGCTCGTGCTCCTGGGTGAGCGGAAGCGCGTCGAGCGTCTCGTTCAGGTGGTCGCGGTGGCCGGGGTCGAGCTCGCCGTGCTCGAGGAACGTGCTGAACGACTCGCGCGGGAGCTGCGTGCGCGTGACGAGCGTCTCGATCAGCTCCGGTGTCGGCGGGTAGCCCTCCATCACGCCGACGAAGCCGAGCAGCGTGACCGGGTGGTGGTGCAGCAGCCAGTAGTACTGCGAGCCGACGAGCGCGGCGACGGCGGGCGACGGCATGCGCGGGAGCACCTCTTCGCGGCGCAGGCCGATGAGCTCGAGGTCGGCGAGCAGCGCCAGGTCATGGTCGTGCTCCTCGCCAACGTGGTCGATGAGGTACTCCGCGAGCGGTGCCGCGACCGGGTCGCCGGCCGGCAGCGCCCTCGCCTGCCTGAGGGCCGCCTCGGTGAGAGGCACGGTGGCGCGGATGATCTGGTGCTGGACGACGAGGTACTCGGGCCAGAGCTCGGCGACGCGCGGGTGCTCGACGAGCCTCGTGCAGGCGTCGGAGTACGGGCCGATGACCTGTGCGATTTGCTCGCGGAAGCGGGAGCTGACCGACTCGGCGGCCGGCGCAGGACTCACCTGGCCGCTCAGTGGATCGCGTACGTGTACTTGTGCGGCTCGCAGTCGCCGAGCGCGGCCCCGACGCGCTCGAGCACCTCGAGCTCCTCGGGCGAGAGCGAGACGAGAACCTCGTACACACGCTCGGGCATGTCGTCGAGGACCCTCCTGGCGAGGTACTGCGCCAAGTGATCCGGAATGTGGCGGTGACCTCCGCCGTGAGGCTCCATCGTCTCCCCTTTCGTTGGACGGGGCCGAATATTCCGGCCCGCCCTCGCCCTGTCAAGGCGTGTCGATGCCTGCAGCCGCGCGCGCTCGCGCGAGGGAGGGACGGTTTCCCTTGCGCTCGTAGCGGATCGCCGCCTCCTCCGCCGCGGCGCGCGCCTCGTCGGCCCGGCCGGCGGCCGACAGCACCTCGGCGAGATCGAGCAGCGCGTCCGCCTGTGTGTTGAACAGGTCGGTCCGCTCGGCAATCGCGACGGCCTCGCGCGCCGCCGCCTCGGCCTCGTCTGCCTCGCCCCGCCGCGCCAGCACCTTCGCCCGGGCGCTCCGCCAGAGCACCTGAGAGAAGACGTCCTCGGGCGCAGCGGTCTGCTCGCAGGCGCGGCTGAAGCTCTCGGCCTCGTCGTCCTCGCCGAGCGCGCAGAGGGCCTGCGCGAGCAGGCCCGCGATGGTCGAGCGGAAGCTGCGCTCGCCCATCTCCAGAAGCGTCTCGTGGCTGCGCCGAAGCGTGGCCGCGGCCGCTGCGGGATCGCCGGCGAGCATCTCGACGAGGTACGTCTCCTGGCCGGCGTTGGCGGCCCAGACCCGCAGGCCGAGCTCCTCCAGCGCGCTGGTGCCCTCGGCCAGGAGCTTCCGTGCCTGAGCATGGTCCCCGCGCATCGCCTCGAGCACGGCGCGCTCGCAGTTGCAGAAGGCCTGCGTCGCGGGCTCGCCGGCGGCCCCGTCGAAGAACTCCTTGCAGCGTGCGACGCCCTCCTCGACGGGGAGCGGCCCGAAGATCGCGCTGATCAGCAGCCAGCTGACGCTCTCGGCCCGCTCGGCGACAAAGCCACCCCGCTCGGCAAAGCGCATGGCCTCTCGCCAGGACTGCTCGCCTTCGCCGAGGCGGGCGAGCAGGCTGCCCTCGAGCCGGCCCTTCAGGTTCCAGGCCTGGGCCAGGCTGTAGTCGTCGCCGAGCTCCTCGCACGCGCGGAGCGCCTCGCGGATGTCGTCCTCGAGGCCCTCGTTCTCCCCCCGGAGGATCCGCAGCATGCAGAGGCCGAGCAGCGCCCGGGCCGGCCGCTCGCCCGCCGCCTCGAGCGCCTCCACCAGGACGCCGCTCCCCTCGGCGATGTGCCCGCGAGTAGCCCAGAAGCCCCACAGCGCGGTCGCGAGCCGCAGCAGCAGCTCGCCGTCGCGCGATTCCTCGGCCCAGTCGAGCGCGGCGCGGAGGTTGGCGTAGTCGGCGTCGAGCAGGTCGTAGGCGACGGACTGGTCGCCGGTGCGCGAGTCGCGGTCGGCCTGCTCCGCCAGCGCGAGGTACCACTCCGCGTGCCGGCGGCGCGCGGCGTCGAGCTCGCCCGCCTCCTCTAGGAGCTCGAGTGCGTACTCGCGAATCGTCTCGAGCATCCAGAAACGCGGCTCGCCGTCGGCGTCGGGGCGCTGGCGCAGGAGGCTCTTGTCGACAAGCGAGTCGAGCCCGTCGAGGACGTCGAGCCCGAGCGAGCCGTCGGGGTCGCAGAGCGCCTCGGCGGCGTCGAGGCGAGAGCCGCCCACGAACCAGGCGAGCCTCGCGAAGAGCACCTTCTCCTCGGCGAGCAGCAGGTCGTAGCTCCACTCGATCGTGCGGCGGAGCGTGCGCTGGCGCTCGTCGGCGTCCTGCGCGCCGCCCGTCAGCAGCTTGAGGCTCCGGTCGAGGCGGCGCAGGAGCGCGGCTGGTGACAACGTCCGGGCGCGCGAGGCAGCGAGCTCGACCGCCAGCGGGAGCCCGTCGAGCCGCCGGCAGATCTCCGCGACGGCCTTCTCGTTGCCGTCGTCGAGCGTGAACTCGGGCAGCACGGCCCGCGCGCGGTCGGCGAACAGCCGCACCGACTCCGGCAGCTCGAGCGGCGGGACGGCGTACGTGCGCTCGCCGGAGAGCCGCAGCGGCGTCCGGCTCGTGACGAGCAGCCGGAGTCCTGGGGAGGTCGACGAGACCCCGGAGAGCGCGGGAGCTGCGGCCAGCACCTGCTCGAAGTTGTCGAGCACGAGCAGCATCCGCTTGTCGCGCAGGTAGGCCGTCAGCGTCTCGAGCACCGTCTCGCCGGGCTGCTCGCGCAGGCCGAGCGTCCTTGTGATCGTCGGGACGACGAGCTCCCAGTCGCGCACGGGCGCGAGCGAGACGAAGAAGACGCCGTTCGGGAAGTCGTCGACGACCTCGGCCGCCAGCTGCAGCCCAAGACGCGTCTTGCCCGTGCCGCCGGTTCCCGTCAGCGTCAGCAGCCGCAGGTCCTGGCGCGTGAGCAGCGCCGACGCCTCCTCGAGCTCGCGCTCGCGGCCGATCAGCTCGTTCGGCTGGACGGGGAGGTTGGTCGGGCGGTTGTCGAGCGTCTTCAGCGGGGGGAACTCGCCGGGAAGCCCGTCGAGCACGAGCTGGTAGAGGCGCTGCGGCCGGGAGAGGTCCTTGAGCCGGTGCTCGCCGAGGTCGCGCAGGCGCGGGCCGTCGTCGAGCAGCGCGCGCGTCGCCTCCGAGACGAGCACCTGGCCGCCGTGCCCGGCCGCCATCACGCGCGCGGCGTGGTGGACGTCGAGGCCGACGTAGCGGCCGTCGACCCGGCGCGGCTCACCGGTGTGCAGCCCCATCCGCACGCGGATCTCGTTCTCGTCCGGCCACTCGTGGCCGGCAAGCGCGCGCTGGGCCTCCGCGGCGGCGGCAACGGCGTCCTTGGCCGAGGCGAACGCGACGAAGAACGCGTCGCCCTCGCTGTCGATCACGACGCCGCCGTGGCGGCGGAACGAGTCCCCGAGCAGGCGCCGGTGCTCGGTCAGCAGCTCGACGTACGAGTCGCCGGCCCGGTGCAGCAGCCGCGTCGAGCCTTCGATGTCGCTGAAGAGCAGGGTGATCGTGCCGGTCGGAAGCTCGGCCATGGCCCTTCAACTATGGCGCGCCGTGCGGGCTACGTGCGCTTGACCGCGATCAGGTCGAGCAGCAGCAGCGGCCAGAGCAGGATCGCCAGCACCGCGGCGACTACGGCCTTCACGCCGTGGACGTTCTGGAAGTAGTTGCGCTCGGCGGCTACCGCGACGCCGATGCCGAGGTAGACGAGCACGAGCAGCGGGGGGAACCTGCGCACGGACGGGCCGTACCCGCCGCCCCCGCCGCCTAACCCCTACGCGGTCAGGTCGGCCGCCAGCTCGTCGAAGGCGGCGACGAACGCGTCGCAGTCCTCCTCCGAGTGCGCGACGGTGAGCGTCCACTCCTCCTCGCGGCCGGGCGTCATGTAGATGCTGCGATTCATGTTGTAAAGCCAGGCGAGGTCGGCGAGCTCGCCGTCCTGGTTCGCCTTGAACGACTCGTAGTCGACCACCGGCTCGGGCGAGAACGTGACGCAGCCCTTCGCGCCGATGCCGACCGCGTAGCCGGGGAGGTTGTGACGCTCGATCACCTCCTGGCAGCCGCGCAGCAGCCGCTCCTCGCGGGCCTCGATCAGCTCGTACGCCTCGGGCGTGAGCACCTCGGTCAGGCTCGCGCGCGCCGCGGCCATCGCCAGCGGGTTCCCGTTGAAGGTGCCGACCTGGTAGACGGTGCCGGCCTCGACGGTCTCGAACGCCTGCTCGCTGCCCCCGATCGCGCCGGTCGAGAGGCCTCCGCCGAGCGCCTTCGCAAGCGTGACCAGGTCGGGCGTGACGCCGAAGCGCTCGGTCGCACCGCCCGCCGCGATGCAGAGCCCTGTCTTGACCTCGTCGAAGATCAGCAGGACGCCTAGGCGTTCCGTCAGCTCGCGAACCGCCTCCAGGTAGCCCGGCTCGGGGAGGATCACCCCGAGATTCATCATCGCCGGCTCCATGATCACGCAGGCCGGCGGCCGTCCCTCCTCGAACAGCTGCTCGATCCGCCGCTCCATCGCCCCCGCGTCGTTGAACGGCACCGCGATCGTCAGGTCGGCGACCGACTGCGGGATGCCGCCGCCGTAGGGCAGCGACTCGTAGCTCTCGCGGTTGCCGATCCGGTGGTACGGGACCCCGATCGAGACCATCACGTAGTCGTGGTGGCCGTGGTAGGAGCCGAAGATCTTCACGATCGTGTCGCGGCCGGTGTGGGCGCGCGCGATGCGGATCGCGTCCATCGTCGCCTCCGAGCCGGAGTTGACGAACCGCCAGCGGGCGAGTCCCCAACGGCGCTTGAGCTCCTCGGCCACGATCACCGCGTCCTCGGTCGGCGCGGCGAAGTGCGTGCCGAGCTCGAGCCGCTCCTCGACCGCTCGCGTGATCGCCGGGTGCGCGTGGCCCTGCGGCATCGAGCCGAAGGCGTTGTGGAAGTCGACCCGCTCGGTGCCGTCGACGTCCCAGACCTTCGAGCCGACGCCGCGCTCGAGGTAGATCGGCCACGGCTCGCGCCGCTGGTAGGCGGACGCGACACCGCCCGCGAGCGCCTGCCGCGCACGCTCGTACATCGCCCGCGACTGCGGCGTGCGCTCGTTTAGGCGGCGCTGCTCGCGCTCGGTCAGCTCCGCGATGCGGACGCGGTCGATCTCGACGGTCGCTCGGGTGCTCATCGCCTCATTCTCCACAAAGCTGCGGGTGTCGCAACGCCTACCTGGTCAGTCGGGGTCGCGGGCCGGCTCGAGGAGCAGCAGTGCCAGCAGCGCGGCGCGGGGTGGAAGCTCCGAGAGCACGACTCGCTCGTCCGTTGCGTGCGCGCCGCCCCCGAAGCTGCCGAGCCCGTCCAGGGTCGCCGTGGTGCGGCTCGTCGTGTTCGCGTCCGAGGCGCCCCCCACGCGCGCGGATTCGGCGAGCTCCAGCCCGAGCTTCGCTCCGAGGCGCCGCGCGCGGCGGAAGAGCGACCTGTTGCGAGGAGTCGCCTCCATCGGCGGCCGGCGGAGCCCGCCCTCGACGGTCACCGCGGCTCCTTCCGTGACCGGCCGCAGGCTGCGGATCGCAGCGTCGACCCGGTCCCACGTGTCGTCGTCCGGTACACGCACGTCGACGAGCGCCTCCGCTGCGGCTGCGACCACGTTCGGACGCAGGCCGCCGTCGATCGTGCCGACGTTGACGGTCACGCCGCGGTCGGGGTCGTTCAGCGCGAAGAGCTGCTCGATCTGGTGCGCGAGCTCGAGGATGGCGCTCACCCCCTCCTCGGGGGTGGAGCCGGCGTGGGCCGACCGGCCCCGCACGGTGACGGTGAAACGGCCGACGCCCTTGCGCGCCGTCTTCAGGCTCCCGTCCGGCTCGGCCGGAGGCTCGAGCACCAGCGCGCGCACCGCGCCGCGGGCCAGCGCGGCGATCAGCCGCGACGACTCCGCGCTGCCGACCTCCTCGTCGCCGTTGACGACGATCACGGGCGCCACCGGTGGTCGAAGGTCGTGGGCCCGGAGCGCGCGCAGCGCGAAGACGAGCTGGACGAGCCCGCCCTTCATGTCGTACACGCCCGGCCCGTAGAGGAGCCCGTTCTCGCGACGGACGGGCATCGTCCTCAGCGTCCCCACCGGCCAGACGGTGTCGAGATGCCCGACGACCAGCTGGAACGGAGCACCGCGTGCGCGCACGCGGGGGCGCGCATAGACGTGGACGAAGCTGTCGCCGCTGCGGCGGAGCACGCGGTAGTCGAGCGCACCCAGCTCGGCCTCGAGCACGGCCGCCGCTCTGAGCGCGGCGGTGCGCACACCCGAGGGCGATTCGGCGAGCGCGAGCCGCTCCAGCAGCGCGACCATCTCGGGTCGCCGAGCCTCGAGCCACGCGAGGATCTCGGCAGGCCCCGCGCTCACCGGCTCAGGGGCGGAAGTCGAGGGGGAACGGGAACGAGCGCGAGTTCCCGACCGACGCGAATCGCCCGGGGCTCAGGTAGGCGAGCAACGGGCTCGAGGCGAGCAGCTCGTGGTCGTCGACCTCCGCTCCGCGCGCGGCGTGCGCGGCGACCGACGCGGCGACGATCTCTCCGGCGACGATTGCGTTCTCGCCGAAGCCGTCGATCACCCGCTCGAGCCTGCACTCGAGCGCGAGGTAGGCGCCGGCGACGAGCACGCCGTCGACGACCCGGGTCGGAACGGTCTCCAGTGCGGCGAGCGTCGGTTTCGAGCCGTCCTCCTCGCGCGGCCCGGCGGCGAGGCTCGCCGCGACCACCTGCTCGGCCGTCGGGAAGCTGACGGTGAACTCGCGGGTGCGCAGCGCGTTGCCGTAGGTCGCATGCCGCGGGGAGCAGACGAAGCAGTAGTAGTTCTGCCAGCCGAGCGGCATCGCCATGTGCTTCGGCGCGAGGTCGTACCCGCCCGCCGCCTCCTTCGTCCCCACGAGGACGAGTGGCGCGACCGTGAAGAAGCGTTCCCAGATCGGCGCCGCGAGCGGGAGCGCCACGAACTCGGGAGCACCCGTGACCGCCATGCACACATCGTGCTACCCGCGGCCGCCGCGCCCATCGGCGAAAGCGCGCAAGCCCGCTACGGCGTTTCTACGGAGTGCCGGGGCTCAGAAGAGCTGGTTCTCGCCCGCGAAGATCGCCGACACAGAGTCGTCGGCGAAGACGTTCAGGATCGTCTCCGCGAGCAGGCTCGAGACCGGTAGCACGTCGATCTTCTCCGGCCGGTTGACCGGGTCGATCGGGACCGTGTTCGTCACCGTGATCTGCTTGATCTTGCTCGACGAGAGCTTCTCGAAGGCGTTCCCTGGGAAGAGCCCGTGCGTCGCGCAGGCGTAGACCTCGGTCGCGCCGGCCTCGAGCAGCGCCTCGGCGCCGGCGATCAGCGTGCCGCCGGTGACGACGATGTCGTCGCTCATGATCGCGACCTTGCCCTCGACCCGGCCGATCACCTCGGTGACCGAGGCCTCGTCATGGCCGGGGCGGGTCTTGTTCAGGATTGCGAGGTCGCCCTCGAGCATCTGGCCGAAGCGGCGGGCCATCTTCGCACGGCCCGGGTCCGGCGAGACCGCGACGATCCCCGGCCCCTGCAGGCCCTTGTCCCGGTAGTACTGGGCGAAGAGCTGCAGCGCGGTCATGTGGTCGACCGGGATGGTGAAGAAGCCCTGGATCTGACCGGCGTGCAGGTCCATCGTCACGACACGGTCGACGCCCGCGCTCTCCAGCGCGTCCGCAACGAGCTTCGCGGTGATCGGCTCGCGCGGCGCGGACTTCTTGTCCTGGCGCGAGTACGGGAACCAGGGCACGACGGCCGTGATGCGCTTCGCGGAGGCGAGCTTGGCCGCCTGGATCATGATCAGCAACTCGACCAGGTGGTCGTTCACCGGCTGGTTCCCGGACTGGACGATGAAGACGTCGGCGCCCCGGATCGAGTCGACGTAGCGCACGTACGTCTCGCCGTTGGCGAAGGTCTTCAGCTCGACCTCGCCGAGCGTGACGCCGAGCTTCTCGGCGATCAGCTCCGCGAGCTGCAGGTTCGAGCGGCCCGAGTAGAGCATCAGCCGCTTCTGCGGTCCACGCTCGATCCAGGGCGTGCGGTCGCTCACCGGCAGCACCGGCTCGACCGACTCGAGGCCCGGCAGCGTCGCCTCAGTCATTCCTCCCGCTCCCGCATCTTGCGCACGTACCCATCCTTGTTCTCCTGTCGCGCCCGTGCGACCGCCAGCGACTCCGGAGGGACGTCGTCCGTGATCACCGAGCCCGCTCCTGTCCAGGCCTCGTCGCCGATCTCGACGGGTGCGACGAAGGCATTGTGTACGCCGGTCCTGACGTTGCGGCCGATCTTCGTGCGGCCCTTCGGCTGCCCCGGCTGGTGCGGGAAGTTGGCCGTGATGTTGCCCGCGCCGATGTTGGTGCCCTCTCCGATGTCCGCGTCGCCGATGTACGACTGGTGCGAGGCTTTCACGCCCGCGCCCAGACGTGAGTTCTTGATCTCAACGAACGCTCCCGCCTTCGCATCGTTCTCCAGGACCGTTCCGGGGCGAAGGTAACAGAAGGGGCCGACCAGCGCTCGCGGCCCGATCTCGGAGTCGACGGCGACGGCGTGCGGGCCTACCTCGGCGCCCTGGGCGACCCGGGTCGAGCCGCGCAGGACGGTGAACGGCTGGATCGTGCAGTCGGGCTCCAGCTCGACGCTGGGCTCGATCCACGTCGAGGCCGGGTCGACGATCGTCGCGCCGGCCAGCATGTGCGCGCGGTTGATCCGGTCGCGCAGCACGGCGGCGGCGGAAGCGAGCTCGACGCGCGTGTTCACGCCCTCGCACTCGGCCGCGTCCTCGGCCCTGTGCACCGCGACGCGCTCGCCGGCCGCCGCGAGGTCGCGGACGGTGTCGGTGAGGTACAGCTCGCCCTGCGCGTTCTCGGGCCTCAGGCGCTCGAGCGCCGGCCAGAGCTGCGCGGCTGCGAAGACATAGATCGACGAGTTCACCTCGCGGATCGCGAGCTCGTCCTCGCTCGCGTCCCGCGCCTCGACGATCGCCCGCAGCGCCCCGTCGCCGTCGCGGACGACGCGGCCGTAGGCGCCGGGATCGAGCGGCTCGAACGAGAGGACCGTCGCCGCCGCGGCCTCTCTCCGGTGCGTCTCGACGAGCGAGGCGAGGAGCTCGCTCGTGATTGCGGCGGCGTCGCCGGTGACGACGAGCACGTCGCCGTCGAAGCCGTCGAGGCTCGCGCGCGCGGCGGCCGCAGCGTCCCCCGTGCCGCGCGGCTCCTCCTGGACGGCCACCTCGACGCCCTCGAACGCGTCGCGCGCGTCGGGCGAGGTCACGACGACGAGTGGCTCCGGCGCGAGCTCGCGCACGGCCTCGACCACCCAGTCGGCGAGGCGCCGGCCGAGCAGCGGGTGGAGGTGCTTCGGCGTCTCGGAGCGCATGCGCGTCCCGAGCCCGGCGGCGAGGACTACGGCTGCGAGTCGGGTATCGGTCACGACAGAAATGGCTGGGGCGCCAGGATTCGAACCTGGGATCGCGGGACCAAAACCCGCTGCCTTACCGCTTGGCTACGCCCCATCGGGGCCGAAGCTTAGCCCCGGTCGTGGAACAGGAACAGCAGCGCGATCCCGGCGAAGATCGCAGCCAGGACCAGCGGCAGCCAGCTGAGGAGGACGCCGAGGATCACGACCACCACGGCGAGCGCCTGCGAGGCGCCCGCGATCCAGGCGATCTGGTAGGCGGTGTCCGACTTCGCGTTGCGGCCCCAGACCGAGTACAGCGCGAGCACCGGGATCGCGATCGCGATCACCGTCCACTTCGTGAAGTTGGGCGAGACCGCGACGACGATTCCCTCGAGGACCGCGATCCACAACGTGATCCGGACGCGTCGCGCGCGCAGCCACCGTCCCCACCGAGTCTGGCCGTGCTCGATGGTGCTCCCGTGCTCCACCGACTCGTTCGCGCCCATCGTGTTCAACCGTACCAAGTGGGCACCGTGACCCAGGTGCGGCCGAGGCGGCCCAGCTCGCGCTCGGCCGCGAGCGCCGGCTCGCGGTGCAGGAAGAGGCCGTAGACGGTCGGTCCCGCCCCGCTGACGTCCGCGCGGAAGGCACCGAGGGCGCGCATCCTCTCGGCGTGCGGCGACGACGCGAGATCGTTCGGCGGGAGCGCCGCGAGGTCGCGCGGCCGGCCGGCCTCCTGCAGCGCCCGGTCGAGCTGCGCGCGGCGCCGGTCGAAGCCGTCGGCGCCTCCGCGGCGGTCGAAGGCTGCGTAGACCTCGGCCGTCGAGCCCTTCCGGTCGCCGTGCGGGAGTAGCAGGAGGACCCAGTAGTCCTGTGGCAGGTCGAGCGGCGCCAGCTCGGCGCCGGTGCCTGTGCCCAGCTGCGGCCCACTGGTGAGGAAGAAGGGGACGTCGGCTCCGAGCGCCTCGGCGAGCTCGCGCAGCCGCTCGGCCGGGAGCGGCTCGGGAAGCGTCGCGTTGGCGAGCCTCAGCGCCGTCGCAGCGTCCGAGCTGCCTCCGCCGAGACCGGCTGCGACCGGGATGTGCTTCCAGATCCGCGCTTCCCACCGAGGCTCGGCACCTGCAGCTTCGGCGAGCCGCTCGAGCGCGCGGCGGACGAGCGTGTCCTCGGCGAAGCCCTCGACATGCAGGCCTGAGGCCGCCTCGACGCGGACGCGGTCGGCGAGGTCGATCCGCTGCAGCACCGTCGCCACCTCGTGGCGGCCGTCTGCGCGTCGCGGGCCGACGACGAGCGCGAGGTTCAGCTTCGCGGTCGCGGGCGCACGGTTCACGGTCGCAGCGCGCGGGTCAGCGCGACGAACTCGGGCGGCGAAAGCTCTTCGGCCCGGACGGAGTGTTCGCGCCCGATCGCCGCGAGTGCCGCAGCGGCGGACTCGCGCTCGGCGACCCCGGCGAGGTCGAGGGAGTTCGCGAGCCGTTTGCGCCGATGCGCGAACGCAGCGGTCACGACCTGCTTGACGCGCGCGAAGTCGGGCGGGAGCTCGCGGCGGCGGAAGGCGACGAGCGCCGAGTCGACGTTCGGGCGCGGTCGAAAGACGGTGCGGGAGACCGGATGGAAGCCGGAGCGCACAGCCGCGAGCTGGACGAGGACCGAGACGGCGCCGTAAGCCTTCGTCGAGGGTGCCGCGAAGAAGCGGTCGGCGACTTCGCGCTGGACCATCACCGTCCAGAGGCGGACGCTCGGGAGGCCGTCGAGGCTCTCGACGACGAGCGGCGTCGCGATGTTGTACGGCAGGTTCGAGACGAGCTTCGTCGGCTCCGGGTCGAGCCGTGCGAGGTCGAGGCGGAGGGCGTCGCCGAAATGGAGCTCGACGTTCTGCCGGCCCTCAAGGACGTCCCGGAGCCCCGGCTCCAGCGAGCGGTCGAGCTCGACGGCGTGCACGTGCGCGACGCGGTCGGCGAGATAGGTGGTGAGGACGCCGAGTCCCGGGCCGATCTCGAGCACGACGTCGTCCGGGGCGAGCGCCGCGAGGCGGCCGATCACACCGAGCAGGTTCTCGTCGACCAGGAAGTGCTGGCCGAGCTCCTTCTTAGCCGCGGGCCGGCTCACGGGAGGCCGAAGGCGGCGCTGGCGTTCGCGTCGAGCCGGCGCGCGAGCTCGTCCTCCGGCTCGCCGCGCGCCTCCGCGAGGACGGCGAGAGTGTGGACGACGTTCGCCGGCTCGTTGGGCCGCCCGCGGCGCGGTTGCGGCGCGAGGTAGGGGCTGTCGGTCTCGGCGAGAAGCCGATCCGCAGGCACCGCGCGCGCGGCCTCGCGTAGCTCCTCTGCCTTGGGGTAGGTGACGTTGCCCGCGAACGAGACGTAGTAGCCGCGCTCGAGCGCGACCGGCAGGAGCTCCGGGGCAGAGAAGCAGTGCAGGACGACCGTGCCGCCGAACCCGGCCAGGGCCGCGGCCGTCTCGCCGGAGGCCGCGCGCGTGTGGACGACGACCGTCTTCCCGAGCTCCTTCGCGAGCTCGAGCTGGTGCTCGAAGAGCTCGAGCTGGCGGTCATGCGGCGCGTAGTCGCGGTAGTGGTCGAGGCCTGTCTCCCCGACAGCGACCGTGCTTGGATCGGCGAGGAGCTCGCGCAGGTCGTCGACGACCCCCGCATCCGGGTCGGCGGCCTGGTGCGGGTGGATGCCGAGCGCGGCGAAGACGCCGTCGTGACGCCTCGCGATCGTGAGCGTCTCCCGACACGAGTCGAGCCCGGAGCCGACCGAGACGATGCGCTCGACCCCGGCCTCGCGCGCGCGCGCGACGAGCTCGTCTGCCGGATCCGCGCACGCGTCGAGGTGCGCGTGCGTGTCGATCACGCCGCGGCGGTCGGTTGGTCGACGCGCGGGAAGAGCGGAGCGGCAGCGGCGATGCCGTCGGTCTTCGGCGTCAGGCCGTACCCGATCCGGCCCAGGCCTAGCTCGACCGGCTGGCGCAGCGCTGCGAGGATCTGGGGCGCCGTCGCCGGCAGGTAGGGCGAGAGCGCAACCGCGACCGCCCGAACCCCGTCCGCGAGGTCGTAGAGGACCGCGTCGAGCTCCTCGGCCTTCGCCTCGTCCTTTGCGAGCTGCCACGGCGCCGTCGACTCGACGTGCCGGTTCAGCCAGCGGACGACCTCCCAGATGTCCTCGAGCGCGCCGGTGAGATCCCAGGCGTCGAACCGCTCGACGAGCCTTGCGCGCAGTGCCTCGAGTGCGTCCTTCAGCTCCGCGTTCGGCGCTCCAGGCGCGACCCGCCCGTCGCGGTAGCGGGCGATCATCGCGGTCGTCCGCGAGACGAGGTTGCCGAGGTCGTTGCCGAGCTCGCGCTCGTACCGCTCGTGCAGCCCCTCGAGCGACGTGTTCCCGTCCTGGCCGAACGAGACGGAGCGCAGCGCCCAGAATCGCACCGCATCGGCGCCGTAGACGTCGACCAGGTCGAGCGGGTCGAGGGCGTTTCCGAGCGACTTCGAGATCTTCCGCTCTTCCAACAGCAACCAGCCGTGGACGAACAGCTGCCGCGGAACCTCGTACCCCGCCGCGAGCAGGAGTGCCGGCCAGTAGACGCAGTGGAAGCGGAGGATGTCCTTGCCGAGGAGGTGGCGTACCTCAGGCCAGAAGCGCTCGCGCAGGTCCTCGCCCTCGCGCCCGTAGGTGAGCGCGCTCAGGTAGTTGATGAGGGCGTCTACCCAGACATAGGTGACCTGCCCTTCGTCCCACGGGATCGGCACGCCCCACGGCTGGCCGGCGCGGCTGACGCTGAAGTCCTCGAGGCCGCCCGCGATGAAGCTCCGCGCCTCGTTGTAACGGTTTCGGGGGAGTACGAAGTCCGGCCGCTCGTCGTAGAGCTCGAGCAGGCGGTCCTGGTACGCCGACAGGCGAAAGAAGTAGTTCGTTTCCTCGATCCGCTCCGGCGCGATGCCGTGCTCGGGACACAGGCCCTCGACGAGGTCCGCCTCGCTCTTGAACTCCTCGCAGCCGACGCAGTACAGGCCGCTGTAGACGTCCTGGTAGATATCGCCGTTGTCGTAGACGCGCTGGAGGAACTCTTGCACGAAGCGGTGGTGGCCCTCGTCGGTCGTGCGGATGAAGAAGTCGTACTCGGCATCGATCCGCTCAGGCAGCGCCCGCCACTGTTCGACGATCTCGTCGACGTACGCCTTGGGGTCGAGCCCCTGCTCCTCGGCGACGCGGTACACCTTGGACGCGTTCTCGTCGGTGCCGGTAAGGAAGAAGGTCTCCTCCCCGCGCTGGCGGTGATGCCGGACGAGCACGTCCGCAGCGATCGTCGTGTACGCGTGCCCGATGTGAGGGGCCGCGTTCACGTAGTAGATCGGTGTAGTCAGGTAGTAGCGCATCGCCGTCAATGATACGAGCGGGCCTGCGCTGCCTCTGCGCGCCGCGCCGCCACCACACCGTCGCGGTTACCGCCACCGTCATCGCGGCGACGAGGGCCGCGATGAGCGGAGCCAGACCGTGTCGCGAGCGTGGACGCTCGGGGGCGATCAGCGGGATGCGGTCGGTCAGCGGCACCGGCCGGCGTTCCGGCTGGGCTGCGACCACAGCGGCGCGGACGGCGGGCGTCGTGACCCGCGACGCCCGTTCACCGGGACCCGGCGCGACGTGCGGGGCAGCGTTCGGTCGCGTCGCACGTCCCTGCGGGTGCCGCTTGGCCCCCCGCGTCGTCGCGGTCACCGTCGCCACAACACCCGGCCTCCCCGCCACGGGCGGAACGTTCGGGCGACCGGGCGATCGCTGCGGCATGGACAGCCGCGGCCGTGCCGGCACCGCTCGCGGCTGCGCGACCGGCGGCGCCTCGGCCCGGGGCGCGACGACCGCCGGAGACGCCGGCCGAGGAGCGGGCGAGGCCCCGGGCACGGGCTCTGGACGCGGCGGCTCCCCCGAAGCAGGCGGCCGCACGACCGGCGGCAGGAAGAACAGCGGGTCGAGGTAGCCCTCCGGGTCCGCTGCCCAGCGCACGCCGAGGTGGACGTAGGGCACGGTCAGCTCCGGCGTGCCGCTCGAGCCGACGGTGCCGACCACGTCGCCTTCCCCGACCGTCGCCCCGTGCTCGACCGACAGCGACTCGAGGTGCAGCAGCGTCACGGAGTACCCGGCGGGCGTCAGCACCGAGACGGTCTTCCCACCCGACGGCACGGTCCCTGCGAAGGAGACGACCCCGCTCGCGGGTGCGACCACTTCCGTGCCCGATGGCGCTCCGACGTCGATGCCTCGGTGAAGGCCGGCCGCATATGGGTCGGACCCGAAGCTGAACGCCCGTAGCACCGGCCCCTGCACGGGCCAGGCCCACGCGCTCGCACTGGCGGGAACAGCGAGGGCCGCTGCCACGGCGAACACCGCTAGCCGGGTGAAGTGCGAGCCGATCTGTTGCCAGTTCTGCAAACCGATGTTACAGTAGCAAGCGATCTCGCTAGTTGTCAAAGTTGATTACAACGACGTGCGGTAGAGCAGGTTCCGCGCCACGCCGGTCAGCTGCGAGACGATCTCCGCAGCGCGGCGCCGCGGCAAGCCGGCCTCGACCAGCTCAGCGACCGCGGCAATAGCGCCGCTCTCGTCCGGTGTCGCCGCCGCCTCGCCAAGCACGAGCGTGACCTCACCGCGGACCGGTTCCCCGAAGCGCTGGGCCAGCTCTCCCACGCTGCCGCGAGCGACCTCCTCGAACCGCTTCGTCAGCTCGCGGCACACCGCGGCCGGCCGGTCGGAGATCACGCGCGCGAGGACCCGGAGAGAGCGCGGCAGCCGCTGCGGCGACTCGAACGCGACGACTGCCCACGGCCGGCGCGAGAGCTCGTTCGCGAGCTCGAGCAGCGCCCGCTCGCCCCGCGGCAGGTAGCCGAGGAACTGGTACTGCTCGCCCACGAGGCCGCTCGCCACGAGCGCGGTCTCGACGGCTGAGGGCCCGGGCAGCACAGTCACGGCGATCCCTTCCTCGAGCGCCGCCCGTACCAGCCGGGCGCCGGGATCGTTGACGCCCGGCAGGCCCGCGTCGCTGACGAGCGCCACCCGCTCGCCTGCCTCGAGGCGCGGCAGCAGCTCGGCAGTCCGCTTCGCCTCGTTGTGCTCGTGGTAGGAGCGCAGCCGCGCCGAGATCCCGTGTCGCTCGAGCAGCGCCCGGGTGTGCCGCGTGTCCTCGGCGAGCACGATGTCGGCGTCGGCGAGCTCCCGCAGCACGCGCAGCGTCACGTCCTCGAGGTTCCCGATCGGCGTCGCGCAGACCGCGAGCGGCACTACTCCTCCGTGCCGAGCGCCTCGAAGGCGATCATCCCGGCGCCGATCACGCCGGCGTCGGCGCCGAGCTGTGCTTCCACGATCCGGAGGTTTTCCCGTCCCGGCGGGAGCGCGTCCTGGGCGAGCACCTCACGCGCCGACCGGAGCAGAAACTCCCCCGCAGCCTCGCCGAAACCGCCGCCGATCACCACCAGCTCGGGCTCGAGCGCATTCACGAAGCTCGCGATCGCGGCGCCGACGTAGCGACCGATCCCGGCGAGCACGCCGAGAGCCGCGGCTTCGCCCGCATGTGCGCGCCGCACCAGATCGTGGGCGTTCGAGTCGCGCCCGAAGTGCTCGCGCGCCAGATCGTCGGCTGCCAGACCGGTCGCGAACGACTCGAGATGCCCGCGCCCGCCGCAGCGGCACGGCGGCCCGTCCAGCTCGACGACGACATGCCCGAGCTCCGCGCCGCTGCCCGTCGCGCCGCGGTACGGCGCGCCGCCGAGGATCAGACCGCCTCCCACTCCGGTGCCGAGCGTCAGCATCACGACATGCCGTGCCCCGCGTGCCGCGCCCGCGTGCCACTCGGCGAACGCGGCCGCGTTGGCGTCGTTGTCGATCGCGACCGGCAGGCCGTGCTGCTCGTGCATCCGGTCACGGAAGTCGACGTTCGTGAGCGGGACGTTCACCGAGGCGACGGCTCGGCCCGCCCGCTGGTCGATCCGCGAGGGAATGCCGAACCCGAGCGCGGCGACGTCCGCGCCGCTCCGCAGCTCGCCAACGATCGCGTCGAGCTGCGCAAGCAGCGCATGCTCCGAGCGCACCTCCGTCGACTGCTCCAACCGCGCCTCGATCGAGCCGTCGCGCGCGACCACCGCGGCGGCGATCTTCGTCCCGCCCACGTCGATCCCGATGACCCGAGTCGTGGCGGGCTGCGGTTGGAGCGTAGTCATCGTCGGCTCTCCGGCGCCGGCGGTCTCGCGTCAGCCGAGAGCGCGTAGCGCGGGTGGGTACCATACGCCGCCGGATGGCGGCCCCCGGCGGAGAGAAGCCCTATCGCCTCTACCGCGGCGGACGAACGAAGGGCCGCGTCCCCACGGTCGGACGTCCGGAGAAGGTGCGGCGAGAGCGGCCGGAGCGTGACGGGCGCCGCTACCGCGGGCCGGGGCCGAAACCGACTGCGCGGCGGCCACGGCAGATCCGCTGGGGCCGGGAACTCGCGATCGCGCTCGTCCTGATCGTCCTCTTCTTCATCGTCTGGGGGGCGATCGGCTACGTGGTCTTCCGCGGCGGGGTGTCCGACGCCAACAAGCGGCTTCCGCAGGCCGCACGCCGCGCGCTCGCGCCCGACAGCGGCAGCCTGCTCTCGAACTCGACGGCGATCCTCCTGCTCGGCACCGACCACTCCCTCGCGGCCTCGCGGGCCGGGGACCGCCACTCGGACTCGATCACGATCCTCCGCACCGACCCGGACCACCACCGGCTCTACTATCTCTCGATCCCGCGCGACCTCCGCGCCGACATCCCCGGCTACGGCAACGCCAAGATCACCACGGCCTTCCAGGTCGGCGGGCCGCGGCTCGCGATCCAGGCCGTCGCCAACGCGACCGGTCACGCGATCCCGATCAACCACGTCGTGCTGGTGAACTTCGCCGAGTTCCGGGATCTGATCGACGCCGTCGGCGGGATCGACATCGTCGTCCCCGGACGGATCCAGTCGAAGTTCGACTGTCCCTACGGAACCGAGGCGCGCTGCGCGCGCTGGCCTGGCTGGCGCTTCCGAGCCGGGAAGCAGCAAATGGACGGTCAGCGCGCCCTGATCTACTCGCGCGTGCGCAAGAACCTGCTCAACCCGGCCGAGAGCGACATCACGCGCGGCGAGCGCAACCAGCAGGTGCTGCAGGCGCTGATGAGCAAGCTGGCGAGCTTCAACACCTTCATGCGGCTGCCGCTGATCGGCAACGACCTGATGAAGCCGCTCGCTACCGACCTCTCGGCGAACAACTTCGCCGCGCTCGGATGGGCGAAGTTCCGCGCCGGGCGCACGATCCACTGCCGCCTCGGTGGCACCTCGACCGGCGGCGACATCACGCCGAGCGAGGACAACGCCAAGGTGATCCTGATGGTGCTCGGCAAGTCGGCGGTGCAGCCGCCCGCGCCGACTGGCGACACCTATCCCCCCGGCTGCCTGATCGGCAACCGCGCCGGGCGCTGAGCGTCGCCTGCCCGGCCGTTGAGGCGGGAGGCGGCGAGGAGTAGGGTCGCTGGCTGCCACGGTTCTCCGACGCGAGGAGCTGCAGATGCGCCACCTTCCACGCCGGCCGCGCGCCGTCTCCTACTCGCCCGTCACCCGCCGGTTCAGGGAGCTGTTCGCCGCGCACGCGGAGGCCGAGGGACGAGGGATGCCCGTCGACGAGATCGTCGGCGAGCGGCGCGAGCGGGCCGCCGCGGCACGCCGCCAGACCATCCTCGAGCGCGAGCGGGCCGAGGAGCGCCGTCTGACCCGGAGCAGGCTGCTCGGCGAGGCGGCCGTTGCGGGTGCCGCGCTCGCCGGCGTGGGCGTCGCCGCCCGCTCCGCCCGCGCCGCCTCGACCGCCCGGGTGGCCTCGACCGCCCGGGTGGCCATCGTCGGCGCGGGTCTGGCCGGAATCCGCTGCGCGCACCTGCTCTGGAACGGCTCCCGGATCCGCTCGACCGTGTACGAGGCCGACACGACGCACCTCGGCGGCCGCTGCTGGAGCCTTCGCGGGTACTTCCAGAACGGTCTCGTCGGGGAGCACGGCGGAGCCTTCATCAACCACGACGAAACCGCGATCCGCAATCTCGCCAAGACCCTCGGGCTCAAGGAAGAGGTCGTCAACGGCGGCGACCTGCCCGGCGGAGAGGAGATCTACTGGTTCGACGGGAGCCCCTACACCTACGCCGAGGCAAACGACGACTGGGGCGCGCTCGGCTATCCCGTCTTCAAAGACGCGTACAAGCTGGCCCCGTGGCCGCAGCGCTACGACGGCTCCACGGCGGAGGGCCGCAGGCTCGACTCTGTGTCGGTGCCGGAGTGGCTCGACGAGACCGGGATCTCGTCGAGCAGCCGCTTCGGGCGGCTTCTGCAAGCCGACGTCGTCTCCGAGTACGGAGCCGACCCCGATGACCAGCCGGCCCTGAACCTGCTCTACCTGCTCGCCTGGAACTCGCCGAACTCACTCCAGCCGCTTCCCGGCTACGACGAGAAGTACCACGTGGTCGGGGGCAACGACCAGATCGTGACGCGGATGGTCTCCCAGCTTCCCTCGGGCACGATCAAGCAGGGCCACGAGCTGGTCGCGCTCAGGGACAACGCCGACGCCACCTACACGCTGACCTTCCAGGTCGGCAGCAAGACGAGCCGCGTCACCGCCGACCACGTCGTGCTCGCGCTGCCCTTCTCGACCCTCCGGGACGTCGACCTCTCGCAGGCCGGCCTGTCGCCGGTGAAGACGCAGGCGATCCAACAACTCGGGATGGGGCAGAACGCGAAGCTCCACCTGCAGGTGCAGCAGAAGACGTGGCCGGAGCTCGGCTACAGCGGCGTCAGCTACACCGACTGGAACGCATTCTGCGTGTGCTGGGACGACTCGGTTCCGCGCGGCGACTCGGGGCCCGCGATCCTGCTCGGGTTCCCGGGCGGGTCGACCGGCCGGGACGTGCTTACCGGCGCGGCCCACGGCCGGGCGCCCACGCGGGACGTCAACTGGTTCCTGAACCAGATCGAGCCGATCTTCCCGGGCACCTCGGCGGCCTACTCCGGCCTCGCCTACGAGGATCACTGGTCGATCGACCCGTGGCATCGCGGCGCCTACTCGTACTGGCGCCTCGGCCAGTACACCGCGTTCTCCGGCTACGAGGGCATTCAGGAGGGGAACATCCACTTCGCCGGAGAGCACACCGATCCGGAGGAGCAGGGGTTCCTGAACGGCGCCGTCAACTCGGGGGAGCGCGCTGCCTCCGAGGTGATGCACCAGGTCTAGGCTTCGGCGGCCTTCTTCTCTTCTTTCTTCTTCGGCTCGCCGCCGCTCTCGCCGCCGGAGCCGTCCTTCGAGGGCTCCTTCTTGCGCGAGCCGCGGCCGTAGTCGGTCGAGTAGAACCCGGAGCCCTTGAAGTGCACCGCCACCGGGTAGAGCACGCGCTCGACCGGGCCTTCGCCGCAAACCTCGCAGGCCTCGGGCTGGGGATCGCCGATCCGCTGAAAGAGCTCGAACAGATGCCCGTTAGGGCAGCGGTACTCGTAGATCGGCATGGGGTCAGAGCTTAGCGGGGTGGCCTTACGACGCCCGCTCGCGCTCCAGCGTCTCGCGGTAGCAAGGAGCGTCCTCAAAGCCGCCCAGACCAGGCTGCGTCGGCCGGGGGCGCGGGCGCTTGCGCCGGACGGCCGCGAGCACCGCGGACGCGCCGACGAGGCCGCCGATCACGAACGAGCGGATGCGGTCGGCCTGGGTCTGACGGTCCATGCCGCCGATTGTACGGTTGGTCTCGTGATCTGCACCCTCGGCGACGTGCTCCTGGACGTGATCGTCCGGACGCCCGACTCTCTGGCCGCCGGTGCCGACACGCCGGTCGAGACGCGGCTCGCGACGGGTGGCCAGGCCGCGAACGTGGCGGCGTGGATCGCCGAGCTCGGCGGGGCGGCGCGCTGCATCGCGAAGCGCGCGGCCGATGCCGCCGGCGAGCTGGCGCGTGCGCTCCTCGAAGCGCGCGGGGTCGAGCTGGTGGGGCCGCGCGTCGAGGGGTCGACGGGCGTCGTCGTCGCGCTCGTGGGCGAAGACGGCGAGCGGACGATGGCGACCGACCGCGGCGTCTCGACGGAGCTGCGGTCCGACGAGCTCGAGGCGCGCTGGCTCGACGGCTGCGAGTGGCTTCACCTCTCGGGCTACGCGCTGCTGGCCGAGCCTATCGCCGAGGCTGCGCTGGCCGCGGCGCGGCTGGCGCGGGCGCGCGAGGCGAGGGTCGCGGTCGACCTTTCGTCGTGGAGCGCGATCCGGGCGTACGGCGCCGAGCGCTTCCGCGCCAACCTGGACGCGGCCGCACCCGACGTCGTCTTTGCGAACGAGCCCGAGTGGGAGATGGTCGGCGGCGCCTACGCGCTCGCGGAGACCGCGGTCGTGAAGCGCGGGTCACGCGGGGTCGAGGTGCGAACCGCGACCGGGGTCGAGGAGCACGAGCCGCTCGGCGCCGACGTGGTCGACACGACGGGGGCAGGCGACGCGCTCGCGGCGGGCTTCCTCGTCGGCGGGATCGAGCTCGGGCTCGAAGCGGCCGCGCGCTGCGTGGGACAGCTGGGGGCGGTGCCTTCGTGACACGCTACGCGTCTGGCTTGAGCCCTTGCTCGCGAGCCCCCTCCACCGGGAGCGAGCCCGCACAAAGGCCCGCGAGAACACGTGTCTGAACTCCTGCGAATCGCGCCGGAAGTGCAACAAGCCCTCGACGAGGGCGGCCCCGTCGTCGCGCTCGAGACTACGCTCGTCGCACACGGTTTCCCACCCGGGGTGGGGGTGGAGGTGGGTCAGGCCGCGGAGGCGGCGGTCAGGTCCGAAGGGGCCGTGGCCGCAACAGTCGGCGTACTCGACGGCGTCGTCGTCGTGGGGCTCGACCCTGACGAGCTCGAGCGGTTCGGCGAGGCGGGCTCGGAGGCACGCAAGGCCGGCCCGCGCGATCTCGCCGCCTGCGTCACGAGTGGCGAGATCGGCGCGACCACCGTCGGTGGAACGCTCGCGGCGGCGCGGCTGGCCGGGATCCGGTTCATGGGCACGGGCGGGATCGGCGGCGTGCACCGCGGCTTCGCGGAGCGGCCCGACGTCTCGGCCGACCTCGCGCAGCTCGCGCGCACGCAGGCGCTCGTGGTCTCCTCCGGGATCAAGTCGCTGCTCGACGTCCCCGCGACTGCGGAGCTGCTCGAGACGCTGGGCATCCCCGTGCTCGGCTACCGGACCGCCGAGCTGCCGCTCTTCTACAGCGCGGGTGGCGGCCCGCCCGTCTCCGCGCGGGTCGACTCGCCGGAGGAGGCCGCGCGCACCGCGCGAGCGCACTGGGAGCTCGGCGGCGCGGCGCTCCTGCTCGCTCGCGACCCGGACGACGGCGTCGAGGTCGAGCCCCTCGTCGAGGAAGCCCTGGCCGCGGCGGCCGCCCAAGGGATCCACGGACAGGGCGTGACGCCGTTCGTGCTCTCGTTCCTCCACGGGCGCAGCGGCGGCCGCACGCAGGAGGTGAACCGCGAGCTGATCGTCGCGAACGCCCGCCTCGCGGCGCGGGTCGCGGTCGCGGCTACTCGCTGAACGACGAGAGGAACTCGTCGATCGAGAGCGCGGTCATCGTCTGCAGCTTGGCGCTGCCGCGGGCCCCGAGCGCCACGGACACGCGGGCGATCGTCTCCGCGTCCGGCGCCTCGACCACATTGACGAAGTCGTACGGCCCCAGCGTCGCCCACTGGTGCACGACCTTCGCACCGAGCTCCTCGACGTCACGGTTGACCTCCCGTAGCCGATCGGGGTTCGCCTTCAGCGTCTGCACGCCCTGCGCGGTCAGGCTCGTCAGCATGATGTAGGTCGGCATCCCGGCTCCTCCTCGATCGCGGACGGCCCGACTCTACTCGGGCCGCCTGGTCGAAGTAGAGGAGGCTCGCGCCGAAGACCACGACCGGCCAGAGCGCCCCTTCGGCGACCGGCCTTGCGATCTCGGCCGCCTGGCCGCTGCCGGCGTTGAGCGCCACGGCGAGGACGCGCGTGCTGAGGTAGAAGGAGATCCCGAGCGCCGCCATCCCGCCGAGCGCGTGGACGTAGTCGGCTCGGCCGAGCTGGAGACCGCGCTTCAGCGACGCGACGATGCCGGTCCCCTCGATCACCGCGGCAGGAACGGCAAGCCCGACCAGGGCGAGCCACGCGATCGCCGGCAGCACGTAGCCCAGGACCAGGATCGGAAAGGGCACGAAGACGATCAGGCCGGTCACGAAGGCGACTGCGAGCCGGCGGCGCGGCACCGGTCGCTCCGCCGCGATCGCAGCTGCGAAGACGTAGGTCAGCGTGATCAGCAGCGCGCCGGGGATGAGCGCGTAGAGGATGTAGTCGCGACCGTGCAGCCCATTCGTGATCGCGCCGAAGACGCCGATCGGGATGCCGAGCGCGAGCGCGGCCCAGAAGCGCCGCCCGTAGAGCCGGATCGCCTCGGCGACCAGCTGCCCGATCGGCCGCGTCTCGGGCGGCAGCGGTGCCGGAAGCGGCTCGCTCGGCCGGCCCTTGCGCGCCATCAGGCGACGGCCGGCTCGGCCACTGCGGCTTTCTCGAAGACCAGCACGCCGTCGCCCGAGTCGACGCGCACGGTGTCGCCCTCGCCGAACTCACCCTCGAGCAGCCGCAACGCGAGCGGGTTCTCGAGCAGGCGCTGGATCGCGCGCTTCAGCGGGCGGGCGCCGTAGGTCGGGTCCCAGCCGGCCTCGGCGAGCACGGCACGCGCCTCGTCGCTCAGCTCCAGCCGCAGCCCGCGCTCGGCGAGACGCTCCTCGACCCGCCGCAGCTGCAGGCCGACGATCTCGCCGATCTGCTCCTTGCTCAGCGGATGGAACTCGACGATCTCGTCGATCCGGTTCAGGAACTCTGGCCGGAAGGTCTCGCGCAGCGCCTCGGCAGAGCGCACGTTCGAGGTCATGATCAGCACGCTGTTGCGGAAGTCGACCGTGCGGCCCTGGCCGTCCGTCAGACGCCCGTCGTCGAGGATCTGCAGCAGCACGTTGAAGACGTCGGGGTGCGCCTTCTCGATCTCGTCGAGGAGGACGACCGAGTAGGGACGGCGTCGCACCGCCTCGGTCAGCTGGCCGCCTTCGTCGTAGCCGACGTAGCCGGGCGGCGCGCCGACGAGGCGCGAAACGGTGTGCTTCTCCATGTACTCGCTCATGTCGAGCCGCACCATCGCCCGCTCGTCGTCGAACATGAACTCGGCGAGCGCGCGGGCGAGCTCCGTCTTCCCGACGCCCGTCGGGCCGAGGAAGACGAACGAGCCGATCGGCCGGTTCGGGTCCTGCAGGCCCGAGCGCGCGCGGCGCAGCGCGTTCGCGACCGCCTCGACGGCCTCGTCCTGGCCGACGACGCGCTCGTGCAAGCGCTCCTCCATGTGGATCAGCTTCTCGGTCTCGCCCTCGAGCAGCCGGTCGACCGGGATGCCGGTCCAGCGCGCGACGACCGCGGCCACGTCGTCCTCGTCGACCTCCTCCTTGACCATCGGCTCGGCCGCGTCCGGCCCGGCGTCCTCCCGTTCCGCGAGCTCCTTCTCGAGCGCTGGCAGCTCGCCGTAGCGGATCTCGGCGACGCGCTGGAGCTCGCCGTTGCGCTCGGCGCGCTCGGCCTCCATGCGCAGCTCGTCGATCCGCCGCGTGATCTCCTTGACGCGCTCGAGCTGCTCCTTCTCGCGTGACCAGCGCGCGGCGAGCTCGTTGCGCAGCTCCTGCGCCTCCGCGAGCTCGCGCTCGAGCGGCTCGCGCACCTCCTTCGACTCCTTCGCCATCGCCGCGAGCTCGATCTCGAGCTGCCGCACCCGGCGCTCGGCCTCGTCGAGCTCGAGCGGCGAGGAGTCGATCTCCATCCGCAGCCGGGAAGCCGACTCGTCGACGAGGTCGATCGCCTTGTCGGGCAGGAAACGGTCGGCGATGTAGCGGTCGGACAGCACCGCGGCCGCGACGAGCGCCGCGTCGCGGATGCGCACGCCGTGGTGGGCCTCGTAGCGCTCCTTCAGGCCTCGCAGGATCGCGATCGTGTCCGCGACCGACGGCTCTCCGACGAGGATCGGCTGGAAGCGCCGCTCGAGCGCCGCGTCCTTCTCGATGTGCTTGCGGTACTCGTCGAGCGTCGTCGCGCCGATCGCGCGCAGCTCGCCCCGGGCCAGCATCGGCTTGAGCATGTTCGCGGCGTCGACCGCGCCCTCGGCCGCCCCCGCGCCGACGATCGTGTGCAGCTCGTCGATGAAGAGGATCAGCTCGCCGGCCGCGTTCTGCACCTCGGTGAGCACGGCCTTGAGGCGCTCCTCGAACTCGCCGCGGTACTTCGAGCCGGCGAGCATCGCGCCGATGTCGAGCGCCCAGACGCGCTTGCCCTTCAGGCCCTCCGGCACGTCGCCCGCGACGATGCGCTGGGCGAGGCCCTCGACGATCGCGGTCTTGCCGACCCCGGGGTCCCCGATCAAAACGGGGTTGTTCTTCGTGCGGCGCGACAGCACCTGGATCACGCGCCGGATCTCCTCGTCGCGGCCGATGACCGGATCGAGCACACCGCTCTCGGCGAGCTCGGTCAGGTCGCGGCCGAACTTCTCGAGCGCCTGGTAGGTGCCCTCGGGATCCTGGCTCGTGACCCGCTGGCCGCCGCGAACAGCCTCGATCTTCGCCTCCAGCTGGTCGCGCGGGACGACGTCGAGCGCGAGCAGGAGGTGCTCGGTCGAGACGTACTCGTCCTCCAGGCGGCGCGCCTCGTCGAAGGCCCGGTCGAGCACGCGCGAGACGGCGGCGCTGACGGCCGGCTGCTGCTGCGCGCCCTCCGTCGACGGCTTGCCGCGCAGCGCGGCCTCGGCCTGGGCGCGCAGCGTCGCCGCGTCGGCGACGAGCTGCTGCGGCAGCTCCTGGTCGAGGAGTGCCAGCAGCAGATGCTCGGGGTAGAGCTCCGGGTTGCCCATGCGGCGCGCCAGCTCCTGGGCGGCGGCGACCGCCTCCTGGGATTTCAGGGTCAGCTTGTTGAAGTCCACTTTCGCTCCGGTAGTCGAGTCGGGTCGTAGAGAACGAGGTCGCGGCGGTACTGCCTGTGCACCTGCGCGATCGCCTCGAGCATCTCGCGCTGCAGGCGCTCCATGCGCGCCTGCATGCGCTGCAGCTGCTCCTCGAGGTCGAGCACCGCCTCGACGCCGGCGAGGTTGAGCCCGAGCTGCGTCGTCAGCCGCTGGATCAGCCGGAGCCGCTCGAGGTCGGCCTCGGAGTAGAGCCGCGTGTTGCCCGCGGTGCGCCCCGGCCGGACGAGGCCCTTCTGCTCGTACATGCGCAGCGTCTGCGGGTGCATGCCGACGAGCTCGGCCGCCACGGAGATCATGTACCGCGGACGGTCGTCCATCAGCCGCCCGCCTTCTGCAGCTCTTCGATCAGCTCGCGCTGCTTCTTGCTCAGCTTCTTCGGCACGGTCAGCTTCACGCGCGCGAGGACGTCGCCGCGGCCGGAGCCCTTCAGCTTCGGCGCGCCCTTGCCCTTCACGCGCAGCAGCTTGCCGTCCGTCGTGCCCGGCTTGACCTTGACCGTCACGGGCCCGTCAGGGGTCGGTACCTGGACCTTCGCCCCGAGCGCGGCCTCGGCGTAGCTGACGGGCACGTCGACGACGAGGTCGTCGCCGCGGCGGGAGAAGACCTTCGAGGGCGTCACGCGGGTGACGACGTAGAGGTCGCCCGCCTCGGCGCCGCCCCAGCCGGCCTCGCCCTTGCCGCGCAGCTTGATGCGCGAGCCGTCCTTGACGCCGGCCGGGATCTTGACCGTGTAGCGCTTCGTCCGCCGCTCGCGGCCGGTGCCGCGGCAGGTCGGGCACGGGTCCTCGATCACCGTCCCGTTCCCGCGGCAGCGCGGGCAGGGCTGCTGCAGGGCGAAGAGGCCCTGGCTCTCGGCCTTCACTCCGCGGCCATTGCACTCGGGGCAGAGCGTCGGGGCCGTCCCCCGCTTCGCGCCCGAGCCGCCGCAGTCGCGGCAGGCGGTCTCGAGCTCGACCGGAATCGTCGTCTCGACGCCCTTGAGCGAGTCCTCGAACGAGAGCCGCACCTCGACCTCGAGGTCGCTCCCGCGCTGGCCGCGCTGCTGCTGGGCGCGCCCGCGGCCGCCGAAGAGGCCGCCGAAGATGTCGCCCAGGTCGCCGAGGTCGGAGAGGTCGAAGCCCTCGAAGTTGACCCTGCCGGGACCGGGGCCGCGCCCGTTCGCAGCGCCGAAGCGGTCGTACTGCTTGCGCTTCTCGGGGTCGGAGAGCACGTCGTAGGCGTGCTGCACCTCCTTGAAGCGCTCCTCGGACGCGGCGTCGCCCTGGTTCGCGTCGGGGTGGTGCTGCCGCGCGAGCTTGCGGTACGCCTTCTTGATCTCGTCCTGGCTCGCGCCCTTGGCGACCCCGAGGGTCTCGTACAGGTCGTTAACCGCCGCCATCGTCCTCCTGCTCGGGCGCGGCCACCACCACGCGGGCCGGCCGGACGACGCGGTCACCGAGCTTGTAGCCCTTCTGGACGACCTCGATCACTGCTCCCTCCTCCGCGTCCGAGGGCTGCGAGAGCAGCGCCTCGTGGACGTGGGGGTCGAAGTGGCCGTTCGTCTCGATCTCGGCGAGGCCCTCACGCTCGAGCGCGGCCGCGAGCTCTCGGTGCACGAGGCGCACACCCTCTTCGAGCTTCGCCTCCTCGTGCTCCTCGGCGGCGGCGAGCGCCCGCTCGAGGTCGTCGAGCACGGGCAGCAGCTCCTTCACCAGCCGCTCGTGGGCCCGCCCGACCAGGCTCTCCTGGTCGCGCGCGACCCGCTTGCGGTAGTTCTCGAACTCGGCCGCGACCCGCTTGAGGTCGTTCAGGTGCTCGTCGCGCTCCGCTTCGAGCGCGGCGACCTGCTCCTCGAGGGTCTTCTCCTGCTCCGCCTCGGTCACGAGGTCTTGGCCTCCTCGTCGACGACCTCGGCGTCCTCGATCACCTCGTCGTCGGAGTCAGCAGTCCCCTCGCCGTTGCCGCCGGCCTGCGCCTGCTGCGCCGAGGCCTGGGCGTAGACCGCCTCGGCCAGCTTCTGCGCCGCCTCCTGGAGCGCGTCGCTCTTGGCGCGGATCTCGCCCAGGTCGTCGCCCTCGAGCGCCTGCTTGAGCTCCATCACGCGGCCCTCGATCGTCGAGGCCTCGCTCTCGTCGAGCTTGTCGCGGTGGTCCTTGAGGCTCTTCTCGGTCGCGTAGGCGAGCGACTCCGCCTGGTTCTTCGCGTCGGCCAGCTCGCGCAGGCGGTGCGCCTCCTCGGCGTGGCCCTCGGCGTTCTTGATCATCTGCTCGACCTCCTCCGGCTTCAGGCCCGAGCCGCCCTCGATCTTGATCTGCTGCTCGTTGCCGGTGCCGAGGTCCTTGGCCGAGACGTTGATGATCCCGTTCGCGTCGATGTCGAAGGTGACCTCGATCTGCGGCATGCCCCTGGGTGCCGGCGGGATGCCGACGAGCTGGAACTTGCCGAGCGTCTTGTTGTAGAGCGCCATCTCCGACTCTCCCTGGAGCACGTGCACCTCGACGGACGGCTGGTTGTCCTCGGCCGTGGTGAACGTCTCCGACTTCTTCGTCGGGATGGTCGTGTTGCGCTCGATCAGGCGCGTGAAGACGCCGCCCTTGGTCTCGATCCCCAGCGACAGCGGGGTGACGTCGAGGAGCAGCACGTCCTTGACCTCGCCCTTCAGCACGCCGCCCTGGATGGCCGCGCCGACGGCGACGACCTCGTCCGGGTTGACGCCCTTGTGCGGGTCCTTGCCGATCAGCTCCTTCACCTTCTCCTGCACGGCGGGCATCCGGGTCATGCCGCCGACGAGCACGACGTGGTCGATCTTCGACGCGTCGATCCCCGCGTCCGCGAGCACCTGCTTCGTCGGGCCGACGGTCCGCTCCAGCAGCTCCGCCGCCAGCTCGTCGAGCTTCGCGCGCGTGAGCTGCAGGTCGAGGTGCTTCGGGCCTTCGGGAGTGGCGGTGACGAAGGGCAGATTGATCTGGGTCGTCATCGTCGAGGAGAGCTCGATCTTCGCCTTCTCTGCCGCCTCGTAGAGGCGCTGCAAGGCCATCTTGTCCTGCGCCAGGTCGATCCCCTGATCGCGCTTGAACTCGGCGACCATCCAGTCGACGACCGCCTTGTCGAAGTTGTCTCCGCCGAGGTGGTTGTCGCCGTTGGTGGCCTTCACCTCGAAGACGCCCTCGCCGAGCTCGAGCACCGACACGTCGAACGTGCCGCCGCCGAGGTCGAAGACGAGGATCGTGTGGTCGGAGGCCTCCTTGTCGAGGCCGTACGCGAGCGCCGCGGCGGTCGGCTCGTTGATGATCCTGACGACGTTGAGCCCGGCGATCTTGCCGGCGTCCTTCGTCGCCTCGCGCTGCGCGTTGTTGAAGTAGGCCGGGACGGTGATCACCGCGTCGGCGACCGTCTCCCCGAGGTAGGCCTCGGCGTCGGCCTTCAGCTTCTGGAGGATCATCGCGCTGATCTCCGGCGGCGCGTACTCCTTGTCGCCGGCCTTCACGCGCACGTCGCCGTTCGGGCCCTGCACGACCTCGTACGGGACGATCTTCATCTCCTCGCTGACCTCACCGAACTTGCGGCCCATGAAGCGCTTGATCGAGAAGATGGTGTTCGTCGGGTTCGTCACCTGCTGGCGCTTGGCGGGCGCCCCGACAAGCCGCTGGCCGTCGCCCGTGAACGCGACCACGGACGGGGTGGTGCGCCCGCCCTCGGCGTTCGGGACGACCGCCGGCTCGCCGCCCTCGATCACGCCGACACACTGTTGGTCGTGCCGAGGTCGATTCCGATCGTCTTTGCCATTGTGAGTCTTCCTCCTCGTTGGTGAGAAAATCTTAGTCGGATGATAGCAAGGTAGTTCCCGGCCGGCGGACTAGGCGCCGCAGCGTGCGCGGCAGCGCCCGGCTCCGCGACCACGATCCCGGCCCGGACCACCGCGCAGCCGCCCCAGCCGAGCGCACCCGGGCGGTCGCCGGAGAGCCAGTAGCCGAGAGATGCCCGCGAAGCGGTCTCGAGCGCGAAGACGTCCGCTCGACCGGGCCTCGCTCAGGCGCCGCGGGCCCAGACCTGGACAGGTAGGCGGCCGCGCTCGCGCAGACGCCCGTGACCAGCAGCGCCGCCCGCCGTCCGGCCGCGGAGCACCGAAAGGTCGCCCGTGGCCGTCGCGAGCGCGAGGAACACCACGCAGTCACGTCTCCCGACCCGCTTTCTCGAGCGGGCGAGAGCGCGACCTCCCGTCGGAGCGATTGGGTAAGCTCGACCTCACGATCGGAGCCGCGCCTGCGCGCCGAGCCGGAGGCGAGCACGAGCAGGTCGCCGGCGGTCGCGCCGACGTGGAGCCGCTCAGCATCGCCAGGCCCGCGACCGAGAGGACGACGCCGAGCCAGACCTCGACGCCCGACGGCGTCCGGAAGAGCAGCAGCCGAGATCGGCGTCACGACTACCTAGAGGCGGCTATGCAGCGCGTGCTCGAGACGGTGGTGCGTCTCGAGCCCTGCGGGCGTGGAGCCCGATTCCGCGCCCGAGCTTATCTCGACGCTCCCAGCAGCCGCCGACCCGTCGGCGCCGCCCTGCGCGTGGCCGAGCGCTCTCAACCGTCCGCGCCCTTCAGCCAGGCCGAGCACACCCGTGCGCGATCGCGTAGCGGACGGCCACGAACGCGAGCAGCGCGTCTACTGGAGCTCGACCGAGCCGTCCTGTGACCTGGACGAGTCCACGCCCACACCGCCGTGACCCGCCTGAAGCGGGGCGGCATCGCGCGAGCCGTGGCGGACGCCGGAAGCCTCGGCTAGGCTGCCGGTCCGTGAAGCCGCTCGTCGATTCCTGGGGTCGCGAGATCAAGAGTCTGCGCATCTCCGTCACGGACAAGTGCAACTTCCGCTGCCGCTACTGCATGCCGGCCGAAGGGCTCGAGTGGCTGCCCCATGACGAGGTGCTGACCTTCGAGGAGATCGCACGGCTCGTGCGGGTGCTGGCGGCGATGGGGGTCGAGGAGGTGCGCCTGACCGGCGGCGAGCCGCTCGTCCGCCGCGAGCTGCCCGTGCTGGTGCGGCTGCTCTCGGAGACTCCCGGCGTCGACGATCTCTCGCTGACGACGAACGGGGTCCTGCTCGACCGCCTCGCGGCGCCGCTCGTCGACGCAGGCCTGACGCGGCTGAACGTCTCGCTCGACTCGCTCTCGCACGTGCGCTTCGCCGAGATCACGCGCCGCGACGCGCTCGACCGCGTGCTCGCGGGGCTCGAGGAGGCCGAGCGCTACGCGCAGCTGCGGCCGATCAAGGTCAATTGCGTCGCGATGCGCGGCTTCACGGAGGTCGAGGTGCCGGCCCTCGCCGAGCTCGCCCGCCGCAAGCCGTACGTCGTCCGCTTCATCGAGTTCATGCCGCTCGACGCCGACGAGTCGTGGCGCGGCGACGACGTGCTGACGGGGGCCGAGATCCGCGCGCTGATCGAGGAGCGCTGGCCGCTCGAGGAGCTCCCGGCCAAGGCCTCGTCGACCGCGCGCCGCTTCCGCTTCGCCGACGGCGCAGGCGAGATCGGCTTCGTCAATCCCGTCTCGGAACCGTTCTGCTCGAGCTGCGACCGCATCCGCCTCACTGCCGACGGCCAGCTGCGCACATGCCTCTTCTCGCGGCGCGAGTGGGACCTGAAGACGCCGCTGCGCGAGGGCGCCCCAGACGCCGAGCTCGAGCGGCTGCTGCGCTTGCCGTCCGGCACAAGGAGCTGAAGCACCGCATCAACGACCCGGGCTTCGTGCGCGCTTCCCGCTCCATGAGCCAGATCGGCGGCTGAGCGCCCCCGCTGTGGAAGAAGCCCGCAGGCCGGGGCGTTAAAATATGACCGTCCTGTGAGCACTCTCGTTTCAGCCGGCCGCCGTGTCCTGCCCCTGGGCTGGGGCGACTTCGCGCGCCAGCTCGCGATCTGGTTCGGCTTCCTGGGCGCGTACCAGGTCGCGCGCGGGATCGCCGACCGTAACCCGCCGCGGGCCTTCGAGAACGGGCTGCACGTGATCGGGATCGAGCGGCACTCGAACGCGCTCTTCGAGCTGACGCTGCAGCGCGTCGTGGACGGGTCGCAGGTGCTCGCCACCGCGGCGTCGTGGACGTACTGGAACTCCGAGTTCACCGTGCTCGGGCTCGCGCTGCTGTGGGTCTACCTGCGGCGCAACGAAGCGTTCGTCCGCTTCCGCAACACGATCCTGCTCGCGAACGTGATCGGCCTGATCGGCTACGTGCTGCTGCCGACGGCGCCGCCGCGCATGTTCCCGGACCTCGGCTTCAGCGACACGCTCTCGAACTTCGGCGAGCTCAACCACGGCAGCGGCGTGATCGAGTTCGCGGCGAACCCGTACGCTGCGATGCCGAGCCTCCACGCCGCGGACGCGCTGATCGTCGGCATCGTGCTCTTCTCGGTCTGCCGCACGCGCGCCGCCAAGGTTCTGTGGCTGCTCTGGCCGGCCTGGGTCTGGTTCAGCGTGATGGCGACCGGCAACCACTTCTGGCTGGACGTGCTCGGCGGCGTGATCGTCGCGACGGTCGCGGCGCTGATCGTCTACCGGAATCCCCTGCGCCGCTTCCGCTCAGCCAACGCGTGACCCGCAGCGAGACCCTCGCCTGGGTCAAGCGGGGTTACACCGACGGCACGCGCCGGCTGGCCACGCGCTGGATCGGCGGCCTCGCGCGCACGCGCGTGACCCCGAACGCGCTCACGGCGGCCGGCATCACGCTCTGCGGCACCGCGGCCGTCATCGTCTGGTTCGCGCACCACCGACCGTGGCTCCTCTACTGGCTGGCGGCCGTCGTGTTCGTCGTCGGCTCCGTCCTCGACATCCTCGACGGCGCGCTCGCGCGCTACGGCGGCAAGGCGACGCCGTTCGGCGCCTTCGTCGACTCGATCTCCGATCGCGTCAGCGAAGGCTTCGTGCTGACGGCGATCGCGCTCGTGCTCTCGCGGGAGGGAAACGAGGTTGCGGTCGGGTTCACGATCGCCGCGATGGCGGGCTCGTTCCTCGTCTCCTACGCGCGCGCGAAGGCCGAACTCCTTGGGCTGAAGGGCGACGTCGGTCTGGGCAGCCGCGCGGAGCGCGTGGTCGTGATCACCGCCGGCCTCGTGTTCGCGCCGTGGGGAGGGCTGCCGTGGATGGTCTACTTCCTCGCGGTCGCAGCCTGGTTCACCGTCCTCCAGCGGGTACTCAGCGTCCGCTCGCAGTTACGCGACCAGCGTTAGCGATATAGTGCTAGCACTTCTGTGCTAGCACCTAACCCGCAAGCATGTGCTCGTCCGGATGCCGCGCGAGCTCAAGCGGCTCCTCTCCGAGGAGGTCAGGAGCTCCGGCCGCAGTCTCAACGACGTCGCGGTCGGCCTGCTCGCCTCGCGCTTCGGCGTCTCCTTCGACCCGAGCGGGCGTCCCGGCAAGGAGCCGGGCTCGAGCGGATCGGTGCTCCTGCGCATGCCCGCTGAGCTGAAGGACAAGCTCACGGCTCGCGCCGAGCAGCGCAGGCGCAATGTCAACGACCTGATCGTCGAGACGCTCTCCGAGCGCCTCGGAAAGGAACCCATGGCTTCGACCAACGGCAAGGCGCGGCGCGCGGACGAGAAGGTCCGCGTCGCGATCATCGGCGTCGGCAACTGCGCGAGCTCGCTCGTGCAGGGCGTCGAGTACTACAAGGACGCGAACCCCGACGACTTCGTCCCGGGCCTGATGCACGTCGACCTCGGCGGCTACCACGTCCGCGACGTCGAGTTCACCGCGGCCTTCGACGTCACCACCGACAAGGTCGGCAAGGACCTGTCGGAGGCGATCTGGGCGCACCCGAACAACACGATCAAGTTCTCGGACGTGCCGAAGACCGGCGTCACCGTCCACCGGGGGATGACGCACGACGGCCTCGGCAAGTACCTCTCCGAGATCGTCGAGAAGGCATCCGGCGAGACCGACGACGTCGTCGGGATCCTCCAGGAGACGAACACCGACGTCGTCATCAACTACCTCCCCGTCGGCTCCGAGGAGGCGACCAAGTGGTACACGGAGCAGATCCTCGCGGCGGGCTGCGCGATGGTGAACTGCATGCCGGTCTTCATCGCGCGCGAGAACTACTGGCAGCGGCGCTTCGAGGAGCGCGGTCTGCCGATCGTCGGCGACGACATCAAGTCGCAGGTGGGCGCGACCATCTCGCACCGCGTGCTGACGAGCCTGTTCAAGGACCGCGGAGTGCGCGTCGACCGCACCTACCAGCTCAACTTCGGCGGCAACTCCGACTTCATGAACATGCTCGAGCGCGAACGGCTCGAGTCGAAGAAGATCTCGAAGACGAACGCCATCGCCGCGACGCTCCCGTACAAGCTCGAGGAGAAGAACATCCACGTCGGCCCGTCCGACTACGTGCCGTGGCTCGAGGATCGCAAGTGGGCCTACATCCGGCTCGAGGGCACCTCGTTCGGCGACGTTCCGCTGAACGCGGAGCTGAAGATCGAGGTGTGGGACTCGCCGAACTCGGCCGGCGTCGTGATCGACGCGGTGCGGCTGGCGAAGCTCGCGTTGAACAGCGGAGTCTCCGGCACCCTCACCGCGCCGAGCGCGTACCTGATGAAGTCGCCGCCGAAGCAGATGCCGGACGAGGACGCGCGCGACAAGACGGCGGAGTTCATCCGCAAGCACGCGCGCAAGCAGGTCAAGCAGACCACCGCGACCTAGCGGTTCGCGCCGAGGCGCCTGCCTCGCGCAGGCGCCTCGGCGCGTCCAGGACTACACTCGCCGCGATGGGCCTGCGCGTCTGCCTGGTCACGCCGTTCGCCTGGTCGCGGCCCCACGACGTGAACGAGCACGTGGCGGGAGTCGCCCGCGAGCTGCGCCTGCTCGGACACCAGGTGACGGTGCTCGCGCCCTCGACGCGCGCGACCGACCTGATCGAGGGACGGCGCGCGCTGCTCGACGGCGACGGCGCCGAGGTGATCGCCCTCGGGCCGGCGCTGCCGGTCTCGCGGCGGAGCCGAATCGGCGTGCCGCTCGGCGTGCGCGCCAACCTCTCGCTCGCGCTTGCGCGCGGCGAATACGACGTCGTGCACGGGTTCGAGCCCGGCCTACCGAGCCTCTCCTACCTCGCGCTGCGCGACGCGCATGCCTTCGCGGTGGCCACGTATCTCTCGAAGGAGCGGCTCGGCTACCCGCCCGGCCGGGCGCAGCGGGAGCGGCTGCTGGGGCGCATCGACGCGCTCGTCGCGACTTCCGAGGAGACGGCCGAGGCCGCGGCCGAGCGCCTGCCCGGCGATTACCGCCTCGTTACGCCCGGGGTCGACCTCGAGCTCTTCCGGCCGACCGAGAAGCGCCGGCTGGCCGTCCTGGAGTGGCGGCCCGGCGAGCGGCCGCTGACGCGTGCGGTCGTGCGTGCGCTCCGCGCGCTGCCCGGCTGGGAGCTCGTCTTCCTGCGCACGAAGCCGCTGGCAGGACGGCCGACGTTGCCCGGCCCGCTGCGAGGCCGCGCGCACGTGCGCACGCTGCGGGACGGCGAGGCGCGCGCGGCGCTCCTGAACGAGACCGCGATCTTCGTGCCCGCGCTCGACGGCCTCGACCGCGTCGAGCTCGAGGCCGCGGCCGCGGGAAGTGCGATCGTCTCGCCGCCGGGCCTGCGCGAGCAGCCGGAGCTGGCGGCGGCCGCGATCCTGCGGCTCGCCGAGGACGACGCTCACCGGGAGCGCGAGCAGGCGCGCGCACGGTCGAGCGCCGAGAGCCAGGGCTTCGCCGTCGCCGCGCGCGAGCTCGACGAGCTCTACGCCGGGCTCGCGTCGCGGCGCAGGAGCGAGCGACCCGTGGATCCACTGGCCGATCGCGACTGGATCCTCGCCGACCTCCACCTCCACACCAACTGGTCGCACGACTGCCAGATCCCGGTCGAGGACCTGCTCGAGCACGCGGAGGCGGAGGGCCTCGGCGCGATTGCCGTCACCGACCACAACGTCTTCGGCGGCGCGCTCGAGGCGGTCGAGCTCGCCCGCGGCCGCGAGCTCGTCGTCATCCCCGGCGAGGAGGTGAAGACCGCCGATCAGGGCGAGGTGATCGGGCTCTTCCTCTCCGACGAGATCCCGCGCGGGATGTCCTTCGGCGAGACGGTGGAGGCGATCCGGGCCCAGAGCGGGATCGTCTACGTCCCCCATCCCTTCGACCGACTGCATGCGATCCCGGAGCCGGCGACGCTGCACCGCCACCTGGCCGAGATCGACGTGCTCGAGGTCTACAACGCGCGCCTGCTCTTCGAGGCCTACAACGACGAGGCGCTGCGCTTCGCGCGCAAGTACGACCTCATCATGGGCGCCGGCTCCGACGCGCACGTCCTGCAGGGCGTCGGCACGGGCGCGCTGCGCATGCGCGCGTTCGACGGGCCGGAGGAGTTCCTCGTCAGCCTCCGCACCGCGCACGTCCTGCGCCGGCCGCGCTCGCTCCTCTACCTGCAGTCCCTCAAGTGGGCGGCGCAGGCCAAGGAACGAGTGCGCTAGCGGAGAAGGTCCCTCCGCCCAGTGCCTGCTGTGACCGACGAGATCTTCGAGAAGTACCTGCAAAAGGCGATCGCCGAGACGAACGAGCTCGGCGACGAGATCGCGCACGCGGCCGCCGAAGGTCAGGTGCCGGTGCTCGGGTCGGGCCACCCGCTCGCGGACGTATTCCTGCTCAAGCACGAGCCGAGGTCCCCAGAGGTGCAGGAGGGTGTCGCCTTCTACGGGCGAGCCGGCCAGGCGCTGCTGAAGTCGTTGCAGCGGCTGCGCGTCGACCCGCTGGCGGTGTACGGGACGAACTGCCTCAAGTTCGCGCGCGGCGACGAGGAGGAGGCGCGGCCGTGGCTGACCCGCGAACTGCACATCGTCCAGCCGAAGCTGATCGTCGTCATGGGCGAGGCGGCGCTCGCGTTCCTCAACTCGCTCGAGTTTCCGCTCGCGGATGCGCTGGAGCCGAAGCTCGGCGAGCTGCAGCGCTTCACGCCGACGATCCAGGCCCTCTACGTGCCCGACATCGACGAGTCGCTCGACGAGGCGCCGGCGAAGACGCGCTTCTGGAACGCGTTCAAGGCGCTGGGGCCGTGGTGGGCCGAGCTGCCGCCCTACTGAGCTCGCGCCGGGTCGCGGGCTTCGTCGCGCTCGCGGTCGTCGTCGGGGTCTACTACGGCACGCACCAGTGGTGGTTCGAGCTGTCGCTGTGGCCGGCGCTGACGTGGATCTGCCTCCTGCTGATCCCGGCGGTCTTCGGGCTCGTCTGGCTCGCACTGCCGCTCTGGCGGACGCCGCTGCGGCAGCTGTTGCTCGTCGCGGCCGCGTGCGGCCTCGCCGCGGTCGTGCTGCAGTGGGCGGGCGCGGGGGTGGTCGCGAACTTCGCGAAGCTCGCCGCGATGACGTTCGCCGCCTGGTGCTTCCTGCGCTTCTTCGAGGAGCTGAGCTGGGTCGTGCTCGTCGCCTGCATCGTCCCGTGGGTCGACTCGTACTCGGTCTGGCGCGGGCCGACGAAGACGATCGTGACCGAGAAGCCGCAGGTCTTCGACGCGCTCTCGTTCACCTTCCCCGTGCCCGGCCAGGCCGGCGGCGCGAAGCTCGGGCTCCCCGACCTGCTTTTCTTCGCGCTCTACCTCGGCGCCGCCGCGCGCTGGGGCCTGCGCACCGGCTGGACGTGGGTCTGCCTGACCGCCTCGCTCGGCGCGACGATGGCGTTCGCGACGTGGCTGGACGTCTCCGGGCTGCCCGCGCTGCCGCTGCTCTCCGTCGGTTTCCTGCTCCCGAACGCCGACCTGCTCTGGCGCGCGGTCAGGGATCGAGGCGCCAGAGATCCCCGTCGAAGTCCGACGTGACCCAGGCGGAGCCGGCCGCCGCGGCGACCGCGAGCGGGCTCGGCCCGACCGCGATCGTGCGGACGACCGCGTTCGTCGCAGGGTCGACCACCGAGACGCTGTTGTCGTCGATGTTCGGCACCCAGAGCTTGCCGCCCACCCAGGTGCTCGCCAGTGGATTCGCGCCGACGGTCACCTTCGCCTGCACCGCCATCGAGGCCGGGTCGACGCGGTAGAGCGCACCCGTCTCGCTCGAGACCCAGAGCGCGTCCGGCGAGGAAGTGATCCAGTCGGCCTTCGGGATCGAGATGCGCCGCTCGACACGGTTGCGCACCGGGTCGATGCGGATCAGGCGACCGCGGCCGTAGTCGGCGACCCAGACCTTGCGAAAGGCGACCGCGATCCCATTCGGCCCGCCGCCCACGCGAATCGTCTTCACGACCTTGTTGCGCTTCGTGGAGATGCGGCTGATGGTTCCCGAGCCTTCGTTGGAGACCCAGACCGAGCCGCCGCCGAACGCGAGCGCGTACGGGCTGCGGCCCACCGCGATCGGCTTCCGTCGCCGTTTCGTCACGGGATTGACGCGTGTCACGCGGCCCGCGTTCCGCGACGCGACCCAGACGCTGCCGGCGCCGTAGGCGACCCCGAACGGGCTGCCCGGGATCCCGAGCCGCCAGACGACGCGCCCCGCCACGGGATCGACGCGGGCGAGCCGGTTGTCGACCCTGTCGGTCACCCACAGCGCCCCGCCTCCGGCCAGGTCGAACGACGCCGCCACGCCGACGTGGACCTTGGCCGGCGCGGCCGCACCCGAGGCCCCGCTGCAAACCGCGGCGACCAGTACGAGCCCGATCGCGACCCTGCGCAGTAGACTTACCACAATGTTGTACTACATTACCACAAGGTTGCAGTAGTGACGGACACCGGCGGCGACACGATCCTGCTGGATCTCTTCCGAACGAACGGCGTGCGCGAGCGACTGCTCGCGACCGCCGTCGCAGGCCTCGAGCTCCCTCCCGAGGACTACCCCTTCTACGTCCTGATCGGCGCCGAGGGGCCCTGGACGCCCACCGCCTGGCGGCGCGCATGGAGATGCCGCTCTCGACCGTCCTCTTCCGGATCGCGCGGCTCGAGCAGCGCGGCCACCTGGAGCGTGACTCCGAACCCCGACGACCGCCGCTCGTACCTCGTCGCGCTGACCGGCGACGGCCGCGAGCTCCTGCAGACGGCGCGGCCGCGGTTCCGCGCCCTGGCGACGGCGGTGGAGCGACGGCTCGGAGACGAGCGGGTCGGGAGCCTGCGCGGCGCGCTCGCCGAGCTGCGCGAGGCGATCGAGGCCGAGCTCAGCTCCGAGTGAGGAGCGCGACCGCCTCGACGTGCGGGGTGTGCGGGAACATGTCCACCGGCCGCACCCGCTCGAGCGTGTAGCCCCACTCCTTCCCGAGCTCCTTCACGTTCGCGGCGAGCGTCGTGGGGTTGCAGGAGACGTAGACGATCCGCGAGGCCTCGAGCCGCGCCAGCCGCCGCAGCGCCTTCCCGGAGAGCCCCGCTCGCGGCGGGTCGACCACGGCGACGTCCGGCGGGCCCGCCCGCTCGGCGAGCTCCTCGAGCGACGCGCCCACCTCACCGGCGAAGAAGGCCGCGTTGGCGATTCCGTTCAGATCCGCGTTCTCGAGCGCGCAGGCGACCGACTCCTCGGAGACCTCGACCCCCCAGACCGTCAACGCCTGCGAGGCCAGCGTCAGCCCGATCGTGCCGATCCCGCAGTAGAGGTCGTAGACCGTCTCGTTTCCGCCGAGCCCTGCGTACTCGCCGGCGAGCTCGTACAGCCGCTCGGCCATGCGCGTGTTGGTCTGCAGGAACGCGTTGGGCCGGACACGGAAGCGCAGGCCGCAGAGCTCCTCCTCGATCGCCTCGTCTCCCCAGAGGAGCGTCGTCGGCAGATTCGTGACCTCGGCCTGCGACTCGTTCACCGACCAGTGGATCGACCGCACCTCGGGGAAGCGACGCAGGACCTCCACGAGCTCGTCCCGGTCGAAGCGCTCCTGCGGCGCCGTCACCAGCTGGACGAGCAGCTGGCCGGTGTTGCGGCCCTCGCGCAGCACGAGGTGCCGCAGGTACCCCGTGTGCTCTCCCTGGTCGTAGGCCTCGAGTCGCTCGGCCCGCGCCCAGTCGCGCACGGCGTTGCGCACGGCGTTGCCGAGCTCCGAGGTCAGCCAGCACTTCTCGATCTCCAGCACCTCGTCCCAGCGGCCCGCCCTGTGGAACCCGAGCGCGGGCCCCGACGGCGTCTGGGTGAACGAGTACTCGAGCTTGTTGCGGTAGTGGAAAACCTCTCCGGCCGGGACGATCGGCTCGAGCGGTGGCTCCGCGAGCCCGCCGATCCGCCGCAGCGCGTCGGCGACCTGCTCCTCCTTCGCGGCGACCTGCGCCTCGTAGGCGAGATCCTGGAAGCGGCAGCCCCCGCAGGCCGGGTAGTGGGCGCACGGCGCCTCGACCCGCTGCGGGCCCGGCTCCAGCACCTCGACCGCGAGCGCCTCCGCATGGTTGCGCTTCACCTTCGTCACACGCGCGCGGACGCGGTCGCCCGGCAACCCGCGGCGCACGAAGACGACGAACCCGTTCAGGCGCGCGACGCCGTTCCCGCCGTAGGCGAGCGAGTCGATCGAGAGCTCGAGCTCCTGGTCACGGGTAACCGGTGCGGCCATCGCCGCCCAGGCTACGAGAAGGGCGGGTGCTCCGGGAGGAGCAGCGGCGGGCGCGGCTTCTGGCGGAAGTCGAAGTCGTGGGCGAGGTCGCCGACCCGCGCCATCGACTCGCGGACGGACGGGCGCGGGTCCGGCCGGCCGTCGGTCTTCGGGTCGAGGCGCGCGCCGCCGAGGAAGTCGTCCTCGATGAACTTCACGTAGGTGTCGAGGCTCGCGGTGCGGTGGTCGACGAAGCCCCGCCGCGCATACGGTGAGATCACGAGCGCAGGCACGCGCAGGCCGAAGCCGTTGTGGTCGACGCGGGGCGGGACGACGTGGTCGTAGAAGCCGCCCCAGTCGTCCCACGCGAGGAAGATCGCCGTCGAGGGCCAGTCGGGGCTGCGCATGACGGCGTTCACCACGCTGGTGACGTACGCCTGTCCACGGCTGACGAGCGCGGGCGGGTGCTCGCTCACCCGGTTGCTGGGGGTGAGCCACGACACCGAGGGGAGCGTGCCGCGCTGAGCGTCGGCGAAGAACCGCCGCATCGGGACGATGTTCCGCAGCTGGTGGTCCTGCCGCACGGTGTCGAACCAGGGCAGCGGGTTCCAGATCCCCGGCGTGCCCGAGTCCTGCCACTTCGCGTTGCAGACCATCCCTCCGTCCTGGCAGTCCGGCTGTACACCCGAGAAGAGGTAGTAGCGCCAGGAGACGTGGTGACGGTGCAGCAGGTAGGTGAGGTCGGTCCACGCGTAGTCGGGCTTACGGTTCGTCGGGTTCTGCGGCTCGTGCGGAGGCGCGAGCGGGTTCTCGAGCGCGTTCACGCAGCTCGCCGGGTCGTGCGGCCGGTGGCAGCGGGCCGACCACTCCGAGACGGTGTACAGCTTCTGGGGCAGGCTCCACGACGAGACCGACTCGAACATGCGGTCCTGCAGCACGAAGTTGCGCGCGTAGGCCCAGTAGTTCGGGATCTCGCGCGCGTCGTGGTAGCCCATCACGTCCGGCTTCGCGGCCGCGAGCGAGCAAAGCGGTGAGTCGGGCGCGGTCACGCAGCCGGCGACGCGGCCGCGCCGCGCCTCGCGGATGAAGCCGTTCATCTTGCCGCCGTTCACGTCGCGCACCGCGTCGAGGTGCTCGTGCGGGCCGCCGCTGTTCCGGTCGCGCGGATCGTGGTAGGGCCGGACGCAGACGTGGGTGCGCGGATCCGGCACGCAGACGGTGAACTGCCCGTTTCGCCGGGGCAGGCCGTTGGCTCCCGGGTACGTGCCGAAGTAGGAGTCGAACGACCGGTTCTCCTGCATGATCACGACCACGTGGCGGATCTTGTGGATCCCCACGGTGTGCGCGTGCGGCCGCCCGGAACGGCCGAAGAACGCGAGCCCCGCGGCCAGCGCGACCGTGAGCGCCAACGCGAGCGGTAACCGCCTGGGCACGAGCAGAACTTAGGGCCCTCGTGTTGAGATCAGATGAAGAGGCGGTTGCGCGTCAGCGAAGCGCGGTCACGTAGACCTTGCGCTCCCGCGGGCCGTCGAACTCGCAGAAGAAGATCCCCTGGTAGCGGCCGAGCGCGAGCTTGCCCTCCTGCAGCGGCACCAGCACCTCGGGGCTCATCAGCGAGGCGCGCACGTGCGAGGGCGCGTTGGGGCCGTCCGCGTCGTCGTGGCGCCAGCTCCAGCCGTCCTCGACGATCTTCTCCATCGCCTGCTCGAGATCGTTGGCGAGGACGGGATCGATGTCCTCGTTGATCGTCACTCCCGCGGTCGTGTGCGGGACGTAGACGAGCGCGGCGGCGGCTCCGTTCGTCCCGTTCAACGCGTCCTCGACCTGCGCCGTGATGTCGAGCAGCTGCGTCCGCCGCTCGGTCTTCAGGCTGATCTCGCGCACCCGGATATCCTACGGCCTATGCCGAGCGACCCGCCCACTTCGCCGGACCTCGACGCGTACCGGGCCGGCGCCGACCGGTTCATCGCCGAGCTCGACGAGGAGTACTACCTCCACTACGCGGGGCTGAAGGACCGGCTGGAGCTCGAGGAGATCTACGAGCGGCACTCGGCGCTGACGCAGCTCGAGCAGGTACAGGCCCTCGGCGCAGCCGTGGACGGCGACCGGCGAGTGCGCGAGCTGTGGCACTTCGGCTGCGAGGGCTACCTCGGCAACCTGACGCGCGAGCACGCCGAGAAGCTCGCCGCGATCGAGGCCGAGCTCGAGGTGACCGTGAACGGCGACCAGATCCCGTTCCGGATGCTGCGCCCGACGATGGCCAACGAGCCCGACCGCGACCGCCGCGAGCAGCTCGACCGCGTGATGTGGGAGGCGACCGAGGAGCACCTCAACCCGATCTACCTCGACGGTGTCGAGATCGTGCGCCGCGAGCTGCCCGCGCTCGGCGCGTCGAGCTACGTCGAGCTGTACGAGCGCTTCGGCTTCCGCCTGCGCGAGCTCGCCGCGCAGTGCGAGGCCTTCCTCGCCGACACCGAGCGGCTCTACGAGGACGTGCTCGGCCGCGCCGCCCGCGAGCAGCTCGGGCTCTCGCTCGACGAGCTCGCGCGCTGGGATCTGCAGCGGATGATCCGCTCGCCCCAGTGGGACGAGGGCTTCCCCGGCGACAGGATGGTGCCCGCGCTCAAGGCGACGCTGAGCGACCTCGGCATCGACCTCGACCGGCAGGCGAACATCCACCTCGACATCGAGCAGCGGCCGCAGAAGACCCCGCGCGCGTTCTGCTCGCCGATCGAGGTGCCCGACAAGGTGATGCTCGTCATCCAGCCGATCGGCGGCGCGGACGACTGGCGCGCGTTCTTCCACGAGGCCGGCCACGCGGAGCATTTCGGGAACACCTCGCCTGAGCTCTCGATGGAGGAGAAGCGGCTCGGCGACGTCGCGGTCACAGAGGGCTGGGCGATGCTGATGCAGCACCTCACCGACGAGCCGGCGTGGCTCTCGCGCAAGCTCGACTTCCCGCGTCCGGACGAGTACGCGGCGGAGGGGATGCTCTGGCTGCTGTTCTTCGTCCGGCGCTACTCGGCGAAGCTCCTCTACGAGCTCGAGTTCCACTCGAGCGACGACCTCGGCGGGATGCCGAAGCGCTACGCCGAGATCCTCGGCGACGCGCTCAAGTTCGAGATCGCCGAGGCCAACTACCTGGCCGACATGGACTCGGGCTTCTACGTCACGTCGTACCTGCGCTCGTGGGCGTTCGAGTGCCAGCTGCGCGACCACCTGCGCGAGCGCTTCGGCACCGACTGGTTCGCCCAGCGTGAGGCGGGCTCGCTCCTCCGCGAGCTGTGGGCGGAGGGCCAGCGGCCGACCGCCGACGAGCTGCTGAAGGACGTCTCCGGCTCCGAGCTCGAGATGTCCGCGGTCGGCGACCGCGTGCGCGAGCGGCTCGGTTAGCGGCGTCCCCCGCATGCACCCGGGCGAGGTCGTCTTCGACGACGGCGTCGTCGCGCGGCTGGTAGACCGAGCAGTTCCCGCAGTGGGCCGAGCTCCCGCTCGAGCGGGTCGGCTCGGCCGGGACGGACAACGTCCTCTACCGGCTGGGCAGCGACATGGTCGTGCGCCTTCCCCGCCTCCGCGCACACGGGAACGACCCGGACGGACGTGACTTCGACCGCGACCTGCGCTGGCTGCCGCAGCTCGCGCCGCTGCTTCCGGTCGCGGTCCCGGCGCCGATCGCGAAGGGCGCACCGGCGGACGGCTACCCCGCCTCGTGGGGTGTCTACTCGTGGCTCGAGGGCGAGACCCCGGATGTCGAGCGGCTCGCCGAGCCGGAGACGCTCGCACGGCAGATCGCCGAGCTCGTCCGAGCCCTGCACCGGGTCGAGCTCCCCGAAGCGCCGCTCACCGCCCGAGGGTCGTCGCTGGCGCGGTGGGACGAGCAAACCCGTGCCGCGCTCGCAGAGCTGGCGGGAACGATCGACACGGCCGCGGCAACCGCTGCGTGGGAGAAGGCGCTGGAGGCTCCGCCCTGGACCGGAGCGCCGGTCTGGCTCCACGGCGACCTGATGCCGGCCAACCTGATCGTCCAGGGCTCGAGGCTTGATCGGCGCGATCGACTGGGGCCTGCTCGGCCTCGGCGATCCCGCGGTCGATCTCGCGGTGGCGTGGAACCTCCTGCCCGCAGGTGCGAGAGAGCTCGTGCGCGAGGAGCTGCGCGTGGACGACGCAACCTGGGAGCGCGGCCGCGGCTGGGCGCTCTGGACCGGGATCTGCGTCCTTCCCTACTACCGTGACACGAACCCGGAGCTCGTGGCCAACGCGCATTACCGGATCGGCCAGGTGCTCGCCGACGACGTTTGAGCACCGTCCTGTGTAGCTGCATAAGCTCTATGCATGACCAGGACAAAGGTGCTCATCGCGGGCGCGGCCGGCCGCGACTTCCACAACTTCAACCTCGTCTTCCGAGGCCGCGAGGAGTACGAGGTGGTCGCCTTCACGGCGACGCAGATCCCGGACATCGCCGGGCGCGTCTACCCCGCCGAGCTGGCGGGTGAGCTCTACCCGAACGGGATCCCGATCGAGGCCGAGGATCGGCTCGAGCAGCTGATCGCGGGCCACGAGGTCGACGAGGTCGTCTTCGCCTACTCGGACGTCACGCACGAGCACGTGATGCACATCGCCTCGCGCGTGCTGGCCGCGGGCGCGTCGTTCCGGCTGATCTCGCCGGCCGAGACGATGCTCACCTCGACCAAGCCGTCGATCGCGATCTGCGCCGTGCGCACCGGCTCCGGCAAGAGCCAGACGACTCGGCACGTCGCCGCGCTGCTGCGCGAGTCCGGCAAGCGCGTCGCCGTCCTGCGGCATCCGATGCCGTACGGCGACCTGACGAAGCAGGCCGTGCAGCGCTTCGAGCGCTACGAGGACCTCGACGCCGCAGACGCCACGATCGAGGAGCGCGAGGAGTACGAGCCGCACATCGCCGAGGGCAACCTGGTCTTCGCCGGGATCGACTACGCCGCGATCCTCGACCGTGCAGAGCAGGAGGCGGACGTGATCCTCTGGGACGGCGGCAACAACGACACGCCGTTCGTGAAACCGAACGTGCATGTCGTCGTCGTCGACCCGCACCGGCCGGGCCACGAGCTGCGCTACCACCCCGGCGAGACGAACCTGCGCATGGCCGACGTCTGCGTCGTGAACAAGGTCGACAGCGCCCCACAGGAGGGAGTGGACGCGGTGCTCGACGCGATCCGCGCCAACAACCCGGGCGCGAGGATCGTGCTCGCCGCCTCGCCGTACGTGGTCGAGGGCGATGCCGCGCGAGATCGCGGGCAAGCGCGTGCTCGCGATCGAGGACGGGCCTACGCTGACGCACGGCGAGATGACCTACGGCGCCGCGGTGCTGGCCGCCAAGGCCAACGGCGCGGCCGAGCTGATCGACCCGCGCGCCGCAGCGGTCGGCTCGATCGCGAAGACCTTCGAGGACTACCCGCACGTCGGGACGCTGCTGCCCGCGATGGGCTACGGCCGCAAGCAGATGGACGACCTCAAGGCCACGATCGAGGCCTCCGGCGCCGAGCTCGTCTTGATCGGGACGCCGATCGACCTGCGCAAGCTGATCGACTTCGACGTGCCCGCACTGCGGGTGACGTACCGGCTGCAGGAGGTCGGGGAGCCGACACTGGCGGACGTCCTGCGCGAGCACGGCCTGATAGGCGACACAGCGCTGGTTTGACCGCGGTCGTCGCCCTCGGCGGGAACGCGCTCATGCGGCCCGGCGAGCGCGGCACGGCGGCCGAGCAGCGCGCGAACCTGCGCGAGGTCGGCGCGGCGCTGCGACCCCTGCTCGGCGAGGAGCAGCTCGTGATCACGCACGGCAACGGGCCGCAGGTCGGCAACGAGCTCCTCCGCCAGGAGCGAGCCGCCGCCGAGGCGCCGCCGCTGCCGCTCTACCTCGCCGTCGCGCAGACACAGGCGGAGATCGGCGCGCTGATCGAGAGCGAGCTCGCCCCGGTCGCGGGGCGGCCGGTCGTCTGCCTGCTCACGCACGTGCTCGTGGCCGAGGACGACCCCGCCTTCCAGGAGCCGACCAAGCCGGTCGGCCCGTTCTACGACGAGGCCAGGGCGCGCGAGCTCGAGTCCGAGCGAGGCTGGACCGTCGTGTTCGACGCCGGCCGCGGCTGGCGGCGCGTCGTCCCCTCTCCCGTGCCGCTCGAGGTGGTCGAGCTCGACGCAATCCGCTCGCTGCTCGCAGCCGGGACGATCGTGGTCGCCTGCGGCGGCGGCGGCATTCCGGCGGCGCGGCGAGGCGAGCACCTGGCCGGTATCGACGCGGTGATCGACAAGGACAGGGCCTCCTCGCTGCTCGCCCGCGGCCTTGGCGCCGACCGGCTGGTGATCCTCACCGAGGTGCCGGCGGTCTACTCGGGCTTCGGCACCGATCGGCAGCGCGAACTACGCGCGCTCACGGTCGAGGAGGCAGTGGCATTCATGCCGGAGCTGGCCGCGGGCTCGATGCGCCCGAAGGTCGAAGCGTGTGCGGAGTTCGTCCGCGCCACCGGGCACGAGGCGCTGATCACCTCGCCGGCCGGGCTCGGAGACGCGCTCGCCGGCCGCGCGGGCACGCGCATCACGGCCTAGCCGAACCGCTTCGCCGCCTCCTGCGAATCAGGGCCGTCAACCCGAACGACCCCTGAGGGAGGAAGGAGGCAGCCATGCCGGCTGTCCCAGGGAAGCGGAACCTGGCGGTGATCGCGCTCGCGCTGCTCGGCGCGGCGATCGCGCTGCTCGTGCTCCGCTTCGGACCGGCTCCGTCGCCGGCGAAGGCGGCGAGTCACCGTGAGGCGCCGCTGATCTCGAATGCCCAGCTCACGCCCGAGCAGCGCGAGGCGCTCGAGCTCGGTACTACGGCGGCCTGACGCAGAGCGAGCTCGCGGAACGGCTCGGCGAGCCGCTGGGGACGATCAAGAGCCGGATGTTCACCGGACTCTCGCGCCTGCGCGACCTTCTCGCCGAGGCCGGGCTCGAAGGCTCCTACCCCTAGGAAGAACGAAGGCGACCTTGAGGCCGCCTCACGCCGAAGTAGCATGCACAGCCGAAATGAGCGCCGTCGCAGAGAGCCTGAAAGGCCGTAGTTTCACCCGCGTCGCCGACTGGAGCCGGGACGAACTGCTGGCCGCGCTCGACCTGGCCGACGACCTCAAGCAGCGGCAACGGCGGCGCGAAGAGCACCACCTCCTCCCCGGGCGCACGCTCGCGATGATCTTCCAGAAGCCGTCGACCCGGACGCGCGTCTCGTTCGAAGTCGGGATGACGCAACTCGGCGGCCACGCCCTGTACCTCGCGGCGGGCGACCTGCAGCTCGGCCGTGGCGAGACGCTGCGCGACACGGCCACCGTCCTCTCGCGCTACGTCGACGGGATCATGATCCGCACCTTCGGGCAGGACGACGTCGAGGAGCTCGCGCGGCACGCCTCGATCCCGGTCGTCAACGGCCTGACCGACAGCGCCCACCCGTGCCAGGCGCTCGCCGACGTGATGACGATCCGCGAGCGGCTGGGAACGCTCGAGGGGGTGCGCGTCACCTACCTCGGGGATGGCAACAATGTGTGCGCCTCGTTGATGGTGGCGTGCGCGAAGCTCGGCGCGGGCTTCGTCGCCGCGACACCGGAGGGCTACGAGCCCGCCGAGGAGGTCGTGAGGATTGCGCGCGAGGCGGGAGGGAACGTCACGGTCGTGCACGACCCGCGCGAGGCAGCGGCGGGGGCGAACGTCCTCTACACCGACGTCTGGACGAGCATGGGCCAGGACGAGGAGCGCGAGCGCCGGCTGCGCGACCTCGCCGGTTTCGGCATCGACGCCGAGCTCGTCGCGCAGGCCTCCGACGACGCGATCGTCCTCCACTGCCTGCCGGCGCATTACGGCGAGGAGATCACCGAGGACGTGCTCTACGGGCCGCAGTCTGCGGTGTGGGACGAGGCCGAGAACCGCCTGCACGCGCAGAAGGCGCTCCTGGCCCTCGTCATCGAGTGACCCCTTCCCAGGAGCCGTAGGCTGCTCCCGCTGAAAGACAACGTCCCGACGCGGACGTTCCCGGTCGTCACCGTCTCGTTGATCGCGGCGAACGTGGCCGTCTGGCTCTGGGAGCTGCGAGGCGGCGTCGACCACGAGGTGCTGCACTACGGCTACTACCCGTGCTCGCTCGAGGGCCCGTGCGCCGAGCCGGCCTCGCTCGTCCCCCACCTGCCCTGGTACGAGGGCGCCTTCACCTCGATGTTCCTGCACGGCGGCTGGGTGCACATCGCCGGGAACATGCTCTTCCTCTGGATCTTCGGAAACAACGTCGAGGACTCGCTCGGCAAGATGCGCTTCCTGGTCTGGTACCTCGCGGCCGGGCTCGCGGCCGCCGCCGCCCAGACCTTCGTGACGCTCTACTTCTCGACCACGGCCGGGGCGAGCATCCCGAACGTCGGCGCGTCCGGCGCGATCGCCGGGGTGCTCGGCGCCTACTTCGTGCTCCTCCCGCGCGCGAGCGTGCTCACGGCCTTCATCGTGGTCGTCCTAGTCTTCCTGCGCGAGATCCCGGCGATCTGGTTCCTCGGGATCTGGTTCCTGTTCCAGCTCTGGGACGGCGGCTTCGCGATCCTCCACCCGCAGGCCAGCGGCGGGGTCGCGTTCTTCGCCCACGTGGGCGGTTTCGTCTTCGGTCTCGCGACGATTCGGCTGCTCGTCAGGCGGCCGCCGCTGAGGCCCGCCTGGTGAGCTCCGGCGTGCTCACGGCGATCGCGATCGCGGCCGGCGTCGTCGGTTTCGTGGTCATCGTCCTGTTCCTGCTCGGCCCGCGGGATTAGGAATGTCACGGCGGGCTACATCGTTTTCAGACGCATGAGAACACTCGAGGACATCCACGCAGAGCTCGACACCGCCTCCGAGCGGCGGTCGGAGCTCTGGCAACTGCTTTCCAACGGCCACGACGCCGTGCTCTCGGAGGAGCTTCACGAGCTCGAGGAGCGCATCGCAGCGCTCTGGGACGAGCACCGCACCCTCCGTGCGCACGCGCGGTTCGGCGACCGTGACGAGATCATCAAGCGGGCCCGCCACGAGGAAAGGCTCGCCCGAGCGGCCTAAGGGGTCTTTCCGTGACGAAGAAGCCGGCGGCTGGCCCCGCCGGCTTCTTGCGTTGTGGGTCGGGCTTGCTACTCGAGGTGTGGGCTCTCGCCGCGCTTCCGGCCGGTGACGGGGTCGCGAAACTGATCGATGTGGTGCGCGAACGGGCTCATCTCGAAGAGTGCCCAGACGACCACCCCTGCGACCCCGACGACGAACGCGAACACGATGAACATCATTAGCGCGTGCATGTCAGCCTCCTTCGCCGAGGGACGCACCATCGCCCCCCGCGGCCCCACCGTCATCCGCGCGTGCACTGACGCCGGTGATCAAAACTACTGACGCGCCCGCGCCGACGACCGGCGTCCTGAAAGCGCACCCGGGGCGTTAGCTCAGCTGGGACAGCGCCGGCTTTGTAAGCCGCTCAGGGCCGAAAGCGAAGGGGCGCGGCAGGCAGCAGCGTAAGGGCGCGATTTCCGTCATGGCTAGCGGGGTTGCGGGCCAGCGAGCGGCTTGCCCAAGCCCTCGCCGCTGTCGGCGTTCCCTGATCTTTGGGCCCATGTTCGGCCCACAGCCGCCGGTGCGTTGGGCTAGCCAGATCGGCCGCGCTCGATCCGCTGGACGCGCATCACGGCGCGAGGCCCAGCCCAGTACCCCGCGATCCCGAGGGCGAGCACTACCGCTATGCAAGGAGGAGGCGCAATGAGCGAGACGCCTGGGGCGACAGGGTCGTTCTCGCTCACGCCGGCCGGACGTGGTTGACTCAGTACCGCGTCCCGCGTGCCGCCGATGATGAAGCTGCTCTACAAGCCGTTCGCAATCGTTGCCGGTCTGGTTGCCAGTCGGGCAGCGGGGGCGATCTTCAGGAGGCTGTGGGCGTTTCTCGCCAAGGAGACGGAGATGCCACAGGCCATGGAGCAGTCCCGGGGCTGGACGGAAGTCGTCGCGGCGGCGATGCTCAAGGGCGCCGTCTTCGGTGGTGTGAAAGCCCTTGTGGATCGGACGTTCGCAGCCGAGTACTTTCGCCGGACCGGCGTTTGGCCGGGGAAGATCGCTAAGCCTCAGGACTAAGGACGAGCCGCGGCGGCGGGCAAGCCGCGTAGCTTGACGGTGGGCCGGGTTGCCGCCCCGAAGCTGATCGTTCGGCCCATGTTCAGCCCACAGCGCCAGGCGCCGAACTCCCCGCTTTGGCTCTAACATGCGGTTACGGGGCGTTAGCTCAGCTGGGAGAGCGCCGGCTTTGCAAGCCGGAGGTCACCGGTTCGATCCCGGTACGCTCCATCGCCGCAAAGCCGCTTGGCTATGCGGTTTCCGGGCCTAGCGGCCAGGAGAGGCCTCCGGCTCCGAAGCCCGCTCAAAGCCCGCTCGCTCCGCCCGCGCGTCGAGGCGGGCGCGAATGGCCGCCTCGGAGTCGCGGGCCAGGTGGCCGTAGGTGCGGTCGATCATCGCTACGGACGTGCCCATCACGCGGGCCAGCTCGAAGGTAGAGACGCCGGCCGCCAGCGCCTCCGTGGCGAAGGTGTGCCGCAGCGCGTAGGGACCGCGCCGGGCGATCCCGGCCGCGTCCAGGGCGGGGTACCACTCCCGCGTCCGCCAGGTGTCGAGCCCGATGTGGCCGCCGCGGGCCGCCGGGAACAGCAGCGGCGTGTCCAGCCGCGCGGGCAGCGAGTCGAGCGCGGAGAGGGCGCGGGCGGTCAGCGGCACGCGCCGCCGCGATCGCTCCGTCTTCGGGAACGGCGTCAACTCGCCGTCGGCGAAGCGGCGCTGAACGGTCACCGCGCGCCCCGGCCGGTCGACGTCGCGGCGCTCAAGCGCCACCCACTCGTTCGTCCGCAGGCCCGTCTCCGCGGCGAAGACCACCAGCGGGCCGTAGACCGCCCCGAGTTCGAGCGCCAGCGCGTCTACGTCTTCGAGGGTGAACGGGTTGATCTCCTTCAAGCGAGGCTGCGAGTTGCGGCCGGCAGATACCGCGGGGTTGGTCGAGATGTACCCCCAGCGCTGAGCGGCCCAGAGGGCCTGCCGCAGCGCGGCGGTCAGGCGGTAGCGGCGAGCCCGCGGGCAGGGTCGCGCGCCAGGCCGCGATGTCAGCGGCCGCGTGCTCAAGCTCGCGCAGCGGCCAGGCGCCGAAGGTCCGGCGCGCGGGCGCCAGCCGCTCCTCCAGCGTCCGCTTCGTGCGCGGGGCCACCGTCCCGCCGTGGCGGGTCGAGGAACAGGTCCGCGAAGGCGTCGAAGGTGATGCTGCCGGAGGGCGCGCCGCGGCGGAGGCGGGGCGCCACGTTATCGGCGTACCAGCGCCGCGCCTCCGTCTTGGTAGCGAAGCCGGTCTGCGTCGGGCGCCGCCCGTCCTCCCGCCAGCGGATCCCGAAGCCCTGCGTGCGCGTGCGGTAAACGTTGCCGGTCGGTTCAGTCGGCATCGCGACTCACCTCCTCCTCCGGCGCAGGGCGAACGGCGCCGCACGGCCGCTCGCCTCCGCGCCCTCCCCGGCCGGATGCCCCGACCAAGCTCTTGAACATGTCCCGGCAGCCCTGCCGGTAGGCGGCGTCGAGTGCCGTCCGCGCGGCTTCCTCGACGGCGCGCCGAAGGGGGCTGCCGTCCAGCGCGGCGTCGAGGAGCGCCGCAAGCTCCTCCGCCGGTACTTGGTCGTTAGGCTGGGTCTGCACGGGAGGCTTTCTCCTTCCGTGTCGGGCCGGGGGCGCTTACGCGCCGCTCGGCCACTTTTTTTGGTCGCTTCCAAGCCTACTCCAATCCGTTGTCGGGTGAGGCAACTGACGCCAGCGCCGGCCGCCGTTCTCCGGTTGCCCGGGACGCCAGCCACGCCTTTAACTCCTCCGGCCGGTAGCGGACCGCCCCGCCGGGCAGCTTCAGCGCGGGCAGGTCGCCGCGCCGCGTCCAGCGCAGCACGGTCGCCGGGGCGCAGCCCAACTGCTCGGCCACTTCCCGGGCGGTGAGCAACTTCCCGGTCACGCCAGGCCGGCCCCGTTCGCTTGCAACCGCGGCGCCGCGAACTCGTGGCCCGGCTCGAACGACTCGCCCTCCCCGACGGCCAGCCCGGAGCTCACCGGGCGCGAGCGGCCGTTCGAGCATCTCCAGTACCGCGCGGGCCGCCTGGCGCTCCGGCTCGCGCGCGGCCAGCACCCCCACGGCTTCACGAACCGCGTCCGCCTCGGGCGGGGTCAGCGCGAGGGCGACGAAGGCGGGCTCCGCGGTCACTGCCCGGCCTCCATCTCGCGCCGCTCCCGCTTGGCCTCCGCCACGCGCACGCCGGCCGCGCGCGAGCCGGTCAGGGCGCCGCGCTCGATCTCGTCCCTCACGTCGGCGAGCTGACCCAGGAGCCGGCGCATCTCGGCGTCGAGTCGACGGGCTTGCGAGAACTGAGCCTTGTGCGCTACCCACGCGTCTCCAAGATCGCGCTCGGTCGCTACCTCGTCGAAGCGCGCCTCCGCGCCCTCCTCGATCCAGCGGTTCGTCTCCTCGACTTCGCGGGCGACCTCTAGCAGCCGTCGCGCGGCCTCGGCGACGGGGCGGGGCGGAGGCCGCGTGACTGCGTCGGCCGCGCGTCCGTCGAGTCGACTCCTCCAATCGGCCGCGACCCCGCGGATCAGCGCGGGCGTGAACCACGGGCGGGGCGCTGGCCCCGCGGGGGGCGTGCCGTCCTTCCGGGCGAATCGCACGGTCGGAGCGGGCGCCGTCGCCCGCGCCCGCTTCTCGACGTCGCGGAGGATGTCGTCCTGGCGCTCGGGATGGTCGCGGCACAGGTTCACGAGCGGCGCCAACGCGCGCGTCTGGCTCTCGTTCTCCGGAGCCGGCAGCCCGAGATCCGTTACAGCTGTAACGGTCTTCGCGGCCGCGATCATTTGCCTGCCCCGCGAGCCGGAGAAACCCCACCGCTCGCGGCAGTAGCCCTCGAACGCCGCGTGCGTCTCGCGGTACAGCCCGCGCTCGCGGATCTCGGTCAGCGCCAGGCCGACCTCGACGAAGGTCTGCAGCCCGCGCTCGACCACCGCCTCAAGCTCGGCGAGGCGGGCGCGTTGGAGTTCCGAAAGCCGGGCGGGTTCGACGACGGCGCTCACCGCTCCTCCTTCTCGTCGTTGAACAGGGGTACTGAGTCGGGGGCTCGACTCACTTCGTCGCGGGGTGCGGCGGGAGTTACTCCGTCCTTTAGGACTAGACGGAGTAACTCACTCACCCGCTGCACCCCTTGAAAAGCGGTGACTGAGTTGAGTGAGTTCGGGGGTCAACTCAGTCAGTTGCCAGACGGTTGCCCGGGGGTTGCGGCCAACCTCCTTGGCCGCGTCTCCGCTGCGGCTGACGAACCGGTCGGGGCGGGCCTTCAGCTCCCTCCTGACCGTCTTCTCGCTGGCGCCGATGCCGCCGTCCTTCTCCGGAGCGGCGACCTCGCTCGCCGTCCGCCACTTCCCGTCCGCCAGCAGCGCCTCGACCTCGGCCGCGTAGTCGCGCTCCTCCTCGTCCTCCTCCCGCACGACCTCGAAGCCTTCGCTCTCCGGGTCGAAGGCGAGGATCAGCGCGGGTCGGGTCCCGCGGCGGCTCCAACGGACCTTCGGGAACGAGAGCCGGGCGCGCTCGCCCTCCAGCTTCTCCAGCCGCAGCATCGTGTCCGGCTTGCCGCCCCATGCGCCGGCCGCCTCGTCGAGTTCGTCCTGAGCCCCGTCCTTGCGCGGGTGGTGGAGGAGCAGGAAGGCGACGCTCTGGAAGAGGCCTGCGCCGGTCATCAGCGCCATGAACTTGCGCGTGTCATCCGGCGAGCCAACTCCGTCGACGCCGAGCGAGTCGAGCGGGTCGCCGACCACCAGGTCGATCTCGTTCTCCGCTACGAACTCGCGCAGCCGCCGCGCGTGCTCGGGGTTGGCGAACGAGAGGGCGCCCCAGTCGAATGTCTGCACGAACATCGCTCCCTCGACCTCGTGCGGCCACGCCTCCCGCCTCAGCTTCAGCTTGATCCGGAACGGCTCCCGCGGTCCCTCGTTCTCGATGAAGAGCACGCGCAGGGGTCGGGGCACAGTCGCGCCGAGCCAGTCGATCCCGGAGGCCAGGTGGAGCACGGCGTCGAGGGTCAGCGTCGTCTTGCCCTTGCCGCCCTTCGCGAACAGGATCATCAGCCCGAAGGCGGGCAGCAGAACCTCGCTCTCGTCGCCGATCAGGGCCGCCGGCACGTCGCTCTCGGCCGCGATGAACTCGTCCAGCCCGAGCGCGAACGGTCGCTCCGGGTCGTGGCCGACCCTGCCGTTGTCGGCCAGGGCGCGCCTGGCGGTCTCCTCGCGCTCCGGCCACTTCCAGTACGGAACGAGCTGATCGTCCGGGATCCGCTCGCTGAGGTGAGCGGGCGGAGACCCGAACTCGATCTCGGGCTCCACGCCCGGCTCCATACCTACGAATGCCGTGCCGCCGGAGCTCACGGACGCCACCGCCTCTCCCGCTCCGCGACGCGGAGGACGTGCTCGACCATGCCCTCGATTCCGTGACTCAGGATCCAGTCTTGGAGGGCCAGGAACTCACGCTCGCTCCGAGCGGTGACGCGGACGCGCGGCCGCCGCTCGAACTCGAAGGTGATCGTGAGGCTCGGGAGGACCGGCGCCGCCGCGACCTCAGCCTCAGGCCAGTAGGCGAGTACCTCGGACGGTACGAAGGCCGTGCCGCCGTGGAAGCTCACGCCGAGACCTCCGCGGCGGCGGCTACGTGAGGCGGGTCAGGTTCTGAGGGGTCGCCGCGGGCGCTGCTGCGCCGCGCCGCCCGCCGGACAGGCCGGGCGCGGCGCGTTCGACCGTGCGGCTCCGGACGGCGGCGGGGGACACCGCGTTGGACCTTCTTCCGTGAGAAGAGCCCGCGGTCCTCGCGCCGGGACGCGAATAGCTCCGCGCGGCGCTCGCCGTAGGAAAGACCGCGACCGGCTAGCTCGTTGGCTGCCAAGTTCGGCCTTCGGGTTGGAGGGTGTCGTCCCTCATCTCTCCCTAAAGAGTATTAATCCGCGCCGCGGTGTGGAAGGGCGATTTTCTAGTTGCCCATTCAGGTAACTGCGAGAAATCGTCCGAGAACCGGAAACGCCCGCCGAAGCGGGCGCCACCGGGACATTTCCAACCCGAGCCGAACGAGGCTCGAACGGAACTCTACCCCGACGGCCGCCCGGCCCGCCGCTCACGACCGCCCGCGCCAGTTCAGCCCGTCAGCCCGGCGCGTGCAGTCGAGCTACGTCTGGCCCGGCCTGACGCAGGCAAGGACCATCAGCGTCAGGATCCGCGGGCCGGCTCGCCGTAATCGCTATCGCCAGATCGCGCCGACTCGATCCTGGTGGCCTTGCGGTAACGGTAGGGCCTTGCCCTCCGCGTACCGCATCGCGCTCCACGCGGCCACGGCGGCATCGAGGACATCGTCCAGTGGATGTGGCAAGTCCGGGAGCTCAATCCCGGCCCCCGCCAGAGCGACGCGCCGCTCCGATCCGCCCGTCCCCGTCTTCTTCGGGGAAGGCGCTCGCCCGAGCAGCTCTCGGAACGACACCTCGAGCTCGGAGGCAGCTTCAAGTGGGGCAAGTCTGCCTTGTAATCCAGAGTGGGCAGGAGGAGAATCGATAACAGAGAGGGTAAGAAATCAGACTGCCCATGAGTCCGAGGGCACCTCCACGGCTCCTCGCCGTGGCGGTGCTGTGCGCCGCGCCGCTTTTCACGGCAAGCGCGGCGCAGGCGACGGCGACCACCAGGCCAGTCGCGTGGGCCGCCTGCGGCGGGGCCTGCAGCGTGCCGACGGGCCTCTCTGGCGTGACCGCAGTCGCCGCCGGCTCCGATTTCAGTCTGGCCTTGAAGGACGACGGCACAGTCGTCGCCTGGGGCTGCGGCTTCAACTATGGGGAGTGCAGCGTGCCGGGCGGCCTCACCGGCGTAACCGCGATCGCAGCGGGTCACTTTCATAGCCTGGCCTTGAAGGGCGATGGGAGCGTCGTCGCCTGGGGCTGCGGCGGCGGCTTCGACTATGGGCAATGCAGTGTGCCCGGCGGCCTCTCCGGCGTTACCGCGGTCGCCGCCGGAACGATCACAGTCTGGCCTTGAAGGGCGATGGCACCGTCGTCGCCTGGGGCTGCGTCGGCTTCGACCACGGCCAGTGCAGCGTGCCGGGCGGCCTCTCCGGCGTGACCGCGATTGCCGCCGGCACCGTTCATAGTCTGGCCTTGAAGAACGACGGCACGGTCGTTGCCTGGGGTTGTGGCGCCGGCTTCGACTACGGGCAGTGCAGCGTGCCGGGTGGTCTTTCCGGGGTCAGCGCGATCGCCGCCGGCCACACCCAGAGCCTGGCCTTGAAGAACGACGGAACGGTCGTTGCCTGGGGCTGCGGCGACTTCGACTACGGTCAGTGCAGCGTGCCGGGCGGCCTCTCCGGCGTGACCGCGATTGCCGCCGGCTACGGTCATAGCCTCGCCTTGAAGGACGACGGAACCATCGTCGCCTGGGGCTGCGGCCCCAACTTCAACTTCGGGCAGTGCGCCGTGCCGAGCGGTCTCTCCCATGTGACCGCGATCTCGGCCGGCGACTTCCATAGCCTCGCAGTGGCCGAATGGATCGACCAGACGATCGCTTTCGCCCCGCTCCCGACTAGGATATGGGGCGACCCGGACTTCATCGTCAGCGCGACGGCCTCCTCCGGTTTCCCGTTTCGTTCAGCGCTAGTGGCAACTGCTTCCTTGCTAGCGGTGTACTTGTGCGCGTCACGAGTCCGGGCTCGTGCACGGTCACGGCCTCACAATCTGGTGGCCTGAACTACAACCCAGCACCGGATGTCTCGCGTACCTTCGCGATCGCGAAAGCGAGCCAATCGATCATCTTTGCCCCGTTAGTGGACAAGACCTACGGTGACCCCGATTTTCTGGTTAACGCGAGTGCGTCGTCGGGCCTGCCGCTCAGCTTCGCCGCCGCCGGTAAGTGCACCGTCTCCGGAGTGAGCGTGCATCTTGCCGGCGCGGGCAGCTGCTCGATCACGGCCGCGCAGCCGGGGGACACAAACTGGAACGCGGCTTCCCCTGTTTCGCGGAGCTTCTCGATTGCGTCGCAGACCCCGCCGCCCCCTCCGACTGCGCCGACCAGATGCAAAGTGCCAAGGCTGGTCGGTAAGTCTTTGGCGAAGGCGAAGGCGCTGATCAAGAGGAGGCGTTGCCGCGTGGGCAGGGTGGCTCGCGCGTACTCGCGCGTGAGGAAGCAGGGCATCGTCGTCGCGCAGAGCCGCCGAGCAGGGCGGATCATGCCGGTGGGCTCGAGGATCAATCTCGTTGTCAGTCGAGGGCGTCGACGCTAACCCCCGTTTCGGAGTGCGCGGAGCGAGAGTTCGGCGGCGGCTGAGCCCTCGCGGCAGATCCCCCGAGGCATCCGCGTGCAACGTCAGTCCCAAGCGCGCGTACTACCTGGCCGCACGAGGCCCGGCGGGCCCGTTTGGTACAGAACTGTTGCCGACACGTGATCGGAGCGTTACGCGGCGAGCGGAGGATCGCTCCTGTCAGACAAGCGACCGATTCGCGGAGAGGAGTCGCCATGCAGCAGCTAGAGCCGAATCGGCGTACTCTCCCGAGGAGACGTTCCTGCGTTCTTCGTGGACCGGGGGCGAGGGGGCACAGGTGAGTCGATCTAGACGTGGGTTGAGCGCAGGTGGCGCTCGCGCCTCCGTTGTCCTGCTCGCGTGCGTGGGCATCGCCCTTGCGCTCGGAGTCGTGGCGCGCTCCGCGCCGGCGCGCGTCCCGCTTTCGTTCGCAGCGCCGAAGTCGTACGAGGCTGTCGGCGAATCCGGTGTCCGGATCAGCGACCTAAACGCCGACGGCAGGCCCGACCTGGTGACCGAAGGGATCGGCGACACTAGCGTGCTCCTCAACGAGGGTGGCGGCCGGTTCGGCGAGACGAGCTACTACGAGATTGGGATGGGCGGACTCGGCGATCTCGATGGCGATGGCAGCATCGACCTCGTTGCGATCGACGCCGACACGGGCACCGTCTCCGTGCTCCTGAACCGAGGCAACGGTACCTTTGCGGCACGTCACGATTACGAGACCGGGCTTGTGCCCGCCGACGTCGCGATCGCCGACCTCAACGGCGACGGGGCGCTCGACTTGGCGACGGCGAACGTGGGAGCAAACACCGCCTCCGTGCTGCTCAACCGCGGCGACGGGACGCTCCTCCCTCACCTCGACCTCCGGGTGGGGAGCCGCCCCGCCTCGATCGCGAGCCGCGACCTAAACGGCGACGGCAGGCTCGACTTGCTCGTCGGGAACGTGGGCTCGAAAACCGTCTCTGTCCTGCTCAACGGCGGCGGCGGCAGCTTCCAGGCGAGGAGCGACTACGCAACCGGCGGTGATGGTGCTGTGTCTATCGCCGACCTCAACCGGGACGACTTTCCCGACCTGGTAACCACAAACGACAAGGCCAGGCTGGTCTCCGTGCTCCTCAATCGTGGCGACGGGAGCTTCCAGGCGAAGGCGGACTACCGGACTGGACCGGGTCCGTGGGCCACGATCGGCGACCTGAACGGCGACGGCGCACCTGAGCTGGCGGTTGCGAGCTTCGGCTCAAGCACCGTCTCCGTGCTGCGCAACCGAGGCGACGGCACCTTCGCGGCCAAGGGCACCTTTGCAACCGGGCCGAACCCTTTCTCGCCCGAGATCGGCGACCTGAACGGCGACGGTCGGCCGGACTTGGTAGCGCTGAACGCGGATGCGGAGTACGGGACTCTGAGGCATCCGACCATCTCCGTGCTGCTCAATAGCGGCGACGGCAACTTCGAGCAGAAGCTCTACTACCCAGTGGGTCACGTCACGAACCACTACGGGGTCACTACGCGGGCGTTGGCGATCGGAGACCTGAACGGGGACGGCAGACTCGACCTCGCGGCCACCAACACCTACTACGGGCCTCTCGAAAACGATGTCAGCGTGGTCATCAACAGGCCCGGGCTCTGCAACGTGCAGCGCCTCGCCGGGATGACGCTCGCCGCCGCGAAGCAGACGCTCCGCCGCGTCAACTGCCGCACGGGGAAGGTCCGCCGCGCCTACTCGAAGCGGATCAAGCGCGGTCGCGTGATCTCGCAGAAGCCGGAGCTCGGCACGGTCCGCTCGCGGGGAGCGAAGGTCGATCTTGTCATCAGCAGGGGCCGTCGCAGGTGAGAAGACGAGGCCGTTCGGTCCTGCTCGCTTGCATCGGCTCTGCCCTGATCTTCGGCACTGTGGCTGACTCTGCTGCGGCGCCTCGGATGGCGACCTTCACCGCCGCCAAGTACTACAAGGTCGGCGGGCAGCCAGGCTCGCTTGCAGTTGCCGACGTTAACGGCGACGGCAAGCTAGATCTGGCGACCGCCAACCCGGATCTGAGCACCGTCTCCGTACTCCTGAACCGAGGCAACGGCACTTTCCAGGTTAAGGGCGAGTACGAGACGGGCCTCGATCCCCTCTTTGTCAGAGTCGGCGACCTCGACCGGGACGGCAAGCCCGACCTGGTGACGGCGAACGGCTACGGCTATCTCTCCGTGCTCGCCGGCAGGGGCGACGGCACCTTCGACTCGGACTCCAGAGTCGACTACCGGACGGGCGGGGGATCGCTCGCGATCGGCGATCTCAACGGCGACGGCTGGCCCGATCTGATCAGCACGAACTTCGGACAGGACGACGAGACTCCAGGGAGCGTCTCCGTGCTGCTCAACCGGGGTGACGGCACGTTCCTGCCTCGGGTCGAATACCCGGCCGGACTCACTCCCGCGTTCGTCGCGACGGCCGACCTGAACCGAGACGGCAAACTCGACCTGGCTGTCGCCAACTACGACGGCGATACGGTCTCCGTCTTCCTCAACCGCGGCGACGGCACTTTCGAGGGGAGGCGTAGCTACGGAACCGGAACGAGTTCGGGTCCGGGTCCCGAGTCGGTCGCCGTCGGCGACCTGAACGGCGACGGAGCGCCGGACCTCGTCAGCGTTCAGTACTACTACTACTCCGTCTTCCTCAATCGAGGCGACGGTACGTTTCAGCCCAAGCATCGGTACGACGTGGACGGCTACCACTCGGTCGGGATCGGCGACCTGAACGGCGACGGCAGCCCGGATATTGCCGTCACGAATCCAACGAATGCCGGCTCGCTGCTCGAGGTGGACTTCAACAGCGGTGGCGGTCACTTCGGGATTCGGGATTGGCTCGAGTACGCGACGAAGAACCCCGTCGCGCTCGTGATCGCCGACTTGAACGGTGACGGTAGGCAGGACTTGGCGACGGCGAGCGTGTTTCCCCGGCGGAGCGCGGTCTCCGTGCTGCTCAGTAAGCCGGGCCTCTGCGACGTGCAGTACGTCTTGGATACGCCGCTGAAGTTTGCGAAGGCGTGGCTCGTGCGGGGGAACTGCCGTGTTGGGAAGCTCCGTCACGCGTACTCCGTAAACGTCGGGCGGGGTCGCGTCATCTCCCAGAGGCCCAAGTTCGGCGCGGTACTGGCGAAGGGCGGCAAGGTCAACCTCGTCGTCAGCAAGGGGAGGCGTAGATGAGAGCGCGAGGCTCAGTCGTCCTGCTCGCCTGCATCGGCGTCGCCCTGGCGCTCGGTGTCGCGGCGGGCTCTGCCTCGATCACGAACAACGTCCCCGGGCTGACCAGCCGTTGCGTGGTGCCGAACGTAAGGGGAAAGACGCTGCCGGGAGCGAGGCGGGCGATCGCGCGCACCCATTGCCGCGTCGGGAAGATCCGCCGCGCCTACTCGAAGATCGTCAAGAAGGGCCGCGTGATCTCGGAGAAGCCTAAGCCCGGCACACTGCTGCCGAGCCGCGGCAAGGTCAACCTCCTCGTCAGCCAGGGACCGCTGCCGGGCGGATCGTACTTCCCAGGGGCGCGCTTGCACACGGCAGTCCTGCGCGACTCGATCCTGAACCCGGAGCACGGGACGGTCGAGGCCTGGTACCGGCAGACGAGTGACCCGGTGCCGTTCAAGCACAACCCCCATCGCATCTTCGGTGGTCCATACAGCTTGACCGGCGTCGACGAGGTTCAGCTGTTCAGCCAGGACCGCCTCGACTCCGGCGACCCGCGGCTGCACTTCTCCGTCTTTTTCGGCGCTGAGCCCCCGCCCGGGACCTCGGCCCACGTGGTGGCCGCGCGCTCGTTGGTCGACGGCGTTGAGGGCTATCCGATTTCGACGCTGAACGGTCGCTGGATCCACGTCGCCGGCGCCTGGGACCGCAGCGGGATTGCGGGCAGCCTGGACACCGTGCGCCTGTACGTAAACGGCGAGGTCGTCGCTGCGTCGCAGGCGAGAGACTGGGGCATCACGCCGTGCGCGAGCCGTCGTCCTGCGGGTCGGTGGAGGTGCTTCACCGACGTGGCAGGCTGCAACGACACCTGCGCGGACGCCTTCGCGGTCGACAACTTGAAGCTCTGGGACTACGCCAAGACCGACTACAGCGACCGCTTCGAGGAGGGTTCCTCGCCGGCGCCCGGGCTTCTCTTGTGGAACAAACTCGGGAGCGCGGACGAGGTTACGCATAGCGCCTACGGGCCGCATCTTGATTTCTTTGACTGTCGGGATCCCGCAACGCCGGCCTTCGGTCGGCGCTGCACTATCGACGTGCCCGGAAAGCTCGCCTATCCGCTCGGCGTCTTCGGCCGCGCAGCCAGCATCGCGAAACCCTAAGGCGTCTACAGGTGCCGGACGTCAGGAGAAAGACACTGCCGGCGGAGGCGGACGCTCGCCCGCGTCAACTGCCGTGTGGGAAAAGTGAGCCGCGCCCACTCGAAAGTGAGGAAGGGCCTCGTGATCTCGCAGAAGCCCAAGTTCGGCGCGGTGCTGCGCGGAGGCGGGAAGGTCAGCCTGTCAGCCGCGGGCGCAAGGACTGAACGCCAGCCGGGGATGCCGCTTGCGTCCGGCCAACCCTGCTGTCAAGGGACCCGGGAGCGGCTTTTCCCTGAAGCCAACGAGATAGAGAGTCGAATTTCTCCCGTGAGGCGCTTTGTGAGTCTCGTGCCATACAAGATCAAGCCAGCGGCCCTGCGGGCCGCGTTCGGCCCTCGTGGACGCTCGTCCGACGGGCCACAGCCCCAGCCCGAGCGGTCAGGATCAGTGACTAGGCGATGCAGTGGAGGGGCACATCGCAGCACTACGGAGCAGCGGCAGCAGGGGACAGGCGGTGGCCTCCGCGGTGTGAATCGCATCACGCGTGGCCGCGCCGCTTCCGCGGCGGAGCCCCCGCGCGACGCTACGGACTCGCCCCGAGGATCGCCCGCAGCTTCGTCGCATGCTGAAGCCGCGCCTCCACGTGTACGCCGAGCGAGAGGACGTCGACCCGCGTCTCCAGGTCGCTCCACCAAGCGGGCATCCCGCGTCCACGTGCGCGGCAGACCCAGGCGTGGCGTTGCCGGCGCTTGTTCCGCATCGTCGTCTTCGTGACGCGCGTTAGCCGGCGGGACACGTAGAGCGGCATTCGCGGCAGCTCCGGGTTATGCACCGCCTCGGTCAGCTTCGCCTTGTGACCGCGCCCACCGAGGAAGTAGCTCGACAGGTAAGCGGCTGCTTCACGGGCCGGCCGCGGCCGCACGAACTTCCCGTTTACGTGCCCGAAGGAATAGCGCCGCTTCTGCGAGAGCCGTTCCAGGTGTCGCCGGAACGCCTTCGCCGCTCGCAGCTCGAGCGCGGTCTCGACCCCCAGGGCGTAGTGGAAGTGCACCGCGCCGCGCTTCTGCGCCTCCTTGGCAATCGTGAGCACGTTCGCCCGCATGCCGACCTCGCGCCGAACCGCCGCCTGCGCCGTCTCGTAGAGCCGCGATGCTCGCTTCTGGCAGGTCTCGTTCCAGCGCATCCGTGCCCTTTCCTCGATGACGCAGCCACGCTCGCCAGAGCAGGGCATCGCCACGGGGTGTGCGCAACGCGAACGATCCCAGGGCAGGACGATCGCGCCCGGCGGTGTGAGCGTGTAGACGACGGCCTTTCCGGCGTAGGCGATCAGGTTCTCCAGCAGGACGATGCGCCAGTCATAGGCCCACAGCGGCGCATAGCTCGGGCAGATCCGACGCTTACACGGCATCCGTCCGTAGAGGGAGCCGCCGCAGGAAGGACAGACCCGGCCGGGCTTGCCCGTGCAGACAGTGACGCTAAGCTCAGCCGGACGGCTCATCGCCTGCTACCTCAGGCTGAGTCGAAGAGTCATCCGACGGCCCGCGCTGCGAACGCGGGTCGTCGTCTACCGAGCCAGTTTCATCCCACGCCTGGCCCACAGCGCGATCCGATTCGCGCCGATCGGAGCCGGTAGCTCCGGGTAATGGAGGTTCTGAATCCCCTGCTAAATCGGCGGATTCGCCCTCAGAGCCGCCTTCCGCGGATTCACTAGGAACAGGCTTTGCAAGCCGGAGGTCACCGGTTCGATCCCGGTACGCTCCATCGAGAAACCCGCGGGAAAGAGCGGCTCTCTCTTTGGAAGAGGCTTGCAGGATTGTGGCGGTTGCTCGCCTCTCGACGGTCACCTGGGCGGAATGGGGCCAGCTTGTACGGGCTTGTCCGTCCAAGGCCGCTACCCGTCGGGTTGATGGCCGCCGTGCATCTCCATCCCGCCCGGATGATGCATCTCGCCGTGCGCGGGCGGCTCCTGAGGAGCCGGTGCGCCGTAGCCGTCCAGGCGAAATGCGGGCCCGCAGGCTGTTGGAATCGCGACCGAGCCGATGTGTGCGATGTACCAGAGAACGACGTTCGTCCGCTGGACGCGCGCCCCGTCCGCGTAGATGGCCGGCACACTGCCGGGCGATCCAGGCGCGCCGCTTCCGGCCGCCCCCCAGGACCCCCAGCCTTCGGAACGGCGGTAACGCAAGGCCCAGAGCTCCGCGTTGTCGCCCTGCCGCGCCCGCGCTGACGCGCTCCGTCCGCTTGCGTGGTCGAGGACGCGCCAGTCCCAGACCGGCGGCGAGGTCGGCGCGAAGCGACCCTCGTGCTCGACGTCGTCCCAGCCCGCCGAGCCGCGACGCTGGAACGAATCGCCACCGCTGCCGCTGATGTCGAGGTCGATTCGGAACGGCACGTGGTAGGTGTGGCGGCCGTCCACCTCCTCCCCCGGCCCCTGCACGATGATCGTCGAGTTGAACTGGCCGTCCTCGAGGAAGCGCCAGACGTGGTCGTACTGGTAGTCGGCGCCGTAGATGTCGTACGTCACCTTGAGGTCGAAGCCGAACATGATCTCTCGCACCTCGATTGCATTCGACGTGCTCTGCAGCATGTCCGTGAACGGGCCAGAGCTGTCGCCCCAGTAGTTCACGTACACGAACGGGACGGACGCGGTGTGGATGGCCTTCGTGCCGCGGTAGTTGCACGTGCCCAGCCGAAGACCGCTGCCCTTCGACCAGAAGTAGTTCACCTCCCAGTGGCTCTTCCTGATCCTCGGCACGTCAGCCTCCGTGCGGCCCGCGTGAGGCGAGCTCCTCGAGCACGTCGACGACCTTCCGCTCTGTGAGGTCGACGACGACGTAGCGCCGCTCGCTTGTGTCGGGCCGGGCAAAGACGATCGCGTAGCGGTGCGACGAATCGCCTCCCGGCGGGAAGTAAAGGCGGGTCAACGGATCGAGCGAGCGCCCGGCGAGGAAGTCGCGCACGCGCTTGTCCTTGCCTGCGAGCGCGTTCGCCTCCCGCCGCTCCTCGTCGCTCAGCTGGAGCTGCCCGGCCACCGCCTCGACGCCCACGACCTCCTTTGCCTCGGGGTCGACGACCGCGACGACGCTGCGATTGTTCGCATAGTCGTGCACTCCCACGACTGCCTGCCCCGAATGCTCCTCGCCGCGGCCGGACAGGTTCGGCTCGACGAAAAGCACCTTCGAGCGGCCGCGTAGGGCGGCCTTCACCTCGGCGTTCTTGCGTGCCACTGTGAGCGCCGCCTCGCGCTGGGCCTTCGTGAGCGGCCTCATGCCGAGCCGCGCCTCCGCGGGAGAGGACGTGGGAGCCGCAGCAGGGATAGTCGCATCGCCGTCAGCCGAGCCTCCGTCCGCTGCTGCGAGGAGCTAACCGCCGGTGCACGCCGTTTGTCAAGGGGAGGCGAGCGTGAGATGCTCAGCACGCACGGTGACGCCGTGCGTGCTGCGGCTGCGGAACCCACGACCGGGAGGCCGGAGGTGAAGCTGAGGCCGCGCCACATCTTCCTGAAGATCGAGCCGCTCACTCGGTACAGCCCGTTGGCTCCGATCGTTTGCTCGCGCCATTACGGGCGCGACTGCATGTTCAACGCGGGCCACGAGCTCGGCCGCGTTAGCGCGGACGAGATCGCCGCGACACTCCTCGACGCGCTCGTGTACCGGGAGTACCTCGACCCCGGGTACACGATCCCGTGCACCGACAAGCTGATTGCGGCCGACGTCAACGAGCCCCCGTGGAACCGGCGCATTCCGGGAGCGCTGCTGTACGCGAGGCCGGGCGAGCGCCTTTACATCCACGTCCTCAACGGCGACAGCGGCGGCTGTCACAGCTTCCACGTCCACGGGGTCAAGTACGGGATCGACTCCGACGGCGCGTGGCCGTTCGGCATCGCGCGCACGGACGGCTCGCGCAGCGACGAGATCCTGCCCAACGGTCGCTGGACGTACGTGTACGACGTCAACGACGAGACGATCGGTGCCTGGCCGTTCCACGACCACGTCCACGAGGTCGGGGTCAACATCGGCCGCGGCCTCTTCGGCGGGCTGATCGTCCGGGATCCGGGCAAGCCGTGCCCGAGACACGAGGTGCCGGTGTTCGTGCACCAGCTTCAGGGAGTCGGCCTGCAGTTCGACTTCAAGAGCACGACCATCTCGCCAGGCCAGACGTGGCCGCTGCCGCCCCAGCCGGGCCTGACCGTCCCGACCGAGGAGGGCATCTGCCGGTACCACTGCCAGATCCACGGGCCGATGATGTCCGCCTCGATCCAGGTGCAGGCGGGAGCGCCGGCGAACCGAGCCGTCACGATCCAGAACAATCAGTTCACGCCGCAGAACGCGACGGTCGCACCCGGCGGGACGGTCGCCTGGACGAACAACGAGCCGCAGGCGAACCACGACCACCTCGTGATCTCCGACGGCGGCGGCGCCGCCACCTTCTGCTTGAACGGACGCGCGTTCGTCGGGAACACCCCGACAGTCGAGGTCGACAGCGGGGACGCGCTTCGGTGGTACCTGTTCAATCTCGACGTCGGCGGGGTCTGGCACAACTTCCACCCGCACTCTGCCCGGTGGCGCCTTCCGGCCCCGCCCGGAGGCGCTGCAGACGTCCACGCGTTGAGCCCGGTCGAAACGTTCGTCACTGACACCGAGGCGCCGCCGGCCCTCCGTCTCCCCTGCGAGCTCGAGGAGCTGCAGTGCGATCCGCCCGACGACGCATGCCGACTCCGCATCAAGGGCGACTTTCTCTTCCACTGTCACATCGAGGAGCACATGATGGCGGGCCTCGCCGGCCTCGTCCGCTCGCGGGAGCACGTCTGGGTGACCGAGCAGGCCGTCAAGGAGCTGCCGATCCGCCTTCCGCTCGACGACGGGCTCAACGAGTGCCCCGTCGTCGACATCGACCGTTGCAGGCCCAGGAAACGACCGCCGAAGCATCCCGGTCGGAACGACGTGATCACGCGGGTCACGGAGCCAGCGCACGTGAACATGCCCGGGATGCCGGGGATGGGCGGGGCGTCCGGCTTCGACCTGGCGGCCGCGCGCCAGAAGGGCGTGTTCGAGCTGCTGCCGTGCGACTCCCAGGTGCTCGCGGTACACGCCACGGTCCTGCACACCGGGAAGGTTCTCTTCTTCGCGGGCTCGGGGAACGACGAGCTCTACACGACCGGTCTACGAAGCGTCGTCTGGGACTACGAGAACGGCGGCTTCCACGCGCCGTTCACGCCGATGGACTTCTTCTGCTGCGGCCACGCTCTTCTGCCCGACGGTCGCCTCCTGGCCGTCGGCGGGACGCTCAACTACGGGTTCACCGGTCTCGACACGGCTTTCGTGTTCGATCCGCTGCTCGAAGAGTGGGTCCGTGTCGGAAACATGCAGGGCCGCCGGTGGTATCCGACGGGGGTCGAGCTCGCCGATGGCCGGGTGCTCGCGGCGGGCGGCACCGACTGGACGCACACGTTCGAGGTCTTCGACCAGTACGCCGGCTGGGGGACCCCGATCCCGACCCCGACGGGGAACTGGCCCGCCTATCCGAACATGCTGCTGATGCGGGATGGCCGCGTGTTCTTCACGGGCGTCCACTTCGACTCCTGGCCGATGCCGCCTGCGATCTTCGACGTCACGGCGAACACGATGACCGCCGTGCCGGGACTGGCACCGCCCGACGGACGCGGCATGGGGTCGAGCGTGATCCTGCCGCCTGCGGGGGCACAGCGCGTCATGGTCTTCGGCGGAGGCGGCACGGGCGCCGGCGCGCTGAACAAGACGAGCATCGTCGACCTGAGCGTCGCCGCCCCGCACTACGTCAACGGACCGAACATGATCCACCCGCGCACGATGCAGAACACGGTGATCCTGCCCGACCGCACCATCTTCGTCAGCGGTGGCGGGCAGATGGGAGAGGACATCGCGGCGGCGCAGCTCGAGTCGGAGATCTACGACCCGGCGTCGAACAGTTTCCGGCGAGCCGCAAAGGCGATCGTGCCGCGCCTCTACCACTCGGTCGCCCTGCTGCTCCCCGACGCCCGCGTGATCACCGCCGGCTCCAACCCCAACCGCCGCGACGACGAGCTCCGGCTCGAGCTCTTCCACCCCCCGTACCTGTTCCGCGGGCCCCGCCCCTCGATCGCTTCCGCGCCTGACCAAGTCTCCCACGGCGACCGCATCCAGATCGAGACGCCGAACGCGCAGGAGATCCGCTGGGCTCAGCTGGTCAAGCCGCTGGCGGTGACACACTCGTGCGACACCGAGCAGCGCCTCGTCGACCTGCCAATCGTCCGCGGCAGCCGGCGCCAGTGTCGGCTCGACTTGCGCGTGCCGCGCGAGCCAGGGATCCTCCCGCCGGGCTGGTACATGTTGTTCCTCACGGACAATGACGGCGTTCCGTCGCACGCCCACTGGGTGAGAGTCACGCCGTAGCCGTGCACTCAATCGATCGTCGGCCGTTCGGGCGGGCCTAGCCGCGCTCATCCACGTCGTGCGTCTCGCCCGCCGCGCCGGCTGTCCGCTGCAGACGCGTGACCCTTTAGGTTGAGCGCCCTGCTTCTTCTCGGGTGCTGGCACACGCGAGAGGCGCGCGTTACGGAGGTGGTTTACGTGATCAAGTCGAGTACGCTGGCCTCGTCTCTTGACCGAAAAGGTGAATCGCGCATGAACAACCCGCGCATCTTCCTCGGGTCGTCGGGCAAGCAGGCAAAACTGCTCCAGGCAATCACGCGCGGGCTCGCGGACGTCGCCGACGTGGAGCCCTGGACGACCACGTTCAACCCGGGGCGGTCCACCCTCGACCGGCTCGTCGAGCTCTCTCGGGAGGTCGATTTCGCCGCATTCGTGTTCGCCCAGGACGACTGGACCACGACGGATGCGTCCGAGTCCGGCCAGGCGTCGCCGCGCGACAACGTGGTGTTCGAGGCCGGGCTGTTCGGCGGCGCGCTCGGCATCCGGCGCACGTTCATCCTCCACGCGAACGGTTCGAAGCTGCCGAGCGACCTGCTCGGGCTGACCTCCGTCCGCTACGACCCGGCCACCGGCCCGGCGGAGGTTCGCGCGATCAACCAGAAGCTCCGCAGGGCGATCGAGACCGAGGGCCGCCGCGGCCTCGTCGAGGGTCTGTGGTGGCAGCTTTCGCTTACCGTGCGAAGCGAGAGCGAACCTTCGGCGGTGAGCCTTCTGCGCATCTCGCGGGACCGTGACGGCGGCCTGGATGTGAACGGCCGGGCCTGGCAGGAAGACGGCACCCTGTCGGCCCGCTACTGGAGCGAGGCCGCGAAGGAGCGCAGGGATCCGGCCGGCATCTTCTACTTCTGGAAGGGCGAGCGTCCTCGGCACGCGGATGCCCCGCAGCTCGAGGGTACCGGCGAGATCAGGGTGGAGACCGCCGACCGCGCCACCGGGTACTGGACGACACGGTCGGATCGCGATCCCGGGCTGAATGCCCGAACCTCCGGCGTCTACCTTCGAGCCGACCCCTCGGATTTCCAGGTGCTGGACGGCGGGAGCGAGGAGGAGCGGGCCCAGCTGATCGCACAGCGCCTCCGTGAGTGGAAGTCGGTCGGGAACGCATTCTGAGCACCGACCGCGTAGCGTGAACGCCTGGTGATGACCCCGTGTTCGAAGGACGACTCATGAGAGGCCTGATGTTGACGATGCTCGTGGGGATCGTCTCGGTCGTGGCGGGCTGCGGCGGCGGAAGCGGGTCGAAGATCGAGAAGCACCTCCGCCTCTCGAGCGGTGGACATACGGAGTGGACGTGCCGCTCCGCTGGCACGGTCGCGTTCGGCGAGGGGAAAATTCCAGGCTACGAGTGTTACGACTCGACGGACACGTCGCTCGAGCACCAGTCCAGCAGAGCTTGCTACACGATCGTGGACGGCGAGGTCGAACACATAGTCGCGGGGCGCTGCCGATGAAGCGCCGGCGATCGGTGCTCCTCTCTGTTCCCAGCCAGGGACTATTCCTCGACTAGTGCTTCAGCAACGGCCTGCCTCCTGTTGACCGCCCGCGCGTCGAGCCGCGTGTGGATCGAGGCCTCACTGTCGCGCGCAAGGCTCGGCTTGGGAGTGCAAACCGGTGAAAGCTGCGGAGTCCAGAACATCGACGGTGACTACGCCGTACTCTGTGGCACCCGTCCTGCCGTGAATGGAGCCCACACAGATGGTTGATCCGCCGACCGCCAATCGAGCCGAGCCAGTCCGCGGCCGCCGCGTCGCCCGCGTCGTGATGATCGTTTTCGGCGCGCTCGCCGTTCTCTTCGCGCTGGCGCTCCTCGCCGGCGGCGGCGGACTCCTCTGGGCGAAGAGCGCCAAGACCGACAGCAAGGGCTTCTTCACGACCCATGCTCACCGCTTCGCAGGCTCTTCCTACGCGATCGCCTCGAAGAGCCTCGACGTCGGCACGGACGCGCCCAGCTGGGTCTTCGGCTCGGGACGCTACGCACGGGTGCGGATCACCGCCTCGAGCCCGGGTTCGAGGAAGGCGATCTTCATCGGCATCGGCAGAAACGAAGACGTCACCCACTACCTCGCCGGCACCGGCTACGAGGAGGTCACGGACTTCGAGGCAGATCCCTTCTCGGTCGATTACCGCCACCACGCCGGCACCGCCCCGGTGACGCCTCCCGCGCGGCAGCGATTCTGGGTCGCCTCGGCGCGGGGCTCGGGATCGCAGACGCTCACCTGGGGCGTGCGCAGGGGCAAATGGTCGGTGGTGGCGATGAACGCAGACGGCTCGCGGCCGGTTGCGGTCGACGCGAGCTTCGGCGCGAAGCTCTCCTTCCTCGGCTGGATCGCCGCCGGCCTCTTGACCGGAGGCTTCCTCTTCCTGCTCGGAGGCAGCGGCCTGATCTACCTCGGTGCGCGCAGACCGGCTCCCCTCGCTTCAGCGATGGGAGCAGGCTCAGCGCCGCCCGCTGCCCTTGCCGGCGGCGAGCCTGGCGTCAGCTCCGGCTATCCGGTCCTCGTGGAAGGACAGCTCGACGAGCCCCTCAACCGCTGGCTCTGGCTCGTCAAGTGGCTGCTTGCGCTCCCGCACTACGTCGTGCTGGCGATCCTCTGGGTCGCCTTCTTCGTCCTCTCCGTGATCGCTTTCTTCGCCATCCTCTTCACCGGCCGCTACCCGCGCGGCATCTTCGAGTTCAACGTCGGCGTGCTGCGCTGGACCTGGCGCGTGCTCTTCTACTCGTACGGAGCGCTCGCCACCGACCGCTACCCACCCTTCACCCTCGATCCGGTCCCCGACTACCCGGCAACGCTCGATGTCGCCTACCCCGAGCGGCTCTCGCGCGGACTCGTGCTGGTCAAGTGGTGGTTGCTCGCGATTCCGCAGTACCTCGTCGTCTCCGTCTTTGCCGGCGGCTGGTACTTCGGCGGCCTCTGGTGGTCTGGGCTCTGGCACTCGCACTGGTATGGCGGCGGCCTGATCGATTTGCTCGTGTTGATTGCCGCGGTTGCGCTCCTCTTCACCGCTCGCTACCCGCGCGACATCTTCGACTTCGTGCTCGGCATGAATCGCTGGCTGTTCCGCGTCGTGGCCTATGCGGCGCTGATGCGGGACGAGTACCCGCCCTTCCGACTGCGTCCGTGAGCGGCTTGCAAACGGGGTGACGGCCCGTTGAAGGCGGTGGCCATATCCTCTGCGTGGAAGGCCAGCGGAGCGCTCGTCGAGGCCGTCGGCAGGCTCGCGGACAAGGCGATCGACCGCATGCTGCTCACCGACGAGCGCATAGCCTCGGCCGCTGATGGCAAGCGGCGCCTCGCGGGCGACGCCGACACGGAGGCGCTCGCGGGCGACATCCAGAGGGTGGTTGTGCTCGCCGTGCCCGTCGTCCGGAGGCTGGCTCGCGGGGCCCGCCTGACGAGGGTGCCGTGGGTGATGGTTGTCTCGAGCGCCGTCTCGATCGGGGTCGGCGTCCGCACGGGCGTGCGGGAGCTGCAGGTGCTCGCTTCGCTCGTGGCTTACCGACTCGAGCTGGCAACCGGTGCGCCGAGCGATCCGGGGCTCGTCAAGAAGCTGGCAATCGATCTCTACCTCGATCCGAAGCGCACTCCCCGGCTGGCCGACGACAGGCTGCGTCTCGTTCGACTGACTCGCAAGTGGGTGTTGAGTGGCGCCTTCGGCCGGAAGACGTCGAAGCGGGCCGCTAAGGCCCTCGATGCCGCCGAGCGACTCGACGCGGCTTCGCTGTCCGCACGCTGGGCCGCGCTGCCTCGGCGCGGGGACGAGTCGCTCAGCGGCGCGCAGCAAGCCAGCGTCGACTGAATGGAATGCTGTGCTCGCGGTTGCTGTGGATCCTCGTCAACATCGGAGAGCGCACAGCTCAGCGACTGGGGGTCGGCTCTGCAGCCTTGGCAGAGTCTGATCGTGCTGCGGCTGAGGTTGCGAGGAGCGCGGCGCTGGCGACGATAGAGGCGAAGGCGGCGATCTGCAGCATCCCCCGCACGCCCGGCGGCAGCGCCTCGTTGAAGAGCACGAAGCCGGCCGCGATCGGTACGGCGTTGGTCACCAGAGTCGCGATCCCGGCGGCCGTTAGCGCGCTGCCGTGCTGAAACGCTGCCTGAAGCACGCTCGTGCCCGCTGCGTAGCAGGCGACCAGCGAGAGCAACGCGAGCAACCAGATCCCACCCGAGGTGACGAGCTTCGCCGAGACGTCTCCATCGGCGAAGAGGAGCCCGGCGGCAAGCCCGAGCGCAGCGGCACGTGAGAGGCGGAGGCGCACCACGATCAGGGCGACCGCCGCGCCGGCGGAGGCGACGAGCCAGACCACGACGCTGGCCGGGTGCGGTGTGTGCGAGGAGGGCGTGGAGCCGACGAGCGACGCCGAGAGCAGCACCAGACCGGTCAGTGCGATCCCTACCGCGAGTCGCTCGTAGAGTGCCAGCCTGCCTGGATGGCCGTGCGCGGCGAAGAGCGCGAGAATGGCGATACCCGAGGCGCTGACGGCCTGCACGAGACTGAGCGGTGCGAGCCGGAGGGCGGCCACATAGACGAGCCAGCCGGCCGTCTCGGTGCCGAAGCCGATCAGCCAGCCGCGGTTGCCGAGCAGCAGACTCAACGAGCGAAACGGCCGCCGAGGAGTGAGCGGCGGCATTGCGGCTGCCGCCTCGTGCTCCTTCGTGTAGGCCCAGTTCACGGCTAGTGCCGAGACGAGCGCGAGGCAGAGACCTATCCAGACTTCGTCGAACAGCACTCCCTCCCTCTACCGGCTATTGGACATGGCCTTGCCCGAGCGGCGCCTCAGCAGGTGGGCGAGGTACAGGACGATTGCGAGGTTCACGGCGATCCCACCGGCCTTCCACATGGTCGGACGGCGGGCCAGCTCGTAGAGCTCGAGCGGGATCAGGAGCGAGGTCGCGACAAGCGTCAGGTACTCGGCCCACAGCTGATCGAGCCAGAGCCCGGTCCCTTCGACCAGCTCGAGCAGGCCGTAGCCGAGCGCGATGATCGCCGCGATGCGCAGCTCGGAGGCGTGAAGGTGGTGGAGGTATGCCACGATGCGGTGCAGGAACGGCCGTCTGGGGTCGAGCTCGATCGCCCGCATCACCCGCTCTCCCAACCGGCCCAGATCGCTGTTGAGGTGAAAGAGCAGATAGACGCCGGCTGCGAGCAGCAGCAGACCACGACCAGCCCGCTCGACAGCGATCAGCCTGAGGACGCGTCGGCTTCGGGGCGGCTCGGCGGCAGCGGTCATCACGACCACTATCCCGCGTCTGCAGGCGGGACACGGCACCTTGGGCTCGCGCGGGCACGGCGAGCCGCCATTGGCCCCGTCCCACTCCGCTCTCCGGGCTTTCGACCCCTCGAACGCGGGAGACGGGCCACGCGGAGGAGCCGAGCGACCACAGCGAGTCTCCCCCTAAGCCTCCGCTCGGCTCCGAACCCATATATACACCCGCCGGGCAGCGCACGTAACCGTGCCCGAGGCTGGAGTTAGGTGGAGCCGGAGCGTGGCGTTCGTTCCTGCTGCGGCTAAGGAACGTGCCCCTCAAGGGGGAGTGCTGAGGTGCTCCGGCTCCATATGCCGCAGACTGGGTTTTTCTCGTGGACGGCCCTTACGGTATCGCTTCGGCGAGGCGCCTTTCAATACGCCATCTGGCTCATCTTCAAGTCGGGCTGGGCGTCTTCGCTTCGCCCGAATCACGGGGACGAGCGGGGCGCAGCTTCACGCGACCTTAAGGTCACCTCGCGCCCAACAGCGAGGATTATCTGCGTGCGCCACTGGACGAATCGACGCGAGTTAGACGAAGGAGGAGAGGCACATGGCTGAGTGTGCTCACTGCGGAGAAAGCATCGAGTCGGGCAAGAGCTACGGCTTTCGGGTTCGGCCCATCGGCAACAGCGAGCAGCTACGGGGAGTCCTCGAGCTCATGGGTGGCGGCATGGGCGCTGACAGGCTCATCGCTGCGGGCTGGGACACGTGCATTCGCTGCATGGCGATCTTGACGCTCGACAGCCTCGGGCCCACACAGAGGGACGAGATCTTGCACAGGTTTGGGCACTGATCGGGAACCGAAAGCGGCTAGCCCCCAGGTTGTAAGGTCGCGACCTGATCGTTTCCCTGCATGTCGCCACCGGCGCGGTTGGTGGCTCACTGCTCGGCTCGAGGCTAGCCTCGTTGCCGCTCGGGCTCTTGCTCCACCTTGCGGGCGACCGGGTGCCGCACGAGGACATCGACGACCGCCGCTTCGAGATCGGCTCGGGCGTCGCGGGAGTGCTCCTTCTCGCCGCCGTGCGCGGACCGTTCGATCCTGCCGTCAGTGGCGCGCTGGCCGCCTCATCTCCGGACATCGAGCACGTCTTACGCCTCCCGCGACCGCGCGGCCGGAAATTGTTCCCCAGCCACCGCCTCCACGGCTGGCACCGGAGTGGCGGCATCGCGGCGCCCGCCCAGCTCGTCCTCGCCGGCTTCCTCATTGGCCTGCTCCTCCGTCGGCAATAGAGAACGAGCCACGCATCGGTGGAGGGAAGATCGGGTGGGCCGCCGTCCGTCTAGTGTTCGGGAGCCGGGCGGCCCGTCTCTATCGGTTCTAGGCGGCCCTGGAGCTCGATTACGGGGAGAGAGTAAGAAATGGCCGCCCGGCTCCGGCTCTTCCGTCAGCTGTGGAGGCCACGCTTGCGTTCTTTGCGCGGGACGCGCTTTATGTGAGGAGGAGCCGGGCGGCCCTTCTCCTGTCGGACTAGGGCGGCCCTAGTTCCCAGCGAAACTGCCGCTCGGCTCCGTCCTCGACCAGCAAGCTTCGCTCGCATCCCGCGCCCCCCGGTCTTTCGGCAGAGCCGGGGCCTTTTCCCCTCGGGACAGGGCAAGTATCCGATCCGACCACTGAGAGGAGCCCACAGGTGCAGATCCGGACACGCATGTGCATCAGTGCCGACGGCTACGTGACCACACCGACGGATGGCCGGCCCAGCTCGCCGACCCGACCTTCGTCCCCGGCAAGAGCCACGGCTTTCCCGAGTTTCAGCAGGCCTGCGAGGCGGTGCTGATGGGCCGCACGACGTTCGAGCCAGCGCTCGGCGCCGACCGCTGGCCCTGGCCGGACCTGGACGTGTTCGTGCTCGGATCACATCGACCGGCCGGGACACCGGAGCACGTGGTCGTCGACAGCGAACCGGCAAGGTTGCTCGAGCGGCTCCGGAAGGCGAATCAAGGCGGCGACGTCCACCTCGTCGGCGGGCCTCGCACGATCGAGACCTTCCGCGCCCTCGGAGCACTCGACAAGCTCGGGCTGATCGTGCTGCCGCTGCTGCTGGGAACCGGCATGCGGCTCACCCCGGCGGCCACGTCCGGCGTCAAACTGACGCTCGAGAGCGAGCGCGCGCTCCCCGAGGGCTCGGTCGAGATCGTCTACGCCTACTCCTGACGCAGACCCGTTACGCCGGCTGGCCCGTTTTCGGCGGGATCAGGACGCCGATCAGCCAGAGGATCGGGAACAGCATCCCGAAGCCGAACAGGAACCAGTGGCCCCGGTTCGCGGTCGAGATGCCGAGCGTCACCAAGAGCGTCACGTACAGGATCGCGCCGAATCCGATGCCCCACCACATGCTGGCCTCCCGGTCGGTTTACGGGTCGAGCATCGTCCGCTCCCGGCGCCCCCGCATCATCCGATCCAGGTGACACCGGACGGGCCGGTGTTGCTCGCATTCGGCGCGTAGGCGAGCATAAGCACCCCTCGCGAAACGACAACGGAGGCGAACGACCCATGGAATACAGCCACGTCAACCTGACCGACGTCGACGACCAGGCGGCCAATCTCGGACTCGACCCGGCGCAGTTCAACCTCCGCTTCGGCCGGACCGCGCTCAATTGCGAGCACTGCGGCGTCAGCTACCTCCGGTTTGCACCCGGGGCGAAGAGCCACGGGCACCGGCACAAGCGGCAGGAGGAGATCTACGTCCTCGTCAGCGGCTCGGCCGAGATGAAGGTCGGCGACGACGTGGTCGAGCTGCGGCCGTTCAGCGCCGTGCGCGTCCCGCCGCACGTGATGCGGGGGATCAAGGGCGGCCCCGACGGCGCGGAGGTGATCGCGGTCGGCGCGCCGAACACGGGGCCGGGCGACGGCGACGCCCCCGATCCGAACTGGACCTGGGAGGACTAGAGCACGACATGAGCTGTTCAGCCTGCGGAGCCGAGAATCGCCCGGGCCGGAAGTTCTGCTCGAGCTGCGGTGCGCCGCTGGCGCGTGCCTGCGCCGCGTGCGGGGCTGCGAACGAGCCGGACGACCGCTTCTGCGGCGAATGCGGCGCTCCGCTCGAGGCCGACGCGCGGCCACAGGCGGTGCAGGCCGAGCGGCGGCTCGTCTCCGTCCTCTTCGGTGACCTCGTCGGCTTCACGACGCTCTCCGAGAACCGCGACCCCGAAGAGGTGCGCGAGCTGCTCTCGGGCTACTTCGAGACCGCGCGGCGGGTCGTCGAGCGCTACGGCGGGACGATCGAGAAGTTCATCGGCGACGCGGTGATGGCCGTCTGGGGCACGCCGGTCGCGCGCGAGGACGACCCGGAGCGCGCGGTGCGTGCCGGGCTCGAGCTCGTCGAGGTGGTCGCGGCGCTCGGCGACGACGTGGACGCGCCGTCGCTGGCGATGCGAGTCGGGGTCGTCACGGGTGAGGCCGCGGTCACGGTCGGAGCGGAGGGTCAGGGCATGGTCGCCGGCGACCTCGTGAACACGGCCTCGCGCGTCCAGTCCGTCGCGGAGCCGGGGACGGTGCTCGTCGGCGAGCGGGCGCGGCGCGCGAGCGAGGCGGCGATCGCCTACGCCGACGCCGGGGAGCACGAGCTGAAGGGGAAGACGGAGCCGGTGCCGCTCTGGCGGGCGGAGCGCGTGATCGCGTCGCGCCGCGGCGAGAGCCGTGCGACCGGTCTGGAGGCGCCGTTCGTCGGCCGCGAGGGCGAGCTGCGGCTCGTCAAGGACCTCTTCCACGCGACAGCCGAGGAGCGGCGCGCGCGGCTCGTGTCCATCATCGGGATCGCGGGCATCGGCAAGACGCGTCTGTCGTGGGAGTTCGAGAAGTACCTCGACGGCCTCGTCGGCGACGTGTACTGGCATCGCGGTCGCTGCCTCGCCTACGGCGACGGGGTCGCCTACTGGGCCCTCGCGGAGATGGTGCGAATGCGGGCCGGGATCACCGAGCAGGAGGGCCCGGAAGCCGCGGCGGCGAAGCTGCGTGCGACGCTCGAGACCTACGTGGGCGACGAGGAAGAGCGCGCCTGGGTCGAGCCGCGGCTGGCGCAGCTGCTGGGGGCGGCCGAGCAGGAGTCGTTCGCGCGCGACGACCTCTTCGCCGCGTGGCGCCTGTTCTTCGAGCGCCTCACCGAGCAGGGACCCGTGGTGCTCGTCTTCGAAGACCTGCAGTGGGCGGACGCGGCCCTGCTCGACTTCGTCGGCTACCTGCTCGACTGGTCGCGCGGCCACCCGCTCTTCGTGCTCACGCTCGCGCGGCCGGAGCTGGCGGAGAAGCACCCGCGGTGGAGTGCCTCAAAGCGGGACTTCACCTCGCTGACGCTCGAGCCGCTGCGCGACGAGGCGATGGACGCGCTCCTCGCCGGGCTCGTCCCGGGCCTGCCGGAGGAGCTCCGCACGCGGATCCGCGAGCGTGCGGAGGGCGTGCCGCTCTATGCCGTCGAAACGGTGCGAATGCTGCTCGACCGCGGCCTCGTCCGCCGCGAAGGGGACTGCTACCTCGCCGCGGAGGACGTCGGCTCGCTCGAGGTGCCCGAGACGCTGCACGGGCTGATCGCCGCGCGACTCGACGACCTCGAGCCGGGCGAGCGCCGCGTGGTCGACGACGCAGCCGTGCTCGGCAAGACGTTCACCAGGCCCGGGCTCGCGGTCCTGACGGGGATGTCGGAGGAGGAGCTCGAGCCGATCCTCGCCTCGCTGGTGCGCAAGGACCTGCTGAGCGTCCAGTCGGACCCCCGTTCGCCCGAGCGTGGCAACTACGGCTTCTTGCAGGCGCTCGTCCAGCGGATCGCACACGACACGCTCTCGCGAAAGGAGCGCAAGGCGCGCCACCTCGCGGCGGCGCGGCACCTGGAGCAGAACTGGGGCGCCGAGGAGGCCGAGATCGTGGAGGTGATCGCCTCGCACTACCTCGACGCCTATCGCGCCGAGCCCACGGCCGCGGACGCGGCCGAGATCCGGACTGCCGCCCGCGAGGCACTGGCGCGGGCCGGCCGCCGCGCCGCCTCGCTGGCGGCGAACGAGCAGGCGCAGCGCTACTTCGAGGAGGCCGCCGAGCTCGCCGAGGAGCCGAGCCAGCAGGCGGAGCTCCTGGAGCAGGCGGGCATCTGCGCCGACGACGCCCGCCGGGGCGACCAGGCGATCGCGCTGCTCGAGCGCGCGATCGAGCTCTGGCAAGGCGAGGGGCTCACCCACCCGGCCGCGCGCGGCGAGGCGAGGCTCGCGATGGCCTGTTTCAACCACGGCCAGGTCGACGTCGCCACCGAGCGCATGGGGCGGTCGTTCGAAGTTCTCTCGCGCGACGAGCCGGACGCCGACCTGGCGATGCTCGCGGGCCAGCTGGCGCGCTTCCGCTATCTGCTCGACGACCTCGACGGAACGATCGGGCCGCTGGAGTTCGCGCTCGAGATCGCCGAGGCACAGCTGCTTCCCGCCGCCCTCTCCGACGCGCTCAACACCAAGGGCCTGATCGTCAACCAGCGGGGACACCCCGAGGAGGGCCTCGCGCTCGTCCGCCACGCACTCGATCTCGCGCTCGAGCACGACCTGGGCGAAGCCGCGCTGCGCGCGTACTTCAACCTCTCGTACCTGGCCGCCTGCCGCGATCGCATCGAGGAGGCGAGCCGGATCGACGAGGAAGGGCTCGAGCTCGCCCGCCGGCGAGGAAGCCGCCAGTGGGAGGAGTCGTTCGTCGGACACCTCCGCACGAATCGCTACTTCTTCGGTGAGTGGGACGGCATCGCGCCTTCGCTCGACGAGCTGCGCGCGGCCGGCTGGGACGAGCTCGTCTGGTCGCTGCGGCTCGACTTCGCCGGGCTGCTGGTCCCGATTGACGTCGCGCGAGGCCGTCTGGACGAGGCCCGTGAGATCCTGGCGTACGTGCCGGCCGAGCCGCGTGCCGAGGCGCAGGAGCGGGCCGGCGTCGCGGTCGGCCGCGCCGCGGTCGCGCGCGCCGAGGGCCGCTACGCCGACGCGCTGGCTCAGCTCCAGGAGAACTGCTTCATGCGCGGCACCGTCGGCGCAGACCACCCGTACTTCAAGCAGTCGCTCGCCGCGGCGATCGAGGCAGCCGTGGCCCTCGGCGACATCGAGGCGGTCGCTCCGATCTTCGAGCAGGTCCGCGCGTTCAGCCCGGCGAAGCGCTCGCCGTTCGTCGACGCACAGGTGTCGCGCTACGACGCGCACGCGGCGGCCAAGGGCGGCGACGCGGAGACGGCGGAGCAGCGCTTCCGCAGCTCGGCGGCGCTGCTGCGCGAGGTCGGCGCGCGCTTCTGGCTGGCGGTGACCCTGCTCGAGCAAGGCGAGTGGCTCGGCGCGAACGGCCGCGCCGAGGAGGCCGAGCCACTGCTGACCGAGGCGCGCGAGATCTTCGAGCGCCTCGAAGCGGCACCGTGGCTCGAGCGCCTCGACGCGCGGGCCGCGGCGGCGGTCTAGGCTTCGGTCGGCTAGTGTCGAGACGTCGCGTGCTGCCCGGCGAGGTCGAGCGCGATCGCCAGGAGAAGCGTGCCCATCCACCAGTTGACCGGGTCGAGCCGCAGCGGCGCGTCGTTGCCGAACACGTTCGAGACCAGCCAGATCACGAACCAGAGCAGGGTCATGGCACACATCATCCCCGACGCGCGCGGGGCGACGAGCGGCCTTGCGCGAATCCGCAGCTAGGTCGTGAAGCGGATGCGCCGTGCCGGGGCGGGGCGGCGGTACTCGAAGACGCGCCAGATGCGCCGCGGCGTGACCGGCTGCGCGGGCTGCTCCCGACGAACGCCGGTGGCCTGCTCGCGCTTCATCGGACGCTCATCGACCGGTAGGCGGGCTGGTATCCGGCCTTCGTCGCGCTGAAGACCAGCTTGCCTCGTTTCCTCGGCTTCACGGTGAAGACGACCTGGCCCATCTTGTTCGTCCTCTTCGCGACTGCGCGTACGCCGGCGCCGGTGATCCGCACGCGCACACCGGCGAGACGATGTCCCTGCCCGTCGCGTACGCGGGCCGTGACCCGGCTGGCGAACTTCCGGCGAGCCCCGCCGAGGAGGGACAGCCGCAAACGGGGCTGCAGCCTGATCTGCTGGACCTGCGTCCAGTCGCCCTGGTTGCGGTCCTCGTCCACCCCGGCAACGCGCCAGTAGAGCGTGCCTCCCGACTGGTACCCGTACTGGGTCATGGTCGGCGCGTAGCTCGGGTTGTCGGTCGAGACCGTCTCGATGACACGGCTGAAGTCGGGCAGCGACGCAATCTGAAGCTTGTACTCCTTCACGCCCAGCCGCGGGTCCCAGCTCAGCACGACGTGATCCCGGTCGCTGTCGGTGCGTGCGTTCGCCGGCTCGCCGATCGTGCGCGTGAACGACTGCGTCGCCGAATACGGGCCCGGGACCGTGCCCGTCGTGTCCTTCGGGAACTCGGCGCGCACCCGCCAGTGCCAGACGCCCGTGCCGGTCATCTTGATGAACGACGCGACGGGGGTGCGGAAATCGGAGAAGTCGCGATGCGTACCGTCGGGCTGGTCGACCGCCAGGTCGTACGAGGCCGCACCCTGAACCGGGCTCCAGCCCCAGACCGGCAGCGACTCGCCCTTGACCGGATTCGATGCGCTCGGCACGGGCGTCGCCAGCTTCTTCTGGAAGGTGCCGGTGGCGGACCAGGTCAGGCCGGTGAGGTTCTCGTCGTCGGCGCGGACGCGCCAGTAGAGGACGGTGTCGGCGGGGTAGGTCGTGTCACTCGAGTACGAGGTTGCGTCGGTGACGACGTCGTCGAGCGGCGAGCCGAAGGTCGGGTCGGCCGAGACCTGCAGCCGGTAGCGGCGAGCCCCGAGCGTCGGCGTCCAGCGGAAGGTCGGCTGGTCGAGGAAGGCCTGGACGCCGACCGGCGACACGAGCGAGGGCGGCGTCGACTGCTTCTGGAACGACCCCTTGTCCGAGCTGAGCGAGATCGTCAAGGCGTCGTTTCCGTTCGCCAGCGTCGCGGGCAGCACGGCCCAGTAGAACGTCGTCGTCTCGTCCGGGTAAGTCGTCGGCTTGAGCTGGTTGCGCGGCGCGTACGCCGGAATCCGCGTGAACGCCTCGTCGATGATGTTGCTGAAGTTCGCGTCCTTCGCGACGACCACGAAGTAGCTGTTCGCACCCAGGAGCGGCTTCCAGGTGAAGAGCGGCGTGCGCGCCACCGTCGTGCCGACGAGCGGCCCGAGGTAGTCGGCGGTGCACGGGTACCCGCCGCAGCCCAAGGAAGCGCCTGGGTCGCTCGGGTTGGGATAGCCGGTCCAGGTGAACGCCGGCCCGACCGGGTCCTTGGAGTCGGTGCTGCCGTTCTGCAGGTAGGTGTAGTCGCCCCAGACCTCCTGGTTGCCCGGTGCTCGGTCGGCGCGGGCCCGGACGCGGAAGCAGTAGGTGCCGGGGGTGACCGCCGGCAGCACGTCCTCGGCCATCGTGCCCTGCCACGGGGCGGGGTCGGCGCCGGTGCTCGCAAGCGGGCTCCATTCCGGGACGGCCGTGTTCTTCAGGTAGTCGGCGGTGCCCCAGAGGCAGATGCTGCCGTTCCAGTCCGCGACCTGTATCTCGTAGCTGGCCGCGCCCGGGACCGGGTCCCAGCGGACGACGGGCACCTGGGTCTGATAGCCGGCCGTGACCAGGTCGATGTCGGTGCCGGGGTCGGCCAGGTTGTCGCGCATGCGCAGGGTCTTGATGCTCGTCCCCGGCACGGGGCCCGCCGGCGCGACCTTGTCGAACGTCTTGGTGAACGAGCCGCCGGAGTTCCACACGCCGGCGTTGCCCTCGGGGTCGACAGCCCGCATGCGCCAGTAGTAGACGTTGTCCTTGAGGATCTGCGTCGGCGACAGCGAGGTGGCGATCGTGCTGCCCGTGCAGCACACCTTCGACCCGGGGGCGAAGTCCACTGAGGAGTTGATCTCCACCTCGTAGCGGGCCGCGCCCGGAACCGGATTCCAGGAGAAGCGCGGGTCGAAGGCCTCGGGTGCGGCGTTCAGGTCGTCCAGGTGCGTGACGGTCACCGAATTCCAGAGCCACGAGAACGACGAGACCGGCGTGGAGACGCCGCGGTTGCCCTCGGCGTCCACCGGCATGACGCTCCAGTAGTACGGGCCCGGGGCGAGGGCCGACGTGATCGCGGCCGAGGTCGCGGCCACGTTGGGCGGCCCCTTCGGGTCGTCCTGGTTCCCGTAGTGGAACACGAGCGAGCCGAGCGTCGGGTCGCTGGCGACGGAGACGAGGTAGTGGGCGGCACCGGCGATCCCCGACCACTGCAGAACAACGGGCTTGGACGGGAAGGAGAGCGAGTCGCCGGGGCCCGGCTTCTGCAGCGCGGGCCGCAGGTTCCAGAGCTTCCGGAACGACCGCGGCTGCGTCCACTGCGAGACCTCACCCGCTTCATTGGTCGCGCGCACGCGCCACCAGTACGTCCCGTTGGGGACGGTCTGCTTCAGGGTCGCCCGCGTGTTCCGGGTGAAGAAGTCGTCCTTGCCGGTGCCGAGCACCGGCGAGTTCATCCCGGCGTCGGCGCTGATCTGGAACTCGTACTTGTCGGCGCCCGCAACCTGCGTCCATGCAAATGAGGGAAGGAACTGGACGGTCGCGCCGGCGGCCGGGGCGGTTTGGGTCGGGCGCGCAACGGCGCCGCGCGCCGGCCCGGCCGTCAGGAACGCGATGGCGGCAAATGCGGCGGCGAGAAGTCTGCGGTCAGCGGCCATGGAGTCGGGTGAGACGAGCGAGTCGAGCTCGGCCGCTGAGCTCGGGGTTCGTTCGTATGCCTCGAAGCCACCATCGGGGTAACTCGCAAATCGGTCATCACTCGATCGAGGGAACTCAGCCCTCGCGGCCGAGCAGACCGCGGACGCTGCGGCCCTTGTGGCCGGCTGCCTCTTCGAGCTGCCGTTCGGTGGCGGCGAGCGCTTGCTCCAGCTCGGCGACGCGCGCCGCGAGCTCGTTTCCCCGCCCGCGGGTCTCTGCAAGCTCTCGCTCGAGCTCGAGGGTGCGCGCCCGCGCGGCGTTCTCCTCGGCGCGCGCGGCTTCTGCGCGGCGGGCGGCCGCGGCCTCGAGGCGCACGAGCCGCGCGAGCTCGCGTACCGGCGCGTCGACGGGGCCGGGGCGCGGTTGGATCCCGCCGAGCGCGGCGACGAGCTCCTCCGCGTGGCGGCGCGCGTCGTGCGGCGTCACGAGCTCGCGGTTGGCCGGGCCCATCGCAGGGTCGTAGGCGTCCAGGTCGGCTCGGAGCCGCTCGAAGGTCGTCGCGCCGGGGCCGGCGCGGCCCGAGAAGCCGTCCGCCTCGAGCAGCGGGTACCGCTCGGGGGTGACCCATCCGTCGCCCCCGTCGTCGCCGTAGACGTAGACGGGCAACCCGAGCGCCATCCCTTCGAGCGCGACGGCGCCGCGGCCGATCACGAGGTCGGGGTCGCCCTCGAGCAAGATCCCCGCGTCGGCGCAGGCGCGCTGGGCCAGTCCGCGCCGGTAGTCCGAGAGGCCCTCGAGCGCGAGCCGCGCGCGGCGCGGCCGGTCGGGCAGCGACCGCCGCTCGGCGACGCGCTCGAGGTCGACGGGTCGGCGCAGGCGGACGAGCACCTGCGGCAGCGCCACGGCGCGGGCGCGTTCTGCGGCGCGCTCGTCGAACACGACCACGCGCGCGACCACGCCCGCGAGCTGCGGCGGCAGCCATGCGTCCTGGTCGCCGTGGACGGCGAAGAGCTGCGGTGTCAGCGGGTAGAGGTCGGCGAGCAGGAGCGAGGCGTACGCGTCCTGCGCGTAGACGACGTCGGGCGCGAGCGGCAGACCGCGACCCGTCGTGACGACGCGGAGCTCCTCCGGTGGCGGCACCTCGTCCGCGGCAAAGACCCGAACGTCGTGGCCGAGCCGCTCGAGCTGCTCGGAGACAGTGACGAGGTACGGAAGCGGCTCGAGCGCCTGCGTGCCGGCGAGGATCTCCACCGGCCCGATTATCCCGGCTCAGCGGGTGCCGACCGACATGCCCAGCAGCCGTGGCAGCGCGGCCCCCGCTCGAGCCGGGAGCGAGCCGCGCCGGCCCTCCTCCTCGGCCTCCTCGCAGGCCATGATCGAGGCGCGTACGAGGCCGCCGCCGAGCCGCCGGAATGGCTCCGGCGGGAGCTTCGGCACCCGCCGCGTGACGAGCGGCAGCCGCGTGAGCTCGTCGTCCGCGGCGAGTGCGAGCCGCGCGAGGATCTGGCCGCCGAGCCAGCTCGGCCCCGCGCCGTGGCCTGAGTAGCCGGCTCCGTAGTGGATGCGCGTGCCCGGGACGGTGCCGAAGAAAGGCAGGTGGTCGGAGGAGACGTCGATCGGCCCGCCCCACGCGTGCGTCACCTTCGCGTCGGCGAGGTCCGGCAGCAGCCGGCGGAGCCCGTGCTCGGCCCGCGCGGCGGTCGGCTCGTCCTGCGTGAAGCGCTCGTCGATCTTGCCGCCGAAGCCGATCGGCCCCGAGCCGCTCCCCATCAGCACCCGCCCGTCGTTCGTCGCGCGGAAGTAGTGCAGGAACATGCGGCCGTCGATCACGGCCTCGCCGCCGGTCCAGTTGATCTGCTCGAGCAGCTCGGGGACGGGCTCGGTGAGCACGACGTAGCTGCCGAAGACGGTCAGCCGGCGACGGAGCGGCTTCCAGCCGGCCGCCGCCGCGTTGACGCCGACGATGATCTGCTTCGCGCGCACCCTCCCCCGCTCCGTCGTGAGCACGCCGTCGGAGACGTCGGTCACGCGCGTCCGCTCGTGCAGCCTCGCCTCTCGCGCGACGGCCCGCCGCAGAGCCAGCACGAGCCGGGCGGGCTGCACGTTCGCGCCGTCGCGCAGGAAGACACCCTGGCGGAAGCGCGGCGAGCGGATGCGTGCCGAGAGCTCCTCGGCCGAGAGCGGCACGGCCTCCTCCGGGAAGCCGAGCTCGCGTGCGGCGGCGACCTCGTCCTCGACCGCCTTGTCCTGCGCCGGCGCGGCCGAGACGCGGAGGATCCCGCCCTCCCGCAGCCAGGCGTCGACGCCTTCGCGCTCGCAGAAGCCGCGCACCCCGGGAACGATCGCCTCGGAGGCGCGCGCGACCTCGATCGCGCCGGCGTCGCCGAAGCGCTCGCGCAGCCGCGGCAGGTGGCTCCAGTAGCCGTGCACGAAGCCGCCGTTGCGCCCGCTCGGGCCGCGCCCGCACTCGTCCGCCTCGAGCACGACGACATCGAGGCCAGGCTCGCGCTCCTTCAGCGCCAGCGCCGTCCAGAGCCCGGTGTAGCCGCCGCCGACGATCGCGACGTCGGCCTCGGCATCACCCTCGAGCGGCGGCGCGGGCTCGCTCCCGAGGCCGGCGGCGAGCGCCTCCTCGAGCCACCAGACGGGACCTAGGAGGTCTTGGCGGAACCTCACTCGTCGCCGGGGTGCGATGGTCGTTCCGAGGCAAGGACGCAGGGAGCATTCGTATCCGGAGGATACGGACGCGACTGAGGACGCAGCATCGGGGCGAGCAGCGCGGCCCGGAGACTCAGCTGAGGTTGCGCCAAGGCCTCCTCACCTAGATTCGCTGCCAGGCCTCCGTCAGCACCTCGCCGAGGATGCCGACGAGCTCCTCCCACTCGGCCGTGCCCGCGACGAGCGGCGGCGAGATCTGAATCACCGGGTCGCCCCGGTCGTCGGCCCGACAGATCAATCCGGCCTCGAACATGCGCGGCGTGAGGAACCCGCGCAGGAGCCGCTCGCACTCGTCGTCGCTGAACGTCTCGCGCGTCTCCTTGTGCTTGACCAGCTCGAGCGCGTAGAAGAAGCCGGTGCCGCGCACGTCGCCGACGATCGGCAGCTCGAGCAGCTGGCCCAGCGTGTCGCGCACCCACCCCTCGCGCTCGGCGACGTGCTCGACGATCTTCTCGCGGCGCATGATCTCGAGGTTCTTGAGCGCGATCGCGGCCTGGACGGGGTGGCCGCCGAAGGTCATCCCGTGGGAGTACATGCGCTCGCCCTCGAGGAACGGCTCGATCACACGGTCGGTCGCGATCACGGCGCCGATCGACGCGTAGGCCGACGAGAGCCCCTTGGCGCACGTGACGAGGTCGGGGCGGATGTCGTAGCGCTCCGAGCCGAACCACGCGCCGAGCCGCCCGAAGCCGGTGATCACCTCGTCGGCGCAGAGCAGGATCTCGTAGTGGTCGCAGAGCTCGCGCACGCCCTGCCAGTAGCCCTCGGGCGGCGTGAACGCCCCGCCCGCGTTCTGCACCGGCTCCATGATCACCATCGCCACGGTCTCCGGGCCGGTCGCCTCGATCGTCTGCTCGAGGTCGTCGAGCAGGAAGCGCGTGAACTGCTCCTCGGTCTCCTCGGGCGAACGGTGGTAGCGGTTCGTGTTGCGCACGTGCAGCACCTCGGGCACGAGCGGCTCGAACGGGGCGCGCAGGGCGGGGATGCCGTTGATCGAGAGCGCGCCCATCGTCGTCCCGTGGTAGGCGACGTGGCGCGAGATCGCCTTCCAGCGCCGCTCCCCCGCCAGGCGCGCTGCATGCTCGGCGTCGATGCGGGAGTGGGGTTCGCCCGGGTGGGCCGGGATGTGCGCGAGCGTCGCGCGATGCTCGCCGCGGGCGGAGTAGTACTGACGCGCCAGCTTCCAGGCCGCCTCGACCGCCTCGGAGCCGCCCGAGACGAAGAAGACGCGGTTCAGATCGCCGGGGGCAAGCTTCGCGACCTCGGCCGCGAGCTCGATCGCGCGCGGGTGCGCGTACGACCAGTTGGTGTAGAAGGGCAGCTCCCGCATCTGCGCCGCCGCGGCCTCGCCCACCTCGTCGCCGTACGAGTAGCCGATCTGGACCGCGAAGAGGCCGGCGAGCGCGTCCAGATAGCGCTTGCCGTTCGAGTCCTCCAGGTAGCACCCCTCACCGCGGACGATCACCGGCACCTCGCCGTCGCGGTAGCCGCCCATGCGCGTGAAGTGCAGCCAGAGGTGGTCGCGGGCGGCCTGCTGCAGCTGCTCCGGCGAGAGGCCGGTCGAGACGCTGGTCACGCCTGCCTCTTCTGCCGCCGCATCTGGACGAGCACGTTGACCAGCATCGCCGTCAGCGCGATCACGAAGATCGCCGTCCCGATCACGTTCACCTGCGGCGGCGCACCGATCCGCGCGGCGCCCCAGACGTAGAGCGGGAACGTGATCCGGTTGCCGGAGTTGAAGTATGTGACGACGAAGTCGTCGATCGAGATCGCGAAGCAGAGCAGCAGCGCGGCCAGGATCGCCGGCGCGATCAGCGGCAGCGTCACCTTCTGGAAGGTCGTCCACTCGTTGGCCCCGAGGTCCATAGCCGCCTCCTCGAGGTGGCGGTCGAACCCGACCAGGCGTGCCTTCACGGTCACGACAGCGAAGCTGATGCAGAACATGATGTGCGCGGTCAGGATCGTCCAGAAGCCGAAGATCACGTTCATGTTCAAAAACAGCGTCAGCAGCGAGGCGCCGAGCACGATCTCCGGGGTCGAGAGCGGCAGGAAGATGAGGATGTTCGTCGTCGCGCGCCCGCGGAAGCCGTACCGCACGAGCGCGAGCGCGATCAGCGTCCCCACCGCCGTGGCGATGATGCTCGCCAGCAGCGCGATCTGCAGCGAGAGGACGATCGAGCTCCTGATCCCCGGCACGCCGTCCCAGTAGCGCCAGTTGTCCCACGTGAACTTGTTCCATGTGTAGTTGAACTTGCCGGGCGGGTTGTTGAACGAGAAGACGACCACGACCGCGATCGGCAGCAGCAGATAGACGAAGAACAGGATCGAGTAAGCCGTGAGGATGTGATGCCGGACGAACGCCCACACCTTCGAGAGGACGTTCGGCCCCGCCTGTTCGACCGCGACCGCGCTCATACCGCGGTCCCCGTCAGCTGCTCGGTGCCGACCAGTCGCGCGTACACGAAGACCGCGACGAGGATGCCTGCCATCAGGATGAACGACATCGCCGCGGCCGCCGGGTAGTCGGTCTGCTCGAGGAACTTCGACTGGATCACGTTCCCGATCATGTGGTTCTCCGTCGATCCGAGCAGCTGCGCGTTGATGAAGTCGCCGGCCGCGGGGATGAACGTGAGCAGCGTCCCCGCCACGACGCCCGGGAGCGAGAGCGGGAAGGTCACGCGCAGGAAGGCCTGCAGCTTGCTCGCGTAGAGGTCCTCGGCCGCCTCGATCAGCCGCCCGTCGATCTGCTCGAGCGAGACGTACAGCGGCAGGGCCATGAAGGGCAGGAAGTTGTAGGTGATCCCGGTCACTACGGCGGTCGAGGTCGCCAGGAGCCGCCCGCTCGGCCCGAGCATGTGCAGCGACTGAAGGGTGTTCACGACGAAGCCGTTGTCGGAGAGGATCGTCTCCCAGGCGAGCGTCCGGATCAGGTACGTGACGAAGAACGGCGCGACGATGAACAGCAGCAGCAGGTTCTTCCAGCGGCCGCCGCGGAACGCGATCCAGTACGCGACCGGGTAGCTGATCGCGAGCGAGAGCAGCGTCGCGATCCCGGCGTACTCCAGCGAGCGGATGAACTGCGCCTTGTAGTTGTGGAGCGCGTCCCAGTAGTTGCTCCACGCCCACGTGAAGGTGAAGCCGATGTCGAAGTTCCCCGACTGCAGCGACTGGTAGGCGAGGAACCCGAGCGGCACGACGAAGAACACCGCCAGGAAGAGCACCCCTGGGGCGAGCAGCAGGTACGGGGTCAGGCCCCGGTGTCGGTGGAACAGGCTCAACCGCTCAACCCGAGATCAGGTTCTGCCACTGCTCGAGGTACTTCTGGTTGTTGAGCGCCTTGCTGTCGAAGATCTTGACCTTGCTGAGCGTCTTCGCGCTCGGGAAGATGAGCGGGTTGTTCGCGACCGCCGGGTCGTACTTCTTCGCCCACGTCCCGGCGCCCTTGACCGGCGGGATGTAGTAGATGCCGGTGATGTTCCGCTTCGGGTCGCCGGCCTCCATCGCGCCCTGGACCCTCGGGTCGTAGACGTAGTTCATGTAGACCGACGCGGTGTAGACGTTGCCGCCCTTCGGGATCAGCATGTTGTCCGTCCAGAGGGCGCCGCCGGCCTCGGGCACGTTCCAGTGGATGTGCTTGTTCCCGAGCTGCGCAATGTCGCCCGACCACGACATCGCGGCCATGAGGTCACCGCGGGCGAGGATCGGCGCGTAGTCGTTGCCCGTGAACTGGCGGATCTGCTTGTTGTCGACGGCCTTCTTGATCCGGTTGAAGGCGGCGTTCCAGCTCTTGTCGGTGACCTTCGTCGGGTCGTCGCCGTTCGAGAGCATCACGATCGTCATCGCGTCGCCCATCGAGTTCAGGCAGGTGATCTTGCCCTTCAGCTTCGGGTTCTCGAGCAGCTGGTCGACCGAGAGCACCGGGTCGGTGAGCGTGTCGTTGTAGGCAATGCCCGTCATGCCCGACTGCCACGGCAGCGTGTAGTCGCGGTTGGGGTCGAAGTTCGGGTGCTTCTGCACGTCGACGAGGTTCTTCATGTTCGGGATCGCCGACTTGTCGAGCTTCTCGGCCCAGCCCTTCCTCAGCATCAGCCCGAGGTACCGGTCGTTGTCGGTCAGGACGACGATGTCGCGGTTGATCGACTGGCCGCGCGAGAGCGGGCCCTGGATCTTCCCGAAGAACGACGCGTTGTCATTGATGTCCTCGGAATAGTTGACGTGGACGCCGGTCTTCTTCTGGAACGCATCGAGTGACGGGAACGCCTTCGTCTTCTTGTTCACGTCCATGTAGAGCGTCCAGTTCGAGAAGTTCAGCGTCTTCGCGAGCGTCTGCTCGACGCTGGTAGTGCCGCTGGAAGCCTTCGAACCGCTGCTGCCGCAGGCGGCGAGGATCCCCGGAAACGTGATCGCGGCCCCTCCCATCGCTGCCCGCTCGAGCAGCTGCCGCCTGGTGAGCTGGTCGGTCATTCCGCACCCTCCGTTGAGTCGACGACGAACGTGGAGTCGGGGCTCCACGAGATCTCGCTCGGCGCGTGGTCGCGGGCGCCGGGCTCGCTGTTCTGGACGTAGACGCTGACGTTGCCGGCCCTCGTCTCGAGGACGTACTGCGTCGCGACGCCGACGTACGCGGTCTCGAGCAGCCGGCCGGTGAGGCGGTTCTCCTCCCCGTGGCCGACGCGGATCTTCTCCGGGCGGACGCCCACGGCGACCTTGCCGGTCCGGCCCTGCAGCACCTCGCGCGGCACCCGCACCTCCGTGCCCTCGTCGAGGCGTACGCTCTCGGGGCCAGTGACGGTGCCGGCCAGCAGGTTCGAGATGCCGAGGAAGCTGGCGACGAACGCCGTCTCCGGCTTCTCGTAGAGGTCGGCCGGGGCGCCGAGCTGCTCGATCTTGCCGGCGTTCATGATCGCGATCCCGTCCGCCATGGTCATCGCCTCTTCCTGGTCGTGCGTGACGTGGATGAAGGTGATGCCGACGTCGTGCTGGATCGCCTTCAGCTCGAGCTGCATCTGCTTGCGCAGCTTGAGGTCGAGCGCGCCGAGCGGCTCGTCGAGCAGGAGCACGCGCGGCTTGTTCACGAGCGCGCGAGCGAGCGCGACGCGCTGCTGCTGGCCGCCGGAGAGCTGTCGCGGCTTACGCTTCTCGTACCCCTCGAGCCCGACGAGCCCGAGAATCGAGAGCACCCGGCCGCGCACGTCACCTTTGCTCACGCGGCGGCGGCGAAGCCCGAAGGCCACGTTCTCGAAGATGCTCAGGTGCGGAAAGAGCGCGTACGACTGGAAGACGGTGTTCACGTCGCGCTTGTAGGGCGGCTTGCCGCTGACGGGCTCGTCGCCGAGGTAGATCGTCCCCTCGGTCGGCTCCTCGAAGCCGCCGATCATGCGCAGCGTCGTCGTCTTGCCGCAGCCCGAGGGGCCGAGCAGCGCGAAGAAGCTGCCGCGCTCGATCTCGAGCGAGAGGTCGTCGACGGCGACGACGTCCTCGAAGCGCTTCGTCACGTGGTCGAGCCGGACGTCCGCGGTCGCCGGCGCGGTCGGGGCCTGCGGCTTCTCGGCGACCGCCATCAGCTCACCCCCACGCGGAGACCGTTCTCGGCCTGCGTGCCCCAGTCGTAGAGCTGCTTCCAGAGCTCGAGGTAGAGGAAGCTCTCGGTCGAGACGACGCCGTCGAGCTCCCGGACCCGGTTCGTCAGGTCGAGCAGCTGGCGCCGGTCGGCGCAGACGAGCTCGACGAGGAGGTCGAACTGGCCCGCGGTGATCACGACGTAGCCCGCCTCGTCCCACTGCGAGATCTCGTCGGCGACCGGTTCGGGGGCGCCGCCGGTGCGGATGCCCACCATCGCGATCGCGTCGAAGCCGAGCCCGAGGGGGTTCGTCACCCCGGTGACCTGGAGGATGTTGTCCTCGCACAGGCGCTGGTAGCGCGCGCGGATCGTGGCCTCCGAGACGCCCACATCGGCGGCGATGCGGCGGAACGGCTCGCGGCCGTTCTTCTGCAGCGCCTCGATCAGCCGCTGGTCGATCCGGTCGAGGTGCGGAGCAGCGCTGACCGCGCCCCGCCGCCGCTCGCGTCGCTCAGGTCTGCGCAATGCGAGGCCTTACTACCAGGTATGCCTCGCATCGCGCAACCGAGAAGTGTTCTGCCTTTCGATCGAACGGGAGGGCACGGTCAGGAAATCCAGGCCGGTTCGAACGTCCAATCGGGGAAGTTCTCTTCGAGGAGAGGCAGCGCCCGCTGCCAATCGGTCGCGGCGAGCGGACTGGGTGAAAGGAGTTCGGGCTCGTGATCGGTCTTCGTGGAGTAGCCCCAGCGGAGTCCGAAGCAGGCTTGCGAACGCCGGCTGATCAGTGCATCGGGGCTCGCCGTCAGGAAGGAGTCGGCGACGAAGCGAATGTCGCTCTCCGTCGAAGCCGGTGCGTCGAACAGCGACGGGCACTGCCCGAACGACACGAACGGCACCCCGAGTCCCCGCAGCTGAGGCGGCCCGTCGACCCAGGCGTGGTCGCCGGGTGGCGCCTTGTCACCGCCGGCCACCATGGATGTACTCGCCTTCGAGACGTGAATTCGCACGACCTGGATCCAGCCCATCACCGCCGCGTAGCCTTCGAGTGGAGAGGACACGCGCGCCTCGAGCACGGGCAGCCCCTCGGCGAGACGCGGTGGCCAGGAGAGGCCCAGGACGCTGTAGCCCCAGCGCTCCGGATCGTCGTTCGCCCGGTACACAACCGTCACCGTCCCGCCGCCGCCGTGCAACGAGAACGGAAGCGCCAGTTCCACGGGAACCAGGGGTTCCCCGTGTTCCACTAGTCGATCTTCGCCATCACGTGCTTGATCTGCGTGTAGTCCTCGAGCGAGTACGCGCTCAGGTCCTTGCCGTAGCCCGACTGTTTGTAGCCGCCGTGCGGCATCTCCGAGACCAGCGGGATGTGGTCGTTGATCCAGACCGTCCCGAACTGGAGCTTCCTCGCGGCGTTCAGCGCCCGGCCGACGTCGCGCGTCCAGACCGAGGCGGCGAGCCCGTAGTCGACGTCGTTCGCCCACGCGATCGCCTGGTCGTCGTCGGCGAAGCGCTGCACCGTCACGACCGGCCCGAACACCTCGCGCTGGACGATCTCGTCCTCTTGCCCCACCTCGGCGACAACCGTCGGCTTGACGAAGAAGCCGCGGTCGCCGTTCGTCCCCCCGCCCGTCAGTACCTTTGCGCCCTTCGCGCGGTCGAGGAAGCCGAGCACGCGCTCCTGCTGCGCCTTCGAGATCACCGGGCCCATCTCGATCTCGTCGCCCTCGGCCGGGTCGCCGACATGCAGCGACTCGACCAGCGGCACGAGCTCGTCGAGCAGCTTGTCGTAGATCTTCGGCCCGGCGACCACGCGCGAGGCGGCGGTGCAGTCCTGGCCGGAGTTCCAGTAGCCGGCGATCTTGATCCCCTCGGCGACCGCGGCCGGATCGGCGTCGTCGAAGACGAGCACCGGTGCCTTGCCGCCGAGCTCGAGGTGAACGCGCTTGAGGGTGTCGGCCGCCGTGCGCGCGATCTCCTTGCCGGTCGCGACGTCGCCGGTCAGCGAGACCATGCGCACGTCCGGGTGCCGCACGATCCCGGCACCCACCGGCTCGCCGTCGCCGGTGATCACGTTGAGCACGCCCGGCGGCAGGATCTCTGCCGCGAGCTCGGCGAAGCGCAACGTCGTCAGCGGCGTCTGCTCGGATGGCTTGACGATCTGCACGTTGCCGGCCGCCAGCGCGGGGCCCATCTTCCAGACGGCCATCATCAGCGGGTAGTTCCACGGCGCGATCCCGCCGACGATCCCGAGCGGCTCGCGCCGGATCATCGAGGTGTAGCCGCGCATGTACTCCCCGGCCGACTTCCCCTCGAGCAACCGGGCTGCGCCGGCGAAGAAGCGCAGGTTGTCCGCCGAGACGGGCATCTCGTCGCGCGCGTAGGAGAGCGGCTTGCCGACGTTCTGCGACTCGAGCTCGGCGAGCTCCTCCGCGTTGTCCTCGACCGCCGCCGCGAGCTTGAGGAGCGCCTCGGCGCGCTCGCCGGGTGTCGTCTCGAGCCACTCCGGCAGCGCCTTCTTCGCCGCCTCGACGGCGCGGTCGACGTCGGCCTGCGTCCCGCTCGGGACTTCGGCGATGATCTCGCCGGTCGCCGGGTTCAGCACCTCCATCGTGCCGCCCTCGATCGCGTCCACCCACTCGCCCCCGACGAAGTTCTTGTGCTGCGAAACGGTCACGCTCATCGCAAACCCTCCCGGTCGAGACTGGGTTCAGCCTACTACTCGCGCCGCAAGATGCCGGACTCCTGCGTCAACCGCTGTGAGATGACGACCGGGATCACCGTCAGCACGATCACGAAGAAGACGACGGCGTTCACCTCCGGAAGCTGCTGGCCGAGGCGGATCTTGCCGAGGATCCAGATCGGCAGCGTGTTCTGCGCCCCCGCCGTGAAGAGCGTCACGATCACCTCGTCGAACGAGAGCGCGAAGGCGAGCAGGGCGCCCGAGACGAGCGCGGTCGACAACACGGGGAAGGTGACGAAGCGGAAGGTCTGCCAGCCGTCCGCGCCGAGGTCCATCGACGCCTCGACGATCGACGGCGAGGTCCGCCGCAGCCGCGCGAGGACGTTGTTGTAGACGATCACGACACAGAAGGTTGCGTGGCCGATCACGATCGTCCAGAGCGAGAACTGCACGCCCCAGAACGTGTAGAAGGACGACAGGGCGATCCCCGTGATCACGCCTGGGAGCGCAATCGGCAGCACGATCAGGAACGAGAAGATCTCACGGCCGAAGAAGCGGAAGCGCGAGATCGCGACGGCCGCCATGGTCCCGAGCACCAGCGCGACCGCGGTCGCGGCGAGCGCCGCCTTCAGCGAGAGCAGCAGCGCGTCGCGCGCTTCGGGGTCGTTCCAGGCGACCCGGAACCAGCGCAGGGTGAGTCCCGGAATCGGCCAGCTCTGGATGTTCGAGGTGTTGAACGCGTAGACGAGGATGATCGCGAGCGGGAGCCAGAGGAAGAGCACGACGCCGAGCGCCCACAGCGCCAGCCCCGCGCGTCCCAGCCGGCTTTCCATCAAAGGGCCTCGAAGGCGCCCGCGCGCCTCGCCAGGATCAGGTAGACGCCCATCACCGCGAGCGGGACCATCGCGTACGCCGCCGCGAACGGCAGGTTGTAGCTCAGTCCGAGCACGTTGCGGTAGACGACGTTGCCGATGAACTGCGTGTTGCCGACCAGGATCGGCGTGATGTAGTCGCCCAGCGTCAGCGAGAAGGTGAAGATCGTCCCGGCCACCACGCCCGGGAGCGCGAGCGGCAGGATCACCCGCCGGAAGGTCGTCCAGTTGCGCGCCCCGAGGTCGCGCGAGGCCTCGAGCAGCGAGTCCGGGATCCGCTCGAGCGACGCATAGACGGGCAGGATCATGAACGGGAGCCAGATGTAGGAGAAGACGATCCACATCGCCCAGTTCGTGTAGGCGATGTGCTGGTGCGGGAGGCCGAGCCCGCCGAGGCCCCAGTTCAGCGCGCCGTCGTTCGAGAGGATCAGCCGCCAGGCGTAAATGCGGGCCAGGTAGCTCGACCAGAGCGGCAGCAGCACGAGCACGAACAGCACCGTCCGTAGCCGCGGGCTCGCCAGCCGCGCCATGAAGTACGCGAACGGGAACGCGATCACGATGTCGGTGACGGTGACCGCGGCCGCGATGCCGATCGTCCGCCCGGCGATCCGCCAGTAGGTGTGCTCGTTCCAGAGCGTCTTGAAGTTCTGCAGGCCCCAGTCGTGGACGATCTCGCCGCTCAGCGGGTCGAGCGTCCAGAAGGCCGACACGAAGAGCACCGCGATCGCGGCGATGTAGATGGCCAGGAAGAGGCCCGCCGGCGGCCCGAGCTGCGAAAGGCCGCGCAGCCACGGCCGCCGCCAGAAGACGCCGGAGAGGCGGCGGCGGGCCGCCCGCGTGGGGCGGCCCGCCTCTTCAGCCCGTACGGCCAAGGGCCGCTACCCCTTGATCTCGGTCCAGGCCTGCTGCCACTGGTTGTAGTCGATGCAGTCGGTCTTGCCGTTGCCGCAGTCGGCGAGCGGCGTCTTCCAGAACTTGATGCTGTCGAAGTACGACGCCGGCGCATCGGCGTGGTATTGCTTGCACGAGCCCGGGCTGAGCTGGTCCATGACCGGGCACGCCTTCGTGTTGGCCGGGGTCTCTCCGAAGTAGATCGCCTGCTGCGCCTGCACCTTGGGCGTGGAGACCCACTTCACCCACAGGTAGGCGCAGTTCGGGTGCTTCGACTTCGACGACAGCATCCACGTGTCGGCCCAACCCGTCGCGCCTTCCTTCGGGATCAGATCCTTGACCGGGACCTTGTCGGCCGCGAGCGTGTTGGTCTGGTACGGCCAGGAGGCCCCGAGCGTGGCGTCGCCGTTCTTGAACAGGTCGATCTCGTCGGAAGCCAGGCTCCAGTGCTTCTTCAGGAGCGGCCGCTGCTGCTTCAGGAGCTTCACCGCGGCGTCGAACTGCTTCTGGTTCAGCTCGTACGGATCGGTGATCTTGAGATCGGGCTGCGCCTTCGCGAGGTAGACCGCCGCGTCCGCGATCTGGATCGGGTTGTCCGGGATCGTGATCTGGCCCTTGTACTTCGGGTCGTAGAGCGTGCTCCAGCTCGTCGGCGCCGGTTTCACCTTCTGGGTGTTGTAGAGGAGCGTGTTGGGGCCCCACTGCAACGAGATCCCGTAGTGCACGCCGTCGATCGTGTTGTGCGACGGCGACTTGAGCGCGTCGATGAAGTTCGGGAAGTCCGGGATCAGCTTCGGGTTCATCGCCTGCACGTCGCCGCCCTTGATCAGCCGGACCGAGGCGTCGCCCGAGGCCGAGACCATGTCGTACTGGCCGCCGCCCTGCCGCATCAGCGTCACCATCTCGTCCGAGGAGCCGGCGTACTTGCTCGTGACCTTGCAGCCGGTCTGCTTCTCGAACGGCTTGACCCAGTCGGGCTGCGTGTAGCCCTCCCACGCCACGAGGCTAAGCTTGCCCTCGCCCTTCCCGATCGAGGTCGGGAGGGTCGGCCCCTTCGTCGTCGTCTCCGAAGCCTTGCTCCCGCCTCCGCCGCCGCAGCCCGCCGCGAGGAACGCGAGCGCTCCCACCAGCAAGGCGACCGCGCTCCAGCCGAGAGCGCGCCTGTGCTTCTTCATCTCTCTCCTTCCGTCTCCCCCGTGCTGTCGTCGATCTCGAGCTGGTGTTCTGGGCGCCACTCGAGGAGGACGTTGCGGCCCGCGGCGTCGAGCGCCTCGGCCGACGAGGTCTCGAGGTTCTGCCGGACGACCTGGAGCTCGCCGCCGCGGTCGAGCACGACCACGAAGCGGGTCACCATCCCGGCATACACGACGTCGCGGATCCGGCCGGTCTCGGCGTGCATGCCGGCGACCGGAGCGGACCCTGCGTCGCTCATGTGGATCTTCTCCGGGCGCACGGCGTAGCGTTTGCCGTCGCGCTCGATCTCGTTCGAGACGCCGACGAAGCCGGCGACGAAGCCGCTGCTCGGCCGCTCGTAGACCTCCGCAGGCGCGCCGAGCTGCTCGATGCGCCCGTGGTTGAAGACGGCCAGGCGGTCGCTCATCGTCAGCGCCTCGTCCTGGTCGTGCGTCACGTACACGAACGTGATCCCGAGGTCCTGCTGGAGGCTCTTCAGGAAGAGCTGCATCTCCTGGCGGAGCTTCAGGTCGAGCGCGCCGAGCGGCTCGTCGAGGAGCAGCACCTCCGGCCGGTTCACGAGCGCGCGGGCGAGCGCGACGCGCTGCCGCTGGCCGCCCGAGAGCTGGACGGGCTTACGCCCGCCGAGGCCGGGCAGGCGCATCCGCCGCAGCACCTCCTCGACGCGCGCGGCGCGCTCGCGGCGCGCGACGCCCTTGACGCGCAGCCCGTAGGCGACGTTCTCGGCCACGGTCATGTGCGGGAAGAGCGCGTAGTCCTGGAAGACCGTGTTCACGTCGCGGGCGTACGGCGGCAGGTTCGAGACGTCGCGGCCGCCGAGCTCGATCCGCCCGCCGTCCGGCCGCTCGAAGCCCGCGATCAGCCGGAGCGTCGTCGTCTTGCCCGAGCCGGACGGGCCGAGCAGCGTGAAGAACTCGCCCTCGCGGATCTCGAGGTCGACGCCGTCCACCGCGGCCACCTCGCCGTACGACTTGCGCACGCCCTCGAGGCGCACCGCGGGGCTCGAGCCGCCGTTCGCGCCCTCGACGGACCGCTCCTCGGTTCGCTCCTGCAATGACACCGGCCGCGATTATCGCTGGTCTGCAGACCGAGGCTTGCAGGACTGCGGCTCGCCCTCGCAGCACCCGAGCTTGAAGCGGCACCTCGAGCACTGCCAGGTCTGGTGCCGCCACTCCATCACGGCCCCGCAGCGCAGGCAGCGCTCGTCGGTCTCCTGCTTCGCCTCCAGGCGGGCGACGCTAGCCGCGGCGCCGGACGCTATTCGTGCATCGGCGCGGGCTCGCCCGGCGTGTGCAACAGGTTCTCGACGCCCTGCACACCGTGCACGCTGCGCGCCTTGGCGACGAGGTCGTCGATCATCTGCGGCGAGTCGACCTCGCCGCGCAACACGACCTTGCCGTTCTCGGCATTGACGTTGATCGCGCCCTTCGGCACATCCGCGCCGCGGAAGAGCTCGGACTCGACCTGCCGCGCGAGCGTCACGTCGTCGGGCTGCGCTGTGGGCTCGCCCGAGCGCCGGCGCCTGAGCGTTGCCAGGCGCTTGATCGCGTTCTTGCGGCGGCTGCGGCCGTTCTGCGGGTCGAAGAAGTACGCCAGCGCGGCGCCGAGGGCGGCAAAACGAAGTCTCTTCATCTCTCGATCCTCCCGGTCGGTGAACCGAGAGCCTAGGCGATGTGAGTCAGTCGCCCCAGTCGAAGTCGCGCGATCGGCTCCAGAGGCCCTCGGCCTCGGCCTCCGACTCCTCGGTCGGCCACGCGAGGGGCGCGCGCTCGGTCGTGATGGCCGACTCCTCGCCGTCCATCGTCTCCTCGATGCGGGCCTGCTCCTCGGTCTTGAAGAGCGGGTGGTTCTCGAACGGGTCCTCGGACTTGTAACGGTCGAGCGGTAGCTCGTCCTCGAGCTCCGAGTTCTGCTGCTTCAGCGCTAGATGATCCTGGATGACTTGTGCAAACAGCGAAGAGGTCTCCACCGGCGGTACTCCTCCCGTGGGTTACGTAGGGGCAGATGCGGGATTCTAACGGGTAACCCTGCCGATAGCAGCGGTTATGCCTGGCGCGTGCGCGGGCGGGCCGTGACGACGCGGTTCTTGCCCGTGCGCTTCGCCTCGTAGAGCGCGCCGTCGGCGGCGGCGACGATCGCGTCTCCGGCGGCGGCCTCCGGGAACGCGGCGACGCCCAGGCTGACCGTGACGTGGATGCGCGTCCCCTCGGGCGAGAGGATGGTGCGCCGTTCCAGCGCGACGCGGGCGCGCTCGGCGAGCCGCGCCGCGCCGTCGAGGTCGGTGCCGGGCAGCACGATCGCGAACTCCTCGCCGCCCCAGCGCGCGGGCAGGTCGATCTCGCGAACGCACTCGCGCAACGTCTCCGCGAACTCGACGAGCACGCCGTCGCCGACCGGGTGCCCGAAGCGGTCGTTGATCGACTTGAACTCGTCGAGGTCGGCCAGCACGAACGCGACCGAGCCACCGAAGCGCTCCGCGCGCATCAGCTCGCTCGCCAGCGCCTCCTCGCAATGGCGGCGGTTGGCGAGGCCGGTGAGCATGTCGACCAGGGCCTGCCGAGCGACGATCCGGTGCAGTCGCGCGTTCTCGAGCGCGATCGCCGCGTGGGCGACGAGGGTTGCCGCGGTGCGGCGTTGCTCGACGGTGAAGCCGCGGCCGGAGAGCGTGAGCGTGCCGAAGCTCTGACGGCCGGCCGTCAGCGGCAGCTCGAACGTCTCGCCGCGGTCGGAGAGCGTTCCCGACTGGACGATCTCGCCCCCGAGGCCGACGACGAGGCCGCCGGTCGCGCCGGTCGTCTCGACGACGGTCTCGACGATCACGCGCAGCAGCTGGTCGACGTCGTGCGTAGCCGCGAGCGCCTCACCGAAGCGGACGGTTGCGTCGCGCAGCCGGCCGCGCTCGGCGTCGAGCTCCTCCAGCCGCGCCTCGAGCTGGTCGGCCATCTCGTTGAAGGCGAGGCCCAGGCGGCCGAACTCGTCGCGGCCCTGCACCTCGACGCGGCGGTCGAGCCGGCCGCGCGCGATCGCGTTCGCGGCGGTGGCGAGGCGTCCGAGAGAGGTGACGATGGAGCGGCCGACGATGTAGGCGACGATGGCGACGAACGCGAGGGAGAGAAGCAGGCCGATCAGGAGTCGCCGGTCGGCGGTCGCGACGGCGTCGTCGATCTGGTCCTGCGGCGCGAGCAGGGCGAGGGCGGGGCTCTTCGTCCCCTCCTGCAGGCTGGCCGCGAGGGCTCGGTAGCGGTCGTGGCCGGCGTCGACCGTCCGCGCCCGCGGTGGCGCCGGGACGATCGCGCCGCGCAGCGCAGGCGGGCCGGCCGCGACCCGGCCGCCGTCGAGCACGACCAGCTCGTCCTCGCTGTCGAGCCCGGCCAGGACGCTGAGGCGGTCGAGCGACGCCGTAGCCAGCGGGATCCCGGCGACGAGCGTCCCCGCATGCCCCTTCCCGCCGACGATCGAGATCGAGCTCCTGGGCCCGACCATCTCGGCCGGACCGACGGCGAAGCCGTTCGCCTCGAGGCGCAGCCCGCGCCGCGCGAGCACGAGTCGGCGCAACTCGGCCTGATCCCCTCGCTGCAGCGCCTGCTGGAACGCCGGCAAGCGCGCCAGCGCTTTAGCCCGCCTGTTCGCGGCGGCCAGCTCGGTCTTGTACGACGCCAGAACCGCGTGAAGTCCCGCTTCGAGCCGCACGTCGACACGCCGCGTCTCGCTGCGGCTCGTGACCGAATGGAGCGCCCAACCCGCCGCGCCGAGCGGCAGCAGCGAGAGGATCAGGAAGTACGCGACGAGTTTGAGCTTAAAGCTCATTCCTCAAAAATTTAGGGTGACCGCAGATACCGCCGATACCATGATGCAATGGATCGGCAGAAGTCGGGGAGCTTATGAGTAGGGGTCTCGCAATCATTGCAACGGCCGCGGTTGCCGGGACGGCGTTCGCCGCTGCGGTGACGCTGCCGACGCTCGTGACGCTGGGCACCGACTCGCCGCCCGAGTCCCTCGCGCTCCCGGGTACTCGTAACAATCCGGTGACGGTCATTCGCGCCGCGCCGCTCATTTCCCCGCGCGCGCACGGCAAGAACGCGCGCGCCGGCGGCGGCGGCGCCTCCACCCTGCCAACCGGCGGAGCAGCCCTGGCCGCGATCTCGCGCTCGTCGGCCCCGAGCCGGCCCACTGCTTCGAACGGACGGGCGCCGGCGCCCTCGCCCGGCTCGCCGCGCCCGACTCCTCCGCCGCCTGCGGCTCCTCCGCCTTCTCCCCCGCCTCCGCCCCCTCCGCCACCTCCTCCCCCGCCTCCGCCTCCTCCCCCGCCTCCGCCTCCGCCCCCCCCACCCCCACCGCCCCCTCCGCCTCCGCCGCCGCCGCCTCCTCCTTCGCCTCCGACGTCGAGGTTTCCGCCGCCTCCTCCTCCGCATGGCCGCGCACTCGGTCACGACAAGCCCAAGCACGACCCGGGCCCGCCGCCCAAGCACGACCCGGGCCCGCCGCCCAAGCACGATCCGGGACCGCCGCCCAAGCACGATCCGGGGCCGCCGCCCAGGCACGACCCGCCGCCCTCAGGCGGAGGGCACGGCGGCGGTGATCATGGCGACCACGGGAATCGTGGAGGCGACCATGGCGACGGGAACCACGGCGGCAACGGCGGCGGGCACGGGCCGAAGCGCTAGGCTCCCGCCGTGGCTCGACTTCGTCCTCTCCGCGGCGCCGGCCCCGTCGCCGTCGCGTTGACCGCGTGGGACATCTGGCGGCGCATCCCGAAGCAGCACCGCAAGCTGATCGTCCACCAGGCCCGCAAGCACGGGCCGAGGGTGGCGGCGAAGCTGATGGAACAGCGGCAGCGCCGCCGCCCGCGCTCGTAAGCGCGCGCCTCTTCTAGGCCGTCAGGGCCTCCCGCACGATCCGGTCCTGCTCCTTCAAGTGCGCGGTCGGGTACCCCTCGGAGGGGCTGGCGCGCCACGGACGGCCGACGAAGCGAAGCCGTACGCCCTCGGGGAGCGTCTCCTCGAGCCGGTGCCGGATCGCCCGCCAGGGCCCCATGTTCTGCGGCTCCTCCTGGGCCCAGACGAGCTCCTGCAGCTGCGGGAACGAGCGGACGAGCTCGGTCGCCTGCGCCACGGGGAACGGGTAGAGCTGCTCGAGCCGGCCGACGGCGACCCACTCGGCCTGACCGCGCAGCTCGTGCCCGACGAGGTCGTAGTAGACCTTCCCCGAGCAGAGAACGAGTCGCCGCACGCGAGCGGCGTCCACGGTCGGGTCGGCCAGCACCGGCCGAAACGACGACTCGGCCAGCTCGGCTAGCGGCGAGGCCGCCTGCTTCAGCCGCAGCAGCCCCTTCGGCGTCATCACGACGAGCGGCCGCGCGCTGGGGTCGAGCGCCTGGCGGCGGAGCAGGTGGAAGTACTGCGCGGCGGTCGTGCAATTCGTGATCCGAATGTTCTCCTGGGCCGCGAGCTGGAGGAACCGCTCGAGCCGGGCGCTGGAGTGCTCCGGCCCGTTGCCCTCGTACCCGTGCGGCAGGAGCAGCGTCAGGCGTGAGGTCTGCCCCCACTTCGAGAGGCCGGAGACGATGAACTGGTCGATCGCGACCTGGGCGCCGTTGACGAAGTCGCCGAACTGCGCCTCCCACGCCACGAGCGCCTCGGGCGCCGCGACCGAGTAGCCGTACTCGAAGCCGAGGCACGCCTCCTCGGAGAGCGGCGAGTTGTGGATCTCGAACGAGGCCGTCGACTCGGCCAGGTTCTGGATCGGCGCGTAGGCCTGGCCGTTCTGCGCGTCGTGGAGGACGAGGTGGCGGTGCGAGAACGTGCCGCGTTCGGTGTCCTGGCCGGTGAGGCGGACTGGGATGCCCTCGACGAGCAGGCTCGCGAACGCGAGCTCCTCGGCCTGGCCCCAGTCGATACCGCCGTCGTCGAGCGCTGCGCGGCGGCGCTCGAGCTGCTTGGCGAGCTTCGGGTTGACGGTGAAGCCTTCGGGCACGCGCAGCAGCTCGCCGTCGAGCGCTCGAAGCCGGTCGGCTCCCACGGCGGTGATGACCTCGGCCCCCGTCGAAGCCGGGATGCGCCCCTCGTAGGCGACCGCGGGCACGCCCTGCCCGAAGGTGGTCTTCAGCCGCTCGTGCGCCTCCTTCAGCGTCGCCTCGACGCGCTCGGCCATCGCGTCGAGGTCCTCCTGGGCGACGACGCCCTCCTGGAGGAGCGCGTGTGCGTACTGCTCGCGGACGCTCGGTTGCTGCTCGATCCGCGCCGCCATCAGCGGCTGGGTGTACGCCGCCTCGTCCTGCTCGTTGTGGCCGTGGCGGCGGTAGCCGACGAGGTCGATCACGACGTCGCTGCAGAAGCGGCGGCGGAAAGCCATCGCGAGCCGGACCGCGGAGAGGGCGGCTTCGGGGTCGTCGGCGTTGACGTGGATGATCGGAAGGTCGAAGCCCTTGGCGAGGTCGCTCGAGTAGCGCGTCGAGCGTGCGTCGGCGGGGTCGGTCGTGAAACCAATCTGGTTGTTCGCGATCAGGTGCAGCGTGCCGCCGGTCGAGTAGCCGTTCAGCTCCGCGAGGTTGAGGGTCTCGGCGACGACACCTTGAGCCGGGAAGGCCGCGTCGCCGTGGATCTGAACCGCCAGCGCTACCGACGGATCGTGGTAGCCGACGCGGGTGGAGCGGTCGGTCTGCTCGGCACGGGTGCGGCCCTCGACGACCGGGTCGACGGCCTCCAGGTGGCTTGGGTTCGAGGCGAGGGTGACCGTGATCTCGCCGGAGGCGGTGCGACGCGTCCCCTCGGCGCCGAGGTGGTACTTGACGTCCCCGGTGCCGCCCTCCGGGTCGGAGACGACGGCCTCGAGCGTCCGCTCGCCCTCGAACTCACGCAGGATCGTCTCGTATGGGCGGCCGAGCACATGCGCCAGCACGTTGAGACGCCCACGGTGGGCCATTCCGAGCACGACCTCGTGCCCGCCCTCCTCGGCGGAGAGCACGATCGCCTCGTCGAGCATCGGCACCATCACGTCGAGCCCCTCGACCGAGAACTGCTTCTGGCCGAGGAAGGCGCGACGCAGGTAGCGCTCGAAGCTCTCGACCTCGGTCAGTCGCTCGAGCAGCCGGTGCTTGTCGTCGGCGGAGAGCGTGTGGTGGTACAGCCGCGACTCGATCACCGTACGGAGCCAGACCCGCTGCTCGTGGCCGGAGATGTGCTCGATCTCGTAGGCGCTCGTGCCGCAGTAGACGTCGCGCAGCTGCGGGAGCACGTCCGCAAGGGTGTCGCCCGGGACGTGGACGCCGAGGATCTCGGCGGGGATCAGCTCCTGTAGCTCTTCGGTGAGCTTCGGCTCCCGCCGCTCGGGCTCCAGCGCCGGGTCGCCGACCGGCTCGCTGCCGAGCGGGTCGAGCCGGGCTGCCAGGTGGCCGTGGGTGCGATGCGCGGTGACGAGGGCCATGGCGGCGGCGACCGCCGCGAGAAGCGTCTCGTCGGGGGCCGCAACGGGCCGGGCTTCTGTCTCGACTGCCCCGGGCTCGGACGCCGCCGCGACCGGGGCCGGCTCGGGAGGCGCCGGCTCGGCGACGGCGGCAGGCGGCGCGGGAGCAGCGACGTGGCCGTTGCCGTCCTCGCGCAGGAGCTCGACCAGGCGCGCGAGCCCGGGATGCGTGGCCACGAGCTCGCTCGCGCCGCTCTCGAAGAGCGCGCGCCACTCGGTCGGCACCGCAGCCGGGTTTTCCAGGTACTGCTCAAAGAGCGCGCTGGCGTAGCCGGCGTTGAGCCCGTCGACGTCGTGCATGCTCATGGTCTTTGTTGTACCAACCGGGATCCCTCCCGGCGCGGCCTGCCGCCTCCGCCCCGGGCTAGAAGAGCGGGTTGTCGGTGATCACCGCAAGCGCCATCCCGACGACGAAGCAGACGCCGCCTACGGCGATCGCCCAGGCGGCCAGGCGCGCGTGGCGGCCCCCGATCGAGGCCGCGAGCAGCGCGAGCAGCAGCGCGAACGGGATCACCCGCCCGGGCCGGTAGGCGACGGCGATGCAGCTCGCGAAGATCGAGAGCGACGCGAGCAGGCCGGCGATGGACTCGGCGGTGCCCGAGCGTGCCTGCGGCTGGGCGCTCACCGCGACACCGCAGCGCGCCGCGCCCTCGCCGGTGTCCGCTCGGGCCCACGCCGCGGCCCGGGCCGGCGGAACCGCGGCGACCACGGCGACCGCTCGTCGGGCGGCTCAAGAGCCTCCGCGCGGGACGGCTCGGGCGGCTTCGGCTCGGCCTTCACGGCCCAGTAGACGACCAGGCAGAGATACACGATCGGGATCTTCAGCACGAGCATCATGAAGACGAACTCCCAGACCATCGCGGGAGTGTACGGCATGGTGGCGCCGACCGGATCGCGAGTGGGCGGCCGCTCGCGGGCCGCCCACTCGCGCGCTTCCTAGAGCTTGCCGATGCCGCTCGAGCCCGACCCGCAGCCCGGTACGGCGAGCAGGAACACCACGACCAGCACGACCAGGACTGCGATCGCGATCGCGACCAACCAGCTACGCGCCGCTTGCACTCGCGCCGCTCCCTCCGTCGCCGTGCACCCAGATGTTCACCAGCGGGTACTTGTGCGTGCAGTACCACGTGATGCACACATGGAACTCTGCCTGTGTCCAGGCATTCGTCGAATACGTGCCGACGCCGCGGCCGGGACAGTGCTCGTAGATGCAGTTGCTGCCGATGTGGCCGTCGAAGCTCCATCCGAAGGAAGTGTTCGAGGGCCAGCGATCACGCCAGAAGTACGTGATCACGTTGTTCCTGTAACACCACCGGACCTGCTCGTTGTACCGAAACACGATCAGGTGCGCCAGGTTGCGCCGTGTCGCGCGCGCCCAGCGCGTGTGGCAGGTGCCCGGCGAGTAGTCGTAGGCGTCCCACGACTCGGTCAAGACACCCGTCTCGCTGTCGCCGCTGCCGCAGTCGATGTTCGGGTCGTAGCAGGAGTCCGCCGGGTACTCCGTGCCGGGGTCGGGCGCGGCGCGCACCGCAGCCGGCGACGCCGCGACCAAGGCCGTGAGCAATGCTGCAAGCAACATGAGCCCCGGCACACGCCTCTGATGTTTTCGTGTCTCCATCGTCCACCTCCCGTCGACTCATGCCGACGGTAGGCGTGGCCGCCGCACGGGTGTGAAACGCCTTCGTGCCGGAACTGCAACATCGCGGCAAGGTCTACTCGACGCCGCCGCGCCTGCCTAGTGGCCGTTTCGGCCATGGCCGAAGCCGCCGCCGCCTGGGGTCTCGACACGGACGACGTCGCCTGCGCGAAGGTCGCGCGTGATCTTCCCCGGGAGCTGCTGCCCGTTCAGCTGGTTGCGCCCCGGCAGCCCCGGGCTCCCGCCGCGAGCGCCCCGCGGCGCGTGCGCCCGCCGCTCGCCGACCAGCGAGAGGCGGCAATCCTCGAGCACCCGCAGCTCGCGCACGACCCCGTCGCCGCCGCGATGCTCCCCGCTCCCACCCGACCCCTGGCGCAGCTCGTGCCGCTCGACCCGTAGCGGATACGCCAGCTCGAGCGCCTCGGCCGGTGTGGAGAGGGTGTTCGACATCGCCACGTGCACGCCCGAGGGGCCGTCGGCGTCCGGGCACGCGCCCTGGCCACCGCCGACGGTCTCGTAGTACGTGAAGCGGTCGTTGCCAAGGGTGAGGTTGTTCATCGTCCCCTGTCCCTGCGCCGGCACGGGCACCGCCCGGCCGAACGCGGCGAAGACGGCGTCGGCGATGCGGCTCGAGGTCTCGACGTTCCCCGCCGCCACCGCCGCGGGCGGGCGCGCGTTCACCAGCGACCCCTCGGGCGCGCGCACGCGCACGGGGACGAACGCGCCGCCGGAGGCCGGGACGTCGGGATCGGTGAGGCAGCGGACGACGAAGTAGCAGACCGAGCGCGTGACCGCGAGGGGGCAGTTCAGGTTGCCCTCGTGCTGCGGCGCCGATCCGGCGAAGTCGATCTCGACCCCGTCGCCGGTGATCGTGACCGTGGCATGGATCGCGAGCTCGCCTCCGCCGGCCGGCTCGAGCGCATCGGTCGCGTGGAAGCGACCGTCGGGCAGGCGCGCGATCGCGGCGCGGATCACCCGCTCCGAGTAGTCGTGCAGCTCGTCCATCGCCGCCTCGACGCGCTTCCGGCCGCGGCGCGCGCAGAGCTCGTCGAGCCGGCGCGCCGCGAGGGCGTGCGCCGCGAGCTGCGCGCGCAGGTCGCCGCGGCGCTCGTCCGGGTTCCGCATCCGGGCGACGAGGCCGTCGAGAATCTCCTCGTCGAGCCGCGTCGGCGGGATCACGACGCCCTCGTCCTCGAGCCGGCGCGAGTCGGCCGGCAGGCTGCCGGGCTCGACGCCGCCGACGTCGGCGTGGTGGGCCCGCGTGACCGCGAAGCCGACGCGTGTGCACGTGACGAGCGTGATGTCGGGCAGGTGCGTGCCGCCGGCAAACGGGTCGTTGAGGATCCAGACGTCGTCGGGCGCAGGGCCGTGCGAGCGCACGGCCGCGACCGAGTCGGGCATCGCGCCGAGGTGCACGGGAATGTGCTCGGCCTGCGCGATCATCCGCCCGCGTGAGTCGAACAGCGCCGTCGAGCAGTCGCGACGCTCCTTGATGTTGGCGGAGAAGGCGGAGCGGACGAGCACGGCGCCCATCTCGTCCGCGATCGAGCGGAGCGACGCGCCGATGACCTGGAGCTCGATGTTCATTTCACGAATTCGGCACGGTCTCGTGACAGTCTCGTGAGCCGCAGCGTGCTACTGGTCCCATCCCTAACCCCCACCCACCCCGGGGGAATCCAACAGGTGGCGCCGTCGAGCTCGACGACTTGCGGGCCGCGGGCTTCGAGCTGCTCGGCCGGCGGGAGCTCGAACGTCGGGCCGGGCCGCACGTCCGCCGTCCGCACGGCGACGAGCTCGATCGGGCGGTCGCGGTCGGCGTAGCCGTAGCGCGCCTCGTGAGCGCGGTGAAAGGCCTCCGCCAGGCCCGGCTGCAACGGCACCGCCAGCTCGAAAGACTGGCCGCGGTAGCGCAGTTCCGCCTCGCCCTCGGCCGGCAGCTCACCGGCGTCCTCGAGCGCGCAGACGTACGAGCGCACGGCGTCGCGCCGCTCATCCGCGACCGCGAGGCCGAGAGCCGAGAGGACGCCCGCGGCCGCGGGAACCAGCACCGTCGCCATGCCGAGCTCGTCCGCGAGCGCGCAGGCGTGCAGCGGGCCGGCACCGCCGAACGCGACGAGCGCGAGCTCGCGCGGGTCATGGCCGCGCTCGACCGAGACCAATCGCAGCGCCCGCAGCATCTCCGCGTTCACGACCTCGACCGCCTCGGCCGCGTCGAGCCCCTCGAACGCCCGCTCCGCAGCCTCGCGGTCGAGCTCGAGCCCGCCAGCCAGCCGCGGCTGCAGCCGGCCCAGCAACAGGTTCGCGTCGGTGACCGTCGGCCGCGTGCCGCCGCGGCCGTAGCACGCGGGCCCCGGGTTCGCTCCCGCGCTCTCCGGCCCGACGCGGACGGCGCCGCCTGCGTCGCGCCAGACGATCGAGCCGCCGCCGGCCCCGACCGTCTGCAGGTCGACCGTCGGCAGACGTAGCGACAGGCCGCCGACCTCCCGCTCGGCGCTTCGGCCCGCCTCGCCGGCCCGGATCAGACAGACGTCGGTGGAGGTGCCGCCCATGTCGAACGAGATCGCGTCGACTACACCGGCCGCGCGGGCTGCTCGCGCGGCGCCGACAACGCCGGCGGCGGGCCCGGAGACGATCGCCACGGCCGGATGCGCCGCCGCCTCCACGAGCGTGGCGAGCCCGCCCGAGGAGCGCATCACCAACGGCTCGGGCAGGCCGGCCGCCGCGGCCGCCTCGCCGAGCGCCTCCAGGTACCGCGAGACCGCCGGCCCGAGGTAGGCGTCGATCGCCGCGGTCGAGGCACGCTCGTACTCCCTCAGCTCGGGCGAGACCTCGTGCGAGGCGACGACCCGCGCCCGCGGCAGCCGCCGCCGCAGCTCCTCCGCGACCGCACGCTCATGCCCGGGGTCGCGGAACGAGAAGAGCAGGCAGACCGCCACCGCCTCGACCGCCGGGTCGAGCTCGGGCAGGGAGCCTAGGTCGAGCGGCTCGAGCACGCCCTCGGGCCCGGTCCGCTCCCGCACGCCGAAGCACCGCTCGAGCGGCACCAGCGGCTCGGGGTGTGCGGCGCAGAGCCGGTACAGGTGCGCGCGGTCCTGGCGCCGCAGGTGCAGCAGGTGCTCGAACCCGGCGGTCGCGACGAACGCCGTCCGCGCTCCCTTGCGCTCGAGCAGTGCGTTCGTCGCGACGGTCGTCCCGTGCGTGAACCGCCCGACCTCGCGCGCACCCACCGCGGCCGCAGCCGCGAGCACCGACTCCTCCTGGCGCGCCGCGGTCGGCACCTTGGCCGTCCGCAGCTCACCGTCCGCCACCAGCACCGCGTCGGTGAAGGTGCCGCCCACGTCGACGCCGAGCACGTTCATACGTGCAGACTTCCACCATGGCCGCCCTGCCGGAAGCCGCACGGGAGCTGATCGAGTCGGGACCGCTCGCGCACCTGGTCACGCTGAACGAGGATGGCTCGCCGCAGGTGACGTGCATCTGGGTGGGACTCGACGGCGAGGAGCTGGTCTCGGGCCACCTGGCCGCCGACCAGCGGAAGCTGCGGAACGTCCGGCGAGACCCCCGCGTCGCGCTCTCGCTCGAAGGGACGCGGATCCACCCGCCCGGGCTGAAGGAGTACCTGGTCGTCCACGGCCGGGCGCGGCTCGAGGAGGGCGGCGCGCCCGAGCTGCTGCAGCGCCTCGCGCACGTCTACCTCGGCCCCGAAGTGAAGTTCCCACCGATGGACGACCCGCCGCCCGGCCACACGATGCGCATCGCGGTCGAGCGGGTCGGCGGCGTCGGGCCCTGGGCCTAGTTGGCGCGGCGCTGGTCGACCGAGCTCGAGCTCGTCGGCGCCGGCGGCGAGCCCGTCGATCTGCGGCGGACGCTCGCCTCCCACGGCGTGGCCGACCTGCCGCCCAACGAGATCGACGCCGACGCCTGGACGCTGACCACGACGCTCGACCTCCCGCGCGGCGCCACGACCGTCCGCGTGAGCCCGGGCCGGAAGGGCTTTGCGCGCGTCGACGGCAGCGGCCCCTCCGCGGCCGTGCTCGACGCCGTCCGCCACCTGCTCCGGCTCGACGCCGACCTGTCCGCGTTCTACGCGATCGCGCGGGCGGACGACGGCCTCGTCTGGGCCGCGAGCGGAGCCGGGCGGATGGTGCGCAGCCCGACCGTCTTCGAAGACGTCGTCAAGACGATCTGCACGACGAACTGCGCGTGGTCGGCGACGGTGCGGATGACGACGGCGCTCGTCGAGCGCCTCGGCGCGGAGGCGCCTGACGGCCGGCGCGCGTTCCCGTCGCCCGCAACGATGGCCGCGGCCGACGACGACTTCTACCGCGACGTCGTGCGTGCCGGCTACCGCGGCGCCTACCTGCGCTCGCTCGCGCTCGGCGTCGCCGGGGGCGCGATCGACCTCGAGGCGCTGAACGACCCCGGGCTCCCGGACGACGAGGTCGCCGAGCGGCTGCTCGCGCTCCCGGGCTGCGGCCCCTACGCGACGGCGCACATGATGATGCTGCTCGGCCGCTACTCGCGCCTGATCCTCGACTCGTGGACGCGGCCGAAGTACGCGCGCCTGAACGGCCGCAAGGCCGCCGACCGGACGATCGAGCGCCGCTTCCGCCGCTACGGCGACTACGCCGGGCTGGCCTTCTGGCTGTACCTGACCCGCGACTGGGTGGGGGACGCGCCCGTCGCTTGACCTACGATTCGCGCAAGGTAGCCGCATGCGAATCCCGCGAGCCATGGCGGCGATCCCGCCGATCGTCCTGTTGATTGTGGCGGCAGGGTGCTCGTCCCACAGCAGCTCCGCGAAGCCCCCCGGGCGGGTGACCTCCTCCAGCCCAGCGCAGGCGGGCCGTCCGGATCCACGCCAGTTTCTCGTCGCGAATGTGGCGGCGAGAGCCGTACGGCTGACGATGCTCGGAGCACTCGGTTCGTCCAACGGCGGGTTCAACTTCGACGGCTACGGCCGCGGCGAGCTGCTCGCCTCGGTACCGAAGGGGTGGCGGGTGACGGTGGCCTTCGAGAACCGCGGCTCGCGCCGCACCTCGTGCGCAGTGGTCACCGGCGCGAGTAGCGCGACGCTCGCCTTCCCCGGAGCCTCCGTGCCCGATCCGCAGCAGGGGCTCCCACCCGGTGGCAAAGCGCAGTTCTCGTTCACGGCCGCCCGCGCCGGCTCCTACCGGATCGCGAGCCTCGTCCCCGGTCAGGCCGAGGCGCGGATGTACGCCGTCCTGGTCGTGACGCCCGGCGGCCGGCCGTCCATCTCGGCCCGGCCGGGGCCCTAGAGCGCGGCGTCGACAGCCGCCGCCACGAACAGGAGCGCGAGGTAGACGAGCGAGTAGTGGAAGGTGAGCGTCGCCTCCCGCCGGCCCCGCGTCCGACGTAGCCGCAGCGCCAGGGCGACGAAGCCCGCGCCCAACGCCGCGGCCGCTACGAGGTAGGTCGTCCCGAGCGAGCCGACGGCGAAGGGCACTGCGGTGAACGCGACCAGCGCGACGGTGTAGGCGACGATGCGCGCACTCGTCGCCCGCTCGCCCGCGACCACCGGCAGCATTGGCACCCGGGCGGCGGCGTAGTGCTCCCTGAGGAGCAGTGCGAGTGCCCAGAAGTGCGGCGGCGTCCAGAGGAAGACGATCAGGAACAGCCAGAGCGCCGGCAGCGCGAGGCTCCCGGTCGCTGCCGCGTAGCCGACCACGGGCGGCACCGCGCCCGCCGCGCCGCCGAGGACGATGTTCGCCGGGCCCCGGCGCTTCAGGTAGCCGGTGTAGACGAGGACGTAGAAGAGGTTTCCGGCGAGCGCGAGCACCGCCGTCAGGACGTTCACGGTCGAGGCGAGCAGCGTGAACGACGCGGCCGAGAGAGCGAGCCCGAACTCGAGCGCGCGCGGGGCGCTCAGCCGGCCGGCGGCGACCGGACGCCGGGCCGTGCGCGGGCCCATCAGCCGGTCGAGGTCGCGATCGAGCACGTGGTTGAGGGCGCTCGCCCCGCCACACGCGAGGGCGAGGCCGAGGAGCGTCAGTGCGAGGCGGCCGGCCGGCGGCACGGCGCGCTCGCCGACAACCATCCCGCAGGCGCCCGTGAGGAGGAGCAGCGACATGATCCGCGGCTTGGTCAGAGTCAGGTAGTCGGCGAGCGCGCCCCGCGGCAGCGGCCGACCACGTGCGGTCAGCGGGACGAGCACCACCGCGGCGGCGAGCGCGACGACGGCGAGCCCCATGTGCAGCGGCTCCCCGGTCGCCGCTGCCGCGGCGAGGAATGAGGCGAGCGCCGCCACCGCGGCCGGCAGCAGCGGGCGGTGCGAGACCGCCCCCGTGACGATCAGCGCCGCAAGCGGCGGCAGCGCCAGCGCCGCGAGCACGCGGTGGGCCGCGCCCGCGCCCTGCGCTCCGGTGACCACGGCGAGGAGGGAAGCGCCCGCGGCGACGAGGGCCGTCAGCCGTAGCCAGGCCCCTGGCGCAGCGTCGGTGGCGAGCGCGTGCACTAGAGCTCCTCGTCGAACCCCCGGCGCCGGAAGACGATCGCCCAGTAGATACCGACCACGGCGAGCAGGCCGATCGGCAGTGCCCAGGTGAGGATCGCCCCGGTGAGGAAGTCGGCGATGGGCAGGTTCATGGATGCTCCTCTCGTTCGAGGGTCAGTGGCCGCCGGCCGCCCGTAGCCGGTGGCCGTTGCGCCTGGTCGCGAACGCCGGGTCGGGCGCCGGCTCGAGCCAGCGGTAGAGGGCCCAGATGATCGCGATCGTGAACGGGACCGAGCCCGGGACCCACATCACGCCGGCGGCCAGCTGCTGGTCGGCCAGTGGCGAGAGCCCAGCGGTTCGGTGGGCCAGGTGCGCGTAAGCGCCGTAGAACGGGGTCGACGCAAGCGCGAGCACGATCGCCAGTACCCAGCTCACGAGCAGGGCCGTGGTCAGGTAGACCGCGCGGGCGCCGTACGCCAGGCGCGGGCGGACCGGCGGGGAGTCGACCACCTGCAGCCAGAAGAGGAGGCCCCCGACGAGGAAGGTGGCGTGCTCGAGGTCGTGTACGGCCGCGTTGGACAGGGTCGCGTCGTAGAGGGCGGGCACGTGCCAGGCAACGAGGATTGCGTTGAAGAAGAGCCAGGCGGGCAGAGGGCGCGCTAGCAGCCTGCCGAGTGCGCGCAGCGGTGTTAACCAGCGATCGCGCGCGACGCTCTTCGCCACCGTCCGGCGGAAGCCGAGCGGTAGCGGCTGCCAGAGCCGCAGCCAGGGCGCCGAAAGCGCGATCAGCGGTGGCGCGACCACGAGCAGCAACAGGTGCTGGGTCATGTGGGCGAGGAAGAGGGTGTCGGCGAGCGGGTCGAGCGGGGTGTCCAGCGCGACCACGATCGTCAGCAGGCCCGCGTAGAAGGCGGCTGCACGCAGGCGGCGTTCATCCGGGCGGCGGTATCCCGGGCCGTGCCTCCTCCCGCGCAGCGGATACAAGATCCCGGCCGCAAGAACGAAGAAGAATGGCGCCTGCACCGGCCAGGCGGCGGCGCTGGTCAGTGCCGGCACGGCGAGCTCCTCAGACCAGGTAGAGGATGATCCAGGCGATCACGACGAGCACCGCGAAGTAGATCCAGTAGAACGTCACCGCCTCGAGGGTGGCGGGGACGAGCGAGAGCGGATCCTCGATGTCATGGGCGGCCCTGTACGGGTCGCCGGAGGCGTGGCCAGGCGCGGGGGAGGCGGCGAGCGTACGTCGGTAGCGGATCGAGGGCGCGAGCGTCGTCTCGAGCCAGAAGACCGCGCCGGCGCCGAAGAGGACGATAAACGCCGTCCAGCCGAGGTACACGCTGGCGTACCCGCCCTCGGCGGGACCGAAGCCCGCCGTGAACCACTCGACGACCTGGAGCACGATCGCGGCGATCCCTACGGTCAGCGCGACGGCGCCCTTCAGGCGCCACTCCCGGTGCCGGTCGGCGCGACGATCTCGTAGCCCCAGCCAGAGCACTGCCGCGCCGGCGACCCAGGCGGCGGTCGAGAGCGTCCCGAGCGTCATCGACGGGTCGACGTGCTTCGGGCGCCAGAGATCGTTGCTGTTCAGCGAGCGGAGGTAGAAATAGGCGAAGACGAACCCAAGGAAGAACATCGCGGTCGCACTCGCGAACAGGTGCGCGGCAGACGCGAGGTTGCGCGCGAGGATCTGCGGGTCCTCGGCCTCGACGACCTCGTAGGTCGTCCCCTCGCGAACCCATTCGACCTCGGCCATCAGCTTCCCCTCGCCGGCGCGCCGGCCGGCCGCGCGACCGGGACGGCCCCGTCGCCGTCGCCGTAGCCGTAGGGATCACTCTCGAAGGTCGGGATCCGGTCGAAATTCTGCACCGGGACAGGAGAGGGCAGCTGCCACTCGATCGACAGCGACCCCCACGGATCCCGCACGGCCGGCACCCGTGCGAAGAGCAGCGAGTAAACGAGGTTGCCGATGAACACGAGCATCGAGAGGCCGAGCACGAATGCGGACACAGAAACCCAGTCGTTGAGGAACTGCAGGCTGGGCGCATACGTCACCACGCGCCTCGGCTGGCCGAGGAAGCCCACGGCGAACAGCGGCAGGAAGGTCGAGTTGAAGGCGAGGAACATGCTCCAGAAGTGGATCTTCCCCAGCCGCTCGTTCAGCTCGACCCCGGTCATCTTCGGAAGCCAGTAGTAGATCGCGGCGAAGAACGTGAAGATCAGGCCGCCCATGATCGTGTAGTGGAAGTGCGCCATCACGAAGAAGCTGCCGTGCTCGGTGGTGTCGCTCGGCGTGTCGGAGTTGAAGATCCCGGAGAGGCCGCCGATCAGGAAGTTGAAGAACCAGGCGAGGGCGAACAGCATCGGGACGGTGAACCGGATGCTTCCGCGCCAGAGGGTCATCAGCCCGCAGAGGAACGTCAAGCCGGTCGGGATCGAGATCAGCTCGGTCGAGAGCATGTAGAACGGGCGCAGGTTGCTGTTGATGCCGCTCACGAACAGGTGGTGCTGCCAGACGAGGAAGCTGAGCAGCGTCACGCCCAGCATCCCGGCGACGGCCAGCCGGTAGCCCCAGAGCGGCTTCCGCGCGAACACCGGGAGCAGCTCCAGCAGGACGCCGAAGCCCGGCAGCGCGAGGATGTAGACCTCCGGGTGGCCGAAGAACCAGAAGAGGTTCTCGTACAGGTACTGGCTCCCGCCACCGCTCGAGAGGTAGAACGTCGTCTGCGCGGTGCGGTCAAGCAGCTCCATCGAGAGGGCTGCGACCAGCACCGGCGCCGCGAGCAGGTTGAGCACCGCCGTCGAGAGAACCGCCCACACGAAGATCGGGAGGCGCGACCACGTCATCCCGGGAGCGCGCATCGTCACGACAGTGGCCAGCATGTTCAGGCCGAGCAGGCACATCGAGACGCCTACGAGCGCGAAGAACATGATGTACGCGTCCATGCCCGAGTTCGCCTGGTCGCTCAGGGGCTGGTACCCGGTCCAGCCGGTCGGGAAGCCGCCGAAGAAGACGGTCGTGACTAGGATCGCGCCAGCGGCCATCAGCAGCCAGAAGGTCAACGACTCGATCCGCGGGAACGCCATCCGGCGGGCGCCGATCATGATCGGGACGAAGTAGTTCGCGAACGGCCCGAGGATGGCGCTCGTCATCATCCCCATCATCATCGTGCCGTGGAGACCAACGAGCGTGAGGTAGTTGCCCGAGTTGAAGACGGGCGTCGGGCGCAGCAGCTCGAAGCGAATGAGCATCGCGTTCAGGCCCGCAATGAAGAAGAACAGCCCGACGCCGAACAGGTACTGCATGCCGACCACCTTGTGGTCGGTGCAGAGGCCGAAGTAGCGCTCGAGGCCCTCGGTCTCCTTCTCCCGCAGCGACGGCGGATAGCCGCGGAGTCGGGCGAGCGGGTACTGCAGGAAGCCGAGCCCGATCAAGAACCCGATCACGCCGAAGACGTAGCCTAGGCACACCGAGATGTCGTTCTGGTCGGTGTCGCCGAAGTAGTCGAGGCTCGGGCCGGTGATCTGGTGCCCAACGAACCACCCGAGGTACCAACCGCCGATGCCGAGCAGGACCGCGAGCAGCAGGTTGAAGCCGAGCAGGTGCCGCCAGAGCGGCTGCCGCACGATCGGCACGCTGCTCTCGGTCATCCGGCCCTCAGCTGCGGCTCGGGAGCGTAGGTGGTCGAGTAAGGCGGCAGCTCCTTGACGATCGGCCCATAGAGCGCCTGCTGCTTCTTCATCCACACCGCGAATGCGCCGGGCGAGACAACGCGACCCTGCTCGTCGAACATGTAGCCGTGCCAGAGGCCGCAAAGCTCGGCGCAGCGGATGTTCAGCTTCAGCGGATTCTTCGTCTCGACGTAGACGACGTTGTCGGTGCCGGGGTTGGCGTCGGCCTTGACCCCGAGGTTGACCGCCCAGAACGAGTGGATCACGTCGAGCGAGGTGACGTGGAGCCGGATCAGCGTGTGGGCGGGCAGATAGAGATGCGGCGTCTCGATCCCGCCGTAGGTCGGGTACCGGTAGGTGAACTCCCACTGCTGCCCGATCACCTGGACGTCCATTGCCGTGTGGTGAGCTGCCGGGAGGAACGTCGCGCTCGGGCCCTGACCGCCGCCGGCGCCATCCTTCACGAGCTCGTAGGTGCCGAACGCAGCCAGCGCGAGCACCGTGGTGGTCGTGATCACGATCCAGAGCAACTGGAGCTTCGAGTCGCCTCGAACCGGCGGGCCCGCGACGACGGCTTCGCGCCGTCTGAAGACGATCAGCGTGTAGCCGAGCATCAGCAGGACGAAGACGATGATCGGCGCCGAGGTGCCGATCAGGACCTGGTTGTCGAAGACCTGGCCCTGCCCCTGCACGCTGCCGTTGCCCGGCGGGATCAGCGGCCCGATCACGAGCACGGCGATCGGCGTCGCGATCGCGCTCAGCACCAGCCAGAGCACGAGCACACGTCGGCCGTGGCGAACGTCCCCTGCTCCAGCTGTCTCGACGGCGGCCATCGCGCTAGACCACGTTCAGGAAGCCGTCCATGTAGCCGATCGTCTGCATCGGGCCGCCAAATCCGAACTGGAACCCTGCCGCGCACGGTACGAAGCACTGCCAGCGGAACTTGCCCTTCTTTCCCGTTCGGAACGTGAACGTGATCGTGCGGTGCGCCATCGTCTTGGGGTCGCAGGGGGCATAACCGCACTGGTTCTTGGCACTGTCGGGGACGCCTTCGAGCGGAACGAGGACGCCGAGCTGCGGGATCGCGAAGGTGTGCGACGCGTTGTCCGGCTTGATCTGCTGGAACGGCTTGCCGTCCAATGTCGCCTGGCCGACGAGCCCCTGCGTCGCGGCGAGGAACGGGTTGCGCAGCCCGCTATCACCGTCGAACTGGTAGAGGGTCACGTGCACGAGCGCATGCGCCGGCACCGTCCAGACCGTGCTCCGCTCCCAGCTCCCTCCGGACGGCTTGCGCACGAGGTAGGAGACCCAGTCCGGGTTCGAGGAGAGCTGCGGACCGACCGCGGCGACGGTCTGAATCGTGATCCTCGCGCTCGTCCCGCCGGTGCGAGCGTCGTAGGTGGGCGGTGCGCTGAGAAGCCAGTTCGAGACGTACAAGCCTATGAGGATGCCCGCGACCGCGACACCCAGGCCCACCCCGGCGAACTTCCAAAGCACCGCGGACCGCATCGGCTGCCTATATAACGCTGACGCCGCTCCGCGCCAAGAAGATGACGAGATTGTCACGGGTCTGTCATCTGTGGAATAGTCGCTCGGCCCAGACAATGGAGATCCTGCTCATCGAGGGAGAGCCCGGGACAGCCACGTTCTTGGCGCGCGCACTCGCCGCCGAGGGGTTCCAGGTTGCGCAGTCGAGCGACGGGCGCGCCGGACTGGAGCACGCGCTCGGTTACCGCTTCGACCTCGTGCTGCTGGATCTCGTTCTCGGGGGCGTCGACAGCCTCAACGTCCTTCAGGTCCTTCATTCCCAACGCCCCGATTTGCCGGTGATCCTGCTCTCACGCCGCTCCGACCTGCCGACGAAGATCCGCGGGTTCGAGCTCGGAGCGTCGGACTTCCTCGAAATGCCCTTCTCGCTCGACGAGCTGGTGGCGCGCGTCCGGGCCCGTGTCCGTGAGCGCCAGGCGCAGCGTGATCAGCTAGGGATCGTGCGCATCGGCAAGCTCACCCTCAACCTGGCAAGGCAGGAGGCCCGTGTCGGCGACCGTGCGGTTGACCTGACCGGCCGCGAGACCCGGCTGCTCGCGCTCCTTTGCGAGCACCGCGGGGAAGCGGTCAGCCGGGAACGGCTCCTGTCCGAGGTCTGGGGCTACTACTTCGACCCCCGCTCGAACGTCGTCGACGTATGTGTCGGGCGCCTCCGGAAGAAGCTCGGCCCAGAGGCGCCCATCGAGACGGTGCGTCGGGCGGGTTACCGCCTCAGCCCGGTCTAGCCGCTACGCAGCGCGCTCGAGATCCTGGGTCGAGGGGGTGGTGGCCCGCACGTGCTTCAGCTCGAGCGGCCCCGACCAATGCACCCGGGCGGTGTTCGAGCCGGCGAACCGGTGGCCCACGTACATGACGAATGCGACGGCCGCGAGCAGACCGACCGCGATGATGCCGTTGAGAATGATTGCTGTCGATGTGGTCATGGGCCGCATCCTGGCGTCTCCGGATGAGACGGTCATTAGTTCTCGCTAAGACCTTCGTGAGAATCGCGCCACTCTGTATCCTCGGGCCGCGGAGTCTCTCGCGCACTTGCTGATGTCGGCGAACCGCTCAACCGCCGCCGACGAGACCGGTGTCTCGCGGCCGCGGCCGACCCTTTGGTCGGCCGTCCCGCTCTGGCAGTGGATTCTGATCGCGCTCCTCCTCGGAGTGGCGATCGGGGTCGGGGTGGGCCTCCTCCAACACTCGAGGCGGAGCATGGGCCCGGCTGCGTCCACTCTTCCGGCACGGCCAGTTGCGACCTGGAGGGCCGGCGAGCAGCGAGCTCCGGGCTTCCGGCTCGTGGACGAGCGTGGAGCGCCGATCGCACTGAGCCAGTTCCGCGGCCGGCCGGTGATCGTGACGTTCATCGATCCCGTCTGCCGAAGCCTGTGCCCGCTCGAGGCGAAGGAGCTGAACCGGGCCGTCACCGCGACTCCGCCTGCAGCGCGGCCGGTGATCGTCTCGATCAGCGTCAATCCATGGGCCGACTCACGCGCGATCTTCCGCAAGGACGCGCGCGAGTGGCGCCTCGTGCCGCAATGGCACTGGGCAGCAGGGCGCTATGCGCAACTCTCACCGGTCTGGAAGCGCTACAAGATCGGCGTGCTGACCACGAGGAAGGTGTTCCACGGCATCACCGTGCGCGACGTCTCACACACGGAGGCCTCCTACCTAATCGACGCTTCCGGCTACAAACGTGCGCTCTTCCTCTATCCGTTCCGGGGAGCGGACATCGCCGCCGCGCTGAAGCGCGTGTCCTCAGGCAAGTCTTAGCTGGCCGAGTCGACGACGGAGCCGACGGAACCCGTGATCTTCGCGGTGCCAAGGTGACGCTCTCCCAGCTGCGATACGTCTTCTTGCCGGATTGTAGGTAGGCGGTCACCGAGGCAAGCTCGACGCTTGGCACGTCGCCGAGGCGCGGGCGTGTTGGCCGCCGGCCCGACGCCGCTCGGAAACCGCCTGCGGTGCATCCGCCCATCCGCCCCGCCCTGGAGCTCGCGATCGAGGGTCGCCAGGGATCCCGGCCGACGCGCTCGAGCGGATCTTCGATGCGCTGGTGCGGGCTCACGGCGGGCGCTGCGAGGCCGCCAACCGCTCGGGCGGAGCGGTGTTCACCCTCCGCCTCCCCGGCTTCGCGCGGAAGGTGGTGCCCGCCGTCGGCGAGAGCGGCTACAGCGGCGCGCTGAACGTGTCGCAGGCCCCCGGCTTGCCGCTGCGGTAGCCGACGGTGAACCAGTGCTGCCGTTGGCTCGCGGAGCCGTGCGTCCACGTGTCCGGGTCGATGCGCCCCTGCGACTGCTGCTGGATGCGGTCGTCGCCGACCGCGGCGGCCGCGTCGAGGCCGTCCGCGACGTCGGCCTCTGTGATGTCGACGAGGTAGCCGGTCTGCACGGCGTGGTTCGCCCAGACGCCGGCCAGGCAGTCGGCCTGCAGCTCCGTCCGTACCGAGCGTCCCTGCGCGCCGGTCCCGCCGGAGCCGCCGCCCAGGCCGCCGAGCAGGTCCTGGACGTGGTGCCCGTACTCGTGCGCCAGCACGTAGGCCTGCGCGAAGGGACCGCCCGTCGCCCGAAGCGCGAGCGCAGCTCGTCGAAGAAGCCGAGGTCGATGTAGACGTGCTTGTCGGCCGGGCAGTAGAAGGGGCCCACGTCCGTGGTCGCGGTGCCGCAGCCGCTCTGCGTCGAGCCGTCGAAGAACACCGTCTTCGAGATCGTGTAGTTGCGACCGTTGGCGCGGAATTGCCCCGTCCAGTAGTCCTGGATGCTGTTCACGTAGCCGATGATTCTGCAGTCCTCGCGCGTGTTTGCCTGGACGTCGCTCCTGCAGGCGGACGTGACGCTGCTCGGGGGCTGCGTGCCGATCGAGCGGTTGTCGAGGGTCGAGAGCGACGGGGGGAGGCCGCTGCTGCCGTTCGTGAGCACCGTGACCAGCAGGTAGATGACGAGCCCGGCCACGCCGAGCCCGCCGCCGCCGACGGCAATCCCGCCTCCGGGCAAACCCATCCCGCCGGCACCGCGACGATCCTCGACCTGCGACGGGTCGAGCCGTGCTCCCTTGCGAAAGCGCACCGGCCCATTCTGCCGCGCCTGCGGCCGGTTCCAAACCTCGAGAGTGGAGCCGACGGGGCTCGAACCCGTGACCTTCGCGCTGCCAGCGCGACGCTCTCCCAGCTGAGCTACGGCCCCTTGCCGCCCGGATTGTAGCTAGGCGGTCGCCGACGCAAGCTCGACGCTTGGGACGTCGCCCCACAGCTCCTCGAGCCGGTAGTACTCCCGCGACTCCGGCGTGAAGACGTGGAAGACGACGTCGAGGTAGTCGGCCACGATCCAGCGGCCCTCCGGCCCGCCCGCAACCGAGCGCGGGAGCGAGCCCTCGTCGTGCTTCAGCCGCTCGTGCACCTCGTCCCAGATCGCCTTCGTCTGCCGAGGGTTCTGGCCGGTCGCGAGCACGAAGAAGTCCGTGTAGCTGCACACGGGGCGCATGTCGAGGATGAGGATGTCCTGCGCCAGCTTCTCCTGGGCGAGGCCGGCGATCCGGCGGGCATGTTCGAGTGGCGTCAGGGTCTTTTCAAGTCCTCTCGCGTTCGCCGCCAGTGTAGCCGCGGTAGAGGCCGATCTCCTCGATCGCGTCCGCCACCGCGGGAGGCACGAGGCCGTCGACCGGCTTCCCCCGCGCGAGAAGCTCGCGAACCTCGGTGGACGAGACCGGCGGCGACGGCAGTTCGAACGAGAGCACGCGGTCGCCGTAGCGCTCGAGGTCCGGCGATGGATGGCCGGAGCGGGTGCCGACGGCCAGCCGGACCCAGCGCAGCACTTCCTCGGGCTCCCTCCAGCTCGGGAACGCGGCACCCTCGTCGGCGCCGACGACGAAGATCGCCTCGCCAAAGCGACCATCGCGCACGGCGTCGACGGTGAAGGCGCTGTCGTCGAGCACGATCTCGTCCGCGATTCCCTCGAACGCGAGCCGCGCCAGGCGCAGCCGCGTCTTCGCGTCCGCGACGACCTGGCGGTGCCCGGGCCCAGCCGCAACCAGGACGACGAGCCGGTCGATCGGCAACCGTTCGCGAGCGGCGAGGGCCAGCGCGACGTGGCCGACCTGCGGCGGATCGAAGGTGCCACCGAGGAGGCCGGTCACTGGAACTCGAGCACCTCGCCTTCCACCTGCACCTCGTCGCCGCTCTTCGCGCCCGCGTCGCGCAGCGCCTGCTCGAGCTCCTCCTCGGAGCCGGGCTTGCCCATGACGCGGAAGCCGCGGTCGGTGCGGAAGATCCGGAAGCGGCGGCGCTGGTCGGGCTTCGGGCGGTAGACGAGGAAGCGCGGCAGGCCCTCCTCCTCTGCGACAGGCGCCTCGGCGGGAGGGCAGAGCTCGAACAGCGACCGGCGAAAGCGCTCGACGCCCTCGCCGGTCGCGGCCGAGAGCGGAAACAGCCGCCGGACTCTCGGGTCGTCGGTCTCGAAGGTCGGTGGCTCGGCAAGCAGGTCGAGCTTGTTCAGCACGACGACCTGCGGGCGCTCGTCGAGGCCCGCGCCGTACTCGGCCAGCTCGTTGTCGATCTGCGCGAAGGCAGCCGCGGGGTCGCCGGCAGCCGCGTCGATCACGTGGACGAGCAGCCGCGCGCGCTCGAGGTGTGCCAGGAACTCGTGCCCGAGCCCGACGCCCTCGCTCGCGCCCTCGATCAGGCCCGGCACGTCGGCGACCACCAGCTGACGCTCGTCGGAGTCGACGGTGCCGAGCACGGGCTGCAGGGTCGTGAACGGGTAGTCGGCGACCTTGGGCCGCGCGTTCGAGATCCGCGCAAGCAACGACGACTTGCCGGCGTTCGGCAATCCCACGAGCGCCGCGTCGGCGAGCAGCTTCAGCCGCAGCTCGTAGTCGGCCCCCTCCCCCGGAAGGCCCGTCTCGGCAAAGCGCGGCGTCTGGCGCGTCGGCGTCGCGAAGCGTCGATTGCCGCGGCCGCCCTCGCCTCCGCGCGCGAGGACGACGCGCGCTCCGGGCGCGGCGAGGTCGGCGACGAGCTGATCCTCCTCGTCGAGAACCTGCGTCCCGACGGGCACGCGCAGCTCGACCGGCTCGCCCGAGGCGCCGTGCCGGCCGCTGCCGCCGCCCGCGCCGCCCTTGCCGGCGCTGAACCACTGCCGGGCGCGGAAAGACGACAGGTCGCGCAGGTCGGCGTCGGCCACGAGCGCGACGTCGCCGCCCGGGCCGCCGTCGCCGCCGTCCGGGCCGCCCTTGGGTACGTGCTTCTCGCGCCGGAAGCTGAGCGCCCCGTCGCCGCCCCGGCCGGCCTGGACGCGAATGCGCGCCCGGTCGTGGAACATGCGGCTACTCCGTGACGGAGCTGAAGCGGCGCTCGCCCAGGGCATCGCTTGCGATGCCGTCAAGGAGGTCGGCCGGCCTTGCCGGGCGACCGTTCAACCCGCTTCTAGGTCTCATCGACCACGGAGATGAAGCGCCGCTCGCCGGTCGTCCGGAACGAGACGGTGCCGTCGCGCTTCGCGAAGATCGTGTCGTCGCGGCCGATGCCCGCGCCCGGGCCCGGGCGGAAGCGCGTGCCGCGCTGGCGCACGATGATCGTCCCCGCGCTGACACCCTGGCCGTCGAACACCTTCACGCCGAGCATCTTCGGGTTCGAGTCGCGCCCGTTCCGCGACGAGCCGAGTCCCTTCTTGTGAGCCATCTAGCTTCCCTTCTCCTGCTTCGCCTCGAGCGCTGCGAGCGCGCCCTTGCGCTTGGCGTGTGCGCGCTCGTACTCCAGCGCCGCCTCGACCTGCTCGTCCGACCAGCGACCGACCTTCTCGTTGATGTCCGCGATGGTCATGTCCGCGTAGCCGCGCGGCAGCTTCTCCGGGGCCGTCTCCGCCTCCTGCTTCGCGGGAGCTTCCTGGTTCGCGGGAGCTTCCTGGTTCGCGGGAGCTTCCTTCTTCGCCGACGCGCTCCGCTTGGCCGCACCGCCGATCGACTCGATCTCGATCTGCGAGAGCTTGGCGCGGAAGCCGGTCTTGCGGCGGTAGCCGGACTTGGGCCGGTACTTGCCGATCGTGATCTTGTCGCCGAGCGCGGAGCCGACGACGCGGGCCGTCACCTGCGTCTTCGGTGCGAGCTCGAACTTCCCGTCGCCCCCCAGCATGAGCACGTCCGGATGGAAGGTCTTGCCCTCCTCCGTCGGAACACGGTCGACGAGCAGGCGCTCGCCTTCCTGCACGCGGTACTGCTTCCCGCCGAGTGAGATGATCGCGTAGGCCATTGCACCGAAACGCGGGCGTTCGCCCGCGAGGAGGGAAGTGTAGCCGTGACCCGCCTTCGTCGGCAAAACACGGCTCTCGGCGAGATCTACGCCGTCTGGATCCTCTTCGGCCTCGCAACGATCGCCGTCTTCGAGACCTACTGGCGCTTCCCGCCGCAGGAGCTCTGGAAGGTCAGCCACAGCGGGCTTGCGGGCGGGGCGAGCCGCGCCTTCGTGTTCCTCAGCTTCTCGCCGGCCCTGGCGGCGATCGCCGTCCTGTCGATCGTCGCCGACCGGCTGGACGACCGGCGCGCGAGGCTGCTCGCGTACCTCTCGCTCGTCCTCTGCGCGACCGTGGCGATCCCCGGGGTGCAGACGCCAGGCGACCTCGATCCCAAGTGGAGCAACTCGCCCGCGGTCATCGGCGTGTGCCTCGCGGTCGCGCTGACCGTCTGGGCGAGCCTCGGAGGACGGCCCGAGGCCGTCCGAACACGAGTCGCCGGGGACGTCGCCCGCCTCGGCGTCGGGCTCGTGTCGCTCTTCTTCGCAGCGCCCTACATCGCCGCCGAGCTCGGGTTCTTCCTCGACGGCGTGCCCGTGCTCGGATGGATCTTCCAGACCGGCCGGCTGCGGGCCGAGCCGGGCGGGGGCTACATCCACGCCGCGGTGCACCACGGCCACCATCACGGCCTCGACGGGTTCCTCCTGACCGTGACGGCGCTCCTGCTCTCGCGCCTGCTCGGTGGGATCCGGAGCCGCGGCCTGCGGCCGCTCACGGCCGCGTATCTCGCGCTGATGGTCGTCTACGGGCTGACGAACGAGGCCCAGGACGAGTGGGTCGAGCAGGTCGTCAAGCGCGGCTGGACGGACTGGCAGATCCCGGACGTCCTGGAACCGTCGCCCTCGCTCGCCTGGGCGACGATGATCGCCTGTGCGGCGATCGTCTACGTCGCGTTCCTGCGCCCGCGGCCGTTACTCGCCCGGCGCTGACTCGGCCGCCGCCGTGCCGGACCCGGAGCGTCGCCTGCGGTTGCGACCGCCGCGGGAGCCCCGCCGGGTCTTCTTCTTCGGCTTCGGCTGCTCGCTCTCCGCCTCGGCGCCGTTTTCCGCGGGGGCTTCGGCCTTCGGCTTCGGCTCCGGCTCCTCCTCGCGGCCAAGCGTGGGATCGGGCAGGTGGATCTTCGGCCCCTCGCCGTCGGCTTCGGCACCTGCACCGGACTCGTCGGCCGGGCGGCCGCCGTTCGCACCCGCAGCCGCGGGCTTCTTCTTGCGGCGCCTGCCGCCACGGGAGCCGCGGCGCGTCTTCTTCTTGGGCGGCTGGTCGGCCTGCGGCTCGGCTTCCCCGGCCACCGCCTCGGCCTCTTCGGGCTCCTCGGCCTCTTCGGGCTCCTCGGCCTCTACGGGCTCCTCGGCCTCTTCGGGCTCTTCGGGCTCGGCGACCGCTTCGGCCTCGGGCTCGTGCTTCTTCGCCGGCGGCTTGCGGGTCGGCTTCTCGGCCGCGCTCTCGGCGGTGATCGGCTCCTCCGGGGCCTTCTTGCCGCCCACGATGCTCGCGTAGGCGGTGCCGTCGAGCACGCGCTCGATCCGCACCTTCGCCTTCTTGCCTACGAGCCCGGACGCGTGCCCGACGCACACCGCGACGCCGTCGACCTTGCCGACGCCCGCGTGGACGTCGTAGCGCCCGACCTCGCCGAGCTTGAGCTCGATCGTCTTGCCCTCCGCCAGGGGGCCTTCTTCGACGAGGCTCTCGAGCGTGCCCTTGCCGAGCACCTCGAAGTGGTCGACGGGCACGTCGTCGCGCGCGACGAGCAGGAAACGGCGCTTCGTGTCGTCCTCGATCGCCAGCAGGCGCGAGGCCCCGGGGCCGATCAGGGTCGAGGCCACCTTCGCCTCGAGCTCGACCTTGAACGCCTTCGTGCGTGGCGCAGTGGCCGCGAGCGTGCGCAGGCGCCGTTCGGCGTCGACCGCGGCCGAGGCCTCCGAGAGGACGACGCCATCGCCACCGCAGACGGTGCACTTGCGCGTGAGGATCTCCCGCGGCCCGTCGGTCACGTTCTGCCGCGTCATCTCGACGAGGCCGAGCGGCGAGATCTCGACCACGTAGGTCTTCGTCCGGTCGCGCTCCAGCTCGGTCTTCAGCGCCTCCTCGACGGTCGCCCGGTTCTTCGGGTTCGCCATGTCGATGAAGTCGATGACGATGATCCCGCCGATGTCGCGCAGCCGCAGCTGGCGCACGACCTCCTTGACCGCCTCGAGGTTGTTCTTCGTGATCGTGTCCTCGAGCCGGCCGCCGGCCGACTTGCCGCGCGAGCCGACGAAGCGGCCCGTGTTCACGTCGATGACGGTGAACGCCTCGGCGTAGTCGAACACGAGGTAGCCGCCCGAAGGCAGGTCGACCCGGCGCGAGAGCGTCGAGCGGATCTCGGCTTCGACGCCCGAGCTCTCCATCAGCGGCGTCTTCTCGCGGTAGCGGACGACGCGGTCGGCCATGTGCGGCGAGGTCTTCTTCAGGTAGCCGACGACGCGCTTGTAGGTGCGCTCGTGGTCGACGAGCGCGCGCTCGAAGTCCTCGGTGAAGAGGTCGCGGATCACGCGCAGCGGCAGCTCGGCCTCCTGGTAGACGAGCGACGGCGACTTCGCGCTCTTGGCACGCGCCTCGATCGTCTTCCAGAGCCGCTGCAGGAAGACGAGGTCGCGCTCGATGTCGTCGGCCGAGGCGCCCTCGGCGGCCGTGCGGATGATCACGCCGCCCTTCTTCACGTCGAGCCGCTTGAGGATGTCGCGCAGGCGTGTGCGCTCGTCGTCCTCGAGCCGGCGCGAGACGCCGAGACCCTCGCCGTGCGGGACGAAGACGACGAAGCGGCCCGGCAGCGAGATCTCCGTGGTCAGCCGCGCGCCCTTCGACTTCATCGGATCCTTGACCGCCTGGACGAGCACCTCCTGGCCGCGGCTGAGCAGGTCCTGGATCTTGCGGCCGTGCGAGCGGCCTTCGAGCTCCGGCGCGATCACCTCGTCGACGTAGAGGAAGCCGTTCTTCTCGAGACCGATCTCGATGAACGCCGCCTCCATCCCCGGGAGGACGTTGTCGACCGAGCCCTTGTAGATGTTGCCGGCGATCGAGCGGCGCTCCGGGCGCTCGAGGTAGGCCTCGGCGACCTTGTCGTCCTCGAGCACGGCGACGCGCTGCTCGCTGACGTCGACCGAGATCAGCAGCTCGCGCTTGGCGGGCGGGAGCGGCGGACGGCGGGGCGGCGTGCGCCGGCGCGTGGCCCGCTGCTTGCGCTGCGAGGAGCGGCGCTCTGGGCGCGACTCTTCTTTCTTCGGCTCCGGCTTGGTCTTCTCGGTCTCCGCCTTCTGTGCGGCGGCGCCGGTACCCGTGCCGGTGCGCTTCCTGCCGCGCCCTCCGCGGCTGCCGCGGCGGCGCTTCTTCTTTGCAGGATCGGTTGTGCCCGCCTCGGCGGCGGGCTCGGGGGTTACTACGGTCTCGGTAGGTGCGGGTGGCGCGTCCTCGGTGTGGGCGCGCTCATCAGTAGACGGCTTCTGCCGCCTGAACCATCGAAGCAAGTGGAATCTCCTTTAGTGGCGCGCGCGCTTCGCTGACCCTGAATCGGGCGGAGCGCGCGCTGCAATGTGGTCAAACCTGTCGGCATAGCCGTCAGCACAGGCTAGCAGCGCGGTGCGTCGTCGCCGTTACGCGGCTTCGGCGGCCGGGCGGAGCTTCGCGCGCTTCGTACGGACGGCGCGCAGCCGCTGGCTGAGGCGCGCCCACGCCCAGGGCTCGACCTCGCGGTAGCGCGGTTCCGTCTGACCCCGCGTCGCCTCAAGGTACTCGAACCAGGCGTCGGCCTCCTCGATCAGCAGCAGCTCCTCGGCTTCTCGTCTCTGGCCCATGGCGGGATGGTAGGACCGCCCCCGGACGGAGGACCACGGGAAAAACCCGGTTTCCTCCGTGAGCCCCCTCGTCGGGTTGACGCGCGTCCCGCGGAGTCGAGCCTCCGGCGGGCAAAGCCCGCCTCCGCCGAGGGAGCTGACCTCGGTTGGGCCAGCTGCTTCCTCAGGTCGCCGGCTGCACGCCTCGGTTGCTCTCGCCTGACCTCCAGCGTTGCGAGGTCCCTTCGGGCTGCTGGCCGTTGTTCTGCTCTGATCTACCGGAACTCGTCGATGCCGCGGCCGTCTTCCGGCTCCCACCCGTAGGTGGCGTGATAGCCCCAGCAGTCCGGCCGGCTTCCGTCGGTGTCTGTGACGCCGTAGGCGTCGGCGAGGTGGCGAGCGCTGACGATCGTTCCTGCCCATCGCTCGGCGTCTGCGGCCCTGGCGAGTGCAGCAACGCCTCTGGCCACATAGGTAGGCGACTCGGAGATCCCGAAGCCGGGACGCTCGCGGCAGGCGTCCCTCCAGTTCGCCTCGGTTACGCCGAAGTTCTCCAGCATCTTCTCCGAGCGCAGCCAGCCAGGAGTCACGCCGACGGCCGTCACAGGACTGTCCTTGAGCTCGGCGCTGAGGCCCTTCACGATCCGCTCGACGTTGGCCTTGACGAGGTCGTAGTAGAAGCCGACATTCCGCCTGAACTCGGCGTTCGCCTGCGAGGTGCCGTCCGTCATCTCCACGACGAGGCCGCGTGTGCCGAGGGCTTCGGCGGTTCGCAGCATGAGCGGGATGGCGGCACGACAGGTGATCAGGTGCGTGTGCACGCCCATCTGCAGCATCCGGAGCCCTCCGGCCCAGTCGTGCTCCCAGAGCGGCTTGTCCCACTCCATGTACCTGTCGCCACCGAAGATGTCGTTGACGAGCACATCGAGCCGCCCATGGTCGCCCTCGATCTCGGAGACGAGCTTGGCAACCGATGCGGGTTCCTCGTGATCGACCACCAGCCCCGACCCCGCGCCTCCCGCCGCCACGATCAGGTCCCCGGTCTCCTCGATCGTCTCGGGCCTGCCAATCTCTGAGGGCCCGGTCTTCCGACTACTGCGACCGGTCGCGTAGACGTAGAAGTTCGCACGGCCAAGCTCGACTGCGATCGCACGACCGGCGCCGCGGGTCGCCCCCGCGACTAGCGCCACTCTCAATGTCTCGGTCAAACGATCTCTAGTCTTCCACCCGCTAGATCGTTGCGGGGCCTGAGCGTGAGGTGCATCGGCTGGGCCAGTGTTCGAGAGTGTCCCGTGAGATTGATACCGCTACGGCACTGCGGCGCCGAACAAGTCAGCTAGCTCGCTTTCTGTTGAACCCGAAGTACTCGTTCAACGTCGCGAACACGTTGCTGCGGTGACCAGCGACGCTTCTATTCGTCCCAGCGTTCAAGCCGCTCTCGGATCGCCTGCACCGCGGCCTCCCAGAGTCGGCCTTCGTCCTGTGGGGATCGCTGGTAGAGGCCGCCGAAGGAGCCGTCGCCGAGAGCTTCCCTCCACGTCTCCGGATTCCCGTTTTCGGGCCATTCGACCGGAGGCTTGCGCTGCTCGGGGATGAGCACACCCGGAAGCCGCGTCCAGGGGAAGTTCTCCGACCACGAGGCATGGTCGTAGTCGGGATCGATCGCGGCGGCGATCTCGTCCGGCCGGCCCTCCCAAAGCTCATGCCACACGACCGATCCGCGAACGCGACCCCGCACCCAGTCCCTGCCGGGTTCGGTGTTTCCGCCGTGACCGTTCACGACGAGCACCCGCGCGAACCCCTGGCCCAGCAGTGAATCGACGACATCTGAGAGAACTGCGAGAAGCGTGGACGCGCGGAGCGTCGGGCTTCCGGGATACGCAGTGAAGCCGGTCACGCCGTACGGAGCCACCGGCAGCACCGGCACGCCGAGCGGCTCAGCCGCTTCGACAGACGCACGCTCGGCGAGGATGTTGTCGGTCTCGAGGGAGAGGTAGGCGTGCTGCTCGGTCGAGCCCACCGGGAGGACGATCCTGTCGTCTTTCCTCAGGTACGTCTCGAGCTGCATCCAGTTGAGATCGCGGATCCGCACCACAGCTCCCTACCGCCCGGAACAGGGCCGTCCCGGCGACTCAGGCACGTTCTTCTGGCGGCTTTCCCGGGCCTCGATCGTCGGCCCGGTTCTTCTGATCCTCTTCGGCGTCATCCTGTTGTCGTAGTTCTTGAAGTAGCTCAGGAGCCACTACTGCGTGAGAGGACTCTCTCATGGGCCAGTGTTCGGGAATGTCCCCCGAGTCAGCTGGCTACGTCGAACGGGAAGGGCTTTACTGCCAGTGGCCGAACTGCCCCGACCACCCTGCAAAACGCTTCGCTACGCCTCGAGTCGTTTCTTGCGCGTCTTGGCCTTCAAGGACTTGCTGCCGTGCGCGCTCCACCAAGTAGCGCTCGTGGGCCTTTTTCTGCCTACGTGCGGCGATTCGCGTCAAGAACTTCATGCGCCTCACAACCATGGTACGTCAGGTACCCGCAGAACGTGGGAAGCGCCTCTGGCATGGGCCAGTGTGCGGGAATATCACCCGAGGTCATACCGGGGCGAGCATTGCGTCCGCGCCGCCTGTAGGCGGCAGCCTTGCGCTTCATCGGACGCGCCCCAAGGATTCAGCGATGGCCGGGATGAAGTACGACAACAAGGCAGCCGTGCAGCTCGAGCAGGCGTACGCGACGACCGACATGATCGTTCAGCGCGAAGAGTTGCGACGGTCGCTTCGAGCATCAGCCGGCGAATCGATCCTGGACCTCGGTTCGGGCCCCGGGTTCCTCGCCTGTGAGCTCGCACAGGAGGTCGGTGCAACCGGCCGCATCGTCGCGGTGGACATCAGCCCTGACATGAACTCGATCGCCTCGAAGCGGATCGCGGCCGCCGGACTCGGCGACCGAGTGGACATCCTGGAGGCCGACGCGACCGCGCTTGCGTTTGCAGACGCGGTCTTCGAGGCCGCTGTCTCGACGCAGGTCATCGAGTACCTCGCCGAGCCGGACGCTGCGCTCAATCAACTACTCCGCGTCCTGCGACCCGGTGGACGACTCGTGATCATCGACACCGACTGGGACTCGCTCGTCTGGGCAGCCACGGATCGCCGCCGCGCTGCTCGGATCGCGGCCGCGTGGAACGAGCACCTGCCAGACCCCTACCTTCCGCGCTCGCTCGCGCCCCGCCTCCGCGCGGCCGGATTCGAGGTCGGAGAAATCCGGATCGTCCCGATACTCAACACGGCGTACGACGCCACGACCTTCAGCTACAACATCGCCCCGCTCATCGCCGCATTCGTGCCCGGGCGCGGAGGCGTCTCAGAAGACGAGGCAACCGGATGGCTCAACGACCTCGCCGAACTTCAGCACCAAGGGCGGTACTTCTTTAGCGTCAATCGATACCTCTTCGCCGCTTCGCGTCCCTAGGGCGGCCGCCCGCGCTCAGCGACCGGTCTCTGACGATCAGACTCCCTCGCCCGGGCCAGTGTTCGGGAATGTCACATGAGGGATGCTCCCGACCACACGGTGTCGCTGTGGACGGAGTCTCCACGAGTGAGACACTCCTCGCTCACCCTCGAAAAGGAGTTCCGGTGTCAGCAGAAGAGAACACCCGCCTCGCCCAGAGTGCGTATGAGGCTTTCGGTCGGGGCGACATGGCGGCGCTTGCCGAGGTGATGGCGGACGACATCGAGTGGGTGAATCCCGGCGATCCCGACGACGACCCGAACGCCGGAACGTTCAAAGGCAAGGAAGCAGCCCTAGGCTGGTTCGGTGGTCTTGCATCGACTCTCGACTACACGACGTTCGAGCCACGAGAGTTCATCGCCCAGAACGACAAGGTGGTATCCCTGGTGTACGCCGAGGCAACGGTTCGGGACACCGGCCGTGCATTTGTCAATCATGAGGCACACGTGTGGACGTTCCGGGATGGGAAGCTCGCCCGATTCCAGAACTATCACGACACCGCAGCGGCGGCTGCTGCCCACCGCGTGGAGTAGCCCTGCGCAGGGAACCGGCGGATCGTACGTGGGGGTCGCATGGGCCAGTGTGCGGGAATGTCACCCCGAGCGGCATCGCCGGGTAGCGCCTGTGTGACACTTGCCACGGTGGTGTCGATAGCTGTTCTGCAGCCAAGCGAGGTCGCCTACGTGGATCAGTGCTTGCCGCTTAGCCGTCTGGACCAGCAGATCGAAGAAGGCTCGACCTACCTCGTCGCATGGCACGATGAGCAGCCTGTCGGGCACGCGCACATCGCTTGGGTCGGTACACATCTGGGCGCTCCGGAGATTCAGGACGTCTTCGTCCTGCCCGCGCGACGACGGCAGGGGATCGGAGCGCAGCTCACGGATGCAGCCGAGCAGGAAGCGCGCGCACGGGGCTGGCAGAGCATCAGCCTGAGCGTCAGTCAAGAAGGGAATCTTGCGGCGAGGAGCCTGTATGCGAAGCTCGGTTACGTCGACGCAGGGGTCGATCCTGTGCGCGTGTCCGGGGTGATCATCCTGCGAGGCCGCCCGTTCGAGGTCGACGACACGCTCGTGTACCTCACGAAGTCTCTCTGAGGCATGGGCGGAAGCATGGGCCAGCGTGCGGGAATGTCACCCGATTGCGGCGCGGAACTTCCCAGTGGACACGATTACGATTCGGACTTCGTCGTCGGATGCGATGATTGACGGATGGCGAATCGGCTTGGTCCCCCGCGCCTGATCAATGGGTGCGTGAAGGGCCTACTCCGCATTGGAGTCGCAGGACGACATACCTACCTTCTTGCTGTGCGTGGCCGAAGAAGCGGCAAGACGTATTCCACGCCGGTCATCATGGTTGAGAACGGCGAGCGCTGGTTGGTTGCGCCCTACGGCGAGGTGAGCTGGGTTCGTAATGCTCGTACCGCAGGTCAGGCGACGCTCAGCCGGGGGCGACGCCGCGAAGAGATCAAGCTCAGCGAAATCGGCCCGCAGGAAAGCGCCCCGGTTCTTCGCCAGTACCTCCGCCAGGCCAAGGCTGTTCGCTCTTGCTTCGATGCGTCTCCTGAATCGCCCCTCGACGCATTCGTGGCGGAAGCTGGTCGGCACCCGGTCTTCCGCATTGAGTCAGTGTCATCGTGAGCCGAGACTCGATGTTGCCCTGCATTCTGGCTTCCTAACGGACGCTGACTCAGGTCGTAGCGACCTGGGCTGGGCCAGTGTTCTGGAATGACGCCTGAAGAAGTGAGGATGGATCTGGCCCCGGGCGATGAGTTTTCGTTGCTTCGTCAGTCTACAACGCGATTGCGGCCGGAGCAGGCCGCACGGACAAGGAGTTGATCAAGTGACGCGATACCTGATCTCGTTCGATGACGGCGCGATGACCTTCCCCGAGGAGGAGCTGCCCGCCGTGGCCGACGCTGCGCACGCGGTGGTCCAGGAGGCCATCGACGCCGGCGTGTGGGCATTCGGCGGCGGGCTGTATCCCCACGAGGAGGTGAGCGTGGTGGACACCGATGGGACGGTTACCGACGGCCCGTACCCGGAGAGCAAGGCGTACCTCGGCGGATTCTCGGTCGTCAACGTGCCCTCACGCGAAGAGGCGCTGAAGTGGGCGGCCAAGATCGCCGTCGCGTGCCGCTGTGCTCAAGAGGTCCGCGAGTTCCTGCCCGACCCGACCGTCTGGCCCGACCCGACCGTCTGATCGAAGCCCCACCATGGCCGGCCGAAGGCGTTGCCCTGTCAGCTAACCGTCGCCTGGGCCAGTGTTCCGGAATGACCCCTGAACGGCGGCTTCCATTTCACGTCGAACCCATCCTTGTCGGCTAGATGTGTTCGGGAAGACCGAAGCGGCCGGGCAGCGCGGGGTCGGCGAAGAAGGTGATCTCGTCGACCTTGCTGCCGCTCAAGGTGAGCACCATCATGCCCCGAGGCTGCGAGCGCAGGTAGTAGCCGAAGGCCGGCTGGCCGTTGGCGCGGGTCGGGCGTAGCTGTAGCGGGGCCCCGCGAACCTCGGCGCGGTCGTCGAGGAACACGCCGATCGCTTCGTGTCCGATGAGCTCGAGCGGCTGCGGCGGCATGGTCACACGAGCGTCGGAGCTCAGCAGAGTTAGGAGGCGCGCCGTGTCGCCGGCTTCGACGGCGTCGCTGAAGGTGGCGAGAAGGTTCCGTTCGGTCGGCGAGTCGGGTAGCGGCGCCTGCTGGCGTTCGAAGGTGTACGAGTCGAGCGTTGCGCGTGCGCGTTGGAGCGCGGCTTTGACCGACTGCGGCGTCGTCTCGAGGATCGAGGCGGCTTCGTCGGTGTGGAAGCCGAGCACGTCGCGGAGCACGAGCGCTGCGCGCTGCTTCGCGGGCAGCTGCTGCAGCGCGACGATGAACGAGAGCTGGATCGCTTCGCGCTGCTCGTAGCGTGCTTCAGGTCCGGGAGCGGGATCCGGAAGCGCGCTGTCCGCGTAAGGCTCGAGCCAGCTGGGCTCGACGGCGCGGCGGGTTCTTGACGGTCTCATGGTGTTCTCCGTGGCGGGGCGGCGCCCGCGTTCGCGAATTGCGTTGAGACTCCGGTTGGTTGCGATCCGGTAGAGCCAGGAGCGCAGCGACGCCCGCTCCTCGAAGCCGTTGAGCCCGCGCCAGGCGGCGAGCAGTGTTTCCTGGACGAGATCCTCGGCGTCCTGCACGGAGCCGAGTAGCCGGTAGCAATGCAGCTGAAGCTCGCGCCGGAACGGCTCGACCAGCGACGCGAACGCGCGCTCGTCGCCTCCCTTGGCCCGCTCGAGATCGACGGTCATCGCATCAATGACACCAGGTCCGTCTGACACCAGGTCCGTCGGAAACGGACCGGCGGTCCGTTTCGCGGCATCGCGGTGTCTTTGACGTCCGCACAACCGCGAATCAGAGGTGAGCTGATGCAGAAGCAACGTTGGGCGCCCGCAAAGTGAGCAGCGCGCTCGCACGTGTGTTCGCCGTTTGGCGTACAGGCCTACCGAGGCCTGTCCTCGTTCTTCAGGGCGGGAACGCGCTCAACTACTTCGGCACCGGACTGATCCTTCCCTTCGAGATCATCTACCTCCACGCGGTCCGCGGCTTCTCGACGGCGACCGCGGGGCTGGTGCTGGCGACGGTCATGGGCACGGCCGCAGTGGTAACGCTCCCTTCGGGTGCGCTCCTCGATCGTTTCAGTGCGAAACGGATCCTGATCGCGGGCAATGTTTTGAACGCACTCGGCTACGGGGGCTTGGCGTTTGTCGACCGTCCTTGGCAAGGCTTCGTCTGCTCGGCCGTCGGCGGTGCCGGCTTCGGATTCGTGGGAACCGCCGGCCAAGTCCTGACCTTGACCCTGGTCCCGGCGGAGCAGCGCGCCGCATCGACCGCGCTCCGACGAGTCGCAGGCAACTTCGGTCTCGGCCTCGGCGCGACGGTTGCGGGGTTCATCGTCGCGGCCACCCATCATCACCTCCAGGCGTTCCAGGGCCTCTACCTCTTCGACGCAGTCACGTTCGTCGTCTTCGCGCTGGTTGTGCTCGTCTGGATCCCGGATCCTGGCCTCGCGGATGCTCCGTCGGCGAGCGAGGGCGCACGGGGTTTCCGAGCTGTTGCTCGGGATCGGCTCTTGCTCGCCTTGATCGCGGGCAACCTCGCGCTTGTGATGATCGGCGGCGCGTTCTTCTCCTTCATCCTCCCGCCGTTTGCAGAGGCGCATACACCTGTCGGGCCCGTTGGGATCGGTGTCGTCGTCTTCATCAACACCTTCTTCATCGTCGTAGCGCAGGTACCGGCGACACGGGTGGTGGCGCGGATGCGCCGCACTCACGCTTTGTTCGCCACCAGCGCCATATTCGCAGTCGGCCTACTCGCGGTCCTGCTCGCAACGCTCACGCACTCGACGCTCGCCGCTACCACCGTCTTGGCCGGCGTCGCGATCCTGATCGCGATCGCTGAGTGTGGCCAGTTCATCGTGCTCGGCCCGCTAGTCGCGGAAATCGCGCCGCCGCATCTGCTCGGCCGCTACATGTCGCTCTACCAGCTCAGCTTCATGGTCGGCGTGGCTCTCGGCCCCGCGGTCGGCGGCGTGCTGCTCGGAACGTCACCCGACACCATCTGGTGGGGCGGCGCCCTGGCGCTGGCACTGACGGGAGCCGGCTTCCTTCGACTCGGAAACCGGATACCCGACCCCCTCTTGCCGACGAAATCCCCGCCGCTGCAGGCCGCGTCAGAGGCGACCTGATGCGCCGAGGGATGGCGGGGGCGGGGATCCTCTGACCGGGCGCCCATCGCAGTGACACAGCGCGGGGAAGCCGATGTCAAGGCCGCGATGCGCGCGCAGGGCTCGCGCGATCGCTCAAACCTACTCAGGCGCTGCCAATCAGGCGACAGAGGCGTGGGTTGAGCCAGTGTTTCGGAATGACCCCTGAGCCGTGCGCGAGGATGTGGGTGTGGCTGTGCCACTTCTTCTCGTGGTCACGGGAATGCCGTCCTCGGGCAAGACGACGGTCGCCGAGGATCTTGCCGGTCGGCTCGGGCTGCCGTTGATCGCGAAGGACGCGATCAAGGAATCCTTGTATGAGAGCCTGGGGGCCGAGGACGTCTCTGCCTCGGCTCGCCTCGGCACCGCGGCGTATGCGCTGATCTTCGGGCTGGCCCGGACAATGCTCGCTTCAGGTATCTCGCTGATCGTGGAGGCCAACTTCTTCCGCGACCAAGAGCCGGACTTCGCATCGCTGCCAGACCATCGGCTGGTGCAGATTCACTGCGAAGCTCCGCTCGCCGTCGTTCTTCAGCGCTACGGGAACCGGTCGCGCCACGCCGGGCACCACGACGCCGAGAAGATCAAGGAACTTCCGGCCCGATTCGAGAGTGGCGCACACTCGCCGTTGACGCTTCCGGGCGAGCTGATCCAGCTCGATACGACTGAACCAGTCGAGCTGGACGCTCTGGCAGAGCGCATTCGCTCACGGCTCTGAGGAAGAGACCGTCCCCTGCGCCAGTGTTCGCGAGTACACCCACCCCGCTTCACTTTGCCGCGCAGGAGGGGGCATTGGATGTCGTGCGCGTCCTCCTCGACCATGGCGCGACGGTCGATCCGGTCGACGACGAGGGCAACACGCCTCTCTTCCGCGCTGTCTTCAACTCCCGGGGCGAAGGTCGGCTGATCGAGTTGCTCCGCGCTCGTGGCGCTGATCCGCTTCGCGAGAACGCGCACGGGCAACCCCGGTCGGGCTTGCGCGGCTGATCGCCAACTACGACGTCGCCCGCTTCTTCTCCGATGTCCCCTGACCCGGCGGTGTGGCGCTGAGCTGAGCCAGCGTGCTACCGCCTGAGCGGTTCGCGACCCGAAGCGAGTTGCTAGCGGTAAGCCTTCGGCCGAGCGGCGCCTCGGACGTGGATCGCCTGCAGTACGCCCATCGCGAGCAGGTTCGCGATCAGCGCCGAGCCGCCGACGCTCACGAACGGGAGCGGAATCCCGGTCACCGGCGCGACGCCGATGTTCATGCCGACGTTGACGAACACCTGGAACAGGAACGCGAAGACGATCCCGCCGGCTGCGATCGCCGAGAACGCGTCTCGTGCGATCGCGATCACCTTCAGGCCGCGCCAGACGACGAGCAGGTAGAGCAGCAGCAGGACCGAGACCCCGACGAAGCCGCGCTGCTCGGCGAGCGAGGCGAAGGCGAAGTCGGTCGCGTGCTCCGGGAGGAAGTTGAGGTTCGTCTGCGTCGCACCCGCCTCGCCGCGGCCGCGCACACCGCCCGCGCCGACGGCGTTGATCGACTGCGCGACGTTGTAGGTCGCGCCCGCCGGGTCGGAGGCGGGGTGTGTGAAGCCGGTCAGGCGCTGCTCCTGGTAGGGCTTGAGCACGTGCACGCCCGACGCCGGCAGCAGCCAGAGCACGGCGAGGATCGCGACGAGCGTCCCCGCCCCGAGCGCGGCGAGGTGCGCCCAGCGGACGCCGGCCACGAACAGCACGGCCGCGAGCGCGGCCATGTAGACCATCGCCGTGCCGACGTCCGGCTGGACGAAGACCAGCAGGATCGGCAGGCAGCCGAGGCCGATCGCCTCCAGCACGGTCCTGCTCTCTCCGAGGCGCCTCGCCCGGTCGGCGAGGAAGCTTGCGAGGAAGAGGACGAACAGCAGCTTTCCGAACTCCGACGGCTGGAAGCGGAAGAAGCCGATGTCGAGCCAGCGCTTCGAGTGACGCGAGACCGTCCCGCCCAGCAGCACGAGCAGCATCAGCCCCGCCGTGCCCCCGTAGATCGCCCGCTTGTAGCGGCGGTACACCTCCGGGTCGACGAAGAGCAGCGCGAGAAAGCCCGCACAGCCGACCGCGGCGTAGATCCCCTGACGCACGACGTAGTAGTTCGCATTGCCGCGGACGTCGTGCGCGGTGATGCCACCGATCGCCCAGAGGCCGTACGCGAGCAGGGCTGCCATCGCCCCGAACAGCCACCAGTCGAGCCGCCGCAGCGCGGAGGCTGCCTCCACGGCCTCGGCGCGGTGCGTCCGCAGGCCTCGTGCGCGGGTGTTGACGGCCTCGATCATCAGTCGGAGTGGATCGCCCCCAGCGTCCCGTTCTTGTGGAAGTACGACTCAAAGACCTTCAGCGCCGCCGGGGCGGCTGCGTCTCCGCCGTGGCCGCCGTTCTCGATCAGCGCGCAGACGACGAGCTCGGGATTCTCCCCCGACGCGGCCGGGCCGTAGCCGCACCACCACGACTGGTTCGACTTCTCCCCCGGTATGTTCGGGATGAACTTCTCCGCCGTGCCCGTCTTGCCGGCGATCGCGATCGGGAAGTTGCCGAAGACGCCGTAGCCAGTGCCGACCGGCGAGTGCGTCGCCTGATAGAGGCCGTCCTGCACGACGGCGAGCGCGGTCGGGTCGAGGCCGACCTGCTGCGGCGCAGGCGCCGTGAAGGTGTGCACGACGCGAGCCGGCGAGCGCGCGCTGCCGCCGCCCTCCTGGACGTCCTGGACGAGGTGGGGGCGCACAAGCCGGCCGCCGTTCGCGACCATGGCGTAGAAGCGGGCCATCTGCAGCGGCGTCACCAGCAGGTCCTTCTGGCCGATCGTCAGCTGGATCGAGTCGCCGGTCTTCCAGAGGCGGTCGATCTGCCAGTGCGGGTCGGTCTTCGCGGTGAAGGTGCGCTTGCGCCACTCGGGCGTGGGCAACAGGCCTGCCGCCTCGGGGCCGATGTCCACCCCCGTGCGCCGCCCGATCCCGAACTTCGCGGCCCAGGCCTGCAGCGGATGGCCCTGGCTCGGGGGGAGGTTGTAGAAGTCCAGGCCCAGTTGGTAGAAGAACGTGTCGCAGGACACGGCGAGGGCGGTCGGCAGCGTCATCGACGTGTTCACGTAGGGGTCCCAGTTCTTGAAGACACGGTCGACCTGACCCGAGCCGTCGTCCTTGTAGACCGTGTAGCTGCCGGTGCACTGGAGCGGCGTCGAGGGGGAGATCAGCCTGGTCTCGAGCGCGGCCAGCGCGGTCACCGGCTTGAACGTCGAGCCCGCCGGGTAGACGCCCGCGATCGCGCGGTTCAGCCCGGGGTAGTTCGCGCGTTCCGCGTTCGGCTCGAGCAGGCCGGCGTTGCGAAGCCGGCGTGAGCTGACGCGGCCCGAGTAGACCTTCGGCTCGTAGGTCGGGTACGAGGCCATGGCGCGGACCGCGCCGTCGTGGGGGTCGAGCGCGACGATCGCCCCGCCGTTTGCCGCCCATTCGCCGTTCACGCGCGCCTTCTCGATCCCGTAGACGAGCGCCTGCTCGGCCGCGCGCTGCAGGTCGGCGTCGATCGTGAGCTTGATCGACTCGCCCTGCACGGGCGGGCGCTTCGTCTCGAGCTGACTCCGCGGCCGCCCGAGCGAGTCGACGCGCAGCTGCGCGAGCCCGGCGCGGCCGCGCAGGTAGGAGTCGTAGGTCGCCTCGACGCCCGCCTCGCCGATCTTGTCGCCCGCGGCGTAGCCCTTGCGCTCGAGGCGCTTGAGCTGCTCGGGCGAGATCTCGTTGACGTAGCCCAGCACCTGTGCCGCGAGCTGCCCGTGCGGGTAGCCGCGCAGGAAGGTGTCGTCGACGGTGACGCCCGGGAACTCGTTCTGGTGCTCGTACAGGTAGCTGATCGGCGCGGTGCGCTTGACGTCCTCGCGCACGACCACCGGGGTGACCGGGTCCGTGCCGCGCACCTTGATCCCGTGCAGCATCTGCTTCACGGGGACATGGACGACCTGCGAGAGGCGCTTCAGCTCCGCGTAGCGCGCCTTCCAGGTGTCCGGCAGGTCGGCCGGGTGGATCTCGACGGCGGTGCCCGCGACGTTCGTCACGAGCGGCCGTCCCTTGCGGTCGAGGATCTGCCCGCGCGGGGCCTCGACGCGAACCGAGCGCAACTGGTTGTCCAGCGCCGCGCGCAGGTACTGCGGGCCCGAGAGCACCTGCAGCGCCCAGAGGCGGAAGAAGAGGACGCCGAAGACGGCGAGCGCGACCGCGCCGAAGATCCCGATCCGCAGCGCGAGCTGCGGCGTGAAGCGGTACGGGCCCTCGACCCGCGGGTCGGGCGGCAGGAAGCGGTCGGAGCCCGTGCGCGGGAGGCGGGTACCCGTACTAGCCAAGCAGGCGCACCTCCGTCGCGGTCTCCGGCGGCGAGGCGAGCGCGAGCACCCGCCGCGTGAGCGCGTAGACCGGCAGCGTCAGCAGCAGGTTCAGCGCGACCTTCGGCGGCAGCGCGTCGAGCAGCACGCTCCGCGCCGAGACCATGTCGCCGAGCAGGTAGTGCAGGACCAGCGCACCGAGCTGGACGAGGATCGTGGCCACGGCGACGGAGACGAACGGCGCGTGCAGCCGGTCGCGGCCCGTGGTCTCGCCGTAGCGGCCGATCCAGTAGCCGGCGATCGTCAACAGCAGCGACGTGACGCCGAGCGTCGAGAGGGTCGCGGTGTCGACGAGCAGGCCGGCGAAGAAGCCGCAGGCGGCGCCGTAGATCGAGCCGCGCAGGAGCGCGATCGCCACCAGCGTCAGCAGCACCACGTCCGGGTAGCCGCCGAGGATGTCGATCTCGGAGAAGATCGTCACCTGCAGGATGGCGGCCACGAAGACGAGCAGCGCGGCCTTCGCCGGCTCGAGCAGGTTGGGCGTCACCGGGCGCGGCCCTTCGGGACGAGCACGATCACCGAGCGCAGCGAGTCGAAGTGCACGCTGGGCGAGAGCTGTGCGTTCCAGTAGAGGTCGAGCTCGCTGTTCGAGGCGCCGCTGACATAGCCGATCGGGATGTTCTTCGGGTAGATCGAGGCGATCCCACCCTGCTTCCAACCCTGCGTGACGACCGAGTCGCCGACCTTCAGCACGGCCGACTTCTTCACGCGGTCGAGTGTGAGCGTGCCGGGGCCTTCACCGTGGCTGACGAGGCCGACCGCGTTCGTATCGAAGTCGAGTGCCGAGACCTTCAGGCTCGGATCGGTGAGGAGCGTCACCTGCGCCTGGCTGCTCGCAACCTCGGTCACCTTGCCGACGAGGCCGTCTGCCGTGACCACGGCGTCGTCGACGCGGATGCCGCTGCCCGAGCCTGCGGCGATCGTGACCTGCTGTTCGAACTCGCTCGGCGGCCGGCCCACCACCTCGGCGTTGATTGGCTGGAAGTCCTGCGGAAAGGCCGGCGAGTGCTGATAGGCCAGCTGGCGCTTGAGGTCGGCGTTCTCGGCGGCGGCGGTCTGGTTCTGGATCACCTGTGCGCGCAGGCGGTCGAGCTTCGCGCGCAGGTCGGCGTTCTCCGACTTCGCGTGGATCAGCCCCGCGAACCAGCCGTAAGCGTCGCGGAACGGGCTCGCGACACGGTTGGCCGCCACCTCGAAGGGGCGCAGGACGGTCGCGCCGCCGCTCTGCACGCCGTGCAGGCCGCCGCCCGCCGGCTCGCGGAAGTAGATCGTGATCAGGACGAGCGAGAGCAGCACGAGGACCCCCGCCACGACGCGCCGCTTGACGGCGGTGGAACTGCGGGAGGACAAGCCGGTGGGCCTGGAGCGAGGAACTGGGGACCCCAGGACCGCAATCCGTGCGCTGCGGTTCCTGTGCTGCACGAGAGCGACCTAGTGTAGGGAAGAGTCCGGGGGACCGCGAACCAGGAGGATTCGGCTAGGGCCGGTGGTTGTTGCGGCGCTTGTGCGCCTGGCTGCGGTGGATCGCCTCGAACTCCTCGAGGCTGCGGCCCGAGCCGACCGCGACGCAGGTGAGCGGGCTCTCGGCGAGATGCACCGGCATCTGCGTCTCGTGGCGGAGGCGCTCGTCGAGGCCGTTCAGCAGGGCCCCCCCGCCGGCAAGGACGATGCCGCGGTCCATGATGTCGGCCGCGAGCTCGGGCGGCGTCTTGTCGAGGGTCGACTTGATCGCCTCGATGATCTGGCCGACCGGCCCGTCGAGTGCGCGGCGCACCTCCTCGCTCGAGAGGATGATCGTCTTCGGCAGCCCTGTGAGCATGTCGCGGCCGCGGACTTCGGCCTGCACCTCGTCGCGGAGGTCGTACGCCGAGCCGACCTCGAGCTTGATCTCCTCGGCGGTCTGCTGGCCGACGAGCAGCTTGTACTCGGTCTTGATGTGGCTGATGATCGCCTCGTCCATCTCGTCGCCGCCGACGCGCAGGCTCTGGCTGACGACGATGCCGCCGAGGCTGATCACTGCGACCTCGGTGGTGCCGCCGCCGATGTCGACGATCATGTTCCCGGTCGGCTCGGCGACCGGGAGGCCGGCGCCGATCGCCGCGGCCATCGGCTCCTCGATCAGGTAGGCCTGGCGGGCGCCCGCGGAGAGCGTCGCCTCCTCGACGGCGCGCTTCTCGACGCCCGTCACGCCCGACGGGACGCAGACGACGACGCGCGGGTGCGCGAAGCGGTGCTGGTGCACCTTCTGGATGAAATGGCGCAGCATCTGCTCGGTGACGTCGAAGTCGGCGATCACGCCGTCCTTGAGCGGGCGGATCGCGGAGATCGTCCCGGGCGTGCGGCCGAGCATGCGCTTGGCCTCGACGCCGACGGCATGCACCTCGCCTGTGCGCTGGTCGATCGCGACCACGCTCGGCTCCGAGAGCACGATGCCGCGGCCGCGAACGTATACGAGCGTGTTCGCGGTTCCGAGGTCGACGGCCATGTCGCGGCCGCCGAAGCCGTTGAAGTAGCCCAGCAGACCCATCAGCCCGCACGAGTCTAGCTAGGAAAGCCGAATTCGAAGCGCGTGGCGCGGGGGGCTCGTCGCCCCCCGCCGGTCAGCGCGAAGAGGTCGACCTGCGAGCCGAGCTCGTCTTGCGCGTCGAGTTGCTCTTGCGGGCCGGGCTGCTTCGCCGGCTCGACCCGCCGTTGCTGCGGCTGCTCTGCGTCTTCGACGTCTGGCGGACGCGGTTCATCAGGTCGTCCGGGAGATCGGCGGCCCGGGTCTTCGCCTGGTCGATGACGCCCTTCGCGTGTCGACCGACCGAGTTGCTCGTCATCAGCGCGTACAACCCCGCACCTGCGGCCGGAAGCAGCAGCCATCTCGTACCGATGCCGGCGCCTCCGCGGTTGCCCTTGCCCTCGGCGGCGTCGACGACATCGTCGAATCGCTGCGCCAGATCGATTACGCGCTCGGAAAGCTTGTGAACGTCTGCCATGTTGTCCTCCTGTTAGCGGCTCCTTGAGAGACCGTTCCCTGCGTCTGCGGTTCCAAACCGTCCCGTGTACGCATCTAGCCGAACCCGTAGACGCCGGCGAAGCGTTCCGCCAGGAGCCGCACGAGCAGCGCCGCGGGCAGCCCGACGACGTTCAGGTAGTCGCCCTCGATCCGCTCGACGAGCGACGCGCCGAGGCCCTGGATCGCGTACGCCCCCGCCCGCCCCTCCCACTCGCCGCTCGCCACGTAGCGCGCGAGGTCGCGCGCGGTCAGCGGCCGGAACGTCACCCGCGTCACCTCGCGGTGGATTTCTTCCCAGGCCGGCGTGATCAGCGCGAGGCCGGAGACGACCTCGTGGGTCCTGCCCGCGAGGCTCTCGAGCATCTCCTCGGCGTCCGCGCGGGTATCGGCCTTGCCGTAGACGCGGCCGTCGCAGACGACCTCGGTGTCGCAGCCGAGCACCGGGCGCTCGCGGGCGTCGGTCGCCACCGAACGCGCCTTGCCGACCGCGTGCGCGACCGGGTCCTCGTCGGTCTCCTCGTAGGAAGGCACCACCACGTCGAACGGGATGCCGAGCTGCTCGAGGATCGCCCGCCGCCTCGGCGAGGTCGAGGCGAGGATCAGCGGCGGCGCAGGCGGAGCCGCCAAATCTCCTCCGCGGGCCACTGCTTCGACCAGGCGACCGGAGGATCGTCGTAGTACTCGTGCTCGCCCGCATCCTCCGGCGCAAAGAGCTCGCGGAAGTCGACGAGCTCGAAGCCGTGCTTGCGCAGGATCGCCAGCATGTCGGCCGTGCCCGGGTGGAACTCGACGCCGGGGTCGTCGTCCTCCCACACGAGCTTGTAGAGGCCGCGCTGCGGCCGCGCGAGGCGGTCGCTCGTCTTCCCCTCGTCGGGCGCGCAGAGGATCCGCAGCGTCGTGCCGCGCATGAAGACCAGCTCACCCTCGGGCCGCAGCAGGCGCGCCGCCTCCGCGATCCACAGCTCCGGGTCGCACCAGATCGAAGCGCCGTACTCCGAGAACGCGAAGTCGAACGACTCGTCGGGCAGCGGCACCTCCTCCGCGTTGGCCTCGATCAGCTCGAGCCCGAGGCCGAACTCCTCGTCCATCCGCCGCGCCGTCTCGAGCTGCGCCGGTGTGACGTCGACGCCGACGACCTTCCGAGCCCCCGCGCGCTTGAACCACGCGCCGAAGTACGCCGTCCCGCAGCCGAGCTCGACCACGTCGAGGCCGGTCACGTCGGGCAGGATCCGGATCTCGCGCTCGGGCTGCGACCACTGGCCCCAGGTGATCTCCGTCTGCGCCCAGGCGCCATGGGCCTGCCGGTCGGTGTAGTCGGCATTCGCGCGGGTCCAGCCCTCGCGGTTGACCGCGACGTAGTCCCGCTCAGTCACCGAACCACAGCTGCAGCTCGCGCTCGGCCGACTCCGGCGAGTCCGAGCCGTGCACCAGGTTGTCGGGCATCGCGAGCGCGAGGTCGCCGCGGATCGTGCCCGGCGCGGAGTCGGTCGGGTTCGTCGCGCCCATCGTCGTGCGGACGACGGCGATCGCGGATTCGCCCTCGAGCGCCAGCGCGAGCGTCGGCGCCGACGTGATGAACTCGACGAGCTCGCCGAAGAACGGCTTCTCTGCGTGCTCGGCGTAGTGGCGCTCCGCGAGCTCGCGGTCGACCTGCAGGAGCCGAGCCTCCCGGATCGCGAGGCCGCGCCGCTCGAAGCGCGCGAGGATCTCGCCGGCCAGGCCGCGCTGCACCGCGTCGGGCTTGATCAGTACGAGCGTTCGCTCCACCGCCATCGGCGGCGCAGTCTAAACAGACGGTCGGGGAACCCGCCCGTCCTCCAAACGGCATCGCAAGCGACGCCTTACGCGCGGCGTTCTCTGCGAGGCGGAGTCAGCGCCTGCGTCTCGCCGAGCGACCCGACCGCCGCGGGCTCGACCGGCGTCTCGCAGTACGGGCAGACCTGCCAGAGCGCCTCGAGCGGCTGCTTGCAGTTGCGGCACGACTGCCGCAGCCGTGTCGTGCACACCGGGCAGACGAGGAACGCCGGGTCGACCTCCGCGCGGCAGACCGGGCAGTGCAGGTCGCGGCGCGAGAGGCGCTGCTCCATCGCCTTGATCTCGAGCTCGCGCTCACGCACGTCCTCGAGGTACTCGGGCGGCCGGAAGAGCATGTAGACGAGCGGGCCCAGGAACGGCGGGATCAGCCCGAGCACGGTCGCCATCCCGACCAGCCACGGGTCCTCGATCCGCCGCCGCGCGTCCTTGTAGACCCAGAACGCGGTCGCGAGCCAGAACACGGCGACGAAGAACAGCGTCAGGTTGCGGAGCACGATCCACGTGCTGTGGCTGAAGAAGTCGAAGATTCCGTTCGCTGCTACTGGGGCCACGCACGCTCTCCTCAGAGAAGGAGCTTCCCGACGAGGTAGCCGGCGCCGAACGCGAGGCCGACGATCGCCAGAACGACGACGACGGCGACCGCGAAGACGCTCAGGCGCTCGCCGAACTGCCCCATGGTACGCGCTCGAGTCGGACGATGAGGTCGGCCAGGAGGTAGAGCGAGCCGGTGACGAGGACGGCCCCGCCGTCACCCGCGAGCTCGCGCGCGCGGGTCAGCGCATCGCCGGGGTCGTCGACCGCCTCGACCGCCTCGAACACCGGCCGGGCGAGCCGCGCGAGCTCGGCCGCCGGGAGCGCCCTCGCGCTGTGGGAGGCGGTCGCGACGAGCGTGCGGCCGGCGCGGGCAAGACTCCGCAGCATCTCCTTGGCGTCCTTGTCGGCGAGGATCGAGGCGACGACCACGTAGTCGCGCCGCGGCAGGCGGCCGAGCAGCCAGTCGACGCCGGCCGGGTTGTGCGCGCCCGCGAAGACGTCCTCGCCGACCTGCTCGAAGCGGCCGGGCAGCGCGACCTCGACCTCGCCGTCGAGCCGCCGGCCGAGCAACGCCTCGGCCGCGGCGCGCCCCACGTCCCGGGCATGCGTGATGCGGCCGGCCTCGCGCGCGCGCGCGAGGGCCTCCCACTCCGGCTCGCCGAGCACGACGGTCGCGCCGGGAGCGATGACGGCGAGCTTCTCGGTCGCGATCGCCTCGCGCGTCTCGCCGAGCACGTCGGTGTGGTCGAGCGCCACGTTCGTCAGCGCGACGACCTCGGCCCCGAGGACGTTGGTCGCGTCGTGCCGCCCCCCGAGGCCCGCCTCGACCACCGCGACGTCGACACCCGCCGCGGCGAACTCCGCCAGCGCGGCGGCGGTGAGCACCTCGAACTGCGTCGCGCCCAGCCGCTCGGCGGCCGGCCGCACGCGCTCGAGCGCGGCCTCGAGGTCGGCGTCCTCGAGCTCGACCTGGATCCGCTCGCTCCAGCCGGCGACGTGCGGCGAGGTGTACGCGCCGACGCTCAGCCCCTCGCGTGCCAGGAACGCGGCCGCCCGGCGGGTCGCGGTCGACTTGCCGTTCGTGCCGACGACGTGGATCGCGCGGTAGGCATGCTGCGGCTCGCCGAGCTCCGCCAGCAGCGCCCGCATCCGGCCGAGACCGAACTCCTCCGGCCACGGTGAGAGCGACTCGAGCCAGGCCCTAGACGCCGAGGGCATCGAGCTCGCGGCGGTAGCGCTCGAGCTTCTCGCGCTCGGCCTCGACGACGTCGCCGGGCGCGTTCTGGACGAAGCGCTCGTTCGCGAGCATCTTCTCCGCGCGCGCGATCTCGCCACGCAGCCGGTCGGCCTCGGCCTCGACGTTGCCGCCGTCGACCTTCGCGCGATCGGGCTTCACGACCGCGTCGAAGATCCGCTGCTGCTCCTCGTCCAGCGGCGCCCGCACCCCGGCACGCCGAAAGACCTCGGCCGCGACGCGGATCGGCTCGAACTCCGCCGACGCGTCCTCTGTCCCGGCAGGCTCGGGCCAGGGCGCGACGATCAGCCGCGTCTCCCGGGCCGGCAGGTTCGACCAGATCTCCTCGGTGACGTGCGGCATCGCTGGGTGCAGGAGCTTCAGCAGCCGCTCGAGGTTCGCCAGCGCGGTCGCCTGCGCGTCTTCGTCGCCGTCGTAGAGCCTCGGCTTGATCGCCTCGGCGTACCAGTCGCAGAAGTCGTCGAAGGTCACGTGGTAGAGCACGCTCATCGCCGGCGAGAAGTCGAAGGCGCCGAAGTGCTCGTCCAGCTGCGCCCGCGCCTGGTCGAGCCGCGACGCGATCCAGCGCTCCTCGAGCGCGCGCGGCCGCAGCTCGGGCCTCGCCTCGCCGACGTTCGCGAGGATCAGCCGCGCGACGTTCCAGAGCTTGTTCGCGAGCTTGCGCCCCTCCTCGAGCGCGCCCTCCGCGAAGCGGACATCCTGCGACGAGGTCAGCTTCAGCAGCCCGTAGCGCGTCGCGTCGGCGCCATGCTGGTCGACGAGCTCGAGCGGGTCGAGTCCGGTGCCGAGGCTCTTCGACATCCGCCGCCCGTCCGAGGCGAGCACCGTGGTGTGGATGATCACGTGGCGAAACGGGATCTCGCCGACCAGCTCGAGGCCGGAGAAGATCATGCGGTTCTCCCAGAGGCGGATGATCTCCCGCGCGGTCGTGTTCAGCGTCCCGGGGTACCAGGCGTCGAGCTCCGGCGTCCGCTCGGGCCAGCCGAGGATCGCGAACGGCCAGAGCGCCGACGAGAACCACGTGTCGAGCACGTCCTCGTGGCGCGTCAGCTCGGCGGAGCCGCACTCGGCGCAGGCGTCCGGCTCCTGCTCGCGCACGGTGAGGTGGCCGTCCGGGCACTCCCACACCGGCAGCTGGTGGCCCCACCAGAGCTGGCGCGAGATGTTCCAGTCGGGCGCGTTCTCGAGCGAGTCGTCCGCGTACCGGTGCTGCGACTCGGGGTGGTAGCGCACGCGCCCGTCGCGCAGCGCGGCCAGCGCCGGCTGCTTGAGCTCGTCCATGCGGCACCACCACTGCAGCGAGATCAGCGGCTCGATCCGGGTCTTGCAGCGCTCGCAGAGCGCGACCGAGTGGCGGTAGGCCTCGCGCTCGACGAGCTGGCCGCGCTCCCGGATCCACGCCAGGATGCGCTCCTCGGCCTCCTCCTGCGTCAGCCCCGCGAGCTCGCCGGCCTGGTCGCTCATGCGCCCGTCCGGGCCGATCACGGTCAGCTCGGGGAGCCCGTGGTCGCGGCCGATGTCGAAATCGAGCGGGTCGTGGCCGGGCGTCACCTTCAGCGCGCCGGTGCCGAACTCCGGGTCGACGCGCTCGTCCGCGATCACCGGCACCCTCCGCTCGACGAACGGGACGACCACCTCGCGACCGACCGCTTCGCGCCAGCGCTCGTCGCCCGGGCCGACCGCGACGGCCACGTCGGCGAGGATCGTCGCCGGTCGCGCGGTCGCGATCGTCACGCCGTCCCCGGCGTCGTCGGCGAACGGGTAGCGGATGTGCGTGAGCGCGTCGTCGACCTCCTCGTGCACGAGCTCGAGGTCGGAGAGCGACGTCTGGTGGTGCGGGCACCAGTTGATGATCCGGTTCGCGCGGTAGATCCAGCCCTTGTCGTAGAGGTGGACGAAGAAGCGCATCACCGCGCGCACGTAGGCGTCGTCCATCGTGAAGCGCTCGCGCCGATAGTCCATCGAGGCGCCCAGGCGGCGGAACTGGCCCATGATCGTGCCGCCGTACTCGCGCAGCCAGTCCCAGACGATCTCGACGAAGCGCTCGCGCCCGACCTCCTCGCGCGAGGTGCCCTGCTCGAGCAGGTGCTTCTCGACGACGTTCTGCGTCGAGATCCCGGCGTGGTCGTACCCGGTCAGGAAGGCGGTTTCGAACCCGCGCATCCGGTGCCAGCGAACGAGCAGGTCGGCGAGCGAGATCTGCAGCGCATGGCCTGTGTGGAGCGCACCGGTCACGTTCGGGGGCGGATGCGCGACCACGAACTTCTCCCCGCCGGAGCCCGGCTCGGCGTTGTAGAGGCCCTCCGTCTCCCACGTGCGCTGCCAGCGCTCCTCGACGCCCTGGGGCTTGTAGAGCGGCTCCATTCGGGCAAGTTTACGAGTACGTGGGCGAGTTCTTTCACGCGGTCAAGGTCTTCGGGGACCAGGTCACCGACGTCGGCTGGCTCGCGGTCGCGATCGCGCTCGGCCTGCAGCTCGCGAAGCTCTTCGTCCGGTCGATCGCGTGGCGCAACATCCTGCAGGCCTCGTATCCGAAGACGCCGATTCCCCAGCGGTCGGTGCTCGGCGCCTACCTGGCAGGGGTCGGAGTCAACTCGATCGTCCCCGGACGAGCCGGCGACCTGGTGAAGATCTACCTCGTCCACCGGCGCGTCGAACGGACCACATACACCACGCTGGCCTCGACGCTCGTCACGGAGACCCTGCTCGATTTCGTGCTCGCAGGCGCGATCCTCCTGTGGGCGCTGACCCAGGGCGTCCTGCCGAGCCTCCATGTCCTGCCGAGCATCCACTCGTTCGACTGGACGTGGCTCCTGGCACGGACGAAGCGGGGAGCCCTGGCGTTCGCGCTGCTGTCGACCGCGGTGATCGTCGGAATCTGGTGGGCGGCCCGGCACGTCGACCACTTCAAGCAGAAGGTCGGCCGTGGGTTCTGGATCCTGCGCGACTGGCGGCGCTACGCGCGCGAGGTCGCGAGCTGGCAGCTGCTCAGCTGGATGTTCCGGATCGGCTCGCTCTACTTCTTCCTCAAGGCCTTCCACGTCAACGCCTCGATCCACAACGCGCTCCTCGCACAGGTCGTCGACAGCCTCTCCACGCTGCTCCCGTTCTCGCCCGGCGGCGTCGGGACGAAGCAGGGCCTGCTCGTCTACGTGCTCAACGGCGAGGCATCGTCGTCCCGCCTGCTGGCCTTCAGCGTCGGCCAGTACGTCGCGGTCACCGCCTTCAACGTGATCGTCGGTGCGATCGCCGTCTACGCAATGCTGCGGACACTGCGCTTGCGCGAGATCCTCGGACGAGCCAAAGCTGCGCAGGAGTCCGATCAGCCGAACTAGATCCTCGAACGCTCGGGTCCGCGTGGGTCACCACCCAGCGTGCAGCGGAGCGCCGAAGGCGCGGAGTCTGCGCGGGTTAGGCCGTAGGCCGTTTAGGCCGACTCTTCGGCGAGCTCGGCCGGCTCGTCGTCGGCGCCGGCGCTCGTCACGAGCGTCGGCTTGAGGCCCTTCTCGATCGTCTCCTTGGTGATCGCGCACTTGACGACGTCCTTGCGCGACGGCAGCTCGAACATGACGTCGAGGAGCGCGGTCTCGATGATCGAGCGCAGCCCTCGGGCCCCGGTCTCTCGCGCCAGCGCCTTGTCTGCGATCTCCCAGAGCGCCTCGTCGGTGAAGACGAGCTCGATGTTGTCGTAGGCGAAGAAGCGCTGGTACTGCCGGGTGAGCGCGTTCTTCGGCTCGGTCAGGATCTGGACGAGGTCCTCACGCTGGAGCTGGTGGACGGCCGAGATCACGGGCAGCCGGCCGATGAACTCCGGGATCAGCCCGTACGAGAGCAAATCCTCCGGCATCACCTTCGCCAGCATCTCCGACGCCTCGAACGAGTTGCGAGACCGGATGTCGGCGCCGAAGCCGACGGCGTGCTTGCCGATCCGCTTGCCGATGATCGTCTCCAGGTCGGCGAACGCGCCGCCGCAGATGAAGAGGATGTTCGTCGTGTCGATCGAGAGGAACTCCTGGTGCGGGTGCTTGCGCCCGCCCTGCGGCGGCACCGAGGCCACCGTCCCCTCGAGGATCTTCAGCAGCGCCTGCTGCACGCCCTCGCCCGACACGTCGCGCGTGATCGACGGGTTGTCCGCCTTGCGCGCGATCTTGTCGACCTCGTCGATGTAGATGATCCCGGTCTCGGCCTTCTTGATGTCGAAGTCCGCCGCCTGGATCAGCTTCAGCAGGATGTTCTCGACGTCCTCGCCGACGTAGCCGGCCTCGGTCAGCGCGGTCGCGTCCGCGATCGCGAACGGGACGTTGAGGATGCGCGCCAGCGTCTGGGCCAGCAGCGTCTTCCCGCAGCCGGTCGGGCCGAGCAGAAGGATGTTCGACTTCTGGAGCTCGACGTCGTCCTCCTCGGCAGCCATCTGCACGCGCTTGTAGTGGTTGTAGACGGCGACCGCGAGGGTCCGCTTCGCCTCTTCCTGCGAGACGACGTAGTCGTTCAGGACCGCGTAGATGTCACGCGGGCGAGGCAGGTTGTCGAGATCGAGCTGTGCCGGAGCGGTGAGCTCCTCGTCGATGATCTCGTTGCAGAGGTCGATGCACTCGTCGCAGATGTAGACCCCCGGTCCTGCGATGAGCTTCTTGACCTGCCGCTGACTCTTGCCGCAGAAACTGCAGAGCAGCTGCTCGTTGCCATCCGATGCGCGAGCCACCTCAGTCTCCTTTTACCTCGGATCGGCCGGAAGTGCTAGGCCTTTGCGCCGTCCTTGGCGGCGTCCCTGTGAATGATCACGTTGTCGATGATGCCGTACTCCTGGGCCTCTTGCGGGGTCATGAAGTAGTCGCGCTCCATGTCCTTCGAGACCTTCGCGATGTCCTGGCCGGTGTGCTCCGACATGATCTCCTCGAGTCGCCGCTTGAGGGCGATCGTCTCCCGGGCGTGGATCTCGATGTCGGTTGCCTGCCCCTGGAAGCCGCCCCAGACCTGGTGGATGAGGATCTTGGCGTTCGGCAGCGCCATCCGCTTTCCTTTCGCGCCTCCGGCGAGCAGCAACGCGCCCATCGACATCGCGGTGCCGACGCAGATCGTCTGCACGTCCGGCTTGATGAACTGCATCGTGTCGTAGATCGCGAGCCCGTGGTAGACGGAGCCGCCCGGCGAGTTGATGTAGATCGAGACGTCCTTGTCCGGATCCTCGGATTCGAGGTGGAGGAGCTGCGCGATGATCAGGTTGGCGATCTGGTCGTCGACAGGCGTTCCGAGGAAGATGATCCGCTCGTTGAGCAAGCGGGAGTAGATGTCGAACGAGCGCTCGCCGCGGGAGGTCTGCTCGATCACCATCGGGATCAACGGGCTCATGCTGGCTCCTTGCTGCCGGGGGTCCACAGTTTCGTCTCAGTCGGTTGGGATTCCTTGTCGGGGGTCCAGATCTCCTCGCGGGCGCGCGCGACCTCGGCGGGGACGCGCTTCGCCTCCGCGGCGACGCGGTCGAGCGCCTTGCGCAGGCGCAGGTCGCTGCGCAGCACCTCCTCGCGGCCGGAGTCGAACACCTGCCGCACCGCCTGGTCGGGGTCGTCGTCGGCGAGCTCCGCCTGCTCGCGGATCAGCTCCTCGATCTCGGCGTCGTCGACCTGGAGGTCGAGCTGGTCGGCGACGGCCTCGAGCACGAGCTCGCGCGCGACCGACAGGGCGGCCTCGCCGCTCATCCGCTGCACGAGCTGCTCGGCCGTCTGGCCCGAGAGCTGGAAGTAGGTCTCCGCGCTGATGCCGCGAGCCTCGAGCGAGCGGCCGAGGCCGTTCAGCAGCTCACGCGTGCGCGACTCGACGAGCGGACCGCCGACCTTCACGTCCGTGGCCTCGACGAGCGCGTCCACGGCAGCCGCCCGGTACTGGGTCTCGGCCTCCTCCTCGAGCACGTCGCGGATGCGCTGCTCGATGTCGGCGCGCAGCTCCTCGAGCGTGTCGAACTCGCTCGCCGCGCGGGCCAGCTCGTCGTCGAGCTCGGGCAGCACCTTCTCCTTGATCTCCTTCACCTCGACGGTCGCCTTCGCCGTCGAGCCGTCTGCAGACTCGAACTCGACCTCCTTCGACTCGCCCGCGCTCGCGCCGGTCAACGCGCGCTCGATCTCCTCGACGAGGCGGCCCGAGCCGAGCTCGACGACGAGGTCGCGCTGCCCCCCGCCGTTCTCGTCGAGCGCGTCGATCACGAGCACGTCGCCCGTGCGCGCTGCGCGGTCCTCGACCGGCGCCAGCTCGGCGACCGAGTCGCGCAGCGCCTCTAGCTCCTGGTCGACCACGTCCTCGGGAACCTCGGGTTCGGCGTAGGGCACCTCGAGCTGCGACCAGTCGGCCGGCTCGGGCTTCGGCTGCACCGCGACCGTCGCCGTGAAGCTGAACTCGTCCTCCTCGGAGGTCGGCAGGTCGTACTCGTACTCGGGCGCCGCCACCGGGCGGATGCGCGTGCCCGCCGCCGCGTTCACGAACCAGCCGCCGATGTGGCTCTCCACGGCCTCGGTGAAGATCCGCTCGCGCCCGATGCGCGCCTGCAGCACCTGCGGCGGAACCTTTCCCTTGCGGAAGCCGGGGATCTTCACCGACTCGGCGAGATCGTGGGTCGCGTGCTGGACGGCGTGCCTGAGGTCGTCCTGCGCAACCTCGACCGTCAGCCGGACCTTGTTGTCGGGCAGCTCCTCCACCAGCGTCGCCATACCGTGGTCCATTCAAGCAAAGGGACCGAGGGCCGCCGCCGGCGTCGGTCAGAAGTCGTCCGGCTCGCCGTCTCCGTAGTCGAGGTGCTCGAGCCGGGTCATCAGGCCGACGCCGCGGAAGAAGACCTTGTTCGAGCGCGGGTAGTAGGCGATGTCGTTCGGCTCGCGCGTGCCGTAGACGAGGTACGTGATGCCGCCCTCGCCTGGCACGACCGAGTGCGCGATGCGCGTGCCCGGCGGTCGGGCGACCACGTGGCCCGCCCGCAGCTCGTGGTCCTCACGCTGCGCGCCGCGCGCGGCGGCGACCGGCGTCGGCCACAGCTCCAGCGTGCCGGTGCCCTCGAGGATCACGAACGCCTCCGACTCGAGTGAGTGGCAGTGCGGGACGACCCCTCGCCGCCCGGGCTCGCGCTGGAGCCAGTTCAGCCCGGAGCGCTCGGAGCCCGCCGCCTCCCCCAGCAGCCGGTCGCCGTCCTCGTCCTTGGGCACGTCCTCGAGCGCGATGACGTTGGCCGGCCGCTCTCCCGGCTCGGCGAACTCGAGCTCGCCGACCTCGGCCTCGACCTCCCACGGGTCGTCGACGCGGCCCTCGATCCACGGCCAGCTCAGCCGCACCGCTTTCGACCGCGGGAGCCAGCCGTACTCGACCGGGTGCCGCGTGCCGAAGACGAGGTACTCGAGCCCGTCGGGGCCGCCTTGAAAGGTGTGCTCGTAGTGGTCGGCGACCTGGACGATCGTGTCGCCGGGGTGCACCTCACAGACCTGCTCGTCCTGCCACAGGAGCCCCGAGCCGCCGAGCACGTAGTAGATCTCCTCGGAGCGCCCGTGCGAGTGCGGAGGCGTCGGCAGCCGTCCCGGCTCGACGCGGACGCGGTTGACCCCGATCCCCTTCGCGCCGGCCGCGTCACCGAGGCGCTGCCAGGTCGCCGCCATCGGGCCCTTCTCGCGGCGGACGCCTTCGACCTCCTCCCAGTGGCAGAGCACCTCCGCTACGCCGGGCTGGGCAGGCCCTCGAGCGCGTGCAGCGCCCGCTGCATCTCGGCCTCGTCGAGGGCGACGTCCTCGAGCTCGCCCGCGAAGTACTTGTCATAGGCGGCCATGTCGAAGTGGCCGTGGCCGGAGAGGTTGAACAGGATCGTCCGCTCCTTGCCCTCCTCGTCGGCGGCTCGCGCGACCTGGAGCGCCCCGTGGATCGCGTGCGCGGCCTCGGGCGCGGGGAGGATCCCCTCACTCCCCGCGAAGGTGACGGCCGAGGCGAAGACGTCGTTCTGCAGGTACGCCTCCGCGCGGACGAGCCCGTCGCGCACGAGCTGCGAGATCAGCGGCGCGACGCCGTGGTAACGGAGGCCGCCCGCGTGGATCGGAGCGGGCACGAAGTCGTGGCCGAGCGTGTGCATCGCCACGAGCGGGGTCAGCTTGCCGGTGTCGCCGAAGTCGTATGCGAAGACCCCGCGCGTGAGCGTCGGGCAGGCGGCGGGCTCGCACGCGAGCACGTCGAGCTCGCGGCCGGCGATCTTCTCCCGCAGGAACGGAAACGCAAGCCCGGCGAAGTTCGAGCCGCCGCCCACGCAGCCGATCACGACGTCGGGGAACGCGCCGGCCAGCTCCAGCTGTGCCAGCGCCTCCTGGCCGATCACCGTCTGGTGCAGGAGCACGTGGTTGAGGACGCTCCCGAGCGAGTAGGCGGTGTCGTCGCGCCCGGCAGCGTCCTCGACCGCCTCCGAGATCGCGATCCCGAGGCTTCCCGGCGAGTCCGGCTGCTCCGCGAGGATCGTGCGCCCGGACTCGGTGTCCTCGGAGGGGCTCGGCACGATCTCGGCGCCCCAGGCCCTGATCATCGATCGCCGCGCGGGCTTCTGCTCGTACGAGACCCGGACCATGTAGACCTTGCACTCGAGCCCGATCAGCCGGCAGGCGAATGCGAGCGCGCTGCCCCACTGGCCCGCGCCGGTCTCGGTCGAGAGCCGCGTTCGCCCCTCCTTCTTGTTGTAGTAGGCCTGAGCCACGGCCGTGTTCGGCTTGTGGCTACCGGGAGGACTGACGCCCTCGTACTTGTAGAAGATCCGCGAGCGGGTGCCGATCGCCGCCTCGAGCCGGTGCGCCCGGAAGAGCGGCGTCGGGCGCCAGAGGCTGTAGATCTCGAGGACATCCTCGGGGATCTCGATCTCCGGCTCTTCGCTCACCTCCTGGCCGATCAGCTCGAGCGGGAAGAGCGGCGCGAGGTCGTCCGGCCCGACCGGCTCGCCGGTACCCGGATGCAGCACCGGTTGAGGCGCACTCGGTAGGTCGGGGCGGATGTTGTACCAGCGGCGAGGAAGCTGGCTCTCGTCGAGCAGGAACTTCGTTCCGCTCTCAGGGCGAATGCGCGTCTGCCCCACGCCCTGAGGATAGAGCCTCGCCCGAGGCGGTGCAGACCCGAGTGCGGGCGAGAGGACTCGAACCTCTAAGGAGCGCTTGCTCCAACGGGACCTAAACCCGCCGCGTCTACCAATTCCGCCACGCCCGCGGTCTCGCCAAGGATAGAGGCGTTCGCGCGTAACGACGGCTGCCCATCCTGCGCCTCCGCCAGAGGAGAACGACGGCCACTAACTAATACCCCCGGGTCGAGTCTCAAACGTCGGTCATGAACGCAACAGTCATCGAGCTCCCAACCGTCGAGTCGATCAGCGACGAGATCCGCGGCGTCGTCTACGAGCGCCAGACCCTGCGCGCCGTCGGCGCGGGCCGCGACGAGCTGGAGCGCAACCGCTCCGAGCTCGTCCGCCTCCAGCAGGCGCTCGTCAACGCCCTCATCCGGCGCCACCTCCCGGCGAACGCGGCGTAGGCCCCGCGGGAGGGGCCCGCCAGACGCGGGCCCGCCTCCGCGAGGTCCCCGTTCAGTCGCCGCGCCCGCCCTTGCTCCGCGTGGTCACGTAGATGTCCGACATCCCCTCGGGCCCCGGCGTGCGCCCGAACAGCAGCGTCCTGGCGTTGCGCGAGAGCGAGGGGCGCGACTCGGAAGCCGCCGTGTTGACCGCAGCGCCGAGGTTGAGAGGCGCCGACCACGGATCGTGGATGCTCCTCCGGGTCGCCACCCAGATGTCCTGGGCGCCGATCGTCCCCGTCCGGTTCGAGGAGAAGACCACCTCGCGACCGTCCTTACGGACGTTCGGCTGGATGTCGTTCGCCACGGCGTCGTTCAGCTCGGCGACGGGCGCGGCGGGCCCGAAGCCCCACCCGGCGCGACCGCTGCTGACGTAGATGTCGCCCGGGACGGCCGCGGAGCTACTCGAGAAGTACAGCTTCGCGCCCGGCCCCGCCTCGACGTACGACGGGCCCTGCTCGTCGAGCGAGCTGTTCGGCCCGTCCGGTGCGCAGCCGAGATGCTGCGGCTCGCTCCACCCATGCTCTCGGGAGTGGCGGGTGAAGTAGATGTCCCCGAGCCCGCAGCTGCCCGGAAGCGCCTCGCGGCTCACGAAGAACAGCCCGCCGCCTCGAATCGGCGTGGGGCAGAAGTCGTCCGCGGCCGAGTTGACAGGTTCACCGAGGTTCTCGGGAGCGCCCCAGGGTGCGTGACGGTCTGGCCGCCGGGCGACCCAGATGTCCAGCAGACCGATCCCTCCCGGCCGGGTCGAGGCCAGGTAGAGGCTGAGCCCGTCGGGAGACTGGATCGGGCATCCGTCCATGTACGGCGTGTTCAGCTCCGCACTGTTTCCCGGGATCTCGTCGATCTTCTGCGCCGGCGCCCACGCCGAGAACCGCCCGGCCTGGCCCGCGACCGCCAGGGTCGCGACGCCCACGAGAGCGGCCAACAGCGCCACAGTCGTCCTCGTCCGCATTTCTGCTCCTTTCCGCCGTCTGTTGCACTCGATTGCCGCGATCGTCACATTGGGCCGTGTGAGCGAGCGTGTGACAGGCGGGACCGCGGGAGCGGGCCTGAGCATCCATCTCCTGGGGCCGCCGACGATGGCCCGCGGCGACGCGCCGGCCGAAGCGCTCCGCGGCCAGAAGTCCTGGGGCCTGCTCGCATACCTGACCCGCAGCCGCCTCCCGCCCTCGCGCGAGTCGGTGGCAAGCCTGCTCTTCCCGGAGGCGGACGATCCGCTGGGGACGCTGCGCTGGACGCTCTCGGAGCTCCGTCGCCGCCTCCGCGACGACGCCGAGATCGCGGGTGATCCGCTCCGCCTGACGTTGCGCGCGGGAACGCTCGTCGACGTCGACGTCCTCAGCCGGGGCTCGTGGCCGGAGGCCGCCTCGCTGCCCGGGCTCGGCCAAGAGTTTCTGGCCGGCCTCGTGTTTCGCTCCAGCCCCGGGTTCGAACTGTGGCTCGAGAGCGAGCGCCGCCACGTCGCCGGAACGACCAGCGCCGTCCTGCATCAGGCCGCGCTGGCGCTGCTCGCGCGCGACGAGGCCGAGGAAGCCGCGCGGCTTGCATCGGAGCTCGTGCGCCTGAACCCCTACGAGGAGAACGCCCACGTCCTACTCGTGCGTTGCCTGCGCGCGGCGGGAGACCACGAGGCTGCTGCGCTCCGCGTCGCGGCGTGTACCGAGCTCTTCCGCCGCGAGCTGGGGCTCGAGCCGACCGCCGCGCTGCGCACGGCAATGGATCAGCCTGGGGATCCGACCGCGGCCCGCGTGTCGAGTCGAGCCTCGGTGCTCGCACAGCTCGAGGCGGGAGAAGCCGCACTTGCTGCAGGCGCCGTCGAGGCGGGCGTCCAGCAGATGCGCGGCGCCGTCACCGCCGCGCGCAGGATCGACGACCGCGAGCAGCTGGCGGAGGCGCTCGTGTCGCTGGGCGGCGCACTCGTCCACTCCGCGCGCGGCACGGACGAGGAGGGCGCGGCTGCGCTGCACGAGGGCACGACGCTCGCCGAGGCGCTCGGCCGCGACGACATCGCGGCGACCGGGTGGCGCGAGATCAGCTGGGTGCAGTTCCTGCGCGCCCAGTACGAGCGCGCCGAGGGATCGCTGGCCCGAACCGCCGAGCTCGCCGCGGGGCGCGAGGAGGAGCTGGCGTGGGTGGACGTCACGCGCGGCGCCCTCCGGCACGACACCGGCGACCATGCGACTGCCGGCGCGCTGCTCCGCTCGGGCGTCGAGCGGGCGAGGCGGCTGCCGTCCGGTCAGCCGCTGGCCATGGCGCTCACGATGCTCGGCCGCTTCCACCTCATGCGCGGCGAGATCGAAGATGCGCTCCACGTTCTCGAGCAGGCCCTCGACGAGGTCGAGGCGCGAGGCATGACCGCGTTCGTGTCCTGGCCCGAGTCGTTCCGCGGTGAGCTCGACCTCGTCCTCGGTGACCTGGACGCGGCGGAAGCCCGCTTCGAGCACGCGTTCGCGCTTGGGTGCCAGGTCGGCGACGCCTGCTGGGAGAGCATCGGGCTGCGCGGCCTCGGTCTGGTCGCGGATGCCCGCGGCGACGCCCCACGCGCGCTCGGTCTCCTCGTCGATGCGCCGAAGGCGTGCCGCCGCCTTCCGGACACCTATCTCTGGATCGAGGCCTATGGGCTCGACGCCCTTTGCGCGGTCGCGGTCGAGCATCGCGCCGAGGCCGCCCCGCGCTGGATCGACGAGCTCGAGGCGATGACCGCGAGGCGCGGCATCCGGGAGCTGCTGCTGCGCGCGACGGTCTACCGGGCACGGCTCGGACAGGCCGGTGCGCTCGAGGCAGCCCGTTCGCAGGCCGCGCAGATCGACAACCCCGCGCTCGAAGGGTTGCTCCGCGTCGAGGAGCTCGGCACGGAGGTGACCTGAGCCGTCGCGGCGCCGGCCGGCCTCTCCGGGAAGCGGCGTAGACCAGCCCGAGGACGGGCTATCCTGTCCGTGCTGCGCGGTGGCGGTAGCTCAGTTGGTAGAGCCCCGGGTTGTGGTCCCGGTGGTCGGGGGTTCGAGTCCCCTCCGCCACCTCTCGCGCTCCCGGCCGGCAGCCCTCTACGGCCGGCGGAGCCGGCCTCCGCGGGCCGCCTCGCGTCCCTGACGGCACCGGGCTCTCCAGGACCGTGCGTCGACGCACTGTCCCTCCGGCCCGGCACCGCCAGCGACGCGCCGGGACCGCGAGATGCGTCTGTCACACTGACCCCAACGGGGGCCCCGTAGCTCAGCGGAAGAGCGGCGGACTTCGAATCCGCGTGCGGAGGTTCGACTCCTCCCGGGGCCATCTCAGGACCGCGATCACCGGGCCCGACCAAGGAGGAGCAGTTGAGGGGCATCAGGCACTTCCTGCGGAACTTCACGGCGACCGCCGTGCAGGAGCATCTCCGCTCCGAGATCGAGGCCACCGGCGGCTCGCCCAAGCTGACCAAGAAGGAGGTCGCGCTGGTCGAGTTCATCCGCGAGGGGTCGTTCGACTGGGGCGGCTTTCTGGCGCGCAAGCCGGACTGACCTCGATTCCCTCCAAGGCCCGTAGCGGCTAACTAGCCGTCCGGGGAGCACGCTCTGTACCGATGGCAGTGTCCGCCGCGAAAACGGCGTTCTAGTGTCCCCGCGTGAAGCGTTCGCGGCTGCATGGACTCGTTCTGCTCGCCCTTGCGCTCCTCGTGCTCGCGCTCTCCCAGGCGTCGGGCGCGGTCTCGGTCGTGCTGCTCGGCGACCAGGTGGTGGAGCCGAAGGCGGACAGCAACGTGGCGGGCTCCGCCGAGGCCTTTCAGACGACGGCGACGACCACCGGGACAGTGGCCACGCTGTCGGTGTACGTCGATGCCCCCTCACGCGCGACCGCGCTGACCGCGGGCCTCTACACCGACAACGCCGGGCATCCGGGGGCGCTGCTCGGCCAGGGGACGCTGAACGGGCCGACGCCGGGCGCCTGGAACGTCGTGTCGATGCCGGCGATCACCGTGACGTCGGGGTCGCGCTACTGGATCGCGCTGCTCTCGCCCACCGGCGGCGGCACGCTCGGCTTCCGCGACCGCTGCTGCGGCAGCGGGACCGCCAGCGAGACGAGCTCGCAGTCGAGCCTCACTGCGCTGCCGGCCTCGTGGTCGACCGGTCGGACCTTCCGCGACGGCCCTCTCTCGGCATACGGCAGCTCCGCCGCGTCGCCGGTGCTCGTCGTCAACCCGCCGAGCCTTTCGTTTGCGGCGGCTGTGGGCGGCCCGAACCCCGCGCCGCAGACCTTCGGGATCTCGAACGGCGGTGGCGGCGCGCTCGACTGGACGGCGACGAGCAACGCGACGTGGCTCGGGCTCGACCCGGCTTCGGGCTCCGGGCCGGCGACCGTCACCGCGACGCCGTCGATCGCCGGGCTCGCGGCCGGCACGTACTCCGCGACGGTCACGGTCGCCGCGCCGGGAGCGCAGGGAACGCCGCAAACCGTCGCCGTCTCGCTCGCCGTGACGACGCCGGACAACGATCCACCGACGGCACCGGCGAATCTCTCGACCAGCGTCTCCGGAAGCACCGTCGCGCTCTCCTGGGATGCGTCCACGGACAACGTCGGCGTCACGACCTACGACGTCTATCGCTCGACGACACCGAACTTCGTCCCCTCGGCAGGGAACCGGATCGGCCAGTCGCCGACGCCGTCCTTCGGTGACGCCGGCCGGGCCGCCGGCACCTACTACTACCGCGTGACGGCCGAGGATGCCGCCGGGAACATGAGCCTGAGCTCGAACGAGGCCTCGGCCACCGTCACCGCGCCGCCGAACCCCGTCTACCTCGTCGGCGACCAGACGATCGAGGCGCGCAGCGACCAGAACGCCGCGGGCATCGCCGAGGCCTTCCGCACCACCGCAGCCGCCTCGGGGACGGTGGGAAGAGTCACGGTCTGGGTCGATGCGACGTCGACGGCGACCTCGGTGACCGTGGGCCTCTACACCAACAGCGCGAGCCACCCGGGCACGCTGCTGACGCAGGGGACCTTGAACGGCCCGACCGCGGGCGCCTGGAACGACGTCACGGTGCCGTCCGCACAGGTGACGTCTGGCACGGTCTACTGGCTCGCCCTGCTCGGGCCCGCCGGCGCGGGCACGTTGCGCTTCCGAAGCCACGGCTCGCCCGGCGGCGCCGCCGCCGAGACGAGCGCCCAGACGACGCTGACGTCGCTGCCGGGGACATGGTCGACCGGGTCGCCCAACGTCGACGGACCGTTCTCCCTCTGGGCCGGCGGTGCCGGACCGGCCGGGCCGCCGCCGGATCAGGTGGGCCAGTGGTCGGCGCCGTTCGCGTGGCCGATCGTCGCGGTGCACATGTCGCTCCTGCCGAACGGCAACGTGCTCGCCTTCGACGCCTGGACCGACGCACCGAACTCACAGCGCATCTGGAACCCGGTCACGAACACGTTCGTCGCGGTTCCCAACTCGACGAACCTCTTCTGCGCGGGCCACGTCCTGCTCGCGGACGGGCGCACGCTGATCGTCGGCGGCAACGTCCAGGCGGACGTCGGGATCAAGACGGCGACGCTCTTCGACGCCGGCACGAACTCGTGGTCGCGCGCGCCGGACATGTCGGTTGCCCGGTGGTACCCGACCGCGACCGTCCTGGGCGACGGCAGGGTGTTCGTCTTCGCCGGTGACGGCATCGTCGACTTCAGCCTCCCGTACTCGCCGCCCTACCTGAAGGAGGCGTCCCAGAACTCGCTCCCGGAGGTCTACAACCCTGCGACGAACAGCTGGCAGGCGCTCACCGGCGCGCGGAGGACGTCGCCCCTCTACCCGTTCCTCTTCCAGCTCTCGGACGGCCGGATCATCGACGTCGGCCCCGACGTGACCACGCGCGTGATCACGCCGGGCACGTGGACGTGGTCGTCGATCGGGACGAGCCCGTTCGACGGCGCCAGCGCGGTGATGTACCTCCCGGACAAGATCATGAAGGCAGGTTCCTACGCGAACCCGGACTACTACGGCACCGCGACCTACGACGCGACGAACCAGACGGCGGTGCTGGACATGACCGCAGGAAGCCCGAGCTGGCGCTCGACCGCGCCGATGAACTACCCGCGCAGCTACCAGAACATGACGCTGCTGCCCGACGGGACGGTGCTGGCGAGCGGCGGCGAGAACGCCTCCGACGGCACCGACCTCTCGCGAGCGGTCCTGCCCGCTGAGATCTGGAATCCCGCGACGCAGACGTGGAGCGTTGTCGCGTCGCTCACGACCGGCCGCGAGTACCACTCCACGGCGCTCCTGCTTCCCGACGGCCGCGTGCTGATGGCGGGAGGCGGTCAGCTCCCGGGCCGCGCGACGAACATCTACAGCGGCGAGATCTACTCGCCGCCGTACCTCTTCAAGGGCAATCGCCCGACGATCGCCAGCGCGCCGTCGACGGTGCAGTACGGCTCGAGCTTCACCGTCTCCACCCCGGACGCCGCGTCGATCCAGAAGGTGGCGCTGGTCCGGACGCCCTCGGTCACGCATGCGTTCGACGAGAACCAGCGCTACGTCCCGCTCAGCTTCACGCAGCAGAGCGGGCAGCTGACCGTGCAGGCGCCGACCAACAGCAACGGCGCGCCTCCCGGCTACTACATGCTCTTCGTCCTCAACGGCAACGGCGTGCCCTCGGTTGCTTCCTTCGTGCGCTTCCCCGCTCCGAGCGAGGATCTGGTACCGCCCTCGGCCCCGACGAACCTCGCGGCGAGCGGCGGCGCCGGCACGGCGTCGCTCACCTGGTCGGCTTCGACCGACAACGTCGGTGTGACCGCGTACGACGTCTACCGCTCCACGACGCCCAACTTCACGCCGGGAGCGGCGAACCGGGTGGGCCAGACGGCGTCGACGAGCTACACGGACACGGGCCTCGCCGCCGGCACCTACTACTACGCGGTGAAGGCCGAGGACGCGGCGGGCAACCTCAGCGGTGCCTCGAACCAGGCCAGCGCCGCGGTGACGAGCGGGGACACGACGCCGCCCGGGGTCTCGGTGACGGCACCCGCAGGCGGCACGACGATCTCCGCCACGGTGCAGGTGACTGCATCCGCCTCGGACAACGTCGGAGTGGTCGGCGTGCAGTTCAAGCTCGACGGCGCGCTGCTGGGCCCCGAGCTGACCGCCTCGCCGTACACGATGGCCTGGGACACGGCGACCGTTGCGAACGGCCCCCACGTCCTGACGGCCGTCGCGCGCGACGCGGCCGGCAACTCTGCGACCTCGGCTCCGGTCACCGTCACGGTCTCGAACCTCACTCCGCCGCCGTCCGTGTACCTGTTCGGCGACCAGACGGTGGAGGCGACCGTCGACTACAACGCCGCCGGGCTCGCCGAGGCGTTCAGGACGTCTTCGGGGAACACCGGCACGCTGCGCAAGCTCCGCATCTACGTCGACTCGTCGTCGACAGCGACCTCGATCGTCGTCGGCGTTTACAGCGACAACGCCGGCCACCCGGGGACGTTGCTCGCCGCCGGCAACCTGACCTCGCCCGTCGCCGGCGCCTGGAACGAGGTGACGACGAGCTCGAGCGCGGCCGTCTCGAGCGGGTCCGCGTACTGGCTGGCCGTGCTCGGCCCGACGGGCGCGGGGCAGGTGAAGTTCCGCGACCGCAGCGGCGGCTCCGCCGAGACGAGCGCGCAGACGACCCTGAGCGCACTGCCTGCGACCTGGACGACCGGCCGCACCTTCGGGGATGGCCCGATGTCCGCGTACGCCCTCGGCTCGATTCCGTAGCGTCATGCACCGGACGCTGTTTGCTCTGGTGACGCTGGGGCTCGTCGCGACGGCCGCCGGCTGCGGCTCCGGCTCACAGCGAACGGCCGCGTCCACGCGCTCGACGACGACCGCTCCTGCGGCGCAGACCGCGCGCCACGCCGCGCTTCCGGACGCCGAGGCGCCGGACTTCGTCCTCCGCGATCAAGCGGGCTCGGTCGTCCGGCTCTCGGCGCTGCGAGGGAAGCTCGTCCTGCTGACGTTCCTCTACACGAGCTGCCCCGACGTCTGCCCGTTGATCGCCACGCAGCTGAACCTCGCATTGCACACGCTGCCCGCGCCTGCTCGGCGACAGGTGCGCGTGATCGCGGTCAGCGTCGACCCCGCTCACGACACGCGTGCCGCCGTGCGCAGGTTCATCGCCACGCATCGTCTCCTGCCGCAGTTCCGCTACCTGACCGGCACCCCGGACGAGCTGAAGCCGGTGTGGCAGAACTACAATTTGCTCGTCGAGGCGAAGAACGTCGAGCGCGTCGCGCATTCGGCCTACGTGCTCCTCCTGGATCGACAGGGGAAGCCGCGTCTTTACTACTCGTCGCAGGTCTCGTCGACTGACGTTCTCCGGGATCTGCGAAGGCTGCTGCGGTCGCACTCCGCCTGATCGACTCCTTCCCAGGCCCTGCGGCGACCGGGCGGCGACCCGGGGGCAGGGCCAGCCACCCCCGGTGCCTCCGCTCCGTTTCGAGGAGATGGATGCGAGCGCGTCCTCGAACCTGCGCAGCCTCAGGCGGTCAGGAGCCGCTGGAAGAACGACCGGTAGCGCTGCAGCGCGAGGCGCAGGTCCTCGGTCGAGACGTCGTCGTCCTTGTCCCACTGCGTCTCGAGCCGGCTCCGTTCCTCGCTGAACTGGGATGCGAGCCGCTGCATCAGCTCGGCGACGAGCGCATCCGCCCGCTCCACCATCTCGCGAGGCTCGTCGACGAACCCGACCTGGATGTCGCTCCATCGGCCTCGGAAGCTCTCGCTGTCGTCCCCCGAGAGCAGGGGCACGCTGCGGGGATCCTCGACCGGCTCCGCCCCCTCGTTCCCGTCGTCGCCGGCGTCAGCGCCGTCGCGCTGGCGCTCGCCCTGCCCGGCGAGATCGGCGGTCGAGAGATGCGACGACTCGCGCTCCTCTGCGGCTGGTTCCGCGGCCGTGTCCGTGCGCTCTTCGGTCATGTGAGTCCTCCTCCGTGGTTGCGATACGAAGAGACAACGCCGACGACGGCGGGCCGGGTACGGCGGGAGGCTCGGCGGAGGAGTAGGCTCCGAGGCTTGAGCAGGGTCGCTCTCGTCGTAGCGGTGTTGGCCCTCGCCCTCGCGGCGAATGTCTCGGCCGAAGTCGTCGCGCCCGGTGTCCAGGACGGCATGCTCGCGACGACGCACTCCGGCCGGCCCGTCGTCGCGTACGTCCGCGGCACCTCGCTTGCCATCGCCTCGCGCACCGGTGCGCACCGCTGGCGGACGACGCGGGCGACCGTGGTCTCGCGCGGCTCGAAGGTCGTGGCGCTCGAGGTCGGCGCCGCCGGTACGGTCGCACTCGTCCAGAGCGCCGACGCGCGGCGGCTGCTGCTCGTACGCCAGGCGGGACCCGGCTGGGCGGTCATCGATTTCGCCGGTCGTATGCCGGCGGGCACGACGCTCGGCCGGCCCGGTCTCGCGCTCGACCCGAAGGGGCTGCCCGCGGTCGCGTATACGCGCTGGCGCGTGGAAACGCACAAGAGCGCTCTCCTGCTGGCGCGGCTCGACCGCGACGACCGGGTCCGCTCGCAGCAGATCACTTCGCAGGGCTTCCCGAAGTCCCACGTCGCGCCACCTGCCGCGCCGGTCTTCACGCGCGGCGCACTCCACGTGATCGAGTCGTACGGCTACGACGGGGCCGTCGGGACGATCGAGTGGGGCCCGCGGCGGCGCGGCTGGAGCGGCCAGTTCATCGACAGCGGGATCGGCGACTTCCCCGTCGGTTCGCTGCTCACGGCAGTCGGTCCCGCGGGCACGGTCTACGCGGCGTGGACGGAGGCGCTGCTCGGCACCGGCGAGTATCCGCTGCTGCTCGCCGCGAACGGACGCTCGATCGAGTCCGACGTGCTGCTCGACCGCGCGCTGACCACCGCGCTCGTCGCGCCGGCCTCCGGTGTCGTGGTGGGCGCGAACGAGTGGGTCACCGCCGCGGAGCTCGGCCTCGAGAGCGGCGGCATCACCTGGGCCGGAACGGTCGCCTCACGCGGTCGCAAGGCGGAGCTCGACGGCTGGCTCGCCGGGCTCGCGTACCGCCGCGGCGGCTCGCGCGACCTGCTCCTCGCCCTCCCACGCGGGCTGAGCTGGTTCCACGCGCCGACCACGCCCGCGGTGCATGTACGGCTGACCGCGAGCGACAACGACGACGGGAGCGTGCTGCTCAGCGGCCGCGTCCAGGGCTACACCTCCGGACGCGTGACGATCTACCGCGAGCGCCCGGGGGCGGCGCGCGCCGTCGCCGGCGTCGCCACCCCCACGCGCGACGGCTCGTTCAGCTTCACGGACCGGCGACCGCTGCGGCCGCTCCTGTATCGCGCGGTGTACGCGCAGCCGAAGACCGGCGTCCCGTACGCCGCGCTGCTGCGCGCGCCGGTGCTCTAGACCTCCCGCCGCTACGACGGCGTGGCGTCGGCCTGCACGGAGGCCGCCTGCCGCTCGTGCGGGCCCTCGCAGAACTCTTCGACGATCTTCTTCGTGAACGCGGGCAGGTCGTCCGGCTTGCGGCTGGTGACGAGGCCGTTGTCGACGACGACCTCCTCGTCGACCCAGTCGCCACCGGCGTTGCGGATGTCGGTCTGCAGCGACGGCCACGAGGTGACCTTGCGGCCGCGTACGACGCCCGCCTCGACGAGCATCCACGGCCCGTGGCAGATCACGCCGACGGGCTTGCCCTGCTCGAAGAAGTCGCGCACGAGCTGGACGGCGTTCTCGTCGGTGCGCATCGTGTCCGGGTTGCCGACGCCGCCCGGGATCACGAGCGCATCGTAGTCGTCGGCCCGAGCCTCCTCGACGGTCTTGTCGACCTTGAAGGTGTCGGCCTTGTCGTAGTGGTCGAAGCCCTGGATCTCACCCTCCTCGAGCGAGACCAGCTCCGGTGTGCCGCCGGCTTCCTCGACGGCCTTCCACGGCTCGGTCAGCTCGACCTGCTCGACCATGTCGGTGGCGAGGAATGCCACGCGCTTGCCCTGCAGCCTGTCTGCCACGTCAACCCCTTTCGTCGTGTCGGATCGCCTACGGAGCTGGAGGCCCCGGCGGCGGAGGCGGCTCTTCCTCGACGTAGGTCGTGCGCCGCACGGCCGGCCGGTAAACCCGCCGCCGGACCACACCGCCGGCGGCCGGGTCGTGGTAGCCGGGTCCCGCCGCGGCCCAGAATCCCGGGCCCCACCAGGTGCGCCAGAGGACGAGCGAGATCAGGAAGACGATGATCCCGACGATCATCAGGATCACTCCCACGACCTGCGGGTCGACGCTGCCGCGGGCCGTATCGACCGCCCAGGTGAGGATCGCTCCGAAGGCGATCAGGATCAGGCTGATGGCGATGCCCATCGTCGCAGCTGTACCCGCGGGCCAGAGTTCCGAACCACTTACGCCTGCTTCGGCGGCCGCGTCCGTGGTGGGAAGGGGAGGGGCCGGGAGGGGCGGCCTCCCTTGTCGCAGACGGGCGCGGCCACCTAATCAGACGTGATTGCAGTCCGCTTCTTGCGCGCCGGCGGGTCTGCCTTCTACCGGGGGCCCGTAGCCGCTGCACGTTTCCGGCGTCGTCCACGGAACCAGCGACGGCTTCCCCTCGACGCTCTGCGGCCGCGGTTAGTTCGTCCAGCCGCGCCCGGCGCAAGCGAGCGCGTTAGTCCGGCGGGACTGGCAGCCTCGGCATCGCGGCTTCACCACGGCCAGCGCATGAACCTCCCGCGTGGCGCGAACACCTCGCGCTCGTTTCCCTGCTCGTCGACGATCTTGAACACGTACGGCCGCTCGGCCGACTCGTCCTCGCGGCGGATGACGGCGATCAGAGGCTCGACCAGGCGCCGGAGGCCCTGCTCGATCCATTGCTCGATCTTCTTCGGCCAATTGCCCTTCTTCATCGCCACTGCCTATTGAGACGAGCGGGGGCGCTCGACCGAACTGGCCCATGTGGGTCAGATGCGAGGCAGACGGGGGCGGGTCAAGCCCACCCCCGTCTGTCCAGCTAGCCGGGTGATGTTGCCGATGTTCCCGCCGCGCGCCACCGAGCGGTTAACCCAGTGGCCGTGCTCGACGAACCGATTCCGCGACTCCGACAGCCTTCTCTTTGGCAAGGCGCGTTAAGCGAACGGGCCGCTTGTCGGGAGGGACTCTCGCCGCGGTTGGTCGGTTCCGTGCTGCCGGCGTCCTGACCCCTGAACTGCCGAACGCTTGCCGATCTTCGCCGAATGTCCCTCTTGCCGGTGTTCGGGAATGTCTCCTGAGCGTGCGGACGGGGTAGCCTCTACACTCGCACCCGGTGGCGATTGAGGTCGACGCTCAGAGGCTTCAACTCGGCGACGTGATCCTGATCGATCTTCCCCACCAGGGCACGAACATCGAGGCGAAGGTGGTTGGTCACTCCCCTGAGGTTGTTCGCGAAATCGAACGGAGCGACAGCACGGTGCGCGCCACGCTGCGTGTCCCCGGTCGAGACGACTTCGTGATGGAGTGGCCGCTGGACACACACGTCACGGTCGTTCGCGGTCCTTAACCGCGCCTGCCCTCTCGGTGAGCCCGTCCGCGGGGTGCTCGGTGTGCCGACCCACCCCCGCGCCGGGCAAATGCCCTAACGCCCTCGGTGTGCGCCAGTCTTGCGTCAGCCGGCGCCGGTCTTGAGCGGTTCTTAGCGGTTTCGAGCGGTACAACGAAGGGGCGAGAGAGACGCCGAAACCCGCTTGCTAGAGCGGGTTTCGGCTCATCCACGCGATGCGCCTGGGAGGATTCGAACCTCCGACCAACGGCTTAGAAGGCCGTCGCTCTTCCGCTGAGCTACAGGCGCCTCCAGCAAGCGTAGCGCCGCATGGGGTCAAGCACCTTCCGCCGCCGCAGCCGACGTGCGCGGCTGCGGCTCACACGCGCGGGCCGGAGAAGAAACCCCGCTGAACGTCGGCATGGCCGCGAAGCGGCCGGACTTTCAGCGGCTACGGGCGCCGAAGTCGACGGTGACGACCGTCGCGGGGCCGCCCCGGTAGACGCCGGGGGCGCTCGTCGAGTGCACGGCGCCGAGGCCGACCTCGCGCCAGCGCGCGGCGAGCAGGTTCGCGCGATGCGGCGGGCTCGAGAGCCAGAGCCGCAACGCCTGCGCGGCGCCGATGTCAGGGCCGCCCCAGACCAGGTTCTCGCCAACCGACCAGCTGCGGAAGCCACGCGGAGAGTACGACTGCGCGACCCGCCGCGAGAACGGCTGGCCGTTCGCCGAGCTGTGGCCGAAGTAGCCGAGCCGCGCCATCTGCGCGGAGTGGCCGCCGGCGGCGGCGGTGAGGCCCCCCGAGACCCGCAACCGGGCGAGGCCGTGGGCGGCGCGGAAGGAGTTGATCTGGCCGAGCAGCGCGACCTGCAGCTGCGTCGCCGGCGTCTGCCTGCCGCGGAGGTGGGCGGAGCCCGAGGACGGCGCGGCGGCGGCGACGAGAGCGGCGGCCAGCAGCGCGACGACCCTCGTTTTCTGCCCCATGCGCTCGCGATCGGACTGACCCCCGCAGGCGGCAATCCCTCGAACGAGGGATCAGAGCGCTGGTGCGGCGCGTTCGTGCCGGTGCTCGAGCCAGTCGAGGAGGAGCACCTGGATCGAGCCCGCGACCGGGATCGCTCCCAGCGCACCGATGATGCCTGCGAGCTCGGCCCCGATCAGGATCGAGATCAGCACCGCAAGCGGCGAGAGCTGCACGGTGCGCCCGTAGATCACGGGCTGCAGCAGGTGGTTCTCGATCTGCTGGTAGACGACGAAGAAGACGACGACCACGATCCCGGCCGGGATCGAGTGCAGGAACGCGACGATTCCGATCAGGATCGCGGCGATCGTGGCGCCGGCGAGCGGGATCAGGTCGAGGACGGCGACGATCAGGCCGAGCGCGACCGCGTAGGGCACCCCCATGATCAGGAGCACGATCGTCGTCAGGCCGCCGGCGATCAGGCTGATCAGCAGGTTGCCCGTCACGTAGCCGCCAACCGTGCGGTAGATGTCGAAGCCGACCTTGCGCCACCGCGGCTGCGAGGAAGCGGGGAGCAGCCCGTAGAACCGCTCCACCCACGTCGGGCCCTCCAGCAGCATGAAGAAGGTCATCACGACGATGGTGACCGTCCCGATGACGATCGTGATCACGCCCTTCGCGATCGAGAGCGCGGCGTCCGAGAGACCGAGCACCTTGGTCGCGCCGCCCTCCTTCACCGCCGACTGGATCCGCTCCTGGATGTGGTACTTCGTCTCCAGGAAGCCGAGGCGGCCGCGCCCGTGCGTGATGTCGTGGGCGTAGTCGGGGAGCTTCTGCACGAAGTCGTTCACCTGGCTCACGAGCGTCGGCACGAACGTGAACCCGATCGCGACGAGGAAGGCGATCGCGAGCAGGAAAGTCACGGCCGCCGCCGAGCCGCGGCGCTTGATGCCGTGTCCCTGCAGCCATTCGACTGCCGGGTTGAGCGCGAGCGCGAGGAAGAGCGAGATCAGGATCCACGTCAGGATGTGCCGTGCGATCCAGATCACCTCGAGGGCGACGGCGACTGCGATGACGGTGCCCAGCAGCGACAGGACCGTCCGCAGCCTGAGCCGGACCAGGCGCTCCGGGATCACGGCACCATCGTCGCGGAGCGGTCGGACGTTTACGGCCTTCCGCGCGCGAGTAATCTCCAGCCCGTGAGCCTCAAGGGCCGACCGGTGGAGGAGACGGCCTCGCTCCCCGACGGGCGCGAGGTGCGCATCTGGATCGGCGTGCCGGACGACCCCTACATTCCGAGGCGGCAGCTGCGCACCGTCGACGTGGAGCTGGTCGCCGGCGAGGAGCATCTGGCCGCGGTCAACACGGTGCTGCTGCCCGAGCAGGAGAGCGAAGCGTTGGCGCTCGCCCGGCAAATCGTGGCGGGCCTCGAGTCCGGCGAGCTCGAGCCGACGGCGGCCGCGATCGAGCCGCTCGCGGACGATCCTCCCGTCGGCTGAGGAGCCCACCAAGCAAGCATGACCAGGCCACGGTCCCGGCCAGCGTCCGCGTGGGGAAGCTGGCCGGGATTGGCTTCGAGTTGGGGCTACCTAGTGCCCGTGATGCACGCGGGGTGCGAGCTTCTGCGAGAACCAGGCGGCGGTCGTGTTCATCACGTCCTCGGCCTGCGTCTGATCGGCGTCGAGCACGTGGTAGATGTGATCCGCGCCGGGAACGACGTGCAGCGTCTCGTCGTAGGAGCCGGCGGCGTAGAGCTCGTCCTTCGTCTGCGGCCAAAGCACATCCTCGCTGCCGTCGATGCCGAGCAGCGGACCGTGGTAGTTGGCGATGTCCTGCAGCGGGTGCGAGTTCTTGATCGTCTCGAACCAGTCAAGCGAGAACGTCCACGTCCTGAAGCCGAGGTCGACCGTCACCTGGCCGTTCTGAAGCGCCTGCTGGTAGGCATCGGCGCCCCAGGTCAGGTAGGCGGTCGAGCCGTCCTCGACCCAGGTCGACCAGGTCGTGAGCGCCTTCACCCGCGCATCGGTGCCGGCGACCGTCGCGGCGACCCGGCCGCCCTGGGAGAAGCCGACCAGGCCGAGCGCGTCCGCGTCGACGTGGCGGTTGTCGCTCAACCAGGTGAGCGCGGTCTTCGCGTCTGCGACTTCCTCGCTGTAGGTGAAGGCGGTCTGTGGCAACGTCGAGTCCCCGGAACCGGCGAAGTCGATCCGTAGCGAGGCGTAGCCGAGCCTGCCGAGCTTCTGTGCGAGGCGCAGGTACATGTTGCCCACCTCGTCCTTCTGCGAGGCCGTCCCGTGCAAGAGCAGCACGGCCGGATAGTGGGCGTGCGCGCCGCCGGCGCGCGGGGTCGTGAACGTGCCGGGGATCGTGTAGCCGTTCCCCTGGATCTCGACGTGGCGCTCGATGCAGCAGGCGTGCGAGCCCTTGCCGTCGTGCTGGGCTTTCTTGCTCAGCGTCCCGGCGCCCGCCTGAGCGGAACCTACGATCGCAACAAGAGCCGCGACCAGCGCAAGCCAGCCGACGACGCGTGACGACGTCCTCATCTCTGTCCCCTCCTCCTGGTCGAATCTCGTCCCGATGATAGGGGCGAAGGTTTCTTTTCGCGCCAGCAAGTCCGGCAAGCGCCGCGACAGCTCGCACGCTAGCCGTGCTCGAGTTCGTACACTTGTCTTGGCGTCCGGGGCGTTCGACGGTAAGGCCCGGGTCTTCCGCCAGAGACCTATCCCCCTAGGTCCGCCCCGGATGCGTCTCGTTGTCTGAGCGTCAGTCCAGCATTCCGCTCGCCAGCGAGCGCCAGCGAGGAGCGGGCGGCGGGGATCGAACCCGCATAACCAGCTTGGAAGGCTGGGGCTCTAGGGCTTTGCCATGCGCTTTACAGGCCCTGAGCGCCAGCCCGCGCGCCAGTCAGGCGAGTCAGATCGACTCGCGGAGCGCGTTCGCCGCAGCTTGCAGACGTTCACTGACTTCGGCTAGTTCTCGCGCCGCGAGGTCAATGCGCTCTTGTTGGGTGTCTGCCCGATGCTGCGCGTCATCGGCGTCCCCACGAAGTCCCTTCAGCTGCTCCGCCATTTCATCGACCTTCCGGGTGAGGTCTGCCAGCTGGCCTGCAATAAGCGCTGTGTCCTCGCTGGCTGACATCGCGCTGGATTCTATGCCCGGACTCAAGCGGTCGACGCAGATTTGACGGCCGGGCACGAAGCCGCTCATGCAGCCCCGCCGCCCTGCTCGAAGAGCCAGGCGTCGAACTCGTCCTCGGCGATGCGGATCGAGCAGACGAGCTGCAAAGCGGGCAGCTCGCCCTTCTCGATCAGGCGGTAAACCAGCGCCTTGTCGCAGTCCGGCCCTTCGGCTGCCTCGGCCACGCGGATCAAGGCCCGCCTCGGCACGCGCTAGGCTCGGCTGAGGTGGCGATCCCGAGCGCGAGCGAGGCGGACTGGCAGGGCTTGTCCGAGCGCTCGCAGGCAACCTTGCGGCAGTGCTGACCGTACCTCTTGATCGGCTACACGCAGCCCGAGGTGGCGGCGACGCTCGACGTCCATGGTTCCGGACCTGGCGGATGCGCGCTCAGGCAGCTGCGCGAGGAGCTAGAGGTCTGACGCAAGGAGGGGCGGCCGAAGCCGCCCCCTGCTGGCGCAGGCAGCGCGAGTCTTTGAGGAGGCGCCGTGATCGCCCATCGCCCAGAGGGAGAGGTGAGCGCCCGAGGCATGACCTACTACTGCGGAGGAGCTGCGCTCCTCTGGGTGGAGAGTGGGTAGGTCGGCGGCGATGTTCCTGCGGTCCGTGCCATCGCCCCGGACGCCACTCCTCGACCGTACTACTTAGCGTCGATCGCTACGAGAGCCGAGTCCAACAACGTCGCAAATAGCGGCGGTTCACTCGTGCGGCGTGCGTGCTTGACGCAGGATCTGACTGGGCTGCGGGATCTGTATGGACAGGTGAGCCGGGCGGTCTGGCCACCTGGGGGGAGTGGGTCGCCCGGCTCCCGCTCCTTCCGAGCCCAAGCCTGTCCCGAACGGTCACTAGACGAGCGGGACGACGGCTGCGTAGCCTCGATTCCGGGCCGGGTCACGTTGCAGCGTCCTAGGCGTTCGGCTCGCCGCCCGGCCCCACATCGGACCACGTAGAATTTGTGCTTCGCCCGGTGCTGTGGCGGGGGCTTAGGGTCGACCCCACCCGAAAGCCGCCTGTGGCTGATTCCCCCTCTCTCCAGCCCCGGAGCTGCGGCCTCCGCCAGCCGGGCAGCGATCCTCTCCGCGCGACCCTATGGTCACCTGGCGCGCCGGCAACGCTAACAAGGTGCTGGCCCTGCCACTCGAACTCTGTTTGCCTAAGCTCGTGTCATCTCCCGGGCCCGGGGGGCTCGATCGACGGACTTCGGGCTTTCAGCCGGAATCCTGGCCGCAGGGCCAGTGCAACCCAGTCTACTCCTGTCTCAGCCGGGCCGGGTCGCGTTGCAGCCGCCCGGCATTCGTGCGCGCCAGCGAGCGCCAGAATCAGGCCCCTTCTAACCCCTCTTGAGCGGATTAGGCTTGCAAGCCTAGAAGCGCCGAAACCCGCTTGCAGAGCGGGATTCCGGCTTGCTCTGCGAGGAGCGGGCGGCGGGGATCGAACCCGCATAACCAGCTTGGAAGGCTGGGGCTCTACCATTGAGCTACGCCCGCGTGCTGCCAAGCCTAGCGGCCACGAGAGAACGGGCCCCCACCCGCGAGAGGCCGCTCGCACGTGACGCGAGCAGACACCGTTGGGCAGGCGCCCTCCCCGGTTAGGGTGATCCCGTGGAGCGGGTGGTCCTGGCACGCCACGGCGAAAGCGAGCTCTCCGTCGTCGGCCGCACCAACGGCGACCCGTCCGTCGCCGTCGGCCTGACGGAGGTCGGCCGCAAGCAGGCACGACAGCTCGGGCGCGAGCTCGCGGGCGAAGCGATCGATCTCTGCGCGACCTCCGTGTTCCAGCGCGCTCGCGAGACCGCCGACCTCGCGCTCGAGGACCGCGCCGTGCCGCGCCTCGTGCTCGCGGAGCTGAACGACATCCGGTTCGGCGAGTTCGAGGGGCGCCTGCTGACCGAGTACCGCGCCTGGGCCCATGTTCACGGCCCTGAGGACGTCTGCCCCGGCGGAGGGGACAGCCGCGCGCAGACGGTGGCCCGCTACGTCACCGCGTACGGACAGCTGCTCGAACGCCCGGAGCCGGCCGTGCTCGTCGTCGCGCACGGGCTGCCGGTGCGCTACGTGCTCGACGCCGTCGACGGCCGCAACCCGGCGGCTGCGGTCGCCCAGGTGCCCTACGCCGAGCCGTTCCGCCTGAGCGCGGACGAGCTGCGCGCGGCCGTCACGCGGCTAGCCGCGTGGGCCGACAACCCGGTCTGGCCTACCTGAACTTGAAGTCGGCGAACGGGGTCGTGCCGTCGCTCAGGCGGATGAACAGGCGCCGGCACGTTCCGCCCCAGCCGCGGTCGGTCGCCCAGTTGAACTGGAAGTCGTTGCCATTGATCGTCAACCCGGAGAGCCCGACGGGCACGTCGCCCGAGATCGGGTCGGTCGAGGCGTTCGGGCAGCGGATCTGCCGGGAGTAGATCGCCTGCACTGCGTTGAGGTTCAGGTAGGCGGCGCCACTGGCCGTCCTCAGGCCCCACTTGATCGGGATCGTCCGGCCCGCGTTGTCGACGTTCAGCACCGGCGGGTTGTCCACGGGCGGGCGGAACCCGGTGAAGCCGAACACGACCGTGTAGTTCACAGTGCTCGTCGTGGTGTGCCCCGCGAGGTCGGTCGCGGTCACCGTGAACGTGTGTTGCCCGACGCTGCCGGTGTAGAGGAGGCCGCCGCTCTGGATCGGCCCGCCGGTGTCGGCCTGGCCGACGCAGCTCTGAACGGCGCCGGCATCCGAACAGGCGAAGGTCGCGTTCACCTGTTGGTTGAGCGTGTACGTCGCGTTCGGAAGCGGGGGCGAGATCACGATCGACGGGGCGGTCGTGTCCTCGGTGGACTGGAAGTTGACGGCCTTGTTGAAGCTGAAGCCGACGTTCCCCGCGCCGTCCTGCGCCTCGCCGTCGATGAAGATCGACGCTGCGGCCGAGACGATCGGCGCCGTCCACAGATCGCCGCTGCCATGGGTGAGGTCGGTGACGTGCCAGGTCGGGCCGCCGTCGTTCCAGAGCACGGCGACGTGGTGCAGCGAGCCCGAGTCGTCCGTGACGCGGACGAACGCCGTGAACCCGGTCCCCGTCTTGACCGCGCCGACCTGCGTGATCTGCGGCAGCGTGTCGTCGGCCGAGTTCGAGTAGCCGATGTCTAGCCCGATCGAGTGAACGATCTGCTCGGTCCCCAGATCGCCGGTCGCGTCGGGCCGGAAGCGGCCCATGTTGACGACGGCGGTCGCGCGCTCCTGGCCGAAGATGAAGTCGCGGTTGACCGTGACGAGGCCGGCCGGGAAGAAGATGTTCGGGAACTCGGTTCGCGGGCGCTCGACGTCGTTGAACACGAGCGGGAACGGCTTGGCCGGCTTGACACCCGGGAACGTCGCCGTCTCGAGGCTCGTGATGAAGGCGCCGTGCGCCGAGAAGCCCGGAACCGTCACGTCGCGCGAGAGCTGCGGCTGGATCGGGCGGTAGCTCACGGAGAGCGTGCCCGACCTGATGCCGCCGGCGTTCGTAGTCCCGTCCGGCTGTGCGTCGTCGAAGAAGAACGACGTTCCGTCCGTCTGCAGGTGCTGCGTGATGCCGGCCGTCAGCGCCGGCAGCTGCGCCGCGGTCAGGCCGTTGTCGTTGCGGGTGGTCGGCGTCGGCGCGACCGGCGGCGGGCTCTGCGGCGTGCCGCTGAAGCCGTAGAACGGCAGCCCGTACATGTTGGCCTCGACCATCACCTTCTCGTCGACGACGTCGTACAGGCCTGCGTTCGCGTAGTAGTCGTGCAGCGCGCGCACCCACTGCTCGCCGATCGTGCCGCCGGTGTTCAGGTTGCGCGCGAAGCCGCGCATCAGCCGCTCGGAGAGATCGACGGTCTTGGTGTCGCCGTAGCCAAAACCGGTGTTGGCCAGGTAGACGGCCGTACGCGAGCGGCTGTACGCCTGCGCCCAGTCGAGCTGGCGCTTCACGTCCCCCGTCGCGATCGGACCGCCGACGGTGTCCGGAAGGCTGAAGCCGCCGTGGCAGCCGATCGTGAAGACCAGCTGGGAGCGCGTGACGTCCGCGCTCGTCGGGAAGTCGGTGACCGTCGGCGTAGACGACAATCCGGCCGGCTGCATGAGCCAGTGGTTGTAGTGCGCGTAGAGCGCGCCGACGCTCGGGACGCCGCCGGTCTTCTGGAAGAAGTGGTCGAGCAGGTTCTGGCGCGTCCAGAACGAGGCCGGCGGGAAGAGCGTGTCGAGGCCGGAGGTGAGGCCGAACTGCGAGCCGAGCGCGGTGTTGGCGTCCTGCGCGCCGTCGACGAAGAAGTCGGCGCCGGTCGTGAGGGCGCTCTGGACGTTCAACTGCCCGGTCGCCGCGAGGTACTGCGTGAATTGCCCGGCGATCTCCTCGGGCGTCTCGACCAGGCGCGAGACGGAGACCTGTGCGATCGGCAGATCCTGGCCGAGGAACGGCACGCGCCGGAAATTCCCGTAGGCCTGGTCGGTCAGGACCGTGTTCAGCGCCGACGATGCGTACGTCGAGTTGCCCTTCGTGAGGCCGTCGGTCGTGAACGCGAGCTCCTGCGCGTTGTCGAGCTCTGGCGAGAGCGACGTCAGGTCGGAGAGGCGCCACGACGGCAGGGCCTGGTCGCTGCCGACGAGGATCACGTACTTCAGGTTCGGCAGGCTCGGCCGGTACGTCGCGACGACGCCGTTGATCGCGGTCACAACCGCGTTCGCCGCGTCCACGGCGCACGGGTTCGCGTCCCAGGCGGCGTAGGCGCTGCGCACGGCGGCACTGCCGTCGATCGGCAGAACCTGCCCGTCGACCTGGCCGCGCACGGTTGCGAAGTCGGCCGAGTTCAGCAGTGCGTTCATGCGGTCGGCGCCGTACAGGCCGGCGAGGCGCTGGCGGTCGACGAGGAAGAGCGCCTTCGTGCTCGCCGGCAGCGAGGCCGGCAGCGTCGACGGAACCGCGAGCGTCGGCGCAAGGTTCGTCAGCGGCTGACAGGCCGGCAGCGTCGGCGGCGGCGTGACCTTGATCCGCAGGACGTAGTGGTCGTTGCTGAACGCGCCGTTGTAGCCGCTGACGCCGATCACGGCATTGCCGGTCTCGCCGTGCGTGACGATGTCGACGGCCTCGTTCACCACGCCGCGGTTCGCCGAGATCGAGCCCGCGGGGATCGAGCCGGCCGGGATCGAGCCGGCGGGGATCGAGCCGGCGGGAACGTCGGCCAGCGTGTCCGGCGGCAGCGCGCCGCGCGAGTTGTCGACGCCCGGGTCGGAGTCCTCGATGCCGATGCTGCCGGCCGGGATCGAGCCGGCGGGGTTCGGCTGGACGGTCGGTGCGGACGGCTTGTTCAGCGCGAGGTCGAGATCGGTCCCGGCTGCCGTCTTCAGGTACGCGGCGACCTTGGTCCCCGGCGCGAGGCCGGTGAGCGAGAAGCGGAAGTAGTCGGTGTCGTTCGAGCTCGCGATGTGGCCGACGATCAGCGTGTCCTTCTGGATCGTCGGCGCCGTCGCCGGGTCGCCGCTCGGCTCCCAGTTCTGCGTGACGAGCACCGGCGCCTGGTTCGCGCTCGAGTAGGTGCCCGCCGCGAGCTCGCCGTTGAGAGCGGTGACCGAGATCGAGGCGCTCTGCGAGCCGAGGGTCAGCCCGGCGAAGGAGGTGAAGTCGAGCCGGACGTGCCGGCCACCGGAGCCGGCGGGGCACGGAGTGCCGGGCAGCGTGTTCCAGACGGGGGTGCTCGGGTCGCCGCTCGGGTTCGACGCCGCGATCGGGGCGGCCCCGTCGTAGGAGACCTGAGCCGAGCCGGGCACGACGAAGAAGCCGTTCGGCAGGGTGACGGTCACCTTCGCCTGCGTCGCGAGCGGGCAAGCGAGGTCGAAGTCGGCGTGGTAGCGGACGTTCTGGCCGGTTCCCGCGACGTCCTGCAGGCCCTGGATCTTGATCTGCTCCCACGGGTAGTCGGAGAGCGGGAGCATCCCCTGGATGATCTGGTCGAGCGTGGTCTGCCGGCCGATGCTGCCGGCCGGGAGCGAGGCGAACAGCTGGTCGAGCGTCAGCGTCGGGTTGAGCGCGCCGGCGGTATCCGCCTGGCCGAGCGTCGAGCCGGCCGGGCACGTGAAGCCGCCGACGGAGCCGCTGCAGTTGACGTAGTCGGCGAGCGTCTTGTTCGGGGCCGGTGTGATGTCGCTCACGAGCACGCCGCGGAGCAGGGTCGCGTTGACCTCGATCGAGCCGGCGGGAATCGAGCCGGCGGGAATCGAGCCCGCGGGGATGGAGCCCGCGGGAATCGAGCCGGCAGGTGTCGAACCGAACTGCCCTGCGACCGCGACGCCGAGCGCGGTGTTCTGGGAGGTGTCGACATCGGTGAGGTCGCCGCCGTTCTGCGAGATCGCGTCGCGCCACGACGCGTAGTGCGTCGTGCCGTCGGGCTTGAGCGGTGTCGGCAGCGTGTCGAGCTTCGCATTGCCGAGCATCAGCGCGGCGAAGGGCACGTTGCGCCACAGCGAGGTGAAGAGCGGGATGTTCTTCATCGGCAGGGCGCTCAGCCGCTGCCACGGCGTCTTCCCGTCCGACCCGACGGTGTTGTCGTGCGCCACGGCGTCGAGCGCAACGGCCTGGAGCGGCTGCAACGCGAGCGGCGAGTTGCCGAGAATCGTCGACCACGTAGTCCCGACGAGCGGGATCTGCGAGATGAAGATCCGCTCCAGCGCGATCGAGCCGGCGGGGATCGAGCCGGCGGGCAGCGAGTCGAACCCGATCGACCCCGCGGGGATCGAGCCGGCGGGGATGGAGCCGGCCGGGATCGAGCCTGCCGGGATCGAGCCCGCCGGAATGGAGCCGGCCGGGATCGAGCCTGCCGGGATCGAGCCCGCGGGTGCCGACGCGGTGTCCGGGCTCAGCAGGCCCAGCCGCGACGCCGGGATCGAGCTGTACGGGGCGGCGGCGATTCCGGCCGGAACCGACGACTGGTCGGCCGTGAGCTGCAGCGAGCTGACGCTGCGGTTCGAGACGTGCACCGTGACCGTCTGGGAGGCACGGTCGCTGCCGTCGGCGATCGCGTGGACCTGGAAGACGTAGTCGCCGCTCGGCGTCGTGTCGGGGACGTTGACCGTCATGTGGTACGCGACGTCGGCGGGAGCGCTGATCGGGCCGAGCGTCGGCGGGTCGAACGTGAAGGTGGGCTTGACGGGAGCGACCTCGGGGCTGACGAGCCGCGGGTCGAAGGTCACCGTCTCGACGTGGGCCGCGGCCGCGTTGATCAGGTTCACGATCTGGTCCCTGAGCGAATCGGTGTTGCCGTGCACGACCCCGGTCCCGCCCGTGTACTCGGCCATGGCCGCCTGGCAGCCGGCGACGTCGAAGCCGCCGATCGAATGCGGCTGGTTGTAGGTCACGAACGAGACGTTCGTGTGGCGCTGCTTGAGCGCGAGCAGCGTCGGCTGCGTGTGCAGCGGGCCGACGTCGCCGTAGGAGATGTCGTCGACGACGAAGGCCGAGCCGGGATCCGTGAGCGTCGTCGAGGGACATCGCGGCGCGAAATCCGTCCCCAGGTTCTGATCGTGCGGAATCGAGTCGCCGAGCACGACCATGAAGCGCGAGGCGCTGTCGGCCCAGTGCAGCCGCGGCTCGTTGCCGGCCGCTTCGTAGAAGGCACGGTTGTACGCCTCGGGCTCGTCGTTGCCACCGCCGGCCGTGAGGCCGTTGAGGGCGCACGCGATCTCGGTGGCGGCCTCGCAGCTGTCGCTCGGACCGTTCGTCGTGAAGTCCTGCTCGAGGCGCCACGGATAGTCACCCGGCCCGCCGAAGGGCGACGTCGGATAGTCCTTGAAGCTCGCGACCGCGAACCGGGCACCGGGGATCGCGTCCTGGATCTGCGAGACGATCGAGTTCGCGTCGTTCCGGGCGTCCACGATCGCCGCACCCATGCTGCCGGTCGTGTCGAGCGCGAGCAGGATGTCCGCCCGCGGGGGGGCGGGCGCCAGGTGCAGCGACGAGTCGACGGTCGCCGAGCTGCCCTTGCCGAGGGTCAGGTCGACGGTCGCCGGCGTGATCGAGTCGGGTGGCGGAAGCTCCTCCTGGGCGCCCGCGCCGCCCGCGAGCGCGAGCACGGCCGCGAGCAGGACGGCGCCCGCCGTCAGGCGAGCCGCAAAACCCCGTTGTCCGCTACGGGCCGACGCCACGTGCCCTCTCCCCAGTTTGTGCTCCAAAAAAGCCGCTACGAAGCCGCCCCAATCTGACGCCGTTCTCGAGGATTGTCAACCGTGCAACAATCGTCAGCGGCGCAGGGGTTCGAGACAGCGGAGGCGCCGGAGGGCACGTGACCGCCGTTCCAGAGACGACTCCACCCGTCGACCTGACGCCGTTCGTCCCACGCGTCGTCGTCGACTGGCTGCGCGCCGACCCGGAGGCTCGGCGGCGAGAGCTCGAGGGGACGCTCGCCTTCGTCGACATCTCCGGCTTCACGGCCCTGAACGAGCGTCTCGCCGAGAAGGGCAAGCTCGGCGCCGAGGAGGTGACGGAGGTGATGAACCGCACCTTCGAGCGCCTGCTCGACGTCGCCTACGCGGCCGGTGGCGGGCTGCTCAAGTTCGGCGGCGACGCCCTGCTCCTGTTCTTCACGGGCGAGGATCACGCCGCCCGCGCCTGCGACGCGGCTTACGGCATGCGCAAGGCGCTGCGCGAGCTCGGCCGGCCGCAGACGTCGGTCGGCCCGGTGACCCTGAAGATGCACGTCGGCATCCACGCCGACACGTTCGACTTCTTCCTCGTCGGCGAGTCGCACCGCGAACTGCTGCTCACGGGCCCGGGCGTGACACGCACGGTCGAGATGGAGTCGGGCGCGGAGGCGGGCGAGATCCTCGTCAGCGACGAGACGTGCGCCGCGCTGCCGGAGCGGACGCTGGGCGAGAGCAAGGGTGGCGGGCGGCTGCTCAAGGCGCCGCCGGGAGCGGCCGGTGCGCTGGCGCCGCTGCCGCCGCTCGACGGGCTGAACCTCGCCGCGTGCGTCCCGGCGCAGGTGCGCCGGATCGTCGAGGACGGCAAGGCCGAGTCGGAGCACCGCCAGGCGGCGGTCGCGTTCGTGCACTTCGGCGGGGTCGACGACCTGCTCGCCGAGCACGGCGCCGAACGTGTGGCCACCGCGCTCGACGAGCTCGTCACCGGCGCCCAGCGCGTCGCGGACGAGCACGGCGTCACGTTTCTCGAGACCGACATCGACACCGACGGCGGCAAGATGATCCTCGTCGCGGGCGCCCCCTCGACGGCGGGCGGGGACGAGGAGCGCATCCTCCGCACCGCGCGCGGGATCGCGGACCTGCCCACCGAGCTGGGGCTGCGCATCGGCACCAGCCGCGGCCGCGTGTTCGCCGGCGAGGTCGGCGCCCGGTTCCGGCGGACTTACACGATCCTCGGCAAGACGGCTGCGCTCGCAGCGCGGCTGATGGGCAAGGCGAAGCCGGGACAGGTGCTGACGACGGCCGATCTGCTCGACCGCTCCCGCGGCGCGTTCGAGACGGTCGAGCTCGAGCCGCTCACGCTGAAGGGGATCGCCGAGCCGGTGAGGGCGTTCGACGTCGTCGGGATCGCGGCCAAGGCCGCCGAGCAGGCCGAGACGCGCCTCCCGTTCGTCGGCCGCGAGCGCGAGCTCGCGATCCTCTCCGCTGCGCTCGGCCCGGTGCGGATGGGCTTCGGCAACATCGTCGAGCTGATCGGAGAGCCGGGCATGGGCAAGTCGCGGCTCGTCGGCGAGCTCCAGGCCCAGGCGCCGGATCTCCGGACCGTCACTGCGACCTGCCTCGAGTACGAGGCCTCGACGCCGTACTTCGCCTTCCGCGGCCTTCTGCGCTCGCTGCTCGAGCTGCCGCAGAACGGCGCCGCGCCGACACGCCTTCGGGAGCGAGTCGAGGAGCTCTGCCCGGACCTGATCCCGTGGCTGCCGCTGGTCGCCCTCCCGCTCGATGTGCCGGTCGAGCCGACGCAGGAGGTCGAGGAGCTCCAGCCCGCGTTTCGCCGCGCGCGACTGCACGGCGTCGTCGAGTCGCTGCTCGGGCGGCTCCTGTCGGGGCCGACCTTCGTCGTGATCGAAGACGTGCACTGGATGGACGAGGCCTCCGCCGAGCTGCTCCGCCATCTCGGCGGCCAGGTGGCCTCAAGACCCTGGCTCCTGTGCGTCACGAGGCGGGCGGCCGCGGGCGGGTTCTCGGCCGCCGAGGGCGTTCCACCGATCCCGGCGATGACGATCCAGCTTCAGCCGCTGGACGGCGAGGCCGCGCAGCAGCTCGTCGGCGCCGCGGCCGCCGAGGGCCTGCTCCAGCACGAGGTCTCGGCGATCACCGAGCGGGCGGGCGGGAACCCGCTCTTCCTGCAGGAGCTCGTCGCCTCCTCGAGCGCGCCGGAAGAAGCGCTGCCCGAGAGCGTCGAGGCCGTCGTCGCGACGAGGATCGACCGGCTGCCGCCCGGCGACCGCGCGCTGCTGCGCTACGCGGCGGTGCTCGGCGCGACCTTCGGCGCCGACCTCGTCACCGAGGTGCTCGCACACGACCCCGAGGCCTCCAGCGACTCGGAGGCCTGGGACCGGCTTACGGAGTTCGTCGAGCGCGATCCCTACACGCCGGGCGCCTTCCGCTTCCGGCACGCGCTGTTCCGCGATGCGGCCTACGAGGGGCTCTCGTACCGGCGCCGCGGCGAGCTGCATTCGAAGGTCGGCGAGGCCTACGAGCGGCTCGAGCAGCAGCACGCCGGCGAGTACGCCGAGCTGCTGTCGCTGCACTTCTTCCACGCAGGGGAACACGAGAAGACGTACGGCTACTCGCTCGCCGCCGGCCGTCGCGCCCAGGAGAAGTTCGCCAACGTCGAGGCAGCGGGCTTCTTCCGTCGGGCGCTCGAGGTCGCGGCGGAGCTCGACGTGCCGGGCGAGGAGCTGGCGCAGGTCTGGGAGTCGCTCGGCGACGTCTCGGAGCTGGCGGGCCTCTACAGCGACGCGGGCGAGGCCTACGGCAGCGCGCTCAAGCTGCACCAGCATCCACGGCTGCTGCTGAAGGAAGGGATCATCCGCGAGCGATTCGGCCGCTACGCCGACGCGCTGAGCTGGTACACGCGCGGCCTCGACGCCGCGGATGCACTGGAGCCGGATGAGCGCGCGCGGATGCGCTTCGAGCTCTCGCTCGCGTACGCGGGCGTGAAGCTGCGGCAGGGCAAGTTCCGCCACTGCATCCACTGGTGCAAGCGCGTCGTGGACGAGGCCGACCCGGCGCGCGACCTCGCCGCGCTCGCGCACGCCTTCTACCTGCTCCACCTCTCTCACACCTCGTTGCGCAGCCCCGAGCGCGCCGCCTTCCGCGGGCTCGCGCTGCCGATCTACGAGGAGCTCGGCGACCTGCTCGGTCAGGCGAACGTGCTCAACAACCTCGGCATCGACGCCTACTACGAGGGCCGCTGGCAGGAGGCGCTCGACCTCTACGAGCGCAGCAAGGAGGCGCGCGAGCGGATCGGCGACGTGGTCGGCGCGGCGCAGATCACCAACAACATCGGCGAGGTCAAGTCCGACCAGGGCTACCTGACGACGGCCGCCAAGCTCTTCGAGGAGGCGCGGACCGTGTTCGAGGCGTCGGGTCACCGGATGCTGGCGACGCTCGCGACGTCGAATCTCGGCCGCACCGCCTCACGGGCGGGCGAGCTCGAGGACGCGCGCACGACGCTGAGCCAGGCGCTGGACGACTTCCACGAGATCCGCGCCGGGAGCTACGTGCTCGAGACGAAGGCGCGCCTCGCCGAGCGAGCCGTGCTCGCCCGGGAACCCGACGAGGCGCTCGCGCTCGCCGACGACGTGCTGACGACGACCGAGCAGACGGGCTCGGGGGCGACCCTGCGAGCGCTGCTCCACCGTGTGCGGGCCTACGCCCTCGCCCAGCAGGGAGACGCCGAGGGCGCCGCCGAGGCGCTGCGCTGGAGCATCGAGATCGCCCGCGAGGCCGAGGAGACCTACGAGGCGGCGCTCACGCTCGAGGCGATCGCGCGGGTGCAGGGCGATGACGAGGCGGCGGCGGAGGCGCGCGGGCTCCTGGCCCGGCTCGGCGCCGTCTCAACGCCGGAGATCCCGCTCTGAGCCGAGACGCCGGAGCCGCCTCGTGGGAGGCGGCTCCGACCATTCAGCGTTCTACTTCAGCTTGGACTGCGCCGACACGCACTTGGCGAAGGCATTCGGCCGCGAGCCGTACTTCTGTCGGAACGTCGCGGGATCCGAGCGGCGCATCGCCTTACACGTCTTCGATGCCTTGACGAGCGCCTGCGTGAGCTTCGCGGTGCTCGCCTGCAGCTTCCTCAGAACGCAGTTGCCGAAAGCGTTGCTGAGGTCGGCGCCGGTTCCGTAGAACTGCTGGAACGACTTGCCACCGTGTGCCGACGCGAAGTTCGCATCCGAGGCTTCGGCAAGGCATGCGTCCGCCGCCGTCACCAGGTCCGTCGACTGCGCCCGCGCAACGATCGAGACGCACTTGCCGAACGCGTTGCCGTGGTTCGGGTTCGTCCCGAACGACTGCTTGAAGACGCTCGCCGTCATGCGCGTCCGAAGCGCTGTGCAGGCACGGGCCGGATTCATCCCCGACCGACCACTGGCCGAGGAGTTCCGGGCCTTGAGCGAGACGCAGTTGCCGAAGGCGTTCTTGTGCTTTGCGCCCGCGCCGTAGAACTGGGCGAAGGTCTTCCCGCCATGCGTCGCGGCGAAGCTCGGATCTGCTTGCTCAGCGCGGCAGAGCGTATTGGCGCTGCTCAAGTCCGCCTGCTCGAAGCGGGTCAACTTCGACACGCAGACGCCGAATGCGTTGGCGCCACCGCCGAACGCCTGGGTGAATGCGGCGTTGCCGACCTTCGCGCGGAGCGCGGTGCAGTCTTTGCTCGCCGCCTGGGCCGGAGTCGGGGTTGCGAGGGCCGCGACGGGCGCAAGAGCGAACGCGACCGCAGCAAGGATGATCAGCTTTCGCATCGATACCTCCTTCGTCTTCCTGAGAGAAGACGGCGCGGAGGCAGCGTGCTGGCGTGGTGCTAACAGAACCCTAACCTGACCTCTGGCCGCGCCCTCGAGGCGTCACGGACCCCCGAACGAGTCGGGACGGGCGGATTCGAACCGCCGGCCTCCTGCTCCCAAAGCAGGCGCGCTAACCAGGCTGCGCTACGTCCCGATGCGGTCAGTGTACTCGCGAGAGTTCGCGCTCCTAGCGTGGGTTTCCGCGTTTCGAGTGACATTTGTCACGCTTGTCGACACGCGCTCCAGCCGGAATCTGTGCTTAGATGCTCGGCGCTCGTGGCCAGACGAGTACGGACCGGGGTGGCGGCCGTCGTCACCGCATGCATATTGGCAGGGACCGCCGACACGGCGGCGACCGCGACCCTCACGAGGTCGGAGTCGTCGTTGCTGACGGTCATGAACCAGGTGCGCATCGCGCACGGCCTGCGCCCGCTGCGAGCCGACACCCGGCTCGAGGTCGCCGCGCGCGGACACAGCCGAACGATGCTCCGCACGGGAACCTTCTCCCACGGCGCCTTCAGCGCCCGCATTCGACGTGTGGGCGTTCGCTCGCCGCGGGTGGGCGAGAACCTCGCCTGGAGTGCCGGCGCGCTCGCGGCCGCGAGCACGATCGTGCAGATGTGGCTCGCGAGCCCGGCTCACCGGGCAAACCTGCTGCACCCGGGCTATCGGCTCGTCGGCGTCGGCGCGGTCCGCGGCTGCTTCAACGGCCAGCGCCACACGCTGATGGTGACGACCGACTTCGCCGGCCGCTAGCAGCTGCCACCTACGCAGGCGGCGGGTCGAGCAGGTCGCGCAGCTCGGCGATCTTCTCGCTCCGCAGCTCCTCGCGCTCGCCGCGGTCGACGCGCTCGATCAGGTCGCGCACGAGCGGTGCGAGCTCGACCGGGTTGAACGGCTTCGTGACGTAGTCGATCCCGCCGAGATCGAGGCCCCGCGCACGGTCGCGCGCCTCGGCGCGGGCGGTGAGGAAGACGATCGGGATCGCGCTCGTGCGGTCGCCGTCGATCAGCTCCTCGGCGACCTGCCAGCCGTCGAGGCCCGGCATCATCACGTCCAGCAGGATCACGTCGGGCTCCTCGTTGCGCGCTTTCTCGAGGCCCGTCGGCCCATCGCTCGCTTCGAGCACCTCCATCCCCTCCGCCTCCAGGTTGACCCGGCAGAGGAGGCGGATCGGCGCCTCGTCGTCGATTACCAGCACCCTAGTCATCGGCCCTCTCGTCGTCTCGGTGACACATACCCGTTCGCAGGCAGGTTCATTCGCGCTCGCTCAGGACTCGTTGCGCCGCCGCCAGCGGCAGCGAGAACGAGAAGGTCGAGCCCTCACCCTCGCGCGAGCTCAACCAGATTCGGCCGCGCATGGCGGCGAGCAGCTCCTTCGCGATGAAGAGGCCGAGGCCGGTGCCGCCGCTCGCGAGGTCCCTGCCACCGCTCTCGGCGCGGTAGAACTTGGCGAAGATCCGCGTCTGCTCCGCCTGCGGGATCCCGATTCCCTCGTCCTCGACGCTCACCTCGACGGCGTCGTCCCGCCGCGCCGCAGTGACCCGCACGGTGCCGCCGCCCGGTGAGTACTTGACGGCGTTCTCGACCAGGTCCATCACGATCTGCCGCAGCTTCTCGCGGTCGGCGTCGACCGTCAGCGGCTCCGGCGGCAGCTCGAGCGAGAGCTCGTGACCGTCGAGCGTCAGCGACTGCTTCGCCGCCAAGACGACCTCCGAGACGACGGCGCCGACGTCGGTCGGGGCGAGCTGTACCTGCAGGTCGCCGGAATCCAGCCGCGCGACCGCGAGCAGGCGGTCGACGATCGCCGTCAGCCGGCTCGCCTCGGCCGCTATGTAGCTGAGGAAGGTCGCGCGCTCCTCCTCGCCGAAGAGCACGTCGTCGCGCATCAGCGTCTCCGCGAAGCCGTAGATCGAGGTCAGCGGCGAGCGCAGCTCGCGGGAGACGTTGGAGACGAACTCCGACTTCATCTGCTCGACGACGCGCTCGGCCGAGATGTCGCGGAAGGCGAAGATGCGCCCTGCGATCGCGCCCGCCGGGTCGCGCATGACGGCCTCGGTCAGCGACAGCCAGATCTCCTCCCCGCCGCGCCTGAGCGAGACGAGCCGCTCGCCTGCCGGTGCGTCCTCGCCGGACTCGAGCTCGCGCTGGAGCACCTCGCCGAGGGGCCGTCCGAGCGCTTCCTCGCCGGGTACGCCGGTGATTCGCTCGGCAGCCGCGTTCCAGAGCACGACCCCGCCGTCGCGGTCGACCGCGACGATCCCGTCGGCGATGTTGGACAGGATCGCGACGCTGCGCTCCTTCTCCATCGCGACGCTCTGGTAGAGCTCGGCGCTCGAGAGCGCGGCGGAGGCGTTCCCCGCGAAGGCCACGAGCGCCTCGACCTCCTCCTCGCGCCAGACGCGAGGGGCGCGGCAGTAGACGGAGAGCACGCCGTGCACGGCGCCCTCCGGGCCGACGAGCGGCACCGCGACGCAGGAGGCGTAGCCGGCGGCGAGCATCGGGTCGGCCTGCAGCAGGCGCTGGTCGTCCCGTGCATCCGGGACGGCGACCGGGGAGCGCGACTGCACCGCGTCGCCGCCGAGGCGCGCGGTCGAAGCCATCCGTGACTCGAGCACCTCCGCCGCCTCCTCTCCCACGCCCGCCGCCGCGACGAGCTCGTCGCCCTCGAGCAGCCGGATCACCGCCGCGTCCGCGTCGAGCAGCGCCGGCGCCTGGCGCACGACCTCGTCCAGCAGCACGGCCGGGTCGAGCTCGGTGGCGAGCAGCGTCCCCGTCCGGGCCAGCTGCTGCGCGAGCGCGCGGGCCCGCCGCTCGGCCTCGAAGAGCTCGCTGCGCTCGAGGGCGCCGCGGGCGGCCCCGGCGAGGTTGCGCGCCAGCTCGAGGTCGTCGTCGGTGAAGCGCCGCTCCTCGGCGAAGAAGACGAGCACGAGCGCACCCTCGGCGGTCCGTGGCGCCTCGACCGGCACGGCGAGCAGCGCCGAGCAACCGGATTCCTGCGTCGCCGCGTGCCACTCGTCGTCGAAGCGGTCGTCGTCGGCGAGCCGCGGCGCGGCGAGCACGCGGCCACCCCGGGCCGCGGTCCGTAGCGGCCCCGAGGGGTCGTGCAGGCCGTTTTCGAGGAACTTGACGAGCACGCCGGGGAGCCCGTGCAGGCCGGCGAGCCGAAGGTCGTCGCCGGCGGGCATCAGCACGGCCGCGCTGCTGCCGCCGAGCGCGTCGGCCGCAGCCTGAGCGAGCGCGTCGAAGGTCTCCTTGCGCGAGATCGGCTCGCCGAGCACGGTCGCGATCCGGTAGAAGCCGCGCTGGATCTGTGCCTGCCTCGAGCGCTCGGCGAAGCTCTCCGCGTTCCGCAGCGAGAGCGCTGCCAGGTTCGCAAAGGCCTCCAACAGCCCCGCGTCGCCCTGCGAGAAGCGCCGCTCGGGGTCGCGGGTGCCGACGCCGAGGATCCCCATCACCTCGCCCGACCAGCGCATCGGCGCGACGATCGCGCTGCGGAAGCCCTCGTAGACCGGGTGCGGGACCGACTCCGACAGTGCGGCGTAGTCGTCCGAGAGCACCGGCCGGCCGCGTGCGATCGCGCGCCCCGCGAGGCCGCGGTCGGCGGGAAACTCGAAGCCGACGAGGCCCTCGAGCAGGCCGTGCACCGCAGCGCAGCGGAGCACGCCGCGCTCGGGCTCGACCAGGAAACAGTCCACCGCCTCGGCGTCGAGCAGCGCGGCCACCTCGTCGACGAGCCGCTGCAGGACCGCCTCCAGCTCCAGCTCGCTCGTCACCGTCTGCGCGGCCTTGAGCAGGGCCGCCTGCTCCCCGAGCCGCCGCTCGTTCTCCTCGAGCAGGTGCGCCGTGTGCAGCGCGAGGCCGATCTCGCGCGCGACCGCCTCGGCGAGCTGGACGTCGGTCGAGGCCCAGGCGCCGGGCTCGGGCCGGTGCAGGCTGAGCACGCCGATCATCCGCTCGAAGACGATCACCGGCGTCGCTAGCACCGAGCGCGTCCCGAGTTGCGTCAGCGTCTCCACGCTGCCGAGCGAGGGGTCGCTCAGCTCGGGTGCCGCGACCACGTCGGCGATCGCGACCGTCCGCCGTTCGCGCGCCACGAGGTTCGAGACCGGGAGGCCGGACGCCGAGCCGCCGATCGGCTGCAGCCCCTCGGCCCACCACTCCGCGCGGATCGGCATCGGATCGCCCTGCTCGCCGAGCCTGATGAAACAGCGCGTTCCACCCAGCGCACGTCCGGTCTCGGTCACGGCCACGCGGGTGACCGCGTCCAGGTCGTGCACCGAGCGGACGCGGCGAGAGATCTTGGCGACCAGCCGCTCGCGTTCGAGCGCCTGGTCGAGCGCGGAGGCCGAGCGCATGCGGTCGAGCGCGATCGCAGCCTCTCCGGCGAGCGCCTCCATCAGGCGCAGCTCCTCCGCCGAGAACGCGCGCCGCTCCTGCGTCGTCGCCGCGACGAGGACGCCGATCACGCGCTCCTCGACGATCAGCGGCACGAAGGCCGCGCTCTTGGCGCCGGCCGCCTGGGCCAGGCGCTGGTTCACGAGCGGCGAGGACTGGACGTCGTACACGGTCACCGGCGCCGCCTCGAAGAACGCGCTCGCGATCCCCGAGGGCTCGTTGTGAAGGTGGATGCGCATCGTGTCCCACCACTCGAGGTCGCGGCCGCCCGAGCGTGCGGCGAGCCCCGTCGCCTCGTCCTCGTCCCTGGTCACGAGCGCGAGCGCGTTGAACTCGGTGCCGGCGAGCGACTCGACCTCGTCGAGCAGGGCGCGCGCGGCCTCGGCCGGGTCCTGGGTCCGCGCGAGCGAGTTGACGATCCGCGTGACCGCGTCGAGCTCGCGCTCGCGGACGCCGACCAGCTCCTCGGCCTCGCGCGCACGCGGCCCGCTCATGACCACTCCGGCGGGCTCGCTCCAGCGGCGGAGAAAGATCAACGCAGGCACGAGCGCGATCAGGATCGCGGCGAACGACGGCCAGACGTGCCCGCCGATCGGAGCCCTGTCGTAGAGGACGAGGGCCCCGAAGATCGCAGCTGGGATGCCGATGCCCGGGAAGACCGCGGCCAGCGCAACGTCGGTGATGGCGACGCGGCGCCGCTCGCGCCAGAGGGTAGGCGCCAGCGCCGTCGCCACCATCAGGTACGCGCCCGCAAGGGCGAACAGCGGCACCGCGTTGAAGTAGACAGCCTGGTCTTCAGGGCTCACTGGGCGCCGTGGATGATACGGAGGGCCTCCGGCGGCGTCGACCGCGCCCCACTACGGAAGTACGTTTCCAACTTGGAAAGATGGGCCGGTCGGCCTATTGGAATCGGGCGGCGAGACGGCTAGCGTCCAGAGCACTGGGCGATGCGAGCCGCGGAGCCCGTACCTGGCCTTGAGGCCCGCGGCGAGCAATGGGGAGAGCCCGTCGCCACCACCCCCCGAGCGGCGGGCTCCCTCCGATCTCTGGAAGAGGATTACCCGGCTCGCTCGGCGCTGCGCAGGCCGCGGAGGGCCCAGAGCGAGAAGAGCGTCACCAGCGCGAGGGCCGTGCCGTATGCGAGCGCGACCTCCGTCGGCTGCCCCGAGATGAAGCCGCGCGCCGCCTCGAGCACGCGAGTCACCGGGTTGACGGTGGCGACGCCGTGGATCCAGCCGTGCAGCAGCGCAAGCGGCACGTAGACCGGCGCGAAGAAGAGGACGAGGAAGACCGGCAGCTGCATGATCGGACCTGCCTGCATCGTCCGCAGCCGCATCGCCACCCCCGCCGCCCAGAGGACGGCCGCGGCGTTGAGGAACAGCGCGAGCGAGTACATCCCGACGAGGTCGACGCCGTTGCCGCCGACCTGCATCCCGACGCCCAGCGCGACGACGGTCAGGAACACCGCGGTCACGAGCCAGCGGCCGAGCGCCGCCAGGGCGTAGCCGAGGACGATCCCCTTGCGGTTCGGCGCCGCGAGCAGGAGTCGGCGCGCGAAGCCGTTCTCGAAGTCGCGCGCGATCCCGAAGCCGGTGAAGACGCCGCCGAACGCGGCCGACTGCAGCAGCACGAACACGAACTGGAAGGCCGTGTAGCCGCTCGGGAAGCTGAAGCCGGGGACCTTGCCGACCCGCGAGAGCCCGCCCGCGAAGGCGGTGAAGAAGAAGAGCGGGAAGATCAGCGAGGGCAGCAGCAGCGACGGGTTCGTGAGCACGTTGTGCAGCGTCCGCCACGCGACGCCTCGCGCGACCGCGAGCGTCCTCACGAGCGCTCCATCCTCACGCGCAGGGCCCAGCTCGCGAGCCCCAGTGCGACGACGGCGATCCCGCCCGCGATCCCAAAGCCGAGCACGAGCGCCTCGGCGTCCCAGCCCGTGATGATCACGCTGCGCACGCACTCGAGCAGGTACGAGACGGGGTTGATCGTCGCGAGGTCGCGGAACCACGTCGCCTCGATCAGGTTCCGCGGGATGTTCATCGACGAGATGAACAGGAAGACGAAGAAGACCGGGAACAGGCTCTGCACGGCCTCGCCGGAGCCCGTGCGCAGCGCCGCGAAGGCGCCGAGGCCGCCGAAGCCCAGGCCGACGAGCGTGGCGAAGACGAAGAGCAGCAGGACGCCGGGCACGCCTGCCTCCGGACGCACGCCCACCGCGTAGCCGACGCCGAGATAGACCACCGTCTGCACGAGGCTCAGCACGACCACGCCGCCCATCTGGCCCGCGAGCAGCGCGACGCCGCGCATCGGCGTCAACGAGAGCCGGTTGAGGAAGCCGGTCTGGATGTCGCGAGCGAGGTCGGTGCCGGTGTTCATGGTCGCGAAGAGCGCCCCCTGGATGAACGGCACCGCCAGCGCGAAGGCGACGAACGAGTCGGTGGGGAAGCCCGGCAGCCGCGTCTCAGCCTTCAGACCGCCGGAGTTCACGGCCAGCAGCAGCATCGGGAAGAGCAGCGGCGCGACGACGTTCGCAGGTTGTCTCAACGTCCGCACCACCGAGCGGCGGCCGAGCAGGTAGACCTGGTCGGCGAACGCGTTCAAGGGTCGACCGTGGGAGTGGTTTGTCGGACTACGCGAGGACGGCCAGTTCGAGAGCTCCGGCCAAACTGAACGCGTAGCGTGCTCAGGTCGGCTCCATCGCGAGCCCCGCCTGCTCCTGCTCGTCTTCCTCCCCGGCCCCCTCGAGCGAACGGCCGGTCTTCGCCAGGAAGACGTCGTCGAGCGAGGGCTGGTGCAGCTGGAGGTTCTCCGGCTCGAGCCGCTCGGCGTCGAGCGCGCGCACGATCTCGGCCAGCCCGACCTCGCCGTCGTTCAGACGCACGGCGACGCCCTTGGGCGAGGTGACACGCTCGCCGAAGCGCTCGAGGATCGCTGCCGTGGGCGCGAGCTCCTCCGAGGAGGCTGGGATCGCCTCGACGGTCGGCCGCCCGACCTCCGCCTTCAGCGCCGCGGGTGTGCCCTCGGCAACGATGTGGCCGTGGTCGATGATCCCGACGCGGTCGGCGAGGACGTCCGCCTCCTCCAGGTACTGCGTCGTCAGGAAGACGGTCACTCCTTCGTCGTTGGCCAGCCGGCTCACCTCGCCCCAGAGCGCCGTGCGGCTCTGGACGTCGAGCCCGGTCGTCGGCTCGTCGAGGAAGAGGATCTGCGGGCGGTGGACGAGCGCCAGCGCCAGGTCGAGGCGCCGCTTCATGCCGCCCGAGTAGCCGCCCACCTTGCGGTCGGCGGCCTCGCGGAGGCCGACACGCGTCAGCAGCTCCTCGGAGCGGCGCACCCGGTCGGCGCGCGCGATGCCCTGGAGCGAGGCCTGCAGGCGCAGGTGCTCGCGGCCGGTCAAGAGCGGGTCGAGGGCGGCCTCCTGAAGCGCGGCGCCGATCCGCATCCGCACCTGCGGCCCCTGGTGCACGACGTCGAAGCCCGCCACGCGCGCGGTGCCCGAGGTCGGCGGCAGCAGCGTCGTGAGCATGTGGACGGTCGTCGACTTGCCGGCGCCGTTCGGCCCGAGAAAGCCGTAGATCTCGCCCGGCGAGACCGCGAGGTCGATCCGGTCGACGGCGCGCGGACCCTTCTTGAACTCACGGACGAGCTGCTCCGCCTGGATCGCCGGCTCGGTCAAGCGGCTACGCCTTGGCGATCGTGAGCTCGTCGCCCGGCTCGACGCGCTCGGCCAGCGTCTCGCGCGCGATCCAGTCCTGGTGCTCGGCGAGCCCGGCGGGCAGCGTCAGCACGATCCGGTCGGTGATCTCGAGCCCCGCGTCCTTGCGCATCGCGTTCACTGCGTGGATCGCCTCGCGGGTGCGGCCCTCGAGCTCGAGCTGCTCGTCGAGCGTGAGATCGAGTGCGACGGTCAGCCCGTCCTCGCCGGCGACCGCCCAGCCTTCCTTGCCGCGCCGCTCGATCAGCACTTCTTCGGGCGAGAGCTCGTGCCCGTCGACGCGCAGCCGGCCGCCGCCGAGCTCCTCGAAGTCGCCGGCCTCGAGCTTCGCGCGCACGGAGCCGAGCTCTCTGCCGAGCTTCGGCCCGAGCAGCGGCAGGTTGGGCTTGACGCGCAGCTCGGTCGCCTCGACGGGGCCGAACTCGACCTCTTTCACGCTCAGCTCCTCGCCGATCTCGCCAGCGTGCGCCTCCGCCGCGGGCGCGCCCTGCACGACGAGGCGCCGCAGGGGCTGGCGCAGCTTGATTCCCGACTGCGAGCGGGCCTGGCGGCCGAGCTCGACGACGCGCCTCACCGCAGCCATCTCGTCGAGCAACCCCGCATCCGGCGCGCCGACCTCGGGCCAGCCGGCCAGGTGGACGGATTCGGGGCCGTCCTCGACGAGCGTGCGCCAGAGGTGGTCGGACAGGAAGGGCATCACCGGCGCCACCACGCGCAGGGCCTGGACGAGCGACCACCAGAGCGTCTCGAGCGCGGCCGTGTCTCCGTCCCAGAAACGGCGCCGCGAGCGGCGGATGTACCAGTTCGACAGGTCCTCGACGTAGCTCTCGAACGCCGACGTCAGCGCAGGCGTCCAGTAGCGCTCGTACGCCGATTCGCCCTCAGCCACGAGCTGTCCCGTGCGCGCGACGAGCCAGCGGTCGAGCGCGTGTTGCGACGAGGGCTCCGCCCCCCACGCCGGCCGCCAGCTCGCGATGTTCGCGTAGGTGACGAGGAAGCCGACCGAGTTCCAGAGCGTGAGCAGGCGGCGCTGCACCTCGCCCGCGAGTCCGTAGCCGAAGTTCACGTTCTGCTGGGGCGGAGTCGCGCAGTAGAGCCAGCGCATCACGTCGGCGCCCATGTGCTCGAAGGCCTCGTTGGCCTCGATCATGTTCCCGGCCGACTTGTGCATCGGCCTGCCGTGCTCGTCGTGGACGCGCTCGTAGGTGAGCACCGCCCGATACGGCAGCCGGCCGGTCATGGTCAGCGCCATCACGCTGATCGAGTAGAACCAGAGCCGGATCTGCTCCCGGCTCTCCGAGATCCAGTCGGCCGGGAACCACTGCTCCCAGTAGGCGCGGTCGGGCAGGTTGGCGCCCGTCAGGCCCTGCGCGGCGCCGGTGCCGTATCCGCCCGCGACCCATTCCGGGTTCTCCCAGCCGAGGGTGGAGAGCGGCACGATGCCGGCGTCGAGCCAGGCGTCGCCGACCTCCGGGATCCGGCGCACCTCCTGGCCGCAGGACTCGCAGCGGATCGGCACCTCGTCGATCCACGGCCGGTGCAGCTCCTGCAGCTGCTCGAGCCCGCCCGTCGCACGCTCCTCGAGCTCGGCGCGCGAGCCGACGACGTTCAGCTCCCCACACTCGCACGGGTAGAAGGGCAGCGGCAGGCCGAAGTAGCGCTTGCGCGAGATGTTCCAGTCGCCCATGTTGCGCAGCCAGTCGTCCATCCGCTTCTTGTACTGGGGCGGGGTCCAGGCGACGTCGTCGTTCGCGTCGAGCAGCGGCTGCCGCAAGTCCCCGATGCGGATGAACCAGTCGTCCACGACGCGGAAGACGAGCGGCGTCTTGCAGCGCCAGCAGATCGGGTAGCGGTGCACGATCGTGCCGGCCGCGACCAGGCGGCCCCGCCGCTCGAGCTCCTCGGCCACGGGCCGCTCCACCTCGTCCGTCGAGAGCCCCTCGAAGGGGCCGTAGCCCGGCAGGAACCGGCCGGACTCGTCGATCGGCGCCAGCACCGGCAGGTCGTGCTCGCGCGAGAGCTCGAAGTCCTCGGCGCCCGCGCCGGGCGCGATGTGGACGATCCCGGTCCCCTCGTCGAGCGCGACCTCGTCCCACGGGATCACGCGGTGGACGACACCCTCCTGTGCGGGGAGGTCGTCGAAGGGCCCCTCGTACTCGAGCCCGACGAGCTCCTCGCCCCGCGCCGTCCGCACCGCGTCGACCTCGCCGGCCAGCTCACGGGCCCGCCACTCGCCGCCGGGGCTCAGGACGTACTCGGCGTCCGGCTTCACCGCCGCGGCCACGTTGGCCGGCAGCGTCCACGGCGTCGTCGTCCAGACCACGAGCGCCTCGCCGTCCCGCTCCTTCAACGGAAAGCGGACGTAGAGCGACGGGTGCTCGAGCTCGCGGTGATTCTCCTCCCCGGCCTGCTCGTGCTGCGAGAGCGACGTGCCGCAGCGGGGGCACCACTGCGTCGAGCGGTGGCCCTTGTAGAGCCAGTCGCGCCGCTGGCACTCCTTCAGGAAGCGCCAGATGTACTCGATGTTCGTGTCCGAAAAGGTGAGGTAGTCGTTGCCCCAGTCCATCCACATGCCGAGACGCTTCGACTGCTCCGTCATCACACCGACGAAACGTGCGACCCGCTCCTTGCAGCGCTGCGCGAACTCGGCGATCCCGTACTCCTCGATCTCGCGCTTCGAGTTGAGCCCGAGCTCCTTCTCGACCTCGACCTCGACCCAGAGCCCCTGGCAGTCGAAGCCGTTCTGGTAGCGCTCGTCGTGGCCCTTCGCGGCCCGGTAGCGCTGGAAGACGTCCTTGAGCGCACGGCCCCAGGCGTGGTGGACGCCCATCGGGTTGTTCGCCGTGATCGGGCCGTCGATGAAGCTGAAGCGCGGCCCGCCCGCGTTCTGCTCGCGCAGCTTGCGGAACGTCTGCTCGGCCTCCCAGCGCGCGAGGACGTCCCGCTCCAGCGCGGGGTGATCGGGGACGGGAGGCAGCGGCTCGAACATCGACCGATCGTACCGAGCGGGAACAATGGTTCAGGACGCCGCGTTCTAGCTAGCCGAGACCTGAGGTAGAAAGGACTACATGGCAGACGAGATCAAGACCGACGACTTCGACAAGCAAGTGCTCCAGAGCGACAAGCCCGTGCTCGTCGACTTCTGGGCAGAGTGGTGCGGCCCGTGCCACGCCATCGCCCCCGTGCTCGACCAGATCGCGGAGGAGCGAGGCAACCTGCGGGTTGTGAAGCTGAACATCGACGAAGAGCCCTCGATCGCGCAGCGCTACGGCGTGATGTCGATCCCGACGCTGATCCTGTTCAAGGACGGCGAGCCGCAGGCCGCCGCAGTCGGGGCGATGCCGAAGTCGATGCTCGAGGAGCGCCTCGGCCTGGCCGGGGCCGCGGCCTAGCCGAGCCAGGCTTCAGCTTTCTTGTTCCGGATGAGCCTCCGGGGCAACAGCCCGCCCCGGCGGCTCGTCGAACAGTCTCAGCACGCGCATGCCGTGCACGAAGACGATCGCGCCGCCTAGCCAGCCGCCGAGCGTGAGGAAGGCAAAGCCGACCACGTAGCGCCGATCGTCGCGTCGGTCAACGGCGGATGAATCGGGTGGCCCGGGAGGCCTCGCCAGAGGTAGCCGAGCTTCATGCGCGCCGGAGTGTACGGCGCGCCGTGCGAGACCGGATTGCTAGTGCTGCTCGGCCGTGTCGAGGTAGGCGAGGAAGGCGGCGTGCTTCTCGAGGTACGCCTCTAGCTGACGGAGCCCGGACTCGAGCCAGCGCTCGAGCCAGGTCTCGCCAAGCTCGTCTTCGACGCGGTGAAGGCCGCGGTCGCTCATGAATCAATGATCGGTACGCGAGCGGACGGTCGCAATGAGCCGAACGGCCTAACTTCGGGACAACCTGGGCCTATAGCCTGCGGGCGGTGCGGGGCTTCCTCCTGATCAACCCGCGCGCCGGGACCGAGAGCCCCACCGCAGACGAGCTGGCCGCGGCCGCGCAGGAGCGCGGCGTCGAGGCGCACGTGCTGCGCGAGGGCGAGGATGCGGCGGAGCTCGCGCGTGCCGCAGACGCCGAGGTGCTGGGCGCGGCCGGCGGCGACGGCTCGGTCGCGAGCGTGGCCGCGGTGGCCGTCGAGCGCGACCTGCCGCTCGTGGTCGTGCCGTACGGGACGCGGAACCACTTCGCGCGGGATCTGAGGCTCGACCGCGACGACCCGCTGGCGGCGCTCGACGCGTTCGAGGGCGAGGAACGGCGGGTCGACATCGGCCGGGTCGGCGAGCGGCGCTTTCTGAACAACGTCTCGCTGGGGATCTACGCGACGCTCGTCACCGCCGCGAGCACCACCGCCGCCGGCGCGAGGCGCTGGCGGGCCTGCGGGCGCTCTGGCTCGGCCTGCGGCGTCGCCGTGGGGTCTGGGCGACGATCGACGGGAAGCCCGTGGGAGCGCGCGTCCTGCTCGTCGCAAACAACTCCTACGAGCTCAGCCTGTTCTCGATCGGCGAGCGCGAGCGGCTCGACGAGGGACATCTCCATCTCTACGCCGCGAAGGGCGTGCTCCCGCAATCGTGGGAGGAGCGCAGCGGCGATTCGTTCCGCGTCGATGCGCCCGAGCACCGCCTGCAGGCCGAGATCGACGGCGAGCCCGTCGAGCTGAAGACGCCGCTAGAGCTCGCGGTCGAGCGCGGCGCGCTGCGCGTGCTCCTGCCACGCGCGCACGACTAGCGGCACGTTCTCGAACGCGAGCTCGTCCGGGCCGGGGAGCGCGTCGCGCGGGAACCAGCGCAGGTCGTCGACGTCGTCGGCCGGGGCCTCCTCGCCACCCACCGCCCGGGCCGTCCAGTAGAGGTTCAGCGTCGCCTCGGCAGTCGAGTCCCCGCCGTAGCGGTCCATCCACGCGCCGAGGAAGTCGACCGGCTCGACCTCGAGGCCCGTCTCCTCGCGCAGCTCGCGGCGCAGGCCGTCGAGCGGGTGCTCGCCCTCCTCGAGGAAGCCGCCCGGAATGTCCCAGCGACCCTTGAACGGCTCCAGCGCGCGCCGCACCAGCAGCAGCAGTCCGTCACGCTCGACGAGCGCGCCGCTCGTCGCCTTCGAGCTCGCGTACGCGACGAAGCCGCACTCCGGGCACTCGACGCGCTGCGCGTCGCCAAGTAGCCCCGCGCCGCAGCGCGGACAGAGCCTCCAGCTCGCGAGCTCCCCCACGACCGCAAGAATAGGAGCCCCTAGTCAGGAGGAGCGCGATGGACGACAACCCGTTCGAGGACGGCGGCGACGCCTAGGTTCGTCCCCGCAACCGTCACGGAGCTCTCGCGCGTCGAGCTTCTCGCCGGGCTGCCCGGCGAGAAGCTGGGCGAGATCGCGCGGCACATGGAGCGCGAGGAGGTGCCGCCCGGCCGCGCGGTGGTGCGCGAGGGCGACCACGCGGAGCGCTTCTACGTCGTGCTCTCGGGGCTCTTCACGGTCAGCCAGGAGGATCTCGGGCCGCGGCGCGTGCTGCACCCAGGCGACTATTTCGGCGAGGTCGGGCTGGCGATGCACATCCCGCGCACGGCCTCGGTGCGGGCGCTCACGCCCGCCGTGGTCGCGAGCTGCGACCGGGCCTCGTTCGACGAGCTCCTGCGCCCGCTCTTCGCCGACGATCAGCCGAGCGCGTAGACGGCGTTCGTCCCGCCGCCCAGCACGAGCACGCGCCCACCCTCGGCGACCGCGGCCGGGTCGGCGAGAGCCTGCGGCAGGTTCGCGACGGGCGTCGCGCTCCCCGCGGCGGGGTCGATCGCGAGCACCTGGCGCGAGCCGCCGCCGACGAGCAGCAGCCGTGAGCCCAGAGCCGCGAGCGCCACGTGGTCGAGCGGCCGTGGCAGCGTCGCGACCTGCCTGACGGTCCCTGCGGCCGGGTCGATGGCGTAGACGGCGCTCGAGAGGCCCGAGGTCGTGAGGCCGCCCGCGACGTAGATCCTGCGGCCGAGGGCCGCGACGCCCGCGTAGCGCAGGCCGGCCGGCAGCCGCGCGACCACGTGTGGCTGTGCACCCGGCCGGAAGCGCAACACGGCCGTGGCATACCTCGCGCCCGTGTAGCCGCCGACGAGGTACGTCTTGCCGCCGACCGTGGCCGCGCCGAGATCGGAGAGCGGCTCGCCGAGGCTGCCCGCGCGCGTGGCCCTGTCCCAGCCGGGGTCGACGCGGACGACCGCGTCCGTCGAGACGGCCTCGCCGCCGCCGAAGAGGTAGACGCTTCCGCCGACGAGCGCCGCCGCGGCGTCGTGGGTCGGCACCGGGAGCGTGGCGACCCGGCGGAGCCGCTCCGGGCGGCCGAGCAGGACTTGGCTCGACGACGAGCCGCCGACGAGGCCGCCGAGCGCGAGCACCCGTCCGCCCGGCAGCGCGACCGCCGCGAGGCGCGAGACCGACTGCGGCAGCGAGCCGACCCGCTCGACGTGAACCGCCGGCGCCGGAGCCGGAGCCTTCGCAGGGGTGCTCCGGACGAGGGCGGTCGCGGGCAGCAGGTCGAGCCCGTCCGGCTTGCTCAGGTAGCCCGCCCCGGTGCCGGAGACGCCCGTGTGCCCGTACTGCCACACGATCCGCCTCGTCTTCGGGTCGATCACGATCACGCGGTGGTTGTAGTCATCGTTGGCGGCGATCAGCCCGTTCGGCCAGCGCACGGCGAGCGAGGGCTTGGCGAGCCGGGTCGGTCCGCTCGCCGCGCCGAAGGACCAGGTCACGGCGCCGCCACGGTTCACGATCACGATCCGGCCGGGGGTGGTGAAGCTCGCGACCAGCACCTGGCCGTCGGGGAGCAGCTGCGCGTCGGAGGGGTACGGCACCGGCGAGCGGATCGACCAGAGCAGGCGACCCGAGGGAGCGAGCCGGTCGATCCAGCCTCCGATCTCGGTCACCAGCAACCCGCCGTCAGGGAGCGGCGTGTCGCCGTTCGGGCTCGCGAACCCGCGCGGCGGGTCGTGGGTGCAGCTGCCGCCGAGCACGCGCCGCACGCGCTTGGCCCGGTCGACCTGGACGATGCGGCAGTTCTGGATGTCGGCCACCGTCGTGATCCCCGAGCGCAGCCGGTAGGCGTCGTCGGGCGTGTTCAGGTAGCCGGGGCTCGAGCCGGCGACGCCGCTGTGCCCGTACGTCCAGACGCGGGCGTGCGTCTTCAGCGACAGCTCCACGAGCGTGTCGTTGAATTCCTCGTTGGTGATCACCGAGCCGTAGCCGGGCGTGAAGAACGCATCGTCCGGGCCGCGCAGCGAGCTGTCCTGCCAGACGACTTTCTTCGACGGCGAGACGATCAGCACGCGGTTGTTGTTGCGGTCGGCGATCATCACGTAGCCGGGGACGACCCGCGAGTGGACGCGCGGGAGGCCGAGCGGGGAGACGAGCAGCTGCGGCTTCGGCGCCGCGGCCCGGCGCTTCGCGCGCTTCGACGTGGTGCCCGTTCGCGTCGAGGTCGCCTGCGAATGGCCGTGCATCGAGCAACCGGCGGCGAGCATCGCGACCGCTACGAGGCCGGCCGTCCTACGCATGCACCACGACCCGGCCCTGGAAGCGGTTCCCGGGCTCCAGGGTCCACGTCGCGTGCACGAAGCGGCGGCTGCCGTCGCGGGCGCGGCAGCGCGCGTCGAAGCCGTACGACTGCACCTTCGTCACGCTACCGGTGCAGAGAAGACCGCTCGGCAGGAACTCGAGCTGGAACGAGGTCGCGTCGAGCCGTCTCGGCTCGATCAGCAGGTCGGCCCGCAACAGCGCGCGCTGCTTGCCGTCGGCGGTGGCAGCAGCGGAGACGAGGCCCCGCGTCGAGCCGGTGTTCTGCAACACCTGTCCGCTGATCGCCGCGTTGAACGAGCGTGCGTTCCACGGCTTCGGGGAGAAGCGCAGCGGGCCCGTCGCGAGCAGCACGACCACCAGCACGCCGGCGGCCGCGAGCCCCGTCGAGAGGCCTCGTGCGCGGACGCCGCTGCGGCGGAGCGCGCGCCACGTCCCCGCGCCGAGCACGAGCGCGACCGAGCAGGCGAAGAGCGCGAGCAGCCAGGGCGTGCTGCGGTCGGTGCCGCTGCCGAGTCCGTGCAGCGTCGCCGCGCCCCAGACCGCGAGGTTGAGGTAGTGCGCACGCCGCCAGAGCCTGTACGGCAGCCGGTCGCGGTAGCGATTGGTGATCGCCAGCGCGAGCAACAGCTCCGCCGCAACGATCCCGAGCGCGGTGAACAGCGGCCGGTAACGCGCGACGAACGGCACGACGAGCGCGGGCAGCGAGAACGGCAGGTAGGCGTCGAGGGCGATCGTCACGACGTGGATCGCAACGAAGCTCCCGACGAGCAGGCCGCCGAAGCGGTGCACCTCCTCGAGAGCGAACTTCGGCCAGCGCCGGAGTTGGCGGCCGCTCGCCATCGTCATCCCGAGGGTGACGACGATCGTGAGGATCAGGTACGCCGCCACGCCGGCCGCGCGCGCCGCGTACCAGTCGACCGGGCTGGTCGTCAGGTGCACGCGGGCTCCCGGGGCTCGACGCTCGCGCGCCAGCTCGCGTTCCCGTGTGCGCGGCCGGCGGAGAGGAAGCGCCCGGGCAGGCCGCGCTCGTCGAGCCAGTCGGGCCCGTCCTCGCCGAGCAGGAAGGCAGCCTTGGCCGCGACGTCGGCGGCGAGGCAGGTGGCGCCGCAGACCGTGACCTCGGCCCACGGGCTCGCGGAGGGACGGCCGGTCGCCGGGTCGATCAGATGGTGCTGCTCCTCGCCTCCGCGCAGCCAGCGGCGCTTCGTGCGGCCGCTGGTCGCGAGGCCGCCCGAGACGAGCCGCACGGAGCCGCCGCCGGGGAGCGCCACGTCCACCGGGCCACGCGTGGCGAGGTCCCCGCCCGCGGAGACGAAGCCGGGCCCGGAGAGGAGGCCCGCGGCGTCGTCCACCGCTGCCGCCTTGACGACGCCGTTCAGGTCGAGCTTGGTACCGCGGCGCGGGACGAGCACGCGTCCGAAGAGCGCGACGCCACCTCGGGCGGCACCCGCGAACGGCTCCTCGCTCGGCACGAGCGAGTCGAAGTCGCGGTCGTACCCGGCGGCCTCGAGGTGCGCGCCGAGCGTCGGATCGACCAGGCCGCCGGTCGTCTCGCGCGCCCACAGCGCCGCCTCGACCATCCGCGCGAAGAGCGGCGAGACCGGCCCGGCCCTGCCCGCCGCGTTCACGCGGTTGAGCTCACTGTCGGGGCGGAAGCGGCTGAAGATCGCGTCGCGCTCCTCGAACAGTGCACGCACACGGCGGAGATCGCCGGCGGAGGCGCCCTCGACGACGACCTCGCAGCCCATGGAGTCGAAGCGGCTCACGTCGGTGCGGTCGCCACCGCGGGGTCGGCCTGGGCCGGGGCGAGGATCCCGGACTCGAGCTGGTTCTCGCGCACGATGCGCACGAAGCGCCCGGGCGGCGAGAGCGGCCTGATCGCCTGCTTGTGATGCCCCGGGTAGGCGACCCGCGCCAGCCCTGCCGCGACGACGAAGGCGACGACGCCCGCGCCGCCGAGCACGAGCTTCGCCACGGCCGCGCGCTCCCGCGCGGCGGCGATGCGCGTCTCGGTTCTCCGGGCCACTGCGGTAGCCCAGTATGGGGACGGTTCCTTAACGGGACATGAGAACGGCGTCCGAGAGCGGCGGCCACGCCTCGAGCGCCCACTGGCCGAAGTCGAGGTCGGTCAGGCAGGCGAGCGCGAGGTCGGCCTCCGGGTCGACCCAGAGGAAGGTGCCGCTCCCGCCGAAGTGGCCGAACGTGCGCTCGGAGTTGCGCTCGCCCGTCCAGTGCGGCTGCTTGCGGTCGCGCAGCTCGAAGCCTAGGCCCCAGTCGTTCGGCTCCATCCGGCCGATGTCGGGGAGGACGCCGACGAGGCCGGGAAACTGCACCGCCGTCGCCTCGGCGAGCGTCTCGGGCGCGACCAGGCGCGGCAGCTGCAGCTCGGCCGCCAGCCGCAGGAGGTCGACGAGGCTGCCCTGCATTCCCGCTCCGGGCGAGCCGCGCAGCTCTGCGCTTCGCATCTCCAGCGGCCCGAGCACGGCGGCACGCAGGTACTCGGCGAACGGCATCTCCGCGGCGGCGCCGACGGTCTCGCCGAGCACCTCGAATCCGGAGTTCGAGTAGATCCGGCGGCGACCCGGCTGCGAGATCGGCACGCGCCCCTCGAACGGGAGCCCGGACGCGTGCGAGAGCAGGTGGCGCACGGTCGAGCCCTCCGGACCCGCCGGCTCGTCGAGATCGACGATTCCCTCCTCGGCCGCGACCAGGGTCACGAGCGCGGTCGCGAGCTTCGTCACCGAGGCCCAGCGGAACACGTGCTCGCGCGGGCCCCGGGAGGCGACTTCCTCGCCGCCGCGCAGGACGCCCACGGCGACGGTCTCGGCCGGCCAGCCCTCGACCTGTCGGAGAGCGTCCACGGCGCGCGATACTACGAGGCTCCTCGATCTGGAGGCACACATCCCTCTACCCAATCACCGTGCGTTGGACGGCTGCACCGGCAAAGCCGGCGCAGCCTCGCTGGTCGGCGCCGCCGAGTCGGCGCCTTAGACATGGAACGGCGAATCGTCCCGGCCGTCTCACCCTTCGCCGAGGCTGCCGGGTACTCCCGAGTGGTGCGCATCGGGCCGCATGCCTGGGTCGCGGGAACCGCGCCGATCATGCCCGGCGACGCCGACCCGCCCCCCGACGCCTACGGCCAGACCCGCCGCTGCCTGCAGATCGCGCTCGAGGCCCTCGCCGACGTCGGCGTCCTGATCGACCACGTCGTGCGGACGCGGATCATGCTCATCCGCGCCGATGACTTCCCCGAGATCGCGCGCGCCCACGGCGAGTTCTTCCGCGACGTCAGGCCCGTCAACACGAGCTACGTCGTCGCCGCGTTGCTCGACCCGCGCTGGCTGCTCGAGATCGAGCTGGAGGCGCTGGTGCCCGAATGAAGCAGATCTACCCCTCGACGATCACCGGCAAGAGCTTCGCGCCGGGCGGCAGCGTGCTCGACCACAACTTCGGCAAGGGTGACCCGTACACGCTCGGAGTCGAGGAGGAGTACATGCTGCTCGACAGCGAGACGCTCGACCTGGTGCAGCACGTCGAGGCCGTGCTCGCGGCGACCGAGGGCCACGAGCTCGAGCAGCGAGTCAACGCCGAGCTGATGCAGTCCGTGCTCGAGATCGCGACGCCCGTGTGCCGCACGCCGTCGGAGGTCGAGCGGGAGCTGCGCAAGCTGCGGACCTACGTCACCGGCCTCGCAGGCGAGCGCGGCCTGCGCGTCGGCTCGGCGGGAACACACCCGTTCTCGCTCTTCGAGCGCCAGCGCATCACCGCACGCGACCGCTACCGCCACCTCGTCGACCAGCTTCAGTACGTCGCGCGGCGCGAGCTGATCTTCGGACTGCACATCCATGTCGCGGTCGACGACTGCGAGAAAGCCGTCCAGGTGGTGAACGGCCTGCTCGCGCACCTCTCGCAGCTGCTGGCGCTCTCCGCCAGCTCGCCGTTCTGGCGCGGCGAGCTGACCGGCCTCGAGTCGAGCCGCCAGATGGTCTTCGCGGCCTTCCCGCGCTCGGGGCCGCCGCCGCGCTTCCGCGACTACGCCGACTACGCCGAGGTGGTCGGCCAGCTCGAGAAGACCGGCTGCATCGCGGACTACACGCACATCTGGTGGGACATCCGGCTGCACCCGCGCTTCGGCACGGTCGAGATCCGCATCTGCGACGCCGTCACGCGGGTGGAGCACGCCGTCGCGCTGGCGGCGTTCTGCCAGGCGCTGGTGAAGCACTACTCGGAACGGCACGACGCGGGCAAGGAGATCCCCTCGTACCACCGCATCCTGACGACCGAGAACAAATGGCTCGCCGCACGCTACGGGCTCGAGGCTCCGGTCATGGATCTGGCCACGGGCCGCCGCAACCGCGTGCCGGTCGCGCAGCTCGTGCGGCGGACGCTGACGGAGATCGAGCCGCACGCGCGGGAGCTGGGTTCTGAGAGCCAGCTGGAAGGGATCCGCGACATCCTCGCCGGCGGGAACGGCTCAGACCGTCAGCGGCGCGTGTGGAACGCGAACCGCGACATCGTCGAGGTCGTCCGCGAGATCGCGGACGCGACGGAGCCCGCCGCCATTCCGGCGTAAACCGATCCAGTCGGGCGGCAAGCACGCTGCCCACGCACAGATTGAACGGTTCTGCCGAACGGGGAAGAAACGGCGGGTTACATTCGTCGCCGGTAGGGCGCGCGCCGGCTGCGTCCGTGTCTGGTCGTCTGAGACCACGGAGGTGATCGTGGCACGGGTTTGGAACGATGGCCATCGCTTTTCGGGCCGGGTCGTGCTTGTGACCGGTGCCGGGGGGACGCTGGGCGGGGCGATCGCGGGTGGCTTTCGGCGGAGAGGGTGCTTCCGTGGTTGTCGGCTACCGGCGGTCACGAGCGGCGGCCGAGTCGGTGGCAGCCGACATCGCAGCCGCGGGGGGTTCAGCCTGCGCCGCCCAGCTTGATGTCAGCGACCAGGCTTCGGTCGACCGGTTTGTCGCAGAGGCCGACACGCTGTACGGACGGATCGACGTGCTTGTGAATACAGCCGGACGGATCGACGACGCCGACACGGCGCGTTTCGAGGACATGAGCCCCGACGCGGCCACGGCTCTGCTGATGGTCGACGTGGTCGGCTCGATGCGCATGTGCCACGCCGTGATCCCCTACATGCGGCGTAACGGTCGTGGCGCGATCGTCAACTTCTCCAGCACCTACGGCAACGGCGTCACCCCAGAGAACCCGATCAACTGGGTGCCGGTCACCTATTGCGCCGCCAAGGGCGCGATTCGAGGGTTCACGGCCTCTCTGGCACGAGACATCGCGCCCGACATCCGCGTCAACGCACTCGCCCCCGGCCCCATCTCCGGAAACTGGGAGCAGGAGTGGGGCGTCGACCCCGAACACATCGAGGAAGCCAAGGCGATGAACCCGATGAAGCGTTTCGGCGATCCCCGCGAGATCGCCGAAACGGTCATGTTCCTCGCATCGGACGGCGCCGGGTACATCAACGGCCAAGTGATCCACGTAGAGGGTGGCTGGGTTGCCGCCGGATGAGCTCTGATGCGCGTAGCCGCGGTTAGAGGTGAGCGCGAAGGCCTCTTAGGCTGCTCGGTGACATTCCCGAACACTGGCCCAGGCGACGGCCTGGGACGCCTCGGCGGCGTCTGCGTACCATGTCGCAGATGCCATTGCGTCCGTTTCGACAGTGGAGAGAGCGTCGCAGGAGACGGAGCAACCGCCGAGCGTTCTATCCAGGCGAAGAGCGGAAGACGGGGAGCGAGCGGCGCGAGCTCGTCGACGAGCCGAAGCATGCGGTTGACGACTTCCCCTCGGGCGACACGCTGAGGCAGTTTCCGCCGCTTTCGCCTCAGTGAGCCCACGCTCGCGCTGAACCGACAGGCTGATCTTCGTGCCATGCGACGAGGTAGGTCGAGCCTTCTTCAATCTGCTGGTCTAAACGGCTAAGCGGCAAGCATTGATCGACGTAGGCGATCTCGCTCGGCTGCAGCCGTCGTGCCCGGTCTCTGGATCTGGCGTCATCAGGACGCTGCGAAGTCGACGTCCTTCGCTTCGACCGTGCCGGCCGTCCGCCCCGGAGCTTCATGGTTGCCCCAGTAGAGATTCGTGTGCGCGATGACGAGCTCCGGCGGCGGCGCGCCCCAGGGCGAGAGATCCTCGGTCGTGTGCGCATCGCAGACGAGCGTCGCGTCGTAGCCGCGGACGAGTGCGCCGTGCAGCGTCGAGCGCACGCATTCGTCCGTTTGCGCGCCGACGACGACGAGGCGCCCGACGGCGAGGTCGGCGAGTACGGACTCGAGCGTCGTCTCCTCGAACGAGTCCGGATACCGCTTCTGGACGAGCGGCTCGCTCTCGTCCGGGCTCAACTCGGGGACGATCTTCCATTGCTCGCTTCCGTGCGCGAGGTTGTCACTCGAGTGCTGCACCCAGACGACCGGAACCTCCGCCGCGCGAGCCTTCTCGACGACGGTGCCGACGTTTGCGACGACGGTGTCCCGCTCGTGGGCGCCGCCCACGACGCCGTTCTGTACGTCGATCACGAGAAGTGCAGTGTTCGGGCGGTTCTCCAGTGTCGTCATGGCTTCCCCCTAGTCGCGCAGCATGGACAGCCGGACGTTAGCGGTTGAATGCAGGCGCAGCGGGATGTCCGCGCGGATGTGGCCAACTCGTGCCTCAGGGGACATTCCGGAACACTCGCCCACTCGAACGCTCAGACCCCACGTGGCCTCGACAGGCGGTTGCAGACCCGTCCCGCGTTGAGCGCCGATCTAGACTTCGGCGCGGCGCAGGCGAAGTCTCTGCGAAAGGAGACCTACCCTCATGCCTGTACGGATCGCCGGTCGGCTGGTGAAGCGAGTCGGTCGTCTAGCGGAGCGTGTTGGTCGCGTGGTGACCGCAATTCCACGCATGCTTCTTGGTCGTTAGAGCCTCTCAGGAGCGCCGGACCCGTTAGTTCGAGGCCGCGAGATGGCTGCGCTCGGGTGACATTGCCGCACGCTGGCCCAGGCCAGCGCGATCAGCTCGCAGCTTGGGTCGGTCGCAAGTTGCTCGGCCCCCTTTGCTGAGCCTCGACAACGGCCGCGGGCGGCGCCTACTGTTCTCGAGCGCCGCCCGCGTGCGCTAGGTCAGCGCAATGACCTGAAAGCGGCCCGCATCTCGGTCGCGAAGATTCCCGGCTCTTCCCAGGCGGCGAAATGCCCGCCCTTGTCGACCTCGTTGAAGTAGATGACGTTGGGGTACGACTGCTCGACCCAGCTGCGCGGCGTCCGCCAGATCTCGCCGGGGAACGTGGTGAAGCCGACCGGAATCGAGACCTCCGGAGGGGCCTGGCCGGCCGCGGTCGCGACAGCGGCGGCACCGTAGCTCTCCCAGTACGACCGGGCGGCCGAGGCACCGGTACTCGTCAGCCAGTAGAGCGTGATGTTGTCGAGGACGTGGTCCCGGGTGAGGTTGCCCACCGGCTGCTCGTCGACGAACGCGCTCGCGATCTTGTAGTAGGCGTCCGTGTCGTGGTCGAGCATCCAGGCGGCCAGGGCGACGGGTGAGTCCAGCAGGGCGTAGCCGATGGTCTGCGGCCGCGTGGCCTGCTCCAGGAAGTATCCGCTGCCGCTCGTCCTGAACGTCGTGATCGCGTCGGCGGCCGCGCGTTCCTCCTCGGTGTCCGTCGGCTGAGGGCCACCGAGCGCCGTCACGAGCAGGTTCATGTGGATCCCGACAAGCCCCTCGGGCGCCTGGCGGCCCATTGCGTCGGTGACTCCGGCGCCCACATCGCCACCCTGGGCGACGTAGCGGGTATAGCCGAGGCGGCGCATCAGCTCCGCCCACGCCTGCCCGATGCGACCGACGTCCCAGCCGAGTTCGGTCGGCTCACCGGAGAACCCGTAGCCGGGCAGGGACGGCAGCACGAGGTCGAACGCGTCCTCGGCGGTCCCGCCGTGCGCGGTCGGGTCGGTGAGCGGGCCGACGGCCTCGAGCAGCTCGATAACCGAGCCCGGCCAGCCGTGCGTCATGATCAGCGGGAGCGCATCCTCGTCAGCCGACCTGACGTGGATGAAGTGGATCCCGACGCCGTCGATTTCGGTCGTGAACTGCGGGAGCTCGTTGAGCTTCGCCTCGGCCTTGCGCCAGTCGTAGTCGGTCTCCCAGTAGCGCGCGAGCGCTTGCAGTGCCTCCAGTTGAACACCCTGCGACCGATCTCCGACGAGCTCCTTGCTGGGCCAGCGCGTCGACGCGATGCGCCGACGGAGGTCGTCCAGCGCCTCGTCCGGAATTTCGACGTGGTAGGGGTGGATTTCGGTGCCGGTCTGGACGGTGGTACTCATACAACCTCCGTTCGGTTGAGGTGGCTCTTGAGTGACCTCCTTTCTGGCTAGGAACTTGAATCGACCATACTCCTGCGGGCGAGGCCCGAGCAACACGTGTCACCAGACCGGCACGAGCGGCGCCCTGCCGGGCTCGCCGCACAAGTCTGTAGGGAGTCCTACAGTCCCCGAATGGCGATCGTCGGGTTCCCCGACGGGACCCGGATCCGGGCTTCGTCGATCTCCGACCGTTGCGTCGACGATCCCGAGCGCACGTTCGGCCTCTATCTCGATGCGCGCTGGGAGCCGACCTGGCCCGCCACCCTGATCGACTGGGAGGACTTCGGCCTACCTGAGAATCCAGAGCTTGCAGCACAGCAGATCGCGGGGGCCTTCGGCCGAGCGCGAGGCGGTGAGCTCGTCGAGGTCGGCTGCTTGGGCGGCAGCGGTCGTACCGGAACCGTGCTGGCATGCATGGCCGTCCTCGCAGGCGTGCCGCCGACGGAGGCCGTTGCTTGGGTGCGCGCCTCCTATCGCCCGGAAGCCGTGGAGACCGCCGACCAGGAGGCGTGGGTGCGGTGGTTTGCCGAATGGCTGGACGCCCATCCCGCCGAGACGGAGGCCCTTAGATGACCAAGTGGACCAGCGAGGAGCTAGACAAGATCGGTGAGGCGGAGGAGCTCGATCTCGCTTCGGTCCGGCGCGATGGGAGCCTGCGGAAACCGGTAACGATGTGGGTCGTTCGGGACGGCGACGATCTCTACGTCCGGTGCGTCAACGGACGCGGCTCCTCATGGTTCCGCGCCGCACAGACGCGCCACGAAGCTCGCATCCTTGCGGGCGGGCTCGAGAAGGACGTCAGCTTGATCGATACCGACGAGGTCAACGACGAAGTCGACGCTGCCTACGAGGCGAAGTACGGCCGACGCTACCCCACGATCGTGCCCTCGATCGTGGCGCCTGAGTCGCGCGCCGCCACGCTGAGGCTGGTGCCGCGCGCCACCGACGCCGGTCGTACGTGAGAGGAGACGAGATGGAGAGGCGAACGCTCGGACACGACCTGGAGGTCTCCGCGCTTGGCCTGGGCTGCATGGGGATGAGCTTCGGCTACGGGTCCCCTGCCGACAGACAGGAGATGATCTCCCTGATCCGAACCGCGGTCGAACGTGGCGTCACCTTCTTCGACACCGCGCAGGTCTATGGACCGCTCACCAACGAGGAGCTTCTCGGCGAGGCGCTCGCTCCGGTTCGCGAGCAGGTCGTGATCGCGACCAAGTTCGGCTGGAATCTCGAGCAACCTGGCACGCTCAGCAGCAACCCCGACTACATCCGTCGAACGGTCGAAGGCTCACTGAAGAGGCTCCGCACGGACACGATCGACCTCCTCTACCAGCACCGGGTCGACCAGAACGTGCCGATCGAAGATGTCGCCGGCACCGTCAAGGAGCTGATCGAGGAAGGCAAGGTGAGGGACTTCGGGCTCTCCGAGGCCGGCGAGCAGACGATCCGCCGCGCGCACGCGGTCCAGCCCGTGACCGCGCTGCAGAGCGAGTACTCGCTCTGGTGGCGTGAGCCGGAGGAGGCCATTCTGCCGACGCTCGAGGAGCTCGAAATCGGCTTTGTCCCATTCAGTCCGCTCGGCAAGGGCTTTCTAACCGGGAAGATCGACGAGAACACCGAATTCGACAGTTCCGACTTCCGCAACACGGTGCCGCGCTTCGACTCGGAGGCTCGTAAGGCAAACATTGCCTTCGTTGTGCTGCTGACGGACATTGCGGAGCGGAAAAACGCCACACCCGCGCAGATCGCTCTCGCGTGGCTGCTAGCCCAGAAGCCGTGGATCGTGCCAATCCCGGGGACGACGAAGCTGCACCGATTGGAGGAGAACCTCGCCGCGACGGACGTCGAGCTCACGTCGGGCGATCTCGAGGAGATCGACGAGGGCGCGTCGCACATCAGACCGCAGGGGCACCGCTATGGCGAGAGCTCTGAACGGTTGATCGACCGCTGAACCGGCAGTCGAACTCCCCGAGCACCCGCTCGGGTGGGGACGCATCACGCCGCGACCCCAGCCGACGTCCCGCTCCGAAGCCGCACCCTGCCTCGAGATCAGGCGAGGCGATCGGCGGCGGCTACGATCCGACGATTCGCAATGACCCGCGCTACTCGGAGGTGATCGGATGAACGACAACCCGAAGTCGCAGGTCGCGCGCCTCGACGACATCGAGCGGCGCGGCAGGAGTATCCCGGTGCGCGAGCACTTCGGGATCCACGCGTTCGGAATCAACGCCTACACGCCCGGCGAGGACCGCACGCTGATCAACGAGCACGACGAGTCCGGGTCGGGCCAGGAGGAGCTGTACATCGTGCTCGAAGGGACAGCGATCTTCGAGGTGGACGGCGAGACGTTCGACGCGCCCGCCGGGACATTCGTGTCGGTCCGGCCGCAGTCACGCCGGAAGGCGACCGGGGACGGAACCGTCCTCGCCCTCGGCGCCACACCCGGCCAGGCGTACCAGGCGATCGACTGGGGTGAGGCGTGGCCGTTCCACAGCGAATCGATGACCGCCTACGGCGAGCAGCGCTACGCCGACGCGCTCGAAGCGGTCCGCGGTGGACTGGCACACATGCCGGACCACGGGGGCCTCAATTACAACTACGCGTGCTTCGCAACGCTCGCGGGCGACACCGGCGACGAGACGTTCGCCCACCTCCGGCGCTCCGTTGAGCTGTTCCCGCCGTTCCGCGAGCAGGCGCGCGCGGACGACGACTTCGCCGCGGTACGCGACGACCCACGGTTCGAGCAGGCTCTTCGCTGAGCGCCCTCAGATCCAGCGACGACCGCGAGCTACTGAGAGTACGAGCACGGCGATGGCGAACATCGCGCTGATCACGATCCAGAACATCCACACGCGGTCGAAGATGCCCACCTTGAAGTTCATGCCCATGATCCCTGCGAGCACGGTCGCGGGCAGGAGAACCACCGTTACCAGCGTGAGCACCTTCATGATCTCGTTCGTCCGCTGGCCGATGCGGGCGACGAGGAGGTCGAACGAGCCGAAGGTCGACTCCTTCGTCTCGCGAGCGGCGTCCAGTGCCTGGATCAGGCGACTCTCGAGGGCAGCGAACTTCTCCGCCGAGTCCTCGGTCGAGAGCGCATCGAGCTCGGGATGCGCCAGAGCGACAACGACCTCGCGGTGCGGGGAGAGCGCCCGTCGCAGCGTCCCGGTCGCGCGGCGGAGCTCGACCAGCCGGGCCAGGTCGTCGGAGACGTCCTTTGGTGTGCTGGACATGACCCTCGCGTCCAGCTCCTCCAGCTCGCTCTCGACAGTCTCAAAGGCGCGAAAGTAGCCGGCGACGACCCACTCGAAAATCGCGGCGACGAACGAGGGTGCGTCAAGCGCACCGACCTGGCCCCCGCCCTCGGCGCGCTCACGAAACTCCTCGAGCACCTCGACCCCCTCATGATGAGCGGTGACGATCCAGTTTCGGCCGAGCGTGCATTCGATGGGAGCAAGGACAGGTTCACCGTCCTCGACGTCGGCCGTGTACAGCGTCACGTGCAAACGCTCGCCGGCGTCCGCCAGCGACGCGCGGCTGGGCTGCTCGAGCAGCCTCTGCGCGTTCTCGTCGTCGAGCTCGAGAGCGTCCTTCAACGTCGCCACTTCCTCCGTGGTCGGATCTCGCAGGACGAGCCAGAGCAACTGGTCGTCGGCAAGCCGTTCGAGTGCCGCCCGCCAGTCCTCGATTTGCTGGGATTCTCGCTCGTCGAATAGGAAGACCGTGAGCATCTTCCGTTGTTTCCGGAGAGTGCTGCGTTTCCCTGTCCCCTGGGCCGAGCAGTTCCGTGTTCGGGACCGCATCTGGAACGGCCGCTACGACCTGAATGAGGATCAATAGGTCGGAGGGGAGGACACGAATCAGCGGTCGAGAGAGACCGAGTGGCTAGACTGTAGACACAGGCCACGGCGAGCAGTCGTAGCAGCGCCGAAGGCAGCCCATCGGAAGTCGCCGGCTCCTCTACTCGTTGCGACCGGTTTCCGGTCTAGAGAGAGGACATCCGATGCCGAACGACGAGACGCCGACTGATTCGCTCGACCTTTTCCTGCGCGATGCAAGTCGCCGTCCGCTCTTGACCGCAGCCCAGGAGGTCAAGCTGACGAAGCTGGTCGAACGTGGCGACGCGGGAGCGAAGCAGACGATGATCGAATCGAACCTGCGCCTGGTCGTCTCGATTGCCAAGAACTACCGCCACCAGGGCCTCCCCTTCCTCGACCTGATTCAGGAAGGAACGCTGGGGCTGATGCGCGCGGTCGACAAGTTCGACTGGCGCCGAGGTTACAAGTTCTCGACCTACGCGACCTGGTGGATCAGCCAAGCGGTGGCGCGGGGGCTTGCGGACAAGGCCCGCACGATCCGGATGCCGGTCCACATGGTCGAGCGGAGGCAGCATCTCGACCGGGCGGAGCGCATGCTTTCGATGGAGCTCGGGCGGGACCCGACGTTCCGGGAGGTGGCCGAGAGAGCGGGCCTCCCGCTGCAGCAGGCACTCGCGGTGGAGGCGGCGGCCCGCACCTCGACCAGTCTCGATCAGCCGCTCGTCGCGGAGCAGGATTCCCTCTTCGGAGACATGATTGCCGGCGACGGGCCGCTGCCGGAGGAGAGAGTGGACAGCAAGTTGCGCGACGAGGCGCTCGGAGAGGCCCTGGCGCTGCTCGGCGAACGCGAGCACACAGTGATCGTGCTCCGCTTCGGCCTCCACGGCACCGAGCCGAAGACGCTGGAGGAGATCGGCCGGCGGTTCGGGTTTTCGCGCGAGCGAGCGCGCCAACTCGAGACGAAGGCGCTCAAGCAGCTTGCTCAGCTGCGGGAGTTGAAGCCACTGGCTGCGGACGCTCAGTAGGTCGTAGAGGCAGAACCTCCGGCTACTCTCGAACGCTGGCCCCGCGAAGCGTCGGTGCCACCTGAATGATCCTCGCCGGCATCTTCCGCCGGTTGCGCCGCTAGACCGACAGCGCGCGCTCGAGCGCCGCGCGATCTGCGGGCTCGGCGTGCGTCGGCAGCACAACGTCGACGGGCAGCTCGAGCAGCGGGCGCAAGTGCTGGATCACTTCCTCGGCGGCGATACCCGGCCCGGGCCAGTCGGGATGCACCTGGAGCCCGGTGCCGCGGTCGATCAGCGTGTCGCCGACAACGACGGCACGACGGCTCTCCACGTAGAGGACGAGGTCGATCGGTTCGAAGCCTTCGAACGCGCGGACACCGAACGGCAGCGTGTCGCCGCCGCGGAACACCTCTCCGCGCACCGGATCGGGATCGTGCGCGTCGGGTGGCGGGGCGTGGATCGGCAGGCCGAGCTGAGGCGCGTCGCGACGATGCCACGGACAGGTGAGCACGACCGCAGTCGCGCGCTCCTCCCGGAGCTCCACGGGAACGTCGACCGGGTCGAAGAGCAGGACCTCCTCCCCGGTGTCGACGGCGTAGGACGAGACCATCCGATCCCACGTCTGGCCCGGCTTCCACTCCGGGTGCGCTGCCTTCCAGTGCCAGACGCCGGTCGCGACCTCGCCCATGCGGCGACTCTACTGTTGCTCGGCGCGCGAAGAACTGATCCCCGCGGGCGGCTTCGGGTGGCATGGGCTCAACGGCCGAGTATCAAGAACCTGTAAAGAATTCAGGCCGGCTGGTAACTTCCCGAGCCGCGCGACGTTCTAGGCGGTATGGAAACGACCTCCGCGCTCTCGGACTCGCCCCTCCTTCCATTCGACGACGCAGGCAGCGAGGTCCTCCGCTGGCGCGAGGAGCAGTTCCGCGGGCTGGGTTTCAGCTCGTCACGGGCCGCCGAGCTCGCCTTGTCCGCCGCGGATCTCGGCCAAGCGCGTTATCTGCTCGGCTCCGGTTGCACACTGGAGCTCGCCCTCCAAATTCTGCGGTAGCAGTCTCCCGCGAAAAGCGTCACGACCCGGCATAGGGTCGGCCGACTGACCGCTGTCGACGGCGGCGCGCGCAAGCTCACGGCTGATGCCGCGTCGCCGGAAGCCCGCGCGGGTGACGGAGAAACTCACGGTCGAGACACTCGACCCCCGGGTTCTAACCGGTGCGGCCGTCAGGATCTCGGTGTGTTCTTCAGGCTGAGCAGCTGGGAGCTTGCGCTGATCATCCTGGCCGTGGTCGGGACCGCGACCTTCGCCGGGTTCGCCGCAGGCAGGTACCTGCGAGAGCACTCAGAGACCCTGCGCGAGCCGTTTGGTGTGCTTCAGGCGGCGTTGCTCGGCGTCGTCGGCCTGATCCTCGCCTTCGGTCTCACGCTCGCGGTCGGACGTTACGAAGATCGTCGCGTCGCCATCGTCGCCGAGGCGAACGCGATCGGGACGACCTACCTGCGCGCGCAGCTGCTCGCGGAGCCCCAGCGAAGCCGTTCGCTCGACCTGTTGCGCCGGTACACGACCCTCGCGGTGAGCGTCACGAGGGAGATTCCGAACAGCACGTCGATGCGACGCACGACGGCCGCCGAGGGGGTGCTCCAACGGCGTCTGTGGCGGCTCGCCGGCCAGGCGACCGCAGGCGCTCCGCTCGCGAGCGCGCCGCGTCTCTACGTGGACAGCCTCAACACGACGATCGACGACCAGTCGGCGCGCCTCTCGACCCTGAACAACCGCGTGCCCGGCGCAGTCCTCGCGCTCGAGGTGATCGGCGCGGCCGTCGCGCTCGGGCTCCTGGCCCTGCACATCTCGCTTCTCGGGCGTGGACTCATCCCGATGATGGCCGCCGCCGCGCTCGTGACCCTGCTGCTGCTCGTGATCTTCGACCTCGACCGGCCGACCCGCGGCCTGATCAAGGTCCCGGCGACACCGCTCGTATCGGTGCGAGCATCGATGGCCCTCCCTCCAGCCGCCAGCGGACCCGAGTCGAACGCCCGCGCGCCCGCGGCTCCCGGCGGATGAACGTCGAACCTAACGGGCGACCGCGCAGGTCGACACTCGAGTCGCTCGCGAGCCGCTTGCCGGCCGGGAAGTGCACAGGACCTCAAACGCTCCGTCGCCCGTACGTGGGGCGATGGACCTCCTGCACAAGCACGCTCGTATAGTCGGCCAGGGATGGCGGGCTCCGGCCGCGACGAGCGGGCCTGGGTGCGGCGGGCCCAGGCCGGGTCGGCCTCTGACTTCGAGGCGCTCTTCCGCGCGCACTGGGGGCCGGCTTACCGCGCCGCCTACCTGGTCGTCCGCGACGCGGCCGCGGCCGAGGACATCGCCCAGGAGGCGTTCCTCGCCGCGGTTCGGGCTCTGGATCGCTTCGACCGCCGCCGGCCGTTCGGACCGTGGCTGCACCGCATCGTCGTCAACCGCGCAATCGACTGGGCGCGCTCCCGGGCGCTGCGGCCGGAAGGCGAGGCGGTTGACGCCCCCGCGCCGGAGCGGCCGGAGCGCGACGACGAGCTGCTGCGCGAGCTGGGCCGGCTGTCGCCGGAACACCGGGCGGTGATCGTCCTGCGCTACCTGCTCGACTACACGCCCGGCGAGATCGCCGAGCTGCTCGAGCTGCCACGAGGCACCGTCAACTCCCGCCTGCGTCGCGGGCTCGACGCGCTGAAGGTGCGCCTGCCTGCAGTGAGGTTCGTCGCGCCGGGAGAGCGCGAGGCCGGCGAGCGCGCGTGGGAGGTCGTGCGGGCGGCCTATGCCGTGCGGGAGCCGGTGGCGTGGCCGCGCCGTCACTGGCAGCCGCTCGTCGCGGTCGCCGTCGTCGCCGCGGTCGTTTCGGCCGTGCTGAGCCCGCCGGGCCGATCGGTGGTGCGCTCCCTCCGCAAGGCGGTCGGGGTCGAGACGGCCGAGCAGGCGCTGTTCTCCCTCCCCACCCGCGGGCAGCTGCTCGTCACGAGCCGCAACGGCCTCTGGCTCGTCCGGCCCGACGGCTCGAGGCGCAAGCTCGGACGCTACCGCGACGCCACGTTCTCGCCCCACGGCCTCTACGTCGCGGCGACGAGGGCCAACCAGCTCGTCGCCCTCGACCCCAAGGGCGAGGTGCGCTGGACGCTCGCGCGCCCGGCTCCCCGCTTTCCGGCCTGGACCGGGACGAGAACGGACACGCGTATCGCCTACCTGTCTGACGGGCGGCTGCGGGTCGTAGCCGGAGACGGCACCGGCGACCGCGAGCTCTTCCGGGCCTCGACCGTCGCACCGGCGTGGCGGCCCGGGCCGGCGCGCGTCCTCGCGTATGCGGACGGGCGGTCGGCGGTCGTCTACGACCTCGATCGCGGGCACGTCCTGCTCCGGACGCCCCCGGTTCTCGAGCCGGTGCGGAAGGTCGCCTGGTCGAGCGACGGCCGGCTGCTGCTCGTCTTTGCACCGCACGCGACCCGGGTCTACCGCGACGGCAAGGTCGTCCAGCAGGACGACCCCTCCGACGCGACGCTGGACACTGACGCGGCGTTCGTCGGCCGGAAGCACGACGTCGCGGCGATCCGGGTCGCGGGCGTGAGCAGCAACGTCTTTCTCCTCACCGGCGGACCGGTGTACTTCAGCGGCACCGGCGTTTTTCGCCAGCTCGCACCCTCGCCGGACGGGCGCTGGCTGCTGGTGACGTGGCCGACTGCGAACCAGTGGGTCTTCGTCCGCACGAAGCGCCGCAAGATCGTCGGCGTTGCGCGCATCACACAGCAGTTCGGCCGTGGGACGCGCGTGGAGGACTGGTGTTGCGGGTAGCGTCACGCCGTGCTCCGCGCGCTGATCGTCACGGCGCTCGCCGTTGCCGGCATCGCTGCCACCGCGCCTCAGAGCCGGCAGCGCATCGTGATCGGGTACTCGGTGCGCGGACACCCGATCGTCGCCTACGAGCGCGGTGACCGCTCCGCTCCGGCCACGCTCGTGATCGGAGTGATCCACGGCACCGAACCGGCCGGCCTGGGCGTGACCTCACAGCTGCGGCGGCTGCCCCTGCCCGCTCGCGTCCACCTCTGGCTCGTCCCGACGGTGAACCCGGACGGCCTTGCCGCCGGGACGCGGCAGAACGCGCACGGCGTCGACCTGAACCGCAACTGGCCCACCGCCTGGGTGCGCAATGGGGTGCCCTGGGACGGCTACTACTCAGGCCTGCGCCCGATGTCGGAGCCGGAGAACCGGGCGGTGCGCGCCTTCATCCTGCGCGTGAAGCCCGCGCTGACGATCTGGTACCACCAGCCGCTCGACGTCGTCTACGGCTCGGACCCGCACGTCGCGGTGCTGAAGCGGTACGCGCGGCTCTCCGGGCTCCCCTACCGGCGCCTTACCGCGCCGCCCGGGGCCGCGACACGCTGGCAGCGGCGTCGCTTTCCGCGCTCCCCGGCATTCGTCGTCGAGTTCCCCGGGGGGCGCATCACCGCCGCGACGGTGCGGCGCAACGCCGCGACGGTGCTCTCGCTGGCGAAGGGACTTCCCGCGTCTTCCTCGCCGTAGAGCGAGTGTGAAGCGGATCCTGCTCGTCGTGCTCGTGCTCGCTGCCGTCCCCGGCTCGGGCACGGCGCGCGAGACGCCGCATCCGCTCGCGCTCGTCACCGCCGAATCGCAGAACCGGCTCCTCGCGATCGACATCCGCACCGGCCGCGTCGTCCGTAGCCTGCGCATGCCGGCCGACCCTCAGAACGTCGAGGCCTACGCCGGCGAGGCGGCGGTCGTCAGCACGTCCTCGGGCGCGGTCACCTTCATCGACCCTCGCACACTGAGGATCAACCGGGTGGTCCGCGGCTTCCGCTCGCCGCACATCGCGGCCTTCGCACCCGGCGGCGACTACCTGTACGTGACCGACGACGCGCGTGGCCAACTCGCCGTGATCCAGGGAGGCGCCGTGCGAAGGACTTTCGTCGGCTTCGGCGCGCACCACATGTCGTTCAGGCCCGATCAGGGGCAGCTCTGGATCGCGTTGGGAGAGCGCGCCCACTCGATCTCGGTGGTCGACACGAAACGGCCGCTGAAGCCGAGGCTCATCGGGCACGTCGACCCGCGGGGGCTCGCGCACGACCTCGCCTTCACACCGGACGGGCGGTTCGTCTGGGTCACGTACGACGACCGGCCCTACCTACGCGTGTTCGATGTCCGGACGAGGCGGGCGGTGGCCACGCTGTACGCAGGCCCGCCTCCGGCCCACGTCCGCTTCGACGACGCCTCCGGCCTCGCGCCCTACGCAACGCGCGCCTACGTCACGAGTGGCAATGCGGCCGCACTGCGGATCTTCGACTGGAGGCGGAGGCGGCTCGTCCGGCTCGTCAGGACCGACCGCGGTTCGTACAACCTCGCGATCGATCGCGATCTCGCCGCGACCTCGTCGCTGACGGACGGCACGTTGACGCTCGTGCGCGGCGGGCGGCGCGTCCTCACCGAACACGTCGCGCCAGCGGCGAGGGACGTCGCTCTCGTCGTGCCGTAAGCTCGCCTCGTGCTGGCGGTGGGAGAGCAGTTCCCGGACGCGCGGGTCTGGATCGGGCCGCAGGAGCCGGTCTCCCTCCGCGACCTCGCGGCCGACAAGCCGCTGCTGCTGCTCTTCTACCTCTTCGACTGGTCTGCGACCTGAACGAACGAGATGGAGCTCCTGCGTGACAGGAGCGCGGAGCTCGAGCAGGCGGGGGTGCAGGCGGCGGGGATCTCGCGCGACTCGCCCTGGACGCACATCGCCTGGATGCAGGCGCTCGACCTGAACTTCCCGCTGCTCTCGGACTGGAATGCCGAGGCGGTGCGCGCGTTCGGGGTCGCGCACGACTTTCGCGGCTTCAGGGACGTGGCCGAGCGGACCGCGTTCCTGGTCGACCAGAGCGGTACGGTCCGCGGCGCATGGCGGTACGAGGCGGCAGAGGTGCCGGACTTCGACGAGCTGCTCTCGGCCGCCCGGGCCTTGTAGCGCTCCTCGTCGCGCTCTACCTCGGCGCCGGGTTGGTGGCGATGGCGCCGCAGCTCGGACACGCCGGGTCACGCTTCCTAGCGCGCGGGACCCCGGTCCCCGGCGAGGCCGCCGCGGGCGACCACCTGCAGGCCGAGTACCACCTCTGGCTCGTCGGCCACCAGCTCTCGCGCGGCGCGGCGCCGTGGCGCGACCCCTACACCTTCCGCCCCGAGAGCCCGCCGCGCTGGAACTTTGGCGGCTGGCCCTTCGGGCTCCCGTTCTGGCCGCTCGCAGCGCTGTTCGGGCCGGTTCTCGGCTGGAACGTCTTCCTGCTGCTGACGTACCTCGCGGCCGGAACGTTCGCCTACCTCTGGCTGCGGGAGTTGCGGCTGCCCGTGGGCGCGGCTCTCGTCGGCGGGCTCGTCTTCGCGCTCGAGCCGTACCGCGTCGCGCAGAGCGCGGGACACCTGCGCGGGCCGATCTCGGCGCTGCTGCCGCTCGCGCTGTGGGCTTTCGAGCGCTCGCGGCGCGGATCTGCGTGGTGGCTCGTCGCCGCCGGGGCCGCGCTCGCGTCGATCCCGTTCTCCGACGTCCACCTCGCGCTCGGCGCGATCCCGTTCTTCCTGCTCTACGCGCTCCTGCGCGGCGGGCGCCTGGGCGCCGTGCTCGCGACCGCGGCCGCCGTCGGAGCCGCCCTCCTCGTCGGCCACTTCTCGACCTCCGGGATCGGTGCGGGCGGACGCTCGCTGGACGAGGTGGCGCATTACTCCGCGACCGGGCTCGACTTCGTCACCCGCCACCCGCGGCATGGGCTCGAGAGCTTCGTCTTCCTCGGCTGGCTGACGCCGCTGCTCGCGCTCGCGGGGCTCGCCGTGCTGCTCGTCGCGAGCCGCTACCGGCTCGCCGCCGTGCTCGCGGTCGGCGCGGTCGTGCCGCTGCTGCTCGCGCTCGGGACGCACTTCCCGCTCTACGAGCCGCTCTGGCAGCACTTCCCGCCCCTGCGCTACCCGCGGGTGCCCGAACGGCAGATGCCGGTTGCCTGCCTCTGCATTGCGGCGCTGGCGGCGTTCGCGGTCGCGCGCTTGCGCTGGCTCGCGTTGGTGGCCGGCGTGCTCGTCCTCGTCGCGGCCGACCTGCGCGTCGCGATCTACCAGGCGGCCGCCGCGGATCGCGGCAACGGCGCCTACGAGGCGATTCGCCACTCGCCGCCGGGCCGGCTGCTGGAGATCCCGGTGCTGCACCCGTCGGTGCACCTCGGCAGCGCCTACCTCTGGTACGACCAGGCCGCGCAGCGCGAGAGGCCGGGCGGCTACTCGACGATCGCTCCCCAATCGGCCGCTCGCCTCTCGCTGCGGCTGGCCGAGCTGAACTGCGGCGACTGGCGGCCGGGCGACGACGCGCTCCTGCGCCGGCTCGGCGTCCGCTACGTCGCCTTCCACCGCGGCCTCGCCGGCGACACTGGCTGGTTCGCGTGGCGCGAGCTCCGCCGCCACGGCTTCGGGCAGCTCGCCCGCGACAGCGCGATCACGATGCTCGAGCGCGGCCACTCCGGAGGCACGCCACCGGTCCGAGCGCCGGCCGCACGAGTCGTCTTCTGCCAGGGCTGGGCGGGCCGTTCGCCCCGCTACCGCCACGCCGCGCTCTGGGCGCGCGGTCGCGTGCGCCTCACCCTGACGACGCGCGACCCGGTGCGGGCGACGCTCACCGTCGACCGCCGCCCGCTGCGCTCCCTGCGCGTCACCGGGCCCGTCTCGGCCACAGTCGGCGGCGCCGGCTGGCACCTCGTCGGGATCGACGTCGTCCGGGCAGACCGGGGCCTGCGCGTCGAGGTCACGTATCCATAGGGGAGCCGGGTGCGCCGGGCTACGAAGTATCGTCTCTGCGAGTGGTTCTTCCTGCCCTGGACATCGGCTGGATCGTCGTCGCGGTCTTCCTGGCAGTGCTGGGAGTTCTCGTGTTCGCGGTCGCCGGAGGGATCTGGCGCCTCGCCCGGGGAACGGTCGAGTCGGAGGCCGGCGGTTCCTGGGGTCGCCAAATATTCGGGCGCTCGAAGAAGAGGCCAGGAGAGGTGCCCTGAGAGTTCCGCCCGCCGCGCTACATGCCCATCGAGTAGTTAGGAGTATGTGATTTGCGCGGGTTTTCACAACGAGAAGCCAGCGGCGTCATCACCGAGTCCTCACCTCTACAGGCACGTAGGGCGTGACTGAGGATGCGGCAAGGCTGACGGGCGAGGGCGGTTAGAAACACCGAAGCCGGGAACCGCTTGCGCCCGATCGCGCCTGTGATACCCGGCTTCTTCGACGCCAGACTGAACGTGGGGGTGATTATTGCTGGGTCGCCGACCAGTACTGGTTGTTCGAGGTGCAGGACGTGGATGTCCCGTCGTAGCTGATGTCCACCCTGACCAAGCCGGCGACCCGTTCTTTGTTAGACGTGTTTCGGCCGTGGAAGTGGCCGCTGAAGGCGTAGGTGATGTGCACCGGTGCGTTTCCGATCACCCCGGTCTCGGTCGTCGTTGTCGAGAACGAGCCGTCCGCGTTGATCGGGATCGAGGCAATGGAGAAGTTGGCGTACGGACTCGGGTTGGGACTCGGCGTCGACGGCGTGCAGGAGAGCGCGAGGTTCTGGACAGTGACGTTCTGCAGTTGAGTGCTGTCGGAGGAGACGCCTAGCGACACGCCCCAGCCCTGCGACGTCACGCCGCCGTAGCTGCCCGCCGGCGGCGCCAGCGCCGCCTGGTTGCCCTGGTTCTGCCAGGTCGCCGACCAGTACTGGTTGTTCGAGGTGCAGCTGGTCGAGCTGCCGTCGTATGTCAGGGTCTCCCTGACGACGCCGGCGACCCGCTCGCTATTCGACGTGTTCTGGCCGTGGAAGTGGCCGCTGAAGGTGTAGGTGATGTGCACCGGTGCGTTTCCGATCACCCCGGTCTCGGTCGTCGTTGTCGAGAACGAGCCGTCCGCGTTGATCGGGATCGAGGCGATGGAGAAGTTGTCGTACGGACTCGGGTTGGGACTCGGCGTCGACGGCGTGCAGGAGAGCGCGAGGTTCTGGAGCGTGATGTCCTGCAGCTGGGTGCTGTTCGGCGAGACATACAGGGACACGCCCCAGCCCTGCGACGTCACGCCGCCGTAGCTGCCCGCCGGCGGCGCCAGCGCCGCCTGGTTGCCCTGGTTCTGCCAGGTCGCCGACCAGTACTGGTTGTTCGAGGTGCAGCTGGTCGAGCTGCCGTCGTATGTCAGGGTCTCCCTGACGACGCCGGCGACCCGCTCGCTATTCGACGTGTTCTGGCCGTGGAAGTGGCCGCTGAAGGTGTAGGTGATGTGCACCGGTGCGTTTCCGATCACCCCGGTCTCGGTCGTCGTTGTCGAGAACGAGCCGTCCGCGTTGATCGGGATCGAGGCGATGGAGAAGTTGTCGTACGGACTCGGGTTGGGACTCGGCGTCGACGGCGTGCAGGAGAGCGCGAGGTTCTGGAGCGTGATGTCCTGCAGCTGGGTGCTGTTCGGCGAGACATACAGGGACACGCCCCAGCCCTGCGACGTCACGCCGCCGTAGCTGCCCGCCGGCGGCGCCAGCGCCGCCTGGTTGCCCTGGTTCTGCCAGGTCGCCGACCAGTATTGATCCCCGGACGTGCAAGACCTGGACGTGCCGTCGTAGCTGAGGTCTTCCCTGACCATTCCGCCGACCCGCTCGTTGTTCGACGTGTTCTGGCCGTGGAAGTGGCCGCTGAAGGTGTAGGTGATGTGCACCGGTGCGTTTCCGATCACCCCGGTCTCGGTCGTCGTTGTCGAGAACGAGCCGTCCGCGTTGATCGGGATCGAGGCGATGTAGAAGTTGTCGTACGGACTCGGGTTGGGACTCGGCGTCGACGGCGTGCAGGAGAGCGCGAGGTTCTGGAGCGTGATGTCCTGCAGCTGGGTGCTGTTCGGCGAGACATACAGGGACACGCCCCAGCCCTGCGACGTCACGCCGCCGTAGCTGCCCGCCGGCGGCGCCAGCGCCGCCTGGTTGCCCTGGTTCTCTCGGCTCGCCGTCCACGTCAGCGTGTTCGACGTGCAGGTGGTCGCCGTACCGTCGTAACTGATGTCCTCCCTGACCGAGCCGGCCACATGCGTTCCCGTGAACTGGCCGCTGAAGGTGTAGGTGACGTGCACGGGCGCATTCCCGATCACCCTGGTCTGGCCGGTCGTACTCGAGAACGATTCGTCCGCGTTGATCGGGATCGACGCGATGTGGAAGCTGTCGTCCGGACTCGGGTTCGGGCTCGGCGCCGACGGAGTGCACGTGAGCGCGATGGTCTGAAGGTTGATGTCCTGCACCTGGACGCCGTCCGCTGAGACGTACAGCGAGACTCCCCACCCCTGAGATGTCGAACCGGAGTAGCTGCCCGGCTGCGGTCCGGTGGCGACAACTCCGAAGGTCGCGGTGACCGACTGGTTGGCGCTCATGGTCACGGTGCAGGCTCCGGTGCCGCTGCAGCCGCCGCCCGACCAACCGCCGAAGCTCGAGCCCGACGCGGGCGAGGCCGTCAAGGTGACCATGGATCCGGCCGTGTAGCTGTGCGCGCAGGTGCCGGGACAGGAGATCCCACTCCCGGTCACCGTCCCCGAGCCGCTCCCCGCAAGCGACACGGTCAGAGTGTGGGTCGGCTGTGGGTTGGCAGCAAACGTCGCGGTGACGGCCTGATCCGAGCTCGTCGTCACGGTGCAGGTGCCGTTGCCGCTACAGCCGCCGCCCGACCAACCGCTGAAGCTCGAACCCGACGCCGGCGAGGCCGTCAAGGTGACTTTGGAGCCGGCCGTGTAGCTGTGCGAACACGTGCCCGGACACGAGATCCCACTCCCGGTCACCGTCCCCGAGCCGCTCCCCGCACGCGACACGGTGAGCGTGTGGGTGGCGGCGAACGTGGCGGTGATGGCCTTGTCGGCGCTCATGGTCACGGTGCAGACTCCGGTGCCGCTGCAGCCGCCGCCCGACCAACCGCTGAAGCTCGAACCCGACGCCGGGGACGCCGTCAAGGTCACCGAGGAGCCAGTCGTGTAGCTGTGCGAGCACGTGCCCGGACAGGAGATTCCGCTCCCCGTCAGTGTCCCCGCCCCAGTCCCGGCCAGCACTACGGCTAAACGGTGAGCAGTCGATTTTCTACTCTGGCTGACCACGAGGTTGACCTTCGCGCCGTGCTTGAGCCGCTGGTGCGCTTTCGGGGTCTGCGAGATCACGCGACCACTCTTTACCTTGGTCGAGAAGGCGCGCGTGATCTTGCCGACCCGGCAGTTGTGAGCCTTGATCGCGTGCGTCGCGGCGGCCAGGGTCTTGCCCGTGACCTTCGGCACCAGGCAGGAATGTTGGCCGGCGGCGCCGCCGTGGAGCGAACGGGACGCCAGCGTGCCTGCTGCCATAGCGGTGGCGATTGCGACAACCGCGACTGTGACCGCACCCCACCGGGTAACGCGGCTCAACTGAAACTGTGGCATCCCAAATTCCTCTCCATTTCAGCCGGACTTGCTTCCACCGGCGCACTGTCCATGGAAGCGAGGATGCAGGACGCCGATCAACGAGTGGGCAACGATCGATCAACGTCGCCGTCCCGCTGACTCTTGTTACTTGTGCGGAGTCGCGCTAGCGTCGTATGTGCGGTGGATGCGGCAGCGGTCGAGTACAGGATTCTCGGCTCGCTTGAAGTAGTGGTCGGCGGGCGTTCCGTCTCGCTGGGCGGGAGGGTCCAGAGGACGGTGCTCGGCGTGCTCCTGTTGCACGCGAACGAGCCGATCTCGCTCGAGCGGCTGGTGGACGTGGTGTGGGGCGCGGCGCCGCCGCCGAGCGCAGCGCACGCGGTGAGCGAGTACGTATCCCGGCTGCGGAAGCAGCTCGGCGCCGAAGCGATCGGCCGTACGCCGGGCGGCTACGTGCTGCGCGTCGCGCCGGGCAGCCTCGATCTGGAGCGTTTCGAGGAGCTCGTTCGGCAGGCACGGCTGGAGCTGGCAGGCGACGACGCTGGGCGGGCGTGCGAGTTGTTCGACGAGGCGCTTGCGCTCTGGCGTGGCCGGCCGTTCGCCGACACGCGGCTCGAGGACTTCACGCAGGGCCACCTTGCCCGAATCGAGGAGCTCCGGCTCGCCGCGATCTCCCTGAGAGCAGAAGGGAAACTCTCGCTCGGCCGCACCGACGAGGTCATCCCCGAGCTCGAAGCGGTCACGGTGGAGCACCCCTACGACGAGCGACTGGCGGGCCTGTTGATGCTCGCCCTCTATCGAGCGGAGCGTCAGGCGGACGCGCTCGCCCGTTACCAGGCGACGCGATCGCGGCTGTCCGAGGACCTCGGGATCGAGCCCTCGCACTCGCTCCAGGAGCTCGAACGCAAGATCCTCGCGCAGGACGCCTCGATCTCGCTCGAGCCCGCTGAGATCGAGCCGATCCGCTCAGTTGTCGTGCTCCCCGGCCGTCTCGACCAGCTCGGTGTCCTCGCGGCGCTCGCCGGGCCCCTCGGCCGCTCGCGGAATCCGCACGAGATGATCCTCACCTGGATCGAGCCGCCGGGGCCCGCCGCGGAGGTCTCTAGCGTGCTGGCAGAGGCGAGCGCCGTGCTCGCGCGACTGCGCGCGGAGCTCATCGATGGTGGAGCGCGGGCACGCGTCGCCGTCTTCACGGCCGCGGATCGGGGCGAAGACATCCTGCGCCTCGCGCTACGTCCCGAGGTCGACCTGCTCGTCCTCGGCAGCGACCTCTCCGAGCTCGAGGACGGCCGCTTCGGCCCCGAGCTCAGTCGAGCCCTCGCCGCGGCGCCGTGCGACGTCGCGCTCTGGTTCGAGCGCGACGACCCCGCACCAGTTGCCGACGACGGGCCGATCCTCGTCCCCTTCGGCGCGCTCGAGCACGACTGGGCCGCGCTCGAGCTGGCGGCATGGCTCGCGACCACCACGGGGCGGCCGCTCGTCCTTCTGGGGGCCGCGAGCGGCTCGAACGGCGGCTCGCGAGACGCTAGCCGGATGCTCGCGGACGCGGGACTCCTGATCCAGCGCGCGAGCGGCGTCGTCGCAGAGCCTCGCCTCGTCGAGCCGGGCCGGGCCGGGCTGCTGGAGACGATCGGCGAGGGCAGCCTCGTGGTGTCGGCCGTCTCCGAGCGATGGTTTGCCGAGGGCCTCGGCGCCACGCGGCTCGAGCTGGCGCGCTCGGCCCGGTCTCCCGTGCTCTTCCTGCGCCGCGGCCGGCGGCCGAGCGGGCTCTCCCCGCCCGACAGGCTGACGCTCTATCGCTGGTCGATGACCGCCGCGGCGCGATGAGCTCGCTCGGCCTGCTCCCGAAGGAGAGGGGGATTGCGGGCTACACGATCAGGGAGGTGCTCGGCCGGGGCGCCACGGCCGTGGTCTACCGCGCCACCCGCCCCGGCCACGACCAGCCGGTCGCCCTCAAGCTGATCGCGCCCGACGCGTACCAGGGAGACGGCGGGAAGGAGCTCTACGAACGCGAGGCGCGGCTGGCGGCGGCGGTGGTTCACCGAGGCATCCTTCCCGTCTACGAGGTAGGTGAACACGAGGGGCGGTCCTTCGTCGCCATGAAGCTGGCGCCCGGTGACCTGGCAGGCCTGCTGCGCGAAGAGCGCCGCCTCGAACCTGCGCGAGCCGTCGCGCTCGTCTCGCAGCTCGCGTCCGCGCTCGATGCCGCCCACGCACACGGGCTCGTCCACCGCGACGTCAAGCCGTCCAATGTCCTGCTGGACGAGGACGAGGAAGAAGAGAGGGCGTACCTTGCCGACTTCGGCGTGGCCCGGGCGACGTTTTCCGATCGGGACCTCCGTACGGGAGAGCTCGTCGGGACGGTCGGCTATGCGTCGCCCGAACAGATCCGCGGCGAGCCGGTCGACCACCACACGGATGTCTACGCCCTCGGCTGCCTCCTCTACGAGTGCCTGACCGGCCGCGTCCCGTACGCGTCCAGAGACGCGCTCGCGACGTTGTGGGGTCACCTGCACCACGAGCCTCCTCAGCCGAGCGTGCTCGTGGCCGAGCTGCCGCGCGGGCTGAACGAAGTGGTGCGGTGCGCGCTCGCCAAGAACCCAGAGGCGCGCTTCGGGTCCGCCGGCGAGCTGGCCGAGGCGGCGTGCGGAGCCTTGGCGCGTCGCTCCCCGAGCCCGCAGGCGGCAGCGCTCGAGCGGCTGGCGAACACGCACCTCACCATCCCGGCGTCGAGCTTCCTCGGACGCGAGGAAGAGCTGCGGGAAGCGAGGCTCAAGCTGGAAAGGACACGACTGCTCACGGTCACCGGCCCTGGGGGCGCCGGGAAGACCCGCTTCGCGATCGAGCTCGCGAGTAGAGCCGGCAGGGGGCGCTCCTCGAAGTACGCCGGCGGCGTGTTCGCCTGCTTCCTCGCCGCGCTGCGCGACTCAGCTCTCGTCCTACCGACGATCGCGCAGACGCTCTCGGTTTCGGAGCTGCAAGGCAAGAGCGCGCTCGACGCGCTCGCTGCAAAGCTCGCCGGCGAGCGCGTGCTGCTGGTGCTGGACAACGCCGAGCACCTGCCGTCGGCTGTCGAGGAGCTCGCGCAACTGCTCGCCGCCTGCCCGTCGCTGACCCTGCTCGTCACGTCTCGTGAGCGACTCCGCGTGGCGGAGGAGCTCGCGTACGAGCTGCCGCCACTCGGACCGGAGGAGGGCGTGGCGCTCTTCTGCGAGCGCGCCGTGTGCAATTCGTCGGAGCCGATCAGGGAGCTCTGCGTGCGACTGGAGGGCCTGCCGCTCGCGATCGAGCTCGCCGCGGCGAACATGCCACTGCTCCCACCGGAGGAGCTCCTCGCGCGACTGACGGAGCGGCTCGACCTGCGCCGCGCGGGACGCGACGCCGACCCCCGCCAGCAGACGCTTCGGGCGACGATCGAGTGGAGCTACGACCTGCTCGCTCTCGAGGCGCAGACGTTGTTTGCGCGGCTGTCGGTGTTCGTGGGCGGTTGCACGCTCCAGGCAGCGGAAGCAGTCTGCGACGCAGAGTTCGACGCACTCGAATCGCTGGTCGACAAGAGCCTGCTCATCCGCTCCGGTGACCGCTACTGGATGCTGGAGACGATCCGCGAGTTCGCGGCCGAGCGGCTCGAGGAGTCGGGTGACGCGGAGGAGCGGAGGCGCCGGCACGCGGAGCACTTCGCTGAGCTCGTCGAAAGGCTCGAGCCACGGCTCAGGACGTCACGTCACCTCGAAACGGTTGATCGCCTGGAGACCGAAAAGCCGAACTTCGTGCGGGCCATCGAGTGGGCGATCGAGGCCGACCCCGAACTCGCGCTCGATCTCTTCGGGAGGCTCAAGCACGTGTGGTGGGACCGTGGTCGCGAAGGATGGATCTTGGCACCCCGCGTCCTCGCCGCGGCGCAGGAACGGCCGACCATCGCGCGAGCGAGCGCTCTTCACGCCGCCTCGGGCCTGGCGTGGACGTACGGCGAACTCGAGCAGGCCGTCTTCTTGGAGGAACAGGCCGTCACAATCTACGAGGAGTTGGGCAACACCCACGGAAGCGGAACCGCGTTGGTGTTTCTCGGCCTGCTCTACAAAGCGATCGACCGAGATGATGGTCGAGAGACGCTCGAGCAGGGCCTCGTCCGCCTGCAGGCCGCCGGTGACGAGTACGGCATCGCCAACGCCATGGGGAACCTCAGCGACTTTGCGCTACAGGACGGAGACTTCGCCGCTGCCACCCGCTGGGGCGAGCAGTCTGCTGCGCGGGCGCGCGAGCACGGGTTCGAGCTCATCGAGGCGATGGCAACCTGCAACCAGACAGTCGCGCTCGTCCACCAAGCTGACCCGCGCGCCCTGGAGACCGCCCGCTCTGCGCTTCGACTCTGCGCGCGAACCAACATGCACCTGTGGATCGGAAACACGCTGTTCCTCGTCGCGGCGGCAATGGCTGCCGACGAGCCACGCCGGGCGGCAGTTCTGCTCGGAGCCGCCGACGCGGAGCTCCAAGGCGCGCGGCTGGCTTCAGCCGAGAAAGCCGTATACGAGCAGGCTATGACCACGGCGCGCCAGGCAGTCGGTGTGCCCGCGTTCGAGCAGTCGTTCGAAGAGGGTCGGATGCTCGGCCGCGACGCCGCACTGGAGCTCGGCCTCGGGTCCGGCGACAGCCCGGCATGATCAGTAAAGGGGCAGTCACGCTGCATACGTGAATACCAAGTGGCCGGCCGCCGAACTCGGACCCGCCTGAAGAAGGCCCGTGGCTCATGGCCCAGACTTCGTGACAATCTCTACATGCCCATCGCGTGGTACCCCGCGTCGACGTAGAGGGTCGTCGCGGTGATGTTCCGGGCCTCCTCCGAGAGCAGGTAGGCACCAGCCGCGCCCACGTCCTCGGCGTCGATCGGCCGGTGTAGCGGCGAGCGCTCGTCGACGATCGACTCCATCGTCGGAAAGCCCGCGATCGAGCGCGCGGCCAGCGTCCGCACCGGCCCGGCCGAGATCGCGTTCACGCGGATGTTCTTCTGGCCGAGGTCCCAGGCGAGGTAGCGCACCGACGAGTCGAGCGTCGCCTTCGCCACGCCCATCACGTTGTAGTGCGGCACCGCCCGCTCGCCGCCGAGGTAGGTCATCGTCAGGATCGAGCCGCCGCCCGCGGCCTCCAGCAGCGGCTCCGCCAGTCGCGCGCAGGCGACGAGCGAGTACGCCGAGACGTCCAGCGCCATCCAGAAACGGTCGCGAGGCGTGTCCGTGAAGCGGCCCTCGAGATCCTCCGCGGCCGCGTACGCGACCGAGTGCACGAGCAGGTCGAGCTGCCCGCTGAAGGCCTGCCCCACCTCGGCGAAGACGCGCTCGAGATCCTCGTCGGAGCGTACGTCGCACTCGGTCACGAGCGGCGAGTCCACGGAGGACGCGAGCTCGCGCACGCCCTTCTCGATCCGCTCGCCCTGGTAGGTGAAGGCGAGGCTCGCGCCACCCTCGGCGAGTTGCCGCGCGATCGCCCAGGCGATCGAGCGGCGGTTCGCGACGCCCAGGACGAGGCCGCGCTTTCCTTCGAATTTGCCTGCCACGCGGGCGAGTCTAAGTCCTGCGAAATCTGCGGTACATTCTCCTCTCCTTGCGCCGCCCACTCCTTCTCTCGCTCGTCGCGGCGCTGCTCGTCCTCGCGACCTCCGCGACTGCAGCCGCCGCGCTGCGGCCGATCCGCCTGCCCCAGCGTGGCGAGCTCACGCTCCCGCGCGTGCGGCACGGCGTGCTGAAGATCCCGCGCGGCCAGGCGCAGGGGCGGGTGACGGTGCTGGTCGGGCTGCGCCTGCCCCCGCTCGCCCAGCGTTACGGCCCCGGCCTGTTCGCGTTCGGGCCGCGCAAGAAGCTCGACGTCGCGAGCTCGGCCTCGCGGGCCTACCTCGCGCGCCTGGCCCGCGCGCAGGCCGCCGCGGCGCGCGCGATCCGCCGCGCCGTCCCGAGCGCGCGCATCTCGTACCACTACCGCACGATCCTCGACGGCCTCGCGGTGCGCCTGCGCTACCGCGACCTGCCGAGGCTGCTGCGAGTGCAGGCCGTGCGCAAGGTCTATCCGAGCGCCCGCTACCACCTCGACACGAACAAGAGCCCCTCGGTGATCCGCGCGGACACGTTCTGGGCGAGCACCGGCGGCCGCGGCCAGGGAATCAAGATCGCGGTCGTCGACGACGGCGTCGACCAGTCGAACCCGTTCTTCGACCCGACCGGGTTCTCGTACCCCGCCGGCTTCCCGAAGGGCGGGCGCAAGTGGACGACGCCGAAGGTGATCGTCGCACGGGCGTTCCCCGGCCCGGGCTCGGGTCGTCAGGGGCGCCTCGCGTTCTACCGGCCCGATTCGTTCCACGGCACGCACGTCGCCGGGATCGCCGCCGGGGATGCAGGCACGATGGCGCCAGCCGGTCCGCAAAGCTTCTTCGGCCCCGGCCATCCCTTGACCACTGGCCTGTCGGGAATCGCGCCCCGAGCGCAGATCGGGAACTACCGCGTCTTCAACACGCCGGTGCCGACGGGCGGCCTGGACGCCTTCACGCCCGAGATCATGCTCGCCTTCGAGGCGGCCGTGAACGATGGCATGGACGTGATCAACTTCTCCGGCGGCGGCCCGGAGATCGACCCGGCCAGCGACGCGCTCGTCGACGCGCTGCAGAACGTGGCCGCGGCGGGCGTCGTCCCGGTGATCTCGGCCGGGAACGACCGCGACGACTGGGGCCTCGGCTCCGTCGGCTCGCCGAGCAACGCGCCGGCCGCGATCTCCGTCGCCGCGGCCTCGAACCTGCACGTCTTCGGCAGCGAGCTCGAGATGACCGGGCCGGGCGTGCCCGCGAGCCTGCAGCACGTCCCGTTCTCGTTCAACGTCAAGGTGCCTCCATCGTGGGTCGCGGGGCAGACTCTCGTCGACGTCGGCACCGTCGCCGGCACCGACGGACAGCCGGTCGAGCGCCACGTCTGCGCCCCCACGGGGTTCGACCCGAACGACCCGCGCTTCACCTCGCTGCCGTCCGGCTCGCTGCGGGGCCTGGTCGCGCTCGTCTCGCGAGGCGGTTGCACGTTCGACTCGAAGGTCGAGCGCGTGCGCAGGGCCGGCGCGACCGGGATCGTGCTCGTCGACAACCGCTCGGGCGAGGCGAACTTCATCCCGCTCCAGCTCGCGCTCCCGGGTGGGATGATCTCCGACCTCGACGGCGCCGACCTGCGCGCGTACCTCGCGGCGCACGGCGGGCGCTCGCCTTTCCGCGCGACCGCGCTGAACGACCCGCGCGAGATCCAGACCGGCCGCAGCGGGGTCATCACCAGCTTCTCGTCGGGAGGGCCGACGAACTTCGACCACCAGCTCAAGCCCGACGTCGCCGCACCCGGCCAGAACATCCTCTCTTCCAGCGTCAAGGAAGCGGCCGGTGACAACTTCATCGTGCTCGACGGGACGAGCATGGCCGCGCCGCACGTCTCGGGCGCCGCGGCGCTCCTGCTCCAGCAGCATCCAGGCTGGTCGCCGCAGCAGGTGAAGTCGGCGCTGATGACCTCGGCCGCGCCCGCCTGGGGCGACACCGCGCGCACGAAGGAGGCCTCGGTGCTGCTCGAGGGTGGCGGCCTGATCGACGTCATGGCCGCAACCTCGCCGAAGCTCTTCGCGGAGCCGTCGTCGCTCTCGTTCGGCTACCTCACCACCGACGCGGGGCCGGCGCGCAAGGCGCTGCTGCTCTCGCTCACCGACGCGGGCGGAGGCGTCGGAGCCTGGAGTGTCGAGGTACACCCGCAGACCGCGTCGGCCGGCGCGACCGTCGGCCCCTCGACCTCCTCGGTCACGCTCTCGCCGGGCGGGACCGTCGACCTGCCGATCGTGGCGACCGCCTCGTTCGCCGCGCCGAGCGGCGACGACTACGGCTTCATCGTGCTGCGCCGTGGCGGCGACCAGGTGCGGATCCCGTACTACTTCTCCGTCCAGTACCCGCAGATCGGTCGTGCGCCGCGGGACACGATCCGTGCCTACCAGCTCGGCGACACGAGCAATGGCACGAGCCACGTCAGCCAGTACCGCTTCCCGACGGAGCCGTTCGGGCCGCCGCCCACCTACGTCGGCAAACCGTTCAGCGAGGACGGCGCCGAGCAGGTCTACACCGTGCGCGTCAGCTCGCACGCGGCGAATGCGGGCGCAGCCGTGGTCGCGGCCGAGCCCAACACGCTGATCGAGCCGTGGTTCCTCGGCTCGCTGAACGAGGACGACGTGCAGGGCTACTCCGGGACGCCCGTCAACGTCAACGGGCTCACGTTCGAGTACCAGTTCGACAACGGCGCGGCCGCGGTCGACTTCCCGCGCGAGGGCCGCTACTTCGTCGCGGTCGACTCCCGCGCCGACCCGTACACGAACCTGCCGCTGCGCGGCCAGTACGTGCTGCACGCGTGGCAGAACGACGTCACGCCGCCGCGCTTCAAGTTCCTGACCAAGGTCGTCTCGCCGGGCCGCCCGCTGCTGGCCGGGATCGTCAGCGACCGCGGGGCCGGAGTCGACCCGCTCTCGCTCGTGGTCGGCTACAAGCGGACACTGCTGCTCGCGGCGCTCTACGACCCGGGCAGCGGCCTCGTCCTCTGGGCGCTCGACGGCGCGCCGAGGATCCTGCTCGGCAGGACGCCGCTGATCGCGGTTGCCTCCGACTACCAGGAGTCCAAGAACATCGACCAGGCGGGCGACCTGCTCCCGAACAGCGCCTTCCGCTCGATCCGGCTGCGCGCCGTGGCCAGGCCGACGGTGAACTGGCTCCTGCCGCAGCCGCACGCCTGCGCCGGCAGGGTCGAGCCGCTGTTCGTGACGGCGGGCTCGACGCGCGGCGTCCGCAAGGTGACCTTCTTCGACGGCAAGCGACGGATCGCGACGGTCACACGCGGCGTTGAAGGTCTCTACGACGCTTCGTGGCGCACCCGCAAGGCGCACCGCGGGCGCCATCTGCTGCGCGCCGTCGTGATCGACCGCCTCGGCAGGACCGCCTCGGCTCGCCGGCTCGTCCGCGTGTGCCGGTAGCCGTCGTCACCGGCGGCTCCAGCGGGATCGGGGCGGCGCTGGCGCTGGCGCTGCGCGGCCGCGGCTGGGACTGCGTCCTCGTCGCGAGACGGGAGGAGCGGCTGCGTCCGCTCGCGGAGGGTCTCGGCGCCGAGTGGGAGCTCTGCGACGTCGGCGACCGCGAGGCGGTCGAGCGCACGGCGGCGACGATCGTGGAGCGCCACCCGCACGTCTCGTTGCTCGTGAACAACGCCGGCATCCCCGGCCGCGGCACCTTCCTGCGCGCGTCGCCGGAGCGGATCGAGGAGGTCACCAGGACGAACTACCTCGGCGGCGTCTGGTGCCTACGCGCGTTCCTGCCCGCCCTCGAGGCCGCGGCCCCCTCCGACGTCGTCAACGTCGCCTCAGTGGCGGGCACGGTCGCAACGGGACCAGGCGGCCCGTACACGGCGTCCAAGCACGCGCAGCTCGCCTTCTCGCGCTCGGTCGCCGCGGAGCTGCGGCCGCGCGGAATCCGCGTGCACACGATCCTGCCCGGATTCGTCGAGACCGAGGGCTTCCCGCAGCGCGAGCGCTTCGGGCCGCGGCTCTCGACTCTCGTCGTCCAGCCGGAGCTCGTCGCCGAGCGGGTGCTCGCGGCGCTCGACCGCGACCGCCGCGAGGTGTTCGTCCCGCGCTGGTACCGGATCGCCCCGCTGGCCCAGGCGCTCGCCCCGAGGCTCGTCGCCCGGGTCGCTGCCCGTGGAATCCGACCCGCGGGAGACTAGGATGGACGCATCGCCGACGAGCTCACCGCCGCCGAAGTCGCACCCGTCGCAGAGTTCCGCGCCGCGTTGCGCCAGTTCCAGCGCACCGCCGAGCGAAACGCCCGTGCCGCGGGCCTGACGCCGCAGCGCTACCTGCTGCTGCTGATGATCAAGGGCGCCGAGGACCACAGCGAGCAGTCGACCGTGACCGAGCTCGCCGAGCGGCTCCAGCTCGCGCAGAGCACCGTCACCGAGCTCGTGAGCCGGGCCGAGGAGATCGGGCTGATCGAGCGCGAGCGCTCGGCCGAGGACGGCCGGATCGCGCACCTGCGCCTCTCCGAGGAGGGCGAGCGGCGACTTGCGAAGTCGTTCACGAGCAACGAACTGGAGCGCGCGGCCCTGCGCGAGGCGTTTGCGCACCTCGAGACCGGCGTGCCGGTCGGCCCCTAGCCGAGCGCGCCCAGGATCTCGTCGGTCTCCGGGAAGCGGCCCTGCTCGTGCTTCGAGAACACGAGCGAACCCTCCGCCTCGACGTCGAACTGGCCCGAGCCCCCCGGCGTCGTGGTGACGTCGTGCCCCTCACCCTCGAGCTCAGCCGCGAGACTCGCGGCCCGTGTGTCGTAGCCGCTTCAGGTGGGGCAGTAGAAGATCTCGACGTGCACGCCGCGCGATCCTAGCGACTCGACAGGCGGTCTCCGGCGAGCTCGGCCGGCTCCGGGAGCGTGCTGATGCCGGTCAGTGCTTCTCGAGCAGGTACCAGCCGATGTCGGCCGTGTAGCCGGGTGGCGCGATTGCCCGCGCACGTTCGCGCTCCTCGCCCTCGCAGCCCGCCAGGTCGAGGTAGCTGTCGAGGTCGCGCGGCTCGCGCTCGTACTCGGCCCGCAGGAGCACGAAATTGTTCGACTCGAACAGGCCGCGCAGGTCGACGTCCGCGAGCGTGCGCGTGTGCGAGGGGTCGCGGGTGTGCTCGAAGCGGTTCAGCTCGGCCGCTGCGAGCGGGTCGACGGGGGCGATCTGGTCGACCACGAGCAGCCTCCCCCGCGCCCGGGTCACGCGTGCGAGCTCTGCGACCGCCAGCTCCGGGCGCGCGACGTGGTGGAGCGTCCTGAGCGTGCAGGCGAGATCGAACTCGCCGTACCCGAACGGCAGCTTGGTCGCGTCCCCCTCGACGAACGTGACGTTCGGATAACGCTCGGCCCGGGTGCGCGCCTGCTCCAGCAGCTCGGGCACGAGGTCGACCCCCACCACCTCGCGCACGTGCGGCGCCAGCGCGAAGGCGAGCGCACCGGCACCACTGCCGGAGTCGAGCGCGCGCTCACTCCCGCCGGGCGAGACGAAGCGCACGACCATGGCCTCGAGCTCGGCTGCCCGTGCGTCCTGAAGCGCGGCTATGCGCTCAGCCGTCTTGCGAAACCGCTCCTGCGTGGCGTCGTGCATAGTCGAGCGCCTCCTCCTTCGTGACGATCGTACCCGCGGCCCGCTCCTCCTCGATCTCGGCAAGCAGGCGACCGATCTCCGGGCCGGCCGGGAGGCCGAGCTCGTCGCCGCGCAACAGCGGCTCCACCGGGTCGTTCCGCCGGGCCTCCGCGACGGTGGCGCTCAGGTCGGGTGCACCGACGAACGCGAGCGCCTCGAGCGCCCACGGCTCCGTCGCCCTGCGGAAGCGGTGGATCGAGCGGGCGTCCGGCTCGGGCCGCTGCGCCCGCAGCAGCGCGACCGCGAGCCTCCGCAGCTCGTTGGAGACCGGGAAGTCCCGCAGCCGCTCGCCGAAGGCCGCGACGAGCCGGTACTGCGGGGAGTCCCAGCGGTCGAGCCGCTCATCGATCCGCCCGCCCAGCGGCTCGAGCAGCCCGAGCTCCGCAAGGCGACGGTACCCGCGCGGCGAGAGACGCCACAGCTCCGCCACGACCCGCTCGCCCGCCGGCCGCACGACCAGCTCCGAGTCCCGGCGGACGAGCTCCTCGGTCTCCTGCGCCATGCGGAAGTCGAGCTCGTCCTCGAGGCGCACCGCCCGCAGCAGCCGCAGCGGATCGTCCCGGAAGACCGAGCCCTTGACGGCGCTGATGCGGCCCGCGGCGAGGTCGCCGCGCCCGTCGTAGGGGTCGACCGTCTCGGCGGCGCCGACCCGCTCGGCGATCGCGTTGATGCCGAAGTCGCGGCTCGCGAGGTCGTCCTCGATCGCGCCCGGGAGAGGCGTGAAGTCGACGGTGCGGCCGCCGTCCAGGGCGACCCGCCAGGCGCCGTGGCGCTCCGAGAGCGGGAACGGCGCGCCGCCGGAGCGCTTCGCGAAGGCGCGCGCGGCGCGCTTCGGATCCCGGAGCGCGACGTCCAGGTCGACGACCGGCCGCCCGAGCGCCTGGTCCCGAACGGCGCCGCCCACCACCCACGCCTCCTCACCACCGAACAGCTCCTCGACGACCTCACGCATCGACGACCACCCTCCGAGCGCGCCGCGGGTCGGCGTTGATGCCGCAGGTGAGCTCGTAGTTGATCGTGTCCGCGACGCGCGCGTGCGCCTCGGCGAGCACCCCCTGGCCGAGGATCGTCACCGGCGCGCCGACCGGCTCCTCGTGCTCGAGCTCGACGGCGAAGGCGTCCATCGAGACGACGCCGACGACGCGGCGCGGCTCGCCGCTCACGCGCACCTCGGTGCCGGTCAGGTCGCGGCGGAAGCCGTCCGCGTAGCCGACGGGCACGATCCCGATCCAGGTCGGCCGCTCGGCCACGAAGCGCCGGCCGTAGCCCGTGCTCTCGCCGGTTTCGAGCCGCTTCACCTGCGCGAGGTAGCTGTGCCACGAGAGGGCCGGCTCGAGGCCGTCCGCGGCCGGATCCTCGCCGAAGGGCGAGAGGCCGTAGAGGGCGACTCCGCAACGCGCGGCGCCGAACCGCGACGAGGGCAAACGCAGCGCGCCCGCGCTGTTGGCGACGTGCCGCATCAGGTCGGAGTACGGCTCGGTCGCGCGGCGGAAGCGCTCAACCTGCTCCTCGGCGAAGGCCGGGTCGGAGTCCGCGGTTGCGAGGTGGGACATCAGGCCCACGACCTCTCCCACCGGTGGCTTCGACAGCTCGGAGAGGCCCCAGCGCCCCATGCCGGTGTCGAGCTTCAGGTGCACGCGTACGCCCTCCGGCAGCTCCTCGTCCCAGACCGCCAGCTCGAGGCGCGCCTCGCGCGCCTCCGCGATCTCGCGACTCGAAGAGGTCGGGCCCATGACGAGGATCCGCGCGAGCGAGAACTCGCCGCGCAGCTCCAGCGCCTCCGGCACGGTCGCCACGCAGAGCGCACCCGCACCCTCGTCGAGGACCGCGGCCGCGACCTCCACCGCGCCGTGGCCGTAGGCGTTCGCCTTCACCACCGCCCAGAGCTGCGCACCGTCGAGCGCCCGCAGCAGCGTCCGCGCGTTGCGCCGCACGGCGCCGAGGTCGACGGTCAGCTCAGACCGGTGCATCGAGCACCCGCGGCAGCGCGGCCGCCACGTCGCTCGCGACGGCGCCCGACTGCGGGATCGTCCGCGAGGCAAGCTGCTGCGCGGCGGCCGCGGCGGCCGCTGCGAGGCGTGCGTCGACTCCCTTCGCCAGGAACGCCGCGACGATCCCCGTGAGGACGTCGCCGCTCCCCGCGGTCGCGAGCGCGGGCGTGCCGAGCGAGACGACGAGCACGCCCTGCGCGGGAGCGGCGACCAGCGTGTCGGCCCCCTTCAGCAGGCAGACGCAGCCGAACGTCTCCGCGCCGCGCCGGACGGCCTCCAGGCGGTGCGCCGCCACCCACTCCGACCGGACGCCGAGCAGCCGCGCGAGCTCGCCCTCGTGCGGGGTCAACACCGTCGGCGCGGCCCGTTCGAACGGCTCCAGCTCGTGCAGACCGTCGGCATCGACCACTGCCGGCGTGCGGAGCTCGGCGAGCAACCGCCGCACGACCTCGCGGGGCCCCGGGCCGCGGCCGAGCCCCGGGCCGAGCGCAAGCGCGCCGGCCTTCGCGGCGAACTCCCCGATCGGCTCGATCGCCCGCGGCGAGATGGTGCCGTCCTCCTCGGGGCACGGCAGCTTCACCGCCTCGAGCAGGCGCTGCTCGAAGACGGCCAACGTCGAGTCGGGCACGGCGACGGCGACGTAGCCCGCATCGGCGCGAAACGCTGCCTCGGCCGCGAGGCACGGGGCTCCGGTGAGACCGCGCGAGCCGCCGACGACGAGCACCGTCCCGGCGCTGTACTTGTTCTGCTCGGCGCTCCGACGCGGGATCTCGCCCAGGATCGCCGGCGTGACCAGCCGGTGCTCGGTCTCGCCGCGCTCCAGGCCGATGTCCGCCACCACGACCTCGCCGGCATGGAAGCGGCCGGGCGCCACCTCGAGGCCGACCTTCGGCCCGTGCATCGTCACCGTCACGGTCGCCTCGACGCACGCCCCGCCGATCTCGCCGGTCGACGCGTCGACGCCCGAGGGCAGATCGACAGCGACGATCGGCTTGCCGGAGGCGTTCATCGCCTCGATCGCCCGGGCCGCGTCCTCGCGCGGCTCGCCGTGGAAGCCGGTGCCGAAGAGCGCGTCGATCACGACGTCGGCCTCCTCGACCGGAGCCTCCTCCGAGGTGCGGGCCGCCTTGCCGGCCGACTGGAGCACGTCGAGCGCGATCCGGCCGTCGCCGCCGTTTGCGCCGCCGCCGCAGACCGCGACGAACCGTTGTGCCTCCCGGAAGCGGAGCATCGCCTCTTCCGCCACCGCGCGCCCCGCGCGCGCCATCAGCTCGTCCACGTCGTGGCCCGCCTCGGCGGCCTTCATCTCCTCGGCGGTGTAGAGGGGATCAAACATCGCTGACGACGCAGACCGCCTGCGCCAGTTCCCGCGAGTGCGTCATCGAGAGCTCGATCCGCCTGGCGCCGACGCGCTCCGCCCACGCCTTCGTCCGCCCGCTCAGGGTCACTCCGGGCTTCGGGCGGCCGACGATCTCGATCTCGCGCCAGGTGAAGTGGACACCAGAGCCGAGTGCCTTGCCGACGGCCTCCTTGCCGGCGAACCGCGCGGCGTAATGCTGGGACGGGTTCGGCCTCGAGTCGCAGTACGCGCGCTCTGCCTCCGTGAAGCAGCGCTCCCGGAACCCGGGCCGCTCGAGCGCTCGCGCGATGCGCGGGATCTCGATCAGGTCGACGCCCACTCGCACGGCGCGAACTCTACGCAGCGGTCTCGATGAACCCGGGCAACGCGGCGATCGACGTCACAATCCCGTCCGGCCGCACGCGCCCGGCCTCGACGGTGTCCGGCCGAAACTTGCCCGTGCGGACGAGCACCGTCCGGAGGCCGCACGCCGCCGCGCCCGCGATGTCGGCCTCGATGTCGTCGCCGACCATCCAGGTCAGCTCGGGATCGGAGTCGAGCGCGTCGAGCGCGGCCTGGAAGTAGGCGGCGCTCGGCTTCCCGAGCACCGTCGCCTCGAGCTCTGCCGCGTACTCGAGCCCCGCCACGAACGCGCCTGAGTCGAGCAGCGGCCCGCGCGCGGTCTGCCACCAGCGGTTCTTGTGCAGACAGAAAAGCTCCGCGCCCGCCTGCAGCTCCGCGAACGCGCGCGCGAGGTTCATGTAGCTGAACACCTGATTCGTCTCGTAGGTCTCGTCGGCGCCGCCGATCAGCACGGCGTCGGCGCCCTCGCCGACGAGCTCGATCCCTGCGAGGTCCTCGACGATGTCGGGCATCGTCAGCGCGAGCACCCGCTTCCCCTTGAGCGAATGCACCGCGGCGACCGGCGTCGTCTGCAGCTCCGCGTCCTCGAGCTCGATGCCGAAGCCGCGGATCTGCTCGGCCAGCCGGCGCCGCGAGTGCGTGGTGTTGTTGGTGACGAAACGAAGCCGATGGCCGTTCTCGCGCAGCTGTTCCACGGCCTCGGCGCCGCCCGCGATCGGCGCACCGGAAACGTGGAGGACGCCGTCGGCGTCCAGGAGAATGCCCGCCATGCGCGGGAGTCTAGGCAGGCGCGATCCGTCGCGGAACGAGTTTCGCCAACGTGCCGTCACGCGTGAGGCAGCCGACGGCGTCAACCGCGACCGCGGCTCCCTGGCCGACGTACGGGAGCCCGCCGCGGGACAGCCGCTCCACCCGCGTGTGCGCGTCCACGAACAGGAGCGCCTCGCTCCCGACGTAGCGGCGCGCCACACGGTCGCGCTCGGAGACGTCGAGCATCGGCGACGGCCCGTAGCGGAGGGTGCCCTCGATCCGCATCGCCGGCGACCTGACGCAGCCGCTCAGCTCGTTCAACGCGCGCGGCGACCACTCGATCGCGCCGTGGAGCGGGTGGCTCGGCAGCTCGAGGAAGTAGCCGGCGGCGAGGTACGCGACCTCGCGCTCGCCTCGAACGGCGACAGCGACCCTCGGATCGACTCCCGCGAGTCGCCGCACCTCGACGGCCGTGCTGGCTCCGGCCTCGCCGCCGTTCGAGTCCCTGCAGGTCGGACGGCCGCCCGTGCCGAGCGCGAGCGTGGCCGGCAGCGCGACGGGAACCTTTCGCCGTAGTAGACGGCGCCGTGCCAGGTGATGCGCGCCGCGCAGGAGCCGCCGGCGGAGATGCTGTCGTACGAGGGACCGGAGCTGCAGCCGGCGCAGAGCAAGAGGCACGCGGCGGTCACAATCCGCCTCATGGCCGACGATCCTATTCGCGTCACGCGCTCGGTCTTCATCCCGCACAGCGAGATCGAGCTGCGCTTCTCGCGCTCGAGCGGGCCGGGCGGCCAGCACGCGCAGAAGAGCGACACGCGCGTCGAGGCGGTCTTCGACGTCGAGGCCTCGGGCACGCTGTCGGAGGCGCAGAAGCGCCGCGTCGTCGCCAAGGCGGGCCCGGTTCTGCGCGCCGTCGCGCAGGACGAGCGCAGCCAGTGGCGCAACCGCGAGCTCGCGCTGGAGCGGCTGACGGAGACGCTGCGTCAGGCGCTGCGGGTCGAGCGGCGGCGGCGGCCGACCAGGCCGAGCAAGGCCGCGGTCGAGAAGCGGCTGGAGCAGAAGCGCCGGCGCGGCGCGACGAAGCGCCTGCGCAGGCCGCCCGACTAGCCCACAAGTATTTTTTCCAAGTACTTACGACTCCCTTACGGGCCGCTAACCGCGGCCTGACATCGCGCGCCGACGATCGGATCGACCCTCCCGCTCCACGATCCAAAGGAGTCGTGATGAGAAGGATGATCGTGTTCGCCGCGCTGCTTGCCCTCGGCCTGGCGACCGTCTGCACTTCGGCGACGCTCGCCGCGCGTGATGGCGGCAACGTCCTCTACGTCTTCAACGGCCGGCTGATGGCCGACGCCGGCAACAGCCCGACGCTCGCCGTCGACGTGAACGGCGGCAACCGCAAGGCGCTGAAGAAGCTCATCGGCCAGGACGACAACGGCCAGTTCGCGGTCGACGCGAACACGCAGTACCTCCGCTGGACGCACGGCGTCCCGACGGTGGTGACGGAGTCGAACCTGCTCGCAGGCGACCGGGTCAGCGCGCGGGTGGTCGCCGACCGCCGCGCCTCGCTGGCTCAGATCGAGTCGACGCCGGCACGCCGCGTCGCGGACTCGGGCCCGGCAGGCCGGTTTCCGCGCCAGCCGCTCTGGCTCTTCATCGGCACGCTCGACGCCCCGGCCTCGGGCGGCCACCTGACGCTGCACATCCGGGACGGCAACCTCCGCGCACTGCGCGCGATGCTCGGCCAGCCCGTCGACGAGACGTTCGGCTACGACGCGCACACCGTCTTCGTCGAGTGGAGGCACGGGGTGCCCACCGTCGTCTCCCCCGGCGACCTGACGCCCGGCGACCGCATCTCTGTGCGGATCCGCGCGCCGCGCTCGTTCTCGCTCGCCCAGGTCGAGGCCGTACCGGCGAACCACGTCGGCGACCGCCAGCCCGCGGCCTAGCTCACACCTCACAGGAGAGGCCGCGCCCGCGGCCTCTCCTCACCCCTCGGCGCGGCGCATGAAGCGCCGCACGAGCGCGAGCGTCTGCTCCGGCTCCTCGGCCTGCGCCATGTGCGAGCTCTCCTCGAGCACGACGAACTCGGAGCCGGCGATCGCGCGGTGCGCCGCCTCGACGCTCGCCGGCGTGACCTCGTCGTGGCGGCCGCAGAAGAGCAGCGTCGGCACCTGGATCCGCCCGAGCTGCGGGGTGACGTCCCAGTCGCGAAGCGTGCCGATCACGTGGAACTCGCTCGGCCCGTTCATCGAGTGGTAGACCTCGGGATTCGCCTCCAGGATCTCGAAGCACTCGACCAGCCAGTCCGGCCACGGCTCCACGCGGCAGAGGTGGCGCTTGTAGAAGACCATCACCGCCTCCTCGTACTCCGGGTCGGTGAACGTCCCGGCCTCCTCGTGCCTGCGCAGCGTCGCGTCCACCTCCGGCGGCAGCTCCGCGCGCAGCCGGGCGAGCTCGCCCATCCAGGCCGGCACGCTCGGCGGCGAGCTCTCGACCAGCAGCGACACCAGCCCGTCCGGCCGTGTCGCCGCGTACTGCATCCCGAGCATCCCGCCCCACGAGTGGCCGAGCACGTGCACGCGGTCGAGGCCGAGGGCCTTGCGCACCGCGCCGACCTCCTCCACGTACAGCTCGGGCGTCCACATCGCCGGGTCGTGCGGCTCCTCGACCGCCGAGCTGCCGGCGCCGAGCTGGTCGTAGAAGACGACCGTGCGCTCGTCGGCGAGCGCCTCGTACGGCTTCATGTGGAGCCAGTTCGCGCCCGGCCCGCCGTGCAGGCACAGGACCGGCGCGCGACCGTCGGCCGCGTCGCTCTCGACGACCCGGTACCAGGTCTCGTACCCATGGAACGGAATCCGGCCCTCGCTCGCCACCCGTCGCCCGTTATACAACGCCGCGACTAGGCTGCAGCGGCGATGCGCCTCTGGGGGTCAATCGGCGGCGGCCGCGACATGGCGGTCGACCTGGGCACGGCGAACACGCTCGTGTTCATCCGCGGGCGCGGGATCGTGCTCTTCGAGCCGTCGGTGGTCGCGATCTCCGAGGAGACCGGCAGGGTGCACGCGGTCGGCGCCGAGGCCAAGCGGATGATCGGGCGCACGCCTGCCTCGATCCGCGCCACGCGGCCGCTGCGGCACGGCGTGATCGCCGACTTCGAGGTGACCGAGGAGATGCTGCGCCACTTCATCACGAGAGCCGGGGGCTCCCGCTTCGCGTTCGCCCGAGTCGTGCTGTGCGTCCCGAGCGGGATCACCGACGTCGAGCGCCGCGCCGTCGACGAGGCCACCCGCGCGGCGGGCGCGCGCTCCGTCTACCTGATCGAGGAGCCGATGGCGGCGGCGATCGGGGCGGGCCTCCCCGTCGCGGACGCGGTCGCGAGCATGGTGATCGACATCGGCGGCGGCACGACCGAGGTCGCGGTCATCTCGCTGGGCGGGATGGTCGTCTGGGAGTCGATTCGCGTCGGCGGCTACGAGATGGACGACGCGATCGTCGACTACGTGAAGAACACGCACAAGCTGCTGATCGGCCAGGAGACGGCCGAGGTGGCGAAGATCGAGGTCGGCTCGGCCTGGCCGCTGGACGAGGCGGTCGAGACGACCGTCGCCGGGCGCGACCTGGTCACGGGCCTGCTGCGCCGCGTCACGATCACGGCCTTGGACGTGCGGCGCGCGATCGAGCCACCGGTCGGCCGCATCGTCGCCGCGGTGAAGGACACGCTCGAGCGCACGCCTCCGGAGCTCGCGGCCGACGTCGCCGAGCGCGGCATCGTCCTTGCGGGCGGCGGCTCGCTCCTACGCGGGATCGACGAGAAGCTGCGCAGCGAGGTGGGGCTGCCGGTGCAGCTGGCCGACTCCCCGCTGACGTGCGTCGCCGAGGGCGCGGGGCGCAGCCTCGACGAGCTGGAGACGCTCGACCGGGCCGCGAAGGCCCAGCGCCGCACGCGCGGCCGCCGCTAGCCGCGCGGCAGGTGCGCGAGGAGCCGCTCGACGGCGGTCCGGCGCGGGCGCTCGGGCGCGACGAGGAACGCCGCCAGCCGCTCCGCCTCCGCCTCTTCGAGCGAGACCGCCGCCTCCGCGACGCCTTCCGGGCTCCAGACGCTGAAGCGGACGTGCGGGTCCTCGGTCAGGTAGCGCGAGACCCTCAGAGCCCGGCCGGGGTCGCGGGGGTGGGCACGGAAGAACTCGACGAGCTTGCGGCGCTGCGGGGCCGCGCACCAGGGACAGAAGCGGTAGGCCGCCTCGAGCTCTCCCCCGCACTCGCCACAGACGCGCAACCCTGCCTCCAGTCGGCGAACGGGTGGATCATCGCAAGCGACGCCCGATTTCGCCAGGGCACGCGCTCAGTGCTGGTGATGCGCGTGGTCCTGGCTCGACGCCGGGGGCGTCGCGGACACGTAGTGCTCCGGGTCGGCCTCGAACTTGGCGCGGCAGCCGGGCCCGCAGAAGAAGTGGCGCTTGCCGGCGTGCTCGAACGAGAGGGCCGTGCCGCGGTCGACCGTCATCCCGCAGACCGGGTCGCGCGCGCCGTGCCGCAGCGTCAGCGCGAAGAGCGCCCCGGCAACCAGCGTGGCGACGATGTTCAGCGCGGCCGTGTAGTTCCAGGTGATCCCGCGCTCGGTGATCGACTCGATCGAGGGCCGGTCCTGCGGGATCAGGCCGGCGGCGTCGAAGATTCCGTCGATCGCCAGCGCCGCCGCCACCATCGCCCCGAACATCAGCGAGACGATCACGCCGGTCAGCTTCCAGCCGTAGTAGCGGCGGTAGATCAGCACGAGCGGGATGATGATCAGGTCGGCGTAGATGAACGCGATCACGCCCGAGAACGAGATCCCGCCGGCCCAGAGCACGGCCGCGAGCGGAATGTTCCCGACCGAGCACACGAACGAGAGCACGGCGACGAGCGGCCCCACGATCACGTTCTCGATCAGCTGCAGCGTGCCGCCCTGGTCGGTCAGGAAGAGCCCGTTGAAGAAGTTCATCGGCAGGAGGGCGACGAAACCCGCGATCAGGAAGCCGAGCGTGATCTCCTTCCAGAGCATCGCCCAGTCGCCGCGGAAGTTGTGCGCCACGTCGCTCCAGCCCTGCAGCGAGAGGCGCCGCGAGCCGCCGGCGGAGTGGTGCTGGTGTCCGGTGTCCGCGGCCTGCGCATGCTCGCGGGCCTGCTCCTCCTCGCGCCGCGAGACCAGCAGCCGCACGCCGATCCACATCAGCACGATCAGCAGCAGCCCGCCGGCGAACTCCGCCAGCGTGAACTCCCAGCCGAGGAAGATCCAGATCACGATCCCGATCTCGAAGACCAGGTTCGTGGAGGCGAACTGGAACGCCATCGCCGAGGCGAGGCTCGCGCCCTTCTGGAAGAGCGACTTCGCGATCGCGACCGCGGCATAGCTGCAGGAGGAGGAGGCGGCGCCGAGGCCGGTCGCGAGCGCGGCCGAGCGCGGGCCGCGCCCGCCGAGCGCGCGCTCGAGCGGCTCGCGCGGCACCCACGCCTGGACGATTCCCGAGAGCAGGAAGCCGAGCACGAGCGCCCACCACACCTCCCACGCCATCTGCACGGCGTTCCAGAGGCCCTGCGCGACCTGGTCGATCACTTCCACGGTGTTGACGCTAACGATCGGATGCCACGCGGAGGCCGAGCGCGACGAGCGTGAACCCGGTCAGGGCGTCGAGCACGCGCCGCACCGGCGACCTGCGCAGGAGCCCGCTCGCCTTCCCCACCGCGACGGCGTAGACGCTCAGCCAGACGAGCGTCAGCACCGCGAAGAACACGCCAAGTGCGAGCATCCCGCCGAACGACGAGCCGAACTGCGGGAGCAGGCTGGTGAAGAAGACGGCCATCTTCGGGTTCCCGAGGTTGCTGAGCACCCCCTGTCGGTACGGCGCTCGACGGCGCTGCGGCGCGCCCGCCGCCGGCTGCCGCGCACCTCTCGCAGCCGCGACCAGCGCCTGGGCGCCGAGCAGCACGAGATAGGTCGCGCCCGCGATCCGCAGCGCGGTGAACAGCGGGGCGGAGGCGAGCAGCACCGCCGAGAGGCCCGCGCTCGCGGCGAGCGCCCACGCGAGCTGCCCGCTCACCACGCCGGCGGCCGTGGCGAGCCCGCCCCTGCGGCCGCCGAGGAGCGTGTTGCGGATCGTGAGCGCCGTGTCCTGGCCGGGGGTCACGATCACGACCGCCGAGACGCCGAGGAACGCGGCGGCCTGCGCTGCGCTCACGGCTACTCGACGGTGACGGTCTTCGCCAGGTTGCGCGGCTGGTCGACGTTCAGGCCGCGCAGGCGCGCGATCCGGTAGGCCAGCAGCTGCAGCGGTACGACCGCGAGCACGGCCTGCAGGAAGGCCGGCGAGCGCGGGATGTAGATCACGTCGTCCGCGTGGTGCTGGATGTCCTCGTTGCCGTCGGTCGCAATCGCGATCACGTGCGCGCCGCGCGCACGCGTCTCCTGGATGTTCGAGACGACCTTCTCGTAGATCACCTTCTGGTCGGTCGCGACGCAGACGACCGGCGTGCCCTCCTCGAGCAGGGCGATCGGCCCGTGCTTCATCTCGCCCGCCGAGTAGGCGTCGGTCGGGATGTAGGAGATCTCCTTCAGCTTGAGCGCGCCCTCGAGCGCGACCGGCAGGCCGATATGACGGCCGAGGTAGAGGAAGAACGGCTTGTCGTAGAGGCGCTGGGCGATCTCGTCGATCGGGTGGTCGCCGTCGAGGAAGCGCTCGAGCTTGTCGGGGAGCTCGTAGAGCTCGTCGAGGATGAACTCGAGCTCGTCGGCCTTCATGGTGCCGCGCACCTGCGCGAGCTTGAGGCCGATCAAGGCCAGCAGCGCGACCTGCGCAGTGAAGGTCTTCGAGGCGGCGACGCCGATCTCCAGGCCGCAGCGCGTGTAGAGCACCGACTCGGCCTCGCGCGTGATCTGGGACCCCATCAGGTTCGTGATCGCGACCGTGCGCGCGCCGAGCTCGCGCGCGAGCTTGATCGCGTTGACCGTGTCCCGCGACTCGCCCGACTGCGAGATCCCGATCACGAGCGTGTCCTTCGAGAGCACGGGGTTGCGGTAGATCCACTCGCTCGCGATGTCGGGCTCGACCGGGAGCCGGGCCCACTCCTCGATCATGTAGCGGCCGACGACGCCGGCGTGGTACGAGGTGCCCGCGGCGACGACCACGATGCGGCGCAGGTTGCGCAGCTGCTCCTCGGTCATCCCGAGGCTCTCGAGCACGAGCTCACCGTGGCGGATCCGGTCGCCGAGCGTCTCCGCGACGGCCTCCGGCTGCTCGTAGATCTCCTTCAGCATGAAGGTCTCGTAGCCGCTCTTCTCGGCGGCGTCCATGTCCCAGTCGACCTCGATCACCTCGCGCTCGAGCTCGCCGTCCTCGACGGAGACGAAGCGGGCGCCCTCAGGGGTGATGGCGACGACCTCGCCGTCCTCGATCAGCTGGATCGAGCGGGTCTCGTCGATGAACGCGGCGGCCATCGAGGCGAAGAACATCTCGCCGTCGCCGACGCCTACGAGCAGGGGGCACTGGTGCCGCGCGCCGACGAGCTCGTCCGGGTGGTCGTGGTGGATGACGACGAAGGCGAAGTGGCCCTCGAGCTGCCGGTACGCCTCACGGGTGGCCTCCAGGAGGTCGCCCTGGTAGTGGCGCTCGATCAGGTGCACCACCACCTCGGCATCCGTCTCGGTGTGGAAGACGTGGCCTTCGGCCTCGAGCGACGCCTTCAGCTCGCGGTAGTTCTCGACGATCCCGTTGAGGACGATCGCGATCTTGCCGCCCTCGCAGCCGATCAGCGGATGCGCGTTCTGGAGCGTCACCGCGCCGTGGGTCGCCCAGCGCGTGTGGCCGAGGCCCGTCTTCGCGCGGGAGCCGTTCGAGCCCGCCTCCTGCTTCAGGACTTGGAGGTTGCCGACCGCGCGGACGTAGTCGAGCTCGCCGTCCTCGCGCAGCGCGATCCCGGCTGAGTCGTACCCGCGGTACTCCAGTCGCTCCAGTCCCTGCAGCAGCAGGTCCTTACAGGCTCTCTGCCCGACGTATCCGATGATCCCGCACACGCCGAAACCTCCCTTAGAACGCGAAAGGCCCGGCTGCTCTCCCTTTCCCTTCGTCGGGCCAGGTCAGCCGAGCTCTCGTCTCACGAGAGCGGAGATCGTACCACAGGCCTCTTCTGCATCGGACTCCGTTTCGGCTTCGGCCAGAACGCGGATCACGGGCTCGGTCCCGGACGGGCGCACGAGCACGCGGCCCTTGCCGCCGAAACGCGTGTTCAGGAGCTCCACCTCGTCGAGCAGCGCCTGCGGGAGCTCCTTGCGGCCGACCTTGATGTTCTCCTTCGCCTGCGGGAAGCGCTGCATCACGGCTGCCGCCTCCTGAAGCGTCCGACCCTCTAGCGCGGCGGCCAGTAGCAGGGCCGCGGCGAGGCCGTCGCCGGTGACGTGGTCGCGCAGGTAGATGATGTGGCCCGACTGCTCGCCTCCCAGGACGCCGTTCTCGCGCCGCAGCGCCTCGAGCACGTAGCGGTCGCCGACGTCGGTCGTGACTACGCGGATCCCGTGCTCCTCGGCCAGCCGGTGCAGGCCGAGGTTGGCCATCACCGTCACCGCGACAAGGTCGACCTCCAGGTGCAGCATCAGGATCGCGAGGATCTGATCGCCGTCGACCACCTGGCCCCGCGCGTCGACCGCGAGCATCCGGTCGCCGTCCCCATCGAACGCGACGCCGAAGTCGGCCCCGGAGCCAGTAACAGCCTGTTGCAGAGTCGAGAGGTCGGTGGCGCCGCAGCCGACGTTGATGTTCCTCCCGTCGGGGTCGGAGCCGATCGCGGTCACCTCGGCGCCGAGCTGCTCGAAGGCCTTCGGCGCGATCCCGGAGTACGCGCCGTTGGCGCAGTCGACCACGATCCGCAGGCCGGAGAGGTCGCTGCCGAAGCGCTCGACGATGTGCTCGAGGTAGCTCTCGGTCGCGACGTCGACGTGATCGATCTCGCCGGGCGACCCGTCGTAGCGCGCGTCGAAGAGGGCCTCGATCTCCTCCTCGGCCTCGTCGCTCAGCTTGCGGCCCTCGCCGTCGAAGAGCTTGACGCCGTTGTACTCGGGCGGGTTGTGCGAGGCCGAGATCACTGCGCCGAGATCGAGCGCGAGCAGCGCGACCGCAGGGGTCGGCAGCACGCCGGCGAGCACGGCGTTGCCCCCGGCCGCGACGACGCCGCGGCCGAACGCCTCCTCGAGCTCCTCGCCGGAGCCGCGCGTGTCCCGGCCGACGAAGACGCGCCCGCCCTTCGACCAGAGCGTCGCGGCGCGGCCGAGCTGCTCGACGAGCTCGGGCGTCAGGCCCTCGCCGACGACGCCCCGGACGCCGTCCGTGCCGAAGTAGCGGCGCGCCAACTAGCGCTTCGAGAACTGCGGCGCCTTGCGCGCCTTGTGCAGGCCGGCCTTCTTGCGCTCGACGATCCTTGCGTCGCGCGTCAGGAAGCCGGCGCGCTTCAACGGCACGCGCAGCTCCGGGTCGGCCTCGACGAGCGCCCGGGCGATGCCGTGGCGCACGGCCCCCGCCTGGCCGCTCGGCCCGCCGCCGTGCACGCGCACGCGGAGGTCGAACGTCCCCTCGACCCCTGCGACCTTGAGCGGTGCCAGCGCGAGCTCACGGTGCGTCGCGCGCGGGAAGTACTGCTCGATCGTGCGGCCGTTGAACCAGGTCGTGCCGTCGCCGGGCCGGAGGATCACGCGGGCGACGGACGTCTTCCGCTTGCCCGTGCCCTGGTACTGCGCGATCTCGCTCACGTGCTCACCTCCAGCTCCTTCGGCGCCTGCGCCTCGTGCGGATGCTCGGGGCCGGCGTAGATCTTCAACTTACGCAGCTGGGCGCGCGCGAGGCGGTTGCGGGGAAGCATCCCCTTGACGGCCTTGCGCAGCACCTCGGTCGGCCGGCGCTCGAGCTCGTCGCGCAGCGGCCGGCTCTTGAGTCCGCCCGGGTAGCCCGAATGGCGGTGGTACATCTTGTCGTCGAGCTTCTTGCCGGTGACGTGGATCTTCTCGGCGTTGACGACGACCACGAAGTCGCCGGTGTCGACGTGCGGCGTGTACTGCGGCTTGCCCTTGCCTCGCAGCGTGTCGGCGATCTGCGTAGCGAGACGCCCGAGCGTCTTTCCTTCGGCGTCGACGAGGTACCACGTGCGCTCGACCTCGCCCGGCTTTGCGTTCCAGGTCTTCATAGAAAGCGGCGGACTCGTCGCCCGCCGGAGCGGAATCGTAGCAGTCCGGCGCGAAATTCCGCGGCCCCGCCATGGCTCGGGTGGCGGACGTACGGCTCGCCGAGAGCCGCCTGCGCAAGCCGTCCCACCGCGATCACCGTTCGGCCCCGCACGAGCTCCTGCAGGAACGGCCGGGCGGCGGCGATCTCGGCGCGCGTTGGCCGCCGGTTCGTGTCGGGCCGCCCCGGGAGGTGCGGGTGTGTCGGCACGACGTTCCAGCAGAGCGTCTCCGCCTCGAGGCCGAGCTCGGCGAGGGTGCGCCGGACGACGGTGGCGGTCGCCTCGGCCGGGCCGCTGCCGGTCAGCAGGCGCTCGGACGTGAACGGAATCCCCGAGACGCGGGCGCCGCGGTACCCCGCAGCCTCGCCGACGAGCAGGATGGGCGCGTCTCGCCGCGCGCACAGGTAGCCGAGCAACCGCTCCCGGCGCACGGCCGCGCCGACACCGTCACGATAGAAGTTGAACGTCGCGCCGATCCGCGCGAGCCGCAACCGCTCGATGAGCTCTTCCGTCCCCATCCGGGTTCGCACTCTGACCGACGGCGGCCAGCAGCCGCAGGAGATCGCGCGCGAGCTCGCGGACTTCCTCACCGCCGCGCGGCGCTCGCTCGACCTGGCGCAATACGACTTCCATCTCGGCGAGGAGACCGCGGCCATCGTCTGCGGCGCGCTGCGCGAGGCGCACGCGCGCGGCGTCGCGGTGCGGATCATCTACAACGTCGACCACGCGAACCCGATCCCGGTGCCGCCGCCGCCGGAGCCGGACGTGAAGCTGATCGCCTCGCTCGGCGTGCCGGCCAAGGCGATCGCGGGCATCCCCGACCTGATGCACCACAAGTTCGTCGTGCGCGACGGCGACTCGGTCTGGACGGGCTCGATGAACTGGACCGACGAGTCCTGGTCGCGGCAGGAGAACGTGATCGTGACGGTGGATTCTCCGGAGCTCGCGGCGGCCTTCACGCTCGACTTCGAGGAGCTCTGGAACGTGGGCGACATCGAGCGCAGCGGCTTCGTCGAACCGCGGCCGGTCGCGGTCGGCGGGGTCAAGGTGCGGCCCTGGTTCACCCCCGGCTTCGCGGATGCGCTCACGCACCGGATCGCGAAGAAGATCGGCCATGCCCAGCGTGTGCGGATCTGCTCGCCGGTGATCACCTCGGCGCCGGTGCTGGGAACCCTCGCGCAGCTGATCTCGGACGGCCGCGTCGACGTCGCAGGCTGCGTCGACGGGACGCAGGTCGACGAGGTGATCCGTCAGTGGCAGGCCCAGGGGATCGTCTCGTGGAAGCTGCCGTTGCTGCAGCGCGTGCTGGGCGGAGAGTTCGCCGGCAAGCAGTCCGAGCCGTGGCAGCCGACGGGGAGCCTGCACAACTTCATGCACGCGAAGCTCGTCGTCGCCGACGACGTCGTCTTCGCCGGCTCTTTCAACCTCTCGCACTCGGGCGAGAAGAACGCGGAGAACGTGCTCGAGCTCAAGGACGCCGAGCTCGCGACCCGGCTGAGCACGTACGTCGACGAGGTGCGGGCACGCTACCCGCGCTTCACCTGGAAGCTCTGACTACTCCCACTCGATCGTCGACGGAGGCTTCGACGTGATGTCGAGCGCGACCCGGTTGACCGCGGGAACCTCGTTGACGATCCGCGAGGAGACCGTCTCCAGCAGGTCGTACGGCAGCCGTGCCCAGTCGGCCGTCATCGCGTCGTCGCTCGTCACCGCGCGCACGACGACCGGGTAGCCGTACGTTCGCTCGTCGCCCTGGACGCCCACCGAGCGGATCGCCGGCAGCACGGCGAACGACTGCCAGAGCTCGCGGTAGAGGCCCGCGCGGCGGATCTCCTCCTGCAGGATCGCGTCGGCCTCGCGCAGGATCTCGAGCCGCTCGCGCGTCACGTCGCCGATGATCCGGATCGCAAGGCCCGGCCCCGGGAAGGGCTGGCGCCAGACCATCCGCTCCGGCAGCCCGAGCTCCTCGCCGACGCGGCGCACCTCGTCCTTGAAGAGAAGGCGCAGCGGCTCGACGAGCTCCATCTCCATGTCCTCGGGGAGCCCGCCGACGTTGTGGTGCGACTTGATCGTCGCCGCCACCGAGGCGTCGCCGCCCGACTCGATCACGTCCGAGTACAGCGTCCCCTGCACGAGGTACTTGACCTCGCCGAGCCGGCGAGACTCCTCCTCGAAGACCCGGATGAACTCTTCGCCGACCGCCTTGCGCTTCTCCTCCGGGTCGGCGACGCCCTCGAGCCGCGCGAGGAACCGCTCCTCGGCGGAGACGTGCACGAGCGGCACGTGGAAGTGGCCCTCGAAGGTCTCGACCACCTGGACCGCCTCGTCCTTGCGCAGCAGGCCGTGGTCGACGAAGACGCAGACGAGCTGGTCGCCGACCGCCTTGTGCACGAGCAGCGCAGCGACCGCCGAGTCGACCCCGCCCGACAGCGCGCAGAGCACACGCGCCGAGCCGACCTGCGCCCGGATCCGTTCGACCTGCTCCTCGATCACGGCCGCGGCCGTCCAGGTCGGCGGCGCGTCCGCGACGCCGTAGAGGAAGTTCTTCAACAGCTCCTGGCCGTGCGGGGTGTGCACGACCTCCGGATGGAACTGGACGCCGTACAGCAGGCGCTCGGGGTCCTCGAAGGCGGCGATCGGCGCAGCTGCTGAGCCTGCGGTCACGCGCGCGCCCGCGGGCGGCGCCGCGACCGAGTCACGGTGGCTCATCCACCCGGTCTGCTCCTCGGGCAGGCCCGCGAAGAGCTCGCTCGCCTCCGGCCTGACCTCCACGTCGGTCTTGCCGAACTCGGACACGCCGGTGCGCTCGACGGAGCCGCCGAGCTCCTGCGCCATCAGCTGCATGCCGTAGCAGATGCCGAGCGTCGGCACGCCGAGCGAGAACAGCTCCGGGTCGACCTTCGGCGCTGCGGCCGCGTACACCGACGCCGGCCCGCCCGAGAGCACGAGCGCCCGCGGCCGCCTCGCCCGCGCCTCCGCCGCCGAGATCGAGTGCGGGACGAGCTCCGAGTAGACGCGCGCCTCCCGCACCCGGCGCGCGATTAGCTGGGCGTACTGGCCGCCGCAGTCGAGCACGAGCACCGGCCGGTCCTCGGGCGAGGGCTCGGGTGCAGGAAGCGGGACGACCTGGCCCGGCACTACCCCATCCCGATCCGCTGTGCCTGCTGGAGCGACTTGCCCTCGGTCTTGATCGCCGGCGCGAGCATCACCTCGGCCTTCTGGAAGTCGTGGATCGACTCGTAGCCGCACGTCGCCATCGACGTCCGCAGCGCGCCCATCAGGTTGAGCGTCCCGTCGTTCTCCCGCGCGGGGCCGATCACGATCTCCTCGAGCGTCGCGTTCTGCTCGACCGCCACCCGCGCGCCGCGCGGGAGGGTCGGGTGGAAGGTGGCCATGCCCCAGTGGAAGCCGCGGCCCGGCGCCTCCTTGGCCCGCGCGAGCGGCGAGCCGATCATCACCGCGTCGGCGCCGCAGGCGATCGCCTTCGAGATGTCCCCGCCCGTGCGCATGCCGCCGTCGGCGATCACGTTCACGTACTTGCCGGTCTCGAGCAGGTGCTGGACGCGCGCGGCGGCCGCGTCGGCGATCGCCGTGGCCTGCGGCACGCCCACCCCGAGGACCCCGCGCGTCGTGCACGCCTGCCCCGGCCCGACGCCGACCAGCACGCCCTCGGCGCCCGTTCGCATCAGGTGCAACGCCGTCTGGTACGAGGCACAGCCGCCGACGATCGTCGGGATCGGCAGCGCCGAGATGAACTCCTTCAGGTTGAGCGCCTGGCCGTTCGAGGAGACGTGTTCGGCCGAGACGACGGTCCCCTGGATCACGAGCACGTCGAGCCCGGCCTCGAGCGCGATCTCGTAGTGGTCGCGCACCTTTTGCGGCGTCAGCGAGCCGGCGGCGAGCACGCCCGCCGCCTTGATCTGCTCGATCCGCGCCGCGATCAGCTTCGGCTCGACCGGCCGCGCGTAGATCTCCTGCATCCCGCGAGTGGCCTGCTCCTTGGACAGCTTCGCGATCTTCTCGAGCTCGCGCTCGGGCTTCTCGTAGCGCGTGAAGATGCCTTCGAGGTTGAGCACGCCGAGGCCGCCGAGCTCGCCGAGCTTGATCGCGACCTCGGGCGAGACGACCCCGTCCATCGCCGAGGCGAGCAACGGCAGCTCGAGCAGGTGCGGCCCGAGCTTCCAGCCGATGTCCACGTCCTGCGGATCGCGCGTGCGCCTCGAGGGCACGATCGCGATGTCGTCGAACCCGTACGCCTGCCTGGCCTTCTTGCCCCGCCCGATCTCGATCTCCACCGACTACCTCCCCTGGATGCACAAAGGCCCAGGCGCCGTTGCGATCGCCTGGGCCGAAAAACCGTTCCTGCCGCCGTCTCTCAAGTGGACGGCGATCGTAGCACCGAGGCTGGACGAACCTAGCGGCGGCGGAGGTACCCGACGCAGAACACGTTCGGGCAGTGCGCGACCTTGACGGCCGTGCCCGTGACGTCTCGGTAGGTGACGAGCGGAAGGCCGTCCGCACCGATCGTGAGCGACGTGTACCAGCCGACCGTGCCCGCGCTGTCGACCGTGGTCGAGGTGGCCGCCGAGCAGGCGACGTCCACGCAGTGGGCGACCTTCAGATCGAGGTTCGAGCCGCTGCTGTCGTAGTAGGAGATGACGCCGAGGCCGTCGATGCCGATCGAGCTCGAGGTGTACTGGCCCACGAGACCGGTCGAGTCGACCGCGGCGGTTGTCGCCGCCGAGCAGGTGACGTTCGAGCAGTGCGCCGTCTTGAGGTCGCCGGCCCCGTTGTCGTAGTAGCTGACCAGGCCGAGCCCGTCGGCGCCGATCGTGATCGAGCTGTCGAAGCCGACCGCGGGGCCGTTGTCGACGGTGGTGGCGGTCGCGGTGGTGCACGCGACGTTCGAGCAGTGGGCGACGCGAAGGCGCGTGTTCGTGGAGTCGAGGTAGCTGACGAGCCCCAGCCCGTCGGCGCCGATCGCCACCGACGAGGAGCGGCCGACGTCGCCCGTGCTGTCGATCGCGGTCGAGGTGACCGACGAGCACGCGGTGTTCGAGCAGTGCGCGACGTCGAGGTCGCCGTTCGTCCCGTCGTAGTAGCTGATCAGGCCGAGCCCGTCGGTCCCGACGGTGAGGGAGGTCTGCGAGTCGCCGAGCTTCCCCGGGCCGTCGACGGTCGCGAGCGTGAAGGCGCTGCAGGCGAGGTTCGTGCAGTGCGCGACCTTCAGCGCCGAGCTCGTCGCGTCGAGGTACGAGATCAGGCCGAGGCCGTCGGCGCCGACCGTGATCGACGGGTAGCGGCCGACGTTGCCGGTCGAGTCGAGCAGCGTGGTCGTCGCCGAGGAGCACGTCGCGTCGGCGCAGTGCACGGCCTTCAGGTCGTTGTTGTTCGAGTCGAAGACGGCCACGAGCGGCAGCCCGTCCGATCCTGAGATGACCGAGGAGAAGGCGCCGTCGAAGCTCAGCGAGCGAACCGCGACGTTCGCGCGCCCGAGGTTCAGCAGCCCGAACCCGCCCGGCGGCCCGACGAGGCCCTGCTCTCCGGTCGTGCCCTTCGGGCCGGCGGGGCCGGTCGCACCCTTCGGGCCGCGCGGACCGAGGCTCCCGACCGGGCCCTGCGGGCCGGCGGGGCCGGCGGGGCCGCGCGCGCCCTCGGCGCCGGGGGGGCCCTTGACGCCTCCGGGGAACACCGAGGCCGGGAACTTGCCGTTCCTGCCGAGCGGCACAAGCTTGCCGGGCCTGGGCTTCTTGGACGCGGCGATGCCGCCGACCTTGGCCGCATTCTTCGCGTAAAGGGCAACGCGCACCGCGCCGCCCTTGAGGGCCGCGATTCCCTGAGGCGTGGCGCTGAGCGCGGCAACGAGGAGTGCCGCCGCAGACAGCACCACAGGCAGGCGCTGGCGATTCATCGCCGTGGAGGTATCGGCTGCGCTCGTGCAGCGCTTTAGTCGCCGGCGACCGGCTCGAGCGAGGCCACCTCGACCGAGCTCACCAGCCGTCCGGCCTCGCGCGGCTCCAAGCGGCCGGCGCCGAGCTCGAGCGTCGAGGCCGCGCCCGCGGCCACGGCGCTGCGCAGCGCCTCCTCGTCGGAGCGGCCGTCGAGGCGCGCGGCCACGTAGGCGGCGAGCAGCACGTCGCCGGAGCCGACCGCCGAGACCGGGTCGATCCGTGGCGCGGAGGCGCGGTAGCGGCTCGCCTGCCGGTCGGCGCGCAGCAGGGCCCAGCAGCCGGACTCATGCGTGATCAGCACGTTGCGGGCTCCGAGCTCGGCGATCGTGTCGAGGCCCGTGAGGAAGTCGTCGTCGTCGTGGAACTCCTGCCCGACGAGCGCCTCGGCCTCGCGCTGGTTCGGCGATACGAGCAGCGGCTCGACCTGGACGCCCAGGCGCAACGGCTCGCCCTCCGAGTCGAGGATCGTCTGCGCGCCGCGACGGTTGAGCTCCCGGACCGCCTCGGCGTAGAAGTCGTCGCCGATCCCGCGCGGCAGCGAGCCGGCGAAGATCACGTAGTCCGCGCCCTGCGAGAGGTACGCGAGCTTCTCCAGGAGCGTCTCGATCTCCTCGGCGTCGACGTGCGGGCCCCACTCGTTCACCTCGGTGTAGCTCCCGCCGGTCGGGTCGACGATCGCGGTCGAGGTGCGCGATTCGCCCTCGATGCGAACGAAGTCGTTGAGGATCGCCTCGGCGGTCAGCTCCTCGACGATGCGCGTGCCCGTCCGGCCGCCGGCGAGGCCGGTCGCCACGACCGGGACGCCCAACCGTTTCAGCGCCCGGGCGATGTTGATCCCCTTGCCGCCCGCGAGCGTGAGGCCGGCGCTCGCGCGGTGGCGCTGCCCGCGCTGGAAGTTCGGGACGGTCAGCGTCCGGTCGATCGCCGCGTTGACGGTCACGGTGACGATCACGAGACCCACCCCCACATGTGATGCAGGGTACGCCGTGCGTACCACCCCGCGCGGCCCGAGAGGCCGGGGCGGTCGACGGAGCGCGAGGCGACGAGCGCAACGGCGCCGACGAGCTTGCGGCGCTGGAAGAGCTGCACCTGGCCGAGCGTCTGCCCGCGGGTGACCGGCAGGTGGGCGGCGCCCGCGGCGATCACGCGGCGGACGAGCGGGAAGTCGACGCGCACCGACGGCCTCAGGGCCCTGGTCGCCACGAGCGCGACCGGCTCGCGGCCGTAGCCGACCGCCGCGCGGGCGTAGGCCCTGCCCTCCACGACCAGGGGCGCCGAGCGGTAGCGCGAGAAGCCCCAGTCGAGCAGCTTCACGAGATCGTCGTTGCGCACGTAGCGGTCCGGGCTGCCGAGCAGCGTCGCGTAGATCGTCACCCCGTCACGCCTGGCCGCTGCGACCTCCGACCAGCCCGCGGCCGAGGTGTGGCCGGTCTTGACGCCGAAGAGCCCGGGGTAGCTCGCGAGCAGGTCGTTCCAGGTGTGGAGCGTGCGGCCGCCGGAGATCGTCGCCGCCCGCTGCCGCACGATCTGGCGCACGAGCGGGCGGTGCATCACGATCCGCGCCAGCAGCGTCACGTCCCGGGCGCTCGAGACGTGGCCCGCTGCGTCGAGGCCGTCGGGGCGCACGAAGTGCGTGTCGCTCAGCCCGAGCTTGCGCGCCCGCGCGTTCATCAGCGCGACGAAGCGCTGCTCGCTGCCGCGGCCGACGTAGTAGGCGAGCGCGTCGGCGGCGTCGTTCGCGCTCTGGATCAGCGCGGCCTCGAGCAGCTCGCGCACGGTCAACCGCTCGCCCGGGCGCAGGTTCGCGCTCGACTCCCCCACGCTCGCCGCGAACGGGCTCACCACGACGACGTCGTCGGGCTTCGTCCGCTCGACCGTCAGCAGGACGGTCATCAGCTTGGTGATGCTTGCGATCGGCACCCGCTCACGCGCGTCGTGGGCGAGCAGCACCTCGCCGGTGGTCCCGTTCTCGACCACGAACGAGCGTCCGCGAACCTGCGGCGGGGCGGCGAGCACGGGAGCCGCGACCACGAGGGCGGCGACGGCGGCGAGGAAGCCCTTCAAAGCGGGCGCGATGTTATTTGACGCGGACGCGCTGCCCCACGGTCAGGTTCGTGGGCTCGATCCCGGAGTTCAGCACGAGCAGCTGCTCCACCGTGGTGTTGAACTTGATCGCGACGTCGCTGAGCGTCTCGCCGGAGCGCAGGCGGTAGAAGCGGCGCCGAGGCGGAGGCGTCGTCGTGGGGGTCGTCCGCGTCGTCGGCACGGTCGCGGTCGGCGCCGAGGTCGTGGTCGGAGCGGCGTCGCTCTTCAGCCCGGAGCGGACGAGCAGGACGGCGATCGTCGCGGCGAGCAGGAACGCGAGCGGCGCGCCGTACCGCTTCGCCTCGTTCCGCCAGCCGCGCGACACGGCTACCAGCCGGCGACGGCCCAGACCTCGCGCCGGAGCCGCGCCGCCTCGAGCGACGCCGCGGCGCGCCAGTCGTCGTTCCCGTTGCGGTACGCGTAGATGACGCTGCGCGAGGCGTTGACGAGCGCGCTCGCAGGGCCGCTCGTGAACGCGCGGGCGAGGTCGGCAGGCGTCGCGCCCTGGGCGCCGACCCCGGGCAGGAGCAGGATCGCCTGCGGCAGCAACCGCCGCGCCTCCGCAACGGCCCGCGGGTGCGTGGCGCCGACGACCGCGCCCACGGCGGAGAGGCCGCGCTCCCCGAGGAGATCCTCGCCGAGCTCGTGCACGAGACGCGCGACGTGGTGCCACACCGGCCGCCCGTCGGAGAGCGCGAGGTCCTGGATGTCGGCGCCCCCCTCGTTCGAGGTCTTCACGACGCAGAAGACGCCGCTGCCGTGGCGCCTGCACGCGCCGAGGAACGGCTCGAGCGAGTCGCGGCCGAGGTAGGGGTTCACGGTCATCGCGTCGGCGAGCGGCGGGCTCTCGCCGCGCGGCTCGAGGTACGCGGTCGCGTAGGCGCGCGAGGTCGAGCCGATGTCGCCGCGCTTGGCGTCCGCGAGGACGAGCAGGCCCGCCGAGCGGGCGTATGCGCAGGCCTCCTCGAGCGCGTTCATGCCTCCCGGCCCGAGCGCCTCGAAGAACGCGAGCTGCGGCTTGACGCCGACGGCGTGCGGCGCGACGGCGTCGACGATCCCGCAGCAGAAGCGGGCACACGCGTCGGCAGCAGCCTCGCGCGAGAGATGGGCCTCGCCCGCGAGCTCGACCGGAAGCAGGTCTGGGCGCGGATCGAGGCCGACGAGCAGCTGGGAGCGCTTCCGCTCGACCGCCTCGGCGAGGCGGTCGGGGAAGAGCGCGGTCACGACTGCAGGCTCGGCGCCCACTTCGACGGAGGCTACCGCGCGTCCCGGCCGGGGAACGAGTGAGGGCCGCTCTCGCGGCCCTCACGCAATCCTTCGGGAGCCTGCGGCCTAGAACCCGCCGCTGGCCCCGCCGCTCTTCACGGCCGACTTCAGCGTGCTGCCCGCCGAGAACTTCGGCACTGTCGCAGCCGGGATCGTGACCTTCTCGGTCGGGTTGCGCGGATTGACGCCCTGGCGCTCCTTGCGGTGCTGGGTCGAGAACTTCCCGAAGCCGGTGAAGTTGACCTCGCCGCCGCTGCGCAGGACCTCGGTGATCGACTCGAGCACCGCGTCCACTGCCTCGGCCGCGTCGCGCCTCGACAGGTTGCCCTTCTGGGCCACCTTGTCGACGAACTCTTGCTTTGTCACAGTCGCTCCTCTCCTCCCGGTTGCCTTGTTGGGATCACGGCGCCAGACCCTAGCAGGGTTCGCCTTTCGGCTCAACCATGCGGTTTGCTGCACTTTTCGGGGCCTCGAGCAGCTCCGAGGCGCGAAAGAGCGGCCGGAGGCGCACGCCGACCCGCGCGAGCGCGTCCGCTCCGCCCTCTTCCCGGTCGACCACGCAGACCGCCGTTCCGACCTCCAGGCCGGCCTCCCGCAGCGCCTCGACGGCCTCGATCGCGGCGCCCGCCGAGGTGACCACGTCCTCGACCAGGCACGCCCGCTCGCCGGGCTCGAACACCCCTTCGAGCCGGTTCGCAGTGCCGTAGCCCTTCGCCTCCTTGCGGACGATCAGGAACGGCAGCCCCGACGCGAGCGACGCGGCCGCGGCGAGCGCGACGGCGCCGAGCTCGGGGCCGGCCAGGCGCGCTGCCTCCGGCTCGTGCTCGGCGACGGTCCCGGCGATCAGCTCGCCGAGCGGGCCAAGGACGTCGGGGCGCGTCTCGAAGCGGTACTTGTCGAGGTAGTAGCGCGAGCGGCGGCCCGAGCGCAGGACGAAGTCGCCCTCGAGGTAGGCGTGCTCCCGCAGCGCCGCGCCGAGCTCGCCGCGTTCCACTACGCGCGCGCCGCGGCGAGCAGCTCGCGCGCGTGAGTCAGCAGGCGCTCCGCCTCAGGCGAGCCCTGCGTCAGCGTGACGAGCGAACCGTCCTCGAAGTAGAGCTCCGCCCGGTCGCGGCGGCGCGCCGCGCGGCGGCGCAGCACGAGGGCGCCGGCAGCCGAGCCGATCGCGGCCGCGGCGACGGCGACGGCGCTACGCGCCCGCATCCTTCTTCTTCCTCGTGCTCGTGCGCTTGGCCGGCGCACGCTTCGGCCTCGGCTTCGGCTTCGGCTTCGGCTTCGCCGGCTCCTCGCCGAAGCCGCGCAGGCACGTCTTGAGGTCGTAGAAGACAAGGCCGACGGTCGGGTCGGGCCCCGTCGTCGCTGCGATCAGCCGGTCGGCGTCGCGCACGACGAAGACCGTCCCGTCGGCGAGGGCGACGTCCAGCTGGACGAGCTCCTGGTTGCCCCGCTCCTCGGCGGCGCGGAACAGATCGAGCCCCTTCCCGGCCAGCCGGCCCGCGCGCTCGTCGTCGAGGATCGAACCGAGGACCGTTCCCTCGCGATCGAACACGACGGCAGCCTGGATCTGCGTGGAGATCTCGGTCAGGTGGGAGAGCGCGTCAGCGGCCTGCGCCATCCGCCTGACGCTAACACAGCCAATCCACGGCCCATACTCCGGCTGATGCCGCTGCCCCAGCCGCTGGACAAGTTCTTCGCCGACCGCGGCCCGCACCTGGCCGCGATGATCGCGTACTTCGCGCTGCTCTCGTTCGTGCCGCTGCTGTTCCTGACGGTCTCGCTGCTCTCGCTCGCAGGTCGGCCCGACGAGTCGAGCTACCTCGTGACCGAGCTGAAGCGCGCCTTCCCCGGCAGCTCCATCTCCAGCATCGTGCACACCGTGCGGGAGATCCAGAACCACGCGACCGCGCTCGGCATCGTCGGCGGCGCCGCCCTGCTCTGGACGTCGCTGTCGCTCTTCAGCGTGCTCGAGTCGGCCTTCAACATCGTGTACGGCCAGCCCAACCGCTCGTTCCTGCGCGGGAAGCTCCTCGCCGTGGGGCTGATGCTGCTCTCGCTCGTGACGCTCTTCGTCGGGCTGCTGATCGGCTCGTTCGGGTTCGACCTGCTGAAGCGGTACGCGGGCGGCGTGGCGAGCAACTCGTACGTCGCCTACGGGCTCTCGGTGGCGGTCTCGCTCGTCGCCGTGTTCGTCTTCCTCGTCGCCGTCTACTACCTGCTCACGAACGTCGAGCACACCTTCGCGGACGTGCTACCGGGGGCGGTGGTCGCGGCGGTCGTGCTGGAGGCGAGCTTCCAGGCGCTGCCGATCTACGTCCGCTACTCGAACAACGTGGTCGCGCTGAAGGCATTCGGCGGCCCGGCGCTGCTGCTCGTCTGGCTGTACGTGATGGCGAACGTGATCGTCTTCGGCGCCGAGGTGAATTGGCGCGTCGCCGAGCAGCGGCGGCCCGCGGCCGACGCCGAGGAAGCCGCCGGCCTGGCCTAGTCGAGCTGCTCGCGCAGGTCGGCGGCCGCCCTCGCCCGGTGCGAATTGTCGGCCTTCCAGGCGTTGCCGAGCTCGGCCACCGTCCGCTCCTCGGCCGCGGGCAGGAAGACCGGGTCGTAGCCGAAGCCTTCCGAGCCGCGAGCCTCGCGCGCGATGCGGCCCTTGAGGACGCCGCTGCCCCGGAGCTCCTCGCCGGCGGTGCCGAGCAGCACGAGCTCGCAGACGTAGCGCGCGCGGCGGTCCTCTACCCCGCTCAGCTCGCGCAGCAGCCGCTCGATCGCCTCGCCGCCCTCGGCTCCGTAGCGGGCCGACCGCACCCCGGGCGCTCCGCCGAGAGCGGCGACCTCGAGGCCCGAATCCTCCCCGAGCATCCAGGCCTCCGCCGGCCCCACCGACCGCCCGTGGGCGGCCTTCGTCCGCGCGTTCTCGTAGTAGCTGTCGCTGCCCTCCGCGGGGTACTCCTCCGCCTCCAGCGGCTCGAGCTCCCAGTCGGGTAGGAGCGTCGCGAGCTCACGCAGCTTGTTGCCGTTCCGCGAGCAGAGCTTGACCGTCAGTCGGTCCAGCGGATCTCCAGCACGTCCTCGAGCTCTGCGAGCTCGGCGATGATCCTCGGCGCGTCGGCGCGCGGCGGAAGCGCCACGTCCATCAGCACGGTCCGCCGGTCGGCCTCGTGGCTGATCTCAAGCGACTGCAGCCGCCCGCCGATGCGCTCGACCTCCGTGACGAGCTCCCCGGGGCTCGCCCCGGCCGGCAGCTGGGCGAGCAGCCGGTTCGTCTCGGTGCGGAAGCGCGACGTGAACTCGTGCGCGACGATCCGCAACGGCCAGAGCGAGACCAGCACGACGAGCGTCGTGATCACCGCGCCGGAGTAGTAGCCCGCACCGGCCGCCATCCCGATCGCGGCAACCACCCAGAGCGTCGCGGCGGTGGTGAGCCCGCGCACCGAGAGGCCCTGGCGGATGATCGCGCCGGCGCCGAGAAAGCCGATCCCGGTCACGATCTGCGCGGCGATCCGCGTCGGGTCGGCCCGCACGACGCTGCCGCCGTTGACGAGGAAGTCGCGGAAGGCGTAGGCCGAGACGATCGTGAACAACGCCGAGCCGACCGAGACGAGCATGTGCGTCCGGAACCCGGCCTCACGTTCGCGCAGCTCGCGCTCGAGGCCGACGGCGCCGCCCAGCGCCGCGGCGACCACGACGCGCAGCAGCGCCTCCTCCCAGGTCAGCGACGGGATCTCAGCCAGCAGCATCGAGCGCGGCCTCCTGCGCGGCGCGGATCTCGGCGATCCCGCCGGCGCCGAGATCGAGCAGCTCGTTCAGCGCGTCGCGGTCGAACGGCGCGCGCTCGGCGGTGGCCTGCACCTCGACGAGCCGCTCGGCGCCGGTCATGACGACGTTCAGGTCGACCTCCGCGCCCGAGTCCTCCTCGTAGTCGAGGTCGAGCAGCAGCTCGCCGTCCACGATCCCGAGCGAGACCGCCGCGACCGACTCCGGCAGCGCCCGTGAGAGGCCGGCGCGCCCGAGCGCCCGCGCGGCCGCGACCGACGCGCCCGAGATCCCCGCGCAACGCGTGCCGCCGTCGGCCTGGAGCACGTCGCAGTCGAGCCAGAGCGTGCGCTCGCCGAGCGCCTCGAAGTCGAGCACCGAGCGCAGGGCGCGCCCGATCAGCCGCTGGATCTCGACGGTGCGCCCCTTCTGCTTGCCCGCGCTCGCCTCGCGCTGCGTCCGCTCGCCCGTCGAGGCCGGAAGGAGCGAGTACTCCGCCGTCAGCCAGCCACGGCCCGAGTCACGCAGCCAGCGCGGCACGCCCTCCTCGAGGGAGGCCGTGCAGAGGACGCGCGTCTTGCCCTGCGAGTACAGCACCGAGCCCAGCGGCTGCTCGAGGTAGTCGACGAGGATCTCCACCGGCCGTAGCTGGTCGTGACGCCGGCCTTCCCTCATGCCGTCACGAGATCCGCGACGGCGACGTGCTCGACCTCGCCCAGCGGCAGCTGCAGGAAGCGCTCGCCGAGCGAGCGGAACGCGGCCGGCTCGCCGGTGGTCAGGAAGCGGTACGACCCCTCGCGGGACTCCTCGTTCTCGATCCCCTTCCGCGCGAGCGTCTCGGCGACCTCGCGCGCCGTCTCCTCGGCGGAGAAGACGAGCGTGATCCCGCGGCCGAAGACGCGCTGGAAGATCGGCCGGATCAGCGGGTAGTGCGTGCAGCCGAGGATGACGGTGTCCACGCCCGCGTCCTTCAGCGGCTGCGCGTACTCGCGCACGGCCTCGGTGGTCTCGGCCGCGAAGGGGTCGTCGCTCTCGATCAGCGGCACGAGGCGCGGGCAGGCGACGGGGACGAGCTCGGCGCCGGCGTCGAGGGCGTGCACGAGCTCCGCGTAACGGCCGGCCTCGACCGTGGCCTGGGTCGCGAGCAGGCCGATGCGGCGGTTGCGGGTCGCCTGCACCGCCGCGTGCGCCTCGGGTGTGATCACGCCCACGACCGGCACCTCGAGCTCCTCCTGGAGCTGCGGCAGCGCGGCGGAGGTGGCCGCGTTGCAGGCGACCAGCACGAGCTTCACGTCCTGCGCCGCGAGGTAGCCCGCGATCTCGCGGGCGAAGCCGCGGATCTCCTCCAGCGGCCGCGGCCCGTACGGCAGGCGTGCGTGGTCGCCGAGGTAGACGAAGTCCTCGTGCGGCATCGTCACGAGGCACTCGTGCAGGACGGTCAGCCCGCCCACGCCCGAGTCGAACACGCCCACCGGTCGGGGATCCACCGGGCGATTGTAGAAAGGGACGGCTACCTCTACCCTGTCCCTGCTTGCGCCACCGGGTCGTTCTCCTCCTCTGCTGCACCGTCGCCGCCCTCTGCGCGTCCGGCCGCGCGTCCGCCGCGACGCAGGAGCTGACGCTGCACATGGACGACGGCGTCGACCTCGCGGCGACGCTCTACGAGCCCGCCGCGGCTCCGCCTCCGGCCGGCTACCCGGCGATCGTGCTCTTCCACGGGCTGGGCGGGAAGCGTCAGGACCTGGCCGCGGTGGCGCAGCGCTTCGACTCCTCGTTCGCGGTGCTCGCCTTCGACCAGCGCGGCCACGGACAGTCGGGCGGCCTCGTCTCGATCGACGGCCCGCGCGAGATCGCCGACGCGCGCGCGGTCTTCCAGCAGTTGGCGGCGCGGCCGGAGATCGACGACGCGAAGATCGGCGCCTGGGGGCTCTCGCTCGGCGGCGGCGCCGTCCTGCGCTCGCTCGTCGAGGGCGTGCCCTGGGCGGCGGTCGAGGTCGTCGAGACGTGGACCGACCTCTACAGCGCGCTCGCCCCGCAGAGCCTCGCCAAGTCGGGGGCGATCTTCCAGTTCCTGAGCTCCGTCCCGGCCGACCGGCTCGACCCGTCCGTCGCCGCGATCCGCGACGACGCGCTCGCGAGCCGGAACCTCGCGAAGCTGCGGGCCTGGGCCGACATGCGCTCGAGCCGGAAGCTGCTCTCGACTGTGCGCACGCCGACGTTCTTCTTCCAGGGCCGGCGCGACTTCGCCTTCGACATCGCGCAGGCGAAGGCCGGCTACGCGCTGGTGAAGGGGCCTAAGCGGCTCTACGTCGGCGACTTCGGCCACGCGCCCTCGACCTTTCCCGGCCCGGACTTCAACCAAGTGACCTCGCTCGGGCTGCAGTGGTTCTCGCGCTACCTGCTGAGCGGCTCGCCCTCGATCGCGCAGGTCGCCCTCGCCCCGAGCCCCTGGCGGGGCAAGACGAGCACCTACAGGAAGCTCCCCGCGACCCGCCGCCTCTCGATCGCGCTCCCCGGTATCGACCGCCTCGTCGGCGCCGGCCGCGCGCTGCGCACGAGCGGCCGCTTCACCGGCCGCGCCGAGACCTTCGGCTCGGCGACCGTGCTGGTCAGTGCGAAGCTTTCCGGCGGCTGGTCGCGCCTCGTGGCCGTGCTGACGGCGCAGCCGCGCAGGGGCACCGAGGTGGTCGTCAGCGAGGGCGGCCTCAACACCGCCGGCCTGTCCGGCCCGCGGCGGCTGACGATCCGCTTGATCGACACCGCCACGCTGATCCCGAAGGGCGCGCGCCTGAGGCTGACGCTCGCCTCGAGCTCGCTCGCCCAGAACCCGGCGAACCTGCTCTACCTCAACCTGCCGATGCCCCCGCGGGCGCGGATCACGGTCGGCCCGGCCCGCCTGACGCTGCCGATCCTGCGCACGCCGGTGTCGCGATGAGGCGCCTCGCGCTCGCGGGGCTCACCGCGGCCGCTCTGGCGCTGCCGGCCGGCGGTGTCTCGGGCGGCACGCCCGGCGTCACCTCGAGCCAGATCCTGCTCGGCGGCACCGTCCCGCTGAGCGGGCCGGCCTCGGCGTTCGGGACCGTCGGCCCGGGCGCGAACGCGTACTTCAAGTACGTGAACGCCCACGGCGGCGTCTTCGGGCGGAAGATCAAGTACCTCTACCGCGACGACGGCTACGACCCCTCGCGCACGATCGAGCAGACGCGCGAGCTCGTCCAGCAGGACAAGGTCTTCGCGATCTTCAACACCGTCGGCACCGAGCACAACGTCGCCATCCGCTCGTACCTGAACGCGGTCAAGGTGCCGCAGGTGTTCGGCGGCACGGGCGCCAGCGTGATCGGCCACGGCTACAAGCGCTACCCGTGGACGATGGGCTACCTGCCGAGCTTCGAGGGCGAGGGCGCGATCTACGGCCGCTACGTCGTCAAACACCGGCCCAAGGCCCGCATCGCCGTGCTCTACGAGAACAGCGACTACGGCCGGGACCTGCTCAACGGCCTCAGGCGCGGCCTCGGCAAGCGCGCGTCGCGCATCGTGGCGAAGGCGAGCTACGAGGTCACCGACACCGACGTCAACTCGCAGATCGCGCGGCTGCGCCGCTCGAAGGCCGACACGTTCATGCTCTTCGCCCTGCCGCAGCAGGCGATCCAGTCGTTCGTCTACGCCTACAAGCTGAAGTGGCACCCCCAGATCTTCGTCAGCGCGGTCTCGATCGAGCCGACCGTGATGGCGATCGCACGCATCGGCACCAACGGCAAGGAGACGAACAACGCGCTCAGCGTCGCGTTCGTCAAGGACCCGACCTCCCCCGCCTGGCGCAAGGACAAGGCCGTCGCGCTCTACCGCAAGATCATGAAGCGCTACTTCCCCGGCGGGAAGGCGGGCGACGTCTACAACTGGTACGGCATGACGGTCGCCTTCTCGATGGTCGACGCGCTCAAGCACGCGGGCCGCAACCCGACCCGCGAGAGCCTGCGCCGTGCGATGACGCACATGGACGAGCAGAACAACCCGTTCCTGCTCCCGGGCGTCCGGGTCAAGACGACCCCGTCGAACTACTTCCCGATGACGAAGGCGAAGATGGTGCGCTACCGCAAGAACCTGTGGGTGCTGTTCGGCCCATTGGTCAATGCGCGCTAGTAGGACTGCGCCTTTTCGGTGTTAACTATCCCGATGAGTTCGTCGTCTCAGCTCAGGACCAGGTCTTCCCAGGGGGACCTCGAGAAAGAAGGGGTTACATGAAGAAGTCATTCCGCTTGGCACTGCTGGTGTGTGCCAGCTTCGTCGGTCTCGCGTTTGCGGGGCCGGCGCTCGCGAAGTACGACCCGTCGCTCACGATCGAGCAGACCAGTTACAAGCTCGGCGCGCCGACCACGGCCGACGTCTTCATCGCGATCAGCGAGGACGCGGACCCGACGGCGAAGCTGACGATCTTCTCGCCGGTCGGCTACGACGCGAACCTCACCGCAGCGCCGGGCACGAAGATCGGTGCGGTCGTCGCGATCGTGAAGGCGAAGGCGCTCGGCGGCGCGCGACTCCCGCTCGCCGGCGACGTGCTCGTCGCCAACCCGGCCGACCCGGCGATCGTCGCAGCGGCCACGAAGTGCACCGGCAAGGCGACGCACTCGACCATCTGGGTGCTGAACACGAGCCTGCAGGGCCAGACCGTCGCGATTCCCGTGTTCGTGGACTCCGCCGGGCCGCTGGTCACGATGCAGGTCTGCCTGCCCTCGCCCGACATCCCGGAGGCCTCCGGCGGCGCCAAGTTCGGCGCGCAGCTCGTGCTGGCGGACTTCACGGTCAAGGGCGTCTTCACCAACGCCGGCACGAGCAACGGCTACGAGTGGGCTGGCATCTACACCCCGTACACGCCCGGAACCGCCACGCCGAACGCGGCCGGTACCGTCGAGTGGCGCACCTACGTCGGCCTCCCGTCGAGCCTGACGCTGAAAAAGGCGAAGGCGAAGCGGGGCTTCAAGCTCGTCGGCCAGCTCAAGGTCGCGGGCCTGCTCCCGACGGGCGTCAAGCTCAACCTCTACGCGGGCAAGAAGGCAAGGCCGGCCCCGAACGCCATCTCGTCGGGCACTGGCAAGCGGATCGCCCGCAGCCCGAAGCTACCCAAGAGCGGCAAGTACTCGATCGCGCGGCCGAACGTGAAGTTCGCGACGTTCTTCCAGACGCGCTTCGAGAACTACGGCACGAAGTGCACCGGCCCGTCGCCTTCGGGCCTGCCGGTTCCGTGCGCGGGCGAGGACATCGCCGCGGTCACGAGCAACCAGCTCAAGGTCCTGAAGCCGAAGCGGCACCGATAGGACCTCCCGCTAAGCGGGGCCTTCTCCGGGAGGCCCCGCTCAGCGTTCCAGCGGCAGGTCCTCGTGGCGCGACCACTCGTGCCAGGAGCCCGGGTAGTTGCGCGCGTCGTAGCCGGCCGACCTGAGCGCCAGCGCGGCCAGCGCCGAGCGCGAGCCGGAATGGCAGTAGGCGACGACCTCGGCGCCCTCGGGCAGGCCGACGAGCTCGCGGACCCCCCAAGGCTCGTGCGGGCGGCCCGGCGCGGCAAACAGGCGCTCGACCTCGAGGTGGCGCGCACCCGGGATATGGCCCTGGCGCGGGTCGCACGGGTAGCCCCCGCGCCCGTCGAACTCGTCGTCGCTGCGGACGTCGACGATCGTCAGGCGCTCGTCGCGCAGGCGGTCGCGAAGCTCCTCCCAGGTCGGCACCGCCTCCAGCCGCGGCTCGAGGCTCGTCCTCGTCTTGTGCAGCTCGACCGTGCCGAGCTCGAGCTCCTCCGGCCACGCGGCCACGCCCCCGGCCAGCACCGACACCTGCGGGTGGCCCGCGAGAAGCGCTGCCTGAGCGGATGCCGCCGCCCCGACGCAGTCGCCGCGGTCGTAGAGCACGAGCCGCTCCTCGCCGGTGACCCCGTGGCGGCCGAGCCGGCGCTGCACCTCGACCGCGAACTCGCGCACGGTCTCGCGCGTCGCGAGCGGCGGCGGCGAGCCGAGCACAAGCGGGATCGAGCGCGGCAGGTGCCCCCGCTGGTGCGCGTTCGGGCCGCGCACGTCGCCGACGAGCAAATCCTCGTCGCCGAGGTGCTCCCGCAGCCAGGCCGCGTCGACGAGCGGCGGCAGCTCAGACATCCGCGAGGAACCCCGTCAGCGCGGCGTTGAACTCACCGGGTTGCTCGAGGTTGGGCAGGTGGCGAGCGCCGGAGAACGCGCGGAAGCGGCCGCGGCGAGCCGCCTGCGCCTGCCCTCGTGCCTCCTCGGGCGGGAAGAAGAGGTCGCCTTCGCCGACGGCCACCAGCACCTGGCCCTCGAAGGCGGCGAGCGTGTCGGAACGGTCCTCGCGGTCTCGAATCGCGAGCAGGGCCTCCAGGAGCTCGTCCGTCGAGCGGTCGACGGCGAGCTCGCCCGCGCGGCCGACGGCGTCGGCAGCGGCGTCCTCCAGCAAGAGCCGCGTCCGCTGGTTCTCCCACAGCGCCTCGGCGCCGCCGTTCTCGATCAGCTCCTTCGTGACGGCGCGACCCTCGCGCCGCTCGGGCGAATCCGAGTCGGCGCGGGCGCCGACCAGAGCCAGCGCGCGCACCCGCCGCGGCTCCAGGTGGGCCATCGCGAGCGCCGCGTACCCGCCGAGCGAGGCGCCGACGAGGACGGCGTCCTCCTCGATCTCCTCCAAGACCGACGAGGCGTACTCGGCGATCGAGCGGCCGCGGCCGTACAGACGGGGCGCCGCGACCTCGTAGTCGCGCAGCGACTCGAGCTGCGGCTCCCACATCCGCTCGTCCAGCGGATAGGCGTGGAGCAGGACGACCTTCACAGCGCCGCGACGAGCTCACGCTCGGCCGCCACCGCAGGGCGGGCCGAGCAGCGCTCGAGCCAGTCCGCAAGCGCGGGCCCGAGCTCGAGCTCGAAGCGCTCCAGGCCGCGCAGGATCCAGGGGAGGTAGCCGATGTCGGCGAGGCCGTACTCGCGGCCGGAGAGCCACGGCTGCGCCTCGAGCGCGCGGTCGAGCTCCGCAAGGCGCGCGTCGAGCTGTTCACGCCCGTCCCCTCGCCGCGCGGCGTAGTACGCGCCGCCGAGGCGGTCGTCGAAGCGGTGCAGCCAGAGCCGTCCGAGCGCCCGCTCGGCGGGGTCGGCCGGCCACAGCGCCGGTTCGGGGTAGCGCTCCTCGAGGTACTCCATGATCACCTCGGACTCCGGCAGCACGAGACCCTCGTCTTCCTCGTAGACCGGCACGCGGCCGAGCGCGTTCTTCTCGTAGATCCAGGCGGGGCGGTCGTCGAGGTCGATCTCGACCGCGTCGTAGGCGATGCCCTTCTCGGCCAGCGCGATCCGCGCCCGTGCAGCGTAGGGGCAGCGGTCGGCGGTGTAGAGGGTCGGCACGCCGGGAGCCTAGCCGCGGCCGGCGCCCTCGAGGCCCATCACCTCGGCGATCTGCGCGAGCAGCTCGTCCGCGGGCGGCAGCTCGTCCGGAGTCGAGGCCGTCCGCGCAACCGTCCGCAGCCGTGCCGGCTCTGCGCCGGTTAGCCGTGAGACCACCGTCGGGTTCGAGCCGAGCGCGACCACGTCACCCGGAGGCAGCGGGCCGAAGTAGTCCGGCACCGACTGGTACTCGTCGACGACGCTGCCGCGCTCGAAGAGGACGTAGCGCACGACGGCGCCGTCCTCGACGCCGATCGAGCAGATGACGGCCGCCGTCGCGTTAGAGAGCTCCGAGGCGAGCCGCTCCCGCGCGCGGCGGTCGCGGTCGACGAGCTCCGCGTAGACGGCGACCCAGCCGTTGCGCGGCCCCTCGACGCGCGCGCCGGAGCCGCCCAGCCGCGGCAGGTACTTCGCGACCGCGGCGTCGACCGCGTCGCGGTCGTCGGTCTGCACGTGGAGCGAGGCGTACGACTCGCCGGCCTCGCGACCGTGCTCCACCCGGTCGAGCGGAGCCGTCAGCCGGAGCGCCCACTCGGTGAAGCCCATGCGGCGCCAGACCTCGCGGCCGGCCTCGTTGTCGGTCGCCACGTCGAGGGTGAGGTGCTCGATCCCCGCCTCTCGCGCGCGCGAAGCGAACTCCGCGAGCAGCGCGCGCGTGACACCCCGGCGACGCTGCTGCGGGACGACGTAGACGATGTTCACGTGCGCGTGGCCGTGCGGGTCGAGCTCGCCGAACGCGTAGCCGACCGGCTCTTCGCCCTCCTCGGCGAGCAGCACGAGCTTGTCCTCGAAGAGTTTCGGCGTGACCTCTGGGGGACGCCACGGCCGGTTCCAGTTCTCGCCGAAGATCGCCTCGGTGAAGGCCAGCAGCGTCGGCTCGTCGGCGGGTGTCGCCTCGCGGACGTTCACGCCCCGAGCCTAGCCCCGGTGAGCAGGTAGTGCGCGCTGAGGTTCTGGAACGGCTCGAAGCGCGCACCGAAGGCGCGCACGTCCTCGGCCTCGGGGTAGTACGCGCGCACCGCCTTGACGAGCGCCAGGTCGCCGGCCGGCCAGGCCCGCGGCCGGGCGAGGTGGCGGGCCAGGAACCAGTCCGCGGTCCACTCGCCGAAGCCGCGGATCGCGACCAGGCGCGCCTTCACCTCCTCGTCGGGGAGGCCCGCCAGCGCGCTCAGGTCGAGCGGCTCGCGCGCGAGGCCGCGGACGTACTCCGCCTTGCGGTTGGAGAAACCGAGCGCGACGAGCTGGTCGTGCGTCGCCCGCCGCAGGCGCTGCTCCGTCGGAAACGAGTAGGCGCGGCCGACGCGCCTGCCGAAGCGCTCGATCAGGCGGTTGCGGATCGCGAAGGCGGCGAAGAGCGAGACCTGCTGCGCGGTGATCGAGGTGACGAGCGTCTCGAACGGCTCCGGCCCGAGCGGCGGCCGGAAACCGGCGAGGACCTTCGTCAGCCGCCGCAGCACCGGCTCGCGCCGCGCCCACGCGTAGAAGGCGTCGAGATCGAACTCGAGGCCGAGCAGCTTGCGCACCACCGGCCGGGTCTCGGCGTCGAGCGGCTCGACGCGCACGCCGCCCCGCGCCGGCTGGATCCGCAGCTCCCGCACGCCGACCACCCGGTGCAGCGCGCCGTTCTCCCAGAGGTTCGCGAGGTCGTGGCCGAAGGCCCGGAAGCGCTCCGTCGTCAGCTCGAAGTCGAACGGCTGCGGTAGCTTCAGCAGCGGCATCGGGCAACCGTACGTGCGGTAGCGTCAGCCGGGTGCAGATCGAGCAGATCGCGCCGCACCTCTGGTGGTGGACGGCGCCGCATCCCGACTGGGGGCCCTCGGACTTCCAGCACGGCAAGGGCTGGGAGAAGCAGGTCGCGTCCTACGCACTCGTCCACGACGACGCGTTCGTGCTGTTCGACCCGCTCGTACCGCGCGGCGAGGAGGAGACGTTCTGGGCCGCCCTCGACGGCGACGTCGAGCACCACGGCCCGCCGGCAATCCTGCTCACCGTCTTCTGGCACGCGCGCAGCTCGCAGGAGATCGCCAACCGCTACGAAGGCGCGACGGTCTGGGCGCACGAGCCCTCGGCGGAGCCGCTGGCCGAGCGAGTCCGCGTCAGCAACACCTTCCGCGACGGCGACGCGCTGCCCGGCGGGGTCGAGGCGCTGGCGATGCACCACATGGACGAGGCGGCGTTCTGGCTGCCGTCGCACCGCGCGCTCGTGCTCGGCGATTCCGTGCTCGGCTACGACGGCCACGCGGAGCTCGCCCCGCCGAGCTGGCTGCGCGAGACCGAGTCGGTGGACGAGCAGCGGGCCTCGGTCGAGCGAGCGCTCGAGCGCAGGCCCGAGCGGCTGCTGCTGACGCACGGCGGCCCGCGCGAGCCGGCCGAGCTACAGCTCTGAGGCGAGCGCGTAGAAGTCCGTCAGCGGCTCGTGCCGGACACCGCGGCGCTCGAGGAAGCGAGCGAGGCCGTTGGTCGCGAAGACGCGGTCGGCCGCGAGCGAGGCGCAGTAGTCCGAGTGGCCGTCGCCGGCGAAGACGACCTCGCCGCTCGGCAGGTCGCCGCGCTTGCACGCCTCGCCGCACTCCTCGCAGATGTCGGCCACGCGGAAGTGCACCTGCCAGCCGTCGGGCCTCGCCTCGACGCGGTTCGCGCGCAGCTCGACGGCGCCGAGCACGCCCTCCCGCTCGAGCACCGGCTCGATCAGCTCGTGGAAGCCCGACGAAACGACGAGCGGGTGCCGCGACCGCGCGAGCTCCGCGAAACCCGGCCGCACACGCGTGTGCTCGACGACGTACGCGACCGCCTCCTCGAGCGGCGCGGTGACCGTCGCGAACTCGGCCGCGATCACGTCGTTCAGCGTCATCCGTCCCGCCTCGAGCTCGCTCTCGACCCGTTCGTAGATCTCGGCGTCGCCGAACTCCTGCAGCACGAGGTCGAGCGTGTCCCGCTCGGTCACGGTCCCGTCCCAGTCGAGGACGAGCCTCATGGCGGATCCGCGCTCAGAAGTGCGAGGTGACGCCGGCGGGGTCCTCGTCGGCGCTCTCCGCCGCCGGGACACGCTCCTCGAGCCACGAGTAGGCGTACTCGCCGTCGTCGAGCTTCTTCGCCAGCTTCGTCAGCCGCAGCGGGTGGAACGTGTCGCACATCACCGCGAGCTCGTGCGTCTCCGTCTGGCCGATCGAGGCCTCCGCCAGCCCCGGGTGCGGCCCGTGCGGGATCCCGGATGGGTGCAGCGTGACCGAGCCGACGTCGATCCCGCGCCGCGAGGAGAAGTTGCCCGAGACGTAATAGATCATCTCCTCGGAGTTCAGGTTCGAGTGGTGGTACGGGATCGGGATCGCCAGCGGGTCGAAGTCGAGCTTGCGCGGGCAGAACGAGCAGATCACGAAGTTGCGGCCCTCGAAGGTCTGGTGCGAGGGCGGCGGCATGTGGATCCGCCCGGTGATCGGCTCGAAGTCGTGGATCGAGAACGTCCACGGGTAGACGTAGCCGTCCCAGCCGACGACGTCGAACGGGTGGTAGTCGAGCACGTAGGTCTGGTAGCCGTCGCGAATCCTCACCTTGACCCGGAACTCGCCGGTGTCGCGATGCGTGTGCAACTCGGTCGGCGGGTGGATGTCGCGGTGGTAGAAGGGCGCGTGCTCGAGCAGCTGCCCGTACTCGTTGCGGTAGCGCCTCGGGATCTCGATCAAGCCGGGTGACTCGAAGACGACGTAGCGCTGCTCGCCCTCGGGCCGGAAGCGGTAGGTCGTCCCGCGCGGAACGACGACGTAGTCCCCCTCGGTATAGGGAAGGTCGCCGAAGATCGTCTCGAGCGTGCCCTTGCCCTCGTGGACGAAGATCACCTCGTCGCCTTCGCCGTTGCGGAAGAAGTAGTCCATCTCCTCGTCGGGCCGGCAGAGCCGGATCTCGACGTCGTCGTTCCACATCAACAGCTTGCGGCCGCTGACGGCGTCGCCTTCGGCGGCGACGTCCATCGTGCCGAAGTGCCGGTGCTGGTGGCCCTCGGGAACCCACTCTTCGCGCTCGATCGGCTCGAACTCATCGACCTTCGTGACGCGGCAGGGCGAGGTCAGGTGGTAGAGGATCGACTCGTTCCCCGAGAACCCCTCGAGGCCCATGACCTCCTCGGTCAGCAGCCGCCCGTTGTCGCGGAACTGGACGTGGCGCTTGCGCGGTACCTCGCCTCGGACCTGGTACGTCGGCACGGGCGGAAGGATAGTCGGGCGCGGGATCAGGCGGCGAGCGCCCGCTCGACCGCAGCGAACGGGATGAAGCCGAGGACGCCGCTGCGCCCCACGTTGTACGCGTAGACCACGCCGATGTCGTCCAGGTGCGCGCGCACTGGCCGCGGCGCCGTCAGCAGCACGCGCTCCCGGCCGGTCGAGAGCCCGATCGCCAGGAGCTGCCGGCCGGCCGAGACCACGGCGGCGCCGTAGTGGACGTCGACCGCCGACGCGGTGCCGGCCGGGAGGCGCCAGCGGTGGAGCAGCCGTCCGTCCCAGAGCGCATAGGTGTCGAGCGTCCCCGCCTGCGTCACGACCGTCAGTTGGTTGCCGCGCAGGGCGAGCGCCCTCGCGCCGGTCGGCTCGAACGTCCGCAGCACCCGGTCGTTCTGCAGCACGTCGATGCGGCCGTCGGCGCGGAGAACCGCGAGCCGGCCGCGGTCGACCGAGAGCCTGACCGCCGAGGGCACAGCCACGGAGCCGGCCGGGCGCTGACCGAGCAGGCGCCCGATCCGTGCCGGGCCGGAGCCCGCCCTGACCGCGTAGGCCAGCGTCGATCCGTCGCCCGCGACCGCGGGGATCGTGCCCGTGCCGAGCCTCGTGCGCGTGACGACCTTCTCGATGCAGCGGACGAACGTGCTCGACACGAGCGTCTGCACGCTGCCGTACGTCGTCAGCACCTCCACGTACTGGCCTCCGAGGGCCAGTGCGTCGATGCCGCCGGGAGCGTGCCGCTCCGGGCAGATCGGGGGCTCGTCCATCAGGTCGGTCGAGTAGTGCCACGGAATCGTCCAGACGCCGATCCGGTCGCACTCGCCGGTCGGGTCCTTCTTGACGAAGATCACGCTGCGCCCGTCGAGCGAGAAGTCGCCGATCGTGGCCGGTACGCGCAGCGGGCCGAAGGGCCGCAGCGCGTGGGTCACGGTCGCGAGCGGCAGGAACTTCAGCAGCGAACGCCTGCTGCTCCGTTGCTTGTAGAGGTCGTCGTCGAACACCACGCCCGCAGACCCGATCTGCGGACGGTCGCCCGCGCGCTTGACGCCGACGAGGGCGAAGCGGCCGTCGCTCAGCCGCAGGACGTAGACGCCGTTCGACGTCGAGAGGACAGCCAGCCCTCGTGCGACGTCCACCGAGGACGCGGTGGCCGGAAGCGGCCACTCGTGCAAGCCGGCCCCGGTTTGCGCGTCGTAGACGGCCAGGCGATCCGGAAGATCAGGGTCTCGGCTTCCCGCGACGAGGACCACGCGGTGGCGGCCGTCGCTCGCGGCGCGCCTCGGCGGGGTCGCAGGAGCCCGGCTCGTGCAGCCGCCGGCCGACGAGGCGGCGGCCAGGGGTCGCCAGACGATCGTGCGCTCGCATCCCCGCACCCAGGCGTGGATCGTGACGCGCCCTCCGCTGAGCGCGTAGGCGTCCACCCGGCCGCCGACGCCGAGGCTGCGCGTCCCGGGAAGGTCGGGATGGCACACGTATGCGAGGCCTGAGGCCGCAAATACCAGCGCAAATACGCCGACGACCCCGAGTCGGCGGACAGGGCGGCCTGGCACGAGCCTCATAAGAACCGTTCGACTGTACGCCCGCTCGCCGGAGCGGTCAAAAGCGCTTCCGGTATCAGCCTGCGGCTTCGAGCGCGAGCTCGGCGAGCCGCATGCCGATCGCCAGCGCGAACTTGAAGCCGTGGCCCGAGCACGGGGAGCCGACGACGACGCGCCCACGCCGCTCGAGGATGAACGCCTCGTCCTCGGTGGTCGTGTACATGCACGTGTCTGCCGCGGCCGGCTCGGCGTCGTCGAGGCGGTAGGTCTCGGTTGCCCAGGCGGCGATGCGCTCGATCAGCTCCGGCTGCGGGTCGGTCGGCACGTCCGGATCGGCCTCGCGGCCCGCGTGGTGGGCGCCGACCTTCAGGCCGTAGACCGGGTCGTACAGCGAGTACATGTCGTGCGTGTGCCGGTCCGCCTTGAACGAGACGACCGACGGGATCGGGCGCGCGCCGTCGAGACGGAAGTAGCAGAACGTCTCGCGCGTCACCTTCACCGGCAGCGGCTCGTCGAGCAGCTCGTTCACCCACGACCCGGCGGTGACGACGACCGCGTCGGCGTCGACCTCGTCCGGGTGCGCCCTGGTGTGCTCGCGCACGTCGAGCTCGCGCCGGAGCGCCTCGAGCGCCCTGTCGGCACGGACGATGCCCGCCTCGGGCTGCACGACCGCGAACGATCCCTCGGGGACGCGGATCGGGTACTGCCGCTCCGCCTCCTCGCGATCGAGCCGCTCCCACGCGACCCCGCAGCGCTCGAGCGTGTGGGCGGTGCTCTCCTCGAGCGTGCTCACGATCTCGACCAGCCCGGGAAGCTCGAGCACCGTCTCGCCGCTCTCGGCCTCGAGCTCGCGCCAGAGCCCGAGCGCCTCCTGCGCGAGCCGCACGTAGTGGTCCTCCGCGTAGGCGAGCCGGAAGATGCGCGAGCGCCCGTGACTCGACCCGCGCGGGTTCCCGACCTCGAACTGCTCGTAGACGACCGGCTCGTGCCCGCGCCGCTTCAGCGCCCACCCGGTCGCGAGGCCCATCACCCCGCCGCCGATGATGACAACCCTCACGTTCGTAACGGTGCCAGACACCGCGACAAGAGCGTCACCTGCGACTCCACGCGGCGGGCATCGCTGTGTCGTGCAGCTTCAGCCGCCCTTTGCGCGCTTCACTGCGATCCGCACCACCGCGTCCGAGGCCAGGGCGAGCGTGCAATGTCGCCGTGCGCCCTTGCACGCGCCGCGCATCGTGACTCGAGCCTTTCTGGACGCCTCGACGCGCAGCCTGATCGGAATGCCCTCCTCGAATCGCGCGCGGCACCGACGTACGCACGAGATCCCGCGGGGGTTGCTCGTCACCCGGGCTCGCCCGCCGCGGACGATCACGACCAGGGCGTGCCGAGGTGGGCTCCACGGCGCGCCGAGAGCCCGTGACAACGCCTCGGCGTAGGCGTAGCCCTGCCCGACGGTGGGAATTACGAACGACCCTTCCTGCAGTTCGTTCCAGGCCTCGAGGAACACGATCGGCCTCGGGGCAAGGGGCTCGACGATCTCCGTTGGGTGTCCACGCGACCAGGTGACCGCGTCTCGGACAAAGGAGGCAACCGCTGCCGGGGTGCGGACGAACCACCAGAGGTGCCCGTCGATCGTCTCGTTCGCAGGCCTGCCGTCCCAGCCGGCCGTGATGTCAGGGATGTAGGGCAAGCCCACGCTTGCGAGGTAGTCCCAGTCTCGCTCGCCTGCCCCGATCAAGCTCGCGTAGGGAACGGCGCCGTCGTTCAGGCCAGCCGCAGCCTGATAGCCGTACTGGCTGATCGCGTCGAAGTGCTGCCCGGCGAACATCCATCTGGGGTCCGGTGGGTTGGCATCACCGACGTAGAAGTCTCCGACGACGAAGACTCCGGGCAGGCCTTGGGCGCGCGCGGCCTGCATGCGAGGACCTCGATCGCCGCGTTGATCTTGTCGGCTCCGCCAAGCGACCGTGCGAAGCGATCCGGGTCGTGAATCACCAGAACCGGCTTTCCGTCTATGCGGACGTAGTCGGGATCCTGGAAGAACGTCCGCGCCCACCGATCGACGACGGACGCCCATTGGTCGGCCGGGATCCAGTAGCGCTCGACGTCGTTCGTGTACTGGATCGCGTAGCGGACGCCGTGGTGGTCCGGGAGGCTCCGGTACACGCCGAGCGGCACGTTGAGCCAGCGGTCGTTGGTCGTGCTCTCGGAGCCCCAGTAGTAGTCGAAGATGAAGAAGTCGATTCCTGCGCCGTGCGCGTAGCGAAGCTCCCTCTCCACCGCCACCGCGGTGTTGTCGCGCCAGCCCGAGAGCGGCCTCCACGTCGCGAACGGTCCGTCTAGAAGCCCCTGGAAGTGGAAGCTGTCCAGCGGCGATGCCCAGCCGCCGAAGTAGTACGCGCTCAGGCGGGCCGTGGGAGTCGACGCGATCGCGGTGTGGCTCAGCCCCAGGGCGACGACCACGAGCGCGAGCACGGTGAACCGCATGCGCATCTCAGCCACACAGTCTCGCACCGACCCGGTTGCGCAGGACGCCGAGGCCCTCCACCTCGAGCTCGACCTCGTCGCCGGCCTGCAGCCAGCGTTCGTCGCCGTGCTCGAGGATGCAACCGGTGCCAACCGTGCCCGAGCCGATCACGTCACCCGGCCGCAGCACGGTGTTGCGCCCGGCGTGCTCGAGAATCGCCTCCCACGAGTGGTACATGTCGCCGAGGTTCCCGCGCGAGCGCTCCTCGCCGTTGACGCGCGCGACCATCTCCAGCCGCAGGTCGCCGAGCTCGTCCGGCGTGACGACCACGGGCCCGAGCGAGGTGGCGAAGTCCTTTCCCTTCGCCGGGCCGAGCCCGATCCGCATCTCCTTGCGCTGGAGGTCACGCGCGGACCAGTCGTTCATGATCGTGAACCCGCCGATCGCACCGTCAGCGCCGATCACGGCTGCCACCTCGAGCTCGTAGTCGAGCGCGTCGGAGCCGTCCGGGTGGGGGATCTCGGCGTCGGGGCCGTAGATCGCGGCGGGGTTCGAGAAGTAGAAGGCCGGGAGCTCGTACCACTCGGCCGGCACCTCGCCGCGGCCGGTGACCGCACGGGCGTTGAGGACGTGTTGTTCGAAGGCGTAGAAGTCGCGCACCGAGGGCGGGCGCTGCACCGGCGCGAGCAGCCGCACCTCGTCGAGCGCGTACTCGGCGTGCTCGCGTGCGTTGCCACCCCCGGTGAAGAACGACTCGAGCGTCTGCGCCGCGAGCTGGATCACGCGGTCGCCCTCGATCCGCCCGGGCCAGCCGCGGATCTCGTGCTCCGCCGGCGTGAACATGCACAGCTTCACCGCGCGAGGCTATCTCGGCGGGGCTTCGCCGCCAGGGCTAGTCCGGTCTTGATTGGCCCGGTCAGGGCTCCGTGTGCACGATCACGTCGGCGATCTCGGGCCGCTCGCCGCGGATGCGTTCCTCGATCTCGCTCGCGCGCGTGTGCGCCTCGGCCAGCGACGTGCCTGGGTCGAGGCAGAGCGTCAGAAAGGCGAGCAGACCGTCGTCGGTGCGCAGGAAGCGCAGCTCGCGCGGCGGGCCGCCGGTCTCCTCCTTGACGATGCGCTCGACGAGGTCGCGGTCGGCGTCGTCGGCATCGACGCTCCGCCCCTCTCCGGCCTCCGCGAGCGGCTCGAGGTGCGTCTGCACCGTGTCGACCTCCGGCACCGATTCCACGATCGCGCGCTCGACCGCGGTCGCGACCTCGTGTGCGTCTTCCAGCGGCAGGTCGCCGGGGAGCTTGAGGTGGAGCGAGACCTCGGTTGCGGCGCCGACGCGCAACACGCTCAGATTGTGGATCTCGCGCACTCGAGGAACGCGCTGGGCCGCGGCGAGCGCGCGCTCCCGTAGCGCCGCCTCGTCCTGCCGCGGCTCGACGTGGACGACGATGTCACTGTCGGGCAGCGCCCTCTGCACCGCTGCCTCGACGGCGTCCGCGGCCGCATGGCCCTGCCCGACGGCGGCGCCGGGGGGCACGCCGATCACGACGTCCGCGAACTGCCGCCCGGCGGCCTGGCGCATGCGCAGACGGCGCAGCTCGATGCCCGGGAGCGCGCCGATCGCGGCCAGCGCCGCCTCCTCGGCGTCGGGCGGCACCCGGTCCATGAGCACGTCCACGTTCAGCCGCATCAGCCGCCCTGCGGCGAGGAGCACGAGCGTGGCGACGAACAGCGCGGCCGCGGAGTCGGCCCAGTGGTAGCCCGCACGGGCGGCGAGGAGCCCGAGCAGCACGGCTCCGGAGCCGGCGAGGTCGCTGGCGAAGTGGAGCGCGTTCGCCTGCAGCGCCGCGCTCCGGTACCGGCGCCCGACTCGGTACGAGGCTGTCGCGCGGACCGCGTCCACCACCATCACGACGCCGATCACGGCGATCGCGTACCAACGCGGGTCGACCTGCCCCTCCGCGAGGCCAAAGAGCCGCCACAGCGCCCGCCAGGCGATCAGGAGACTGGCGATGACGAGGATCGCCGCCTCGCCGAGGGCTGCGAGGTGCTCAGCCTTCCCGTGCCCGTAGGCATGCCCTGGATCTGCGGGGCGCACGGCCACCCCGAGGGCGACGAAGGTCAGCAGCGCCGCCACGAGATCGGTGCCCGAGTGGGCGGCCTCCGAGAGCAGGCCGAGGCTGTGCGTGGCGACCCCGGCCACGAACTTGACCGCGATCAGCAGGCAGGCGGCGAGGATCGAGACGAGCGCGGTCCGGCGCTGGGGACTCACGCGGCGAAGAATCGCATGCCCGCCCAACGAGAAGGGCCCGCGCGAGGCGGGCCCTTCGGGCGAAAGCGAGCGAGCAGGAGCTACGCGTTCGCGACGTCGCCGTGGAACCGCTCCTTGAGGAACGTCCCGGCGCCCTTGCCCACGTCGTACCAGTGGTGGAACTTCAGCCCCTGGTGCCGCGCGTGGTACTGGAAGCCGAACTGGCAGGCCTTCGAGTTCTCGAAGCACGAGAAGCTCGCGCTCGGCCCGAAGAAGGCCGCGATCCACACGTCGGTGAAGCCGCAGTCCGGCGTGTTGCAGGTCGCGTTCGGGTCGAACGTGCCGCCAGTGACCCGGCCGCGGATGTAGCCCTTGAACTTCCCGTGCACCCCCGCGAGCACGGTCGCGCCGTGCTTGCCCTTCGTCTCGCACGCGCCCGGGCTCTGGCCGGCCGCCGTCAGGAAGGTGCCGCGGTCGTAGCGCGTCAGCGTGTAGGAGCCGTCGTTGTTGCGGCGGACCTTGAAGGTGCGCTTCTCGGTGTCGACCGCCCACGCGTTACCGCACGAGCCGTGGTCGTCCGTCACCACGTCGTAGGGCCCGAACTTGCTCTTCTTGCCGTGACCCCCGCCCTTTCCGTGGCCCGGATCCGCCACGCCGGTCGCCGCGAACGCCAGCGCCGCCGTGAGCAGAGCCGGGAGAATCCAGCGCTTCTTCATCTGACCGATCGCCTCCTGATCTCGTTGTCGCTACCGAGGAGATCCCGCTTGGTAAGCGGACTTGCGGCCCGCCTCGGCCTGGCTCGCTACGGTGCCGCCGATGCGCTGGGACGAGTTCGCCGCCGCCGCGCCGGAGCTCGCCGCCCTCGGCGAGGAGCGGCTGAGGGCCCGCGAGCTGTGCCTCGTCGGCACGCTGCGCCGGAACGGCTGGCCGAGGATCACGCCGGTCGAGCCGGAGTTCGTCGACGGCGAGCTGATGCTCGGGATGATGTGGCGTTCGCCGAAGGCGCTCGACCTGCTGCGCGACCCGCGCCTCGTCGTCCATTCGGTCGTCTCGACGCGCCTCGGGAACGAGGGCGACTTCAAGCTCTACGGCCGGGCTGTCCCGGTGGAGGTGGGCGACCGCCGGACGCGCTACCGCGAGACCGTCAAGGCACGGATCAACTGGGAGCCTGAGGAACCGAACTACCACGTGTTCGCGGTCGATGTCGACTCGGCCGGCTTCGTCACCTTCGCCGAGGGGGACCGCTACGGACTGGCCTGGCACCCGGCCGGCGGTCTCCGTCGCTGGGAGCAGCGCGAGTCCTAATGTCCGTGACGGATCGGTGGTGGCGCGGCTTCGACGCCTTCCTGCTCGACGCGCTGCCGCGGCGGGCGCGCGTCCTCGACGTCGGCTGCGGCGACGGGGGTCTGGTGGAGCGCCTCGCAACCGCAGGCTTCGACGCGGTCGGGATCGACCCGAAGGCCCCCGCGGCGCCGAGGCTCGTCCGCGAGCGGGTCGAGGACGCGACGGGCATCGGGCGGTTCGACGCGATCTGCTCGGTCATGGCGCTTCACCATGCCGACCTCGAGCCGGTCCTGGCCTCGATTGGCCGTCTGCTCCGCCCCGGCGGGGCCGTCTTCGTCTCCGAGTTCAGTTGGGAGGCATACGACGAGCGCGCCGCCGCGTGGGTCGAGGAGCACGACCCGGCGCGCGACGCGACCGTCGCTGCGTGGCGTCGCGAGCACGACGAGCTCCACCCGGGCGATCGCGTCCGCGCCGCGCTCGACGAGGCATTCGAGCGTCAGAGCGTCACGACTCGCCCGTACCTCGCCGCGATGCTGGGCAGGCCGGATCTCGAGCGCATCGAGTTCGCGGCACTCGAGCGCGGCCGGCTGCCGGCGATCGGCTGGTGGTACGCGGGGAGCTAGCTAGAGGTTCCCGCGCACAGCCTCCAGCCGCGGTCGCACCTGGGCCACCATCGCGAGGTTCTTCTTGCGCTCGAAACGCTCGAGCGCCTCCTCAAGTGCGGCGGCGGCTTCATCGATACGACCGCTCGCTCCGAGCACCTCGCCGAGGTCCGACAGCGCCTCACCCTGCCAGTTGAGCGTGTCCGTCGACTCCGCGATCGCGACGGCCTCCCGCGCGAGGGCCTCGGCCTCCCCGTAGCGGCCGCGCGCGGCGTCGATGAGCGCCTGCGCCTGCCGCCAGGCGACTTGCGGCGCGGCGTCCTGCTCCGCAGCGAGCTCGCGTCCCAGCTGCGCAGCCGCCTCCGCCTCGTCGAGGCGTCCGAGCGCGCAGAGCTCGCGCCCGAGCCGCGGTGCGTAGAGCGACAGGTTGTTTCGCCGTCCCTTCACTTCGAGCAGGTCGCAGAAGCGACGTAGGTTCACGGCGGCAGCCTCGTGGTCGCCGGCGAGGATGTCGACCTCCGCGACCCAGTGCTCGCCCCCGAAGCCTCGATACTCCTGCAGCAGCTGGTTCGCCTCGCGCGCGAGCGCACGCGCCTCGTCGAGGCGACCGAGCATCGCCACGAGGTTCGCGCGCATCAGCAAGTCGTCGGGGTACGGGTTCGGCGGGAGGGCGGCGTCGACGCGGCGCAACGCCTCGTCGGCCGGCCGTGGACCCATTAGCAGAGCCATCACGAGGTAGAAGAGAAAGCTGCGGCGCTGCCCGGCGAGCCTGGCGTGCTCGATTGCCTGCTCGGACGCGTGGACGAAGTCCTCGTTGCGGCCGCGACAGCTCGCGACGCCGTACCCCTTCGCGTACCACACATGGACGAGGCCGGCGTGGTCGTGCGCTTGCTCGAGCAGCGGCAAAGCGGCATTCGCGACCCGCTCCAGCTCGTCGACGTCCGGATCGGCGGAATAGATCGAGCGGAAGAATCCGGCCACAGTCAGCGCGAGCAGGCGCCCGGCCTCGTCGCCCGCAGCACTGGCGCTCGCGGCCGCTCCGTCGGCGACCGCGGCCGCCTTCTCGAGGTCGAGCCATTGGAGCGACTGGGCGAGGTCGAGCTCGAGATGGACGTCGAGCCGGAACGGACGCGTGAGCTCGAGCGCCCGTTCGAGCAGTGAAGCCGCCGCGTGGCCGTCCGCGCGCCAGAGGGCACGCCGGCCGACGGTGGCAAGGCCCTCCGCTGCGCGCTGGGCCAGGTCGACGTCCGGCTGTCCGAGCTCCATCTTGTAGCGGGCGGCCTGCTCCAGGTGATGCGCGACGATCTCGTCCAGCTCGACGAGCTCCTGCCCGCGCTTACCGATCCAGTCGGCGAAACGCTCGTGCAAATCTGCCCGCGTCGTCTTCGGCAGCGCCTCGTAGGCAGCTTCCCGGATCAGGAGGTGGCGGAAGCGAAACGCCTCTTCGCCCGTGAGCTGCGGCGCGTCCGGGCGAACGAGCTCCTTGCGCACGAGCGCCACGAGCAGCTGCGGCAGCTTGGGCTCCTCCGGAGCGAGCGCCTGCACTGCGCCGCGGTGGAAGATCCTCCCCTCGACGGAGCCGCACTCGAGGACGCTCCGCTCGCTTGCTTCGAGCTGGTCGAGCCTCGCGGCGAGCAGGGCCTGGATCGTCGGCGGGACGGCGACTTCGCGGCCGGGCGAGCCGCTCGCGAGCGCAAGCATCTCCTCGACGAAGAGCGGGTTGCCCTCCGCGGCGCGATTGACCTTCGCGCGCAACTCGTCGTCCGACGCGTCCAGGGAGTCGAGCAGGACCTCCGTTTCCGCTGCGGAGAGTGGCTCGAGCAGAACGGTCGTCGCATTGAGCTTGCCGCCGCCCCAGCCGAGCCGCCGGTCGAGAAGCTCGGGTCGCGCCATGCAGAGCACGAGGATCGGCGCGTCCCGCGAGAGGTCGGCGATGTGCTCGACGAGGTCGAGGAACGTCTCCTCACCCCAGTGGACGTCGTCAAAGAGGCACACGAGCGGCCGCTCGCGCGCGTGCTCCTCCAGCAGCTTCCGGAAGCCCCAGGCGATCTCCTGGGCCGACGTCTCCGGGCCGTCCTCGTCGAGGAGCGAGCGCAACGGCATCGCTGCGGACGGGTCGGAGGGGAACGCGTCGAGCTGCCTGAGCACTTCCACGACCGGCCAGTACGTGATGCCCTTGCCGTAAGAGAGACAGCGGCCGCGGACGACCGTAGCATCGACGCCGCTCAGGAACTCGTATGCGAGCCGCGACTTGCCGACTCCTGCCGCCCCGAGCACCGTGAAGAGCTGACAGGAGCGGTCGTGCGTCGCCTGTTCGAACGCATCGTGGAGCCGCTTAAGCTCCGTCTCCCGCCCGACCATCGCGGTCTCGTGACGACGCCGCCCCTCGCCCGTCACGGCCAGCAGGCGCGCGGCTGCGACCGGCTCGGTCTTGCCCTTCAGCACGAGCGGCTCGACCGTCTCGGCCTCGACAGCCTCGCCCACGAGACGCAGCGTCTCACTGCCGAGGAGAATCTCGCCGGGCTGTGCAGCCTGCTCGAGCCGGGCCGCCATGTTGACGGCGTCACCGGTTGCAAGCCGCTCGGCTGTCCCGGTGACGACCTCGCCTGTGGTAACACCGATCCGCGCCTGGACACCGAGCTCCGGAAGCGCTTCTCGCATCTCGGTCGCTGCGCGGACTGCGCGCAGAGCATCGTCCTCATGCACGTGCGGAACCCCGAAGACGGCCATCACCGCGTCGCCGATGAATTTCTCGACGCTGCCGCCGTGCGCCTCGACGATCGCTTTCATCCGTTCGAAGTACCGCGCGAGCAGCGCGCGGACCGCCTCGGGATCAGTCGACTCCCCGAGCGCCGTCGAGCCGGTGACGTCGCAGAAGAGGACTGTGACGACCTTGCGCTGCTCTCGTCCCGCCGGCGCGACGGCCAGCTCGGCGCCGCAGTGCGGGCAGAAGGCGAAGTCGCTCGCGACGGCCCTGCCGCAAGTTGCGCAGATGTGCACGAGCTAAGGCTAGAGCCCCGCCGTACGGCTCACAATCGTCGTTGTCGCTAGAGGTTGCCGCGGAGCGCCTGCTCGCGCTCGATCGACTCGAAGAGGGCCTTGAAGTTGCCCTCGCCGAAGGTCGTCGCCCCGTGGCGCTCGATCACCTCGAAGAAGACCGTCGGCCGGTCCTGCGCGGTCTTCGTGAAGATCTGGAGCAGGTAGCCGTCCTCGTCGCGGTCGGCCAGGATCTTCAGGCGCTGGAGATCGGAGTAGTCCTCGCCGATCTCGCCGACGCGCGCCTCGACGTCCTCGTAGTAGGTGTCCGGGGTGTCGAGGAAGAGCACGCCCCGCGCCTTCATCGCCTCGACGGTGCGGACGATGTCCTCGCTCTGCAGGGCGATGTGCTGCACCCCCGGGCCGTGGTTGAACTCGAGGTACTCCTCGATCTGGCTCTTGCGCTTGCCCTCGGCCGGCTCGTTGATCGGGAACTTGATCTTGCCGCTGCCGTCCGCCATCACCTTCGACATCAGCGCCGAGTACTCGGTCTGGATCTGGTCGTCGCCGAAGTGAACGATGTTCGTCATCCCGAAGACCTGCTCGTAGAAGCCGACCCAGTGGTCCATGCGGCCGAGCTCGACGTTGCCGACGACGTGGTCGAGCGCCTTCAGGCCGACACCCGGGTCGGCGTGACCGTTCTCGGTCGACGAGACGTAGCCGGGCCGGAACGGGCCGGCGTAGTCGTGGCGGTTGACGAACGAGTGGACGACGTCGCCGTAGGTTCCGATCGCGGCCAGCTCGATGCGCCCGTAGTCGTCCTCGACCCAGTGCGGCTCGGCGATCCCGCGAGCGCCGCGCTGGACGGCCTGGCGGTAGGCCTCGGCCGCGCTCGGCACCTGGAGCGCGATCTCCTTCGCGCCGTCCCCGTGACGGCAGGCGAACTGGGTGATCTCGCTGTCGGCGCGTAAGCCGCTCGAGACCACGAGCCGGATCTCGCCCTGCTCGAGCACGTACGAGGCGCGGTCGCGGACGCCGGTCTCAGGCCCCGCATAGGCCGTGCGCGTGAAGCCGAAGGCATGCTCGTAGAAGTAGGAGGCCTGCTTCGCGTTGCCGACCCAGAGCTCGACGTAGTCCCAGCCCTCGAGCGGCATGAAGTCGGTCGCGCTCACGCCTCTGATCTTAGAGCGTTTGAGGAAAAACTGGTTCTCCCGGTCAGCGACGCAGACGGCCGCGGCAGAGCCAAACGGCCTGCTGACGGCGCTCGCTAGCGAACCCCTTGTGCTGGCTGAGGGGATGTCTCGTCCCCCACGACCGGCGGCACGTCTTCGAGCCCGTGCCGTAACGGCACTTCTCGCACCCAGAGCAACGAGATCACGAACACGGCCAGGCAGAGGGCGGCCGCAAGCAGGAAGGCGGGGTGCAGCGCGTTCGCGAGCGCCTCTCGCCCAGCCGGGGGCAGTCGGTGGATGGTCGCGCCCTCGAGGCGCGCGCTCGCGGGCAGGCGCTGGTTGACGATCACGCCCATCAGCGCCACGCCGAGCGTCGCGCCGATCGAGCGCGAGAACTGGCTCAGCGCCGTCGCCGCCCCCATCTCGGCCCGCGGCACCGAGTTCTGGATCGAGAGCACGAAGATCTGCATCATCATCCCGAGCCCGACCCCGGCGAGCACCATCGCGCGGGCGGCCTCGGCGTTCGTCGCGTTCACGCCGAGCCGCCAGAGCAGGAGCTCGCCGATCCCGAGCACGATCGGGCCGATCAGCGTGTTCGGCCGGTAGCGGCCGGTGCGCGAGACGATCTGGCCGGAGAGGAAGCTCGTCGTCACCGCGCCCAGCATCAGCGGCGTCAACACGACACCCGAAGACGTGGCCGACGTGCCGATCACGCCCTGCACGAAGAGCGGCACGAAGCTGATCGTTCCGAACATCGCCATACCGACCAGCGCCATGCAGGCGACGCTCGAGGCGACTGTCTGGTTGCGGAGCAGGTCGAACGGCAGGATCGGCTCGGGCACGCGCCGCTCGACGAGCGCGAAGGCGGAGAGCAGCACGACCGCCGCGGAGACGGCACCGAGCACCTGCGCGGAGCCCCACGGGTACTCGCGGCCGCCCCAGACCAGGCCGAGCAGGAGCGCGGTCGTGCCGAGCGCGAGGATGCCGGCGCCGACCCAGTCGATCGAGTGCTCCTGCCTCGTCGCGCGCCTCGGCATCGTCACGAGGATCACCGCCAGCGCGACGATGCCGACGGGCAGGTTGACGAAGAAGATCCAGCGCCAGCTCGTGTTGTCGACGATGAAGCCGCCGACGAGCGGCCCGATGATCGACGCGGCGGCGAACACCGACCCGATCAGCCCCTGGTAGCGACCGCGGTCGCGCGGCGGAACGATCATCCCGACCATCGCCAGGGTGAGGGGGAAGAGGCCGCCTGCGCCGACGCCCTGGATCGCGCGGAAGACGACGAGCTGCACCATGTTCTGTGCCAGGCCGCAGAGCGCGGAGCCGACGAGGAAGATCGAGATCGCGACGATGAAGAGCGGCTTGCGCCCATGGGCGTCGCCGAGCTTCCCGTACAGCGGCACGGTCACCGTCGCGCCGAGCATGTAGGCGGTGAAGACCCAGGAGTACTGGCTGATCCCGCCGAGCTCGGAGACCACGCGCGGCAGCGCGGTCGCCACGATCGTCTGGTCGAGCGCGGCGAGCAACAGCGCCACCATCAGGCCGGAGTAGATCGCGAGGATGCGGCCGATCGAGAAGCGGTAGCCCGGCGGCGTGTGGGCGAGCCGCTTGCGCAGCGCGCTCACTCGACCGCCCCGGCGGTGGCCGTCCGCCCGGCGATCCGGCGCGGCGGCCGCGAGACGAGGATCCCGCACGCGATCGCGAGGCCGCCCGCAACCTGCAGCCGCGAGAGCGGCTCGGAGAGAATCAGCAGCGAGAAGATCGCCGCGAGGAACGGCTGCAGGTTCGCGAAGACGGAGGCGCGCGAGGGACCGACGCGGCTGATTCCGCCGAACCAGAGCAAGTTCGCGAGCACGAGCGGGCCGATGATCGCGAAGGCGTAGAGCAACCACACGGTCGTGCCGAGGTTGTAGTCCTGCGTCGCGAGCTGGTGCGCGCCGACGGCGAAGAGCGGCACGCTGCCCATCGCGAAGGCGACCGCGCTCACACGCAGGGTCGAGTAGCGGACCAGGAGCGGCGCGACCGTGACCGTGTACCAGGCCCACGTGGCGGAGGCCGCGAGGCCGAGCAGGTCGCCCCAGAGCTGGGTCGAGACCCCTCCGCCGCCGCCGAGCGCGACCAGCGCGGCGCCGCCGAACGCGAGCACCGCGGCCAGCCAGAAGCGCGAGCTGAGGCGCTCGATCCCGAGCGCGAAGGCGAAGAGCCCCGTCAGCACCGGCAGCGTCCCGAACAGCAGCGCGACGGTGGTGGCCGTGGTCAGCTTGATCGCGTACACGAACGCCAGCTGGTTCAGGAAGATCCCGACCACCGCGGCGACGACCAGGATCCTCAGGTCGCGGGGCCGGATCGCGAAGGAGCGCTCCCGCGCCCAGGTGAGGCCGGCGAAGATCAGGGCGGCGGCGCCGAACCGCAGGCAGCCGTAGGCGACCGGCTGCAGGCCGTGCGAGATCATGTACTTCGTGACCGTGAAGTTGAGGGCCCAGAGGGTGACCGTCGCGAGCAGCATCAGGTCGGCTAGCTCGGGACGGCGCATCGGCTCGAACCTACCCAAACCGGCGCGCGGGCAAAGACCGCGTGCCCTTTCGGGCGGCATCGCAGGCGACGCCTCAGCCATTAGGCTTCGGCCCATGCCGGAGCGAGAGCCGACCCGGGAGCAGATCGATGCGCTCGTGGGCCCGGCGACCCCGCATTTCGCCTACCAGCTGCGCGCGCGAGTGCAGGAGCTCGTGCTCGACCTGCCGGAGGACCACGAGCTGCGGCGCTACGCGGAGGAGCAGATGGCGTTGCTCGACCGGCTCGGCCACGCCTCGTCGAAGGCACACGAGGGCCCGCGAGTGCGGCGCGACGTGCCCGGCTGGGAGGAGATCCCGGCCTCGGCGCCCGAAGACGAGCCGCTGCCGCGGCGGCAATGAGCTTCGAGGGCGCGTCCGTGCTCGTCACGGGCGGTTCGCGCGGGATCGGCATGGCGATCGCGCTGCGCTTCGCCGAGCGCGGCGCGAAGCGCGTCGCGATCGGCTACCTCCGCAACGACCGCGCGGCCGAGGAGACCGCCGAAGAGCTGCGCGCGGCCGGCGCCGAGCCGCTGCTGCTGCGGGGCAACGTCGCCTCGGAGCGCGTCGCCGCGGAAGCGGCGGAGCTCGGGCCGTTCGACGCGCTCGTACACAACGCGGCAACCGGCGTGATCAAGCCCGCGCTCGAGACCGAGGACAAGCACTGGGACTGGACGCTGAACGCGAATGCCCGCGCGCTGCTGACGCTCACCCGCGCGTGCGCGCCGCAGATGCCGGAAGGCTCGTCGATCGTGGGCGTCTCGAGCCTCGGCTCGATCCGCGTGCTCGAGAACTACGTGCTCGTGGGAGTCTCGAAAGCGGCCCTGGAGGCGCTCGTACGCTACCTCGGCGTCGAGCTCGCCCCCCGCGGGATCCGCGTCAACGCGGTCTCGGCGGGCGTGGTCGAGACCGGCGCGCTCGACCACTTCCCGAACAAGGAGCAGATGATCTCATCGGGGCTGAGGCGCACCCCGGCGGGCCGGCTGGTCGAGCCGGGTGACGTCGCGGACGCCGTCTGCTTCCTCTGCTCCCCGGAGGCCGCGATGGTCTGCGGCCAGACCCTGATCGTCGACGGCGGCTTCTCGCTCCTGGCCTGATGGAACCTACGGACACGAATCTCCGAGCATGGGAGGAGGCGCACAAGCGGATCCGCCGCTCTTCCGCGCGCGGCAGCCGCACGCTGCCCAAGCCGGTGCGCGAGCGAATGCCGGATATCGGCGGCCGCCACGTGCTGCACCTCGCGTGCGGCGCGGGCCGGGAGACGGCGGCGCTGATGAGCCTCGGCGCCCTCGTCACCGGCGTCGACGCGTCGGAGGAGACCGTCGTGGCCGCGCGCAAGCGGCTGCCCGACGCGGCGCTGGTGACCGCGTCGCCGGAGGCGCTGCCGCACGAGCTTCGCCGCGGCCGCTTCGACGTCGTCTACTCGTCGTGGGGCGCCCTGGCCGACGTCACCGACCTGCACGAGTGGACGGCCGGGATCGCGGCGGCGCTCAAGCGCGGCGGGATCCTCTTCCTCTACGACGAGCACCCGGTCGCCGCGTGCCTCGACCAGATGCTGCACTGGCACGAGAGCTACTTCGACACGTGGCCGCTGGGCCGGCTCATCCACGCGCTCGGCGGAGCGGGCCTCGCGCTCGAGCTGCTCGAGGAGCTGCCCGACCCCAACCGCTGGGGCCGGCGCGAGGTGCGGGTTCCGGGCGACCTGATCGTCGTCGCCCGAAAGCCCTAGAACCTCGACCGCGCCCGGATCACGAGCGGCCGTTACGACGGGGCAGCAGCCGCCCGACCGTGTCCGCGGCGATGTAGCCCGCGATCTTCGGGTTCTCCTGCAGCCGCCGTAGGGAGTACGCGTACCAGTGCCTCCCGAACGGCGTGTAGATGCGCAGCCGATGGCCGCCGCGGACGAGCTCGTCGGCCATCCCCGGCCGCACGCCCAGCAGCATCTGGAACTCGAACTGCTCGCGGCCGAGGCCGCGTGTGCTCGTCAGCCGCTGGCCCTGCTCGACGAGCCACTCGTCGTGCGTCGCGATGCCGACGTAACAGCCGGCCTCGAGCAGCTCCTCCAATGCCTGGACGAAGCTGGCGCGGATCGAGTCGAAGTCGCGGTAGGCGATCTCCGCCGGCTCGACGTAGATCCCCTTGCAGAGGCGTACGTTCGGCCGCAGCTCCTCCAGGTCGCGGATGTCCTGCAGCGTCCGCTTCAGCCGGGCCTGGAAGACGACGCCGACGTTGTCGTGGCCGGCGGCGCGCAACCCGCGGTAGAGCCGCAGCGTCTCGTCGGTCGTCGACGAGTCCTCCATGTCGATCCGGACGAAGTTGCCGCGCTCGGCCGCGTGGCGCACGACGTCCTCGAGGTTCTCTCGGCAGAGGTCGTAGCCGAGCTTGAGGCCGAGCGCCGTCGGCTTGACGCTGACGTTCGAGTCGAGCTTGCCGCGCTCGATCGCCTCGAAGGTCTCGCGGTAAGCGGCGGCGATCGCGCGCGCCTCGTCCGGGCTCGTGATCTCCTCGCCGAGGACGTCGATCGTCGCCAGCTTGTCCTCCTCGTTCAGAAGGCGCACGGCCCGCAGGGCGTCGTCGAGCTCCTCACCGGCTATGTAGCGCTCGGAGATCCTGCGCACGACGGGCTTCGGCACTGCCGGCAGGAAGCGGACGATCGCGGAGTCGACGAGGCCCATCGGCCCGCCGATTCTACGAGCGGGCGCTCTGGACGAGCGCCGTCATGCGCCCGGCCTCGGCGACCACATCGCCCGTGAGCGTGATCGCGCCGATCTCCTCCACGCTGTTCCCGTTCGCCCCCGCGCCACCGACCGCGACGCGGTGGCGCCTCGCGAGCGCCCGCAGGGCGGCGGCCGCGCTGCCGATGCGCTCGTTCGAGACCGCGCTGAGCACGACCAGGTCGGGGCGCAGATCGTCGGCCGCTCTCGCGACCGTGTCGAGCGGCGAGTCGCCGCCGAGGTAGCCGATCCGCCAGCCGCGCGCCCGGAGGGCGAGTCCGAAGGCGACGAGCCCGAGCTCGTGCTGCTCACCGGGAAGGCAGGCCAGCAGGGCGAGCGGGCCGAGGCCGAGGCCCCACCCGCGCGCCAGGCCGAGCAGCCGACCGCGCAGCACGCTGGAGGCGAAGTGCTCCTGCGCGACGGATGCCTTGCCGCGCTCCCAGCGCTCGCCGAGCTCCCGCAGGTAGGGCAGCACGACCTCGGACAGGAAGGCGTCGAGGGTGGTCGTCGCGAGCTGCCGGTCGATGACGGCCTGAGCGGCCGGCTCGTCGAAGGCGTCGAGCGCGGCGGCGAGCTCGGTCTGTGCCCTGGCCGGCTCGGCGACCGCGGCGTCGACCTTCTCGCCGACGGGAGCCCGCGAGACGAGCGCCGCGGCCTCTGCGGCCGCGAGCCCGCCGTCGAGGTGCTGCCGCATCAGTCGCACCCGCTCGAGGTCGTCGAGCGAGTACAGCCGCAGGCCGCCCGACGACCGCGTCGGGTTGAGCAAGCCGTAGCGGCGCTCCCACGCCCGCAGCAGCTCGGGGCTCACGCCCGAGCGCTTGCTCAGCTCGCCGATCCGCAGCACGGTTTCGCCGTTCACGCGGCGAACTATACAGCTTCTGGACATAAGTTTGACAAACCGCGTCAAGGGCAGTACTCTACCGCCATGTTGGACAGTCTCTATACAGGAGGTGTACGTATGTTCGGGAAGCGCGATCTGCTTCCGCTCACCCTCGTGCTCGTCGGCGGCCTCAACTGGGGCCTCGTCGCGATCGCGAAGTTCGACCTGGTGGCGTGGGTGTTCGGGCTCGACTTCGGCGAGACCAACGCTGCCAGCCGGATCGTCTACGGGCTCGTCGGCCTCTCGGCCGTCTACGGCCTGGGCTGGCTCGTTGCCGGCCGCCGCCAGGAAAACCCTCGACCGATCCCCGCGTCCGCGTCCCGCTGACGCGTCCACCGACCGAAAGGACGTCATGAAGAAGCTCGCACTCCTGCTCGCCGTCGTCGCTGTCGCCGCCGTCGCCGCGTTCTCGACCGGCTCCACCGCCGGCGCGAGCACCCGTGGGACCGGCGACATCGTCTCGACCGCGACTGCCGCCGGGAAGTTCACGACCCTGACGAAGCTGCTCAAGCGCGCCGGCCTGGTCCGCGCGCTGCGGCAGCCCGGCCCCTACACCGTGTTCGCGCCGACGGACGCGGCCTTCAAGAAGGTGCCCACGAAAACCCTGAAGGCGCTGCTCGCCAACAAGGCGAAGCTGAAGGCCGTGCTGCTCTACCACGTCGTCGCGGGCAAGGTCACGGCGGCCGACGTCGTGAAGCTGCGCTCGGCGAAGACGCTGAACGGCAAGAGCGTCCGGATCCGCCTCTCCGGCTCGAACGTCTTCGTGAACAGCTCGAAGGTGGTCAAGGCCGACGTGATGGCGACGAACGGGGTCATCCATGTCGTCAACCGCGTGCTGATCCCCCCGGCGCGCTAAGTGACGGCAGCACCAACCGCAACCACGGCTCCCGCCGCGCCGGCGCGCGGCGGGAGCCTCCGCGGCCTGTATCGCTGGAACGCGACGCTCGGGGCGCTGCATCTCGCCCAGGGCCTGCTGATGCTCGCGCTGGCGACCGGGTTCGCCCTGCCGGTGACCTCCTCGTTCCTCGAGCTCGACCCCGCGTCGCAGCAGCTCGTCCCCGTGCGCGACACGCTCTTCGAGCTGCGCCTCGCGCCGCTCGTCGCCGCCTTTCTCTTTCTCTCTGCGGCCGCCCACTGGTCGCTTGCGTCGTTCGGCCGGGGCTGGTACGGCCGCGAGCTCGGACGGGGGATGAACCGGGCCCGCTGGCTCGAGTACTCGCTCAGCTCGTCGTTGATGATCGTCGTGATCGCGCTGCTCGTCGGGATCTACGACATCGCGAGCCTGATCCTGATCGCGGCCGCGAACGCCGCGATGATCCTCTTCGGCTGGGTGATGGAGGTACACAACCGCACGACCGAGCGCACCGACTGGACGGCGTACTGGTTCGGCGTGCTGGCAGGCGCGGCGCCATGGGTGGCGATCGGCATCTACCTCGTCGGCGCTGGCATCGGCCCCGGCGGCCCGCCCGGCTTCGTCTACGGGATCTACGTCTCGATCTTCGTCGTGTTCAACGTCTTCGCGTTGAACATGGTTTTCCAGTACCGGCGGGTCGGGCGCTGGCGCGACTACCTTTACGGCGAGCGCGTCTACATGCTGCTGAGCCTCACCGCGAAGTCGGCGCTCGCGTGGCAGGTCTTCGCGGGGACGCTGCGGCCCGTGTAGCTACGCGGGCTTCTGCTCGCGGCGCTCGAACTCGCGCATCAGCCGTCGCAGAAGCGCGTTCAGCTGCTTCTTCTCCTCGGCGCTGAGCGCGGCCGCGACGAGCGACTCCTTCGCCGCCTGGACGCTGACCGACTCCTCCCACGCGCGCCTCCCGGCGTCCGTGAGCTCGACGATCACGCCGCGGCGGTCGTCCGGGTCTGCCACGCGCTTCACGAAGCCCGCCTGCTCGAGCCGGTCGATCCGGTTGGTCATCGCCCCGCTCGAGAGATCGCCCCACTTGGCGAGTTGGCCGACCGACTTGCGATGTGGCGGCCCGTCGAGCTGCAGGTGGGTGAGTACCTTCCACTCGCCGTCGGTGAGGCCGAACTCCGCCAGCGTCTCGTCGAGCATTCGATGCAGGCGCCGGCGAATGCCGTTGATCCGGTCGACGATCCCCTCGACCTCAACGTCTACGGCGCCCGGAAGCTCGTGGGCTGCAAGCCAGCGGTCGACGTGATCCTGCTCGTCCTCGTTCATGTCGGTATTCTCGATCACAAATGTCTTGACGTCAAGAGATTCGATCTGTAACGTTCTACTTCGAGGTCGAGATACTTTGCGTCGAGAGGAGCCGAGGATGCTTGAGCACGAGATCCGCACAGACGCCGCCAGAGAGCGGGTGGCGCGCCTGAGCAGCGACTGGTCCCCGATCGCACCGCGACGACGCGTACGCCTGACGCTCGGCCGCTGGCTGATCGGGGCCGGTCGCCGGCTCGCGCGGGAGGGTGCTGCCGGATCAGCCTTCGCGCAGGACGCCCTGCCGCGCTGCTGACCGAGGCGTCGCTTGCGACGCCGACTAGAGGCCGTAGCGGCTTGGCCGCTGCGGCCGTCTTGTCCCGCGCGGCCTAGCCCTCGCGCATGAAGCCCTGCCGCGCCGCAGAGACCAGCGCGACGGCTTCGGGGAAGAGCACGCGCATCGCGTCGCGCAGGGCGATCGCCTGCTCCTCCGCGCCGCCGGTCGCCTGAACCTGCTGCAGTGCGGCCGAGGTGAGCTCGACAGCGGTGTTCAGCGTCAGCGTCGCGAACTGCTCGCGCTGGGCCTCCTGCACCGTCTCCGCCTGCTGCTCGGCGAACTCGCGCAGGCTGCGCATCAGGTCCTCGGGGTCGCCGCCGAACGGAAAGCCGCCTTCCATGCCGTCAGCCTAGCTCAGGGGCAGCTTGTAACCGCGCTCGACGTCGCTCGCGAGCTCGGCGATCGTGTCAGACGCCGCCTTGACCGCGGCTGCGACCGCCTCGCCGGCGTGTCCGCCCAGCTCGTCGAGCAGCGCCGGGCTCGCGACCCGCGGCGCCTCCGGCTCGACGCCGGCCGCGTCCTCGGCGACCTCGCAGAGCGCCGCGATCGAGACCGCGTCGTGCACCAGGTCGCGGTCCTCCACCGGCACCCCGGTGGCGTCGAGCACGAGCCACGTCGTCGCGCCGTCCCTGCCGTAGGCGCAGACGTAGAGCCGGATGCCGCTCGCCGGCTCGGCGGGGACGATCCCGGCGACGTCCTCGCCCTCGGCTGCGTGAGCGCTCGCCGCCTCGGCGATTCGCCTCAGATCGCGGTCGAGATCCACTCAACCGAGCTTAGACGGCCGCACGGGCCAGACCCGCACGGCCTCCCTGATCGGCGCCTTAGACTCGGTACGTGCAAGGGACGCGTACCGAGGTCGCGCGCGAGCTCTTCGCCCCGCTCGGCCCGAGCTACGACCGCTACGCGAACGCGCTTTCGTTCGGCCAGGACCCGCGCTGGCGGCGCTTCCTCGTCTCGCGCCTGCCCGTCGGGCCGGACGACACCGTGCTCGACGTCGCAACGGGAACCGCGGCGGTCGCGCTCGAGCTCGTGCGGCAGACGGGCTGCTCCGTCGTCGGGGTCGACCAGAGCCCAGACATGCTGGACGAGGCGAGGCGGCGCGTCGTGCTCGCCGCGGAGACGAAGCGCGTGCGGCTCGTCGAGGCGGGCGCGGACGAGCTGCCGTTCGAGGACGCGTCGTTCGACGGCCTGACCGCCGCCTACCTGCTGCGCTACCTCGACGACCTCCTGGCCGGCCTGCGCGAGTTCGCTCGCGTCCTGCGCCCCGGTGCCACCGCCGCGCTGCTCGACTTCGGCGTGCCGCCTGCTGCGCTTCCGCGCGTCGCCTGGGAGCTCTGGGTCGACTTCGGCCTGCCACTGGCCGGGCGCGCCATCTCGCCGGGGTGGCACGAGGTCGGTCGCTTCCTCGGCGGCAGCATCCGCGAGTTCGACCGGCGCTGGCCGGTGCCGCGGCTGCTGACGGCCCTGCGCGAGGCCGGCTTCGGCGACGTGCAGGCGCAGCGCCTCAGCCTCGGCGGCTGCACCGTGCTCTCGGGTCGGCGCACATGACGGAGGCTCGGGCGCGGCCTGCGTTCTACGCGCTCGCTCCCGGCGGCTGGCGCGACTACGTCACGCTTCTGCACCCGCCCTACACCGCCTGGCACCTGAGCTACGTCGCGATCGGCGCCTGCCTCGCGCCGACGCTGTACGAGGGCCGCCTCGCCGCCGCCGCTGTTGCGTTCTTCCTCGCAATGGGGATCTCGGCACACGCGCTGGACGAGCTCATCGGGCGGCCGCTCGAGACGCGCATCCCGCGGCGGATGCTCGTCGCGCTGAGCATCGTGCCGCTTGCCGTCGCGGTCGCGCTCGGGATCGGGGGCGCGCTCGCCTTCGACGGCTGGCTGCTCGTGTTCGTGGGAGTCGGTGCTGCGCTCGTGCCGGTCTACAACCTCGAGCTCTTCGGCGGCGCGATCCACAACGGGGCCGGGTTCGCCCTCGCGTGGGGCGCCTTCCCGCTCCTGACCGGCTACTTCGCCTGCGCGGGGACGATCACGTGGGAGGCGCTGCTCGCCGCCGCCTACGCGACGCTGATGAGCTACGCACAGCGCGTGCTCTCGACTCCGGTCCGGCATCTCCGCCGCCGCGTGACCACCGTCAGCGGGACGATCGAGCTGCACGACGGAGGCAGCGAGGCCGTCACCCGAGCGACGCTGGCCGCCGCACCCGAGCGCGCACTCCAGGTGCTGGCCGCGGCGAACGTCGCCCTAGCGGCGGCTCTGCTCGTGTTCAGGCTGGCGTAGCATGCGGCCCGTGCGCGCGGAGGTCCTGGAGCTCGTCTTCGCGGGAGCGGTGGTCGCCGTATTCGCGTCCGTCGCAGCCGCCGTCAGCGGCCGCGCCTCGCGCACGCTCCTCGTAACGCTGACGTGGATCCTCGCGCTCGCCGCGGCGGCCGGCTGGGTGGTGTTCGCGCTCGGGCCCTCGAGCGAGCTCGCCGTGACCGCGGCCGGACTCACCGTCTGCGCAGCCTTCGAGCTCGGGACGATCGCGCTGTACCGTCTGGTCGCACGCGCGGCCGACGTCGACCGCCGGCTCGAGGAGGCCGAAGCCCGCTTCCAGGCCCTCGTCGCCGCCGAGGTCGACGCGCGCTCCGCCGAGCTCGAGCGGACGCTCGCACGCGCCCGCGCCGACTCGCTCTCGAAGCTCGTGGCCCAGGAGCGGCGGATCGCCGAGGAGCGACGGGCGGCGCTCAGCCAGCGTGAGCACCGAGCCGGTGCCGAGCTGAGCGAGGCACTCGCGAAGGTCGAGCGGCGCATCGGACAGCGGCTCGCCGAGCTGGCGACCGACATCGAGCGCGCCGAGCAGGCCTTCTCCGCGCAGCTGAAGACGCTCGCACAGCGGCAGCGGCAGCTGATGAGCGAAGCCGAGTCGCGGCTCGCCCTCGACACCGAACGGCTCGACACCGCGAGCGAGGCGCAGCGCGAGCGCCTGGCCGCGCTGGAGTCGCAGTTCACCGCGACCGCCGACGAGGTCGCCGGCGAGGCGCGGGAGCAGCTCGAGACGCACGAGCGTGACCGCCGGCGCGCGCTGCACGAGGTCGCCGAGCGCCTGCGCCAGCGCGAGATCGAGCTCCGCGAGCGGGTCGCCACGGAGGAGGCCGAGGCGATCCAGCGCATCCAGGCCGGCTTCGCCGACATCGAGCGGCGCCAGCTCGACCAGCTCAAGCGCGTCGTCGAGCGGACCGCGAGCAGCTTCTCCGAGGCGGTCTCGAAGCAGTTCGCCGACGCGATCCGCAACGCGCGCGACGACGCGGCGCAGCGCCTCTCGCGCGAGCTCGACCGCGCCGTCGCGCACTTCTCGAGGGAGGCGCAGGGCGTCCTGGCCGAGCGGCTTGCACACGTCGCGGACGCAGGCGGCCAGCGTCTGGAGCGGAAGCTCTCGCAGATCGGCAACACGCTCGAGCACGAGCGGGACGAGCTCGTGGCGGATCTTCAGCGCCGCGTCGGCGACGCCGAAATCGCGCTGAGGGCGCAGGTGCAGGCGCTCGCCGCCGACGCGGAAGCCGAGCGCACGGCGCTCAACGCGCGGCTGCAGGACCTCCAGCGCCGCATCGACGAGGCGCTCAACGATGCGGGCTCGCGCCTCGCTCCGACGTTTCGCGGTCGCTGAAGCGCGGGAACGCCAACTTACGCAAGCAGGGTTCGTCTAGGACAGAGCGAACTACCGTACGCCCAAATGACGCAGATCGCCGAGACACCTAGGGACGAACAGGCGAAAGTCGAGAGCTGGCGCCTGCACGTGCTGATGGAGGCCGGGTACCCGCTGCCGCTCGCGGAGAAGGTCGCCCACAGCTCGGCCGACCTGCATCACGCGGTCGACCTGATCGCGCAGGGTTGCTCGCCCGAGACCGCGGCCGAGATCCTCATCTAGGGCACCCAGCCGTATCCTGGCCTCGTGAAGGTCGAGGCCACCGCGTATGGCGACCGCAAGGTCTACTCCGTCGGCGCCTTCAACCGCGGCATCGCCTCCTGGCTCTCGCGGCTGCCGACCGTCTGGGTGGAAGGGGAGGTCACGGAGCTGCGCCGCTCGGCCCGCTGGGCCAGCGTCTTCTTCACGCTCAAGGACCCGCAGGAAGGCTCGTGCCTGGGCGTCTCGATGCCGCGTGGGCAGTTCGACGGGCTGCGGCTCGAGCTCGCCGACGGCGACCGCGTCCACGCCTACGGGCGGCCGGAGCTGTTCGAGGCGCGCGGCGAGTTCCGCCTGCGCGCGCTCTCGCTCGAGCGCTTCGGGCTCGGCGAGCACCTCGCGGCGCTTGAGCGGCTGAAGCGGAAGCTGGCGGCCGAAGGGCTCTTTGCCGCCGAGCGCAAGCGGGCGCTGCCGTTGCTGCCCGGGCGGATCGGCCTCGTGACGGGGAACGACGCGGCTGCCAAGCGCGACGTCCTGACCGCCGTCACCACGCGCTTCCCGCCGGCGAACGTGCTCGTCGCCGAGACGTACGTCCAGGGACCGCGCGCAGCAAGCGCGGTGGTCGAAGCGCTGCGCGCGCTCTGCCGCGAGGGCGTCGACGTCGTGGTCGTCGCGCGCGGCGGCGGCAGCTTCGAAGACCTGCTCCCCTTCAGCGACGAGCGGCTCGTGCGCGCGATCGCCGACTGCCCGGTCCCGGTCGTGAGCGCCGTCGGCCACGAGCAGGACACCCCGCTCTGCGACCTCGCGGCGGACGTCCGCGCCTCGACCCCGAGCGTCGCGGGCCGCCTGGTCGTGCCCGACCTCGCGCAGCTGCTGGAGCGGCTCGACCGCTCCCGCTCGGGCCTCGAACGCGGCACCCGCCGCAGTCTCGAGCGCGAGCGGCAGCGCGCCGACCGCGCGCACGAGCGCCTCCGCCGCGCCCCGCGCCTGCTCGTCGAGCGCGGGCGAGCCCGGCTCGAGCAGACCGCCGGCCGCCTGCGCGCGCTCTCGCCCCGGGCGACGCTCGAGCGCGGCTACGCGATCGTCCGCGCGGACGAGGCGATCGTCCGCTCCGGTGGCAGCGTCGCCCCGGGCGAGCATGTCGAGGTCGAGCTGGCCGAGGGTGGCTTCGGTGCGCGTGTCGAGGAGACACGGTGACCTTCGAGGAGGCGCAGGCCGAGCTCGAGCAGATCGTCCAGCGCCTGGAGACGGGCGAGGCGCCGCTCGACGAGGCGCTGAAGCTCTGGGAGCGCGGCGAGGAGCTCTACCGCTTCTGCAAGGAGCGGCTCGACGCCGCCGAGGGCAAGATCGAGGAGCTCGCGGGTCGCGCCCAGGCCGCGAAGCCGTAGTATCCCGCGCATATGGCCGAGGCACCGGTAGAGCTCCTGCAGCGCGTTCCGCTGTTCGCGGACTTCGAGCGCGGCGAGCTCGAGCGCCTGGCCCGCTCGTTCAAGCAGCGCACGTTCGAGGCCGGCAGCACGGTCGCCGGCGAGGGCAAGACCGGCGCGGGCTTCTTCGTGATCGAGAGCGGCGAGGCGTCGGTGGCGGTCCGTGGCTCCGGGCGGGGCACGCTCGGGCCCGGCGACTACTTCGGCGAGATCGCCCTCATCGACGAGGGCGCACGAAGCGCCACGGTCACCGCCGACAGCGAGCTCCGCTGCTACGGCCTCACGTCCTGGGAGTTCAGGCCTCTCGTCGAGGGCAACGCTTCGATCGCATGGAAGCTCCTGGAGACCATGGCGAAGCGGCTGCGGGCCGCTCAGAGCTGACCGCGGCCGCGGTCAACGACGCCGCGCTCGTCGCACGCTGCCGCGCGGGCGAAGACGAGGCCTGGCGCCAGCTGGTCGACCGCTTCTCGCGCTACGTGTACGCGATCGCCGTCCAGGGCTTCCGCCTCCCACAGCAGGACGCCGAGGACATCTTCCAGGAGGTCTTCGCCCGCGTGTACGAGCGGCTCGACTCGCTGCGCGAGGACGAGGCGGTGCGGCCCTGGATCGCGCAGCTCACGCGGCGGCTTTGCATCGACCGCCTGCGCGCGGGTGCGCGGGAGTCGGACGCCGACATCGACGAGCTGCCGGAGGTCGCGGCGGACGACACGCTGGCCGTGTTCGAGGAGGCGTTCGACGTCCACGAGGCGCTGGCCGAGCTCCCGGAGAACTGCCGCCAGATCCTCGACCGCTTCTTCGCACGCGACGAGAGCTACCGCACGATCGGCGACACGCTGGGGCTCCCGGCGGGAACGATCGCCAGCCGCATCTCGCGCTGTCTCGACAAGCTGCGCGAGGCCTTCGAGGGAAGAAACCTCCCCCCTTCCCCGTCCGGTGGACAGGTGACGTGATGAGCGGCTACGACTACGAACAACTGGGACGACTGATCGGGATGCTCCGCCCGGCGCCGGAGGGCTGGGTGCGCGCGGCGCAGGAGCTTCCGGCCGCCCGCCGCAGCCTCGACGGGCTCGTGGCGCGGGCGGAAGAGGACGCGGCCTACCGCGCCGCTGTGCTCGCCGACCTCGAGAGCGCGCTGCAGGCCGAGGGCGTCGAGCCCGAGCCGCGCGTGGTCGAGGAGCTCCGGCGCCTCCTGGCGGACGGGTAACGGCACCCATACGATCCGGGCGTGGCGCAGGAGCCCGCAGACCTCCCCGCGTGGAGTCTCCCCGCAGGCGCGGGTGAGCGGATCTCGATCGGCGTCGACTGGCCCGAACGCGTCACCCGCGACTGGGCCTTCGGCGATGCGACCGGCAAGGGCGCCCGCGTCTGCATCCTCGACAGCGGGATCGAAGCAGGACACCCGCGCGTCGGCGACGTCGAGGGCGCCGTCGCCTTCCACCGCGGCGAGGACGACGAGGTCGAGGTCGTGGAGGACACCGAGGGCGACCTCTGCGGACACGGCACGGCCTGCGCCGGGATCGTGCGCCAGCTCGCCCCGGAGTGCAGCGTCTTCAGCGCGCGCGTGCTCGGCGCCGGCTTCAAGGGGAGCGGCCCCATCCTGCTCGCCGGCCTGCGCTGGGCGGTCGACCAGGGATTCGACGTGATCAACATGAGCCTCTCGACCACGAAGCGCCAGTTCGCCGAGCTCCTGCACGAGCTCGCCGATACCGCCTACTTCCGCCGCACCGTGCTCGTCGCGTCGGCGCACAACATGCCGGTCGAGAGCTATCCGTGGCGCTTCTCGTCGGTGATCTCGGTCGGCAGCCACGAGGAGCCCGATCCGATGACGTTCTTCTACAACCCCTCGCCCCCGGTCGAGTTCTTCGCGCGCGGGGTCGGGGTCGAGATCGCGTGGCTCGGCGGCGGCACGATCCTCTCGACCGGCAACAGCTTCGCCACGCCGCACATGAGCGGCATCTGCGCGCTCATGCTCTCGAAGCACCCCGAGCTGACGCCGTTCCAGCTCAAGAGCGTGCTCTACCTGACGGCCAACAACGTGGGAGGAGGCAGATGACCGTCGCTCACCTGAGGTTCGCCAAACCCCCTCCAAACGCTCGTCGACCAAAGGTCGGCCGATGAGCGACCTGCGCGCGGCCGTGGCCGCCGGCGCCCTCGGCTCCGAGGAGAACTACCGAGAGCTCTTGCAGTCGGTCGTGGAGGTGGCCAGGGCGATCTTCGGCGCCCGCGCTTCGTCGGTATTCCTCTTCGACGAAGAGTCGGACGAGCTCGTCTTCGAGGCCGTCGCGGGCGAGGGCGCGGACGAGCTCATCGGCCAACGCTTCCCGTCCAGCACCGGGATCGCGGGCTGGGTGCTCGTCACGCGGCAGCCGCTCGTGGTCGAGGAGCTCGACAAGGATCCGCGCTTCGCCCGCGAGGCGGCGGAGTCGACCGGATTCGTGCCGAATGGGCTGATGGCGGTCCCGCTCCTGCACGAGGACCGTGCGCTCGGGGTGCTCGAGGTGCTCGACCGGCCGCAGAAGGCCGCGTTCTCGCTGGCCGAGATGGAGCTGCTCGGGCTGTTCGCGAACGAGGCCGCGATCGCGCTCGACCTGCTGCAGAAGGCACGGGCGGCGCGGGCGGTGCTGGAGCAGGAAGGCGGCGAGGCGGACGCGCTCGCCCGCTTCGCCGCGCGGCTCGACGAGGCCGAGCCCGACAGGCGCGAGGCCGCGCTCCAGCTGCTCGACGCGCTCGGGAAGCTTCTCCGGGAACGCTAAGAGGGAGCCTTCGGCTCCCTCTTCAGCTTGGGCTGAGCTCGAAGCCCCTTAGGCCTTTACGCCTTGGTCATGCCCTTCGTGACCGCGTTCTTGAGCATGTGCGCCTCGACGTCGTCGTCGTCGCCTTCGTCGTTGCGACCCTTCGTGACGGCGCCCTTCGTGACGGCGCCCTTTGTCATGTGCGCCTCGACGTCGTCGCCTTCGTCGTTGCGACCCTTTGTGACGGCGCCCTTCGTGACGGCGCCCTTTGTCATGTGCGCCTCGACGTCCTCGTCGGTGCGAGTCTCGCGATCCTCTTCCATGAACTTCCTCCTTTCGAACTTCCGGAACCTGAGCAATAGACGGAGTTCGTTCCCGAAATCTTCCACGCGGGCTTCAAAAACGCAATGCTCGGTGCCATTCTCAGCACGTGGCGAGGCTCCGGGAGCATCTGCGGGATTCGTTTCGTGCGCTGCGCGAGGTATTTCGCAACCGCGCGCTGCGGCAGCTCCAGCTCGCCTGGGCGGGCTCCATCATCGGGAGCTGGGCCTATGCCGTGGCCCTAGTTGTTTTCGCCTACGACCAGGGCGGTGCCTCGGCGGTCGCCCTCGTCGCGGTGATCCGCTGGGTACCGGCCGCGGTCGCATCGCCGTTCGCATCGATCTTGGGCGACCGCTACCCGAGGGTGCGCGTGATGTTGAGCGCCGACCTGCTACGCGCGAGCGCCCTTGTAGCGATGGCGGTATGCGTGGTCACGGATGCGCCCGCCGCGATCGTCTACTTGCTCGCGTCCATTGCGGCCGTGCTCGCGACGGTGTTCGACCCCGCGCAGTCGGCCCTGATTCCCTCGCTTGCGCGCACCCCGGAGGAACTGACCGCCGCGAACGTGAGCTCGAGCACGATCGAAAGCCTCGGCTACTGCATCGGCCCCGCCCTCGGCGGGATCTTGCTCACCCTCACGAATGTGTGGGTCGTCTTCGCCGTGACCGCCGCCGCGTTCTTGTGGTCGGCACTGATGCTTGCCCCGCTTCTCCGCGCGTCAGAGCCACCGCTGACTCACGAGCGGCCTCATCTGCTCGAGGAAGCAACCGCGGGCTTCCGCGCAATTGGGAGCGACCCGCGCCTGCGGCTGGTCATCGGCCTCTTCGGCGCGCAGACTCTCGTGAACGGCGCCTTTGGCGTTCTCGTCGCCGTCTCGGCGTTCCAACTGCTCGATCTCGGCTCCGGCGGCGTCGGCTACCTCCAATCAGCCGTAGGCGTTGGCGGGCTTATCGGGGGCGCAGTCGCACTCGCCCTCGTCGGGCATCGGCGGCTGGCCACGACGTTCGGCATTGCAGTGGCCGGGACGGGCGGACCGCTGCTTCTCTTAGGAGTCCTTCCAAGGACCGGCGCTGCACTCGTCGCCTTCGGCTTGGTCGGTTTCGCGAACATCATCTGTGACGTCTCCGGCTTTACGATCCTGCAGCGGGGGACGCCGAGCGAGGTGCTGTCGCGCGTCTTCGGTGTCCTGCACAGCCTCGTCTATGCGACGATCGCTCTCGGGGCGGTGCTTGCACCCCCGCTGATCGATGTGGTTGGTGTTCGCTGGACGCTGGTGATCGTCGGCTCGCTGCTCCCGGTGCTGTCGCTGCTCACACACACGAGCCTGACGAGGCTCGACGCCGACCCCGGCGACCCGCGCAGGCTCCGACTCCTGCAGGCAATCCCGATCTTCTCGCCGCTCTCGCCACCCGTGCTCGAGCGGCTCGCCGCTCGGCTGACGCCTGTGCAGGCGCAAGGAGGCGAGGAAATCATCCGGCGCGGCGACCACGGCGACCGCTTCTACGTGGTCTCCTCCGGGGAGGTCGACGTGCTCGTGGACGGCCGCCCCTCGCGCCGCGAGGGCGAGGGCTCGTACTTCGGCGAGATTGCTCTGCTGCGCGACGTGCCGCGCACCGCCACGGTCCTCGCCGCCACCGACGTCGAGCTCTTCGCGCTCGACCGCGACGACTTCCTCCCCGCCGTGACCGGCCACGCGGGCAGCGTGCAGGCCGCCGAAGGGGTGATCGGCGCGCGCCTGGGCATGTCGACGGTGTAGCGGCTTCCGTCCCGGCGGGTTAGCATCCCGCCGTGGCCGGGCCTTCCGTCGAACTGCTGCAGCGCGTCCCGCTCTTCGCGGAGCTCGAGCCGCGTGAGCTCGAGCGTCTGAGCGGCTCTTTCAAGGAGCGCACCTTTTCGGCCGGGGAGAGCGTCGCGAGCGAGGGTGGAGGCGCGGCGGGCTTCTTCGTGATCGAGAGCGGCGAGGCAGTCGTCCGCGTCCACGGCGACGAGCGAGGCCGGCTCGGCCCGGGCGACTACTTCGGCGACATCGCCATGATCGACCAGGGCGACCGCACCGCCTCGATCGACGCCGAGTCCGACCTCAAGTGCTACGGGCTCACCTTCTGGGACTTCCGCCCGCTCGTCGAGAGCGACGCGCGCATCGCCTGGCCGCTGCTGCAGGCAATGGCGAAGCGGCTACGCGCCGCCGAGTCCGAGGCCTAGCGCCTCCAGGTCTTCCCCGGCCCGCGCGGGGTCGCCGCTGAGCGCCTGCGCCTCGACGCCGTCCGCGACGCGTCCGCCGAAGAGGACGCAGCGCACGCCGAGCTTCTCGCACACGCGCAGCGCCTCCCCGGGCGCCTTGCCTTCGAAGGTCGTGCGGTCGACGGTGCCCTCGCCCGTGACGACGAGATCCGCGGTCGCCGCCCGGCCGCGGAAGCCGACGGCGTCCAACACGTAGCGTGCACCAGGTACGAGCTGCGCCCCGAGCGAGGCGAGTGCCGCGCCCAGCCCGCCCGCGGCGCCGGCTCCGGGGAGCTTCGCGTAGGACTGCAGGTGGCCGGCGAGGCGGTCCTCCAACTCGGCCACGTCGTCTGCGAGTGCGCCCTTCTGCGGCCCGAACAGCCGCGGCGCCTCCGCAAGGGTGGCCCGCACGTCGCAGAGGGCGACCGTCGGCGCGGGCAGCTCGTCGAGCACCTCGAGCAGGCCGAAGCCGCCGTCCATCGTCGCCGTCCCACCGAGGCAGACGAGCAGGCGCGGACATGGCCCGACGCGCACGATCAGCTCGCCGAGGCCGCGGCTCGAAGCCTCACGCACGTCCAGCCGCGACGGGTCGAGCGGGACGACCTCCGCGCTCTCGACGACGACCGTCCCCTCCGGAAGCTCGCGGATGGGAGCCTCGCACTCGCGGCCGAAGGCGTCGTGCACGCACTCGAGCCGGGCCACCGTCGCACCAAGCACCCCGGCCGTGCCCTCGCCCCCGTCCGCAAGCGGCAGCTCCTCCGCTTCCACGCCGGCGCGCCGCAGGCCGCGGGCGAGCGCGGCGGCCGCCTCGGCGGCCGTGAGCACGCCTTTGAGGCTAGCCGGGGACGCGAGCGCGCGCACTGGCGCCGTCGACTCGAGCCGGCTCCTCTTCCGTGCGCGTCTCCCCGGGCACCTCCGCCTCCTCGGCTCCCGGCATCCGGCGCAACATCGCGAACGAGAGCCCCTCGCGCGCGAGGAACATCAGGCCGACGCCGACCCCGACCGAGGCTTCGATCGCCTGCAGCCCGAAGCCGAACGCGAGCGCCTTCCCGGTCGCGACGCCGTACGAGCGAAGCGGCAGCGCAACCACGGCCTGCAGCAGGCCGATGTTCCCCGGCCAGAGCGGGAAGAGCGTCGCGACGTTCATCAGCAGCAGCACGACGCCGGCGGCCGGCAGCGGCGCGTGGATGTCGAACGCGCGCATCGCGGTGTAGACCGCGAAGAACTGGCACAGCCACCCGAGGCACTGGAAGAAGGCGGCGATGGCGGCAGGGCCGGGGGCGTGGAGCACGCCCAGCCCGTGCTGCGCCATCGTGACGAGCCGCTTCACCGGGCCCACCTCCTCCACGACCGACTGGTGGTGGCGCCGCGCGCTCGCGAACGCGAACGCGAACAGACCGAAGCCGATCACGCCGACGATCAACAGGCTCGTGATCGCCCAGTGCGGAATCTTCGCAGTCGCGAGCACGTAGAGGATCAGCCCGACCGTCGGCACGAGGTCGAAAAGGCGGTGGGCGAACACGGTGCCGACGAGAACTGCCCAGGTGCCGTCCGCGCGCCCCTGCAGGCGGAGCTTCCGAGTCAGCACTGCCACTCGCGCGAGCTCGCCGATGCGCCCAGGCAGCACCGCGTTTGCGAACAAGCCCACCGAGAACGCCGAGAAGACGAGCGGGAAGCGCGGATGCGGCGGCGGGATTGCCTGCTTGATCACCGTGTTCCAGGCGAACGCGCGCACGACGACCGAGAGCAGGTTGAGCCCGATCGCGACGACGACCCAGTACCACTTGACGGCGTCGAACGCGTGCCAGACCGAGCCCCAGTCGGGGCCGCGCCACCAGACCAGGGCCACGACGCCGGCCGCCGCCGCGAGCACGGCGACCACCCGCCACAGCGGCGAGCGCGGGATTCGCAGCAGGCGTCTCACGCGAGCTCCCGGTAGATCTCGGCGAGGCGACGCCCGATGTCGTCCCAGGAGTAGCGCTCCTGCGCGAGCCGCCGGGCCGACACGCCGAGCCGCTCCCGCCGGGGCTCGTCGTCGAGCAGCCCGGTCACCGCATCCACCAGCGCATCCGGAGCTCCCGGCGGGACGAGCACGCCCGTCTCGTCCGTCATGACGTCACGGTACCCGGTGATGTCCGAAGCAACCACCGGGGTCGCGCAGGCGAACGCACGCGTGAGCACCATGCCGAAGCTCTCGCCGCCGAGCGACGGCGCGACCAGCGCCTTCGCGCTGCGCAGCTCCTCAGTCAGGTCGTCCTGGCTGAGGAACCCGAGCGCGTCGATCCCCGTCGAGGCGACACCTGCACGCTGGAGCGCGAGCCGCACCATCAGCGGGTCCGCCCCGACGATGCGCAGGCGTGCGCCGGTGCGGCGGTGGATCTCCGGCCACGCGCGCAGAAGCACGGGCATCCCCTTGCGCGGGTCGTGCCGGCCGACGAACACGACGCGATGCTCGCGGCCGCCTGCCTCCGCCTCCTCGGGGATCAGCACCCCGTTCGGGATCACCTCGAAGTCGCCCGGGAACCAGCGGGCCGCCGACTCGCGCGCCGCGTCGGAGACCGCGATTCGCCGGTCGATCCGGTCGATCAGGAATCCCCACACCGGTCGTCCCGCATGCAACCAGCCGAGCCCGCCGGAGGCGTGGAAGGTCGCGACGACGGGACAGCGCGCCCAGGCCATCACCGCGGTGCAGATTACGGGCGTCATCGGCTCGTGCAGGTGGAGCACGTCGAAGCGCTCGCGCTCGAGCACGCGCCTGATCTTCGGCACCGCATTCGGGCTGAGGACGATGTTCGGGAGCGAGGCGTTCGCGGGCACGATCACCGACCGCCCCACCGGGATGACGTCCGGCGGCGGGGCGCCGTGCCGCCCGTGCCGAGGGTGCAGGACGCGCGTGAAGCTCCCCGGCGGGTCGTTGCCGATGATCGTCCTGGTCTCGACGCCGAGTCGCTGCAGCGACTCCGCCTGCAGCTCCGAGTGCTCGAGCACCGCGCCCCAGTAGGACCACGAGTACGGCACGACGATGCCGACCTTCATCGGGCGGTGATTCTGACGGAGCGATGGAGCGGGCCGCGGCGTCTCCCGAGCGGATTCCGGCGGATCGGCCCCGCAGAGTGCGGCGAGCATCTCGCCGCGGCCTGCGTCATTCGTCGGCCGCGGCCTCCGAGGTCTGTTGATCCGGCCGGGTCAAGTCCCAGCTGATCACCCCGCTGCGCAGCCCCATCAACACCGCCTCGAGCCGCGAGTGGGCACCCGCCGCCCGCAGCAGCGCGCGGATGTGATTGCGTGCCGTCTCCTCGGCGACGCCGAGCCGCCGGGCGATCGCGGGTGTCTCGAGACCCTCGGCGAGGAGCCAGAGAACCTCGTTCTGCCGAGGGGTGAGGTCGTCGAGGGGCGAGCGCTCCGGAGTAGAGGCGTGCGAGAGCGGAACCGCGATCCCGAAGATCCCCACGACCTGTCCGCCGCGACGGAGGGGAGCCGAGGTGATCCGCACCGTGATCCGGCTGCCGTTCCGGTCGAGGACCGTCAGGTCGAAGATCTTGGTCGTCTTGCCCACGACCTTGCGCGTGAAGTTCGTCCGCGCAAGCTGGCGGTGCTCCGGAGCGACGTACTCGACGAACGACCGCCCGCGCAGGTCGCCGAAGATCTCCAGGTACGCGCCGTTCACCCAGCTGAAGCGGCCGTCGCGGTCGATCACGTACGCCGGGCGCGGCCAGGTCTTCGACCGCTCCGGGAAGGTCGAGCGTGACGAGGTCGGAGGTTGTCATCGGCTCGGCATTCCCTCACAAACGTCTACCGGCCGCCCCGCCGTGGGCGGCCGGTAGGACATGGGCTCGGGCCGGACGAGGTTCCCGTGGGTGCGCTTCCGCGGAAGCGGCCGCGGGGGGGAAGGTGTGGGCACACCCCTGCCGGCCCTTGCTCGCGAGCGAGCTTGCCAGCCGACCGCACCCGATGTCATGACCCGCGTGGGTCAAGTGGCGCGGCAGCACACGCACCGGTTCGCAGGTAGACCCGCACTCGAACGGAGCGTATGGTCCCCGGCGCCGCCAGTGACCGAGGAACGGGGACACCCGAAGCTCGGCCTCGCCCTCTCGGGGGGCGGGCATCGCGCGGCGTTCTTCCACATCGGCGTGCTCGCCCGGCTCGCCGAGCTCGGGCTGCTGCGGCCGATCCAGGTGATCTCGACCGTCTCGGGCGGCTCGATCGTCGGCGCCCTCTACTACCTGCACGTCAAGAACCTGCTCGAGTCGAAGGAGGACGCCGAGATCATCGACGCCGACTACGTCGCGCTCGTGCGAGCCGTCGAGAGCGAGTACCGCGAGGCCGCCGCGTCGAACGTCCGCGGGTCCGGCTGGGCGAACCCGCTGAAGAACTTCCAGATGGCGGTGCCGAGCTACTCACGAACCGACCGCGTCGGCGAGCTCTACGAGCAGCGGTTCTACTCGCGGGCGTGGGGCGATCGGCCCAGGCGCGGGGGCCGGATCGCGATGCGCGACCTGCTGATCGCGCCGAAGGGCTTCGAGGGCGCGTTCGACCCAGACGTCGAGAACCGGCGCCGCAACTCGCCGGTCCCGATCCTGTTGCTGGAGGCGACGACGCTGAACACCGGCCACAACTGGCGCTTCGAGGCCATGTACATGGGCGAGCCTCCGCGCCAGGGAACCCGCGACCAGTCGGCCCGCGAGGACGTGGACAAGAACGCGATCCTGAAGCGGACGAGGTGGGACGACCTGCCCGAGGCCTGCCGCGACTTCCCCCTCGGCGGCGCGGTGGCGTCGTCCGCGTGCTTCCCGGGCGGTTTTCCGCCGATGGTCGTGCCCGGCCTCTTCGACGACCTGACGGTCGAGCTCGTCGACGGCGGCGTCCATGACAACCAGGGCGTCGAGGGCCTGCTCGACCGGGACTGCTCCCACTGGATCATCAGCGACGGCTCCGGCCAGATGCCCGACCTCGCGCGGCCCTCGACCCGCCTGCCCGCCGTGCTCGGACGGGTGATCTCGATCTACGGCGACGCCGAGCGCGAGGAGCGCCTGCTGCAGCTGCTGCGCCTTGGCGGCTCCGTCGGCTTCATGCACCTCCAGACGGGCCTCCCCGCCCGCGAGCGCACCCCAGGCGGCCGGGTCGCGGAACGTGAGGCGACGATCGAGTCGACGGACTTCGGCGTCGTCGAGGACGTCCAGCGCGCGCTCGCCCAGGTCCGCACCGACCTCGACGCGTTCTGCGAGGTCGAGGCCTGGGCGCTGATGGCCGATGCGTACCAGCTCACCGCCAAGATCGTCCCGGCCCGGAACGAGCTCGCCGCGCTCGGCACCCCCGGGCCGGACCGCGAGTGGCCGTTCGAGGTCGTCGCCGAGCACCTTGCCCAGCCGGGAAAACACTTCCTCAAGCTCCTGCACGGCTCCAAGGAGCGCTTCCTCAAGCCGGCGCGCATGACGCCGGGCCTGATGCCGCTCACGCTCCTGCTCCTGCTCGCAGGAGTGGGCGCCGCGGCGTGGGGCCTCTGGCTCCTGCTCACCCCGCACGGCACGGCGCTCTACCTCGCGGGCCTGGCCACGCTCGGCGCGCTCGTGATCTACGCGAGCTCCGAGAGGGCGTTCGTGAGGCCGATCGCGATCGCGCTCTTCGACGTCGTGCTGCCGGCGCTGCTCGCGCTCCCGCTCCTGCTGATCTCGCTGCTGCAGCTCGGTGCCGGCTGGTGGTGGCTCAGGCTCGGCCGCGCCCACCGGCTCTAGACTGACGCCGTGATCGAAGGCGGACTCGCCGAGCTCCACACGCACCTCGGCGCATCGGTCGCCTCGGAGATCATGTGGAGCCTTGCGCACGAGCAGGGGATCGCGCTCCCGGTCAAGGACTACTGGGAGTTCGACCGGCTCGTGACCATCGCCGACCCACGCCGGGTCGACTCGCTCGACGCCCTCGACCAGATCTACCACTGGACGGAGCTGATCCAGTCGAGCCCGCTCGCGGTCGAGCGCTCGGTGCATGCTGCGATCGGCGGCGCGTACCGCTCGCAGCACATCACGACGCTCGAGCTCCGCTTCAACCCGATGAAGCGGAACCGCGGCGGCGAGCGCGACCTCGACCACATCATCATGGCCGCGATCCGCGGCCTCGACCGCGCGAGCCTCGAGTACCCGAATGTGCGCGCCGGCTTGATCCTGATGATGGACCGCACCTTCGACGAGCGCCAGAACGCGATCATCGTCGAGAAAGCGATCCGCTACGCGCCGCGCGGGATTGTCGGGGTCGACATCGCCGGCCCGCGCCCCGGCGGCGAGCGCTATCCCTACCGCGACCTCGCGCCGCTCGTCGAGGAGGCGCGCAACGCCGGCCTCGGCGTGACGATCCACGTGGGCGAGGAGGGTGCGGAGCACGGCGACACCGAGATCGGCGAGGTCGTCGAGCACCTGCGCCCCGACCGCATCGGCCACGGCATCCTCGCCGCCCGCAACCCGGAGCTGATGTCGGCGATCCGCGAGCAGGAGATCGTGCTCGAGATCTGCCCGACCTCGAACCTGCTCACGCGCGCGCTGGCGGACGAGGACGCGGTGCGCGAGACCTTCCGCGCCTTCATCGAGAACGGTGTGCCGTTCACGATCGCCACCGACGGGCCCGAGATGATGCGGACGCACCTGCGGGACGAGTTCGAGCTGCTCGAGCGGATCGGCGCGCTGAGCGCGAACGAGCTCGCAGAGGCGAACCGCCGCGGGCACGAGTCGAGCTTCGTTCAGGCGGAGGCGGCGAGAAGCGCCTCGCCATCGCGCACGTAGCGCGTCGCACCCACCTCTCGCCAGAACCCGAGGGATCGCTGGAGTTCGGCGTCCGCCTCGCCGCGGCGGCCCTCCTCGACAAGCGCTCTCGCCACGCGGAGCCGGGCTTGCGCTTCCCCTGGGCGAAAGCGGATCCGCTCGAGCACCTCGGCCGCCCCGCGTAGGTCGCCCGTGCAGATGAGCTCGGCTGCGCGCGCCCACGCAAAACCAGACTTCCTCGTGAGCCACGCGAGATACGCCTCAGTCAGGCCCAGATCGAGCATCACCCACGCCGCCTCGACGACCATGAAGTCGTTGAGGACGAGGTTCTCCAGGTCGAGCGCCTCGCGAGCGAGTAAGAGAGCCTCGGCGGTACGGCCCTCGTCGAGCAGAGCTGCGGCGCGACAGACGGTAGCCAGGCCGACGAGCTGGGCCTCCCCGGGTGCGACGGGCACTCTCGAGCGCCTTCTCAGAGTCCTCGAGCGCGCCGTGGCGATCTCCGGTCGCCCGACGAATCAGCGCGCGAGTGCTGTGAACGACGGAGTCGAGGTAGTGCGGAGCCCCGGCCTCGGACTCGGCGAGGAACCTGTCGAGAATCGGCAGCGCCTCGTGCCACCGACCGCCCGTGTAGGCCATCTCGGAGTCGATCTCGCGCACCCACCGTACCTCGTGATCCGTCGAATACCGCTCGAGGTTCGCCTCCAGCTCCAGAAGCGTCTTCTGGGCTTCTTCGAGGCGACCGAGATCGATCTCTCGCGCCGACTTGTTGTTCAACGTCGATTGCAGCTGCTCGTAGAGCCTCATCTCGGAGGCCAGCGCGATCGCCTGCGCAAAATCGGCGAAGCCCTCGTCGTCCCCCAGCGCAACCTTCGAGTCCGCGCGCAGATTGAGGAGCCGGACCTGCTCCGCGAAGAGCCCGAGCCGCTCGGCGTCGGGCAGCACCTTGTTCGCCTGTTCGATCACGGCCTCGAAGCGGCCGTCGAATCCCTGCCGAGCGACGGGCCGGGTGAGGGCGCCGACGCGCGCGGCGGAATCCTGGCGGTCGCCCACGAGGCGGAGAGCAAGCTCCCCATAGGCATTGTCGTGGTCGAGGTCACCGACCAGCCAGTGGATGCGCGCGGCGATTACGGCTGCTTGGCCGGCGATTTCCGGTTCCGCCCTGGCCGCGAGGCCCTCGACGCCTGCCTGCACCAGATCGAGCCCGGTCCCGTCGCGGTAGAAGCGTGCCTCTCCGCACCGAAACTGGACGGCGGCGAACTCCGAATCCGTCTCGGGCCAGAGCCCGAGCGCCTCCTCGTAGAAGCCGGCCGCCGGGCTCCACGCCTGGAGCGACGCCGCGCGCTCGCCCGCGTCGCGTAGCGCCCGGCGTGCGCGAGTGACGAGCTCGCCATCCTCGCGACCCGCAGCGCGCGAGTACTCGAGCGCCCGCGAGTAGTGCGAGGCGAGCATCTCCGCGTGGTCCTCGGCCCGGCCGAGCGCTTGGACCCACTCAGCCGCGGCCAGGTGCTTGACGGCGCGCGCGGCGCGCGGGATCTGCCCGTACGCGACGTCGCGAACGAGCAGGTGCCGGAACGCATACTCGGCCTCTCCCTCGACCGACGACCTGCGCGCGCGTTGCACAAGCTCCTTGCGCTCCAGCCGCAGCAGCGCCTCTTCCGCCTCGGCCCGGCCATCCGCCGCGCAGACGGCCCCGAGCCAGAAGACCTTCCCGACGACCGCCGCGTCCTGGAGGAGCGCCTTCTCCGCCTCCGAGAGGTGGTCGAGCCGCGCGGCGATGATGCCCTGCACGGTCTCGGGCAGCGCCAGTTCCTCCAGCGAGCCGCGCTCGGCCAGCATCCTCGCGAACTGCTCGGCGTAGAGCGGGTTGCCGGCCGCGCGCGCTAGCAGCTCGGCCTGCGTCTCGGCCGCGAGCACCGGTCTCTCGAGCAGGGTCGAGAGGAGCCGCGCCGTCTCCTCGTCCGCCAGGGGTGGCAGCGAGATCGTCGAAGCGTTCGCCTTCCCTCCGCCCCAGCCGGGCCTGCGCTCGAGCAGCTCGGGCCGCGCGGTGCAGAGGACGAGGATCGGTGCCGAGCGCGCCCACTCCACGAGCTGGTCGACGAAGTCCAGGAGGCCGTCATCAGCCCAGTGCAGGTCTTCGAACACGAGCACCACCGGTCGCTCGTCGGCGAGCGCCTCGAGGAAGCTTCGCCAGGCCGAGAAGCTCTCGCTCTGCGACGCTCTCGCCTGCTCCTCGGCCTGCAGCCCGACCAAGCTCCGCAGCCGCGAAGCCATCCAGTCGACCTCGCCCGCGTCATGCGCGACCTCCTGCACGGCCTCCGCCAACTTGCGCGAGGCCTCCTCTTCCGAGTCCGACTCGAGCATCCCCGCCTGCCCCTTCACGATCTCCGCGAGCGCCCAGAAGCTGACACCCTCGCCGTACGGGAGTGACCGGCCCTGCCGCCAGGTGGTGAAGTCGGGCTCCGCTTCGACGACGCCGAAGAGCTCCTGGACAAGCCGCGACTTGCCGATTCCGGGGACGCCGACGAGGGTGACGAGCTGAGCTGCCGCTGCGACCGCGCCCGCTCGAGGCATCGCGCAACGCGTCGAGCTCGCGCTCGCGCCCGACGAGGGAGAGCGCATCTCGACGAGGTCAACACCGATCCGCGACCGCCTCGAGCGCCTCCCAGACGCGGATCGGCTCGGACTTGCCCTTCGCCTCGACGCGCTCGGCCTCGCGGTACTCATCGTCTGCCTCGTCGCGCGGTAGGTTGTCTCTCCGACGAGCACGCCGTTCACCGGGGCCGCACTCTGGAGCCGTGCCGCGGTGTTGACGTCGTCGCCGGCGGCCATGCCCTCGCCCTCGGCCGCCCGCGCATCGAGTGCGACGAGGCCTCGCCGCTGTTGACCGCGATCCGCACTTGCAGCGCGTCCTGCTCATTCGCCCAGTCGCGAATCGCGAGCGCGGCACGGACGGCGCGCTCCAGATCGTCCTCGTGTGCCGTCGGCGCGCCGAAGAGCGCCATCACCGCATCGCCGATGAACTTCTCGACGGTGCCGCCGAAGCGCTCGAGCTCCTCTCGCAGGTACGCGTGGTACGGAGCGAGCAGCGCGCGGACGTCCTCCGGGTCGAGCTGCTCGGCGCGCGCGGTGAACCCGACGAGGTCGGCGAACAGCACGGTGACGACCTTTCGCTCCTCACGCGCGGGCGGCGCAGCCGCGTCGAGTGGGGCTCCGCACGAGTTGCAGAAGCGCGCCCCGGACCGGTTCTCAGCCGAGCAGCTCGAGCAGAGCATGTGCCTAGCGTACGGCGGCAGCGGGGCCGCTTCTACTCGTGCATTACCTCCGCTGATGTACGCCCGAAGTTACTCCGTAGGGTCAATAGGCACCGATCAAGGCCGTTGTTAGCGTCGCCGCCATGGTCACAGTCCTGCATGAGGGGCCGCCGGTGATCACCGAACGACAGCTTCAGGTGATCGAGCTGATCGCCGCCGGATGCTCGAACGACGAGGTCGCGCGCCGCCTCGGCATCTCGCCGAGAACGGCCAAGGCCCACTCGGACGTGCTCCGGCAGAAGCTCGGCTGCGCACGACGTCGGCAGATCCCAAGCGCGTACCGGACGCTCACCGGGCGCGATCCCCTCTCCCAAAGCCTCGGAGCAGGACCACCCGCTCCGGGGGACTGACGGCACCCGCGCCTGCGGCCACGGCCGCAGGCGCGGAGCTTCCCGACATCTTGGCCGCGAGGTGGGACGACTCTAGGGTTAGCGCGCAAACTCCTACGAGCGATGGTCGAACTCGACGAACAAGCGACGTCAGCAGCGAACCGCCACATCATCGAGCGGCCCCGCCTGACGCGCCTCCTGGACGAAACCACCGCACGAGTGATCATGCTCGTAGCGCCTGCCGGCTACGGGAAGACGACGCTCGCCCGCCAGTGGCTCGCAAGGCGGCCACACGTCTGGTATGCGGCCCGACCCTCGTCGGCCGACATGGCCGCGCTCGGTACCGGCGTCATCGAAGCAACCGAAGGGAGTATCCCGAGCGTCGGCTCCCGGTTTCGCGAGTGGTTGTATGCGCGACGCGGTGCGGAGGACTCCGTCCGAGCAGCCGATCTGCTCGTCGAGGATCTTTCGGGCTGGCCCGAGCAGACGTGGTTCGCGATCGACGACTACCAGTTCTTGACTCCCGACGCTGAGCATGTCATCGATCGCATTCGCACACTCACTAACGTGCGTCTCGTACTCACGAGTCGGCGCCGACCGCTCTGGTGCAATACGCGCGATCTCCTCTACGGCGCCGTTTTCGAGGTGGATACCGCAGCCTTGAAGATGAGCGATGAGGAGGCGGCTTTGGTTCTCAGGTCAGTCGATCAGACCGTTATGCACGATCTGATCGAACTCGCTGCGGGCTGGCCCGCGATTATCGGACTAGCTTCGTACACCAAGAAGCCGCTAGCACGCGATCGCGAGGAACTCCCGCCAGAACTTCATGACTACATAGCTGAGGAGTTGTTCACTTCGGTCGCAGAAAGTGCGCGCGAGAAGCTCACGCAAGTAAGCCTGTTGCCTTCGATCACAGTGCACCGCGCAACGGAGTTGCTCGGCCGCGAGAGCAACAGAGTGATCGAGGAGGGCACGCGAGTGGGCTTCCTAACCGACGAGCGTTCTGGTGTGCTTGCCATGCACCCACTGTTGCGAGCGTTCCTCCGACGCAAGATGCTCGAACTGCCAGATGCCCGTTGCCAGGATCTCGTTGATGGGGTCGTCAGACTGCTCATCGGCCACCGCGAGTGGGACGAGGCGTTTGAAGTCGTTCGGCAGTTCGACATGCCAGCATCACTCGACGAGTTGCTTGAAGCATCGCTTTATGAGCTGCTCGAGCGAGGACACCTAAAGACCGTCTCAACGTTTGTCGAGTTCGGGCGCTTGCGCGGTGCTAGTGGCGCTCTACTCGATCTGGCTGACGCGGAACTCGCCTTTCGCGAAGGTTTCCACGAGCGGGCCCGCCGGCTTGCTGAGCGCGCAGGCCCCGAACTCGCCGACCAATCCCCGCTTGCCTCAAAGGCGCTCTCACTCGCGGGAAACAGCGCGTACTTCAGTGACGCGATTGAAAGCGCAGTGGCGAGTTTCCAGCGAGCTCGACAAGTAGCGACGGCCCGCGACGACGAACGACGTGCAGTCTGGGGGCTCTTCTTAGCCGCGCTGGAGCAAGAAGACGAGTCGGCCGCGGAGCTCCTGAGTGAGTTCGAGAGGATGAGCGGCTCGAGCTCAGATGAGCTCGTGCGCATCCAGAATGGACGGCTTCACTTCGGCACGCGCCTAGGCACCTTGAACTATGGTCTATCGGGCACGGAGGCGGTGGCTGGCATTGTGGGCGAGGCGAAGGATCCTGTTGTTCGCGCGTCGTTCTGGCATGTCTACGCCGCCGCCCTTCGTGCTGCCGCAGACTACTCTGGCGCGCTCGCAGCATCGGATCATGCATTGCGCGAGATCAATGCGTTCGATCTGAACTTTGGCCGCGCGCACGTCTATCTGACCCGCGCAGGCGCACTGATGGGAACGGCCGCCTACGACGAGGCACTCGCTCTTCTCGACGAGGTCGCGCGCACAGCGATGAGGAACGGAGACACATACCTGCAGATGAATGAGCGGACGAGCCGCTGCAAGCTCTTCTTATTGACCGGCGAGACGCAAGATGCGGTCCGCGTCACTGAAACCCACTGGCCGCACGTTGGCTCTCGCGGCCAGTTCTCCGAGTTTCTGGCGACCCGCTCCGTTGCCCTTGCCACCAGCGGGTCAACGGAGGCTGCATTCGAGCTGCTCCAGGAAGCGGAGAACACAAGCCGCGAGAACGAAGCATCTGCGCTCTGCACAAGCGTGAGGGCACTTCTTAGTGTGGAGCAGCCAGGCTCATTTGATCCAATCCTGCCGCGGATTCGAGCGGCGGTCAGTAAAGGCGTGTTGGATCCGTTCGTCTTCACGTTTCGACTCGATCGGCGGTTTCCACGTCGCGTCGCTCAATTCGCCGACATCCGCTCTGCGCTGCAGGAGGTCATGATCATCTCCGATGTCGAGCCTCATGAGAGGGTCGGCGCCCGACGCGGTGCGAAGGCCGTGGCAATTGAACACGCTGGGCTCACACGCCGCGAGCGGGAGGTCCTAGAACACCTGGCCGAGGGTAGGACGAACAGAGAGATCGCCGGGCTACTTTTCTTGTCGGAGTCGACAGTGAAAGTCCACGTCCGCAACGTCCTAAAGAAGATCGGCGTGCGAACTCGTACAGAAGCAGCGATCTACGCACTCACGATGCGACAACCCGAAGCTCCGGAGGAACCGTCGGCTCCAGATTGAGATCCTGGGCCGGGGCCGAGAGTCTGAACTCGTTGCCGCGCCCAAAGCGGTAGCTTTCAGGGGCGCTTGCGAGAATCGCCTCGAATGCGGCGACAACATTCGTATCAAACTGTGTGCCGACAGCTTGAGCTATGCGAAGCCGCGCGACGTGGGACGGCATTGCATCCCTGTAAGGGCGATCGGACGTCATAGCGTCGTACGCGTCCGCGACGGCGATGATGCGGGAAACGAGCGGAATTTCGTCGTTCGCAAGATGATCGGGATAGCCGTTGCCGTCGACCCGTTCATGGTGATGTCGCACAAGGCGCGCGATCTCCTCGTAGTCGTCGACCTTCGCGAGAATGTGCTCCCCAATTACTGGATGCTTCTCCATGAGTCGCCGCTCCTCAAGCGTCAGCGGACCTGGCTTCTCGAGGAGACCGGGGGGGAGTCCGACCTTGCCGATGTCATGCACGAGCCCGCAAAGGTGCGCCATCTGCGCCTGCTGAACTGAAAGACCGAGCCTCGCGGCAATGTCCCGAGCGTACGTCGCGACAGCCGTAGAGTGGCCGGCGGTGTACCTATCTCGCGCGTCGAGGGTCGCAACGAGCGCCGTCGCAAATGACACGTTAGCTCGTTCTTGACGAACTACCGCGCGAGCTAGTTCCTCAGCGGTTGCCCGCTGTTCTTGGTACAGCAAGAACAGCTTCTGGGCGGCGAACGCAGGGAAGAGGAACAAGGCCACACTCCATGGCGAAACCTGGCGGTACGTGAACACGAGAAGCGTCGTGATGGGCGTGTATAGCGGCATGGTCACGAGGACGGTGCTTCCAATCCGTGCGATCTCCGTCAACGAGCTTCCCCGAAGACGAGCTACGACCGATCCCAAGACGAAGTCGCCACCTTGTTCTACGAGAGTCGCGGCGGCCACAGCTGCCGCTAGGCGACCGAACGTGTACTCGTCAGAACCGTTGATCGAGAGCGCAACGATTCCGGCACACCCTGCAGCGATCGACCGCGAACACGTCCAGATGAACCACCGCGCGTACGGCGCGCGGAACTCAAGCGCCAGACTCGCGAAGCTGACGCAGATTGCTGCGCCAGGCCCGTAGATGACAGCAGCGAGGACGATCGGGAGGAACGAAACCGAGATTTCGGCACGTGGGCTGAGGCGGACACTCTGTCTCTCTACGACGAGAGCGGACGCCGCGAGTACCGCCAATGGCCATAGCGGTCCGGACGTACTAAGACCGGTGTCGTGCGCTACAACAAACGCCAGAACGGCGAAAAGAATGGCTAGCCAGACGCTGTAGATGACAAGAGCGAGGTCACGTCGCGACAGCCGGCCCTCAACCTCAAAGAACCACCCCAGAGCGCGGCGCGGCCCACCTTGAATCTCCCCCTTTAGGGTGATACCGTCGAACACGCTGTCAGTCCCCCAAGGGAGGAAGAATGCGCTCCCGATTCACTAGCTCGCTGCTTGCGCTGTGTGCGCTTGCAGCTGTGTCCGGCAACGTCAAGTGGTGGTAGTGGAACCTAAGAACCACAGCGCGTCGTAGCTTCTGTTTTCCCCAACCTGTCCACATCACCCTGTTGAGGGATTTCCACAGGGTTGTGGAGAAGCACACAGAATCCGGTAGGTTCGGCTCCCGCGTTTAGGCGATCAGGCCGCGCCTGAAGCCCACCGCTACTGCGTGGGCGCGCGACCTTGCCTGCAGCTTCGCAAGCAGGTGCCGTACATGCGACTTGACCGTCTCTTCCGAGAGGAAGAGACGGACGCCGATCTCGCGATTCACGAGGCCGTCCGAGATCAGCTGGAGCACCTCGATCTCACGCGCCGTCGGCTCCTGCTCGAGCTCCTGGAGCGGGCCCGAGAAGGGAATGACCTCGGCGCCGCCACTGCGTCGCTTGGCCACCGCGTCGAAACGGCGGCTGTGGTCGACGTAGCGGGACAGGATCTCCTTGCGCTCGGCAGCGTCCACGGTACGAGGCGTATCGGCCTCGCCGGCCCCGCTCTTTAGGCCGAGGACCTACCCCGTTTCAGGGATCACCCGTCTCCGGTTACCGGGTTCGCTTCCTCCTTCGCCGGCTCTCGGGGCAGCGCGGCCCTGTCAGCCGCCTTCGGCGTGTGCACGGGCGAGGCCTGGACTTGCGCAAGGGTTTCCTTGTCGACGTTCAGCGGATGGTGGCACGCAGCGAGGTGGCCGTTGCCGTAGTCCGTCAATGGCGGCTCGACCTGGGAGCAGATATCGGTCGCGTAGCGGCAGCGAGGGTGGAAGCGGCACCCGGAGGGCGGGTGGATCGGGCTCGGAACGTCGCCCTCGAGCACGATGCGCTCGCGCGCCTCGGCGAGATCCGGGTCGGGCACCGGCACCGCCGAGAGCAGCGCTTCGGTGTAAGGCATGATCGGGCGCGAGTAGAGTTCCTCGGCCGGCGAGAGCTCGACGAGCTTGCCGAGGTACATCACCGCGATCCGGTCCGAAACATGCCGCACGACGCCGAGGTCGTGCGCGATGAAGATGTACGTGAGGCCGAAGTCGTCCTGCAGCTGCTCGAGCAGGTTGACCATCTGCGCCTGGATCGAGACGTCGAGCGCGGAGACCGGCTCGTCCGCGACGATCAGCTTCGGCCGCAGCGCGAGCGCGCGCGCGACGCCGATGCGCTGGCGCTGGCCACCGGAGAACTCGTGCGGGAAGCGGTTGTAGTGCTCCGGCGAGAGCCCGACCGTCTCGAGCAGCTCCTCGACCTTCTGCTTGCGTTCCTTGCGGTCTCCGATCCCGTGGATCCGCATCGGGTCGCCGATGATCGTGCCCACGCGCTTGCGAGGGTTCAGGCTCGCGTACGGGTCCTGGAAGATCATCTGCATCTCGCGCCGCAGCGGCCGCAGCGCGCGGGCGCCGAGGCGCCCGATGGAGCGCCCGTCGAACACCACGTCGCCGTCGGTGGGGTCGAGCAGCCGCACGACGCAGCGCCCGAGCGTCGACTTGCCGCACCCGGACTCGCCCACCAGTCCGAGGGTTTCGCCCTCGGCGACGCTCAGGGTGACGTCGTCGACGGCGTGGACGCGTTCGACCTCGCGTGCGAGCACGCCCTTACGGATTGGGAAGTACTTCTTCAGGCTGCGGATCTCGACGAGCGCGTTGCCGTTCTGGGCCTGAGGCTCGATCACGCGACCCGAGCCTCACCGGCAATCGTCTGCTCACGCCGACCGCGCTTCTCGTCGACAGAGAGCCAGCAACGGTCCAGATGCCCTCGATCCGCGACGCGATTCGCGAGCTCGGGCTCCTCGATGCACTTCTCGAACGCGTGCGGGCAGCGCGGCCTGAACTTGCACCCCTGCGGAAGGTTGATCAGCGACGGCGGGGTTCCCTCGATCGAATGGAGCTTCTTCGGCTTCGGGCGGTCGAGCCGCGGGATCGAGCCGAGCAGGCCCCACGTGTACGGCATCTGCGGGTCGTAGAACACTTGGCGCTTGAGGCCGCGCTCCACGATCCGGCCGGCGTACATGACGAGGATCTCGTCCGCGACCTCCGCCACGACGCCGAGATCGTGCGTGATCAAGATCACGGCCGAGTCGAAATCGGCCCGGAGGCGGTCGAGAAGCTCCAGGATCTGGGCCTGGATCGTGACGTCGAGCGCTGTCGTCGGCTCGTCGGCGATCAGAACGTCGGGGTTACAGGAGAGCGCCATCGCGATCATCGCGCGCTGTCGCATCCCGCCCGAGAACTGGTGCGGGTAGTCGTCGACGCGCTGCGACGGGTTCGGGATGCCCACCTGGCGCAGCAGCTCGATCGCCCGCCGCTTCGCTTCCTGTTTCGAGGCCTGCTCGTGGATCATGATCGCTTCGACGATCTGGTCGCCGACGTTGTAGACCGGGTTCAGCGACGTCATCGGGTCCTGGAAGATCATCGCGATCCGATTGCCGCGGACCTCGCGCAGGTGCGACTCGGACGTGGCGAGCAGGTTCTCGCCGTCGTAGATGACCTCGCCCTCAAAGGACGTGTTCTTGTCGCGCGTGAGCCCCAGCAGCGTCATCGCGGTGACGCTCTTGCCGGAGCCGGACTCGCCGACGATGCCCAGGACCTGGCCGCGGTCGAGCTCGAAGCTGACGTCGTCCACGGCGTGGACGATCCCGTCCTCGGTCGCGAACCGGACCTTCAGACCCTTGACCTCGAGCAGTCGCTCAGCCATTCAGACCGCCCGGATCCTCGGGTCGAGATACGCGTAGACGAAGTCCACGACCGCGCTGAAGAAGACGATGAAGAAGGCGCCGTAGAGCGTGACCCCCATGATCGGTGGCAGGTCGAGGCCGCCGACCGACTGCGCCGCGTACCAGCCAACACCCTTCAGGTCGAACACCGTCTCCGTCAGGATCGCGCCGCCGCCGAGCACGGCGGCGAAGTCGAGGCCGAAGAGGCTCACGATCGGGATCAGCGAGTTGCGCAGCACATGGCGCCTGAGCACCCTGCGCGGCGTCAGTCCCTTGGCCCGGGCCGTGCGGACGTAGTCCTCGCCCATCGCGTCCAGCATGTTCGAACGGAGCACCCGGCCGTAGAAACCGATGAACAGCACCGCGAGGCAGAACCACGGCAGGATCAGGTGGTAGAGCCACTGCGCTGGGTCCACAGTCAGGGGCACGTAGCCGCCGTCCGGAAAGATCGTGTTCTTCTCGGCCAGGAAGTAGCGCAACACGATGCCGAGCCAGAAGACGGGCATCGAGATGCCGACCAGTGCGAGCGTCGTTATCAGCCGGTCCGACGCCTGGCCGGCGGTGACCGCCGAGATCACGCCGACGAGGACGCCGAAGACGAGCCAGATGATCCCTGCGCCGATGCAGAGCGAGAACGTAGCCGGAATCCCCTTCACGATCTCCTGGGCGACATCCTGCCGGGTGTCGAAGGAGCGCAGGATGTCGTACTCGCTGTGCTGTCCGGGCATCAGGCCGTTGGCGGCCTTCTGCATCATCTTCGCGTACTGGACGTAGAACGGCTGGTCGAAGCCCCACTTCTCGCGGATGTTCTGAATGTTCTCCGGCGTCGGGTTCTTGCCGGCCATCCGCTCGGCGGGGTCGCCGCCCGGGACGAGGATGAAGACGATGAAGACGAGCATGCTGACCGCGAACAGCACCGCGACCATCCCGATCAGCCTCCGCAGGATGAACGCGAACACTAGTGCTCGATCCTCACCTTCGCGCGGGGGTCGAGCGCGTCGCGCAGGCCGTCGCCGAAGATGTTCAGCGAGAGCACGGTCAGCACGATCGCGATCCCGGGGACGAGCGAGAGCCACGGCGCCGTCTGGATCTGATCCTGGCCGCTCGCGATCAGGTTCCCCCAGGACGGATCGGGCAGCCTCACGCCCGCGCCGAGAAACGAGAGGCCGGCCTCGGTGAGGATGTTGCTCGCAATGATCAGCGTGAAGAACACGAGCACCGTCGAGGCAATGTTCGGAAGCAGGTCCGAGAACATCACGCGCAGCGGGCCCGCGCCCTGGCCGATGGCCGCCTCGATGAACTCTTTCTCCCGCAGCGACAGGATCTGGCCGCGGATCGGCCGCCCGATGTAGGGGATCAGGACGTACGAGATCACGAGCGTCGGGATCCAGAGGCTCCCGGGCTCGATCGAGATGCCGAAGTGATGGAAGCCGTTGATCGCCAGCGCGCTGCTGAGCGCGATCGCCAGCAGCAGCACCGGGAACGCCCAGATCAGGTCGAAGGAGCGCGTGATGATCCAGTCGAGCGAGCCGCCGTAGTAGCCGGCGAGCAGCGCGAGCGAGAGCGCGACGAAGGTACAGATCAAGGCCGACCCGATCCCGATCATGAGCGAGTTGCGCCCGCCGTATAGGAGCCGTACCGCGACATCGCGGCCGAGGTTGTCCGTCCCGAGCACGAAGCGGCCGTTGGCGTGCCACCAGGTCGGCCCGAGATAGATCGGCGGCTTCACCACGAACTTGCCGGTCTTCGTGTCGAAGAACGACCCGCCGCCGATGACGGGCTTCAGCTTGCCGTCGACGCGGACCTTCTCACCGGCGTGCACCTCGTTCGGGCCCGTGTGCGCGACGTGATGCGCGTAGACGGGCGCTAGTGCGCACGCGACGACGATGGCGATGAAGAGTGCGAGCGAGGCGAGCGCCACCCAGTTGCGGCGCAGGCGGCGCCACGCGAGGTACCAGGGACTGCGCCCGACGATTGTGACCTCGTGCTCCTCGGAGGCCAGCAGCGCAGCGCTGTCAAAGGTGAGATCGGTGGCGGGCTCGGCCATTTCCTGAAGCGGCGAGTGTAGTCAGCGAGGGCGCCCGGAGGCGCCCTCGCTGACCGGTCCTACAGGCGCTGCCTTACTTCCTGCAAAGCCGCAGCGCGTCGATTCCGTAGAGGCGCTGGATGTGGATGCACCCCATCTTCTTCGTGAAGAACTCCGGGAACACGCGGTTCGACCACGGGGCCCACGGAGCCTGCTGCATGATCTGCTTCTCGACCGTCGCCCACCGCTTGTTCACGGCCGGCGTCAGCACCTGAGCCTTCTTCAGGCCCTCGATCTCGCTGTTGGTCTTCTTGTTCGAGTACCACGCGTAGTTGTTGTTGTCCGTGTTGGTGATGCGGTTGCCGTTCAGGAGGACGTCGAACCAGTCGAGCGGGTGCGGGTAGTCCTCCAGCCAGCGTGCCCAGCCCGTCTGGGCGTGGGTCGCGACGTTGCCGACCGTCGAGTAGTACGTCGCCCTCGGCAGGATGTTCAGCTTCGCGTCGAGGCCGATCGCGTTCAGGACGCTCGTGTAGTACTGCGCCGCGTCGCGTGCATCCGAGACGTCGCGCGTCCAGACCGTGACCTTCGCGCCCTTGGCGCCGGCCTGGGTGATCAGCTGCTTCGCCTTGGAGACGTTGTGGCTGAACAGCTTCAGCTTCACGTACGACGGGTACGTCGGCGGGAGCACGTTCTGCGTCGCTCGGCCGAGGCCGCCCCAGACGATCCGGTTCATCGCGCTGCGGTCGATCGCGTAGTTGACCGCCTGCCGGACCTTGAGCTTGTTGAACGGCGCCTCCCGGATGTTCATCCAGAAGTAGTACGTGTTCGCCGTGTCACGCAGGACCAGGTGGCCCTTGCTCTTGACGGTCGCGATGCGGTCCGGCGGGATGGCCGCGTTCGAGTAGTCGGCCTGGCCGTTGATCACCCGCTGGGTCGCCGTGTTCGCGTCGCCGATCAGGCTGACGACGATCTTGTCCGGGTTGCCCCGCGGGATGTACTTCGTCGGCTTGAAGTACTTGTTGCGCACCATCGTGAAGCCGCGGTTCGCGTCGAAGCTCGAGAAGGCGTACGGGCCGGTGCCCGGAATCTTCCCGTTCAGGATCTGCGTCGACGTGTTCCCCGGGACCGGCGCCGCGAACAGGAGCGCGAGGATCGTCAGGAAGTCGCCGCGCGGCTTCGTCAGCTTGACGATGATCGTCCGCTTCTTGTTGTTCACGACGATGCCCGAGATGTTCCCGCTCTTCGTCGGGTGCGCCGCGTACGCCTTGGCGCCCGCGATGTCGGTGTAGAACCCGACGCCCTGGCCCGTGGCGAGGAAGCCGCGCTTGATCGCCCACTTGAAGTCGGACGCCTGCACGGGCTTGCCGCTCGAGTACTTCACGCCCTTCCGGAGCGTGAACTTGTAGACCCGGCCGTTGCTCGAGATCTTCGGCATCGACTGGGCCAGTCCCGGCACCAGCTGATAGCCGGCCGGGCCATCGACGTGCTTGTACGTGAGGAGCGTCTCGTAGACGTTCCACATCGCCCACCAGCTCTGGCCCGTGTAGGCCTGCTGCGGGTCGAGGAAGTCGATCGTGTCGATCACGGCCCGGAGCGTTCCGACGCTCTTGTGAGCCTGCTGGGGTGCCGTCTTCGACTTGTTCGCCGCGACGCCGTACGCCGCGACCATCATGGAGAACCCGGCTGCCAGGGCGAGAACGCCTAGAAGCCAAGTCCACCGGCGCTTGCCAGTCAATTCCACCTCCCGGTTAAAGACCCCGATGTGCTGGGGCAATCTTCGCAAAGTGGAGACGTCGTTACTAGCGTTCTGTTAGAGACGGGCGTAACGAATCTCCGTCTTCGGCGCTGTTCGCCAGCGGCTCCTCGACGACGGCGCCGACGCCCTCGCGGTCGGTGGCGTGGAGGATGCGATCCTTCCCCGAGCCAGAAGGCGATGTGGTGGGCCTGCTCGGCCGGGCCGAAGCAGACGAGGTCGCCGGGGCGGAGCTGCGACTCCTCTAGTGGCGTCGCGGCCGCTTCCTGCTCGTCCGCGTCGCGCGGGACGAGTCGCCCGAGGCGGCGGTAGGCCATGTGCACGAGACCCGAGCAGTCGATGCCGCGCTCAGTCAGCCCGCCGCACTCGTAGGGTGCACCGAGGTACCCACGCGCCTCCGCGACCGGGTCGCCGGCCCGCGGCAGGCCGGGCCACTCGCCGTCCGCCTCGGCGCCGAGCGCCTCCACGCGGAGCCAGCCCGGATACCCGTAGGCAGTCGTGATGCGCGCCCACTCCCCGTCGACGGCCTCGACCGCGAGCGGCTCGTCGTGAAGCGCCTGCGTCACCTGCTCGGACGCGTCGTCGGGCTCGGCACGGACGGGAGCAACGTCCGCCGCGCAGGCACGCACGTCGATCAAACGCTATGCGTCCTCGGATCCGCAAGCGATCTATCGATCACGTCGGCCTGATTCGTGGGTCGAGGCGGGCGTAGACGATGTCGATGACCGCGCTCATGATCGTGATGAAGAACGCGCCGTAGATCACGGTCGCCATGATCACCGGCAGGTCGAGCGAGGTGAGCGCACTGTAGGTGAGCCGGCCGACCCCTGGCAGGCCGAAGACGACCTCGGTCAGCAGTGCGCCGCCGCCGATGAGGACGCCGAGGTCGAGGCCGGCGAGCGACACGAACGTGATCAGCGAGTTCCGCAGCATGTGCTTCATCAGCACGCGCTTGGGGCTGAGGCCCTTGGCCCGGGCCGTGCGCACGTAGTCCGCGCTCTCGTTTTCGAGCAGGTCCGCCCGCAGCACGCGCGCGTAGAAGCCGATGTAGAGGATCGACAACGTGATCCATGGGAAGATCAGGTGGAGGAACCACTGCCACGGGTCCTGGGTCAACGGCGTGTAGCCGAGCGGCGGCACCCAGCTGAAGAGGAAGGTGTCGTGCAGGCGGTCCTGCGTAATCAGGTTCACCACCTCACCGAGCCAGAAGACGGGCATGGAGATCCCGATCAGCGCCAGGATCATGATGATCGGGTCGACGACCGTCCCCTTGAAGGTGACGGCTATCAGTCCTAAGAGGACGCTCATCACAAACCAGAGCACCGCCGCTCCGATCACGAGGGAGAAGGTGACGGGCGCTGCTGCCCAGATCGCGGGGACGACCTCGAGTGCCTGGTTTCCGTACGAGACCAGGTCGCGCGAGATGAAGAGCCGCTTCATCATCAGGGCGTAGCGCACTGGCAGCGGGCGGTCGAGCCCGAACTCGTGCTTCACGGCAGCCACCGTCGTGGGTGAGGGGTTGCGGCCGGCGAGGCGGGCGCTGGGGTCGATCCCCGGGGTGGCGAAGAAGATCAGGAAGACGAGCACCGTGATCGCGAAGAGGACGACCACGAGCCCGATGATCCTCCGGACGATGAAGGCGACCATGGCCTACTCCCTGACCCGCACCTTGGCGCGCGGGTCGAGCGCGTCGCGGACGCCGTCGCCGAGGACGTTCAGGGAGAGGACGGTCAGCACGATCATGATCCCCGGCGCGATCGCGACCCACGGTCGCGTGTAGAGCAGCTCTTGCCCGTCGCCGATGATGGTGCCCCAGCTGGCGTTCGGCGGCTGCACGCCGATCGAGAGGAACGAGAGCGCCGATTCGGTCAGCACTGTCGTCGCGATCATCAGCGGCAGCAGCACGATCACCGTCACCGCGACGTTCGGGAGGATGTCGCCGAGCATCAGGCGGAAGTTCGACGCGCCCTGCGAGACGGCCGCCTCCACGTACTCCTTCTCGCGCACTGACAGCACCTGGCCGCGGACCGGCCGGAACACGTACGGGATGTAGACCAGCGCGATGATCAGCGTCGGCATCCACAGGCTCGAGGGGTTGAGCGTGATCGGGCCGATCTTCACGCCGCCGGGCGTCGTCAGCAGGACGGTCGAGAGCGAGATCGCAAGCAGGTAAACCGGGAACGCCCAGATCAGGTCCATGATCCGCGAGAGGACCGAGTCGGTCCAGCCGCGGAAGAAGCCGGCCATCAGCGCGAGCAGGAGCGCGGCAAGCGAGCAGATCACGGCCGAGCCGACGCCGACGAGGAGTGAGGCGCGGCCACCGTAGAGCAGGCGCGCCATCACGTCGCGGCCCTGCTGGTCCGCCCCCAGGAGGTAGTTCGAGTGCCAGGTCGGGCCGATCGGCGTCTCGCCGAGGCCCAGGCCGGCGCCGCCCTGCTGGATCACGTCGACCCGCTTCCCGTTGACCACCGTCGTGCCCGAGATGTTCGAGACGAAGGGATCGGTATGCGCGATGTGGTGCGCGTAGACCGGCGCCAGGAAGCTGAGCACGACGATGAGCAGGAACAGAACGAGCCCCGCCATGGCGATCCGGTTCCGGACGAGCCGGCGCCCGGCGATCGCCCAGGGGCTCCTTCCGGAGATCTCCCTGATGCTCTCGCCGGGCGCGAGCTTGAGTTCGGGCTCCGGCTCGTACGCGAACTCAGCCACTGCTGGAGAGCCCGTCCCCTACTTCACCGACGCCTGGGCGAGCAAGAAGTACCACTGCGGGCTGAACTGGTAGCCCTTCACGCGTGACGAGAGGACGTCGATGTACTTCGGGTTGAACATCGACACCCACGGCGCCTGGTCGGTCACGTCCTTGTCGACCTGAGCCCAGAGCTTGTTGGCGCTAGCCGGGTCGGTGATCCCCGTCTGGCCGGCCTGGGTCATCTTCGACTGGATTCCCTGGTTGCAGAACTCGGCGATGTTCGGGCTCGAGTTGCTGTTCGGGTGGAACGAGCCACAGCCGAGCAGGATGTTCAGGAAGTCCGAGGCGGCCGGGTAGTCCTGATACCAGCTCGAGTACGCGAACTGCGGCTTGTTGCCCGAGTTCTGCGCGTACGGGTACTGGATGTCCGGCGAGAGCGCCTGCAGCGTCGCCTTGTAGCCGAGGCTCTTCAGCAGGCCGACGAAGTAGAGGCCGAGGTTCTTGTCGACGGTGTTCGTCGTCGTGTTGACCTTCACCGCCGCGCCCTTCGTGCCGGACTGCTCGATGAGCTGCTTGGCCTTCTGCAGGTCGGGCGCCGTCCACTTGCCGCTGCCCGGGTTCTTCGTGTACGGGCAGTACGGCTCGTACCCCGGGAAGTTCGGCGGGAGGATCTGGCAGGTCGCCACGGCCAGCTTCGGGCCACCGTAGATCTTCACGAGCGAGTTGCGGTCGGTCGCGTAGTTGACGCCCTGACGCGCCTTCAGGTTGTTGAACGGCGGGATGCGCGTGTTGAAGGCGAAGTACCAGACCGCCGTCAGCGGGTTGACATGCACGCGGTCGGCGTACTTCGTGCTGAGCTCGCCCAGCCGGTCGGCAGGCGGCTGGTCGAACATCCAGTCGGCCTGGTTGTTCTCGACCGCCGTCACCTGCGCCTCCGGCTGCAGGCCGAACTTCTGCACGATCTCGTCCGGATTCCCGCTCGGCTGCGCGTCCTTCGACCACTCCTTGAAGAAGGTGTTGCGCACCACCTTCATCTGCTTGGTCGGCGAGTACTGGACCCACTTATAGGGGCCCGTTCCGGGCGGCGGGATGTTCACGTTCGTCGCCGGGGTGTCAGCCGGGAGGATGAACGCGAACGGAACCGCGAGCTTGTCGAGGAACTCGGGATCCGCAGTCGTCAGGTTGAACGTGATCTTGTCGCCGTTGACCACTATCCCCTTGGAGAGGCTGCAGGTCTTCGGCGTCTTGATGCACGCGTCTGCGCCCTGGATGACGTTGTACCACGTGCCCGCGTTCGGGCTGTTGCCGATCTTGAACAGGCGCTCGAAGGTCGCCTTCACGTCCGCGCCCGTGAGCGTCTTCCCGTTCGAGAACTTGATCCCCTTGCGAAGCGTGAACGTCCAAGTCTTGCCGCCGTTCGTCGGCTTCGGGATCGACGTCACGAGGTCGGGCACCTTCTTCGTGCCCTCCGCGCCACCCGTTCGCTTGAAGGCGATAAGGCCGTCGTGCGTGAAGATCAACCACTGCCATTCCTGCAGCGTGTAGTTCACCTGCGGGTCGGGCGACCCGGACGGCGCCGCAGCCGCGACCGTCTCGAGGATCCCTCCCTTCGCACCACCGCTGCTCTGCTGCGTCGAGGTGGACTTCTTGCTCGAGCTGCCGCCGCAACCCGCCGCAACGAGCGCGAGGGCGAGCAACGCCAAGGAGAAACCGACGAACCAGCGCTTCACCAGGATCACTCCTCCCGGTAGGTATTCCCTGCCCGTTTGAGTACGGACGCTGGGCGAGGTGCGGATGTTAGTGGAGCGCCTTGGCCGAACGCGGTGGTGCCGTCAGGCGGCGACTGTCTGAAGCTCGCGCAGCGCGGCGAGCCGGGCCAGCGCCTGGCCCTCGAGCTGCCGGACGCGCTCGCGCGTCAGATCGAGCTCGTGCCCGATGGCCTCGAGCGTCCAGGGCTCGCCCTCGAAGCCGAAACGCAGCTCGAGGATGCGCCGCTCGCGCTCGGGCAGGGCGTCGAGCGCGCGCCGCACGCCCTGGCGGCGGAGCGACTCCTCGGCCTCCTCGAACGGGTCGGCCGCCTCGCGGTCGGCGAAGAGGTCTCCGAGCTCGCCCTCGTCGTCCGCGCCCACGGTCTGGTTCAGCGAGACCGAGGCCTGCGCGGCGCCGAGCGCCTCGTCGACATGCTGGATCGGCAGCCCCGTCGCCTCGGCCAGCTCCTCCTTGGTCGCCTCGCGCCCGAGCTCGACCTCGAGCCGACGCGCGGCGCGGCCGAGCTTCTGCTGGCGCTCGACGACGTGGACAGGCACGCGGATCGTGCGCGCGTGGTTTGCGACGGCGCGCTGAACCGACTGGCGGATCCACCAGGTCGCGTAGGTCGAGAACTTGTAGCCGCGCCGCCAGTCGAACTTCTCGACCGCGCGGTTGAGGCCGAGCGTGCCCTCCTGGATCAGGTCGAGGAAGGGGACGCCGAGGCCGCGGTAGCCCTTCGCGATCGAGACCACGAGGCGAAGGTTCGACTCGATCATCCGGCGCTTCGCGCTGACGTCGCCACGCTCGATCGCCTTGGCGAGCATGACCTCCTCGGCCGCGGTCAGCAGCTTGTGCCGGCCGATGTCGGCGAGGAACAGCTGCAGGCTGTCGGCCGCGCCGACGAGCGGCTGCGCAGGGGCGGCGGGCTGCTCGGGCTCGGCAGGCGCCTCGGCCGCCTTCTTGGGCTCATCGTCCGGCTCCGAGGCCGGCTCGCCGACCTCGAGGCCGATCGCCTCCAGCTCGCGCGTCAGCTGCTCGACCTCGTCGTCGGCGAGGTCGTGCTCGAGCGCGAAGGCCTCCAGCTCGGTAGGCAGGACGAAACCGCGCTCCTCTGCTCCTTCGAGCAGCGTGCGCGCGGGCTCGGTCTCCAGCAGTTCCTGAAGCTGATGCTGAGTCAATTTCTCCTCGTGGGTGTTAGACGACGTACTTACCCCGTCTTTCGCACTGTAGGGGGATTGTCCTCGACTGGCCAGAGGGATCCGGCACCGTCCGGCGCCCCGGCTGTCGAAACGCGGTTCGGCCTTCTGCTATTCCGCGACAGCGGCCTCTTTGGTTTGCGCTCTGGCCGGAAAGTCGAACTCCACCTTTCCCTCCTCGTTCAAGACGAGGCGCGCGCGAAAAGGTTTGCCGGCCCGGGATTTGAAGCCGGAGATGACGTCCTTCGTCTTGCCCTCCTCGAGCAGCTGGCGCGCGAGCTCGGGCGTGAGGGTGCGGCCGGCGACACGCTTCCAGATCACGAAGCCGCAGCCGGGCTCCTCGCGACTCTTCCAGCTCGTGCAGCCGTAGGCCTTCGAGTTCTCCCTGATGATCTCGCCCGTCTCTGCGCCGCAGCGGGGGCACAGGCCGAGTTCGACCCGCTCGGGCCGTAGCTTCTCCTTGTCCAGCTCGGCGATCTTCTCCACGGTCGCGCGCGTGAAGTCCGCAATGTCGTCGATGAACTTCGCGCGGTCGTCGCTGCCATGCTCGATGTCGGTGAGGCGCTTCTCCCAGCTGCCCGTCAGCTCGGGCGAGGTGAGCGGGTGCTCCTCGAGCATGGTGATCACCTGGAGCCCCTTCGGCGTCGGCGTCAGATCCTTGCCGGCGCGCTCGATGTACTCGCGGCGGATCAGCGTCTCGATCGTCTCCGCGCGGGTGGCCGGGGTGCCGAGCCCGCTCTCCTTCATCGCCTCGCGCAGCTCCTCGTCGTCGATCAGCTTGCCGGCGGTCTCCATCGCGGACAGGAGCGTCGCCTCGGTGTAGCGCGGCGGCGGCTTGGTCTCCTTCGCCTCGGCCTCCGCGCTCGCACAGCGGATCTGCTGGCCCTGCTCGAGCGGCGGCAGCTCCGCGGACTCGTTCTCGCCGTCCTCGTCCTGACGCGCACGCTGGTCCTCCTCGGAGAGCAGGCCGTAGACGCCGCGCCAGCCCGCCTCGAGCGTGACCTTGCCGCGCGAGCGGAAGCGCTCCTCCTCGACGAGCGTCACGATCGTCGTCCGCGCGTAGCGCGCGGGCGGGTGGAAGACCGCGAGGAAGCGTCGCGCGATCAGATCGAACACCCGGCGCTCGTCCGGCGAGAAACGCGAAATGTCGTGCTCGACGTCGGTCGGGATGATCGCGTGGTGGTCGCTGACCTTCGAGTCGTTGACCACGCGCGCCAGCGGCAGCTGCTGCAGCGCGAGGACGTAGCGCGCGGCCGCGGCGTACTCGCCGATCGGCTGGAGCGTGGCGGCGGTCGGCTTCAGCTGCGGGACGAGGTCGCCGGAGAGCCAGCGCGAGCTCGTTCGCGGGTACGTGATCGCCTTCTTGTCCTCGTAGAGCGACTGCGCGGCCTGCAGCGTGCGGCGCGCCGAAAAGCCGAAGCGTCGGTTCGCGTCGCGCTGGAGCGAGGTGAGGTCGTAGAGGAGCGGCGCGCGCTCGGACTGTTCCTTGCGCTCGACCGACTCGACCAGGCCGTCCTTGCCCGAGACCTTCACGGCGATCTCTTGGGCGCGCTTCGCCTCCTTCAACCGCGTCTCGTCACCCTCGAACCACAGACCCTGGTAGCGAGGGTCGAACTCGGCGTGGACGAGCCAGTACGGCTCGGGGACGAACGCCTGGATCTCGCGCTCGCGCTTGACCAGTAGCGCCAGGGTCGGTGTCTGGACGCGGCCGAGCGAGACGACGCCGCCGACCCACGCACGGCCCCGGATCGTCGCTGCGCGCGTGGCGTTCATGCCGACGAGCCAGTCGGCCTCGGAGCGCGAGCGCGCAGCGGCCTCGAGCTGGCGCAGCTGCTCGCCGGGCCGGAGCTGCTCAAAGCCCTCCTTGATCGCAGTCTTCGTCAGCGAGCTGATCCAGAGGCGCTCGACCGGCTTCCCGACCCCCGAGGTCTCGTAGATGTACGCGAAGATCAGCTCGCCCTCACGGCCGGCGTCACACGCGTTGACGACCTTGTCGACGTCGTCGCGCTGCAGCAGCTTGTGGATCACCTTCAGCTGCTTCTCGGCCTTCTTGTCGCGGGCGTGCAGCCGAAACTCGTCCGGGATGATCGGTAGGTCGTCCATCCGCCACTTCTTGAAGCGCTCGTCGTACTCCTCGGGAGCGATCAGCTCGACGAGGTGACCGACGGCGAACGTGATCACCGTGTCCTCGGACTCGTAGTAGCTCTCGTGATTTTCGAAGTTTCCGGGCAGCGCATCGGTCAGGTCGCGGGCGACCGAAGGCTTCTCCGCGATTACCAGGGTCTTCACGCGGTCCACCTTAGCGAACGCCCTGCGCGCCACCCTAGTGGCCGAAAACGCGCATGAGAGCTACGGAAATGTGACGATTGCGTGCCCATGGTCTCTCCTGTCTACTTCGTCGCAGGGGCTATCAGCTGGCCCGTCGTGAGGGGTCTCTACCGGCTTCGGGCGCGCGGCGTCGAGAACGTGCCCGAGGGCGGGTTCGTGCTCGCTGCCAACCACACGTCCAACTTCGATCCTTGGCCGTTGGGCATGCCGTTCCTGCCTCGGCGGCAGCTGCGCTTCATGGCGAAGGCGGAGCTCTTCAACCCCCTGCTGACCCCGATCCTGCGCGGCGGAGGGGCGTTCAAGGTGCGCCGCGGCGAGGGGGACATCGAGGCGATGCGCACGGCGATCGAGCTCGTCCAGGCCGGCGAGATCGTGGTCATGTTCCCCGAAGGAACACGCCAGAGGAAGGGGCTCCGCAAGCGACACACCGCGCGGCCGCACACCGGGGCGGCGCGGATCGCGCTGACCGCCGGCGCGCCGCTCGTGCCGGCCGCGATCGCCGGCACCGACCGGCTGCTTCGCCTCGGCCCGCTGCGCGTCGCCTACGGGCCGCCACTCGACCTCTCCGATCTCGAAGGCCTGGAGCTCAAGTCGGCCGCCACCACGGCCACCGAGCGGCTGATGGCGGCGATCGAGGAGCTGAAGGCGAGGCTGTGAAGCCGTTACTCGTCGTCGACGGGGACTCGCTCGCGCACCGCGCGTACCACGCGATGCCCAAGTCGATCCGCCTCAACGGCGTACTCGGCTTCGCGAACATGCTGCTGCGGCTCTGGGAGGCGGAGCAGCCGCGCGCGGTGCTCGTCGGCTGGGACACCTACGAGGTGCCGACCTACCGCCACCAGGCCTTCGAGCCCTACCAGAGCGGGCGCGTCTTCGAGGAGTCGCTGCTCGAGCAGCTGAAGCTGATGCCGCAGCTCGTCTCGGCGCTCGGCTTCGCGAACGCGAAAGAAGGCGGCTACGAGGCGGACGACTTCCTCGGGGCCGCGGTCGCCTTCGAGGAGGCGCGCCGTGGTACGACGCTCGTCGCGACCTCCGACCGCGACCTGTTCCAGCTCGCGAGCGGGCGCACCACGATCCTGCAGCCGGTTCGCGGCGTCTCGGAGCTCGCGCGGATCGGCCCGGCCGAAGTGGTCGAGCGCTACGGCGTCGAGCCCGAGCAGGTGCCCGACTTCATCGCGCTCCGCGGCGATCCCTCAGACAAGCTGCCGGGCGCGGCCGGCGTCGGGCCGAAGAAGGCCGCCGACGTGCTGCGCCAACACGGGTCGCTGGAGGCCGCGCTCGAGGCCGGCCGCTTCTCGGCCGAGGCGGAGGATCTGCGGCTCTACCGGCGAATCGCGACCGTGGACGCCTCTGCCCCGCTCCCTCCCCTCGAAGACCAGAACCCAACGTGGGCGGAGGCGTCCGCTCTCGCGCAGGAGTGGGGCCTGAACGGGCTCGCCGAGCGGCTGGCAAAGTTGGCCTGATGGATGCCTGGCTGAGAGAGGCGCGCGACACGGTCGCGGCCGCCGCGGGCGTGGCGCCGGAGGAGCTGGAGCTCTCGGACGAGGACGCCGCGACGCTGCTCGAGCTGGCGCGCATCGCAGCGCACGAGTCCGGCGAGCGCACCAACGCGCCGCTGCTCTGCTACCTCGTCGGCCGAGCCCGGGGCGGCGCCGGCCTCGATTCCCTGGCGGACGCGGTCAAACGGACTTCGTAAGTCACCCCGCGCTCGCCGAGCTGCACCCGACCGAGCCGCATGTCGAGGTGCGCGAGCGGCTGCGCGTGCTGCTGGATGTCTTCGACGCGGTCGAGGGCGCCCCGGCCTCGCGCGAACAAGTCGAGCGCTGTCACACGGCCTCGTATCTCGACCGGCTCGAGGGGCTCGAGGTGCCGACGCTGCTCGACCCCGACACGGTCGCTTCGGAGACGAGCTACGAGGCCGCGCTGCTCGCCGCCGGCTGCGCGCTGGCTGCAGTCGACCGCGGCGCCTTCGCGCTCGTGCGCCCTCCGGGACACCACGCGCCGGCCGGCCGCGCGATGGGCTTCTGCCTCGTGAACAACGTTGCCGTCGCGGCCCGCTACGCGCAGGCCGAGCTCGGGCTGGGGCGCGTCGCGATCGTCGACTGGGACGTGCACCACGGCAACGGCACCCAGGATCTCTTCTGGGACGACGCGTCGGTGCTGTTTGCCTCGCTGCACCAGTGGCCGTTCTATCCCGGCACCGGTGGTCCGGGCGAGGAGAACGAGACCACGGTGAACGTGGCGCTGCCCGCCGGATCCGGAGACGACGACTATCTGCGCGCGTTCGAGGAGCGGATCGAGCCGGCCGTGCGCGCGTTCGAGCCGGAGCTCGTGCTCGTCTCGGCCGGATTCGACGCCCACGTGGACGACCCGCTGGCCGGCATGCACGTGACCGCGGACGGCTTCCGCGAGCTGGCGCGCCGCACGGCCGCGTTCGCGCCGCGGGTCGCGGCCGTGCTGGAGGGCGGCTACGACCCGGAAACGCTGCCCGCGCTCGTCCGGGCCGCGCTCGAAGGCTTTGCCGAATGAGAACGGCCGGCCCGTCGTGGGCCGGCCGTAACGCCGAGGAAGCACAGAGCCACCGCGCTCCGACACCTCAGGAAAGTCGGTGTCGCTCTGAGTATCGGCGTGCACAGGCGTTCCCGTGGGTGAACGGCATCCCCCACGATGAGGGATTCGCTAGGCTGCGCGGGCGGTTGCGAGCGCGTCGAGTGCCTCGCGCCGCGAGGAGACGTTCAGCTTTCGCATCAGGCTCTTCACGTGCGAGCGCACCGTGTGCTCGGAGATGAAGAGGCGCGCCGCGATCTCGTCGGTGCCGAGGTGCTCGTCGAGGAGCAGGAGCACCTCGAGCTCGCGGGCGCTCAGCGAGCGCGCGATCTCCTCGGGGACGCCGCGGCCGAGGCCGCCTTCGCGCACCTGCTCCAGCAGACGTCGTGCGACCTCACCGGAGAGCGCCGCCTCCCCGTGCGCGACGCCCTGCAGGAACTCCGCGATCCGCTCCGGCGGCTCGCTCTTCAGCAGGTAGCCGGCCGCGCCACCCCGGATCGCCGCCAGCAGGTTGTCCTCGGTTCCCGACGCGGTCAGAACGACGACCTCGGTGTCCGGCGCCGCCTCGCGGATCCGCGGCAGCGCCTGCAGGCCGTCGAGCCCAGGCATCGAGAGGTCGAGCAGCACCAGGTCCGGGAGCAGCCGGCGCGCGAGCTCGATCGCCTGCTGGCCGTCGGCAGCCTCGCCGGCAACCGAGAAGCCGTGGCTCTCGAGCAGGGAGGCGAGGGCCGCCCGCGTGATCGGGTGGTCGTCGACGAGCAGGATCCGCATGCGAGCCTTATCGGCAGCGCCGCGTCTGCCGACAAGGGCTGTGTGCGGCACGAAGAGCGCGACGACTACCAGGCCTGGCTCTGGGGCGAGGTGCTCCTGATCGGCCTGCTCGGCGCTGCCCTCGCGCTGTTCGTGGCCTACCCCGGCCTTCGCAACAGCTACGCGCTGCCGCAGGCGCGGCTCGTGCTCGACACGGCCGTGATGCTGGCGGCCGCGATCGTGGCACTGCTCGCCGGGATCCGCTTCTCCGTCGACGGACGGCGGCTCGACCTGCTGCTCTGCGGCGGGTTCAGCGCCGCGGCCGCCTCGACGCTCGTCTTCTCGATCGCGCCCGTCCTCGGCGGCCAACCCCTCCACAGCGTGGAGGCATGGGCGGGGATCGCCGGGCGCCTGTTCGCATGGGTGCTGATCGCGGCGGCGCCCTTCTCGACCCGCCGCTCGAGCGCCCGCGGCCGCGCTCTCGGCGAGATGCTGCTCGGAGTCGCGATCGTGCTAGCCCTCTCGTGGGGCATCGCGAGCAAGGCCGGTGCCTCGCTCCCGCTGCTCTACAGCGAGGACAGCCACGACCAGCCGCTCCTCCTGACCGGCGCGCTCGCGGTGCGCGCCCTGCTCTCGCTGACCGCGATGGTCGGCTTCGGGCTCCGCTTCCGCTCACGCGGCAACGACCTCGACCGCTGGCTCTGCCTCGGCGCGACGCTCGCGCTCTTCGCCGAGCTGAACTACGTCTTCACGCCGCTGCTCTCGAGCGGCTACGTCTCGCAGGGCGACTTCCTGCGTCTGCTCTCGTACGGCGTGCTCCTGGTCGGGGTGTGGCGCGCGATTCGCTACGCGGAGTTCGGCCGGGCGGTCGCCGAGGAGCGCGCGCGGGTCGCGCGCGAGATCCACGACGGGCTCGCGCAGTACCTGTTCGCCGTCTCGACGCACGCCTCGATGCTCGAGAACGGAGCTGACCCCGAGAAGACGCTCGCGCAGCTCAAGGAGGCCGCCGCAGCCGCGCAGCAGGAGGCGCGCTTCGCCGTGCTGGCGCTGTCGTCGGCGGGCGGCTCGGCGCCGTTCGACTCCGCCCTGCGCCGCTACGTCGACTTCCTCACGGCGGACGGCCGGCTCGAGGTCGACCTCGAGATCCAGGACGGGATCCGGCTCGCGCCCGACGAGCAGATCGAGGTCTTCCGGATCGTCCAGGAGGGGCTCGCCAACGCGCGCAAGCACGCCCGAGCGCACCGCGCGGAAGTGCGGATCGAGGAGCGCGCAGGCGAGCGGCTCGTAACGGTCGTCGACGACGGCTCCGGCTTCGACGAGGACGGGATCGCACCCGGCCAGGGCCTGAAGAACATGCGGGCGCGGGCCGCGTCGATCGGCGGCGGCTTTCGGCTCGTCTCCACGCCCGGACGCGGAACGGCGCTCCAGGTCGTGCTGCGGGCGTAGAGCAGCTGTTTTCAAGCTCGAGTACTGCGATGGAAAGTCGATTTGAATACGACTTTCAATCCTGCTTGTAAGAATCGCGCGCCAGAACCGCCGGTTCCGCGGCTCGGGGGTACCTAGTCCTGCGTGCTACTCCTCGGCGTCGCAGCCACTGCGCTGGCGCTGTCGGGAACACCGTCCACTGCTCCCGCAGCTGCCGGCGGTCTGGCCCCACGGACGGCATGCCGCGGTCAGGCGTCCCTGACCGCCCCCGTCGGGGTTCAGCTCCGGGCCATGCGCTGCCTGATCAACTGGGCTCGCCGGCACGCCGGCCGGGCCTCCCTGGGGGACAACGCGGAGCTCGACCGCTCCGCCTCGATGCGCGCGCGTGACATCAAGCGCTGCCAGGACTTCTCGCACACCCCTTGCGGACAGGCCTTCATCACGGTCTTCACGCTCGTCCACTACTTCTCCGGGACGGTGGCCGTCGGCGAGAACCTCGCCTGGGGCCAAGGACGGCTGGGGACCCCGCGCGTGGCGATGGCGTCGTGGCTGGGCTCGCCCGAGCACCGGACGATCCTCTACACGGCGAGGTGGCGCGACCTCGGCGTCGCCCGCGCGCGCGGGAACCTCTTCGGACGCCCGAACGTGACCGTCTGGGTCGCGCAGTTCGGCCGGCGCGCGCTCGCCGAGGCCGTTCCGTAGCGCTACCAGTCCTCCTCTGAGTAGAAGCGCGGCCAGACGTCGCGCGTGCGCTCGCGCAGCGTCTCGACCTCTTCGGGGGTGAGCTGCTCGCGCCAGCGCCCGAGGCTGGCGGCGCTGTCAAGCTCGACGGCGTGAGGCGTCGGCAGCTCGGACGGGTTGTCGGGCGCGCTCGCGCGCTCGATCGCGACTCGCGCCGCCGGCGTCAGCTCGAGTCCGAGCCGCCCGTAGAGGCCCTCGAAGGTCGCGACCGGGTCGAGCGACGCGTCCTCGTGACGCAGGAAGACCCAGTCGGGGTGCCGCTCCCGGTAGCCGTCGACGACGTTGTAGAGCAGCCGCCAGAGCAGGGCCGCCTGCGCGAGGATCTCGCCGGGCTCGCGTGCCTGCTCGCGGATCTCGGCCTCGAACGGCGCGAGCACGTCGGGGATCCGCCCCTCGTCGAGGAACGTCGCGAAGCTGTGCTTCCAGCCGAGTCGCTTGAGGCTCGCTGCGAACGCGGCCGGGTGACGGATCAGGACGACGACATCCATCCCGAAGCGCTGCGCGAGCCACTCCGCCGAGAGCAGCGCGATCGGGTCTTTCATCAGCGGCCGGGCATCCGCGCGGCGGGCGCGCTCGACGCGCACGAAGTCGCGCAGCGCCCGTGCGACGTCGCGCGGGCGGTGCCGTGCTCGAAGTCGCGCCGCGAGCTCGTAGCGAAACTCGAACACTCGCTCGAGCTCGGGCGCGTACCGGCTCTCGTTCTCGCTCGCGACGACGGTGAAGTAGCGGTCGAACCGTCCGGCGCTGAACCTCGGGTTGAACGGCTCGTGCACGTACGCGACGCCGGGTGCGAGCGCGAGCATCTTTCCCACCCACGTCGTCCCGGAGCGGTGCGCACCCGTGACGAGGATCGGCGGCCGCGCGCTCATTCACAGAGCAGCTGCAGGTCGCCGCGCCGTTTCTCGGAGCTGGTCTCCACGCGGCGACGATACCGGCGGTTACGGCGCGGGCAACCTCGGCTCGGTGACACCCGCCTTGTGCAGGAGCGCGCGGCCGGCGATCCCGGCGGCCAGGACGACCGTGCCGGCGACCACCGACGAGACGGGAAGCGTGACGACGAGCGTCGCGCAGGCGAGAAGCCCGGCGATGTTCAGCGCGCGAGGCCAGCGGCGACGCTCGGGCGGCTGCGTGTAGGCGGCGGCGTTCGCGATCGCGTAGTAGGTGAGGACGCCGAACGACGAGAAGCCGATCGCGCCGCGCAGGTCGGTCGTCAGCACGAGCAGGCAGACGACGGCGCCGACGGCCAGCTCGGCGCGCGCGGGCACGCGGTGCGCCGGGTCGACCGCGGCGAGCCCGCGCGGGAGGTCGCCGTTCCGCGCCATCGCGAGCGAGGTGCGGCCGATTCCGGCGATCAGCGCGAGCAGCGCGCCCAGGCTCGCGATCGCTGCGCCGGCACGCACGACCGGGACCGACCAGGCCGCGCCGACGGCCTTCGCCGCCGTCGCCAGCGGGGTCGAGCTCGCCGCGAGCGCCGCCGGACCGGCCGCGAGCAGCGAGGCGAGGCCCACGGCGGCGTAGATCACCACCGCGATCCCGAGCGCGACCGGGATCGCACGCGGAATCGTCCGCTCGGGTTCACGCACTTCCTCGCCGAGCGTCGCGATGCGCGCGTAGCCCGCGAAGGCGAAGAAGAGCAGCCCGGCCGACTGGAGGACGCCGTACGCTCCGCCGTGGAACCCCCCCTCGAGATTCGAGGCCTGAGCCTCGCCGCTCGCGGCGATCGCCGCCACGACGATGAGGAGCGCGAGCAACGAGCCCGCCACGAGCACGCGCGCGAGGCCGGCCGTGCGCGTGATCCCCCTGCAGTTCGCGGCCGTCAGCGCGGCGACCGCGACCACCGCCGCGAGTCGCTGCACCCAGGTCGAGCCCGGTAGCGCGTACGAGGCGAAGGTGAGCGCCATGGCCGCGCACGACGCCGTCTTGCCGACGACGAAGCCCCAGCCCGCCACGAAGCCCCACCACTCGCCCAGCCGCTCCCGGCCGTAGACGTACGTGCCGCCGGAGGTTGGGTACTGGGCCGCGAGCTGCGCCGAGGCGACCGCGTTGCAGTAGGCCACGCCCGCCGCGAGCGCGAGCCCGATCAGGAGGCCGGTACCAGCGGCCGCGGCTGCCGGCGCGAAGGCCGAGAAGACGCCGGCGCCGATCATCGAGCCGAGCCCGATGACGACCGCGTCGCCCGTCCCGAGGCGGCGGGCGAGCGTGCCCGGCACCGTCACATGGCGGCCGCGACCCGCTCGGCCGCCGCCGCGAGCTCCTCGTCCGGCACGTTGGGCAGCACGTCCTCCCAGAGCGGCAGCATCATCCCCGACGCCTCGACCATCCCGAGCGGTCGCGGGATGAACCAGACGTGGAAGTGCGCGCCGCCGTCGCCCCAGCGGTAGAGATGGACACGCGCGACGTCGCCGAGGGACAGGATCGCCCGCTCGACGCGCGCGGCCACGCGCCCGAAGTCGGCCTGCAGCGGCTCGGGGAGGTCGCCGAAGGAATCCACGTGGACGCGGCTCGCGAGCCACACCGCGCCCGGGAGGCTTCCTCCGACGGGAGGGTGAAGCGTCCAGTTCTCGTCGGACCAGACGGCAGGCGTGGTCTTCTCGCCGCAGATCCCGCAGGGTGGCCCGCCGGGCTCACCGCGGCGCGGCGGCTCGGGGACGACGCGGTCGCCGGGCTCACGCGGCACCAGCGGCTCCCGGTACGGCAAGGTCGCGTTCACGATCGCTCCTTTCCTCGTTTTCGGACAGGTGGGGCTGTCCCCGCGAGGCCGTCGAGGACGACGCCGACGACGCGGGCGGTCGCCCGTTCCGCGGGCCAGCCGTGGCGCCCGCGGAGGTGGACGTAGGGCCACGCGACGGCGTTGAAGGCGACGTCGGCGGCCTCGACGACGTCGTCTCCGGGCGAGAGCGAGCCGTCGGCGACCCCCTCGTTCAGGAACTGGATGAACGGGTGCAGGTAGTCGGGCGGTTGCCCGGGCGCCGTGTCCTGGTGGAACGCCTCGTCCGTGGCGAGCATCAGCGCGAGGTGTCGGTCGAGCAACTCGCACAGCGCCACGAGCCCGCGCCGGAGCCGGTCTCGCCCGCTGCCGCCGCCCGTCAGGATCGGGTACATCGTGTCGCGGAAGTCCGCGGCGAGCTCACCGACCAGCGCGCCGACCAGCACCTCCAGCGTCAGCCCCTGTCTCCAGAGCGTGGAGCGTGCTCGCCCGGAAGCCTCGGCCACGCGCTCGAGCGTCAGCCCGTCCCAGCCGCGCTCGCGGAGGACCGCGATCGTCGCGCGCCGGAGATCCGCGTCGACGACACGCTCCTGCATCACCTCCGGTTCGTTCATGCAGCACATATGTTGCACAACCGCACCGGGGCACGCAAGTGAGAACGATCGCGCCAACCCTCGATACGGAGGAAAGCCATGCGGCAGGCAGGGCTTCCGGTGGCAGAACGAAGGCGTCTCGCCCCTCCGCTCACACCCCCGATTGCACGAACTGTTCGGCGCCTGCCTCTCGGTAGAAGCCCTGGGCCCGGGCGTAGTGCGCGGCGGCCTCAGCCTCTTGACCGGCGGCCGCGAGCGCCTCGGCCACTCGTAGGCGGGCGTAGGCGGCCGCCGCCGCATGGCCGATGCGTTCGACGAGGTCGGCGCCTCGCACGAGATCCCCTTCGCAGATCGCGCGCGCAGCGTCGTTCCACGGGCTCTTGATCGGATCAGGATCGAGCACCGCCTCGAGGAGCTCGCGCTCGCGCCCGAGGTCGCGAAAGACCCAGGCGACGTCGGCGAGCGTCGGAAACGGCGAGCAGAATGCGGGCACCATCACCGTCCCGATGTCCAGGAGCTCGGATGCGACGTCGCCCGCTTCGTCGCGTTTACCGACGGCAAGCGCGACCGCGGCGCGTGCGCAGAACGTATGTGACTGCGCCTGCGCGTCCGAGCCACGCCCCAGCTCGGCGGCCCGTGCGCTGTCCGCATCGGCTCCGGCCGTGTCCCCGTGTGCGAGGCGGATCGAGGCACGCAGCGCGAGCAGAACCGCGTCGCGACTGCCGCGCGATCGCCTTCGTTCCACGAATATCGCGCGACGAGCGTGGCCGCTTCGGCCACTCCTTCAGCGTCACCTACGGCCCGGAACGCGTCGAGTGCCTCGCGCGCGAGGTCCAACCCGGAGCCCGAGAGCGGGGTGAGCGCGCGAGCTCGCGCGAGCAGGAGCCCCGGCCGCTCTCCATCGTCGGGAGACGAGAGCGCGAGCGCGTCTGCGAAGAACTCTGCAGCCGCTCCGTAGGCGAAGAGCGCAAGCGCGCGTTCTCCGGCAATGCGCAGCGATGCGCGCGTCCGCTCGACCAGGCCCGGATCGTCCTCCACACCGGCCGCACGTGAGAGCTCGAGCGCCTGCGTGTAGTGGTGGGCGAGCAACTCGGCATGGTCGTCGGGCCGTCCGAGCCCCTCGATCCACTCAGCCGCTCGACGATGCTTCTCGGCCCGCGCGCGCCGCGGAATCTGGCCGTACGCGACGTCACGAAGCAGGACATGTTGGAACGAGTACTGCTCGTTCCCCGCGACCGTCGAGTGCCGCTCGCGCCGGACGAAATCCTTCCGCTCGAGCGAGCGCAGAAGACGTTCTGTGTCTGCGGTGTCGGCACGCATCGCGCTCGCGACGCCTCTGAGCCAGAAGACCTTGCCGAGCACCGCCGCTTCCTGCAGCAGCTCCTTCTCGCGCCGCGGCAGTGCGTCCAGCCGCGCAGCGATCACCCCTTGCACCGACTCCGGCAGCTCGCCCGCTGCCCCGCGCTCGGTGAGCATGCTGACGTACTGCTCCGCGAAGAGCGGGTTGCCTCCTGCACGCTCGAGCAGCGCGCGCTGCTCGTCGGCGAGCTGCACCGGCTGCCCGAGCAAAGCCGCGATCAGCACCGCAACCTCATCGTCGCCGAGAGGCTGCAGCGAGATGGTGGTCGCGTTCGCCTTGCCGCCTCCCCACGCATGGCGCCGCTCCAGTAGCTCCGGCCGAGCGGTCCCGACGAGCAGCAGCGGAGCGCTGCGGAGCCAGTCGACGAGGTCGTCGAGGAAGTCCAACAGGCCATCGTCCGCCCAGTGCAGGTCCTCGAACACGAGCACGGCGGGGCCGCGCTCGGCGATCGCCTCGAGGAACCGGCGCCAGGCCGCCGTCGCACCCTCTGCTCCGGCGCCCTGGCTGCCGTCGCCGGTCAGGCCGACGAGGGCCCGCAGCTCTGCGACGAGCCAGCGCGCCTCGCTCTCCTCGGGAACGAGCCGTGCGACGGCGTCGTTCAGCTTCCGCTCGGCCTGCGCAGCTGCGTCGGTCTCGAGGATCGCCGCCTCCGCCTTGACGATCTCGCCGAGGGCCCAGAAGGTCACGCTCTCGCCGTACGGGAGGCAACGGCCCTGGCGCCACGTGGTCAGCTCCGGTTGGCTGTCGACCATCTGGAAGAGCTCGCCGACGAGTCGCGACTTGCCGAGTCCGGGAACGCCGACGAGCGTGACGAGCTGGGCCGAGCGCTCCTCGCGCACGCGCCCGAGGATCGAGCGCAGAAACTCGAGCTCGCGCTCGCGTCCCACCAACGGCGTCCTCGCCTGTTCGGCGACGTCGACGCCGTACCGCGCTATCGCCTCGACGGCTTCCCAAACCGGTACGGGCTCGACCTTGCCCTTCGCCTGAACCGGTGCGGCATCGCGGTAGCGGACCGCGTCGCGGGTCGCCCAATACGTCGTCTCGCCGACGAGCACGGCGTCGACCGGCGCGGCCGCTTGCATCCGAGCCGCGGTGTTGACGACGTCGCCGGCAACCATCCCCTCGCCCTCCGCCGGCCGGGCGCCGACGTGTACGAGCGCCTCGCCCGTGTTGACTGCTACCCGCACCTGCAGATGCGCTTGTTCCGCGCTCCAGTCACGGATCGCGAGCGCCGCCCGCACCGCCCGCTCCGGATCGTCCTCGTGCGCTACCGGCGCGCCGAAGACGGCCATCACGGCGTCGCCGATGAACTTCTCGACGGTGCCGCCGCGCCGTTCGAGCTCTGCGCGAACGCGCGCGTGGTAGGGCGAGAGCACTCCACGGACGTCCTCCGGATCGAGCCGCTCGGCCTGCGCGGTGAATCCGACGAGGTCGACGAAGATGACGGTGACGGTCTTTCGTTCCTCGCCGAGTGCGCGCTCGTCGGTCTGAAGCGGGCTCGCGCACGCGTTGCAGAAGCGAGCGCCGTCGGGGTTCTCCTCACCGCAGTTCGGGCATGTCAGCACCGCCAAAGCCTACGACGCTGCCGGTGCCTCGGTCAGTTCCGGCCACCTACGAATCGCGCCAGGGTCGTCAACCGGCACCCAGGCGCTTCGAGTAGCTCGAGTCCCAATCTGGTGCTGTACCGGGTGACGAGTCCGTAACGAAAGGTCCTATAGAAAAGCCCCACCGGAGCGGGGCTTTCCCGTAGCAGGCCTGTAAGCCGGATTCTGTCGAGGGTGACCATCCGTCTTTGCGGCTTACCCGGCTCCTCGGCGGGCCGCCTCGGCGGAGCCTGTTCGCCTTGCACCGGACGGGGTTTGGCTAGCCGCCGTGTCGCCACGGCGCTGGTGGGCTCTTACCCCACCGTTTCACCCTTACCTTCGACGTCTCGCGAGATCCGTCGCCGGCGGTCTCCTTTCTGTGCCACTTTCCGTCGGCTTTCGCCGCCTGGGTCGCCCCAGCGTCCTGCCCTTCGGTGTCCGGACTTTCCTCGAGCCCACTAGGGCCCGCGGTCACCCGGCCTGCAGACGGAATTGTAGCCGCGACCCTGCGGCGCGGTTCGTGTGAGACTGGGCCGACCCCACCGAAGGAGGATCCATGAAGCGGCTTGTTGCGCTCGCCGTCCTCATCGTCGCAGGCGCGGTGGCTGCGAGTGTCGCGCTCGCCGACCGCGGAGGCCCCGGGCACGGCGGCAGGCATCACGGCAAGGTCGTGTACGTGATCGAGCACGCGACGACGGACGCGGTGACGAACAACGACGGCCGGGCGGCGGACTCGGTCGGCGACATGCTCACCTTCACCAACGACGTCTTCGACAAGACGAACTCGCACAAGGTCGGAAGCGACCAGGGTTACTGCGTGCGGATGGTCGTCGGCCAGTCGTGGGAGTGCGTCTGGACGACGCTGCTCCCGCGCGGGCAGATCACCGTCGAGGGACCGTTCTACGACACGCACGACAGCGTGCTGGCGATTACCGGCGGGACCGGCGCCTACGCGAACGCGCGCGGCTCGATGGAGCTGAAGTCACGCGCCGGCGGCACCGAGTTCGCCTTCATCTTCCACCTGATCGGCTGAGCGGCTGCGCGGGCTCGGCGGCGGCCTCGTCGCCGCCGAGCCCACTGCCGCATTCCGGGCAGAAGACGCCGCCGTGAGGCAGGCGCAGCACGAACTCCCCGCACACGAGGCACTCCAGGCTCGCGCCCCGCAGAAGCGCGTTCAGCTCCTGCTCGAGCGTGCGGTTGAGCGGGGCGATCGAGCTCACAGCGTGCGGAAGACCCCCGTGACGACGCCCAGCACCTGGACGTGCTCGGCGAAGATCGGCTCCAGCTCGTCGTTCTCGGGCTGCAGGCGCACGCGGCCGTTCTCGCGGAAGAAGCGCTTCACCGTCGCCTCGTCGGCGGACTCGTCCTGGCCGGCGAGCGCGACCACGATCTCGCCGTCGCGTGCGGTCTGCTGGCGCCGGACGACGACGATGTCGCCCTCGAGGATGCCCGCGTTCACCATCGAGTCGCCCTGCACGCGCAGGAGGAACTCCTCGCCTCCGCGCGCGAGCGGCTCGGGCACCGCGACGTAGTCCTCGACGTTCTGCTCGGCCAGCAGCGGGGCGCCGGCGGCGATCTCGCCTAGGAGCGGCAGCCGGTGCACGTCCGCGGCAGCGGCGGGAGCGGCCTGCGGCTTCGGGTCGCGGCGCAGCTCGAGCGCCCGCGGCTTGGTCGGGTCGCGCTTGATCAGCCCGGCGCGCTCCAGGTTGGCGAGGTGCGCGTGCACCGTCGACGGGGACGCGAGGCCGACGGCCTCGCCGATCTCGCGCACCGTCGGCGGGTAGCCGTGCTCGTCGACGTAGTCGGTGAGAAACGTCCAGATCTCCTGCTGTCTGCCGGTCAGCATCGAGCCACCTCGAGGTCGTTGGCGGGAACGAACATACGTTCGTCGTCAAGAGTAGGGCTCCTGCCGGACGGCGTCAAGCAGCCGAGGCTGCGAGCGTCCGCTCGGCGGGCGGGTCGACCTCGGCGAGGCCCCGCATCGAGTAGCGGATCGACCACACGAACAGCAGCACCATCGCCGGCGTTCCCGTCAGGAAGGTGACGACCAGGAAGCCTTCGAGGCTGCCGTGGAGGAGCATCAGCAGGCGCAGCGCGCTGCGGCCGACGAAGTACGAGCCCCAGACGAGCGACTCGATCCCGAACACGCGCTTGAACGGCGTGCTCTCGCGCAGCCAACGGGGAAACGGGTACCACGCGCAGGCCAGCGCTCCGGCGAGCGGTCGCCGGATCGCCACCGAGACGAAGAAGGCGAGGCCCCACGCCGCCGCCGCGAGCACGGGCTGGGCCAGGTAGACGGTCGTGCTGTGCGCGAGCAGCCCGACCACGGACTGCACGACCACGAAGCCCAGCGAGATGCGGACGAGCAGGGCATCGCGCCCCGCGCGCCGCTCGTACAGGTAGATGAGCACCGAGACGGCGGCGGAGGCGGCGATGCCCGTCGCGAGCCCGTCGAGCGTCAGCCCCGCGTAGAAGGCGCCGAGCGGGAGGAAGCCCTCGCGCAGGAACCCCGGCATCCCGGTCATGAAGATGGCCCGGAACGACGGCTCGGGCAGCGGCTCGCTCACGCCGCCTCCCTCTCGGCGCGCAGCCGCTCCAGCTGCTCCTCGCACCAGCTCGCTCCCCATTCGTTGAACGCGATTCCCCAGCGCAGCACGAGGTCGACGAAGGGCGGGTCCTCCCCCGGGATGGCGTCGATCTCGCGCAGCACCTTCAGGTATTCCTCGTGCCCGCGCTTGCGACCCTCGAGCAGCTGCAACGCCTCGTCCCGCGGCAGCGCGTCGGCGAAGAAGAGCCGCAGCAACGACTCGTCGCGCAGCTCGATCGTGACCGTGCTGCCGTAGAGCCACTCGACGAGCGCCTCACGGCCGGCCGCGGTCAGCTTGTAGACCCGGCGACCGCGGCCGCCGCGTGGCTGGTCTTCGCCCTCGACCAGGCCCTCACGCTCGAGCCGCTTCAGCTCCGGGTAGATCTGGCCGTAGCTGGCGGCCCAGAAGAAGCGTGTCGAGCGGTCGACCACCGTCTTGATGTCGTAGCCCGAGCGCGGCTTCTGCGCGAGGAGGCCGAGCAGGACTGGGGTCACGGCGTTCATGCCGCGTTACGATATATCTTCCCGCTATGTACGTCAAGTGCAGAAACGCGAACGGCCGCTTCCGCGGCCGCACGTTGCGCGAGTGCGCTGGAGAGGACTTGAACCTCCACGGGGTATTAACCCCACAAGGCCCTCAACCTTGCGCGTCTACCAATTCCGCCACCAGCGCGCGCGGGCCATTGTAGCCACGCCTTCCGCATCGAGCCCCTGCGCTCTAATGTACGCGCGGTGCGGGAGCTCTGCGAGCACGCGGTCGCCGCAGCTCTCGGCGCGGGGGCGTCCTACGCGGACGCGCGCGTGGTCGTCCGGCGGTCGCAGGTCGTCGGCACGCGCAACCGCCGCGTCGAGCGGCTGGACGACAGCGAGACGGAGGGGATCGGCGTCCGAGTGCTGGTCGGCGGCGCGTGGGGCTTCGCCTGCGACCGCCGGCTCGACAGCGGCGGCGCGGAAGCCGCCGCGCGCAAGGCCGTCGCGTTCGCCAAGGCCGCTCCCGGCGGCCACACGCGCGAGCTCGCCCCGCTCGAGCCCGCGCGCGGCGAGTTCCTCACGGCGGTGGAGCGCGACCCTTTCTCGGTTCCGGTCGCGGAGAAGGTCGAGCTCTGCCTGCGCGCCGAGGAGGCGCTGCAGCACGAGGACGTGAAGGTCACGTCGTCCTCGGTCCGAGCTCAGCGGGAGCACAAGTTCTTCGTCTCGTCCGAGGGAGCCTCGACCGAGCAGGAGCTCGTCGAATGCGGCGGCGGGATCGACGCGATGGCCGCCCGCGAGGGGGTCACGCAGATTCGCAGCTACCCGAGCGCCCACGGCGGCTCGAGCGCGCAGGCCGGCTGGGAGTTCGTCGAGGGGCTCGGCCTCGACCAGGAGGCGCCGCGGGTCGGCGAGCAGGCGGCGGCGCTCGTCCGGGCCGACGCGTGCCCGTCCGGGATCGCGACGGTCGTGATCGACGCGGAGCAGATGGCGCTGCAGGTGCACGAGTCGGTCGGCCACCCGACGGAGCTCGACCGGGTCTACGGCACCGAGGCCGCCTATGCGGGCACGAGCTTCCTCAAGCCGGACGACCTCGGCTCTTTGCGCTACGGCTCGGAGCACATGAATGTCACCGCCGACTCCACCACCCAGGGCGGGCTCGGCGCATTCGCCTTCGACGACGAGGGCGTCCCCGCCGGCCGCGAGCCGGTCGTCCGCGCAGGGATCCTGAGCGGCTTCCTCACCTCGCGCGAGACGGCGGCGCGGATCGGCAGCGGCTCAGGCGGCTCGATGCGCGCCGACAGCTGGAGCCGGATGCCGCTTGTGCGCATGACGAACCTCCACCTCGAGCCGGGGGAGGGCTCGCTCGAGGAGCTGATCGCCGGCGTCGACGAGGGCGTCTTCCTGCAGACGAACAAGAGCTGGTCGATCGACGACAAGCGGCTCAACTTCCAGTTCGGCACGCAGATCGCCTGGGAGATCAAGGACGGCAAGCTCGGCCGGATGCTGCGCGATGCGACCTACACCGGCCAGACGCCGGTCTTCTGGGGCTCGCTCGACGCGGTCGCGGGGCCGGAGGAGTGGAGGCTCCACGGGCTGACCAACTGCGGCAAGGGGCAGCCGGGACAGCACGCCCACGTCTCGCACGGCGCCGCCCCGGCGCGGTTCCGCAACGTCCAGGTCGGCTTCAGGCAATGAGCCTCGATCTCGCCGAGCGGGCGCTGCGGGCCGCCGAGGGCGACGAGGCGCTCGCGGTCGTCCAGAGCGAGCGCTCGGGCATGGCACGCTTCGCCGGCTCCGAGGTGCACCAGCCGACGCTGATCGAGAACGAGGTCGTCGAGCTGCAGATCGTGCGCGACGGCCGGCTCGGGATCGCCTCCGCGAACCGCACCGACGACGAGGGCCTGCGCGCGCTCGCCGCCCGGGCGGCCGAGGCCGCGGACTCCGCCCCCGCCGACCCCGACTTCGCCGGCCTGGCCCCCGCCGCCGACCCTCCAGCCGTCGAGGGCTACGACGAGGAGGCGGCCTCCCTCGGCGCGGAGGATCAGGCCCGGCTCGCGGCCGCGGCGATCGAGGCGTCGGAGCTGGACCTCTACGGGTTCTTCACGAGCGGCGTCACGGGAATGGCGCTCGCGTCGTCGACGGGCCTCGCGGTCTCGCAGGAGATGACCGACGTGGCCGTCCTCGCGCTGGCCGCGGTCGACGGTGCCTCCGGCTACGCGGAGCAGACGGGCTGGCGCGCGGGCGACGTCGACCCGGCCGGTGCGGCCACGGCCGCGGTCGAGAAGGCGAGGCTCACGCGCGGCGCGGTCGAGCTCGAGCCGGGCTCCTACCCGGCTGTGCTGGAGCCGCCGGCCTTCGCCGAGCTGCTCGCGTACTTCTCGTACGACGCCTTCAGCGCGCAGAGCCTGCTCGAGGAGCGCAGCTACGCCTTCGACAAGCTGGGCACCAAGGTCTTCGACGAGCGCTTCTCGCTCGCCGACGACGCGCTCGATCCGCGCGGGCTGCCGAAGGCGTTCGACTTCGAGGGCACGCCGAGGCAGCGCGTCGAGCTGGTCGAGAACGGCGTCCTCGGCGGCGTCGTCTGGGACCGGCAGACGGCAAAGCGCGCCGGAGGCGGGCAGGAGAGCACCGGCCACGCCCCGCCGAGCTCGCTGCGGCACTGGGGCCCGCTCGCGTTCGCCCTCTCGGTGACGGGCGGCGAGGCCGATTCACCGGAGCAGCTCGCGGAGGCGCTCGGCGACGGCATCTACGTGACGCGCCTGCACTACCTGAGCATCGTCGACCCGCGCGAGGGCATCGTCACCGGGATGACGCGCGACGGGACCTTCCGCATCCGCGGCGGCCGGGTCGCCGACCCGCTGGTCAACCTGCGCTTCACGGTCTCGGTGCCGCAGCTGCTCGCCGAGCTCCCCGGGCTGACGCGCGAGCCGATGCTGCTCAACCACAACGCCTACTACGACGAGCGCTACGCGACGGGCCTGCTCTCCCCGGCCGTGGCGACCGCGCGCTTCGACGTCACCGGCGTCGGCTCTGGCCCCGGAGTCTGACGGCGGCGTAGTCCACCGAGCCGAGCTCGTCCTCCCGCCAGCCGCGCAGCCGCGGCGAGACGAGGCGCGCGTCGGCGACCCAGGCGATCGGGACGACGAACTCGTGGCCGCCGAGCTGCCTCAGCGCCCGCAGTCGCGGGTAGGGCGCGAGCAGCCGCTCGAAGCTCGCGTCGGTTCGGCCGCCGCCGAGCACGGCGCCGAGACCGAGGTCGCGCCAGGCCGCCACGAGCAGGTTCGCGCCGTAGGCGAGCGTCGGGTCGGACGGCCGCCGGAAGCGGACGGCGACCCGCGGCAGCGACGGGATCCGCTTGCGCGCCTCGCGCAGGGCGACCGCGGCGTCGGCGGCGCTCGGCCTGCCACGGTCGCCCAGGTTCTCCGCCGGCGGCGCCTGGAACTCGGAGACGAGCGCCTGGTAGTCGGCGCGGTCGGCGGTGTCGTCGTAGACGCTGCGAATCGTCGCCGGGACGCCCGGCGAGAACGAGACGACGTCCGCAGCCAGCAGCCGCCGCACGCGGACGGCCGTCGCGAGCTGCCGGTCGAGCTGTGCTGCCCGGATGTCGCCGAGCGGCACCGGCGCCTCGTCGAGCCGGCCGGCGCGGAACTCGCGCAGCGCCGTCAACGGCTCGAGCCTGCGAACCTCCACGCGCGTCCCGTTCCGCTCCGCGACCAGGCGGGACGGGCTCGCCGAGACGAGCCGAAAGGGACCGGGCACTCCGGGCGGCGCGGCCGCCACCTCGGTCAGCCGGTACGGAAGATCGGGATCGGGGTGGAGCGGCGTGACGACGAGCGTGTGCTCGTTCGGAGCCGAGACCCGCCACTCCGCGAAGAGCTTCACGCGCCGCAGCTGCGCGGCGATCGCGCCCGCGTGGCGGCAGCGGAGGCGCCACGTCGCGCCCTGCGCGTGCCAGCTCGTGCAGAGGCCAGGGCGGAGCGCGCCCTGCGCGTCGGTGCGCAGCGGCGTCGCGAACAGCAGTCGCGCCACGACGATCTCGTCCCGTGTGCGCGCGCGCTGGGGCTCGAGCGGCCAGAGCAGGTGGGCGAGCGCGACCCGAACGACTCCAGGCGGCCCCGTCGTTGGCAGCGGCGCGACGCGCTTCGGCGAGGACGAGTCGCAGCCCGCGGCCGCCAGAGCGAGCACGGCGAGTGCCGCGGCCCGGCACCGACTCGGCACCGGCTACTTGAGCAGGTGGAAGAGCACGACGGTGTTTGCCGCAAACACGATCGCGACGGCGATCGTCAGGCGCGTCAGGTTCCGCTCGACGATGTGCGTGCCGCCCTGCGAGGCGGGCGTGAAGCCCATCCCGCCGAAACCGGAGTCGCGGCCGGAGTGCATCAGGATCAGGCCGATCAGCGCAGCGGACAGGAGCACGTGGAAGACGGCGTCGAGCTGAAGCATCGCGCGGCCAGGATACCAGCGGTTTTCAGGCGGCCAACTCGCGGATCGCCTCGACCAGCTGCGCCGCGATCCGGTCCTTCGTGACGTAGGCCGAGGCACCCGCCTCGCGCGCCCGCGCGACGTCGGTGCGCGCGTTCGAGCCGGTCAGCATCAGCACGCACGCCCGGCGCTGCTGCCTGCGGATGCGCCTGGTCGCCTCGACCCCGTCGACTACCGGCATCGCGATGTCCATCAGGATCACGTCGGGCTCGAGCTCGAGCGCCTGCTCGACCGCCTCCTGGCCGTTGCGCGCACTGCCGACGACCTCGATCTCGGGCTCCGAGGCCAGGATCGCCGCCAGGGCCTCCGCGAACAGGCGGTGGTCGTCGGCGATCAGGACGCTGATCTTCTTGCACGGCATCGGCGTGGGGCTTCCGTCTGCATGTTGAAACGAAATTCAGCGCGATCTGGACACGGCGCGCTCCAAGACCTCCTCGATCCGCCTGGCCTGCTCGCGCACGTCGTGACCCTCGGCGGCCGCTCTCGCGGCGGGATTCGGGCATGGGAGCTCGGCCGCCGAGCGAAGCGCGTGGGCCAGCGCGTCCACGTCGAGCGGGTCGACGAGCAGGCCGGCCTCGGGCGGCACGAACTCGGGCGGGCCGCCCATCCGCGTGGCCACGACGGAGCGCCCGCAGGCCATCGCCTCAAGCACCGCCTGGCCGAACGGCTCGATCAGGCTCGGCTGGCAGACGACGTGCGCCTGCGCGATGCGCGCCGGGATCTCGTCGTGCGGGACGGAGCCGACAAGCTCGACGTTCGGGCGCGCTTCCAGCCGCGTGCGCAGCGGGCCGTCCCCGACGAAGGTGAGCGTCCCCTCTCCAAGGCGCTCGAACGCCTCGGCCAGCCGGAGGACGTTCTTCCGCTCCGTGAGGGCGCCGAGACAGAGGAAGCGCGGGCCGCCGTCGGGCGCGGGCTGCACGGTGAAGCGCTCGAGGTCGACGCCCGAGTCGATCACCTCCGTCTTGCCGCGAGCCTCGGGCACCTTCGCCTCGAGCTCCAGGCGCAGGTAGTCGGAGACGGCGATCACGGCTGCGGCGCGACGGATGGTGGCGCGTGTCAGAGCGGCGATGCCCGGGACGGCGCCGATGTTGCGGACGTCGCGCCCGTGCGCGGTGACCACGAGCGGCGCGCGCCCGGCCAGCCCCGCCACCAGGCCCGACGGCACGAGGAAGTGCGCGTAGACGACGTCGGGCCGGAACCGCCGCGCCGCCGCGCGCGCCCTGCGCGCGAGCGTCAGGTAGCGCCGCTTGCCGCCGGTGCGCGAGTCGAGCACGGCCCGCTCGACCGCGTGCCCTCGCTCCTGCAGCGCGCGCTCGAGCTGCGCCACGAACACGCCCAGGTCGGGCGCGTCAGGCCCCGGGTACATCTGCGAGACGAGCAGGATCCGCACGGCGCGCGCGCAAGCTTGACGCTTCCGTCACGCCCGCGTCACCCACGCGCGCGTCTTTCGCCGATACGCTCGCCTTGGGGAGGAGGCCGGGCGAACCGTACTCGGCGAGGAAGGCAGCGAGTGTCCGGACATGCTCACGGCGAGGCGACAGGGGTGTCGCTCAACCGCTCGGCGCTCAGCGCCACCACGCATTGCCTCACCGGCTGCGCGATCGGCGAGGTTCTCGGCCTCGCGATCGCCACGGCTCTCGGCTGGGGGAATGCTCCGTCGATCGCGCTGGCGATCGCGCTGGCGTTCGTCTTCGGCTACTCGCTCACCCTCGCGCCGGTGCTCAGGGCGGGCGTCCCTCTGCGGCGCGCTCTGTCGCTCGTGTTCGCCTCGGACACGGCCTCCATCGCGGTCATGGAGGCCGTCGACAACGGCTTCATCCTGATCGTGCCCGGCGCGATGGAGGCCGGCCTCGGCGACGGGCTCTTCTGGTGGAGCCTCGCCGCCGGCTTCGCGATCGCCTTCGTCGTCGCGTTCCCGCTCAACCGGTGGTTGATCTCACGCGGTCGCGGACACGCCGTCGTCCACGGCCTGCACCGCCACTGAACACTTACGCCAGAGCTTGCGGCGCGTAGCCGGCCGGGCCACAGCAGTCGCCGCGGCCCGGCCGGCCCCGCGACTAGTACACCTCGACGATGCTCGGGGCCCCCAGCATGAAGGAGCCGTTCTCGACGAACAGCGATCCGCTCGGCCCGAACACCGGCATGGCCGGGTAGTCGAGCCACGCCGGCTGTCCACCGATCGCCGTCAGCTCGCCGTGCGCCAGGACCAGCAAGCGGCCCCTGTTCGGGCCGTTCGTGACGATCCAGAGGTCGCCCGCCGGGTCGAATGCGATCCCGTCGGCGGTCTGGAGCGTGCCGCGCTCGAGCACGACGCGGAGCGGCCCCGCGGAGCCGTCCTGCCTCACGGCCACCCGCACGATCCGGCCGGCGTCGGAGACGGAGGCATAGAGCTGCGAGCCACGGAAGGCAATCCCGTTGACGCCGATGCCGTGGTCGCCCATGTGCGTCCCGGGCGCCAGCAGCGGGTCCGAGAGCCACGGCTCGGCCGGCGTCGTGAAGACGCTCGGGTCGGAGCGCCAGATCGCGCCGAGGCTGCTTTCGGTCACGTAGAGACGCCCGTCGTGGAACGCGCGACCCGTGCCGAGTACCCGTCACGCTTCCAGCGTGCCGCGCGCGTGCCATCCGCGAAGGTGCGTATCGGAATGAGTATCTAGCCGCAGACCGCGCGCTACGGGGCGCGCTGGGCGTCGTACATGCCGAACTCGTCGCGGAGCACGTTGCAGATCTCGCCGATCGTGCACCGCGCCCGCAGCGCCTCGCGCAGCGGCGGGAGGAGGTTCTCCGTCCCGCGCGCCGCCTCGCGCACGCGGGCCAGCGCAGCCTCGGCCCCGCCCGCGTCGCGCTCGGCGCGGACGCGCGCCGTGCGCTCGAGCTGGCGCCGCTCCGCCTCCGGGTCGATGCGCTGCAGCTCGATCTCCTCGGGCTCCGCCTCCGCGTAGCGGTTGACGCCGACGATCACCCGCTCGCCGGCCTCGACCTCCTGCGCGTAGCGATAGGCCGCGTCCTCGATCTCGCCCTGGACAAACCCCTGCTCGACCGCGGCCACCGCGCCGCCGACCTCGTCCACGCGAGCGATCAGCTCGCGCGCCCGCGCCTCGAGCTCGTCCGTCAGCGACTCGACGAAGAACGAGCCGCCGAGCGGGTCGGCCGAGTCGGTGCCGCCGGCCTCGTCGGCGAGCAGCTGCTGCGTGCGCAGCGCGATCCGGGCCGCGTGCTCGGTCGGCAACGCCAGCGCCTCGTCGAACGAGTTCGTGTGGATCGACTGCGCGCCGCCGCAGACCGCCGAGAGCGCCTGCACCGCGACGCGCACGACGTTGTTCTCGGGCTGCTGGGCGGTGAGCGTCGAGCCTCCGGTCTGCGCGTGGAAGCGCAGGGCCTGAGCCTTCGGGTTCGTCACTCCGAAGCGGTCGCGCATGATCTCCGCCCACAACCGCCGCGCCGCCCGGAACTTCGCCACCTCCTGGAAGAAGTGGTTGTGCGCGTTGAAGAAGAACGAGAGCCGCGCGCCGAACTCGTCCGGTGAGAGCCCCGCGTCGACCGCGGCCTGCGCGTAGGCGATCCCGTTCGAGAGCGTGAACGCGAGCTCCTGCACCGCCGTCGAGCCGGCCTCGCGGATGTGGTAGCCCGAGATCGAAATCGTGTTCCAGTGCGGCAGCCGCTCCGCGCAGTAGGCGAACAGGTCGGTCGTCAGGCGCATCGAGGGGCGCGGCGGGAAGATGTAGTTCCCGCGCGCGATGTACTCCTTGAGGATGTCGTTCTGGACGGTGCCGCGCAGCTTCTCGGGCGGGACCCCCTGACCCTCGGCAACGAGCTCGTAGAGCAGGAGCAGCAGCGCCGCCGGCGCGTTGATCGTCATCGAGGTCGAGACCTCGTCGAGCGGGATCCCGTCGAGCAGCAGCTCCATGTCGGCGAGCGAGTCGATCGAGACGCCGGTCCGCCCCACCTCGCCGGCGGCGCGCTCGTCGTCCGAGTCGTAGCCGAGCTGCGTCGGCAGGTCGAAGGCGACCGAGAGCCCCGTCTGCCCGCGCTCGAGCAGGTAGCGGAAGCGCTCGTTCGTCTCCTCGGCGGAGGCGAAGCCGGCGTACTGGCGGATCGTCCACGGCTTCCCGCGGTACATGTCCGGATAGGGCCCGCGCGTGAACGGGAACTCGCCGGGCCCCTCGAGCTCGCCGGGCGCGTCGGCGGCGGCGTAGACCGGCTTGATCTCGATCCCGGAGTCGGTCTCGCGCCTGTCCTCGGTCGTCGCCATCGCCCTCGGATGGTACGCCCGACCCGGTTGACTGAGGGCTCGGTGGCTGCAAGCCTCGGCCGGATCTCGCCGTCAGGAGGCCGTGATGAGCCAGCGAAACGCCGTCTACGCAGGGGTGGTCGTCAACGCCCGCGATCCGAAGCGGCTCGGCCGCGTGCGGGTCTCGCTGCCGCTCTTCGACGAGGAGCGGTGGGCGCGGCTCGCGACGCTCGCGGCGGGTGAGCGCCGGGGCACGTGGTTCGTCCCGCAGGTGGATGACGAGGTCCTCGTGGCCTTCGAGCGTGGCGACGCGAGGAGGCCGCTCGTGATCGGCGCCCTCTGGAGCGCCGCGCAGCGCCCGCCCGAGACCGACCCCGAGCGAACCCTGCTGCGGACGAAACACGGCGCGACGATCGTGTTCGACGACGGGATCGGCGCGGTCGAGGTCTCCGACGCGAACGGCAACGCCGTCAAGCTGACCCCGGCCGGCATCAGCATCACCGCTTCCGCCAAGGTGACGGTCTCGGCGGCGGCCGTCGAGATCAACGCCGGGATGGTCGAGGTCAACGCCGGCATGTCGAGGTTCAGCGGTGTCGTCCAGTGCGACACGCTGATCGCGAACAGCGTCGTGGCGTCGAGCTACACGCCGGGCGTGGGAAACGTGCAGTGACCGTCCGCGTCCGCCTGTTCGCCGGCCTGCGCGAGCAGGCGGGCTGGTCGCAGCGCGAGCTCGACGCCGCCACCGTCGCAGAGGTGTGGCCCGCGCTCGGCCTCGGCGAGGAGCCGGAGGGCCTGCTCTATGCGGTCAACCGCGAGTACGCCGAGCGCGGGCAGGAACTGCGCGACGGCGACGAGGTCGCCCTGATCCCCCCGGTCTCCGGCGGCGCTTTTCGCGTCACCGAGGAGCCGCTCTCGCTCGAGAAGATCGCTGCCGAGGTCGCCGACGAGCGCGCGGGGGGCGTCGCCACCTTTACCGGGACGGTGCGGCGGCAGTCGCGCGGCCGCGAGGTGACGCGCCTCGAGTACGAGGCCTACGCCGAGATGGCCGAGGACGTGATGGCGCAGCTCGCCCGCGACCTGCAGGAGCGCTACGAGCTCTGCGCGGTCGCGATCCACCACCGCGTCGGCTCGCTCGGGATCGGCGAGGCGAGCGTCGCGATCGCGGTCTCGGCGCCGCACCGCCAGGACGCGCTCGCCGCCTGCAAGGACGCGATCGACCGCCTCAAGGAGACGGTGCCGCTCTGGAAGAAGGAGGTCTACGAGGGCGGCGAGGAGTGGATCGGCCGCGGCTCATGAATCAGGCCTTGCGAGGCGGCGGAAAGCCGACTCGCCGGTGCAGCTCTACCCGCGAGATCCGAAGCTCCTTCAATGCGTTGTCAAGCAGACGCTCGAGGCGTTCCTGATTGCGACGCCAACGCTCGCGCTCTTCAGGAGACGTCTTCTGACTGCCCTTCTTCGCCATCATCGTCTCCTTCCAGAAGAGCGACGATCCGCCCGACCTTCGCGTTCAGATCCGCGATCAGGAACATCGTAGCGACCGCCTCCTCCCGGCTGATCACGTTTCCGGGCTCCACTCCGACAATGCTGCCGATGCCCGCCTGCGCGGGCAAGATGGCCGCAACGGTCACGGCGTCAACCGCGCCGAATCGCTGTTCGAAGGGCCGCGCCTCGGGTTCGTAGCGCCAGCTGCATCGCCGCGGCGGCGTCGAGGCGGCCCCAGCCGAGGTCGGGGCTCCAGGCGGAGCCGGTTGCGCTCTCCTTCAGGACCTTCGCGACCTGCGGCGCGGTCAGCCTCGGATTCGCGCCCCAGACGAGGGCGGCCGTTCCGGCCACCTCCGGCGCCGCGAACGACGTGCCGCTCGCCCAGCCGTAGTAGCCGGGCGAGGCCCAGGGCAGCTGCGCGCGCGGCCAGGGCGCGTCGGCGGACTCCGCGGCGAACACGTTGTAGCCGGGAGCGGCCAGCGAGAGGTAGGAGCCGGTGTTCGAGAAGTACGCGCGCGTCCCGTCCATCGAGGTCGCGCCGACGGCGAGGCCGATCCCGCCGCGGCCCTGCGAGCCGAGCGGCTGCAGCAACGCCGCCGGGTACTCGGGCTGGTTGCCCTCGTCGTGCCCGTTGCCGGCGGCCGCGACGACGAGCACGTCGTGCCGCGCCGCCCAGCGGATCGCGCGCCGCTCGACCGCGGAGGTCTCCGGCCCGCCGATCGAGAGGTTGACGATCTTCGCGCCGTGCCTGACGGCGTAGACGATCGCGGCCGCCTCGTCGACGTCGGTGACGTAGCCGTCAGGGTCGATCGCCTGGACGACGAGCAGCTGCGCGTCGCCGCCGAAGCCCGAGATGCCCATGCCGTTGGCCACCGAGCCGGCGGCGAGCGACGAGACGAAGGTGCCGTGGCCCAGGCGGTCGCGCACGCGGTTCGAGCGCGAGAGAACGCTCCAGGACCGCGGCGCCTTGTCGGCCAGGTCGGGAGCGCCCAGGTCGGCGCCGCTGTCGACGACGGCGAGCTTCACCCCGGACGCGGCGCGCAGCACCCAGTCCGGAACCTCGCCCATCCGCGCGTCGGCCCATTGCCACTCCCAGGCGATGCCCGGGAGGTAGGTCTCGGCCAGCGCCGGCTCGTCGACGGTCAGGGCTCGGCGGAGGACGGGCCGCGCGCCGAGCGGGCGATCAGCCTCGACGACCGCCGTGCGCAGCGCCGGGAGCGTGCGGACGACCTTCGCCCCGGAGCGCTCGAGCTGGGCGAGCGAGCGGTAGGTGACGACCTGCCGCGTAACGGCCCTGGAGGCTGTTGCGCTCGGCGCGGCGAGCAGGACAATCGCGGCCGCCGCACAGAGCGTCCGGGCGACGACGCTCACGCATGGCGCTATCGGCGTGCATCACTCGAACGAGCACCCTGGAGTCGAGGGATGGAAGAGGCTGCCGGGGACAAGCCTTGCGTCGTGCAAAGGCTTGTCCCCGACGTGTCCGCTTGGCTCGTCGCGCTAGGTCAGGACCTGCTCGCGCCTACCGAGCGCCCCAGGCTGCCGTCGCAGCGGTCGGTCCCGAGGTCGGGCCGGTGTGACCTGCGGCTGCGAAACCGGATGGAACGGTGTAGGTGAGGTCCGTGCCGCACGCGAAGGCGCCGGACGGGAGATGTCCTGGATGATGATCGTGTAGTTGTACTTCGTGTTGTCGATCACGTTGCTGCCGGCGACGGAAGGCGTCGTGTCGGTCCCGGATCCAACCGCCCCAGGAGTTGCCGTGTTCGGCAGCGTCGCGGCGTAGATGTCGGTGTACGTGCCGCCCCGCCGGACAGCGGCATCCTCGTCAAGAAGCATGTCCCGTTGCAGCCCGAACGTCCCCGAGTCGTCCAGGTAGTCGAGCCTGAGGCTTGTGACGGTGACACCCTGCGGAAGGTTCACTGCGCCGTTGAGCCGACCGAGCGACGCCGTTCGAACAGAACCCGACGGCCCCGTGAACGTCTTCGTTTCGCGCGGCGCCATCCTCGTCGACGTACTGCAGGCCGCCCAATCGTGTAGTGCCGCGGTCAGCCGTGGGCACCTTCTGATAGCCATTCGGCCCGAGCCCACCGAGGGCATTCGCGTTCGCTGCGCGTGGTCGCCGTTGGTCGCGTTGGTCGTGGCGTGATCGGCATTGGCCGCCGACGGCACCTTCCCGAGGCTGCCCTCGACGACGTCGGCTCCGGTGAGCGAGTCGTTCTTGACCTTCGCCCCCGTGACCGCATTCGCCTTGATCTTCTTGTTGATCACAGCGTTCTTCTTCAGCTGCTTCGCCCCGACGCTGTTCGCCGGCAGCGAGACGGCCGCGTAGGTCGTCCCGCCGAGCGCAAGGAACAGCGCGAGCAGCGCGATCGTGTTTCCGCGCAGGAAGCGCAGGAACCCTCTGGTCATGAGACCCGTCCTTTCGATGGTGTGATGAAGCCCTGACGGCGTGTCCGGGATTCTGTTCCGCCCACAGGACGGCACGTGGCGACGAGTTCTTCCGCCGCTATCCTGCGACGAAGTGAGCCAGCTCACGCCCAGGCCTGAGCTCGAGCCCGATTTCCGCGACTACGAGCCAATCCATCCCGAGCCGGGCTGGAGGAGCCTGCTCCGGAAGCTGTGGGCGCCGATCATCGCGGTGATCGGGATCGCGGTGAAGTTCGGCGTCTTCGCGCTCAAGTTCTTCGGCCTCTTCGTGTCGGTCGCGGCCTACGCCCTGATCTGGGGCTGGCAGTTCGGCGTCGGCTTCGTCGCGATGATCCTGATCCACGAGCTCGGCCACTACGTCGAGGCGAAGCGGCAGGGGCTCGACGTCTCGATTCCGCGCTTCATCCCGTTCCTCGGCGCCTACGTCGCGATCAAGAACTCGCCGCTGAACCCGATGCGCAACGCGCTGGTCGCGCTCGCGGGCCCCGCCGCGGGCGGGCTCGCGGCGGCGGCCTGCTGGGGTGTGGGCTCGGCGCAGCAGTCGTCGCTGCTGCACGCGCTCGCGTATGCGGGGTTCTTCCTCAACCTGATCAACCTGCTCCCGATCGGGATCCTCGACGGCGGCGCGATCTGGCACGCCTACCGGCTCGCCCGGGCCGAGCCGATGGTGCCGCTCTACGACGACGGCGGCACCGCCACGCTGCTCCCGGGCGCCGGCCGCGGCCGGGCTGCGCTGATCCTGACGATGTACCTCGGGCTCGCGCTGCTGCTCGCCCTCGGCATGTGGGGGACGCACGTGCCGCAGACCCGGCTCTGATGCAGGACCGCCAGATCCTCGAGGGCCACGACGGCGACCTCGCCGGGCACGCCGAGCGCATCGGGCACGAGTTCCTGGAGGGCTTCCTCGCCGTCGAGCGGATCGGCCGTCCGGCGATCAGCGTCTTCGGTTCCGCGCGGGTCGACGAGGGCGACCGGTTCTACGCCGACGCGCGCGAGGTCGGACGACAGCTCGCGAAGGCGGGCTTTGCCGTCGTGACCGGCGGCGGGCCGGGCGTGATGGAGGCGGCGAACCGCGGCGCGCAAGAAGCGGGCGGGGTCTCGGTCGGCTTCAACATCGAGCTGCCGCACGAGCAGCAGGCGAACCCCTATCTCGACATCAGCCTCACGTTCAACCACTTCTACGCGCGCAAGACGATGTTCGTGAAGGCGGCCGAGGGGTTCGTGATCTTCCCCGGCGGCTTCGGCACCCTCGACGAGCTCTTCGAGTCGCTGACGCTGATCCAGGTGGGGAAGGTCCTGCACTTCCCCGTCGTGCTCTTCGACCACGGCTACTGGGCGCCGCTGCTCGACTGGATCCGCGACCGCCTGCTCGCCGACGGGATGATCTCGGCCGAGGACATCGAGCTGCTGACGGTCAGCAGCGACGCCGAAGAGGCGGTGGCGACGCTGCTCGAGGGCTACGAGCGCCGCCGCGCCGACATGCCTGCCGAGCCACAGAAGGCCGACGGCAGTAGCCGGTAGCTAGCTCGAGAAGGGCGAGACCGCGATCGGGCCGCTCTGGAGGGTGAAGCCGTGGGAGTCGGTCGCCGTCACGCGCTGCGTGCCCGGGGTCTTCAGGACGATCCCCATGAAGGTGTGCTGCGCGACGTCGGTCGGCCCGTACGCGTACGGCGTGGGCAGCGTCGCCGCCGCGTCGGTGCTCGTCAGCGTCACCGTCCCCGCGTAGTCGGCCGCGTTGTTCCCGAATGCGTCGACCGCGCGCACGGTCGCGTTGAAGGACTGGCCTGCGGTGGCGAAGCTCGTGATCGTCATGAAGAGCCCAGCGGCCACGGCGCCCCGGATCTTCACGACCGGCTGCTTCCTCGGTCCGAGCGGCTTGAACGGAGTCTTCTTCGGCGAGCCGGCCGGGCGCGTCTGCGTCAGGAAGACGTAGCCGTCCGCCGAGAGGAGCGGCGCGGCGGCGCGGTGGTAGAGCAGCCGGAAGAGGTGGCGCCGCGGGCACTTCGTCGCGATCACGATCCGGCGGCCCGCGATCCCGGAGACGCGCGTGCCGGGGCAGCCGAGCGCCTGCAGCTCGACGTAGCCCGGAGCCGCGGGGTCGGACTGCTGCGGCTTCGACCACCCGCGCGGGACGTCGACGAGGGTCGTCCCCCGCACCGGTGCCGTGTCGGCGAGGAAGCCGAAGGTGAGCTCGTTGCCCGTCGTGCCCGCCGTCAGGCGCGTGGGGGCGACCGTCATCTTCCCGATGCCTACGCGCTTCGCCGCTCCGACTGCCGCCGCCAGGAGGAGCACGGCGAAGACGGCGCAGAGCGCCGCGCCCGCCGCCCACCTGACCTTCCGTGCCGCCATCGACCCCGGCCGAGTGTACTTGGCCTGCCGCACGAGCAAGGCGCCGCCGTCGGCGCCTTAGACTCCAGCACGGATGAAGCTGCGCGACCTGCCCTCGGTCGACGAGCTCGCCCGGGACGAGCGGCTGGCGGGGGAGCCGCCCGCGCTCGCGGTTGCAGCGGCCCGCGCAGCCCTCGCGCGCGCGCGTGAAGAGATCAAGGGAGGGCACGAGCCGGGCGACCTCGTCGAGCGCACGCTGGCCGAGCTCAGCGCAGCGCGGGCTCCCGCGCTGCGGCGCGCGCTGAACGCGACGGGCGTGATCGTCCACACGAACCTCGGCCGGGCGCCGCTGCCGGAGGCCGCCCTCGTGCGGGCGCTCGAGGTCGGCCGCGGCTACTCGAACCTCGAGTACGACCTCGCCGCCGGAGGGCGTGGCTCGCGCCAGGACCACGTCGCCGCGATCCTGCGGCGGCTGACCGGCGCCGAAGCCGCGCTCGTCGTGAACAACAACGCCGCCGCGGTGATGCTCGCGCTCGCCGCCCTGTCCGAGGGGCGGGAGGTGCTCGTCTCCCGTGGCGAGCTGATCGAGATCGGCGACGGCTTCCGCATCCCCGACGTGCTCGCGCGCTCGGGCGCGACCCTGCGCGAGGTCGGCACGACGAACCGCACGCGCGCCGCCGACTACGAGCGAGCGATCGGCCCCGAGACCGCGGTGCTGCTGCGTGTGCACCAGTCGAACTTCCGCGTGGTCGGCTTCACCGAGCAGCCGGCGGTCGCGGAGCTCGCTGAGGTGGCGCAGCGGTACGGCCTGCCGCTCGTGGACGACCTCGGCTCCGGCGTGCTCGTGCACCTCGAGGGCGAGCCTTCGGCCAGGGAGAGCCTGGCGGCGGGGGCCGACCTCGTCTGCTTCTCGGGCGACAAGCTCCTCGGCGGGCCGCAGGCGGGGATCGTCGTCGGCCGCGCCGAGCTCGTCGAGCGGCTGCGCCGCCATCCGCTGCAGCGCGCGCTGCGGGCGGACAAGCTCACCATCGCCGCACTCGAGGGGACGCTCGGCCTCTACCTCGACCCGGAGCGGGCTCTGCACGAGGTGCCGGTGCTGCGGATGCTGAACGAGGCGCCGGAGACCGTGCGCGCCCGGGCCGAGCGGCTCGCGGCGGACGTCGGGGGCGAGGTCGAGGAGACGGTCGGCCGCGTCGGCGGCGGCGCGCTCCCGCTGGCCGAGCTGCCGAGCTTCGCGTGCGCGGTCGAGGAGCAGCTGGCCGCGCCGCTGCGCGAGGGCGAGCCGCCGGTCGTCGGCGTCGTGCGCGACGGGCGCCTGCTGCTCGACTGCCGCACGCTGACCAACGCGGAGGCCGATGAGGCGGCCGCGGCCGTTCGCGCGGCGCGATGACGGCAGTCTCGGTCGTAGAGGATCCGCAGTCGCGTTCGGAACTCTGCCGCTCGGTCCTCGAGGCGCTGCCGGAGTGGTTCGGGATCGAGGAGGCGGTAGAGGCCTACGTTCGCGCGGTCGCCGTGCTGCCGACCTTCGCGGTCGGAAGCGACGGCTTCCTCTCGCTGAAGCTGCACACCGATGCCGCGGCCGAGATCTACGTAATGGGCGTGCTACCCGGCCGGCAGGGCGAGGGCTTCGGCACCGCGCTCGTGGCGGCCGCCGAGGAGCTCCTCCGCGGCAGTGGTGTCGAATACCTGCAGGTCAAGACGCTCGGCCCGTCGGATCCGAGCGAGCACTACGCCCGGACGCGCCGCTTCTACGAGTCGCGCGGCTTCCGGCCGCTCGAGGAGCTCGCGTCCGTCTGGGACGCCGAGAACCCCTGCCTGATCATGGTCAAGCACCTCGGCACCTGACCCGTCGGTAGCGTGCTCTCGTGGCGCTGACCGTCGGCACCGCGGGACACATCGACCACGGCAAGACGTGGCTCGTGCGGGCGCTGACGGGCAAGGACACCGACCGCCTGCCCGAGGAGCAGGAGCGCGGGATCTCGATTGCGCTCGGCTACGCACCGCTCGAGCTCCATGACGGAACGCGCCTGTCGCTGATCGACGTGCCCGGCCACGAGCGCTTCGTGCGCACCATGGTCGCGGGCGCGACCGGGATCGACCTCTTCCTGCTGGTGATCGACGCCGGCGAGGGCGCGCGGCCCCAGACGCACGAGCACCTGGCGATCTTGCGGCTGCTCGGGATCGGGCGCGGAGTCGTGGCCGTGACCAAGGCCGACGCGGTCGATGCGGAGACGCTCGAGCTCGCCGTCGCGGAGGCGCAGGAGCTCGTGCCGGAGGCGGAGGTCGTCGCGGTCAGCGCGAAGACGGGCGCGGGCCTCGACGAGCTGCGCGCAGCGCTCGAGCGCGCGGCGGCGGAGGCTCCCGCCCGCGGGCACGAGGCGCCGACGCGGCTCTACGTCGACCGCGCCTTCACGATCGCCGGCGCGGGCACCGTCGTCACCGGGACCCTGTGGTCCGGCGCAATCGCGCCCGGCGACGAGCTACGCGTCGAGCCGGCCGGCCTGCGCACGCGCGCGCGCAGCGTTCAGGTGCACGACCTTCCGGTCACACGCGCGGACGCCGGCCAGCGCGTCGCCGTCAACCTCCCCGGGATCTCGCGCTCACAGCTGCGCCGGGGCGAGGCGCTCGTCGAGCCGGGCGCGTACCCGGTCAGCTGGCGGCTCGACGTCGCGCTGGAGGAGCTCGAGCCGGTGCCGCCCGCAGTCACCGTCCACGTCGGCACGAGCGACGTCGCGGCGCGCGTCGTGCGCGAGGGGCGGTTCGCCCAGCTGCGCCTGCGCGAGCCTGTCGTGGCCGCGCGCGGCGACCGCGTCGTGCTGCGGACGGAGACGACCGTCGGCGGCGGCGTCGTGCTCGACCCCTCGCCGCCTCGGCGCTTCGACCCGCGCCGGCTGGAGGTGCTCGAGACAGGCGACCCGGGGGCGATCGTGCGCGCCCTCGTCCATGAGCCGGTCACCGGGGCGGCGCTGCAGGCCCGCGGCCTGCTTCCGCCCGCCGAGCTCGCGCACGGGCTCGCGGCCGTCGAGCACGCGGGCGACTGGTTCTTCTCGCCCGAGTGGCTCGAGGAGCAGCGCGAGTCTGTGCGGGCGCGGTTGCAGGAGCGCGCGCGCACCTCGCCGCTCGACCCGGGGATCCCGCTCGGCGAGCTCCTGCCGCCGGAGCCGTGGGCGCCGGCCGTCCTGCAGGCGCTGCATGTCGAGCGGCGCGACGGAAGGGCCTACGCTCCCGGCGTGGCGCCGGAGCTCGGCGACCAGGCCGCGGCCGCGGCGGAGCTGGAGGCGCGCCTCGCGGCCGAGGACCTCGCGCGCGTCGAAGACTCCCGTCTGGCCGGCTTCCTCGAGGAGCGCGGGACGCTGAAGCGCGTCGGCGACGGCTACGCGGTCTCGGCGGCGCTGTACGACCGCGGCCGCGAGACGCTCGAGACGCTTTCGCCGATCACGCTCGCGGGCTTCCGCGACGCCCTCGGCGTCTCGCGCCGCACCGCGCAGCTCCTGCTCGAGCGCTTCGACGCCGACGGGATCACCCTCCGCGTCGGCGACGAGCGGCGCCTCAGGGCCTCGCGCCGTCGCTGAGGAACTCGCCGACCATGCAAGCGGCCGTCCCCGCAACGCATGCGAGCACGCTGTGCACCGCGTGTCGAGTCTAAGCTCGTCGGTGGAGCGGCATGGGCCCGGTGGCCCAGCTGGTCTTCAAAACCAGTGCGGTCGTGCAGCCCACGGCTCGGTCGGTTCGACTCCGGCGCCGCTCCGTTGAGCCGAAGCCCGCCTCCTTAAGCGAGTTTCGGCGTTGTCGGAAACGTTTTTATCCTCGACTCGTCGTATCACTTGAAACCGCCAGAGACCGCTGGAATCTAGCGCTCACTGGCGCGCAACTGGCTCGCACGGAGTCGAGCGTGTCGAGCAGGCTCAGATGCGGGAGCTCTCCTGACTGCAGCACGGCCGCAACCACATTCCGGCGCTGCGTGCGAATAGAGTTGTTCCGTGCTCGCGAACTTCTGGCGCAGGCTTCGACAGAGGCACCAGCGAGCCAGGCACTTACAAGACCAGGCGAGAGTCGAGAACGCGCTGTACGAGCACGAGCGGAGCGAAGGCGAGATGGGCAAGGGCGTCGAGTTGCCGCCCGGTCGGACAAACACCGACTGGACGTACATCCCGCCGCCGTAGTCGGCCCTGCGAGGTCGACGCCGCTCCTCTCCGGGGCCGAGAAGGCACGCTGAGTCTGGAGAGCGAGACTCCGGGAGGAAAGAGGCCCTTCGGCTAGGAAACCGCTGCCAGCACGCGCTTGAGCGGTACGAAGACGATCGTCCGGTTCCCCTTGATGTAGGCGAGGCCCGTGGGGCCGAGCTCGAGGTTGCGCAGCGTATGAAATTCCCCCCGATCGAAGACGACGTCTTTGCCGGTCGACAGTCGCAGGACGTGCAACGCGCCCGACTCCGCGTAGGCGGCAATCCCACCGCAGGCATCCAGGTTCGTCGCGCGACCCGGCACCGGCCAGCTGTGCCGGAGGGCGCCCGTTTGCGAGTCGTACACCAGCAGCCGCTGCCCGCTCAGTACGAGCAGGTGAGGACCCTGCAGCGCGATCCCATCGCCGCGGTAATTGCCGGGAAGCGGCCGGCGGAGGCCGATCGCGAGTTGGCGCCGTCCGCTCTGGCCGTAGATCTCCAGCCGCCGCTTGTGGTAAGGCGCCAGTCGTAGGACTGCGATCCGGTCACCATCGGCGGCTTGCGCGAAGATCGGTTGCGGGCTGGCGAGGATCCGGTGCAGGCCCATCGGCCCGATCGTGTACAGCACCGTCCTCCCGGGGGCAGCGTTCCTCTTCACCCACCAGCGGTTGACGACGAGCAGGCTCCCGCCGCCGACGAGATCGGCGAGGCGGTCTCCCGAGGCCGGTAGCGGGTCGAAATTCGTGAGCGCCGAGGCGAGCCGATGCTCCTTGGGCCGCGGCAGCGACGCCGCCTGCAGGAACCCCCAGAGCTCCGTATTCGACTCGCCCTCGACGAGCCAGGCGACCTGGCTGCCGGCGAGGGCCAGTATCCGCGTTCCGGCGTCGCAGGTCGGCGTCTTGCCGGCACCGCCGACGAACGTCTTCCTGCCGCTGATGGTGTCGACGACGACGACCGCGTGGCAGCGTGGAGCGAGGGCTGCGCGCGAGTAGGCGATGCGATGGCCGTCCAGGGCGATGGCCTCGATTTCGCCTGTCGTGTGGATCACGATCCGCGAGGGTGTGCCCCCAGCAGCAGCCGAGACAGCGCCCGGGAGGACGATCGCCGCCAGAACCGCCATCAGGACTCGCCTGTGCATCGTGCTCGAGACGGTGCGCAAGCGCGCAGCATGGCAGGCGCGCGTAACCCGTCGGTAACAGCTAGCCGAGGACGCGTGGCAACGGAAGGTCTGCAACGCGCTGACATTCAGGCAGACGCAGAAGCTCGAGCTTGCCTTCAGCCGCAAGTACGGCTAGCCGTCAGGGCCTGTATCTCCCCACCGACCGGCCTCGCGCCTGATCAGATGCCGGCCGCTCCCGTCTTGGTGGACTGCGTACAGGCTCTTCTCGCTGAAGACGATCCACTTGCCGTCTGCAGACCAGGTGAACTCGTCGGCGGTGACACCCACGGGGCGGGCATGGCTGCCATCCGCCCTGATCACCCAGATGTAGCCGTCGCGCCAGACGGCGATCCGGCGCCCGTCGGGTGACCATGCCGGCATGTAGCTCATCTCGTGCGGCGAGCTGATCGGCCTCGTGATCTGGGTCAAGTGGTGATCCCGCAGTCGCAGGATCCAGATCTGCTCGGTGCCGCTGCGGTTGCTGCCGAAGGCGATCCGCGTGCCGTCGGGCGACCAGGCGGGCGCATCGGCGCTCGCTTTCCCCCAAAGCACGCGAGTCTTCCGCCCGGTCGTGACGTTCATCGTCCAGAGGCCGCCGTAGCCGGTGACGCCGCCCGAGAAGACGAGCTGGCGGCCGTTCGGCGACCAGTCCGGCTCATTCGCGTAGGCCGTGTCGGACAGCCGCCTCTGGTGGTGCCCGTTGGCGTCCATCACCCAGATGTTGAGGTTTCGGTAGAAGGCGATTCGGCGCTTCGCCGGCGACCAAGCCGCGCTCTCCTCGGAGATGAGGTCGTGCGTGAGCCGCCGGAAGCCACTCCCATTGAGATTGACGACTGCGATCTCTCCTCGACCGCAGTCGTTTCCTCCAGCGCATGTCCGGTTGTTCTCGAAGACGATCCGCGTGTCGATGCGCTGCCTACGTTCTCCGGCTTGACCGCTGCCGCTCGCAGCGGCGATCGAGCCGACAGCGAGACTCAGAAGGAACACACCGACCGCGAGCAAGAGCTGTTCCGGTCGAGTCATCGTCACCGCTCCAATTTGCTCCTCGATGCTCGCAGGAGCGGTCCCTCGCGGCATCGGGGGCGACCCCGACCCCGGCTCGGGAAACCCGCGACCTCAGCATCGACCAGGGCGCAGAAGCTCGAGCCGCCGCTCCCTTTGCCAGGCGCGCCAGGGGGCCGGCAGCACCGGCCCCCTGGCGCGCCGTTCAGGCAGAGGGCACGCAGTACGCGTACACGGTCAGGCTGACGCTCTGCTGCGAGTTCCCCTGAGTCTTCGCCTTTGCCACCCACCCGGCGAAGGCCGCCGTCGCATGGCTCTCGAGCACGCTCGGCGACGTGGCGCCGGCTTCGAGGAAGCCGCCCGAGATGGCGACGTGGCCGGCGGGGCAGGTCGCGGTCGCCGTGACGATGGCGTTGGCGTCGACGACCGTCGAGGTGTCGGTGGCGGTCACCACCGCCGACCCGTTCAGGCCGTCGGCTCCTGCCGGGCCCTGGGGCCCCATCGGGCCCATCGCGCCGGTCGGGCCGGCCGGGCCCGTGCTTCCCGGAGAACCGGCGGGGCCCTGCGCGCCCTGCGGACCGGCCGGTCCAGCCGGCCCGGCAGGACCGGCCGCACCGGTCGCGCCCACCGCGCCGTCTTGACCGTTCGCGCCGTTCAGGCCTGGGTCGCCCTGGGACCCCTGAGAACCCGTCGCCCCGGTTGCCCCGGTTGCGCCGATCGGGCCGGCCGGGCCCATCGGGCCGAGTGCACCTGCAGGACCTGCGGGCCCGACAGCACCATGAGCGCCGGTCAGGCCGCGCTCGCCGCGCGGTCCGGCCGCTCCGGCCGGCCCCGCGGGACCCTGCGGACCGCCAGCACCGGGAATGCCCCGGGCTCCGCGCATCCCCTTGCCGAAGAGGTCGGAGACGCGGTAGCGCTTCCAGCCCGGCGCGCAGCGGTTCTTCTGCCGCCGAGAGATGACCTTGATCAGGCCGTTGTGCTTGTTCACGCACACGAACGTCCGCTGGAACCGTCGATTCTGCGCGGCCGAGCTTCCGAGTGCGGTCGAGCTGGCCAGCAGAACGACGATGCCCACGGCCAGCGCCCACCAGGTTCGCTTCGTCTTCATGTCTTCCCCTCCCACCGTGCCGCGTGAGTCGCCGCAGGCGTCCTCGGCGACTCCACGCGCGTCACTTTGCGCTCAGCGTGGCGGGCAGAGGGGCGGGAGATCACGCCGGTACGGCTAGGTTCGCCAAGCCCATGGTCTGGATCTCGTCAGCGCCGCTCTCCCCCTCGCCCGGGTCGAGTGGGAGAGCGACGCGTTCGACTCCGGAGCCGCTTCGCTTCTACAATCGCGGCATGAGCATTCGATCGTGGTTCGCCAGGCGGCGCGAGCAGCAGCACGAAGACGCCGTGAAGCGCGCCGAGGACGAGGCCGTCGAGAGCGCCGCGGAGCGCGCCCACAGTCAGGGCGACCGCTGGGGCGAGGCCGCCGACGAGCGTGTCGCGCGGCGCGCCGGCGGCGCCAACATCGGCGACATCGACCGTCTCGGCGAGTAGGCCGGACGCCCACCTGGACCGCCCGGGCGGCTGCGCCGTGCCGTTGGCGTGCTCGAGCCCGTCTACGTGACGGTCGACGCCGCGTACGATCAGGCAGTGGCCGCGACGATCCGGATCGGCACCTGCTCCTGGGCCGACGAGTCGCTGACGAAGTACTTCTACCCGCCGGGGATCAAGGGCGCCGAGGAGCGGCTGCGCTACTACACCGATCGTTTCGACGTCGTCGAGGCGAACTCGACCTACTACCGGCTCCCGGACGAGCACATGGTCGGGCACTGGGCCGAGCGGACACCCGAGGGCTTCGTCATGCACGTGAAGGCCTTCGGCGTGATGACGCGCCACCCGGTCAAGGCCGAGCAGCTGCCGCCCGACCTGCGCGAGGAGGCGCCGCTCGACAAGCGCGGCCGCGTGGAGCGACCGTCACGCGAGTTCCGGGCCGAGGTCTTCCGCCGCTTCCACGACGCGCTCTCGCCGCTGCGGGAGGCCGGCAAGCTCGGGGGGATCCTGATGCAGCTCCCGCCCTACGTCGTCTTCAAGCCCGCCTCGCTCGAGTACCTCGAGTGGGCGCAGGGCCAGCTCGGCGGCGACGAGATGCTGGTCGAGTTCCGGCACGCGAGCTGGCTCGACGACGAGAACCGCGCCGAGACGCTCGCCTTCCTCGAGCGCCACCACATGAGCTACGTGATCGTCGACGCGCCGCGGCTGGAGGCCCGCAACGTCTCCCCCACGGTCGTCGCCACCACTACCCCGACCGGCTACATCCGCTTCCACGGCCGCAACGCCTCGACCTGGAACAAGCGCACCGGCAGCGCGGCCGAGCGCTTCGACTACCTCTACTCCGAGCAGGAGCTGGGCGAGTGGGTCGGCCCGCTGGCCGAGCTTTCCGGGCGCGCGGAGAACGTCTACGCGATGTTCAACAACAACGGTCGCTCGCGGATGCCCAAGCTGCCGAGCCTCGAGAGCCCCGCCGAGGAGGGCGCCGAGGTCGCACAGGCACCCGTGAACGCGCACATGCTGCGCCAGCTGCTCGAGCGCGAAGGCCTGCCGGTCACGCCGGCGCCCGCGGCTGCGTAGCATCCAGGGCGATGGAGCCCTGGTCGTACGAGCTCGCGGGACGGTTCGAGGAGCACGCCTTCGAGAGCGCGGTGCTGCAGGGCAACGCGCTCGGCGACCCGCACACCCGGCCGCTCTGGGTCTATCTGCCGCCCGGCTACGACGAGGACGAGAAGCGGCGCTACCCGTCGATCTACCTCATCCAGGGCCTGACCGGCCAGCTCGACATGTGGCGCAACCGAACGGCCTTCCGGCGCAACTTCCCGGAGCTCGTCGACGAGCTGTTCGCGAAGGGCGAGTCGCAGCCGGCGATCCTCGTCTGGCTCGACGCGTGGACGTCGCTCGGCGGGAGCCAGTTCATCGACTCGCCGGGTACCGGCCGCTACCACACGCACATCGTCGAGGAGCTCGTACCGTTCGTCGACTCGCATTACCGGACGCTGCCCGAGGCGGCGCACCGCGGGATCGCCGGCAAGTCGAGCGGCGGCTACGGCGCGATGGTGAACCCGATGCTGCGGCCCGACGTCTTCGGCGGCCTGGCCACGCACGCGGGCGACGCGCTCTTCGAGATGTGCTACCTGCCCGACTTCCGCAAGTCGGTGCGGACGCTGCGCGACAGCTACGAGGGCTCGTTCGACAAGTTCTGGGAGGACTTCCGCTCGCGGCCGGCCTTCGCCAAGGACAGCGACGCGACGCTGCTCAACGACTGGTGCATGGCCGCCTGCTACTCCGCCGACGAGGACGGCACCGTGCACCTGCCCTACGACACCGAGACCGGCGAGCTGCGCCCGGAGGTGTGGGAGCGCTGGCTCGCCTGGGACCCGGTGCGGATGACGGCCGAGCGCGCCGACGCGCTGCGCTCGCTGTGCGCGATCTACGTCGACTGCGGCAAGCGCGACCAGTTCTTCCTCGACCTGGGCGCCGAGGCGTTCCGGCGGGCGCTCGAGGCCGTCGGCGTGACCGACTACTTCTTCGAGCTCTTCGACGCGACGCACTCGGGGATCGAGTACCGCTACCCGCTGGCCGTGAAGTACCTGGCCGAGCGGCTGTCGTGATCGCCGCGGCGCCGCCGCCGCTCGTCTGCCTCGATCCCGGGCACGGGACGCCGCCGGCGATCGGGCAGCAGGTGGAGCCGATCGGCCCCGGTTCGCGGACGATGAAGATCAAGGACGGCGGCGGGGCCTCCGGCGAGGCGGCGGTCGCGCTCGCGATCGCGCGGCGCGCGCGGCAGCTGCTGCTCGGGCGTGGCTACCGCGTGGCGATGACGCGGACGGGCCCGACGATCCACCTCGGCGACGGCGACGGCAACATCGCGCGGGCACGCTTCTGCAACCGGCGGCACGCGGCGCTGATGGTGCGCATCCACGCCGACGGCTCGACCTCGCGCTCGATGCACGGCGTCTCGACGCTCGTCCCCGCCTGGCACCGAGGTTGGACGGACGACATCTACGCGCGCAGCCTGCGCGCCGGCCGCGCGCTGCAGACGGCGGTCGTGCGCTCGACCGGCGCCGCCGACCGCGGGGTGGTGAAGCGCTCCGACCTGACCGGGTTCAACTGGGCGAACGTGCCCGCCGTGCTCGTCGAGACCGGCTTCCTGACGAACCCGGCGGAGTCACGCCGCCTGAAGACCGGCGCGTACCAGCAGCGAGTCGCACGTGGGATCGCCCTCGGCGTCGCCGCCTTCGTCCCCACGCTGAGCGCGCCGCACGAACCGAAGCCTCAGCTTGCGGGCAAGACCCGAAGCGGTACCGTCGGCGCGTCGAGGTGACTTACCGCCTGACCGTTCTGCTCAAAGGTGACGTTGTGGCGGCTGTAAAAGACGAACACGTCGGCGCCCGCGCGCACCGTAGGGGCAGCTGCCGTCACCGGCAAACACGTCACCTGAGGGCCCGTCCCGTCCGCGCAGACAAGATCCGTGGGTTCGAAGGTCGGGCCCGAATCCTCGTCGACGTCCGCCCCGCCAGGAAAAGCAATGACTGTTCGTCCGTACACGGCCCCCCCGCGTCTCAAAGCCGGCATTACGTCCTCGTCTCTCATCGGCGAGCAGGTGAGCGCAACGTCCGCTGCCGGCTCGCACGTGAGGCTGTATGCACCGGCAGCCACGGCCTGATCCATCTTCGCCTCTAACCTCGCATCGAGGAGGGTGCTTGCCGGCTCGTCGGCTGCGGGAAGGATCGTCGCGACGGCGACACCGCCAGAAGCGATCGCCGCCGCCGCGGCCGCTACAGCGAAGATGATCCGGCGTCGTCCCATCTAGACGTGCTCCTTTCCTGCAGCTCAGAGGGTCTGCGCGACACGCACGTTCACGTAGACGTCGCAACAGCCCTCGTCCGTGTTTCTCGCGTCCGAGAAGTAGTAATAGTGTCCGTCGTAGTACGTCGGCCAGTCGAGCGTCGCGCAGCCCCCGGGAATGTTCCTCTGGACGACATTGCTGTTCGAACGTACCCCGAAGAGGGCCTTGGCCTCGCAGTTGTTGCGGCTGAGACGAAAGCCCCACGTGCTTACGTCTGGATTCGTCTCGCCGTACTCGTACTGCTGCGTCGGGTACTGGTGAAGCCACCCTGAGAAGTCCCAATAGGCGAACGCGCTCGCCGGAGTTGCCGCCGTGAGCGAGAAGAGCGCGACCGTCAAGACGATTAGACGAATGCGATACCTCCGCATGCGTTCCTTCTGCAGCTGACCGCCACTTTATGCCTCCTTTTGCACCGGATCAAGGGCGGTGAGCGTGCGTGGCAAAGGAGCTCCGACGGCCGGGTAGTTCCCCGCCAAGCGATGGTTCCGGCTCTGAGCCGGCGAATGTCAGCAACGGTTCCCACGCTACCGCGCGACGACGGCGCCGGCGACCTGTTCCAGGTATTCGAGGGCGACGCGCTCGACCGCTTCGTCGATCGTCGCGCACGCGCTCGCCAGCACCGTCACCTTGAAGCCGAGCTCGCGCGCGTCGATCGCCGTCTGCGCGACGCAGCCCTCGGTCGACATCCCGCCCAGGAGCAGCCGCTCCGCGCCGAGCTCGCCGAGGATCAGCTCGAGCGGCGTGTGGTCGAACGCCGAGTAGCGTGGCTTGACGACGCACGTCTCGCCGCTGCGCGGCGCGACCGCCTCCACGAGCTCGCCGCCGCGGCCTTCAAGCGCCGACTGGACGAGCCGCGGCGCGTCGCCGTCCCAGACGCCGAAGTTGTCGTTCGCGTAGACGACCGGCAGCTCGTCCCCGCGCGCCAGCTCGAGCGCAGCGACGAACCCCTCGTGACGCGAGCGAAATGATCCCAAGAGCCGCTCCCCGTCCTCGTGCTCGAACGTCTGGACGACGTCGACGAGGAGGAGGCGTCCCTCACTCGCGGCGCATCTCGTCGGCCGCCGCCCGCGCGCGCTCGTGCACGGCCGCACGCCGGTCCTCGACCGACGCGTCGGCCTCGTCGACCGGCGTCTCGGGCGAGGCGGCCTCTTCGTGCTGCTCCTCGACGACCGCGCGGGGCTCGTCCAGCTTGCGCCGCAGCTCCTCGGCGCGCGGGTCCTCGGCCGGCTCCGGAGCGGGACGGAACTTCCGCCAGGCGGCGACCGCGGCCCCGGCCGCACCCGCCAACCACGCCGTCCGGGCCTTCACGGGGCCGATGCTACACTGGCCGCCTTCCTGCCTCGCCATCGCGTCGTTCGCTCCCGAGCGCCGCCTGCCGGCGAGGCCGCCTGAGACCGAAGGAAGGGAGGTATCGGGAGCGTGACCGACTACGAGATCCTGATCATGCTCGATCCCGAGCTGCCCGAGGAGCGGCAGACGGAGATCGTGACACGCGCGCGCGAGGCGATCGAGCGCGACGGCGGCAGCTTCGACAGGCACGAGCCCTGGGGCCGGCGCCGCCTGGCCTACGAGATCGACCACAAGGGCGAGGGCTCTTACCACCTGCTGACCTTCGCCGCCGAGCCCGCGACGCTCGAGGAGATCTCGCGCGTCCTGAAGATCACCGACGGCGTCATGCGCCACCTGGCCGTGCGCCGTGTCCAGGGCGCCTCGACGCGCCCGCCCGAGTCTGCGCCTGCGCCCGAAGAGCCGGTAGCGGCGGCCGCCGCGGCGCGGCAGGATGGAGAGACCGAGAGCAGCGCCGGAGAGGAGAGCGAGTAATGGCCAACATCAACCGCGTCGTCCTGGTCGGAAACCTGACCCGCGACCCAGAGTTGCGGCACACGCCGAGCGGCATGGCCGTCTGCAGCCTGCGCATCGCCGTCAACACCCGCCGCAAGGACAACCAGACCGGCGAGTGGACGGAGAAGCCGAACTACTTCGACGTCACCGTCTGGGGCAACCAGGGGGAGAACTGCGCGCAGTACCTCTCGAAGGGCCGGCCGGTCGCGATCGACGGCCGCCTCGAGTGGCGCGAGTGGGACGCACAGGACGGAACCAAGCGCCAGGCGGTCGAGATCATCGCCGACAGCGTCCAGTTCCTCGGCGGCCGCCAGGACGCCGAGGGCGGCCAGCCGCAGTTCGTCCCGAGCGGCGCGCAGGCCGAGAACGCCGACTTCGGCGGCTCCGCCGCCGACGACGACATCCCGTTCTGATGCCACAGCAGCGAGACGGGCGGCAGCAGCGCAAGGGCCGGCCAGCACCCGGCGGCCCGATCCGCAAGCGCAACTGCTACTTCTGCCGCGAGAAGATCCAGGAAGTCGACTACAAGAACATCAACCAGCTCCGGCGCTACGTCTCGGAGAAGGGCAAGATCCGCTCCCGCCGGATCACGGGCGCGTGCCGCCGCCACCAGCGGCAGGTCGCGCTCGCGGTCAAGCGGGCGCGCGAGATGGCGCTCCTGCCCTACTCGACGGGCTGATGGAAGTCATCCTCCGACAGGACGTCGAGAAGGTCGGGCTCCGCGGCGAGGTGGTCGACGTCGCGCCCGGTTTCGCGCGCAACTACCTGCTGCCGCGCAAGCTGGCCGAGACCGCGACGCCCGCAAAGGTCGCGGAGCTGCGCAAGGTCGAGGACAAGCGCGCCCGCCACGAAGCGCAGAGCTTCGAGCAGGCGCAGGAGATCGCCCAGCGGCTGGAGGCGAACGAGCTGCGCTTCGACGTCCCCGCCGGCGAGACGGGCACGCTGTTCGGCTCCGTCACCGCGACGGACATCGCCGAGCGGCTCTGGGAGAGCGAGAAGGTGCGCATCGACCGGCGCAGGCTCGACCTGCCGGACTCGATTAAGCGGATCGGCCGCTACCAGGTGCCGGTCGAGCTCTTCGCCGACGTGACCGCGACGCTCAAGCTCGCGATCGTGCCCGAGGGCGGCGAGCTGCCGCCGCAGGAGGAGCTCGACGCGATCGCCGCCGCGGAGGCGGAGGCCGAGGCCGCCGCCCAGGCCGAGGCCGACGCGCAGCACGCGCAGGTCGAGGCCGAGCTCGAGGCCGTCGTCGCCGAAGACGAGACCGAGCCGGCCGAGGACGAGACCGCCCCGGAGGCGGAGATCGATGCCGAACACGCGCCGGAGGCCGGGCAGGTTCCGGAGGACGCGTTCGACCGCGCGGCCGACGCCGCCGACGAGCTCGGCGAGCGAGCCGAGCAGTAACAAAAGCGCACAGGCTTCTCCACAGGCAGCGCCGCGCCTGTGGATTTCGGGATGAACTTTCCGCTCCGAGCGGCCTTTTCGCCCACAGGTGTCGTCCGGGGGTGCTGGGAACCTGTGTTCCCTTATGCCTGCAAACCGGCTGCTCGCGCTCCCGCGAGCCCTGTCGAAAGCGCCGTCGTCCAGGCCTTCCGTGGCCGCGCCCGGAGTGGTTGGGTAACGGCCAATGGCCCAGCTCGCCCAGGCGTCGCAGACCGCCCCGGTCCCGCCGCAGAATCTCGAGGCCGAGGAGTCAGTCCTTGGCGCGATGATGCTCTCCCCCGGCGCGATCGGGGCGGTCAGCGAGGTGCTAGACGCGAGTGACTTCTACCGCGAGAGCCACGCGATCATCTACCGGGCCGCGCTGGCCCTGTACGCGAAGGGCGAGCCCGTCGACGCGATCACGCTCGTCGACGAGCTCGAGGAGCGCGGCGACCTCGAGGCAGCGGGCGGCCGCGTCCGCATCCACGAGCTCGCCGCGCTCGTCCCTGCAAGCGCGAACGCCGGCCACTACGCGCGCATCGTGCGCGAGATGGCGACCCTCCGCGGACTGATTCGGGCGGGCGGCGAGATCTCCCAGCTGGGCTGGGAGCGGCCGGGCGAGACCACCGACCTCGTCGACCGCGCGGAGCAGGTCGTCTTCGATCTCTCGCAGTCGCGCGTCTCGAGCGAGTTCAGCCACATCGAGGAGCTGCTGAAGGACAGCTTCGAGCGGATCACCGCGCTCTACGAGGCCGGCGCCGACGTCACGGGCACGCCGTCCGGCTTCCGCGACCTCGACCGGCTGACGTCAGGCTTCCAGCCCGGGAACCTGATCATCGTCGCCGCCCGCCCGAGCATGGGCAAGTCCGGCCTCGGCCTCTGCATGGCCGTCAACCTCGCCGTCCGGGCCGAGGTGCCGGTGGCCATGTTCACGCTCGAGATGTCGAAGTCGGAGGTGACCCAGCGGCTGATGTGCAGCGAGGCGAAGGTCGAGTCGCAGCGCCTGCGCACCGGCAAGCTAGGAGCCGACGACTGGCCCCGGCTGACGGCTGCGTGCGACCGGCTGGCCAAGGCGCCGATCTACGTCGACGACCAGGGCTCGATCACGATGATGGAGATCCGCTCGAAGGCGCGCCGGCTGAAGTCGCGCGAGCCCAGCCTCGGCCTGATCGTCGTCGACTACCTGCAGCTGATGACCTCGGGCGCGAGCGTCGAGAACCGCGTGCAGGAGGTCTCGCAGATCTCGCGCTCGCTGAAGATCCTGGCCCGCGACCTCGACGTGCCGATCCTCGCGATGTCGCAGCTCTCACGCGCGGTCGAGCAGCGCCACGACAAGCGGCCGATCCTCTCCGACCTGCGCGAGTCGGGCTCGATCGAGCAGGACGCCGACCTCGTGATGTTCATCTACCGCGACGAGTACTACAACGACGAGTCCGACCAGCAGGGCATCGCCGAGGTGCACCTCGCGAAGCACCGCAACGGCCCGACCGACACGGTCAAGCTCTCGTTCCTGAAGCGGTACGCGAAGTTCGCCGACCTGGCGCCCTCGCAATAGGCATGGAGACGTACATGCAGACACTCGAACGCCCGCGCGAGCGAAGCCCGCGCGGGCTCCAGACGGCAGCGCAAGCGCCGACTCCGAACTGATGTACGAGCAGACCGTCGTTTTACTGGCCCGCACGACCGCCTTCACCGTCGTCTGCCAGGCCTGCGCGGAGCTCGACGCCCACGGCGAGCACCTCGCGCATACGGCCCAAGGCGCCCTGCGCCTCGGACAGGACCTCGGCTGGACGACGTGCCCCCGCGGGCACCGGATCCGCGTCATCCGCGCGGGTGCCGCCGTCGCCGCCGAGGCGACGTCCCCCCTCTGGTAGCGCACGGAGAGCCCTCCCCCTCGCCGTGCGGGCCGCGTCCCCCCGGACACGGCTGCCCGCAGGCCGCTGCCAGGGGCAGACCTCGACGGCGACGCTTCTTCTGGTCGTGGCAGCCACCGGGTAAGGCACACTCCGGCTCGTGCCTGCGACCGTGATCGTCGGGGCGCAGTGGGGCGACGAGGGCAAGGGCAAGATCGTCGACCTGCTCGCGCAGCACTCCGACCTCGTCTGCCGCTACCAGGGCGGCCCGAACGCGGGCCACACGATCGTCACGGGCGGCGAGAAGTTCAAGTTCCACCACATGCCGTCGGGGATCCTGCACGGCAAGGAGTGCATCCTCGGCGCCGGCTGCGTGATCGACCCGGAGGTATTCGTCCGGGAGCTCGACGAGCTCGAGGCGCGCGGTGTCCCGACCGCGACGGTGCGCGTCTCGGGCGAGGCGCACCTGATCATGCCCTGGCATGTCGCGATCGACCAGGGCAGCGAGCGGCGCCTCGGCAAGCTCCAGATCGGCACGACCAGGCGCGGTATCGGCCCGGCCTACGCCGACAAGGCGGCGCGGCTCGGGATCCGCGTCCAGGACCTGCTCGACCCGAAGATCCTGCGCCAGAAGATCGAAGTCGCGCTGGCCGAGAAGAACGTCTGGCTCGAGCGCGTCTACGGGGCCGAGCCGCTCGAGCTCGAGGAGCTGGCTGCGCGGTACGAGGGCTTCGCGCAGCGCCTGCGGCCCTACGTCGCGGACACCTCGCTACTCGTCGACCGAGCACTGCGCGACGGGCGCTTCGTCCTGCTCGAAGGGGCGCAGGGGACGCTGCTCGACCTCGACCACGGCACCTATCCGTTCGTGACGTCCTCGAACACTGTCGCCGGGGCGGCGGCGGTCGGAGTGGGCATCGGCCCGAACCGGATCGACGCGATCCTCGGCGTCGCCAAGGCATACGTGACGCGCGTCGGCGAGGGGCCGTTCCCGACCGAGATCGAGGGCCGCGACCAGGAGCGCGTCTGCGAGCTCGGAGCCGAGTTCGGCACCACCACCGGCCGGCAACGCCGCTGCGGCTGGCTCGACCTCGTCGCGCTGCGCTACGCCGTGCGGCTGAACGGGATCACCTCGTTGGCGCTGACGAAGCTGGACGTGCTCTCCGCGTTCGCGGAGCTCCCGGTCTGCGTGCGCTACCGCCTACGCGACGGCTCCGAAGCGCCGGACTTCCCCGCGCACCAGAGCGACTTCCACCACTGCCGCCCGGTGTACGAGACACTTCCGGGCTGGGAGGAGCCGCTCGACGAGGTCACGGAGCTCGACGCGCTGCCCGAGAACGCGCGCCGCTACGTCGAGTTCGTCGAGCACAAGCTCGAGGTGCCGGTCTCGCTGATCGGCACGGGCGCCGAGCGCGAGCGGGTGCTCTCGCCGGGCTCGCTCGAGGCACTGGCCCGGCCCTAGCGGGCGGGCTACTCTGGGACGCGGCCGCGGACGGCCCACGCGCGGGCGCCGAGGGTGAAGCTGCCCGACGGCTGACCGAGCCGCCGGTGGTACTCCTCTCGCAGCGCCGCCTGCCGGTCGACCGGCAGCGACGTGACGTACTCGCCTGCCGGGCCGACGCCGAGCAGGAACGAGTCCCAGAGCTCGTCGAAGTTCTCGTAGTCCGTCGAGACCTCGAGCGGCCCGGCCTCGACGTCCTCGAACCCGCGCTCGCGCCAGAGGGCGTCGAGCTCCTCGAGGCTGCCGAACGAGCGCCTCTCGCCGGAGATCTCGGGGTCGAGGTCCCTCGCGGTCTGCCAGTAGACGCGCAGCATCTCCATCCCGCCGGCGAAGTCCCACGAGGATGCGGCGACGACGCCGCCCGGCCGCGTCACGCGCGCCATCTCGGCCGCGCCCGCGGCGGGGTCGTCCATGAAGTGGATCACGAGCTGCGCGAGCGCGCCGTCGAACGAGGCGTCGGGCCAGGGCAGCGCCTCCGCAGTTCCGGGCTTGAGCTCCGCGCCCGGGACCCGCTCCGCGCACGCCTGCAGGAGCGGCGAGGGATCGACCCCGGCCACGCGCTCGGCGCCGAGGCGACGCGCGAGCTCCTCGGTCAGGACGCCCGAGCCGCAGCCGACGTCGAGCACGCTCTGGCCCTCGTGGATCCCCGCGAACTCCGCGAACGCCGGCGCGAGCGGACGCGAGTAGCGGCCCATGAAACGGTCGTACGCGTCACCCGAGACTTCGAAGGTCATCCGGCGTATTCACGTTCGCGAGCAGCGCCGCGTCAACCTCGATGCGTCGCGTGTCGAGCTCCTCGAGCGCGTCGTGCAGCGCCAGCCGGCCCTCCGCGAGTCGCCGCTCGAGCACGGAGAGCGCGCTCCGGGCGAAGGCTGCCGGAAGCGGCCCCGTCTGGGTGACGGCGGCCTCGGCGCATGCCTCGCCGAGCCTGCGTAGCACCTCCGGCGTGACGCGCGGCGTGTCGACGGGGAGCACGACCACGACCTCGGTCGGCGCGGCGCGCAGGCCGGCGACGATCCCGGCGAGTGCGGCGCGGGTCTCGCTACCGTCGTCGACGAGCTCGAACGGGAGCTCGAGGCCATCGGCGCGCTTGCCGACCGCGAGGCGCTCCTCGCAGGCCTCGCCGAGGATCCGCCAGGCCCGCTCGGCAAGGGTCTCGCCGCCGAGGCGCGCGAGCGCCTTCGGTGAGCCGAAGCGAGTGCTGGCGCCGCCGACGAGCAGGACGCCCGTCAGGCGAGGACGCGCCACGGCTCGCTGTACACGTTCAGCCGCCCGCCGCGCGCGAAGCCGCACAAGGTGACGCCGCGGTCGGCGGCCAGCTCGACGGCGAGGCTCGACGGAGCCCCGACGGCGACGAGAATCGGGCAGCCAACGACGGCGGCCTTCTGCACCAGCTCGAACGAGAGCCGGCCGCTCACGCACAGCACGGCCTCGGAGAGCGGCAGACGGCCCTCGCGGAAGGCCCAGCCGACCACCTTGTCCATCGCGTTGTGGCGGCCGACGTCCTCGCGCAGGCAGAGCAGCTCGCCGGCCGCGTCGAAGAGGCCGGTCGCATGGAGGCCGCCGGTCGCAGCGAAGGCCGGCTGGGAGGCGCGCAGCTGCTCGGGCAGCCCGGCGAGCAGCTCGGCCGGCACGGTGACGTCGCTCTCGGCACGGGGTGCCTCGACCGCGACGGCGTCGAGCGCCCCTTTCCCGCAGACGCCGCAGGAGGAGCTCGTGTAGAAGCTGCGCTGGAGCCGCGTGGGATCGAAAGCGGGCGCCTCGACCTCGACGGTGTTCGCAGCGAGGTCGGCTGGCAGCGCCGCGGCCACCGGCGCGAGCCCTTCCGAGAGGCAGAACCCGAGCGCCAGCTCCTCGTCGTGCCCCGGCGTCCGCATCGTCACCGCGACCGGCCGCCCGCCGATGCGGATCTCGAGCGGCTCCTCGACCGCGACCTGGTCGGGCTCGCTCGCGCCCTCCGGCAGCCGCAACACCTCGACCCGCGCGGCCGTGTATGGAGGCGCCTCGAGCGCGTCGTGCTCGGCGCTCATGCGCGGGAGCGTACCCGCGAGTCGTCACACATCCGCGGCGCTCCCGTGACAGACACGCGCGCCGGCGCTTACTACGATCGCCTTGGTGGGAGGAGGCCGGGCGAACCTGTACCGGGAGCGGCCGGAACGCAGCTTGGCCGGATCACTCGTGCTCGTCCGGGCCGGGATCGCGCACCCCCGTCACGTGCCGTGGGCGCGTGCGGTTGGAACGCCGGTAGCGGCAGTACACTCGCCGCCGTGAAGGTGCTGATCGTGGGGTCCGGGGCCCGGGAGCACGCCCTGGCGTGGAAGCTCGGCCAGAGCCCTGCGCTCGACGAGCTGCACGCGGCGCCCGGGAACCCGGGCATCGCGGCGCTCGGCACTTGTCACCCCGTCCGCGCCGAGGACGGTGAGGGCTTGCTCTCGCTCTGCCGTGAGCTCGGGATCGACCTCGTCGTCGTCGGCGCCGAGGCGCCGCTCGTCGCCGGCCTCGCGGACACGTTGCGACACGCCGGCGTCGCGACGTTCGGCCCAACCCGCGCCGCCGCGCAGATCGAGGGCTCGAAGGCCTTCGCCAAGGAAGTGCTCGAGGCCGCCGGCGTCCCGACCGCCGAACGGCTGCCGGTCGCGAGACCACCCTGCGTCGTCAAGGCCGACGGCCTCGCGGCGGGCAAGGGCGTCTTCGTCTGCCGCTCGCAGGACGAGCTCGACGCGGGCCTCGCGGCCGCCGCGGCGTTGGGCGGGGGCGTGCTGGTGGAGGAGCTGCTCGAAGGCGAGGAGGTCTCGCTGTTCGCGGTCACCGACGGCTCGCAAACGGTCGGTCTGGCCCCGGCGCAGGACTTCAAGCGCATCGGCGACCGGGACACCGGGCCGAACACGGGCGGCATGGGCTCGTATTCGCCGGTGCCCGGTCTCGGCGAGCCGGAGATCGAAGAGCTCCTCGAGAGCGTCCACCGCCCCGTGCTCGACGAGTTGGCGCGGCGCGGCATGCCGTTCTCGGGGCTGCTGTACGCGGGCCTGATGCTCACGGCCGATGGGCCCCGGGTGCTCGAGTTCAACTGCCGCTTCGGCGACCCCGAGACGCAGTCGGTGCTCCCGCGCATCGACGGCGACCTGCTGCCGTTGCTCTGGGGGACCGCGACCGGAGAGCTTCGCGCGGACGTTTCCATGCGGGACGACGCGACGGTGACGGTCGTGCTCGCAGGTCGCGGCTACCCCGAGCGCTCCGACAGTGGCACGCCGGTCGAGGGAGTCGAGGACGCGGAGGCCGCCGGCGCGCACGTCTTCCACGCCGGCACCGCGCTGCATGACGGCCGCCTCGTGACGAGCGGCGGGAGGGTGCTCGCGGTCACCGCGACGGGCGAGGACGTCGGTGCGGCACGGTCGCTGGCCTACGAAGCCGTCGGCCGGATCTCGTTCGCGGGGATGCAGTTCCGACGCGACATCGCGCTGGCGGCCGCTGAGGGACATGTCCGCAGCTGAGAGGCCGCTGGTAGGCATCCTCGTCGGCTCGGAGTCGGACGTCGAGCGGATGCAGCCTGCGCTCGACGAATTGGACGCGCGCGGGATCGCGCACGAGCTCGAGGTGCGCTCGGCACACCGGAACCCGGACGCGGTGGCGGAGTACGCGCGGGGTGCGCGCGAGCGCGGGATCCGCGTGCTGATCGCCGGCGCCGGGTTGGCGGCGGCGCTTCCCGGGGCCGTCGCGGCGCACACTGACCTGCCGGTGATCGGCGTGCCGTTGAGGTCGAGCCTGAGCGTGCTCGACGGGCTCGACGCACTGCTCTCGATCGCCCAGATGCCGCCGGGCGTGCCGGTTGCGGCCGTCGGCATCGACAACGCGAAGAACGCCGCCGCCCTCGCGGCGCGGATCCTCGACAGCTGATCGCGGCAGCGCTGCGGCCGTCGCGTGGACCAACAGCCCACGGCGGGACCCATCCCCAGCCCCCACCCACCCGGGGTCCTCCGAGTGTGCCAGAGAAATGCGCACGAAGGTGTGACGCAGCTGTGGCGGAGGTGTGACTGTTCGTCCACGAGGCGCCTTCCTCCTCGGGCTCTAGACTGCAGCCGGTGATCGCGCGCTACTCCCGACCGGCGATGGCCGGGGTCTGGTCGGAAGAGCGCAAGCTCGCGCGGTGGCTGGACGTCGAGCTTGCGGCCCTCGAGGCCTGGGCCGAGCTCGGTGCCGTGCCCGCCGACGCCGTCACCGAGATCCGCGAGCGGGCCGAGCCGCCGACACCGGAGCGCGTCGCCGAGCTCGAGCGCGAGACGCAGCACGACCTCGCCGCGTTCGTCGACGCCGTCGCCGAGGCCGTCGGCCCCTCCGGGCGCTGGATCCACCACGGCCTGACCTCGTCCGACGTCGTCGACACTGCGCTCTCGCTGCAGGTGCGCGACGGCGGCGAGCTGCTGCTCCAGGGCGTCGACCGCGCACTCGTCGCCGTGGTCGCGCTCGCGCAGCGTCACAAGCACGACGTCTGCATCGGCCGCACGCATGGCGTGCACGCCGAGCCGACGACGTTCGGGCTCAAGCTCGCGGGCTGGGCGTTCGAGCTCGACCGCGGCCGCGAACGCCTGACGCGGGCGCTCGAGACGATGCGGGTCGGCAAGCTCTCCGGCGCGGTCGGCACGTACGCGGCAACCGACCCGGAGCTCGAGCGGATCGCGTGCGAGCGACTCGGGCTGGAGCCGGATCCGGTCTCGACGCAGATCGTCCAGCGCGACCGGCACGCGGAGCTGCTCTCCACGCTCGCGCTCGTCGCGGCGTCGCTGGAGAAGTTCGCGCTCGAGATCCGGCACCTCGCACGCACCGAGGTCGCCGAGGTCGCGGAGCCGTTCGGCAAGGGCCAGAAGGGCTCGTCGGCGATGCCGCACAAGCGCAACCCGGTCGTCGCCGAGCGCATCTGCGGGCTCGCGCGCGTCGTGCGCGCCAACGCGCTCGTCGGGCTCGAGAACGTCGCGCTCTGGCACGAGCGCGACATCTCGCACTCCTCGGCCGAGCGCGTCGTCATCCCCGACTCGTTCCTCGCGCTCGACTACATGCTCGAGCGGTTCGCCTGGCTGATGGAGGGCCTCGACGTGCGGCCGGAGCGGATGCGGCGCAACCTCGAGTCGAGCCGCGGCCTCTTCTTCAGCCAGCGGCTGCTGCTCGCGCTCGTCGAATCCGGCCTGGCTCGCGGCGAGGCCTACCGGCTGGTGCAGCGCCACGCGCTGCGCGCCCACGAGGAGGAGCAGGACTTCCGCGAGCTGGTGCGCGCGGACGAGGAGATCGCCGGCCGGGTCGATCTCGAGTCGATCTTCGACCTCGACTGGTACACCCGTCACGTCGACGCCGTCTTCGAGCGGCTGGGCGAGCTCGCCCGAAAGGAGGAAGCGGTACATGCCTGAAACGGCCACGCACGTCGGGAGCGGGAAGGTCCGAGAGCTCTACGAGCTCGACCACGACCGCCTGCTGCTCGTCGCGAGCGACCGGATCTCGACCTTCGACGTCGTCCTCCCCACCGACATCCCGGACAAGGGCCTCGTCCTCACCGCGCTCTCCGCCTTCTGGTTCGCGCGCACGCGGGAGCTCGTCCCGAACCACCTGCTCGCGCTGCGGCCCGACGGGCGCTCGACCGAATGCCGCCGGCTCGAGATGCTGCCGCTCGAGTGCGTCGTGCGCGGCTACCTGACCGGTTCGGGCTGGAAGGACTACCAGGCGACCGGCGCTGTCTGCGGCCACGTGCTCGGCGAAGGCCTGCGCGACTCGGACAGGCTCCCCGAGCCGATCTTCACGCCGGCGACCAAGGCGCACGAGGGGCACGACGAGAACATCGACCGCGAGCGCGCGGCCGGGCTGGTCGGGCCGGAGCGCTTCGACGAGCTCGAGCGGGTCTCGCTCGAGCTGTACCGCTTCGCCTCCGAGTACGCGGCCGAGCGCGAGATCCTGATCGCCGACACGAAGTTCGAGTTCGGGCTCGGCGAGGACGGCCGGCTGGTGCTCGGGGACGAGGCCTTTACGCCCGACTCCTCACGCTTCTGGCCCGCCGACGAGTACGAGCCCGGCCGCCCGCAGCCGTCGTTCGACAAGCAGTTCGTGCGCGACCACTGCGAGAGCCTCGGCTGGGACAAGACCGCGCCCGGGCCCGAGCTACCCGAGGAGGTCGTGGCCGGGACGCGCGCCCGTTACGTCGAGGCGTTCGAGCGGCTGACGGGGATCGCGTTCGACGCCTACCTCGGCGAGCCGGAGGTCGTGCTCGGATGAGGGCGACGATTCTCGTCCGGCCAAAGCCCGGGATCCTCGACCCGCAGGGCGAGGCCGTGCAGAGCTCGCTGAGCCAGCTCGGCTTCCACGTCGAGGAGGCGCGGGTCGGGCGCGTGATCGACCTCGAGCTCGACGACGGCGACGCGGCGGCCGCCCGGGCCGAGCTCGAGCGCGCCTGCGAGCAGCTGCTCGCCAACCCGCTGATCGAGTCCTACGAGATCGCGCTCGAGGCATGACCGGCCGGCCGCGTCCGCGCATCGCGGTCGTCACCTTCCCCGGCTCGAACGACGACCGGGACGCCGCCCTCGCCCTCGAGCGGCTCGGCGCGGACGCGACCCTCGTCTGGCACGCCGAGCCGGAGCTGCCGCAGGTCGCCGCCGTCGTCCTCCCAGGCGGCTTCTCGTACGGCGACTACCTCCGCTGCGGCGCGATCGCCCGCTTCGCCCCGGTGATGGACTCGGTTCGCCGTTTCGCCGACGGCGGCGGGCTCGTGCTCGGGATCTGCAACGGCTTCCAGGTGCTCTGCGAGGCAGGCCTGCTTCCGGGCGTGCTACGACCGAATGCGTCGCTCTCGTTCGTCTGCCGCGACGTCGTCTTGCGCATCGAGCACGCGGACACGGCTTTCACGAGCCGCGCTGAGCCCGGCCAGGCGCTCACCATCCCCGTCAAGCACGGCGAGGGCTGCTACTTCGCGGACGCGGGGCTGCTCGCCGAGCTGGAGGCGAACGGCCAGATCCTCCTGCGCTACGAGCAGAACCCGAACGGCTCGGTCGCGGCCATCGCCGGCGTCGCCAACGAGACCAAGAACGTCTTCGGGCTGATGCCGCACCCCGAGCACGCGGTCGACCCGCTGCTCGGCTCGACCGACGGCGCGATCGTCCTCGGCTCGCTCGTCGACGCCGCCGCCGAGCGGCTGCTCACGGCGGCCTGAGCCCGAGCGCCTCGGCGAGACCCGGCCGCTCGGCCAGCCCGGCGCGCAGCCGCTCGAGGTCGCGCTTGCGCAGCGTCACCGGCCCGCGCCGGGCCGAGCCGCCCGTCGTGTAGGCGAAGCGCACGAGCCGCTCGCCGCCCGGCGCCTCGAGCAGCTGTACCACGGAGGCGAACCGCTTCTCGCCCGCCCGCTGCGCCAGCGTCAGCTCCTCGACCAGTTCCGCCGGTCCCCACGGTGTCGCCGCCTTCGCCATTGCCAAGCCACCGTAGCCGCGCACCTGTGACGGGTGTGTGACGCCTTCGTGCCGGGTGTGTGCCGGTCGGCGAATCCCCGGCGAGGGAGCCCGCACGACCCCCAGCGCACCGATCTCAGCCGGTCCCCGCTGCGGGGCGAGCGGCCGGCGATGCGCTCCGAGCCCGGCTGGGCTGAACGACCCTGCTTGTGATCCCGCCCGCCCCCGCCGTAGGATCATCGCGCCCAGGTTTTTCGCGCGGGGGGCCGGCGAAGGGACGACCCGATGGGTGACGGCACGGACGTTTTCGAGCGGCGGCTCGGCCGCGACGACTTCCTGAAGCTCGCGGCAGCCGCCGGTGGAGCGGGGCTCCTGGCAGGGCCGACCGCGGTGGCCGAGGCGGCGCGGGCGCGGCTCGCGACGGAGTCGGGCCGGCTCCAGGTGCTCGACTGGGCCGGCTACGGCAACGACGGCGGTCAGGCGATGTTCGCCGCCTATGTCAAGAAGCACCCGCACAACAAGCCGCGCTTCACCTACATGACCAACGAGTCGGACGCGCTCGCGAAGATGCACGCAGGCCTCAAGCCGGACATCTTCCGCCCCTACGTCGGCTGGGTGAAGTACTTCGCGCAGAGCGGCCTCGTCGAGCCCTGGAACCCGAAGCTGATCCCGAGCTTCAAGAACCTGAACCCGTTCATGGTCAAGGCCGGGCAGTACAAGGGCAAGCAGTACGGGATCCCGGAGGACTGGGGCTTCGACGCGATCCTCTACCGCAGCGACAAGGTGCACCCCCGGGCCAAGTCCTGGGGCCTCCTTTTCGACGAGCGCTATAAGGGCCGGATCGCGTGGTTCGACGACCTCGAAATGCTCGTGATCGCGGGTCTCTACCTCGGCTTCCCGCGCCCGTGGCGCCAGACCGACGCCCAGCTCGACAAGGCCCAGAAGTTCCTGATCAAGAAGAAGCACGTCGCCCGCATGATCTGGTCCTCGGAGACGGACATGGACAACGCCTTCGCCTCCGGCGACATCTGGATCGCCTACGCGTGGCCGAACGACTGGGTTCAGATGAGGGCCAAGAAGCTGAAGGTCGTTTACATGCACCCGAAGGAAAAGCCGATCGCGTGGGTCGGGATGCTGATGCTCGGCAAGGGAACTCCTCGCCGCCACCTGGCGCACGACTACGCGAACGCCTGGAGCTCGGCGAAGTCGGCGCGCTGGCTCGAGAACAACTACGGCTACGGGCATGCGAACACGAAGGCGCGCCCGACCTCCAGCGACCTGCTCCGCGCGCTCCAGCTGACCAACCCGAAGGCAGTGACCGAGCCGAACGCCCACCTCGACCGCGACATCCCGCGCCGGGCTGTCTACGCCCGGAAGTGGGAAGAGGTGAAGGCTTCCTGAGCACGGCGCTCTAGCAACGCATGGCAGTCGAGTCCCGCGCGGACGTCCCGCCGGCGCCCACGCGCCGCAGGCGTCCGCGCCTCGACCTGACGACGCCGACGCTGCTCGGCCTGCCGCTCGCGTGGCTCGCCGTCTTCTTCGTCGTCCCGATCGCGATCGTCGGCGCCTACAGCGTCAACGCGCTCTCGTTCGACCCGGGGGCGCACCAGGCCACCCTCACCGCGTGGCGCGAGTTCCTCCACAGCCCGATCTACCTCAAGCTGTTCTGGAAGTCGGTGAAGATGTCGCTGATCGTCTCGACGATCGTCGTCCTCCTCGCCTATCCGCTCGCGTACTACCTCGCGCTGTCCGGGACGAAGCGGAAGTACGTGCTCCTGCTGCTGCTGATCGCGCCGTTCCTGACCAGCTACCTGCTGCGGGTGCTCGCCTGGAAGGTGATCCTCGGCAACCAGGGCGTGATCAACTCGTTCCTGTTCTGGACGGGCCTGCGCTCGCCGGACCACCCGCTCTCGCAGCTCCTGTACAGCCGCTTCGCGGTCATGCTCGTGCTCGGGTACATCTGGCTGCCGTTCGTCGCGCTGCCGATCTTCGTCACGCTCGAGAGCCTCGACCGGCGCCTGTTCGAGGCAGCGACCGACCTCGGGGCGAGCCGGCTGCAGACGTTCCGGCGCGTGACGCTGCCGCTCTCGTTCCCGGGCGTCGTGGCCGCGTTCCTGTTCGTCTTCATCCCGACCCTCGGCGAGTTCGTGACCCCGTCGCTCGTCGGCGGCGCCTCCGGCTACATGTACGGGAACCAGATCGTCGACCTCTTCGGGACCGGCTTCCCGGACTGGGAGACCGGGTCGGTGCTCGCGCTGTTCCTGCTCGGCGTCGTGACGGTCTTGAGCGTCGTCTTCGCCCGCTTCCTGCAGGGGCGAGAGGTGACGGCCGGCTGATGAACGTCGCGGTCTCGCGAACGGGAGCCTGGGTGCTCCGGGCGTTCTTCGCGCTCGTCGTCGCGTTCCTCTACGCGCCGATCGTGATCCTCGTGATCTTCTCGTTCAACGACTCGCAGCTGCCGTCGTTCCCGCTGAGCGGGTTCACGCTCCACTGGTACCACCAGTTCCTCGTCAACGCCGACCTGCGGGCCGCACTCGAGGCGAGCGCCATCGTCGCCGCGGTCTCGAGCGCGGGTGCGGTCGTGCTCGGGGTGCTCGCGTCGATCGCGCTCGTGCGGCGCCGCTTCTTCGGCAAGAGCCCCGTCTCGGCGCTGCTGCTCAGCCCGCTCGTGATCCCGTACGTGGTCTTCGGGATCTCCCTCCTGCTCTTCTTCCACGCCGTGGGAATCCCGCGCTCGATCCTGACGGTGGTGATCGGGCACATCGTGATCAGCCTGCCCTACACGATCCTCGTGATCATGCCGCGGCTCCAGCAGATCGACGTCTCGCTCGAGGAGGCTGCGTACGACCTCGGCGCGGGCCGCCTACGGACCTTCCGCTCGATCACGCTGCCGCTGCTCCTGCCGGCGGTCGTCTCCGCCTACCTGATCGCGTTCACGACCTCGTTCGACGAGTACGCGGTCGCCTCGTTCGTCGTCGGCACGAGGACGACGTTCCCGATCTTCCTCTACTCGGCACTGCGCTTCCCCAACCAGCTGCCGCAGGTGATCGCGGTGGCGGTCGTCGTGATCAGCGTCTCGCTCGTCGTGGTCGTGGCCGCCGAACTCGGGCGGCGCGTCGCCGAGCGGCGGCTCGGAGCGGTCGAGGGCTAGGCGACCGCGGCCGGCTCGTCGTCCGCGAGCAGCGACGCGTGCTCCGGGGCCCAGGTGAGAGCTACCCGGGAGCCCACCTCGAGCTCGGCCAGCGGCTCGTCCGCCAGCCGGTGGGCGACGACGCGCCCGACCCGCGTGTCGACGTGGAGCTGCGTGTACATGCCGAGGAAGACGGCCTCGGCGACCGTGCCTGTGAGGCAGGAGCCGCCGTCGGGAGCGGGGCTCCCGAACGGCGCGACCTGCACCTGCTCAGGGCGCGTCGCGACCCGGACCGCCTCGCCGACGCGGGTGCCCGGCTCGGCGGTCACGACCACCCGCTCCGCCTCGCCGAGGCGCATCACGGCGTAGCCGCCGACGAGCTCGTCGACGCTCAGCTCGAGCACGTTCAGCGAGCCGATGAAGTCCGCGACGAAGGCCGTCTGCGGCCGCGCGTAGATCTCGCGCGGGCTGCCGACCTGCTCCACGCGCCCGCCGTTCATGACCGCGATCCGGTCGGACATCGCGAGCGCCTCCTCCTGGTCGTGCGTGACGTAGACGAAGGTGGTGCCGACGTCGTGCTGGATCGCCTTCAGCTGCAGCTGCATCTGCTTGCGCAGCTTCACGTCGAGCGCGCCGAGCGGCTCGTCGAGCAGCAGCGCCGCCGGTGAGTTGACGAGCGCGCGGGCCAGCGCGACGCGCTGCTGCTGCCCGCCGGAGAGCTGCCTCGGCTTGCGGCGCTCGAGACCCTCGAGCTCGACGATCCGCAGCATCTCCTTCACGCGGCCCGCGTGATCCCGGCGAGGAACTCGCTTCACCTTCAGCCCGAACGCGACGTTGTCGTAGATCGACATGTGCGGGAAGAGGGCGTACTGCTGGAAGACCATGTTCACCGGACGCCTGTTCGAGAAGAGCGAGGTGACGTCCTCGCCCTGGAGCAGGATGCGGCCCTCGTCGGGAACCTCGAAGCCCGCGATCATCCGCAGCGTCGTCGTCTTGCCGCACCCGCTCGGGCCGAGGAGCGAGAAGAACTCGCCCTCGCGGATCGAGAGCGACACGTCGCTCACGGCCTCGTGCTTGCCGAAGCGCTTGCTGACGCCCTCGAGCGCGATCGCAGCGCTCCGCTCCTCCACGCGGCGAGTCTAAACCGGCTGCTCAGGGCAGGGCAGCCACACGGCTACCCGCGCTCGATCAGCTCGATGCGGTAGCCGTCCGGGTCGCGGACGAAGCAGAGACGGGAGCCGCCCTCGCGCACCGAGTACGGAGGGCGCTCGGGCTCGATTCCCTGTTCGCTCAGCCGTGCGAGCGTGCCGTCGAGATCGTCGACACCGACGGCGATGTGCCCGTAGCCCGTGCCGATCTCGTAGGTACGGCCATCGTGGTTGAAGGTCAGCTCGAGGACGTTCGCCTGGTCGCCGAGCGCGTAGAAGTAGTTCGTGGCTTCGCGCTCGCCGTCGCGCACGATGTCGAACTCGCTGCTGAAGTCGAAGCCGAGCGCCTCGTAGAAGGCGCGGCTCTTCACGGGGTCGGTGATGCGGACCATGGTGTGGAGAAAGCGGGTCATGGAGGACATCCTAGGCGCGTCCTAGCTTCCGCTGCCTGCCCGGCCGGGATAAGCCACCGACAGAGCTCAGTTGACGCGTTCTGAGCGGTGACCGATGGCGGAGAGCTGCTCCGCCAGGCCGTGGCGGAAGGCCGGCACGAGCGCAAGGAGGCGTAGCGTCACATTTCGCAGTGGGCGAACCGCCCGGGGGGTCGTGGCCAGCCGGGTGAGCCGGTGGGCAAGTGCGACGACACGCATGGCTTCGGCACGGCTTTCGGTCGCGTACTCGTCCAGCTTGTCCTCGCGACCGTCCCGCAACGCGACGGAGAGCGCATCCCCAAGCGTCACCGCATCACGCAGGCCGAGGTTCATGCCTTGCCCGCCTGCAGGGCTGTGCGTATGTGCTGCGTCGCCGGCAAGCAGTACCCGTCCGGCCCGGTACTGGTCCGCCACCTGCTCGTGGATCCGAAACCTGGATCCCCAGATGACTTCGGTCACCTTTACCGTCGTACGACGGGGCCCGCGCGTGTTGAGCAGTCGCTGCGCGTAGGCGATGTCAGGCTGCTCCGGCGCATCGTCGACTTCGGCCACGAGCCGGAACGATCCGTCGGGGAGCGGCGCCACGACCAACATGCCTGGTGTGGAGAAGAACAGCAGGACCTGGTCCGGCGGGAGCCCGCCCGCCACCCGGACGTCCGCGAGCGTGAAGGACAGCGGCAACGCGCCGTTGCCGTTGGACCCGAGCCCGGCCAGGTCGCGGATCGTGCTGTTCATGCCGTCGGCGGCGACGACGTACCGTGCGCTGATCACGTCGCCCCCGTCCAGCGTGATCTCGGCACCGTCGGGGCTCTGGCTCAGGCCGGTCGCGACGTGCGGGCGGTGGACCTTCCCCCCGAGTTCCTCGAGGCGATCGAGCAGGACCTGCTCGGTGATGTTCTGCGGGACCATCAGCGTGTAGGGATACTCGGTCGAAAGCTGATCGAACCGGACAGGCACGAGCTCGCGATCACCATCGCGGATGCTGAATTGCGGTGCGTGGATCCCGAGCCCCGCCAGTCGCTTCGAGACGCCGATTCGCTCGAGCATCTCGAGGGTCCGGGCGTGCACGACAGCGGCGCGCGAGGTGTTGGCCCCTGTCGCCTGCCGATCGACCACCGTGACGCCATGGCCATGCCCGGCGAGGGAGGCGGCAACTGCCAGCCCCACCGGGCCAGCACCTACGACCAGAACCTCGGTCGCATCGGGAAGGTCACTCATCACGATCTCCTTCACTCGAGCTTCAGCCGGCTCTCGGCCGTCGCAGAACTGTCAGCTCGACCCAAGCTCGCAGATGTCCTTTCCGGGCGGAAGGCGGAAGACTTGTGGGTGCGGGGGCGGGTTACTGGTGGTCCTCCGTCCTCTGTGCAGGTCCATTGTGGCCGGCTCCGAGGACCACCGCGTCAGCCACACTCGTCGCGGATCGGCAGCTCGCAACGCTTCTCGAAGCCGAGCGCCTCGTAGAACGACCGACCGCTCTGGGTCGGTGATCCGGTAGCAGGTCTGGATCAGCTCGACGCGGGGCATCCCACGCGGGAGTGGTGCGACACTCCGCCGATGAGCTTCTTCGAGCTGCCCCCTCCAGCCGAACCGGCGGAGCCGCCCGAGGTCATGACGCGGCCGTGGTGGAGTCCGCCGCGCAACGAGCTCGGCGCCTCGACCGGATTGCGGCTCGTGCTCGCCCGCACCGACCAGGTCGCGATCGCGCTGGTCGACGCGGTTGCGTACACGACCGGCGTCGACCTGACGCTGGTCGCCGCTCGCCGGTCACCGCGCGGCGACGATCCGTTCGACCTGCCGTTCGGCCGTCCCATGCACGGATCCCGCGGTCAAGAGCTTCCCCCGGAGCTGCTGCGGTTCGGCGTCCAGTTCTCTGACGGTCGCAAGGCGACCTCCCTCGGCTCGCTGCCCGCGTTCGGCGCAGGCATGGAGGACGAGCCCGAGGGCCCGCTCCTCTCGCCGAACGGAGGCGGTGGGGGCGACGACCGCTGGGAATTGCACTTCTGGCTCTGGCCGCTCCCACCGCCGGGGCCGCTCGCCTTCGTCGTCGAGTGGCCGGCCGAGGGGATCGAGCTGAGCCGGCAGGAGGTGGACGCCGCTCCGATCCTCGAGGCGAGCCGCCGCTCGGAGGTGCTCTGGCCGGAGCAGCCGCCCGGCGGCGGTGCCTGGACGAGCTTCACGAGCTAACCGAGCAGGTCGCTCAGGCTGAAGCCGCCCTGGATCAGCTTGTCGAGCGGCGCGCGCTCGACCACCCGGCGCAGGAGCGGCGCGAGCAAGCCCGGCACGTCGCCGCGCCGCTCGGCGTTGTCGACGGCGCGCAGCAGGCCGGCGCGAAGGGCGACCTCGACCGTGTGCTCGTCCCAGCGGCGCGGGAGCACGGCGCTGCCGCCGCCGAGCGAGAGGACGAGCTCCTCGCGCGTGGTGTGCAGGCGGCAGGCCGCCCCGTCGAGGCCGTCGAGGACGATGCGCTGGATGGTGGTATCGATCCCGCCGGTGCGGCCCTCGCGCGGCGCGCACGGGTTCGCGATCTTGGGCGGCGGCTCGTTCAGCGCGCCCTTCCCGAGCTCGACGACGACGAGGACGGCGCCGCTCAGCAGCAGCCCCGCGACGATCCACACCGCGGCCCTGCTCACGGCACCACCTTGCGGCGGAAGAGCACCGCGACGAGCAGCGCCAGGGCCGCGAACCCGGCGCAGACGAAGAACGCCGAGCGCGACGCCCTCGTGATCGTGGCCTCGATCGCGCCCAGCAGCCGGTCGCGCGCGGCGGCGAGGGCGGAGTCGTGGCGCGCGCCGTGCTTGTCGAAGGGCTGCGCGAGGTCGGGCGTCTCGCCCTCCTGCGCACGGGCGAAGGCCGAGCGCAGGTCGAGTGCGACCGGCACCTTCTTGTCGAGGCCGACCGGCGCGTCGAGCATCACCGCCGTCCCTCTCAGGAGCGCCCGGTCGCCCGCCGCCGGGATTTTCGAGGCCAGCAGCGGGGCGATCACCGCGAGCGCGAGCACGAGCCCCACGTGCCGCGCCCCGACGGTGAGGGTGCCGCTGCGCGTGAGGCCTGCGCCACGATCGAGCGCCACGTCCGAGAGAACCGGCACGGCGAGACCGAGACCCGCGCCGCAGAGCAGGAGCGCCCACACCGCCAGCCAGACGCTCGCCGAGGGCAGCAGGGCCAGTCCCACGAGTCCGGCCGCGAGCAGCGCCGCGCCGGCGCAGACCGCGGCGAGCGGCGAGAGCCAGCGGTCGAGCGGCCTCGCGGCGAGCGCCGCGACGGGCAGGGCGCTGACGATTCCGGCGCCCGTGATCGGCGAGTAGTTCCAGACGCTGATCACGATCAGCACGGCCAGGAAGAGCGCGCCGACGAGCGCCCCGAACAGGAGCCCAAGGCACGCGTTGGCCGGCAGCGTGCGGCGCAGAGACGGGCGCCAGCCCTCGGCCGCCACCGTCTGAGGGTGCGAGCGGCCCACGCCGAGCAGCGCCGCCGCCGCGACCGGGGCCTGCGCGACGAAGATCGCCCGCCAGTCGAAGGCCTGCGTGAGCACGCCTCCAAGCGCCGGGCCTAGAGCGAGCCCGTACGTCCCCGCAAGCGTCCACGTCCTCGCGCCGATCACCGGTAGCGCGCCCGCCAGCAGCAGCGCGGCGCCCACGCCCTGGACGCTGCGGGCGGCGATCAGGAACGAGAGGCTGTTCGCGAGAGCGCACGCGATCGAGGCCGCCAGGAAGAGCGTCAGCCCACCCGCCAGCACGAAGGCGGCTCGCACCCGGTGCACCAGCAGCACGAAGGCGAGCGCCGTGACCGCGACCGCCGCGTTGTAGGCCGTCACGACCCAGGAGACGCCTTCGATCGTGGTCTGGAAGCGCCCGTAGAGGTCGGGCAGCGCCAGGACGACGATCGAGGAGTCGGCGAACGCGACCGCCACGGCGGCTGCGACCGGAGCGGCGAGCCCGCGCCTCACCTCCCCCAGGTCTCGTGCGGGGCGCGACGGCCCGGCTCGAGGCTCCAGTAGTCGCGCGCCTCGACCACGAGGCCCTCGTCGTCGAAGCGGAGGATCGAGCAGCCGGCCAGCGTCTGCTCCTCGCCGCCCGGCAAAACCAGCGTCGCCCACCACTCGACCGAGGCGCGCTCCCGCTCCTCGACCGGTTCGCCGAAGCGAACGTCCTCGACGCGCGCCTCGGGGAACACCCGTGTCGTGTAGGCGAGCGGCGGCTCCGGCTCGCGGAACGGCGCAGAGCGGAAGACACAGTCCGGCGCATAGAGCGCGGCCGCGGCCCGGGCGTCGCCCGCTTCCCAGGCCACCTGGTACCGCTCGGCCCAGCGCTTCGCGAAGCTCACCGTCGCCAGCCTACTCGCGGCGGATTGCCACCGGCCCGCTCACGCGTTAGGTTTGCGCCGTGCTGAAGCGGGTCTTCCTGTTGGTGGCGCTGTCGGGGGCCGTCGTGATCGCGGCGGGCTCGGCCTCGGCCGGTCGGCCGGGGTACGCCTGGAACGACACCCCGACCGGCACGACCGCTCACTTCCGCGGCCTCTCCGCGGTCAGCGCGACGACCGCCTGGGTCAGCGGATACACGCCGACCGACGGCGTCGTCATGCGCACGACGGACCGCGGCTCGAGCTGGCAAGACGTCAGCCCACCAGGCGCGGCGGGGCTTCAATTCCGCGACATCGAGGCCTTCGACGCCGACCGCGCCGTCGCGATGTCGATCGGCGCCAATCCGACCGACTTCCGCTTCTACGTCACCGCGAACGGCGGGCAGAGCTGGACGCTGACTTTCGTGAACCAGGAGCCGACCGCCTTCTACGACTGCATGACGTTCTTCGACAGCCGCCGTGGCCTCGCGGTCTCCGACCCGCCCGACGGCCAGCACTTCCGCGTGCTCGCGACCGACGACGGCGGGCTCCACTGGCACGTGACCGGAGCCCAGATGCCCGCCGCCCTCCCCGGCGAGTTCGCCTTCGCCGCGAGCGGTCAGTGCATCACCACCGACCACGGGCGTCGCGCCTGGTTCGGGACCGGCGGGGCCGCGCAGGCCCGCGTCTTCCGCTCCGACGACGGCGGCGCATCGTGGACGGTCGCCCCGACTCCGATGAACAGCGGTCCGACCGCCGGCATCTTCGCGCTCGCCTTCCGCGGCCAGCAGCACGGGCTCGCGGTCGGCGGCGACTTCCTGCTCGAGACTGCTTCCCCGGACAACTTCGCGCGGACGGGCGACGGCGGCGCGAGCTGGGCGCTTCTGGGAGGCGCGCCCTCGGAGTACCGCTCGGGCGCGACCTGGCTCAACGGAAACACGGCCCTCGCGGTCGGCCCCTCCGGCAGCGACGTGAGCCAGGACGCGGGCACGACGTGGCAGCGCTTCGACGACGGCAGCCTCGACACCGTCGACTGCGCGAACCCCACCGCCTGCTGGGCCTCCGGCGCCAACGGCCGAGTGGCGTACCTGGCGCGTTAGGGCGTCGAACCTGACAAAGCGAAAGAGGGGCCCGAAGGCCCCTCCTTGCGTGTCCGCCACTTTTCCCTACGCGGCTGTGAAGACCGCGGACGGAGTCGACTTCGTGGTCACCACGGGGAAGGCATTCGTGCCCGCGGGGATCTCGTTGAAGCCGGGGTCGGAGTAGTCCCACGTCTCGCCGACCGTGTTCTCGGCGACCACGCGGAATTGGTCGCCGCTCGTCACGGTGCCGACGTCGAGCGAGTACGTCCCTCCGCTGGTATTCGCGCCCGGCAGCAGTCCGGGCAGCTGTGGAACCCCGCCGTTGACGCCCGGGCCGAGGCCCGGCTTGTCGAACAGGGTCGCCACGGTGCCCACGTCTGTCCAGGTCGTTCCGCCGTCGGCGGAGCGTTGGACGAGGAACTGCGTCTCCGAGAGCGAGTTGTCGTTCCACGTCAGCGTGCTGCCCGAGAGCGACAGCCCGCCCGGTGCCACCGGCGGGAGCGCGATCGACACCGGCCGCATCATGTCCATCTCCTCATGGCTCAGGATGTGGCAGTGGTACGTGTACTCCGCGCCGTAGTTGACGAGGTGGTTGATGATGTCGATCGGATCGCCCGTCGGCGAGAAGCCGAGCATCGGCAAGCCCGCCGCCAGCGCCGCCGTCGTATTGGCGATCCACGCACCGTCGTACTGCACCGGGTTGAGCTCCCGGACGCTGTTCTTCAGGTCGAACGGCACCTTCGCGATCACCGGCCGGAGGGCGACGATCGTGTCCTCCAGCGGGCTGATCCTGATGGTGTCCTTCCACCCCAGCTCGGTCGTATCAGGCGGGATGATGATGTTGTCCCAGGTGACCCGGTTGACCAGCTGGACGTCGTACGCGTGCCAGTGGATCGGGTGCGTGTCGACGCCGTTGTGCGTGATCTTCCAGATCTGCGTCCCGTCATCCGCCTTCGCGATCGGCGTCACCTTCAGGTCGGCCGTCGGCAGCTTCGAGGCGTCGATCACCTCCGTTGCCGGGTAGACGAAGGGGTGAAGGATGACGTTCTGCAGCCCGGGCGTGGCCGGCACGGCCTCCACCCCGAGAGTCGCCTGCATCCGGCCGTAGTCGTCGAATGACGTCGCGTTCATCTCGTCGTGGAGCGCCTTCGGCTGCAGCGGGATCGACAGCTTCGAGAAGCCGGCCGGATAGGTTCCGTCCGCCTTCATCCGCAGCGTGTCGAACGTGAACGGGTCGCCGCCCTGCTGGTTGATCCGGGCGAACCCGTCGCACTTGATCGTCGCGCCCGGCGTCGGGCAGTTGCCGCTCGCGGCGAAGCTCGTCCCGTAGGCCGAGTTGTACGCGGCCTGACCGACGATCACGGGGTGCTGGCCGGACTCGAAGACGCCCGAACCGTCGGCCTTGTGCGCGAACGCCGTCTTCAGCGCGTTCAGGTTGAAGGCCTTGTTCGAGCCGGTCCGGATCTTGACCTGCATGATCGTCCGGGTGTTCGGTCCGTACCCGGGCAGCGTCGTCGGCGCTCCCATCGGTGTCAGGTCCGGGCCGCCGGTGTAGTAGTCGTACGCCGGCACCCGCGCCGGGAACGCGGCGGGGGCGTCGTTGTAGAGGATCAGCGTCTTCCCTGCGAACTGCGAGAAGTCGACGACGACGTCGGCCCGCTCGGCGGGCGCGAGCAGCAGCGAGTGCTTGTCGACGTTGCCGAAGTCGAACCGCGTCGGGTCAGTGATCCACGTGGTCGGCTGGTTCGGAACCACCACCGGCGACGGCAAGAAGCCGCCCTCGGTGCTCATCTGGATCCAGCTCGGCCCTGCCGGGCTCTTCGCCGTGTCCGGCGTCGGGAAGACCGTCGGGTCGGTCTGTGCGGCCGACACCTCGGCCGCCTTCAGCGCGACCTCGGTCCCGGTCGAGTCGGCCAGGTACCACTGGAGGTTGAAGAAGCGGTCGTTGGCCGCGCTCAGGATTCGGAACCGATACGACTTCGGATCCAGAGTGACCGTCGGGTACGCCGTGCCGTTGACGAGCGGCGTGTCGTTGAACTGCTCCATCCCGACGGAGGTGTTCGGCGTGCCCGGGATCTGCGCGGGCTCGCAGAACGGGTCCGTCTGGTACTGCCACGTGGCCGGATCGTCCAGCTTGCAGGTGGCGTCGTAGTACGGGTTGTCGATCGGCCCGTACTTCGCGTCTCCGGCCGGCGGCCAGAACCACGGCCCGTACATCCAGCGCCCGAACGCGCTCATGCCGCTCGGGTCGCCGGGGTTCTGGGCCGGCATGTAGACGTGGTGGTACCAGAAGCTGCCCTTCGATCCCCACTTGGCGGCGTCCCAGGTCGGATCCTGGAGCGCCAGCTGTGCGGCATCCGGAACGAACGTCTTGTCCTGGATCACGAGCGGCGTGCCGACTCCGAGGCCGGCGAGCGCCCCGCCCGTGCCGATCAGCTTCTGCTCGGTCGGGTCGGTCAGGACATAGCCCGCAGCCTCACCGGCGTACACGTTCAGCCGCGTGATGCCCCACGCGTGGTCGTGGTAGAAGAGCAGCCGCGCGCTCTGCTGGTTCGAGTAGTAGAAGGTCTCCGAGCCAGGGCCGGGGTCGGCCATGTCGGGGACGTTCTGCGCGGTGACGCCCTTCGGCCACGGCGTGGTCTCTCCGGCCGGCGTGATCCACTGCTGCGTCGTGCCGTCCGAGATCCACGGCGTGTTCCCGCCGTGCAGGTGCAGCGTCGCCCGGTTCTCCGCCATGCACTGGCTGCGGTCCTTCGGGTACTGGCTGCACATCGGCTTGCGGGCCTCGTCGGCCGTGGTGCCGCCGGGAACGGGCGTCGTGTCGATGTCGCCCATCTGTCCCATCCCGGAGCCCATCAGCGTGCTGTCCACCGGCATGAACAGGTCGCCCTGGTCCCCGGTCGGCAACAGGTTGGTGAACTTGATCCGGACCGGCTTGTCCTTCGTGGCCACGATCGTCGGCCCCAGGTACTGCGGCTTGTCCACCGAGTAGAGCTGTGCGCCGCTGACCGGGTCGGTGGTCCGGTTCGGTGGCTGGATCGCCCACGCCGTCGGCGTCGTCGTCAGCTGCACGTACCCGCGCAGCTTCGTCGCCGGCAGATCCGAGTGCATCTTCTCGCTGTACTGGATCAGGCCGATCCAGTAGTAGTCCGCACTCGGCCCCTTCCAGCCAGCGGGGTTCCAGCCGTCGCCGACGTTCTGGTTCGCGGCCGCGTTGGCCACGGAGACGTACTGACCCAGGTTGTTGGCGGCCGTGGGCCCGAGGCCCGGCAGCGTGTCGACGAACTTGCGTAGGCCGCCCTTCACGTAGCCGGAGCCCGGCTTCTTGACGAAGATCGCCGAGATGACGCCGTTCTGCAGCGACGCCGTCGCGGTGGCTCCGGTGCCGGTCGGATCGGTGATGGTCACCGTCGCCCTGGAGTAGTTGCTCCCGGCCGTGTCGACGTTGATCGAGTCGATCGTCATCGTCGCGGCTGCGGTTGCGTAGCTCCCGGACGGGTCGAGCGGAATCGGGTCGAACTGGGTCCCGTTCAGAACCGAGACGCCCGGGGCGTTCAGGTAGCCGCTGCCACCGGCGTCGACCACGACTCCCGTGACGGTGAGCGTGTCCGGCGAGCCGACCGGCAGCTGGCAGTCGGGATACGGTGCCGCGCAGATCGCGTGGCCCGTCGCCTGCGTTCCGTTCTGGGCGTCCGGAAGGTCGAAGGTCACTGTCGGGAACGTGTAGCCCGTCCCGTTGGCGGTGACGTTGACCGCGTTGACGCTCCCGTACGCCGTCGCCGTCGCTCCGGTTCCGTTGCCGGAGATCGTGACGACAGGCGCGGTGTAGCCGGCACCGCCGTTCGTCACGGTGATCGCGGATACGGCGCCCTTCCTGATCAGCTCGGCGTCGGCGGCGGCGCCCGTGCCGGATCCGGTGATCGTGACCTTGGCGGTTCCGTAACCGCTGCCGCCGTTCGTGACGTCGATCGCGGTGATCGCACCGTTGGCGCCGACGGTTGCCACCGCCGTGGCGCCGGTGCCGTCGCCCGTGATGGTGACGGTGGCGTCAGGCGAGGCGAGCGGGCTGTTGGCCCAGTTCGGGTAAGGCCCGAAGTAGTGTGGGACTCCGGGGATGTCCGCAGGAGGCGCGGCCGCAGCCCCAACCATGGGGGCAGCCAGAGCGAGCAACGCCAATGCGCTCGCGATCGACCCCCAGCGGGAACGCGAGCGTCCCCACTTCGATGGGTGGTTCGTACTCATAGTGATCTCCCAATCCCTGTGGGCCGCGTCCCGGGCGGACGTGACTCGGACTCAACGCACCTGCTGAGGTGCCGCAGCGCAGGTCGGAGTCTCAAGACAGCGGCCGGTTGTCTGATTACCTTCCTGCCCGGGCCACCTCCCTCCCGGCACTCGCCTGCCGACAACAAGACATGGGTATGACCCTCTTGGGTTAGGAAGGCCGAGACATCAGGGGAAGGTCCGGATCCGCCTCCGTAATCATCCCCACACTTTTTCAGCGGTTTTCCGGCGTATTTCGCACCTGGCTGCACTCGAGATCCTCCCGCACGAGCCCGTAGATGACGCCGTCGACCCACTCGCCGTGGCGGTCGTACGCCTTGCGCCGCACGCCCTCTTTCACGAAGCCCGCGCGCTCAGCGTGCCGCTGGGCGCGCTCGTTGAAGCCGTAGATCTCCAGCTGCAGGCGGTGGTAGCCGAGGTCGTGGATCAGGTGCCGCTGGAACAGCCTCGCGGCCTCGTCGGCGAGGCGGCGGCCGCGGTAATCCGGGTGCACCGCGAGCGAACCGAGGTTCGCGATCCGGCTGCGGCGGTTGGCGACCTCGAAGCCCATCAGCCCGGCGGGCTCGCCGTCGAGCTCGATCACGAAGCGACCGAAATCCTGCGGCTCGGCCCGCGAGCGTTCGATCTCGGCGAGCAGGCTCTCGCGGTCGCGCGGCCGGATCACCGCCATGTAGGGGTCGACCTCCTCGTGCGTCATCAGCTCGACCAGGAAGTCGACGTCGCGCGGCTCGGCCCGGCGCAGCGTGACGCTCACGGCGAGGGGGCGGCGACGGGCTCGCGGCGTTGGAAGCGCACAGCGCCCGACCCGAGCGCGACGCCGCCCAGGATCAGCGCCATCCCGACCAGCTCCTCCCAGGTCAGCGGCTCGCCGAGCAGCAGCACGCCGTAGATCAGCGCGGTCATCGGCAGCAGGTAGGTGACGAGGCTGACGCGCGCGGCGCCGTCGCTGCGCAGGACGCGGTAGAGGATGATCTGCGCGAGCGCGGTGCCGATCACGGCGAGCGCGATCACCGAGCCGGTCTCCTTCCAGCCGGGCACCTCGCCCGGCATCTGCCAGAGCCCGAGCGGCAGCAGCACGAGCAGGCCGCCGAGCATCGAGCTCGCGGAGAGGACGAGCCCGCTCGCGCCCGCGATCAGCCGCTGGCCCCAGAGCGCGCCGATCGCGTACGAGACCGAGGCCACGACGACGGCCAGCGTCCCGGCCGCGCCCCACCAGCCGCCCTCCGGGTGCACGCCCGCGAGCACGCCGACGCCGACGAGCCCGACCAGGAAGCCGACCAGGCGCAGCCCGCGCACCGTCTCGCTCGGCTTGAAGCGAATCGCCAGCAGGACGACGAAGATCGGCATCGAGGCATTCGCGATCGCGGCCACGCCCGAGTCGATGTGCTTCTCGCCCCACGCGATCAGCGTGAACGGGATCGCGCCGTTGACAACGCCGAGCGCGAAGCCCTCCCAGCCGAGCGCCCGCATCTCGCCGAGCGTGGTGTGCCAGCCGCGCTGCACCGCGAGCACGACCAGCAGCAGAGAGGAGGCGATCAGCAACCGCAGCAGGATCATCGAGGCCGGCTCGAAGGCGCGGCCGGCGACCTTGATGAACATGTACGAGGCGCCCCAGAAGGCGGCCAGCAGCCCGATGTAGATCACGTACGAGCGCGACATCGCTCCGAGGCTACCGTCCTGCCGCGCCCGAGCTCGACGTCGAGGAACATGGACGCTCGCGCGTGCAAGCGTGTCGTCAGAACAAGCTGATCGAGTCGGCGACTACCGAGTTGCCTTGATCCCTGACGAGTGCTCAGGCGACAGCAGGGCCGCATTGACCGGGACGAGGCAGTCGACTTCACCTTCGCGTCGATAGAACTCGATGAGCGGACGTGTGGGATCGTGGTCGGCGTGCTCGAAGAGCTCGTCGAACGCCGCCGCGATCTGGCCGTAGACACCGGGAGGGTCACCGATGAGCCTGAGCCGCAGGTAGCGCCCGCCTGGGATCGTCGTCTCGTCCAGACGGAGCGGGTTCTCTCTATCGCGGGACAGGCGCTCGGTGCAAAGCCGATACGTGCCGGCTCGATTGTCGATCAGACCCATCATCCGACGCCCGTGCAGTGAGTCGAACCCCGACTCGAAGGCGGGCCACGCTTCTTGGATCGCGGCGAGATCCAGCGGCACTTCCCTGCTAAGGGCCGCGGTGTCTTGGCGCGTGACGTTCGCGATCCTCCCCAATCTCCCCGTCATGCCAGCCACCGTCTGAGCGTAAGGGAACTACCCGTCGGCCGGCTGCGGCTGCCGTGCGCGCCTGGGCCCGACCGCGCCCGTGCCGAGCGCGACGCCGGCGAGGATCAACGCCAGGCCGCCGAGGGCCGCAGCCCCGAAGCGCTCGTCGAGGAAGAAAGCGCCGTAGGCGAGCGCGATCGGCGGGATCAGATAGGTCACCAGCGAGGCGTAGGCGGCGCCCGCCCCGGTGATCAGCCCGAAAAAGAGCAAGTAGGCGAGCGCCGTCCCCGGCACGCCGAGCGCGACGACCGAGCCGATCGTCTTCCAGCCCGGCATGTGGCCCGGTGCCTCGGCGACGCCCACGGGGAGCCAGACGAGGGCGGCCACAACGGTCGAGGCGAGACCCACGACGATCGGTTGCACCGGCTTCAGGTAGCGGCCGGTCAGCAGCCCACCCACGCCGTAGCAGAACGCCATCCCGACGACCGCGAGCGCGCCGAGCGCCTTGCCCTCGGGCTGCGCGCCGACGAGCAACGCCACTCCGACGAAGCCGATGAAGACGCCCACCAGCGGCATCCCGGTGACCCGCACCTCGCGGAAGGCGACGAACGCGATCAGCGCGTTGAAGATCGGCACCGACGCCTGGATGATCGACGCGAGCCCCGAGTCGATCCGCGTCTCGCCCCACGAGAGGAGCCAGAACGGGATCGCAGTGTTGACGAGCGCGACCGCGACGAGCCAGCCCCAGCTCTCGCGCACCTGCCGCGCGGTCTCGCGCGTGCCGACCGCGAAGGGGACGATCAGCGCCAGCGTCAACGCGGCGAGCCCGAGCCGGCCGAGGATCAGCGTCGCCGGGGTGAGCTCCCGCACCGCGACCTTGATGAAGAGAAACGAGGCGCCCCAGATCAGCGCGAGCGCGATCAGCATCGCGAGGTGACGACGGCTCACGTCTCTCCAAACGCGTCGTGAACGCGTCCTGTGAGGCGAATAGACTCGTCTCTCTGACGAGGGTCTCCGAACAGTCGCTTCACCAGGCGCTCGGCCTCACCAACTCCGAGTACGCGCGCATCGTCGATTTGCTCGGGCGCGAGCCCAACCATTTCGAGCTCGCGGTCTTCTCGCTGCTGTGGTCGGAGCACTGTGGCTACAAGCATTCCGCACCGCTGCTGAAGCGGCTCCCCTCGGCCGGCGAGCGCGTGCTGCAGGGGCCGGGCGAGAACGCGGGCGTGATCGACCTCGGCGAGGGCGAGGCGGTCGCGTTCAAGGTCGAGTCGCACAACCACCCCTCGGCGGTCGAGCCCTTCCAGGGCGCAGCGACCGGGGTCGGCGGGATCCTGCGCGACATCGTCGCGATGGGCGCCCGGCCGGTGGCGCTGCTCGACGGGCTGCGCTTCGGCGCGCCCGACTGGAGCTTCAGGCGCGCGGTCGCCGGGATCGGCCACTACGGCAACTGCGTCGGCGTGCCGACGGTCGGCGGCGAAGCGGTCTTCGACGAGGCGTACGCCGGGAACTGCCTGGTCAACGCGATGTGCGTGGGGTTGGTCGACTCCGCTCGGGTCACCCGTGCGCGCGCTCGCGGGACCGGGAACGTCCTCGTCCTCTACGGCGCGACCACCGGCCGCGACGGGATCGGCGGCGCCTCGGTGCTCGCTAGCCAGGAGCTCGGTGAGGGCTCCGCCGAGAAGCGGCCCTCCGTGCAGGTCGGCGATCCCTTCACCGGCAAGAAGCTGATCGAGGCTTCGCTCGAGCTCGTCGAGGCGGGGCTCGTCGAGTCGCTGCAGGACTGCGGCGCCGCCGGGCTCGCCTCCTCGCTCGCCGAGATGGCCCGCGAGGTCGGGGTCGACGTCCACCTCGACCGCGTCCCGCTGCGCGAGGACGGGATGGAGCCGTGGGAGATCATGATCTCCGAGAGCCAGGAGCGGATGGTCGCGGTCGTCAAGCCCGGGCGGCTCGCCCAGGTCGAGGCGGTGCTCGAGCGCTGGGAGCTCCACCACGCGGCGATCGGCGAGGTGACCGAGACCGGGGAGCTGCGCGCCTTCGTCGACGGCGAGGCCGTCGGCGAGATCCCGGCCGCGTTCCTCACCGACGAGTGCCCGCGCTACGCGGTCGACCGGCTCGAGGTGGCGCGGCCGCGCGCTGAGGTCGACCCCGCCAACCTCGAGCCGAAGGAGTGGGTCTACGAGCAGTACGACCAGCTCGTCCTCTCGCGCACCGTTCGCCGGCCAGGGCTCGATGCGGCGGTGCTGCAGCTGCGGCCGTCGTGGCGCGGCCTCGCCGTCTCGCTCGACGGCCCGCCGATCGGCTGCCGCGAGCCCCGCGAGGCCGGGCGCGCGGCCGTGCTCGACGCGGCGCGGAACGTCGCCTGCGCCGGGGGCGAGCCGCTCGCCCTGACCGACTGCCTCAACTTCGGCAACCCGGAGAAGCCCGAGATCGGCTGGGAGCTGGCGGAGGCGATCGACGGCATCGCAGAGGCGGCGGAGGCGCTCGGGATTCCGGTCGTCTCGGGCAACGTCTCGCTCTACAACGAGACCGACGGACGCGCGATTCCGCCGACCCCGGTCGTCGGCTGCGTCGGACTCGTGCCCGACGTGCGCGAGGTGCCGCGGGGCTGGGCCGCCGGCGAGCGCGTCTGGCTGGCCGAAGGCGACGAGGTCGAGCTGATCGGCTGGCTCTGGCGGGCGGCGCCGCGCCTGTCGCTCGCGCACGACGTGAGCGACGGCGGCCTCGCGCACGCGCTCGCGGAGGCCTCGGCGTTCAGCGGCAGGGACTTCAAGGCGGATGCCGAGGCGCCGTACGGCGCCGTCGTCGTCGCCGCAGCCGAGCGGCCCGACTGGCCGCAGCTGCGCGAGCTCGGGACGATCGCCTGATGTGCGGCGTCTTCGGCATCCGCGCCCCGGAGCGCGACGTCGCGCGCGTGACCTACTTCGGCCTCTTCGCGCTGCAGCACCGGGGCCAGGAGTCGGCGGGGATCGCCGTCTCCGACCGCGGCCGGCTGACCGTGCTGCGCGACATGGGGCTCGTCACCCAGGTCTTCGACGAGCAGAAGCTGCGCGGCCTGCACGGCGACGCGGCGATCGGGCACACGCGCTACTCGACGACCGGCTCGACTCACTGGGCGAACGCCCAGCCGCTGATCCAGCGAGGACGCGGTCGCACCGTCGCGCTCGGCCACAACGGCAACCTCGTCAACGCGACGGAGCTACGCGGGGAGCTCGCGGCCGAGGGCGTCACCCTCGGCACGACTTCCGACACCGAGCTGATCGCCGCGCTGATCGCGAGCGACGAGTCCCCGCTCGAGGACGCCGTCGCCCGCGCGATGGCTAGGCTCGACGGCGCCTTCTCGGTGGTCGCGCTCTCGAACGGCACCCTGATCGGCTTTCGCGACCGGCACGGCTTCCGGCCTCTCTGCCTCGGCCGCGGCGAGCACGGCGAGTGGGTGCTCGCCTCCGAGACCTGCGCGCTCGACCTGGTCGGGGCCGAGCTCGAGCGGGAGCTCGCGCCCGGCGAGCTGGCGCTGATCGACGAGGACGGCGTCCGCTTCCGCCAGGCCGTGGAGCCCGCCGAGCACGCCGCGCTCTGCATCTTCGAGTTCTTCTATCTCGCGCGGCCGGACACGCGGCTCGACGGCGTAGAGGTGCACGGCGCGCGCGTGCGGATGGGCGAGCGGCTCGCGGCCGAGGCCCCGGTCGAGGCCGACCTCGTGCTCCCGATCCCCGACTCGGGCACCCCCGCCGCGATCGGGTTCTCGCGCGCGACCGGGATCCCCTTCTCGGAGGGCCTGATCAAGAACCGCTACGTCCACCGCACCTTCATCCAGCCCGACCAGGGCCTGCGCGAGCAGGGCGTGAAGCTGAAGTTCAACCCGCTCGCCGAGGTGGCGGGGAAGCGCGTGGTGGCCGTCGACGACTCGATCGTCCGTGGCAACACGACGCGCAAGATCGTCGAGATGCTGTTCGAGGCGGGCGCGGCCGAGGTGCACGTGCGCGTCTCGGCGCCGCCGGTGATCGGCCAGTGCTTCTACGGCATCGACCTCGCCGCGGAGGACGAGATGATCGCCGCCACCCGGTCGGTGGAGGAGATCCGCGAGCACATCGGTGCCACCTCGCTCGCCTACCTCTCGCTCGAGGGCCTGCAGGAATCGACGCAGCGGCCGGCGTCGGAGCTCTGCCGCGCCTGCCTCACGCGGGACTACCCGACGGCAGTCCCGTGTGAGGGCGCGAAGCTCAGGTTCGAGCCCGCCCGGGCCTGACCCGGTCGGCTATTGCTCGAGGACGCGGCTCGCCTTCGCGATGCCGCGGCTGAGGAAGTAGAAGGCCGTGAGGACGACGGTGAAGATGCACCACTGGTTCGTGTTCACGCTGTCGGCGGCGATCCAGATGATGATCAGGACGACCTCGATCAGCGCGTAGAGCAGGAACTCCGCGTTGCCCGGGATCGGCATCCGGGCCCCCGAGGCGATGCTCGGCATCCCCATCGAGGGACGGGTGGAGCCCGTCGTGCCGGTGGTGCCGCCGGGCTGCTCCGGAGGAGTCGTCGACATGCCAGCTTCTCCTTTCTTCAGGCCGCAAGGCCGGGAACGTGGACGATCTCCAGCTTGATCCCGTCGGGATCGTAGAAGAACACCGCGTAATACCCCGGCATGTAGGCGTATTCCTCCGGGCCGCTCTCGATCTCGGCGCCGCGCTCGCGCAGCCAGTCCGCGCGCTCGTTGACCCCGCCGCGCGAGGAGGCCTCGAACGCGAGGTGGTGGAGGCCGACGCGGTAGCGGTCGTACAGGCCCTCGCTCGGCGTCTGCGCCTCGCGCAGGCCGAGCGAGCAGCCGGAGCCGGACAGGTACCAGATCGACTCGCCGCGCTCGCCCTCGACCTCGCCCAGGTGGTGGAAGCCGAGCGGACCGAGCAGGTCCCGGTAGAAGGGCAGGCTGCGCTCGATCGAGGCGACGACGAGATCGACGTGATGCACGCTCATGTGCCGAGCGTCACGTTCTCCGCGGGCGCCGTGGTTCCTGCACACTTTCGCGGCCCGTGGAGCTCTTCCACTATCACCTGGTCACGAGCAGCGTCCGCGCAGTCGAGGCGCGTTACCTCGCGCAGCTGGGGTTCGAGCTCGTCGCCCGCTACGGCCGGATCGGCGAGGACCAGGTGCACTTCGAGTCGGGCGTCTCCTGGGAGGAGCTCGAGCGGGCCGGGTTCCGCCACCGGCTCTCGGAGCTCGAGCGCGGCGCGGTCAACGTCGTGGTGCAGCCCGGCCAGTGGCCGCTGCCGCGGGTCGACCACCTCGGCGTCGCGCTCGACGACGACGAGTTCCAGGAGGTGCTCGAGCGGGCGACGTCGATGCACCTGCGGGTGCAGGAGTACCCCGGCCGTCGCACCTTCGTGGCGACCGACGCCGGCTACCGGCTCGAGGTGCATCCGCAGCGCGACTGGATCGACGAGCTGCTCGCCAACGCGGACGAGCTGCGGCTGACGGAGCTCCACCTGCGCGCCGACGATCCGGCTGCGAAGGCGGAGGCGCTCTCGCAGCTGCTCGAGGTCGACGACTGGGACGGCCAGGTCGTCGTCGGCCGGACGATCGTGCGGTTCCTGCCCGACGGCCCGCGCGGGCGGCCGGAGCTGTACGCGGAGCTGTTCGACTGAGGGGGCGACTACTGACCCGGCGAACCTCGACGGATCCAAGGTCGAGCACGTCGGCGTGCGCGGCCGGGTGATCACCGAGACGGCCTGGGGCGCCTGGCGAGGGCTCGTCTGGTTCGACGAGCCGCGAGGCGGGGTCTCCGTGTGCTGTCCCGCCTACCGCGTGCAGACGTTTCTGCGCCGGCGCGAAGGTCGCTGGCAGACGGTGATGACGCAGCGGCTGTCGCCGGCCCGTGACCGCTTCCTCGGGCAACGGCCGGTTCCCGCGCCGTGACGCGGGACGGCGCCTGCAAACGGCGCCGACGCAGACTTTAGACTCGCCCCGTGAGCTCCGGGGGCAGGACCTACGAGGCGGCGGGGGTCTCGCTTGCCGCGGCGGAGGAGGTGGTCGAGCGGCTGCGCGGCGCCGTCGAGTCGACCGGGGCGACCGGCTTCGGCGCGTTCGCAGGGCTCTACCCGCTCGACGAGCGGCGGCTGCTCGTGGCCTCGACCGACAGCGTCGGCTCGAAGCTCGTGCTCTCGCGAAGGGCGGGCCGGCTGCGCGACGCCGGCCGCGACCTCGCCGCCCATTGCATCGACGACGTGCTCACGACCGGGGCCGAGCCGCTGTTCCTGCTCGACTACGTCGCCGCGCACGCGCTCGACCTCGCGCAGGTGGCCGAGCTCGTCGAGGGCGCCGCCGAGGTCTGCCGCGAGGCCGGCTGCGCGCTGATCGGCGGCGAGACCGCCGAGCTGCCCGGCGTCTACCGCGAGGAAGAGCTCGACTTCGCCGGCACCTGCGTCGGGATCGTCGAGCGCGAGCGGCTGATCGACGGCTCCCGCTGCGCGCCCGGCGACGTCGTGCTCGGCCTCCCCTCCTCCGGCCTGCATACGAACGGCTTCTCGCTCGTGCGCCGGCTGATCGGCGAGCGCGACTTCGACGCCGACCTGCTGCTCGCGCCGCACCGGCTCTACCTCGACGAGGTGGAGGCCCTGCAGGAGCGGGCCGACGTGAAGGCCCTCGCGCACGTCACCGGCGGCGGGATCATCGGCAACCTCACGCGCGTGCTGCCGGAGGGCGTGACGCCGGCGATCGACTGGGACTCGTGGGAGCGTCCGGCCGTCTTCGGGTGGCTCGACGAGCAGGGCGTCGAGGAGGAGGAGCAGCGGCGCGTCTTCAACCTCGGGATCGGGATGTGCGCGGTCGTGCCCGAGGCGGACGCGGCGGCCGGAACCGTGATCGGGAGGCTGGCGTGATCGGCGTCCTCGTCAGCGGCGAGGGGACGAACCTGCAGGCGCTGATCGACGCGGGCCTGCCGATCGCCGCCGTGGCGAGCAACCACTCGGGCGTGCGCGCGCTGGAGCGCGGCGAGGCAGCCGGGATCGCGACCGCCGCGTTCGAGCTCGACGACTACTCGGACCGGGAGGAGCGCGACGCCGCGATGGCCGACTGGCTGATCGAGCACGGCGTCGACCTCGTGGTCTGCGCGGGGTACATGCACCTGCTGCGGCGCAGCTTCCTCGAGCGCTTTCCCGGCCGCGTCGTGAACACGCACTCGGCGCCGCTGCCCGACTTCCCCGGCCCGCATCCGATCCACGACGTGCTAGCCGCGGGCGTGCCCGAGACCGCGGCGACGGTGCACTACGTCGACGGCGGCGTCGACAGCGGGCCGGTGATCGCCGCCGAACGCGTGCCGGTGCTGCCGAGCGACGACGCGGACACGTTGAAAGCGCGCGTCCAGGCCGTCGAGCACCGGCTGCTGCCGCAGGTCGTGCGGAGGCTGATCTCGCCCGCATGATCCGCCGCGCGCTGATCTCCGTGTACGACAAGACCGGCCTCGACCGGTTCGCGCGCGGCTTGATCGAGCAGGACGTCGAGCTCGTCGCGAGCGGCGGCACGGCCTCATACCTGGAGAAGATCGGTCTCGCGGTCACGTCGGTCGAGGAGCTGACGGAGGTGCCCGAGCTGCTCGGCGGCCGCGTGAAGACGCTGCATCCCCGGATCCACGCGGCAATCCTCGCGCGGCGCGATCAACCCGACGACAACGCGGCTCTCGACGAGCACGGGATCGAGCCTTTCGACCTCGTCTGCGTCAACCTCTACCCGTTCGAGGACGTGGTCGCGCGGCGTGCGGTGGGGGAGCGGGACGCCGTCGAGATGATCGACATCGGCGGCCCTGCGATGCTGCGTGCGGCGGCGAAGAACTTCGCACACGTCGCGCCGGTCTCCCGCCCCGAGCACTACGACCAGGTCCTGACGGAGCTGCGCGATCGCGGCGACCTGCTGCTGGAGACGCGGCGGCGCCTAGCCGGCGAGACGTTCGCGCTGACGGCCGCGTACGAGGCAGCGATCGCGAACTGGTTCTCCGACCCCGAGGCGTTCCCGGTCGCGCTGCTGCCCGGCTTCACGAAGGAGCTCGAGCTCGCCTACGGCGAGAACCCTCACCAGCAGGCGGCCTACTACGCCGAGCGTGGCGCGCGGCGGCACCTGCTCTCGCGCGTCGAGCAGCTGCACGGGCGCGAGCTTTCCTTCAACAACCTGAACGACCTCTCGTCGGCGCGCCTCATCGCGCGCGAGTTCGAGCTGCCGGCCTGCGTGATCGTCAAGCACGCCAACCCGTGCGGGGTCGCGGTCGCCGGCTCGATCGAGCAGGCGTACGAGCGAGCGCTCCAGGCCGACCCACTCTCGGCCTACGGCGGCGTGGTCGTGCTCAACCGGCCGGTGGACGAGGAGCTCGGCGAGCGCCTGGCCGAGCAGTTCGTGGAGGTGCTGTTCGCACCCGGCTACGGCGACGCGGCGCTCGAGCGGCTGAAGCAGAAGCCGGCCACCCGGATCCTCGAGGACCGCGAGCGCAGACTGACAAATCCCGGCGAGCGCGACTACAGGCGCGTGCTCGGCGGGCTGCTCGTCCAGGAGCGCGACGCCGACATCGAGGACCGCGAGGGCATGGAGGTCGTCTGCGGCTCGCCGAGCGAGATGGCGTGGGGCGACCTGCTGTTCGCATGGCGGGTGTGCAAGCACGTCACCTCGAACGCGATCGTGCTCACCCACGACCTGCAGACGATCGGCATCGGCGCGGGGCAGATGAGCCGCGTCGACTCCGTGCGGCTCGCGCTCGACAAGGCACGTGAGCACGGGCACCAGACCGCCGGCGCCGTGATCGCCTCCGACGCGTTCTTCCCGTTCGCGGACGGGCCGCAACTCGCCCTGGCGGCCGGCATCACCGGCGTGATCCAGCCAGGGGGGTCAAAGCGGGATCCAGAGGTGATCGAGGCGGTCGAGCGCGCCGGCGCAACGATGGTCTTCACGCACCGCCGGCACTTCCGGCACTGAGCGACTCCGGCCGCGGCTCGAAGAGGTAGTGCGAGACGAGCCACTCGCGGCCGCCGCGGAAGCCCCAGAGCTCGGCACAGGCGAGGAAGAACACCCGCCAGTTCTCGAACTGCGCCTGCCCCGCCTGCTCGCCGTACGCCTCGGCGAGGACGGCGCGCGCCGGCTCGGCGTTCGCGTCCAGCCGCTCGAGCCAGGCCTCGGCCGTTCGCGCATAGTGCTCGCCGGAGACCCGCCAGTGCTCGCGGCAGGCGAGGTGGCGCTGGAAGCGGAGCAACAGGTCGTCCGAGGGCATGTTTCCCGCCGTGAAGAACTTGCGCGCCATCCACGTGCCCTCGTACGGGTACGCGTGCCGCCGGTGGCTGAACACGTGCGCGAAGAAGAGGCCGCCCGGCTCCAGCCAGCCGGCGATGCGCCCGAACAGGCGCTCGTAGTTGCGGACGTGCTCGAGCATCTCGACCGACAGGATCCGGTCGAAGCGCTCGCCCGGCTGCCACACGTTCACGTCGGCGGTCACGACGCGAACGTTCCCCGGCACGCGCAGCTCGAGGAACTCCCGCTGGATGCGTGAGTTCGAGACAGCGACGATCTCCGAGGCCGGGTAGCGCTCGGCCAGCCAGAGCGTGAGCGACCCCCAGCCGCAGCCGAGGTCGAGCAGCGTCATGCCGTCCTCGACCCGCGCGCGCTCGCACGTGAGCGCCAGCATCGCCTCCTCCGCCTGGGCGAGCGTCTCCGTCCCCGGCTCCCAGAGGCACGAGCTGTACTTGAGCCGCGGACCGAGCGCGAGCTGGAAGAACGCCGCAGGCAGCTCGTAGTGCTGCTCGTTCGGCTTCTCGACCTGCTCGGCGATCGCCGAGGCCCGGAGCTGCTCGACGAACGCCTCACGCTCGGCCTCGCCTTTGCTCCGCTCCCTCGCCAGGCGCAGCGCGAGGTTGGCCCGGATCCCGAGCCGCAGCAGCGGGTCCGGGACGCGCCCGGACTCGATCAGGCCGTCGAGGACTTCGGAAACCATGGGATGAAGACGCTGGTCTCGCGCTGGTAGCGGCGGAAGTCGTCGCCCCGGCTCTTGAGCGCGGCCTCCTCGGAGGGCCTCACGCCCGTGACGAACAGGATCAGATAGAGGATGAACGCGGGCGCGAACAGGCCGAGCCAGCCCCACGGCGCCGCGAGCGCGACGAGCGCGTAGGCGACCCAGGTCACCCACTGGAAGAAGTAGTTCGGATGGCGCGAGTAGCGCCAGAGCCCGGAGCGCATCGTCTTGCCCTTGTTCGCCGGGTCGGACTTGAAGCGGCTGAGCTGGTGGTCGGCCACCGCCTCGAACGACGCGGCCACGAGCCAGAGCGCGGCGCCCGCCCACTCGACCGGCTCGAGGCCGCGGTGGCGGTTGAAGACCGCCAGCAGGACCGGCAGCGAGAGCGCGGCCGCGACCAGCGCCTGCGCCTGGTAGAAGATCGCGAAGGTCGTCTGCTCGCGGCCGCGCTCGCGCCAGCGCGCCCGCAGCGTGCGGTAGCGCGTGTCCTCGCCCTTGCCGAGCCGGCCGCGCACCAGGGAGGCGATGCGCAGGTTCTCGAGCCCGACGAGCGTGGCGATCAGCACGCGGTGCGAGAGCTCGCCCGGGCCGAGCACGGCATACAGGACCGCGATCAGGACGAGGCTCAGCGCCCAGCCCGCGTCCACCGCGGTCGCGTCCCGGGTGCGGCGCTGGACGAGGTAGAGCGCGCCCAGCAGCAGCGCCGCGAGCGCCCAGCCGAGCAGCCACAGCTGCCAGCGGTGTTCGATCACGCGGGCCCCGCGATCGTCTGCTCCAGGCGCCGGGTCAGTTCCTTGGCCGCGGCCACCGTCGGCTTGGCCGGCGCGACTGCGATCGGCTCCTGGACGACGATCTGCGTCGGCGGGCGACCAGGATGTGGGAAGCCACGCGTGCCGACGAGCCGCACCGGGACGACCGGGGCGCCGGTCGCGAGCGCCAGCCGCGCGGCGCCGCGGTGATACGGCCGGCTCGCGCGGCGCTTCGAGGTCCCCTGCGGGAACATCCCGAGCACCTCGCCGTCCCGCAGCAGCGCGGCCGCCCTGGAGATCGCGGTCGCGTCGCCGGTGCCGCGCTCGACCGGGAAGGCGCCGAACGACTCGAGCACGCGCGCGACCGGCCGGTACCGCCACAGCTCGGCCTTAGCCATGTAGCGCACGGGCCGGGGCGTGACGAGCGCGAGCAGCCAGGGATCGAACAGCGACTCGTGGTTCGCGACGAGGATCACCGGGCCGCTCGCCGGCACGTGCTCGGCGCCCGCGATGCGGACGCCGTAGAGCCGGTGGGCCACCTCGCGGAACCTCGTGCGCTCGAGCAACTCGTAGGCGTTCACGCTCCCGCCCTGGCCAGGGTCAGCTGGGCGTCGCGCAGCGTGCCCGTCCGAAAGGCCGCCTCGCAGAAGGCGAGGTAGAAGTCCCACGTCCGCTCGAAGCGCGGGCCGTGGCCGAACCCGCGCACCTCGGCGATGCGCTCGTGGAAGCTCGCCCGCCAGCGCCGCAGCGTCTCGGCGTAGTGCGGCCCGATCTCGTCGACGTCACGCAGCTCCAGCTCGGAGCCCGCCAGTGCCCGCGAGAGCGCGCCCAGAGACGGAATCAGGCACCCCGGGAAGACGTAGCGCTCGATCCAGTCGGGCGTCTTCCGGTAGCGGTCCCAGCGCTCGTCGGGCACGAGGATGGTCTGGATGCACGCCACGCCGCCTGGCTCGAGCAGGCGGTCGATCGTCTCGAAGTAGGTGGGGAACTGCCGCTCCCCGATCGCCTCCAGCATCTCGATCGACACCACCTTCGTGTAGCTGCCTTCGTGAAGCCGGTAGTCCTGCTCCAGGATGCGAACGTCGAAGCCGGCGGCTCGGTCACGCGCCAGGGCGGCCTGCTCGGCAGAGATCGTCAGGCCGGTGACGCTGCAGCCGTGCTCCTCCGCGACGAAGCGGGCGAACCCGCCCCAGCCGCAGCCGATCTCCAGCACCCGGTCGTGCGGCCCGAGGCCGAGCTTGCCGCAGACCCGCCGGTACTTCGCGCGCTGCGCGTCGGCCAGCGGCTGCCCGGGCCGCTCGAAGACGGCGCACGAGTACGTCATCGTCTCGTCCAGCATCAGGCCGAAGAGCTCGTTGCCGAGGTCGTAGTGGTAGGCGATGTTGCGCTTTGCGCCGAGGAGCCCGTTGCGCCGGCTGAGGCGCGGACGCGCTTCGAGCAGCCGCCGCACGACCTGATGCCGCCGGGCCGCGGCGGCCGCATTGCGGAGCAAGAGCTCGAAGAGCGCGACCGGATCGTCGCTGTCCCACTCTCCGGCTGTGTAGGACTCGCCCAGGCCGAGCTTGCCGCGCGTGGCCACGCGGCGGAAGAACCTCGCGTCGTGGATCTCCATCGAGACCGGAGGCCCCGAGCCGAAACGTCGCTCGCCCCCGCGGGGCAGCCGCACCTCGAGCGTCCCGCCCTCGAGGTGCGCGAGCGCGCGCTCGAGCACTGCGAAGGCCGTCCGCTCGAGCACGTGAACGCGGCCGACACGCGGCGGCGGCCGGAGCGTCCGCTCGTACGGGGTGCTGCTCACGCGCGCTCCGAGCCCTTGCCGGGAACGAACGCCGGCTTGTGGTGGAAGGGCACGCGCTTGAGCCAGAGGCGGAGCGCCTGCCAGTGGATCAGCGAGATCACCTGCACCGGCATCAGCGGGTAGCGGAGCAGGAGCCTGGCCACCGAGGCGTTCGTCAGCTCGGTGCGCCGTCCGTGCAGGACCGCCGTCAGCGGCCGGTCGCCGTTCTTCCGCAGGTGGATGCGGGCGGAGACCTCGTCCTCCGGCTCCGAGAAGGCGTACTCGTAGGAGCCGTCGAGCCCGAAGAACGGCGAGACGTGCAGGTGCTTCTCGTGCTCGTACTCGAGCGAGGACCCGTGCAACAGCTCTGGCAGCCGCTCGCCGAAGGTGTTGTTCAGCTCCGCGATCATGCAGGCGAGCGACCCGTCGCCGCGGTAGCACCAGTAGAAGCTGACCGGGTTGAAGACGTAGCCGAGGACGCGGAGCTGGGTCAGCACGAGCACCCGCTCGATCGTCGGGTCGCCGGCGAACTCGATTGCCGCCTGCTTGAGCGGCCGGTCGCCGTCGAAGTGATCGGTGTCGCGGAAGGAGAGCACGTTCGGGGCGTTCACCGAGACGAGCGACAGCCGCCGCTCGAGCTCGGGGAGCTCGTCCAGGTCGAGCAGCCAGTACGAGACCGGGTAGCGGAAGACGTTTCGCGTCGGCGTACGGCGAGCGTGGATCAACGTGCCGGTGTAGAGCGCGGATCTCACCAGGCCACCCCGAGCGCAGCGGCCGCGCGGACGCCGGACGCCAGCCCGTCCTCGTGGAAGCCGTTGCCGTGGTGCGCGCCGGCGTAGTGCGTGTGGCGCCGGCCCGACAGCGCCGGCAGCTCCTGTTGCGCCTCGAGCGAGTCGACGGTGTAGAGCGGGTGGTCGTAGACGATCCGGCGGATCACGTGCTCGTCGGCGATCTCCTCGTTCAGGGTGACGCAGTAGTCGGTCTCGCTCTCGATCCCCTGGAGCCGGTTCAGGTAGTAGGTGACCGTCGGGCGGCCGTCGTCGCCGACGCGGTAGTTCCAGGAGGCGCGCGCAGCGCGTGTCTGCGGCAGCCGGCCGGAGTCGGTGTGTAGGACTGCCTCGTTCTCCGTGTATGCGAAGGCTCCGAGCACCCGGCGCTCCTCGGCGCTCGGGTCGGCGAGCAGGGACAGCGCCTGGTCGGCGTGCGCTGCGATCACGACCTCGTCGAAGCGGTGCTGCGCGCCGGTGTCGTCGGTCAGCTCCACCCCGCCGAGGTCGCGCCGCAGGGAGCGGACGCCGAGCCCGAGCCGCAGGCGAGGGCCAAGCCGGTCGGCGATCGCGTGGACGTAGGTCTTCGAGCCGCCGGTCACCGCCCGCCACCGGAAGCGTCCGAAGCCGAGCATGCCGTGGTTGTCGAAGAAGCGGATCGCGTAGGCAGCCGGGAACTCGAGTGCGCGCCCGGGCGCGGTCGACCAGAGCGCCGAGGTCAGGGGCACGAGGAAGTGCCGCCGGAAGCGCGGCGAGTAGCCGCGCTCGTCGAGATAGGAGCGGAGCGAGTGCCGCTCGTAGTCGGCCTCCTCGAGCGAGCGCCGGGCCGTCCTCAGCCAGCGCCCGATCTCCCAGACGAGCCCGGCGAAACGGGTGCTCGCCGCGTTGCGCCGCTGGGCGAGCGGGCGGCGGCCCGAGTACTCGAGCCCGCAGCCGTCGCAGCTGACCGAGAACGACATCTCCGAGGACTGCGTCTGGACGCCGAGCTCGTCGAAGAGCCGCACGAGCAGCGGGTAGTTCCGGGTGTTGTGGACGAGAAACCCGGTGTCGAGCGCCTGCCCCGCGTGCAAGACGGTGTGCGAATGCCCGCCCGGCCGGTCGTCCCGTTCGAATACCGTGACGTCGTGCGCGCGCGTGAGCAGATAGGCGGCCCCGAGGCCGGAGATGCCGCTGCCGACGATTGCGATCTTCATGAACCGGAAATCATCAGGGAACCGTTATTCGTCTCCGGGCGAATACCGGTTCTAAACCCGTGAGCGAGCAGACCATCCCACAGCCGCCGGCGCCGGTCGCCACCGTCCGACCGGGGACGAGCCGGATCAGCCAGGTCGTGACCCTGATCGCCGTGATCGTCCCGCCGCTCGGGATCCTCTCGGCGATGGGCGTGCTCTGGGGAGTCGCGTTCCACTGGGTCGACCTGCTGCTGGTCGCCGGCTTCTACGTCCTCTGTGCCTTCGGCACCACGATCGGCTTCCACCGCTACTTCACGCACCGGGGCTTCAGGACTCGGAAGCCCGTCGAGGCCGTGCTCGCGATCCTCGGCTGCATGACGATGCAGGGCCCGCTGACGCAGTGGGTCACCGATCACCGTAAGCACCACGCGCTCTCGGACCAGCCCGGCGATCCGCACTCGCCGCACGTCGGCCACGAAGGCGGCGCCTGGGGAGCGGTGCGCGGGTTCGTCCACGCGCACGTCGGCTGGCTCTTCGACAACCTCGGCATGGAGCAGGGCCGAGAGTACGGGAAGGATCTCTACGAGAACCGGCTCGTGCGCACGATCGACCGGCTCTACGTCGTCTGGGTCGCCGTCACCCTCGGCCTGCCGTTCCTGATCGGCTACGCGATCGGCGGCACCGTCGGCGCCGGGCTCGAGGCGCTCGTCTGGGGCGGCCTGATCCGGATCTTCCTCTACCAACACGCCACCTTCAGCGTGAACTCGATCTGCCACATGTTCGGCCGCAAGGACTTCCGCTCGCGCGACGAGGCCCGCAACAACTGGATCGTGGCGCTGCTCGTCTTCGGCGAGGGCTGGCACAACAACCACCATGCGTTCCCCGCCTCGGCCAGGCACGGCCTCCGGCGCTGGCAGGTCGACGTCTCCTGGTGGGTGATCCGCACCCTGGAGAAGCTCCGTCTCGTCTGGGACGTGAAGGTGCCGGACGCCGAGCAGCTCGTTCGCCGTCGCGCTCAGTCGGCGTCGGCCTGAAAGCGCGCGAGCTCCGCGGCCAGCAGCCGGGCCCACGACCGCGCTCCGGGCAGCGGCAGGACCCGCGACCCCGCGCGGAACGCGATCCCGTGTAGCGCCCCCGGGATGAGCGTGTAGTCGCCCTCGACGCCGAGCGCCCGGGCGCGGTCCAAGCCGCGCCGGGAGAACGCGGGGCTGACCCCTGGGATCCCCGGCAGGCAGCGGTCGAGCCGGCCGTGGATGACCGCGAGCCGGCGGCCGCGCAACGGCTCGAGCGACAGGCGATCGGGAAACCACGGCGCCAGGCCGACGACGGTCTCGACCGAGGGCTCGACGGCGGCCTGCACCGCGACCGCGCCGCCCATCGAGAAGCCGAGCAGCAACGTTCGCGGCGCCCCGGCCTCGACCACGGCCGCACGCGCGTCGGCAACGCACCAGTCCAGCCGCTTCCACGACTTGATCCGGTACCGCACCTCGGCGAAGCCCAGCTCGGGGAAGGCCGGCGCGAGCCGGCGCACCAGCCACTCGAGCGACGCGCTCCAGGTTCCCTCGACCTCACTGCCCTGGCCGCCGTTCACGCAGACGACGGCCAGGCGCTCGGTCGGCCCGGTCACGCGCAGCTCGGCGCCTGTCGAGAGCCGTAGCAAGGAGGACGCCCGCGTCAGCGCCGGCCGTCGAGGACGGACTTCAGTCCGGCGAGCGCGTCCGTGCCCATCTTGCTCACGACGGGTCCGAGCAGCAGGCCTACAGGACGCAGGATCCCCTTCAGGCGGATGTCGGCCACGTAGCTGATTCGCGTCCCGTCGCCGGCCGGTTCGAACGCGACCTCGTCCACCGAGATCGCCTTCTCGCCGTCGCCCGCGAGCACGATCCGCCGCTCGGGCTCCAGCTCGGTGACGACATAGCGGAAGCGCTGCCGCTTGCCACGGAAGAGCGCGACCACGTCGAACTCGCTGCCGACCCGAACCGGGCCGTCCGTGAGCTTGCGCGCCTCGACCACGCCGGGATCCCACTCGGCCGCGTTCGAGAAGTCGGCGACGTATGCGAACGCTTCCCCGACCGGCCGGTGCACCTCGATCTCCTTGCGGATCCGCACCGCCTCGATGCTAGCGGCGGGCCGTGGCGGCGGCGCCGGGCGCTTCCACCCGGCGGACGACGAGCTCGAGCTGCCCGCGCAGGCCGGTCAGGTCGAGCGTCTCCGGGTCGGCGAACCGCTCGAACGGCACCCCTGCGAGCGTGACCTCGCCGAGCAGCTGGCCGGCGGGGAGCCGCACCCGCAGGCGCAGCGGCCCCGTCAGGCCCGGCGGCACGTCGAGCCCGACGTGCACCGCGGTGGCTCCCGCATCCAGCGTGTAGGAGAGCGGCCCGAAGCTCGTCTGCAGCCGCCGCACCTCGATCCGCTTGCCCGGCTCGAGCCAGGCGCGCGGCGTCGAGTACGCGAGCTCGAGCCCGCGCGGCGAGCCGCTGGCATCGGCGGTCTCGTGCGCGAGCGTCAGCCGCAGCGCCTCGAGGAAGAAGGCGTTGTTGGCGCTGTTCGGCGGCCGGTGCATCGAGCGGTAGTACTGGAGGCGCACCGGCGCGATGGTCGAGCCCTCGCCGGAGACGAAGGTGTTCTGCGTCATCCCGGCGCCGAGCTTCCCGTAGAGGCTGAGCAGCAGCTGGTCGGGCTGGTCGTTGTCGGCGAGGAAGCGCGCGACGTTCGTGCCGTAGACGTCATCCGAGCCCGGGGTCTCGTAGCCGGGGTTGGTCACGCCCGTGTGCGGGCTGAAGCGGACGAGGCCGAGGAAGCGCGAGCCGTGGTTCCGGAGGTAGCGCAGGAGCCCCGCCGCGTCCGCGCTGCCGGGCCGGAAGAAGCCCGAGGCGAGCACGTACGGCATGACCAGGTTCCAGTAGCTGCCGCGCTTGGAGAGCGTGAGCCTGTCGTAGGCGTGCTCCTGGCCGTCGACGAGCGCGATCGGCACGAACACCGAGCCGTCGGGAAGCGTCGTCCTGGCGGCCGCGACCGCCGAGCGCAGGCCGGCCTCGAGGCGCATCGCCACGTCCGCAGCCTCGTAGGCGAGCCGCGGGTAGCCGGTGCGAGCCCAGACGTCGGCCATCCCCCGCACGCCCTGGAGCGCGAGCACCTGCGCGTGCAGGCCGTAGATCGGGCCGACGATGTCGGCGCCGTAGCGCTCCCGCTTGAGCAGGCCGGTCTTGCCTCGCTTGAGCTGGCGGTCGAAGGACTCGACCTCGCGGCGGAGCTGCGGCGTCACCTGGGCGACGTAGGCGCGGTCGCCGTAGCGACGGAAGTAGTCGGCCGAGCCTGTCATCCGCTCGCCGGCCGCGCGGTTCGGGAAGAAGGTCGGCGCACCGCGGGCGGCCTCGAGGATCACGTGCTCGACGCCCCGGTAGCCGTACGCGCCCATCACCTCGGCGACGTCGACGAGCTCCCACGAGAAGCGCCCGTACGAGTTGCCGAGGCTGTAGCGCCACGACATCAGCAGGTTCTGGATCAGCAGGCTGCGCTCGGCGTCGTACACGCGCTGCTCCGGCACGATCAGCTGGGCGCCGCTCGTAAGGCGGCGCGCCCAGTAGGCGGCCACCGAGCGGCGGGCGCGCTCGTAGGCCGCGCGCCCGAGCCGGAACGGGCGCGTGCGACCGGGCTCGTTCAGCCACGCGGCGTAGATCACCCGAGGCCGGCGGGCGGCGAAGACGACGGAGCGGCCGTCGAACCTCGCTCCCTTGCTGAAGAGGAGCCGCGCGCGCGCGCCGAGCCGAAGCTGCCTGCCGACGCGCCTCGCGTGGCGGTCGGAGACCGTGAAGCGCGCTTGCGCGGTCCGCACCCGCGTGCCACGCGGGTCGACGCTCAGGCGCACGAAGCTGACGAGCCGGCGGGTCTGGCGGATCCTTCCCGCGAAGGACTCCTGGCGGTAGCGCACGCCGTCGGCGTCGACGTACGACGTCTGCAGGATCGGCAGGTAGCCCTGGGCGAGCCGCGGCGCGTCCAGCCGCGCGAGGCAGGAGCCGTAGCGCTCGGTTCCGCGCGCGCCGACGGAGATCGTGAGCCGCGGACCGTTCGCGAGCTGCGAGACGATCTGGCTGCCGTCGGCCACGTGCAGGTCGACCGCTCCCGCGCCGTGCGTGCCGCGAGGCCGGCCGAAGGGGAGGTAGTAGACGCCGGAGTCGGTCAGCCTCGTCGGCTTGAGACCGGCCGGCCGCCCGACGAGCAGCAGCGGGTGCAGGCGGCTCTGGACGGCGTCGTAGGTCGGCCCCTGCGGCGAGCCGACGAGCTGCTGGCCCCAGACGTCCTGCTTGTCGGCGAGGGCGGCAAAGACCGAGTCGGCGTAGGCGGAGTCGGCCTCGAGCGGCGCGCAATCAGAGGCCGAGCGCCCGTGGCCGGCGACCGCGCTCGCCGTGGCGGCCAGGGCTACCGCGAGGCCCGCAAGGCCGAGCCGCGCCCACCGCCGGGCGGCGGGCGCGAGCTTCACGAGCGGCACACCACGCCGCCCGCCGCAGCCGAGCGTTTGCTTGCCACGGCGAAATCCTCTCGCACGGAGCGGCTGGACTCCGAAAGATCATGCACACGCGCGTGCGCGAGAAACCTTTCCCCCGGGGAACCCCCGCGTGCTTTCCCCCGAGGACACCGTAACCGCGAACCGCGCACGCGTGAGTGACGGCTTTGTGGCGAGAGCGTGCCCGCGCTACCCTGGCCGGGAGGGTCCGCCGGGCGGTGCGCAGGAGCAGGAATACGCCCCCGCCGAGCCTCGTTCGAGCACCGCAAGACTGCCGGTAACGACCCGAGGAGGATGATGAGCTCTTCCCTTGACCGCCGCTGGCTGACCCTCGCGATCGTGGGCGCCGCCTTCTTCATGACCGTCCTCGACGTCGCGATCGTCAACGTCGCGATCCCGTCGATCGAGAAGGACCTGAACATCTCCGAGCTGACCGCCCAGTGGACGATCACGGCCTACGCGATCACCTTCGGCGGCTTCCTCCTGCTCGGCGGCCGGATGGCGGATCTGCTCGGCCGGCGCCGGATCTTCGTCGTCGGGCTCGTCCTCTTCACGATCGCGTCGCTCGTCTGCGGGCTCGCGAACGGGCCCGGGCTGCTCTTCACCGCGCGCGCGGTCCAGGGCCTGGGCGCCGCGATCATCTCCCCCGCCGCTCTCTCGATCGTGTCGACCACCTTCCGCGAGGGCGCCGAGCGCAACAAGGCGCTCGGGATCTGGGGCGCGCTCGGCGGCTCGGGCGCCGCAGCGGGCGTGATCGCCGGCGGGATCCTGACCAAGTACCTCGGCTGGGAGTGGATCTTCTGGGTCAACGTCCCGGTCGGCGCGATCGTGCTCCTGCTGACGCTGCGCTTCGTGCCCGAGAGCACCGCCGACCTCGGCCACCGCAAGTTCGACGCGGCCGGCGCGGTCACGATCACGAGCAGCCTCGCGATCTTCGTCTACGCGATCTCCAAGGCGCCCGACGTCGGCTGGCTGACGGCGCGGACGATCCTCCTGCTGGTCGCCTCCGGCCTGCTCGTCCTGATCTCGATCGCGATCGAGATGCGCAGCTCGGCGCCGCTGGTGCCGATGCGGATCTTCCGGCTGCGCTCGCTGCTCGCGGCGAACGTGGTCGGCTTCCTGCTCGGGGCCGTGATCTTCGCGGACTTCTTCGTGTTGACCCTCTACGTCCAGCAAGTGCTGGGCTGGTCGGCGCTGGAGACCGGTGTCACCTTCCTCGCCACGGCCGGGACGACGGTGATCTGGGCCGGCGTGGCGCAGGCGCTGACGACGCGCTTCGGCCCGCGGCCGGTGATCGTGATCGGGATGCTCGTGCTCGCCGGCTCGCTCGCCTGGTACACGCAGATCCCGGTCGACGGCCACTACTGGCCCGACCTGCTCCCCGCGTACCTGACGTTCGCACTCGGGCTCGCGTTCTCGTTCGTGCCGGTCTCGATCGCGGCGCTCGCGCAGGTCGAGCACCACGAAGCCGGGCTCGCGTCCGGGCTGATCAACACGAACCAGCAGATCGGGGGAGCGATCGGCGTCGCGCTGGCGGCGACGATCTTCACCTCGAAGGCGAACGACCTGCTGGCCAGCGGCCACGACCCGGCCTCGGCGTTCACCTCCGGCTACCAGGCCGTGTTCTGGGCGCTGCTGGGCATCGCAGTCGCCGGCGCGGTGGCCGCGTTCGTGCTGCTACACGGCACGCGCGTCCAGGCGACCGAGACCGAGCCTGCGCAAGCCGCCGTCTGACCAGGCGGTACGCTTGCCCGCGATGGGGCGCGAGTATCCGACGCTGCTCGAGCTGGTCGGCAACACGCCGCTGGTCCAGCTCCAGAACGTCGTTCCGGAGGGCGCCGCGACCGTGCTCGGCAAGCTCGAGTTCCTCAACCCGGGCGGGTCGATCAAGGACCGGATCGCGATCACGATGGTCGACGCCGCCGAGCGCGAGGGGAAGCTGAAGCCCGGCGGGACGATCGTCGAGCCGACCTCCGGCAACACCGGCACCGGCCTCGCGATCGTCGCGGCGCTGCGCGGCTACCGCTGCATCTTCACCATGCCCGACAAGATGAGCCGCGAGAAGATCTCGCTGCTCAAGGCGTTCGGGGCCGAGGTGATCATCTGCCCCTACGCCGTCGAGCCCGAGTCGCCGGAGAGCTACTACTCGGTCTCCGACCGGCTGGCCGAGGAGATCCCGGGCGCGTTCAAGCCCGACCAGTACCGCAACGAGGCGAACCCGCGCTCGCACTACGAGACGACGGGCCCCGAGATCTGGGAGCAGACCGGCGGCGAGCTCGATGCGCTCGTGATCGCGGTCGGCACCGGCGGCACGATCACCGGCACCGCTCGCTACCTGAAGGAGCAGAAGCCCGAGCTGACGATCGTCGGCGCCGACCCCGAGGGGTCGATCTACACGGCCGGCGCGGAGAAGCAGCACCCGTACCTCGTCGAGGGCATCGGCGAGGACTTCTACCCCGAGACCTTCGATCCGTCGCTCGTCGACCGCTGGGTGACCGTCTCCGACCGCGACTCCTTCCTGACCGCGCGGCGGCTCGCACGCGAGGAGGGTCTGCTCGTGGGCGGCTCGGGCGGCACCGCGGCCTGGGCGGCGATCGAGCTCGCGAAGGAGCTCGGGCCCGCCAAGGTCGTCGTCACGATCTTTCCCGGACGGCGGTCGCGCCTATCTGTCGAAGTTCTTCGACGACAACTACCTGATCGAGCTCGGGATTCCTGGAGCGGCACGAGCCCGCCCCGACCGTCGGCGAGGTGCTGCGCTTCAAGCAGCAGGACCTGTCCAAGGTGCCGGAGCTCGTGACGATCGAGTCCCACCAGAAGGTCGGCGCGGCGATCGACCTGATGCAGCAGTACTCGATCTCGCAGCTGCCCGTCATGCGTCACGACTCCGGCGGCTCGCTCGCCGATGTGGTCGGCTCGCTGCGCGAGCGCGGCCTGCTGGACCTCGTCTTTCGCAACCCCGACGCGCTGAACGAGGAGGTCGCGGCCGCGATGCAGCCGCCGCTCGCGGCCGTCGAGGCCGAGGAGTCGCTCGACGAGGTCTTCTCGGCGCTGAGCGGCGGCAGCCCGGCCGTCGTGGTCGCCACACGCGGTCGTCCAGCGGGCATGCTGACCCGCTCCGACCTGCTCGAGTACCTCGCGCACGGCCAGGGAAACTCGAAGTGACCGAGCGCCTGCAGGAACTGCTGCTCGACGGCGTTCCCCGGCGACGAGGTCGAAGTCGAGGACCGCACCGGCGGCGGCGACCACTTCCAGGTCACCGTGGCGAGCCACCGCTTCGACGGCCTCTCGCTGGTCGAGCAGCACCGCCTCGTCTACGACGCGCTCGCCACCCCGCTCGCCGATGGCACCATTCACGAGCTGAGGATCAAGACGAAGGGACGGACATGACCGAGCTCACAGGCCAGATCAAGCAGATCATCGACACCGAGGACGTGGCGCTGTTCATGAAGGGCACGCCGCAGTTCGTGATGTGCGGCAACTCGCACCGAGCGCTCGAGGCGCTGCGGCGGGCGGGCGCGCCCGTGACGGCGGTCGACATCCTTCCCGACCCGCGTATCCGCGAGGAGCTCTCCGCGCTTTCCGGCTGGCCGACGATCCCGCAGGTCTTCGTGCGCGGCGAGCTCGTCGGCGGGGCCGACATCGTCGAGGAGCTCGAGGCGTCCGGGGAGCTCGAGCAGACGCTGCGGGAGAGGCTCGGCGACGAGTACCGCGGCGCAGCTGAAGAGCGCGTAGTCGCCGTCGCCTGACGGCGTTATCGTTCGCGGCTCCGGGTTTCACGCGAACGAGAGAGGGCTTTCATGGAACAGGCTGCGGTAGTACCGGCCGAGGCACGCCGTCGTACGTCCATCGTCGTGACGATCGTGATCGTGGCGCTGCTAGTCGCGTTCTCGATCCTGTTCGCGGCGAACACGCAGTGGTACTTCGTCTTCAAGATGCTCCACGTCGGCGCCGCCGTCGTGTGGGTCGGCGGAGGGCTGTTTCTCGCCATCTGCGCCGTGCTCGCGGAGGTCGCGAACGACGACGACCAGCTGCTCCAGGTCGGCCACTGGGCGGAGACGGTCGCCGGCCGGCTCTTCCCGATCATGTCGTTCGTCGTGCTCGGCTTCGGAATCGCAATGACGTCGAACGCCGACATCGGCTACGACCAGTTCTGGCTGATCTTCGGCCTGGTCGCGTGGGGGCTCTCGGCCGCGACCGGGATCCTCTTCCTCGGCCCCGAGGCGAAGCGCTTGAACAGGGCGGCGGCCGAGCACGGGCCGAAGTCGCCCGAGGTTCGGTCGCGACTGCGGCGGATCCTGCTCGTCGCCCGCATCGACGTCGCGCTGATGTTCCTGATCGTGTTCGACATGGTCGCCAAGCCCTTCAGCTAGGCCGGCGTCTCTAGAATCGGGTCGTGGACTTCGAGACCCGCGCCATCCACGACGGGCAGGAGCCGGACCCCGCCACCGGCGCCCTCACCGTCCCGATCTACCAGACCTCCACGCTACGTGCAGGAGGCGGTCGGTGAGCACAAGGGCTACGACTACTCGCGCGTCTCCAACCCGACGCGCACGGCGCTGCAGCTCTGCCTCGCGTCGCTGGAGGGCGCCGAGCACGGCCTCGCCTTCTCCTCGGGCCTCGGCGCGACGACGACGCTGATGCACCTGCTCGAGCCCGGCGACCGCGTCGTCGCCGTGGCCGACGTCTACGGCGGCGTCTACCGGATGTTCTCGCAGGTCTACGGGCCGAAGGGCTACGAGTTCGAGTGGGTCCCGGCGGAGGAGATCAACGAGAACCTCCCTGCGCACCTGGACGAGCGGACGCGGATCGTCTGGCTCGAGACGCCGACGAACCCGCTGCTCAACATCGTCGACATCCGGGCCGCGGCCGAGGCCGCGCACGCCGTCGGCGCGATGGTCGTGGTCGACAACACCTTCGCCTCGCCGTACCTCCAGCAGCCGCTCGCGCTCGGCGCAGACGTCGTCGTGCACTCGACGACGAAGTACCTCGGCGGCCACTCCGACCTCGTCGGCGGCTTCGTCGCGACGAACGACCCGACGGTCGCGGAGCGCCTCACCTTCCTGCAGAAGTCCCTGGGGGCGGTGCCGGGGCCGTTCGACTCGTGGCTCGTGCTCCGCGGGCTCAAGACCCTGGCGGTGCGGATGCGAAAGCACTGCGAGAACGGGCACGCCGTCGCAGCCTTCCTCGAGCGCCACCCGCGGGTCGAGAAGGTGCTCTACCCCGGGCTGCCCTCGCATCCCGGCCACCGCATCGCGGCCCACCAGATGCGCGACTTCGGCGGAATGGTCTCGTTCCTCTCCGAGTCCGAGGAGGAGGCCGTCGGCCTCTGCGCGCGCACGAAGATCTTCAAGCTCGCCGAGAGCCTGGGCGGCGTCGAGAGCATGATCGAGCACCCGGCGCGAATGACGCACGCCTCGACCGCGGACGCGCCCTTTGCAGCGCCGAGGAACCTCGTGCGGCTCTCGGTCGGGATCGAGTCGGCGGAGGACCTGGTCGCCGACCTCGAGCTCGCGCTCGTGCGCTCCACCGCGGCCACGGCCTGAACCGCGGCGTGCCGCAGCCGCTCGACCTGCGCCACCTCGGTCGCGAACGCGTGATCGGCTGTTACCTGCTCGAGACCGAAGACGGGCCTGCGCTGCACGACTGCGGCCCCTCGAGCTGCATCCCGGAGCTGAAGGCGCGGCTCGCAGAGCGTGGGCTCGAGTTGCGCGACGTGCGTCACCTGCTGCTCTCGCACATCCACCTCGACCACGCGGGTGCCGCGGGCGCGCTCGTGCGCGAGCACCCGGAGCTCCAGGTGCATGTCTCCGAGGTCGGCGCGCCGCATCTCGTCGACCCGGCGAAGCTCGAGCGGAGCGCGCGGCGGCTCTACGGCGACGACTTCGACCGCCTCTGGGGCGAGCTCGCGCCCATGCCCGAGCAGAACGTCCACGTCGTGGGCGAGCATGTGCTCGGCTTCGACTGCTTCCCCTCGCCCGGCCACGCCTCACATCACGTCTGCTACCTCGCGGACGGGACGCTCTACGCGGGCGACGCCGCTGGGGTACGGATCCAGCCGAGCGAGTTCGTGCTCCCGCCGACGCCGCCGCCCGAGGTCGACCTCGACGCCTGGGAGCGGACGCTCGACGAGATCGAGGCGCGGCGGCCCGAGCGCCTGGCGCTGATCCACTTCGGCGTCGCCGAGGACGTCGAGCGGCACCTGGCCGAGCTCCGCCGCCGTCTGCGCGAGTGGGCCGAGCGCGTCCGCACCGGCGCGAGCGAGGAGCGGTTCGAGAGGGAGGCCGCCGCTGACCTCGGCCCCGACCGAGAGGCCTACGAGCAGGCGATGCCGTTCTGGCAGTCGTACGCCGGGCTCAAGCGCTACTGGGAAAAGCGCGCTGCCTAGGCGAGGGCTACTCGTCCACGACGTGAGCGAGCTCCGGCGGCGCGCGCCCGTCGTCGTGTGCGAGCCGGCCGTAAGGCGAGCGACGTGATGCACCCCGCGGAGCTCGCCGAGCTCGAGGCCTTTCGAGACCTGTACGCGATCGCGCCCGCGAGCCTCGGCGCGAGCACGGCAGAGGTCGGCGGCGCCCTCTGCCTGCGCCTCGAGGCCGATCCGGCCTCGACGATGTTCAACCGCGTGCTCGGCCTCGGCCTACGTCGGCCGGCGACCGACGAGGCGCTCGACGAGGTCACGTCCTTCTTCGGCGGCGCGCGCGCGTGGGCCGTCGCGCTCGCACCGCAGGCCGAGCCGCCCGAGCTGTCCGCACGGCTGGAGCGCCGTGGGCTCACGAGCGGCTACGGCTGGACGAAGTTCACACGCGGCGCGGGGAACGCTCCCGACGCGCCCACGGAGCTGCGGGTCGAGCGGGTCGAGAAGGGCGATGCCTTCGCCGAGGCCTTCGTGCGTGGCTACGGCACCCCGGAGTTCTTCCGCGACTGGCTCGCGCGCCTGCCCGGCCGGGCCGGCTGGCACTGCTTCGTCGCCTTCGACGGCCGGGCTCCGGCCGGCGCCGGCGCGCTCTACGTCACCGGCGCCGTCGGCTGGGTCGGCATCGGCGCGACCGTGCCGGAGCACCGGCGCAGAGGCGCGCAGAACGCGATCCTCGTCGCACGCATCGCCGCGGCCGCGGAGGCCGGCTGCGAGCTCGTCGCGACCGAGACCGGCGAGCCGCTCGACGAACAGCCGGGCGGCTCGTGGCGCAACATCGCGCGCGCGGGCTTCGAGCCGCAGTACGTGCGGCCGAACTACCTCAGGGCGCCGGGGGTCGGCGCCTCCGGCTGAGCGTTACGGGAGGATGCCCGCGATGCTCGTGAACGCGCCGCTGATGTTCCCGGAGAGCATCGTCATCGCTCCGACCACCGCCAGGGTCACGAGCGCGAGGACGACGCCGTACTCCGCCATCGTCTGACCGCGCTCCTGGCAGCAGAACCGGGCGAAGAGATCGGTTGCAGCGAGCTTCCGCATGGCGACTCCTTCGGTTGCAGCAGAGACGCTCAAGCATCGGCGTCCGCCGACGACGATTGATCCCTCGTAGGGTTAGACCGCCGCAGCCTCGTAGGCGCGCAGGTAGTCCGCGACCATCCGCTCGGGTGCGAAGCGCTCCTCCGCGTAGCGGCGGCACTCACCCGGCTCGATCGCGTCGGAGCGCTCGAGCGCGGCGGGGATCTCCCGCCAGTCGTCGACGATCAGGCCGCCGCGGCCGTCCTCGATCACCTCCGGCACCGCGCCGTGCCGCGTCGCGATCACCGGGGTGCCGCAGGCCATGGACTCGATCATCACGAGCCCGAACGGCTCCTCCCACGCGATCGGGAAGAGCGTGCAGCGCGCGTTCTGCAGCAGCTCGACCTTCGCGCCGTGGTTGACCTCGCCCAGGTACTCGATGCCGTTGCCGAGGTGCGGCTCGATGAACTGCTCGAAGTACTCGCGTTCCCGCGGCTCGCGCACCTTGCCGGCGAGCTTGAGCGGGAGGCCGAGCTCCATCGCGACCGCGACCGCGCGGTGAGCGCCCTTCTCGTGGTTCATGCGCCCGAGGAAGAGCAGGTAGTCACCCTTGTGCGGGTGGCACGGGTAGTGCTCGAGGTCGAGCGCGTTCGGGATGTTGGCGACCCAGTTCAGGTCGGGCCTGGGGAGGCGCTGGTTGAGCGAGAGCGAGATCAACCCGACCGAGGGCGCGACGCGCCCGATCGCCCCGTACACCTCACCGGGCTCGCCGCCGAGCGGCCCGTGCACCGTGTGGACGACCGGCGTCTCGACGAGCTCGCCGAGCACGGCGCCGAGCGGGCCGGTGTGGTCGTTGATCACGTCGAACTCGCCCGCGCGCTCGAGCGTGGCGAGCACGTGGTGCAGGTCGGGCATCGTCCGGCCGATCAGCTCGCTGGGCGCCGTCGCGTAGACCGCCGACAGCGTCGCGCTGGTGCGCGAGTCGCCCGAGGCGAAGAGCGTCACCTCGTGACCCTGCGCGGTCAGGCCCTCGGCGAGCAGCCAGACGATCCATTCGATCCCCCCGTAGCCGGTCGGCGGGACGGGGAACCACGGCGGGCTGAGGATCGCGATCCTCACAGCGCAACCCTCTCACGGCGACGCCTCATGCTTCGTCAACGGTGACACGGCCGTGCTCGACGCGCACGTCCCAGGCGCGGTCGAAGGCCCGGATCCCGGTGAGCCGCAGCGAGCGGCCGGCCCACGAGGGCAGCTCCTCGGGAGCGCGAGTGTCGAGCTGGTGGCGGCGGCGGTCGGGCTCCAGGCCGAGCAGGACCTGGAGCAGCAACACGGGCGTGCCGGCGGCCCACGCCTGCGGGCGCGCGGCGGTCGGGTAGGCGATCGGGAACGGCGTCTCCGCGCGCGGGAGGCCGGCGAAGACCTCGGGCAGCTGGTAGCCGAAGAACGACGCGGCTCCGAGCATCCGCCGCACGATCCGCTGCGCCTCCGGCCAGCGCGCCGCCCGCGCGAGGCCGTGCGAGATCAGGGAGTTGTCGTGCGGCCAGACCGTGCCGTTGTGGTACGAGAGCGGGTTGTAGCCCGCATCGCCGCTCGACATCGTCCGGACGCCCCAGCCCGACCACAGCTCCTCGCCCATCAGCTGGTCGACCACGGCATCGATCCGACCGGTCGGGACGATCCCGCTCCAGAGCAGGTGCCCGATGTTCGAGCACAGCGAGTCGACCTGCCGCTTCTCGCCGTCGAGCGCGAGCACGTAGTGGCCGCCGCGCGCGTCCGTCCAGAACGCGGCGTCGAAGGCGCGCTGCAGCTCGGCCGCTTCGCGCTCGAGCCGCTCGGCCAGGGGCCTGTCGCGCCAGACGTCGCGCGCCAGCTCGGCCGTCCGCAGCTTCGCGTCGTAGACGTAGCCCTGCACCTCGACCGGCGCGATCGGCGTGCTCGCGAGCGACCCGTCCTGGAAGCGCTGGGAGTCGTGCGAATCCTTCCACGACTGGTTCTCGAGCCCGCGCGGGGTGCGGCGCTCGTACTCGACGAAGCCGTCGCCGTCGCGGTCTCCGAACTCGTCGATCCAGCGCAGCGCGTCGAGCGCGGGCTGCTTGAACTCGCGCACGAAGGCGGAGTCGTCCGTCCAGCGCCAGACCTCCGAGAGCAGCACGAGGTAGAGCGGCGTCGCGTCGACGGTGCCGTAGTAGGTGCGGAACCACTTCTCGGCGGCGCGGCCGGAGCGCAGCTCGTGCACGATCTTCCCCGGCTCGGCGTCGACGTCGGGGTTGACGTCGTGCGCCTGCAGCTCGGTCAGCACCTCGAGCGCCGTGCGCGCGAGCTCCGGCCCGAAGAGCAGCGTCTGCAGGCACGTGATCAGGGTGTCGCGCCCGAAGACGGTCATGAACCACGGCATCCCGGCCGCCGGCATCCGGCCGGTGCGGCCGGTGCCGCGCATCCGCAACGAGGCGAGGTCGGAGACCGACTGGAAGAACGCGTGGCCGATCAGGTCCCAGTCGGCCCGGATCTGGGGCACCCGCAGCTGCCAGGCCGCGAGCGACTCGCGCACACGCGTCATCTCCTCGCCGAAGCGCCGCTCGGCGGTCCGCGGAGTGACCGAGTCGCCGTCGATCGAGGCGAGGATGTCGAGCCGTACTTCCCAGCTCTCGCGCGGCTCGAGCTCGAGGCGGTAGACGACCTTGCGCTCCTCGACCTCGCCGCGCTGAGAGAGGATCACCTGCGTCCGCGCGTCGCCGACGCCGTCCGGCTCCTCGAGCACGAACTGGTTGTGCTCGTCGTCGTAGCGGCCGGGAACGGGATCGGGCAGCGGCTGCGCGCGCTCGGGGTCGCCGAGGGCGAAGTCGTGCTCCTTCACCGAGAGGATGTCCGCGAAGTCGGAGCCGAGCTCGAGCGCGATTTCGAACGCAACGGGCTCCATGCCCTGGTTCTGGACGATCACGTGATCCTGCATCCCGTCGCCCACGAAGCGGTGGCGCACGACCGAGAGCGAGTCCTGCGGCAGGCCGCCCGCGATCGGGTTGCGCAGGAAGAACGCGGCCGAGAAGTACTCGACCTTCCCGGACGAGAGCAGGAGCGGCTTCGCGCCGTTGATCGTCAGGCAGAGGCGCGAGAGGAAGCGCGTGTCCTCCGCGAACAGGCCCTGCGTCTCGCCGTCGATGTCGCCGCGCTCGTCGCAGATGCAGAAGGTCGAGCCCTCGAGGATGGTGAGCGCCACTATGCGTTCCGCGCGATCCGCACCGCGCTCGACTGGGCGAGCGCCTTGACCACGAGCTCGTCGACGTTGACGTGCGGTGGTCGTGTCAGTGCGAAGACAACGCACTCGGCCACGTCCTCGGGCCGCAGCGGCTCGACGTTCGCGTAGACCGCGGCCGCCTTCTCCTCGTCGCCGCGGAAGCGCACGCGCGAGAAGTTCGACTCGACGAGGCCGGGGTCGACCGTGGTGAGCCGGATCGGGCGACCAAGCAGGTCCTCGCGCAGCGCATAGGTGAAGCCGCGGACGGCGAACTTGGAGGCGACGTAGGTCGCGGCGTTCTCGTACGCCTGCCGCCCGGCGACCGACCCCACGTTAACGATGTGGCCGCCGTCGCGGATGTGCGGCAGGCAGAGGCGCGTCATCCGCATCAGGCCGTGGACGTTCGTCTCCAGCACGGTCTCCTCGTCCTCCTCGTTGCTCCGGTCGAAGGAGTCGCGACCGAGGCTCAGACCGGCGTTGTTGACGAGGATGTCGAGCCCGCCGAGCTCGCCGACCGCCTGCTCGACGAAACGGGCGCAGCTCTCGGGCTCGGTCACATCGAGCTCGAGCTTGACCTCGGTCTCGAGCTGCTCGACGCGGCGGGCACCGCCGGCGACGCGAATTCCCGAGGCCGCGAGGGCGCGCGCGATCGCCGCCCCGATCCCGCTCGAGGCGCCGGTGACGATCGCGGTCTTGCCCTCGAGCCCGGCCACGGGCTGACTCTAACGGGATGCGAGCGGAAGGCCACCCTCGCGAACGGGCAGCGCCGCGTGCTCGACCTGCAGCGTCGAATGGGCGAGGCCGAAGCGGTCGCGCAGCAACGTCGCGAGCTCGAGCCGGATCGCGTGGCAATCCGCGCCCTGGTCGACCAGCACGTGCGCCGAGATCGACGGAAAGCCGCTGCCCACCGTCCAGACGTGGAGGTCGTGGACGTCCGCGACCTGCGGCACGGCGCGCATCGCCTGCTCGACCTCCCGCGGCTCGCGCGGCGCGACCTCGAGCAGGATCCCCGTCGACTCGCGCAGCAGCGAGAGGCTCGACCAGAAGATCAGCGCCGCGACCACGAGGCTCGCGACCGGATCGGCGCGGTCCCAGCCGGTCACGAGCACGATCGCGCCCGCGACCGCGGTGCCGACGAAGGCGGCGAGGTCGGTGACGACGTGCAGGAACGCGCCGCGGACGTTGAGGCTGTCCCGGCTGGGGCCGTGCAGGAGCAGCGACGCCACGACGTTCACCGCGATCCCGGCGAGCGCGACCGCCAGGACGATGCCGCCGCGCACGTCCGGTGGGTCGACGAGCCGGCGCACCGCCGTGTAGACGATCACGACGCCGACGACGAGCAGCGTGATCCCGTTCACGTGCGCAGCGAGGATCTCGAGCCGGCGGAAGCCGAAGGTCCAGCGTCCGCGCGCCGGGCGGCCGGCGAACGAGGCAGCGCCGAGCGCGAGCACGAGCGCAGCGGCGTCGGTGAGCATGTGCCCCGCGTCGGCGAGCAGCGCGAGGGAGCCGGCGACGAAGCCGAACACGACCTCGCCCGCCATCAGGCCGAGGATCAGCCCGAGCGCGATGGCGAGCGGTCGCCGCGCGGAGGCATGGACGTGCGAGTGGCTCACGCCTGCATTCTTGCGGCCGCGATGCGCTCCGGCGGCGTCGGGTGCGTGAAGAGCAGCACGTAGAGCGCCCGCGGCGGGTCGAGGTCGGCCAGGTTTGCGAGCGCCAGCCGCCGGTGCATCTGCTCCATCGCGTCCCCGTCGCCGGTCAGCTCCAGGGCGAAGCGGTCGGCCACGCGCTCCCAGCGCCTCGAGAGCCAGGTCTCGAACGGCAACGCGACCAGCTCCAGGAGCCAGAGCACGAGCATCATCAGCGGCACCGCCCCCGGGTCGCCCGGCCCGCTCGCGCCCGCCGCCGACACCAGTCCGTCCCGCTCGAAGACGAGCCACAGCGCGAGCACCCCCGCCGCCGCGCCCGCCATCGCGAGCATCGTTCCGAGCGCCACGTGCCGATACCGCCGGTGCCCGAGCTCGTGCGCCACCACGCCCCGCAGCTCGCCCCGCGGCGCGTCCTTCAGCAGCGTGTCGAAGAGGACGAGCCGCCGCGTCGGCCCGAGGCCGGAGACGTACGCGTTGTGCTTGGTCGTCCGCCGGCTCGCGTCGGTCACGAGCATCGTGCGCACCGGCACCCGCGCGCGCTCCGAGAGCTCCCGCAGCTCGTGCGCGAGCTCCTCGTCGGGGAGCGGCCAGAAGCGATTGAAGAGCCGCTCGAAGAGCAGCGGCGCGAGCACGGTGAGCACGAGCGTCAGCGCGGCGGCTCCCGGAGCCGCGACGACGGGCCACCACGACGGCCAGGTCCGCGCCGTCCAGACGAGCGCCGTGAAGGCGAGGCCCGTGAGCAGCGCGCCCAGAACCAGCCCCTTCGCCATGTCGGAGAGCCACGCGCCGAACGACTGCGTCGAGAAGCCCCAGCGGCGCTCGCGCGCCCAGCCGCGCCACGCCGAGAGCGGCAGCCGCACGAGCGTCAGCACCCCGAGGACGAGCGCCGCGAGCTCGAGCGTCTGCGCCCACCAGGGCCCGCCGACCGCTTCGCGAAGCCAGTCTCCCGGCTGCCCGAACACGACCAGCGCCAGCACGGCCGCCTGTAGCGCCCAGTCCACGAAGAGCGCTGCGTACAGCGGCCGGTGGTACTTCCGCGCGCGCTCGATTTCCTCTTCTGCAAACGAATCCGAGGCGGTCACGTCGAAGTAGGTGAGCTTAGTGACATCTACACTGCGGAAATGAGCGCCGCCCCCGTCGTCGGAACGCTCTCCACGGACCAATCCCGTGAGTTGAGCAACCAGTGGCGCTCGCTCGGGCGCGCCGCAACGGCTGTTGCGCTGCTCTCCAGCCCGGCGCTCTTCGTCTGGCTCTACAAGATGCAGGAGGTCGCGTTCGGGTGGTCGCTCGTGCTCACCCTCCTCGCGGTCGCGGCCTTCCGCGGGCTGCTCGACCTGATCTTCCACCGCTTCATCGAGTGGCCGAGCCTGTTCGGGATCGACAACGCGAGGCTGCGCGAGGAAGACATCGTCGCACGCCGGCGCGTCTGGTTCTGGCGCTTCTGGTTCAAGGTCCTCTGGATCCTGGTACTCCTCGCGCTCGCCGTCTACTTCGTGCGGGTGCTGCGCTACGGCGTCGACGGGGCGGCGTTCCTCGGCTCCCTGGGCGACATGGGGCACTGGCTCGTCCACTCGATCAGGCGCGCCCCCAGCTTCGCCTCCTTCGGCCTGATCTTCGTCGTCTACTTCATCTTCAACTTCGGGATCCTGATGGGCCCGATGCTCTTCATGGGCGTCTCGCAGATCCGCGGCTTCGAGCCCGGGGATGCGGACTGGGGCGTCAAGCTCGACGACGTCCGTGGCCAGGCCGAGGCGAAGGAGGAGGTGCGACGAGTCGTCAACCTCTGGCAGTCGGGCGAGGCCTTCGAGAAGGCGGGAGGCCGGCGCGAGCGCGGGCTGCTCTTCCTCGGCGCGCCCGGAACGGGCAAGACGATGCTCGCCAAGGCGATCGCGACCGGCTTCAACTCGCCGATCGTGACCATCCCCGGCTCCGGCTTCGCCCAGACATTCATGGGCATGGACGTCGTGATCGTCCGCTGGCTCGCCCACAAGGCGAAGAAGCTTGCGCGTAAGTGGGGCGGCCAGTGCATCGTCTTCATCGACGAGATCGACGCAGTCGGGATGCGGCGGCAGTCGCTCGGCGGTGCTGCGCCGGTGATGAGCCCGCGGCCGCAGAGCTTCCACGACCTCTGCTTCTTCGGCCCCAACGGCGCGCTCAACCCGAGCGAGGACCTCGTGCTCGAGTCCCGCGCCTGGCGCGAGCGGGTCTTCGCCGCGCGGGAGCCGCAGGCCGTGCCGACGACGCCCTTCCTCGGCCGGATCGTCAACCAGGTCTTTCCGGGGATGTTCGGAGGCGGCCAGGGGCAGCTCGCGCTCAACCAGCTCCTGATCGTGATGGACGGGATCGACAACCCGCCCTTCCTCGCGCGCACGATGACGAACACCGTCAACAAGATGCTCGACGCGCTCTATGTCGTCCCCCGGCGCGTCGGCCGCTTCTCGCTGCGCATGCCGCACGTCCGCCCGAGCGGCAACCAGATCTACTTCATCGGCGCGACGAACGTCCCGATGGAGATGCTCGACCCGGCCCTGACGCGCCCGGGCCGGATGGGCCGCCACGTCTGGTTCCGCACGCCGACGAAGGGCGACCGGCTCGACATCTTCGACCTCTACCTGCAGAAGGTCTCACACGACCCGGACCTCGACACCGAGAAGCGCCGCGACGAGCTCGCGCGCGTCACGAACGGCTATGCGCCGGCCATGATCGAGCAGGTCTGCTCGATGGCGCTGACGATCGCGCACCACGACGGCCGCATGGCGTTCAGCTGGCCGGACATCGTCGAGGCGATGACGACCGTCGAGTCGGGAACCGCGATCGGGACCGAGTACGTGCCCGAGGAGACGCGGGCGGTCGCGATCCACGAGGCCGGCCACGCGGCCGCGGCGCACGTGTACATGAAGGGCGCGGAGTCGACGCGCCTCTCGATCCGCCGCCGCGGCGCGGCGCTCGGCCACCACCAGGCGCGCGAGAAGGAGGAACGCTTCAGCTCGTGGCGCTCGGAGGAGATCGCACAGCTCGTCTGGGCGCTCGGCGCGATGGCCGCGGAACGCGTCTTCTACGGCGAGAACTCGACCGGCGTCGGCGGCGACGTCCAGAGCGCGACCGCGCGGGCGGCCTGGATGGTCGGCGCCTGCGGCATGGCGCCCGAGGCCCCGGAGTCGAACGGTCGCGGAAACGGCAAGCTGGCCAAGCGGGTCCTGGCGGCCGAGGAGAAGGTCGACGACGTGATGAAGCGCTTCGAGCAGATCGGGCTGCAGATCATGAACCGCACCGGCGACGGCGGCGCGCTCGGGCACGACCCGCTCGCGGGCGTGCTCGGCGACCGCGACAAGCGCTCGCTCGCGGCCCAGCTCCTGGGCCAGGCGTACGTCACCGCCTACGCCCTGATCTCGCACAACAAGAAGGCGGTCGAGCAGATCGCCGACGCGCTGATCGAGAAGAAGGAGCTGTTCGGCGACGAGCTCGTCGAGATCCTCGAGAACGCGGAGCTGAAGATCCCGAAGATCGACCTGGCGCAGGCGAAGGCGTGGCCCGCGGTCTAGGCACCCGGGGCCGCTTCGCGCTCGCCTACCTCGCGCTGGGCACCGCCGTGGGGGTCGGCGTCGGCTCGTTCATCGTGCTGCTGCAGCGAGAGGGGCCGCAGCCGCCGCCGCCGTGGTCGAGCTGGCGGCCGTCCGCCTCCGCGACCAGCTCGCGGATGCTCGAGATCGCGAACCACGTCGGCACTCGCGTACCGGCTCCCGAGCGGCGACCAGCTCGTGGCGATCAAGCTCGGCGGGGCGCAGAATGGCGCCAAGTTCCAGGGAGTGGCCGTCGTGAAGGCCGACGACGTGAAGGCCCTCGACCACGCCTACGGGCGCAACGACACCGCCGTCTACATCCTCTGCGGCAACACCAAGAGCTGCGCGATCCCGGAGGGCCAGCCGACGGTCGCCCGCGGCACGGTGCTGCGGCGCGAGGCGCTCGAGCTGGCGCTGTACACGCTCGAGTACGCGCACCCGATCGACAACGTCCTGGTCTTCTTCCCGCCCGATCCGGGCGAGAAGTCGCTGAGCTCGACGCTCTTTCTCCGGCGGGGGGACCTCTCCGGCAGCCTCGACCACCCGCTGCGCAGGACGCTGCCGCAGGTGCAGCCGCCGTTGCCGGGCAAGATCCGCCCGACGGAGCTGAAGACCGTGAACGACCTCACCGGCAGCAGGCTCTACAAGTACCTCGGGCTCTCGCAGAACGTGATCGTGATCCAGCCCCCGGCCTGACTTCTCGAACGAGCTCGCGCGCGTGCGCGAGATGTACCGTCAGGCCAGGCGAAGGAGGTAGGCGCAGGGCCGTAGCTCGCCCGGGTACGGCGCCCGGCCGACCTTGGTGACGAGGAACCGCGCCTCGACCTCCGGCACCTCGAGCTGCTCGCCCGGGTCGGGCGGCGCGCCCTCGCGGTCGAGCAATAGGTAGCGCGCGGGCGTCGGCACGAACAGCAGGTGCGCGAAGGCCTGCCTCGGCGACTCGACCAGCTTCAGCTTCGTGAACTCGCCGCGCAGACGCTCGATCTCCTCCAGGAGGCGGCAGTTCTCGGCCTCGAGCCGCTCCACGTCGGCATCGGGCTCGGGGTCCGGGACGATCTCCACTCGCGGTGCGACCGGCTCGAGCTTGACGACGTTGTCGCGCTCGACGGCTTCGCGCTCGACATCTTCGGGCTCGACATCGTCGGTCTCGCTCTCGGCATGCCCGCGGCCGGCGCGGTGCCGCCGTTCGATCTCGGCCCAGAGGCCGGTGCCGAAGCCGCGCTCGGTGTCGAGCTCGACGCCGTACTGCTCGGCCAGCGCGACCGCGAGCGCCGGGCCGGAGACGCAACCGCGCTCGACGAGGATCGCGCCCAGCAGCCGGCCGCTCTCGGCCTGTTCGGCCAGCGCCAGCTCGAGCTCGTCAGGCGTGACGAGACCCTTCTCGAGGAGCAGCTCGCCGAGCGGCCGCCACATGCTCTCCGCAGGCTCCACGGACTCCTTATCGGCGCGAAACCGCGATTCCACGAGAGCCGTATGCTTGTGACGAAGTGATCGTTCGGATGCGGTCTCGACGGGTGGCGGCGGCACTCCTGGTCGCGTGCGCCCTCACCGGCGCAGCGCTGGGCCTCGCCTTCGGCCGGAGTGGCGCCGCGAGAAGCCCGCTCGCCGATGGGCCGGCGGGCGTGCTGGCGCGCGGAAGCTTCAAGACGGTCTCGTGGGGCACGACGGGCAGCGCCGCGATCGTGCGCGACTCCTCCGGCCACCTCACGCTCCGGCTGAGCCGCGACTTCCGCACCCAGCGCGCGCCCGAGCTGTTCGTGCACATGGGCTCCAGGCGGATGCCGCTCCAGCGGCCGTCGGGGGCCCAGTCGTACGCCCTCTCCGGCGCGGACGCACGGGTCGTGGACGCAACCGTCCAGATCTTCTGCGAGAAGTGCAACAAGGCCTGGGGCGAGGCGAAGCTCCGGCCGACCCGCGCGACCACCTAGCGGCTGCGCTGACCCATCCGGGTCTGAGACGACGTCGGTCGCTCGTCCTTCCCGGAACCTCGTAGTCCGAATTTTCCGGAATCTAGTCAGATCGCCCGAAAGCTGTATTTTGACGGCGCAAGCGTCGGTTGCGGACCGGGAGAGGCGAGCGAAGGCATGTCCACGATCGCACAGCCGGAAGCCCACCTGAGCCCGATCGACATGTCGGGCGCCCTCGTCGCGCGCCGTGTCGTCGCGACCGTGGCCGCGGTCGGCCTGGTGGTGGGTGCGGGTGCGGGGATCCTGATCGCGACGAGCGACCACCTCGTCCATCCCGTCGCCTACGGCCTGGAGGTCGCGCTGATCGTGGAGGCGTCGGCTCTCGCCGCCCTGTACTGGGCCGCGAACCGCACGAGCCGTCGCATCGCCGTGGCGCTCCTCGTCTACGCAGGAGTCGCCGCGGGCATCTCGCTACAGGGCACGACGAGCCCGCTCCTGCACAGCATCGGCGTCCTGTTCGACGCTCCGCTCTTCCTGCTCGGCTTCTACCTCGTCTTCATCTTCCCGGAGGGACGGTTGGCCGGCGCCCTGGAAAAGATGCTGCTGGCGGCGACGGCGTGGGTCCTGCTGGTCTCGTTTCTGCCGTGGTTCCTTTTCTCGCCGGTCGTCTCCGGCGGCGCTCCGTTAGCCGGCTGCAACGCGCGCTGCCCGAGCAACGCGCTGATGATCGCGAACAGGCCGTCGCTCGCCGAGGGCTTCGGCAAGACGGAGGAGTACCTGGCCGTGGTGGTGGCCGCCGCGATCGTGGCCGGCCTCTGCTATCGCCTGGAGCGCGCCTCGAGGCCGCGGGTGCGGGCGCTGCTCCCCGTCTACGTGCCGGCGCTGCTGCTGGCGATTCCCTTCGCCGTCTTCCACGCCGCCAACGCGGGCCTGATCACACTCGACGCCGGAGCCGCCGACCGGATCGGCTGGCTCGTCACCGCAGGCAGGACGACCCTCACGATCGGCTTCCTGCTGGCGATTCTCCAGACCATGCTGTTCGCCGGCCTCGCGCTGAGGACGATCATGGCCCAGCTCGAGCGGGAGGAGGACGCCGTCCGGGTACGTGACCTGGTCGCAGACGCTCTCGACGACCCGCGGCTGGAGCTCGCCGTCGAAGTCGACGCCCGAACGCACCTGTTCCTCGATTCCCACGGCGACCCGATCGACCCCTCCTCGGCCGCGCCAGGACGCTCGGCGACCGCTCTTCGACGTCGCGGGGAGACCGTCGGATACCTCCTGCACGATCCCGCGCTGGAGACGGACCCGGAGTTGCTGCAGAGCGCCGGCAAGGTGATTCTCCTCTCCCTCGAGAGCGGCCGGCTCGAGGCGGAGCTCCGGTCGACGACCGACGAGCTTCAGACTTCCCGGCGGCGGATCGTCACGATCGGCGAGGCCGAGCGGCGCAAGCTCGAGCGGGATCTTCACGACGGCGCACAGCAGCGGCTGCTGGCGATCCAACTGAAGCTCGCGCTGGCCCGCGAGCACGCCGAGGGAGACGAGCTCGCGGAGCAGCTCGAGCTGATCGGGAGCGATGCCGCCGCGGCGGCGAAAGAGCTCAGAGAGCTCGCCCACGGCATCTACCCGGCCGTGCTGCTGGAGCGCGGCGTGGCCGAGGCGCTGCGCTCGGTCGCGATCACCGCTGCGATCCCGGTCACGGTGACCGACAAGGGCATCGGCCGTTGCTCCCCCGCGACGGAGGCGGCCGTCTACTTCTGCGCGCTCGAGGCGATCCAGAACGCGGCCAAGCACGCGGGGCCTGGCGCCCACGTCACGGTCACGCTGGCTCGGCGGCCTGGAGAGGTCATGTTCGCTGTCGCAGACGACGGCGTCGGGCTGGCCGACGGGGCGGCGACCGACGGGACGGGCGTCGCCGGGATGCACGATCGGATGGGCGCCCTCGGCGGCACGCTCGACCTCGCGACCGCTCCCGGCCGGGGAACGACCGTGCGCGGCGCGATCCCTGAGTAGGGCTTGCCCGGTGGGGCGGTTGGACCGGTTCGTGTCGAAGGTCGAAGGCTGAGAGCATCTCCCGATGGCCCGCCCCGACGTCACCGACCCCGAGACCGACCCGGCGAGCGGCGGGCGCCTCGGGCGCTGGCTGGAGCACGGCCGGACGGTACAGGCGCGGATCGAAGGAGCACGTCCTCATCACGCGACGGTCGACTTCGGCCTCACGCTCCTCGAGCGGGACTCGGCAATCGGAGGCGGCCTCCTCGCCGGGGCGCTCGCCTACCGGCTCTTCGTCCTCCTCCTTCCGACCGCCCTGCTGTTCGTCTCGGGGCTCGGGCTCTACGCAGGCGCAGTCGACAAGAGCACCGGCCAGATCACCAAGGAAGCGGGGCTGCACGGGCTGATCGCCTCCGAGGTCGCCTCGAGCGCGTCGGGCGACGCCCGCTGGCTCGTGTTCATCCTGATGGTGCCCGCGGTCGTCTACGCGACCGCCAAGCTCTACCGCGCGCTGGCGGTCGTGCACGGGATCGTCTGGCACGGGTCCGGGCGCGGCGTTCGCGCGACCCCAAAAGGGATCGGCGTGCTCGGCGTCGCGTTTCTGCTGGCGCTGGTCGCCGCGCAGATCGTCGGCTGGATCCGCCGGCACGACCAGCTGGGAGGACTGGCCGCCCTGCTCGTGTACCTCGTCCTCGTCGGCGGCGCCTGGCTGCTGGTCTCGATGCGGCTGCCGCATCGCGACGCTCGCTGGACGGCGCTCCTCCCCGGCGCCCTGCTGGTCGGCGTCGGCCTGCTGTTCGTGAACGTCTTCAACCTCTACGTCACGACCCGTCTGGTCGAGGATCGAGCCGACACCTACGGCGCCCTCGGGATCGCCGCCGCCCTGCTCCTGTCGCTCGTGCTCGTCGGCCGGCTGATAGTCGTCTCGGCCGAGCTCAACGCCCTGCTCGACCGATCCCGGAGCGACCGGTCGTGACGAAGGCGCGCCTCGCACTGCTGCCCCTCCTCGCCTTCGCCGTGCTCGGCGTCTGCGCCGCCGCCCCGGCGAGCGTCGGCGACGAGCGCGCGCTGGCCGAGCGCTACGCGCCGGTCGTCAGGCTCGTCGAGCAGAAACAGGAGTGCGGGCCGGGCGAGCCCTACCAGCCGATGGACGTCGACGCGCTCTTCGGCCAGCCGACCGTCTCGCTCCGGGGGCCGTGGAACGCGTCCGACCTGGTCAAGATCGCGCCCACCGCACGCGACCTCGGCGGCGGCCTCTACGAGTACCACCTCGACTTCCCCGGCAACGCGCTCGATCCCGGCTGCGACTACGAGCGCTGGGCCCGGCTCATCTCCGAGGGGCACGAGCCGACCGTGTACGCGCACGTCGCGGGAGACCCCGCGCACGCAGGCAAGGTCGCGCTGCAGTACTGGCTCTTCTACGCCTACAACGACTGGAACAACCTGCACGAGGGCGACTGGGAGATGATCCAGCTCCTCTTCGACGCGGACACCGCCCAGGCGGCTCTCGCGCGGCAACCCACGAAGATCGGCTACAGCCAGCACGAAGGGGCTGAGCAGGCGGACTGGGGGGCCGACAAGCTCGACCTTGTCGACGGCACCCATCCGGTCGTGTATCCGGCGGCCGGCTCGCACGCGAACTTCTTCGGCGAAGGGTTGTTCCTCGGCAGCTCGGCCGCCCAGGGGGTCGGCTGCGACAACACGACCGGTCCTCACTACGACCTTCGTCCGGCGGTCGCCACGATCCCGAGCGATCCGGCCCAGGCTCGAGCAGAGTTTCCCTGGATCGACTTCCAGGGCCGCTGGGGCGAGCTCCAGCCGGCCTTCTTCAACGGCCCGACCGGCCCGAACCTGAAGACGCAGTGGACGGAGCCGATCAAGTGGTCCGAGGACTGGCGCAGCGAGAGCTTCACCGTTCCGGCGGGAAGCGCGTTCGGAACGACGGCCACCGACTTCTTCTGCCACGCGATCGGCAACGGGTCGAGGGCCCTGGTTCAGCTCGTCCACCGTCCGCTGCAGTTCACCCTCGCGCTCGCGGCACTGGCTCTGCTGCTCATCTGGGCTCTCTCGCGCACCTCCTGGCGGCCGGTGGCGCCGCTCCGGCTCGCCCATCGGCGCGCCTGGGGCCAGACGCTGGCGACGGCGGCCCGCATGTACGTGGCGAGGCCGGGACTGGTCGTCGGCATCGGCGTCCTCTTCATCCCCGTCTCGTTGCTGGTGGCGCTCCTCCAGGCGCTGCTGCTGCACGGAACGGGCGTGCTCGGCCTCGAGACGGGCGGCAGCAACGTGAACGGGCTGCTCGGCTTCTTCGTGTTGGCGATCGGTACGGCTCTCACCCTGCTCGGGCTCGGGCTCGTCCAGGCCGCGACTGCACGCGCGCTCGTCGAGATCGACCAGGGTCGTCCGATCGGGCCCGTGCGCGCCTACCTGCTCGCCGTCGACAGCATCCGGCCGCTCCTCGGCGCGCTCTTCGTCGCCGCGGGCGTCGTCTCGCTGCTCGCCGGGTCCATCTACCTGATCCCGATCGCGGTCTGGCTCGCCGGTCGCTGGGCCCTGATCGCCCCGAGCATCGAGCTGGAACGACTGGACGCGCTCGCCGGCCTGCGACGGAGCGGCCGCCTCGTGCGCGGAGCGTGGCTGAGGGTCACATCGCTGATCGTGATCGGAGCCGCGCTCTCGGTGGCCGCCGGCCCGATCATCGGCGCGGCGCTGATCCTCGCCACGAGCGCGCCGTTCTGGCTCGTCAACGTGGTCGCGGGCCTGATCTACTCGGTGACGATGCCGCTCGTGGCGCTCACGACGGCGTACGTCTACTTCGACCGGAGGGTCGAGGACGAGCTCGCCGGCGAGCGTGCGCCGACCGAGCTGCCCGCGGAGATCGAGCTCTCGAGCTAGAAGCCGTTCCCGTCCAGACGGGCACCGAGATCGCTACTCGCGGACGGAGATCAACCCCGTGGACCGAGGCGCGAGCCGACCAAGCCCCTTTTCAGCCATGGCTCGGAACGCGTCAGCGACACCCTGCGCTGACCTTGACACACCTGCAACAAAGCGAAAGGCTCGCGGGTGGACAGAGACGCGAAGGGGTAGCAGATGTCGACGTACGGTGTCCTCGACCTCACGACCGAGACTCCTGTGCAAGTAACGGCTGAAGGCGAGGCCTTCTGGCCGGGCAGCAGCCGCGAAGTTGACCTGGGGATGCTTCGGAGTCAGCTCGAAGAGATTCGTGACGCGATCCTCTGAATTGCGGAATCCGGAGCCGAAGCGGGGAGCTTTGGACTCCAGACCTTGGAGTTCGATCTCACGATCGGAGCAGAAGGCAAGATCTGGTTCGTCGCAAAGGGGTCGGTGGAGGCGTCACTCAAGCTGACGTTCGGGCGCCCTCCAGCGGCTGCATAAGCAGCACCGCAACCCGGAATCGCCAACAGGCGAGCCGGGCGACCTCGGGATTACCAGGCAACTGGACGCCCGATGACCGGGGGGGAAGCCGAGGCCACCCGACTCCTCTAAGTGAGACGGGCGCGGAGACAGCCCGGCACTGCTCCAAGTGGGTCATTGCAGTAAACCCCCTCCCGCTCGTGTCTGGTTAGTGCCGGTGCCGCCCTCGGCTGACGACGAGGTTGATCCTCGTGCCCCCCGGCAGCAGCCGGCCCGGCCGCCGGCTTTGAGCGACGACGATGCCCGCCTTCTTTCCCGAGTAGGCACGGGTCACCCTGCCAACCGCGCAATGGCGCTTCTTGATCAGCGCCTTCGCGGCCGCGAGTGATTTCCCGACCACGTTCGGCACCCGGCACTTGACCGGCGGCGGCAGAGGCGGGGGCTGTGCCGCCGGCGCAATCGTGAAGCTGCGCGAGACAGGAGTCGCAGCGTTCCAGTTCGCGTTCCCTGTCTGGGAGGCACGACCAATTTCTCGGCGAGATCGAGATCGAACGCCGAGTGGTCCTGCACGGCCACCACTCGCCGCGTAAAGCGCCTTGCATTGATCAGCGAAGGGCTGACCAAAGGAAGATCTGCAAAGCGGATCTTGTTCGACAGGCAGGAGGACGGCTTGCTCGACGACCGCAGCGGCTTACGGGCTAGCGCCGGCACCCAGTCCGAAGAAGTCGCGCGCGCCCTTCCTGCCCAGCAGGAGATAGAGGACGAGCGCGTTGAGCAAGGCGATCAGGAACGTGCCTCCGAAGACGGTCCCTTTCGAGCTGAACATGTAGGCGACCGCGACGACGAGCCCGACTGTGGAGAGCGCGACCGTGAGGTAGTAACCGAACCGGCTCCCTCGCAACAGCATGATCGAGGCGATCGCGTAGACGATGGCGAAGAGGAGGATTCCCCACCCGAAGGTATTGTCCACCGAACTCGCAATCGCGACTCCGAGCACGCCGTAGAACCCCTCGAACAACGCCTTTCCGAAGCCGATCATCCCCGCCAGGGCCACGGAGAACGGCAGGTCTCTCGATTCGAAATCCAGCACGTCGGTCATAGCACGTCTTCTTCGTCGGGCCGCGCCAGTATGTCGCGTCCCGGCGCTCCGGCCAAGCGGAGGCGACGCAAATGCCCGAGGAGCCGGCAGAGGCGAGCCTGAACATCTCGCAGCAGCGCCGGATCCGTTCCACGGCTCGTTGGCAGCAGGCGAGAGCAGCAGCACGTCGACGCGACGGCAACCGCTGTAGGCACTGCGGCTCGACCGAGAAGCTCGAGGTTCACCACATCGTCAGCCTCGCGAATGGTGGAGCGTCACCGGACGGGCGCCGCTGATCCCGCGAGTGGTGACGCCCGCGTCAGGAGGCCCAGGGCCCGAGCGGGACGATCCGCGGGCCCCGAGCATCAGGCGAACTCTCAGACTTCGGGCACTGCCGAACGTTCAATTGGAGCGCCCAGCGCGCGCCCCGAATGCGCTGCGCGAGGTTCGCCGGGCGATGCGGAAGTCCATCCTCGGCTTCGCCTAGGGTCAGGCGCCGCGCGAGGCGGCTCAGCGAACTATTGGATCTTGTCGTGGAACGGACTCGGCGGCGTGACGTCGACGGTGCCGTCCGGCTCGTACGTGACGGTGGGCATGTTGGTGAAGCTCTCCTCGGGCGGAGCGTCCCGGTGCTCCGCGCTCGGCTCGCCCGTCGTGCGCTTGCCGAAGAGGACGTTCATCACGGCGCTGGTTGTTCTCCCGAAGAGTCCTGCCATGGATCTTCAGGAGAGCTTAGTGGGACGACTAGCAACGTGGTCTCTCAGGTACCCGCCTACCCCGGCTCCCGCGCCGGCCCCGAGGACGAGTCCGATGAGCGCAAGAAAGACACCTGTCACCGCCCATTCCAGCGCGTCAGCTCCTTGGCCGCGCAGAATTACGTACGTCACGACGACTCCGAGTGCCGCTCCGACAGTTCCGCCGAGCAACGCGACGAGGCAACCCAGTGCGACCGTAACGGTCCGCCGCTTGCCCCATGCGTGGCGGCTGAACGCGACTAGTCCAACAAGCGCGACGATCAGCCCGATCCAGAGGCTCCAGACAAACGTCAGGATGAGCCCGAGAATGATGATGATCCCGCCGAGGGCCATGCCGCCGTACCCGCGCTCAGCTGAGCGTTCCTCCTCTCGTGTCGAATGTCCCCCGCCTGCACTCGGTGGCGTCCCCATCGCTCTTCACCAGGCAATCGGAACGTCGCGACCCTGAACCACGAGCGAGAAACGCTTCGGCGGAGTCCTTCCGTCGGCAACGAAGCCCATCACGTAGTGGCCAGAGGGGTGCGCTATGTCGAAGTACGTACAGCCGTGCGGCTTCCGATGTCGGGATGAGTCCCTCTTCCACCAGATGTACGTAAAGCGCCCGAGGCCGCATTGGACTGTGAGCGGAGCAATGCAAGCCTCGAAGTCTGCTTCGGAGCCGCTGTTACACCGCAGCTCTGGCTCGGTCCAGATTACGACGATCGGTGACTCGTGAGGGGGAGTGGCCGAGCAGGTCGTGCCAGCGCAGTCAGGGGGAAAGTCGTCGAGCACTCCTGGCCCGAAGACTTCGACCTTCGTGATCACGAAGCGTCGAGCGTGGGCGGGGTCGAGCTTGAAGGGGTTCTTCGACGCCTGGAAGACTCCGAGATTCGTCCCTTCGGCGAGAACGCGTCCGCTGCTCGGGGTGGTCCACCACTCGATGAAAGCGATCAGGACTAGAAGGGGGACGACCGACACGATCAGCGCCCGCTTCTTCTTGCTCTGTCGCTTGAACCACTCTAAGAACCGTTGCATCTCGTCACCGCTTCGCTCTGGAGCGTCGGAGGTCGCGAGTGTCCAAGCGCTCGGCGCATTTCGTCTTCCGAGCATCCGAGCCTACGCCTTCGGCGCAGTACCGGCTAAGAATTGTGCGGCGGCAACCCCAGGTCGGCGCGAACGATTGCGACGGCGGCCGCAAACGTGCCGATGTCTTTGGAGAACTGGTTCACCCAGCTCCCAACTGAGGCCGCGTCCGCGATGCCTTTGAGATCCTCGACGACGGCTCCGTCGGCACGCACAGCAGCCTTCACGTCGGCCCGTAGGGTGGCCGGCCAGTCGACGCGCAGGAGCTCGTCGTCAGCCTTCTCGAGCGCCGCGGTCACGGGTTCCGCATCTGTCGCTGCTTGCGTGTTGGTCGTTTGGTCATTCCAACGACGTGCCTTTGCAGTGAAGCGATCGATCTCGGCGTTCGCTGGCCTCACGATTCGCAGGTACGTCTGCGCAAGATCCTCCTTGCTGGTTGTCGACTGAATCGTCATGTCGTGGTGTGTGGTGGTCGCGGCCGGGGCTGCGGTCGATCCCGCGTTGCCGCCGCCCGCACCGCCACAGCCGGTCACCAGACCGAGCACAACGAATCCCAACGCGGAGCTCGCCAGCGCCTGCCTCATCGACCTGAGCGTACGCCGATCCCGACCGAGGTTCTAACTCGGGACACCCGTCTCGGCCCCGGAGAGGAGCAGCGTCGACCTCGCAGAGCCGTCCCCCTTCGATCTTCAAGCGGGCACTACAGCGTCGCAACCTGGTGGCCGCCCTGGCCGCGGCGCGGGAACTGCCGCAGCTCAGCCTCGAAGACGCGCTCGAGCTGACGCTGCTGATCGCGCAGAAGGATCCACGTCGCCACCCGCGGGTCGCTGCGCGCCGGCCGCGGCGCTACCTGGAAGAAGATCCCGAGGCGACCGTCGAGGAGGCCGCGCTCCGCCTCCGCGTTGAAGGCCAGCAGCGGTGCCGGCTACCAGGAGGCCGTGCAGATGCTGCGGGCCATGGCCGAAAGAGCCACGAAGCGAAGAAGGGAACAAGGCGTAGCTTGAGCATTGGCCGCATTAGGCGTCTGTGGGTGCATGTTGGCTCATGCGCTCATAGATCGCACGAGCAGCGGCTTCCCGCCTGTGGGTAAAGCTGTGGAGAACACGTTACTCATCGGCCGAGCCCGACAGACGGCGACTGCGAAGAGCCCTGATCCGCTGCTGGAAAGCCAAACCAGGCTGCCTCCGGGACTTGTAGGACTCAGCGCGCTGCATCTCCGTCTCCTTGGCAGCGTCTTGGCGAGCGTGCCAGAGGTCGACGTACAGGCTCTCAATCTCCTCGACCAGCATCGAGATCGCTCTCCCGGCGGCCCGTAGCTCGTCCCGGCCGTCGTTCATGAGACCCTCGCCCCAGGTCCGCAGCATCTCGAGCTTGTCTTCGTCCAGACGATCCATTCAGGCGCACTCCTCGCCGCCGCTTCTGGAACGCCGCCGCAGTCAATTGGACGCGCTCGCCGGTTCTTCCGCGAGGAGGTTCTCACACGCGCGCTCTTTGCGCGACCTCAGCCTGTCTCGCACGTCGACTCCTCAATCGGGAGCGGCCAACCATTGCCCACTCATGCTCAGCCGTGCGCGTCGGCGCTCAGGGACGGAGACGGCCATCGCCGCAATGAGGCCGCCCCCGCCCGGCAATCCTAATGGCCGTCGAACCAGCTGCGAAGCCGCAGCATCGGCGTCACCTCCCCAAGAAGCTCCCTGTTGAGAGAGCCGGGGCGATTGCACCGTCCTAGAGGGGTCTAGACCGTCGTTTGCCGCCCCGACACACCTTTCGACGTTGCCGGGCGCGAACGGATAGTTGGCGCGGCCCTGACCCCTCGGGCCATGGCTACAGGAGCGACTAGTCGGCGGCGAACGCGAGGCGTAGCGTGAGCCTCGGGCCGGGTCGCGTTGCAGCGCCCGGGCCGTTGCAGCCCCTTTGCTCCCCGTTTGAAACCGTCAGTTCGTCCGGTTGGCAGTGATTGTGGAACGGACGAGACAGAGAGGAGCAGAACATGCACGAGGGCGACCAGTTCGCAGGCGTCGGCTCGGTAGTGGAGATCGCTTGCCAGTGCGGACGGAGCGGCTGCGGTGAGGTCATCGCGCTCCCGTGGTGCGTCTACGAACAGGCGCAAAGGGAGCCGCGACGACTTCTGCTTGCGCCTGGCCACGAGCTGCCGGGGATCAGACGTGCGCTGAGCCGATATGACAGCTTCGTGGTCGTCTCGAGCGAGCAAGCCGAGGGCGGCCACAATCGCGGAGAACGATTCCAGCGCCTAGTCCGATAAGCAATCGAGCCCGGCTTGAGCCAGGCAAGAACATGCAGGAGGTGCTGTCAGTCGCCGCCGAACTCTCGCTCAGCGCACTCCGGGCAGTAGAGACGAGCTCCGCCGGTTCGTCGAGATGCTCGTCGCAGCCGAGGTGCGCAAGCCGACGCTCCTCATCGGGAGGTAGCCACAGCTTCCGGCACTCCGCGCACTTCGGGATCAGCGCGACGCTCTCGGTGTTCACGCAGTGGAGTCTCGAAGGTCAGTCGTCGGGCTAGCGTTTCCAAAGCAGTTTCCAAAGTCGAGCATCGAGCAGGTTCTGCAAGCTCAGCCCAAAGAGAAACCCGCCGTTTCCCGGCGGGCTTCATGGTGGGCGGTGCCGGGATCGAACCAGCGACCTCCTGCTTGTAAGGCAGGCGCTCTCCCAACTGAGCTAACCGCCCTCGGCTTCTAGCGTGCCAGACTCGACGTAGCCGTGCGCCGCGGCGTACTCCTCGGCCACGTGCTTCGGGACGCAGAACGCCCAGGCATCCTCCACGAGCTCACGCATCTCGTCCGCGTCGATCGCGGCGAGCCGAACGTGAACCCAGTGGTAGCGCAGGTCGGACTGGCTCGGCAGGGAGAACTTGTCCGGCTCGGCCTCGACGAGGGCGCCGCGCAGCTCTTTCGGAAACGCGAACCCCATGGTCGACCCGTCCCGAGAGAGCGCGAGGTAGACGATCCGCCCGATCCGGAACTTCACCTGCCCGCGCACGAGCCCCTCGGAGCTCCGAGGGAGCGCGCCAGCAAAGGCCCGAACCTCGTCGACGGTGACCACGGTGATGCCCCCGACGGGATTCGAACCCGTGCTACAGCCTTGAAAGGGCTGTGACCTAGGCCGCTAGTCGACGGGGGCGGCGCCGGAAGGATAGCCCCGTCCGAGTTAGGAGGTAAGCGCCGGAAAACGCCGCGAACGGTGGACAGTCGGCGGTCGCGGAGCCGGATCTGGCCGCCGGGCTGGGCGAGAGGAGCGAGCCCTCCGGGCTAGGCACGATTTCAGCCCGGTCCGCGAAGCCCGAGTTATCCTCGTGCAGTGGAGCGGAAGCTGGCGACGCTTCTGTTCGCCGATCTCGTCGGCTCCACCGCGCTCGGGGACAAGCTCGATCCCGAGCATGCGCGAGATCTCCTGGAGCAGTTCTACGACGCCATGGAAGCCGAGATCGCGCTCGGCGGCGGGACGGTCGAGAAGTTCATCGGCGACGCCGTCGTCGCGGTCTTCGGCGCGCCGGCCGCCCAGGAGGACCACGCGGAGCGTGCACTGCAAACCGCGCTCTGGATGCTCGAGCGCCTGCGGAAGCTCTTCGGCGACCGCCTCGCGCTGCGGATCGGGGTGAACTCCGGAGAGGTCGTGGTCGGGCGGCCCCGCGAAGGGAGCTCGTTCGCGACCGGCGACGCCGTGAACGTTGCGGCGAGGCTCGAGCAGGCGGCTGCGCGAGGCCAGGTGCTTGTCGGCGAGCGCACTGCAACGCTAGTCGGGGACGCCTTCGAGTTTGGCGAGCCGTCCACGGTCGAGGCGAAGGGCAAAAAGGACGGCGTGGTGGCGCGAGAACTGCGCCGCATGGTCGCGCCCCGCCGCCCACGCGGCGGCCACGGCCTTGTGGGTACGTTCGTCGGCCGCGAGCGCGAGCTCGACTGGCTACAGCAGGCGTCCGTGACCGACGAGCCGCGCTTCGCCTTGGTTGTCGGCGAGCCCGGGCTCGGCAAGACGGCACTGGTGCGGGAGCTGCGGGAACGCCTGCCCCCCGGGACGACCTTCCGGCTCGGCCGTTGCCTCTCTTATGGCCGCAGCGTCACGTACAGCCCACTCGAGGACGTGCTCAGGCAGGAGCTGGGATTGCGGGTGGAGGATCCCGCGCTCGAGAAGATCGCGGGCAACGAGATCCTCGGGCTGACCCTGGGGCTCGACGTCGCCGGCGACCTCGAGCCGCGTGCGGCCGTGCTCGCGCTCCAGGACGAATGGGTGCGCCTCGCGTCGGACATTGGGGCCCGCGGCCCGGCCGTCGTCGTGCTCGAGGACCTGCACTGGGCTACCGAGCCGCTGATCGAGCTCCTCGCTCGGGTGCTGTCGGACGCGGCCGGGCCTGTCCTGATCCTCGGGACGACACGACCGGGGCGTCCGGGGCTGCCCCACGGCGAGACGTTGATCCTGGAGCCGCTCGGCGATGACGAGGCGGGCGAGCTGATCGACCGGGTGCTCGGCGCACCGCTCGACGCGAAGGCGCGCGAGCTCGTCGTCCGCCACGCCGAAGGGAACCCGTTCTTCGTCGAGGAGGTGCTGTCGGACCTCCTCGACCGCGAGCTGTTAACGCGGCGGCGCGGCGAATGGGCGCTCGACACCGGGGCGCTGACGATCCCTGACTCCGTCCAGGGCGTGCTCGCCGCACGTATCGACCTCCTCGACCCGCGGGCGAAGGATGCGCTTCGGGCTGCCGCCGTGATCGGCCGCTCGTTCTCGACGGCCGGACTTGCCGCGCTTGTGGGCTCTGCGGCCGAGGTGCGAACGCTCGTCGAGCGGGGCTTCGTCCGTCCCACCGAGCCCGAGCTCGTCTTCAAGCACGCACTGACGCGGGATGTGGCGTACGGCAGCCTGCCGAAGGCCGAGCGCGCGCGGCGCCACGCCGCATACGCCGATTGGCTCCAGGGCGAGGACACGAGCGACGGCCGCGCCGGCTCGCTTGCCTACCACTACGCGGAGGCCGTCGATCCGGAGATCGCCGACCTGGCCTGGCGTGACCACGACCACGATGCCGCGAGACTCCGTGCCTCAGCGCTTCAGTGGCTCCGCCGCGCCGCCGAGCTCGCGCTCGCCCGCTTCGACCTGGAAGACGCGCTCGGGCTGCTCGAACGGGCCGCAGAGCTGAGGCCGGATGATCCGGAGCTCTGGCACTCGATCGCCCGCGTCAACGCCCTCAAGTTCGACGGCTCGGCCTTCTGGGAGTCGATGCAGAAGACACTCGAGCTCACTGCTGACCCGGCGGAGCACGTCAGGCTCTATGCGGAGCTGTCCTTCGAATCGACGATGCGCGGCGCGATGTGGAAGGCCGCTCCGGACTGGGCGATCGTCCTGGGATGGATCCGGCAGACGCTTGAGCACGCCCCGCCGGACAGCCGCCCGTACGCATACGGCCTGGTTGGGAAGGCGATGCTCGAGGACGACATCCCTGCAGCCGAGCTCGCGATCGCGATCGCCGAGCGGCTCGACGACGTTGAGCTGCTTTCCTTCGGTCTCTTCGCACACTCCGCCAACGCTCAGTACACAGCCGACTTCGCGACCGCCTCCGAGCTGGCGCTGCGGCGGCTCGGGCTCGTCCCGCGGATCAACGATCCGGACCACCTCGCGATGATCCACTGGGGCGCAGCCACCGCGAAGCTCGGGCTCGGCCGACTCGAGGACGCGGAGCACCACGCGCTCCGCCACGAGGCGATCGCCGCCAGGCTGACTCCACACCACGAGGTGCATGCGATCGGCAACCTGGTCACGCTCGACGAAGCCGCCGGCCGCTGGGACCGGCTGCACGAGCGCACGGAGTGGAGCGAGCGTGCCGTCGCAGCGAACGCCGACACGCCGTGCGTCTACAACCCACGCAACCTCCTTGCCAGTGCGGTCGCGTGCGCGGCGCTTGGGCTGGACGACGAGGCGCGCCGACTCGAGGCGCAAGAGTCGGCGCTCGGCTTCGAGGGCTACGAGTTCTGGCTCGATCCGCTGCGGGCGCGGCTCGCGCTGATCCGCGGCGAGCTCGACCGCATCGAGGCCCTGCTCGACGGATCGGAGAAGTGGAGCTGGCAGATCTACAACTTCGTCGGCTCCATCGCCACCCGCCTCGACGCGTTCCTTGCGGTCGGCCGTGCCGAGGAGGCCGTGGAGGACGCCGAGCGCTATGCCATTCCCGGCACTTACCTCGAGCCGTTCGCGCTACGGACGCTCGGCATCGCCAGAAGCGATTGGGCGCTCGTGGTGCAGGCGCAGAAGCGCTTCGAAGCGATGGGGCTCGAGTGGTATGCGGCGCAGACGCCCGCGTTGGGCGCAAGCAATGCGGATGCGAGACCATGAGCCGCAGCAGGCTCTACTGCAGTCCCGTGTGCAAGGAAGCGCCTGTAGCGGAACGGGCGAAAGTACGAGTAGCCGGACGGATACGCGGGTAGCAGGACAGTGTTATCCCGATACGGCCCATCGCCGTAGAACGTCACGAATAGGGACATCACCGCCTAGCCCGATAGCCCCCGTCCTCGAGGAGCTCCTTCAGCCGCGCGAAGTCCTTGCGCAGCTCCTCCTCGGCGGTGCGGGCCAGCATCGGCTCGGCGAGTTTCATGAACGTCCCCGCCTTGGCCTCGGCGACTACGTGCAGAAGGGTCGAGCCGTCGACCTCGGCCAGCTGGTGGTCGACCGTGAACTTGACCGGCCCCTTCAACGCTTTCAGCGTCAGCCTGCGGGGCGCGTCGCACGCGGTGACCTCGAGCTCGTTGTCGATCTCACGCCCCAGGACGCGGCGGCGCTCCGTCACGCGCACGCCCTCGGCGAGCGGAGACTCGGCGCGCGACTCGACGGCGCTGGCCTGCCACTCGGGCAAGCGGTCGAGGTCGACCAGGTACCCGAAGACCTCCTGGGCCGGCCGCTCGATCTCGATCGTGAAGTCGATTCTGACCAACGGGCCGGAGGGTATCCAGCCGTTCGGCGGTAGCATGGCCGGCGGGCTGGGGCCGGTAGCTCAGCTGGTAGAGCAGGGGACTTTTAATCCCAAGGTCGCAGGTTCGAATCCTGCCCGGCCCATCGGCGAAATGGCCGCAAATTGATGGTTTTGCCGGTCGGCGCCTGGAGATTCGAGTCACCTGCCAGTACGGCTTCAGTACGGGGTCTTCAGACTGGGAAGGCGTTCTCCATCTTCGCGGCTTGCAGCTTCCGCTCGGCTCGTTCCCAGTGGCCGTAAATGTCGGTTGTCACCTTGAGGGAAGAGTGGCCGAGGTGGCGGGAGAGCCAGGTGATCTGCGCGCCGCTCTCGAGCGCGCGTTTAGCGAAGGTGTGCCGGAAGCTGTGAAAGGTCCGCTTCTCTTGGGTTGGCCCTTCCCGTTGGATCCGGGCCGCGGCCATCGCCGGGTAGAGGTGCCGTCGAAGCACAACCGTGGGCGACAGGAAGCGGTGTCCTCTCTCGCCGGGGAAGACCAGTTCATCGCCTGAACGGCTATCGCGCCACCCAATGAGCAGCTCGACGACGTCGGAGATCAAGTCGACGTCTCGTCGCTCGCGATTCTTCGGTGTTCCCAGAGAGCCACCGGTGTAGCTCGCGCGGACGCGGATGACGGCTTGGTCGAGATCAACATCCGCCCAGCGCAGGGCGAGGAGTTCGCCTTGCCGCATCCCGCTCTTGAGCGCGACCAGGCAAAGCGACCTGAACGGCTCACCATGAAGGTGCGCGAATAGTCGCGGTAACTCGTCGTTTTCGAAGTAGGCGGCCTCCTTCCGCTCGGGCCGCGGTCGCTGCGCGGGTGGGAGCTCGCGGACGGGATTCGAGTCGGCGTAGCGGTAGTAGATGGCCGCTTGCAGGCAGGCCCCTAGGACGCGCAGGTGTTTTGCTCGCGTCGAGGGCGAGCAGCCGCGCTCGCGCAGGATCCGGTTGAAACGGGCGATGTCCTCGGGGCCGATCCGGCGGACTCGTTCGCCTCCAAAGAGTTCCTTCGCGTGAGCGATCGTCGAGCGATACGAGCCGACGGTCGTGGGCTTGCGCTCAAGCGACGCTAACCACTGGTCTGCCCACTCGGCGAAGCCGATCGTCGGTCGCGGCCGATAGCTGCCGTCCTCGAATGCCGCCGTTAGACGATGTAGCGCGATCTCGGCCTGCTCGCGATCCCTGCCGACGGCTTCTTTCTGCGCGTGCTCGCCGACACGCACCACTACGTAGTAGAAGGGGCCCTCGGGGCAGGTACATCCGACCGTAGCCTGATCGAACGGCGTCCAAGCCCGCCCCAGGGCACATCTACGTGAGTGGTTTGCCTGCAGACTAGGCATGTCGGGCCGGGCCGCGCCGGCGACCGCGCGGTATCGCTTGGGAATCCATCTTTATGACATAGATTACGTCATAAAGAACGACCTGCAAGCTCCCGAACGGGCTCCGGTTTAACGTTCGGCCGTGCAGCTGCGACTGGCGGGACTCGCGGAGGTGGCCGAGATACTCGGCGTCAGCCGACGAACGGCGGCCAGGTACGTCACACGCTCAGAGTTCCCGGCTCCGGTGGCACGGCTTCGCGCCGGTCCCGTGTGGCTCGCCGAAGACGTCGAAGCGTGGGCGCGCAGCGCACCGAAGCCGCAGCGAGGGCGACCTCTAAAAGCTCCGCGATCGAGCGATCTGCGGCATTGACGAGCCCAGCCCGCCTTCGAAAAACTCAAGGGTCGGTTGCTCCTGGGAAGAGCAGCGGTTTCCTAAACCGCGTGCCTAAACTCTCCGGGCGGCTTTTCTCGTAGCGGTGTGACGGTACCGACTCCGTGCGCGACGTGCCCGATGTTCGCCTCGGCGTGCTGAATCCAGTTCGGGTCACCGACCTCCATCGCGAACACCGACCGGTCGTCAGTCAGAGGCCGCCGTCGATGTCGCGGAGGCGGCGATTCGCAGATCGACTTGAGTCCGGGCTCGACGGTTCAGATGATCTGAATTCCAGCCGAAAGTGGGGCAGGCCGACGAGGTCGGATCCTTCCGCGAGCTGCACATGATGTCTACCGAAGTTCTCGGTCGCGGGGCGGCAGCCGAGACTCGGCCCGCCGAGCGTCGGCTCGCGCTGCCTCAGCGGTTGCCTAGACCGCGTGCGCAAGTTCGATTCTTGCCGGGTGCACTATCGACGCGTCCGTTCCGTGTGGCTCGGTCCGTGCGATCGTCTTGCTCAGTCCGCCGAAGCCACAGCGCCCGTCCTTCCCTTGCGACCATTCGTCGGGCCTCGATGAGAGCGGTCGCTGGAGGCCGTCGCCCGGGACTCCGTGCTCGGCGCGGTCAGCTCTCTGTACAGCTCCACCAAGCGGTGGATGTTCGTCTCGATCGTGAACCTCGACCGAGCTGCGCCGACCCTGCGGCGGAGCTCCCTGAGGTCCCAGCGGAGCAGCTCGGCGGCAATTTCCCGCGGGTGGGCGACCACGATGCCCAGATCCTCAGCGAGGAGCCGGCGGATCGCACGATGCGGAAACGCGATCACCGGGAGTCCGCAGGCCAGATACTCAAAGATCTTGTTCGGGAGCGCCGTGTCGAGGTGCGGCTTGTTGAGCTCCGCGTTGAAGCCCGCCCAGCCAAAGTCGTAGCGCGCCAGCTCGCGCAGCATGTCGGCTGGCGGGCGCGGCTCGTGCAACGTCAGGCCCCGCAGGTTGTCGGCCAGCTCGCGGTACTCGCCCACGACCCGGTTCGGGTACACGTCCACTCCGAAGCCCTCGTCGACGAGCGCCTGGAAGATCCTCCGGAGATCGTAGTGGCCGCCGTTGGTGGAGATCGTCCCCTGGTAGACGAGACGCGGGTTGAGGACGGAGTGCTCCGTGCGCGTGAGGCGCCGCGGCAGATCCGAACGCAGGGCGTAGTTGGGGAGCACGAGCGTCCGCTCCGGCAAGTTGTAGCGGCGGCGAAGCACATCCATCAACTCCGCCGAGACCGTCACGACGGCGGCGCTCTCCTCGAGCGCGCGGCGCTCCAGCTCGAGCGGTTCGGCCGGCTCGGGGAAGCCGTCCTCATACGCCGTCCGGCGCAAGCTCTGGAGGTCGTGGACGTCGTGGACCACCGGAACCAGTCCCGCGACGAGCTCGTTCGCGCGCACGGTGAACACGTCAGGGAGGTTGTGGCTGTGGACGACGTCCGGCTCATACTCGTCAAGCACGGCGGCCAGCCCGGCCCCGTCGACGCCGATGTTCCAGAGACGGTTGAAGCTCTCGTCTCCCCGCCCGTACCACTCGGTCAGGGTGTGGCCCCCATAGGCGAAGCCCACCTCGATGTCGGGCACGGCGCTGCGGAGGCCGGCCGCGAGCTTGCGGGCGCGTATGCAGGGCTGCCGCTGGAGGAAGAGGACGCGCATCGAGACGGCTAGCGAGTCCTCTCGCGGATGACCTTCGCAGGGTTGCCGACCGCGACGGTGTAGTCCGGAAGGTCGCCCGCGACCACGCTCCCGGCACCGACGATGCAACCCTGCCCGATGGTCACGCTCGGCAGGACGCAGCTTCCCATCCCGATCCAGGAGTTCGATCCGATCCGGAGGGGGCCGTCGTCGCGCCAGCCGAGGCTCCAGAGCGGCTGCTCAGGATCGTCGTGCTCATGGTTAGCCGTGTGGATCATCACGTACGGGCCGAACCGACAGTCGTCCTCGATGAAGAGGCCGCCGTAGCCGTTGACGAAGCAGCCGTAGTTGAAGCCGACGCGGTCGCCCAGCTCGATCCGGCCGCCGTTCAGCCACACGATGAAGTCGAGGTAGAAGCAGCCGTCGCCAACGCGCTTCGCGTCGCCCGGACAAAAGGGGACGACCCGCTTGGTCGCCTCGGTGATCATCACGTCCACGCTGACGCTACAACACCGTCATCCGAGGACATGAGGCATCCGTTCTCGGAGGGGTAGCTGTCAGCGCTCTGGGGTGAGCCGCGGATGAGCAAACAGGCTCTCAACTACCTCGTCGACGGGCTCGAGTGCCTCCACTACAACTCCTCGTCTAGAAGACGCTTCTCCCACGTCAAGAGGGTGTCATCGACTTCGAGTGGTCCGCTGCGAAGCAGGATCGTTCCCTGCACGCGCTTCGGCGGGACACCGGAGTCGACATATCCGCATCTGCGATACAGCGCTTGGGCCGGTTCATTTTCGATGCCGACCGTGAGCCTGAGTCGGTCGAAACCGCGGGCCCGAGACTCCCGCTCTGCCGCCGCGGTCAGGTCCGAAGCAACTCCACGGCGGCGATGTTCGAGGCGCACGGAAACGTCCTCGAGTTCCGGTGGGTCTGTCAGCGCCAGGTACGCATGCCCGATTGGCTCGTCGTTCTTCCAGGCCACAAGGTAGAAGCCGTCGCCCTGCTCAAGCCGAGCGAGCCCGAGAACAGCCGCTACCCGCTCCACCTCCTCCGGAACAAGTGGCCGGATCTCCCATCCTCCGGAGTACGCCGACACCACGGAAGCGTCACGCAAATTCCTTACAGGTGCAACGCCTCGCAGCCCGTTACGGATCCACCCGGCGGACCTGACCGGGGGCTCATCGTCTCGAGGGCGGCCCCGGCTTCTCGGACGGCGCCGCCTTCACGCCCGGAACCCGTAGCGAAACCATTACGTGCCCGTGACGGGAGTGTTGCCGAGGGCCGGGAGCATGAGGTGAGACACCGCAAAGGAGGCGCACCGTGAAGAAGACAGTCGCATTCGCAAGCTCATTCCTCCTCGGAGCGCTGGCGCTCTCCGCTGCGGCGGCCGGTACGCCCTCGTCGACGCCGATGAGCGCCCCGAAAACCGTACGTGTGAGCGTCTCCAGCAAGGGAGCACAGGGCAACCTGCCAAGCTGGGCAGAGGGGATCAGCGCCAACGCGCGCTACGTCGTCTTCAGCTCGGCTTCGGCCGGCCTTGTCCCGCGGGACACGAACAAGCGCCAGGACGCGTTCATCCGCGATCGCAAGACAGGTCGGACAACACGGGTGAGCCTCAGCAGCACGGGTGCACAGGGCAAGGCGACAAGGGATCCCTTTGGCGGCTCAGCCGCCGAGGCGATCAGCGCAGGCGGCCGCTACGTCCTGTTCCGTTCGGATGCAGCCAACCTGGTTGCCGGAGACACCAACGGCGCCCAGGACATCTTCATCCGCGATCGCAAGACGCACCGGACGACGCGCGTCAGCATCGCCAGCGGCGGCCGCCAGGCGAACGGCCGCAGCGATTTCGCAGTGCTGAGCCCGAACGGCCGCTACGTCGCCTTCAGCTCGAGCGCGTCCAACCTGGTGCCGGGCGACACGAACCATGCTCCGGACGTTTTCGTCCGCGACCGCGCCAAGGGAACGACGCAGCGCATCAGCGTTAGCAGCCGCGCTAGGCAGGGAAACCGCGAGAGTGAGCAGTCGGCGATCAGCGCAGATGGCCGCTACGTTGCCTTCGAGTCCGGTGCGTCGAACCTCGTCCCCGGCGACACCAACGCAACGACCGACGTCTTCGTCCGCGATCGCAAGAGCGGCAGGACGACGCGGGTCAGCGTCAACAGCCGTGGCAGGCAGGGCACGGGCGATCGCACCCACAACGGCAGCAACGGCCCTTCAATCAGCGCCGACGGTCGCTACGTCGCCTTCCACTCGGGGGCGTCGAACCTCGTCCCGGGCGACACCAACCGCACCATGGACATCTTCGTTCACGACCGCGTGACCGGGAACACGCAGCGGGTCAGCGTCAGCAGCAGCGGCGCCCAGGCGAACGGCGAGAACATTGGCGCTCCGCGCATCAGCGCCGACGGCCGCTACGTCGCCTTCGCCTCGCTGGCGTCGAACCTCGTTCCGCGCGACGTCAACGACATCACAGACGCCTTCCTGCGCGATCTCCGAACCGACCGCACGATGCTCGTCAGCCGCAGCAACAGGGGCGCACAGGGCCACGATGCCAGCGTGCCCAACGGCGTCCCCGCGTTCAGCGCGGGCAACCGCTACCTGCTCTTTTCGTCCTGGGCCAGACTCGTCCCCGGCGACACCAACGGCACGGCGGATGCGTACGTGCGCGACCTTCGGGGGACTCTCGATGGATAGCGTCGAACGGCTCGAGTCGGCGATCCGCACGCTGGTCTCGGAGCGCCTGGCGCTACGCGAGTTCGGAGCGGGCCGAGACGAGTTGGAGGAGAACCGGCTCAGGTTGGTGCGTCTCCAGTGGCGTCTGGCGAAAGCCCTGATCGAGCTACATCTGCCCGCCGATCCAGCGATCGGTATGCGGGTCGCCGCCTGATGGCGCGGCGCGGCCGGGACGAACTCGATGGGCCACCGGAGGTCGTCTTCTACTGCCCGGACTGCGCCGAGCGGGAGTTCGGGACCGACTAAGGGCGCGTGCATGCCAACCTTGAAGAGGAGTTCTAAGATCGATTCGATGAGTGCCGAGGACGTCGAGATCGCGACTCGCTTTCTTCGTGCCGCCGGAGCCTCACTGAAGACAGGTGACCGCGAGCCGGTCTACCCGCTTCTCGCACAGGACGTGGAATGGGTCACTCCCATGCGAACGCTGCGCGGGGTCGATGAGGTGCGGAAGGAGCTGATCTGGGGCTTCCCGCCCGAGAACCTCGATGCCGAGGTGGAGCTGGGCGAGGTGGAAGACCTCGGCGAGGGCCGGGTCGGGTGCGACGTGCGCGAGGTGTACCGGTGGAAGCAGACCGGCGAGTTCGCCCACGAACGCCGGCGGCGGGTCGAGGTGACGATTCGCGACGGCAAGATCAGCCGCTACGAGATGCGCGTGGTGGGCTAGGCGCGGCCCGGCTAGTCGCCCTCTCGGCCATGGCCCGAAGTGTTAGCGCCGCGCCCCGTGGCGGTCTCGGGATAGAGCAGCGAGCAAGCCGCGACCATCGCAGCTTCGTCGAGCGTCGCCTCCTCGCATTCCTCGAGGTAGCGCAGCAACCAGCGGGCTGCGACCCGCGGATGGCGGCGCGGGCCTTTCCGCGCGACCAGCAGCGTCAGCTCGAGCGCGTCGATCAAGCTGAGCTGCGGGAGCTCTCGCGCTGCGGCCAAAGGCGGCGACCACGTTGCGGCGCTGCAGCGCCTTCTACTCGCATCTCCTCAAACGAGCGGATCATCTTCCTCGGCACACCGATCGAGGACGAGATCGCTAACCTGACGGTCGCCGAGCTTCTCCATCTCGAGTCCGACGACCCCGACAAGGACATCTCGCTCTACATCAACTGTCCGGGCGGCTCCGTCTAGGCCGGCGTCCCATCTACGACACGATGCAGTTCGTCAAGCTTGCGATCGCGACCATCTCGGTCGGCCCCTGACCCGCGCCCAAGGCAGCCTCCGCCTCTTCCCGCGCTGCGGGGGCGGGAAGGCAGCGACCTGGCTGCGGCCGTCGACGGTAAGGTTGTGCGAAGGCTACGACTTCCCGACGGGCAGGCTCGTCCCCCGTTCTGTAGCCTAACGCAGCGTTCGCGGGAGGGGCATCCGTCGCCTGAGGCGTCGACAGGAATGGATCAGACGCGGTGAAGTCGGTCCAGCGCAAGGTGCAGCTGCGCACGGCCGGCGGATTGCGCGTAACGGACATCACCGAAGAGGTCGCGGATGCGGTAGGGGAGAGTGGCGTGCGCGACGGCATCTGTAGCGTCTACTCCCCGCACACGACCTGCTCGGTGCGGGTGAACGAGTGGGAGCGCGGCTTCCTCGAGGACTTCGCAGTGATGCTGAAGCGGCTCGTCCCGACCGAGCACGACCACGCGCACGACGAGTGGGACCGCCGCACCGAGAACATCTCCCCCGATGACCAGAGGATTGGGATTGGGATTGGGATTGGGATTGGGAACGGGCACGCGCACTGCATGTCGATGCTGCTCGGGCCGGCGGGCGAGTCGATCCCTGTCCGCGCCGGCGAGCTCTGCCTCGGCGCCTGGCAGCGCGTGCTCTTGCTCGAACTCGACCGCGAGCGCGACCGGCGCTGGCTCGTCCAGATCGTGGGGGTGTAGCGGGAGGGCGTCCTGGGTTCAAGCCGACGGCTCGATTCGCACGGGTGCTAGGCCGCCCATCGCCTGACCCCACAGTGCCGGCGCCGCAGTCGCTGGTCGGATTGAGACACGTTGAGCTGATGAGCCGTCCTGCCCTCGAGGTTTGTGGAGCGGCCGGGGGTTTGGCCGCTGCCGAAGTCGCCGCTGCGCCGCTTCAGGTGGCCGACTCCCGGAGCCTTTGCCCTAACTCGTGCCAACGGCTGCGAAACTAATCTTTGTGGAGGTTCGGGAGCTCGTGGTCGACGGGGCGCCGACCGAGTATCGGGTCGCCGGCGAGGGCGAACCGGTCGTCCTTGTGCATGGACTTTCCGGTTCTTGGCGCTGGTGGCGGCCGGTACTCGAGCCGTTGGCGGAGCATCGCAGCGTTCACCTGCTCGATCTGCCGCGGCTCGGACCGCGCCTTCCCGCCGCCGCGCTGACCGGCTGGCTCGGCCACTGGCTCGAGGCGGCCGCGCTCGAGAGCGTCGATCTCATCGGCCATTCGCTCGGCGGGCTGATCGCGGCTGAGTTGGCGGCGGAGCAACCGCGGCGCGCGCAGCGGCTCGCGCTTGTCGCCCCGGCAGGAATCCCCTGCGGGAGCAGCGTATTCCGTCGCGGCATGCGGTTACTCGGGACGCTCTACGACGTCCGTAGATGGCTACCGACGGTCGTCGGCGACGCGGTGCGGACTGGGCCGCTCAGTCTCCTTCGCGGGGCCGTGTTCGCATCGGACCGAGACTTGAGCCTGGAGCTCGCGTCGGTTCACGCCAGGACGCTGCTCGTTTGGGGCGAGCACGACCGGCTTTTCCCGGCGCGGATCGCCTCAGAGTGGCAGCGAATCCTGCCCGGCTCCCGGCTCGTTCGCCTCCGATGCGGGCACGTGCCGATGTGGGAAGTACCTGGGGAGCTAGCGTCTTGTTTGCTCGCCTTCCTCGATGAGGAGCTTCCGGACGATCCTCGCGATGAGATCGGGCCGGGTGTAGTGGACGGCGTGCGGTTCACGCGGGACGACGACGAGCCGACCGCGGGGTAACAGGGCAGAGGCCCTCACTGCCCATCTCTGCCCGACGAAGCCGTCGTGCTCGCCGCGCACGACAAGCGTTGGCTGCGCGATCAGCGGCAGGCGCTGCTCAATCCGGTCGGCGAGCGCCGAGCGGGCGGTCGCCAGGAGCGCACCAACGCCGACAACGGCGTCGTCGTGTGCGGCGAGCGCAAGCAGCGACCGCGGTTCCCGCCCTGCATCACGCAGCCCGCCGAGGAGCTGGTGGCGCGCGGCGCGCCGCTCTGGATCGACCGTCGGACCGATGAGCACCATCGGCCCCACGCGATTCGGCAGGCGCACGGCGAGCTCGGTGACGATCTGACAGCCCATCGAGTTCGCCAGGAACGCCGGGCGCCGGAGCCCGGCCGCGTCCAGCCACCCGGCGAGCGCGGCGGCAAGATCCGGAATCCCGAGCGGAGCTCGCGGCCGCTGGCTACGCCCGTAGCCGGGCAGGTCCGGTGCGAACACGGAGAAGGAGGCGGCGAGTGACTGCGCGAGCGGGAGCATGTAGCTGCCGGAGACGCCGTACCCATGCACGAGCACGACGGGCGGCCCTTGTCCACCCACGCGCGTGTGGACGCCGAGGCCGAATACTTCGAGCCACCGGCTCTCAATCGGCCGACGAACACGCTTTCGCGGCTCACGCTTGGCGGCTAGCTGCAAGGAGTCCGAGGATCGCGCCATCGTGCCAGGAGATCAAGGAGCTCCGGCTGCAGCATCGTCCCAACCGGGTGACGCTGGTTCTGGTGCGCCTTTGATTTCATTTTGGAGATGAGGGCATCCCCATCGGCACAGATTGACGGCGCGCGGTGGTGAAGCGCGTGATCATCGCCTCTCACCGGGGCTACTGCGCGGGTGTCGAGCGGGCGGTTGAGACGGTGGAGCGCGCGCTCGAGATCTGGGGGCCGCCCGTCTACGTCCGCAAACAGATCGTCCACAACACGCACGTCGTTCGCGACCTGGAAGCGCGGGGCGCGATCTTCGTCGAGTCGGCAGCGGGCGTCCCCAGGGGTGGAAGGCTCGTGCTCGCCGCGCACGGCGTCGCGCCCGGGGTCTACCGCACTGCGGCCGCCCGTAATCTGGCGACGATTGATGCGACCTGTCCGCTTGTGAAAAAGGTGCACGTCGAGGTGCGTCGCTTCGCGGACGCTGGCTACTGCGTGATCCTGATCGGCCACGCCGGCCACGAGGAGGTCGTCGGCACCGCGGGTGAGGCGCCCGGGGCGGTCATCTTAGTCGAGACGCTCGAGCAGGCTCGCGCAGTCGAAGTGCCCGACCCGGAGCGCCTCGCCTACGTGACGCAGACAACCCTCTCGATCGACGAAACCGCGGAGATCATCGCTGCGCTGCGGGAGCGATTCCCGACGATCATCGGCCCGCGGAAGGAGGACATCTGTTACGCAACCACGAATCGCCAGCGTGCGGTTAAGGAGATGCTCCCCGAGATCGACGCGCTGGTCGTGATCGGCTCCAACAACAGCTCGAACTCCGCCCGGCTCGTCGAGACGGCGCGAACGGGCCAGGTCGCCGCCTACATGATCGAGGACGAGAGCGAGCTAGACGAGACGTGGCTCGAAGGCCTGGAGACCGTCGGGCTCACCTCCGGGGCCTCTGCTCCGGAGAAGCTCCTCCTGGGTGTGTGCGGCTGGTTCCGGGCGCGTGGCGTGACCGAAATCGCGCCGTTCGCGTCGCGCTCCGAGGACGTCTTTTTCAAACTCCCTGTCGAAATGGGTCGCGCGTCGGCACACACGGCGGCTGAAGGATCCCGGACGACCCGAGGTTGCTGAGCGGAAGTCCCCGCCGAGTCCTGGCGGGTAAGCGAACTACTACTCGTACTGCGAGGCTGTAGCTGTAGATGAATCCGCCGAACCGGTTGCGGCTCAGAGGAGGCGAGGCTTCGCGAACTCCGGTTCTGGTCGCAGACGAGTCAGCCCCGAGCGTAACTCGCGGTTTCGTGAGCCCGCAAGACGGTCGGCGACGGCGTCTGTGTCCGCAGCCCGCAACTCGGGTTCGCGATCGGGTCGCCTTCGTGTGGGAAGAGCGGCTCTTACTTCGTCGAAATCGCTGAGCCCGGTCCTTCGATCGTGCTTTCAACCGGCGGACACCGCGTTCCTCTCAACCCCGCGCGGCCCGCCGGGACGATCGAGCTCGCGCTCCCGAAAGCTCGCGACGGCGCTGCCTGGAAGGCTTAGCCAGCTGCACGCGGCCTCGTCGCTCACCTCGAATAGTCGGACTCCAGTTGTGACGTCACGCTCGTCTCTTCGACGAGAGCCATATGCGGAGAAGACTCACACTGAACGCGCTATCGTCCCAGCATGGCAAGGACGAGCAGAACCCAAGACAGGGACGTCATCTCGCGAATCGCCGACGCAGGCGAGGACGCGCTCCGGCAGCTGGTCGACCTGCCTCGTCGCACAGTCGTTGCGGCGATGGACGGCATAGGCGAGCGGCTCAAGGACGTCGCGACAAAGCTGCGAGCGGTCGATCCGCTCGCCCGTCGGGTGGCCGCGCTCGAGAAGCGCCTCGAGTCGCTCGAGAAGCCGAAGAAGACGACCGCTCGGAGGGCTTCCAAGGGCGCCAGGCCGTCGACGGCGCGTAGAGCCAACACGTCCGCGGCGCCCGCTGAGCCGGAGCAGTCTGGTGAGCCCGATCGTGGTCGTCTCGACGACGCATAAGCGGAAAGACGAGCCAGAGTAAGGCCGAGCCCGGGCCAAAGACGAAGGCGAAGACGCTCGGTAGCGGCGGTTCAAACGCGTCGATGGAGTGGACAATGTCGCCGCTAAACGGCTCGTAGGAGGTGAGGACACCCCCTGGTTTGCTAGCCGCACGAGGGTCTGCCAAGCTGGCTGCGTGGAGCGTCCGACGAATGGGCGAAACGTTGTCGTAGGTCTGGTTGTCACAACCGGTCGGATCGGAGCGACGACGGCCCGGCTGGCGCTCATGCCTGCGCGGGTGGTGGCGCGCTCACCGTTCGCCGGACCGTTTCGTAGTCGCGCCGAGGGTCTCGCCGCGACTGGCCGGAGCGTCGAGGTCGACGCGCGACGCCGGATCGAGACTGTGGCCGGGCAGGTGCTTGCGGCGCCCGAGGCGGAGCAGGTGGTCGATGGTGTTCTCGAGGGCCCGCTGCCGGAAGCAGTCGCGCGGTCGCTCATCGAGCATCGGGTGGTCGAGCGCGCCGTGGCCGAGGCGCTCGCGAGCGCCGAGCTGGAAGGGGAGGCAGCGTCGGCTCGCGACACCGAGCGGACGGAGCGGCTCGTAGCGCAGGTTCTGACGAGCCCCGCCCTGGAGCGGGTTCTGGCCGAAGCGCTGGAGAGCCGCCTAACGCTCGACCTGACCAACAAGATGGTGCGCAGCCCCGCTTTTCGGAGTGCGCTTATGCAGGTCCTGTCGAGCCCCGAGCTGCGCGCGGCGCTGAAAGGGCAGTCGATGTCGCTTGCCGAGGAAATGGCGGCCGGCCTCCGCCGTCGCCTCTTCGCGCTCGACGATGCCATCGAGCGCGGCCCCCGCCGCTGGTTTCGCCGACCGCCCCGGGCGCAGGTCGCGCCAGTTGGGCAGCCGCACGTCCGCTACGGGGGCATCGCGACCCGAGGGTTGGCGCTTGCCGTCGACGCTGCGCTCGCGACGATGATCTTCCTGACCGGTGTCGCTGTGGTCGGGTTCGTCCTATCGCTCGTGTGGAACCCCCGGCCGGCCTCGCTGGTCGGGTCGTTCATAGGCGTCGTGGGGCTGCTCGTAGAGGCCGCCTACTTCGGGGGGTTCTGGTCGACGGCCGGGCAGACGCCGGGGATGCGGATGATGCATCTGCGCGTGGTCGATGGTTCCGGTACCGCACCGAGTCTCGGACGCTCGCTGGTGCGACTGATCGGCCTCGGCCTAGCAATCCTTCTCCTGCTCATGGGCTTCCTGCCGGTGCTGCTCGACGAGCGGCGGCGCGCCCTGCAGGACTTCCTCGCCGGCACCGTCGTCGTCCACGACGAGGATGCTCCGCTTCCTGTCGGCGAGCCGATCCACAAAGATGTGCCGCCGGACGGCGCGCTCCCGACAGAGCTGCCGGTTCAGCCCGGGTAGGCGTATCCCGTTGAGGCGAGTTGGCTTGAGAAGATGAGTGCTGCGAGACGATCGTGGCGGCACGGCGTGCTCTCGCTCCTTGGGCGGAGCGTCGACGGCACTCACCTCTCGTACGCCGGCGGCCAGATTCAGTCGCTCCTGTCGCTATTGAGCCACTTCGGCAAGGGGGAGAACCGCGAGCGCTACAAGGATTGATCGGTACAAGGCGCCATGGGGACGCTAGTCGCCGAAGTTGCGGCGCTCGGGCTGGCGGTCGCCTTTACGAGCCCGGTCTCGGTGGTGACCGTGATCGTCCTGCCCAGCATGCCCTCCGGCCGGCGCCGAGCGCTGGCCTTCCTCTGTGGCTGGGACGGCGCGGCGAGGGCCAGCTGCTGAGGGTCCATCATCGTCATTGTGACCCCCACTGCGGCACCCACAAAAACTCGCGGTTTGCAGGAGAAATAGTCTAGGTGCCGGGATCCGCGCCTTTAGGGGCCGACATCCGCGCGGGGCTCTTAGCAGACGCAACAAGTACTGCCGCGACGGGGCATGCCCTCCGCCCACCAGTCCACCCTCCCTCGGCTCAGACCGCGGAAGCGCAGGTGGGCGGGGGGTGCCATCATCACGGTCATGGCACCCATTGCGGCACCCTAAAAGTGTGTGATTTGCAGGAGTAACGGCCTGGGGAGCCGCTCGCCCTAGGGGTGCGAAGATGGACTCATCTGGCTCTCTCGGACGTACTCCTGCCGCGCCTGAAGAAGAGACTCGGAGTGAGGACACGGTGGCGCACCTGTCGCCCCGCCGTGGCGGTCGGCGAACACACGAGCCGCGGCGGTTGACGGCTGAGGCGAAGGAGATGCAGACTTTCTCGATGGACAGGCTTGACACGTTCGGCGCGGATGTAGAGGGGGCGCTTGCGCGCGTCCGGGTGCCGGCATACGTCATCGACCGCCACGGGATCATCCGTTGGATGAACCCGGCGGCCAAGCGGCTCGTGGGGGACCTGACGGGGCGGCAGCTGACCGCCGCCCTTGCTCCCGAGGAGCACCGCCGAGGCCGGGAGATTTTCACTCGAAATCTTCTCGGGCCGCCTCAGGGCTCGGACAACCGTACCGTCCTTCTGACCGCCGATGGCGAACGCTTGACAGTTGAGTTGAGCGCTGTTCCGCTCGAAAGTGGCGGCCAGGTGATGGGCGTCTTCGGCCAGGTCAAGGACGTCGAGGAGGAGCCGCCTGTCGCGCCGCACCCGAACCTCACCCCGCGCCAGGGCGAGGTCCTGCGGCTGCTTGCACAGGGCCGCTCGACCGAGCAGATCGCGAACGACCTCCATCTGAGTCCCGAGACGGTCCGCAATCACGTCCGCGGACTCCTGCGAGCGCTCGGCGTCCACTCTCGGCTCGAAGCCGTAGCCGTTGTCCACCGCGATCTGAGCCTCGAGTCTTTCAACTAGCCGCCTGACCCCGATCCAGCCCGCGGGAGGTCACCGCGTCGGGCGCCCGCGAGTGCGCTCTCGGAGGGAGAGTGGCCGCTACCAAGTGCGGTAGGCCCGGCGAGAGATGAAGGCGCCGTGGGCGCGCTGGTTCCGGCAGGTGACGCCAGTGACGCGGGAGGTGCAGGTAAACGGGCCGCGTGTCCAGCTCGTGCCGTACGCGAGGGTCGTGTAGGCAGGTTGGATGGAGAAGTCGGGGTTGCCGGTGCAGAAGAGCGTCGGTTTCGCTTTCGCGGCGAGCTCCCACCCATGCCAGTCGCCGGCGAGGCAGCGACGCTGCAACTGCATCGCGTAGTCGGCGTGACGGAGACCGCAGGTCAGCAAGCGCTTGGTGCCCCGGCGGGCGGGCGCCTTCGGGTTGTAGTAACAAGAGATGTTCCCTGACGGCGAGCGGAAGCCGGGCACGATCCGAGCGCCGGAGCTCGTAGGGTGTGCAAACTCGGTCTGCATGGGTTTCTTGCGCACGCGTCCTGAAATTCGTCGCTTTCCGTCTTCGACCCCGCCGAACCGCGCACGGCGTGGTACGGGAGGAGACGCGGCCGTGGGCGGGCTTTCCGGTACGTACCTACGGTGCGTATGCGTATTCAGGTCCCACGCGCGCTCGCGAATATCAAAGACCGTGCCGGTGCGCAAGTCGCTTCTGGTCGCGTGCGCAGTGCGGATCACGGCCTGCGCGGGTGGTTAGCCTCGGCCTCCGTCGTCGCCGTCGGAGGTCTGCGTGGTCTGGTCGTTTGCCTATCTGGCGGTCCGAAACCTGTTCGCGCTCGTGCTGCTTCTTGGGCGGTCGGATCGATCGAAGGAGCTGGAGGTCTTGGTGTTGCGTCACGAGCTTACGGTCTTGCGGAGGCGTTCTGTCCGTTCACGCATCGAACCGGCCGATCGCGCGTTGCTTGCCGCGTTGAGCCGGGCGCTGCCACGCCGGGCGTGGGCGGCGTTCTCGGTGCGGCCGGAGACGGTGCTGCGCTGGCATCGGGGACTCGTTGCGCGGCGCTGGACGTATCCGCACAAGCAGCCGGGACGGCCGCCGCTGCAGCGGCCGCGGCAGGAGCTGATCCTTCGGCTTGCCCGCGAGAACTCACACTGGGGCTATCAACGAATCGCTGGCGAGCTCAAGCGGCTCGGGCTTGCGGTCTCTGCGACGACGGTACGCAAGGTACTGAGCGCCGCAGGCGTCCCGCCAGCACCCGAGCGCGGCCGCCAGTCGTGGCGGTCGTTCCTTAGTCAGCAGGCTGCCAGCACGCTCGCCTGTGATTTCTTCACGATCGAGACGCTCGCGCTGCAGCGGATCTACGTGCTCTTCTTCATCTCGCTCGCGAGCCGCCGGCTCGAGTTCATCGCCTGCACAGCCAAGCCCGACGGCGCTTGGGTCACCCACCAGGCTCGCAACCTCGTCATGCAGCTGGGCGACCAGGAGCGGCGCTTCCAACTGCTGATCCACGATCGCGACACGAAGTTCAGCCGCGCCTTCGACGAAATCTTCCGCTCCGAGGGGATCGAGGTGATCCAGACGCCCCTGCAAGCGCCGAACGCGAACGCGTTCGCTGAGCGCTGGGTGCGCACCGTTCGCAGCGACTGCCTCGATCGCATCCTGATTCTCGGACGCCGACATCTCGAGCATGTCTTGCGCGTCTATACCAGGCACTACAACGAGCACCGGCCGCACCGCGCCCTCCAACTCGTCCCACCAGACGGCGACAACTCAACCGCCGACGCCAACACCCGCGCCACGGCTCCCGTCCGCCGCCGCGAACTCCTAGGCGGACTGATCCATGAATACGGACGAGCAGCGTGATCGGGTTTACGCACCCTACGAGCGTCGCAGGGTCGATGCCCAACTCACGACAGACGATCTGCCATGTGGTGACGCCAAGGAACGAAGCTGCAATTGCGGAGCGTTGGTCGGCCGATCGATGCGGCAGGCTCTCTTCGAGGGCGCCACGCGCGATCGTGGCTTCAGCGTGCTGCTGCAGCCGATGGCTAAGGAGGACGGCCTGCATCGCAGCGGCCCGATGCTGCGGTCAGTTGCATCGCTCGGCCCAGCGATACGGGGTCTTGATGTAGTCGGGGATCAGCTCGAGCCAGAGCCGAGGATCGTCGTCCTTCGAGAGCCACCGGTCCGTGTCCGCATCGCAGACGCGGAAGTCAGAGAGAAACTCCACGCTTGTTGGCTCTCCGACGATCTCGACCGTGCCGTCCTCGAGCAGCGACGCTGTCGCGACCGTGCGGGTAGGCCGGTCGCCGAACCTCTCTCGAAGCTCGATCCGCGCGCTCACGTGCGGAGCCGTCTCAACGGAGACCCGTTCGAGACGGGTCGATCCGATCCCAGTCCTCTGCAGTGGTCGCCGACATCCCGTCGTGGATCACGGGACGAGGATAGGCGCGTTTCCCGGCAGGTCGTTGACCGCCCGGAAGCCCTCGTTGACCGCGCTGTGTGTGTACGCGAACGCCTCCGAGTCCGAGCAGGCGATCGCGACGTTGCCGAACGGCACGGATCCCTTTCGTTGCGGCTGCTCGGCCCACGGTCCGTAGAGAGACGGATCGAAGACCGAGCTCAGCTCGTGCGCGTACCCGTAGTTCCAGCGGTTGATCATGATCGAGTTGACGTCTCGCCCCGGCTCGAAATCGCCCCCCTGCTGATTGACCACGCGGTCGATCACATCCCAGAGTGCGTTTTCGAGGTCCTGGAAGCTCATCCCGAGCAGCATCTGGCGGCCGCTCTCGTATGCGTACAGCTGCGGGATGGCGTCCGGACGGTTCGGGACGACCGTGAACGAAAGCTGCGCCGGCGAAGCAGGGGGCTGGTTCGGCGTGGGCCCGTACACCGGGCTACCGCTCGGTCCAAATCCAGCCCCCGCAGCCACGCTCGTCGAGTCCCAGAAGAGACTCGTTCCTCGCGGACTGATGTTGCTGACCTTCGCGTCGGCCCACGCTTGCCAGTTGTTCAACCCGGCTCGACCGTAGATCAGCGGCACCTTGCGCGCGTAGCACAGGTTGTCCACCTGATTCTGGGGTAGACCCCTGACGATCCGCGCCGTGACCCGGTTCCAGCAGGCCATGATCACGTGTCTGGCCCGAACCCGCTCGGCCTTCTTGTTCGGGGTGATGTAGACGATCTTGGCGATGTCGTTCGCACCCACGCCCGGCTTGACGTCGATGACCGTGCTGTTCAGCCGGATGCGGACGCTGTTCGTCCTCTGGTCGAGGGCGCCGTAGTCGGTTTTCGACTGGAGGATGGTCAACTGGGTGGGACGCTGGCCGCCGACATCGGGCTGCGCCGCCGGGATCAGCTTGGCGACGATGAGCTTGAGCAGCGAGATGTTGCCGTCGGGCCAAGCACGCGTCGGGCTGGCCGCGGACTTCGCGTCCTGCTGCGGCGTCCGCCCGATCCCGGGGAACACCAAGTCGTCCGTGCTGCCCAGACCGAGGGCGTCGGGAAACCCGGGTCGCCCGAGGACCCAGCAGTCTGAGGCGGAGACAGCCTGGCCGCCGGCGCCGAGCAGGCCGCCCGATCCGCGCCAGTACTCACCGAAGAACGCGTCGTCAGGGCAGTCCCAGTAGTACTGCAGATACTGCTTGTACGTCATCTGCGTGAGGCGCTGGATCTTCTCGGCCTGCGTCATCGGGCCGTCCTTCGCCGTCATCACATCGACGTTGCTCGTCTGGATACTGATGATCGCGGCCCGCGCCGCCGCAGAGTACGGCGTCCGTCCCATGAACGAGGTCCAGCCAGCGACGTTGTTGGGCTCCGTGCCTGCGAACGGACCGACGTTCCGGGCGGGGATCACGGAATCGGAACCGAACTCCGACGCCGGGAACAGCAACCGCTGGTAGAGCCCGTACGAGTTCGGGATGCCCGCGGCACCGCCGTTCTGCCAGAGCGCGCTCGTCGAGAAGTCGACCCCGGCCCAGGCAAGGATGTCGACCGCCGGCTGGCCATAGGAGCCCGGGATGTCCATGAGCCCGCCCTGCGGTGTGTTCCACGCGCCGATGCTGTCGAGATTGACCGTCCCGCCGTTGCGCAGCGTCATCACGTCGGTGCCGCCCCGAAATGCGTCGGGGACATGAAACTCGTTGCGGTGTGAGTTGCCGCCGAAGTCCGGGAGCTGGTCGAGCAGCAGGATCTTCGAATCAGGCCCGAACCGGTCGAGGTAGAACTTCGCGGCCCCCAGGCCGCTGGCGCCGGCGCCGACGATGACACAGTCGTAGTCGTCGTCCACGTCCCGAGCGCCGCTGGGCTGGATGCCGGGACCGGGCGTGCTCGAGTGAATATCGCTCGGGCTCGAGGCGGGAGGATCGATCCTCATCGTGTTGCCGACGACGCTGTCAGGCTCGCCCGTGATTCCCGTCGAGGTCGGTGGGTAGTACCCGGGTGGCAAGGAATACCCGGGCGGTGGCCCTCCGGCAGCGAGCGCGGCCTCGGCACCCGTTAGATACGGTGCGGCCGCGGCGGCCGCCAGGCCGGCGGCTCCAATTGCCACTCCGTCGAGGAAGTCACGGCGGGTGATCCCGTCGTTTGGTCCGAGTGATTCGCCGGGTTCCTTGTCGTCGCCCCTGGGCATGGCGCCTCCCCTTGTCCTGTCGACGGAGAGCCCTTTCTCTCACAGAGGGCTACCCTGGTCAAGACGGTCCTGCGCCTCGAAGCTGCATGGGGTCAAGGACGTCCGTCTGGCAACGGCTCGGACGGCCTAGACCACACCTCCTCGCACCTCGCAGTACTGCCCCATACCTGCGTCGGTGTATGCATTGGGAGCGGCGACGCTCTCCTTCACCAGTGTGATCTTCACAGCGGCGCGGGGCACGGGCTGGGCGCTCGCGGCTCTCACTGCCGGAGCGGCCAGCTCGGCAGCAGTGCTCGCCGCGGCCGAACACGAAGCGGAGAAGGAGGTGGAGCACCCTGCGGCCGACCGCGAGCCCGTTACCGCTGCCTCGTAGCCAGCTCGGCTTTTCGCAAAGCCGCAGCTCGCTCTGTAGCCCGGGCAGTCCGAATGGACGGAGTCTGTGGGTCAGGGCTCGGCGCGGGTCCACCCCTGCGCGAGCATCTCTTCGAGTTCGCCGGTGAGGCTGTCGGCCCGAAAGGGCGCGCGGTCTACGCCCGGGGGAGGGTTGAGCTTCACGAGTCCGTACGCGAGTCCGTCTCTTGAGATCTTCTGCCTGTCGAGCCACCAGGACGGCGGCGTAGGGCCTCCTCCGTTCAACTCATAGAAGAGTTCGCGCTCCTCTCGTCCGTCTTCGTGGCGCCTTTGTCTGATGCCTTGATGCTGTCGCGGGCGGGGGTTGCCGGCTCGGGTTTCTGCTTGCCCTGGCCGTAGTCGGTCGAGTAGAAGCCTGTGCCCGTGAAGGAGGTGGAGATCGGGTAGAAGACTCTGCTCACAGGAGCGGCACCGCAGACTTGGCAGGAGTCGGGGGCGACGCTCCCATGCGGTGGATGGCCTCGAACTCGTGGCCTTTCGGGCAGCGGTACCCGTAGGTGGGCATCCCCACAAGGCTATCGGGGCCTCCGGCGGCGAGGCGGGTCTCTTGCATCTCGCCAACACCGGTCGAAGGGGACGCAAGCGTTGATGGCTGGCGCGTGGAGTGGAGGATAGGCTGTACGCGAAACCGAGAAGGGGAGCTGCGATGGCGCCAGCACAAGATTCGTCCCGAGCGCACGTCGGCGACTTGGTGATCGTCGAAGGCCACCGGGTCGGAGAGACTCGCCGGATCGGCGAGATCCTGGGGGTGCTCGGTGAGGCAGGGCACGAGCACTACCGCGTCCGTTGGGACGACGACCATGAGAGCGTCTTCTATCCCTCAAGCGACTCAACAATCGAGAAGGCTGAGCCGAGGAAGAAGAGAAAATCGTGAGCAGTCAATGGTCGCCGGACTGTCTCAGGCGCTCGCCCGCCTGATGCGGGCGTTTGGGGACGTGTTTCGGGCGGGCAACCGGCCAGCCTGAAACGACGAGGGAGGGGCACAGGTGCCCGAGAGCGGACTGCCGATCCGGGTCTACCGGGAACACGACATGTGGCACGTCGACTACGGCGAAGGGGTGACCGAAGACCACGCCAGCGAGGAAGAGGCCACTTCGGCGGCCGATGCGGTTGCACAAGCCGAAGGGCGCACCGTGGTCGCCGAGGAATAGCCACCTTATCGCCATGCACACCAGTCTCGCTCGAGGAAGCTGGGCGGCCCGTTGCGGGCCTCAGGCGACATAGAATTTCTCGACGGCGGCGTTGGCGAGCGCTCCGCGGCGATCCGTAGCAGGGCAGCGGCGAGGCTCGGATTCCTCGGGATCGAGCTCGACCCCGCCCGAAATCAGTCGCCTGAGCTGGACGCGGAGATCGGCGCGCACGGCGCCTCCGTCCGCTCGCTCGTCGTGGCGGCGCGGGAGGACCTGCAGATCGCACGCGACGTGCGTACGGTGCTCGGCGGCGGCAGCTAGCGAGGTTGCCGGTGGGCGGGCCGCTCGAACAGGGGGGACGCAACCAGTCGCAACCGGCGGCAGATGCTGCTCCTCAAAGGCGGCGGCCGGACGAACCACAGGAGCCCGAGCTCTCCGTCACCGCGACGCTGCCTGCGGCGGACGTGCTGAGCAAGCTCGGCTCGTCCGATGCGGGTCTTTCGAGTGACGAGGCGAGCCTGCGGCTGGGGATCTATGGGCCGAATGCCTTGGCCGCGCACGGGGTCAGTGCCTGGTCGGTGCTCGCCCGCCAGTTGCACAGCTACCTGCTGTTGCTGTTGCTGGTCGCGGCCGTCGTCTCGGCTGCGATCGGCGACCGGACGGAGGCGTTGATCATCGGCGCGATCATGGCGATGAGCGTCGGTCTGAGCTTCTTCAACGAGTACCGCTCGGAGCAGGCGGTCGAGGAGCTGCATTCCGAGATCCAGCATCTGGCCGCTGTCGATCGCGAGGGGGCAACCGCCGAGATCGCCGTCACGCAGCTCGTCCCGGGTGATGTCGTGCATCTGCGGGTCGGTGACCTCGTTCCTGCCGATCTGCGGTTGCTCGAGGTGCATGAGCTCGAGTGCGACGAATCGGTGCTCACCGGCGAGTCTCTGAGCAAGACGAAGACGGCCGAGGCCCAACCGCCCGGGGACTCGCCGCTGGATCTGCGCTCGTGTGCCTTCATGGGCACGCTCGTGAGTGGCGGCGGCGGCCTCGGCGTCGTCGTTCGTACGGGCTCGCGCACCGCCTTCGGCGCGATCGCAGTGCACCTGGGCGAACAGCAGGGGGTGACCGCGTTCCAGCAGGGGCTGCAGGACTTCTCTCGCCTGCTCGCGATTGTGACCGGGGTGCTGGCCAGCTCGATCTTCGTCATCAACGCCGCGCTCGGGCGCTCGATCCTCCAGTCGGCCCTGTTCGCGCTCGCCATCGCGGTGGGTTTGACGCCGCAGCTTCTACCGGCGATCGTCACCGTCAGCCTCGCGACGGGCGCCCGCCGGCTGGCCAAGAAGCGCGTGATCGTCAAGCGCCTGGTCGCGATCGAGGATCTCGGCAACGTCCAGGTCCTGTTCACCGACAAGACCGGCACCCTGACCGAGGGTCAGATCTCGTTCACGCAGGCGCTCGACGGCGCGGGCAAGCCGGACGACCACATAGGCATGCTCGGCCTGGCCTGCGCCGACAAGGCCGGCAACGAGCTCGACCGCGCGCTCTGGGCCGCCCCGCAGACCACCCACGGCGAGAGCGTCCCGACGCCGCTCGACCGCCTGCCCTTCGACCACGACCGGCAGCTGGCCTCGGTCCTCGTCGACACTGCGCACGGACGGCTGCTGATCTCCAAGGGCGCGCCCGAAGCCGTCCTCGCCCGTTGCACGACCGTGCCTGCCGAGTCAAAGGCGATCCTCGACGGGCTCTTCGCCTCCGGCACGCGCGTCGTTGCCGTCGCCAGCCGTCCGCTCACCGGCGACCACCTCGGCAAAGACGACGAGCGTGACCTCTCGCTCGAGGGCTTCCTCTGCTTCACCGACCCGGTCAAGCCGGGCGTCCGCCACTCGCTCGCGCGCCTCGCCCGTCTCGAGATCACCGTCAAGATCGTGACGGGGGACAACGGCCAAGTGGCAGCGCACCTCTGCGGCGAGGTCGGCCTCGATCCCGGAACAGTCGTTGCGGGCCAAGAACTCGAAGCGCTCGACGAGGCCGCCCTCATCGCGCTGCTGCCCAAGACGACCATCTTCGCCCGCATCACCCCCGAGCAGAAATCGCGCATCATCCTCGCGCAGCGCACCCTCGGCTCAGACGTTGCCTTTCTCGGCGACGGCGTCAACGACGCGATCGCCCTCCACCACGCCGACGTCGGCATCTCGGTCGACTCCGCGGCCGACGTCGCCAAGGACGCAGCCGACGTGGTCCTGCTCAACAAGGACCTCAGCATCATCGCCGACGGTGTCGTCGAGGGCCGGCGCATCTTCGCCAACACCATCAAGTACGTCCTGATGGGCACCTCGTCGAACTTCGGCAACATGTTTTCCGCAGCCGGCGCCTCCCTGTTCCTCTCCTTCTTGCCGATGCTGCCGACGCAGATCCTGCTCAACAACCTCCTCTACGACGTCAGCGAGATGACCATTCCGACCGACAACGTCGACGAGGAGCTACTCGCAAGACCAGCCAAGTGGGACATCCGCATGATCCGCCGCTTCATGGCCTTCTTCGGCCCGATCTCGAGCGTCTACGACTTCCTTACGTTCTTCGTCATGCTGCGCATCTTCCACGCCGGCCCGATCCTGTTCCGCTCAGGCTGGTTTGTCGAGTCGCTCACCACCCAGACACTCGTCATCTTCGTCATCCGCACCCGCCGCGTCCCCTTTTACAAGAGCCGCCCAAGCCGCCCGCTCCTACTGACCACTCTCGCCTGCGCCGCCTTCGGCGTCGCCCTCCCCTACATCCCGCCGCTCGCCCACCTGTTCGGGTTCCGACCGCTCCCACTCACCTTCCTCGCGATCCTGGCTGGGATGATCGCCACCTACCTCGTCCTCGCCCAATTCGGCGTCGCGCTCTTCTTCAAACCGCAAGGCGGCCGTTCGCTCGCCCGCGCCATCGGCGCCGCAGAGCGACGCATCACCCGCAGGGCATCACGCTGGGTCAGCTGGCGACACCGCACACCACCCACACCACCGCTACCACGACCCACCGGCTGACGCTCCGAGCTCGCGTGAGCCCTGCGCTGGGCGGGTGGCGATGGCTCACTGCGAGGCAGGACCCGAAGCCATCTGTAGCAGCACGGCCGAACGCTCACGAGGCGGGCGCCGCGGGCGCCGAGAGCTCGAGCCGGGCGCCGGCCAGGAGCTCGTTGATCGTCCCTTGGATCCCGATCGAGATCGGCGCACCCCTCGAGGTCTGCGATGCGATCGTGACGCCCTCGGCGTCGAATTCGAGCTCGACCAGCTGTCCGCGGTAGAGAACGGTGAAGACGAGCCGCCTCAGCCCGGTCGGCAGCTGGGGGTTGAGCCAGAGCACGTCCTCGCGGACCTCGAGCCCCGTGTAGCAGCGCTGCAGGAGGTCGAGGGTTCCGACCATTGCGCCGACGTGGATTCCCTCGGCGGTCGTGCCGCCCTGGATGTCGGAGACGTCGCTCTCGAGCGCCTCAAGGTAGAACTCCCAGGAGCGGCTTCGATCCGAACGTGCAAGCACCCACGCGTGGACTACGCGGCTCAGTGTCGAGCCGTGGGAGGTACGGCCGAGGTAGTAGTCGATCGCCCGCGGAATCGTCTCCGCGTCGAACTCGTAGCCCAGACGCTCGAAGATCTCGCCCAGCTCCTCGGCCGAGAGGAGGTAGAAGAGCATGAGCACGTCGGCCTGCTTCGAGACCTTGTAGCGATTCGGCGTGTCGCCCTCGCTCTCGAGGATCCGGTCGAGCCGGCTGATGTCGCCATAGCGGGAGCGGTAGCCCTCCCAGTCGAACTCCTCGAGCCGCTCGTACCCTTCGAACTGGCTGAGGACGCCGTCCTCGTGGAAGACGAGGCGCATCTTGCGGCTCAGGTCCTCCCAGCGCTCGATCTCCTCGACGGTGAGGGAGAGGCGCTGCCGAAGCTCGTCGCCGCGGTCGGAGGGGAGCAGCTCGAGCAGGTCGAGGGCACGGCAGAACACCCAGACCGCCATCACGTTCGTGTACGCGTTGTTGTCGAGGCCGGCCGTCTCCGCGCCCGGATAGGCGTCGTGGTACTCGTCGGGGCCCATCACGCCGCGGATCTCGTAGCGGTCGAGCGCGCGGTTGAAGGAGGCGATCGAGCTCCAGAACCGCGCGATCTCAATGATCAGCTCCGCACCGAAGCCCGCCAGGAAGCCGAGGTCGCCGGTGACCTGGTAGTACTGCCAGACGTTGTAGGCGATCGCGGCGTTGATGTGCCGCTGCAGCGACGAGTTGTCGGCGTGCCAGCGGCCCGAGCGCGGATTCAGGTGGCGCCGCTGCGTCTCCTCGCGGCCGTCGCTTCCGCTCTGCCACGGGAACATCGCTCCCGCGTAGCCCGCGTCCTGCGCCGCCCAGCGTGCCTCCCGCAGCCGCCGGTAGCGGTAGCGAAGCAGCGCGCGGGCAAGCCGGGGCAGCCGCAGGTTGACGAACGGGATCACGAAGAGCTCGTCCCAGAAGACGTGGCCGCGGTACGCCTCTCCGTGCAGGCCTCGGGCCGGCACGCCTACGTCGATGGCGGCCGTGTGACGCGAGAGGGTCTGCAGGAGATGGAAGACGTGGAGGTTCACGGTGCGGCTCGTTCGCTCCTCGCCCTCCTCGAGCAAGACCCCGAAGCGGCGCCACAGCTCGTGCCAGTTGAGGACGTGCCTGTCGAGCAGCTCGGTGAACCGCGGTGCATTGGCGATCTCGCGGCTCGCCGCATACCCGGGCTCGGACAGCGCGGGGTCGCGCGACGTGAAGACCGTGACGACCTTCTCAATCGTCACGGGCTCCCCGGCGCCGACCTCGATTGCTAGCTCGTGCCCGATCGCGCCCTGCGCCTGTACGAGCGTTCGCGCGACCGCCTCTTCGGCGCCGTCTCGCTCGACGCGCGTCCGGGCCGCCTCTGCGACGAGGATGCGCGAGCTCCTCGTAAGGGCCCGGAGGACGACCGTGTCCTCCTCCAGCGCTGCCGTCTCGACCGCCGTGAGGTGGTCTCCGGCCAGAGCGCGATAGCGCGCGACTCCGGAGTTGACGACGTTTCCGTCGAGGAGCGAGCGAACCTGCAGGCGTCCCGACCAGTTCTCGGGGACGATCGTCGTCTCGAGTGCGGCCAGGTGCGGGTTGTCCATCGAGACGATGCGCCGCTGCGTCAGCTGGGTCACGCGGCCGGCGTCGTCGCGGGCACGTGTGAGCCGGGTGAGCACACCGCGGCGGAGGTCGAGCTCGAGGCGATGCTCGAGGAATTCGGCCGCTTCCAGCCAGCACCCGTCCTCTGCGCGGAACGTCAGCGGGAGCCAGTTGGGGAGGTTGACGATGCTCTCGTCCTCGAGTGTGTGGTCCGCGACGGTGGTGGGCAGCCGGTTGTAGACCCCCGCCGCGTAGGTCGCCGGGTAGTGGACTTCGTCGGGCTGCGCCTCCGGTGCCGCGCCCCTGGTCCCGAGATAGCCGTTGCCGAGCGTGCAGAGCGCCTCCCGCACGCCCTCGCTCGCCGGGTCGAAGCCCTCGTACTCGATGACCCAGACGCTCACACCGCGACCTCGGCCAGGTCGCCGACGACGAGGTCCGCGCCGGCGGTTGCGAGCGCCTCGCGCTGTGCCGCCCGGTCGACTCCGATCACGAGCCCGAAGTGTCCCCGCCGGCCCGCCTCGACGCCCGAGATCGCGTCCTCGACCACCGCGGCGTAGGCCGGCTCGACGCCCAAGCGGCGCGCGGCCTCGAGGAAGAGCGCGGGGTCGGGCTTGCCCGCGAGCCCGAGCTCGCCGGCGTCCAGTCCGTCCACCTTCACGTCGAAGAGCTCCCGGATCCCCGCGGCCTCGAGCACCGCCCGGCAGTTGCGGCTGGACGAGACAATCGCGATGCGCACGCCCCGCTCGCGCAGCGTTGCGATCAGCTCGAGGGTCGTTGGGTAGGGCGCCGCGCCTGTACGCTCGAGCGCGTCCAGGAAGTACCGGTTCTTGCGATTGCCGAGGCCGCACACGGTCTCGCGCCCCTCCGGGTCTCCGGGCGCGCCGGGCGGAAGCTCGATCCCTCGTGACTCAAGGAAGCTCACCACCCCCTCGTAGCGAGGCTTGCCGTCGACGAACTGAAGGTAATCCGACCGGCTGTCGAAGGGTTCAAAGGATTCGCCGCGTCGCTTGGCGCGCACCGCGAGGTATTCGTCGAAGAGCCGCTTCCACGCCTGCGCGTGCACGTCGGCGGTGCGGGTCACAACGCCGTCGAGATCAAAGATCACGGCCTCCATCACACCAAGAGTGGCAGCCGGAGCGGGCACGGTCAGCGCTGCGCGCCGGCGAGGTCGATGTGCTCGGCGAGGAAGGGAGCGAGGTGGAGGCCCGCGACCTTCGCGGGCGGCCACCAGAGCGGCTCCCAGTCGACGACGCCCGGGTCGCCGTGATGGCCTCCCAGCGCGGCACGCACGTACGCCGGTCGATCGCCGGTGAGCAGCACCGCACGCAGGACCGGGTCGAGAGGCATGGGCTGGACAGGCACGCCGGCCTCCGCGGCAATCGTCTCCGCAACCACGTCTGCCTGTTGCGTCGCGAGGCCTCCTTGCTTCACCGGGAAGGCGGTGACGTCGCCGGCGGCAAAGACGGCGGCTACACCCTCGACACGCCCGTGGTCGTCCACCTCGAGAAAGCCCTGACCGTCGTGCGGGAGGTCCGCGAGATAGGGCCCGCGGAGGAGGGGCAATGAGACGACCGCGTCGACGGCCATCGCCTCCGCGCCGGCAAGCCCAAGGCTGCCGTCCGCGTAGCACATCGGGTGGCGTTCGAGTGCAAGCCTGACTCCCTGCTTCTCGAGGAGTTCGCGGACGAAGTTGCTCCCGCTCGTTCCGAAGAGGGCGAGAGGCCCCCTCTCCGGAGTCACGAGCGTGATTTCCACTCGAAGCGCCGAGGAGCGCACGCGGCGGGCGGTGAGAAGCGTGAGCTCGTAGAGCGGTAGCGGCCAGGAGACACCCGCAGGGACCGCAAAGGCGACCCGCTTGACCCTTCCCGACTCGATCTGCTCCATGAGCTCTCCGAAGCGGGCGACGTCCTGCGGTTCCTGGAAGGTCAGAGCGCCCGGAATCGCCTCCTCCGTTCGCGCCCCGCACGCGATGACGAGCGCGTCGTACGGGACCGACTCGCCCTCCGAGGTCTCAGCTAGGCGGGCGGGCGCGTCGACCGCGGTCAGGGCAGCCGGCCGGTAGCGCGCACCGCACCGCTCGGCGAGCGGGCCGAGTGGGAACCGGTGTACCTCGCTGAGCCCGAACGGCCGGGCGACGGCCAGCGGCCGATACAGGAACTCGGGATCCGGCGCCATCAGCTCGACAGTGACGAGGTCCTTCGCGAGCGCCCGCACGGCGAGCATCGCCTCCAGGCCCGCGAAACTCCCACCAGCGATAAGAACCTCGGTTTTGGCGCGGGCGACCACGCCGGGCATGATCGCGTCTCCCACGCCTCCGCGTGCAGTTCCCGCCGTGATCCAGCGCGAGCCTCCGTCGATGGCGAACGCTGTCGCTAAAGCTCGCCGGGGGGTGCGAAGCGGTAAAACCCGCGCCCGATCTTTCCCAGGACGCCAGGCACAAAGTCCTCCAGCGCGCGGGCAGTTTCGAGGCCGCCGAGATGTACCGCGTCGTAGCCCGCGTCCTCAATCAACTGTTCGGTCACTGCGCGAGCCTCCTCGTCTGTAGCGTAGCCCGGCGCTCGCCGTTCCGCGCCCCGCGCCGCATCCGGGGAGCGCCCCACCCGGCTTAGGACAAAGTGCGCACCCGCCCCGGCTGCATCGGAGAAAGCCCGCACCGACGATCAGTCCTGTCACCGATGCCGCGGCCGGCGCACGGGGCGACCATGGACGCGATGGATGCCAAGCTGCTCACGTTCGTGGTGATTGCGCTGGCGGCCGGCCACTGGATGCTCATGGCCGGAGTGACGAAGCGCGTGCTCTCATGGCGGCGCCCGAACCGGAGGTGCCTCTCCTGCGGACGACTGCGTCGCGATTGCAGTTGTGTGCGGTGATGGCGTTCGCGATTCGGCCAGTCGAGTACCACTACGCCAACGTCCGGGACGAGCTCGGAGCCGCCTACCACGTCCTCTCGCAGCTCGCCGGGCGCGGCGTCAACCTGGTCGCCTTCACCGCGGTTCCGGCCGGGCCCGCGCTCGCGCAGTTCGCGCTGTTCCCCGAGGATCCGGCGAAGCTCGTCGCCGAGGCGCGTGCGGCGGGGCTGCAACTCGACGGCCCGCACCACGCGCTGCTCATTCAGGGCGACGACGAGCTCGGTGCCTTCGCGAGCGTCCACGAGCGCCTCTTGAAGGCGGGCATCGACATCTACGCCTCCTCGGGCGTGATCGACGGCCGCGGCTCCTTCGGGTACGTGATCTACGTGCGGGAGGAGCAGTTCAAGCGAGCCGTCGCCGCGCTCGACCTCTAGGCCACTTTGAGTGGAGAGAGCAGGCCGGGGCCCGACCGCCTCGTCGACGCGGCGTGGTCGACGGACGCGTGCTCGACGCCATCGCCAACGTGCCGCGGTTGCTGTTCGTCCCGCCCTCGGAGGTCGACCGGGGCCCACGTCGACGAGCCGGTAGCGATTCCGCGGCACCACAGCCGCAATCCCCAGGTCAGTCGACGTCGTCGAGCCGCACTCCCGCCGAGCGAAGCTGCTCGGCTATGCGGAGGTGGTCGTCCGCGAGGATGCGCGCGACGCTGTGGGCAATCGCATGCACCGTCGGCGGGCTCCCCTCCACCCGCATGGCCTGCAGAAGTTCCTGCTCGAGGGCCTCGCGCAGCGCCTGTTCGCTCAGCCCTAACGCACTCGCCGGATCGGGCCGCGCTTGTTGCTCAGTCGACAACGAAGGTCACCTTCAGATCGACGCGGAACCCGGTGACCTTGCCGTCCTCGACCTTGACCTGCTGCTCCTTGACCCAGGCGCTCTTGATGCCGTGGACCGTCTCTCCGGCCTTCATGATGCCGCGGCCGATCGCGTCCTCGAAGCTGATCGGCGACTCGGCAGTGATCTCGATCACCTTCGCGATCGCCGTCGACGCCCTCGTCTCCTCGATCACAGTCATCTCACCCTCCTTCTCCTGATGCACCGTCATGATTCGCCGCAGGGCAGGGGCAGACATCGGGAGAGGCGCCGATGGGGGCTGTGGGGAACTACCGACTCGAGCTCACGGCCGGTAGCCGAGCGCCCGCAAGAGCTCGGTGCGCGCGGCGACGTCCTCGTCCGTCTCGACGCCGAGCGGGCTTTCGCCGTCGACCACGCCCAGCACGCCGCGCCCCTGCCCGGTCTCGGCGACGACGACCTCGACCTGGTTTGCGGTCGCGCAGAAGATCCCGCAGACCTCGGGCACTTGTCGGAGCTGGTTGAGGACGTTGACTGGAAAGCCCTCACGCAGGAAGACGATGAAGGAGTGACCCGCGCCCAACACGAGCGCGTTGCGCACGGCGAGCTGGACGAGCTCCTCGTCGTTTCCGGCCCGTCGCACCAGCCGCGGTCCGGACGACTCGCAGAAGGCGATGCCGAAGCGAAGATGCGGCGAGCTGCCCGCGAGGGCGCCGAAGAGGTCCTCGACAGTCTTGATGAAGTGCGCCTGGCCGAGGACGACGTTCAGGCCGTCGGGTTTGTCGATGCGAACGGTCGAGAGCTCCACGCCTAGTCCCTGCGGCGCCGGCGCGCTTCGAGGGCACGACGTCCTCGCGGCGTGAGACTGAGGTTGCGGTCGATCAGCCCGTCCAGCTGCAGGGCACGGGCATGCGCGAGGGTCGGCGACGTCCCGGTCTCGCTCGCCTCGACGAGTGCGTCGCGCGCCTCGCGCGGAGACGCGAAGGTCTCGCGGAACGACGTCGCGCCCAGGCGGAACGTAAGGCCCGGGTGCGTTCCGGCCAGCTCGTCGGCTCCGGCGAGCCGCTCCGCCAACGTTCCGTCGACGACCGCGCTGAGGCTTCCGTCCGCTCCTTCGAAGATCACGAGGGTCGAGTCCGCGTCCGAGCGTCCGCGAAACAGGGGCGTCCGCACTGCCTCGGGCTTGGGCGGCTCGGCCTCGCGACCGTGACGATGCCGCCGCCAGGAGGCGCGCTCGTCCTCGTCGACCACCGTCTCGACCAGCAGCCGCTCGAAGCGCGATGCCACGCCCTCGCGCCTCGCCTGCAGGTGGCGCCGGACACGGCTACCCGGCCGCGCCCGCCGGTGCTCCTCGTCGAGGTGGCGATACTCGGCGACCAGCGACTCGAGCTCGTCCCGTGAGGTCGCCGGTGCAGTCTTCACGGTGAGAGCGTCCCGCCGTCCACATCGCGCAGCATCGGTGCGGGCGCCGATCGCTCCTGTGGTTTTCCCGCACGCGCCGACGCCGGCCGGCCCGGCATCCCCGCAGGAACAATCAGTGGTTGCCCCGATGGTTGCTCGGACGCCGCGGGGCAAGCTCTTGGAGCCTTCCCGTCACAAGGAGGATGAGGTGACCGAAGCTCAACACACCGCAACCGACGCGGAGACCGGCGACATCCTCGTGATCGCGGGCCACCGCGTCGGCGAGGCCGAGCGGGCCGGCGAGATCCTGGATGTCCTGGGCGAGGCGGGCCACCGGCACTACCGGGTCCGCTGGGACGACGGGCACGAGAGCGTCTTCTACCCCGGGAACGACGCGACCGTCCGGCCTGCCCGGAAGGAGGAGCGATGAACATTCGTACCCTGCCACCGCGCACGCTGATCGAGCACCTCGAACACGCCGGCGTCCCCTTCGACCTGCTCCCGCACGCGCGAACCGAGACCGCGCTGGCGGAGGCCAAGGTCCTCGGGATGCAGGCCGAGGACGTTGCGAAGACGATTGTGCTGGCGACGCCTGAGGGCTTCGTCAGGGCCGTGCTCCCCGCGTCCCAGCGGCTCGACCTGCACAAGGTCCGCGAGCTGCTCGACACGTCCGACGTCGGGCTGGCGACCGAGGAGGTCCTGGCCGGGGCGTACCCAGACTTCGAGCTGGGCGCCGTGCCACCCTTGGCAGAGGACTCGGGTGACCGCGTGCTGATCGACAAGCGGCTCTTCCAGAGTGGCCAGATCGTCTTCGAGGCGGGCACGCACGAGCAGTCGCTTCGCCTGCGGACGACGGATCTGCTGCAACTGAGCGGCGCCCGCACGGCGGACATCTGCGCCGACTGACGCGATCGCTAGCGCGAAGAGCTCGGCGCGGGCTTCTCCCGTGCGAGCACGACCGTCAGCCTGCCCGCCGACTCTTCCACTTCGGTGCCGAACGCGGCGCACGCCTCGCGGAACCGGCTGCAGATCCACGCGAGATCGTCGCCTTCGGCCGGCCGCGTACGGCAGTAGTCCAGCTTCAGCGGCAGCGCCTCGAGCATTCTCGGGCCCGAGTCGTCGAAGGTGACGAGGAAAGGCAGCCCGAGGTCGTTCCGCCGCAGCCGGTCGGTCCGGTAGTCGTCGACGAAGTCGCCGAGGTCGTACAGGACGGGCCCCTGCACGCCGTGGAAGACGTGGGCGGAGTGTCCGGCGACGAGCGGGGCGCCGGCGGCGAGGAGGGTGCGTGCGGCGGCCTCGATCCGACGCGAGGGTTGCGTCGCCATGTTCGGCCCCCAGTGCGGGCTGACGAGCACCGCATCGGCGCGCGGGCTCCGAATCGCCTCGATGAGCCATTCCGGCAGGTCGGGCCCGAAGGTCGGCGTACGCGACGCCCGGGCTGTCGCATCGCGCCTCGTACTCGTTCGGGTGGTCGGTCACCCCGATGACCGCCAGGCTCACGCCGGCCGCCGTGAGGAGCGCCGGCGCCCGCGCCTCCTCCGCGTCGCGCCCGGCGCCGGCCCACGCGATCCCGGCACGTTCCAGATGCTCGAACGTGTCAAGGAGCGCCGCTGGCCCATAGTCGAGCGCGTGGTTGTTCGCGAGCGTGACGCAGTCGACGCCCAGGCATGCGAGCGCCTCGGCCGCTGCGGGCGGCGCGCGGAAGAAGAACGGCTTCAGCGGGTCGGGCCGGCGCTCGCCCCGCGTCTAGATGCAGCACTCGAGGTTCAGGACGAACAAGTCGGCCTCCCCGACGAACCCCACGACCTCGGGTGCGAAGAGGGAGGACGCCGGTGCGCGCCCGAGCTGCTCCCCGACGCCCCGGCCGAGCATCGTGTCGCCCGCCAGAGCGAGCTTCAGCTCCATCGGCGTCAGCCCTCGCCGCGGCCGGTGACCTCCGACGAAGCCTCGTCGAGGAGCCGGATGACCTCGTCGTCGTCGACCTGCGGGAAGTCTTCGTACCAGAGGCTGACGGCGACGAAGTCGGCTGCCTCGTGCAGACAGACAACCGTCGCCTCTGCGGCGACGAGCGCGGCGCTCTCGGGCGCGGCGACAGGCACCGCCGCGACGACCTCGCTCGCGCCGCTGCCGCGGGCCGAGCGGACGGCCGCGAGCATCGTCGCCCCCGTCGCCAGCCCGTCGTCCACGAGCACGGCTCGCTTCCCCGCGAGCGCGACCGCCGGGTGCGACGCGTGGAGCACGCGGTCGAGCGTCTCCGCCTCGTCCTGTGCGCGAGCAACCACAACCGCGAGCTGCTCGGCGGACAGCCCGCCCCGGTTTCGGACGTAGACGCCGTCGCCCGGCGTGACCGCGCCCAGCGCGAACTCGGGCTGCCACGGGTGCCGCACCTTCCGCACGGCAACGATGTCGAGGGGAGCCCCGATGCGGCCCGCGACCTCTGCGGCGACCTGGGCGCCGCCGCGTGCGAGCCCGACGACGACACACTTCCCGGCGAGCCGGCGCGAGAGCTCGCTCGCGAGCGCGCGCCCCGCCTCGAAGCGGTCGTGGAAGAGCGGCGCCTCCAGCAGCCAGCTGGGCAGACTCGGCTCGGCGCCGACTCCCGGATGATTCGAAGCCGCCACGGCGGTCAGCCCTTCACGACGCCGATCGGGCGCAGCTGCGCGACCGGACGGGCGAGGCCGGCGCGCGCAACGACGTCCACGACGCGCTCGACATCCTTGTAGGCGAACGGCGCCTCCTCGGCGAGGCCCCTGTTCGACGGGCAGCGAACGACGATTCCCTGCGCCGCGAGCTGGCGGCGCAGCTCCGCTCCCGTGACCTGCTTCCGCGCCCTCGTGCGGCTCATCCTCCGGCCCGCGCCGTGGCACGTCGTCCCGAACGAGCGCTCCAGCGAGCCTGGCTCGCCCGCGAGCACGAAGCTCGAGGTGCCCATGCTGCCCGGGATGAAGACCGGCTGGCCGACCTCACGGTACGCAGCGGGGATGTGTGCCGAACCGGCCGGGAACGCGCGGGTCGCACCCTTGCGGTGCACAAGCAGCTCGCGCCCGCCGTAGCGCTCGCGCTTGGCGACGTTGTGCGCCACGTCGTAGACCTGCCGTGTGCCCTCGGTGGCCGCCGGGCCGAGGATCCGGCGTACCGCCTCGCGCACCGCGTGCGCGATCGCATGGCGATTCGCCCAGGCGAAGTTCGCCGCCGCCGCCATCGCGGCCAGGTATGCGCGCCCCTCGGGCGAGGACTGCGGCGCGCAGGCGAGCTGTCGGTCCGGGAGCGAGATGCCGTACCGTCGCTGCGCCGCGTCCATTCTCTGCACGTAGTCGGTGCAGACCTGGTGCCCGAGGCCGCGCGAGCCCGAGTGGATCAGGACGGTGAGCTGGCCCTCGCGCAGCCCGAAAACTTCCGCCGCGGCTGCGTCGAGCACCCGTTCCACGCGCTGCACCTCGACGAAGTGGTTCCCCGAGCCGACCGTTCCGATCTGTCCCGCGCCGCGGGCGCGGGCACGCTCCGAGACCGCCCCGGGATCCGCGCCGGCAAGGCAGCCGCCTGACTCAGTGTGCTCGAGGTCGTGGGCCGTGCCCAGCCCGAGCTCTTCGACGAGCATCCGCGGCCCTTCCTCCAACAGGCGATGGAGCGCCGCGCTCTCGAGCCGCAGCTCACCGCTCCTGCCCGTGCCCGCGGGAACGGCACGCGAGATCTCATGGACGAGCGAGATCTCATGGACGAGCGGCTCCAATCGGGCGCCGAGCTCGCGCTGCGAGAGCGGCAGCGTCAGGAGCCGGACGCCGCAGTTAATGTCGTAGCCGACGCCGCCGGGCGAGACGACGCCGTCCGGCGGCTCGGTCGCCGCGACGCCTCCGACCGGGAAGCCGTACCCCTGGTGGATGTCGGGCATGGCGAGCGCCGCGTCGACGATGCCTGGCAGAGTCGCGACGTTCTGGAGCTGCTCGAGCGAGCGGTCGACCACGATCGCCTCGATCAGCTCGCGGTCTGCGAAGACCCGTGCGGGGACACGCATGTCCGGGCGCGCGTCGGCCGGGATCTCCCAGAGCGTCTCGTCGACCTGCCGGAGCGCTGGTGCCTCAACGAGCATCGTCGGCCTCGGTGAAGTGGCGGAGGAACCAGCCGCGCGCGACGCGGGACACCTCCTCTAGCGCCCCCGGCTCCTCGAACAGGTGCGTCGCGCCCGGGACGACGCGCAGCTCCGAGCCGTGCGGGAGGAGCTCGAGCGACGAACGATTCAGCTCGAGCACGACCTCGTCACTGCCCCCGACGATCAGCAGCGTGGGCGCGCACACCTCGGGGAGCTGTGCGGCAGCGAGATCCGGCCGCCCGCCGCGCGAGACGACGGCGGCTGCGTGCGGGTAGTCCGCCGCAGCGCAGAGCGCGGCCGCGGCGCCGGTGCTGGCGCCGAAGTACCCCAGCGGCAGCGCGTAGAGCTCCGGCTCGGTCTCGAGCCAGCTCGTGGCCGCGACCAGCCTTGAAGCCAGCAGCGGGATGTCGAACACATTCCGCCGGTCGAGCTCCTCTCCGGCCGTGAGGAGGTCGAAGAGGAGCGTGCCGAGGCCGGCCTCGGTCAGCGCCGCTGCCACCGCCAGGTTCCGTCGGCTGGAGCGGCTGCTGCCGCTGCCGTGCGCGAACGCGACGACGCCTCGCGGCTCCGGCGGCACGGCCAGCAGCCCCGGCAACGACGTGCCCTTGCTCGGGATCTCGACTTCCCGGATGGAAGCCGAAGGCAGCGGGGAGCGGGTCCCCGCTGCCGTGAGCTCGCTCATGTCGGCCCGATCGGGACCTTGTGCGGCTTCGAGGCCGCGGCCTTCGGCGCATGAACCTCGAGCACGCCCCGCTCGAAGCGGGCCTGCAGGTGCTCAGGATCTGCCGTTTCCGGCAGCGGGAAGCGCCGCTCGAACTGGCGCTCCAGCCGCTCGTGGAACCGGAACGACTTCTCCTGCTCCTCCTTGGTCTCCCTCCGGGCTCCCTTGATCGTGAGCGTCTGATCGGTGACCTCCACCACGAGCTCGTTCTGCTCGAAGCCGGGCGCCTCAAGCTCGACGACGAACTCGTCGTCGGTCTCGTAGACGTCGGCGGCCGGGAGCGGAGCCGGGAAGCCGGCGGCGTTGAACAGGGTCCGCATCCGGCGTTCCATCAGCTCGAGCTCATGCAGAGGTGTCCACTTGTCGAGCGTAGTCATGGGCCACCTCCCCTTTCCAAGGCCATGATCCTCCGCGCCGTCGGCCCTGGCATCGGCAGGCCGCCGCGGGCGTGCTGCGGCGAACTACGGAGGGAGCGCCTACGCGGTCGAAAGCGGCTTTCACAGCTAGACTCGGCGAGCTGATGGGCTACTTCAACGGCTTCGGCGGCCGCGACATGGCCGTCGACCTTTTTCACGGCGCGCCGAAGTACTGCCACAACGAGGGCATGGCCCTCGTCCCCAAATCAGCCCCGAGGCAGCGCTCATCCGAGCCATTTGGTCTCGCGCGCCCACGGCCACCTCGGGGCGGCGTGTGGGCGAAGAGCGACCGGGGTCATTTGGCTAGCGCCACTCCGTAGCTTTCGGTGAATGCCGCTTGGGCGTAGGCCGAGGATGCGTATCCGAAGCCCTTGTCGCCCCATGTGGTACCCCAGCTGTTCCTGACGATGAACCGGTCGGGCGTGTAGCCAACGAGCGCGACCGCATGGCCGCCGCGGACGGTCTTGGGGCGGTAGAGGTCGAGGTTGCCCTTGGTGTTGGGGGCGTCGTCCCAAGTGGCGTCGACGTCAAGCCGTACGAGGATCGGACCCTTGCTTGCGAGCCATGCCTTCCAGGCGGGTAGGTCTCTCCTGAGGTTGAAGTAGGCGTTGATCTTGAGCTGCGCGGCGAGTGCGTAGAAGCTCTTAACGTCCCCGCTGTAGAGCTTGCCGGACTCGAATGGCAGGACGTTGCCTTTAACGGCGCCGTACCTGCGGGCGATGTCGAGTGCGGCTTTGAGACTTGTGCCGTCGCTGTCGATGAAGGTCGTCGGCTGGCTGGTGAAGGCGTCGGTCTCCTTGGCTGCCATCCACTGGAAGCGCACCGCGAGTCGCTCGGTCTTCGCAAGCCGGCCAGCTTTGACGAAGTGCCAGCGCAAGACAGCGTCGGCGCTCGCCCAGCCGACACACGACCCGGTGCCGCCTTGGTCGGAGATCTTCCACCAGGGCGCGCGAAGGTCTTTCGCGGCTGGGATCGGCGGGGCGGCAGCCATGACGCCCGCATCCTTCGCGTGCACGATCGACCAGTCTTGTTCCTGGTCCTGCGAGGGCAAGCAGTTGAGGATCCTCTTCACTCTCCGCGGTCGGGCCATCGTGCTACCTCCGATCGGTTCGGACGGGATACGTGAACTTAAGCGTCTTTCGACCACCGACGGCGCGAGCACTTCACCAGCTATCTCTCGACTCGCATCGAGCGCCCCTCGGTGTAGGCGCCGCACCGATCGCGCTGCAGACGATCGCGCTGCAGACGCTACTCCAACGGCCGTAACCTGGTTCCCCAGTCGCGTAATAGGATCGTCTTCGGAACCAAGTGCCTTAGATGCCAAATGCGCCTGACAGAGCCGAGCTGGAGGCCGCGATCTGCCGGCATCTCAGCTTGCAACCGGCTCACGAGATCACTGAAGCGCTGATCGTGAAGGTCGCGGAGCTTGAACCGGTCGCTTGGCCGCCGGATTCGAGGCAACTCCGAGCCGGACTGTTTCTCTCCGTCCCTTTTCTCGGAGCGGACCGCACGAAGCTCGATCAAGCCTTGGCCCGGGTTCGCAAGGGCTTCACGCACAACGAGATCCTGCCGGGATGGCACGTCGAGTCGTCTGAGGAGAAGGTTTACTCCCACCGGGACGACGAGGCGGGCGCGGTGCTTCTGACGCTGCCGGTCGTGTTGACACTCACACCTGCCTAGGTCCGACCCCGACGCCCTCCTTTCGCCCCAGACACCTGCCAGGCGACTTGTCGAGGAGCAACACCGCTAGACCGCGCGGTCGTTTCCTGGGGGAAGAGAGGTCAGGCGATGGTGCAGCGCAGCAGCGGGAATGCACCGCCTCGGAACCTGCATGTGCAGAGGCGTCGCGCCGTTTGCGAAGTAGGAGTCTCGGCCGCAAGCGTTATCGGGCTCTCCAGCCGGCGACCGCGTCGCACATGCGGCCTGCTTCCATGGACGAGCATCTGCCGCGAGTGTAGAAGTCCAGCGATGGTCAGGGGCTACTGCTACCGCGTCTACTTCGAGGACGGAGGAGACGAGACGACGAACTACGTCGGAGCGGTCCTGCAGGTCGGCGACACCATCAACCTCGACGGCGAGCACTGGATCGTCACCGAGGCCAAGGTCGTGAGCGAGAGAGACGTGGACTTCGAGATCCGCGTCCGCCGCGCCGAGCAGGAATAGGTCCGTTTCACGCCGCTTGGATCGCAGCCCGCGATCTTGCTCGTTCGCCCCGGATGCGTTCGTGCAGGGGTCTGCCGCTTCCATCGCGTTGAGAACGGACGTCGACTCGTACGAAGCCCTAGGCGTGATTCTGTGGGTGAATAGCGCTCATGCGCTCGTGCATTGCGCGAGCAGCGGCCTCCTGGCTGTGGGTAGAGCTGTGGAGAACGTGCTTACTTCTCGGCTGAGCCCGACAGACCACGACTGCGAAGAGCATTGATCCGGCGCTGAAGGGCCAAGCCAAGCTGCCTCTTGGATCTTTCGGACTCGGCTCGCTGGATCTCAGCCTCCGCCTCATTGGCAGTGTCTTGACGAGCGTGCCAGAGGTCGACGTGCAGTAGCTCGATTTCCTCGACCAGCATCATGATCGCCCTGCCGGCGGCTCTTAGCTCGTCCCGGCCGTCGTTCAGGAGACCTTCGCCCCAGGTCCGCAGCATTTCGAGCTTCTCTTCGTCCAAACGGTCCATCAGGCGCCCTCCTCGCCGCCGATTCTGGAACGCCGCCGCAGTCAATTGGACGCGCCCGCCCTTCTTCCGCGTGGAGGTTCTCACACGCTCGCTACCTTTGTTTGTGCGACCTCAGGTCGTTCAGAGGTCCGTCGCTCGCTCACGACAATGATGACGGCCTGCTACCAAGCACGACTCGATGCGGGGATGTCGAACTTGCCTCCAGCTGGTAGTCGAGCTCCTCGACGGAGCATTAATCGGTGCGCACAGCTGGGGCGAGCCCTTGACGAAGCGGCTGCGGCTCACGTTTCCGACCGGAGGCCAACTCGCGCTCGGCGACTGGCGCAATCAACGGGATACTGACCGATGTCGAGCTAGCACCAGAGATGAACCTCCAATTGTGCGGGGCACCCCACGCGACGCGGGTCCCATCTGCACGCGTCCCTCAGGGACCCCGCCAAGGAACGTGCCGAGCGCGAGCACGCTGCTGAGTTCGCCGCTCCAACCTCTCGACAAGGTAGGCATTCACACGCGAGAGAAGTACTGCCACAACGGGGGGCATAGCCTTCGCCCACCATCACGGCGTCGGCTTGCCTGGGGTCCACGATGGCGATCATGGCCCCCTTCCGGCGGCCCCCTGTAAACGGCTGGTTTCCAGGGGAAAATCCGCAGGTCCGGGTCCGGGCCCTTTGGGGGCAGCAATGGACTCGTCTGCCTTTTGCAGACGCCAGAAGTACTGCCACAACGGGGGCATGACCCTCGCCCACCATCACGACGGGGCTTGCCGGCCGCGAAGGGACGCCGGCCAGAGGGGTCCGTGATCGGCATGGTGGCCCCCGTGGTGGTCCCCAAGAAGCTGCCTATTTGCAGGGGGAAAGGCTAAGGGACCGTGATTCGCGCCTTTGGGAGTCGGGATGGACCGTCTGCCTTGTGGCCGCGAGCTCGTCACGCGGCAGCGCCAGCACGACGAGGGACCTCTGCGCGCATTCGTCGAGCAACTCCACGCCATGCGGCCGCCAATCCTGCGCGTGCCCGGCACCGCGATCTTCCTCGACCGCGGCAAGGCGACGACGCCCCTCGCTATGCGTGCGAATGTCGAGCACAACGAGATCCTCCACGAGAACGTCATCATCCTCACGCTCGACACCCGCCCGGTCCCGCACGTCTCGGAGGCAAAACGGATCGTCGTCGACGACCTCGGTTACCGAGACGACCGGATCACCCACGTCACGGCCCGCCTCGGCTACATGGACGATCCGAATGTCCCCGCCCTGATCCCATTGATCCGCAAGGCCGACATCGAATGCCGGATCGACGACGACAGGCTCACCTACTTCCTCTCGACGATCGAGCTCGTGAAGGGCGACACGCCTGGCATGAGCCGCTGGCGCAAGCGCCTCTTCCTCGCTACGGCGAAGATCACAGCCGACGCCGCCGAGTACTTCCACCTCCCCCGCGATCGCAGCGTGATCATGGGGTCGCGCTTGGAGCTCTGAGTGCCGTGATTCACTCGTAGCCCACGACTAGACTTCCGCACATGGCACGCGAGCGCGGAGGTGAGCCTGTGGCTCCTGGCAGTACGGGTCGAAGACTCGTGCGTGCACGCGCGACGCTTTCACGCCGTTAGGCGTTCTGGAGGTCGTCTGCGCGAGCAGGCGGCTGTTGGCTTGACCGTGAATGAAGAGATTGATCGCGATGTTCGGACATCGCGGCCGCCGACGCGGGCGATTCGCCCTCGCGGGCTCACGTTGTGCCCCACGCGTGCGGCTGCCGACGTTGGCGTTCCTGGCCGTGCTCGGGCCAGGGCTGGTGAGCGGCTTTGCGGACAACGATGCGGGCGGGATCACGACCTACTCGGTCGTCGGCGCTCAGTTCGGGTACGCGCTGCTGTGGGTGGTGCTCGCGAGCATGGTCGCGCTGTTCGTCACCCAGGAGGTCGGTGCCCGCCTCGGCCTTGCGACCGGGCGCGGTCTGTTGGATCTCGTCCGAGAGGGCTTCGGGATCCGTTGGGCGGCGCTCGCGATCGGGACGATGCTGATCGCGAACCTGGGCACGACGCTCGCCGAGTTCGCCGGGATCGGCGCGGCGCTGTCGCTCTTCGGCGTGCCGGTCCCCGTGTCGGTGACCGTCTCGGTGCTGGTGGTCGGCCTGCTGCTCTCCCGCGCCGGATTCCTGCGCGTCCAGTACGTCTTCCTCGCGGTCGGCGCGGGCGTCTCGGTCTGCTACGTCGTCTCGGCGATCCTCGCGAAGCCCGACTGGGGGAAGAGCACGCAGTACCTGGTGGCCCCGCACGGCCAGGTGACCTCGGCGTATCTGCTGGCGGTCGTCGGCACGGTCGGGACGACGATCACCCCCTGGGGCCAGGCGTTCATCCAGTCCTACTGCGCAGACAAGCGCCTCGGCCCCGAGCACCTGCGCACGACGCGCTTCGACGTCGGCCTCGGTGCCTTCCTGACCAACACGATCGCCGCCTTCATCGTGATCGCCGCCGCGGCGACGCTATGGGCGCACGGTGAGCGGAGCATCCCGGACGCAGCCGCGGCGGCGAAGGCACTCGGCCCGCTCGCCGGGCACGCGGCCGAGACCGTGTTCGCGCTCGGTCTCCTCGGCGCTGCCTTCCTCGGGCTCGGCGTCGTGCCGCTGACGAGCTCCTACGCGACGACCGAAGCGCTCGGATTGGAGCGTGGGCTCGACCTCCGCCCGCGTCAGGCGCCCGCCTTCTACGGGCTGCTCGCCTTCTTCCTCGGTGCGGCCGCCGTACTCGTGCTGATCCCCGGTCTGCCGCTGATCCACGTCATGTTTCTCGCCCAGGTCGTGAACGGGCTGCTGCTGCCGATCATCCTCGTCTTCGTGATGCTGCTAAGCCGCCGCCGCAAGTTGCTCGGCGAGCTCAGCAGCGGCCCCGTTCTCTCGGCCGCAGGCTGGTTCGTCACCTTGGTCATCAGCGCGATGTCGATCGCGCTCGTCGTCACCTACCTGCTGCCGTGAGCGTCGCCCCCGCCATCCTCCACCTCTCGCTTGTCACGAGCGGGGAGCTCACGGACGCCGACGGCCGCAAGCTTGGTCGGATCGAGGACCTCGTCGTCCGACTGACCGGTGAGGACTACCCGCCGATCAGCGGCGCGGTCGCGAAAGTCGCGGGCCGGCTCGTGTTCGTGCCGGCGGAGCAGATAGGCGAGATCGAACACGGCCGCATCACGCTCGCCAAGACGCAGCTCGACCTGCAGCCGTTCGAACGCCGCGAAGGTGAGCTGCTGCTTCGTGAGGACCTGCTCGACCGGCAGGTGATCAACGTCGACGGCGCCCGGCTCGTGCGCGCGAACGAGATCGAGATCGCGCGTGTCGAAGGCTGGTGGCGCGTCGTCGGCATCGACATCAACCCGCAGAGCCTGCTCCGGCGCCTGCTCCCGCGCGCGGTCGCGCCCCGGGTTGGCGTCTCCAACTTCCTCGACTGGGCGAGCCTCGAGCCGTTCACCGGCCACATCCCGACCGTCCGGCTGCGCGTGCCGCACCCGAAGCTCGCCCGCCTCCACGCGGCAGAGCTGGCCGACCTCGTCGAGGCCGCACCGCACGGGCAGGGCGAGGAGATCATCGCGGCCGTCCAGCACGACCCGGAGCTGGAAGCCGACCTATTCGAAGAGTTGGGCGACGATCACCAGCTCGAGTTCGCGGAAGCCCGCGACGATCACGAGCTCGCCGATCTGATCGTACGCATGGAGACCGACGACGCCGCCGACCTGATCGCCCAGTTCGACGACGAACGCCGGGCCCACATCCTCGACCTGCTGCCGCACGTACAACGGCGTCGGCTTCGCGCCCTGCTCGGCTTCGAGCCGCTCACGGCAGGCGGACTGATGAGCCCCGAGTTCGTCGCCGTCTACACACAGGCAACCCAGGAGGAGGCGCTCGAGCGCGTCCGTCGCGCCGCTGCCCCTTCCGATGCCCTCGCCTGGATCTTCGTGATCAACACCCACCGCCGTTACCGCGGCGCCGTCTCCCTGCCGGACCTCGTCCGCGCCGAACCCGACACCCGGATCCCGGAGCTGGTCAGCCACAGCCGCAGCGTCACGGCCGACGCCGACCTCGACGAGATCGTCCGCGCCATGACCGACTACGACCTCACCGTCGTGCCTGTCGTCGACGACGAGGAGCGCCCGATCGGAATCATCACCGTAGACGACGTCCTCGAGCTGATCGCGCCACCGCCCGGACGCGGCTTCAACATCTTCGGCGGCTCCTGAACGCAAGAACCAGCCGCGGCGCGATGTCCGCGCCCGAATCTAGCGTTCAGCTCGATGACCGGGTACACGCGCGCCTGCCTTCGTCTGGTGGTGGGGCCCTTGCTCGTGGCGGCCTTCGCTGGCGCCGAGCTCTCCCGCCTTGGCGCCTTTGTCGCCGCAGCCGCGGCGTACTTCATCTTCGTCATCGCCCAGGTCGCGGTCGACCTCTGGGTGCGTCTTCAGCTGCGCGTGGCGGGCCGTCGCTACCGCGTCCGCCGTTCCCGTTGGGCGAGCCGACGTCGCCGGCAGTAGGAGTGGCTGTGGGGATTGTTAACCGGGCAGCGGGATGAGCTGGTGGCGAGCTCGCTGGGTTCGCCGCGCGATGGTGAAAGCTCAGCGCACAGGTGTGCTGATGGTCTCCGATCCGGAGTTGGGCCTCGGTTGGCGCCTACACGAACGCCACCGCGTTTAGCCCCACCGACGCGATGCCGCTCAGCTGATGCACGTCTAGTCCGCCGCCAGCCTGCTGCTCGCGATCACGGTGATCGCGCGGGCGGTGAACACCCTCAAGTAGCAAGCGTCGGAGCTCGGCAGCGCCGGGGCCGCAAGTACGATCGGCGGGATGGAGCCCGAAGGACACGACTCAGGCGGCGCGGCGCTCCCGGGCGAGCACGACGAGCCCGAACGCCCGTCCGAGCCAGGCGGGCCCTCGCTCTGCCACGTCTTCCACCACCACGGAAGCGACCAGATGCACTTCAGCCGCGAGACGGTCGAGCGCCTGCTCGCGAGCGACGAGTTCTTCTGGATCGACCTCGAGCAGCCCGACCCGGACGACTTCGAGATCCTGCGCGACGTCTTCAAGTTCCACCCGCTCGCGGTCGAGGACTCTGAGCACTTCGGCCAGCGGGCCAAGATCGAGGACTACGACGACTTCGCCTTCATCGTCGTCTACGGCGCCGCCCCCGACGAGGACCGCCTGGTCGAGGTGCACTGCTTCTACTCGGAACGATTCCTCGTCACCGTCCACCGCGACGACTGCCCGGCCTTCGCCGAGGTCAGGGCCCGCTACGCCAAGCGACCCGAGCGGGTCACGCACCCGTCGCTGCTGCTCTACCGGCTGATCGACGCGCTCGTCGACAGCTTCTTCCCGATCCTGGCCGACTTCGACGACCGGATCGACGAGCTCGAGAACGCCATCTTCACCAGGGCGGACGACCGCCAGCTGCAGGAGATCTTCGCGATGAAGCGCCTGCTCGTCGGCATGCGCAAGGCGGTGACGCCCCAGCGCGACGCCTTCGCGGGCCTGATGGGCGGGGTCGACGAGCTCCCCGGGCTGAGCACGGACGACGAGCGCTATTTCCGCGACGTCTACGACCACCTGATCCGGATCAGCGACCTGATCGACAGCTACCGCGACCTGCTCACGGGGGCGATGGACGTCTACCTCTCGACCGTCTCGAACCGGCTGAACAGCGTGATGAAGCAGCTGGCGGTAATCGCGACCATCTTCTTGCCCTTGAGCTGGTTGACCGGTTTCTTCGGGCAGAACTTCGGCTGGGAGGTACGGCACATCACCGGCTGGGGCTCCTTCGCCGCGCTGGGACTGGGGACCGAGCTCGTCGCGCTCGCCGTCCTCCTCCTGATGTTCAAACGGCGCGGCTGGTTCTAGCTCGGACGCCCGCACGGGCGCAGCCCTGGCCAGGTCAGGGTCGAGCTAAGGCGCCGGTCTGCCGATGATCCGACGAAGACGCCGCCGCCGTGGAGGTTCAACCGCTGACTCGAAAGCCGCTTCCGCCCAGCCCGCCCCTGGTGTCTGCACGCGCGAGCTCATCGCGGGCGAGCCGACGCCTCCCGATGCTCGTCCTGGGCGCGCTCGTGCTCGCCGCGCCGGCAAGCGCCCAGGGAGGTGTCAGGATCGCGAACGTCGACGTGAGCGTCGTTCCCTCGATCCGTCTGACGGTGGTCACCTCGACACCGTCCTCGCGGCCGCCGACCGTAACGGAGAACGGCGCGTCCGTGGTCGACCTCTCCGCGCAGAACCTCGGCCTCGCCAAGAACGTCGTGCTGGCGATCGACCACTCTCGCTCGATGCGCGGGCGTCCGTTGGTCGACGCGCTCGCCGCGGCGCGTAAGTTCGTGGCGCTCAAGCCACGTGCCGATCAGATCGCGGTCGTCTCGTTCGCATCGCAGAGCATCGTGGAAGGCGATTTCTCGTCTTCGACCAGCAACGCACCGTTCGCGCTTGAGTCGATCAGCGCCGATCCCGTCTACGGCACACGGCTCTACGACGCGATTGTCCAGTCGGCTCGGGCGCTTCAGCGGGCCAAAGTGCCCGGTCGCGTGATCGTGCTCGTGACTGACGGCAACGAGACGACGAGCAAGGCGACCCTCGCCCAGGCGATCCACGCCGCCCGCACCGCCAAGGCGTTGGTCTATCCCGTCGCGATCGAAAGCTCGGCCTTCTCGCCGGCGCCCCTGCGGCAACTCGCCCGGAGGACAGGCGGCAGTTTCTACGCCGCCCGCTCGAGTAGGGCGCTCAAAAGCATCTACGCGCGTATTTCGCAGGAGCTTCGCCGTACCTGGAGAGTCGAGTACGTCACCGCGGCCGTTCCGGGCGACCGCATCCGGCTACGCGTCACAGTCCCGCAACTCGGTGCGGCGAGTGCAACCGCCCGCCTCGGCGGATCCGAGCCAAGGCCAGCCTCCGCCTGGACGAGCGTGAGCCTCTTGCTCGCTCTCGCTCTGGGGGCAGCGCTCACTGGCCTACTCGCCTTCGGCCTCCTGGGCGCCGCCCGCGCACGCCTTCGCTGGCCGGGGGTCGACGACGACTTCTGACAAGCGTTCGTGAGTTTGCACCGCCAGGACACGAATGGCATCTTCGCAGCGAGGTTGTCGCTCGCGTGGCGTCTCCGCCACAAGCGCGCCGTCCGAGGCGAGCACGCTCTGCTCTGCCCGGCTGCCGGTGCAGTTCATCGCAGCTCCACAGGACTCAGTGAAGGAGCCGAATGAGCCTGCGCAGAGGGTAGGCGCGGAAGCCGCCGGCTCGCTCGGCGAGGGCGTAGGCGTTACAGCCTGGCACCTCGCGCAGCCGCCCGTGGATCGCGGGTGCCCTCAGCGACGGATCCGCCCGTGTTCGAGCGGAAGTGGCAGGAGCTGCCCCGTTTAGCGTGCGGCGCGTTCCCGCGCCCGGCGCTCAAGCGGCGGGATGATGCCGCGCCGGGCGTCGTTGTCGTTTAAAAGGTCCTCGTTGGAGCGAAGGCGGCGGTCCTCGTACCACTGGTACCAGGGGTCCGTGAACGGCTCGAGATCCAGAACGCTCTCGCGGCCTGAGCTCTGAGCTTGAGCGAACTCCACGTTGGCAACGGCGATACCGAACGCCATCACCGAGTCTTGGACGATGGATCCTTCAGGATCGCGGTAGGCAGCAAGTTCGGATAGCAGCTGGTCGAAGTCGGTATGGATCTTCAGTGTTTGCTGTTGGAGGTGGAGCTCGATTGCCGTCAGCATCTGCTGCTTCGAGGCTCTCGTGGTCGTGTGCTCGATCAGCTCGCCTTCGGGCAAGTGAAGGTTCTCGATCACCGGTTTGCCGATTGAGTTGGCCTCGACGATCGTCGGGCCGGGGTACAGGCGGTGCATCCGCTCGATCTCCCGCTGGATCGCCGGGTAGTTCTTGTCGACGAGGCGGTTGTACGCCACAACCTGCAAGACCTGCACTTCCTCCTCCGAAGGAGCGCGCAGGACAACGCAGACGCTCGGACGTTTGCGACCGATGTCCCACGCCTTCAGGCATCGATCACCCCTGCGCACGGAGTCGGGCGCGGTCGCGTCACGCTGTGCCACCTGGAGGAGCTCGACATCGAAGTAAGGCTCGCCAGCGGCGGCGAACGCCTCTTCAACGGTCTGTGGGTAGTTGCGCTGGCTGTGCAGTTTGCCTTCCTGCAGACGCTTCTGCTGCAGCCATTCCGTTGAGCGGTCAGGTCGCTCGAGCGCCGACACGAACACCGTCTCGTGTCGGGTCTGGCCCACTTGTGATCGCAGGTAGTAGTCATGAACGAAATCGCCCGCCTTGCGGGCAGTCGTGATCAACGCCGACGTTGCACGCGGCGGAAGCGTCGGCTCGACCGCCGCCCAGAGAGCCTCCGGATCGAACGTGCGCGCCCACTCGTCGAGCACGAGGTGAGAGCACGTTGCGTCGATGGACGCGTTGAGCGTCGCCGGAAACGCCTTCAAGGTGCGCGTGTCGTTGGGGCCAGCCGAGAAAGCGAGCACGGTCGACGTCTCCTGCTCCAACGGCAAGCGCAGATAGGCAGGCAGCCCTTTGAAACCACGCTTAAGGCTGCGAAGCAGCCCCTTCGCAGCGTCCTCCCGATAAGAAAACAGATGCACCGAGGCGTTCATGTCACGGATCTGCGCCGTCCAGGCAGCATGGGCGCAAACCAGCGTCGACAGGCCGACCTTCCGCGACTTGACCGACAGCACATGACCATCGTCGACGAGCGCCTCCAGGAACCGCCGCTGCCCATCCCAGAGCACCTCTCCAAGCATGCGCCTCCGCCCTTCCTCGTCGATGAACGTCCACACCTCAAGCCAGGCCCCGAAGCTCACGCGCTGATCCGCAGAGCCCAGCCGGCAGATAAGCGGCAGGTTGTCGAGTACCTCGTCGAGGCCCGCCAGCAAAACCGGAACGTACTGCGACTCGTCTGGGTACTCGCCAGCGGCGATCGACGCCGCCGCCCTAGCGGCCGCATTTTCCTGAACAACATGCACGTGCATAACCGCCGCCGAGTCGTCGTACGCATCCGGCGTGATCTTCCGGCCCAACACCTCTGGCCCCTTCTCTCCTGTGCCGGAGGCGACCCACATCTGCAACCGCTCGTAGCTCTCTTTCGATCCCCCTTTCCGCGACCGATCGATCCTGGGCGGCGCCCCCGCACGGATGTTCGGCGAGCCGCGAACCATCGTCTGAAACTCCGGCTCCTTCAGCCACCGCTTGATCGTGCTCACACTGACGCCAGCAGCCTTGGCCGCCTGAGCATGCGTGCCACCCGCGCGGAGAACCTCCGCCGCCTTCCGCCGCTGCCGCTGACTTGCAGCCATGCCCTCACTGTCGGCAGACACCAGACTTCGCTCCAGCCAACCAGCTCATTCCAGCCAGAATGGACCGTCGAAATGAGCTACCCCGAGCGAGTTGAAATCCCAGTGTTCAAGCCAAAGACTAGCCCCTCAACACCCAGGACTTTTAATCCCAAGGTCGCTGGTTCGAATCCAGCCCGGCCCACTCGGATAGAGCCTGCGTATATGCCGGTTTTGGACGTGCGGGGGAAGTTCGCCCGGTAGGCCGCACGCGTCGGCTCGGCGTCAGTCCGGGTACTCATCCTTCCGCCAGGTGCGAGGCTCGTCGGCTTGGGCTTTCGGCGTTCGCTCGAGCAGGAAGTTGAAGTACGGCGCGACGAACGGGTCGGGCGCCGACACGGTGTAGGTGTGGTAGACGGTCCCGTTCTCGCGCGCGAAGGCGATCCAGCTCGGGTTCTCGCGCAGCCCGTCCTTCAGCTCGCCTCCGATCTGGCCTGACCACTCCTGGAGCCAGTCGGGTGGGCTGTCGATCATCTCCTTGAGCTCGGGAATCGTCTGCGCCTGCTCCTCGCTCAGCGCGAGCCCGAAGTCGAAGGCGAACTCGCTGTTGTAGGTCGAGACATAGGGGAACTGCCAGCCCATCCGCCGCTTGTAGGCGCTCAACCGCTCGATCGGCGCCCGCGAGAAGCAGAGCAGCGTCACGTCGCGGTGGTTGAGATGGACGAGCGAGCCGTCGAGACCGTCGCCCAGGCTGGTGCAGCCAGGGCAGGCGCCGAGACTGTAGTCGGGGCCGAACATGATGTTGTAGGCGAGCAGCTGTGAGCGCCCGTCGAACAGCTCGGCCAGGGTCTTCTTGCCCTCCTCGGTGTCGAACTCGTACTCCTTCTCGACCTCGACCCAGGGGAGATCGAGACGCTTCTTCTTGATCTCCTCGTTTCGCTCCGCCTGCTTGCCCTCGAGCTTGGCGAGCTCCTCCCGGGCCGCCTGCCATTCCTCGCGGGTTCCGATCCTGTGCTCGGTCATCTCAGCTCCCTCCTGTCGGACTCGAACGCTCCCTCGCGAGCCGATCCCCATCGTCGGATCGGACGCTACCGGGATCACGGAATGAGACCGGCGGCGACCCGAAAACTCATCGGAGCCGTCCTCGAACAGCCACTGAGTCGGCCGTGCTCGTGGCGGTCTCGCAGCGATGAGTTTTCGTCCTCCGGCACGTCTAGAGGTGATGAGTGAAGGGAGGGAGACCGGGATGACGGAGCACTTCACGGCTCGCAGCCGAACGACGATCGTGCTGGTCGCGGGCACGGCCGCCGCGTGGGCGGTCACGGTCAATCGGATGCGAGGGATGGACGCAGGCCCGGGCACCGACCTGGGCGGGCTCGGGTGGTACCTCGGGGTCTGGGTCACGATGACCGCCGCGATGATGCTGCCTTCGGCGGCGCCGGCGGCGCGACACGTCGCGCGGCTCGGCCGCCGCATGCCGACGCTGCTTTTCACGGCCGGGTACCTGGCGATCTGGACGGGCTACGGCCTCCTGGCCTACGGCGTCTTCCGGCTCTTGACCTCGTTCGACAGCGGCTGGCTCGCGTGGGACCGGGCCGGCCCGTACGCCGCATGCGGCGTGATCGTCGTCGCAGGGTTCTACGAGCTGACGCCGTTGAAGCGGCTGAGCCTTCGCCACTGCCGCAGCACTCCGCACGGGGGGAACGCATTCCGGAGCGGTCTCGCGCACGGCCTCGACTGCGTCGGCTGTTCCGGGGGCCTGATGCTCGTGCTGTTCGCGCTGGGCGCGATGAGCCTCTTCTGGATGGCGGTCGTCGCCGTCGCGATCTTCGCGGAGAAGGTCCTGCCGCGCGGTCCGCGGCTCCCGCGGGTGTTCGCGGTCGCCCTGCTCGCCCTCGGAATCTGGGTCGCCGTGTCGCCGGCGAGCGTCCCCGGACTGACCGAGCCGGACGGGTCGCCCTCGATGGAGATGGCTTCGTGAGCAGGGTCGTGGGGACGCGCGCGGAGTGGCTGGCCGCCCGCACCGCGCTGCTGGCAGAGGAGAAGGAGCTCACTCGCCGCAGCGACGAGCTCGGACGGGACGAGCTCCACGGCCTGAGCGCCTTCGCGCTCGACGATGGCGTCGTCTACCACACGTACTCCTGCTACGACCGCGGCACCGATGTCCTGAGCGCCACCTGGCAGCTGCTCGACCGCACGCCGAGGGGGCGCGCCCACGATCCCGAAGGCTGGCCGCGCCGACACGACGAATACGAATGATCGAGAGGAGCCCGATGAACCTTCCCCAGATCGTCTCCCAGAAGGAGTGGCAGGCAGCGTGCGAGACGCTCCTCGCCAAGGAAAAGGACGCCACGCGGGCACGGGACGCGCTCGCCGCCGAGCGCCGCAGGCTGCCGATCGTCCGGATCGACAAGGACTACGCCTTCGACGGGCCCCGCGGCAAGGCCACGCTGCTCGACCTGTTCGAGGGGCGCGGGCAGCTGCTCCTCTACCACTTCATGTTCGGGCCGAACCAGGAGGCCGGTTGCAGTGGCTGCTCGATGTTCGTCGACCAGATCGGTCACCTCGCCCACCTGCACGCGCGCGACACGTCCTTCGCGCTCGTCTCGCGAACCCCGATCGCGAAGATCGAGGCATACCGGAACCGCATGGGCTGGACGATCCCGTGGTACTCGTCGTTCGAGAGCGACTTCAACGTCGACTTCGGCGTCGGGCCGGAGAGGCCGCAGCCGGACGTCTACCAGGACGGCGAGACGTTCGGCCTCAGCGTCTTCCTCCGCGACGGCAACGTCGTCTTTCGCACGTACTTCACGACTACCCGCGGCGTCGAGGCGCTCGGCAGTGTGTGGACCTTCCTCGACCTGACGCCGCTCGGCCGACAGGAGGAATGGGAGGACTCACCCGCCGGATACCCGCAGGGCAAGCCCTACGAGTGGTGGCGCCGCCACGACGAATATGAGAGCACGTAAGCGCAGACGGAGACGCTAGGGGTCGTGGATGAGCACCGGCTCGTCGTGCTCGGAGCGCTCGACGTGCCGGATCTCGGCGTCGCTGCCGGGGGTGAAGACGCTCTCGTGGCCGTCCTCCCAGCGCACGCGGTAGTGCTCTCGCTCGGGGGTTCCGAGGACCTCGAGGATCTCTCCGGTTCGGCTGGACTCGCCGACTCGATGCCCGTGGACGACGACGAGGTCTCCTGCTTGTGCACGGAAAGCGGGCTGCATCGCACACTCCTTTGCTCTGGTGTGCAACAGCATCCCGCCTTGATGGACCGGCGCCATCGGGGCTACCGCTGACCCGGCGTCCGCGGTTTCCCCGAGCGTCAGCGACCTCCGGCGCCCTCGTCGGCACCCGCGGCCTCGACGATCAGCGTCAGGCGGTCACGGCCCGTGACGCGCACACGCTCGCCGGTCGCCGCGCCCGCCTCGCAGCGCGCCTCCCAGATCTCGCCGTCGAGGCGAACCTGCCCACGCGGACGGCACGGCGTGCTGACGACGGCCTCGCGGCCGATCAGCGTCTCCGCGCCCACGGCCTTGCGGTGGCGCTTGGTCGTCCGGTTCCAGCCGAACAGCTCGAGCACCCACAGGGGCACGAGCACGATGAACGCGACGACGTTCCACGGCGACGGAAGCACCAGGAGCAACGCGATCGCGAGGAAGATCAGCATCTCAGTGGCCGAGGAGGAGCTTGAGCGCCACGAGGAGGAGGCCGAGCCCGAGGTTCGCCGCCACTACGAGCAGCGCCGCGGCCGGCTTCAGCCGCTCGACGCGCGCGAACACGACGCCCTCCGCCGCGAGCACCGCGAGGCCGAGCGCGAACGCGAGCCAGATCGCCGTTTGCTCCGAGAGGACCCCGATTGCGCCGAGGAGGAGCGCGGCGAGCGGCGGGAGCGCCGCCTCGACGATCGACCCCTCACGGCGCGCGATGTGCCCCAGCTCCGCGAGTGACAGGTGCTCGCCCGACGCCACGCTGTGGCCGAGCCCGTGCGCGTAGACATGGGCGATCCAGAAGATCGCGCAGGTGATCGCGACGAGAGCCGCGACGTGCTCGGGGCTGTGCGGAAACGCCCGCGCGCCGGCGACGACCACGGACAGCGTGATGATCGTTCCGTAGATGAAGCCCGCCAGCCGCTCGCCCAGCGCCGAGCGGCCGAGGCGTGCGGCGTGGGACGGCCGGCCTTCGGCCAAGTCGGTCACGAGGCGACGCCTAGGCCATCATCGCCCGGTCTTCGGGCGGCCGAGCGATCATGTAGGTCAGCACGCCGATCAGCGGGAGGAAGATGATGAACAGCGTCCAGCCCGCCTTCGCCCAACCCGAGTGGTCGTGGCGGCCGAAGTTGTCGACGATGGTCATGATCACCAGCGAGACCCAGATCACCCAGGCGAAGAAGACGAGCATCGTCCACATCACGTCCATGAACGGGTAGTCGGAAAGCACGAGCATCTGCGCCCTCTCTTTCGTGTGCGGCTTCGGCCGACGACCGGCCGACGCGGTGCACCGAGTTCACCATCCGCGCTGCGGCCGATCATCGCCCGGATGGGATGAACGAAACGGCCCGGAGCGGAGGAAACGGGCGTAGTCCGGTTCGGATGATGCGACCGCAGCCGGAAACCGAGATGCTGCGCCTCGTGAGCGAGCCAGTCCGGATCGCCGGGGGGCACTCGCGGTGAGCGTCGCGGCTCCCGCGGTCGACTCCGGCCCGAAGCACCGCTTCCAGTGGAAGCGCCTGCTGACGGGCGCGGCGGTCCTCGTCGTGGTCGGCGCCGCGGCGCAGCTGCTGGGCTGGGACATCCGAGGCTGGCTCTCCGACGTCTGGGACACGATCACGGAGATCTCGGCCGCCTACATCGTGGCCGGCGTCGCCCTGAAGACCGTTCAGACGACGCTCACCGCGTTCGCCTGGTACTCGATCCTCCGCTTCGCCTACCCCGAGCGCGTGCGCTGGCTCGACATCCTCGCCTGCTACGCCGCCTCCGTCGCCCTCAACGGGATCCTGCCCGCGAACCTCGGCACGCTGGCGCTGCTGCTGATGTTCACGGCCATCATCGCCGGGGCGAGCTTCGCCGCGATCCTCGGCGCCTACGCGGTCGAGAAGATCTTCTTCACGGTCATCGGCGCCTTCACGTACCTCTACCTCTTCCTCAGCGTCGGCGGCTCGTTCGACATCAAGTTCAGCTTCGTTCACGAACACCCGTGGGCGACCGCGATCTTCCTGCTCGGCTGCGCGTACCTGATCTTCGTGCTCTTCCGGCGGCTCTGGCCGCGCGTGCTCGTCTGGTGGGAGGAGGCGAAGGAGGGCGGCTCGATCCTGGCGCACCCGGGGAAGTACATGACTCGGGTGTTCGTCCCGTCGCTGCTCGGCTGGATCGCGAGCCTCGGCGTGATGGCGGTCTTTCTGTCGGCCTACGACATCCCGGTCAGCTTCCACACGCTGATGCGCATCGCCGGCGGCAACTCGATCGCCAACGTCACGTCGGCGACCCCGGGTGGCGCCGGCGTCAACCAGGCGTTCAACGTCGCCTCGCTCAAGGGCGTCGCGACCAGCGAGCAGGCGACCGCCTACTCGGTCGCGCAGCAGCTCGTGACGACTTCGTGGAACATCATCTTCGGGGTCGTGATGATGGTCTGGGCGTTCGGCTGGAGCGGCGGCAAGCGGCTGGTCGGCGAGTCGTACGTCGGCGCGAAGGAGAAGGCGGCGGAGCAGAAGGAGGCCCACGCCGAGCGGAAGGCGACGAAGCGCGCGGCGCGCGAGGCGGAGCGAGGTGAGCCCGAGGCCGAGGCGTGACCTGGATCGACGCGGAGCTCGCGCTCATCGCCGTGGGCGCGATGCTCTCTCCTACGACGCTCTCCTTCTCCGTCCTCGCGCTCGTGGTCGGCGACCGGCCACTGCGGACGGGCTTCTGGTTCTACCTCGGCGCGCTCAGCGCCACGCTCGCCATCGGCGTGGCGGCGGCCTTCGTCCTCGGCGACGTGGCGGCCTCGGGCACGTCGAGCCCGAAGACGTGGGTCGCGGTCGTCGACGTCGTGGCCGCCGGGGCGATCGTCGCGTGGGTCGTGCGGACCGCACGGCGCCCGCCGGACCCGGCGAAGGCAGAGGCGATGATCGCGCAGATGAGCAAGATCGCCACCGCCCGCGTGGCCGCGATCGTGGGCGCCGGTGCGGCCTTGGCGAACCCCGGCGGCTTCATCCCGCTCGCGCTCAAGGACATCTCGGAAACCGACCCGACCGCCACCGGTTACGTGATCGAGTGGGTCTTCTTCGCGCTGGTCTCGCTGCTGCCGCTCGCGGTCGCCCTGCTGCTGCTCGTGATCGCCCCGGCCTGGACGAAGCGCCAGCTCGACGCCGCCCGCCGGTGGCTCGAGCACCATGCTCGTACCATCTTCTTCGTGCTCCTGCTCCTACTCGCGGCCTCGCTGCTCCGGAATGGGATCGCCGGCCTCACCGACTGAAGCCACTCGGGAGTCGGCGGTCCGCAGCTTCGGCATGTCCCGGCGGCCGGGCGAGCGCTGGACCGGCTTCGCCACTCGTATCGGGAACGCGTTCGGGCTCGTTCTCCTGCTCGTGGTCGCGGTCTACGTGCTGGGGTCGCTGGTCTCGTACAGCGGTTGGGGCGGATTCGCCCTCACGGTCCTCACGGGCGCCTGCGCGGTCGTCGCGCTCGCCACGGCCGAGGCCGGCCGCGAGCTCGTTCGCGGCGCCGTGATCCTCGGGTCGATCGCGGTCGCCCTCGCCGCCGTCTCGGCCATCGCCGGAAGCGCGACTTCCTCCGGGATCGCCGAGCTGATCCAGGTCGCCCTGCTGGCCGTGGCTGCGGCGAAGGTGCTCGGCACGGTCCTGACCGAGCGCGAGGTCGGGTTCCGCACGATCCTCGGGGCGATCAGCGTCTACGTGATCCTGGGGCTCCTCTTCACCTTCGTGTACGCCGGCATCGACCGGCTGCAGGCCGGCCAGTTCTTCGGCAGCGAGACCCAGACCGGGGACTTCCTCTTCTTCAGCATCACGACCCTGACGACGACCGGCTACGGCAACCTCGTCCCGGCCGGACAGCCCGGGAGGATGCTGTCCGGGCTCGAGATGCTGGTCGGCCAGATCTTCCTGGTGACCCTGATCGCGGGGCTCGTCAGCCTCTGGCGACCGGGGTCGTTCGCACGCCGGTCGTAGCCGCGGGCTCACTCACTTGGCGTTCTCTTGCTCTGCCTCCCGCTCCATCCGTGCGAGCCTCGTGTAGTAGTCGGGGAACTCGTTCAGGTGGGCGAGGGCGATCTTGCCGGTGACGATCGGGTCGTCGTCGGTGACGTTCGTGCCCAGGTCGTGGCGGCCGTGCTCGAGCTCGACGTCCATTCCGGCGCGGAACTCCTCGACGTCGAACGGTGCGGAGGCCCAGTCGATGCCGATCTTGGTGCCGACCTCGCGGGCCCGCTCAGCTGTGAAGTGTGTGCTCGTAGCGGTCATGGCCAGACCTTCTCCCCCGTCACGCGCGCGGGCATCGCCCGAACCGGATGATTCGTAGCCTCCTCAGCTAGGGGCCGACTCGCCGGGCTGGACGGTCGGGATGCCACGGGTGAACGGCAGGGCTGCCAGCGCCACGATCGCGAGGAGCGCGACCGCCGCGCGCAGCCCGTCGATCCGGCTCTCCTCATTCGCCTGGACGATCTCGTCGGTCGTCCGGCGGGGAACGTTCGCCTCCGTGAGCGCGGCCTCGAGGTCGTGGTCGGATATGAACGGGGCCCCCCCGGCGAGCTTCGTCTCGGCCTGCGAGACGACCCGGTCGGGAACCTTCGGGTTGTTCTGGATGCCGGTGAGGAACGACGCGGTCAGCGCGGAGATGAGCACGGCCCCGGCGAGCGCGGTTCCGATCGACGCGCCGAGCTGGGTGCCCGTGTTCTGCAGCCCGCCGACCACGCCGCTCTGCTCGTCCGGCACCGACGAGACCGTCACGGCGCCGAGCTGCGAGGCGATCGCCCCGATCCCGGCACCCGCGAGCAACAACGGCCAGGTGACGATCTCCGCACCGGCGCCGTAGTCGAGCAGCAGCATCAGGAGCACGAGTCCGGCGAAGAGCACCAGGAACCCGATGCGGATCACGCGCTGCGGCGACGCGTGGGGCAGCAGCTTCGGGATCCCCGTGGCGAACGCCAGCAGCGTCAGCGAGAGCGGCAGCAGCCGGACGCCCGTCGCGACCGCCGACAGCCCGAGCGCGATCGACAGGAACAGCGGCACCACGAAGAAGATCCCGGCCTGGATCAGGAACAGGAACATGAACGAGGTCACACCGTTGCGCAGCTGGAGGTTGCGCAGCATCGCCGGGTCGACCAGGACGCCCTTGCCGGCCGCCAGGCGACGGTTCTCCCAGACGCCGAACAGGATCAGCAGCGCAGCGCCCGCGAGCATCAGCCAGATCACCGGCGAGAGCCCGAGCCACTCGGGAGCCTCGGGCTTCGGCTGCACGAAGCCCCAGGTGCCGGACTTCAGGATCCCCATCACGATCAGGCCGAGGCCGAGCGCCGAGAGGGCCGTGCCGCCGAGGTCGAGCCGGACGCCCTCCTCGGCGGGCGTGTCGTTCATCCGCCGGGTCAGCAAGAGGATCACGAGCACGATCAGCACCTCCCCGGCGAACACCCAGCGCCACGACGCGTAGGTCGTGAAGGCGCCGCCGATCACCGGGCCGAGCGCCATCGCGATCGCGCCGGCCGCTGCCACGAGGCCATACGCGCGCGGGCGCTCGGAGCGGCCGAAGTTCGTGGCCACGAGTGCCACGATCGCGGGCATGATCAGCACCGCACCAACGCCCTCGAGGAACGACCAGCCGATGATCAGCACCGTCAGGTTCGGGGCCAGGGAGGTGGTGAACGAGCCGCAGGCGTAGACGATGCAGCCGATCGCGAACGCGCGTTTTCGACCGAGGATCTCGCCGATCTTGCCGCCCGTGATCATCAGCGAGGCCATCACGAGCGTGTAGAGCGTGATCGCCGTCTGGATCCCAGTCACGGTCGTCCCGACGTCCTTGGCGACGGTCGCGATCGCGGTGTTCATCACCGTCGTGTCGAGCGCCATCACGAACTGCCCCGCCGCGAGCGTCATCAGGATGATCCGGGACGCGCTCGCGCGCTTCTGGTCGGCGGCGGTCGCGCCGCCGGGCACGGGCCCGGTAGATCCGGTCAGCTCGCTCACCACGCCTCCTTCCGTCGGATGCCGCTCGTCAACGCGGCGACTCGTCCCGGTCGCGCGCTCGTGGGACGGGCACCATCCTCCCCGACGCCGGCATGCGCGTGCGTCATCCGATCAGGGCGAAGGCCGGCGCCGCATCCTTGGTGGGGGTCACCCGGAGTTGAGATGATCGACGCGTGACGAGTCCGGGGCGCCCGCCGCCCGGCGATGCCGGCCAGACAGGTCGGCCCGCGCCGCGCTTCAACGTGGTCGAGCGGCGCATGTCGAAGTTCCTGCGCGAGCCGCCGTCGATCCGACTGGCGGCGAGCGTGATCGTGACGGCGACGCTGCTCCTGGTCGTCGCGGGCGGCGTCGTGATCAGGCTGCTCGACCCGCACGAGTACTCGAGTGTCTGGGTAGGCATGTGGTGGTCGCTCCAGACGGTGACCACGGTCGGCTACGGCGACGTGACGCCGAGGAATCTCGGCGGCCGTCTCGTCGGTGCGCTCGTGATGCTCGAGGGGATCGCCTTCCTGGCGATCATCACCGCCGCGATCACCTCGACCTTCGTTGCCCGCGCCGAGCAAGAGCGCGCCGTCGCCGAAGCGGCGGGTGACGAAGCGCGATCCGAGGCGCGCTTCGACGAGCTCGCCGAGCGCCTCGACCGGCTCGAGTCGATGCTCCGCCAGCTCGGCGCGCACTGAGCTCCCGCCGTCAGCGACGGTGACGCGCCGCCGGCTCGTCTGTGCGGTCGTCGCTCGGCGCGGGCGGTGACTCCCGGCGGTCGCGCTTGCGGGCCCGGTGCTCGTAGAGCGTGACGTTCACCACGGCGGCACCGACGATCACGCGCCCGATCAGGAACAAGCCGAGCAGGAGCGTGGCTGCGAGTCCGAGCGCGCCGTAGGTGCTCGACTTCTCCTCCAGCAGCCGCGCGAACAGGAGGATGTTGAACAGGACGACGGCGACCATGCCGAGCGCGTAGAACAACGATCCCGGGATCAGGTCGGTCCAGCGGGCGTCGGCGTGCGGGACCTGCAGCGAGACGACCAGCCACAGTCCCGCGAGCACGAACACGAAGAGGACGAGGGCGACGAGGCCGCCGAGCGGCGTCCGGTGGTTGATCGCGCCGATCGCGGCGACGAGCCCGAGCTGTGCGAACACCATCGCGCCGAAGACGCCGAGCGAGCGGGCGCTCACCTTGACCGAGGCGGCGGAACGCTCCCACGCGAGCGCGTGGACGATCGTGACCGCACGCAGCAGCACGCGAGTGACGTACACGAGGGCGACGAACGAGCTGAGGATCACCCACCAGTTGGAGGAACCCTCCGAGGCGTTCGCAACCTGCCTCGTGATCACTCCGGCGAAGCCGACGGAGTTCACGATCAGGTTTGGCTTTCTGCCGATCGCGCTCGCCAGCAGCCCGATGCCGGAGATCAGGAAGAACGACAGCGGCAGGGAGAAGACGAACAGCCGGTAGGAAAGCGCACCGGCGAGCATCCCTCCGCCGATCTCCGAGTCGCGCTCGATCGTCTCCAGGGTCACGTCGAGGGCCGCCGAGCGGTGGCGCGCCGCCTCGACCCAGCTCCTCAGCGCGCGTGCATGCTCGAGCCAGCCGGCGAGGCGCCCGAGCAACGTCCGCCTCGGGGGCGGCAGCTCCAGCGGCTCGGGGCGGTTACTGCGGGGCTCCGTCATGACGCAGCCTCTCGGCCTCGCGCCACTCGGCCCAGACGGGCGAGAAGGTCGCGCAGACCAGCGCGATCGTGATCACGATGAACGAGTAAGCGAGCACGGCGAGGGCGATCCCGAAGGACCCGAACGCCTGCCCCTGCGCGTTCAGCGTGCTCGCGACCCAGAACGGCGCCGTGAGGACCGTGCCGCCCAGGACCCCGGTGGCGAGGAGCGCACCCGGCATCAGTGCCCGCAGCCCGATCCGGCCGTGCAGCAGGAAGCGCGGCGTCCAGAGCCAGAAGAGCATCGAGCCGGCGAACCAGGCCGGCACGAGCACGAGCAGGCCCGCCGCGCGGAGCTGCTCGGCCCCGACCGCCATGAACGCGACCAGCCCGCAGACGACGAAGAACCAGAGCGCGAACAGCGCCTGGTCGGCCGCCGAGCCGACCTCGATCCGCCAGAGGCGCGCATAGAGGTTCTGCACGATCTGCCCGATGCCGAGACCCCACAGCAGGAAGCCGGCGACGGCTGCGATCGTGGCCGCGAGCGCGTTGGACGAGGCGGTGCCGAACGTCTCCCGTACGAGGTCGGCCGTCTGACCGCTCAGCCTGAGGTGATCGATCAGCCGGTCGGCGAACGCGTTGGTATCGCCTCCCGACCAGTTGAAGAACGCGATCGCGACCATCGCGACCGGGAAGACCGAGAGAGCGGAGTAGACCGTCGCCGCCGAGGCAGAGTTGCGGCTTGCCTCGAAGTACCGGCGGAACCACTGGGACGCGAGCCTGCCGATCCGGGTGTCCGCCTTGCCCGCGAGCCACCCCTGCACGGCCGCTACCCGGCCGCCGCCCGGGGCCGCCCGGGCGCTGCTCATCCGCTCACGCCTCCGACCGGGCAGTTGCGGCGACGGCGACCTCGGGGCCAGGCGGCGCCTCCGGACCGGCCTGGAGCCCGTGTCTCCATGCGAGGAGCAGCTCGTTCACCGCCGCCGCGCCGACGATCGGCTCGCCCGGTGGCTTCAGCTCCGAGGGATGGAGGACGAAGGGCCGGGTCTGGGGGCCGCCGATCCCGCCGTGGAAGGAGATCAGCTCCTCGAACGCGCAGCCCTCCTCCAGCGCGGGGTCGTAGAAGCTGCCGACCATCAGGTCGGCAACGTGCGCGAACCCGTCCGAGCGCAGGAGATGCTCTGCCGCGGTCGGCGAGTAGTCCGCCAGCGGGTCCTCGCCCTCGACGCGGCCGCTCTCGAGGTAGCGGGTGCCGCGCGGGCCGAGCACCAGGGCGCCGTCGCGCTCGGAGCGGACGAGCAGCCAGCCGATGTGGGGATGGGCGCGCAGCGCCGGCAGCAGGCGCGGATGCCGCGCCTCGATCTCCTCGAGCGAGAGCCTGCGCGGCTCGTCGAGCAGGTAGATGAGGCCGAGGTTGCCGGAGCCCAAGACGACGACGTCGCGACCGCTGACGTCCTTCTTGGAGGGCTTCTTGCTCTTGTGACCCGAGGCCTCGTCGACCGCGCGGCCGACGGTTGCCTGGTTCTCGTCGCCGGTTCCGAGCTCGGCGACGTCCGCCTGCTCGACCGAACGCCGCACGAGCTCCTCGAGGCCGTAGCCGTTGCGCTGCTTGAAGGTCGCGCCCTGCGTCTGCCCGTGGTCGGAGAGGACGACGATCTCGTAGGGACGAGAGGCGTAGCGGCGCGCGCGCTCGATGCGTCCGAACTGCTGGTCGAGCTTGCGCAGCGCCTCCATCGTGTCGGCGCGTTCGAGCCCGGAGTGGTGCGCGACCTCGTCGTAGCTCGAGAAGGTGGCGTAGATCGCGGGCCGCCCCTTCATCATGTCCGTGAGGACGCCGTAGACGATCAGGTCGCGGACGACCACGCAGAGCGCCGCGCGCAGCAGGGGGTAGTAGCCGCCGCGATGGCCGCGCGGCTGGACGTCCCGGCGCCTGGCCCGCGACGCTGCGGTGATCTCCACGACGACCTCCCAGAAGAACAGCACCAGCGACCGCACGACGTTGAAGCCGTTGGCGAAGAACGCCCGGTAGCCGGGGTTCGCACGGCGCTCGGCCTCGCTGCGGCTGGCGGTGAGGATGACGTGGTCGGCCTCGCCGGAAAGCAGGTTGCCGCGGCTGGCGCCTCCGTCGGCGAGCAGCCCGCGGCCGCAGAGGTGACGCCGCTCGATCTCGGCGCAGTCGGCGGGGGCGGAGCACACCATCAGCGTCGCCGTCTCCTTCTCGACCCAGCGAAAGGCCGGGATGTCGTCGTTCGAGCCGAGCAGGATCCCCGCCTGGCTCGCGCCGGTCTGGGAGGAGAGATCGGTCTCCCACTCCACGAGCTCGTGCGAGCCCTCCTGGAGCCAGCGCGCCATCGTCGGCGCGCTGCCGTTGCGGATCGCGGTCTGGAGGACCGGGAGGGCGAGCCCGTCGATCTCCAGGAAGATGATCCCGGGGACATCCGTCTCCTCGCGTTCGCCCGACCGCCGCGCGATGCGCTGGATCACCCGGAGCGTGTACGTGTCGTCGTCGTTCGTCCCGAGCACCACGTGGAGCACCACGCCCGCCGCCGCGGCGACGAGCGAGACGCCGAGCGCCGACCAGAACGAGTCGACGGAGATGTCGCCGTTGGTGATGTCATCCGCGGCCAGCAGCATCGCCGCGTCGAGCGCGAGCACGATCACGAAGCCGAGGAGCGCCATCAGGGGCAGAGGCAACGCCGCGACGAGCGGAGGCAGGACGGCGTTGAGCACCGCGATCACCGCCGCGGCCGCCAGCGCTCCGGCGAAATTCTTCACGTCCGCGCCGGGGACGATCCACGCCGCGATTACCAGGGCGAGCGCCGAGACGGCCCAGGCCAGGAGGAGTCGCAGGACGTGGAGGCGGGGCCGCCCGACGTCCCAGCCCGGCCGCTCCGAGTACTCCAGGTTCCCGGACGATCTCGTCGTCACGAGGCGATTGTCCGCTTCTCCGGGGACCGCTGCCTCACCCGCACGGGACGAAAGGGCCGGGCCGCTCCATGGGCGCTACCACCTGCGGATCCGTGCTTCATCCGGAACGGATGATGCACCGGCAGGGTCGTTCGCGGAACTTGACGCGACTCGGCCGGAGCGAGCCGGCGCGCGGGGAGCGCGCTGCCGGTGCAGGCCCGGTGGTCCGGAGGAAGGGAGACGGCATGAGCACGAGGTTCAAGGGCGTGATCAACGTCGATACGCGCGACTCCACCCCTGACTGGGAGCCGTACATGCAACCCGAGGCGCCGCAGGGGGCCCCGAACGTGCTCTACATCGTGCTCGACGACGTCGGCTTCTCCGCAATGGAGCCGTGGGGTGGCCTGATCGAGACGCCCAACATCAACAAGCTCGCAGCGAAGGGCCTCACCTACACGAACTGGCATACGACCGCGCTCTGCTCGCCGACACGCTCCTCGTTGCTCACCGGCCGCAACCACACGACGAACGGCATGGCCTGCATCGCCGAGGCGACGACCGGCTTTCCCAACTCGAACGGGCACATTCCCTTCGAGTGCGCGACGATCGCCGAGGTGCTCGGCGAGCGGGGCTGGAACACGTACATGCTCGGGAAGTGGCACCTCGTCGCCGCCGACGAGATGAACATGGCCGCGACGAAGCGCAACTGGCCGGTCGGCCGCGGCTTCGAGCGCTATTACGGCTTCCTCGGGGGCGAGACGAACCAGTGGTATCCGGACCTGGTCTACGACAACCATCCCGTCGATCAGCCCTCGATGCCGGAGGACGGCTACCACCTGACGACGGACCTGACGGACAAGGCGATCGAGTTCATCCGCGACGCAAAGACGCTCGTCCCGGACAAGCCGTTCTTCATGTACTTCTGCCCCGGAGCGACGCACGCGCCGCACCATGCGCCAAAGGAATGGATCGACCGCTACGAGGGCACGTTCGACATCGGCTACGAGGCCTACCGCGAGCTCGTGTTCGAGCGGCAGAAGAAGCTCGGGATCTTCCCGGAGGGCGCCGAGCTCACGCCGCTGAACCCGTACACCGAGGAGACGAGCGTCGAGGGGAAGCCGTGGAACCCGGTCGACGTCGTGCGACCGTGGGATTCGCTCTCCGAGGACGAGAAGAAGCTCTTCTGCCGCATGGCCGAGGTCTACGCGGGCTTTCTCAGCCACACCGACCACGAGATCGGGCGGCTGCTCGACTTCCTCGACGAGACCGGCGAGCTCGAGAACACGATCGTCGTGCTCGTGTCCGACAACGGCGCGAGCGGTGAAGGCGGTCCGAACGGCTCCGTCAACGAGAACAAGTTCTTCAACGGCATTCCCGACACGATCGAGGAGAACTTGCAGTACCTCGACGAGCTCGGCTCGCGGGCCACCTACAACCACTACCCGGTGGGCTGGGCGTGGGCGTTCAACACGCCGTTCAAGATGTGGAAGCGCTACAACTTCGAAGGCGGCGTCGCCGACCCACTGGTGATCTCGTGGCCGAAGGGCATCGAGGCGACGGGCGAGCTTCGGCACCAGTTCCTGCATGCGACGGACGTCGTCCCCACGATGTTCGACTGCCTGGGCGTCGAGCTCCCGGAGGCGGTCAAGGGGTACCAGCAGATCCCGCTGGAGGGCGTGAGCTTCCGCTCGACCTTCGAGAGCGACGACGTGCCGACGCCCAAGGAGACCGGTTTCTTCTCGATGCTGGGCTCGCGGGCGATCTGGCACAAGGGCTGGAAGGCGGTCTCCGTGCACCCGACGATCGCCGGGTGGGGCAACTACGAGCACGACCGCTGGGAGCTCTACGACACGACCCAGGACCCGACCGAGAGCCACGACCTCGCGGCCGAGCATCCGGAGAAGGTGCAGGAGCTGGTCACCCTGTGGTTCCACGAGGCCGGCAAGTACAACGGCCTCCCGCTGCTGGATCTGACGGCGGTGGAGGTTCTGGCCGACCCGACGAGGCCGCAGGTCTCGCCGCCCCGCGACCGGTACGTCTACTACCCGAACACGGCCGAGGTGCCGGAGACGGCCGCCGTGAACATCCGCAACCGGAGCTACTCGATCGCCGTCGAGGTGACGGTCGACTCGGAGGACGCCGCCGGCGTGCTGTTCTCGCACGGTGCTCGCTTCGGCGGCCACGCGCTCTACGTCAAGGACGGCAAGCTCAAGTACGTCTACAACTTCGTCGGCTCGAACGAGCAGATCGTCGAGTCGGGCAAGGAGATTCCGACCGGGGAGCGGATCCTCGGGGCGACCTTCGTCCGCGAGGGCGACTCGATGCCCACGACCGGCACGCTCTCGCTCTTCGTCGACGACGAGAAGGTCGGCGAGGGCAAGATCATGACCCAGCCGGGGAACTTCTCGCTCGTCGGCGAAGGCCTGAACATCGGCCGAGACCCGGCGGAGCCGGTCACCTCGGACTACGCCGGCGCGAGTCCGTACGCCTTCAGCGGCGGCACGATCAAGCAGGCGATCGTCGACGTCTCCGGCGAGCAGTACGTCGACCTGGAGAAGGAGGCACTCGCGCTGATGAAGCGGGAGTAGGCACCGGCTCGTCGCCGAGACGGGGCGATCGTGGCCTCGCTGCCCTGCTGGACCGTTCGGAACGGCCGCCCGTGTGAGGGTGAGCGCGCAGGCCTCGGGTATGCGCGCTCCTTGTGTCTCTCTAGCCTCCCGTCGCGGAGGCGGCCCGCTCTGCGGCCATCGCGCCCACGGCGATCAGGTCGGACGGATGGATCCACTCGTCGGCGAGCACCATGCCGTCGGCCTCGAGGATCTTGCACGAGCAGCTGCACAGCTGGCCGAGCTTCTCGAGCCTCCTCGTCCCCCGCGCCTAGACGGCAAGGGGCTCTCTCCACTCCGCGCCATGCAGCGCGCTCTGCAACCGCTCCTCCGCCTCCTGCGAGAGCGAGGTCTCCAGGACCGTGCCGTGGTACTTGCCCATGGCTCTGATCGCGACGCTCGGTGTCGTCCTCTCGAGCACGAGGAAGAGCGCCGAGGTGCCCGGCTTCAGCAGCTCGCGCACCTGTCGCTGGAACTCCTTGTCGATGCCCGCTTGCTCGAGCTTCCCGAACAGCGTGCCGAGGCCGGCGCCGATCGCCATCCCGAGCACGGGCACGAAGAAGAGCAGCCCGAAGAAGACACCCCAGAACATGCCCCAGGTCGCGCCCGCGGCGACGGCGTGGTGGTTGGTCGTGACCTGGAACGTGCCGTCCTTCCGGCGAACGATCGCGGCGATCGCGTCGGGCTGGATGATCAGCTCGTCGGCCAGATGCTGAGCCTGCTTCTCCGCCTCGGCGGCCGTCGTCTCATCCGGATACCCGATGGCGATCAGCTCGGCCATTCCCGCACCCCTTTCCCGTTTCCGTAAGCCCACAGGACTGTCGGACGACGGGTGACCCCGTCACGGCCAGGCTCCTAGCTCGAGGGAGTCGGTGCATCGCCCGGTTGGGGTGAAGCGCGGCCGAGTGCGGTCGAGTGCAGTCATCCCGTTCGGGCGATGTAGTCGGCTACCGGCGGCGGTTAGCTAGACGTACCGAAGATCGGAAGGGAGGTATCGGACATGAGAACCACGCAGGACTACGACATCGCCCGCCGCTATGAGGACTCGCCTGCGTCGCCCGTGGGCGACGAGCCGGAGGGCACGGGCTGGGTCGTGTTCGCGTCGGTGATGCTGGGCCTCGCGGCGCTGTGGAACTTCTTCGCGGGGATCGCGGCCATCGCGGACGCGCACGTGTTCGTCGCGAACGCCAACTACGTGTTCAGCGACCTGAACACCTGGGGCTGGATCGTCTTGATCTTGGGCATCCTCCAGGGCATCGCGGCGCTCGCTCTGCTGACCGGCAGCGAGATCGCACGCTGGTTCGGCATCTCCGTGGCGGCCGTGAACTCGATCGGCCAGCTGATGTTCATCCCGGCGTTCCCGTTCTGGGGCATCTCGATGTTCGCGGTCGACATGCTGATCATCTACGGCCTGGCCGTCTACGGCGGGGCTCGACTCCGCAGGACTTGATGCGGAGAGACGGAGGCGGCGCCGCGGTCGCAACCACCTCGGCGCCGCTCTACCGTCTGCCGGCTGCGACAGGATGAGTGTGTGGAGCACCTGAGACGCTGGCGCCATACCCCGGCCGCGGCCACGCAAGCGCCGGAACCGATCCCATCGCGAGAGCTGCAGGCGCTCAGCTCGACCTTCGCCGCCCCGAGGTGGCTGAGAGACCTCGGCCGGACGGCGTGGCTGCTCGTCGGGCTGTTCGCGCTGCTCGTCGGGTTCGTGTGGCTGCTCGGCGAGACCTACACGATCGTTGGCCCGGTGGTCGGAGCCACGATCGTGGCAGCGGTCGCGTCGCCGCTCGTCGCCAGGCTCGCGCGTCACATGCCTCGTGCGGCGGCTACCGCCCTGGTCGTCCTCGGCGTCGTGGCGGTCGCGGTCGCAATTGTGCTGCTCGTGATCGGCGGGATCACCTCCCAGCACGAGCAGATCGCGACCGACTCGGGCGCTGGGGTGACCAAGATCCAGGGCTGGGCGGAGAGCCTCGGCGTGGACGCCGACGGCGCAGCCAGCGCCTCGGCGAGCGTCAAGGCGGACGTGCCGAAGATCATCTCGACGCTCACGAAAGGCGTGATCAGCGGCATCCGCGGCCTGGCGTCGCTCGTCTTCGGCCTCTCGCTCGCGCTCCTCAGCGCCTTCTTCCTGCTCAAGGACGGGCCCTCGATGCGACGGTGGGTCGACAACCACCTGGGCGTGCCGCCCGGGGTGGCCCGCACGATCACCGGCGGCGTCCTGCGGTCGCTGCGCGGCTACTTCGTCGGCGTGACGATCGTGGCCGCCTTCAACGGCCTCGTCGTCGGTCTGGGAGCGCTCATCCTCGGGGTGCCGCTCGCCGGCACGATCGCGATCGTGACCGTCGTGACGGCGTACATCCCCTACATCGGCGCATTCGTCGCCGGTGCCTTCGCCGTCGTGGTCGCCCTGGGAGCAAACGGGACGACGACCGCCGTGATCATGCTCGTGATCGTCATCCTCGCCAACGGGTTGCTGCAGAACATCGTGCAGCCGTTCGCGATGGGCTCCGCGCTCGACCTCCACCCGCTCGTCGTCCTCGTCGCGACGATCGCGAGCGGGTGCATCTTCGGCACCATCGGGTTGATCCTGGCCGCGCCGCTCCTGTCGGCTGCCGTGCACATCACGCGCGACCTCGCAGCCGCGCGAGGTCAGCCGACGACCGGGTCGGCGTCTTCCAGCGCCGCGCCGACGTCGTAGCCGAGGGCGAGCCCGAGCTTCGGGGCCGCGGAGACGACGCGCGCCGCGCCTACCACCGGCAGGACGGCAAGCAGGCAGCCGACGAGCTCCTCGTCCGTCGCGCCCTCCGCCCGCGCCGCTTCGGCCGCCCAGAGGTAGCAGGGCGCGGCCGCGTCGACGGCGATCAGGGACGCGACGCAGACGAGCGCACGCGGCTTCGCATCGAGTGGCGCGACCTTGAGCGGCCCGTCGACCTCCGAGAGCCTCCGGAAGAGGCCGTCGTCGTGAATTGCGAGCTTGCGGAGGATCTGGTCGGGCGGTTCCACGGCTTCTCCGAGCCAAGCAGAGAACCGCCCCCGCCGGCATCACCCGCGCTGGGTGAAACGGGCCTCAGCGGTCGTTGCTGACGACGACGCGCAGGTGCTCGCCGAGACCGAGCCGCTGCGCCTCGGCGACCGCCTCGCTGCGGCTCGAGACGCCGAGCTTGCGGTAGACCGAGATCGCCTGCGTCTTGATCGTGTTGCGCGAGACGAACAGCTCCTCTGCGATCTCCCGGAACGAGAGGTGGGTCGCAAGGAGCGGGAGCAGGCGGAGCTCGGCGCGGGTGAGGCCCGCCTGGTGAGCCCCCTCCGGCTCCGGGGTGACATTGACCTCCCGCTGGAGCTCCGCCGCCCGCGCATGCAGCGAGTCGAAGCCCGGGAGCCGACCCAGCAGCTCGACCGCCTCGTCGAGCAGCTCCTGGGCCGCGTCGGCGTTGCGGAGCGTTACGAACCCGCGCGCCAGCTCGAGCCGGACCTGGATCGCGAGCCAGGGCACCGCGACCGTGAGAAACGGAGCCAGCTCCTGCCCCGCGGTGAGCGCCGCACGCGCCTCGTTCCAGTGGCCGTGCCTGAGCAGCGTGCGCGCGGTGGCGGCGCAGTCGACGCAGCGCGCCAGGTAGCCCTCCACGGCCGAGGAGGCCACGAGTGCGTGCAGCTCCTCTGCGAGCGCGTCGGCGCGGTCGTGCTCGCCCAGCTCGGCGGCGATGAGCGCGCGCTGGCCGAGAGCGACGACATGGCTCTCCGTCGCCTCGGCAGCCGCGGCCGCCTCCGCCGTCTCGACGAGGATCGCGTCCGCGCGCTCGTGCTCGCCCAGCAGCAACAGCGCCGCGCCCTGGGCCAGCAGCGCCCCGCTCCGCCAGTTGCTGCCAGCCGCGAGCCCGGCGAGGGCCGCCTCGGCGTCGGCGAGCATCTGCTTCGGCCCCTGCCGGCAGAGCCAGGCGCTCAGCGTCGCGAGCCACGGCTTGATCGTCCGTGTCCCGTCGGGGAGCGGGCCGCGCACCGTGCCGCGGGAGCCGGCCTCGAGCCAGCGCTCGGCCTGCTCTGGACGGCCGCGCATCGCGTGGATGCCGCAGCCCTGGATCGCGATCGCCGGGTAGCGCTCGAGCAGGCCGGCCCGCTCGAAGCGCCCCAACCAGCGCTCGAGCGTGGCGACGCGGCCCGAGTAGTAGAGCGGGAGCACGAGCGCCGTCAGAGCCGCCGCCGCGCGGTCGGTGTCGCCGGCTGCGAAGGCGTGCTCCAGCGCGGACTCGGCGTCTCCGTGCCGCTCGAACCAGTCGGCCGCCCGGCTGTGCAGCTTCGGGACGAGCTCCGGCTCGTGCTCGACGAGCTCGCGGTGGAGCAGGTCGCGGAACAGGTGGTGGTAGCGGTACCACTCGCGCCGGTTGTCGAGCGGGACCAAGAAGAGGTTCGCGCGCTCGATCTTCTCGAGCTCGTGCGCCGAGCCCTCGTCCTGGAGCATCGCGTCGCAGAGCGGCCCGCACATGCGGTCGAGCACCGACGTGCGCCGCAGGAACCGCATCGGCCCCGGCCGCAGGTGCGCGAGGTACTCCGAGCGGAAGTAGTCGGCGAGGTAGCGGTCGTCGCCGGAGAGCCGCGCCGCCTCGACACCGGTGTGCCTGCCGTCGCGGATCGAGAGCGCGGCCAGGTAGAGCGCGGCCGGCCAGCCCTCGCACTGCTCCACGAGCTCGGATGTGCGCTCGTCGCTCAGACGGACGCCCGACCCCCGCAGCAGCAGCTCGGCCTCGCGGGTGGTCATCGCCAGGTCGGCCGCGCCGAGCTCGAGCAGGCGGCCGCTCGCGCGCAGGGGCGCGAGCGGAAGGCGCGGCGGCGTGCGCCCGGCGACCACGAGCAGCGAGCGCTCGGCCTCGTCGTCGACGAGTGCCGTGATCACCTCGAGTGACGCGCGGGAGCGCAGCAGGTTGAAGTCGTCCAGCACGAGCACGATCGGCTCACGCGCCGACAGCTCCCCCGCAAGCCGCGGCAGCGCCTTCGTCCAGATCGAGGAGCCGGGCGTCTCCAGCGCGTCGAACACCCGTGCTTCCAAGGGCTCGTGGCGATCGAGGGTGGCGGCGATGTGCCGCAGGAGGACGACCGGGTCGTTGTCGCGCTCGTCGATGGTCACCCACGCGAACGTGCGGCTCTCGCGCGCCGCCCACTGGGCGAGCAGCGTGGTCTTCCCGTACCCTGCGGGCGCGACCACCGTCGCGACTGCAGCCGACGTCGTCACCCGCAGGCGGTTGACGAGCGCAGTGCGCGAGACGGTCCCCGGCCGTAGCGGGGGCACCTCGATCTTCGACTCGAGGAAGTCGAACGAGCGGTGGGCCGGCGCCAGCTCGAGCCGTGGGGCGGCCTTCGCCGGAGCGCGCGCGCTCACGCCGGGACCTGCAACGAGGAGTGCGTGCAGCGGGCAGACATCGCCCTGCGAGTATCCGCCCTCGGCACGCGGCCGCCAATGGAGTTTCCACCACTCGTCCTTGAGGTTTTCCACGCAGTTCCTGTGGTGTGCGCACCACAGGGTTTCGGGCCGGATTTCGGCTCTCGCATGCGGGCGGCAAACGGTCTCCTTGGCCCCGAGACGAACTTGTCTGTCTCCGGAATGTTCGTATCCTGTTTGCATGTCAGCACATGCCGCGGCGGCGGAAGCTGCTGAGCGGCGCTCTTCGGCCAGCTCCACTCAAGTACTCGCGATCGCCCTCGGAGGAGCGGCCGCCTCGATCTTCGCGGTCTGGCCGGTCTGGTCCAGCACCCTCATCTCGCACCCGGAGGCGACGGCCATCGTCAGGGGCCTGCTGGTTGCCTCCTACGTCGGCGTCGGGGTCTACACGTGGTCGAGGCGGCCGACGAGCCGCATCGGGTTGCTGATCGCCGGCGCCGGCTTCCTCTTCGCCTGCACGTCCCTGACGGCGATCGACCGGCCGCTGCCGTACACGCTCGGACGGGTCACCCTCGCCGTCGTGGTCGTCTACCTGGCCTACCTCTTGGTCTCCTTTCCACGGGAGCGGCCGAGCTCGCCGCTGGAGCGCCGGTTCGTCACCGCGGCCATGGGGATCAGCGTCGCCGTCTGGGCCGTCGTGCTCGTGTTCGCGAAGATGCTGCCGCACGCCGGCCCGTTGAGCGATTGCACGGACCGCTGCCCGGACAACGGCCTGCAGCTCGTCGCGACGCCGCAGGAGCTCGCGACCGCGATCAGCTTCGTCGCGAACGCCCTCACCGCGCTGATCGTCCTGGCCATGGCCGTCCTGCTCGCCAGGAAGGCCCGCTCGGCCGCGCTCCTGCGCCGGCGGGCCGTGGCGCCGCTGCTGTGGGCGTCGATCATCTTTGCCACCACGTACGCGACCTACAGCCTGGTGAGCCAGGCGAGCGACCACCCTCCCGACGTCGAGATGCGGGTCGTGGCGACGATCGGGGCGTTCGGGATCCCGGTCGCGTTGCTCTTCGGACAGCTGCGGAGTCGTGCGTTCGCCGCGGCGAGCCTCTGGCGCACGATCGGCGGCGCGGGCGCCCACCGGGTCACGCCTGCCTGGCTGCAGGCGTTCCTCGGCGAGACCCTCGGCGACCCGGTGTTCGAGTTGGCCGTGTGGGACCCGTCCCGGCAGGGCTACGTCGACGTCCAGGGCGCGCCGCTCGAGCTACCCGAGCCTTCGGCGACGCGCAGCGTGACCCGAATCTCCAGGACGGGCGCGCCGTCGCTGGCGCTGATCCACGACGCGGCCCTCGACGATGACCCGGAGCTTCTCAACGGGCTCGGCTCCACCGCCGACATGCTGCTGGAGAACTCCGCGCTCGTGGGCGAGCTCCGAGCGTCGCGGACGCGGATCGTCGAGTCGGCCGAGCAGGAGCGGCACCGGCTCGAGCGCGACCTTCACGACGGCGCCCAGCAGCGGCTGACGTCCATGCAGATCAAGCTCGCGCTTGCCCGCGAGCATGTCCCCGAGGGCGAGCTCGGGACCGAGCTCGACGAGCTCGCGACCGAGGCGGCGAGAGCGGCCGCAGACCTGCGGTCGCTCGCCCACGGGATCTACCCTGCGCTCCTGTACGACGCCGGCCTCGCCCCGGCGCTCCGCTCGCTGGCGAGCTCTGCGGCGATCCCGATCCGGGTTTTCGACCGGGGTGTGGGACGTACTGGCGCCGGGACCGAGCTGGCAATCTACTTCTGCGTGCTCGAAGCGCTGCAGAACGTGGGCAAGCACGCCGGACAGGGTGCCCGCGCCACCGTGATGCTGGCGCGCGAGGGTCGCGAGATCGAGTTCGAGGTGCGGGACGACGGCGTCGGCTTCGATCCCGCGGCCCATGCCGACGGCATCGGGCTCGTCAGCATGCGCGACCGGATCGGTGCCGTCGGGGGGAGGCTCGAGATCCGCTCCTCGCCCGGCGCGGGAGCCACGGTCCGCGGCAGCGTTCCGGTAGATGACGAGGGGTCGGAGAGCGACCGCGCGCCGTGAGTGGCGAGAAACCGGTCCGCGTCGTCGTCGGCGAGGACAGCTTTCTCACGCGCGAGGCGATCAGCGCCCTGCTGGAGAGAACCGAGGGAATCGAGCTAGTCGCCACGTGTGAGGACGCGGACAGCCTGCGCGCGGCGATCGAAGCGGAGCGCCCGAACGTCGTTCTCACCGACATCCGCATGCCGCCCGGGAACCGGGACGAGGGGATCAGGCTGGCCGCCGAGCTACGGCATACACATCCGGAGATCGGCGTCGTCGTCCTCACCCAGCACGCGGAGCCGGGCTACGCGGCACTCCTGTTCGACGACGGCTCGGAGGGCCGCGCCTACCTCCTCAAGGAAAGCCTCAAGGACCGGGCCGAGCTCGTCCGCGCCCTGCGGGCGGTTGCCGACGGCGGCTCGGTGGTCGACCCACTCGTCGTCGAGCGGCTTCTCGAGGCGCAGCGCCACCGCGAGGACGGACGCATCGCCTTGCTCACCCCCCGCGAGCTCGAGATCCTCGGGCTGATCGCCGAGGGCAGGAGCAACGCGGCGATCGCGGAGAAGCTGGTGGTGACCAAGCGCGCCGTCGAGCGGCACATCAACAGCATCTTCCTCAAGCTCGGCCTGCGAGACGAGGGCGACGTCAGCCGCAGGGTGAAGGCCACGCTCCTGTACCTTTCGGGCGATTCCCCCGACGGCGGCTGACAGTTCGGCGCGTCACCCACTCCGGGTGATGCACCGGCGAGGGCTCCGGGCGAAGCTCGCGACGTGGCTCAACCTGGCGATGTCGCGCCCGCCCGCGCCTCCACTGAGCGCGAGCGTTTCGCCTGGCGCTCGTGGGTGCCGTGGACGCTCGTCGTCCTGGCCGCGGTCATCGGGCTCGTGGCCTCGCTCAACGTCTGGGTCAAACGCCAGGCGCTGAGCACGGACAACTGGACCAACGCGAGCGGCCGCCTGCTGGAGAACGACGAGATCCGGGGAGCGCTGTCGGTCTATCTCGTCAACCAGATCTACACCAACGTCGACGTGACCCAGCGCCTGGAGCAGCGTCTGCCGCCACAGCTGGATCCGCTCGCGCCGCAGATCGCCCTCGGCCTACAGCAGGTCGCGGTCCGGGCCGCCGACCAGCTGCTCGCGCGGCCGCGCGTGCAGCAGCTCTGGCGCGAGGCAAACCGCCGTGCGCACGAGCTCTTCATCGCCGTCCTGGACGGAAAGAAGGGGATCCTCGTCTCGAGCGACGGCAACGTCGTCCTCAACCTGCAGCCGATCCTCAAGCAGCTCGCGGACGAGACAGGGCTCGGCTCGAGACTGAAGGGACGACTGCCTCCAGACGCGGGGAAGATCGTGATCATGAAGGGCAACCAGCTGGAGACGGCGAGAACCACCGTGAAGGTGGTCCGCGTGCTCAGCTACCTGCTCTTCTTCCTCGTGATCGCCCTCTACGCGGCCGCCATCTACCTCGCCCGCGAGCGGCGCAAGCTTTTGATGGGTACGGGGGTGAGCGTGTTCCTCGTCGGGCTGCTCATCCTGGTCGTCCGCCGGTACGCGGGCAACTACCTGATCGACGCGCTCACCAGCAACGTCGACGCGAAGGGAGCAGTCAATGCCACCTGGGCGATCGGGACGGAGCTCCTGCGCAACACCGGCATCAACGCCGTCATCTACGGGATCGTGATCATCTTGGCGGCGTGGGTCGCGGGCCCCTCTCGGCCCGCGACGTGGGTGCGCCGCGTGCTGGCGCCGACGATGCGGGAGCGCCCGCTCGTGATCTACGGCGCGGTCTCGCTGGTGCTGTTGCTCGTCCTGCTGGCCGGGCCGACGGACGCGCAACGGATCTTCCCGCTGTTGATCCTCTTCGCATTCGCGTACGCCGGCACCGAGGTGCTGCGCCGCCAGACGGCCAGCGAGTTCCCAGCGGACAACCGGGCGCAGCTTCCGGCGGCCTGAGCGTTCATCCCATCGGGGCGATGCCCGCGCGCAGCGCAGGCGATCAACTACGGGCATGACCGTCTCCTTCCACTTCCTGCTGGTCGGCTTGCTCACGACCGGAGTGGGTGTTGCGATGATGCGAATCGGAATGCGCAAGGGTTTCCTGAGCTCGCGTGCCGAGAGCCATCGCTGTGCCTCCTGCGGACGGCGGATCCAGGGCTGGCACTGTCCGAGCTGCTCGCGCCGATGAGGCCGCGTGGCGTCACCGGCTTCGTGCCGGCGTTGCTCGCGCTCGTGGCTGCGATCACGCTCGCCGTCGGGCTCGCGGGCTGCGGCGGCTCCAAGAGCACGAGCGCGTCCGAGCAGACGGCCACCTGGGCCGACGGCATGTGCAGCGCACTCGTCGACTGGCAGAACAGCATGAAGGCCGCCGGGGAGAACGTCTCCAAGGGGCAGCTCTCGAAGCAGAGTCTCCAGGACACCGCCAACGCAGTCTCCGATGCCAACAAGCAGTTGCGCGACGACCTGGACTCGCTCGGCAAGCCGCCGACTCCGACGACCGACCAAGCGAAGTCGGACCTCCAGCAGCTCGCCGACGACCTGAACACGAACGCCGACAAGATCCGCGAGGCGCTCTCCGGCGTCTCCGGCACGAGCGACCTGACGGCCGCGTTGACGACGGCCGCGGGCGCCGTCCAGGCGATGGGCAAGGACCTGCAGACCACGGCGTCGCAGCTCCAGTCCCTCTCGAAGGACGACACGTGGTCGAAGGCCTTCAAGAGCTCGGAGTCGTGCAAGAAGCTGTCGGGCTGAGCGTCACCTGGGTCGGACACAGCACCGTCCTCGTCGAAGCAGTAGGCACGCGGCTCCTGACCGATCCGCTGCTACGACCCCGGCTCGGGCACCTACGCCGGGTCGCGCCCTCCTCGGCGCCGCTCGACGGCGAGCTCGACGCCGTTCTGATCTCCCACGTCCACCGCGACCACCTCGACGTCGCGTCGCTCCGGCTCGTCCGGGCGGGGCGGCTCGTCGTCCCGCGGGGAGCGCGCCGCCTGCTGGAGCGGCGCGGCTTCGGGCCGGTCGAGGAGCTCGACGAGGACGAGGAGGTCGCCGTCGGCGCGCTCACGGTTCGCGCCACGCACGCGGCCCACCAGGTCCGCCGCAACCCGCTGTCGGCGGCGACGCCGGCGGTCGGCTACCTGATCTCGGGGCCGGCGCGCCTGTACTTTGCCGGCGACACGGAGGTCTTCGACCGCATGGGAGAGCTCGCGCCGCTGGACGTAGCGCTGCTGCCGATCTGGGGCTGGGGCCCCAGGCTCGGCCGCGGGCACCTCGATCCGCGCCAGGCCGCCGAGGCGCTGCGCCTGCTGAAGCCGCGACTTGCGATCCCGATCCACTGGGGGACCTACCGGCGCGTCGGAATGAGCCGGGACGAGGCGGTGCTGCGCGAGCCGGCCGAGCGCTTCGAGCGCCTGGCCGCGGAGCTCGCGCCCGAGGTGGCCGTCCGGATCCTCGCTCCAGGCGAACGGCTCGACGTGGCCGCGACCCCGACCCGGAGCGACGGGACCGGATGAGGCACCTGCGCAGCCCCCTCGTCAAACGCATCGTCCTCGGTGCGGTGAGCCTCGGCATCATCGCGGCGACCTTCTTCTACTTCCTGCCGACGATCGCCGACTACGGGGCGGTCTGGGGCGTCGTCAAGCAGCTGACATGGGCCCAGATCGGCGCGCTGCTCGCGGCGACCGCGCTCAACCTGCTCACCTTCGCCCCTCCGTGGCAGGTCGCGCTCCCCGGGCTCGCGTTCCTGCAGGCGCTGACGGTCACGCAGGCCTCGACCGCCCTCTCGATCGTGTTCCCGGGCGGGATCGCGGCCGGCGTCGCCGGCTCGTACGGGATCCTCCGCAGCTGGGGCTTCCCGCTCCGGAACGTGACCCGCGCGATCACGCTGACCGGCCTCTGGAACCAGTTCCTCAACCTGACGTTCCCGATCGTGGCCGTCTTCCTGCTCGCGCTCTCCGGCGAGAGCACCGCCGCGCTCGCCACCGTGGCCTTCGTCGGCGTCGCGATCCTGGGCGTCGTCATCGCCGGCTTCGTGCTGATCCTGATCAGCGACCGGCTCGCCGAAGACATCGGCAACGTCGCTGCGCGCGTCGCGAACTGGGGCCTCGGCAAGGTCCGCCGCGGGCCCGTCTCCTGGGACGGCAAGAGCTTCGAGCGCTTTCGCGACGAGGCCGGCGATCTCCTGGAGCGGCGCTGGCACCTGCTGACCGCGGCGTGCCTCGCCGGCAGCCTCACGGTCTTCCTGCTGCTCCTGGTGTCGTTGCGCACCCTGGACGTGCCCGCGTCGGAGGTGACCGTCGTCGAGGCCTTCGCCGCCTGGTCGCTCGCCCGGCTGCTCGGATCGATCCCCATCACGCCCGGGGGGATCGGCGTCGTCGAGCTCGCCCTGACCGGGACGCTCGTCGGCTTCGGGGGCAACAACGCGGGCGTGGTGGCCGCGGTGCTCGTATACCGCTTCCTGACCGCCGTCCCCACGCTGCTGCTCGGCCTCGGCGCGGCGTTCACGTGGCGGCGACAGAGGCCGCCGGGAGCCACGGCCGAGGAGGCAACGCCGCCCGGCGGGCGCGATAGCGTGCGAACCACGCCGTAACGGCTTTCATCCGGTCGGGGCGATGCCGGGCCTCCACACAGCGGCCAGGCTGCGGTTGTAGCTGAAGTCCGACCGATTCAGGAAGGGAGCATCATGGACGAAGGGCTCGGTTGGAGGTTCTGGCTGTGGGTGATCGGAGTCTCGCTGGCGATCGGGATCGGCGGCCTGCTGCTCTTCCTGCTGGTCGGAGCTGCCTGGTACCGGTGGGGCTTCCTCGGAGCCTTGATCTTCTTCTCCGCGATCGCATTGGCGTACGGCTACTTCTACGACCGGCGCCAGAGGCGACGCGAGCTCTGAGGGCCCGCCGCGATGAACCTCGCCCTCGGCAGGACGGTGCGCTGCTCCGACGGCGCGGTTCGTGAGCTGGCCGACATCGTCGTCGACGCGCGGGGGAGACGCGTGACGCACCTCGTCGTCGAGCCGAAGCGGCGCCACGAGGAGGCCCGCCTCGTCTCGCTTGACCTGGCGGTCGAGGACGCGAAGGGCCTCTCGCTCTGCTGCACGGCCGACATGCTCGACCAGCTCGACGCCGTACGGGAATACGCCTATCTGCCGGCGGGCGAGCACCCCGACGAGGGCGGCGAATGGAGCGTCGGCGTCGAGGACGTCCTCGTCGTCCCGAGCGTCGAGCCGCTCGACGTGGGTGAGCCGGAGCTCGACCCGAACGTCAACCTGATGTACGACCGTGTTCCGAAGGGCGAGGTCGAGCTCCGCCCGACCAGCTCGGTGTACTCGGCGGACGAGCACCGCGTCGGCTCCGTGCACGGCGTCGTCGTCGGCGAGGACGGCGTCATTGCGGTGCTCACGCTCCTGCGCGGGCACCTGTGGTGGCGCCGTGAGATCGCGGTGCCCGCCGACGCGATCGGCTCGCTCGAGAACGACCTGGTCACGCTGGCGGTGGAGAAGCGCGAGTTGACGCGGTTCCCCTCCCGCCGGGCCGGCTCGAGCTGAGCCTCGGACGACGCGCGCCGTCGCCGTGGCGTCGCGCCTAGGTGCGTGTGCCCGGCTCGTAGACGACGGCCGTCCCGGCGAGGAAGTCGGGCAGCGCGCGCCTGCGTCGGTCGACGAGCGCGGGCAGGAAGCCGGCGCAGAGCGGGACGATCGCCAGGATCAGGCCGACGAGCCGGACGATCGCACGGGCCACCGACGGCGGCGCGTCCGAGCGCGTGACGACACGCAGATGCATCACCCGCAGCCCCGGCGTCTGCCCGGTGACACTCCAGAACGCGACGAAGTACGCGGCGACGACGAGCAACCAGCCGCCTCCGACGAGCGACCCGGCCAGCCAGCCCGGGCGGAGGTCGCCGACGAGGGCGAGGACGAGCCCGATCGACGCCGCCGCGAGCAGGAACACCGCCTGCGCGAGCGCGGCGTCCAGGACGATGGCCACACCCCGCGTCCCGACCCCGGCGAACCCCGCACGGGCGGGTTGCGGACGGCGCAGGAGCGCGTGAGCCCGGGCCTCGATCCGGTCGTCGGCCGCCCGTGCCTTCCTGCGAGCCGCCGCTGCGGCCTCCGCGCCGAACCCGCTCGCGCTCTGTGACAGCGCCCGGTGGACCTCGGGGCTCGACAGCATCTCCGCCACGGCCCGCTTGAACGCCGGGCTCCGCACGACGCGGTCGGCCACCGCCTCCGCGAGACGGCCTGCCTCCTCGCCGGCGACCCAGCGCTCGAACGCGGGGCTGCGCAGCATCTGCTCGACGGCTCCGCCGGCTGCGTCCCGCCCGTCGACGCCGGCGGCGGCCTCGAGCATCTCGCCCATGACCCGCTCGGCGACGCGCTGCTCGACGAGCGCCCGCCCGATCATCTCCGGCAGCGGCCCGCCGAGCGCCGCGTCGATTGCGCGCTCGGTCTCGTCGGCCAGGACGCCGCGACCGGTCCTGGAAGCGGCGCGCACCGGGCCCAGAGCGATGCGATGGAACTTCATCCTCGTCCTCCTTTCGCTCCGATTCTGCGCAGCGGGCGGAAGGGGTTCGTCATTCGGAAGGGGTGAAGCTGCGTGGTGGCCGCGATCAGGTCCCGACGAGCTGCGTCTGCCGCGCGAGTGCGACGGCTTCGAGCCGCGAGTGCACGCCCAGCGAGCGGAGCAGGTGCCGGATGTGGTTGCGGACCGTCTCCCTGCTGAGGTGCAGCTCGCTCGCGATCTGGTCGGTCGAGTGGCCCCGGTCGAGCAACCGCAGCACCTCGGTCTGCCGCGGAGTCAGGTGAGGATGCGTCACCGGCGGCTCGTCCTCGTCGACATCGACGACCTGGCCGAACACGCCCACGATGCTGTGTCCGCTGTAGAGCGGAACCGAGCTGATCTCGACGGAGACTCGCTCCCCCTCCGCGTCCAGCAGCACGACCTCGTGGTCGTGGTGCTGCTGGGTGCCCGCGATGTTGCGGGCAAACACCTCCTTCGCGCGACGCGTCTCCTCGGTCGAGACAACCGAGGTGAACTGCCGCCCGCGCACGTCTCCGACGAGCCGTCGCGCGGCCGGGTTGACCCAGCGGATCACGCCGTGCGGGTCGATCACGTAGCTCGGCACGTTGACGCGCTCGAGCGCGCTCTCCACGTCTCCGCCGATGTCGTGCAGGTCGGACACGCCATCGAGTGTGCTCTGGGCGGGCGGCCCGGTCAAGCGCGAGGCCCCGCGGTAGGCACGCGGGCTAAGCGCCGGGTGAGCCGACCACGGCGGTTCGGACAAGCGTGCAGCGCGTGCGCAGCTAGCGGCCGACCGAGAGGACGCGTGCGCGCCAGGCGCCGCTCGGCGCCTCGATCTCGACCTCGTCGCCTGCCTTCGTGCCCATCAGGGCGCGTCCGACCGGCGAGTCCGGCGAGACGCCGCCGACGCTGGAGATCTCGACCTCCATCCGCCCGCCGTGCTCGTCCTCGAGCTCGACCTTGGAGCCGACGGTGACGCTGCCGTCCGAGGCCGCGCTCTCGTCGACGAGCACCGCCCGCGAGAGGCGGTCGCGCAGCACGTGGATCCGCCGCTCGAGCAGGCCCTGCTCGTTCTTCGCCGCGTGGTACTCGAAGTTCTCGGAGAGGTCGCCGAAGCCGCGAGCGTGCTTGATCGCCTCGACGGCCGCGGCCCGCCGCGGACCCTCGAGCTCCGCCAGCTCCGCCTCCAGCTGCTCCTTCTGGGCCTGCGTCAGGTGCTCCGACTTCTCGCTGGGCATCGCGGGAGGGTAGCGGCCGGCTGCTACGGTGTGGGCACGGGTGGCAATTCCGCCGCTCGGTGAGATGAGCTTCTCGTTCCTCCTTCGGGCGTTTCGAGGTCGGCAAGTCTCGAACCCGTAAAGGAGTCGAACCGAATGTCACAGCAGTCGTTCCGCTGGCTTGGCGTGTCCGCGCCCGTCGTGGAGGCGCTCGCCGCGCGCAACATCACCGATCCCTTCGACATCCAGGAGCGCGCGCTGCCGGATGCGCTGCGCGGCCTGGACGTGCTCGTCCGCTCGCCCACCGGATCCGGCAAGACGCTGGCCTTCGCGCTGCCGATCGTCGAGCGGACCGAGCCGGCCGACGGCCGACCGGCGGCGCTCGTGCTCGTGCCTACGCGCGAGCTCGCGGCGCAGGTGACGGATGAGCTGGCGCCGCTCGCCAGGGCGCGCGGCCTCGCGGTCGCCCCCGCGTACGGCGGTGTGCCGCTGCGCTCGCAGGCCAGGCGCATCAAGGACGCGCATGTACTCGTCGCGACGCCCGGTCGCCTCGAGGATCTGGCCCAGCGGAGGCTCGTCGACCTCTCGCGCGTGCGCACGTTCGTGCTGGACGAGGCCGACCGCATGCTCGACATGGGGTTCCAGCCGCAGGTCGACAAGCTGGTCCGCCGGCTGCCGCGCAACCGCCAGACGATGTTCTTCTCCGCCACGCTCGACGGCGAGGTCGGGGAGCTCGCGCGCAAGTACACCAACAGCCCGTCCCGCATCGAGGGCGCGCTGCCCGCGTCTCAGCAGCCGGGCGAGATCGATCACCACTTCGTTCCTGTCACGGCGGACACGAAGGTCGAGACGCTCGTCGAGCACATCCGCGAGTCCGGCTCGACGCTCGTCTTCGTCCGCACCAAGCGCGGCGCCGACCGGCTCGTCCAGAAGCTCGCCCGCCACGGGGTCCAGGCGGCGGCGATGCACGGTGACATGTCGCAGGGCGCCCGCGAGCGTGCGCTGGCGCGCTTCGAGAGCGGCAAGGTCGAGACGCTCGTCGCGACCGACGTCGCCGCGCGCGGGCTCGACCTCGAGGGGGTCACGCACGTGATCAACTTCGACCCGCCCGAGGAAGACAAGGGCTACGTCCACCGCACCGGCCGCACCGGCCGCGCCGGCCGCGCCGGCACCGCGATCACGTTCGTGCTGCCGGAGCAGCAAGCTGACACGAGCCGCGTGGCGCGACGCCTCGGCCACCACGAGCGGTTCGAGGACGCCGGGCTGAAGTCGGCACCAGCGAAGCTCGTCTACACGAGCCGCCGCGGGCGCCGCTCCAAGTGGTAGCGGCCGCTCAGCCGCCGCGGAGCGTGCGGTCGAAGAAGCCGACGACGCGACGCTCGTACTCGGCTCCGCGCGCCGAGAGGCCGTGCGTGTGCGACGTCTCGATCCTCCAGATCTGCTTCGGCCCGCGCGCAGCCGCGTAGTAGTCGGGGTTGTTGTCCTCGCCGCCGGCGCCGCGCGTCGCGTAGATGAAGAAGACCGGCGTCTCGGTGATGCGTCCGGCGAGGCTTTTCAGGTTCGGCGGGGGGAGCCGGTTCGAGAAGAGGGCCGTGCCCGCCGTCATCACCCCGGAGAACACGATCTCGGGCACCTTTTGCAGGGTCACCTTGACCGTGTCCTCGCGAACGGAGCGTGCGCCGGCGCCGTCGGAGACGACTGCCTTCAGCTCGTCCGTCTCCGCCGCCGTCTGCAGGAGCGCTTCGCCGCCGACGGAGAGCCCGAGCCCTCCGATGCGGTTCGGGTCGACGTCGTCGCGCCCGCGCAGGTACGCAAGCGCACCGAGCAGATCCTCGTCGAACCCCCAGCCGAGGGCGTTGGGGTCGCCCTCGCTCGTCCCTTCGCCACGCCGGTCGAAGACGAGCACGCCGTAGCCGTGGCGTACGAGCATCCGTGCGTGCCTCTGCGTCCCCTTCTTGCCGGGATAGACGATCACGGTGGCGCCGTTCCGCGGCCGGACGAACCAGCCGTCGAGCCTGAGCCCATCGCGCGCCCGGAACGAGACCGCCTGGTACGGGGCGCCGAGGTGCCCGTTCGGCGTCTTCAGTCGCGCAACGTGCGTGAACCCGTACGAAAGCGACAGCGGGAAGAGGACGAAGTAGGCGGCGAGCACCCACGCGACGGCGAGCAGTGCCCGCCGTGAGTACCGCCGGAGGCGCGAGTCGTCGCGCCTACGGCCCCGCCAGGCGGTTCGTGTCCCGAGTAGCACGAGCACGAGGCCGCCGGCCGCGGCGAACAGCCCCGTGTAGTCGTCGCCCGACAGGCCCTCACTCCGCCCGTAGAACACGGCTTCAACGCTGCCCATCACGATCCCCAGGAGGCCGAAGACGATCGCCAGCGCAGCCCGGAGACCCGGGCGGAGGCGCGGGTAGGCGACCACCGCGCCGACCAGGAGCGCAACCGGGACCAGACCGCTCACGAGGTGGTCCCCGACCGACGTGCCCGGCTCCGGCTGGAAGAAGCGGTCGTCGAGGACGTGGAGAGCGATGAAGCCGAACGCGGCCGCGGCAATCTTCGTCTCGGCCTGCGCCGCCGTCACCCGCTCCCAGACGCGGTTCCGGTGCGCGACGTGGTCGGCGGCGACGCTCACCGCGCGAGCGTCTCACGATGCGCTCGTGATGTTCAACGGAGCTGGCCGGTAGGAGAGCGGTTCGGGTAACTCGCCAAAGGTTCGCGTTTGCGCCGTATCCGCGCTAGGGTCGCGTCCAGGGCCCTCGACCGCGGCGACGTCGTGGGGGAGAGGTTGTCTCGCACCCGCGGGGAGGTGAAGCGAGGCGATGGCGACGGCAGTGCCTGCGGAGCTCACACACGCCCAGCGGCGGCACGCATGGTCACTCGTGCCGGTAGCAGCGGTGCTCGCGGTCGCCGCGGCGGGCGCCTCGCTGGGCCTCGCGCTCGCGGCCGGGAGCCCGGATCCCGTCCGGGTCTTCCTCATGGAATGGGTCGCGGTCCCCTACGTGGCCGCCGGCGTGATCGCCTGGTGGCGCCGCCCGGCAAGCCGGCTCGGGCCGTTGATGGTCGCGGGAGGCCTCGCGAGCGCGTTTTCCGGTTGGCAGCTCGCCGAGTCGGCCGGCCCGTACACGTTCGGCGCAGCCTTCGACATCGTGCCGGCGGCGCTCTTCCTGCACGTCTGCCTCGCGTTCCCCGACGGGCGGCTGCGCTCGAGGTTCGAAGGTGTGCTCGTCGGGGTGGCGTATGCCTCGGCGGTCGGTCTGCAGCTCATGAAGCTCGCGCTCGGCGGCGTCGACCCGGCAAACCTCGTCGACGTCTGGCACCAGCCGAGCCTGGTGGCGACGGTGGAGGACGTCCAGCTGCTCTCGTTGAGCGCCTGCTGTCTGGTCGGGCTCGGGGTCCTCGGGCTGCGGCGGCAGCGTCTCGGCCGACCGAGGCGGCGCTCGATCGCGTTCGTGATCGATTCGTTCGCGATCGCGCTGGTGATGATCGCCGCGCTGTTCGTGATCGCGACCTTCGACTTGCCGGGCTTCCGCGAGGTGCAACGGGTCACGCTGTTCGTCGTCGGGCTCTCGCCGCTCGCGTTTCTGCTCGGCCTGCTCGACGCGAGGCTCGCCCGCTCGGCGGTCGGAGACCTGATCGTCAAGCTGCGCAGCGAACCCGGCCCAGGCGGCCTGCGAGACGCGCTCGCCCACGCGCTGCGCGACCCCTCGCTGACTCTTGCGTACTGGCTGCCCAGCTTCCAGACCTACGTCGACGTGAACGGACGCCCGGTACGGGTTCCGGACGACGATGCTCGCACGGCCACGCTGATCGACCGCAACGGCGAGCACGTAGCGGCGCTCGTGCACGACCCTGCGCTCGACGACGAGCACCAGCTGCTCGAGGCGGTAGGAGCGGCGGCCGGGATGTCGCTCGAGAACGCGCGGCTGCAGGCGGAGCTGCGGGCGCGGGTCGAGGAGCTCCGAGGCTCGCGTGCCCGGGTGATCGAAGCCGGCCAGAAGGAGCGCCAGCGGCTCGAGCGGGACCTGCACGACGGCGCCCAGCAGCGGTTGATCGCACTGTCTCTGCGGCTGAGCCTGCTCGACAGGCGGCTCGCGGCCGAGCCGGAGGCGCGCGAGGAGCTCGCCGCCGCGCGGCGCGAGGTCGCGCTCTCGCTCGGGGAGCTCCGGGACGTGGCCCGTGGAATCCATCCCGCGGTGCTCAGCGGCCACGGGCTCGCGGTCGCCGTCGAGTCGCTGGCGGCACGGGCGCCCCTGCCGGTTCGCCTCGCGCTCGGCGTCGTCGGGCGGCTTCCCGAACGGGTCGAGGTCGCCGCCTACTACGTCGTCTCCGAGAGCCTGGCGAACGTCGCGAAGCACGCCCAGGCGCGTCAGGCGAGGGTTTCACTCGAGCAGCAGGCGGGTCGGCTCGTCGTGGAGGTGGTGGACGACGGCATGGGCGGGGCGGACACGGAGCGCGGCTCCGGCCTGCGCGGCCTCGCAGACCGGGTCGAGGCGCTGGGCGGGCGGCTGCGTGTCTGGACGCCGCTGGGCGGCGGGACGCGGGTTCAAGCGGAGATCCCATGCGCGTAGCGATCGCGGAGGACAGCGTCCTGTTGCGCGAGGGCCTGGCACGACTGCTCGACGACTCTGGCATCGAGGTGGTCGCGCAATCCGCAGATGCCGACGACCTGCTCCTGAAGGTCCGGAGCTACTCGCCGGACGTGGCGATCGTCGACATCCGCCTCCCGCCCACGCACAACGACGAGGGCCTGCGCGCTGCGCTCGAGATCCGCTCGAAGCATCCGGACGTCGCCGTGCTCGTGCTCTCGCAGTACGTCGAGCTCGGGCTCGCTCTCACGCTCCTCGCCGACTCGGCCGAGGGTGTCGGGTACCTGCTCAAGGACCGGATCAGCGACGTCGACGAGTTCGTCGCGGCGCTGCGCCGCGTGGCCGACGGAGGCTCCGCGCTCGATCCGATCATCGTCTCGACGCTCGTCTCGCGCGAGCGGCCGGACGACCCCCTAGCGCAGTTGACTCCGCGCGAGCGCGAGGTGCTCGAGCTGATGGCGGCTGGCAGTTCGAACCAGGGCATCGCGGACAGCCTTGTAATCACGGTGCGGGCGGTGGAGAAGTACGTCTCCAGCATCTTCACGAAGCTCGGCCTGCCCTCGACGGGCAGCGAGTCGCGGCGCGTGCTCGCGGTGCTCACGTTCCTCCGCTCCTGAAGACACCAGAAAACCGCCATTGAGCACACAAGGCCTCCGGCTGTCGCCGGCGAGCCACAGCTGCGAGCGTGGGCACGACCGGGTCTACGAAGGGAGTGGAGATGAAGAGCCGCGTGATCCAGGACGGGCCGGAGCCGGAGAGCTCGGCGCACCACGGCGCAAGGGACGCCTGCGAGAAGCAGATGCAGCGCGCGCTCAACATCGCCGGCCGGATGGGCCACTGGAGCGCGACCCACTGGAAAACGGCCGTCTTCGGCTGGCTCGCGTGCGTCATTCTGCTGTTCGCGTTCGGGAACGTCGCCCTCGGCTTCAAGCAGATCGACATAAACGACGCGGGCGTCGGCCAGTCGCACACGGCCGACCAGATCCTCAAGAAGGCCTTCCCCGAGCGGGCTCCCCAGACCGAGTTCGTACTCGTCGAGAGCACGAGCCGAACTGTCGACGACCCGGCCTTCCGGGCGACGGTGAACGATGTGATCGGCGCGGTCGAGTCGAGTCCCGCGATCAAGAACCTGGATTCCCCCTACCAGCTCCGTAACCGGAGCCTCATCAGCGACGATCGCCACGCGGCGATGGTCAAGTGGGAGATGAAGGGCGACGCCGATCGAGCCCAGGACAACATCGACGCTCTCTCGGCCGCCACGGACAACGTGGGGACGCACCATCCCGGATTCTTCGTAGGCCACGCCGGAGTCAGCTCCGACAAGGGGCTCGAGAAGATGTTCGGGGATCAGCTCAAGCTGGCCGGCGAGCGCTCGATCCCGATCACGATTGGCGTGCTGCTGCTCGTACTGGGAGCCCTGGTGGCGGTCGGCATCCCGATCCTGCTCGCGCTGTCGGGTGTGCTCGCCACCATCGGGCTCGTGGCCGTCACGAGCCAGGTCGTGCCGGCCGACTCCAACGTCAATGCCGTGATCCTGCTGATCGGCCTTGCTGTCGGCGTCGACTACTCGCTCTTCTACATCAAGCGCTGGCGCGAGGAGCGGGCCGCCGGAAAGGAACCCGACGCGGCCCTCGCGGTTGCCGCCGCGACCTCCGGTCGGTCCGTGCTGATCTCCGGCTTCACGGTGCTGATCGCGATGGCCGGGCTGTTCTTCGCGGGCGACAAGACCTACCTCTCGTTCGGGATCGCGACGATGATCGTGGTCGGGGTCGCGATGCTCGGCTCCTTGACCGTGCTGCCGGCGCTGCTCTCGAAACTCGGTCCGCGCGTGGACAAGGGTCGCATCCCCTTCGTGCACCGCTTCCGGAACGACGCGGGCGGAAGTCGGTTGTGGCAGGCGATCCTGCGGCCGACCCTGAAGCACCCGGTTGTCGCGGCGGCGCTGGCCGGCGGGTTGCTGCTCGTGTTGGCGCTGCCTGCGCTCCGTCTGCACACCGCGCAGAGCGGGCTCGAGTCGCTGCCCAGCAACGCACCGACCGTGGACACGATCGAGCGCGTCCAGGACGCCTTCTCGAACGGCGACGTCGCGCCCGCGATCGTCGCGGTCGAGGCGAACACCGATTCGCCGGCCACGAAGCAGGCGATCGCGGCCCTGAAGGCGCAGTCGCTCGCCAGCGGCCAGGCGAAGACGCCGATCGAGGTCGAGGTCAACGCCTCTCACGACGTCGCCAGAGTGACGATCCCGCTCGTCGGCAGCGGCGTCGACGCGACGTCGAACAACGCTCTGAAGACGCTGCGCAACGACATCCTGCCGGCCACGATCGGGAAGGTTCCGGATGCGACCTTTGCCGTCACCGGGACTACGGCCCAGTCGGTCGACCAGAACGCGCTGCTGAAGAGCAAGGCTCCGATCGTGTTCGGATTCGTCCTGATCTTCGCCTTCGGCCTGCTCCTCGTCACGTTCCGCTCGATCGTGATCGCGCTGAAGGCGATCCTCCTGAACCTGCTCTCCGTGGGCGCGGCCTACGGTGCCCTGGTCCTCATCTTCCAGTACGGCTGGGGCGAGAGCCTGCTCGACTTCAACTCGAACGGCGGCATCGCGTACTGGCTGCCGATCTTCCTGTTCGTGATCCTGTTCGGGCTCTCGATGGACTACCACATCTTCATCCTGACCCGGGTGAGGGAGGCCTACGACCGCGGTCTCTCGACCGAGGAGGCAGTCGAACACGGGATCAGCACGACGGCGGGCGTCGTCACCAGCGCAGCGCTGGTGATGGTCGGCGTCTTCGCCGTGTTCGCGCTGATGCCGATCCTCGACATGAAGGAGATGGGCATCGGCCTGGCCGTCGCGGTGCTGATCGACGCCACGATCATCCGCGCGGTGCTGCTGCCGGCGACTATGAAGCTGCTCGGCGACTGGAACTGGTACCTGCCGCACTGGCTCGAGTGGCTGCCCCGGCTCGAGCCGGGCACAGAGCCCGACGAGCCGCGCGTCGAGGCGCCGCCGGTTCCTGCAGCCTAGAACGCAGACGGGCGGGCGCGGTCGAAAGGCCGCGCCCGCCCGTCGTCCGTCGGACTTACGCCGCGAAGGCCAGCTCGTCCTGGAGGCGGGCCAGCGCCTCGGCCTCGAGCTGGCGCACGCGCTCCCGGGTGATGCCGAGCTCCTTGCCGATCGCCTCGAGCGCCTTCGGCTCACCGTCGATTCCGAAGCGCAGCTCGACGATCCGCCGCTGCCGCTCCGGCAGCGACGCGATCGCGCGCCGCACCTCACGGCGCCGCAGGGACTCGACGGCCTCCTCTTCGGGACTCTCGGCCGACTCGTCGTTGAACAGGTCGCCGAACTCCCCGTCCTCCTCCGAGCCGATCGGCCGGTTCAGCGAGACGTTCGCCTCGACGGCGTCGAGCGCCTCCTCGACGTGCACGAGCTCGAGCTCGGCCTCCTCGGCCAGCTCCTCGCGCGTCGGCTTGCGGCCCAGCTGGGCCTCGAGCCGGCTCTGCGCCCGCGCGAGCTTCACGCGGCGCTCGTTGACGTGCGTCGGGATGCGGATCGTCGCCGACTGATTCGAGATCGCCCGCTGACAGGCCTGGCGGATCCACCAGGTGGCGTAGGTCGAGAACTTGTAGCCGCGCCGCCAGTCGAACTTCTCGACGGCACGGTTGAGCCCGATCACGCCCTCCTGGACGAGATCCAGCAGCGGCAGGTCCTTCCGCTGGTAGCGCTTGGCGATCGAGATCACCAGGCGCAGGTTCGAGTTGATCATGCGCTCCTTGGCCGCGGCGTCGCCGCGCTCGACGCGCTTCGCCAGCGCGACCTCTTCCGCCGCGGTCAGCAGCGGGTAACGGCCGGCGCGGTGCATGAAGAGCGAGAGCGCGTCCGTCGGGTTCGGCGCCGCCGCGTGGACGACGGCCTCCTCCGGAGCGGGCGCGACGATCTCGACCTCCCGGGCCTCGAGCTCGGCGCGGACCTCGGCGAGCTCCTCCTCGTCGAGGTCGTGCTCGAGCGCGAACGCCTCCAGGGCGGTCTCCTCGATCGACGCGTTCTCCTCGGCCTCCTCGAGAAACGCCGGTACAGCAAGTTCAAGCACGTTGCTCAGTTCTGTTCACTTCCTTCACTTCGTGGGTGTCAGGCGAACGCGGGCGTTCGCCGCCAACCACTACAACGGCCTCCAGGGCCGTCGTATTCCGGGCGGGACCAAAAAAATTCGCCGAGCCGGTGACGCTTTCGTCCGCCTCGTCCGGTTGACCTTCCGCTTCCGCGTACTGCCCTCCGGCGGGGCTTCGTCCTACTCGCGCTCCGTGCTCGGCGCAAGCGGCAACCTAGCGATGGGGACAGGTTCGTACAAGGGGCTTCAAGAACACGTTTTCGCTCTTTGCGGGCTTTTTCTCAGGGCGTGCAGTCCGGCTCCTCGGCGGCCTCCAGCGGCAGCCGCTCGAGCAGGCCGCCGAGGGCCTGCAGCTCGTCCTTCGAGAAGCGGCCTCGGAAGAACTCGCGGATGCCGGTCACGTGCGTCTCGGCCGCCTCGCGCAGCTTGTCGTCGCCCGCGTCGGTCAGCTGGGCGTAGGTCACGCGTGCGTCGGAGTCGCACGAGGCGCGTTCCACGTAGCCGGCGCGCTCGAGCCCTTCGAGCAGGCGCGTGATTCCGGACGGCGTCAGCAGGATGCGCTCCGCAAGGTCGACGCGACGCAACCGCCGGCCGTCGGCGCGCGAGAGGTGGAGCAGCACCTCGTAGTCGTTGAGCGTCAGGCCGTGCTCGGCGACGAGCTCCGCGTTGAAGCGACGTGTCGTCGAGGCGTGCGCACGCAGAAGCCCCACCCACGCGGTGAGCTCGGGAGTGGTGCGCTGTGATACTTGCGTGCTCAATACTTGACGTCTCAACTTTCTTTGCTAGGATTGTTGATGGCTCAAGTATAGCGAACACCGAAAAGGAGATCCATGTCCACCAGCACCATCACCGCCGAGGTCGTTCCTGCCGGGACGTGGAGCGTCGATGCCGTCCACACGACGATCGGCTTCCAGGTCACCGACACGAGCGACCTGTTCAGCACCATCAACGGCCGCTTCACCGAGTTCGAGGGGCGGTTCGAGGGCGGCGAGCAGCCGTCCTTCGCGGGCACGATCCGCGTTGATAGCCTGCGCACCGACAACGAGCAGCGCGACGCGCACCTGGTCTCGCCGGACTTCCTCGAAGCGTCGAAGCACCCCGAGATCCGCTTCGAGTCGACCTCTGTCGAGCCGCTCGAAGGCAACCGCTTCGCCCTCCGCGGCAACCTGATCGTCAAGGAGCAGCCGTTCGAGATCGAGCTCGAGGGCCGCGTGCGCGGCCAGGGCACGGGCAAGGCGGGCGACGAGCGCCTGCTCCTCGACATCCGCGGCTCGTTCGACTGGGGCACCACCACCGTCGAGGTCGCCGCGGCCGTCTCGGCCGCCAAGGAGGCCTAGGGACGATGAAGATCCTCGGAATCGCCGGCAGCCTGCGCGAGGGCTCGTACAACCGGGCTCTCCTGCGGGCGGCGCGCGAGCTCGCGCCTCCGGGCGTCGAGCTCGTCGAGCACGATCTGCGGGGCCTGCCGTTCTACGACGGCGACGTGGAGGCCGCCGGCGATCCCGAGCCTGTCGTCGCGTTGAAGGACGCGATCCGCGCCGCGGACGCGCTCCTGATCGCGACGCCGGAGTACAACCGCGGCGTGCCCGGCGGGCTGAAGAACGCGATCGACTGGGCCTCGCGCCCGCCGCTCGCCTCGCCGCTCGCCGGGAAGCCGGTCGGCCTCATGGGAGCCTCGACCGGCCGCGGCGGCACCGCCCGGGCACAGCAGCAATTGCGCGAGGCACTCGAGTTCCCGCGCGCGTACGTCCTCGACGAGCCGCGCGTGCTCGTCCCGGAAGCCTTCATGCGCTTCGACGAGCGCGGGCTGCTCGCCGACGAAGGCGTCCGTGGCGAGATCGCCGATCTGGTCGACACCCTTGCTCGCGTCGCCGGCGGTGTTACGCTCGCCGCGTGAGCACCGTCGGCGAGATCATGACCAGCGACGTCCTCGCGGTCGACCCGGCCGACACGATCGGCGAGACCGCACAGAAGATGGTCGAGCGCGGCGTCAGCTCGGCGGTCGTCTCCGACTACGGGACGCTGATCGGGATCGTCACCGAGCGTGACCTGACGCGCGCGGTCGCGGGGCGCGTGCACTCGAGCGAGGCGCGCGTGCGCGAGTGGATGACGCCCGAGCCGGTGACGCTCGGGCCCGAGGCGACGGCCGCCGACGCGGCGAAGGTCATGCTCGAGAACGGCTTCCGGCACGTGCCGATCGTCGAGGACGGCCGCGCCGTAGGGATCGTCTCGATCCGCGACGTGGCCCGCTGGAGCACAGAAGAAAGCTAGAGGACTCGGTCAGACCAGCTCGAGCTGGCGGTGCGTCTCCAGCCCGGAGACGCCGACGCCGACGAGCCGTAGGGCTCCCGGCCGGTCCGCGAGCGCCCGGTCGAGGCAGGCGCAGGCCAGCTCCCAGATCCGCTCCGCCTCGTCGATGCCCACGGGCAGCGAGGTCGAGCGCGAGCGGATCGAGAAGTCGGGGTAGCGCACCTTCGTCGTCACGGTGCGCCCGACCTGGCCGGACGCCGCGAGCCGCTCGGCGACGTGGCCGGAGAGCCGGCGCAGCTCCTCCTGCAGCCGCTCCACCTCGGCGACGTCGCGCGGAAAGGTCTCTTCGGCGCTGATCGAGACCGTCTCGGTCGAGAGCTCCAGGCCGCGCGGGTCGATCCCGCGCGCCCGGTCGCGCAGCAGCGGGCCGAGCTTGCCGGGCAGGAGGCCCCGCAGCCTGGCGTCGTCGAGGGCGGCGAGGTCGCCGATCGTCGCCACGCCCGCGCGGCGCAGCCGCTCTTCGGCCCGCGGTCCCACGCCCGGGAGTCGGCGCACGTCGAACAGCGCGAGGAACGCCGCCTCCTTCCCGGCCGGGACGACGGTGATCCCGCCAGGCTTGCGCCGGTCGCTGGCGATCTTGGAGACGACCTTGCAGCTCGAGACGCCGAGCGAGCACGAGAGGCTGGTCGCACCGCGCACGGCCGCCTGCACCGCCTCGGCCACGGCGCGCGCCCTGCCGAAGTCGTACGCCACCTCCCCCACGTCGAGGTAACCCTCGTCCATCCCGGTCCGCTCGACCGTCGGCACGACCTCTCGCACGGCTGCCCAGACGGCCTTCGAGTACTCCGAGTAGAGGCGCTTTCGCGGCTGCACGAACACCGCCTGCGGGCAGCGCCGCAGTGCCTCGGCGCACGCCATCGCCGAGTGGATCCCGAACGTGCGCGCGACGTAGTTGGCGGTCGCGACGACTCCGCGCCCGTGCGGGTCGCCGCCGACGACGAGCGGCCGTCTGCGCAGCTCCGGCGACTCGAGCTCCTCCACCGTCGCGAAGAAGGCGTCGAGATCGAGGTGCGCGACGATCACGAGTCGCCCCGGTACACGACGCGCATCGGGATCCCCAGCCGCTTCGCCGCGAGCGGGACGGTGCCGCCCTGGACGATCACCGAGAACGCCACGACGACGAAGACGATCCCGTAGATCCGATCCGACCCGGGGACCCCCTCGACCAGCGCGAACGCGGCGAGCAGGATCGGCACGGCGCCCTTGAGGCCGCTCCACATCACGAACACGCGCTCGCCGCGGCGCAGCCTGAGCGGAGCGAGGAAGGGAGCGATGCCGAAGGGGCGGGCGACGAAGGCGAGGATCAGCGCGATCAGGAGCCCGTCAGTCCAGACCGGCTCGAGGTTCACGTTGTTCACGGTCAGCCCGAGCCCGATGAAGACGACTACCTCGGCGAGGCTGGCGAGCGAGGTGTGGAAACGCTCGACGTCGCGACGGCCAGGATAGTGCGCGTCGCCGATCAGGATTCCCGCCACGAAGACGGCGAGGAAGCCCGAGCCGTGCGCGACCGCGGCGGCACCGTAGATCACACCCGCGGCGGCGAGGCTGCGGAGCGGGTAGAGCGCCGGGTTTGCGAGGTGGATGCGCCGCAGCGACTCCAGCACCAGCCAGGCGCCCACGACGCCGACGGCGAGCCCGATCGACATCTGAAGCACGAACTCGCGCACGACCACCCAGAACGTCGCGTCCGCATGGGTCGCGAACTCGATCATCCCGAGCATCAGCGCGATCCCGACGGGGTCGTTCACACCGGACTCCCCCTCGAGGATCGTCCCTGTGCGTCCGCCCACCTCGCGCTTGCCGAGCACGGAGAACATCACCGCGGGGTCGGTCGGCGCGAGCGCGGCGCCGAGGATGCCGGCGCCCGTCCAGCTGAAGTCGAACAGGTAGCGGCCGGCGAGCGCGATCAGGGCGGCCGTCGTGAACGTCCCGAGCGTGCCCAGCACCGAGATCGGCACCGCGGCAGCGCGGAAGCGTTTCCAGCCCACGCGCGCCCCGCCGTCGAAGAGGATCAGGATCAGCGCGACGACGGCGACCCGCTCGACCTCGAGGATCGTCACCTGACGCCCGACGCTCGGCCAGAAGTGGACGGTGGCCGCGGTTGCGAGCAGGAAGAGCGCGGGCGCCGGGATCGGCACCTGCTCGCTCAGCTTGTTCGAGAGGACCGCGACCGCGACGATCGCCGCCACGATCAGGATCACGAGGCCGGAGTGCGTGATCTCGCTCACGCGATCGAGCCTAGATCACGAGGCCGCTGCCGCTGACAGGTAGATCACGAGGCCGCTGCCGCTGACAGCTAGATCTCGGAGGCGAGCGCCGCGCGGGCGGCGTCCTCTGCGGTCTCGACGGCGCGCTCGGCGGCGGCGATCCGTTCGTCGCCGGGGGCGGTCGAGAGGTTCACGTGGACCAGCTTCGAGGCCGCCCGCGCGGCGCCCGCCGCGAGCGCCGCGGCCGCCGCCGCGTCGGCGCGCGAGGCGCCGTCGGCGCACTCCGCGGCCTGGGCCGCGAGCAGGGCGACGTCGGCCGAGGTCTCGGCGAGCGCGAGCGGCACGTCGGCCGCGGCGGCGAGCGCGTGCACGAGGCCTGAGTCGCGGCGCTCGAGCGCCGCGAGCGCCGACTCGTAGGCCAGCGAGTCCAGCGCCGAGAGCTCGAGCAGACGGTCGCGGAGGTCGGCCGCCTGGGCCTGCGCCCCCGCGGCGCCGCTCCAGCCTTCGGAGCGCGCGGCCGCCTTCGCCACCAGCGCAGCCCCCAGCGCAGCCGAGACGCCCGCCACCCAGCCGGAGGCCGGCACCGCGTCGGGCGAGGAGATCAGCTCGGCGAGCTCGCGCGCGTCGGCCACGGGCTCAGAAGAAGAACTGGCGCCACGCCGTCCACCAGTCGTCGGCGCGGGAGACGATCGTGCGATCGTCGAGCCGCTCGACGCCGTGCCGGTAGCGCAGCTTCGCGACGGGGTCGGTCCACTTGTACTCGACCTTGATCTCGCAGGGCGTGCCAGGGTCGTACGGCGGGACCGCGTTCAGGTCCTGCAGCGCCTGCTTCGCGCCGGCCTCGATCGCCTCGCGCGCCCGCGACGGGACGAGGTTGCGCGCGCTCTGGACGCCGGTGCCGCGCTTCACCTGCACGGTCGTGAGGCCGTCGCCGAGCAGGTCCTTCCCCTCGCTGCAGGCGGCCTGGTCGCCGGTCACCAGCAGCACCGGACAGCCCCACGTGCCGCAGAGCGCGGCGTTGATCCCGGTCTCGCCCACGAGCGTGCCGTTGAACCACAGGTTCTGGAAGTCGCGCCCCGAGACCGTGTGGTTGAGCACGCCCTCTGCGGTGCCTGCGCGCGCGTGCATCCCGACGAAGAGCGCGGCGTCGACGCCCTGCTCGAGGAACTCGGTGTACTCCGTCCACTGATCCTGTACGACGAACTCGCAGTCGGGGTCGAGCTCCTCCGGGAGCAGCGAGTTGAAGGTGTAGCCCGAACCGGCGCCGTGGCAGTCCATGGCGACGATCTCGCTGCCGCCCGCCGCCTTGGCGCCGCGCACGGCCGCGTTGATCTCCTGCGTGTAGAGCTTGCGGGCCTCCTCGTAGAGCGGCTCGCCCGCACCGGTCTGCTCGCCCTTGACCACCCCGGCGACGCCCTCGATGTCGCTGATGATGAAGACCTTCACGCTTGTAGCCTCTCACGTCGTGGACACCGGGCTGGCAGGGAAGCGCGTGCTGGTCACCGGCGCTTCGGGCGGGATCGGCTCCGCCTGCGCGCGGGCCTTCATGGCGGAGGGTTGCGAGGTCGTCGCCCACTACCACCGCGGGCGCGAGCGGGCGGAGGCCCTGGGCGCGGCCGCGGTGCTCTGCGCCGACCTGACCGTCGAGGCGGAGGCGGAGCGCCTGTTCGAAGAGGCCGGGCCGCTCGACGTGTGCGCTGCGGTCGCCGGAGTGTGGCCGGCCGAGGACGTGCCGGCCTGGGAGCTGCCGCTGGAGCGCTGGGAGGAGACGCTGCGGGCGAACCTGACCGCGACCTTCCTCACGGCGCGCGGCTTCCTGCGCGGCGTGGCGCTGAGCGGGCACGGGTCGCTCGTGCTCGTCGGCTCGACGGCCGCGCTCTTCGGCGAGGCCGGTCACGCCGACTACGCCGCCGCGAAGGCCGCGATCGTCGGCGGCCTGCTGCCGAGCCTGAAGAACGAGGTCGTGCGGGTCGCGCCTCGCGCGCGCGTCAACGCAGTCTGCCCCGGCTGGACGCACTCACCGATGACGCGCGGCGCGCTCGACGAGGAGGCGCTGCGGCAGGTGACGCGGACGATGGCGCTCGAGAAGGTGGCCGAGCCCGAGGACGTGGCGGCGCAGGTGGTCGTGCTCGCCTCGGACGAGCTTTCCGGGCACGTGACCGGACAAGTCGTCACCGTCGCCGGCGGAATGGAAGGCCGGCTGCTGCGCTGAAATGGACGGCGGCGGGGCAGGGCCCGCCGCCGAGAGCTCCGTAACGCCGCAGGATGATTGCCGTCAGTCCCCCGGCCGGGAGCCACGGGTTGTATCGACAGCCCTAACCCGCGCCTTGACCCGCCGGTCCATACATCAGGCGGGGCCGCCGCCCGGCCCCGCCTGAGTCTCCCGTGAGAGAGCCGCAGTTACATCTCCGGAGGGGCCACGCCGCATCGGGCCCTGTCCGTGTCGGATGGGCCCCGCCGCATCGGGCCCTTCCGTTTTTGACGATCTGCCCTCGCCGCATCGGGGCGCTCGTCCTTGTTGCAGGTGGAGTATCGCCCGGAAGGTATCGCTTGATCTATCCCTCGTTCTCGGTTGACCGCTTCACTTCACTTCCGCAGTAGAGTCGAGGCCCTATGAGCAGCCGGTTCGAGGAGCGCCTGAACAGCGGCTCGATCGTCGTCGGGGACGGCGGGATGGGAGTGCTCGTGACGAGCGCCGTCCCGCGCCTGCGCTGCCCCGAGGAGGCCAACTTGCGCGCGCCAGAGAGCGTCGTGACATTGCACACGAGCTTTATTCGGGCGGGCGCCGACCTGATCGAGACGAACACCTTCGGCGCAAACCGGCGCAAGCTCTCCCAGCTCTACCTGGACGACGAGCTCGAGCAGATCAACGGCGCGGGCGTCAAGCTCGCGCGCGAGGCGCGCGAGGTCTCCGGCCGTGACGTCTTCATCGCGGGCTCGATCGGGCCGCTCGGGGATCTGGCCGTGCCTCCGGCACAGCGCAGCGAGATATTCGCCGAGCAGGCCGCGCTGCTCGACGGCCGCGGCATCGACCTGTTCATGGTGGAGACGTTCTACGACCTGAACGAGCTCGAGGCGGCGATCGAGGCCGTGCGCAGCGTCTCGTCGCTGCCGATCGTCGCCACGCTGACCTTCGACGAGGGCGCCGAGACCCTCGCGGGCGTGACCGGAGCCGAGGCGGCCGAACGGCTGCGGCCGCTCGACCTGGCTGCGATCGGCGCCAACCACGGCGCCGGCTTGCACGCGGCGCTCGCCGCGCTCGAGGCGATGGGCGGCGACGGCGAGCCGCCGCTCGCGGTGCTCCCGAACGTCGGGCTCGCGAGCCTGAGCGGCGGGCGCGTCATCTACCCGCACGCGACGCCCGAGTACTTCGCCGAGTTCGCGGCGCACGCGCGGCGGCTGGGCGCGCGCCTGATCGGCGGCTGTTGCGGCACGACGCCGCTGGAGATCGCGGCGATCGCCTCGGCAGTCGAGGCCGAGCGCGAGCCGAGCGCGCCGCTCGACGTGGTCGAGCGCGAGCTGGTCGAGCCGCGCCTGGGTGCCGGCCCCTACGAGACCGAGCTCGCCCGCATGCTGCGCGAGGGCGAGTGGGTCACCTGCGTGGAGCTCGATCCCCCCAAGGGCGGCACCTACGACGCGATGCTCGCCGTCGCGCGGGAGCTGAAGGCGAGCGGCAAGGTCGGCTTCGTCGACATCAACGACAATCCGATGGCTCGCGCCCGCGCGAACGCGCTGATGGCGTCGGTCGCGATCGAGCGCAACTGCGGCATCGAGACGATCCCGCACCTCACGCCGCGCGACACGTCGATCATGGGCCTCGAGTCGCTGCTGCTCGGCGCGCACGCCGAGGGCGTCCGCAACGTGCTCGCCGTTACCGGCGACCCGCCCGAGGTCGGCGACTATCCGGGCTCGCGCGGGGTCTACGAGGTCGACTCGATCGGCCTCTCGCAGCTGGTCACGCAGCTCAACCGCGGGGAGGACTACAACGGCAAGGGCATCGACGCACCGACCTCGTTCTTCCTGGGCGTGGCCGTCAACCCCTCGGCGGACGACCTCCAGCTCGAGGCCGAGCGCTTCCACCGCAAGATCGAGGCCGGCGCGAGCTTCGCGATGACCCAGGCGCTCTTCGACCTCTCCTACCTCAACCGCTTCGAGGAGCTGATCGGCGGTTGGCCCGTTCCGCTGGTGCTCGGAATCTTCTACGTGCGCAGCTACCAGCTCGCGGTGCGCCTGCACAACGAGGTCCCGGGGATCGTCGTGCCCGAGGACGTGCAACGGCGGCTGGAGCAGGCCGGCGCGAACGCGGGTGCCGAGGGTCTCGCGCTTGCACGCGAGCTGTGCGCGCAGGCGCGGGAGAAGGTCGCAGGCGTGTACGTGATCCCGCCGTTCAAACAGCCCGAAGCGGCTCTCGATCTCTTCGACTAGCGCACGCAGGGGGTAGTCGAGACCGGGCCGCCCGCGAGGGCGAGGTCGCGCCGCACGACGGACGCAGGCACGCCGTAGCCGCCGTCACCCGCCGAGCGCGCCGCGAAGACGGTCGACTGCACCGCGCCCGACCCGTCGACCGCCGGCCCGCCCGAGTTCCCGTGCTCGACGGTGCCGGCGAGGCTCGTGATCACACGTCGCGTCGGGCTGCGGCCGTAGGCGTCCTGCGCGAGCACGGTCGCGGTCGTGCCGATCCGACCGGCGGACGCGTTCAGCGGCCCGTTCAGCGGGTAGCCGACGATCGCGACGGCCGTGCCCGCCTTGGGGTCGACGAGCCGCAGCGGCCTCGCGTCGAGCCCTGGAACCTGCAGCACCGCGACGTCGTCGTGCGGGTCGAAGACGACCGGGATCGCGCGCAGCGAGACGCCGCCGGCCGTCGTGACCGACGTGTCCTCCTCACCCGCCACGACGTGCGCGGCGGTGACGACGAGCTGGGGCGCTGCGACCCAGCCGGTGCCCTCGACGCCGAGGCCGCATGCCGTTCCGAGCACCCGCACGACGCTCGGCGCCGCGGCCCGCACGCCCGGCTTCTGGAGCACGCTCGGGTCGGGCGGCTCGGTCGGCACGGGCGGGCCGGCGAAGGTCGGGAACGGATCGATGCGGGCGAGCGCGTTGAGCAGGCTCCGCGGCGGCACGATCTCGTTCAGGCGCTGGATGACGTAGGAGCGCTGGACGGCGCGACGCAGATCCGCCTGCCCCGGGAGCTGCAGCGCCATCGCGCCGAGCACCCAGACGACCGCGAGCCCGATCAGGGCGCCGGCGAAGATGCCGCCGGTCGAGTCGAGCGCGCGTACGCTGCGCGCCTTCTGCCTGCTGCGGATCACCCCGCCGATCGTGCTGCCCATCACCTCGAACGCCACGGCGAACGCGACCGCCCCGACGAGCGCGACGAGCGGCGCGTACTGGGAGCTCGAGCCGTTCGTGAGCAGCACGGGCACAAGCCGGCCGCCGAGGAAGGCGCCCGCGAGCAGTCCCGCCAGCGAGAGGCCGCTCCAGACGAATCCCTGCACGGCTCCACCCAGCGCCGCGAGGAGCACCAGGCCGAGCGCTACCCAGTCGACGGGGGTCACGGGCGGTTTAGGCTAGTCGCAATGGACGGCTCGGAGCTGCAGGGATTCATCGACCGCTACAACGCCGCCTGGAACGCCCATGACGTGGAGGCGATCGTGTCGATGCACACCGACGACTCCGTGTTCGAGAACCACGTCACCGGCGACGTGAACGTCGGCCGGGAGGCGATCGGGCGAGCTGTGACCGGCATCTTCTCCGTCTTCCCCGATCTGACGTTCGAGACGCGCCGCGCGTACGTGCGCGACGACCTCGTCGTGCAGGAGTGGACGGCCCTCGGGACGCACGAGGGGACGATGAACCGCTCCGGGATCGAGGTACCACCGACGGGGCGCAAGGTCGAGTACAAGGGCATGGACGTGATCCCGATCCGCGACGGCCTGGTCGCGCGCAAGGACGTCTACTCGGACTCGGTCACCCTGCTGCGCCAGCTCGGGTTGACCTCGATCTAGCTCGGCTACACTTCCCCGTCCCCGGGGGCGTAGTTCAGTTGGTTAGAACGCCGGCCTGTCACGCCGGAGGTCGCGGGTTCGAGTCCCGTCGCTCCCGTATTTCCCGACCCCCCACCTCAAAGGAAAAGTAGGGCAGGAAAGCTTCGCGAGGCGTCACTGCCACGAGGTCTCCGTCTGAGGCCGTGAGACTCTGAAAGGTGACGCGGAGCAGCCGGTTCCGCTTCTTCGCATCTGGCTCGCGCTCCCAAAAGAGCCCGAAGTTGGTGAGGGCTGCCGCAGCTTCCTCGGCGTCGTTCACCAAGGGCGGCTCAAGTGCCGCCAGTTCCTGTTCAAGGAGCAAGTTGCCGAAGGATTCCGCGTACTCCCAGGGCCTCGAGCTTCTCAAGTGCAGTTCCTCCGGCGCCCGCCGGTGCGGCCGGGGTTCTTGCTTGAGGGACATGCTCGTCGATCGCACTACGACTGGCCTGCGGCCAGATCATCTCTCCGCGAAGTTCCTCTGGCGGGTGCGCAGCGGGAACGGCTCGACGCCGCCAAGAGCCAGGGACAACGGAATCGCCGACTGAGTGGAAGGAACCCCGGCCGGTTGCGTTAGGCTTGGCGACCGCGACGAGGCAGAGCGAAATGGGACCCGAGGCACCAGTGCTGAGGCGTTTTGTGCGCGCTCGTTTTGGCGGCATTTCGAGATGTTGACATGGTTCTCGCACCCGTCGCGCCCCCAGGAGTCAGTCCTACCAACGACGACGACCCCCGTGACATGAGCGTACGCGGCGCCGCCTTTCTCGGCATCGGCGCGATGGTGGGCGCCGGCATCTTCGCGCTGCTGGGCGAGGCGGGGACCGTCGCCGGGTCGGCGGTCTGGCTCTCGTTCCTGCTCGCCGGCATCGTCGCCGCGCTGCTCGGCTACAACGTCGTCAAGCTGGGCGTCCGCTATCCATCCTCGGGTGGGTTGATCGCGTACCTGCTCCAGGGCTTCGGGAATGGGCGGCTGGTCGGGATCTCCTCCTGGCTCGGCTACTTCGCGGCGATCGTGATCGTCTGCTCGATGGTGGCGGTCGCGTTCGGAAGCTACGCGACCTCGCTCTTCATCGGTAACGACGCCGCGGCCGGCTGGGACAACGTCTTCACCACCGGCATCGTGGTCGCGATGGCAGGGATCAACCTGATCGGTGCCCGTTTCGTCGACCGCGCCCAGTCGCTGATCGTGGTTGTCCTGCTCGCCGTCTTTGCCGTCTTCATCGTCGTGACCCTCGTCGACATCGACCCACACCTGCTCGCCTTCAGCGGATATCCGCCCGTCTCGGACATCATCGCCAGCATCGCTCTCACCTTCTTCGCCTACCTCGGCTTCAGCGTGATCACCTTCGCCGTCGGAGACTTACGCGAGCCGGCCCGCGAGTTACCGAGAGCGATGTACCTGGCACTCGGTGTCACTTCGGTCACGTACGTTCTGATCGCGCTCGGCGTCTTTGGCACGCTCACCGTCACCGAGGTCGTCGGCTACGGCGAGACCGCGATCGCCGAGGCGGCGCGGCCGACTCTCGGCGATACCGGCTTCACCATCATGGCCGTCGCCGCGCTGCTCGCGACGGCGTCGTCGGTGAACGCGACGCTTTACGCCTCCGCGGGCCTGACGGCGATGCTGGCCGAGGTCGGGCAGTTCCCGCCCTTCTTCGGCCGGGGCTCGCGACTGGGCTCGCACGCGGGGTTGCTGATCACCGCAACGATCGTGCTCGTCGTCTCCAACCTCGTCGATCTCTCCGCGATCGCTTCCGTTGGCAGCGCCTGCTCGCTCGTGATCTTCCTGCTCGTCGGCATGGCCGGCTATCGGCTGCGGTCGTCGACCGGCGCCCGCGGTTTGATCATCCTGGTGGGGATGTTGGCGACTGCCGTCGTGCTCGCCTTTTTCGCGGTCGACACGCTCCGCAACGCACCCGAGACGTTCGCGGCCATCGTCGCGATCGCTGCTCTGGCGGTGCTCCTCGACGCTGTCTGGAAGCACATGAGGCAAGAGCCTCCTCCTGCGTCAGCGGAGTCGCCGTCGCTCACGCCACCCTCTTAGGTAAGCCCCGATGACAGCGCTTAAGACGTCGGACTCGGCCGTCGAGTTCCTGATCCGGTTCGTCCGTGTCGGTCACGAGGCCGGCTACCCGACCGCCGACCTCGAGGACCGGGTCCTGGCTCTCGCTCGATCGCTTGGACTGACGGACGTCCAGATCTCCGCGACGCCGACGCTGGTCGAGGTCTCGCTCGGATCGCTCCCGCACCAGCGCACATTCACGGTCCGCGTACGTCCCGCCGGTGTCGACCTGGACGCGATCGCCCGCGCTGACGACCTCGTCCAGGACGTGCTCGCGGGGCGGCTTGATCCAGACGCCGCGCTGACAGCGCTCGCAGACATCAAGTCACGGCCGCTGGAACGTCCCTGGCCTTTGCTACTCGCCGCGTACGCGATCGCCGGCGCTGCGCTGACGCCGGTGCTCGGCGGGGGCTCGCGCGAGATCGCCGCCTCGGCCGTCGTCGGGCTCCTCGTCGGCGCGATCGCGCTTCCCGCGACGCGCACTCCGCGCACGGAGCCGATGGCGGCTCCGCTTGCCGCGGTCACCGCGAGCTTCTGTGCGGCGACGATCGTCCACCTCGGCCTCGACGCGTCGCCCAACGTCGTGACGCTCGCCGCGCTCGTGACGTTTCTGCCCGGTATGAGACTCACTATCGGCATGCGCGAGCTGTCGAGCGAGCACCTCCAGTCGGGTGTCGCGAACACGGCGAACGCTCTCGTCCAGCTACTCGGCCTCGTCTTCGGGGTCGAGGTTGGGCGCTCGATCGCGGAGAGCTGGTTCGGGCCGACGGGGGCGGTCGCCACCGTCACGGCCTTCACGGGAACGGACCTGATCGCGGCAGTTGCGGCCGGCCTGGCGTTTACGCTGACCCTGCGCGCCCAGTTTCGGGATGCGTGGATGATGTGTGCCGCGACCGTCCTGGCACTCTCCGCAAACGCAGCCGGCGCGGCAGTCATCGGAGACCAGGCCGGCGTCTTCGTCGCAACGCTCGCGGTCGGCCTCGTCGGCGGTCTGATCGGATCCGGGCTCCGCCGCTCACCGCTGGTCTTCATCGTGCCCGGCGTCCTCATGCTCGTACCCGGGAGCGCGGGCTTCGACAGCATCCTGCAGCTGCTCGACAAGCAGACGATCAGCGGCATCACGGCTGCCTTCGACACGTTCGTCACCGCGACGGCCATCGCGTACGGCCTAATGGTCTCAGCAGTGATTCTGCCCGGCCGCTTTCAGCCGGCCGGATCGCGCCAGGAGTCGCTCGTCCGTTCGGGATGATGTAAGAGCGGCGGAGGGCCTGAACACTGACGGCATGCCGGATCGTCGTCGAGCGGTGCGCCGCCTTGGACTCACCTGCGCGGGCCTCGCCGTGGTCGCCTCGGCCGGCTTCCTGCTCGCAGCCTGTGGAGGTGGCGACGGAAGCGCGGTGACGACCCGGACGGGCGCGACAGCGACGAGGCCGCCGGTGACGGCGACGCGACCGGCCGTCACCCAGACCGGGCCGAGTGAGACGACTCCGACCTCTCCTCCACCACCTCCGCAGCCGCCACCTCCACCTCCACCTCCACCTCCACCTCCACCTCCACCTCCGCCGCCACCTCCGCCGCCAACAACGGTCGCGGCTGCCGAGCCGTCGTCTACGAGCAGCACGCCCTGGGGTTGGATCGCCCTCGCAGTCGGCCTGGCAGTCGCATCAATAGTGGGGATCCTCCTCTGGAGACGTCGACGGGCCCACGCTGCTTCCTGGTCCGCCCAGCTGGCCGATCTCTCCCGCCGCTCTCTCGTCGCGCTCGACGCCGTCCTCGCCGATGGCTCTCTAGTGACGGGCCAGATTCAGGCGCTCGCCGCCGAAGCGCGATCGCTCGCGACGCACGCTCCCGACGATCCGTCGAAAGAGGCCGCGGCCCGACTGCGAGACGCCCTCGACGAGCTCGCGCAGGCGCTCGAGGCCGACCGAACCCTCCGACTCAGCTCGCCGCCCCCGAGTGCGGAGCAGCTGTCGTACTCGACGGCTCTCATTCACCAGCACGTCGAGGCTCTCCAGCGCGTGCTGCGGACTCCGAGCCACGGCCCGCCTCCAGCCTGACTAGGTCGAGGGCGGCGGCTCGTCGTCCTTTCGCAGCTCACCGCTTGGCTCGAAGGCCGAGTTGCTGATCACCGCGCGATCGTGCTCGTCCGTCGACCGCGGGGGCTGCTTACGCCGCCAGCCCGGACGTAGGCCGCTGCGGGTGCTCAGGCGACGATCTGCAGCTCGCGGGTCGTGCCGTTGAGGCGTAGTCCACCGTCCTTGGTGACCGAGACGATGTCCTCGATCCGAACGCCGAAACGGTCGGCGAGGTAGATGCCGGGCTCGATCGAGAAGCACATGCCGGGCTGCAGCAGCTGGGTCTCTCCCTCGACCATGTAGGGCGGCTCGTGCGTGGTCACACCGATGCCGTGGCCGGTCCGGTGCAGGAACTGCTCGCCGTAGCCGGCCTCGCTAATGACGCGGCGACAGGCGCGATCGATGTCCTGGCAGGCCACGCCCGGTCTGACGGCCTCGTAGCCGGCCTGCTGGGCTGTGCGGACGATCTCGTGGACCTCGCGCTCCTCGTCGGTTGGTTCACCGACGTGGACCGTGCGTGAGGTGTCCGAGCCGTAGCCGTTCTTGAGGCCGCCGAAGTCGAGGACGATCATGTCGCCGTCCTGGATCGTCCGCTCGCCGGCCTCGTGGTGCGGATTGGCACCGTTCGGGCCCGAGCCGACGACCGTGAAGTCGACCTGGGAATGGCCGTGGTTGATCAGGAGCTTGGCGAGATCTGCGGCCACCTCGGTCTCCTTGCGCCCCGCGAAGCGAACCTCGAGGATCGCCTCGAAGCATGCGTCCGCGGCCGCGCCGGCGGCGGCGAGCCGATTGAGCTCCTCGGCGTCCTTGATAGCGCGCAGCATGGGCAGCGCGGCGGTCATCGACACGTAATGGGTGTCGGGCAGCGCTTGCTGGAGGCCGAGCAGTTGCAGCGCCCACGCGGAGTCGGAGATCGCGTACGTTCCGGCGGAGTCGAGGACCGGGGCGAACTTGGCGAAAGGGTCGGTGCCGTCGACCCAGTCGGTCAACGCGATCGTGCCCCCACTCGGCGCACTCTCGGCGTCGGGGCGCTCAAGGGAGGGCAGGACCATCGCCGGCTCACGCCCCTTCTGGAGCGCGAGCAGCGTCAGCCGCTCGGTGATGGCCACCGGCGCGTATCCGGCGAGGTAGACCAGGTCGGGTCCCGGTGTGACGAGCACGCCGGTCAGGCCCGCGGCGTCAGCCTGATCGGCTGCGCGCCCCATCCGCCGGGCGAAGTCCTCGGCCGTGAACGGTGCGGGTTGCGCGCCGACGGCCATGGCTAGCTCTTGCTGTTCTCGGCGTAGCGCGTGAGGAAGAGCGCCTCGGCGAGCGCGATGTGCTCGATCTCCGAGGGGTCGACGCTCTCGTTGGGCGCGTGGATCAGGCACCGCGGCTCTTCGACGCCGAGCAGCATCATCTCCGCGTCGGGATACGTCTCGGCTAGGACGTTGCAGAGCGGGATCGACCCGCCCTGACCCTCGGTCGCCATTGGGCGCCCGAACGCCTCCTGCATCGCAGCCTTCATCGCATCGAAGGCGGGGCCCACGAGCGAGCCGACGAACGGGTCGCCGACGGCGACGCGCTCGATCTCGCATTGCAGGCCCCACGGCACCCGCTTGGCGAGGTGGTCGACGAGTGCGTCCTGAGCCTGCTGCCCCGTTACTCCTGGTGGCAGCCGCAGACTCACCCGTGCCGCCGCCGAGGCCTGGACCGCGGAGGACGACCCGATCACCGGCGGGGCGTCGATCCCGAGGACGGTCGCCGAGGGCCGCGCCCAGAGCAGATCGGCGACGTTGCCGTCGCCCATCAGCTTGACGCCATCGAGCACGTTGGCGTCGCTGCGGAACTGCTCGGCCGGGTATTCGACCCCGCTCCAGGTCTGAGTCGCGTCAAGCCCGTCGACGGTCGTGTTCCCGTGCTCGTCGTGCAGCGAGGCGAGCATCTGGATGAGGGCGACGAGCGCATCGGGCGCCGGCCCACCGAACATGCCCGAGTGCATCGCGCTGCCCAGACCGCGCAGGGTTACGTCGACGCTGGTCATGCCCCGAAGCGTCGACGTGAGCGTTGGGACGCCGACAGCGAAGTTGCCCGTGTCGACGACGAGGATCGCGTCGGCGCGCAGCAGGTCGGCGTTCTCGGGCACGAACGCCTCCAGCCCGCCCGTACCTTGCTCCTCGGAGCCCTCGCAGATGAGCTTCACGGTGCACGGGAACCCGGCCTGAACCTCACTGAGCGCACGGAGCGCGGTGAGGTGCATGACGATGTTGCCCTTGCAGTCCGCCGCGCCGCGGCCGTACCAGCGGCCGTCGCGCTCGGTGAGCTCCCAGACCGGTGACTTCCACGCCTCCTCGCCGAGCGGCGGTTGGACGTCGTAGTGGCAGTACAGCAGGACGGTCGGGCTGCCCTCGGGGCCGGGAGCATGGCCGTGCACCGCCTTGCTGCCGTCGGGCGTCGGCGACGCAGTGACGTTCTGCAGGCCGACCTCGGTGAACGCGTCGATCACCCACTGCGCGGCTTTGTGGCACTCCTCGGGCGGGTACTGTTTCGCGTCCGCGACCGACTTGAAGGCCACCAGTTCGGCGAGGTCGTCCTTGGCGCGGCCCATGAGGCCGCCAACCGCCTCGCGCAGGTCGTCAGAGGACATGACGGCTCCCTCTCAAGGCTCGATCGTGTCGTCGTACTTCAGCTCGTCGATCCTGTTGCGGTACTGATCCAGCTTGTCTGGGCAGTAGGTCTCCAGGATCAGCGCCTCCCCCACCACGAGGCGGCGGTCGACGATCACCGGTCGCCGACCGACAAAGTCGGCGCCGTTGGTCAGCATGTCGTTCTGAATAGCCTTGCCCAGTGCGTTGGCAGGGTTCTCGCAGACGGCCCCGCCGTCCGTACCCAGCGACTTGACGATGATGTCCTGGTCCTGCGGCACCGGCAGCCCTGCCTGCTCGAACTTCTGCGTGAGCTGCTGGGCCTTCTGCTCGGCCTCCGCTGTCTTCTTCTCACCGCTGTAAGTGATGAGTCCGACGGCGACCAGAACGACGACCACGGCACCGGCGATCCAGTACAGCCAGCGATGGCCGCGGCGGGGCTTGGGCTCCTCCGGCGCCGGCGACGGTGGCTCCTCTGGGGGCGGCGGGGCGGGAGCGCTCTCGACGGTGCCTTCGGCCTCGGCCGTCTTCCAGCCGGGCTTGCGCAGCTTCAGGAACAGCCACGGCGGCAGCAGACCAAGCAGGACCGTGCCTGCCAGGATCAGCGCACCGTAGGCGAGGGCGCTTCCGCTCTCGAACTGCGACGGCGGCACGAAGCCGATGACGATCGCCGCGGCCGAGGCGAGAAAGCCGACGACGCAAAGGAACGTCAGAGCAGGCGCCCGGAAGCCGCGCTCCACATCGGGCTGGTTGCGGCGCAGCTTCACTGCGGCGACGAACATCAGCAGGTAGACGATCAGGTAGATCTGGGTCGTCATCACGCTGAGGATCCAGTAGGCGCTCGACACCGACGGAACCAGCGCGTACAGCAACGCGATGACCGTCGTGATCCCTCCCTGGATCACGAGGATGTTCACCGGGATCTCGTTCTCGTTCTGCTGCTGGAAGAACGGCGGGAGATAGCCCTCGCGCCGCGCGATCAACAGCAGCCCCTTCGATGGGCCCGCGAGCCAGGTCAGCATGCCGCCCACCGACGCGCACACGAGCGCGATCGCGACGATCGGGACGAGCTTCTGCAGGCCGAAGTACGCGAAGAAGGCGTCGAATGCCTGCATCACGCCCGCGGTGAGGCTCAGCTCCTGAGCCGGGATGACCCAGCTGATCGCCAGTGCCGGCAGGATGAAGATCATCAGCACGAGCCCGCACGCGAAGAACATCGCCTTCGGGAACTCGGAGCGGGGTTTGCGGAGGGAGGAGACGTGCACCGCGTTCATCTCCATGCCGGAGTAGGACAGGAAGTTGTTGACGATGAGCACGAGGCTCGCGATCCCCGTCCACTTGGGAATAAGGTGGTCGGCGTTCATCGGCGCGGCCGATGCATTGCCCTGGAGGAGGTAGACGATCCCCAGGATCACGAGCAGCGCGCCCGGGATCAGCGTGCCTACGAGCAGCCCGCTGGAGGCCAGCCTGGCAATCCCGCCGGTGCCCCCTCGGGCCGAGATAAACACCCCCGCCCAGAAGACGACGACGATCACGATGCCGGTGTAGAGGCCGTTCGTCGCCAGGTCCGGGTTGAAGACGTAGGCGAGGGTGCTCGCGACGAACCCCAGCAGCGTGGGGTAGTAGAAGATCGTCATCGCGAACTGGCACCACACCGCCAGCAGGCCCCATTTCGAGGAGATGCCCTCGCTCACCCAGCGAAAGATTCCGCCCGACCAGCCGGACGCCAGCTCAGCCGCGACCATCGACTGAGGCAGCAGGAAGACGATTGCCGGCACCAAGTACAGGAAGACGCACGTCAGGCCGTAGACGGCCATCGTTGGCGCACTGCGCAGGCTTGCCACGGAGGCGGTCGTCATGAACGCCAGGCTCAGCCACGTGATGTACTTGGGCCCGGCCAATCCCCTGGCAACCGGGACGGCGATCGGCCGATCGGCGGGAACGTCCATCGACGACACTGGAGCCTCCGTTTCTCGAGTTGGCGGCGTTTGTATATCGCAGGTCGGGTGGCTGCGTGCTGGTTAGTCTTTGTTTCCTGTTGACGAACGGCACGCAGAGGGCATCACGCACGGAACTCGTAAGGTGAGCTTTCTGGCGGCAAGCTAGCGGGCGTCGAAGCTCGACGGCGGCACGCCTCGACCCTCGGATGCCGTGTCGCGCGAGCGCGCCACAGCGCCGTCGCGGCCGATGATCGGGCGGAGGTTGATCGCTCGAACGCGAGCGCCGTCAGAAGGCGAGAACCGCGTCGGCGTCTTCGCTGCGCGCATCGAGCTCCTGCGGGAGTCCCATGCGGTGATGGTCCGTCGATCGCCGCGCCGACGGCGTCGGCGTCGGCGAGAACACCGATTGCCTGTGCGAAAGCACCCGTCAGCGTCCGAGCGGCCGTCGGTCCATGGTGATGGTGGTTGCTCGTGACCGGGGCAGGCGATCCGCCGCGCAGCCGGCGCTTCCTGCGGCTGATCGCGCTCGAGCGCATCGCGCGCGGGGTGCTGCTGCTCGCGGCCGGCGTGTATCTGCTGTTCCACCTGAACAGCGACTTCGGCCGGCTGGCAGACCACGCCATCCGGGCGATCGAGCTCGATCCCAGGCGGCCGTTCCTGCACCGCATCGTTGCGTACCTGCATCACCTGCATGCCTCCGAGCTGCGAATCGCCGCCCTCCTTGCGCTCGGGTACGGCACGCTCGAGCTCGTCGAAGGTACGGGGCTCTGGCTCGACCAGCTCTGGGCGGAGTATCTGACGGTGATCGCGACGTCGCTCTTGCTCCCGTTTGAGGTCTACGAGCTCGTGCGTCGACCGAGCTTCTGGAAGGCGGGTGGGATCGTCGTCAACGTCGCAATCGTCATGTACCTCGCCTACCTCTTGCGCCGCCGTGTACGCGAGCGAGAGCGGGTCGTGGCGCGCCCGTGAACGTGCTCGCAACCGCGAAGAAGCTTGCCCGAGTCATCCCCGAGGCGGTCGAGCGCTTCTTCGCCGATCAGTGTCCTCAACTCGCGGCGGGGATCGCGTACCGCGTGCTGTTCTCGATCGCACCGCTGGCAATCGTGCTCGTCTCGATCTTCGGTCTCGTGCTTCAGGACGACAGCGTCCGCGACGACGTCGTGAACGCCATCGTCGATGCGCTGCCCGCGTCCGCGGCGGGCAGGCGGGACGTCGAGAACGCGATCGCCGCAATCGCCACGCCGGCGAGCGCCGCCGGGCTCGTGAGCCTGCTCGTGTTCGTCTGGGCAGCGACCGGGATGATGGCGGCCATTCGGCAGGGGCTCGAGCGCGCGATGGGCGTCACCGAGTCACGGCCCGCCGCACGCGGAAAGCTCGTCGACCTCGCACTGGTCGTCGGCGCGGCCATGCTCGTGCTCGTCACGGTGGGAATAACCCTGCTCGGCGCGATCGTGCAGAAAGCCTCCGGGAAGGTCGGCGAGGTCTTCGGCGTCGGAGCCGGCACGCTGGCCGGCGGCCTGATCCACGCGGCTTCGTTCGTGATCACGATCGTCGTCGTGATGCTGCTCTACCGATTCGTCCCGGCCCGCGGCCTGCGGTTCCGGGACGGGCTCGTCGGAGCCATCGTCACGGCTCTCCTCTTTCGGCTGATCGCGCTTGCGTCGGGCTGGATCTATGTGAGAACGACCAGGCTCAGCGTGGTGTACGGCTCGCTCACGGCGGCGCTGGTGTTCCTCTACTCCATGTATCTGTACGCGTCAGCCCTACTGCTAGGCGCAGAGACTGCGGCCGCCTGGTCGAAGCCGCCCGGCCCGGGCGGTAAGCCGCTCCTCACTCAGGTCAAACGCGGTGTGCTGGGACTCTTCGCGAAGGAGAAGGCGCCGTAGCTACGGCCGGAACGGTTGCTCGACCGGATGGTCGCCGTGGACGCTGCTCGGGTGTCATCTGGTCGTGGGCTGAGACTCGGGGCGGCGGCGGCTGACTCGATTCCCGTGTGTCGGCGTGTTGCCGACTTGCCAGCGTTGTGTCACCGCCTTCCCGAGACCGCCGAGCGTGACCTGATAGGAGCTCTAGAGCACCGAGCAGGCGCGAAGCGGAGCGCGGACGTGGGGGCCGCACAGCCGCGTCAGGTCTGCGCGATCACGAGCACGATTGTCATCACGGCAAGCGCGACTCCGCCGACGGTGAACAGTGCGACGGTGCGGAACCGCGTCGGATCGCGGTAGTGGCGCGCGCGAACGAAGAGCTCGAGGTTTGTCAGTGCAGGCCGCAGTGCGGCCGTCGAATGTTGGTGGTTCGACGAGCGCGCTTCCCGGCTACAGCCGGCCTGATTCGGGTGGGGCGAGCGAGGACGGGCTTCGGCTTCACCTCGATGGGACGATGCCGAAAACGGACGTGGGACGGACACTCTCTCCAAGCATCAGGTCAGGTGCCTAGCCTGACCTACAAGGGGGGAGGAAAAATGACGAAGCGACTGCTCGCCGTCGCAGCGCTCGTTCTTCTGACGACAGGGGCGCTGGCCGGTGTGACCGGCGCCTCAAGCCAGGGCTCGAAGGCTTCCGCGGTAAGTCAAGGGACGCTCGGCGTTCGGAACGGAGTCATCTACGGGTGCGTCGAGACCCATGGGAACAAACAGACGCTAGGCGATCTGAAGCTCGCCAACTGCCACAAGGGCTTCAAGCCGATCGCCTGGAACATCCGGGGCCCGAAGGGCGCGCGCGGCGTCGGGACCCCAGGGCCACAGGGTCCTCAGGGGCCGCAAGGCTCCCAAGGGTCGCAAGGTTCGCAGGGGCCCGCCGGCCCTAAGGGCGACAAAGGCGACAAGGGCGACCCTGGGCCTCCTGGACTCAGCGTTCCTGGCGTGGTCGTAACACACGTCACCGGCCTCGACTCCAGCCACTGCGCCCCCGACCACTGGGCGAATGACAACTACAACCGGACGCTTCAGTTCATTCCGCAAGACAATGGGACGATCCAAGTCGTTCGTACCTACCACGGAACGTTCACGACCATCGCGGGCTCCTCACAGCCCAATCCCGCCTCGTGCCCCGGCACACTGCAGACGGGTGGCGTAACGGGAACGATCACAGGCTTCGATGTGTTGATTGTGACGGGCGGCGTGTTCACCCCGAACGCGACCTGCCCCGATCCCTGCACCACAACCGCGATGCTCGCGACGTTCTTTCCGGCTGGCGGTGGCAATGCAGCGGGGACCGGGTCGGTCACCAACGGATGGGAATATCAATACGACGCGGGTGCTAACGGCCACTGGGTCAACCGCTCACCGGTACGCGGCGGGGACATCGGCAACATCAACGGTTGAGGTGAACAGATGGGGCGGGCTTGACCCGCCCTATCTGCCTCGTCGCCGAGGGAAACACACCCTTGCCGCGCTCCACCCTCCAAGACCAGCGCTTACTCCTCCCGTCGTGACGACCTCACCTCGATGGTCGGGAAACGCGGGTTCGAGTCCCGTCGCTCCCGTAGAAAACATCCTGCAAAGCGGGAACTTTCGTTGCCAATATTGGCGCAATCGACCGCCGGCTTTCCAACCGGTCACACCGCTCGTCCTGCACGCGAACCCGGATCCCGCTCCGGGCACGTAAAGTGCTGCAAATCGTAATATTATGAAGCCTGTCCCCAGGTCAGAGTCTTCGCGCATCCCGCGCGGATCCCGCAAGCGAATCGTCGAGCGGCGCATTGACGGGCCGTCATGGATGGTCTGGGGCGTCTTGCCAGCTCTGACTGTTGAGTTCCGACCGCGTGCCGTCTCATGCGCGAAAGCGTGGGACGAACGCCCGGAGCGAGTCGACGCCGCCTCACGCGCGATGACGTAGACCGACGAGCGTGACGGCAACGAGTCGGCGGCCTGCCGCTTTCGAGGGCAGGCTGCTCGCGCGCAGGCGGCCGCAAGCCGCAGCCGAGGGCTGACCCTCCCCGGGTCGATTCTTGAACCGTGGCGGCCCGCCGCTGAGGCGGACACCCCAACAATCGCCGCGGGTATTGGTCCCCAGTGGTCCCCTCGAGCACTTCGGCGATGACGACCGGCCGTACCGTGGAGCTGGCCGGGCGACAGGGCGACCGAGGTCGATCTCTCTTTACCTTCCGCGACGGCTGATTGTTCGCGGTCGCGCCTATCGGCGACACTAAGATGCTGACCAGGGCTCTCGGGCCTCGACGCTGGCTTGGTGACTCATCGGCGTGCTTGTCCCCGCCGCCTGACCGCGACACCCTCCGAACTGGGAGACCCCCGTGAGCCAGCCACGACCCACCGATCCGATCGGATCCATTGGATGGACCGAACGCACCGGGGGAGTGCTGACCGCTCGGGAATGCCTAACACTTGCCCGGCCCCTGCTGCGGGGGGAGCTCAGCATTCTTGCCGGCCGTCTCGCGATGGTGCTCCGAATGCACTCGGGACGCCGGAATTCCATCGATCCGGCGAGCCTGGTACTTCCCGACTCCCCTCTCGCAAGAGATGCCGAGGTCGCCGCGCAGGACCTCTTGACACCGGCACTCCTCAACCATTCCAGTCGTGCCTACACGTGGGGCGCGGCCATCGCCGCACTTCACGGGATCATGTTCGACCGTGAGCTCCTGTACCTGGCTGCAATGTTCCACGACACCGGGATCCCGAGCCCGGTGGCCGACGTCGACTTCACGGTTCGCAGCGCCGCGGTAGCACGCGAGTTCACCGACAGCCACCACGTGCCTGCCGATATCCGCGAGCTCGTTGCAAACGCGATCGCCATGCACCACACCCCCCCGGCGTTGGCCTCGAATCCGGTGCCGAGGCCTACCTCCTATCTGCCGGCGCAGCCGTCGATGTGTTCGGCCTACGCAGCAACGAGATACCCGATGCAGTCCGCCAGAGCGTCATCCAGGAGTACCCGCGGTTGGGCTTCAAGCGGGAGTTCGCCGGGCTTCTCCGAGCCGAGGCCAAGCAAGTCCCTCGTGGCCGCGCCTGGTACCTGCACCGCTTCGCCATGAGCGACCTGAGCATTCGGCTCGCGCCCTTCCGTGATTGATGTGACGGCAACCGGCAAGGGGCGCGGGCCCGCAGTCGGAAGTCTGTCGTGAACTGAAGACGCTGGCTTCCTGGCGATCGGGCCTCTGGGTTTGATGGCGGGAGGCCCTGAAGATCACTTCACCGACGGACGCTGGAACTGGTGGCTCCCCGACTGGGCCGCCTCATCCTCCGCGTCCACCCGTCGCCCGTGCAGGCGGAGACGACCCCGCTCCGACGCCGGCATCAGGGTTCACGTCCGATCAGCTGAGACGGGGACGCCATTCCCCTTCTCAGCTCGAGCGACTAGTTGCCCAAGTCGTGCCACGTGAAGGACGAGGTCGCTCCGCATCCCACCCGCTGAACCGTCTACAAGGTAGCCAACAAACGCATCCCGCGGATATCCCGCAGGAGGTCGTCGGAAGCTCCCCCGATCCCCGGCGATCCCCGCAGATCACCGCGACAGAAGCCCTGCTCACGGCGGTAATCTCCGCCTATCCCCGTCCAGCCCGGAACTGCCAAGACAGGCCTGTCACGCCGGAGGTCGCGGGTTCGAGTCCGTCGCTCCCGTAAAAGCCCTGCAAATTGCATATGTATGTGGCATAACGACCGCCGGCTTCCTTTCATCCCGCGCAGATCTCGCACGGGAACCGGCCTGAGATCGCCGCAAGACGGCGGCCGAAGCCGGTAATCCCAGGAGAAAGGATGACCGGCCAAGGTGGCCGGAGGTCTTCCAGCATTCGGCTGCACAAGAGGCCGGTTGCAGGGAGGTCGCCCTCGTGGTCGAGTCGCTTTCCCCCCGGAGACGCGCTAGTCGCCGACCGATGACTTCGCGCGCCGAATCCGGTCCACTGAGAGACGATCGTCGATACGGAGGTGAACGGAATGTCGAAGAGCGTGCTCCTCGTGGGAACAAGGAAGGGGTGCTTCGTCCTGGAGAGCGGCGACCGGCGCGATTGGAGCGTCCGCGGCCCGTACTGCGAAAGCTGGCCTGTGTACCACGCCGTGCTGGATCGCGACTCCGGCACGATCTTCGCCGCCGCGGCGAGCGAATGGCACGGCGCCGCGATCTGGCGGAGCTCGGACATCGGCGAGACGTGGGAGCACTCGAGCGAGGGCCTCGACTACCCGGACGGCGAGGGCGGGCTGCGCCTCTCGAAGGTCTCGCACGTCATGCCGGCGCACGGCCGCCTGCTGGTGGGCGCCGAGTCGGCGGGACTGTTCGAGAGCAGCGACGGCGGCAAGACCTTCTCTCTCGTGACGACGTTCGAGGGCCAGGAGGGCCGCGAGGCGTGGAACGACCCGGCGCAGCAGCCGCCTGGACACCTCGGCCTCTCGGCGATCATCCCGCACCCGGACGAGGCGGAGCGCTTCTGGATCATCGTCCAGGGCTACAGCCTGTTCGAGACGAACGATGGCGGGCAGACGTGGGAGCCGCGCAACAAGGGTCTGCGCCGAGACTGGCCTGCCGACTACGAAGAGATCGGCTTCTGCGTCCACAAGGTGGTGCCCGCCTCCGACTTCGAGCGCATGTACCAGCAGAACCACGTCGGGATGCATCGCAGCGACGATGCGGGCAAGTCGTGGACCGAGATCACGGAAGGGCTGCCGACGGAGTTCGGCTTCGCCGCCGCGACGCACCCGCACGACCGCGACACGTTCTACGTGATCCCGCTCGACCCGGGCCACGGGCGCACGATGCCGGACGGGAAGGCCGCCGTCTGGCGCACCCGCGACGCCGGCTCGAGTTGGCAGCGGCTCGACCGCGGCCTGCCGGCCGAGAACGCGTACGTCGGCGTCCTCCGCGAGGGGATGGCGATCGATGCCCACGACGAGCCCGGCCTCTACTTCGGGACGAGCACCGGGCAGGTGTTCGCGAGCATCGACGAGGGCGAGAGTTGGAGCCAGATCGGCGGCCTCTTCCCCGGGGTCACGTCGGTCACCGTGGCGACCGTCGACTGATGGCCGAGCTGCACCTCCCCGCGACGCTGCCGCCGCTCTTCCCGGGTCTGCCGCGCGAACTCGAGGTAGAGGCCGCGACCGTTGACGAGGCGATCAACCACTTGGACAAGCGCTGGCCCGGCCTACGCGACCGGCTCGTCGAGCCGGGGCCGAAGCTGCGGCCGCACATCAACGTCTACGTCGACCGGGAGCGCGGCGGGCTCGACACCGAGCTCGCCGCGGGCTCCCGGCTTGACGTCATCGCGGCGATCAGCGGCGGCTAGAGCGACTCCGCGTACGCTGCCTCCGTGCAGCGAGCGATCGTCGCTTTCGAGCTGGACGAACGAGGCGAGTGGGTCGCCGAGCTCGCCTGCGGCCACCGGCGGCACGTGCGACACCGGCCGCCGTTCTTCCCCCAGCCGTGGATCCTCGAGGCCGACGGCCGCGAGGAACGACTCGGCACGCCGCTCGACTGCCGGCTCTGCGACCAAGACGCGCCGGCGCAGGCCGCGGAAGCGGGCGGAGAGGCGGCATGCCTCGCACATCTCGTCTGCCCCGACTGCGGAGTCGTCCTGGACGGCAGTCCCCACCAGCCGAACTGTGCCTCCGCGGCGCAGAAGACGGTGGAGCGGGCCAGTGTTCGGGGATGACCCTGATCGCGTCATGCCGGGCGGCGCATCACCGCGACCCAGCACCACTGCCGTCCTGGTCGAAATCGAGTCGAGTACTCACCTTCGGAACATCTTCCGCAAGCTAGGAGGACTCGACCGCATCCAGTCCGAGCCACGCGGCGAGATCGTCCAGCTCCGCCTGCACGCCCTTTGTGATCGCGCGGGTGAAGTTCACGTCCTCGTGGACCGCGTTCACCCGCAGCACCGAGGCTTTGCGGTCGGCGGCGGCGTCGAGCTTTCCGACCAGCCGGTCGCCGTGGAGGATCGGAAGGGCGAAGTAGCCCCAGCGGCGCTTTGCCGCGGGCTTGTACATCTCGAGCGTGTACTCGAAGTCGAACAGCTCCTCGGCGCGGACGCGGTCGTGGACGAGCCGGTCGAACGGCGACAGCAACGCCGTCCGGCCCTCGAAGTCCTCGTCGAGCGCGGCGGGGTCGACGCGCCACTCGCCCTTCACGCCGTCGACCACGGCCGGCTCGCCGGCCTCGCCCACGTGGACGGGCTCCATCGGCATCGCCCTGGCCTTCTCGCGGGCGATGCCGAGCGAGGCTAGCCGGCGCTCGTCCTTGGCGCGCTCGGCCTCCTCGGCCGAGGGAACGGCGACGTCGGCCGGGTAGACGTGCTCGGCGAGGTCCCACAACCGCTCCCGCCCGACCCGCCCGGCGATCGCGGTCTCGCCGCGCGTCATCAGGATCTCCAGCATCTGGGTGACGTTGCGGTTGTTCGTCCACCCGCTCGAGGCCCACGGCACGACGGCGGTGTCCGGGATGTCGCGGGAGGTCAGCGGCCCGGAGCTCTCGAGCAGCTTCAGGACGTCCCGTCTGAAGCTGTCGTTGTCGCGCAGCCAGGCACGCGTGCGCTCGTACGTGGGGAACTCGGCTGCACCGGCGAGATACAGGCCCAGGTCGGTCGTCGGCCGAATCAGCGCGTCGAGCTCGAACAGCGTCCGGTCCTGCTCCAGGGCGTGCTTGAGGTCGCCGGGCCGGTACGACGAGCCGAGACGGCTCCAGGCGACGAGGTCTGCGCTCGGCGCGATCGCCGCGGTCGGGTCGATCTGCAGCAGGGTCAGCTGCTGCACCACGTCGAGCAGGTCGGTCGGCCGCGGCGAGTCGAGCAGCTGCGCGCGCACCGCGATGCGCCGGGCCTGAGCCTTGGTCAGCCGGTGCACGGACCGGAGGCTACGTCAGGGTCCGTGCCGGGCCTGCTCCTAGGCGTGCTCGGACAGCGACTCGCGTGAGCGCGTGACGAGGTTTTCGATCGCGTCTGCGAGGTGCTCCGGGGCGATGTTGTAGTCGCCGCGCTCGACGCGGAGCTTGTGCGCCTCAAGCAGCACGTCGGCGTGGGCGTGACCGGCGGGCGGCTCGAAGCGGTACGACGCGAGCTCGATCAGCTGGCCGAGCGGGTCGTCGAAGTAGATCGAGTCCATGAAGCCGCGGTCCTTGACGTCGCTGTGCCGGAGACCGCGCTCGTCCAGCCGGGCGACGGTCTGCTGGAAGGTCGCCTGAGAGACCGAGAACGCGATGTGGTGGACGGCGCCCACGCCGGCCGGCGGGCGGTTCGGGTCGCGCTCGCGCTCCTCGTTGGTGAACACCGTGATCAGCCGCCCGTCGCCGGGGTCGAAGTAGAGATGGCTCTCGGCCTCGTTGTCGAGGTTCGGCTGCTCGAACACGAACGGCATCCCGAGGACGCCCTCCCAGAAGTCGATCGACGTCTGCCGGCCGGCCCCGACGAGCGTGATGTGGTGGACGCCCTGGCTCTGGATCTTCCGCATCCGCCCTATCGCTCCACGAGCTTCGACTTGTACTCGCTGCGCCGCAAGCTCCCCCACGGCACGAGCCGCACGCGCGTCCGTACCACGAGCACGTCGCGGATCCTCTCACCGATCGCCTCGGCGAGCAACGGATCCTCGGGTGCGCCCGACGCCAGCTCGACGTCGACCGGCAGCGGCGGATCCTGCTTGACGCCCGGCGCGGCCGGCCGCACGAGGACGTGGCCACTGACGGCTGGGCCGAAGCCGGCTACGACCCCTCGGATGGCGGACGGGAAGACGTTCACGCCGCGGACGATCAACATGTCGTCCGTTCTCCCGACGCAACGGATCCGCGGGCCGGTCCGCCCGCAGGCGCAGTCGCCCATCCGCACGACGACGTGGTCGCGCGTGCGGAAGCGCAGCAGCGGCGCGGCGCGGTGCTGCAGGTGCGTGAGCACGAGCTCGCCGGCCGCACCGTCCTCGAGGGACACGCTCTCGCCGCTCGCCGGATCGACCAGCTCCGGATGGACGAAGCCGCGGGCGCCCAGGTGCATGCCGTCCTGCGCCTCGCACTCGCCCCAGAGCGAGACGCCGATATCGCCGATGCCCATCGCCTCCGTCACCTTCGCGCCCCAGCCGGCCTCGAGCTTCGCGCGGAAGCCCTGCTCGCCGCCGCCCGGCTCCCCGGCCACGAGCACGCGCTCGACGCTCGACGCACGGAGATCGATCCTCCGCGTCTGCGTCCAGTCGAGCAGGTGCGCCGCGTAGGAGGGCGTGAGGACGACGGCCTCGGGGCGGAGCCGCTCGATCGCGGCGACGAGGCGCTCGGTGTTCCCGGTGCCGACCGGGACGTGGCAGAGGCCTAGGCGGTCGAACGACGCGAGCGCGGCCCCGGCGACGAACGGTCCCGCGTTGTAGGTGGAGACGATTCGCTGGCCGGCGACGACGCCGGAGGCGGCATAGCTGCGCGAGGAGCCGGTAACCCAGTTCTCTAGGTCGCCGGCCGTCAGCGGGATGTAGCTCGGCTCCCCGGTGGTGCCGCTCGTCGAGTAGATGCGCACGATCTGGTTCTCCGCCGCGGCGAGGTGCGCGCCGAAGGGGTTGTCCGCGCTGCGCGTGGCCCGCAGCTCGTCCTTCTCGGTCAGCGGCAGCCCGGCAATCTCGGCGAGCCCGCCCACCGCGCGCGTGTCGCCCAGCCCGGCCGCCTCCAGCTTCGCCCGGTAGAAGGGCGAGCGCTCGAACAGGTACACGAGCTGCGTCCGGTAGCTCGCGTCGTCACGCGCGAGCTGCTCTTCCCAGGGGAGGCTCTCGATCTCAGGAGCGAGCATCGGGCTCGTAGTCGACCGCCTCGTCAGCGGCCGTGGCGAGCCCGAGGCCGATCGGGTGCTCGCGCTCCTCGGCCAGATGCGCGAGCAGGCTCGCCGTCCGCGCGAGGATCGGCACGGCCTTCACGGCGGCCGATGGGAAGCCGAGGTCGAGCATCACCGCCGCGATCGGCAGCGACACGTTCATCGGAAGCGGCGTGCCCCACTCGGCGTGCACTGCGTCGCCGAGCCGGCGCGCGAGCTCGACGTACGGGCCGCTCACGCCGCGCTCGTCGGCGAGCTCGAGGATGCGCTCGGCCCGCGGGTCGACGGGCCGGTGCACGGGATGCCCGAAGCCGGGGACCTTGCCCCCGGCCTCGCGGAGCTCGCGCGCCAGCTCCGCCGGCTCGCGGCCGCTCGCTCGCACGGCCCCGAGCAGGCGCGCGCACTCCTCTGCTGTGCCGAGCACTACCGGGCCAGCCCCCAGGATCCCGGCCGCCACCGCCCCCTGGAGCGAGGCCGGGTCGGCTGCGAGCGTCATCCGCGCCGCCACGTTCGTCGGCATCAGCCCGTGCTCGGCGATGGCGACGAGGAGCAGGTCGAGGAAGAAGCGCTGCTCCTCGGTCGGCTCCTCGCCGGTCAGCAGCAGGTGGAGGTACTCGGTGAACGTGAGCCGCCCCATCAGGTCGCCCGTGAGGTCGCGGCCCCGCACCTCGACGCGGTCGGGATACGCCTTGGCGATGCGGGTCTTCACAGCTCCGCCTCGACGAGTCGCGCTCCGGCGACCATCGCCTGGAGCTTCGCGAACGCCAGCTCGCGTGTGAGGTACTTCATGCCGCAGTCCGGCGCGACGCACAGGCGCTCGGGCACCAGGACCGCGAGCGCGCCGCGGATTCGCCCGGCCACGACCTCCGGCGTCTCGACCTCGGGGGAGCCGAGGTCGAGCACGCCGAGCACGACCGTCTTGTCCGGGATCTCGCGCAGCAACTCGGGGTCGAGCCCCGGCTGTGCGGCCTCGAGCGCCAACGCCGTGGCGGAGCAGTCAGCCAGCTCGCGCAGGAACGGATAGCCGTTCGGCCGCTTGTGGACGATCGCCGCGTAGCCGAAGCACGTGTGCAGCACCGTCTCGCCGTCGATCCCCTCGAGCGCGCGGTCGATCGCCTCGAGCGCGTACTCTCCGGCTGCCTCCGGGCGGGCCTGCAGGTAGGGCTCGTCAATCTGGACGACGTCTGCGCCCGCGGCCTTCAGGTCGCGCAGCTCCTCGTTGACGGCCTCGGCGTAGGCGAGCGCGAGGTCGCGATCCCTCGCGTAGTGGTCGTTCTGCGCCTGCTGAGTCATCGTGAACGGGCCCGGAACGGTGATCTTGATCCGTCGCTGCGTGATTCCGCGGAGGAACTCGACGTCGCGGAGCTCGACCGGCCGCGTCCGCCGGACCGGACCGACCACCCGCGGCACGGGGTTGGGATGACCGGTCCGGTCGAGCGCCGTCCCGGGTGGATCGAGCTCGACGCCCGCGAGGGCGGTCGCGAACCGGTTCGAGTAGCTCTCGCGCCGCATCTCGCCGTCGGTGACCACGTCCACCCCGGCCCGCTCCATGTCGGCGACGGCGAGGCGGGTCGCGTCGTCCTGCGCCTGCTCGAGGTACGGCTCCGGGACGCGCCACAGCTCCTGCGCCCGCACGCGGGGCGGTAACCGCTCGCCCAGCCGCTCGCGGTCGATCAGCCACCCCGGCTGCGGGTAGCTGCCCACGACGGTCGTGACGAGAGCGCCCGGCACGCCGCGAGTCTAGGCCGGACGCGACGCGCGGAGCTACGCCTGCACGCGGCCGCCGCGGCCCTGCGACGAGGACGCGAATAGCGCGACCCCGATCGCCGCGAGCGCGACCGCGACGAGGAACTGGACGAGCCGACCGGTGTCGAAGAGCTCGGCGAGGATCCCGCCGAGGAGGCTGGCGGCGATGCCGACGAGGGCGGTCGCCAGCAGGCCGATCTCCTGCCTGCCCGGCAGGACGAGGCGGCCGAGGGCACCGATGATCACGCCGGTGAGCGCGAGCCAGAAGAGCTCGAACACCAGCCCGAGGAGAGCTCCGCCCAGCAGCAGCACCAGGATGACGACGACGAGGATGGCGATGACGCCCACGTGCGGACGCTACCGCACCGTTGATCGCGTCACGCCGTGACCAGCTCGGCGTCGCGCGCAGCCAGTGTGGCGTAGCGGCCGCCACCGGCGAGCAGCTCCTCGTGCCTGCCGGTCTCGACGACGCGGCCGTGGTCGAGGACGACGATCTGGTCTGCGTCTCGCACCGTGGAGAGTCGATGGGCGATCGCGATCGTCGTCCGGCCGACCGAGAGCCGGTCCAGCGCCTCCTGCACGAGCCGCTCGGTCTCGGTGTCCAGCGAGCTCGTCGCCTCGTCGAGCACGAGGATCGGTGGGTTGCGCAGGATCGTGCGCGCGATCGCGATGCGCTGCTTCTCGCCACCCGAGAACCGGTAGCCGCGCTCGCCGACGACGGTCTCGTAGCCCTCGGGCAGGGCCGCGATCACGTGGTGGATGCGCGCGGCCTCGGCTGCCGCCTCGATCTCCTCGTCCGTCGCGTCGGGCTTCGCGAAGCCCAGGTTCTCGCGCACCGACGCGTGGAAGAGGTACGTCTCCTGCGAGACGACGCCGACGAGGTCGGTCAGCGCGGCGAAGCTCAGGTCGCGGAGGTCGACGCCGTCGATCGTGATCGAGCCGCGCGAGACGTCGTACAGCCGCGCGGCCAGGTAGCCAAGCGTCGTCTTGCCCGAGCCCGTCTCCCCCACCAACGCCGTCGTCGTCCCGGCCGGGACCGTGAACGAAACATCCTGCACCGTCCACTCCTCGCCGTACCGGAACCAGACGTGGTCGAAGACGACGTCGCCCGCCCGACCGACGGCGAGCGCGTCGGCCTTCTCGTCGATGTCGACGGGCTGGTCGAGGTACTCGAAGATCCTGTCGAAGAGCGCGAGCGACGTCTGCACGTCAAGGCCGACGCCGAGCAGTGAGCCGACCGGGAAGAAGAGCCGCGTCTGCAGGGTGGTGAACGCCACGAGCACGGGAATCGAGATCGCGCTGGAGCCGCTCGCGAGCGCGAGGCCGCCGAACCAGTACACGGCCGCGGGCATGATCGCGAAGCTCGTCTGGATCGAGGCCATCACCCAGCGGCCGGCCATGCGCTGCCGCACCTCGAGGTCGGCGAGCCGCAGCGAGTCGGCCTCGAACCGGTCGGCGAGCTCCGCCCCGCGGCCCATCGTCTTGCCGAGCAGGATCCCCGAGACCGAGAGCGACTCCTGGACGAGGCTCGAGATGTCGGCGAGCGTCTCCTGAGTCGTCTTCGCGATCCGGCGGCGCTCGTTGCCGACGCGGCGCGTGAGCAGGACGAAGATCGGCAGCAGGGCGAACGCGAACAGCGCGAGCTCCCAGCTCAGCAGCAGCATGCCGACCATCGTCGCGGCGACCGTCGTCACGTTCGAGGCGATCGACGTAGCGGTGTTCGTTACGACGCTCTGGACGCCGCCGATGTCGTTCGAGATCCGCGACTGCACCTCGCCCGTGCGCGTGCGCGTGAAGAAGGCCAGCGAGAGGCGCTGCAGGTGCCGGAAGACCGCCGCGCGGAGGTCGTGCATGACGCGCTGGCCGACCTGGTTCGAGAGCAGGGTCTGAACGACGCCGAGCGCGCCGGTCACGATCGCGATTGCGATCATCCCGCCGGCGGCCAGCGAGAGCTCCTTGGTGTTGTTGCTTCCGATCGCCTCCAGCACGCGCTTGAGCAGGAAGGCAGGGATGACGCCGAGCCCGGCCGTCACGACGATCAGCAGGAGGAGGCCCGACAGACGCGCCGTGTACGGCCGGAAGAGCGGGCCGATCCGGCGCAGGTTCGCGCGCCGCTTGGCCGGGTCGGCGGGGCGCTCCGGCTCCTCCCTGGACGAGTGGAAGTACATGCCCATCGCGCCAGGGTACGCGCCGGCCCTGCTTAGAGCGGCACGCGGTCCGGCAGCAGGTACGCGCTGAAGGCCAGGGCGAGGATCCAGGCGGCGGCGTCGTCCTCGATCGCGGCGAGCGGCACGACCCACACCGCGTACCACGGGAGCAGCCACGGGCTCGCGAACAGCAGCAGCGTCGTCGCGAGCGCCCGCTTCGGGCGGCCCCGCCAGGCGCTGCGCACGAGCCACGGCAGCGCGGCCAGCAGCGGCAGGACGGCGAGCCAGCCGGGGATGCCGGCCTGCGCGAGTCGCGACGGCAGCGAGTAGCCCGCGCGGCGGTGCGCGAAGGGCAGGAGGGCGCCCACCCAGGCCGTGCCGAAGAGGACGAACGCGCCGGCGCTGATCGCGACCGTCGCGAGGACGAACGAGGCCGCGATCAGGAGCGCGTGGCGCCTGCGGGCGAGCAGGTCGAAGGGAAGGAGCGCAAGCGGCGCCCATTTCAGGCCGGCAGCCAGCGCCCAGCTCGCGCCCGAGGCCGCGAACCGCCCGCGCGCCACGAGCGCGAGTGCGCCGACCAGGAAGACGGACATCCAGACGTCGTTGTGCCCGCCGCCCGCGAACTGCAGGGCGAGGAGCGGGTTCCAACCGACGAACGCGGCCGCGAAGGCCGGCCTGGCGGCCGCGAGCGCGGCCACCGCGACGAGCGCGAGCATCCCCGCCGCCGCGAGCAGGCGGTAGACGCCCGCGCTGCGCTCGGCGGAACCGCCCGTCGCCTCGGCCAGGCCCGCCGACGCCTCCGTGAACACGGGGCCGTAGACCGAGCGCGACGAGCGCCACCCCGGAGCCATCGCCCGCTCGGCGGGATCGGCGGCGAAACGCCCGGGCGCTGTGCGGTAGGGGTTTGCACCGTGCTCCTCGGCGACGCGGCCGTAGGCCCAGTAGGCATAGACGTCGCGCGAGAGGAGCAACGGCCCCGCCAGCGGCACGAGCTGAATCGCGGCGGCGACCACGAGCACCGCGGCGAGACCGGCGCCGCGCCGCCGAAGCACCACCAGCGCGAGCACGTACAGGGCAAACGCTCCTGCCACGGCCGCCAAGTACACGACCGGCGGCAGGTCGCTCAGCTCCGGCGCGCCGGCCCTGAGCGGCGAGCCGTTCGCCGACGCGGCGACGATCGCGACAGCGAGCAGGGCGACGATCCCGCCGCCCAGCGCGGCGATCCGTGCGCGGCTACTTCGCAGGCAGCGAGCGGGCGAACGCCACGCCGCGACCGACCCAGGCGGAAAGCTCGCCGTCCGTGTCGACATCGTCCGACTCCAGTCGGAGCCACCCCTTCATCGAGCGGCCCCGCATCTCCATTTCCTGCGCCGGTGTTCGTTCGACCAGCTCGTCCGACTCCGCCGGATCCACCCGCACGAGCATCCCGCCCTGGCCGCTCGCGGCGACGGCCATGTTGCCGTCCACGAGAAAGGAGAGCCCGCCGAACATCGTCTTCTCGCTGATACCGGCCTCCCCGCTGACGAGGTCGCGGATGCGGCCGGCTAGCCGTTCGTCGTACGCCATCGCCCCGCGATACTAGACCCGTGAGCACCATGGCCGACCTCGACGAGCTCGCGCTCGCGCTGCCGCAGGCGACGAAGGAGGTCTCCGACGACGGCCGGCCCGCCTACAAGGTGCACGGCAAGCTCTTCTGCTGCCACCGCGGTCGCCGCCCGGACGCGGTCGACGCGAGCGGCGAGCGGCTCGACGACGTGCTCATGTTCCGAGTCGCCGACCTCGACGTGAAGGAGCTCCTCCTCTCGGACGCGCGCGAGATCTACTTCACGACCCCGCACTTCGACGGGTACGCGGCGGTGCTCGTGCGGATCCCGAACCTCGTGCGCCTCGACCGGGAGGAGCTGCACGACCTCGTCGCCGAAGCGTGGCTGACGAGGGCGCAGAAGCGTGTCGCGAAGGCCTGGCTCGCCGAGCAGGAGCCGCGGTAGGTGCAGTGTCGATTTCTCGCGGCGCGTTCGTCGTAGAGGCGAACACGACCAGGGAGGAGCCATGAAGTACATGCTGCTGATCCACCAGTGCGACGCGCCGCGGCCGCGGCGCGAGGGCGAGACGAACGAGCAGGCCGTCGCCGCGTTCGAGGCGCTCTCGCACGACGAGCAGATGGCGATCTACGGCGACTACGGGGCGATCAACGAGACGCCGGGCGTGTCGCCCGGGCTCGAGCTGAGGCCGCCCGAGACGGCGACCACGGTCAGAGTCGAGAACGGGAAGACGCTGGCCACAGACGGCCCGTTCGCCGAGACGAAGGAGGCGCTCGGCGGCTTCCTCGTCTTCGACGCCGACAGCCTCGAGGCGGCGGTCGAGCTCGCCGCGCGCATCCCGGCGGCGCGTCTCGGCGGTGCGGTCGAGGTGAGGGAGATCGTCGAGCGCTAGGCCGGAGGCGCGAGAGCCACGCGCAGACGTTGCGCGAGCTCCGGCCGCACCTGCTCCACCTCGCCGAGCAGGGCGCTCGTCCCGGCAGCGAGCGCCCTGCGGAGCTCGTCGAGGTCGAGCGAGCGCGGCAGCGCCGCGGCGAGCGGCCGGGTGGTCTCCGGCGGGAGCCTGTCGGCACCGCGTGCGTACTCGTAGGCCTCGCCGGCCCGGATGCACGCGAGGGCGAGCGTCCGGTCGCGCAGCATGTTCACGAAGGCGAGGCCCTGCCACGGCCTGCCGCGCTCGATCGCCATGCGCGCGTCGAGAGCCGCGAGCCAGCCGACGCCGATCACGTCGTCGAGGTTCGGCCGCGACACCTCGGTCGCCTCGGCCGCCTCGCCGAACACGAGCTGGAACTTGGGCCCGCGCTGCGCCCACCCCGCGGCCGGGGTGACCGCGATGTCGAGCTCGAGCGAGCTCGGCAGCAGGTACACGCGGTAGATCGTCGCGCCGTGGTGGAGGTCCCACCAGTGGACGAAGCCGAGCTCGGAGTCCAGCTGACGCGTCCAGTCCTCCAGCACCTCGAGCGGCTCGACGCCGTCGACGACCCCGAAGGAGGTGTCGACGTCGGACCACTCGTCCTCCTCCCCGACCGACCCCGAGCCGGTGATCGCCCCACCGCTCACCCGCGGGTCCTCGCGCGCGAGCGCGAAGACGCGCTCGCGAACCACCAGTCGCTCCTCGGGCGTGAACACGGGAAAGACGTTAGCCCCGCTGACTCTTCCGTCAGCCGGCGAGGCGCGCCTGGACGCCCCAGCCGCCGAAGTCCTCGCTCACGGCCACGACGAGCTCGTTCTCGCCCTCCCGCAGCGGCAGGAAGAGCGCGTCGTACCAGCCGATGCTCCCCAGGAAGCGATAGTCACGCGAGCGATAGGAGTCGTCGCCGCGGAAGATCGGCCTACCGTCGAGATAGGCGACCGCGCGATCGCTGAAGCCGAGCTCGAGCAGCCGGGTCTCGGGCCGCGGCGAGGAGATCCTCGTCCGGGCAAGGACGGTGTTCTGGCCGTCGCGGATGCCCTGGACGCGCGCCAGGTCGAGCAGGCCCGTCGGCTCGGCGTCGACGGCCGTCCAGGTGTGGTCGGATTCCAGCGCCTGCGCGAGCTCGCCCTCGGGGAACGCCTCGGAAACCTCCCAGGAGCGCAGAACTCCGGGCCGGAGGGGCACGCTCTCGCGCGGTTGCCCACGGAACGAGCGAGCCGTATCGCACTCGAAGCGCGAGACCCGTAAGCCGGGCCCGCCCGCGAGCAACCCCACCCGGCCGGGCCCGGGGCCCGTCCTCAGCTCGGAGACCAGGGCCGGAGTCTCCAGGTCGCCGACGAAGAACTCGGCTCGCGCCCGCTCGAAGACGACTCGGATCGTGAACCACTCGTCCAGCGGAAAGGTGACAGGCGCCCAGAAGCCCTCGCCGTGGTAGAGCTGCCACGACGACACGCCGTAGAAGGCCGGCGTGTACTGGATCGCATCGGGGTTGCCGACCTGGTGCGGGCGCACGAAGAAGGACTCGTAGCTCGACCCGCGCGCTCGCCAGAGGATCCCGTGGAACGAGCGCCCGGCCGGAACGGCGAGGTCGAGCTCGACCGTCCCGTCGGCGAGCTCGGCGTCGGCGAGGACGGGCCCGACCCCGTCGATCGCAAGGCAGCCGCGTCCCAGAAAAGTCGCCTCGCGACGCTCGACCTCGCCCCAGTCCCAGGCGGACGAGTTGAGGCCTGGGACGGGCACACGGCGGACGATAGCCCGCCACGGTCCGGAGCCCACTAGCGTGGGACCGCCGTCTCGGCGCGACGGCACGAGATTCTTACACGACCTTTACGGACTCCTTCATCGGCCGCGGGATGATGGGGAGGTCATGAAGCTCGCGCTGATCGCGGCCGTCACGACGACGGCCGCGGCGTCGTTCCTGGCGCCCGCGGCGGCCGCGTCTCCGTCCGTCCGCTACGGGATCCAGGACGACGCCTACCTCTCGCCGGGGCCGTCGCTCGGGACACGGCTGGCCACGCTCGACCGGCTCGGCGCGGGGCTCGTCCGCTACATGCTCAACTGGCGGCAGATCGCGCCCACGAAGCCGCGGCACCCGGCCGAGCCGGGCGACCGCGCCTACCAATGGGCCGCCACCGACGCCGTCCTCGGCGCGCTGCACGCGCACGGGGTCACGGTGCTCGTGACGTTCTACCGCGTGCCGGGCTGGGCCAACGGTGGCCAGCATTCCTACGTCGTCCCGGCCAGCAGCTCCGCGCTCGCCGCCTTCGCCACGGCCGTGGCGAAGCGCTACCCGTGGCTGCGGCTGTGGGAGATCTGGAACGAGCCCAACCTGCGCACCTTCCTGACCCCGAACTCGCCGCGCCTGTACGTGCAGCGGCTGCTGAACCCGACCTACGACGCGCTGCACGCGCTCAACCCCGCGAACCGCGTGGCCGGCGGCGCAACGTCGCCGCGGGGGACGAGCACCGGCCTCACGCCGGTCGCCTTCATGCGCGGCATGCGCCAGGCGCACGCGCGGCTCGACGTCTACTCGCACCACCCCTACCCGATCGTTCGCGGCGAGCGGCCGTTCGGGTTCCCGCACGGAGTCTGCCGCTACTGCAAGGGACTGCTGACGCTCGCGAACCTGCCGCTGCTGATTCGCGAGGTTCGCCGGGACTTCGGCCAGAAGCGGATCTGGCTGACGGAGTACGGCTACCGGACGAACCCGCCGGACTCGTTCGGCGTCTCCTGGGCGGCGCAGGCGCAGTACCTCGCCGAGGCCGCGCTGCGTGTCGACCGCGCGCCCCTCGTCGACATGCTCGTGCAGTTCATGGTCAAGGACGACTCTCGGCTCAACGGCTGGCACAGCGGCCTCGTCTCCAGCACCGGCTTCGCCAAGCCCGCGTTCAACTCGTTCATGCTCCCGCTCGTGCAGGCCGGGCGGCGGGGCTCGCTCGCGACGATCTGGGGCCAGGTGCGGCCGGGCTCGGGCCGCCGGACCTACCAGCTGCAGCGCCTTGTCCGACGCCGGTGGCTAGCAGCCGGCACCCCGGCGCTGACGGACGGCCGCGGCTCCTACACGCGCGTCGTCCGCGCGGCGCGAGGCACGCGCTTCCGGATCATCGCGCTGGCGACGGGGACCGCGAGCCGGCCGATCGTCATCCGCTGAGGTCGAGGTGGCTGACGCAGCTCGCCGGAGCTGCAGCCGGTAGGGCGCCGCGGAAGCTCACCAGCCTCGGCGCAGGACGACCAGGGAGCGCGACTCCACCTCGACCGGCTCGCGGGCCGCGAACGAGCGCTCGTCGGCGTGGGGCTCGGCGGTCGAGAGCTCGAGCTTCCAGCGGGTGCCGAAGCGCCGCGCCGGGAGCTGGAACGTCACCGGCTCGTAATGGGCGTTGAAGAGCAGCAGGAACGACTCGTCGCCGATCGGCTCGCCGCGCGAGGTCGTCTCGTGCAGCTCGTCGCCGTTGAGGAACATGCCGAGCGTCCGCAGCTCGCCGTTCTCCCAGTCGCGCCTGGTCATGCGCCGCCCGTCCGGCCGGAACCACCAGACGTCGGGCAGGCCGGAGCCGGTGACGCTCGTGCCCTGCAGGAAGAAGCGCCGCCGGAAAACGGGGTGGTGCCGGCGCATGAAGATCAGCCGCCGTGTGAACTCGAGCAGCTCGCGCCGCTCGTCGTCGAGCTCCCAGTCGAACCACGAGCGCTCGTTGTCCTGGCACCAGGCGTTGTTGTTGCCGTACTGCGTGCGCGAGAGCTCGTCGCCGCCGAGCAGCATCGGCACGCCCTGCGAGAGCATGAGCGTGGCCAGGAAGTTGCGCTGCTGCCGCCGGCGCAGCTCGAGCACCTCGGGGTCGTCGGTCGGCCCCTCGGCGCCGCAGTTCCAGGAGCGGTTGTCGTCGGTGCCGTCCTGGTTGTCCTCGCGGTTTGCCTCGTTGTGCTTGTCGTTGTACGAGACGAGGTCGGCGAGGGTGAAGCCGTCGTGGGCGGTAACGAAGTTGATCGACGCGACCGGTCGGCGTCCGTCCTCCGCATAGAGGTCGCTCGACCCGGAGAGACGGGCTGCGAAGTCGCCGACGCCGTTGGTCGCGCCGCGCCAGAAGTCGCGCACGGTGTCCCGGTAGAGGCCGTTCCACTCCGTCCAGAGGACGGGGAAGTTGCCGACCTGGTAGCCGCCCGGGCCGACGTCCCAGGGCTCGGCGATCAGCTTGGTCTGTGAGAGCACCGGGTCCTGGTGGATGACGTCGAAGAAGGCCGAGAGCCGGTTCACGTCCCAGAACTCGCGCGCGAGCGCCGCCGCGAGGTCGAAGCGGAACCCGTCCACGCGGCACTCCACCGCCCAGTAGCGCAGTGAGTCCATGATCAGCCGCAGGACGCTCGGGTGCACCGGGTTCAGCGAGTTGCCGGTGCCGGTGAAGTCGACGTAGTGGCGCGGGTCCTCGGGCGAGAGCCGGTAGTACGAGGCGTTGTCGACGCCCTTGAAGGAGAGCATCGGGCCGAGGTGGTTGCCCTCGGCGGTGTGGTTGTAGACGACGTCCAGGATCACCTCGATCCCCGCCCGGTGGAGGGCCTTGACCATCCCCTTGAACTCCCGCACCTGCTCGCCCCCGGTGCCGCTCGCCGAGTAGAGCGCGTGGGGGGCGAGGAAGCCGATCGAGCTGTAGCCCCAGTAGTTGGTCAGGCCACGTTCGACGAGGAAGCTCTCGTCGGCGATGTGGTGCACCGGCAGGAGCTCGACCGCGGTGACGCCGAGTGAGCGGAAGTGCTCGATCGCCTCGTCGCTCGCCAGGCCCGCGTAGGTGCCGCGCAACTCCTCGCGCAGCGGGCCGAAGCGCTGCGTGAGGCCCTTCACGTGGACCTCGTAGATGACCGTGGACGTCCAGGGCGTGTCCGGGGGCGCGTCGTCCTCCCAGTCGAACGACGGGTCGACCACGACGCACTTCGGGATCGCGGACGCGTCGTCCTCGTCGTCCGGCTCGAGGTCGGCGTCCTCGGTGCCGTTCGGCACGTAGGGCAGGACGTTGCCGGCCGCCCAGTCGACGGCGCCCTCGATCGCCTTCGCGTACGGGTCGATCAGCAGCTTCTGGGCGTTGAAGCGGTGGCCCTGTCCGGGGTCGTAGCGGCCGTGGACGCGGAAGGCGTACCGCTGACCAGGCCTGACCCCGGGCAGGTAGCCGTGCCAGTTGTAGGCGGTGCGCTCGACGAGCGGGACGCGCTCCTCCGCGCCCTGCTCGTCGAACAGACAGAGCTCCACCCGCTCCGCGTGCTCGCTGAAGAGCGAGAAGCTCGTCCCCTCGCCGTCCCAGTTCGCGCCGAGGGGAAACGGGCCGCCCGGCCAGACCTGCCTCACCGAGGCAGCTCGACGGTCGCGCTCGCGTCCTCGGGCACGAGCCAGACCACCGCGAGCGGCGGCAGGCGCAGCTCCGCCGACTGCGGCTGCTCGTGCCACGGCGGCCCGTCGGCGGCGATCGAGCCGAGGTTGCCGACGTCGGAGCCGCCGTAGAAGGTCGAGTCGGTGTTCAGCAGCTCGCGCCAGCGGCCGCCGCGGGGGAGGCCGAGCCGGTAGCCCTCCCGCGGGACGGGCGAGAGGTTGCAGACGCAGACGACCGGCCGATCCTTTCCCTCCGGGACCCGCGCGAAGGCGAGCACGTTCGCATCGGCGTCGTTCGGCTCCAGCCAGCGGAACCCCTTTGGCTCGAAGTCGACCTCGTGCAGCGCGGGCTCGTCGCGGTAGAGCCGGTTCAGGTCGCGCACGAGCGACTGGACGCCCGCATGGCCGGCCTGCTCCAGCAGGTGCCAGTCGAGGCTCTCCGCGTGGTTCCACTCGCGCTCCTGCGCGAGCTCGCCGCCCATGAAGAGCAGCTTCTTCCCCGGGTGCGCCCACATGTAGGCGTAGAGGGAGCGCAGGTTGGCGAGCTGCTGCCAGCGGTCGCCCGGCATCTTCTGGAGCAGCGAGCCCTTGCCGTGCACGACCTCGTCGTGTGAGAGCGGCAGGACGAAGTTCTCGGAGAAGGCGTACATCAGGCTGAAGGTCAGCTGGTGGTGGTGGAAGCGCCGGTGCACGGGCTCGCGCCGGAAGTAGTCCAGCGTGTCGTGCATCCAGCCCATGTTCCACTTGAAGCCGAAGCCCAGCCCGCCCAGGTAGGTCGGCCGCGAGACGCCGGGCCAGGCCGTCGACTCCTCGGCCGCGCTGATCGTCCCGGGCTCGCGCCCGTGCACGAGCTCGTTGAAGCGGCGCAGGAAGTCGACCGCGTCCAGGTCCTCGTTGCCGCCGAACCGGTTCGGTACCCACTCCCCGGCCTTTCGCGAGTAGTCGAGGTAGAGCATCGAGGCGACGGCGTCCACCCGCAGCCCGTCGGCGTGGTACTCCTCGAGCCAGAAGAGCGCGTTCGCGAGCAGGAAGTTGCGCACCTCGTTACGGCCTAGGTTGAAGACGAGCGTGCCCCAGTCGGGATGCGCGCCGCGCCTTGGGTCGGCGTGCTCGTAGAGGGCGGTGCCGTCGAACTGCGCGAGCGCCCACTCGTCGCGCGGGAAGTGCGCGGGCACCCAGTCGAGGATCACTCCGAGGCCGTGCCCGTGCAGCCGGTCGACGAAGGCGCGCAGGTCGTCCGGCTCGCCGAGGCGCGGGCTGGGCGCGAAGTAGCCGGTCACCTGGTAGCCCCACGAGCCCGGGAACGGGTGGTGCATCACGGGCAGCAGCTCGACGTGGCTGAAGCCGAGGTCTGTCGCGTAGTCGGCCAGCTCGTCGGCGAGCTCGAGGTAGCCGAGCGGACGGTCGCCTTCGAGCGGGTTGCGCCGCCACGACTCGAGGTGAACCTCGTAGATCGACACCGGCTCGCGCAGCGGCTCACGCGCGCGGCGGCGCTCGAGCCACTCGGCGTCACGCCACTCGTGCCGGGAGCGGTAGACGCGGGAGGCGGTCGCGGGCGGCACTTCGGCGGCGAGCGCGTAGGGGTCGGCCTTCAGGGGCAGCAGTCGCCCGTCCGGGCCCTTCAGCTCGTACTTGTAGCGCTCGCCGTCGCCAACTCCCGGGACGAAGAGCTCCCAGATGCCCGAGGCGCCGAGGCTGCGCATCGGGTTGAGGCGGCCGTCCCAGCCGTTGAAGTCGCCGACCACGCCGGCCGCGCTCGCGTTGGGGGCCCAGACCGCGAAGGCGGTGCCGGCGATGCCCGCCTCCTCGCGCAGGTGCGCGCCGAGGCGCTCGTAGATCCGCTCGTGGCTGCCCTCGCCCGCGAGATGGAGGTCGAGCTCGCCGATCGTCGGCGCGAAGGCGTAGGGGTCGCGCAGCGTGAACGTGTTGCCGTCCGGATAGCTGACCTCGAGCTCGTAGCTGAGCGGCGCGTCGGCATCTGGCACGAAGCCTTCGAAGAGGCCGGCCGGGTGGCGCAATTCGAGCTCGACCGCGGGCGCGTTCTCGGGCCGCGCGACCACCGCACGGGCCTCGGGCCGCCACGCGCGCACGACCACGCCGCCGTCGTGCGGGTGCGGGCCGAGCAGGTGGTGCGGGTCGGCGAGCCGGCCGGCGACGAGCTGCTCGACCTCGTTCATGCCGGCTCGTCCAGCAGTTGAAGGATCCCCGCCACCGGGACGCGCACCCAGTCGGGCCGGTGGCCGAGCTCGTAGTGCAGCTCGTAGAGCGCCTTCTCGAGCTCGAACAGCCGAACTCGCCGGTCCAGCGTGTCGCCGCTCGGCACGATCGCCGGGTCGACCTCGTCGAGGTAGCCCGCGAGGAACTCCGAGCGCACCTCGCCCTCCCAGCCGGGCGGCGGCTCGATGCCCCGCTCCAGCGACGAGGCGCTGGCCGCGTACGAGAACGAGCGCAGCATCCCGGCGACGTCGCGCAGGGGTGAGCGCTTGTGCCGCCGCTCGCGCAGCGGGCGCGCCGGCTCGCCCTCGAAGTCGAGCACGACCCAGTCCTCGTTCGCCGTCCAGAGCACCTGGCCGAGGTGGTAGTCGCCGTGGTGGCGGATCAGGCGCCCCAGCGGGCCGCTCTGGGCGATCGCCTGCAGCCGGTCGCGCAGCTCGTCGCCGCGGCCCGCGAGCGGCTCCAGCCGCGCGTCCTCGGGCAGCGAGTTGAAGACCTGTTCGATCTCCTCGTCGATCCGCGCCACGATCAGCGCCAGCGCCTCCGTGCTCGGCTCCTCAGGAGCGAAGGCCGGGTCGTTCGACTCGGAGGCGAGCACGCTGTGCATCGCGCCCGTCACCTCGCCGAGCCGGCGCACGAGCCCGACGAAGCCGTTGCCGCCGGCCTCGAGGTCTTTCAAGGCGAGCGTCCAGCCGTCGTCGCGCACCGGCACGTAGTGCTGCAGGATCGCGAGCGTCGCGTCGAGCGGCTGGCCGAGGTGGGCGGCCCAGCCCTCGAGCGACGCGATCGCCGGGAAGCCGCGCTCGGTCAGGAAGCGCAGCAGCTCGAGCTCCGGGTTCACACCCGCCTCGAGCTTGCGGTAGAGCTTCAGCACCAGCTGCTCGCCGAGCACGACCGAGGAGTTCGACTGCTCGGCGCCCATCGGCCGCACCGAGGCCGTCTCGGCGAAGTCCACCGGCCCGTCGACCGTGTGGAACTCGAGCGCGCCGCCCTCGTGCTCCACGCTCGCCCGCGCGCGGATCAGGTCGACGAGGCCGAGCACGAGCTCCTCGTCCTCGAGCGCGTCGAACGCCGACCAGCCGTCGACCGACGCGAAGCCGCCGCGGTCGCGCCTCAGCCCGACGGGCACGTTGTAGAGGTCGTGCATGCCGCTCGCAAAGCGCGCCTCGACCACCGCGACCGCGAGCAGCGGCTCGCCCTCCTCGCGCAGCGGGAACGCGTCCACCGCCCGCACCGAGGCGACCTCCTCGGACTTCGAGCCGTACCAGCGCTGGCGCAGCACGAACTCCTGCAGGTCGTCCTCCGGCAGGGCGAGCACGAGCTCGCGCAGCGCACTCATACGGTGACCTCGCGAGCGGTTCGTTGGACCGGGCGGCGACGACCGACTCGAAACCTCCGGCCAAACCGGACGCGTAGCGTGGTCACCCCGCCTCCTCCACCAGGCGGAACCAGTAGAAGCCCCGCGCGCCGAACGTGAGCAGGTACGGCAGGTCGCCGATCGGCGGGAAGCGCGTCTGACCGAACATCTCCTCGGGCACGAGCCCGGCGAACTGTGCCAGGTCGAGCTCGGCCGCCTGGGCGCTCCGCGCGAGGTTGTGGACGCAGAGCACGGCCTCCTCCTCCCAGCGGCGGACGTGGGCGAAGATCCTCGGGTTGTCCGGCTGGAGCGGCTCGTAGGTGCCGAGCCCGAAGACCGGATGCTGCTTGCGCAGCTCGACGAAGCGGTGCAGCCAGCGCAGCAGCGAGGTGGGCGTCCGCAGCTGCGCCTCGACGTTCACGGCCGCGTAGCCGTACACGGGATCCATCAGCGGCGGCAGGTAGAGCTGCGCGAAGTCGGCGCTCGAGAAGCCGCCGTTGCGGTCGCCGGTCCAGTGCATCGGCGTGCGTACGCCGTCGCGGTCGCCGAGGAAGACGTTGTCGCCCATCCCGATCTCGTCGCCGTAGTAGAGGACGGGCGAGCCCGGCAGCGAGAAGAGGATCGCGTGCATCAGCTCGATCTCGTCGCGGCCGTTGTCGAGCAGCGGCGCGAGGCGGCGCCGGATGCCGAGGTTGAGCTTCATGCGCGGGTCCCTCGCGTACTCGGCGTACATGTAGTCGCGCTCGTCGTCGGTGACCATCTCGAGCGTCAGCTCGTCGTGGTTGCGCAGGAAGAGGCCCCACTGGCAGTTGTCCGGGATCGCCGGCGTGCGCTCGAGGATCTCGTACATCGGCGTCGCGTCCTCGCGCCGGAGCGACATGAACATCCGCGGCATGATCGGAAACTGGAAGGCCATGTGGCACTCGTCCCCGTCGCCGAAGTACTCGACCACGTCCTCGGGCCACTGGTTCGCCTCCGCGAGCAGGACGCGGTCGGGGTAGGCCGCGTCGACCTCCGCGCGCACCCGCCTCAGGTACGCGTGCGTCTGCGGCAGGTTCTCGCAGTTCGTGCCCTGCTGCTCGTAGAGGTACGGCACCGCGTCGAGCCTGAAGCCGTCGATCCCGAGGTCGAGCCAGAAGCGCAGCACGCGCAGCATCTCGTCCCGCACCTCGGGGTTTTCGTAGTTCAGGTCGGGCTGGTGCGAGAAGAAGCGGTGCCAGTAGTACTGGCCCGCGACCGGGTCCCACGTCCAGTTCGAGGGCTCGGTGTCGACGAAGATCACGCGTGCGTCGGCGTAGCCTTCGTTGCCGTCCGACCAGACGTACCAGTCGCGCTTCGGGGAGTCCGGGGAGCTGCGCGCCTCCTGGAACCAGGGGTGGTCGGAGGAGGTGTGGTTCATGACGAGGTCGGCGATCACGCGGATCTGCCGCTGGTGCGCGGCGTCGACGAACGCGCGGAAGTCCTCGACCGACCCGTAGTCGGGGTGGATGTCGTAGAAGTTCGCGATGTCGTATCCGCCGTCGCGCAGCGGCGACGGATACATCGGGAGCAGCCAGATGCAGTCGATCCCGAGCCACTCCAGGTAGTCGAGCTTGTCCGTCACGCCCCGCAGGTCCCCCATCCCGTCGCCGTTGCCGTCGAAGAACCCGCGCACGTGGATCTCGTAGAAGACCGCGTGCTTGAACCACAGCGGGTCGGACTCGAACCAGTGCCCGGCCTCGCTCACGCCGCATGGGGGAAACAGCCGGTTTCCCCCATGTACCCCCTTCCCACCCGGATCACGCGCCTTCGCGCGACATTGCTGCGGCCGGCAAAGCCGGCCTCCGCCGAACGAACCATGCGAGCCATGCGCTGCTCAAGTTGCAGACTGTTACAACGAGGGGGGAACCCGAAAAGGCGCGCGTTGGTTCCGCCTCGCCCGAGCAAGTAGCCGTCCGTTACTTGATGACCGCTCACCGCTGAACGTGGAGGACGTGGGCGTGACCCGGCGGGAGCCGGACGTAGTTGCGGCCGATGCGCCAGTGGTAGTCGTCGTCGGCGAGCAGGTCGCGCACGGTGAAGGCCGGCGGCAGGCCGAGCGCGGCCGGGACGATCGCGACCCCCTCCTGCGCGCCGCGCGGGTCGAGGTTGACCACGACCAGCACGTCGTCCTTGGCGTAGGCGACCAGCTGCTCGTTCTCGGTCTCCAGCCAGCGCAGGTTCTCCAGGCGCTGGAAGGCGGCGTGCTCGCGCCGGATCAGGTTCAGGCGCCGCACGAGCGGCAGCAGCTCGCCGTCGAGCCGCCGCTTCTTCGTCTCGTACTTCTCCGAGTCGAGGTACTCCTCGCTGCCCAGGGCCGCCGGGACGTTCTCGAACGACTCGTAGCCCGAGTAGATCCCGTAGCTCGGGCTGAGCGTCGCGGCCAGCACGAGCCGGGCCTCGAACGCCGGGCGGCCCCCGCGTTGCAGGTACTCGTGGAGGATGTCGGGCGTGTTCGCGAAGAAGTTCGGGCGCAGGAAGGGCGACCAGTCGAGCAGCTGCGCCATCAGCTCATGGAGCTCGGCCTTCGTGTTCTTCCAGGTGAAGTAGGTGTAGGACTGCTGAAAGCCGACCTTCCCCAGCGTCGTCATCATCGCGGGGCGTGTGAACGCCTCGGAGAGCAGCACGAGCTCGGGCTGCCGGGGCCGCACCTCCGCGATCAGCCACTCCCAGAACGGGACCGGCTTGGTGTGCGGGTTGTCGACGCGGAAGACGCGCACGCCGCGGTCGATCCAGTGGAGCAGCACGTCGCGCAGCGCGTTCCAGAGGCCCTCGCCGTCCTCGCTCTCGAAGTTGAGGTTGTAGATGTCCTGGTAGCGCTTCGGCGGGTTCTCGGCGTACTTCAGCGTCCCGTCGGGGCGGTGATGGAACCACTCGGGATGCTCCTTCAGCCACGGGTGGTCGGGCGAGCACTGGATCGCGTAGTCGAGCGCGATCTCGATCCCCTGCTTGCGCGCAGAGCCGACGAGGCGCTCGAAGTCGTCCAGAGTGCCGAGCCCGGGATCGATCGCAGTGTGGCCGCCCTCCTCGGAGCCGATCGCCCACGGGCTGCCGGGGTCGTTCGACCCCGCCTCGAGCGTGTTGTTCGGCCCCTTGCGGTTGGTGCGGCCGATCGGGTGGATCGGGGGCAGGTAGAGCACGTCGAAGCCGAGCTCGGCGAAGCGCGGCAGCAGCGCCTCGACGCCCTCGAAGCCGCCCCACGAGCGCGGGAAGAGCTCGTACCAGGAGCCGAAGCGGGCAAGCGGCGAGTCGACCTCCACGTTCAGCGTCTGCGACCGCGTCAGCTCGAGCCGCGCTCCGGGCCCTGCGGCGAGGGCCTCCTCGGCTGTGAGGCTCTCGCGGCCGAGCAGCAGCGCGCCCTCGGCGAGCTCGCTCGAGAGGTCCCGCTGGCCGCCCGCGACCTTGCGCCGCAGCTCCCACTGGAAGGACGCGACCGGGTCGACCCAGGCCTCGACGCGGTAGCTCCAGCGGCCGCACGAATCCGGCCTGAAGGACGCGCCCCAGCGATCGTTGCCGAGGTCGACCATCGACAGGTCGCGCCAGCGCGTCGCGCCGGCCGCTTTCGTCCGCAGCGCCGCGCCGAGCACCTCGTGGCCGTCGCGGAAGATCGTCGCCTCCACGCGCACCTCGTCGCCGACGCAGGCCTTGACGGCGTAGCGGCCGCAGTCGACGAGCGGGCTCACGTCCTGGATCTGGATTCGCGACGGGGAGGCCACGGGTGCTTCGTCTCCGTTTCGGCGGGTGAGGAACCGTAAACGGCGCGCCGATGGTGCTGACGCGGTCAAGCGGCGTGCTCCTGCATCCGACGTCGCTCCCGGGCGGCCGGCTGGGCGAGGAGGCGTACCGCTTCGTCGACTGGCTCGCCGAGGCCGGACAGTCGTGGTGGGAGGTGCTGCCGCTCGGACCGCCGGACGAGCACGGCTCGCCTTACCGGGCCCGCTCGGCGTTCGCGGGCTGGACGGGGCTGCTCGCGGAGCCGCGCGCGCCGGTCTCCGCCGACGAGCTCGAGGACTTCGTGGCGCGCCACACCTACTGGGCCGGCGACTGGGCCGCCTACGAAGGGAAAGGCGCGCTCGCCGGGCAGGTGCGGTGCGAGCGCGAGTGGTCGGCGCTGCGGGGGTACGCGGCGACGAAGGGCGTGCGCATCTTCGGCGACCTGCCGCTCTACGTCTCCGACCAGGGTGCCGACCTGGCCTCGCACCGGGAGCTCTTCGACACGCGCGTCATGGCCGGCGCACCGCCTGACGACTACAGCCGCAGCGGCCAGCTCTGGGGGAACCCGGTCTACCGCTGGCAGGCGGCGCGGGCCGAAGGCTTTCGCTGGTGGACGGAGCGCTTCCGGCGCACCTTCGAGCTCTTCGACCTGACGCGGATCGACCACTTCCGCGGCTTCGTCTCCTACTGGGCCGTTCCCGTGCGCGCGCGGACGGCGAGCAGCGGCCGCTGGCTGCGCGGGCCGGGGATCGAGCTCTTCGAGGCGACGCGCCAGGCACTCGGCGAGCTGCCGATCGTCGCCGAGGACCTCGGCAGCGTCACGCCGGCGGTCTTCGCCCTGCGCGACCGGCTCGGCATCCCCGGGATGGTCGTGCTGCAGTTCGCGTTCACCGGCGGGCCCGCGAGCCCACACCGGCTCGAGCACCACCGCGAGAACGCGGTCGTCTACACGGGTACGCACGACCACGACACGGCGCTCGGCTGGTGGTCGTCCCTGCCGGCGCGGACGCGCAGGGCGACCGGCCTCGACCCCGCAGATCCCGCCTGGTCGCTGATCGAGCTCGCGCTCTCCTCGCGCGCGCGCCTCGCGATCGTGCCCGCCCAGGACGTGCTCGCCCTCGGCAGCGAGGCGCGGCTGAACACCCCCGGCCGCAGCGAGGGCAACTGGTCGTGGCGGCTGCGACGCGGGCAGCTGACCTCCGAGCACGCCGCGCGGCTCCGAGGGGTGGCCGAGCGGCACGGCCGCTGGCCACGCGGCGGGCGCTAGGCTCGCGCGCATGCTCACGATGAGCGTCAGCGCCGGCGACAGCGCGCTCCTCGCGCTGCTGCTCGCGGTCGGCCTGCTCTTGCTCGCGGTCTCGCAGTTCGTCCGCATCCCGTACCCGATCGTGCTCGTGCTCGGCGGGGCGGTGATCGGCTTCGTGCCCGGGGCGCCGACGGTCACGCTCTCTCCTGACCTGGTGCTCGTCGCGGTGCTGCCGCCGCTGCTCTACGGCGGCTCCTTCTTCACCTCCCTGCGCGAGCTGCGGGCGAACATGAAGGCGATCGGGCTGCTCGCCGTCGGGCTCGTCCTCGTGACGATGCTCGCCGTCGCGGCCGTCGCGCACGAGGTCATCCCGGGCCTCGACTGGCCGCTGGCGTTCGTTCTCGGCGCGCTCGTCTCGCCGACCGACCCGACCGCGGCGAGCGCGATCGCCGAGCGGCTCGGCCTGCCCGGACGGCTCGTCGCGCTGATCGAGGGCGAGAGCCTGGTGAACGACGGCACCGCGCTCGTGGCGCTGCGGTTCGCGGTCGCCGCGGTTCTCACCGGCAGCTTCTCGCTGCTCGAAGCCTCCTGGCAGTTCGCGGTCAACGTCGTCGGCGGGATCGCGGTCGGCCTCGTCGTCGGCTACCTCATCCGCCAGCTCCGCCGCCGGCTCGACAACCCACCGGTCGAGATCACGATCTCGCTCCTCAGCGGCTACTTCGCCTATCTCCCGGCACGCGCGCTCGGCGTCTCGGGCGTGCTCGCGGCCGTGACCGTCGGCATCTACATGGGCTGGCACACCCCGGAGCTGACGACGGCGCAGACCCGGCTGCAGGGGCAGGCGGTCTGGGAGATCGTCTTCCTGCTCCTGAACGGCCTGCTGTTCGCGCTCGTCGGGCTGCAGCTGCCGACCATCCTCGACTCGCTCTCCGGCCGTTCCACCTGGACCGTGATCGGCTACGCCGCGATCGTCAGCGCGGTGGTGATCGGCGCCCGGGTGGCGTGGATGCTCGGGACGTACGTGGTCGCGCTGCTCAGCCGCCGTGTGCGAGAGGACGACCCCGCGCCCTCGTGGCAGGCCAAGGCGGTGATCGCGTGGTCGGGGATGCGCGGCGCCGTCTCGCTCGCGGCCGCGCTCGCGCTGCCGCTTTCGACCGACGCCGGCACGAGCTTCCCCGACCGCAACCTGATCATCTTCCTGACCTTCGGCGTCATCTTCGCCACGCTCGTCCTGCAAGGGCTGACGCTTGCGCCGCTGATCCGCGTGCTCGACCTCGAGGAAGACGGGCTCGCCGAGAAGGAGGAGGCGAAGGCGCGAATCCATGCCGCCGAGGCCGCGCTGGAGCGGTTGGACGAATTGATCGAGGAGGACTGGGTGCGCGAGGACACGGCCGAGCGTCTGCGCGGCCTCTACGGCTTCCGGCAGGAGCGCTTTCGCTCGCGATTCGACCCCGACGGCGACGGCTCGCTCGAAGACCGTTCGCTCGCCTACCAGCGGCTGCGGCGGGAGTTGCTCGACGCCGAGCGCGACGCAGTCCAGGAGCTGCGGCGGCAGGGTCGCATCGGCGACGACGTGATGCGGCGCGTGGTTCGGGATCTCGACCTCGAGGATCAACGCCTGGACGTGTGAAGCCGCGCGTCGTGACACCGGAGCAGGCGCGGAGGATCGCCGTGCGCGCGCAGCGCCTCGACGGCTCGGCGACGACCGTGCTCGACACCGTGCGCCGGCTCGGCTTCCTGCAGATGGACCCGATCGCAACCGTCGCGACGCCGCAGCGGCTCGTCCTCTTCAGCCGGCTCGGCGCGTTCGACCCGACCGAGCTCGACCGCCTGCTCTGGAAGGAGCGGAAGCTGTTCGAGTACGACGCGTTCATCTACCCGATCGAGGACCTGCCGGTGCAGCGGGCGCGGATGGCGCGGTTCCGGCGGGGCGGCAAGCTCAAGCGCGACGGGTGGATCCGCGAGTTCCTGCGCGAGAACGCCCGCTTCCGGCGGCACGTGCTCACCGAGCTCGAGGCGAACGGGCCGCTGCTCTCGCGCGACCTCGAGCACGACCTGATGCCGGCCGGCCAGGGCCACCGCTGGTGGGGCGACCGCCACGTGCGCCTGATGCTCGACATCCTCGCCGCCCGCGGCGAGATCGCCGTCGCCGGGCGCAACGGCAAGCAGCGCGTGTGGGACCTCAGCGAGCGCGTCTTCCCCGAGACCGAGAAGCTCTCGTGGCGGGAGGCCGAGCGCGAGCTCGAGCGGCGGCGGCGCCGGACGCTGGGCGTCTGGCGCGAGAAGGGCGAGTGGGTCGCGCACCCGGAGGTGAGCGACGAGCCGGTGCCGGACCGCGCGGTGCTGCTCTCGCCCTTCGACCGCCTGATCCACGACCGCGCCCGCGCGGAGGCGCTGTTCGGCTTCTACTACCGTCTCGAGATGTACGTCCCCAGGGACAAGCGCGAATACGGCTACTACGTGCTGCCGCTGCTCGTCGGCGACCGCCTCGTCGGCCGCGCCGAGCCGCGCTTCGACCGCAAGACCGGGACGCTGGAGCTGCTCGGCGCGTGGGGCGAGACCTCGCGTCTGGACGAGGCGCTCGCCCCGCTCGCCGAATGGCTGGCCGCTACGGCGCGAGCGTGACCGGCACCCGCACCTCGTGCGGCGGCTTGCCGGTGCCCGCCGCGTCGTCGTCGTGGACGACGATCGTCCCCGGCTGCTCCTTCGAGACCTTGAAGGTCACCGGCACCGAGTAGCTGCCGCGGCAGCCGGTGCCGCAGGTCGCGGTCGTGAACGTCTTGCCGACGACCTTGCCCTTCGCGTCCAGGATCTCGACGGTCACGTTCGCCTCGAACACGTTCGCCGTGCCCGACACGGTCACCGGGCTGGTGACGCGCGTGTCCGGCGCGGGCTTCGCGACATCGATCGCCGGCAGCAGGTCCGCATAGTCGTTGCGGCCGACCGGGTGGTCGAGCACGATGCCCTCGCTCGAGAACACGTTCACGGGCGTGCCGTCGAGGCGGAAGCGCACCTTCTGCACCGTCGGGAACTGCGTCAGCGTGTAGACGACCTGGGCCAGCCGCATCTGCATCGAGAGCGAGCCGCCCCCGGACTGGTACTCCGAGGTCAGGTCGACCGTGGCGAGCCCGTCGCGGATGCCGATCCCGAGCAGGCGCGTCCCGGCCGGGACCGCCGAGACGAAGCCGGCGGCGCGCTCCCCGGCCGTCGGCCCTGCGAGCAGTGCCTTGACGGCCGTGGTGGCCACTAGCGGTGTCGGGTCGTGGGTGCGCCGGACGGCGACGAGACCGTCCTGCCGCGCGAACCAGACCTCGAGCGAGACCTGGTTGGGCGTCGGCGAGGTCCCGGTCTGCTCGGGCGCGGTCGTCGTTGCGCCCGTCGAGGGCTCGCCGAGCGAGACCGCGTGCTCGGAGCCGCAGCCGGTGACGGCGACCGCGAGCGCTCCACCGGCAACGGCGAGGGCTGCGAGAGCTATGAGCTTCTTCATGGTCCCTCCCTTTCGACGCCGGGGGCGGATTTCTGCCCTCGTGATCCACAGTCATCGTGCCGCCCGCGCGTAACGGCCGTGTAACGGCTCCGCCACGGTCACCCACGGCTTGAAGTCGGGTGCTCGGGCGGCCTACCGCAGGTTGTAGCGAGCGACCGCGACCCCCGTCTGCGGCGACGTGGCGAGCGCGTAGAGCTTGCCGTCCGGGCCGACGCGCAGGTCCGGCAGCACGGTGTCGCCCCAGAGGGCGCGGGGCAGCGAGAAGCGGTCGCGCAAACCGTGCCGCCCGAGCCGCAGGATCTCGTACCCCGGTCCCGCGCCGTCGCCGTAGCGGTCGAGGAAGACGACCGGATCGCCTGCAGCGACCTCGGTCACGGTCAGATGGAGATCGATCCCGGTGTCGCTGAGGATCCGCCACGCCCGCGCAACGTGGCCGCGCCGGTCGACGAGCGCGTAGCGCACCTCCTGGGCGGCGACGTCGTCCCGGGGCGCGTAGAGCTCCGGCCCGATCAGCCGCAGCCCGCCCGCGACGGGCTCGAACGGCCAGCGGGTTCCGCGCCGCTGGGCCGCCGGGGCGAGCGGCCGTCCCGAAGGCGTCGTGACCGGCATCCACCCCCACTCGTCCGCGCCGAACATGCCCATGAAGGCGAGGCAGTAGAGGCCGCCGTCCGGGCCCTGGCGCAGGGGCGCGTTCACCCCGAGCACGAAGGTCTTGGCGAAGGGCGAGTAGACGCCGCCGAGCTTCGCCTCCCAGACCCTCTTGCCGGAGGGCGCGAGGCGGTCGAGCACGATGTGCGTCTTCGTGCCGACGCCGACGATTCGCGTGAGGTACAGCGAGCCGCCGGGGCCGAAGGCGAGGTCGCTCCGGTCCGAGCCTGGAGGCAGCGGCACCGCGCGGGCGATCGCGTCCGGAGCCCCTGGCCTCCACACCAGCAGCCGGTTGTTGACCTCGTCCTCGACCCAGATCGAGCCGTCCCGGGCGACGAGGAACGTCTGCGGGCCGGCCTTCAGGCCCTCGCCCGGAGGCGGGTTGCGCCAGCCGACGGCGCTCGCCGGTGCTCGCGCGACGACGGCCTCGGGCGCGCGCGCCTGGCCGCGGCCGCTCCCGAGCCGAACGACGAACGGCTTCGCCAGCAGCCACGCGACCCGTGGCCCACGCGCGCCGCGCGCCGGAAGCGACAGCGAGCGCCCGCTCCGGGGGTCGCGGAAGACCGCGTAGTAGAAGAGCTTGCTGCCGCGCAGGAGGCGCGCCGGCACCTGCCGCTGGTAGCCGTTCGCGCGTGTCAGCGGGAGCCGCGTGAAGGCACGCTGCAGGTCGTTGCGGACGTAGAGCGTCCCCCGCACGGCCTTGCTGCCGGAGTAGACCGAGTAGCGGACGACGAAGCGGTCGCCCGGCGCGACGAGATTCGCCGCCCCGCCGCCCACCTCGAGCCGCTGGGAGCCGGAGCTCCCGGCCTCTGCCGAGCCTCCCGCGGCCGCCAGCAGCGCGCCGCCGAGTGCGAGTGTCGAGAGGAGTACGTGAAGCATTTTCATCGGACGCTCCTTTCGGTCGTCAGGGGGAGGGCGGCGCCCGCGCCGGCACCTGTCCAGACGAGCACCCGGTGCCCGGTCCAGACGGCGGCGAGGTCGAGGTGCGCGGCGAACGGGAGCTTCGGCAACCTCGACCAGCGGTCCGTCCTCGGGTCGTAGGCCAGAGCAGGCGCCCGCGGGCCGTCGAAGAGCACGAGCCGGCTTCCGGTCCAGATCGCGCTCGAGACCGGCTGTGCGGACGGAGCCGGGGCCAGCCGCCGCCAGCGCTCTGCACCCGGGTCGAAGGCGAACGCGGCGCTCGAGCCGCCGGCGACGAGGAGCTCACGACCGTCCCAGGCCGCGGTCCCGCCCGCGCCGGGCGGCGGCGCGGGGAGCCGCCGCCACGTGTCGGCGCGCGGCTCGTAGGCGGCCGCACGGGCGAGACTCGCCGGGTACGGCTTGCCGTCGGGATCGATCCCGGAGACGACGACGATCAGCCTGCGCCCGGTCCACGCCGCCAGCGGGTGCTGCGAGGGCGCAAGCGGCGAGGGCGCAAGCTTGCGCCACGAGTTCGCGGCCGGGTCGTAGGCGGAGCCGTCCGACCAGGCGTCGCCGCAGCAGCCTCCACCCCAGCCGATCATCTCGTGCCCGGTCCAGATGGCCATCCCGTGACCGGTCGGTGCAGGCGGCAGAAGCCGCCAGCGGTTGCTTTGCGGGTCGTAGGCGGTCGCCTTGAAGGCACCCCAGAGGAGCGTCTCCTTGCCGGTCCAGACGGCCGTGCGTGCGACCGGGTCTGCCGTGTCTCCGAGCGGCCGCGGAAGCTCCCGCCAGGTGCCCGAGGCGGGGTCGTAGGCAGCGGCGACGTTCTTCGCCCGGAGCAGGGTGCCGTCGCTCGCGGTGCAGCAGACGCCGGACACGATCAGCTCCTTGCCGGTCCAGGCGGTGGCCAGGTAGGCATCGACGCGGATCGGCGCGGGGGCCAGGGCCTGCCAGCGCACCTGCGGAGAAGCCGGTTGCGCGCCCGGAGCCGGGGCCGAGCCGCTCCGGCCGCATGCGGCGGCCAGGAGTGCCACGGCGGCGACGAGCGTCGCGGCGGCGAGGGAGCGCTTGGGGAGCGTGAGCGTGGACATGGGGAACCTCCTGCGAGGCGAGGCGAGGCCGTCAGGCCGCGTACGCGTAGGGGTGGTAGAAGGCGTCGAGCGCGCGCTCGCGGTCGACGACGATCTCGAACTGGTCGCCGGTGCGCGCGTCGTCGACGGCCACGGTCACCTCGTCGGCGCGTGCGTGCCAGAGGAGGACGACCGCGAGCCCGTCCGCCTCCCGGAAGGCCAGCTCACAGGTGTGCCGGTGGGTCGTGGCGCTCATGACGCTCCCTTCTTCGATTACACCCGTGATGCTGTCGGGCGCCGGAAACGCACAGGTCACGACCGCGTAACGGTTCTGCCACAACGCAAAGGGCCTCGCGGCGCCGCGGTCGCTACGAAAGGGCGGTGGGCGGCTCAGCCGCCGGGAACCGCAGCGTGAAGCGGCTGCCGGCGCCGGGCTCGCTCTCGACCTCGAGGTCGCCGCCCAGGAGCAGCGCGTTCTCGCGCGCGATCGCCAGGCCGAGGCCGGTGCCGCCGCCGCTGCGCGACTCGTCGGCCTTGTAGAAGCGCTCGAACAGGTGCGGCAGGTGCTCGGGCGCGATGCCCGGGCCGTCGTCGGCGACCTCGATCCCCTCGCTGGCGACGCGAACCGTCACCGCGGAGCCGCCGTGCTCGAAGGCGTTGTCGACGAGGTTCGCCACGATCCGCTCCAGGCGACGTGGGTCGCTGGTCACCTTCAGCCCGTCGCCTTCCACTCGCACGCGCCCGTCCCAGCCCCGTGCGCGCACGGTGGCCGACACGAGCGCCGTCACGTCGACCTCCTCCGCGTATACGCGCTCGGCGCCGGCGTCGAAGCGCGAGATCTCCATCAGCTCCTCGACGAGCCGACGCAGCCGCCCGACGTCGGCGATCAGCAGCTCGGCCGGCCGGCGCGACTCCGGAGGCATCCGCTCGACGTGCTCGGCGAGCAGCGACGCCTCCCCGACGAGCGCCGTCAGCGGAGTGCGGAGTTCGTGCGCGACGTCGGAGGTGAAGCGACGCTCGCGCGCCTGGGCCGCGGAGAGCGCGGCGATCTTCGCCTCCAGCGCGGCCGCCATCTCGTTGAACGACTGCGCCCAGGCGCCGAACTCGTCCTTGCCCTCGACGGGCAGGCGCGTCTCGAGCAGGCCCTCCGCGAGTGAATGCGCGGCCTCGCTGGCGCGCGCCACGGGTCGTAGCGTGCTGCGCGCGAGCACGACGCCCCCGAGCGCGGCGAGCAGAACCAGGATGCCCACGCCTCCGAGGAGGATGTTGCGGAACTGCACGAGCTCGTGCCGAAGCCCGTTCTCCGGGAAGAAGAAGTAGAGCTCACGCCCGCCGCCCGGGCCGCCGGTGACGAGGTAGTGGTCGCCGGCTACCAGCGTGCGCTGGTAACCGAGCTCGCCGCGCCGGACGATGTCCCGCAACTGCGCGGGAACCTGTCGCAGCCCGAAGAAGAAGCTCGAGACGACGCTGCCATCGCTGGCGACGACCGCGACCAGGCCCCGCCGCTCGAACGCCTGCAACAGCTTCGAAGACGACTTGTAGTCGCGCGAGAGCTCGAGGTTGCGCCGGGTCTGGAGGACGCCCGCGTCGACGGAGTCCGCGAGCAGGTTGTGCCGCACCAGGAAGTAGGAGCCGGTGCCGAGCGCGGCCGCCGAGAGCCCGACCGCGAGCGCGAGCACGACGGTCAGCCGGCGGCGGAGGGTCACGAACCCGAGCCGAACCGATAGCCGACGCCGCGCACGGTCTTGATCAGCTCGGGCTGCTTCGGGTCGTCCTCGACCTTCGCCCGGAGGCGCTGGATGGCGGCGTCGACGAGCCTTGAGTCGCCGAGGTAGTCGTAGTTCCAGACCAGCTCCAGCAGCAGTACGCGCGTGAACACCTGCTTCGGCCGCCGCGCGAGCTCGAGCAGGAGCCGGAACTCGGTCGCGGTCAGCGCGATCTCCTCCCCGCCCTTGCGCACTGTGAACCCGTCCGGGTCGATCTCGAGGCCGCCCGCGCTGATCGTGCCCCCGGTCTCGACGGGAGTCGCGCGCCGTAGCACCGCCTTCACACGCGCGACGAGCTCGGGCAGCTCGAACGGCTTCGTGATGTAGTCGTCGGCGCCCAGCTCGAGCCCGACCACGACGTCGTGCAGCTCGCTCCGCGCGGTCAGCATCACGATCGGCGTCCCGCTGTCGCGACGAATCTCGCGGCAGACCTCGAAGCCGTCGAGTGACGGCAGCATCACGTCGAGCACGACGAGGTCGATCCCGCCCTCGCGAAAGCGGTCGACGCCCTCCCGCCCGTCGCCCACGGCCGTGACGCGAAGACCCGCCTGTTGAAGCCCGAGCGTCGCCACCTCGCGGATCGAGGGGTCGTCCTCCACGAGCAGCACGTGCTCGTCCACCGTGAGAACAGCCTACGACTCGCGGCTTACAGCGGCCAGCTGGCGCGCACGCGGCGGAAGTTCCGCGGCCACTCGCGGTAGGCCCGCCGCGGGTCGTCGGTCTCCTCGGGCGCGGCCACGCCGTGCTTCTGCGCCAGTTCGGTGACCGGGTAGTGCAGCGCCTTCCCGGGGCCGCGCGCGCCGGCCATCAGGATCGCGCAGGGGCCGTCGCCGGCGCCGATGCAGATGTGTCGCGTGCCCGGCGCGAAGTGGACGAAGTCCCAGGCCTTCAGGTGCCGCTCCTCCTCCTCCACGAGCAGCAGGCACTGGCCGGAGAGGACGAGGAAGTCCTCCTGCACGCTCTCCGAGTGGTAGAGGCCGTTGACCTGCCCGGGGTGCAGCACGTGGATGCCGATGCCGTACCGCTGGAACTCGCCCTCCGGCGCGCCGAAGTCCATCCACTCGCCGCCCCTGTCGTCGCGCATCCACGCCGACTCGGCGGCGTTCAGGACGAACCACCCCGGCGAGGCGACGAGCGCGCCCTCGTCGGTCTGCTCGATGCTCGCCTCGGGCGCGGCCATGCGCGCAGCCTAGCGCCGGGGGCGCGGCCGAGAAAGCCGCGCCCCCGGGTCGATCCGCGTCTTACTTGAAGCTGAACCGCGCCGTGTGCAACGTGCCGTCGACGAGCAGGATCTGCAGCTGGCGGCACGTCCCGACCCAGCTCTTGTCGGTCTTCCAGACGTAGCTGTACGCGCCGTTAGCGAACGTGAGCCCGTCGGCCGAGCTCGTCGGCGCGGGCGAGCCGAGCGGTGCGCCGGTGACGCAGTCGACCTGGACGGACGCCGGGTAGCCGTCCGCCAGGATCGCGAGGCCGCGGTCGCCGCCGAGGCTGAACTTCAGCGGGACCGAGCTCCCAGCCTTGGCGGGGTTCACGCCGGGCGGGTTGGCGACCGGCGGGAAGAAGCCGGTGAAGGGCCACGTGATCGCGAAGTCGGCGTTCGAGACGTCGAAGAAGACGTTGTCGACGGCCTCGATCTTCACGCGCGCGTGAGTCGTCCCGACCATCGGCAGGACGACGGACGCCGAGCCCGTGTTCGGCGTCGAGGCCGCCAGCACGTACGGATACGTGTGGCCGCCGTCCACCGAGAGGCTGATCCTGACGTCGGTCGTCCCGACGGGCGCGACGTCGGTGTTCGCCACGTCCCACGTCACCGTCTGGGTCGAGTCACCCGGGAGCGACACGGCCGTGTTCGGCGACGTGACGAGGAACGGCCCCGCGGTGTTCGCGAGCAGCAGGGTCGTGTCCGCGAAGTTGCTCCCACCGCGGCCGTCACGCGCCGTGAAGCGCATGTGCAGCGACAGCGGGTCCGCGTTCACGCCGGCCACGCCGACGTAGTCGCTCGTGGGCAGGAACTCCGAGTAGCACTCGGTGGAGGCCTGCGGCACCGGCTGCGCGATCGGCCCGGGCGGACACGAGCCGGTATCCGCGTTCGTGTTGTTGTCCAGGATCTGCTGCAAGTCCGGGAACACGCGCGTCGGGTCGTTGCCGAGGTGGTTCTCGCCCGGCGAGTCGTAGAGCAGCGAGTCGGCGTCGCTGATCTGGCCCGACTGCGGGAACATCGCGAACAGCGGGCCGTTCGTCTTGGTGTTGATCAGCAGCGACGTGCCGGCGCCGTTCGGGGACGCGCCGCGGTCGTTCTGCTCCCACGCGTAGGTGAGCGGATCACCGTCCGCGTCGGTGGCGCTGCCGGTGAGCGAGAACGGGGTCCGCAGCGGGATCGTGTACTGCGCCGGCGCCGACACCTGCGGGATCGAGTTTCCGGTGGACGTGGTCGTGCCCTGGTTGTCCACCGGGCCGCCCTTGTCGGTCTCGCCGACGAAGCCGGACGCGCCGGCGGTGAAGTCCTGGACGCCGAGGAGCACCGGGACGTTCGTCGCGGCGAGGGCGCCCGTGAACGTCACCTGGAAGCCGGTGTTGCCGAACGCGCCGCCGCCGAAGCCGGCCACGGTCGCCGTGGCGCCCGCGGGCAGGATCGGCGTCAGCGCCGCGAGAATCCCGGCGGGCGAGTAGTTCACGCCGTTCACGACCGGCGCCGAGACGTTGCCGTCGTAGTTGAGCGTGAACGAGTCGAACGCGCCGCCGTGGTTCGTCTCCTCGATCGAGGCGAAGCACCCGCCGCAGCTGAGGTTGACGAGCTCGAGGTTCGGGACATCGACCCCCGCAGACGCACCGCCGTAGGTGACCGTGAACCCGGTCGACGCCGCGCCGGTCACCGTGACCGTGCCCACGAAGCCGGAGATGGCGTTGATCGCGTTCTGGATGTTCGTTGCGTTGTACGGCTGCCCCGAGCCGCCGACGACGGCCGAGTCGCTGCCGCCGATCCGCACCTGGAAGGGGCCGAAGTAGGTGGCGGAGCCGCCGCCCGAGCTCGCGAGGCCGGCGGTCGGGTTCGTGTATTCGAAGCTCCGCGGCGAGGGCACCGCCGTGATCGCGTACGTGCCGTTGTACGCCGCGACGCCGGCACCGGCGATCGTGACGAAGTCGCCGACGGAGCGGTTGTGGGCGGCCGACGTCCTCACCGTCACGGTGTTGCCGGACTCCGTCAGGCCCGGCGCCGCGAGCGCCACGCTGCCGCCGCCCGACGTGGCGAGCCCGGAGACCGGGTTCGTGTACTGGAACGAGCGGGTGGTCGGGACCGCGGTGACCGTCCACGTCCCGTTGTAGTCGGCGACGCCGACCCCCGAGATGGTCACGGTGTCGCCGACCTGCAACGTGTGCGCGCCGGGGGTCGCGATCGTGACCGTGTTGCCGTGCTCCTCCGCGCCGCCGCGCGAGGTTGCGTTCGGCGCCTGGTTGATCGCGACGCTCAGCGGCTGGACGGCCGCGGCCTGCGAGTAGCCGGGACCGAAGGTCACCACCTGAACCTCGTTGCCGCCGCCGAAGTGGCGGAGCGAAGCCGTCTGGACCTCGTTGATGGCGACCTGGTTCGAGAAGGTGTAGGTCGAGATCTCCTGCTGGCTGCGCTGCGAGAAGTACGGGTCGCTGTGGCGCTGCAGGTCGTCCGTGAGGCAGATCCCCGCGTACGCCATGATCGACGAGCCGCTGCCCGGCTCGACCGAGTTGTTCGCGTTGCGGTTCCCACCCGAGCAGTTCAGCTGGTTGCCGTTGAACGGATGGTTCCCGCTGAACTGGTGGCCCATCTCGTGGGCCACGTAGTCGATCGCGTAGAAGTCCCCCACCGGAGTCGGGATCCCGGTGCAGCCGCCCGCCTTGTTCGAGCGGCCGACGACGCCGAGGTTGGCGACCCCGCCGCCCGGCTGGCCGAGGGCGAGGTGGCCGATGTCGTAGTTCGACGCGCCGATGATCTGGCCGATCACGAAGCGGGCGCGGGTCGTGCTGGAGCAGCCCGTGACCTGCGCCTGCGTGAAGCAGGCCGCAGCGCCGCAGGGGCCGTTCGGCGCGGTAGCCGCGGCCCACGTGTTGAGGTTGAGCAGGTCGTTGTTCGCGATCAGCTGCATGCGGACCGCGAGGTCCTCCTCGTAGACCTGGTCGACGCGGTTCATCAGGGTGACCTTCGCGGCCGTCACCGCCGCCGGCCCGCCGACGTAGTCGGAGTAGCCGGGATCGGTGATCAGCGCGAGCCGGTAGTTGCGCAGCACGGCACCGGTCGGCGGGTTCGCCTCGGGAGCCGCAACCGCCGCAGTCGCGCGTACGCCCGCGAGTGCGTGCTCGACGAACGGGAACGACTTCTTCAGCTGCTGGCCGTGATAGCTGACGTAGAGGTTGGGGTTCTTGCGGAAGAACGGGTCGATGTACCAGCCGCCGCCCGGCGAGCGAACGGAGGCGTGGAACCCGAACGGGCTCAGGTCGGCGTGGATCGTCGCGGCCGAATCGTCGATCCCATGGCCGCTGTAGGTGCGGATCGCCGGATGCTTGCGCTGGAGCCCGGGCGCCATGATCGCCGAGCGCGCGAGCGCGAACCGCTGGAAGCGGCCGTTGGGCGCCGGCAGCGAGACGACGGCCGGCCGCACGCGTGCCGCGCGCGTGAACTCACGGGGCGCGGTCGCGAGCACCTTCCGCAGCGCTGGGCGGTTCAACGTGAACGAGCGCACGCCCGCCGTGCGGACGCGGACGGCGGGGCTCGTGGCCGACCGCGCGATCGCGGTACGGAGTGAGGTCTGGTGCCAGAACGCGCGCGTTCCGTGTGCATCCCTGAACGCGCGCTTCGTGCTTCCGGCGCCCGCAGGCATCGCCACCGCCACGACTGCCGTTATCGAGACGAGCGCGAAGATGACGCTTCCGATGCGCCCAGGCCACCGCGGAGCGCGGTGGCGGCGCGACCCACTCTCCTTCATTGACCTCTCCCCTTCGGTCGGTCTCTCCGCCGCGCGGCGACCGGCTGCCCGGCGGCTGGTAGTCGATCCTCGACCGTTCGCCTGCGCCTTGTCAAGCGGGGCGCCGTTCGCACCGAAATGCAGCCCGACCGGGACAGGCCCGCTGGGGCCGTTGCTAGCGTCCAGCGCGTGAGCGCGACGGCCGCCTCTGCAGCCGAGCCGCGGCGGCGCATCCGCCCCCGGCTCGTCTACGGGACCGCCGCACTCCTGATTGTCGTCGCGGCCGTGCTCTCGCTGGCAGGCGTCGGCGAGAAGGCCGGCCGCCTCTCCGACTGGCAGGCCTTCGTGCTCGGGATCACGCAAGGTCTGACCGAGCTGCTGCCGATCTCCTCGTCCGGGCACCTGATCCTCGTGCCGTGGATCGCGAACTGGCACTACCTCGAGGCACACCCGAGCTTCAACAAGACCTTCGACGTCTCACTGCACCTCGGCACGCTGATCGCAGTGGTGGTGTACTTCTGGGCCGACGTGGTGCGGTACGTCGGCGCCTGGCTGCAGTCGGTCGGGAACCGCAGCATCAGCACGACGGACGAGCGCATCGCGTGGTGGATCTTCGCCGCCACGATCCCGGCTGCGCTCGCCGGCGCCCTCGGCGAGTCGACCATCGAGGATCGGCTCGGCCAGCCATGGCAGATCGCGATCTTCCTCGCCGTCTTCGCCGTCCTGCTCTGGCTGGCAGACCGCCTGCCGCAGGAGAAGCAGATCGGCCAGCTCGGCTTCTGGCCCGCCTTCGCGATCGGCGTCTCGCAGATCCTCGCGTTGATGCCCGGCGTCTCGCGCTCGGGGATCACGATCACCACCGGCCGGTTTCTGCGGCTCGACCGCGACTCGGCGGCGCGGTTCGCATTCCTGCTGCTGATCCCGGTCGTCTTCGGCGCGGTCGTCTACAAGGGCCTGAAGCACGTCGTGTTCGAGTCGCTGCCCGCGGGCTCGGTCGGGCCGTTCGTGGTCGGGACGCTCGCAGCCGCGGCCGTCGGTCTCGTCGCGATCGACCTGCTGCTCGGCTACCTGCGGCGCCACGACTACACGATCTTCGTGATCTACCGGCTCGTCCTCGCGGCCGCGATCGTGATCGTGATCATCAGCGGCTGGCGCGGCGCCCACTTCTAGACCTCTCTGTGACAAGAGTGCGCCGAAAGGCGCGCGGCGCGCGTGCGGAGGCACGGGCCACCGGTATCGGTGGGCGCAATCGACGAGAGGAGTTGCACATGCGCCTTCGCCGAAGACGCGTCTTGTTCGTCGCGTTGCCGCTGGCCCTCGTGGCCGGCGTCGCGCTCGCCGCCCAGCCGACCGGGCGGCGCCCCTCGAGCGCCGTCATCAACGCCTGCGTGAAGAAGGGCAGCGGCCAGGTCAGGGTGGTCAGGGCAGGGGCCACCTGCCGACGCGGCGAGTCGCCGCTGTCGTGGAACGCCCAGGGACCGGCGGGAGCTCGCGGCGCTGCCGGAGCCACCGGTGCGACCGGCCCGGGCGGCCCCGTCGGACCCGCGGGCCCGGCCGGCCCCAGGGGCGAGACGGGAGCGCGCGGCGCGACCGGCCCGGCGGGCGCTGCCGGTCCGCGGGGCCCTGCCGGGCCGCAAGGACCGCCCGGGCCGGCGCTGGCCTCGCTCGAGAGCCTGAACGGCATCGGCTGCCATCTGGGAGGCGCGGCGGGCACTGCCACGCTCACGTACGACGCCGGCGGCGTCGCCACGCTGAAGTGCGTCACCTCCGGCGGCGGCTCCGGTGGCGACAGCCGCGTGAACGAGTTCATGACCGGCTCGACCGGCGCCGCGTCTAACGAGTTCGTCGAGCTGGTGAATGCCGGCTCAGCGGCGACGGACGTCAGCGGCTTCAAGGTCGCCTACCGCTCGTCTGCCGGCACGAGCGACACCACCCTGGCGACGATTCCCGCCGGGACGACCATCCCGGCCGGCGGCTTCTACCTGCTCGCCGGCAGCGGGTACCTGGGCGCGCATGCGCCCGACCAGACGTTCTCGGCCTCGCTGGCGGCCACCGGCGGAGGACTCGCCGTCCGCGACTCGACGGGCACGATTCTCGACTCGGTGGGCTACGGAGACTCGACGAACGCGTTCGTCGAGGGCCATCCTGCGACCGCGCCACCCGCAACCGCGGCGCCCGGAAGCAGCTCCGGCCGGATCCCGGACGGCCACGACACGAACGACAACGCGGCCGACTTCTCGGTCAGCGCGACCCCCTCGCCGGGGGCCTCGAACCACTAGGAGAGACAGGTGGGCGGCGCCTTTGCGGGCGCCGCCCGCCAATCACTCCAAAGGGGCATGCTCGGCCGGAAACGGCTCACCGATACTGCGTACGCGGGGCGACCACCCCGCCTGGCGATTACACAAACCTGCGGAAACTGCGGCGATTGGTCTCATCGATCACCAAACCCTCGTACGGTCACTCTCGCCCGAGCTCATGCTCGTGGATCCAGAGCTGGCCGCACGCGCACGCGAGCTCCTTCGGGAGCCCGATGAGGCCGGCAGAAAGGGCGGCGAGCACATGTCGGTACTAGGTACGCACGAGATCACTTCGGGAACGAGTTTCGGGCTCGAGCCTCCGCTCAGCCCGCCTGTAGTTCGGAGCCCCATGGCCTCCGCGATGCCCACCGGCGACGGCCTGGCAGGCCTGCCCACGCCGCCTCCGGCGATCCGGCCGCCCGAGAGCGCGCTCCCGGCCCCGGCGGCCCCCGCGCCGACTCCTCATCCTCAGGCCGAAGTCCCCCAGCAGCCGGAGCCGGCCTCCGCGCCCGCTCCCGCGCCGGTCCAGCCCGAGCCCGTCCTTCCCGCGATGGCGCCCGAGCCGGCGCAGCTCCAGCCGGAGCCGGCCGCGGTGGCGCCCGAGCCCGAGCTGCCGGCGCCGGCCCCGGCCGAGGAGCCCGAGGCTCCCGCGTCGGTGCTCGACTACTTCGCTGCCGAGGCGCCCCCCGAGCCGGCCCGGGAGACCGCTCCCGTCGAGGAGCCCGTCCCGGCCGTCGAGCTGAGCACGATCACGCCCATGGCGCCCGAGCCCGCGCCCGCCCCGGCCGAGCAGCCGGCGCCGGCGGTCGAGCTGCCGACGATGGCACCGCCCGAGCTCGAGCCTGCCGCGGCCGTCGTCGCCTCGGAGCCGGTCGAGCTGCAAGACGTCGCGCCCGAGCCGGTCGAGTTGCGGGCGCTCGCGCCGGAGCCCGTCGAGCTGCCGACCATGGCGCCCGAGCCCGCGATTCACTCGGTCCCGGAGCCGGTCGAGGTGGCGCTGCCGGTGATCGAGCCCGTTGCGATCCTCGAGACGACGCCCGCGGCCACCCCCGCGCCGGAGCTCGAGGAGCTCTTCGCGGCCGAGCCGCAGCGCACCGCCTTCAACGTGGTCGTTCGCCTCAGGGACGGCGACGGCGTGGAGGTCGGCTCGTTCCGCGACTTCGGCACCGCGATGGAAGGCGCCCAGGAAGTGATCGAGCAGTTCTCGACCGCGACCGAGGGCCGGTGGCCCTTCTACGCGGGCCGTTTCATCCGCCCCGACCTGATCGTCTCGGTCGACGTGGTCGAGGGCGAGAGCCGCTAGCCCACGCGGCCGACGTAGATCGAGATGCGCGCGCCGACCGGCGCGCGCCGGCCTCCGGCCGTCTGCTCGTCGACGACCTTGCCGACCTGACTGCGGTCGCCGACGCGCTGCTGAAGCGTCTGCACCTCGAAGCCGGCGCTCTCCAGTCGTGAGCGCGCCGTCGCCGGGTCGACACCGACGACGTTCGGCACCGCCCGCTGCTCACCCGGGTTCGGCCCGAGCGAGACGTTCAGCTGGATGCGCGTGCCGCGCTTCTGCGTCGTCCCGGCGTCGGGCGCCTGAGCGGCGACCGTCCCCTCCGGCTGGTCGGAGGGCACCCAGACGACGCCCGCCTTCAACCCGGCGGAGCTGAGCTGCCGCTGCGCGGCGTCCTGCTGCTGGACGGTCACGTCGGGGACGGTCACGGTCACGGTCGCCGGAGGAGGAGGCGGAGGAGGCGGAGGAGGCGCCGCGCCGCCGCCCGCTCCGTTCGAGAGGTTCAGGCGAACCGTCGAGCCGCCCGGGACGCGCGTGCCGGCCTTCGGCCTCTGCGCGACGACCTGGCCCTTTGGCTGCGACGACGGAACCGTGAACGCCGTCGGCACGAGACCCGCACCGCGAACGGTCGCAACCGCCGTGTCGCGCGACTGGCCGATCGTGTTCGGCACCGTCACGAGGCCACGCGAGATGTTGATCGTGACCGTCGAGCCGCGGCCGATCTTCGAACCCGCCACTGGACTCTCCGCGAGGACGGTTCCAGTCGCCGTCTTCGAGACGACGTTGCGCGTCCGAACGCGGAACCCCTTCGCCTCCAGCGCCTTGACTGCCGCGGGCGCCTTCTCGCCGACCACATCAGGCACGGCCTCGGTCCGGAGCGAGGAGACCGAGAGCGTCACGACGGAGCGCCGCGTCACGTCAGCGCCGGGGTCCGGGTCCTGGGCGACGACCGTTCCTGCCGCCGCGGAGCTGGCCCGCATGACCACGCGCGCCACGAGGCCGCGCCGGTTGAGCCGCGCCACCGCCTCCTGCTGCTTCAGCCGCACCACGTTCGGCACGTTGACCGTCGACGCGCTCCTGCCGTTGTCGTCGCGCGTCAGCAGCCAGGCCGCGAGCAGTCCGCCGAGCACGAGCAGCAACAGGAGCAGCAGCCATGGCCACAGGAGCGGGGGCCGCGGGGGCGGGGCAATCTCCTCTTCCTCCACGACGGGAGGCCGGTCTTCCACAAGGAGCGGCCCGTCGTCGACGAGGGTCACCTCTTCGCGGCGGCGGAACGGGGGGCCGAGTCTTCTCATCCGCAGCCTCATTTCCACTGAGCCGAAACCCCGAACCTCTCGCTCAAGAAATCTTTCCAATTCCCCCACGGGGGCCTTACCGGCAGGGCGTTTACTCGGCCTAGCAGGCTCCCAACGGAGGTTCCCCATGGCTCGCAAGCTCATCGTCCTCGGTCTCGCGCTCGGTCTCGGCCTCGCCGTGACGGGCGTGGCGGGGGCGCGCTGGTTCAACGTCATCCGCGGCACGCGCGGCGACGACGTGATCGCCGGCACCGCGCACCGCGACTTCATCCTCGGCTTCGCCGGCAACGACCAGATCAACGCCGCCGAGGGCCGCGACGTCGTCTATGCCGGCAAGGGCGACGACACCGTCGACGGCGGCCCCGGGCTCGATCGGCTCTTCGGCGGGCTCGGCAACGACACGATCACCGCCGGGAACGGCCGCGCCGTGATCTGGGGCGGTGACGGCAACGACACGCTGACCGCCGGGGACAACGGGCTCAGCCGTCTCCACGGCGGCCCCGGTGACGACACGCTCAACGGCGGTGCCCGGCGCGACTTCATCTGGGGCGGCCGCGGCGTCGACCACGAGTTCGGCGGCGACGGCAACGACGTCCTGCACGCGCTGGCCCGCGACAATCAGGTCGACACGCTCGACTGCGGCCCCGGCGACCACGACGTTGCGTGGCTGCGCGCCGGCGAGTCGGACACGACGGTGAACTGCGAGGTCGTGAAGACGGTCTCGATCGGCTCCGACGGCTAACCGAACAGCACTCTCCCCAGCCCAGTCCATCTCCCAGAGGCCCGCCGCACCGGCGGGCCTCTCCCCGTTGTAGGGCCGCCGGTGCGGGCTGGGCTCCCCGGCCCGCGCTCTCAGGCCCCGCGCTAGGCCGGACCCGTCACGTCGGCCGGAATCGCCGTCGCGCTCGCCGGGCGTCGCCCGCCCCACGCTGCAAGACCGACCGCCGCCGCCCAGACGAGCGTGGCCACGCCCCATCCGAGGCCGGCACTACCGGGCTTGTCCGGGTAGACGAGCGATCCGATTCCGAACACGCTCGCGGCGGCGGCCGCACTGAGCGCGCCCAGCCGCCCGCAGAGCGTCACGAGCGGAAGGGCGAACGCCAACGCCGCCAGGCCGGTCCACTGGTCGAGGCCGACATGCGAGTCGTAGGGAGGGACGCCGTCGGCGAAGTTCCGGACCATGTGAATCCCGTAGACCAGAAACGGGACGGAGGCCACGGCTGCGAGGGCGCCGAGCGCCGGCGACGGCCGTGGGGCGAGAATCGCACCCCGGTCGGGAAGCAGCGCCGCGAGCAGAAGCGCCGCGGTCGCGACGAGCACGGCGAGGCCGAGGTAGCGGTGGTCGGTGGAGACCGCACCGGCGAGGGCGTAGGCCAACGCCGCCGCGAACACCTGTCGAAGCGCGCGCGCGTCCTTCCAGGCGAGGAGGAACCCGGCGGGCACGACGATGCCCCCCAGCGCTCCGTAGCCGAGATCGGACACCGTGCCCGGCTCACCGAGGAACCACGTCCCGACCAGATCGACAAGTGCGAATCCGGCCAGCCACATCGCGAGCGAGAAGGCGGTCCCGAGCCCGAGCGCGAGCCGCCGCACCTCTAGCCGCCCTCGACGCGCCGGAGGAAGTCGCCGACAACCTCGAGGTAGCGGCGCGGCTCCTCCAGGTACGCCATGTGCGCGCTGTTTTCGAACAGCACCCACTCGGCGCCCCGAATCCCCGCGCGCAGCGGCTCGACGAGCGCCGGCGTGCACTCGTCGTGGCGGCCGGAGGTGACGAGGGTCGGCACGCTGGATCTCGCCGAGCCGGGCGACCACGTCCCAGTCCTTGAGCGTTCCGGTGACGCTGTACTCCGTCGCGCCCCACATCGTCTCGTAGACGGCCTTCCCGAACTTCGCCCGAGCGCGCGCCAGCACCTCCGGCTCGGGATCGAGGCGGCAGATGTGACGGCGCTTGAACTCCTGCTCGGCCGCCTTCTCGTCGAGCCCCGCCGGGAGCTCGGCGTAGAGGCGCAGCGTCTCCTCGGCCCAGCGCGGCGCGCTCGTCGGCGTCGAGTTGAGCACGAGGCTCGCGAGGCCGTCCGGCCGGGCGAAGGCGTACTCGAGTGCGAGCATCCCGCCCCACGAGGAACCGAAGAGATGGATCCGCTCCAGCCCTAGCCCCTCGCGTAGGTTGTCGAGCTCCTCGATGAAGGTCTCGACCACCCACAGCGAGAGGTCGCCGGGGCGGTCGGCGACACCGCCGCCGAGCTGGTCGTAGAAGACGACGCGCCGCCCCTGCTCTGCGAGCGCGGCCAACCCTTCGAGCGCGTCGTGCGCGCTTCCCGGTCCGCCATGCAGACAGACGAGCGGCAACCGCCGGGGCGACTCGCCGTCCCCGAAGACCCAGTAGGGCGTGCGGAACTCGCGGAACGGGAGCCTGCCCTCCACGGCGGCGAGTCTACGCAGCTACGAGATCGTCCAGGTATCGCCGGCGTGCAGGAGCTGCTCGAGGTCGCCCTCGCCCTGCTCGTCGCGGGCGCGCTGGAGCTGCTCTTCCATCAGGCGGTCGTAGACGGGGCGCTCGACGTCGCGGAAGACGCCGAGCGGCGCCGGGCCGTGCGGCGTGTGCGAGAGCCGCGCGACGGCCGCGGCGAGCGACGGCGTACGCGCGTGCTCGTCGTGCACGAGCAGCGCCTCCTCGCCGACGTCGGCGACGTCGACGATCTCCGCGGAGGCGTCCGGTCGCATCCGCACGCCCCGCTCGGCTGCATCACCGAAGCGGATCGGCTTGCCGTGCTCGAGGAGGATCCGGTTCTCCTTCTGCTCGCGCACGGCTTCGAAAGCGCCGTCGTTGTAGACGTTGCAGTTCTGGTAGATCTCGACGAAAGCCGCCCCCTGGTGGGCGTGCGCGCGCCGCAGCATCTCGGTCAGGTGTGCGCGGTCGGTGTCGATCGAGCGCGCGACGAACGTCGCCTCGGCGCCTAGCGCCAGCGCGACCGGGTTGAACGGATGGTCGAGCGAGCCCATCGGCGTCGTCTTGTTGATCGTCCCGAGCGGCGTCGTCGGCGAGTACTGCCCCTTCGTCAGCCCGTAGATCTGGTTGTTGAACATCAGGATCTTCACGTTCACGTTGCGGCGCAGCGCGTGGATCAGGTGGTTGCCGCCGATCGAGAGCGCGTCGCCGTCGCCCGACACGACCCACACCGACAGGTCGGGCCTGGAGAGCGCGAGCCCGGTCGCGATCGACGGGGCGCGCCCGTGAATCGAGTGGATCCCGTAGGTCTCGACGTAGTACGGGAAGCGCGCGGCGCAGCCGATCCCGGAGATGAACACGATCCGCTCGCGCGGGATCCCGAGCTCCGGGAGGAAGCTCTGGACCGCGGCGAGGATCGCGTAGTCCCCGCAGCCGGGACACCAGCGCACCTCCTGGTCGGTCTTGAAGTCCTTCGCGGTCAGCGCGGCCTTGCCGTTGCCGTGGCCGTTCTCGCTCACAGCAGCGCCTCCATCGCGTCCGCGAGCTCGCCCGCGCGCAGCGGGATGCCGCGCACCTGGTTGAAGCCGACGGCGTCGACCAGGAACTCGGCACGCACCAGCTTCAGCAGCTGGCCCAGATTCATCTCGGGAACCAGGACTTGCTCGTAGGAGCGGAGCACGTCGCCGGTGTTGCGCGGGAACGGGTTCAGGTGCGTCAGGTGCGCCTGGGCGACCTTCCGGCCGCCCTTGCGCAGCCGCCGCACCGCCGCCGTGATCGGGCCGTAGGTCCCGCCCCAGCCGAGCACGAGCAGATCGGCACCGTCCGGGTCGTCGACCGCCAGCTCGGGTATGTCGGCGGCGATGTTCGCGACCTTCCGCGCGCGCAGCCGCACCATCCGGTCGTGGTTGTCGGGGTCGTAGGAGACGTTGCCGGTCTCGTCCTGCTTCTCGAGGCCGCCGATCCGGTGCTCGAGCCCAGGCGTCCCGGGAATCGCCCAGGCGCGGGCGAGCGTCTCGGGGTCGCGGACGTACGGAAGGTACTCGCCGTCGCGGTTCGGGCCGGTTGCGAAATCGACCGGGATCTCCGGCAGCGCGGCCACGTCCGGCAGCAACCACGGCTCCGAGCCGTTCGCGAGGTACGCGTCCGAGAGCAGGTAGACGGGCGTGCGGTACTTCAGGGCGATCCGCGCCGCCTCCAGGGCCGCGTCGAAGCAGTTGCCGGGCGTCGAAGCCGCGACGACCGGCACGGGCGACTCGGCGTTTCGCCCATAGAGAACCATCAGCAGGTCGGCCTGCTCGGGCTTGGTCGGCATTCCCGTCGAAGGCCCGGCGCGCTGGATGTCGAGGATCAGCAGCGGCAGCTCGAGAGCGACCGCGAGCCCGACGGTCTCGGCCTTCAACACCACGCCCGGGCCGCTCGAGGTGCAGACGCCGAGCGCCCCGCCGAAGCTCGCGCCGACCGCGGCGCCTGCCGCGGCGATCTCGTCCTCGGCCTGGAAGGTGCGGACGCCGAAGCGCTTGTGGCGCGAGAGGTTCTCGAGGATCTCGGAGGCGGGCGTGATCGGGTAGGCGCCGAGGAAGAGCGGCAGCCCGCTCTTGACGCTTGCCGCGATCAGGCCCATCCCGAGCGCCTGGTTGCCGGTGATGTTGCGATAGGTCCCTGGCGGGAGCGGGGCGGGCGCGACCTCGTACGAGACGACGAAGTCCTCCGACGTCTCACCGTAGGCCCAGCCGGCCTTGAACGCCTTCACGTTCGCCTCCGCGATCGCCGGCTTCGAGGCGAACTTGCGCTCCAGGAAGGCGACGGTGCCCTCCGTCGGTCGGTGGTAGAGCCACGACATCAGTCCGAGCGCGAACATGTTCTTCGAGCGCTCCGCCTCGCGCTTGGTCACGTCGACGTCCTTCAGCGCCTCGAGCGTCATCGTCGTCAGCGGCACCTCGTGCAGGTGGTACTCGCTCAGCGACCCGTCGTCGAGCGGGCTCGCTTCGTAGCCGGCCTTCTCGAGGTTGCGCTCGGTGAAGGCGTCGCGGTTGACGATCAGCGTGCCGCCATTGGGCAGGTCGCGCAGGTTCGTCTTCAGCGCCGCGGGATTCATCGCCACGAGCACGTCGGGCGCGTCGCCGGGCGTGAGGATGTCGTGGTTGGCGAAATGGAGCTGGAAGCCCGAGACGCCCGGCAGCGACCCGGCCGGCGCGCGGATCTCGGCCGGGTAGTCGGGCAGCGTCGAGAGGTCGTTCCCGATCAGCGCCGTCTCGCTGGTGAAACGGCCTCCGGTGAGCTGCATGCCGTCCCCGGAGTCGCCGGCGAAACGGATGATCACCTGGTCGAGCTGCTCGACGGGCTTGGCCATTCGCCGCTAGGTATAGCACCGGCGCGGGGGGCGCTACGCAGTGCCGACGGTGCAGCTCCGGTGACGGCTCACGCGGGCCCCTGCCGCTGAGCCGCGTGGACCAACCGCGGCGGTGCGCGTCAGGGTGCGCTGACGCGCACGACTGTCAGGCCCCACGCCTCCCCGGAGTCGAACAGCGCGTCCGGGTCGACCTCGTCTCGCCAGCCGAGGAAGTGCCGCTCCGGGTCGTCCTCGGTCGAGCCGTAGACAGCGGGCCTGGCCTCGCGCTCTGGCTCCTGCGACCCTCGCTCGAGCTCTTCCCGCCGGCGCTCGGCCTCCTCGGCAGCCGGGCCTTCCGCGTAGCCCTTCGCCATCAGCCCGCGGCCTCCGCGAGCAGCGCCTGCAGGTCGAGCGGCGCGTTGAACATCGCCACGCCCTCGCCATCGCTCGCGCGCGGCCACTCCTCTTCCGGCCGGTCGCGGTAGAGCTCGATGCCGTTCCCGTCGGGGTCGCGGAGGTAGATCGCCTCGGAGACACCGTGGTCGGTCGCGCCGTCGATCGGCCAGCGCGTTTCGACGAGCCGCCGCAGCGCGTCGCCGAGCTGCGCCCGGTCCGGGTAGCGGATCGCGACGTGATAGAGCCCGGTCGTTCCCGGCGGGGGCGGCGAGCCTCCACGCGATTCCCACGTGTTCAGCCCGAGGTGATGGTGGTAGCCGCCCGCCGAGATGAAAGCGGCCTGGTCGCCCAGCTGCTGCGTGACGTCGAAGCCGAGGACGTCGCGGTAGAAGGCGAGCGACCGGTCGATGTCCGCGACCTTCAGGTGGACGTGGCCGATGTCGACACGGGGGTCGATGCTCACGCGGGCGACGATAGCGACTGGCTCGGTAGCGCGACTGGCTCGGTAGCCGTTTCGCTACCTGCGTTGACAGAAGTTGTGCCACCGAAGAGCGCGCATCGCCGGCCCTCGCCCCCGTGCCGCGGGCCTCACGGCCCCCAGGGCGTCGACGCGTTCAGTGCTGCGGGCAGGATCGTGCCGAGCACCATGAGCAACCCCTCAATCCCTGCGACACGGACCACCCCCTTTCGGCATCGAAGGTGGTCCTGGCCGCGGGCCGCAGTAACGAAACCTGCGTCGCCATTTGTTGTCACCATGCGTTGCCCGTTTGACGATGTCTCCCGCTGTGGTCAAGATGGGACGCGGTGCCGGAGCAACACGAGGGACAGGTCGAGACGATCGGCCAGCGCTTGCGCCGCCTGCGTCACGAGCGCGGGCTCTCGCAGCGAGAGCTCGCGAGCCCCGGCGTCTCGTACGCCTACATCTCGCGGATCGAGGCCGGAGCGCGCCGTCCGTCGGTGAAGGCGCTTCGGATGCTGGCCAGGAAGCTGGGGGTCTCCGCCGACTATCTGGAGACCGGATCCGAGATCCGCGACACCGACGAGCGCGAGCTGCGGATCGCCGACGCCGAGCTCGAGCTTCGCCTCGTCGAGAACACGGAAACGGCCGAGGCGACGCTGCAGCGCCTGCACGACGAGGCCGTCGCGGCGGGCGACGCGGTCGCCGCCTCGCGCGCCAACGTCGCGCTCGGGCTGGCCGCGGCGGTCGCGGGCCGGAACGGCGAGGCGATCGAGCGGCTCGAGGCCGGCCTGGAGTCATCGCCGGTCTCGCCGAGCGTCCGCCCCGATGTCTTCGCCACGCTCGGCCGCGCCTACTCGGCGACCGGCCGTGCCGACCAGGCTGTTTCGCTGTTCGAGCGCTGCCTCGGCGAGGTCTCCGAGGGCGCGCCCGAAGACCTCGGAGCACAGGTGCGCTTCACGACCTACCTCAGCTACGCGCTGACCGACCTCAACGACCTCGACCGCGCGCAATCCGTCCTCGACGCGGCACTCGGCAAGGCCGAGGCGCTGACCGATGCGTACTCGCGCGTCCGCCTCTACTGGTCGCTCGCCAGACTGAACGACATCCAGGGACGGCCGGTAGCGGCGCTCGACTACATCCGCCGGGCGCTCGCGCTGCTCGCCGTCACCGACGACACCCTGCATCTGGCCCGCGCCCACCTGCTGCGCGGCGACATCCTGATGACCCAGGGGCGGGCCGAGGACGCGGGGCGGCACTTCGACCTCGCCGAGCAGCTGTTCGGGACGAACTCCGAACCCGTGGACGTGGCGAACCTCTGCACCGACCAGGCGAAGCGCGCTGTCGCGCTCGGCGACGGCGAGGAGGCCGTCCGCCGCTCCCGGGCCGCGGTCGACGCCGTCGGCGACGAGTTCCCGGCCGAGAAGGGCAACGCGCTCTGGGCGCTCGCGGAGGGCCTGGCGCTGACCGGCGACGCAGACGGGGCCCACGACGCCTTCGGCAAGGCGGCGGCGCTGCTCCAGGAGGACGGCCACCGCCGCGACTACGTCGAGGCGTACCGCGCCTGGGGCAAGTTCCTCCGCCGCGCCGGCCGCGAGGAGGAGGCGCTCGAGGTGCTCGAGCGCGCCGCCGACCTGGCAGCCGAGCCCATCGCCGCGACCGACCGCGGCAATCGGTGATCTCGGCCGCGATCCGGCCGCGAGGCCCGTACTCCCTTCGCACCTCCACCCGTGCCGGCAGCGACGCGACGCGGACGGTGATCGACGGCGTCGTCGTGGCAGCGCTCGCGAGCGGCGGCGCCGGCCGCGCGTGGCAGCAGGCCGACGGCACGGTGCAGCTGCGCGCCCCGCGCGAGGCGGGCATCGACGAGCTGCGGTTCGTGCTCGCCCTCGACGACGACCACAGCGAGTTCCTGCGCCGCTTCTCCCGCGACCCGCTGATCGGACACGCGACGCGCCAGGTCCGCGGCCTACGGCCCCTGCGCACCTCGACCGTCGCCCAGGCGCTGCTGCGGGCCGTCTGCGGGCAGCTGATCCAGGCACGGCGGGCGCGGGCGATCGAGCACACCGTCGTCCGCGCGTCGATGCCGCAGCTCACGGGGACGCGTCTGCACGCGCCGCCGGACTGCGCGAGCCTGGGCCGCCTCGCACCCGCCGAGCTGCGGCGGCTCGGCCTCGGCACGAGACGGGGCGCGGCGCTGGTCCGCATCTGCCGCTCGCTCGAGCTCGAGCGGCTGCGCGCGCTGCCCGGCGACGCGTCGGCCGAGCGGCTCCTGCGTGAGCGCGGCCTCGGGCCGTGGTCGGTCGGCGTCGTCTTCCTCCAAGGGCTCGGCCGTTACGACCGCGGCCTCGTCGCCGACCTCGGCCTGGTCAAGCTGCTCTCCGCGCTACGCGGCCGCCGGGTCGAGGGCTGGGAGACCGCCGAGCTGCTCGAGCCGTACGGCGAGTGGGCCGGCCTCGCGAGCGTGTACCTGCTGCACGCCCAAGCGAAGGGCCTCGTGCCGCTGCCGAAGACGGCCGCTGCCTAGACTTCCTCGGTGGACGCACGACGCGTCGCCATTCTCGGCGCCGGGACGATCGGCGAGTCGCTCCTGCGCGGCCTGCTCAGCGGCGGCTGGCGCGAGCCTGACGAGGTGGTCGCCACGGTCCGCGACGAGGATCGGGCGCACGAGCTCGAGCAGCGGCACGGCGTCCGCGTCACGCTCTCGAACGCAGAGGCGGTGGCGGGCGCGGCGCTGGTTGTGATCGCGGTCAAGCCGCAGGACTTCGACACGCTGCTCGGCGAGATCGGCGGCGTCCTCACCACGGAGCAGACGGTGCTTTCCGTCGCCGCTGCGATCCCGACGGCGGCGATCGAGCGGCAGGTCGCCTCGGGCGTGCCCGTCGTACGCGCGATGCCGAACCGGGCGGCGACCGTCCACGAGGGAATCGCCGGGATCTGCGCCGGGGCGCACGCCGGCGAGGAGCACCTGCAGCTCGCCGAGGAAGCGCTCAGCCACCTGGGCGCGGTCGTGCGGGTGCCCGAGCGCTACATGGACGCCGTCACCGCGGTCTCGGGCTCGGGGCCGGCCTACTTCGCGCTGCTTGCGGAGGCGATGATCGAAGCCGGGATCCTGCTCGGCCTCTCACGTGAGGTCTCGACGCAGCTCGTCGTCCAGACGATGTTCGGCACGGCGCGGCTGCTGCGCGACGAGGGGATCCACCCGGTCGAGCTGCGGGAGCAGGTGACCTCGCCCGGCGGGACGACGATCCGCGCGATCCGCGAGCTCGAGCGCGCGGGTGTCCGCGCGGCCTTCCTGAACGCGATCCAGGCGGCGATGGAGCGCTCCCGCGAGCTCGCCGCCGGCGAGCAGTGACGCTCTACGGCGTCGAGCTCTCGCTGTGCGCCGACGCTGAGGAGGCGGCATCCGTCGTCGCGGACGAGCTCGTCAGGGCCGCGCGCAGCGGCGCCGTGATCGCGCTCACCGGCGGAACCTCTCCCGGCCGCGCGTACGAGCTGGCGGCCGAGCGGGAGCCGGACTGGAGCTCGGCCTCTGCGTGGTGGGGCGACGAGCGATGCGTCCCGCCCGAGGACGAGCGTTCGAATTTCCGGCTCGGCCGCGAGACGCTGCTCGACCGGCTCGAGGCACCGCCGCGGGAGGTGCAGCGCATCCGGGGCGAGCTCGGGGCCGAGCAGGCGGCGCGCGAGTACGACGAGCTCCTGCGCGGGGTCTCGCTCGACTTCGTGCTGCTGGGGATCGGGCCGGACGGTCACACGGCGTCCCTGTTCCCCGACCAGCCGACGCTCGACGAGCGGGAGCGGCGCGCGATCCCGGCCGAGTCGACGCTCGAGCCGTTCGTCGACCGCGTGACGCTGACCGTGCCCGTGCTGGGCTCTGCGCCGGCCGTCGTCTTCATCGTCACCGGCGAGGAAAAGGCAGACGCGGTCGAGCGCGCATTCGGCCGGCCGCCCGACCGCTCGACGCCCTCCAGCCTGATCCGCTCGGCCCAGGGGCGCACGACTGTAGTCGCGGATGCGGCTGCCGCCGCCGGTTTGCGCCGCTAGACACCGCGCGGCGGCCGGTGTTATATCCCCGTCATGGCCGCCACCGAATCGAAGTCGCTCCTGGACGTTCTCACGCTCGACAAGCCTGAGCAGCTCAAGGCGCTCGGGCATCCACTGCGCCTGCGCGTACTCGAGACGCTGGGCGCGGGCGAGGGCGAGCATCTGACCAACCGGGAGTTGGCGAACCGGCTCGGGGTCGACCCCGGGCACCTGCACTTCCACGTGCGGATGCTGCTCCGCGCGGGTCTGATCGAGCTCACCGAGGGCGGCCAGGGGCGCGAGAAGCCGTACCGGGCGGTCGCGCGTACCGTGCGCGTCGCGCCGGCGCTGCTTCAGACGGAGGCGACGAGCGACCTGCGCGCCGCGATGCTCGACGAGGTGCAGCGCGGTTGGGCCGAGCACGGAGCGGACGGCACGTTCCGCTCTGCGCAGGTGACGGCCCGCGTCAGCCCGGAGCAGGCGGTCGAGCTGATCCAGGAGCTGGTCGAGCACGCACGGGAGGCGGAGGATCCGTCCCTCGCGCCGATTGTGATCACGACCGTCCTCCACCCGCCGACCACGGTCGACTACCACGAGGCCAAGCCCTCCTAGCCGGGCAGCAGCGGCGAGCTGAGCTCCGCCTCGAGGCCGCGACGGCCCGCGAGGGCCTGCAGGACGAGAACGGTGTCGGCGACCGGGACGTCCTCGAGGTACTCGCCGCGTGCCTCGAACGAGTCGAGCACCTCCTCGACGGCCTCGGTGTAGCCGAGCACGTCCTGCGCGGCCAGGTAGGCGAGGGCGTCGCCAACCGGGCGCGGGAAGTCGTCGCGGATGCGGATCGCATCGGCGTGCAGCCGCGCCTGCCTGTCGTCGCCGAGCACGAGCAGCGCGAGAGCGGCGGCATATTGGCCGACCGCGCTCTCGGCCTCGGCCGCGCCCGTCTCGAGCGCCCACCGTGCTGCGCCTTCGGCCGCCGGCCAGTCGCCGGCGAGGACGAGCGACTTGACGGCGCCGATCGGACGGCCCCAGCTGGCGGGTGGTGCGTCGGCGAAGCTCTCCTGGTAGCGCTCGGCGGCGCGGCGGAGCCAGTCGCCCGCCTCATCGGCGCGGCCGAGCATCAGGAGCGCGAGACCGGCTCCACCCGCGGCATTGCCCAGGCGCGTGAGCTGCCGCTGGCGTGAGTCCGCGTCCTGCGCGCCGGCGAGCCGCGCCTCGCCGTCGAGGTAGCGCGTCACCTCCCGCTCGAAGTGCGCCGACCATTCCCGCTCGCTGCCGTTCCGTGGTTCAGGCACACCCAACCTCCTCCCCAAGGCGATCGTAGCGGGCGACGGCGCACTTGACTGTCACGCGACCGTGGCGAGAGCGTGACGATTGACTAGGGTCTCCAGCGTGCGCGAGCTGGGCGAGGTCTTCTACGTCGACGGCGTCCGCACGGCGTTCGGGCGGGCGGGGCCGAAGGGCGTTTTCTGGCGCACCCGCGCCGACGACATGGGCGTGAAGGTGGTGCGCGAGCTGCTGCGCCGCAACGCGACGCTGCCGCCCGAGCGAATCGACGACGTGGTCATGGCCGCGACGGCCCAGGTCGGAGACCAGGGCCTGACGCTCGGCCGCGACGTCGCGCTGCTCGCGGGGCTGCCGCAGACCGTGCCGGGCTTCGCCGTCGACCGCATGTGCGCCGGAGCCCTCACCGCAGTCACCGCCGGAGCGGGCGAGATCGCGATGGGCGCAGCCGACATCGTGCTCGCGGGCGGGATCGAGCACATGGGCCACCACCCGATGGGCGACGACGTCGACTTCAACCCGCGCTTCGTCGCCGAGCGGCTCGTCGACACCTCGGCGGTCACGATGGGCGCGACTGCCGAGAACCTGCACGACCGCTTCCCGCAGCTGACGAAGGAGGCCGCGGACGCCTACGCGGTGCGCTCGCAGCAGCGCGCTGCGGCCGCCTGGCAGAACGGCGTCATGCGCGAGACCGTCGTGCCGATGTCGGTCTTCACCGACGACGGATGGCGGGTCGCAGACTGCGACGAGTTCCTCCGGCCGGAGACGAGCATCGAGGCGCTCGCAACGCTCCCAACCCCTTTCCGCGCGGGTGGCCGCGTGACCGCCGGGAACTCCGCCGGCCTCACCGACGGCGCGACCGTCTGCCTGCTCTGCTCGCAGGACGCCGCGAGCGAGCACTCGCTCGAGCCGCGGATGCGCCTCGTCTCCTACGCGTTCGCGGGCGTGGAGCCGGAGCTGATGGGCCTCGGCCCGGTGCCGGCGACCAAGAAAGCGCTCGAGCACGCTGGGCTCACGCTGGACGAGCTCGGCCTCCTCGAGCTGAACGAGCCGTTCGCGGTCCAGGTGCTCAGCTGGTGCGACGGCCTCGGAGTCGACCCCGAGGACGAGCGGCTGAACCCCTACGGCGGGGCGATCGCCTGCGGACACCCGCTCGCCGCGACGGGCGTTCGGCTGCTGGCGCAGCTCGCGTACGGCTTCCGTGAGCGGCCCGACGTGCGCTACGGCCTCACGGCCCTCTGCGTCGGGATGGGCATGGGCGCCGCGCTGATCTGGGAGAACGTCGCTGCCGGACACTGAGTTCAAGCTCGCGACCGTCGAGCGCGACCAGGGTCGCGTGGCGCTGGTGACGATCGACAACGGCGAGGATCACACCAAGCCGACGTTCTTCGGCCGCGCCGCCCTTGAGTCGCTCGAGCGCCTGCTCCCAGAGCTCGAGGAGGGCGACTGGGCGGCCCTCGTGCTCACGGGCAAGCCGTTCGTGTTCGCGGCCGGCGCCGACATCACCGAGTTCCCGAACGCAACCCGCGAGCTCGCGATCGAGGGCAGCCGCGCGGGGCACGAGCTCTTCGGCCGCCTTCGTGCGCTGCCGTTCCCGACGGTCGCCGCGGTCAACGGCGCCTGTCTCGGCGGCGGGGTCGAGATCGCCCTCCACTGCGACGCGCGAACCATCTCGAGCGCCGTCCGGCACTTCGCCTGCCCCGAGTGCTTTCTCGGAATCGTCCCCGCCTGGGGCGGCACGCAGCTCGTGCCGCGGCTTGTCGGGGCCGAGACCGCCGTGAGGTTCATCGTCGCGAACCCGATGCGGCAGAACCGGATGCTCACGGCACCGGAGGCGTTCGAGCTCGGCTTCGCCCAACGGCTGCTCGAGCCGGCGGAGTTCCTGGACGAGTCGATCGCGTTCGCCCTCGAGCTCCCCGGGGACGGTGCCGACCGCCGCGAGGAGGACGTTCCCGAGGTGCTCCGGAAGGCGCGCGGCCGGCTCGACGGGCAGGTCCACGGAGCCGCGCCCGCGCCGTACCGGGCGCTCGACCTGCTCGAGGGCGCGCTCTCCGGCTGGTCGCTGGAAGAGGGGTACGCCGCCGAGGAGGAGGCGGTCGGCGAGCTGCTGCCCGGCCCGCAGGCGCAGGCGTCCCTCTACGCGTTCGAGCTCGTCGACCGCCGCGCCCGGCGCGCGCCCGGCCGGCCGGACACCGAGCCGCTCCCGATCCGCAAGGTCGGCCTCGTCGGCGCCGGCCTGATGGCCGCACAGCTCGCCGCGCTCTTCCTCCGCCGGCTCGAGGTGCCGGTCGCGATGCGCGACCTGAGCGAGGAAGCGCTCGCCTCGGCACGCGAGACGATCGACGAGACCCTCGCCGAGCAGGTCGAAAAGGGCCGCTACGACGAGGGCAAGGCCCGCTTCCTCTCCTCCCTCGTCTCGACCTCGACCACGTACGACGACTTCGCCGACTGCGACCTCGTGCTCGAGGCGGTCTTCGAGGAGCTCGAGGTCAAGCAGCAGGTCTTTGCGGAACTGCGGGAGCACACCAAGCCGGAGTGCGTGCTCGCGACGAACACCTCGAGCCTCTCCGTCGCCGAGATGGGCGCCGACGTCGGCATCCACTTCTTCAACCCGGTCGCCGTCCTCCCGCTCGTCGAGCTCGTGCGCACGCCCGAGACCGGCGAGGAGACGCTTGCAACCGCCTGGGCCTTTGCCGAGAAGCTGCGCAAGCGCCCCGTCCTCGTCGCCGATGCGCCAGCGTTCGTCGTGAACCGCGTCCTCACGCGACTGATGAGCGTGGTGCTCGACGCGATCGAGCACGGCACCGACCCCGACGACGCCGACGACGCGATCCTCCGCCTCGGGCTGCCGATGGCCCCGTCCGTGCTGCTGCAGATGGTCGGCCCGCGTGTCGCGAACCACGTCCTCGGCACCCTCCACGAGGCCTACCCCGATCGCTTCCCACTCTCGCAGACGCTCGCCAACTACGCGGACGGCCGCGACGAGATCGCGGTCCAGGAGCACCACCCCCGCAGCGGCGACGAGATCCTCGAGGCTGCCCTCGAGGCGCTCGCGGACGAGATCCGGCACCTGCTCGAGGAGGGCGTCGTCGCCGATGCGAGGGACGTCGACGCGGCGCTGCTGCTCGGAGCGGGCTGGCCGTTCTGGCTCGGCGGAATCACCAAGCACCTCGACCAGGTGGGCATTTCGGAGAGGATGTTCGGGCGCCCGCTCGCCGAGATCGGAGCGGGAGCGCCGACGCGATGACAGACGACTGGCGAATCCGGATCGAGTCCCGCGAGAGCGGCCACGCCGAGACCCTCCTCGGACGGCTCGGCGTCGACCTCGGCTCCGACGAGGCGAAGCGGCTGGCGGAGGAGCTCGAGGGCCACCGGCTCGCCGTCTCCCACGACGAGGACACCGTCTTCGTCTACGCCGACTCGTCGATGCAGGCCGAACAGGCGCGGCGGATCGTCGAGGCGGAGCTCCAGGACGAGGGGATCGAGGCGCAGGTCGTGACCGAGCGCTGGTTGCGCGAGGAGGAGCGCTGGTCGGGCGAGCCGCCGCAGGAGACGTGGGAACAGGAGGCGCTCGAGCACGGTCACGCCCCGTGGGAGGTGCGTGTCGAGCTGCCGTCGCACGCAGAGGCCGACGAGCTCGCCGACAAGCTCGAGCACGAGGGCTATGACGTCGTGCGCCGGTGGCGCTACCTGATCGTCGGCGCAGGCTCGGAGGGGGAGGCACGCGAGCTCGCGAAGCGGCTCCACGGCAGCGTCGAGCCGGGCGGCGAGCTCGTCTGGGAGGTCGTCCCGCAGAACCCGTTCGCCGTCTTCGGCGGGCTCGGCGGCTAGGCCAAGCGCCGGCTGCTCGGCTATACTGCGGCGGCGACGCTCGCCGAGGGTCATCCGCGCGGGCGCGCTCTCTTACTGAGATTCGCGGCACGGGGACGTGCTGCAGACATGCAGGAAACGAGCGAGCAACCGATGCTGGCGCCGGAGGCTCCGGACGGCCTAGCCGCCGCCGCCCTCCGGGCGGAAGCGTGGGCCGGAGAGCCCTTCCTCCACCCGGACGAGGATCCGGCGGTCGCGCTTGCGCCCGACACGGCGCGGCGGCGCGCCCTCGACGACGCGCTGGCCGAGCTGGACGCCGGCGCGCGCGCGCCGTCGTACGAGTGGAAGATCCGCTACTCGCTGATGCTCGGACTCGAGCGTGTGCTCTCGCAGGACCAGCCACGGCTCGCCTCCGGCACCGAGCTCCGGCGGCACCAGGTCGACGCGCTCGCCGGGATGCTGACCGAGCTGATCGCGGCGACCCAGGTCGAGCCGGATACCAACGGCAACGGCGACCCGGAGGCCGTGCAAGAGGCGGAGGAGGACGAGGAGGATCTCGGCGTCCACCTGGAGGCGCGCGAGGACGAGCTCCACCTGCCCGAGCAGCACGTCGGCAAGGACCCGGGCGCGAGCCGGCGCTACCGCTTCCGCCACCCGACGGCGTCGGGCAAGACGATCGCCGCCGCGGGGTTCGTGGAGGCCGCGCGTACCCTCGGCGTCCTGATCCTCACCCACCGCCGCCTGCTCGTCTCGCAGTTCAACCGCGAGCTGAAGGCGGAGGGCTATGGTCAGCGCTTCGAGGACGCGATCCTCAAGGGCACGAGCTCGCGGAAGAAGGCTCCCGTGACCGTCCAGACCTATGCGTGGTTCGCGCGCCACTGGCAGGACCTCGACCCCGGCGCCTACCAGCTCGTGATCGCCGACGAGGCGCACACGGCGCTCGGCGAGAAGACGAGCCAGGCCATCCGCAGCTTCTCGGACCCGATCTACATCGGAATGACGGCGACCGAGCAGCTGATCGCCAAGCAGGTCTCCGACGTCTTCCCGGCCTCGATCGACGAGCTCCCGCTCGGCGACGCGGCACGACGCGGGCTGATCGCGCCGCTGCGCTGCCTGCGAGTCCCGCCCGCTGCGGCGATCTCGTCGGTGCCGATCGTCGGCGGCGACTTCGAGGAGCGCGCTCTCGCCGCGGTACTGGACCACACGGCCCTCAACCAGGCGGCCGCGAGCCTCTACCGCGACCGCTTCGAGAATACGCCCGGGATCGTCTACGCGGCCGGCGTCGAGCACGCCTACAACCTCGCCAAGGAGTTCCGCGCCGCCGGGCTCAAGGCCGAGGCCGTGAGCGGCAAGACGCCGCCGGTGCAGCTCGCCGAGACGCTAGCGGCCTACGAGCGCGGCGAGATCAACGTCCTGATCAACGCGATGCTGCTCGCCGAGGGCTGGAACTCGCCCCGCGCGACCGTCTGCATGCACCTCGCGCCGACGGCCTCCCGCCGCGTCTACCAGCAGCGGATCGGCCGGATCATGCGCATGCACCCGCGCAAGGAGGCCGGCGTCGTCATCGACTTCGTGCCGAAGGGGGCGACACACAACGAGCGCGTGGTCTCGCTGCACAGCCTGCTCGACGCGGATTTCTACCGCGAAGGCGCGCGCGTGACGCCGGCGCCGCGGCGTCGCGTCCAGCGGCGCGCACGGCGGAAGCTCTCGCCGGCGCCGTGGCTCGTGCCGGTCACGCCGGACGTGAAGCGCCGTCTCGCCGTGATCGACCGCGAGTGGCAGCGCATCGACCCGCGCTTCCTCGACGACGACGAGCAGCTCTACTGGGCCACGATCGCCGGCCGCGCCGTCCGTTTCGACGAGCGAGTCGAGTTCGTGAAGAAGTTCACCGAGGGCAAGGCCAACCGCGGCGCCCTCGAGCAGTTCCTCAACGCCTGCGCCGCCGAGAACCCGAACCGCCGCCTGCGCCTGACCGCGCTCGCCGACCGCGTCTCGATGACGGTCGACCGCGCGAGCTTCGACGACCTGGTCACGCTCGTGACGCAGGCGCCGACGTGGGAGAAGGACCGCGTCCACGGCGTGCGGACGCTGCTGCGCGCGCTGGGCGACGGCAAGGCCGACGCGCCCGAGCAGATCCTCGCGCGCTGGACGTGGCGGCTCGCGCGCTCGACCCGGAAGGTGCAGGACCGCCGGGCAAGCGCCGAGTTCCCCGAGGCGAAACGGCTGCTCGGCGCGCTCGCGAACTCCCGCGGCCACCGGCACGAGGAGAACGCGGCGAAGCTCGTGAACGCGGCGCTCGACCAGTCGCGCGAGGTCGGGGCGGCACTGCTCGCCTCGGCCGAGGGCTACACGCCGCGCGCCAACCAGCTGATCGACGCGGCGCGCGAGCGGCTCGGCTCGATCCAGGAGGTCGCACACGCGCTCGCGGACAACCTCCCCGCGCCGAAGGCCTCGGGCGGCCGCTCACGCCGGCGGAGGCGCAAGCGCAAGAAGAAGGGCCAGGCCCAGGCCCGGCAGCAGCAGCAGCACAACGGGGCCGCCCCCGCGGCGGAGCAGGAGCAGGAAACCGCTCCGGCCGCCGAGGCGTAACGCCTGTCGCCCTTCACGAGACTGAACCGGTAGCGCATGGACGCGCGTTTTCTCCTGCTCCTGCCCATCGCCTTCGGCGCCGGGATCGTCACCGCGCTCTCGCCGTGCGTGTTCCCGGTGCTGCCGATCCTCTTCGCGGGCGGGGCCACCGGCGGGCGGCGGCGGCCGTACGCGATCATCGCCGGCCTCGTCGCGAGCTTCGCGACCTTCACGCTCGTCGCGACCTGGCTGCTGGAGCAGCTGCACCTCCCGCAGGACTTCCTGCGCAACCTCTCGATCGCGCTGCTGCTCGTGCTCGCGGCGACGCTGATCGTGCCGCAGCTGGCCGTGCTGCTCGAGCGGCCGCTCGCGTTCCTCAGCCGCCGCGCCCCGAGCAGCGACCTCGGCGGCGGCTTCCTCCTCGGCGTCAGCCTCGGCCTCGTGTTCGCGCCCTGCGGCGGGCCCGTGATCGGCGCGATCTCGGCCAACGCGGCGCGCGTCGAGTTCGGCTGGAAGACGGTCGCGGTCACGGTCGCGTACGCCTTCGGCGCGGCGCTGCCGATGCTCGCGGTCGCGGCGCTCGGGCAGAGCGCGACGCGCCGGCTTCGCGGCAGCGCCGTGCAACTGCGTACCGCGCTCGGCGTGCTGATGGCCGTCGCCGCCCTCGCGATCGCGTTCGACCTCGACCGCAAGCTGCAGACGTGGTTCCCGGACTACACGCATGCGCTGCAGGGGATCGAGCGCAGCTCTGTCGCGCAGGACGAGCTCGGGAAGCTCCAGCACCGCGGCACCTCGCGCTTCGAGGCGAGCGCCTCCGGCTCGCTGCCGGACTACGGGCAAGCGCCCGAGTTCACGGGCATCTCCGACTGGCTGCACACCCGCCCGCTCACGCTCCAGCGGCTCCGCGGCAAGGTCGTGCTCGTCGACTTCTGGACGTACTCCTGCATCAACTGCATCCGCACGCTGCCGCACCTCGAGGCCTGGGATCTGCGCTACCGCAAGGCCGGGCTCGTGATCGTCGGCGTCCACACGCCGGAGTTCGCCTTCGAGCACGTGGTCTCGAACGTGAGGGAGGCGTCGCGCAAGCTCGGCGTCCGCTACCCGGTCGCCGTCGACAACGGCTATCACTCCTGGGACGCGTACCAGAACGACGCCTGGCCGGCCGAGTACCTGATCGACCGGCGCGGCCACGTGCGCGAGGTCAAGAAGGGCGAGGGGCGCTACGACGAGACCGAGCAGTCGATCAGGACGCTGCTCGGCGAGAAGAGCGGCGCGCAGCTCGCCTCGGTCCGCGACCGGACCCCGCAGCACCTGACCACGCCCGAGTCGTACCTGGGCTGGGCGCGGCTCGAGCGCTACGTCGGCTCGCCGCTGTCGGCGGGCATCGAGACGTCGTACCGCTTCCCACGCGAGCTCCCGCTCAACGACCTCGCCTACGCCGGACTCTGGAAGGTCGAGCGGGAGCGGATCGTCGCCGGCCGCGGCGCCAGGCTGCGGCTCCACTTCCTCGCCCAGAACGTGTACCTCGTGCTCGGCGGCCGCGGCCGCCTGCAGGTGCTCGTCGGCGGCCGGCCGGTGAAGTCTGTGCGCGTCAGCGGCCTCAGCCGCCTCTACACGCTGCTGCGCTACCCCGGCCTGAGCGAGGGCGCGCTCGAGCTGCGCTTCACGCCCGGGGTCGCTGCGTACGCGTTCACGTTCGGGTAGCGGCACCACCCTCCGGCCGGGGGGTGCCGATGACATCCTTGCCCCCGGACCGTCTGATCAGAGAACGAACGACGACGTGGGAGGAGGAACGATGGCCGGTCAGATCGTGCACATCGAGATCCCGGCGGACGACACCGAGCAGGGACGCGAGTTCTGGGGCTCGCTCTTCGGGTGGCAGTTCGAGGCGTACCCGGGCCCGTCCGAGTACCACATGACCCGCATCAGCGACCAGACGGGCGCGGCGATCGCCAGCATGGAGCCCGGCAAGAAGGGGACCCGCGCCTACTTCGACGTGGACGACATCAATGCGGGAGCCGAGCGTGTCAAGGAGCTCGGCGGCCAGGCGGACGACCCGATGCCCGTGCCGAGCATGGGCTGGTTCGCCACCTGCACCGATCCTCACGGGAACGAGTTCGGGCTCTGGCAGACCGACCCGTCCGCCCAGGCTCCGGCCGGGTAGACGTCAGCAACGGCGGGCGGTGCGCGCAGCGCCGCCCGCTGTCCCGTCAGGCTCCGCGTTACTGCTCGCGCGCGGCGTCCTCGCCGTCCTCTTCGTCGCGCTCGCGGAGGAAGCGCGTCAGCTCGGCCGCCAGCGCGTCGCCGGACGGGAGGTCGCTCGTCTCCTCGAGCTGGTCGGCCCGGCGCTCGAGCTCGTCGACGTAGGCGGCCGTCTCCTCGTCCGAGGCCACCGCCTCGCTCACCTGCTCCTCGTAGGAGCGGGCAGCCTCCTCGAGCTCGCGCGCGTCCACCGTCACCCCGATCACGGAGCCGAGCCGCTCGCACAGTGCCAGCGCCCCGCGCGGGCTCGGCGTCAGCGAGACGTAGTGAGGCACCGCCGCCCACAGGCTCGCGGACGGGATCCCGCTCTGGCGACACGCGTCGTGGAGGACGCCGACGATCCCGGTCGGGCCCTCGTAGCGAGAGGCTGAGAGCCCGAGCTGCTCGACGAGGTCCTCGTCGGTCGCGCTGCCGGTGACGGGCGCCGGGCGCGTGTGCGGCACATCTGCGAGCAGCGCGCCGAGCGTGATCATCAGCTCGACGCCTAGGTCGCGCGCCAGGCCGACGATGAGCTCGCTGAACGTGCGCCAGCGAAGATTCGGCTCGATCCCGAGCAGGAGCACGACATCGCGGTCGAGCCCGTCCGGACGGGCATGGTAGAAGCCCGTCTCGGGCCAGTCGATCCGGCGGGCGAGCCCCTCCTCCAGGGAAACGTGCGGCCGGGTGGCCTGGAAGTCGAAGAACTTCTCGGGATCGACCTCCGCGAACCGCTCGGCGGCCCAGGTCTTGGCGAGGTAGCCGGCCGCCAAAGTGGCCGCCTGCGCGCCATCGTTCCAGCCGCGGAAGGCGGCGACCAGAACCGGCCGCGTGAGCTCCGGCCGCCGGTCGATGCGAAGCTCATCGGCCACCCGCTCAGTCTACGTGCGACTTTGCGCAATGGCGGCCGGCGGACGCCACAGAACGGCGACGAAGCCGACGAGCAGCGCCCAGACGGCGGCGGCGACGCCAACGTGCACGAGTACCAGCGGCCACGGCAGGTGCGTCCGGTACTGCACCTCGCCGAGCGCCATCTGCGCGAGCAGCAGGCCGAAGAGCCCGAGCCCGAGCCTGAACAGACGCGGCCAGCGGGTGCGCTGGGCCGCGAGGTAGCCGAGCAGGAAGACGAGGCCGAGACCGAAGACCCCGACCGCGAAGGCGTGGACGTAGATCAACGGCTCGAGCCGCCAGAGCCGGTCGACGTGCTCGGCGCCGCCGCCCGAGTGCGGGCCGCCCGCGGTAGCGAGCGTCCCGGTCACGAGCAGCACGGCCCCGGCGACCGCGACCGCCAGACCCGCACGCGGCACCTCCCGCGGCAGAACCTCCTGCGCGGAGCCGGAGCGAAGGTGCAGCGCCTCGAGCGCGAGCACCACCGCACCGGCGAGCACGGCCATCGAGAGCAGCAGGTGCGCGGCGACGACCGGCCAGTGGAGGTCGGTGTTGACCGCCAGGTACCCGAGCGGCGCCTGTGCGAGCGTGCCGGCGAAGACCCAGAGCGCCAGCCGCCGGCCCCGTCTGCCCAGGCCGGGTACGAAGCGCGCGGCGACCGCCGTCAGCAACACGAGCACGATCACCACGCCTCCGATCGCGCGGTTCCCGAACTCGATGAACGCGTGGTAGTTCTTCGCCGGCAGCGGGTGACCCGCCTCGCAACCGGGCCAGTGGCGGCACCCGAGTCCGGAGTCCGTCACGCGCACCGCCGCGCCGGTCAGGACGATCAGCCAGAGCGCGGTGAGCGAGACCAGCGTCAGCTGCAGGAAGCGCGCGGGCGAAAGCTCGAGCCGCCGGAGCCGGCCGAGCGCCCTCGAGGACTCGACGTGCACGAAGGAAAGACTAGAGAAGCGGCTCCAGCAGGGCCGGGTACCCGTCCGCGCCCTCGAACGGCGTCGGCCGCGAGCCGAGGAAGAGCGGCCGGTCGGCGGCGTTCAGCAGCACCGGCAACAGGTCCGGCCCGCGCAGCTGCCCGAGGATCCCGGCCGCGAAGTCGAGCTCGCCGAAGCGCCCGACGCCGTCGGCGCGCACGCCGGGGCCTGCGACCAGCAGCGGCACCGGGTCGCCCGAATGGATCACGTTCGGCGAGGCGGGAGTCGCGTGGTCGCCGGTGATGCAGACGATCGCCCGGTCCGTCGGGAGGTCGCCGAGCGCCGCGTCCAGCCGTTCGATCGTCTCCTGTTTGATCCGAGGGTCTTTCGTGTGGCCGGCCGCATCGGTTGTCTTCTGGTGGCAGAAGACGAACGTGTCGCCGGCGTCGAGCCGCTCCCGCGCGAGCGCAACGCGGCCGTGCAGGTCGGCGACCGGGTCGTGCGTCTCCGGTGCGTCCACCGGCTCGAGCCCGAGCGCGACCCCGAGGCCGCGCAGGAAGGCCGAGTCGGCCGCGAAGCTGCCGGCGACGCCGTGTCGCTCGACGAAGGTCGGCACCTCCTTGGGACGGCCGAACCACTTCAACGTGATCACGTTGAAGCGCTCGCCTTCAAGAAGGCGCATCACCTCGCGCGTCCACTCCTCGCAGGCACGAGCCGTCCGCTCGGCCTCGGGCACGAGCGGCTGCGGGCGCAACACCGGGTGCCACGCGCGGAAGAAGGCGTCGGTATCGGTCACGCGCTCGTCGGCCCCGCCGGAGATCCGCAGGACCGCCTCGCCGCGCCAGACGTGCGCCAGCGAGAAGGTCAGGCCGTCCACCTCGATCCCGTCGCAGCGCTCGACGAGCCGCCCCGCCTCCTCGGCGTCACGGCCCGGGTCCGGCCGGCCGGTCAGCCACCAGCCGTCCTCGCGTCGCTCCGCGGGCCGCAGCGCGGCGTAGGCGAAGACGTGCTCGGCGCTCACCTCCTGGCCGCGCCCGAGCGCCTCGAAGACTGCACGGCCGGGGAACTCGTCCGGCCGGTAGCCGAGCAACGACCAGTGCGCGACCTCGCTCGATGGCGCCCGCCCCGGCCCGACGGCGTAGAGGAGCCCGCACGAGCCGCGCGCCGCGAGCGCATCGAGGTTCGGGGTCGCCGCCGCCTCGTTCCCCGTGCGGCCGCCGAGCACCTCGTGCGCCCGGTCGCCGAGGCCGTCGAGCAGTAAGACGACGATGGGGTACACGCGGCGCGGAGGCTATCCCGCGCCGCGTGTACGAATCGGCGCTACCTCCGGGGCGTGCGGACGACGACGGTGGGGCTGAAGCCGTCGAGGTAGCCGGCGCCGACCTGGTTCAGCGACATGAAGATGCGGACCGCGTAGCGGTGGCCACGCGGCAGGCCGAGCAGGAAGCGCTTGGCCGAGCCGTTGCCGAGCACGACCGGGCGGACCTTCACCCACTCGTGGAAGCGCGTGAACTTCTGCAGGTAGACCTTCTTGCCCGTGAGCGACCGGTCGGTCTTGACCTTCACCGAGCCGTAGCGCTTGTAGGCCGAGAAGACGACGTTCGGGCGGAGCTGGACGCCGACCTGCTGGCTGACCGTGGTCTTCCAGTGCGCCTGGTACGTGGTCAGCAGCGTGGGCTTGACGACCAGGTCCCACACACCGTTGGCAGCCGTCAGCAGCGTCGCGACCTGCACCGGCGACACGGTCCCGTAGGGCTGCGCCCAGACGGTCACGGTCTCGCCGGCCTTGCCGTTCGAGACGGCGCCGGAGATGTGCGTCGACTGGCCGTAGTCGATGATCGGCGCTGCGGTTCCGATCGTGATCGCCGGCGGCGGGCCCTTGACCACGATCCTGCCGGTCAGAGCCGGATGCAGCGCATCGTGGTAGCGAAACGTGCCAGCGGTCCTGAACGTGTGCGTGTAGCTCTTGCCGGGCCCGATCACCGGCGAGGCGAAGCTGCCGTTGTTCGCGACCACCTGGTGGTTCTTGGTGTCGCGGTTCGTCCACTTGACCGCGTCGGCGGTTGCGATCGTCACCGATGCCGGCGAGAAGCCGGCCGACTTGATCGCAACGGCCTTGGTCGCCTGCGACGCGGGCTGGGACGCGCCTGTCACTGCGAGCGCCAGCACAGCGACGGCGGCGAGAACGATAGTGCGCATCGTGAACCCCCCTGGATTGCGGCGATTTTCTACCCCTTCAAACGCGCCTGGGGCGGAAAAGTTTTGGGTGCTTACACGACCCTTACACGGCCACGCGCTCGAGCCGCCTCAGCAGGGCGGCCACTCCGGGGGGCACCAGCGGCTCCCAGTCCCCGCCGGAGCGCAGCGCCTCGCGCACCTCCGCACCCGAGATCTCCTTCTCCGAACCCTCGTCCAGGACGACGACCTCGTAGCCGGCCTCGCGCAGACGGTCGAGCTTCGTGCCGCCCCAGTCGGAGAAGAGCCGGATGAAGTGCACGACGTCGGGCGGGACGTAGGGGGGCCAGAGCTCGGGCTCGTTGACCGGGAAGGGGATCACGTGCAGCCGCTCCGCCCCGATGCCGGCGTCCATCGCGGCGGCCTTGACCATCAGCAGCCGCTCGACGTAGGTGTACGGGTTCGACTCGGGAAGATGGCGCAGGGGGTCGGCCGCCTCTGGCTTGATCCGCTCCGGATCGGGGTTCGTGATCCCGACGAACACCTCCTCGCAGCGCCCCGCTGCCCCCTTCAGGTACTCGAGGTGCCCGACGTGGAAGGGCTGGAACCGCCCGTGGATCATCCCCCGGGCGATCACTCGACGACGACGCCGGCGCCCTCCTCGACGCGGCCGACCCGGCGGATGAAGAGCTTGCGCGACTCGAACTCCGCCTCCAGCGCCGCCGAGCGGTCGGCGGGGAGGGAGACGAGCAGCCCGCCCGCGGTCTGCGGGTCGTAGCCGAGCGCGACCATCGCCTCGGGCACGGCGTCGTCGAGCGAGACGTGCCGCGCCGCGAAGTCGCGGTTGCGAGGGTCACCGCTCGTGCGCGCGCCGTGCCGCGCCACGTCGAGCGCACCGTCGATCGCCGGGAAACGCTCGGACTCGAGCCGGATGCGGACACCGCTCCGGTCGGCCACCTCGTGCGCGTGCCCGAAGAGACCGAAGCCCGTGACGTCGGTGACGGCGTTCGGCTCGAGGGCGCTCAGCACGTCGGCCGCGTCGTTGTTGAGCGTGCGCATCCAGCGGATCGCACGCTCTAGCTGCTGCGTGCCGGCCCAGCCGCGCTTGTAGCCGGCCATGATCAGGCCGGTCCCGAGCGGCTTGGTCAGGAAGAGGGCGTCGCCCGGCCTCGCGCCGTTCTTCGGCCAGATCGCCTCCGGGTGCACGGTGCCGACGACGGCGAGGCCGTACTTGGGCTCGGCGTCGCGAATCGTGTGCCCGCCCGCGAGCAGGCCACCGGCAGCGCGCACCTGCTGGTCGGCCGCGGCGAAGATCTCGGCGAGCATCTCCATCGGCAGCTCCTCGGGAAAGGCCGCGATCGAGAGCGCGAGCAGCGGCTTGCCGCCCATCGCGAAGACGTCGTTGAGCGCATTCGTCGCCGCGATCGCCCCGTAATCGCCGGGGTCGTCCACAACCGGTGGGAAGAAGTCGAGCGTGAAGATCAGCGCCCGCTCGTCATCGAGTCTGTAGACGGCGGCATCGTCGGCGGGAGCGAGGCCGACGAGCAGGTCCTCGGCCTCGGCGGGCACGAAGCCCGCGAGCAATTGCTCCAGGCGTGCGGCCGAGTACTTCGCGGCGCAACCCCCGCAGGAGGCGAGATCGGTGAGCTTCACGGTGTCCAGGTTCACGGCGGCGGTCCCCCCTGAATTCGGATTGCGGGAACTGTAGGGCTCGTTCTGGCTTCCGTCCATTACGACGGGCACCTCGCACGTATTCCCGCAGCAAGACGACGGCGGCACAGGGGCCGCCGTCGTCTAGGGGAGAGGAGGAGCTTTCGGTGCTCCGCCTCGATTCGTGCCGATCGGCTCGATTCCTGCCCGCCGCGAGCCCCTCGCTACAGCAGCTCGGCACGCACCGCCGCGGCGAGCTCGGCCTCCGAGACCGAGCCCTCGAATTTCGCCTTCACGCGCCCGTCGGCGCCGACGAGGAACACCCAGGGCTCGCTCGCGAGGCCCCACTCGCGCATCCAGCGGTTGTAGCCGCGCGACGGGTCGTTCGCGTCGAAGACCTCGACGTGGATGAAGCGGACGCCGCGCCGCTCGAAGCGGCGGCGCACAGCTTCGACCACATCGACCACCGGGCCGCAGGTACGGCTGGTACAGAACCTCGGCGTGGCGAAGGTGACGACGAAAGGCTTGTGCGCGCGCAGCGAACCGGCCACCGAGTAGCGCAGCAGCGGCAGGTCGGGCGGCCTGCTCGTCGTGATCTGCGCGGCCGGTGCGGTCGCGAGCGTCGGCGTCTGCGACCGGGGCGCCTTCGCCCCGACCGCGGGACTGCTGGAGCGAGCGCCCACGTCGAGCACACCGAGTGCCTGGATCCGCGCGCCGTCCGGCAGCGCGACGAGCCAGTAGCGCCCCGGCCGCGGGATGCGCAGGTGCGCAACGTAGAGCTTCGTGACGCCGCCGAAGGCGGGAGCGGAGCGCCCGGGCACACCGATCTGCTCCAGGCGCGCCCGCGTCCGCGTGAACGGCGCCTGTGAGCGGCTCTTCGCGACCCACACCGTCGCCGCCGGCCGCTCGACCGGCTTCGCGTCGTTGCGGATCACGAGGAATGGGTAGCGGACGTCGCCGGGCACGAACTCGGAAGCCCCGGCGGTGACCGCGACATTGGGCCCCGGGCGCTTCAGGATCGAGCCCAGCGAGGCGACTCCGGACGTGCCGGACCCGCCGCAGCCGGCGGACAGAGCCGCTGTCGCCAAGAGGACAGCGATGACACGGCCCACGGGCCGAGTCTAGCTGGGCGGTACCTCCGAAGGCTCTGGGCGAGAGAGGCCGAAGGGCGTTGAGCAGGAGCGCGTCGACCGCTTTCCGGCTGCGCTCGGAGCCCGAAAACCCCGCTCCGAGCGCGCCAGGTGGTCTAGTGCCCGTCGAACCAGCTACCCGGGTGGCCGAAGAAACAGCCGAGCCCGCGCGCGAAACCCTCGAGGTAGAAGGCCAGCAGGGACAGGGTGACCGTCAGGGAGATCAGGCGAGCTTTGTTCATCTTCACCTCCTTCCTCGGTTTAGAAGCGGACATCCTGAAGGGCTTCGGCGGCCTTGCGGTACAGCCGTGCGGCCGTCGCATCCTCGCCCCGGCGGGCGGCGAGGTCGCCCTGGGCCATCCACGCGGCGGCGCGATGGCTGATCGATTCGAGCTGCTCTGCACTTGCCTCGGCGGTGCGCAGCATCTCCTGCGCCTCGTCGAGGCGACCCTGCTCCATGAGCGCGCGGCCCAGCACGAGCTGCGTCGGCGCGATGTCGAGCAGGAAATCGTCGCGGCCCTCGAGGAGCTCGAGCGCGTGCCGCGCCTCCTCCTCGGCCGTCTCCACCTGGCCGGTCGCCAGATGCACGTGCGCGAGCGACGAGACGACGTTCGCCGCCTCGGCGTCGCTGCCCTTGTCCAGCAGCACGCGGTATGCGTTCTTCAGGTCCTCGACCGCGCGCTCGGGCTTGCCGAGCTGGAAGTTGAGGCCGCCGAGGTTGTTCAGCAGGCGACCGACGTTCCGCTCGTCGTTGATCTGTTCGTAGTAAGCCTTGGCGCGCTCCGCGTAGCTCCGCGCGAGCACCCAGTGGCCCATCCGCTCGGCGACGAGCGAGGCCTGGAAGTAGACGTTCGCCATCGTGCGGTGGTCGTCGAGCGCCTGCGCCAGCTCGAGTGCCCGCTCGACGTCCTCGCGGGCCGCTTCGAAGTCGCGCTGCCGGCGGTAGCAGCGTGAGCGCCAGCCAAGGATGTCGCCGCGGAGCAGGTCGCACGGAAGGCGCGAGCCCTCCGCCAGCTTCAGCGCCTCGCTGAAAAGCGAGACCGCGGAGGCGATGCTGGAAAGGTGGTAGCGGCAGACACCCATGCGGAAGAACACCTGCGCGCGGTCGACGTCCGAGAAGCCGGGGCCTTCGGTGATCGCGCGGCAGCGCTCGAGCAGCTGCAGCGCCGGGCGAACCTCTCCGCGCTCCATGCGCGCCCATGCCTCGGTCTGCAGTGCGCGCGCCTCGAGCTCGACCGCGCCGGTGGCGAGGACGGCCGTGCGCGAGCTCTCGAGCTCCTCGACCGCCTCGTCGTACTGGTGGTTGTTCGCGAGCGCCTCCGCGCGCGCGAGCATCGCCTCGACGCGGCTGCGCTCGTCCGCGGAGACGCCGCGCTCGAGGAAGCCGGCGTCGACGCCGAGCTTCGCGGCAAGCCACTCGATCGTCTCGCGCGTGGGCCTGGTCTTCCCGCGCTCGATCTGGCTGACGTACTCCTTCGAGAAGCGGTCGCCCGCCAGGTCGGTCTGGGTGAGACCCGCGGCCACGCGCAGCTGGCGGACGCGCTCGCCCAGGCGGGCGCTGCCGGGCTTGGCGGCGATGCGGATCTGCGTGGTCACGGAAGCACGGGGCATAACGCTCCTGGGCGAAGTGAAACGGATACTTGACTTCGGCGCAAGTGCCCATTTCGGAATATCCCCCGAAAAGGTCATGCGTGCGGCCGAAACGCGGTGAACCAGGCCATTTCAAAATCACTTGACCGAGGTACTTGACTGTCCTGCGGGGCGGGTCTATAGTCCGTCCACCTTGCAGCCCAGCCGGACGCCAGGCTTAGGGGATGCAAGGGGCGCGCCAGAGACGGCGACGAAGAGCCCGGAGGTAGTGGCTGGGCCGCAGAGCCAAGGCCTCCGGGTCGTCGCCTCTCAGGAAGGCCCGCAAAAACCAGAAGCCCCCGGAGCCGCAGCCGGGGGCTTTTCTTTTCCCTCTCGCCTCTAGGCGGCGCCGGTCATCCAGGCTCGCCTGCTGGCGAAGATGTCCTCGAACTCCTCGCCGACGAGGCTGCCGAGTCGGCGGTCGATCGTCGTCAGCAGGCCGAGCGAGATGAAGATCCACGCCTCGGCGTCCGCGTTGCGCTCGGCGAGGACGCCGCCGGCTTCCTGCGAGCGGCGGATGACGCCGGCGACGAAGTCGTGAACGTCCCGCACCTGGATGCGCAGGGCACGGCGGATCTCGGGGTCGTCGGCGGCCTCGGTCAGCGCCTGAATCCAGAGGTCGACGAGCACGACGCGAGCCGCGCCGCGCTCCTCGAGGTACGCCTTGCCGATCGCCTTCAGCCAGTTCGCGGGGTCGTCCTCACGCTCGAGCGCCTTCTCCCACAGCGCGCGCACGCGCTCCCAGACCGCGTCGAGGCAGGCGACGTAGAGCTCTCGCTTCGAGCTGAAGTGGCGGTAGAGGACGGGCTCGCTGACGCCCGTCTCGCGCGCGATCTGCGCGGTCGTCGAGCCGTGGTAGCTCCCCTTCGCGAAGACACGGCACGCGGTCTCGACGACAGCCTGGCGCCTCTGCGGCCCGGTGAGGCGGCTGCTCACGCCGCGGCCTCGGCGGCGTGGCTCGAGTCTGCGTGACGGTAGCGGCGGACGAGCACGGCGGCCGCGATCGCGGCGCCGAAGCAGATTGCTGCGCTCACGCGCATGCCGAACGTCAGGCCCTCCACGAACGCCTCGGGCCTGCTCGCACCTCCCCGTGCGGCGGCGGCGGCGCGGTCGGCGACGATCGCGCCCATGATCGCGATCCCGAGCGCGACGCCGACCTGGCGGAAGGTGTTCAGCACACCCGAGGCGACGCCCGCCTTCGCCACCGGAGCAGCGCCCATCGCGGCCGCCGACATCGGCGTCATCACGAACGACATCCCGAGCCCGCCGAGGATGAAGGCCGGCAACATGTTCCAGAAGGACGAGTGGAGCGTGACCGTCGAGAGCAGCAGGCAGCAGATCGCCACGACCGTCATCCCGCCCGCCATCAGCCAGCGCGAGCCGACGCGGTCGGAGAGCTTGCCGGCGATCGGCGCGAAAATCACGACCATCAGCGTCCACGGCAGCAGCGCCGCGCCGGCCTGGATCGGCGACCAGCCGCGGAAGGTCTGCATGTAGATCGGGAAGAAGACGAAGATCCCGAACATCGCGAGGGTGACGAGGAGCGCGACGACGTTCGCGCCTGCGAAGGTGCCGCTCCGGAAGAGCGAGAGGTCGAGCATCGGCAACCGCTGGTGCAGCTCGAGGAACACGAAGGAGACCAGAGCGACCGCGGCGAGCACGAACAGGCTGAGGATGCGCGCCGACGTCCAGCCGTACTGGTTGGCCTCGATCAGGGCGTAGACGAGCGCGAGCAGTCCGATCCCGGACGTCAGCAGCCCTGGTAGGTCGAGCCGCTGCTCGTGGGAGGTGTCTCGGGACTCGGGCACGACGAGCAGCGCCGTCGCGACGCCGACCACGCCGATCGGGACGTTGAGGTAGAAGATCCAGTTCCACGAGATGTGCTCGGTGATGATCCCGCCGAGCAATGGGCCGATCGCCAGGGCCATCGCGGAGACGCCCGCCCAGACGCCGATCGCCATCCCGCGCTCGCGCGCGTGGAAGGTCGCCGAGATGATCGAGAGCGTCGCGGGCATCATCAGCGCGGCGCCGACGCCCTGGACGGCGCGGGCGGAGATCAGCTCCGGCGCGCTCGAGGAGAGCCCGCAGGCGAGCGACGAGAGCGTGAAGATCGCGAGGCCGATGACGAAGATCAGCCGGCGGCCGAGCAGGTCGCCGAGCTTGCCGCCGGTCAGCAGGAACGAGGCGAAGGTGAGCGCGTAGGCCGCGACCGTCCACTCGAGCTCGGAGGTGCTGATCCCGAGGTCGGCCTTGATCGCGGGGAGCGCCACGTTCACGACCGTGTTGTCGAGCATGATCATGAACAGGGCGAAGCAGAGCGACCCCAGCGTCCACCACTTCTTGTTCTCGTCGGCGAAGATCCTCGCTCGCACGTCCCCTCCCGCGTCGAAAGTTAGTTCGCACTAGGTTAGCGAGCACTAGCCAAATGCGTCAAGGTTACGCTTGCCCGTCGTGGAGGTGATCTGGCAGCCGAGCGACGAGGTGCGCGAGCGCTCGAACGCCATGCGCCTCGCGCGCCGGCTGGAGTTCGAGGACTACGCGTCCCTCGTCCGGTTCTCGGCGGAGGAGCCCGAGCGCTTCTGGCCGGCGGCGATCGAGGACATGGGGCTCGAGTTCTCGCGGCCGTGGGACTCGGTCGTGGACGAGTCGCGCGGCCCGGAGTGGGCCACCTGGTTCGTCGGCGGGCGCCTGAACCTCGCGTGGAACTGTGTCCACCGCTGGGCCAGGGGCGAGCGCGCGGAGGCCGCAGCTGCGGTCTGGCAGAGCGAGGACGGCGAGCGGCGCTCCCTCTCCTACCGCGAGCTGTCGCGTGAGGTCACGCGGTTGGCGGAGGCGCTCTCCGCGCTCGGCGTCGAGGCCGGCGACCGCGTCGCGCTCTTCCTGCCGATGTCTCCGGAGGTCGCGATCGCCTCGCACGCCTGCGCGCACCTCGGTGCGGTGCAGGTGCCGATCTTCTCCGGGTTCGCCGCGCCCGCGATCGCGGCCCGGCTGCAGCACTCGGAGGCGAAGGTGGTGGTAACGGCCGACGTGTCGCTGCGGCGCGGGCGAGAGGTGCCGATGAACGCGCTCGTCGACGAGGCGCTCGCGCTGTCGCCCTCGGTCGAGCACGTCGTGGTCTGGCGGCGGCGCGGCGGCGAGACGCCGATGCGGCCCGGCCGAGACGTCTTCTGGGACGAGGCGGTGGCGGATGCGCCGGGCGAGCTCGAGCCGCTCCAGGTCGACTCGGAGCACCCGTACCTGCTCACCTACACCTCGGGCACGACCGGCGCGCCGAAGGGCGTGCTGCACGTGCAGGGCGGCTTCCTCGTCTCGATCACGCGCGAGGTCGCCTACCAGGCCGACGCCCGGCCGGAGGACGTGATCCACTTCGTCACCGACATGGGCTGGATCATGGGCCCGTGGGAGGTGGTCGGCGGGATGGCGCTCGGCTGCACGATCGTCTTCGCCGAGGGCGCGCCCGACTGGCCGGCTGCAGACCGGCTGTGGGGCCTGGTCGAGCAGGAGCGCGTCTCGATCCTCGGGCTCTCGCCGACGCTCACGCGGGCGCTGATCCCACACGGCGCGGAGCTGGTCGAGCGGCACGACCTCTCGTCCCTGCGAGTGCTCGTCACGACCGGCGAGCCCTGGAACCCGGAGCCGTACCGGTGGCTCCATGAGCACGTCGGCGGCGGGCGCTGCCCGATCATCAACTGCTCGGGCGGTACGGAGGTCGGCGCGTGCTTCCTCTCGCCGACGCCCGCAGCGCCGATCAAGACGTGCTCGCTCGGCGGCCCTGCGCTCGGCATGGCGATGGACGTGGTCGACGCCGAGGGCCGGCCCGTGCGCGGCGAGGTCGGCGAGCTTGTCTGCAGGAAGCCGTTCCCCGGGATGACGCGCGGGTTCTGGCGAGACCCGGAGCGCTACCTCGACACGTATTGGCGCCGGCTGCCCGGGATCTGGGTGCACGGCGACTGGGCGTCGGTGGACGAGGACGGCTACTGGTTCCTGCACGGCCGCTCGGACGACACGCTCAACATCGCGGGCAAGCGGCTCGGGCCCGCGGAGCTCGAGTCCGCAGTCGTCGCGCACCCGTCGGTTGCCGAGGCTGCGGCCGTCGGCGTGCCGCACGAGGTGAAGGGCGAGGTGGCCTGGGTGTTCTGCGCGCTCGTCCCGGGTGCGGAGCCGAGCGAGGAGCTGGCGGCGGAGCTGCGGGCGCTCGCCGCCGACGACCTCGGCAAGGCGTTCGCACCGGAGCGGATCCTGTTCGTGTCGGCGCTGCCGAAGACCCGGAGCGCGAAGATCGTCCGTCGCGCCGTGCGCGCGAAGGCCCTCGGCACCGACCCGGGCGACCTCTCGTCACTGGAGAACCCCGAGACCCTGGAGGAGATCGAACGTGTCGCAACCAACTGATCGACTGGACGGACAGGTCGCGCTCGTCACCGGCGGCGGGCGCGGGATCGGCGCGCGGATCGCGCGCGAGCTCGCCGACGCGGGCGCGCGCGTCTCGGTCGCGGCGCGAAGCCGCGAGCAGGTCGAAGAGGTCGCGCGCGAGATCGGCGGCCTCGCGGTCGAGCTCGACGTCACCGACGCGGCCGCGGTCGAACGCGCCGTCGCGGAGACGGAAAGCGGGCTCGGGCCGATCGACCTGCTCTGCGCCAACGCGGGCATCGGCAGCGGCGAGGAGCTCTGGGAGAGCGATCCGGCCGAGTGGTGGCGGACGCACGAGGTGAACGTCCTCGGCGTCTACCTCTGCTGCCGGGCGGTGATCCCGGGGATGCTCGAGCGCGGCGGCGGCCGCATCGTCGTCACCGGCAGCGGCGCGGGCTACCTTCCAGGAGCGAGCAACACGGGCTACACGTCGAGCAAGGCCGCTGCGAACCGCCTCGCCGAGACGCTCGCGAAGGGGCTGGAGAACACCCCCGTGCGGGTCTTCCTGATCAGCCCCGGCCTCGTCCGCACGGAGATGACCGAGGGCCACTTCGCGGACGACGCGCCCTGGACCCCGCCCGAGCTGGCTCCGCGCCTCGTCCGGGTGCTTGCCTCCGGCCGCGCCGACGCCCTCGCCGGGCGCTACCTCCACGCCGAGCACGACGACATCGAGGATCTGATTCGACGCGCGGACCAGATCCGCGAGCAGGACCTGAACGCGATCCGCCTGCGCCGGTGAGCGGTTTTCGCCTGATAGTCTAAAACCTGGCCATGCGGCTCGCGCTCGCGCAGATCAACACCACCGTCGGAGACCTCGACGGCAACCGCGCGCGAATCCTGACGGCGATCGAGGAGGCGAAGGCCGCGGGCGCCGACCTCGTCCTCCTCCCGGAGCTCGCCGTCACCGGCTACCCGCCGGAGGACCTGCTGCTGCGACCGGGCTTCGTGCGCGCGGCGCGCGAGTCGCTCGACGAGATCGCGCGCGCGACCGAGGACGTCGTCGCGCTCGTCGGCTTCCCACACTTCGACCGCGACCTGTTCAACGCCTGCGCCGTCTGCGCGGGTGGCGAGGTGAAGGCGCTCTACCGGAAGCGGTTCTTGCCGAACTACGGTGTCTTCGACGAGGACCGCTACTTCGCTCCCGCCCGTGACACCCTGCTGCTCGAACTCGGCAGCACCCTGGTCGGGCCGACGATCTGCGAGGACATGTGGCAGCCGGGCCCGCCCGCGACCGACCTGGCCCTGGCGGGAGCGCAGCTGCTGACCAACGTCTCGGCCTCGCCGTTCCACGTCTGCCGCGACCGCGAGCGCGAGGAGATGTTCGCCACCCGCGCGCGCGACAATGCCTGCTTCGTCGCCTTCTGCAACGCCGTCGGGGGCCAGGACGAGCTGATCTTCGACGGGCACTCGCTCGTGCTCGACGAGGAGGGCCGGGTGCTCGCCCGGGCGCCCGGCTTCGAGGAGACCCTGCTCGTCGTCGACATCGACCCGGCCGACGCCGTCGGCCGGCGCCTGCGCGACGTGCGCCGCCGCGCCCTGGCGCGCGAGCGCGGCAACGCGCCCGACGCGCCGGTGGTCGCGCTCGGCCCGGCCCGCGAGCACGCCGAGCCGGTGCGGCCCCAGCTTGCTCCCGAGCTCGGCGAGCTCGAGCAGATGCGGCTCGCGCTCGAGCTCGGCCTGCGCGACTACGTCGAGAAGAACGGCTTCCGCGAGGTCGTGATCGGCGTCTCGGGCGGGATCGACTCCGCGCTCACCGCCGCCCTCGCGGTCGAGGCGCTCGCCGCGGACCGCGTCCATTGCGTCTCGATGCCGTCGCGCTACTCCTCGGAGGAGACGCGTCGCGACGCCCGCCTGCTCGCGGAGTCGCTCGGCACCGAGTTCCGGGAGCTGCCGATCGGAGAGGTCGTCGGCGCCTTCGACGCGACGCTGGCCGCCAGCTTCGACGGCCGCGAGCCTGACCTGGCCGAGGAGAACATCCAGGCCCGCATCCGCGGCGTGCTGCTGATGGCCCTCTCGAACAAGTTCGGCTGGCTCGTGGTGGCCACCGGGAACAAGTCGGAGCTATCGGTCGGCTACGCCACCCTCTACGGCGACATGGCCGGCGGTTTCGCGCTCCTGAAGGACGTCTTCAAGACCGACGTCTTCCGGCTCGCGCGGCACCTCAACGATCGCGCGGGCAGAGAGCTGATCCCGCAGACGATCGTCGACCGTGCGCCGAGCGCCGAGCTGCGCGAGGACCAGCTCGACGAGGACTCGCTGCCGCCCTACGACACGCTCGACCGCGTGCTCGAGGCGTACGTCGAGCAGGATCGCTCGCGGGAGGACCTCTCGCAGGACGGGTTCGACCCCGACGTGGTCGAGCGGGCGCTCGCGCTGATCGACCGCGCCGAGTACAAGCGCAGGCAGGCGCCACCCGGAGTGCGCCTGACCCCGAAGGCCTTCGGCCGGGACAGAAGGACGCCCATCACGAACCGCTGGCGCGGCTAGTGGCACGGGGGAAACCCGGTTTCCCCCGTGTGCCCCCTCGCTGGGTTGACGCGCGTCCCGCGCAGTGAGGGTTCCGGCGGGCGAAGCCCGCCTCCGCCGAGGGAGATGGCACTCGCCCAGACAAGAGAGGTTCCTACCGAGACGTACCGGCCGACGTATCGCGCAGCCGCCTGCGGGCCCGCGAGCGCCGGAGCTCGTCGACGGCCCACCAGCTGAGGTCGGTCACGTGCTCGACGGCGAGGTCGAGCCTCGGCACAGGCTCGAACGGCTCGACGCGCACGAGGTAGCAGCGCTCGCGCTGGCCGCGGAAGCGCAGCGGCGCGTCGAACTCGTGCTCGCGCCGCCAGAGGAGCGGGCCGAGCTCGAAGTCGTCGAGGCCGAGCTCTTCCGCCAGCTCGCGTCGCAGGCCCTCCTCGTCGCTCTCGCCCGGGTCGAGACCGCCCCCGGGCGGTGCCCACGGGAATGGCGGGAAGTCGAAGCGCACGAGCAGGATTCGGTCCTCGCCGTCGAGCACGAGGGCCCGCACCCCGTCGCGCCACGGTTTCAGCGCGCGACCTCGCGCGAGAGCGCGCGGAACCAACGCAGCCGCTCCTCCCACGGCACGGCCGCGTTCGCCGGCGAGGTCGACGGCAGCACGAACAGCCGCGTGTCCGCCAGCCGACGCTCTTGCCGCCCGAGCTCGGGCCGCTCACGGAAAGCGCCCCGGTAGGCCTCCTTGCCGACGAACGCGATCCAGCCCGGCCGCAGCTCCTCGGCCAGCCGCCCCAGACGCGCGGCCGCGCCGGCGAAGTCGGCGCTGCGGAGGTCGCCCGAACCGCGAGTCGTCCGCGTCGCCGCGTTCGTCAGGCCGATGCCTTCCTGCAGCACCCCGAACTGCTCGTCGGGCCCGTAGAGGCGCGAGGTGAAGCCGGCCGCGTGCAGAAGCCGCCAGAAGTCGTTGCGCGGGTTCGCGAAATGCGCCCGCGCGGCATCGGAGACGAAGCCCGGGTTGATCCCGCAGAAGACGACGCGCAGGCCTGGCGCGAGAACGTCCGGAACGGCCGATTCAGCGACAGCGGGCGCCCGAGCGCCTGCGCGGCGCGCAGGGCCGCTCATACGGCTGCGGGCGGCGGCGGCGACCTACCCAGCGCCTGCGAGCCCGGCCCCAGCGCGAGCACGTCCTCACGCCGCGAGCTCCGCCTCGCGCGCGTCGAGCCGCACCTCGAAGAGGCGCCGCAGCTCCTCGCCGGTGATCGGCCCGAGCCCGCGCACGGCGCGACGCGGCTCGAGCCGCACGACCCGCACCGTCGACTCGTCCACGCCGTAGCAACGGAGGTAGCACTCCTCCTCGGTGAGCGGTCGCAGCCGGCGCACGGCCGGAGCCTATGCACGGCCCCGGACGGCAGCCCCTCGGCGAAGAAGGCTCGTCCATACCGCCCGGCCGGCGGCGCCTCAGGCCGTCCGGGCAAAGCCCGGACGGCCTGAGGCGGCATCGCGAGCGACGCCTTACTCGTACTGCAGCGCCTGCAGGACGTTCAGCCGGGCGGCCCGGCGCGCGGGGATGACCGCGGCGAGGATGCCGACGAGGATCGCCGCGATGATGAAGTAGACGAGCTGGATCCAGGGCACCGCGAAGACCACGCCCTGGCCGGAGAGCGCCTGCGTGACAAGCGCGGCGAGGAACACCCCGACGATCATCCCGAGAGTGGCGCCCATCAGCGAGGTGACGATGCTCTCGTAGCGGATCATCATCCGCACCTGCCGCCGCGTCATGCCGACGGCCCGCAGCATTCCCAGCTCGCGCGTCCGCTCGAAGATCGTCAGCACGAGCGTGTTGATGATCCCGACGAGGCTCACGATCACCGAGAGCGCGAGCAGCGCGTAGAGCAGGTTGATGACCTTCTTGATCGGCTTGATGAAGTTCGCCTTGAACTCGTCGCGCGTCTGCACCTTCGCGTCGGCGAAGCCGGCGACGTCGTCCTCGAGCGTCGCCGTGTTCGCGTCGCTTACGCCGTCGGGGGTGTTGACGAGGACCATCAGGTCGCGCGGACGCGGGATGTACCTGTCGAAGAGCGTGGTCGAGATCGTCGCGTCGCCGAAGGGCGAGCCTCCGTTCGGCTCCTCGTAGATGCCGAGCAGGCGCACGTCGACGCGTTTGCCGCTCGGGAACTCGAGGCCCATCGTCGAGCCGACGTGGAGATCGTGCGCCTTCGCGTAGTCGCTGTTCGTGAAGAAGCCGTCGGTGCCGAGCTTGCCGGGGACGGACGGGCCGCCGGCGGTCCAGTCGATGCTGACGCCTGTGGCGATGTTCGGCTCGACCCCGGTGAGGTCGTGGTCGCTGCCGAGGAAGTGGCCGGAGCCGGCCCGAATGGGAGTCACGTCGCTCACGCCCGGCTTGCCTACGAGCGACTTGCCCGCAGCGACGTCGATCGGCGTGAAGGTGTTGGTCGACGTGATCGCGTAGTCGGCGATGAAGAGCGAGTCGACGGCGTCCTCGAACGACTTGAAGGTGCCGGCGCTGAAGATGGCCACGAAGGTGACGAGCGCTAGGCCGATCATCAGCGCGGAGGCCATCGACGCCGTGCGCGCCGGGTTCCGCGTCGCGTTGTCGCGCGCGAGCACCCCGGCGGCGCCGCCGAGCGAGCGAGCTGGCGCGCCGAGCACCGCCGCCAGTGGCCGCACGACCCGCGCGGCATTCATCGAGACCCCGAAGAAGAGCAGCAGCACGCCCACGCCGAGCATCAGCAACCGCGGCCCGGTCGCGATGCCGCTGCCGAGCGTCCCGAGCGCGACCAGGGCGATCGCGGCGGCGAGGATGCCGAGCGCGGTGACGGGGCCGTACTTCGCGAACCGCGAGACGGGCAGGACCGAGCCCTCGCGCACAGCCGCGATCGGCGGCACGCGGGTGGCGCGCCGCGCGGGGCGGATGCTCGCCACCAGCGTCACGACGGTGCCGACGATCAGCGAGACGATCACCGTACGCGTCGCGAAGACGGTCTGGCCCTGCGGCAGGTCGATCCCGAAGGTGACGAACAGCTGGTTCAGCAGCTTCGCGAGGCCGAGGCCGAGGAAGAGCCCGACCACCGAGCCGAGCAGGCCGATCACGAAGGCCTCGATGATCACCGACCACATCACCTGGCGGCGCGAGGCGCCCAGCGTCCGCAATGTCGCGAACTCGCGCATCCGCTGGGCGATCGTGATCGAGAGCGTGTTCGCGATCACGAAGGCGCCGACGAAGAGCGCGATCCCGGCGAACGCGAGCAGGATGTACTGCAGGAAGGCGATGTCGAACTGCTTCTTGTCCTCCTTGACCTGAGCGTTCGCGTCGCGCACGACGGCCGACGGCGGCAGCAACGGCTGGATCTCCGAGATCAGCTTCGGCGTCGAGACGCCGGCCTTCGACTGGATGCGGATCACGTCGAGCTGGCCGGGCTTCGCAAAGATCTTCTGCGCCGTCGGGAGGTCGAAGAGCGCGAACGTCGCGCCGCCGATCGAGCCCACACCGGACAGCTCGGCGATCCCGGAGAGTCGGAACGTTCGCTGCGGCCCGACGGCCTGCAGCCGGACGGTGTCGCCGACGGCGAAGCCCTCCCGGGAGGCGGTCGCCTTGTCGACGGCCACCTCGTCGCCGCCGCTCGGCCAGGAGCCTGCGGTCAGCTTCGTCGGATTGAACTGCTGCTCGCGCGGGTCGACCGAGAAGCCGAGCGACGGCGCGCCGCCCGTGTCGACCACCTTCCCGTCCTTGCCGATGATCTTCACGTTGTCGCTCGTCACCGAGCCGGCGGCGGCCGCGACGTCCGGGACCTTCTTCACATCCGCGAGCACGCTCTGCGGGAAGGTCGGCGTCTCGACACCGTTGCCGTTCGTGTTCTTGAAGGCGGCCTCGCCGCTGATCACGACGTCGGCGTTCTTGTACGAGTTCGTGACGATCGTGTTGAAGCCGTTGTTGATCGTGTCCGTGAGGATGTAGGTGCCGCTGATCATCGCGACGCCGAGCACGATCGCGATCGCCGTCAGCGAGGCCCGGACCTTGCGGCCCGCGATGCCCTTCAGCGCGACGCTCAGCATCAGCCCTGGGTGAGCTCGTCCATCGCGGCGATCACCGCGTGCGGCTCGGAGCGCGGCAGGTCGCGGACGATCAGGCCGTCGGCGAGGAAGAGCACCCGGTCGGCGATCGCCGCCGCGCGCGGGTCGTGCGTCACCATCACCGTCGTCTGCCCGAGCTCCTCGACGGAGGACCGCAGCAGCTCGAGGATCTCACCCCCCGTCTTCGAGTCGAGGTTCCCAGTCGGCTCGTCGGCGAACACGACGGTGGGCCGCGAGATCAGCGCGCGGGCGATCGCGACGCGCTGTTGCTGGCCGCCCGACAGCTCGGCCGGCCGGTGCTCGCGCCGGTCGTCGAGGCCGACCTTCTTCAGCAGCTCCTCACGCCACTCGGGCTCGGGCTTCTCGCCGGCGATCGTGAGCGGCAGGACGACGTTCTCCTCGGCCGTCAGCATCGGCAGCAGGTTGAAGAACTGGAAGACGAAGCCGATGTGCTCGCGCCGCAGCTTCGTGATCTCGGTGTCGTTCAGCTCGCCGAGCTTCGTGCCGGCGATCCAGACCGAGCCCGACGTCGGCCGGTCGAGCGCGGCGAGGATGTGCATCAGCGTCGACTTGCCGGAACCCGACGCCCCCATCACCGCGGTCAGCTTCCCCTGCTCCACGTCGAGGGAGACGCCTCCCAGCGCGTCCACGGCGGTGCCACCCTCGCCGTAGCGGCGGGTGACCTCCCGCCCGGCGACCACGGCGCTCGGCGCCCGGTCGGCAACGTCCACAGCTGGTACCGCAGCGGCTTCCATAGCTCCCCCTCGGTTGGACCCCCCGGTCCCGCGCCAGTCTGCCACCTACGTGAGCGAGTGGCAACGACGCATCGGATAGCGTCCCTTCGGTGAGCGCAGTGACCTTCGACGTCGCGGCTGTGCGGGCCCGGTTCTCGGCGCTCTCCCGCGAGCTCGTCTTCTTCGACGGCCCCGGCGGCTCCCAGGTGCCCGACGAGGTGATCGACGCGATCGCGACGTACCTGCGGTCGTCCAACGCGAACGTCAGCGGCCCCTACGAGACGAGCCGGGAGACGGAGGCGCTTGTCGACGAGTCGCGGCGAACGGGTGGCGGGTTCCTCGGCTGCCCGCCGGAGGAGGTCGTGTTCGGGGCGAACATGACGACGCTCAACTTCGCGCTGACGCGAACGATCGGCCGCGAGCTCCGGGCCGGCGACGAGATCGTGGTGACGCAGCTCGACCACGACGGCAACGTGTCGCCGTGGCTCGAGCTGGCGCGCGACCTCGACCTGCAGGTGCGCTTCGCGGCGATCGGCGAGGACACGGCGCTCGACCTCGACGACCTGGCGGCGCAGCTCACCGACCGAACCCGCGTCGTGGCGTATCCGTGGGCGTCGAACGCCGTCGGGACGCTCGTCGACGTCGCACGGGTCGCGGAGCTCACGCACGAGGTGGGCGCGCTGGCGTGGGTCGACGCGGTGCACTACGCGCCCCACGGCCCGATCGACGTCGCGGCCGCGGGCGTCGACGTGCTGCTCTGCTCGCCCTACAAGTTCTTCGGACCGCACCTGGGCCTCGCGTTCGCGCGGGCCGAGCTGCTCGAGCGCTGGCGCCCCTACAAGGTCCGGCCGGCCGCCGACCAGCCGCTCGGCCACCGGTTCGAGACCGGGACGCTGCCGCACGAGCTGCTCGCCGGCTTCGTCGCGGCGGTCCGGTATGTGGAGTCGATCGGCTACGAGGCGATCGTGGCCCACGAGCGGGAGCTCGGCGAGCGCTTCCTCGCCGGTCTGCCCGAGCGGTGCTCGCTCTACGGGCTGCCGACGATGGACGGCCGCGTGCCGACGTTCTGCTTCAACGTCGGCGGGTTGACGCCGCTCGAGGCGGCGACGCGCCTCGGCGAGCGCGGTCTCGCGGTCTGGCGCGGGAACTACTACGCCGTCGAGGTGATGAAGCGCCTCGGTCTCCCGGACGGAGCCATCCGCGCAGGCTTCCTCCACTACAACACGGCCGACGAGGTCGACCGGCTGCTCGCGGAGCTCGCCGCCCTCTAGCTCGCCGGGTCCCGGAGCGCCTCGGCGACCGCGGGCTCGGGACCGGGGGCGCCCCCCCGGACGACGAACGTATGGATCGCCCAGGCGAGGGCGGCGCCGAGCGGCGGCGCGATGAAGTAGATCCAGATCCCGGTCCAGGTGTTGCCGACGAGGTCGGGCCCGAAGGTGCGGGCCGGGTTCACCGACGAGCCGCTGAACGGAATCGCCGCCAGGTGGACGGCCAGCAGCGTCAGCGGGATCGCGATCAACGCACTGCTGCCGAAGTTGTCGCTGCGGCTCGCCTGCAGGATCACGAGAACGAAGATCGCCGTGAACACGAGCTCGATCACGAACGCCGAGCCGTCCCCGACCCCCGCCCCCGGCTTCGTCGCGGTCGAGGCGACGTCGTCCTGGTTCGTGACGATCAGCAGGACCAGCGCCGCGAGGATGCCGCCGAGGAACTGCGAGATCCAGTAGCCGATCAGGTCGCCGGTCGGAAGCCGGCCGTCGAGGAACAGGCCGAGCGACACCGCCGGGTTGAAGTGCCCGCCCGAGACCTCACCGAAGGCGTAGAGGCCGGCGAGCAGCGCGAGCCCGAACGCGAACGGCACGACGACCAGGATCGGCGCGTCTGCGCGCCCGGCGGCGACGATCGCCGTGGTGCCGCCGAACACGAGCACGAAAGTGCCGAGCAGCTCGGCGGCGTAACTCCGCCAGTTCGCGGTCTGCGGGGCCGAGGTCGCACGTCGCCGTGGCATTGCGGGTGCGATCTTCGGGTCTCGCCGTTCGCTTGTCAACCGATCTGGTATCTACGCGGCCTGTGAGGGTGCTCGTCCTCGGCGGAACGAAGTTCCTCGGCCGCGCCGCGGTCGAGGCGGCGCTGGCGCGCGGGCACGAGGTGACGCTCTTCAACCGCGGCGAGACGAACCCGGAGCTGTTCCCCGAGGCCGAGAAGCTGCGCGGCGACCGGAGCTCCGACCTCGGTGCGCTTGCGGGCCGCGAGTGGGACGCGGCGCTCGACCCGTCCGGCTACATCCCTGCCGACGTGCGGCTCTCGGCCACGACGCTCGCGGATCGGGTCGGGCACTACGTCTTCATCTCCAGCGTCTCGGTGTACGCGAGCCAGGCGCAGGCCAACGACGAGGACGCGCCTCTGGCCGAGCTCGGCGACCTCCCCGACGACCGGCTCACCGAGGACTACTCGAACTACGGAGCGCTGAAGGCGCTCTGCGAAGCCGCCGTGGCGGAAGCCTGCGGCGACCGCCACACCGTCGTGCGCCCGGGGCTGATCGTCGGCGCGCACGACCCGACCGGCCGCTTCACCTACTGGCCGCACCGCGCCGCGCGCGGCGGCGAGGTGCTGGCGCCCGCGCCCCCGGAGCGCACGGTGCAGTTCGTCGACGTCCGCGACCTCGGCGACTGGCTCGTCGACGTCTGCGAGCGCCGCGTTGGCGGCACCTTCAACGCCACGCATCCCGGCCTCGCCTGGGGCGAGCTGCTCGAGACCTGCCGCCAGGTGGCGGGCAGCGAAGCGACCTTCACCTGGGTGCCGGACGCGCTCCTCGCCGAGCACGAGGTCGGTGAGTGGATGGAGCTGCCGCTCTGGATCCGCGACCCGGAGATGAGCGGGATGCTCGAAACCGACGTCTCACGCGCCGTCGCCGCGGGGCTCACCTTCCGCCCGCTCGAGCAGACGGTGCGCGACACGCTCGAGCTTGCCGAGACCGTGGACGGCGTCGGCCTCACGCCCGAGCGCGAGGCCGAGCTGCTGGCGGCGGCTCAGTCGTAGGCGGCGGCCGCACGCTCCCAGCGCGGGTCGTCGCGGCGGATCTTGTCCGGCTCGATGCCCCTCGCCTCGGCGAGGTCGAGCGTCAGCTGCTGGAACCGGACGACGTCGACCACCGGGTGCGAGGTCGGGACGAGCGTCGTCTCGCAGCCGATCTCGCGCAGCGCCGCGACCGCGCCCGCGGCGCGCTCTGCTGCGCGGCCCTCCCCCTCCAGCACGAACGCCCGCACGGTCTCGTCGACCGCCGCGAGGTGCCCGTGCAGGAGCTGCTCGGTCTGATGCGCCTCGGCCGCCACGAAGACGCCCTCGCGCAGCTTGAGCACCGCCTCCTGCGCCGTCGGCCAGTCGTGCCCCGCGCCCGCGACGAGGAAGCGCTCGTGCCCGCTCACCGGCAGGCGTTCTGCCAGCGCCGCCTCGACGAGCGCCGGCAGCCCGCTCACATCCTCCCCGTGCAGCGCGCGCAACGTCGCGACCGCGCAGGTGTAGCTCGCCGTGTGGCACCAGCCTTTTTCGACCTCGGGAGTCGCGACGACGACCTCGTCCGCGACCTCCGCGAGCGGGCTCTCCGCCTTGCCCGTCACCAGCCACACAGGCCCGTCGAAAGCCCGCGCGGCCTCCAGCGCCAGCGGCGTCTCGCCCTCGTGGCTGACGACGACGAGCACGTCGGCGGCCCGAGGCCGGAGCACGAGCTCGAGCGCCTGCTCGGCCCAGCCCGCCGTCTGCGCCGCGTGGAACGAGGTGCCGCAGCCCGTGTGGAGGATGCGGCCCTCCGGCAACCGCCGGTCGGTGGGCACCCCGCGCAGCCACTCCGGCTGCGCGGCGATCGCGCGCCTCATCTCCGCTCCGACCACGTGCGCAGCATCTAGCATCGCGCCGATGTTCGTACACCGCGAGCGGGTCCGCTTCCGCGACCTCGACGCAATGGGGCATGTCAACAATGCCGTCTTCTTGACCTACATTGAGTCGGCTCGCGTCGCGTTCCTGCAGCACCTCGGCGCGGCGGCCACCCTCGAAGACATGTCCATCATCGTCGCCCGCATAGAGATCGACTTCCGCGCCCCCGTGGGCTTCGGTGACGAGGTCGAGATCTCCGTGCACGCAAGCCGCTTCGGGGACAAGAGCTTCGACCTCGACTACGAGCTGCGCGTCGACGGCGAGGTCGTCGCACAGGCGAAGAGCGTCCTCGTCTCCTACGACTACGGCAAGGGCGAGGCGGTCGAGCTGCCCGCGGAGTGGCGGGAGAAGCTGGCCGCGTGAGCGTCTTCCAGCGTCATGTCCTGGACAACGGCCTGCGGGTGCTGACGGCCGACATGCCGCAGGTGCAGTCGGTCACCTGCATGGTCATGCTCGCGGCCGGCTCCCGCTACGAGACGCCGGACACGAACGGGATCGCGCACTTCGCCGAGCACATGTTCTTCAAGGGGACCGAACGGCGACCGACCGCGCGCGACATCGGGATGGAGGTCGACGGCCTCGGCGGCGAGTTCAACGCCTTCACCAGCAAGGAGTACACCGGCTACTACGTCAAGTGTGCCGCGGACTACCGCGACCGCGCGCTCGACGTGCTCGTCGACATGCTGCGCAACTCGAAGTTCGACACCGAGGAGATCGAGCGCGAGAAGGGCGTGATCGTCGAGGAGATGAACATGTACTACGACACGCCGCGCGACTTCATCGGCGGCGTCTACGACGAGCTCCTGTACGGCGAGCAGCCGCTCGGCTGGGACATCATCGGCCGCAAGGAGACCGTGCGCGCCGCCACGCGCGACACGTTCCTCGGCTACGTCGATCGTTGGTACAAGCCGGAGCGCATGGTCGTCGGCCTCGGCGGCAACCTCGACGGCGACCCGCTCGCGACCGTCGAGCGCCTGCTCGGAGACCTCGAGCCGCAGGAGACGGGCGCGCCGGCCGCGATCGAGCTCGACGGGAACAGCGGGCCGCGCGTCAAGATCCACCACAAGGAGTCCGACCAGGCCCACCTCTGCCTCGGCGTGCGCAGCTATCCGCTCGTGCACCCGGACCGCTACTCGCTGCTGATGCTGACGACGGTGCTCGGGACCGGGATGTCGTCGCGTCTCTTCACCGAGGTGCGCGAGCGTCGCGGCCTGGCCTACTACGTCTTCGCGCACAACCAGAGCTACACCGACGTCGGCTCGCTCTACTCCCAGGCAGGCGTCGACATCGCGCGCGCCGACGAGGCCGTCGAGACGATCACGCGTGAGTTCCGCCGCATCGCCGAGGAGTCGGTGCCGGCGGAGGAGCTCGAGAAGGCGCGGGCGCTGGCCAAGGGCCGCTTTGTGCTGCGGCTCGAGAACCCGCAGGGCATGACCCTTTTCGGGCTCAGCCGCGAGGTGCTCGAGGGCCAGGCGGTCGAGCCGGACGAGATCCTGGCCGGCCTCGACGCCGTCACCGTCGAAGACGTGCAGCGCGTGGCGCAGGACGTGATCGGCTCGAACGGGATCAACCTGGCTCTGATCGGGCCGTTCGAGGACGCGGCGCCCTTCGAGGCACTGCTCGCCTCGAGCTAGACCGTCGCGAGGTCCCTGTCGAGCAGCTCGCGGTCCTCGGGATCCGCGATCAGCTCGCCGAGCTCTCGCGCGCGGGCGAGACAGCGAGCGGATTCGTCGGTGTTGCCCGCTACCGCGTGTGCACGGGCCAGCGCCCCGTAGGCGAACGCCAGGTCCCAGTCCTCGACGGCGTCCGGATTCGCCTCGCAGTAGGCGAGGCAGCGGCGTGCGTGGAAGAGCGCCGGCTCGGCTCGCCCGAGCGTCGCGTAGACGCGCGAGACCTGCCACTCGCCGCGCCCGAGGTTCGCGGGTGTGCCGATCTGGGCCCAGTGGTGGCGTGAGGCATGGGCCGCGTGGATCAGCTCGTCGTCCTGCTCGGGAGTGCGCTCCGGCAGGTCCAGCAGCGACCAGACGTGGTTGAACAGGTCGACGGCGAGCTGCCGCTCCTCCTCGGGGGTCATTAGCCCTCGGTCGACTGCTCGGAGGTCGCCCGCTCCTGTAGCTCGTCCACGACTGACGGGTCGGCGAGCGTCGTCGTGTCGCCGAGCTGGCGGTGCTCGGCCACGTCGCGCAGGAGCCGGCGCATGATCTTGCCGCTGCGCGTCTTCGGCAGCTCGGGCGTGAAGACGATGTTCGCCGGCTTGGCGATCGGGCCGATCTTGGCGGCGACGTGGTTGCGCAGCTCCTCCAGCATCGCGATCGAGCCGTCCTCGCCGCCCTTGAGGGTCACGTACGCGACGATCGCCTGGCCGGTGCGGTCGTCGTTGCGGCCGCAGACCGCCGCCTCGGCCACGCGCGGGTGGTCGACGAGCGCGCTCTCGACCTCGATCGTCGAGATGCGGTGGCCGGAGACGTTCATCACGTCGTCGACGCGGCCGAGCAGCCAGAAGTCGCCGTCCTCGTCGACGCGGGCGCCGTCACCGGCGAAGTAGGCGTCCGGATAGCGCGACCAGTACGTGTCCCGGTAGCGCTGGTCGTCGTTGTAGATCCCACGCAGCATCGCCGGCCACGGCCGGCGCAGGACGAGATAGCCGCCGCCGCCCGGGCCGACCTCGTTGCCCTGCTCGTCGTAGATCGCGGCGTCGATCCCGGGGAACGGCTGCGTCGCCGAGCCCGGCTTCAGCGTCGTCACGCCCGGCAGCGGCGAGATCAGGATCATCCCGGTCTCCGTCTGCCACCAGGTGTCGACGACGGGCGTGCGGTCGCCACCGATGTGCTCGCGGTACCAGACCCACGCCTCCGGGTTGATCGGCTCGCCGACCGAGCCGAGCAGACGCAGCGAGGAGAGGTCGTGCTTCGCCGCGTGCTCCGGGCCCCACTTCATGTGCGTGCGGATGGCGGTCGGCGCCGTGTAGAGGATGTCGACCTTGTAGCGCTCGACGATCGCCCACCAGCGGTCCTTGTCCGGGAAGTTCGGCACGCCCTCGTAGATCACGCCGGTGATGCCGTTGCAGAGGGGCCCGTAGACGATGTAGCTGTGGCCGGTGACCCAGCCGATGTCCGCCGCGCACCAGTACACCGAGTCGGGCTTGACGTCGAAGATGTAGTGGTGGGTCGAGGCCACGCCGACGAGGTAGCCGGCCGTCGTGTGCGCGATCCCCTTGGGCTTGGCGGTCGTGCCGCTCGTGTAGAGCAGGTAGAGCAGGTCCTCGGAGTCCATCGGCTCGCATGGACACGACTCCGCGTCGGCGCTCTCGGCCTCGACCAGCTCGTGCCACCAGAGGTCGCGCCCCTCCTCGAACGGGACGTCGCCGCCGGTGCGCCGCAGCACGACCGCGTGGCGCACGCTCGGTGAGGCGGCCAGCGCGGCGTCGGCGTTGCGCTTCAGCGGCACGGTGCCGCCGTTGCGCAGGCCCTCGTCCTGCGTGATCAGAACCTCGCATCCCATGTCGTGCAGCCGGTCGGAGAGCGCGTCGGAGGAGAAGCCGCCGAAGACGACCGTGTGCGGCGCCCCCAGCCGGGCGCAGGCGAGCATCGCCACCGGCGCCTCCGGGACCATGCCCAGGTAGATCCCGACGGGCGTGCCCTTGCCCACGCCGAGCCGCTTGAGCGCGTTTGCCAGGCGCACGACCTCGGCCTGGAGCTCGGCGAAGGTGATCGTCCTGCGCTCGTCCTCGGGTTCGCCCTCCCAGTGGTAGGCGACCTTGTCGCCTCTCCCGTCCTCGACGTGGCGGTCGACGCAGTTGTAGGCGACGTTCAGCTTGCCGCCGACGTACCACTTCGCGTACGGCTGCTCCCAGTCGCAGAGCGTCGTGTGGTTCTCGAACCAGGAGACGCGCTCGCGCCCCTCGGTCTCCCAGAACTCCTCGAAGTCGCGCTCGTAGATCTCCGGCTGTGCGTTCGCCTGCGCCGCGAACTCCGGAGGCGGGGGGTAGCGCCGCTCCTCCAGGAGGATCGTCTCTATCGCGTGCGTCACTAGGGCTCGAGGTCGTAGGGATAGTCCGTCAGGACCTCCCCGCCGCTCTCGGTGACGAGGACGATGTCCTCGAGCCGGCAACCGCCGTAGCCGTTGCGGTAGAGGCCCGGCTCGACCGCGATCACGTCGCCGGCGACCAGCTCGCCGGCGGCGCGCCCGAGGGTCGGCTCCTCGTGCACCTCGAGCCCGACCCCGTGGCCGAGCGAGTGGTAGAAGCCGTCCTGGAGCACCTCGCCCGGCTGCTTCGAGCGCAGCGTCGGGTAGCCGTGCTGCTCGAAGACCTCGCAGCTGATCTTGTGCAGCTCGCTGCCCGGGACGCCCGGCTTGACCGCGGCCACTGAGCGCTCGAGCGCCTCGAGGCAGAGCTTGTGCCACTCGCGCACCTCGTCGGAGGGCGTGCCGACGACGAACACGCGGGTCATGTCGGCGAAGCAGCCGGACTCGCGGTCACGCGGGAAGAGGTCGAGGCAGATCGGCTCGTCGGGCGCGATCGGCCCCGAGCCCATGTCGTGGCCGACGGCGGTCTGCGGCCCGTGGGAGACGATGAACTCGTCCGCGAAGGCGCCGTTCGCGGTGAAGGCCCGTTCGACCGCGAGCTTCAACCGCTCGCAGGTGAGCGGCTCGCCGTCCAGGGTCAGGTTCCCGTTTTGCCGCTCGGCCGAACGCAGCAGCTCGCGCGCGGCGTCCATCGCCGCTTCGGCGGCGCGCTGGGCGCGGCGGATGCCGGCCAGCTCGGCCTCGTTCTTGACGCGTCGACGCTGGACGAAGTGCTTGCGGTCGGCGCGCACCTCGATCCCGTTCTGGCGCAAGTGGTCCGCGAGCTCGAGCGGGAACGTCCCCGGCACGACCGCGTCCTCGACCCCGAAGCGGCGCGCGGCGCGCAGGACGACCTCGAGCTCGATCTCGTCGCGGCCCAGCCCCTGCGCGTAGAGCTCGTCGATCCCGAACTCCTCGTAGGGCAGCAGCTGGAGGTGGGGCGCGACCTCGCCGATGCGGCCGAGCTCGAACGAGCTCGCCACCACATGCTGCTCGCCGTTGCGCTCCACGTAGAGGAAGGGGTCCGGGATCGCGATCGGCACCTCGTGCCGCATCTCGGGCGAGCGCAGGGAGTCGGCGTAGATGAGGACGTCTGCCACGGCGGCCCGGATCGTACATCTAGACTCGCAAACCGTGGAAGAGGTGCTCGAGCGGGCGCAGTCGCTGATCGCCGGCTACGACGAGGAGCTGGCGCGCGAGCTGCCCGAGGGCATGGAGGTCTTCGACGCGCACGTCCACCTCGGTCACGACCTCGACGGCATGACCGGTGTCTACGAGGACCTCGAGCGGATCAACGACCGCTACCGGATCACGCGCTGCTTCATGTTCTGCATGGACGAGGTCGACCGGCACCCTGCCTTCCGGGCCGCGAACGACCGGACGCTGGCCCACGCCGCGCGCTCCGACGGGCGGCTGATCCCGTTCGTCCGGCTCGACCTCGCCGAGGAGCCGATCGAGGAGGCGACGCGTTGCCTGGACGCGGGAGCCCGCGGGATCAAGCTGCACCCGCGCGCCCAGCGCTTCCTCCTGAACGACGAGCGGCTGGCGCCGGTCTTTGCGCTCGGAGCCGAGCGCGGCGTGCCGATCCTGATCCACGGCGGCCGCGGCCTGCCGCCGATCGCCGACCACCTGCAGCGGCTCGTCGAGCGCTACCCGGGCTCGCAGCTGATCATCGCCCACGCGGGGATCGCCGACCTCGGCTCGCTCGCCGGGCACTTCGCCGGCACCGCGGGGGTCTTCTTCGACACCTCCGTCTGGAGCCCGATCGACCTGCTCAGCCTCTACCACCTCGTCTCGCCCGAGCAGGTCGTCTATGCGTCGGACTACCCCTACGGGCAGCAGCCGAGCTCGCTGCTGATCGCCGTGCGCACGGCGCGGCTCGCGGGGCTCGACGACGACCAGCAGCGCGCGATGCTCGCCGGGACGGCGAACCGGATCGCCGACGGTGAGCCGCCGCTCGAGCCGGGCGAGCCGCTCGGCAGCCGCACGTTCTCGCAGCCGATGGCGTTCGCGCGCATCCACCAGTACCTCTCGATGGCGACGCCGCTCCTGTGGACGCGGCAGGCGGACACGATCGGCGTGCTCGGGCTCGCGCTCAACGCCTGTGCCGACCGCGACGGGCACAAGGAGGAGCGCGAGCGCATCCGGGAGTTGCTCGAGACGGCGCGCGACCTCTGGCGCGTGCTCCCCGAGATGGACGACGAGGGCGAGCAGCGGGTCGTCAGCCGCATCACGTTTCGGCTCGTCCACCTGGCGGACATCCTGGCGGTGACGTCCGGCGCCTGACGAGGAGGCGATACCTTGGGCGAGCGACGCAACGAAATGCCGACGGCCAACCTCACTCTGGCAAGACCAGACGCGTAGCGTGCTTAGCCTCAGGATCAACGGTGCGGTGCACGAGCTCCCGGAGCCGCCGGTCGAGTCCACGCTCGCCGAGGCCCTGCGGGACGAGCTCGGTCTGACCGGTACGAAGGTCGCCTGCAACGAGGGCCACTGCGGCGCCTGCACGGTGCAGCTGGACGGCGTGCCGGTGCTGTCGTGCATCACGCTCGTGCACACCGTCGGCGAGCGCGAGGTGACGACGATCGAGGGGCTGCGGGACCATCGGCTGGTGGACGCGTTTGTCCGTGCCGACGCGCTCCAGTGCGGCTTCTGCACGCCCGGGCAGATCGTGTCCGCCGCGGCGCTGGTCGAGTCCGAGCCGGAGCCGACTCCCGAGCTCGTCCGCCATGCGCTGGCCGGGAATCTCTGCCGCTGCGGCGCCTACCCGAGGATCGAAGAGGCTGTTCTGACGTGGCGCGACTGATCCGCACCGAGAAGGAGGTCGAGGGCAACTACACCGAGCAGTGGGTCGTGGTCGAAGGCGACGACGTGATCGACCAGTGGCCGCAGGGGCCGGGCGAGGTCGTGGGCAAGCCGGCGCCGCGCCAGGACGGCCACCAGCGGGCCCGCGGCCAGGCGCAGTACACGGGCGACATCCGGCTTCCGGGGATGCTGCAGGCAGCGGTGTTGCGGTCGCCTCACGCGCGCGCGCGTGTGAAAAGACTCGACCTGAGCGGCGCGCTCGAGCTGCCAGGCGTCTTCGGCGCGATCGGCCCGGACGAGTGCCACGTGCTCCAGCGGGAGCCGAGCTTCCACGGCGCCCCGGTGGCCGCCGTCGCCGCGGAGAGCTACGGCCGCGCCCGCGAGGCGCTCGCGCGCGTCGAGGTCGAGTGGGAGGAGCTCGAACCGCTGCTCGACCCGGAGGAGGCGGTCCGGCAGAAGTCGTTCGTCGACGAGGAGCCGCGCCGGTACGAGCGTGGCGACGTGGATGCCGCCTTCGCCGGCGCGGACGTGGTCGTCGAGGCCGAGTACCGCACGCAGACGGTGTTGCACAACTCGATGGAGACGCACCAGTCGGTCTGCCGCTGGGAGGGCGACACGCTCGAGATCTACATCTCGACCCAGTTCATCTGGGGCGTCCGCGACTCGGTCTCCGAGCAGCTCGACCTGCCGCCCGACCGCGTGCGGGTGGTCTGCAACTACATGGGCGGCGGCTTCGGCTCGAAGAACGGACCCGGCGACTACACATACGTTGCAATCGCGCTCGCGACCAAGACCGGGCGGCCGGTGCGCTGCGCGCTGACGCGGCGGGAGGAGAACCTCGCGACCGGGAACCGCAACGCGACCATCCAGCGTCTGCGCGCGGGCGCGCGTGCAGACGGGACGCTGGTCGCGCTCGAGGGCGAGTACGTGAACGCGATCGGCTGGTCCGGCTTCTCGGGCCCGACCTACGGGCCGGTGGAGATGCTCTACCGGTGTGAGAATGTAAGAACGCTGACCTACGGCGCGAAGCTGAACCTGCCGCCGAACGCGGCCTTCCGGGCGCCCGGGTTCGTCGAGGGGACGTTCGGCCTCGAGTGCGTCCTGGACGAGCTCGCCGGCCGCCTCGAGCTCGACCCGCTCGAGCTGCGGCGGCGCAACCACGCCGACAAGGACCTCGTGGACGGGCGACCGTTCTCGTCGAAGAACCTGCTCGAGTGCTACCGGCGTGCCGAGCCGCACTGGGCGCGGCGCGACGAGGTGCGGGCGCGCTCCGAGGGCCCGGTTCGGCGCGGCATGGGCCTCGCGAGCCAGATCTGGTACGGCGGAGGCGGGCCGCCCTCGTACGCGTGGGTGCGCGTCGGCTCTGACGGTCGCGCGACGGTGGTCACGGCGATGCAGGACATCGGCACCGGCACGCGGACGGCGATGGCCCAGATCGCCGCCGAGGAGCTCGGACTGCCGCTCGACCGCGTCCGCTGCGAGCTGGGCGACTCCGCACGAGGGCCGTACGCGTCCATCTCGGCGGGCTCGTCGACGACGCCGTCGATGGGCCCGGCCGTGCGCGCGGCGGCCGCCGACGCGGCGCGCCAGATCGTCGAGATCGCGGCTCAGCGCTACCACGTCGAGGAGCGGGTGCTCTCGTTGAAGGACGGCCGGGTCGTGAGCGCCGACGGCGGCTCGTGGCCGCTCGAAGAGGTGACCGGGCTGCTGGAGGACGCGCAGATCCTGGGCAAGGGCGCGCGCGGGCCGAACCCCGCCGGGATGCGCGTGCTCACCTTCGGAATCCAGGTGGCGGACGTTGCGGTGGACGTCGAGACCGGCGAGGTGCGAGTCGAGCGGATCGCGGCGATCCACGACGTCGGCCGCGTGATCAACCCGCTCGGCGCCCGGAGCCAGGTCGAGGGCGGGATCATCCAGGGCATCGGTCACACGCTCTCCGAGGAGCGGCTCGTCGACCCCGAGCGCGGGACGGTGCTGACCCAGACGCTCGACCTCTACAAGCTGCCGACCATCGCCGACGTTCCCGAGCTGGCCGTCGAGCTGCTCGACATCCCGGACGAGCACCTGACGAACCTCGGCTCGAAAGGGCTCGGCGAGCCGCCGATCGTGCCCACCGCGGCCGCGATCGTGAACGCGATCCGGGACGCCACCGGAGCGGACGTCCGCTCGCTGCCGGTGACCCGCGAGGAGATGCTCCGTGCGCTGGCAGAGGCGCAGGAGCGCGAGAAGAAGCTTGCAGCTGCTCCGGCCTGACTCCGTCGAGGCCGCCGCGGCGGCGCTCGGCAACGGCTCCGTCGCGCTTGCGGGTGGCACCGAGGTGGTGCCGCTGTTGCGCAGCCGCATCCTCGCGGCGGACACGCTCGTCGAGCTGCGGAATGTCGTTCCGCGTGGCGTCGAGGGGACGAGGATCGGCGCGGGGACGATGCTCGCGGAGCTCGAGGCCGACCAGCGGGTCCCGCAGGCGCTGCGGGAAGCGTGCGCGCTTGCGGCCTCGCCGCAGCTCCGCTCGATGGGCACGATCGGCGGCAACCTGCTCCAGGCGACGCGCTGCTGGTACTGGCGATTGAAGTACCCATGCTTCTTGCACGGCGGCTCGGTATGCCACGCACGGCAGGGCGCGCACCGGGAGCATGCGATCTTCGGCAACGAGCGCTGCGCGTCCGCACACCCCTCGGACCCGGCGGCCGCGCTACTGGCGCTCGGGGCCACGCTGCGCACGAACCACCGCGAGCTGCCGGTCGCCGAGCTCTACCGGCTGCCGACCGAGGACGACCGCGAGGTGACCGCGCTCGAGCCGGGTGAGCTGATCCTCGAGCTCGACGTGCCCCAGCCGGAGGCGAGCGCGTACCTGAAGGCGATGGACCGGACGCGGTTCGCGTTCGCCCTGGTCGGCGTCGCGGCCGCCCGCCGCGAGGGCGAGGTGCGGCTCGCGCTCGCCGGCGCCGCGCCGATTCCGTGGCTGCTGGACTCACCCGACGACCTCGACCAGGCGACGCCGCTGCCCGGCACCGCCTACAAGGTCGACCTCGCGCGCCCGCTGATCCGGCGCGCACTCGACGCCGTCGCCTGATGGTCTGGGCCGTCGTCCTGGCGGCCGGAGCGTCGAGCCGGTTCGGGTCGCCCAAACAGCCGCTGCTGCTGGAGCCCGTGCTCGAGCGGGTGCGCGCGAGCCGGGTCGACGGCGTGGTCGTCGTCACGGGCGCACACGAGGTCGAGTCGTCGGTGCCGACGGTCGACTGTCCCGACTGGGAGCGCGGGGCCGGCACCTCGCTGCGCTGCGGGCTCGCCGCGCTGCCGGACGAGGCGGACGCGGCGGTGGTCGTGCTCGGCGACGGGCCGGACCTCGAGCCGAGGGCGATCGACCGCGTGATCGAGCGCTGGCGCGCCGAGCGAGACCCCGTCGTCGCCGCCAGCTACGGGGGCACGCGGCTGCATCCGGTCCTGCTCGACCGCCGGATCTGGCCCGAGATCCCGGACGAGGGGGCCCGCACACTCGACGCCGTCCTCGTCTCCTGCGACGATCTAAGCCCTCCAGGAGACGTCGACTTCGCCGATGAGGTACCCGACCGACTGAAGCCGTGGAGCTCGCCAGACCCCTAGCCGCCGACGCCGCCGAGCAGTCCTCCGCGCTCACGACGCTGCGCCTGCAGCGGAAGCTGACGATCGAGGAGGCCGCGAAGCGGGCCGCGCTGTGGCCGGAGCAGGTCGAGTGGCTCGAGGAGGGCCGGCTCTACCGCTTTCCCGGCAACGAGACGGCGGTGCTCGCGTTGCTTCGCTACGCGACCGCGCTCGGGGTCGAGCATCGCGAGGCGCGCGCGCTCTCCGGGATGCCGGTCGAGCCGCCGGCGCGCCGGCCCGTTGGGCGCTGGCTCGCCGCTGGCGCAGCGACCGCCCTCATCGTCGCGGTCACGCTCGCGCTCGTGATCGGCCTGGGCGGCAACGACCCCTCCACGAAGAGCCTCGCCGCGACCCTGCCGCCGCCCTGGAAGCTCTCCGTCGACGTGCTCAACGGTAGCGGGGACATCAACTACACGCGACGCGTCGCGAGCCGCATCGGCTCGTACGGCTACCGGATCCAGCACGTCGCGAGGGCAAATCGCTTCGACTACCGCGAGACCGCCGTCTACTACGAGCCCGGCGGCGCCACGCTTGCGCAGCGCCTCGCGGCGCAGATCGGCTGCGGCACCCCGAAGCCGCTTCCGGGTGGGACGAATCCGCACCGGCTCGTGGTGATCGTCGGGCCCGCGCACGCGACCTGCTGAGCGATCGCAGGTAGCCTCCGCGGCCGTGCTTACCCTCCTGCTCGCGTTCGCGCTCGCCCGAACGTCGCCTCCGCAGCCGCCCGTTCCGACGTGGTCGGCCTGGCCGGCGGGCGGCACCGTCACCTCGCCCTTCGGAGACGACGGCGGCCGCTGGCACCCCGGACTGGACATCGGGATCCTGCGCTCGCTCGACGTCCGGGCCGCGCAGGCGGGCCGCGTGATCGCGGTCGGGCCCCGCCGAGGCCGCGAGGGTTACGGCAACGTCGTGGAGGTCGCGCTCGGCGACGGGTACGTGGCGCTCTACGCCCACCTCGCAGGCTGGCGCGTGCGCCCCGGTGACGACGTCGTCGCGGGCCAGCGCCTCGGCACGGCCGGCTGCACTGGCTGGTGCACCGGCACGCACCTGCACTTCGAGCTACGGCACAGAGACCGGCCGGTGAACCCGCTGCGCTTCTTCCGCGCTCAGAAGAGCGGCGTGCGCAGCTCGGCGAGCTTCTGCTTGAGGTCGGGCGGCATCTCCTCGACTGCCGCCTGCCGGACGAACATCCGCAGCCGCTCCTCGAAGACGTAGCGCCTGCGGCAGTAGCTGCAGAGCTCGAGATGCGCCTCCGCCTCCGCCCGCTCGGCGTCGGAGAGCTGCTTGTCGAGGTACGGCTGCAGCAGCTCCTCGCACTTATCGCACGGATCGATGGCTGCGCCGCCGGCGAAGCTCATGCGCTCGTCACCGCCTGATCCGCGAGCTCGCTCTTGAGGATCCGCCGCCCGCGGTGGAGCCGCGACATCACGGTCCCGATCGGAATCTCGAGGATCTGGGCCGCGTCGGCGTAGCTGAAGTCGCCGATGTCGACGAGCACGATCACGTCGCGAAAGTCGTGCGGCACCGCCGAGAGGGCCGAGACGACGTCGTCCTGCGAGAGCCGCTCGTCCACCCGCTCCTGGTCGTTGTTCGGCTCGCGCCCCGCCTCCTCGAGCCGGTTGTAGAGGTAGTAGTCGCCTTCCTCGAGCGGCTGCAGGTCGGGGGAGCGCTGCTGCCGGCGGCCGCGGTCGATGTTCAGGTTGGTGAGGATCCGCAACAGCCATGCGCGCAGGTTCGTGCCCGGCTGGAACGAGCGCCAGGCTCGGAACGCGCGCGCATACGTCTCCTGCATCAGGTCCTCCGCTTCCTCACGGGTGGACACGAGCCGCCGGGCCACGCGGTAGACCTGGTCGGCCAGCTCGAGTGCGTCCTCTTCGAAGTGGACCCGGTCACGGGCCTCCTCGGCCAGCTTTCTCGGCTCCGCTTCCGGCGTGGTCTCGCTCATCGAGCCACCCTAGCATCGTCCGTTCTGCTGCTTTGGAACGCGCGCCGACCGCTCCGCATTCCCGTTTTTCGGACCGGAGGGCTAGACGGCTTCGAGCTCGCGAAAGCCGGCGCGCGCCATCGCGGCCAGGATCGCGTCGCGGTCGGTGCACTCGTCGTCCCACTGCAGCTGCACCTGCCCCATCAGGTTGGCGTTCGCGTACTCGAGCCCGTCGTGACCCCGCAGGGCGCCCGCGAGGCGGCCGACGCAGCGCTCGCAGCGGATGCCGCTGACCTGGATCGTCTCCGAGCGGATCGCCATCTAGGCCGATCGTAGCGTCCGCTCGGCGGCGTCGGCGGCGACGGCCTCGAGCCCGCGCTCGCGGCCGATCTCGAGCTGACGGTCGCCCTCGCAGGAGCGCGGGTCGAGGACGCGGAGCACCTCCACCGTGCCCAGCTCGCGCGCCGCAGGCTCGCAGAGCGCGAGCAGCTCGTGGGCCAGCTCCGGGACGGGGACGAGCCGCTCGCCGCCGGGGTGGATCAGCTCCGCGCGCGGCCCGAAACGCAGAGCGGCCCAACGGTTCTGCGCGTAGTCACCGCGGCTCGCCGGCCGCGGCGGCTCCGCCGCGAGCACGGTCACGCACAGCGCCTGCAGGAGCGCCGCGAAGGCCGCGGTGAGCTCCACCGAGGTCGGCTGGTCGGGCGCGCGCACCTCGAGCGTCCCGAAGCGCGGGTGCGGCCGGATGTCCCACCAGAAGCGCGTGTAGCCGTCCGCGAGGCCGATCCGGACGAAGCGCTCGACGAACGCTTCCCACTCCGCATAGCTCGCGAAGGCCGGTGGGGCAGCCGCGCGCGGCAGGAGCGCCAGCACCTCGGCGCGCGCGGAGGCGAGCCCGGTCTCCTCGCCGGCGAGGTAGGGCGAGTTCGCAGACAGCGCGAGCAGGAGCGGCAGCCAGGGCAGGACGCCCTCGAGTGCGTGCATGCACTCGTCGGGACCGGGCATCGAGACGTGCACGTGCAGGCCGCAGACCGCCTGCCGGCGCGCCGAGATGCCGGCGTACTCGACGAACTCGCGGTAGCGCGGGTCGGGCGCGATGTCCTGGGCCTGCGGGAGGCTGAACGGGTGCGTCCCCGCGGCGGCGATCCGGAGGCCGGCGGCCCGCGCGCCCTCGCCGGCGGCCGCCCGCAGCTCGCGAAGCGCCGCAAGCGCGTCCTGCGCGGTCGCGCAGACGCCGGTAGCGAGCTCCACCATCGAGGCGAGCAGCTCCATCTTCAGGACGCCGGGGAGCTCTCGCCCCTCCGCAGCTTCCAGCAGGGCCTCAACTCGCGGGGAGAGCGCGAGCGTCTCGCCGTCGAGGATCAGCATCTCTTCCTCCACGCCGAGCGACCAGGGGGCACTGCTGCCGAAGGCCTGCTCGATCACGACCGGCGTACGCTAGCCGGGTCGGGCCCGGCCGGGCGCTACGGGTTCCAGGAGCCGCGCACGAACCGCGCGATGAACACGACGAACGTCGCACCGACGAGACCGAGACCGACGTAGACGGCGAGGGCAAGCCACATCGCGCCGCCAGCGCCTCCGCCGATGCCCCCGAGCTTCGGCGGCTTGAAGCTCACGCCTGCCGCCCCGGTGCGGACGCGCTTGACGTGCTGCCTCGGGCCCGTGGTGCCGGCATCGATCCGAAGTGTCAGGGGAACGACGGCGGCCGGCAGCGCGGCGCGGAGCGACGGCGCCGACCCGACGGGGCCGCACGCGCCGTCGACGGGCGCCGACTGCTGCGCGTCGGTCAGCCGCCGTCCGGGCGGGACGACCTCGACGGCGATGCCTCCGATGCTCCTCCGCGTGCCGTCGCGGATCACGACGACCGTGATCGTGTAGCGGCCGGCCGACAGCGGCCGCCCGTGCACCCGCCCCAGGAACGGCACGCGATTGAGCCCTTCGCGCCCGCGGATGCGCTTTCGCCCCACGAGGCGGCAGTCGTCGCTCGCCCGGATGACGAGCTCCACGGTCGCAGGCCTGCCCAGGCGGAATCTGATCGTGGTTCCGCGCCCGGCCGCCGGGCCGCGCGTGGAGAAGCGCGTGCGGCTCGCGCGCACACGGCCTCTCGAGCCCTGCGCGGATGCGGTGCTCGCTCTGCCCTCTGCAGGCGAGGCGGAGGCCGGCTGAGCCGCGCCGGGAGCGCTCTGGGCCGGAGCGCGGTCGCCCGTATGAAGCGTCGGCGGCGGCGGCGGCGGCGGGGCGAGCGGCGGTGGCGGTAGCGCCGGAGGTGGCGGAGCCGGCGGCAGCGGAGGTGGCGGCGGAAGCGGGGGCGGAGGTGGGAGCGTCGGTGGTGGCGGAGGCGGCGGGAGCGTCGGGAGCGTGATCGACACCGACGGCAGCGTCGGCAGCAGGTTGCCTGTAGCCGGTGCTGTCAGGACAACGGCCGCCAGGAACCCGGCGGCGCCCGTGAGTACAAGCAAGGCCGATCGTCGCACGTAGTACCTCCCAGGCCTGCAACGAAGCCGGGGGGAACCCGGATACGGCCTCAGCCGAGGACGATGCTCGTCGTTCCGGTGGGGATGGCCCGCGGGCGGCCGTCCACCGAGAGGTCGACGTTCCCGGCGGCCCCGAGGGAGAGCCAGATCTTGCGACCGTGGAGCGTCACGGTCTCGCCTTGCGCGATTAGCCGCTCGAGCACGACCCGGCCGGCGGAGGACGAGCCTTCATGCGCTGAGACCCAGCAGTCGCCGCGGCTCGCGAGGAGCGTGATCCGGACGTTGGCGGCCACCGGCCTACGCCGCTTCGTCGGCGAGGTCGCAACGGTCTGCGACGGCCGGCCGGCCGGTGTCGTGCTCGCGAGCTTCGGCGGGGACGAGGAGCGCAGCGGCACGCTCGGCTCATCCGAGACGAAGTGCCCGCTCCAGACGAGGGCCAGGAAGACGGCCAGCGCCAGCGCCGCCACGACGAGCGCGGCGAACAAGATGTCCTGCCAGCGATGGCGCATGGGAACCGAGTTCTGGTGTCGTTGGAGTTACCCCTCCTTGCGTGTAACGGTCACCGCGCCGGGCCGACAATCCCTCGTGAGTGCGATCTTCGTTCACGAGCCTCGCCGTGGTCGCCGCCGGCTGCTCTCGGTGTTGCTGTTCCCGTTGGGCGCCCTCGCGCTGCTGGGCTCAGGCCGAGCGCCAGCCGCGGAAGGCCTCCAGCAGGCGACGCTCGGCTTCGGGCGCCAGCGTGTCGACGGACAGGTGACCGCTCAGAGCGACCGTCTGCCGCATCTGCTCGAGGTAGACGTTGCAGCCGTCGCACGTCCCGATATGGGCCTCGAAGCGCGCGGTCTCGTCGGGCGACAGCGCACCCTCGAGGTAGTCGGTCACGAGCTCCACGAGCTCCTGGCAACTGAGCTGTTCCATGTCCGTGTTCATGCGTGCTCCAGGTACGACTCCAGCGCAGCCCGGACCTTCGACCGGGCGCGGTGCAGCAATACGCGCTGATTGGTCTCACTGAGGTCGAGAGCGTTACGAACCTCCTCGCTCGACCACCCCTCGATGTCGCGCAGCGAGATGACGGCCCGCTGCGTCGCCGGCAGCGCCTCGATTGCCTCGGCCAGCCGCTTGCGTGTCTCCGCGGCGAGGAGCGCCTCCTCCGGCCACGACGCCGGCTTGGCCGCCCAGTGCCCGGGCCAGCGCGGGTGCTCGGAGTCGAGGAAGCGGTCCGCGTCGACGGCCGCCTCGGGCACACGCGCAGGATCCTGCAACGCCGAGAACGGCAGCGTCCGGCCGTCACGCACGGCGCGCGTCTTCGCGATGTTCGTGAGGATGCGGAAGATCCACGTCCGCAGCGACGAGCGACCCTCGAACCGATCGAGGCCGTTGAGGACGCCGAGCCACGTCTCCTGCGCGACCTCCTCCGCGGCCGCCTGCGTGGCGACGAACATCCGGGCCACACGGACGAGCGACGACTGGTACTCGCGGACGAGCGCCGTGAAGGCGCCCTCGTCGCCGGACCGCAGCGCGTCGAGAAGCTGGGCCTCGGCTGCGGCGGCCTGCGCCATTGCGCCGACTGTAATCGAAACCCCTGCACGGCTAGCTGACCGAGCATTACGTCGAGTACGCGCAGTACCTCTTCCCGCTCCCCGCGACGCTGCGGGAGGTGGGTGGGTGCCACTCGAGCCGACCGTGTAACACGGCACCGGCAGGTGAGACAGTGCCGCCAGTGGAGCGAAAGGAGCGCGGGCGATGAGCGAACGGTTCGACCTGATCGTGATCGGCGGAGGCTCGGCGGCGCGCGACGCGGCCGGCATGGCGGCCCGTGAGTACGGCGCCCGCGTGGCGCTCGTCGAGCGCGAGCGCTGGGGCGGCAGCTGCCCGAACGTCGCCTGCACCCCGACCAAGGCCTACCTCGTCGCCGCGGAGCTCGCCCACGACGTGAACACGCTTGCACCCCAGGTCGGCATCGAGGCCGGCCCGGCACGCGTCGACCTCGAGCGGGTTCGGGCCTGGAAGGAGACGCTGAAGAAGGCGCAGGAGCAGTGGGTGCGCGACCTCGAGGCCGCGGGCTTCACCACCTTCAGCGGCGAGGCCGAGCTCGTGGGCGCACACCGCGTGCGCGTCGGCGAGATGGAGCTCGAGAGCGACCGCCTCCTGATCGCGACCGGCTCGCGCACCGCCGTCCCGCCGATCGAGGGGATCGACGAGGTCGGCTGGCTCGACCACGTCTCCGCGCTCGAGCTGACCGAGCTCCCCGCCTCGCTGCTCGTGGTGGGCGCGGGCGCGGTCGGGCTCGAGTTCGGCCAGGCGTTCTCCCGCTTCGGCTCGAAGGTCACGATCGTCGACGCCGCCGAGCGGATCGCGCCGCTCGCCGACGCCGACGCGGCCGCGACGCTCGCCGCCGCGCTCGCGGACGAGGGGATCGAGCTCACGAGCGCCGTGTTCGTCGAGAGCGTGCGCCGCGAGAGGGGCGAGGTGGTGGCCACGATCGCGCCGCGCGACGGCTCCGGCAGGCACGACGTGCGCTGCGAGGCCGTGATGCTCGCGTCAGGGCGCATCCCGAACGTGGAAGCGCTCGGGCTCGAGGGAGCGGGCGTCGAGACGACCCGCGCCGGGATCGCCGTCGACGATCGGATGCGCACCTCGGCGGCGGGGATCTGGGCGGCGGGCGACGTGACGGCCGTGGCCCAGTTCACGCCGATCGCGCAGTACCAGGCGCGCGTCGCTGTGGCCGACATGTTCGGCGAGGACGCGCCCGCGGCCGACTACTCGGTGCTGCCGACCTCGATCTTCACCGACCCGGAGCTCGGCAGCGTCGGCCTGACCGAGGAGCAGGCCCGCGAGCAGGGCCACGACGTCGAGGTCGTGCGCAACGAGTTCGTGCGGCGCTTCTCGTACATCTCCGCCAGGCACGGCCTCTTCAAGGTCGTCTTCGACCGAGGCAGCCGGATTGTGCTCGGTATCCACGTCGTCTCGCGCAACGCGGGAGACGTCGTCCAGGGTTTCTCGCTCGGGCTGCGGCTCGGAGCCACCGTGGATGAGCTCGCGGCGATGCACCACGTCTTCCCGACCTTCGGCGAAGGCGTCAAGGCCGCCGCCGAGCGCGCGCTGCCGGCCATGGCCGAGCTCGTCGGGTCTCCCTTGCGCGACTGAAACAAGAAGGAGGCCCGGGCAGGCTTCGGGCCTCCTTCTGTCGATCCCGGCGCCCCGTGCTGGCGAACGGCGCTGCCGGGAACCAGGCCCCAGGGGGTGGGGCCAACCCGGACGGTCAGCCTTGGAGCGAGGTCGGCTGCCGTCCCAACTTGACTGTCACCGTTCGTTGGTCGCTTCCCCGGTAGACACCGAGCTTCACGGCGTCGCCGGGCTGCTTGCTGCCGATCGCGTCGCGCAGCTGGTCGATCGTGTACAGCGGCGCGCCGTCCATCGAGGCGATCAGATCGCCGCCGAGCGGGAACGTCTCCCCCGCGAGCGTGGCGCTCTGCTTGGACGCCTGCAGTCCGGCCTTCGCCGCGCCGCTGCCCGGCTGCACGCTCGCCACCAGCAGCCCGTGCGCGACCGGGAGGTGGAAGAGCTTCGCCGCGGTCGAGGTGACCGGCTGCGCCGTGATGCCGAGGTACGCGTGGTCGACGTGGCCGCTGCTGATCAGCTGCGCGGCCACCGTCTTGACCGTGTTGATCGGCACCGCGAAGCCGATGCCGACGTTGCCGGCCGCGCCGGAGTCGCCGGTCGAGATCTGTGAGTTGACGCCGATCACCGCGCCGCCGGCGTCGAGCAGCGGGCCGCCGGAGTTGCCCTTGTTCAGGGCCGCGTCCGTCTGGATCACGTGGTCGATCGAGTAGTTGTTCGGCGCCTGGATCACGCGCTGCAGGGCGGAGACGATCCCGGCCGTGACCGTACGGTCGTAGCCGAAGGGATTGCCGATCGCGACCACCGAGTCGCCGACGTGCAGCGCGTCGGAGTTGCCGAGCGGGAGCGGCGTCAGCGCCCGCGCGTGCGCGTCCACCTGCAGCACCGCGATGTCGGTGGACGGGTCGACGCCGACGATCTTCGCCTTCCTGCTCTCGTTGTTCGAGAAGCTGACGTCGACCGACTTGGCGCCCTCGACGACGTGGTAGTTGGTGACGATGTGGCCGGCCTTGTCGATCACGAAGCCCGAGCCGAGCGCCTGCGCCTTCTGGCGGCTCGGGAACGGGAAGCCGAAGAACGGGTCGACGCTCGGCGCGGTCACCACCTGCGTCGCGGTCACCTGCACCACCCCCGGGGCGGCCCTGCGGAAGATCTGGTTGACCGTCATCGCGCTGCCGGTCTCCTTGACCGAGATCGGGCCGGCGGAGAGCGGCGAGGCAACGAGGCGCGTGGTCGTCGCGCCCTCGCCGAAGCCGCCGAGCAGAGCCGCGCCGCCGAGGGCGAGCGCGCTGCCGAGGAAGGCGGCGGCCACCAGCCCGCCGCCGTAGAGCCACCGCATGCGACCCGCCATGGACCCGGTTATAGCCCCGTCGTGTTCAACCCCCGTTGCGGGGCGTTAAGGGTGCGTTAAGCAGCGCCGGCGCCGGAAGCGCCGGAGCCGTGCGGCGGCGGGTGCCGGAGCGGCAGTTGGCACCGTCGTCGCGTGCGTCGCCATGTTCGCCACGATGTCCGTCGCGAAGCACGGGTTCACGAAGCGAAACGACTGAGGCCGCGTCGCGTCGCTGCGCAAAAGCCGAACGCCGTCTCGGTGTTCGCCCCGATGACTTTCTGACGCGCCCGCGCCAGCGTGCAACGAGGAGAGGAGCACGCATGGCCGCCGCCGTTGCCTCCAGCGTCGCGGAGCATCGCTTCGGGTCGTCTGAGCCGTACACCTTGGGGATCGAGGAGGAGTACATGCTGCTCGACCCGGCGACGCTCGAACTCGTGCAGCGCGCGGACACGGTCCTCGAAGCCGACGGCGGGGGTGAGTTCGCCGCTCGCACCTCCTGCGAGCTCTTCCAGTCGGAGATCGAGGGGCAGACGCCGATCTGCTCCACGGTCGACGACGCCGGCCGGGAGCTGCGGCGGCTGCGGCACCATCTAGAGCAGGTCGTGGCTCGATACGGACTGGTTCTCGCTTCTTCGGGGACGCATCCCTTTGCGCACTACGAGGATCAGCTCATCACCGAGCGCGAGCGCTATCGGAGCCTCATCGAGCAGATCCAGTATCCCGCGCGGCGCGAGCTGATCTTCGGGCTGCACGTCCACGTTGGAGTGCCCGATCCGGAAACGGCTATCCAGGTCGTGCGCCTGCTCGGGCCGCACATCCCCGAGTTGATCGCCCTCTCAGCCAGCTCGCCGTTCTGGCGCGGCTTCGCCACCGGTCTCTACTCGACCAGACACAGCGTCTTTGCCACCTTCCCCCGCTCGCGCACGCCGCCACCTTTCAGCGACTACGGCGAGTTCAGCGCCTACGTCGGGGCACTCGAGCGCGCTGGCGCACTCGACGACTACACGAAGATCTGGTGGGACGTTCGGCCTCACCCGCGCCTGGGGACGGTCGAGGTGCGGGCGATGGATGCTGTGGCGCGTGTGGAGGACGCGATCGCCCTTGCGGCGTACGTGCAGGCGCTCGTCAGGCGGGCTGTTGAAGCAGCGCCACTGCCGCGGCCGACCGCACTCGAAGAGGCCCTCGCGCGCGAGAACAAGTGGCAGGCGATCCGCTACGGCCTTGAGGCAGTGACGATCACGCCGAACGAGGGGCCACTCCCGATCCGCAAGGCGATTCTCCGCACCCTCGAGGAGCTTGCTGTCGACGCTGCGGCACTGGGAAGCGAGGCGGCAATCGCCGAGATCGAACAGATCTCTCGCCGTGGGACCGGTGCAGAGCGGCAGCTCGCCACGTTCGCGGCGACAGGCGAAGTGCGGGCGGTGGCGCAGCAGATCGTCACTGAGACCGCGAGCTCCTGACGGCCCCGCCTTACCACCGACCAGGCAACGCCTCGAAGGGTGTGCGTCCGGCGAGAGGACGGGCAACGCGAGGAAGATTAAGCCGCTGTGAGCATTCGGAGGACATTGGTCGGCGGGATCGCAGCTGGGTTGATCTTGATCGGCTTGGGCATCGCGGTGATCGTGCGCCGAGCGGGAGTTCGGTACCGACTAAGGGCGCGTGCATGCCAACCTTGAAGAGGAGCTCTAAGATCGATTCGATGAGTGCCGAGGACGTCGAGATCGCGACTCGCTTTCTTCGTGCCGCCGGAGCCTCACTGAAGACCGGTGACCGCGAGCCGGTCTACCCCCTTCTCGCACAGGACGTGGAATGGGTCACTCCCATGCGAACGCTGCGCGGGGTCGATGAGGTGCGGAAGGAGCTGATCTGGGGCTTCCCGCCCGAGAACCTCGATGCCGAGGTGGAGCTGGGCGAGGTGGAAGACCTCGGCGAGGGCCGGGTCGGGTGCGACGTGCGCGAGGTGTACCGGTGGAAGCAGACCGGCGAGTTCGCCCACGAACGCCGGCGGCGGGTCGAGGTGACGATTCGCGACGGCAAGATCAGCCGCTACGAGATGCGCGTGGTGGGCTAGGCGCGGCGCGGATAGTCGCCCTCTCGGCCATGGCCCGAAGAGCCGGCTGGCGCTAGTAGCCGCGAGTCGTCGTCTGTGTGGTCGTGGTCTGCGTCTTCCCCGAGGAGACGACGTGCCAGGTGAAGCTTCGGCTGCCGAAGTGGTCGGACGCGCCGTTGCCCGTGACCTTCCCCGGCGAACCGTCGGGAACGAAACGGTAGAGCGGCCTGCCGTCGAAGGTGACCTGCTTCTTGCCGTCGGGGCGCATGATCGTGCCAAGCTTCGACATCAGGCTGGACGACGCAGTCGGGCTGCCCACACCCTGCGAGAGCGTGAGCGGAATCCAGACGGCGGTGCAGCTGCCGGTGCAGTGGATGGTGCCGGTCTGCTCCTGGGTCGGGCTGTAGAGCGCGAACCCCTTGGAGTCGACGAGGACGCTGCCGACGCCGGAGACCGACTTCAAGGAGACGGTGTCGGCCGCCGCCGCGGGCTTCGAGGCGCCCGAGCTGCCGCTCGAGCTGCTGTTCGAGCCCCCGCAGGCACTGAGGCCGACGGCCGCGCCAGCGGCCAGCCCGAGAGCCGTGGCGTAGGTCACGATCCGATTCATGCCCTGAAATACGCGCAGGCGCCGGGGACGGATTGGCGGCGCCCACGCAGAGCTCGCCTACAAGCGCGCGCACAGTAAGTCAGAGGAGCTGCCGAGAGAGGTTGGCTCCGTAGGGGAAGCCCTGCTCGGGGCTTCCCCTACGAGAAGCGTGCCGAGTTAGTGACTCTGGCTCACCTGGAAGCAGGCGACGTCGTACTGCGAGACGGCATGCGAGCTTCCTGCCCTCGTCGCTGAGACGCCGTTGCCGGCGTAGACCGTGCCCCGCAATCCCCGGGCCCGTTTCGTTGAACGCTGACCCAGGTGCGCTGGACCTGTCTGAGCGGGACTGCCCCCATGGAGCCGGGGCAGGCGGGCCTGCGAGGGCTGACCGGTGCCGCTCGGGTTGGAAGCCGCGAAGGCGCTTCTTTGCTGCTCTTTCCCTCAGCATCCTGCTGGTCATCGGGGCCGGAAGAGGCTTCTCATATCCCCTCCTCTCTGATCGGACCGCCTGCGCGTCAAGCGAGAAGTACGGCCCGAAGCGGCATTCGGATCTAAGGAGGTGTGTGGACCAAGGCGAGGACGCGTTTCGACCTACGGCAGAACTTCCCGGCATGGAAGCCCGGACCGTGACTGCCGATCAGCCGCAGCAGCTGCTGGCGGTCGCCGCTCGTCAATGTGACGGCGAAGACATGGCTACTCATGGCCGACGTCCGACTCCGCGCTGGATGTATCCGCCCGCTCGTGCTGGTCGACGTAGTCGCGCAGCACCCACCGGCCGAGCGCTGACGCCGGCCCCTCCCTTTCGCTCAACCGTGCGCCCTCGGCTCAGACCGGCTCACATCGGCTCAGCCATTCGGTTAAGGGTGCGTTAAGCGTGGCCGTAACCGCCCAGGGGCCTCGCTCGTTTCATTCTTCGACAACGACTGACGAAAGGGGCTCCTCCGTGTCGATTCTCTGGATCATCCTGATCATCGTGCTGGTGCTCCTGCTGCTCGGGTTCTTCTCGCGCGGCCGCTGGTAGGTCTCAGCCGACGCACGATTGGGCCGCCCGGCACTTGCCGGGCGGCCTCGCTAGCGCGATCCTGGCCGGGTGGATCGGGAGCGTGTCCTCCAGATTCTCGCCCGGGCCGACTCGACGGCTGAGCTGCCGCGCCTCGGCGGGATGGCCCGAGCCGACGGCGTCGTCATCGCGAGCGAGCGCTTCTGGGCGTTCGCGGCACGCGACGGCAGCCTGCGCGAGGGTGCCATGCCGGCTCCGCCGCGCCTCGTCCGCCGGATCCCGCTGCTGCGAGGGCTCGTGCGGCTCTTCTCCGCGGTCGCGCCGCTCTTTCGTGGCGCCGGCGTCGCGGGGCGCGCCGAGCGGCTGCTGCTGGTCGCCGCCTTGCTCGCCCCCCTCTCGCTGATCGTCCTGCCGCAGTCGGCCTCGCTGCCGCTCGGAGTCGGCACCGCGATCGTCCTGCTCGCGTGGATGCTGCGCGGCCGGACGCTCTTCCTGCACGGCGCCGAGCACCGGGCGATCGCCGCGGCCGAGGAGCGGCGGCTCGTCGCGACCTGGGACGCACGGGCGCGGCCGTCACGTTTCGCCCCCCGCTGCGGCACGAACTTCGCGGCCCTCGTGGTGCCGGTGTCGCTCGCCTTCGACCGGCTCTGGCCGCTGCCGGCGGCGCTCTACACGCCGTTCGCGGTCACGCTGCTCTCCCTCGCGCTGACGATGGAGCTCTGGCAGCTCGTCCAGACCTCGCGATCCCGGGCCGCCAGGCTGTTCCTGCTTCCCGGGCTGGCGCTGCAGCGCCTGACCACGCGGGAGCCGTCGGACGAGGAGACGCGCCTGGCGCTGACTGCGGTCGCCTCCGTCCTCCGGCGCGAGCTCGTCTAACCGGAATCGGCATAAAGGTCGGGCCCTCGGAGTGCCGAAAGGGGTAAGGCGATGCCGCCCGTCTATCGTGGCCCGTTCGGCAAGCCGCAGGCCGAGCGCCTCCTCTGGCGCGCCGGTTTCGGCCCCCGCCCCGGCGAAGCCGAGCGGCTCGCGAAGCTCGGCCTCGACGGCGCTGTCCACTCGCTCACGCGCCCGGGCCGCGACCGCCTGAAGGGCCCGCGGCCGCACGATGACCGCGGGCGGTCACTCGCGCCGCGCGACCGCTGGGGCCACGACCAGCTCTGGTGGCTCGACCGGATGGTGCGCACGACCAAGCCGCTGCACGAGCGGATGACCCTCGTCTGGCACGACTGGTTCGCCACCTCGCGCGACGGCGTCGGCCCCGCGCGGCTGATGCTGCGCCAGAACCAGCTCTTCCGGCGCAACGGCCTCGGCTCGTTCCTCGTGCTGCTCCTGGAGGTGACCAAGGACCCCGCGATGCTGCTCTGGCTCTCCGGCGTGGACAACGACAAGGACTCGCCGAACGAGAACTACGCGCGCGAGCTGATGGAGCTGTTCACGCTCGGCGCCGACCGAGGCGCCTACACCGAGCGCGACGTACGCGAGCAGGCGCGCGCGCTGACGGGCTGGCGCAACTCGTGGGGCGAGACCCTGGGCCCGTACAAGTTCCGGTACGACCGGCGCCGCCACGACTCCGGCGCAAAGCGCATCTTCGGCAAGCGCGGCCACTTCGACTGGCGCGACTCGTGCCGCCTGTGCGTGCACCACCGCCTCCATCCCTCGTTCTTCGTGGACAAGCTCTGGGGCTACTTCATCCCGGTCCCGCCGAAGACCGGCACCAGGCGCTCGCTACAGCGGCTCTACGTGCGCAGCGGCTACCGGGTCGAGCCGGTCGTGGAGGCGATCCTGCGCCACCCCGCGCTCTATACCGGGCCGCGGATGGTCAAGCCGCCTGCGGTTTACCTCGCCGGCCTCCTGCGCGGCCTCGGCCGCGGGATCGACACGGAGGCGTGGACGTGGCTGCTGAGCCTCGCCGGCCAGCAGCTCTTCTACCCGCCGAACGTGGCCGGGTGGGACGACTCGCGCTGGCTCGACACCGCCACCTTCCGGGCGCGCTGGGAGATCGCCGCCTACGCGATCCGCCCGCGCGTCCTCGACGAGAACTCGAAGCACGTGCCCCATGACCCGCAGAAGCTGGTTCACCGCGCGCACGCGCTGCTCGGGCACCCGACGTTGACCGGCCACACCGAGGCCGTCCTCGGGCGCTTCGCCAAGCGCGCCATGGCCGACGCGAAGTCCGACTGGAAGAAGCGCTCCTACCCGCCGCTGGTCGAGAACGCCCTCCGCCAGCTGCTCGCCACCGCCCCCGACCTCCAGACCTCCTGATGGCCCAGAGCTGTCACCACTGCGACGAGTTCTCGCGCGTGACGCTCCTGCGCCGGGGCGCCGCCGAGGCCGGCCGCGGCCTGCCCGCGATCGAGCCGGGCATGCCCCTCCCGGCGGGGACGGGGCTCGACCGACGCAGCTTCGTGGCCGGCGCCTTCGGCCTCGCGCTCTCCGTCTACGGCCTCGGCAAGCTGAAGCTCTTCGAGGAGGGCATCGCGCAGGCCGCGACCGGCCCCGCGCAGCCCGTCCTCGTCTCCGTCTTCCTGCCCGGCGGCGCCGACTCGCTCTCGGTGCTCGCCCCCGTCCTCGACCCGAACTACCGCAAGCTGCGCCCGACCCTCGCGCTGCCCGACAACGCCGGCCCGGCGTTCAGCGAGGACACGCGCCTGCACTGGCATCCGTCGCTGCAGCCGCTGGCCACGCTGCACGGCGAGGGCAAGGTCAGCGTGATGCCGGCGATCGGCTACACCCATCCGGACCAGTCGCACTTCACCTCCCGCCACTTCTGGGAGGTCGGCGCGACCGACGCGCGGCTGACGAGCGGCTGGATGGGTCGCTACCTCGACCGCCACGGCACCAAGAACAACCCGCTGCAGGGGCTCTCGCTCGACTACCAGCTGCAGCCGGCGCTGGCCTCGCTGAAGGTGCCGGTCGCCTCGCTGGCGGCGCCCGACGAGTACACCTTCGGCGCCCCCGGCGTCTGGGGGCAGGTCGAGAACCGGATGCTCGAGGCACTGGCGCCGCTCGGCAGCCACCGCTCCGACTCCGGTCTGAACCAGGCGGCCAAGGCCGTCGCGCAGTCGGACAAGCTGCGGCGGCAGCTCGCGCCTTTCACCGCCAACGGCAACGGTGGCTACGGCAGCCCGGTCCCGTACCCGGAGGTCGACAGCGGCTTCCCGCGCCAGCTCTCCGGCCTCGCCGCCATGCTCGCGGCGAAGCTGCCGCTGCGCTGCGTCGCGATCACGGCTCCCGGCGAGTACGACACCCATTCGGACCAGCCGCAGGCGCTCGCGGACGGCCTCGACGTCACCGCCCGCAGCCTGCTCGCCTTCCAGCGCGACCTCGAGGCGCGCGGCCTCGCCGGCCGCGTGCTCACCCTCGTCTGGTCGGAGTTCGGCCGCCGCGGCGAGGAGAACGGCAGCGGCACCGACCACGGCGCGGCCGGCTCGGCCTTCCTGATCGGCACACGCGCGCGCGGCCGGATGGTCGGCGAGTTCCCCGGCCTGGCCAACGGCCTCGACGACGACGGCAACCTCAAGCCGACCTCGGACTTCCGCGGCGTCTACTGCTCGCTGCTGGAGCAGTGGCTCGGCGCCGACGCGCGCGCGGTCATCCCGGGCGCGAAGTCGTTCACGCGCCCGGCGCTCGTCAAGTGACCAGGCTGCTCGGCACGGCGGTTCTGGCCGCGGCGCTGAGCTGGCACCCGTCCCCCGCGCGGCTCGGCGTCCAGGCGCAGGAGTTCCACCTCGTGCTCTCGCGCGCGTCGGTGAAGGCCGGCGTCGTCGAGATCGAGCTGCAGAACGTCGGCCAGGACCCGCACGACCTGCGCCTGCGCAAGGTGGGCGGCCACCACACCTTCACGATCCCGGTGACCAGGCCGGGTGCACGCAGAACCGTCGCGATCCACCTGCGGCCCGGGCGCTACCGGCTCTGGTGCTCGCTCGCCGACCACCGCAGCCTCGGCATGCAGACCGTCTTGCGCGTCCGTCCCTGAGACCGCGACAATCGCGCATGATGCGCGAGCCCGTCACCGTCGCCTGTGCCCAGGTCGAGCCTGTGATCTTCGACCGGGACGCGACTGTCGAAAAGCTCGCGCAGACCGCGGCCGAGGCCGACGCCAAGGGAGCGCGCATCGTCGTCTTCCCCGAGGCCGCCGTGCCCGCCTACCCGACGTCCGCGTGGGCGAAGGCGCTGGCCGGCTGGGCCGAGGAGGGCGCGAAGGAGGCGTACGCGCTGCTCGCGCGCGAAGCGGTCGACGTACCGGGCCCGGCCGAGCGGCGCCTCGGCGAGATCGCGCGCGAGCACGAGCTCTGGCTGGTGACCGGCGTCACCGAGCGCGACCCTGCGCACCCGGGGACGCTCTACAACACGCTGCTCTACCATGGGCCCGACGGAAAGCTCGCGCTGAAACACCGCAAGCTCGTGCCAACGAATCACGAGCGCCTCGTCTGGGGCCCCGGCGACGGGGGCGGCCTCGAGACCGTCGAGACGCCGTACGGGCGGCTCGGCGGCCTGATCTGCTGGGAGAACTACATGCCTCTCGCCCGCTTCGCCCTCTACGAGTCCGGGATTGAGCTCTACGTCGCCTCGACCGCGGACGACGGCGAGGGGTGGCAGTCGACGCTCGTCCACCTGGCGCGCGAGTCGCGCTGCTTCGTGATCGCACCGTCGCATTTCCAGCGGGCGGGCTCGTACCCCGACGACTTCCCGCTGCGACGGATGCTCGAGGGCCAGGACGTGATCGGCCGGGGCGGCTCCGCGATCCTCGGCCCCGACGGCGCCTACCTCGCCGGCCCGCTCTGGGACGAGGAGGGCGTGCTCTACGCCGAGCTCGACCCGGCACGCCTCGACGAGGAGCGCCAGCGCTTCGACCCGGTCGGCCACTACCACCGGCCCGACGTGCTGCGGCTCGAGGTGCGTCGCTAGGTGGACGCCCTCCGCTTCGCCTCCCTGCTCGAGGAGCTGCCGGTGGAGCGGACGCGCCTGCTCGACAACCTGGGTCGGATCCGGCGCGAGGTCGGGCCGGTGACCCCCGAGCTCTCCGACGCGGTTGCCGACCACATGGGCATCCGCCGCGGCGAGGTGGACGAGGTCGTCTCCTTCTACTCCTTCCTGCGCGTGCCGGTGGACGCGGTGCGCGTGTGCATCGGGCCGGTCTGCGACTGCCTGGGCGCGCAGGACCTGCTCGCGCGGGAGCGGGAGCACGCCGACGGCGTGCCCGTGCTCGGCGTGGAGTGCCTCGGCCACTGCGAGCACGCGCCGGTGCTGCTGCGCGGCGACACGGTCGAGCCCGCGGCCGAGCACCGCGCGAACGGCTTCCTGCTCGAGCCTGACGAGCCGCGCTCGCCGCCGCAGCTCGGCCGGGACGAGCTGCTCGCCGCGCTGGAGTCGTCTGGACTGACCGGGATGGGCGGGGCGGGTTTCCCGACCTGGCGCAAGTGGGAGGCGGTCGTGCGGGAGCCGGGCCCTCGGGTGGTGATCGTCAACGCGGACGAGGGCGAGCCCGGCACGATCAAGGACCGCTACGTGATGGAGCTCCGCCCGCAGCTGCTGCTCGAGGGGCTCGAGCTCGCGCTGCGCTTCTGCGAGACCGACGAGGCGTACATCTACCTCCGCGAGGAGTACGCGAGCTCCCGCGCGCGTCTGCGCGAGGCGATCGAGGCCAAAGACCTGCGGGTGCAGATCGTCGTCGGCGCCGGCTCGTACGTGTGCGGCGAGGAGACGGCGATGCTCGAGTCGATGGAGGGACGGCGCGGAATGCCGCGGCTACGCCCGCCGTTCCCCGCGCAGTCCGGCTACCTGGGCCGCCCGACGCTGATCAACAACGTCGAGACACTCGCCCACGTCGCTCGCATCGCCCGCGGCGAGTGGACGCCGGGGCGGCTCTGGTCGGTCTCCGGCGCGGTGCGCCGACCCGGGTGCTACGAGGCACCCCTCCAGGTCACCGCCCGGACGCTGGTGGACGACTACGCGGGAGGCGCGACCGACGAGATCGGGGCGATCGTCCCCGGCGGCGCGGCGAGCGGGATCCTGCCGCCCACGGCGCTCGACGTGCCGCTGACGCGGGAGGCGCTCGCCGACTGGGGCGCCTCGCCAGGATCGGCCGGTCTGCAGGTCTTTCCTGCCTCCTACTCGCCGCTCCGCCTACTCTCCGAGACGATGCGCTTCTTCGCTGAGGAGTCGTGCCAGAAGTGCACCCCGTGCCGGATCGGAACCCGCGGCGTGCACCACGTGCTGGACGAGCTTGCGCGTGGGGAGGCGGCGATGCCACGAGAGCAGGTCGACGAGTGGCTCGAGACGATGGTCTCGACCTCGATCTGCGGCCTCGGCCAGGGGGCGCCGGTTCCCGTCCGCAGCGTTCAACGACACTGGCCCGAGCTGTTCGCCCCGCTCGGAGAGGCGGCCGTGCGGTGACGGTCGAGTTCACGCTCGACGGCAGGCGCGTCACCGCGCCGGAGGGGGAGCTGCTCGTCCACGCCGCCGCCCGGCACCAGGTCTTCGTCCCGACGCTCTGCCACGACGACAAGCTCGACCCCTACGGCGGCTGCCGGCTCTGCGTCGTCCAGGTCGAGGGGTCCCCCCGCCCGGTGCCCGCCTGCGCGACGCGCGTGTCCGAGGGGATGGTCGTCTCGACGAACTCCTCGGTCCCGCAGCACCGGAAGACGCTGACCGAGATGCTGCTCGCCGAGCACCTGGACGCGAACCCCGGCGGGCGGCCCAACGAGCTGCTCGACCTGGCCGGGGAGCTCGGGGCCGAGGCGCCGTTCACGCTCCCGGACGCCGAGCGGGAGCCCTACGAGGACCGCAACCGGCTGATGGGCTACGACCCGGGTGCCTGCATCCTCTGCAACCGCTGCGTGCGCTACACGCAGGAGGTGATGCAGTGCTCCGCGCTCTCGTTCGAGGGCCGCGGGCCCGGCGCGCGCATCGTCCCCACTCACGGCGACTCCTGGCTCGACACGGAGTGCGAGCTCTGCGGCGGCTGCCTCTCGACCTGCCCCACCGGCGCGATCTACGAGAAGTTCCTCGAGGGGGCATCCGCCGGGCACGAACGCGGCCTGGAGAAGGTCAAGACGACATGCACGTTCTGCGGGGTCGGCTGCCAGATCGACGTCAACGTCGACCCGGAGACGAAGCGGATCGTGAAGATCACCTCCGACCCGGCCTACGTCCCGAACGAGGGCAACCTCTGCGTCAAGGGACGCTTCGCCTTCAACTTCGTCCACCATCCCGACCGCCTGACCGAGCCGCTCGTCCGCGGCGAGGACGACGAGCTCCACCCCGCGACCTGGGAGCAGGCGCTCCAGGCCGCGGCGCAGGGCCTGAAGGAGGTGAAGGAGCGGCACGGCCCGCAGACGATCGGCGTCCTCGCCTCGGCGCGGCTGACGATGGAGGAGAACTTCCTCATCCAGAAGCTCGCGCGTACGGCGCTTCAGACCCACTCGGTCCACTCCTGCGAGGCCACCTGACACGCTCCGACTCTTTACGGCCTGGTCAGGTCGTTGGGCAGAGGAGCAACCACCAACTCGATCCCGGAGATCGAGCGCGACCGCTTCCTGCTCGTGATCGGGTCGAACACGACCGAGGCGCACCCGGTGCTGGCGCTGCGGATGAAGAAGGCGGTCCGTGACGGCGCGACGCTCGTCGTCGCCGACCCGCGCAAGATCTGGCTGACGAAGATCGCGAAGCGACACCTGCAGCTGCGGCCGGGCACCGACGTCTGGCTGCTGAACGCGCTGATGCACGTGATCCTCGACGAGGGTCTGCAGGACGAGGCGTACGTCCGCGAGCACACGGAGGGGTTCGAGGCGGTCGCGGAGGTCGTCTCCCGCTACACGCCCGAGGAGGCGGCGCGGGTGACCGGCGTCCCCGCCGAGGACATCCGCGCGACCGCGCGCGAGTACGCGGCCGAGCGGCACGCCGCGGTCTTCTACACGCTCGGCATCACCGAGCACGCCTCCGCGATCGACAACGTCTGGTCGCTCTCGAACCTGGTTCTGATGACCGGCCATCTCGGCTACGAGGCCACAGGCCTGAACGCGCTGCGGGGACAGAACAACGTCCAGGGCCTCAACGACGCCGGCGCCAACCCGTCCTACTTCCCCGGTTACCAGGCGATCGACGACGAGTCGCGGCGGAAGTTCTCGGACGCCTGGGGCGTGGCCCTGCCCGAGACGCCCGGCTACCGGCTCGACCAGATGATGTCCGGGCTGCACGACGGGCGGATCAAGGCGCTCTACCTGGTCGGCGAGAACCCGGCGCACACCGAGCCGAACGCCCACCACGTAGAGGAGGGGCTCGGCAACCTCGAGTTCCTCGTCTCGCAGGACCTGTTCCTGAACGAGACCTCGCGCACGCACGCGAACGTCGTCTTCCCGGCCTCGAGCTTCGCCGAGAAGGACGGCACCTTCACGAACACCGAGCGGCGCGTGAACCGGGTGCGGCGGGCGGTCCCTTGCCCCGGCCAGGCGCGCGAGGACTGGCGGATCGTGCTCGACCTGGCCCGCGCGCTCGGGGCCGACTGGCCGGAGTACGAGACGGCGGAGGACGTGTGGGACGAGTTCGCCGACCTGTCGCCGAACTGGTCCGGGATCCGCTACGACCGGATCGAGGAGGTCGGCCTGCAGTGGCCGTGCGTCGACCGCGACGACCCGGGCGCGACCTTCCTCCACGCCCCGCACCCCGCACGGCCGAACGGCAAGGGCAGGTTCTTCCCGGTCGAGTACCAGCCGCCGATCGAGCAGCCCGACTCGGAGTACCCGTTCGTGCTCTCGACCGGGCGCACGCTCTACCACTACAACTCGGCCACCATGACGATGCGCGAGCCGGGCGTGACCGACAAGCAGGTGGAGCCGTTCGTCGAGGTCAACGCCGAGGACGCCCAGGCGCTGGGCATCGCCGACGGCGACCGCGTGCGGCTCGTCTCCCGCCGCGGCGAGCTCGAGGCGCTCGCTTCCGTCGGCGAGCGCGTCCACCCCGGGCTCGTCTGGATGGCCCTCCACTTTGCCCAGGCCAAGGTGAACTGGCTCACCCACGACGTGGGCGACCCGCTGATCGGCACCCCGGAGTACAAGGTCTCCGCCGTGCGGCTCGAGCGGGCGTGACCGAGCTCGCGCCCGCGGCGCTGGAGCCGCTCCTGAAGGGCCGCTTCGGCCGGCCCTACCTCTATCGCGAGAGCGTCGAGTCGACCCAGGCGCTCTTCGACCGCACGGAGCCCGAGGGCGCAGTCGCGGTCACGGAGCTCCAGACCGGCGGGCGCGGGCGGCAGGGCCGCGTGTGGGAAGCGCCGCACGGCAGCTCGATCCTCTGCTCGGTGTTGCTGCGACCGCCGTCCGGCCCGGAGCTACCGCAGCTCTCGCTCGTCGGCGGCCTGGCTGCGGCCGAGGCGGTGGAGGAGGCGCTCGACCTCTCCGCGCAGATCAAGTGGCCGAACGACGTGATGGTCAACCGGCGCAAGGTCGCCGGGGTGCTGGCGGAGGCGCTCGAAGGCGTGGTCGTAGTCGGGATCGGTGTGAACGTCAACCAGGAGCGGGGCGAGCTGCCCGATGCCGCCGGCTCGCTACGGACTGCGGACGGGGTCACTCGCGACCGGGCGCCGATCCTCGCGAGCTTGCTCGAGCGGCTCGAGCACCACTACGACCGCTGGCTCGCAGGAGGGCTCGACGCGGTCTACGACGGTCTCGGCGCCCGCGACTTCCTGCGCAGCAGGCGGGTCTCTGTCCACGGCGCCTCGGGTACGGCGATCGGGATCTCCCGCTCGGGAGCGCTCGAGGTCGAGCTGGACGGCGAGCGCCGCCTGGTCGAGACCGGCGAGGTCACGTACGAGCGTTGACCGGGCCGGCCTAGCCGAGCAGGCGCGGCTCGACCGGCTCCTCGCCCTCGGGTGTGACCCGGTAGGCGCGCGACCCCTCGCGCGCGCCTACCACCTCGGCGAGCTCGGTGCCGTCGAAGCGCAGCGCGACGCAGTCGTCGGCGGCGAGCCCCGGCGGGAAACCCTCCCGCACGAGCCGCTGGTAGACGGGCCGCCGCTCGGCCTCGCCGTCGTAGTGTGGGCACGCGCTCCCGGGCAGGAAGCCGAGGCCGTCGCGCATCCCGTCGAGCTGCGGGCCGAACGAGTCGGTGACGCCCGCCTCGAACCAGCAGATCATCCCCGCGCTCCAGCCCGTCAGGACGACGCCTGCCTCCCAGGCCTCTCGCAGGATCGCGTCGAAACCGTGCACACGCCAGATCGCGAGCGCGTTGGCCGTGTTACCGCCGGAGACGTAGATCACATCCTGGCCGAGGACGAGCTCGCGCAGGTCCGGCGGCGGCCAGGGGAAGAACGGGAGGTGGGAGACGTCGGCCCGATCGGAGAGCTGCGTGTAGATGTTCAGCGTGCCGGCGGCGTCGTCCCCGACCGCGGTCGGGACGAAGAGCACCTTCGGCCGCTCGCGGCGGGCGAACGAGAGGAAGTAGTCCTCGAGCCGGCGGCGTTCCTCGTCCTCCCAGGAGAGCCCGCCCATGCCGATGATCGTCCCGGCCACGGGGGAACGGTATCGTCGCCGCCATGACCGATCCGTCGCGGCTGGCGCTGTTCGTCGGCGCCGCGCTGCTGCTGCTCGTCGTGCCGGGGCCCTCGGTCCTCTACATCGTCACGCAGAGCGTCTCGCACGGCCGGCGCGCCGGGATCGCGTCCGTGGCCGGGATCACGACCGGGACGCTCGTGCACATCGCGGCTGCCACGGTCGGGCTCTCCGCGCTGCTCGCCTCCTCGGCGCTCGCCTTCGATGTGGTCAAGTACCTCGGCGCGGCCTACCTGATCGTGGTCGGCCTGCGCCGCCTCGCGGGCCTGGAGCGGGAGCGCGAGCCGCACACGCGCGAGACGCGCGACCTCGGCCGCCTCTACCGCCAGGGGATCGTCGTGAACACGCTCAATCCGAAGACGGCGCTGTTCTTCCTCGCCTTCCTGCCGCAGTTCGTCGAGCCCGACCGCGGCGCGGCGTGGGCGCAGATCCTTCTGCTGGGCCTGCTCTTCGCCGCGCTCGGCTTCTGCAGCGACGGCGTTTGGGCGCTCGTCGCCGGCACCCTCGGCGACCGCCTCCGCCGCAGCCGCCGCTTCCCGGCCGTCCAGCGCTTCGCCTCCGGGTCGGTCTTCGTCGGCCTCGGCGCGGTCGCAGCGCTGACCGCGCCCGTGAAGAGCTCCCACTAGAGCCAGCGGAGCACCGGCACGAGCGTCACGGCCAGCCGGCGGGGGCCGTGCACGAGCTGCGCCTGCCCTCCATCGTGCGGTTACAGTGCCGAAACCGGGGTGCCGCGGACAAGCGGCTGAGATCACACCCGTCGAACCTGATCTGGCTAGCACCAGCGAAGGGAGCGCGTGGACGACGGAACGCCGAGCTGGGGCATCGAGCCCGTGCCCGACCGCCTGCGGGTGCTGGGCCTGCTCGACCTGACGCTGCTCTGGGGGAACCTCTCCGTCAGCCTGCTCGTGATCGTTGCGGCGGCGGGGCTCGTCCCGATGCTCTCCTTCCAGCAGGCGCTGCTGGCGATCGTGATCGGGGCGCTGGCCGGGAACCTGCTGCTCGGCCTCGCCGGCGCGATCGGCGCCGACGCGCGCGTGCCGGGGATGGTGGTGCTGCGGGCGCCGCTCGGACGCCGCGGCTCGTACGCGCCGACCGTCCTGAACGTGGCCCAGAACCTCGGCTGGTCGACGTTCGAGCTGATCATCATCTCGACGGCCGCCGCGGCGCTCTCGGAGCGCGTCTTCGGCTTTAGCGGCCGCTGGCTCTGGGCGCTCGTCTTCGGCGCGGTCTCGCTTGCGCTCGGGCTGCTGGGGCCGATCGGCTTCGTCCGCCGCTACGTGCGCAAGTTCGCGATCTGGGCGGTCGCAGCGTCGATCGCGTACCTGACCTGGTGGGCGATCGACAAGGCCGACCTGCACGCGCTCTGGCACACAAGCGGCGAGGGCGGGCTCTCACTCGGCCAGGGCATCGACCTGGTGCTCGCGAGCATCATCTCGTGGACACCGCTGGCGGCCGACTACACGCGTTTCGCGCGCGACCGGCGCAGCGCCTTCCTCGGCACCGGGCTCGGCTACCTGCTGCCGACACTCTGGTGCTTCGCCCTCGGCGCGGTGCTCGTGCTCGAGCGCGGCCTCGGCGATCCCGCGCAGATCCCGAGCGCGGTCGCCGAGCGGGAGCGTCCTCGCCGTGATCGCGCTCTTGATGCTGACCGTGGACGAGAGCGACGAGGCCTTCGCCGACGTCTACTCGACCGCGGTCTCGCTGCAGAACCTGCTGCCGCGCGCCTCGCAGCGGCTGCTGATCGTGCTCGTCGCGGCCGTCGCGACGGCCGGCGCGATCGCCATCGACCTCGGCAACTACCTGACGTTCCTGTTCCTGCTGGGGTCGGTGTTCGTACCGCTCTTCGGCGTCCTGCTCGCCGACTGGCTCACGCGCGGCACGCACTACGACGCCGAGGACGTTTTCGATGCGCCGGTCGTGCGCTGGGAGCGGCTCGCGGCCTGGGTGCTCGGCTTCGCGCTCTACCAGTGGCTCTCGCCGGTGGGCCCGTCCTGGTGGACCGACCTCGTCGGGCACGTCAGCTCGGGGCACGCGCGGTTCACCGCGTCGCTGCCGAGCTTCGCGGCCGCCTTCGGGCTGACGCTGCTCGCGGCCTGGGTAGATTCGCTCCGTGAGGCCGCTCGCAGTCGTCGGGAACCTCTCGCGCGACCTCGTTGACGGCGGGCCGCGGGCCGGCGGCGCCCCCATCCATGCGGCGCGCGCGCTGCGTGTGCTCGGCCGGCCGGCGCTCGTGGCGGCCAAGTGCGCGGAAACGGACCGGCGGCTGCTCCTGCCGGCGCTCATACGGCTCGGGCTGCCGGTGCTCTGGCGCGGGGGCGACTCGACGGCCGCCTTCTCGTTCCGGTACGACGGCGACCGGCGGGAGATGGTCGTCGACGCGCTGGGGCCGTCGTGGACGCCCGCCGACCTGCACGGGCTCGAGCGGGTGGAGTGGGTGCACGTCGGAGGGCTCGCGCGCTCCGACTTTCCCGCCGCGACCCTCGCCGCGCTCGCCCGCGGCAGGCGCGTGTCGTTCGACGGCCAGGGTCTCGCGCGGCCGGACCGGACGGGGCCGCTCGAGCTGGACGCCGCCTACGACCCGGAAATCCTGCGCCACGTGTCGGTGCTCAAGCTCGCCGAGGAGGAGGCGCGCGTGCTCGTCGGCGAGCCGGACGAGGAGGCACTGCGCTCGCTCGGCGTGCCCGAGGTCGTCGTCACGCTCGGCTCAGAGGGGTCGCTCGTGCTCGCCGAGGGGCGGCTCGAACGCGTGGCGGCGCGGCCGGTCGACGGCGAGGTCGACCCCACGGGTGCGGGGGACGCGTTTGCGGCCGCCTACCTCGTCTCGCGCGCGTCGGGCCACGCGCCGGCGGCCGCGGCACGGCGCGCGACAGCCGTGGTGGCGGGCCTGCTCGACGGGCGGCTGCGGTGAGGGCGCTCGTCCGCACCGTCGACGGCGTCTTCGAGGTCGACCTCGAGGAGGAGGTCGTGCTCGGCTCGGCCGACGCGGACGTCGAGGCCGAGCCGGTCCGGGTCACGCTGCCGCTGCTCGTCGCAGCCGCGGCCTGCGGCTCGACCGTGATCGCGCTGGTCGACCGCCGCCCGCCGCTCGCGGTCTCGAACGACGCGGGCCGAACCTGGCGCGAGGCCGGCGGCGGCCTTCCGCCCGGCCGCGCGGTCGCGATCGCCGACGACGACCCCGACTACGTGCTCTACGCGGCGCGCAACCGCCTCTACCTCTCCACGAACGGCGGCGTCTTCTGGCGGGCGCTCGCGCCCGAGCTGCCCGAGATCGAGGCGCTCGAGCTCAGGGAAGCCTGAACTCGCCGCGCGCGACGATCACCGCGCTGCCGCCGACCTCGACCCGCTCGATCGCCTCGGCCGACCCGTCGGCGCGCGCGTAGAGCATCGAGGGCCGCCCGATCTCGACGCCCTGCGTGATCTCGATCTGCTCGCCGAAGACGATCCGGCCGTGGCGCGCCAGGTGGACGGCGAGCGGGCCGGCGGCCGACCCGGTGGCGGGATCCTCGACGACGCCGCTTGCAGGGGCGAACATGCGCGTCTTCCAGCTCGAGCCGGACCCGGCGAAGCAGTTGACGCCGACCACGTCCGGCAGGTCGGACAGCGCCGTGAGATCCGGCCGCAGCGCCGCGACCTCCTCCTCCGAGCCGAACGCCACGTACACGTGCCTCACGCCGTTGTCGTAGAGCTCGACCGGCAGCTCCGAGCGCTCGAGGCCGAGAGCCGCCAGCAGCGCGGCCTCTTCCGAGAACGGCTCCCAGGTCGGGATCGGCTGCTCCATGCGGCCGAACACGATCCGGTCCTGCTCGCGCTCCAGCGCCACGGGCACGACGCCCATCCCGGTCTCGAGCCGGATCTCGGGCACCTGCAGCGGCCCTGCGAGCACGAACGCCGTCCCGAGCGTCGGGTGCCCGGCGAACGGCAGCTCGACGGCGGGCGTGAAGATCCGCATCCGCGCGTGCCCGTCCGCCTCGGCCGGGAAGACGAACACCGACTCGGACAGGTTCAGCTCCCGCGCGAGCCGTTGCATCTCCGCGTCGTCGAGACCGCGCCCGTCGGTGAACACGGCGACCGGGTTCCCGGCCAGTGGCGTGTCGGTGAAGACGTCCGCGACGACGTACCGGAAGCTGCGCACGAGCGGAGACTATGCTGCCCGCCGTGCAGCTGGTGATCGTGCGTCATGCCGAAGCTGCCTCGGGAGAGCCGGACGAGCTGCGGCCCCTCACCGCGCAGGGTCGCGAGGCCGCCCGCGCGCTCGGGCAGCGGCTCGCCGACGAGGGCGTCCGTCCCGACGCTGTCCTGACGAGCCCGCTGCTGCGAGCCCGAGAGACGGCGCGGGAGCTCGCGCGCCCCGCGGGCGTCGAGCCCGAGCCCGACGAGCGGCTCGCGCCGGGGGCCACCGCCGAGGGCGTGCGCGCGGCTGCCCAGGAGCGCGGCGAGACGGTGGTCGTCGTCGCCCACCAGCCAGACTGCTCCCGCATCGTGGCGGCGCTCACCGGCGGCGAGGAGCCGGCCTTCCCGCCCGGCGCCATGCTCGCGATCGAGCTGCGATGAACGCGATCGCAGTCCGCGGCCTGCGCAAGTCGTACGGCGCGCTCGAGGCGGTGCGCGAGATCGACTTCGAGGTGCAGCGCGGCGAGGTCTTCGGCCTGCTGGGCCCGAACGGCGCGGGTAAGACGACGACGGTCGAGATCCTCGAGGGCTACCGCAAGCGCGACGGCGGGGAGGTCGAGGTACTCGGCGTCGACCCGGCAACGGCGCGCAGCGACTGGCGCGAGCGGATCGGTGTCGTGCTCCAGTCGTCGGCGATGTACGAGACGCTGACCACCGCCGAGATGCTGCGCCTCTTCGCCGGCTACTACGAGAGCCCGCGGCCGGTGGACGAGGTGGTCGAGCTCGTCGGCCTGGAGGAAAAGCGCGACGACCGGGTGCGGCGCCTCTCGGGCGGCCAGCGGCGCAGGCTCGACCTCGGCCTCGCGCTGATCGGCGACCCGGAGCTGATCTTCCTCGACGAGCCGACGACCGGCTTCGACCCGCGGGCGCGGCGGCAGGCGTGGGAGACGATCCGCGGCCTGCGCGGCCTCGGCAAGACGATCCTGCTGACCACGCACTACCTCGACGAGGCCGAGCAGCTGGCCGACCGCGTCGCCGTCCTCTCCCACGGCCGCATCGTCGCCTCGGGCGCCCCCGCGGAGCTGACCGGGTCGGTGCCCGCCACGGAGATCCGCTACCGCGAGAACGGCCGCGAGGTCGTGCTCGAGACGGACGAGCCGACGCGCGTGCTCCACGACCTGACCGCCCGCGCGCTCGCCGAGCGCCGCGAGCTCGAGGGCCTGGTCGTGCGCCGCCCCAGCCTCGAGGAGGTCTACCTCCAGCTGACCGAGGAGGAGCACGCGGAGTGAGGCTCTTCCTACACGAGCTCAAGGGCGAGCTGCTGCTCTACACCCGCAGCCGCGAGCTCGCCTTCTTCACGTTCCTGCTGCCGATGGTCTTCTTCGTCCTGCTCGGCTCGACCTACGGGAACGACACCGTCGACGGCGTCCGCGGCTCGAACTTCCTCGAGGCCGGGATGATCGGCTACGGCGCGATCTCGATCGCCTTCGCCGGGCTCGCGATCGTGCTGGTGATCAGGCGCGAGACCGGGATCCTGAAGCGCCTGCGCGCGACACCGCTGCCGGCCTGGGCGTACGTGGCGGCGCTGCTGACCGCCTTCCTGACCGCCTTCGCCGTGGAGGTGATCGGGCTGATCCTGATCGGACGCGTCCTCTTCGACATCGGCTTCCCCGACCGGATCGGCTCGCTCGTGCTCGCCCTGCTGCTGGGGGCGGTGGCGTTCTGCGGCCTCGGGATCGGCGTCACCGCCCTGATCAAGAGCGCCGAGGGCGCCTCGGCCGTCGTGAACGCCATCTACCTGCCGATGGCCTTCATCGCCGGCGCCTTCTTCTCGCCGCGCCACTTCCCGCAGGTGCTGCGCGCGATCGCCGACGTGCTGCCGCTGACGTACTTCCTACGCCTAGTGCGCAACGTGATGCTGCACGGGCACGAGATCTGGTCGCAGGGCACGAACGTCGCGGTCCTCGCGGCCTGGGGCATCGCCGGGGTGATCGTGGCGTTGCGCGCCTTCCGCTGGGAGCCGCACGAGGGTTAGGTCTGTGGCCTTCGTGGTAGTACGACCCGCGTGAGGGCCGAGCCGCAGCTTGCGTTCTGCGTGCACGAAACCGAGCCGCCGGGCCTCGAGGTGAGAGTCAACTTCGGCGTCTTCGCGGGGCGCCGCGCCACGCCTGCCGAGATCGACGACCTGGCGAGGGCGCTGCTGCCGAAGGTCGGCGAGGTCGCGATCGTCGCCGAGGAGCGGCACGAGATCGGCGAGGGGAGCGAGGCGTCGCTCAACCAGGTGCGGATCGAGGTCGCGCCCGAGCACCTACCGGACGACGAACACGAGCTCGACATCCTTCGCGGGCGGCTCGTGGAGGCCGCCGAGCGCTGGGCGCGGGGCTGCATCGCCGAGCGCCACGCGGAGATCTAGGAGCCCCGGCGAGCTCGCGCCAGCAGGTTTCGACTTCGGCGCGGCCAGACTAGGCGCGCACGAGCCGCTTGCGCGGGGTGCGGCCGGCGCGGGCGGCACCGAGGGCGAAGCGGACGAGCGCGCGCGGCATCTTCTCGGCGCGGGACACCGTCTCTTCGAGTGCGGAGGCGAACCACTCCAGGTCGGCCTCGGTCACGACCAGCGGCGGGATCGCCTTCAGCACGTTCAGCCCGTGGCCGGCAACCTGGCTGAGGATGCGGTGGTCGCGGAAGAGTGGCACGATCACGAGCTGCGAGAAGAGGCCCGGCTGGATCCGCTCGAGCAGCCTCCACGTGCGCGAGCCGCCGTCGGGCTCCTCGAACTCGATCGCCCACATCAGGCCGAGCCCGCGCACCTCGCGCACGACCGGCGAGCGCTCGACCAGCGGCCTCGTGCGCTCGAGCAGCCACCCGCCCAGCCGGGCCGCATGCTCGACGAGGCCCTGCTCGTCCAGCTCCCGTAGCGTCGCGAGGCCGGCGACCATCGCGAGGTCGTTCGGCGCGAAGGTCGAGCCGTGGCTGACGGCGTTCGGGAGCGAGTCGAAGACGCGCTCGTACACCGCGTCGCTCATCAGCAGCGCGCCCACCGGGACGTAGCCGCCCGAGAGCGACTTCGCGACCGTGATCAGGTCGGGTTCGAGGCCCCAGTGCTCGAGCGCGAACAGCTTGCCCGTCCGGCCGAAGCCCGTCTGCACCTCGTCGACGCAGAAGAGCGTGCCGTGCCGGCGGCAGAGCTCCTGCGCCCCGGCGAGATAGCCGTCGGCCGGGAGGTTCACGCCCTTGCCCTGCACCGGCTCGACGATGAAGAGCGCGACGTCCTCGCGCGCGAGCTGCTGCTCCAGAGACACGAGGTCGTTCCACGGGACCTGCTCGAACCCCGGTAGGAGCGGGCCGAAGCGGGAGGTGAACTCGGGGCTCGTGTTCGCCGAGAGCGAGCCGAGCGTGAGCCCGTGGAAGGCGTGCTCGGCCGAGAGCACGCGCGTGCGCCCGCTCGCAGCGCGGCCGAGCTTCAGCGCGGCCTCGACGGCCTCGGTGCCGGAGCTCGTGAAGAGCACGCGCTCGACGGACGAGGGCGCGCGGCGCAGTAGCTCCTGGGCCAGCAGCGCAGGCAGCGCGTCGACCCCGAGCTGCACCGACCCCGGCCGCTCGAGCTCGAGCGCTTCGACCAGCGCCTCCCGCACGCGCGGGTTGTTGCGCCCGACGTTGAACATCCCGAAACCGCCGAGCGCGTCGAGGTAGCGGTTGCCCTCGTCGTCCCAGAGGTACGCGCCCTGCGCGCGGGCCCAGCGACGGTCGAAGCCGATCGTCCGCAGCAGCTTCACGAACTGCGGATTGATCGTCTGCGCGTGCAGGTCGAGCGCCTCGGCACCCCGTTCCTCGACCAGCTCGCTCAGCCAGCCCACGCCCGGGATTATCGCGACACGCCGATCACCACGCCGCCGGCGACGATCAGCGCCGCGCCCACCAGCAGGTGGCGGCCGACGAGCTCGCTGCGGCGCAGGAACAGCACGGCGAACGCGACGCCCCAGAGCGACTCCGTCGCCACGAGCGGCGCGACCACGCTCACCCGCCCGCGGTAGTACGCCTCGAACAGCGCGGCGTACGAGAGCCCGAAGAAGACGCCCGCCGGCAGGAACGCGCGTACCGCCCCGCCGTAGCAGCGCGCCCACGATCCGCGCCGCGTGAGCGCGAGGTACAGCGCGACCGTCACCGCGCCCGCGAGCAGCGAGACCGGCGCCGCGACCAGGGCGTGGACGTCCGTGTCCTTCGCGATCGCCCGCAGCACGTTGTCGCGGACCGCGAACAACACCGTCGCCGCGACCGCGAAGAGAACGCCGAGCCGGCGGAAGTCCTCCGGGCGCACGCGCTCGTTCGCGAGCGCGACGCCACCCGCGACGATCAGCCCCGCGCCGGCGAGCAGCGGCAGGCTGAGCGGCTCACCCAGGAACGTGAGCGCAATGGCGACCGCGACGAGCGGCGCGGTGCCCATCAGCACCGAGGTCCGGGCCGCGCCGGCCTCCCGGACGGCGCGCACGAAGAGGATCTGCGAGAGGCCCGGAGCGATCGCTCCCGCGATCAGGAACGGCCAGACCTCACCGAGGTCGAAGCTGCGCGTCACGGCGAGCCCGATCACGCCGGTCAGCGCAAGCGCGACCGAGGACATCGCGAGCGCACCGACCTCGGGGTCGTCGAAGCGGCGCAGCGCGAGCCGAACCGCGACCGACATCGCCCCGAACAGCGCCGCGGAGGCGCACGCGAGGACGACCGCCGCCACTCAGGCGACGCTGTGAATCGACCCGGTGCGCTCGACGAGGCGGCCGCCGGAGCGGCCCTCGCGCACCGCGAGCACCTCCGCGAGGATCGAGACGGCTGTCTCGGCGGGCGTGTGGGCGCCGAGATCGAGGCCGGCCGGGCCCGCGAGCCGCTCGAGCTGCTCGTCGGTGAGCCCGGCCTCGAGCAGGCGCACGCGCCGCTTCTCCTGCGTGCGCCGCGAGCCGATCGCCCCGACGTAGAACGCCGGGCTCGCCAGCGCCGCGGTCAGCGCGGGGACGTCGAGCCGCTCCTCGTGCGTCAGCACGACCACCGCCGTGTCAGCGCCCGCCTCCAGCTCGTCGGGCCACGCGACCACGAGGTCGTCCGGGCTCGGGAGGCGTTCGCTGGTGACGAGCGCGGGCCGCGGGTCGATCACCGTCGTCCGCCAGCCCAGAGCCTTCGCGGCCCGGCACAGCTCCTCGGCGGTGTCGGTCGCGCCGACGACGACGAGGCCCGGCGGCGGCGCGAGCACCTCCGCGAAGACCGTCTCGCCGTCGAGCTCGAGCACCCGGCTCGGGCCGGGCTCGATCGCGTCCAGAGACACCAGCCGCCGTTCGCCCGCCCGCTCCCCGGCGAGAACGGTCAGGGTCACGCCCTCCCGGGGCAACTCGCCCTCGAAGCGCTCGACGAAGACGTCGATCTCGCCGCCGCACGGCAGCCCGATCGACCACGCCTGCTCGTCGGCGATCCCGTAGGTCAGCAGCCGCGGCGCGCCGTCTGCGATCACCTCGGCCGCCTGCACCGCGACGTCGCTCTCGACGCAGCCACCCGAGACCGAGCCGAGCAGCTCGCCGCGCTCCGAGACCGCGAGCTTCGAGCCGACCGGCCGCGGCGCCGAGCGGCGCGTGGCGACGACGGTGGCCAGCGCGACCCGGTCGCCCCGGGCGCGCCAGCGTTCGATGGCCTCGGCGAGCTCGCGCACGCGCCCAGCGTATCGGGCGCGTGCGCGGTGCCGGCCTCGGGTCAGGCGGCCGGGCCGAGGAGGTCGGCGGGCGGCCCGTGGCGGTCGAAGTCGCCACGGAAGCCGAAGCCGCGGTGCTCCCGGAAGCGCAGGCGCAGCCGACCGTTGACGAGCTCGTCGATCCGTCGGTCGAGATCCTTCAGGATCCGCTGCTCGTCGGCCTTGCTCAGCCGGCCGGCCTTGACCGCTGCGTCGAGCTTCTGCTGCTCGTCCTTGCGCAACGCGGCCTTGAGGCCGTCGACCGACTTGCCCTCGGCCTTGGCGATCCCGGCCAGGGTCTTGCCGCCGTCTAGGCGATTGTGCAGCTGCTCCTCGTTGAGGCCGAGGTAGCTCGCCGCCGCGTCGAGGCCGTGGAAGAACGGGTGCGGCGCGCCGAAGCCGGGGCCCAGCGCGGGCGGCCCGAAGAGCGGGAACTCGTCCGACTCGATCCGCTGCTTCAGCTCCTCGCCCTGCGCCTTGGTCAGCCGGCCGGCGGCGACGGCAGCGTCGACCCGATCCTCCATCGCCTTCTTCAGCGCTGCGCTCAGCTTGCTCGGCTCGACGCCAAGGCTCTTCGCGGCGTCGTTCACGATCGCCCTGCTCTCGGCGCTGGGGGAGCTCGCGAGCTGCGTCGCCGCGAGCCCGGCGCCGGCGCCTCCGACGGCCAGGGCGGCCGCCGCGCCTGCGATCACCTTTCGTCTCATTGCCACTATGTGCTCCTTTCGGTCGGTTGCGGCGAGCCCCAGTGGAGGGACACGCGGTGCACGAGCAGCGCGAGCACGAGCCACGCCGAGCCCGCGTAGAGCAGGAGCGCCCACGTCGTGAGCGCGTCGGTGCCGGCGGTCAGGCCGTGGACGAGCGCCAGGCCCCAGACCGCGAAGTTGAGGTAGTGCAGCTTGCGCCACACCCGGTGCGGGATCTGCTTGCGGTAGTGGTTCGTCACCGCGAGCGCCGCCAGCAGCTCCGCGCCGACGATGCCGAGCGCGACCGCGAGCGGCCGGTACGACGCCGTCCCGGGCACGAGCAGCTGCGAGAGCGAGAACGGCATGAACTTGTCGAGCAGCAGGGCGCCGCCGTGCAGGACGATGAAGGCGCCCGCGAGGATGCCGAGGAAGCGGTGAACATCCTCGAGCGCGAACCGCGGCCACTCCTTCAGCTTGGCGCGGCCGGAGAGCAGTAGGCCGACGGCGACCGACGCGCTCAGCAGCAGGTAGGCCACGAACCCGCCGGCACGCGCGGCGTACCACGTCGTGCTCGCCGCCAGCACGATCAGGACACCGTCGTCTGCGCCGTGCCGCCCGAGCCGCCGCCGGGCGCGATCGAGCCGGGCGTGAGCGCGAAGCCGCCGTCGTCCTCGGACTGCACGACGGCACTCGAGCTCTGCGAGGCGGAGCTCGACTTCCCGGGGTGGCTGCTCTTGGCGAGGAAGCCGATCGCCAGGAAGCCCGCCACCGCCACCGCGACGGCGGTCTGCTTTGCGCCGGCGGCGCGGCGGCGGGCTTCTGCGATCCGAGAGGTGCCTCCGGCCACGACCGCCTCTAGACGCGAACCAGCCGGCGAAGCAGGCCGTGCCGCCGCCAGCTGACGGCGGCCGCCTGCACTTCGGCGTGGGAGGGGGGAACGGTGCTCGCGAACGGCAGTCGCGGCTCCGGCAGGGTCTTCTCGGACTTCACGGACATGCAGGCCTCCTGGCTCTGGAACTGGTGATCCCAGAGAACCAGGGCGCCGTGAGAGCGCCCTGAGAAGCGGCTGAGAAGTGCCTAAGAGTCGACGCGGCCGTTCAGCCGCAACCGCATCACGGTGCCGCCGCCCGGCGGCTGCTCGGCGACCACGGAGCCGCCGTGCGCCTCGGCCACCTGCTTGACGATCGCGAGCCCGAGCCCGGACCCCGGCATCCCGCGCGCGTCGCGCGAGCGGTAGAAGCGGTCGAAGACGTACGGCAGGTCCTCGTCGGCGATCCCGGGGCCGTGGTCGCGCACCGCCAACTCGCCGTCGCGCACGGCGACCTCGACCGCCGCTCCGGGCGGACTCCACTTGGCAGCGTTGTCGAGCAGGTTCGCGACCGCGCGCTCGATCGACGACGGGGGCCCGTGGACGAGCGACTCGTGCAGGTCGGTCTCGAACTCGACGTTCGGCCGGTTGCGACGCGTGCGCTCGACGGCGTCCGCCGTCAGCAGGTCGAGCCGCACGTCGGCGGGCGGCTCGGCGACGGCGTCGGGCCGGCTCGCGCGAGCGAGCTCGATCAGCTCGCCGATCAGCGCCGTCATCTCGCCGATCTGCTCGACCACGTCGGCTAGCAGCCGCTCCCGCTCTACGGGTGCGAGCTCGTTCCCGCGCGCGAGGACCTCGATGTTCGTGCGCAGGCTCGTCAGCGGCGTGCGCAGCTCGTGCGAGGCGTCGGCGACGAGCTGCCGCTGCGCGCGGCTCGACTCCTCGAGCGCGCCGAGCATGGTGTTGAAGCTGGTCGCGAGCCGGCCGAGCTCGTCCGTCCCCGTCGGCTCGATCCGCTGCGAGAGGTCCCGTGTCTCGGTGACGGCCTCGGTCGTCGCCGTCAGTCGGCGCACCGGCGCGAGCGCGGCGCGCGAGACGATCAGCCCGAGCGCCGCGGCGACGCCGACGCCGCCGAGCGCGATCAGGAGCAGGAAGACGGTGATCCGGTGCAGGGTGCGGTTGACCTCGGTGAGCGGGCGCGCGATCTGGATCGCGTAGCCCGAAGCCGAGATGGTCAGCACTCGGAACTGGACGTCCTTGTAGCGCTTCTCGCTGAAGTACGATCGGTGCTCGCCTCGTGCGGCCTCGCGGTCGCGTTTGCTGACCGGCAGCGAGTCGCTGAAGCCGCGCTGGACGTAGGGCGATCCGGTGATCGGCACCGCCTGCACGAAGTCGGACTGCTCCCCGACCGGAGGGCCCGGGATGTCGAGATAGCCGTCCTCGATCCGCGGCGGTGACGGTCCGGTGAGGATCTCGACGGCGCGGTTTTGCAGCGTTCGATCGACCTCGCCCAGCAGCTCGTTGTGAACGACCACGTAGACCACGACCGACGCCGCGACCACGGCGATGCCCACCGCGGCCGCGGCCACGAGCGCCAGCCGGGTGCGAAAGCTCATGCCTCGCGCAGCGCGTAGCCGACGCCGCGCACCGTGTGGATCAGGCGCGGCCTGCCGCCGTTCTCGGTCTTGCGCCTCAGGTAGCCGATGTACACGTCGAGCGAGTTGGAGGCGAAGCCGAAGTCGTAGCCCCAGACGCGCTCGAAGATCAGCGACCGCGTCAGCACCTGGCGCGGGTTGAGCATGAACAGCTCGAGCAGCGAGAACTCGGTGCGCGTCAGCTCGATGCGCTCGCCGCCGCGGGTGACCTCGCGCGTGCCGGGGTCGAGCACGAGGTCGGCGAACTGCAGCGTCTCGCCCGAGCCCTCGCTCGTCCGCCGCAGCAGCGCGCGCACGCGCGCGAGCAGCTCCTCGAGCGCGAACGGCTTCGTCAGGTAGTCGTCGGCGCCGGCGTCCAGGCCCTCGACGCGGTCCTCGACCTGCGTCCTCGCGGTCAGCATCAGGATCGGCAGCCGGCTGCCGTTGCGCCGCACGGCGCGCGAGACCTCGAGCCCGTCGACGCGCGGCATCAGCACGTCGAGCACCATCGCGTCGGGCTCGGGCTGCGACTCGAGCCGCTCGAGCGCCTCGGCCCCGTCCTCGGCGAGCTCGATCTCGTAGCCCTCGAGCTCGAGCGCGCGCCGCAGCGACTCCCGCACGGCGCGCTCGTCGTCGACGATCAGGATCTTCACGTGCGCATTGTGGCGCGGAATGCTGAGAGCGGTGTGAGAAACCCCTGCACGATCGCGCCTCTTAGAAACTTCTTAGGCGCCGTTCATCTCGCGCTTAGGTTTGGGGTGTGAGATCGGAGCCGTCATCGATCAAGGGATCCCCCAAACCCCTTGTGCGTGCTAGAGGCCCCGCTGCGGCGGGGCCTCTCGTTTCTTACCGAGTTCTTACAGCAGTCTCACGCGCCTCTTAGGCGCAGCTGGTCTGATTGCGAAGCCAACGACGAAAGGACCTCCCCGATGCCCCGCCGCCCGCGCCGCACCCTCGTTGTATCTCTCCTTGCAGCAGCCTGCCTCGGCGCGGCCGGCGGGGCTGTCGCCTTCGCGACGCTCTCGGGCACCGACACCGTCGTCAAGCAGGTGACCGTCAACCGGGCGGAGTCGATCGCGAGCTCCTCGGCGCCGCTCTCGATCAACCAGATCTACCGCCGCGCTTACCGCGGCGTGGTCGAGATCACCGTCACCACCAGCGGCGGCAACTCGCCCTTCGGCGGCGGCAGCGGCCCGGAGCGGGCGCAGGGCTCCGGCTGGGTCTACGACTCCGCCGGCCACATCGTCACGAACCAGCACGTCGTGAACGGCGCGTCCTCGATCGAGGTGCGCTTCTGGAACGGCAAGACCTACAAGGCCGAGCTCGTCGGCAGCGACGACTCGACCGACCTCGCCGTGATCAAGGTCGACGCACCGTCCTCCCAGCTCTACCCGCTCCAGGTCGGCGACTCGGCCGCGGTGCAGGTCGGCAACGGCGTCGTCGCGATCGGCAGCCCCTTCGGGCTCGAGGAGACGGTCACGAGCGGCATCGTGAGCGCGCTGCACCGCGCGATCACCGCCCCGAACAACTTCACCATCAACGACTCGATCCAGACCGACGCCGCGATCAATCACGGCAACTCGGGCGGCCCGCTGCTGAACGCGCAGGCCCAGGTGATCGGCGTCAACGCGCAGATCAAGAGCGACTCGAACGGCAACGAAGGCGTCGGCTTCTCGATCCCGTCCAACACCGTGCGCTCGATCGCGTCGCAGCTGATCTCGAGCGGCAAGGTCGAGCACGCCTACCTCGGCGTCTCGGTGGACGCGTCCGCGAACAGCGCCCGGATCGCCGCAGTGAGGCCGTCGACCCCCGCCGCGAAGGCCGGCCTGAAGGGCGGCGACGTGGTGACGGCCGTCGACGGCAAGGCGATCGCGAGCGGCGACGACCTGACCCGCGCGATCGACGCGCACAAGCCGGGCGACACGATCACACTGACGTACAAGCGCGGCGGCAGCGAGCACAGCGTCGACCTGACGCTGGCGACTCGCCCGTCCTAGCCGAGCAGGGCGGCGCTCGGGTCGACGACCGTCGTGCCGCCGTCGACGACGATCGTCGCCCCGTTGACGTAGCTCGCCTCGGGCGAGGCGAGGAAACGGACCACCGACGCGACCTCGTCGGGCTCGGCCGCACGGCCTAGCGGGTTGTGCGCGTGGGCGGCGGCATAGGCATCCTCACGGCTGCCGCCGAGCCGTCGAGCCGCCTCGTCCATGTCGGCGTCGCCCATCGGCGTGCGCACCCACCCGGGGCAGACGGCGTTCGCGCGAAGCCCCTGCGGCCCGTAGTCGACGGCCAGGCAACGCGTGAGCATGATCAGCCCGGCCTTCGAGACGCAGTACGACGTCCAGCCGTGGCCGGCCACGACGCCGTTGATCGAGGAGACGTTGACGACGGACCCGCGCCGCTCGAGCAGGTGCGGGAGCGCATGCTTGGCCATTAGGAACGCACCGGTCAGGTTCGTACGCAGCGTCGCCTCCCAGCCCTCGAGCGTCTCCTCGCCGAGCGGGGCCGAGTCGCCGACGCCCGCGTTGTTGACGAGGACGTCGATCCCGCCGAAGCGCTCGACCGCGGCTGCGACCGCTGCCGTGACCTGCTCCTCGTCGCCGACGTCCGCCGGAACCGCGAAGGCGTCGGCAATCTCACCGGCCACCTGGCGCAGCGGAGCCCCGCGCCGCCCCATGAGAACGACCGAGTAGCCGTCCGCACCGAGCGCGCGGGCGACGGCCGCGCCGATCCCGCTTCCGGCCCCCGTGACGAGCGCACAGCGTGACATTGCGCGAGTTCTACACTGGGGCGCGAGCCCCCGTAGCTCAGTGGAAGAGCAGCGGTTTGAGCACGGGGGAACCACTGGTTCCCCCGGTGAGCCCCCTCCTCAGGCGTCGCTACCCTCTCCCGGAGGCCCCCGTAGCTCAGTGGAAGAGCAGCGGTTTCCTAAACCGCGTGCGCAAGTTCGATTCTTGCCGGGGGCACTCCGAGGTGTCCCAAACCAAACGTGGTGGGTCTAGGCGGCGTCGCGCTCGGCGCCGTGGCGGTAGCGAGCGATCAACGCACGCGAGAGCTGCTGCTGCCGGCCCACTAGCTCGAGCCGATTCGACTCGAGCTCGTCGCGGCCCGCGTCGCGGTCGTGCAGGGCCTGCCGCTCTGCGACGAGCACGCGGAGGGCGGCCTGGAGGCATTCGACGCTAGCCATCGTCGGACGCCCTGTCGGCTCCGCCTACCGCGGACGTGCTCTCGCGGCCCGATGCGTAGGCGTACGGGTGGTAGAAGGCGTCGAGCGCGTTGCCCGCCGGCACCTCGATGTGAAAGCCGGCGTCGGTTGCCGAGTCGTAGAGGGAGACCTCCACGCGGTCGATCTCGGCGTGCCAGAGGAGGAGAACCTCGAGTGTCCCACTCCGTCGCTGGGCCAGCTCGCGAGTGGGCGTCTCGCTCGGCGCCGTCTCGACGAATGAAGAGAGCTGAGTCATCGGTTTCCTTTCGCAGTGGTTTGACCGTTCTCTCCTAGAGACACCGCCTGGCGGCATCTATTCCCGAGCGCAAGCGCGGGGCCCCTGTGAAGGGGCCCCGCGTGTCCCTGCCGGTCGAAAGTGCTCTACGGGACGATCACGCCGTCCACGAAGAGCTGGATCGCACCGGCGGCCAGGCCAACCGTCTCGACGGCGTCGGTGCCCGCGAGCGTGTTGACCTCGAGCCGGTCGTTCGCGACCTCGGGGTGGAGGATCTTGACCGTCGGGGCAAGACCGCTCACCTTCACAACCTGTGCGTCCCCGCTGACGTCGATCGCGTCGTTGCCGTCAGTGCCGTTGACGACGACGCGGTCGGCCGCGCTGTCACCCGAGGCGCCGCCGAGGGTGCCGGCCAGGTCGAGGTTCAGGCTGCTGACATCGGTCCCGCTCAGGTCGTTGACGGTGACGAGGTCGGCACCGCCGAGCGCGTTGAAGTCGACCCGCTCGACACCGGCGGTATCCATCGTCACGTTGCCGACGTCGCGGAAGAAGCGAAGCCGGTTGCCGTTCGCCGAGAGGTCGACCTTCTCGGCGATGTTGGCGCCGTTGAAGCGCATCGTGTCGGCACCGTCCTGGCCCTCGATGGTGTCGCTGCCGTCGCCTGGATCCCAGACGAAGGTGTCGTCACCGGAGCCCAGCAGCGCCAGGTCGTTGCCCTTGTTGCCGTCGATCGAGTCGTTGCCGGCGCCGCCGAGCAGCGTCTCGACGCCCTGACCACCGGCGATCGTGTCGTCACCGAGGCCTCCGTCGAGCGTCAAGGCGATCGTCCCGGCCGCGAGGTCGGCCGCCGAGACCTGGTCGTTGCCGCCGAGACCGTTGACGACGAGCTCGTCGCTCGGCTCGTGGTGCTGGATCGCGACCAGCGTGTGCAGGCCGGACACCGCGACACCGGCGGCGTCTCCAGCAACCGTGATCCTGTCCGCCCCGTCGGTGCCGTTGACGACGACGCGGTCGGCCGCGCTGTCACCCGAGGCGCCACCGAGGGTGCCGGCCAGGTCGAGGTTCAGGCTGCTGACATCGGTCCCGCTCAGGTCGTTGACGGTGACGAGGTCGGCACCGCCGAGCGCGTTGAAGTCGACCCGCTCGACACCGGCGGTATCCATCGTCACGTTGCCGACGTCGCGGAAGAAGCGAAGCCGGTTGCCGTTCGCCGAGAGGTCGACCTTCTCGGCGATGTTGGCGCCGTTGAAGCGCATCGTGTCGGCACCGTCCTGGCCCTCGATGGTGTCGCTGCCGTCGCCTGGATCCCAGACGAAGGTGTCGTCACCGGAGCCCAGCAGCGCCAGGTCGTTGCCCTTGTTGCCGTCGATCGAGTCGTTGCCGGCGCCGCCGAGCAGCTTCTCCGCTCCGGAGCCCCCGGCCAGGTTGTCGTTTCCGTCGCCACCGGCGATCGTCGTCGGGATCGCGTCGGTGAAAGCGCCGTTGATCTCGTCGACGCGGACGACGTCGTCGCCCGCACGTGCATCGACGGCGATCCTCGTGATGTGCTTGCGCTTGAAGCTGAAGTCGGCGGAACCGTCGTCTCCGACGTCGATCTGGAGGATGCCGGGGTTGCCGGCCTTCAGGCGAAGGGCGATCAGGTCGTTCTCCTTGGTGCCCTCGATCCGCAGCAGGCCGTGCCTGAGCGTCGGGCGCCGGAACTCACGAGCGGAGTATCCGGTCATCGCCGGCCTCTTCACCGCGGTGCCGGCCGCCGAGACCGCATACCAGCTACTGCCGAAGGCGACCAGCCCCTCACCGGCGGTCTGGCCGGCACGCCTGTCGCCCACGAAGTAGTACAGCGGGTGACGACGGTAGGTGACCTGCATGCGACCGTCGGCGCGACGGGTGGTGCCCAGAAGCGCGGCGCGGGCACCGGAGATCGCCCGTGGCTTGCCCCGAGTGATGAGGGCAGGCCAGGCCTGCGCGCACTTGCCGTTGCAGGTGCTCTTGCCGCGTCCGTCGCGCGTCCTGAGGTAGAGGGTCTTGCCGTGCGAGTCGGCGATGATGCGGCCGAGCCCGCTGTGGCCCAACTTGACTACCGCTCCCGCGTGGCTGGCTGCGCCTGCGCCGGTGGCGAAGATCGCCGCCGCGAAGACGAGCATGGCCACGGAGAGAAGCCGGGTGAGCCGAAGGACGTTCATCATGGCGTTCCTTTCCGGGTAGTTGACCGTTCGTCAGCTAGAGACACCGCGAGCCGGCGTCTATTCCCGGGACCGTCGAACTCGTCGAGGGGTGGAATACCTTCGGCCGAATGGGGTCCATAGAGATGTGAGAGCGTTCTGCGCCAACGACACCGGTGGGCCCTCGGGGCTACCGTTCCCGGTGCCATGCCGTTGAGAGGCCGTCGACAAGACGAAGCAGGCGGGCCGGAGCCAGCCGAGCTCGCCGCCCTCGCGGACGGGTCGCTTGCGCCCGAGCGTCGGGCCGCGCTCGAAGCTCGAGTTGCCGCATCCTCGGAGCTCGCCGACCGGCTTGCCGAGCAGGAGCGTGCGGTGGCGCTCACACGAAGCGCCGCCGCCGAGGTCGAGGCGCCTGCGAGCCTGCGAGCGCGCGTCGAAGCGGAACGAAGGGTGCGCAGCGCGCCGAGGCCGCGCCGCTCCGTCCTGGTCGGTACCGCCGCGGCCGCCGTGGCCGCCGTGGCGGCGGTCGTCATCGGGCTGACCGTGCTCGGGTCGAGCACCTCCGGCCAGCGCTTCCAGGCAGCGCTCTCACCGACCGAGCTGGTGCCGCAGGCCCAGGGCGACGCGACGCTCACCAAGACATCGTCGGGCTGGCGGATCGAGCTCGACGCCACTGGTCTTCCCCGCCTGGACCGCGGGCGCTTCTACGAAGCGTGGCTACGCAACGGCGCGGGCGTGCTCGTTCCGATCGGAACGTTCAACGAAGGCCGGGACGTCACGCTGTGGGCGGGCGTGACACCCGAGAGCTTCACGACGCTCACCGTCACGCGCGAGCAGGCCGACGGCGATCAGGCCTCGTCGGGTCAGAAGGTGCTCGTCGGACCGGTGCACGCCGGCGGCTAGAGCCCGGCCCGCGAGCTACTCCGACCCCTCGAGGCGCCGTACGACCTGCCGGCGGGCGCGGTAGAGGCGGCTCATCACCGTTCCCTCGCGGATCCGCAGCGCCCGGGCTGCCTCCCGGTAGGAGAGGCCGCTGATGTCGACGGCCACGAGCACGTCGCGGAAGTCGTCGGGCAGGGCGGCGATCGCCGCGTACAGCTCGCCCGCCTCGAGCGCAGCCTGCGGCTCGCGCGCGTGCGGGTCGGCGAGCAGGTCGAGCTCCTCGGGCAGCGGGCCGGGACGCAGGCGCCGGCTCTGGTTGCGCCGCTGGCTCAGAAAGACGTTGCGCAGCGCCCGCAGCAGGTAGCCGAGGTCGTCCTCGTTGCGCAGCAGGCGGGGCCGGGCGAGCACCCGCGCATAGGTCTCCTGGACGAGGTCCTCGGCCTCCTCGCGCGAACCGGAGAACGCCCAGGCGGCCCGGTAGAGCCGGTCGAGGTGGTCTCCGAGCCGGGAGGGGTCGAGCGGGCGCTCCATCGGGTGCTGGCCTCCGGCCGCCGGGTGCCCGGCCAGCATAAGGCCTCCGCGGGCGGCCGCAGAGCTCGACGGACTGCAGTGCGCTGCACTCTCGAGCGTGCGCCGCCGTCCCTCGGCCGCAAGGCGCAAGCGGCCACGCGGTTCGCGGATGTGGGTCATACTCCGCCCATGCGCGAACCGCCCTCGCGCACGGGGGAAGACGTGGCCGACGAGTCGGCCTCGGCGGCCGAGCCGCGGCCCGGTTTCGGCGAGCTTCGCCACTACGTGCCCCCGGAGCTGCTCAACGTCTCCTTCCCGGGCGCCGTTCGCGGCTACGACCGCGGCGCGGTCGAGGCCTACGTCAAGCGCGTCAACCGCGTCATCGCCGAGCTCAAGGTGAGTGCCTCGCCGCGGGCCGCGGTGACGCACGCCCTGGAGCAGACCGAGCAGCAGGTGAGCGGCCTGCTGCAGCGGGCGCGCGAGACGGGGGAAGAGATCACAGCGAGCGCCCGGCAGGAAGCAGACGAGATCGTCGCAAAGGCGAAGGCCGACGCCGCAGAGCTCCACGTGAACGTCAGCACCGAAGCCGACGGCATGAAAACCGAGGCGGAAACGGTCATGGCCGACGCCCGCACCGAGGCGGAGGACATTCTCAAGCGCGCTCGCCTGGAGGCGGAGAGCACTCTTGCCCACGCGCGTACCGAGGCGGAGGAGCGTCGCCGTCAGCTGGAGGAAGAGCTACAGACCTTGCGCGAGCAGGCCGAGGCGAGGATGCGCGAGCTCCAGGCTGACACGGACCGCGTCCGGGACGAGCGCGGGGACCTGCTCGCCGACCTTCGCGAGCGGGGCAATCGGCTGCTGGAGGTGGCCGACGCGGCCCGCCGGCCGGACGCGGAGCCGGCAGAGCCCGAGTCGGTGGACGAGATCGAACGAGCAGGCGTCGACGCGACCTAGGTCTCGTCGCGGACTGGACTGGGCCCGATAACCCATCAGGCCTCGAGGCTCTCGAGGAACCGCGACCGCACGACTTGCTCGACCTGACGGCGGCCGCGCCGGGCGCACTCGCGCGCGAGGGTGCGCGCGGTGGGATCGAGGCAGGCGTCCACGAGGCAGCCAAGCGCCTGCTCGTCGAGCTCGTCGGCGGTGAGGACGTGCGGCCAACCGACCGCGGCCGCCTGGGCGGCGACCTTCGCGCCGCCTGCGATCGGGTCGACCGCGGCGGCCGGGACGCCCACTCTCAGGGCAAAGACGAGGCCGTGCATCCGGGTCGTGACCACGGCGTCCGTCCTCGCGACCAGCGCGGCAACCTCGGACGCGTTTCTGAGACCGCTCGCGCTGGGCTCGAGCTGCGTCTCGATCGGCAGGCTGACGACGTCCCGCGAGGCCAGGTGCCTCGCGATCAGGCGGTCGACCTCCGTGTGGCGCCCGTCTGCGTACTCGGCCTGCAGGTGCACGCGCAGGACGCCGATCACAGGTACCGGCTCGAGGGACGCCGCGAAGGCGAGGTCCGGCCGCGGCTCCCCGAGCCCGTCACGTGCGAGCAGCGTCTCGAAGCGCGAGTAGGCATGGGAGCTCTCCACCACCGACACGTCCAGCCCGACTAGCCGACACGACGCGAAACGCGTGACGAGCTGCCAGGTGGCGAGCCGCGGCGAGAGCGGGCCGCAGACCAGCACGAGCGTCCCGTAGTCCGCCGGCCGGGCCGCGCGCCAGTCGACGCCGTCGCCGAACGTCCGTGCGAGGGCGACGTCGTAGGCGTGGCCGGTCTCGTCGAGCCACGCCCGCGCCACCTCGAGGGCTGCGAGGTCGCCGGCGGTCGCGCCCCCGTCGTCGAGGCTGAACCAGCCGCCGACGAGGACACGGTTCGCCGGGGCCGGCTTCTCCGCCACGGTCGTATCTTTCCCCAGATGTCGCTGTCGGTGTGCTGCCTGACGGGCGACCCGGGTCCTCGAGTCGCCGCCCTCCTCGACTCGTTCCGGGAGATCGCCGACGAGATCGTGATCGCCGCGGACGCGCGCGCCGACCGGGAGCGCCTGGAGCAGTACGCGGCAGTCGCCGATCGCGTCCTGCGCGTCGAGTTCTCGTACCTCGAGCGGCACCTCGCCTGGCTCCATGCGCAGTGCTCGGCCGACTGGGTCTTCCGGATCGACGCGGACGAGGTCGCGAGCCCGGCGCTCCTCGAACGGCTCCCGGAGCTGGTCGCGGACAGGCACATCCAGCAGTGCTGGTTCCCGCGCCGCTGGCTCTACCGGGACGCGGAGCACTGGCTGGAGCAGGTGCCGTGGTGGCCCGACTACCAGAACCGGCTCGTGCGCAACGACGGCACATTGCGCTTCAGCGGCGCTCATCACACGAGCGCCGAGCCGACGCGTCCGGCCCACTACGCGGAAGAGCCCCTCTACCACCTGGTATGCCTGCTCGAGGATCTCGCGGCGCGCAGGTCGAAGGCGATCGCGTACGAGGTCATCCGCCCCGGTCTCGAGGCGCCCGGCGGCGGCTCGGCAAACCGGCGCATGTACCTGCCCGAGCTGTACGCGCCGCGGTCGGCGGCCCTAGTGCCCGAGGCGGACGCCGAGGCCGTGCGCGCCGTCCTCTCGGCCAACAGCGCGCCACGGCGGCCGCTCGGCGAGCTTCCCGTCGTGCCGCTCGAGGAGAGCGGCCGAAGCTGGGGCGGGCGGACCGTGGACGCGGGAGCGTACGCCGCCGAGATCGAGCCGTTCGAGCACGAGCCGCGCCTCGCAGTCGGCGAGGTCCGGCCGATCCACGTGCGTGTCGCCAACCGCGGCTCCGAGACGTGGCCCTGGGACGCCGAGGCCGGGCCGCCGATCCGCTGCGCCTACCGCTGGCTGCACCCGAACGGCGTCGTCCTCGTCGCTGAGGGCCACCGGACGAGCTTCACCCGCGACGTCCCTCCCGGAGAGACCGTCGTGGTACCGCTGCTCGTCGAGGCGCCGGCGCAGCCGGGCACCTACGTGCTCGAGGTCGACCTCGTGCACGAGCGGGTCCGCTGGTTCGGGGTTCGGCTGCCGGATCCCCGTGGACGTCAGGGAGCCGCAGCCGGAGCGGATCTCGCTTCCTCCCGCAGCGCTGCCGTCACCCGAGCAGCCCAGACGCACGCTGCTCTCGCGCTTCCGCCGCCCCGCTGCGAACCGTCGGATCCCGCAGGTCGTCCACCGGGTCTGGCTCGGAAACGCCAGGCTGCCGGACGAGCTCGTGCGCTACGGCGAGACCTGGCGGCGGCACCACCCGGGCTGGAAGTTCAAGGTCTGGCGGGACCGCGACCTGCGCAGGCTCCTGTCGGGCTCGGCGGTCTCCCGCGCCCGCCACTACACGGAGCTCTCGGACCTGGTCCGCTTCGAGGTGCTGCGCCGCTACGGCGGGGTGTACGTGGACACGGACGTCGAGTGCCTGCGTCCCCTCGACCCCTTGCTGCAGGGGGAGCGCGCGCTGGTGGGCTACGAAAAGCCCGGCCGCGTCGGGAGCGCGGTGCTGGCGGCGGTGGCCGGCCATCCGTTTTTCGTCGACGCGTCACGGCAGGCGCGGCGGACCGTCGGCCTCGGGGCCAACTCCGCGGACGCGACCGGCCCCTACCTCCTGACCGTCCTCGTGCGCGACCACCCCGACGTGACGATCCTGCCGCAGGAGGCCTTCTACCCGTACGGCTGGGACGAGCCCGAGCGGCGCCACGACGAGTTTCCCGACTCGTACGCCGTCCACCACTGGGCGAGCCTGGACCGCGTGCCCGGTAGCTAGTCGGTCAGCAGGGGCATCTCCACTCCCCGGCCGCTGCCGAGCAGCACGGCTCGGGTGACGGCCCTCGAGCCGAATCGGAGGCAGACGTCGTCGAGGGCGGCATCCAGCGCGTCGCTCCCCCGGCGATCCAACGGCAGCGCGAGCTGAACGCTCCGCCCGTCCTGGAGGTTGCCGACCGCGACGCCGACGAGCGTGATCCCCCGCCGCTCGATGATCGGCGCCGCGGCCGCGAGCAGCCCCCTGGCCGTGGCGAGGATCGCCCCGGTGTTGGCAGTCGCGTACGGCAGCGTGTGCGAACGAGCCGCCCGCGAGAAGTCGTCGAAGCGCAGCCTGAGCATCACGGTGCGGCCCGCCCGGCCGGCGAGCCGCATCCGGCGGGTGACGCGGTCGACGAGGCCGACCAGCGCGGCATCGACGTCTTCGAGCGATCGCGGCGCGCGGCCGAGTGCGCGTTGCGCTCCGATCGAGCCGCGGCGCCGCCGCGGCCGCACCGGTCGCGGGTCGTTGTTGTGAGAGAGCGCGTAGAGCTGCCGCCCGGAGGCCCGGCCGAGCAGCGACACGAGCACGTCCTCGGCGAACCCTGCGACCTGGCCGACGGTCGTGACGCCGACGTCGTGGAGCCTCCGCGCCGTCACCGGCCCGACTCCCCAGAGCCGCTCGACCGGGAGCGGATGGAGAAACGCGAGCTCCCGGCTCGGCGGCACGACGAGCAGCCCATCCGGCTTCGCGACCCCGCTTGCCACCTTCGCGAGGAACTTCGTCCTCGCGATCCCGACGGTGATCGGCAACCCGACCCGCTCGCGCACTTCGGCCCGGAGCCGGACCGCGATCTCGCTCGGGCTGCCGGAGCTACGCGCGAGCCCGCGCACGTCGAGAAACGCCTCGTCGATCGAGAGCCCTTCGACGAGCGGCGTCGTGTCCTCGAAGACCCGATAGACGTCCCGGCTGGCCTCCGCGTAGGCGGCCATGCGCGGCTCGACGACTATCGCTCCCGGGCAGAGGCGCCGGGCGAGCCCGACGCTCATCGGCGTGCGGACGCCGTGGGCCTTCGCCTCGTAGCTCGCAGCGAGGACCACCCAGCCGCCGACGAGCACGGGCCTGCCGCGCAGGTGAGGGCGATCGCGCTGCTCCACCGCCGCGAAGAACGAGTCGACGTCGGCGTGGAGAATCGTCGGCTCGCCGGTCACGGACCGGTCGCTTCGGCGAAGGGCAGCACAGTCAGCTCGGGCGGCGGACGGCGGATGAAGCCGTCGAGGAGCAGGAGCTCCTCCGCCTGCTCGGGTGTCAGCGGTTCGCGCTCGGCCGGTCGCCGGGACGCGGCGACGCCGGCGGCAAGCTCGAGGCGGGCGCCGCCGCCGGGCGGGAGCGAGCGGACCGCGCGGAGCTCCCCGCCCGAGACGAAGAACGCCTTCCGCCACCCGGGCTCGACCGCCGGTGCGAGCAGGCACGCCTCGAGCTCCCGCAGGTCCCGGAGGCGGCACAACCGCTCGATCACGCGCTCGAGCGCCTCCAGCCGGTCGCGCAGCCGCGCGGCTTCCTCGTAGCGCAGGCTCTCCGCCAGATGGGCCAGTCGTTCCCGCAGGCGCGGGAGCGGGCCGCCGTCGAGGAGTCGCTCTCGTTCCTCCTCGGTGCTCAACGCGAGCGCGCGCGCCGCCAGGGACGCTTGCCGGCGGCTGGTCAGCGGCCCGAGCTCCGTCGGTTGCTTGGTGACCACGAGCTCCTCGCCGCGGGGCCGCAGGTAGACGCCGTGCTCCTTCCGGCGGCTGCGTGAGTTCGCAGGCGGGCTGATCTCGCGGATTAGGCGCAGCTCCTCGAGCGCGGCCTCGAGCTCGGAGCCGAGCACCCGCCACTCGATCCGCTCCAGCGCGAGCAGCGCCGCCTCGACCGACGGCCGCTGCCGCTCGCTGCGGAAGTACGAGCGCAGCCTGACGCGCAGGTCCCGCGCGCGGCCGACGTAGAGCACCTGGTCGTGCCGGTCGCGGAAGAGGTAGACCCCCGGCCGAGCTGGTGCGCGGCGGGCCAGTGTCCGCTTCCCGTAGACGCGCCGCCGCCGCGGCGCCGCGAGCGAGCGCAGATCGGAGAGCCGCCTCGCGCCCAGCTCCTGTGCGAGCCCGATCAGGCACAGCAGTACTTCCGCCGTGGCCTCGGCGTCGGGCAGGGCACGGTGGCACGGCCTCGTCGAGACGCCGAAGAAGTGGGCCAGCGAGGCGAGGCTCACCCGCCGCAGCCGGCCCTCGAGCAGCCGCCTGGCGAGGGCGGCCGTGCAGAGCGGCGGCTCGGAGAGCCGACGGCCCTCCCGCGCGAGCAGCTCGCGCTCGAGGAAGCGCTGGTCGAAGGCGGCGTTGTGGGCGACCAGCGGCGCGTCGCCGGCGAAGCCGAGGAAGAGCGGGAGCACGCGCGGCAGCGCAGGGGCGCGTCGCAGCTCGTCTGCGCGCAGGCCCGTGAGCCGCTCGACCGGTCCCGGGAGCGCGACGCCCGGGTTCACGAGCGACTCGAACGAGTCGACGAGCTCGAGCCCGCGCACGCGGACGGCGCCGATCTCGCAGATCCGGTCGCGCGCGGCCGACAGGCCGGTGGTCTCGAGGTCGAAGACGACCAGCTCGGCCTCGTCGAGCAGCGGGTCGCGGGTCTCGCCCGTGAGCGAGACGGTCGCGCCGCTGCAGACGACGCGGCTGTCGCCGGCGGTGACGTCGCCGAGCAGCGAGGTGGCGAGGCCCTCGGAGATGGACGGCGTCGCAAACAGTGACCGCGCAGCCTCGACCGTCGAGAGCGGGCCGCTCTCCTCCAGGGTCTCGACCAGCCGGTCCAGCGCGTCCAGCGCGAGTTGCACCTACGGGATGAAAACGAACGTATGTTCGCTTTGCAACCCCCGCGCTCAGCGAGGCGCCCGCTCGGGCGCGTCCCACTCGGGGCTCAAGCGCGCGAACGAGTACAGCACGACGTAGCTCGCCAGCAGGAACGACGTGAAGAGCACGGTGAGGCCGATCGGCCGCGGATGGCTCAGCGGATGGAGCGCGCCGACCGCGATCTGGTGCGCCAGCGGCCCCGGGTGCACGACCACGTCCCAGGAGTTCCAGCGCTGGACGCGTCCCAGGTAGATCCCGAACGAGCTCAGCGCGAGGACGCCGACGACGAGCGCCCATGCGTTCACCGCGCCGACCAGGCGCCGAACGACGGAGTGGATCAGGAAGAGCGAGGTCAGGCCGAGCAGCAGGCCCGCCCAGGCGGCGCTCGCCAGCAGCAGCACGTCGTAGAGCAGCGGCACGCGGCCGCCGGACGTGACGTGCTTGAGGTCGGTCACGAGGTACGGCGCGTTCGGGAAGAAGACGAGCCACAGCGCCCCGAGCGAGACGAGCAGGCGGAGCGACGCGCCGGCCTTGGCGCGCGCGTAGATCACGAGGGAGAGGACGAACGGGATCCAGGCGAGGAAGAGGTTCCACGCGAGCCAGCTGTGCCCGCGCGACCCCGTATGGATCATCCGCGCGGCGAGCATCGCCAGCGCGAACAGCGTCAGCAGCGCGAGCGAGGCGACGATGGCGAGGCGGCGGTCGCTGAACGAGCTGCGGAGGCGAGCGACCATACGCAGACCTTAGCCGCGCGCGCGCGCTCTGGTGCGCGGCGGCGGCACCTGGGGTTACGTGAAGACGATCTCGCCGCCGGCGGCCTGCTCGTAGAACTCGCCGACCGAGATGATGTCCTCGACCTGCGGCAGGAAGTCGTCCGTCGTCAGGCCGAACATCTCGACGCTCGCCTTGCAGGCGTAGAGCCGGACGCCCGAGTCGGCGACGAGCTCCAGGAACTCGGGGATCGGCGGCATGTCGATCTTGGCGATCTGCCGCTTCATCATCCAGGTCGCGAGCGCGGAGAAGCCCGGCAGCGCGCCGATCAGCGTCGGCAAATGCATCCCGGGGTTTCCGACGGTCGCGACCTTCAGCTTCGCGTGCCGGTCCCTGCGGATCGCGTCGAGGCCGAAGAACGTGAAGAAGAGGTTGGCCTCGATGCCCTCCATGCGCGCGCCGTTGGCCATGATCAGGCCTGGATAGACGCCTTCGAGCGAGCCCTTCGAGACCACGATCGACACCTTCTCGATCGTCTTCGGCTCGACCGCCTCCAGCTCGGGGTGTTCGAGCACAGTCGCCATCTCGTCCTCCTTTAGATGCAGCCGCGCGGCTTGGGGATGCCGCCGATCTTGGCTGCGAGCTTCGCGGGGCCCTTGGGAAAGAGCTGGTAAAGCTCCTTCACGGGCACGCCGGATTCCTTGCCGAGCGAGCGGATCGACGGCGCCTCGCCCTTGGCGAGGTACGTGTCGCGCATGAAACGCACGACCAGCCAGTGCCGGTCGGTCAGCTCCGGGACGCCGTTCTCGCGGGCGATCTCCTCGGCCAGCCGCTCGTTCCACTGCGACGGGTCCGTGAGGAACCCCTCGGCGTCGACATCGACCGCCGTGTCGGCGATCGGAGCTGTGGTCATCTCGTCCTCCTTTGCTCAGACATGGGCCGGTGCTGCCCTCTTGCCGGCGGTCGGCATTGCCGGGCCGATGCCCCGTAGCTCGCGCCCGGGAAGGAGCGCGTGCCAGTAGACCCACTGGAACAGCAGCTTCCCGAGGTGGTTCAGGCGCGACTCGCGCAGCAGCGGCAGCCCGAGCGACCCGGGGTAGTGACCCGGTAGCGGCTCGGTCTCGTAGTTGAAGTCGATCAGCAGCGCCTTCCTGTAGCCCGTCTCGATGAAGCAATTCGCGTGGCCGTCGTAGCCGGGCTCGAGCTCCTGGCCCTCCAGGAAGCGGACGACGTTGTCCGCGAGCACCTCGGCCTCGAAGTGCGTGACCGAGCCGGCCTTCGAGGTCGGCAGGTCGGTCGCGTCGCCGAGGGCGAAGACGTTTTCGCCCGCTGCCGCCTGCAGCGTCGCCTTGTCGGCCGGGACGAACCCGAGCGCGTCGCCGAGCCCCGGCGAGCGCTCCACGTACCGCTGTCCGCCGTGCAGCGGCACGGTCACGAGCAGGTCGAAGTCGAGCTCGCGGCCGTCGTAGGAGGCGAGCTTGCCTCCGACAGCGTCGACCTCGCCCGCGTTGAACTCGGTCACGAGCTCGATCTCCTTCTCCGCCAGCAGCCCCGAGAGGCGCTCGGAGGCGATCGGCTTCGTGAACGCGCCGTCGAGCGGCGTCGCGTAGGCGAGCTCGACGCGTTCGCGGACGCCGCGCTCGCGGAGGTACCAGTCGGCGAGAAATGCGAACTCGAGCGGCGCGACCGGGCACTTGATCGGCATGTCGACGAGGTTCACGACCAGCCGGCCCTCGTCGAAGCCGTTGAGCGCGCCGCGCAGCGCCTCGGCGCCGTCGGGCGTGTAGAAGGTGAAGGCGCGCTCGTTCCAGCCGGGGCCGGTCAGCCCCTCCGTCTCCTCCGGCTGCAACCGCGACCCCGTCGCGACGACCAGCACGTCGTAGCGAAGGGCGTCGCCTCCGACGAGCCGCACCTCGGAGGCGTCGAGCTCGACGGACTCGACCTCGCGCTCGTGGAACACGACGCCGGGGCGAAGCTGGCGCCTGCGCTGCCGGACGATCTCGTCCACGGACGTCAGCCCGAAGGGCACGAACAGCAGGCCCGGCTGGTAGACGTGGCGGTCGTCGAGGTCGACGACGTGGATCTCGGCCTCGTCCAGGTCGAGGCGCCGCCGGAGGCGGTTCGCCACCATCGTGCCCCCGGTGCCGCCGCCGAGGATCACGATCTGCCGAGCGCTCACGCGGCTCCTCCGACCCCGGCCCGGGAGCCGGTGCCGACGTGCTCGTGAAACTCGAAGCCGGTCTCGAGCGCGCGGCGCAGCGGGCACGACTCGGCGACGCGCTCCAGGCGCGCGACCTGCTCGTCGTCGAGGTCGCCCTCGACGCGGACGTCGATCTCGAACGACCTCGGCGTCGAGCGGTGGTCGTACTCGACGTCGACGTCCACGCGGCGCAGCTCCCACTTCTTCGTGCGCGCGTACATGACGAGTGTGGTCGAGATGCAGGAGGCGAGCGCCGCGGGGAGCAGCTCGTGGGGCGCCGGCGCGCTGCCATCGCCGCCGAGCCGCTCGGGCTCGTCGGTCACGAGGCGGTGGCCGTCGCCGATCACGACCTCCTGGCGCAGCGTGCCGGGAATCGATCTGGCCGATGCGGTGAGACTCATGGGTTCAGGGTCGCCGGTCCGGTGCGAAACCGAATCCGAGGACGCCCGGACCGCGGCTGCGGGCTACTACTTCCTGCCGCGCGCCTGGATCCGGTAGACGACGCCGCGGCCCCAGTCGGCGACGAGCAGGCCGCCGCGCTTGTCGACCAGCAACGCGAGCGGGTGCGCGAAGCCGGAGGCGAACGAGGTCACGCGCGCTGCGGCGCCGTTCGGCCGCAGCTGCAAACGGACGACGCGCCGGCCGAAGCGGTTGCTCAGGTACTGGCCCCACTCGGCGACGAACAGGCTCCCGCGGTAGGCCCGCGGGAAGGTGCGGCCGGTGTAGAAGGCGATCCCGTCGGCCGAGGAGTGCGGCTCGAGATAGGCCGCCGGTCGGGTGACGCCCGCGCAGCTGCCGCTCATGGTCAGCGTGCGCGCGTTCGGCCAGCAGCGCGGCCAGCCGTAGAACGCGCCGCGGCGGATCACGACCGCCATCTCGGCCGGCTCGGGGTCGCTCGGCGTGCCGAGGGCGTCCTGACCGTTGACCGAGGCGTAGAGGCGGCCTGTGCCCGGCTGGAACGCGAGGCCGTACGGGTTGCGCAGGCCGCGCGCTTCGACGCGCAGACCGGAGCCGTCGCGCCGCAGCGAGAGCACGGCCGCGCTGCGCGCGTCGCGCTCCCTGCAGGCGTCGCAGGTCGAGCCGCTGCCCCAGTAGAGGCGGCCGTCGCGGCCGAGCACGACGTTGTCCTGCTGGTGCTCCCCGAACGGGAGCCCCCGCACGATCACCCGGCGTCCCACCAGGCGACCGCCGCGCAGAGTGAACCGCTCCAGGCGCCCCTGCTCCGAGACGAACAGGTCGTGGCCGCGCCAGGCGAGGCCGAGCGGCGTGCGCAACCCGCGCACGAGCACTGCCGGGCGACGTGTGCCGCGGCGGATGCGGACGAGCGAGCCGCCGGTCTGCGTGACGTAGATCCGGTTGTCCGGGCCGTACGCCATCGCCGTCGGCTGCGAGAGCCCGCGCGCGAACGTCTCGACGCGGAAACCCGGTGGCACGCTGATGCCCCGGCTCGTGCCGCCCGCCGAGACAGTGAGCAGAGCGGCAACCAGGGCGGCCGTCGAAAGGGCGGCGCCGGCGACCCGTAGCAGGCGTCCGTGTGTCGCTAGTGGCCGGGGCGCTTGCGAGCACCCGAGTTCGCCTCGACATGGGAGACGCCGCTCATGTGTTCCAGACCACCTCGATCGGCCGGTCGAGGCCTGGAAGCGGCAGGGCGTTGGCCTCGGCCTCGATCGTGTCGCGCGTTCCGCGCGCGAGACGGACCCAGGCGTCGATCCGCACGGTGTGCTGCGCTCGTCTCCAGGTTCCGCGGATCTCGCCGTCCACGAGGAGCGCCCCCGGCCACACGCGGGGCGTCCAAAGACGCTGCCGCCGGTCCTCGCGCGGAACCAGAAGCTCGCGCTGTGCTCCATCGAGCAGGAAGTAGGCATCGCCGCTCGGCAGCAGGCGCGCGGGCGCGGCGACCGTCTCGCCGGCACGAATCGCCGGCTCGTCTTCTGCGACCAGCCACTCGTCGCCAAGCGGCGATCGAACCGGCAGCAGCGATCCCTCGAGCGACGCGAATGCGTCAGTCGCCGACCGGCGGGAGATTCCCGCCCAGCGGGCGAACCCGACCGCCGTCGCGGGTCCGAAGATGCGGAGGTAGCGTCGAGCGAGCTCGCGACAGGCATCGGCCGGGTCGACCTCCGCGGCGACGACCGTCCAGACCGTCGGCGCACGCGCGCCCTCCCAGCGGATGGCGACCGTACCCGTGGTCGCGGCGTACCTGACCGCGTTGCCGACGCCGAGCGCGCGCGCAACCTCCCGGTCCGTCATCCGTCTGCCGTCGAGCTGGGCGTGCAACCGCTCGGCCATGCGCTCGGCCCGAAGCCGGCCCTTGGCGTTGTCGGGAAGCCTCCCGAGCGAGAACAGCGCGAAGTCGCGCTTCGCGACGACATAGGTGCTGTAACGAGGGCCCCACAGCTGGGCGAGCGAGGGATCCTCCCACGTCGACGACTCGACCCCGTCGACCCGCGCGTGCAACGAGAGCAGCGCGGCTCTCGGCATGCTGTCCTGCAGGCCGGCCCACGCCGCCCGCCGCAGCGACTCCGAGCCCTTCGGCATGCGCTCGTCGAGCGCGCCGACTCGCCGTCGGAACGCCAGGATCTGCTGCCGCTTGACCCTGAGTCGCGATTGCACCGAACCCGGCGCCCGCGTCAGTGACCGGAATCGGCCGGCGTGCCGCTCTCGTCGCTCGCGAGCAGCTCCTTCACCGCAGGATCGTCGCGAATCGCGTCGAGATCCGAGTCCTGTCGTGCGTAGGCGCGGAACTGCTCGGACAGCTCGATCGCCGTTCGCAGGTGTTCGATCGCTTCTGCTTCCTGGCCGGTGAGGCTCTCGAGACACGCGAGGTTGTAGAACAGCAACCCGTACTGCGGCGCTTCGGCGACGACCTCGCGCAGCTTCGGCACCACGTCGGCGTAGTTACCGGCCTCGTACTGTTTCCGCAGGGGGTACCACAACTCCCAGCCCACGGGGTCGTACGCCTTCCCCGCCGTTCCGCCGACGGCGACCACCGTGGTTCCGGCCTCCTCGGCGAACGCTGTCCGCCTGACGCCCGGGGCGGCGAAGATGAACGTGCCTTCGCCTGCCTCGCGCCGCTCGCCGTCGAGCTCGAAGATCGCCCGTCCGCTGATGACGATGTAGAGCTCCTCGCTTCCGGGATCTTCCTCGTGTTCGTTGATCAGCCGGTCGCCGGCCGCCTTCGCGGTCCAGGCGTTCACTCCGAACGAGGTGATCCCGAAGTGGTGACGCACAGGCCGTATCGGGCACTCTCCAACGGTCTGCAGCTCGCGAATATCTTCAAGGTGATTCACCGCCCAGTCAGCCATGCCCGACCCCCTATCGTCGCTTCGAGTGACGGAACTCTAAGTCAGGCGACAATCGAGGACGAGCTCAACATTGTGGGCCAACATGCGGGAATGTCACCTGAGCCCGGACGGCGGCTCGGAACGCGTCCCGCTCCACGGGAGTGCGCCTGACCCGGCGCCGCGAGGCTGTGAGAACGTACGGGGTCTGATGCGGCATGCCGTATTGGGTGGCGGCGGGATCGGCGGCCTCCTGGCGGGAGCCCTCGCTCGTTCGAGCGCGGAAGTTCTCTTGCTGCTTCGCCCGGAGACGCTTACGCGCTACGGGGGTCGGCTGGCGATCGAGAGCGCGGTCCTGGGCCGGTTCGAGGTCGAGGTTCCAGCCGCGTCGCTGCTCGATCGCGACGTCGATGTCGTCTGGGTTGCGACGAAGGCGACAGAGCTCGAGAGCGCGCTTTCGTTAGTTCCGGCCCAGCGTGTCGGGCAAGCACTGGTAGTCCCGCTGCTCAATGGCGTCGACCACGTCCGCATCCTCCGGAACCGGTACCAGCGCGTTGCCGGTGCTGCGATCCGGGTCGAGTCCGAGCGCGTGTCGGGATTCCGTGTTCAGCAGACGTCGCCGTTTCTGCAGGTCGAGCTTGCCGATGCGGACGCGGTCGCCGAGGAGCTGCGGCGCGCCGGCATCGATTGCCTGGTCCGCGACGACGAGCTGTCGTTGCTGTGGGAGAAGCTGGTCTTCCTGGCGCCGATCGCGCTCATGACGAGCGCGCTCGCCGTCCCGCTCGGGATCGCGCGCGACGATCCACGTTTCACCGACTGCCGTGAAGAAGCGCTCGCTGCCGCGACGGCTGAGGGTGCCTGCATCGACGCCGATACGCTGCGGATCCTCCACAGCGCCGCGCCCGCGGCAATGCGCAGCTCGATGCAGAAGGACGTTGCGGCAGGGCGACAGCCCGAGCTCGACGCGATCGGCGGACCAATCCTTCGCGCCGGCGAACGTCACGGCATCGCCACCGTCTCCACGGCAGAGCTTGTCGATCAGGTACGGGCGCGGACGAGTGCGCGTGCTCTGTAGTGGCGTGAACCCCTCGCTCGGCCGATGGGATCGTTCAACGGCCGCCCAACTGGGCGCTCCCCCCGACGCACCCGGTCGTCCCATGGTGCGGGCTGCTCGCGGGTGAAGGTACGCTGGCCGCGTGTTCCCGTGGATCGTCTTTGCCCTGGTCGCCGTACCCTTGGTCGTCGTCGGCTTCGTGGCCACACGTCGCAGAACAGTCGCCGGCGAGCATCCTGCGAACGAAGACGCGCGAGCAAGAGCGCTGACGGAGCAGGAGTTCGCCGAGGCAGAGGCCTACGAGGCAAAGTGGCGTGAGAAGGACAAGAAGAGCTACGACCAGGAGCGCTTGCCCTAGTCGAGGACGGTGTGAAAGGGGTCAGCGCGCGATCAGCACACTGCATCGCGCCGTCCGGGCGACCTTCGAGCTCACGGAGCCCATTGCAAGTCGCTCGGCACCGCTGAGGCCTCGTCGTCCCACGACAATGAGGTCTGCCCCTCGCTTTTCCGCTTCCTCGACGAGTACGTCGGCGGGCGCCCCCGACACCGCCACAAGCTCGGCGTCTCGCCCCAGCTCGGCCAGCCGTCGTCGCGCGTCCTCGAGCTCTCGCCGTCGCTCCTCGAGACCCTCGGCCCCCACCGGCAGAACCTGGCCGGGCGGCGCGGGTGCCTGTGCAGCCGCGACGACCGTGATGCGCGTGTCGGCTCGCGCGACGTCCAAAGCCTCCTCGAGCGCGCGGCGCGCGTTTGTCGACCCGTCAAACCCCACGAGAATGTGCTTCATGCGCGACGACTCCTAGTCGGCTGGCGATCATATGCCGCTCGACGTCGACGCGGGCCTGGCCCGCGCGCAACGGCTCGAGGCATCGAAGACATCGGCACTAACGGGCCCTGCCAGCTCCCATGGGCCAGTGTCCTTCAAGCCAGTTCGCGTGCCGCCTCGTCGAAGACTTCCGTGTGCAGGTCGACGTCGGCCTCGGACGTCGCCGGCGACATCAGCGCCATGTTGTGGAACGGTGTCAGCAGGATCCCGCGGTTGAGCGCGTAGAGGTGGATCAGCCGGTCGAGCAGCGCATTCCCTCCGGCAGCCGCCTCGCTGCCGTTGCGCGGGTGCTCGGACCGGAAGAGGTACTCGACCCGGCAGCCGAGCCTCGTCACGTGCCACGGCAGCCCGTGCCGCTCGATCGCCCCGGCGACGCCGGCCTCGAAGCGCTCGCCCAGCGCGATCATCCGCTCGAACGCCTCGTCCGTGAGCACCTCCGCGAGCGTGGCCCGAGTGGCCGCGAGCGAGAGCACGTTCGCCGCCACCGTGCCGCCGATCCCGCCGACGTCGGCCTTCTCGTCGGCCGGCAGCAGCGCCTCGAGCCGCCCGGCGATCTCGGCCGAGAAGCCGTACGCCGCCGCCGGGATCCCGGCCGCGATCGCCTTCCCGATCGTGAGCACGTCGGGCTCCAGCCCGTACCCCGCGGTGTAGCCCCCGGGCCCCGCGCAGATCGTGTGCGTCTCGTCGATGATCAGCAACGTGCCCGTCTCGCGCGTCGCGGCCCGCAGCGCGTCGTGGAAGCCCGGCTCCGGCAGGACGATGCCGATGTTGGTCAGCGCCGGCTCGGCGAGCACGCAGGCGACGTCACCATGCGCAAGCTCCCGCTCGAGCGCCTCGACGTCGTTCCACTCGACGACGCGCGTCGTCTCGTCGAGCGCGACCGGCGGGCCGACGTTCCCATCGCGCGAGACGACGGAACCGCCGTTCAGGGTCGCGAAGGTCTCGTCGACGGAGCCGTGGTAGCACCAGTTGAAGACGAGGATCTTCGGGCGACCCGTGAGCTCGCGCGCGAGGCGGATCGCGAAGCGGTTGGCGTCGGTCGCGGTGAGCGCGAACTGCCAGCGGGCGAGCCCGAAGCGGCGCGTGAGCTCGACGCCCACCCAGAGCGCGTCCTCGCTCGGCAGCATCAGCGTGATCCCGCGCGCCGCCTGCTCGGCGACCGCGCGCACCGTCGGCTCCGGCGAGTGGCCGGTCATCGCCGCGGTGTCGCCGAGACAGAAGTCGACGTACTCGCGGCCGTCGACGTCGGTGAAGCGCGCACCGTGGGCCTCGGCCGCGAACACCGGGAAGCCGCCCGGCCAGCGGATCATCCAGGGCATCGGCACGCCGCTCAGCAGCGAGCGCTTCGCCTCGCTCGCAAGCTCGCGCGAGCGCGGGTGCTCGCGCTCGAAGCGCTCGAGCTCGCGCTGCAGCAGCGCCTCGGCGCTCATCGCCGCACCGCGATCAGGGCAACCGCGCTCACGGCCGCCCAGCCTGCCAGGTAGAGGAACGCGACGCGCGGGGAGACGAGCGTCCAGAGGGCGCCCGCGAGCGCCGAGGCCGCGAGGTTGGCAAAGCTCTGGACCGCGGCAAGCGCGCCGAAGGCCGAGCCGAGCAGGTCCGGCGGCGCGAGCAGGGCAACGGCCGCGCTCTGCGCCGTCTCGACCGCGCCCTTGCCGGTCCCGGCGAGCGCGAACAGCACCGCGAGCAGCGCGACGCTGGTGCCCGCGAGAGCGAAGCCGACGTAGGCCGCGAGCACGGCGAGGGCGCCGACCACGAGCACCCCGGTCGCGCCGCGCCGGTCGGTCGTGTGCCCCGCGGGAACGCTCGTCAGCATCGCGGCAGCGTTGTAGGCGGCGTAGAGCAGGACGGCGAGCTTCACCGCCGAGTCGTGGCCGTGGCCGGGCGAGAGCAGATTCGTCGCCCGCAGGATCAGCAGCGTCGCCGCGGCGTTGCCGAGCTCGAACGCGGTGACGGCGCCGAGCAGCCGTCCCAGCCGCCCGTGGAGCACGGGCCGGATGCGGATCCGCAGCGGCGGCCGCTCGTGTTGCTCGAGCCGCCGGGCCGACCTCACCGCGATGAAGATCGCCAGCGCGGCCAGCAACCCCGGGACGACGGAGATCAGGATCGCGTCGCGCACGCCGACGAGCGAAAGGAGCAGGAGCGCGAGCAGCGGCCCGGCGATCGCGCCCGCGTTGTCCATCGCCCGCTCGAACCCGTACGCGCGGCCGTACGCCTCCGGGACGACCACGTCCGTCAGGAGCGCGTTGCGCGAGGGGGTGCGCAGGCCGCGGGAGAGCCAGGCGGCTGAACGCAGGATCGCGACCTGCCAGACGGCCACTGCCGCGCCGATCAACGCGCTCAGGATGGCGGTCGCCGTGTAGCCGCCCATCGCGGTCGCGCGGCGGCGACCCGGATCGTCCGCGAGCGCGCCTCCGGCCAGTTTCGCCGCGCCCGCGATCCCGTCGGCGATGCCCTCGATCGTCCCGAGCGCCGCCGCGGGCGCCCCCAGCGTCGTCGTCAGCAGCGCGGGAAGGAGCGAGGTCGGCACCTCGTGGCTGACGTCGGAGAAGAAGCTGGCGACGCCGATCCCGGCGACGCCGCGGTTCAGCCAGCGAGGATGCACGCGGCCCTGTGCCGCGCGCCGGAGCCTGCGGGCTCGAGCGGCGGGTCGATCTCGCGGCAGTCGGCGATCGCCACCGGGCAGCGCGGGTGGAAGCGGCAGCCCGCGGGGATGCGAACGGCGTCGGGCGCCTCGCCGCGCAGGATCTGCGGCCGCGAGCGCTCGCGCGGGTCGCGCCGCGGGACGACCGAGAGCAGCGCCTTCGTGTACGGGTGCTGGGGGTCGGCGACGACCGCGGCGGCCGGCCCCTCCTCGACGATGCGGCCCAGGTACATGACCGCGATCCGGTCGGCGAAGCGGGCGGCGGTCGAGAGGTCGTGCGTGATCATCAGGACGCCGAGCCCGCCCTCGCGCAGCCGGTCGAGCAGCGCGAGCACCCCGGCGCGAACTGAGACGTCGAGCATCGAGACCGGCTCGTCGGCGACGAGCAACTCGGGCCCGAGCACGATCGCAGCCGCGATCGCGACACGCTGCCGCTGGCCGCCCGAGAGCTCGTGCGGGTAGCGCTCGAGGAAGAGCTCCGGTGGGGTCAGCTCGACGCGGGCGAGAGCGTCGCGCACGAGCTCGGCCCGCTCGGCCTTCGAGCCGCCTGCGCGGTGGATCAGCAACGGCTCCTCGATCGTGTCGCGCACCGTCAGCCGTGGGTCGAGCGACTCGTAGGGGTCCTGGTAGACGATCTGCATCCGCCGCCGCAGCGGGCGCAGCTCGCGGTGGCCGAGCGCGGTGATGTCCTGGCCGTGAAAGGCGATCCGGCCGCCGACCGGCTCCAGCAGCCGCAGCACGGTCTGCGCGGTGGTCGTCTTCCCGCAGCCGGACTCGCCGACGAGCGCCAGCAGCTCGCCGCGCTCGAGCGTGAACGAGACGCCGTCGACCGCCCGCACCGTCTGCTGCGCCCGGCGCATGACCGCGCCGACCAGCCCGCGGGCGACCGGGTAGTGGACGACGAGCTCGTCGACCTCGAGCAGCCGGCCGTTCGCGCTCACACGACCTCCGCGGGCAGGTCGTTCAGGTGGCAGGCCGCCTCGCGCCCGCCCTCGAGCCGGCGCAGCGCCGGATGCTCGTGGGGGCAGCGCGAGAGGACGCGGTCGCAGCGCGGGTGGAAGGGGCAGCCCTCGAGCGGCCGGTCGAGCCGCGGCGGCGCTCCCGGGATCGAGACCGGCGCACCGTTGCCGTGCAGGTCCGGCGTCGCGGCGAACAGGAGCCGCGTGTACGGGTGGCGCGGGTCGTGGAAGAGCGCGTCCACCGATCCGGCCTCGACGATCTCCCCGGCGTACATGACGGCGGCGCGGTCGCAGAGCTGCGCGACGACCGGCAGGTCGTGCGTGACGAGCAGCAGCGCCAGCCCGAAGTCGCGGCAGAGCGAGTCCAGCAGCTCGAGGATCTGGGCCTGCACCATCACGTCGAGCGCCGTCGTCGGCTCGTCCGCGACCAGCACGCTCGGGTTGCACGCGAGCGCCATCGCGATCGCGGCTCGCTGGCGCATGCCCCCGGAGAACTCGTGCGGGAAGCCGCCGCCACGGTCGCCGGGGATGCCGACCGCCTCGAGCAGCTCCCCCACGCGGGCCTTCGCGGCCCGACCGGACGCGGAGCCGTGCAGCTCGAGCGCCTCGACGATCTGCGCCGAGACGGTCTGCACGGGGTTGAGCGCGTTCATCGCGCCCTGGAAGACGATCGCGAGCTCGGTCCAGCGGTGCGGGCGGATCGTCTCCTCGCCTCCGGCGAGGATGTCGTGGCCGTTCAGCAGCACGCGGCCCGACACCCACGCGCTCGGCGGCAGCAGGCCCAGGAGCCCGAGCACGCTCGTCGTCTTGCCGCAGCCGGACTCGCCGACGAGCCCCAGCCGCTCTCCCGCGTCGAGGGCGAGCGACACCCCCTGGACGGCGTGGAGCTCGCGTCCTTCGCCCAGGTCGAACCAGACGTGTAGGTCCTCGAGCTCGAGCAGGGCGCTCACAACGCCTCGGAGCCCCGGCCGACGAGGGGGCGCAGGCGGAAGCTGCGCGCCGAGAGGTGCGCGACCCGCAGCCGCGGGTTGAGCGCGTCCTCGATCGCGCCGCCGAGCAGGCTGCAGCCGAGGATGATCACCGCCACGAGCGCGCCGGGCGGCACGATCGCCCACCAGGCGCCCGTCGAGATCGCCGCCCGCTGGAAGGCGTTCTCGATGATCTTCCCGAGCGAGATCCGGCTCGGATCGCCCAGGCCCAGGAACGCGAGCGCCGTCTCGTCGAAGATCGCGACCGCGATCGTCAGCACCGTGTTCGCGATCAGCAACGGCGCGACCTGCGGCAGCACGTGGCGGGCGACGATCCGCAGGTGGCCGGCCCCGAGCGCGCGCGCCCGCTTCACGTAGACGCGCTCGCGCACGCTCTTGACCTGTGCGCGGATCACCCGCGCCGTCGACGTCCAGAGCAGGATCCCGATCACGATCACGATGTGGAAGAGGCTCGGGCCCCAGATCGCCGCCACGACGATCATCAGCGGCACGTCGGGAATGACGAGGAAGTAGTCGGTGATCCGCATCAGCACCGTGTCGGTCCTGCCGCCGAAGTAGCCGGCGGCGACGCCGACGGTGCCGCCGATCACCATCGAGACGAAGGTCGCCGCGAAGCCGACCACGAGCGAAACCCGTGCGCCCCACATCAGCAGCGTGACCATGTCGATGCCGCCGTCGTCGAGGCCGAGCGGATGGCTCCGGGACGGGTGGCCGAAGACTGGCCCGACCTGCTCGTGCAGGTCGTAGGGGGCGAGCACCGGCGCGAGCAGCGCCGCGAGGATGACCGCGAGCAGGATGGTCGCCCCCGCGATCGCCGAGGGCCGATGGCGGATCGCCTGCCAGACGAGACCGCGACGCGAGCGGATCGGCGCCTGCTCGATGACCGCGCCGGGCTCGCGGGCGGCGACGCTCATCGACCGGACCCCGGGCGATGAGCGTGTGGAAGGGGCTTGGGGGGAACCGGGAGGTTCCCCCGTTCGTGCTCCTCGGCTGAGCCGAGGCGACCTCGGAGGAAGAAAGGGGCACGCGGGGGAAATCTGGTTTCCCGCGCGGGAGCGAGCCGAAGGCGCGCGACGCTCATTCGGTGATCCTCGGGTCGAGCCGGAAGTAGAGGAGGTCGGCGATCAGGTTGAAGAGGACGACCGAGACGGTCAGCACCAGGAAGGCGCCCTGCAGCATCGGGTAGTCGCGCTGCAGGACCGCGTCGTAGACTGCGCGGCCGATCCCGGGCCACGAGAAGACCGTCTCGATCAGGATCGCGCCGGCCACGATGTAGCCGAGCGAGAGCGCGACGAGGGTCGCGATCGGCAGCAGCGCGTTCCGCAGGGCGTGCCGGCGCAGGATCGCCCCCGGCTTCAACCCCTTCGCGCGCGCGGTGAGGATGTAGTCCTCGCCGAGCGTCTCGAGCATCGCCGAGCGGACGATCAGCGTGTACTCGCCGAAGAGGACGAGCCCGAGCGTGAGCGAGGGGAGCACGATGTGCTCGCCCAGGTCCTTGACGTGCGTCCAGAACGGGGGGTCGATCAGGAACTCGTTCGACATCCCGCCGGTCGGGAGGATGCCCGCGAACAGGATCACCAGCATCAGGCCGAGCCAGTGCGTCGGCATCGAGTAGAAGCCGAGCGCGGTCGTGACGGACAGCCCCTCCGCGGCCGTGCCGCGGCGCCAGGCCGCGAGGATCCCGGTGAACGTCCCCAGCACGATCGCGAAGAACGTGCCGAGCATGACCATCGGGACCGTGTTGATCAGCGCAGTGCGCAGGTTGTCGGTGACGGGCTGGCTGTTGGCGAACGAGATGCCGAGATTCCCGTGGGCGAGCTCGCGCAGGTAGATCACGTACTGCTGGAAGCGCGACTTGTCGAGCCCGAACTGCCGCTTCAGCGCCTGGCGCGTCTCGGGCGTTGCGTGCGGCACGCGCGCGAGGTTCGTGACGGCGCTCCCGGGGGCGAGCCGGAAGAGCGCGAAGTTGATCGTGACGGCGATGAAGACCGTCAGGACGGCAAACGCCAGCCGTTTGAGGACGTAGTCCGCGCCGCTCACGGCAACCGACCCCGCTTCACGACGACGCCTACTGCTGGTGCACCCTCGAGAGGCTGAACTTGTTGATCGAGTTGAACGGGCCCTGCGGCGAGGCGACGAGCCCGCCCCAGCTCTTGCTCACGGCCCAGACCGCGTCCTGCGCGGCGAGCCAGATGTACGGCCGCTTCGCCTGCAGGTAGCGCTGCATCTTCCAGACGAGCGCCTTGCGCTTGGCCTGGTTCGGCGTCAGCTGCTGCTGCGAGTACATCGTGTCGTAGCGCTTGTCGCAGAAGCCGCTGTCGCTCCAGCCGCCGAACTGGGCACAGGTCACCACCGAGAGCATGAAGTCGGGGTCGATCAGCGCGACCCAGTCCCACATCGCGAGGTCGAACTTCGTGTACTTGGTGTTCGGCGCGGTGATCGCGTCGAAGGCCGCCGTCGAGTCGAGCGCGCGCTGCTTGAGCTGGATCCCGATCTTCTTGAAGTCGGGCTGGAGGATCTGGAAGGTGCGGTTGACGCTCGGCACGTCGGTCGGGGTGATCACCTCGTACGACATCTTGCGGCCGCTCGCGAGGCGGATCCCGCCGGAGCGCTTCTTGAAGCCGGCCTGGTCGAGGAGCTTGTTCGCGAGCGCGAGGTTGAAGCTCTCGGGCTTCACGCTCGGGTTGTGCCACGTGCCGGTGGCCGGGGGGATGATCGAGCTCGCCGGCTTCGCGTAGCCGAGGAAGACGACCTGGATGATCTGCTTGCGGTCGATCGCGTGCGCCATCGCCGCCTTCACCTTCGGGTTCAGGAGCTCCCGGTGCGCCGTCTTCTTGGGGTTCGAGTTGATGATGAAGTCGGTCTGGTCGACCCCGGGAACCGAGCGGACGTTGAAGCTCTTCTTCAGCGTCGCGATCGCCGTTCCGGGCGCGGCCTCGATCGCGTCGATCTCGTGGCTCTTCAGCGCCGTGACCAGCGTGTCCTCGTTCGAGAACATCCGCAGGCCGAATCCGTCGACGAGCGGCTTCTCGCCGTAGAAGGAGCCGTTGCGCTGGAAGAGCGCGATGTCGTCCTTCTTGAACTTCGCGAGCTTGAACGGCCCGGCGCCGACCAGCGGGTTGTTGGAAAAGCGCTTGAGATCGGTGCCCTTGTGGCCGATGTGCTTGCTCCAGACGTGCTGCGGCAGCATTGCGAACTGCTGGAACTGGCCGAGCACGTTGCCCGGCGCCTTCTCGTAGTTGACGACCAGCGTGGTCGCGTTCGGGGCCTTCGCGTTCTTGATGTGCGCGATCAGGCCCGCGGCGTTCGCGGCGCCGCCGGCCGCGTACTTGATGTCGGTGTTGATCGTCCAGGCCGCGTCCTTCGCGGTCAACGGCTTGCCGTCCGTCCACTTCGCGCCCTTGCGCGTCTTGAACGTCCAGGTCTTGCCGCCGTTGCTCGCGTGCCACGACGTGGCGAAGTCGGCGACGAACTTCCGGTTGGCCTTGTCGTACTGGACGAGCTCCGGGTAGACGTACTCGAACATCGAGTACGCGTCCTGGTTGAAGGCGACGTACGGGTTCAGCGAGTCGATCCGCGAGCTCGTGCCGAGCCGGAACGTGCCGCCCGTCTTCACCGCCGGGCCCGCGCTCGAGCCGTTCGCCGTCGCCGCATAGGCGGCGAGGCCGGCCGCGAGGCACCCCGTCGCGAGCGCTGCCAGCCACCGCTTCTTCATCACACCCTCCTCCTTGTCACGCCCAGGGAGACTCCTCGAGCGTGAGCGTACGCCGGTCGGCGTCGAGCGTATACCGAACGCCGAGCGGCAGCGCGGCCAGATGCTTGCCGTGCCCGAGCGGCAGCCGGTAGAGCACTGGCACGCCGAGCGGCTCCAGGTGCTCCTCCAGCACGTCCTCGAGCGAGCGCGACCGTGCCCAGTCCGACACCGGCCGCAGGTCGCCCCAGTCGCAGCCCTCCATCTCGCCGACGACGACCCCGGCCACCGCGTCGAGCTTGCCCGCGTGCTTCAGCTGAGTCAGCTGGCCGTCGACGTAGTACGGGGCGGACTTGTAGTCCTCGAAGAAGAAGATCGCGCCGTCGAGCTCGATCTCCCAGGGCGTGCCGAGGGTCTGCATCAGCAGCCAGAGGCAGCCGCCGACGAGCGGCGCGGTGACGGAGCCGCCGCGAATCGCGCGCGTGTACGGGTCGCCCGGGTTCGGCGGCACCGGGCCGGTCGCGTCGCCGGTCAGCACCTCGAGCAGGCGCTCGCGTGTGAACTCCGTCGCCTCGGGGTCGCCGACCCCGACCAGGCCGTTGCCGTAGACCGTCGGGAAGCCGGCACGCTGCCGGATCGCCACGTGCAGCGCCGTGATGTCCGAGAAGCCGACGAGCGGCTTCGGGTGCTCGCGGATCAGGTCGAAGTCGAGGTGCGGGATCGCCTGCGCCGAGCCGTAGCCGCCCTGCAGCGCCTGGACGACGTCGACCTCCGGGTCGGCGAAGAGCGCGTTCAGGTCGGCCGCGCGATCCTTCGCGTCGCCCGCGACGTAGTCGTCACGGTCGTAGACGTGCTCGGCGAGCTTGACCCGGTAGCCCTGCGACTCCCACCACTCGACCCCGCGCAGGACCTCGGAGCGCGAGTCGTACGGGCTCGCGGGAGCCGCGACGCCGATCGTCCCGCCGGGGCGTAGCGCTTTCGGTTTCACGCGCGTGATTCTCCCGGAAGATCGCGTGGGCGCGGGAGCGGGAAGACGCGGCCGTCGACGGCGGCCGCCATGCGGTCGAGGCGGCGCTCGAGCTCCCGCCGCGAGCGCGCGAGGTGTCCGCGCAGGCTCTGCTCGAGCCAGGGGCCCGGTTCACGCGCGCCGGGCTCGCCGCGCAGCGAGGCGAGCTCGCGCCAGAGGTCCGGGCCCGGGTCGGCGTCGCCCATCGCGCCCCAGCAGGCGCGGCGCGCGCGGCGGCCGCGGCGGGCGCGCTCGAGACGGAACGCGTCGTGCGAGAGGTCGGGACAGAGCCAGTTGATCCCGACGCGCGCGAGGGGTCTCGCCGCGTTGTCGAGGTCGGCGAGCGCCTGCTCGAGATGCTCGACGTCGGCCGCGGTCTGCTCGTGCGGGTAGCGCGGGGCGTCGATCGCGGCGAGACCGTGCAGGCCGCGGGCGAGCGCGGTGAAGCGCCTGCGCGCGTCCGCCGGCTCGATCCGCCCGAGGGCGAGCCCGTGCTTGCGCAGCTCGCGCGCGCGGGCCGCGAAGTCCAGCGCCGCCTCGTCGAGCAGCAGCCGGGCGCAGAGCTCCGTCAGCTTGGCGAGGTAGCCGAAGTCGACCCTGTCGGCGGTGTCGTACTGGGTGTGGTACTCGGTGCGGTCGAACTCGGTCGTGAACGTCGAGACGTTGATCGCCGGAATCCCCGCGGCGAGGAACGGCCAGACCTCTGTCCACGTGTTCGGCCGCGCCAGCCGGTGGCCGTGCGGCAGCAGCCCGTCGCGGGCGGCGGCGCGGCAGTGGCGGCGGACCCAGGCGGTCAGCTCGGGCGGCACGTCGAGCGTGAAGACGTCGGGCCGGCCGGAGCCCTCCACGTTGAGGTAGAAGGGCGAGCCGGTTGTCCACTCGCGGTGCTCGGCGACCACCTGGTACCAGGCGCCGTAGCACCAGTCGTAGGCGGACTCGGCGATGCCGTACTCCTCGGCGGTGTGCGAGACGAAGGCGATCGTCCGCTCCGGCCGAATCCCGGCCTCGGCGAATGCGCGGGCGAGCTCCAGCGTCATCGCCACGCCGGTCGCGTCGTCGAAGGCGGCCGCGAACCAGCCGTCGTGGTGGCCGGCGACGACGGTCGGAGCGCCGCGGCGGCGGCCCGGCAGCTCGCCGACGACGTTCCAGCCCTCCGCCGGGCGCCGTGGCGCGCGGAGCACGACTCTCAGGCGCCCGTCGAGCTTCGGCGCGTCCTCGCGGCGGATGGTCACGCACGGCGGCCCCTCGGCGTGCCAGATCCCGTCGAAGGTGCCGAGCGCGTGCGGCGCCTGGTAGTACGGCCCGCCCTCGGGCGCGTAGAGCACCATCGCCCTCGCGCCGCGCAGCCCGAGCTCCAGCCCGACGTGGTAGGGCCAGAGCCGCGCGACCTGCCACTCGACCAGCGCGACCTTCCCGGCGACGTCGAGGCGGTCGAGCTGCTTGCGGCCGCCGCGCCCGACACGGACGAGCTCGCCCTCGATCCCCTGCGCTCCGGTCTCGGGGACGCCGCCGAACGACGCGCCCTCCACGCGGGTTCCGTCGGCGAGCTCGACGTACGCCTCCTCGAGCCGCCAGCCGTCGACGGGCACCGGCTCCTCGACGACGTTGACAAGGCCGAGGGAACGCATCTCGTCCGCGACGAAGTCCACGGCCTCGCGCTCCTCGGGAGTCCCGGCCACCCGGAACCCGAGCGGGTGCGAACCGATCGAGGCCAGCCGCTCGACGACGTACGCCAGGTACTCGGGCGAGAACTTCACGGGCGGCCCTCCTCGAGCCCGAGCAGCGTCTCCCGCACCAGCTCGCCGAGCGCGTGCAGGTCGTAGCCGCCCTCCTGCACCACCACCGTCGGTAGGGCCAGCGTGCCGATCAGCCGCCCGGCCTCACGGAAGGCGGCGCCGCTCACCTCGAGCGGGCTCTCCGGGTCGCCGGAGGCGGCGTCGACGCCCAGCGCGACGACCAACCCCGCCGCGCCGCGCGCCCAGCCCACGAGCTCGGCGACGGCCTCGAGCCACGGGCCGTCGCCGGCGCCCGGCGCGAGCGGCAGGTTCAGGTTCGACTCGTCGCTCTCGTCCGCGAAGCCGAGGAAGTGCGGGAACCAGCCGGCGGCGGGGTCGACGTGGACGGACCCCGTGCGGACGTCGTCGCGGCCGCGGAAGATCTCCTGCGTGCCGTTGCCGTGGTGCGCGTCCACGTCGAGCACGGCAACCGGCCCGTCGAGCCGTTCGCAGAGCGCCGCGGCCGCAATCGCGGCGTTGTTCAGGTAGCACGACCCGCCGAAGGCCGAGCGCGTGACGTGGTGGCCCGGCGGCCGCGTGCAGGCGTAGACGACTGCCTCGCCGCCCGCGACGAGGTCGACCGCGGTGAGCGCGGCGTCGGCCGCAGCGCGAGCCGCCTCCCACGTCCCCGGCCCGACCAGCGTCATCGTGTCGTAGGCGAACCAGCCCGGCTTCGCCCACACCGCCGTGGCGGCGGCGCCGCGCGCCGAGCCCGCGGTGTGCGAACACGTAGGGAACGACCTGCTCCTGCGGCAGGTCGGCGGCCTCCCACTCGTCCCAGGCAGAGGCGAGATAGGCGAGCAGCTCCTGGTCGTGGACCGCGAGCAGCGCCTCGTCCGCGTGCGGCTCGGCGTCGACGATCCGCGCGTCGAGCGCATCGAGAATCGCGTGCAGGCGGGCGGGCGTCTCGGCCGCCGGGCCGGGCACGCCGACCCAGATCTCGGCCGCGGGCTGGTGGAGCAGGCAGCGATCGCTCCTGACGACCGGCATGGAAAGCTCCACGCGGCGACTCTACAGTCCTCCCGTGAGCGGTAGCCCTCCCGACCCCAGAGGCCCGCGGCCGCGCGAGCTCGGCATCCGCGATCGGCGAGCTCGAGCCCGGCCCGAGCGACTCGATCGCCGACGTCGAGGGCGTCCGCGTCGGCCACGTCACGATCTGGCGCGACGAGCCCGACCCGCCGGAAGGCCGAGGCGTCGCGCGCACCGGCGTGACCGCGATCGTGCCGCCCTCGCTGCCGGCCCGCGCCGGCGTCGCCGTCCTGAACGGGCTCGGCGAGCTGACCGACTCGCACGAGATCCGCGAGTGGGGCCTGATCTGGACGCCGGTCTACCTGACCGCCACGATGGCGATCGGACGCGTCTACGACGGCGCGGTCGAGGTAGCCGTGCGCGACGACCCGCGGATCGGCGTCGAGGAGGTTCTCGTTCCGGCCGTCGGCGAGTGCGACGACAGCTACCTGAGCGAGGCGCGGGTGGTGCAGGTCGAGGCCGCCGATGCGGCACGGGCAGTCGACGGCGCGACGCCGTGGCCGTTCGCCGAGGGCGCGGTCGGTGCGGGCACCGGCATGAGCTGCCTCGGCTGGAAGGGCGGCATCGGGAGCGCGAGCCGCGCCGCCGAGGACCACACCGTGGGCGTGCTCCTGCTCGCGAACTTCGGCGGGATGCGCCAGCTGACCGTTGCCGGCGTCCCGGTGGGCCGGCTGCTCCCCGGCGGAGGGCGCGCGAAGGCGGGCGGCAGCTGCATCGTCGTGGTCGCGACCGACGCGCCGGTGAGCTCCGCCTCGCTGGAGCGGCTCGCTCGCCGCGCCGGCCTGGGGCTCGCGCGCACCGGTTCGGTGGCCCACCACGGCAGCGGCGAGATCTTTCTCGCGTTCTCGACCTCCTCCGAAACCGACCTGCTCGAGGGGCCTCAGCTCGACCCGCTCTTCGCGGCTACGGTCGAGGCGACCGAGGAGGCAGTGCTGAACGCGCTCTGGGCTGCCCCCGACGTCACGGGCCGCGAGGGGCGGGTCGAGCGCGGGCTCCCCCACGACGAGGTGCTGGAGCTGCTGCGCGAGCGAGGAGCGTTGCGATGAAGGTGCTGGTCGTCGGCACGGGTGGCGTCGGCGCCGCGGCTGCGGCGGTCGCGCAGCGACGGGACTTCTTCGAACGCATGACGTTTGCCGACCTCGACCCGGCGCGACCGGAAGCGCTCGTCGCCCGCCTCGACGACCCGCGCTTCGTGGCAGCTCAGGTCGACGCCTCCGAGACAGCGTCGGTCGCGGCGCTCGCCCGCGAGGCGGACGTCGTCCTGAACGCCACCGACCCGCGCTTCAACCTGCCGATCTTCGAGGCCGCCTTCGAGACCCGCTGCACGTACCTGGACATGGCGATGTCGCTCTCCGCCCCGGACGTCCTGCTCGGCCAGGAGCAGCTCGACCAGCACGAGCGCTGGCGCGAGGCCGGGCTGCTGGCGCTCGTCGGGATCGGCGTCGAGCCCGGGCTCTCCGACGTCTTCGCGCGCTACGCCGCCGACCACCTCTTCGACGAGATCCACGAGGTCGCCGTGCGCGACGGCGCGAACCTCGCCGTCGAGGGGTACGACTTCGCGCCGACGTTCTCGATCTGGACGACGATCGAGGAGTGCCTCAACCCGCCGCTCGTCTGGGAGCGCGAGCGCGGCTGGTACACGACGGAGCCGTTCAGCGAGCCCGAGGTCTTCGACTTCCCCGAGGGGATCGGGCCGCTCGAGTGCGTCAACGTCGAGCACGAGGAGGTCGTGCTCGTGCCGCGCTGGGTCGAGTGCCGCCGCGTCACCTTCAAGTACGGGCTCGGCGAGGAGTTCATCGACGTGCTGAAGACGCTGCACAAGCTCGGCCTCGACTCGAAGGAGCCGGTCTCGGTACGCGGCGTCGAGGTGGCGCCGCGGGACGTCGTCGCAGCCGCGCTGCCCGACCCGGCGACGCTCGGCGAGCGGATGCACGGCAAGACCTGCGCGGGCACCTTCGTCACCGGCACCGGGAAGGACGGGCGGCCGCGGGCGACGTACCTCTACCACGTCTCCGACAACGAGCAGACGATGCGCGTGTACGGCTCCCAGGCGGTCGTGCTGCAGACGGCGCTGAACCCGGTCGTCGCCCTCGAGCTGCTCGCGGGCGGGAGCTGGAGCGGCGCGGGCGTGCTCGGCCCCGAGGCCTTCGACGCGCAGCCCTTCCTCGACCTGCTCACCGCCTACGGCGAGCCGTGGAAGCAAATCGACCGCTAGCGGCCGGAGTCGCGCATCCGCTCTGGCCGCTGTTCGTGCTCGTCGTCGGCGCGGCGGTGCTCGTGCTCGTGCTCGTGCACCCGGCCGCGGACGGGACCTGGGAGAACCACCCCGCGCACTTCTGGCTCGTGCTCGGCGCGGCGGCGATCAACGTCGCCCTCGGCTATGCGGTCGGCGTCGCGGCCCGGCGCAGGCGCGACGCCCGGCTGCTGCTGGTCTCGCTGGCGTTCGTCTCCGCGGCCGGCTTCCTCGGACTGCACGCGCTCGCGACGCCGGGAGTCCTGATCGGCAAGAACGCGGGCTTCGAGCTGGCGACGCCGGTCGGGCTCGCGCTCGCCGGGCTCTTCGCCGCCGCCTCCGGACTGCGCCTGCGCCCGCGCACGGCCGAGCAGGTCCTGCGCTGGGCTTGGCTGCTCGTCGGCGGGCTCTCGCTGCTGATGGCCGCCTGGGCCGTGGTCTCGCTCGCCGAGCTCTCGCCCCTCGCGGGCGAGCTCGGCACCGAACAGCTGGACGGCTGGCAGATCGCGCTCGCCGGCGCCGGCGTCGTCCTCTACGCGCTCGCGGCGCTCGGCTACTACCGCCTCTACCGCCGCCGCAGCGAGCAGTTCCTGCTCGTCGTCGCCGTCGCGTTCGCGCTGCTCGCGGAGGCGATGCTCGTGATCGCCTGGGCGCGGAACTGGCGCGCCTCGTGGTGGGAGTGGCACCTGCTGATGCTGGTCGCGTTCGTCGCGATCGCCGTCAGCGCGCGCACCGAGTGGCACGAGGAGCGCTTCAGCCCGCTCTACCTCGACGAGACGCTTGCGGGGACCCGCGAGGTCAGCGTCCTCTTCGCCGACCTGGAGGGCTTCACGTCGTTCTCGGATCAGACCCCGCCAGCCCGCGTGGCGGCAATGCTGAACGACTACTACCGGCGGCTGGTGCCGCTGCTGGAGGCCGAAGGCGGCGTCGTCCACCAGATCATCGGCGACGCGGTGATGGTGATCTTCAACCAGCACGGCGACCAGACCGACCACGCGGGCCGGGCGGCGCGCACCGCGCTCGCCTTCCAGGCCGCGGCGGCCGAGATCGCCGCGGGGCACCCCGAATGGCCGCGCTTCCGGGCCGGCGTGAACAGCGGCGAGGTGCTGGCAGGTCTCGTCGGCGGCCCGAGCGGGCACCGCAAGCACGGCGTCGTCGGCGACACCGTCAACCTCGCGGCCCGGCTCGAGTCCGTCGCGCCGGTCGGCGGCGTCGTGATCGGGGCCGAGACGGCGGCCGCGCTACCCGCCGGCGCAGTCGTCGAGCGCCTGCCGCCGCTGCACGTGAAGGGCAAGGAGGAGGCGGTCGACGCGTACCTCCTCCACCGCGTCGACGGCAGCTAGCGCGAGCGGGAGTGGCAGGCGACCTGGGCCGCCGCAGCGACGAGCGCGAAGGCGGCGAGCAGCCGAATCACCACGTATCCTCACGCCTCGCTTGACGGTCGTGGGTCTCCTCCGCTTTCTGCTCGCCGCGGTGCTGCTGGGCGCCGCCTCGGCGAAGCTGCTCTCGGGCCGAGCCGGCCGTGACGCGTTGCGGTCGTACGGCCTTCGCGACGAACGCGCCCGGGCCGCCGTCTGGGCCTCGACGATCGCGGTCGAAGCCGCGCTGGCGGTCGGAGTCGCGGTAGGGCTGCCCTGGGTCGCGGCCGCGGCGGCGGCGCTGTTCGGGACCTTCGCGTCGATCCTCGCGCTCGCAGTCCTCCGGGGCCTCTCCGGCAAGCCGTGCGGATGCTTCGGCAGCCACTCACGAATCGGCTGGCCCGCAGTCACCCGCGCGGCCCTGCTCGCAGCCGGCTTCGCCGTGGTGGCGTTCCTGCCCGGCTACGAGCCGTCGACGGAGGCCTGGCTGGCCGCCGGCCTGTCCGTCTCGCTCGTCGGCCTCGGCGTGCTCGGGGTCGCCGTGCTGGCGCTGGCGCGGGAGCTCGGCGAGCTGCGGCTCGCGGTGGCGCCGCAGGCGGCCCTCTCGATCGACCACGAGGGCCCGGAGCTGGGCAGCCGGGTCGCGCTGATCGACCGCTTCGAGGGTGACCCCGGAAGCCGTTGGCTGGTCGCAGCCTTCACCTCGCCGGGGTGCTCGCTCTGCGCGGCGCTGGAGCCGTCGCTGCGGCTGCTCGCGAACGACCCGGACGTCGAGCTGCAGCTCTTCGACGAGGAAGCCGACGCCGACGCCTGGGCGGCGCTCGCCGTGCCCGGCAGCCCCTACGCCGTGGTGCTCGCGCCCGACGGCGAGGTGCTCGCGAAGGGCACGTTCAACTCGCTCTACCAGCTCGAGAGCCTCCTGGCGCACGCGACGAGTCCCGTCCGTGCCTAGAGCTCCTTTCACGGCGAAGCCTCTGTGCCGTCGGGCCCTACCGCGAAGCGTCACCGTGAAAGGCGCTCTCAGCGAGAGCGTCGCGGGCGCCAGCTCCCGGCGTGGCTTCCTCGCGCGCACGGGCCGGCTGCTCGTCGGCCTGACGGGCGGCGGCTTCGTGCTCGAGGCCCTGCGCGCGCAGAAGGCCGAGGCCTACCACTTCTGCGGCCACATCTACACGACCGGCTCCTGCCCGCATCCGGTCGGCCTGCCGCGGATCGACGCCAGAGGCTTCCCGCTGCGCGCCGGCGACGGGAAGCCGGTGGACGACCTCGGCCGGTCGGTCGACAAGCTCGGCCGCCCCGTCGACGCCAAGGGCGTCCTGCTGCGCGACCCCGACGGCAACCCGCTCCCTCCCGCGCCGCGCACGCGGGTGTGCGCGCGGGCCGGGCGCGAGTTCGGCTTCCGTGGCCAGATCGACGGCGCGTGGTACCGCTGCTGTGGCGGCCACGTGCGCAAGCTCGTCGACTGCTGCGGCTACGTCGGCAACCGGATCAACGGCGACGCGGCGCTGACGGGCTACTGCTACAGCGGGCGCCGGGTGTTCTGCGTCATGTACTACGACACGAAGATCAAGTGCTGACCGCCGCGCTCGCCCTGACCGGGCTGCTGGTCGGGCTCGCGGGCGCCTGGTCGCCCTGAAGCCTCTCGATGGTCGGCACCGTGAGTGCCGCTCGTCACCGGGGAAGAGCGGGCGCGGCGTTCGCGGCCGGGCTTGCGCTGGGCGCCGCGGGAGTATTCGCGGCTCTCGCGGCGCTCGGCGCAGCGGCCGGCGGCCACGCGGTGGTCGTCACCGCGCTCGCTGTCGGCGCCGCGGCAGTCGTCAGCGACGCGCTCGGCCTGCGCGTCCGGCCGCAGATCCGCCTGCAGGTGCCCGAGCCGTGGCGGCGGCGGATGCCGCTCGAGCGGGCGCTCTTCCTCTACGGCCTGCTGCTCGGGACCGGCCTGGCGACCTACGTGCCCGCGACCGCGGCCTGGGCACTGCCGGTGCTCTGCCTCGCGCTCGGCAGCCTCACCGCGGCGCTGGCGATCGCCGGCGGCTTCGCGGTGGGGCGTGCGCTGCCAGTGCTCGTGCTCGCGGCGCGCGGCGGGGAAACAGTGCTCGCCGAGCGGCCGCAGGGCCTGCGCCTGCTGCGGGCGCTGACGGCCCTGTCGCTGCTCTGCGCGCTCGTCGCCGGCGAGGTGCAGGCCGCGGGCACCGTCGCCTCGCCCGCCGGGGACCCGAGCGCCGCGGGAACCGATCTCGCGTGGCAGCAGCCGCGGGTCGGCGGCTTCCTCCGCCACGACGGCACGACGACCCAGCTGCCCGGGACCGATCCGGCCGTCGGCGCGACCTACGTCGCGTGGCGTTCGGGCCCCACGGTTACGGTGGCCGACCGCGCGACCCTCGCGCCGGTCGTCTCCGAGTCGCTCCCGGGAGTGCAGAAGCTGGCCGTCTCCCGCCGCTGGCTCGCCTACCGCACCGCGACCGAGATCCGGGTGGAAGATGTGGCCGCGCCCGGCTCGCCGAAGACGGTCGTCCGCGTCTCGCGGCCCGCCTCGCTCGGCCGCCCCGCGCTCGGCGTCGACCTTGTCGCATTCCACCGCTCGACCAGCGAGGCGAGCTGGCTCACCGCGGTGAACGTCGTCAGCGGCACGCGGCTGCAGCTCCGCTTCTCCCGCGACGACCAGCTGCTCAACCCGTCGCTGCTCGCCGGACAGCTGCTCTACGTCCGCTCCTCGCGCTGCTCGCAGCAGCTCGTGCTCGGCCGCGCGCGCGGCGGGGGCGACCGCATCCTCTACGAGATCGGCCCGCTCGCCGGCCAGGACCTCGGCCACGACCGCGGCTACACGCGCCAGGGCGAGCGGCTGCCCTGCCCGCACCGGCCGAGGCCGACCACGAAGATGCTCTGGACGACGGCGCTCTCGCCGACGACCGCCTACGTGACGGTGCTGAGGCCCGCGCGCGGCGGCCGCACCATCCCGACGCTCATTGCCGTGTCCCGCACCTTCCAGCAGCGCGTAACGCTTCGTCGTCTGCCGTGACTGTTCCGGCGACAACCGAGGGGTCGCGGGAGGAAACGATGGATCGGATCTACGTGCAGACCAACGACGCGGAGCGGAACGAGGTGGTCGCCTTCGACCGCGTCGCCGACGGCAGCATCTCGGCGCTCGGCCGCTTCGAGACGGGCGGGCGCGGCTCGGGCGTGCCGCACCTCGCCTCGCAGAGCTCGCTCGCGCTCGACGGCGACCGACTGCTGGTGACGAACGCGGGCAGCGACGAGCTCTCGCTCTTCCACCTCACCGCCGAGGGCTTGGAGCTCGCGGGCCGCGTGGCAAGTGGCGGTTCGGCGCCGACGAGCGTCGCCGTTCACGGCGAGCTCGCGTACGTGCTCAACAACGGTTCGCCGGGGATCGCCGGCTTCTCGCTCGCCGGCGACTCGGTGGCTGGCCTCGACGGCTCCGCGCGCGCCCTCGAGGCGGGCGCCGACCCGGCGCAGATCGCGTTCAGCCCGGACGGGCGCACCCTCGTGATCACCGAACGCGGCACGAACAGCATCAGCACCTTCGCCGTCGACGAGCGCGGCTACGCGGAGGACCCGGAGACGATCGCCTCGTCGGGCGCGACCCCGTACGGCTTCGACTTCGCCGGTGACGCGGTCGTCGTGACCGAGGCCTTCGGCGGAGAGGTCGGCGCGGCGGCGGCCTCGTCCTACGCGCTCAGCGCCGGCCACCTCGAGCCCGTCAGCGCCTCGGTCGCGGACACGCGCAGCGAGGTTTGCTGGGCCGCGGTGAGCAAGGACGGCCGCTTCGTCTACGTGACGAACTTCGGCGACGGCACCATCTCGAGCTACGCGGTCGGCCCCGACGGCAGCATCGAGCTCGCCGACGCGGTGGCGGCCTCCACGCGGCTCGGCGAGAAGGGCGTCCGCGACGAGGCGATCACGGGCGACGGCCGCTTCCTCTACGCGCTCGACGCCGACGCGCAGCGGATCTTCGGCTGGGCGGTCGGCGAGGACGGCTCGCTCTCGCCCGTCGGCGACGCGGACGGCCTGCCGGAGACGGTCGCGGGGCTGGCGGCGAGCTGATGCCGATCATCTCGCGCGGATTTCGCGGGCGGCGCCAGGACGGGCCGCCCGACCGCGTCCCGCCGGGGCAGTACCTGACCGACGACTTCCCCGTGCTGTCGGCGGGGCCGACGCCGCACGTGGCGCTCGACGAGTGGACCTTCACGATCCAGGGCGGCGCCGAGCCCGCGCGCTGGACGTGGGAGGAGTTCCGCGAGCTGCCGAGCGAGGAGGTCACGGTCGACATCCACTGCGTCACGAAGTGGTCGAAGCTCGACACGGCCTGGGAGGGCGTCTCGGTCGACACCCTGCTCGAGGCCGTCGACCACGACGCGGGCTACGCGGTGGCCTTCTGCGACGGCGGCTACACGACGAATCTCCCGCTCGAGGACCTCACGGGCGGCAAGGCCTGGGTCGCGTTCGGCTACGACGGCGAGCCGCTCGACCCCGAGCACGGTGGGCCGGCGCGCCTGCTCGTGCCGCACCTCTACTTCTGGAAGAGCGCGAAGTGGGTGCGGGGCCTCGCCCTTCGCGACGAGGACGAGCCCGGCTTCTGGGAGCAAAACGGCTACCACTTGAGAGGAGATCCCTGGCTGGAGCAGCGGTACTGGGGCGACTGACCTGGCTGGCCGCGTCGGTGGCGGCCGTGCGCGAGGAAACTCCGCGAGTGCGCACGCTCGAGCTCGAAGCCGACGGCTGGGGCGACCACCGCGCGGGCCAGCACCTCGACGTGCGCCTCACCGCCGAGGACGGCTACCAGGCACAGCGCTCGTACTCGATCGCCTCCGCGCCGGGCGACCCTCCCGCGATCACCGTCGAGCGGCTCGAGGACGGCGAGGTGTCGCCGTATCTCGTCGACGAGGTACGCGAAGGAGACGTGATCGAGGTGCGCGGCCCGATCGGCGGCTACTTCGTCTGGGACGGCGACGAGCCCGAGCCGGTGCTGCTCGTCGCCGGCGGCTCGGGCGTCGTGCCGCTGATGGCGATGGCGCGCCGCCGCGCGCGCCTCGACAGCGAAACGCCGATGCGGCTGCTCTACTCCTCCCGCACATTGGAGGACGTGATCTACCGCGACGAGCTCGAGACCCTCGGGCTCCACGTGTTCCACACCCTCACGCGGGAGCAGCCGCCCGGCTGGAGCGGCTACACGCGGCGGATCGACGACGAGCTCCTGGGCGAGGTCGCATTCCCCGCGTCGGAAGAGCCTCGCGTCTACGCCTGCGGCTCGACGCGCTTCGTCGACGCCGCGGCCGACGGCCTCGTCCGCCTCGGCTACGACCCGCGCTGGATCCGGACCGAGCGCTTCGGAGCGACCGGATGACGGAGCCACGCACCCTCGACGGCAACGCGGTCGGCGGGTTGCTGCTCGAGCTGTTCGGCGTCGAGCTGACCGCCGCGCCCTGCGTCTGCGGGGGCTGTGGCGCCCGCGAGGAGATCGCGCGCCTCGACGTGTACGTCGACTGCCCGGGCGTCGTGATCCGCTGCCGCCACTGCGGGGACGCGATGATCACGATCGTCCGCAGCCCGACCCGCACCTGGGTCGACCTGGGCGGCACGCGCGGCCTTGAGCTGAGCTAGGGTCGAGCCATGCGACGTCGACTCGAACGGGCCTTCCTCGGGGCGATGATGAGCGTGCTCGCGTTCGTCGTCGAGCGTCGGCTGGTGAAGGCGATGACCAAGCGCCGCTGAATAGCGCAGTGTAAATCAAAGCGCTTATCCGTTCAGAAAACCCGACGCTTTGTAAGGATTCCGTAAGCCACTTGACGTTGTCCTTACAACGTCGAAACTCCTTGGCCATCTATGCTCAGTACATTCGAGCAACGGCGCTCAGCGGCGGCCCCGATGCCACTGGGCGTTCCGCCCGAAAGGATTCGGGCGGAGGTGAGACGCATGAGGAGGCTCCGCACACTGGGCCTGTCGCTCGCCGTGCTCGCCGTCGTCCTCGCGGCGCCGGTGGCAACCGCGAAGACGCCGGCGACGCAGACGAAGCGGACGGCGGCTCCGGTCGTGACGCTCGCGCTGGACGGCTCGCGCGTCGCGTACGCGACGGGAGGCAAGGTCTACGTCTGGAACCTGGCGAACGGCGCGACGTCGGTCGTGAAGGGCTCCTACAGCAAGTACTCCGGCGAGCTGGCGATCGCCGGGACGCGCGTCGCCTGGGTGACGCGGTATGTGATCGGCAACTCCTACCAGACCACCGAGCGGCTCTACACGGCTCCCGTGGGAGGCGCCGCCAAGCTACTGCGCTCGACCCACCGCTACGCCGGCTCGCAGGACGGCGCGTGGTACGGCGGCTGGATCGCCGGCGCGGTCGGCTCCGGGAACGTGCTGGCCGTCAGCACCTGGTGGTCGCACGGGCTCGTGTGCACGGCGCAGACGCTGAGCCTGGTCACGCCCACCGGGCTGAAGCAGATCGTCACCGGGCCGGGCGCGATCATGGCCGCCTCGGCCGACGCGGGCCGGATCGCGGTCCTGCGCAACCCCGAGGCGTGGCCGTACTACGACGCGCCTCCGACGGCCGCACCGACGGTCGGCATCTACAGCTCAGGCGGCAAGCTCCTAGGTGAGATCACGCCGAGCTCCGCCGAGGAGGTCGGGCTGAGCGGCGACCGGCTGGTGGTCCTGACCGAGCGCAAGACGCTCGAGGTGTACGCGTGGAAGACAGGGGAGCTGGTACACACGTGGCCGATCGCGAAGGCAACGACCCTGAAGGCCGGGCATCTCTCCGTCTACGGCAACCTCGCGACGTATTCCGTCGACCCCCGCCAGGCTTGGACGCGCGCCGTGCACGTCCTGCAGCTGACGACCGGCAGAGACGCCGTGATCGCGAAGGCGAGGGGCTCCGGCTACTACAGCCGTGACGCAGCGCTCGGCGCGCGGGGCCTCGTCTACGTCGTCAAGTACTACGAGCACAACCGGATCGGCCAGCCGCAGCACGGCAAGCTCGTCTTCGTCCCGACGGCGAGGCTGCTCGCCGCGCTCGCGCCGCCGCAGCCGCGCACGCTCTACTCGGGCGGCCGAATCGACGCGTTCGCACAGGACGCGGACTCGATCGCCTGGGTCGATGCGGGGCACGCCGTCCACGTCAAGCAGCTCTCGACTGGACGACAGGGCGTCGTCGGCTGGGTCTCCTCCGCGGTGATCGGCGGCGGGCCCGTCGCGCCGCCCGCGGTCGCGCTCGCCGGCCTGCGCGCACTGTGGCCGACATACGCGGGCGGCATGTCCCGCGAGACCGCGATGAAGACGGGAGCGCTCGGGGAGAAAGTCCCGCCGGGGCAGACGCGCGCGTCACTCGTCGGAGTCTTCAGCCGCAGCAACGACTCGGGTGACGGGGACTATCTCGCCGGCCTCACCGGCGACCGGTCGACACTCGCGTACGGAGAGACGCGCGAGTTCTGTCAGGACGAGTACTGCAAAGTCGTCGAGGCCGCCGGGGGAGCGGTGACTCTCGTCACCGGGCGGGCGAAGTCGGTCGAGCTCGCGGTGCTCCCGCCGGCGCTGGTCGCCGCCTCGAGCGGACGCGTGGCTGTCGTGCCGGCGGCCGACCACGCGGTGTCGAATCCGACCTCGGACCACCCGCCGCAGCCCGCCGAGAACGGGCCCGTGGTGGTCTACGACACCGCGGGCCGCAGGCTTGCGAGCGTGCACCCGGTGGGCACGGTCATCGCCGTCGCGCTCGCCTGGCCCGACCTGGCCGTGCTCGTCCGGCGCGCCGACGGCTCCGCGGTGATCGAGCGCTACGACGCAGCGGCAGAAACGCTCGTGGGGGCGACGGCAGCGTCGCCGGCCGTCACGCACATCGCTGTCGGCAGCCGGGGCGTCGTATACGCGGACGGCAGCTCCATCTACCTCTTCACCGGACAGGGCGCACCGCGGCTCGAGTGGAGATCGACCGGAACGCCGTTCGGCGTCTCCATCGAGGGCAACCGCGTGGCCTGGGCGGTCGACACCCGGGTTCACGGCTACGTACGAGCCCTGACACTGCAAGAGGGAACGTCGTGAAGGCGCTGCTCGTCGCGGTGCTGCTGCTCCCGCTGGGGCTCGCGGCCACCGCGTCCGCGCCGGCGCGGCATCCGGCTGTTCGGACGCTCGTCAGCTCGCCGCGCCCGATCTACGCGTTCGCGCAGGACGGCGACCGGCTGGCGTGGGTCGCTGCGGACGGGCGTGTCCGCCTACGGAGCCTGAGCGCGAGGCGGACCTGGGTCGTGGGCACGATCCCCTACAGGGATCGAGCCTCGTCCGCGCTGCTGGCGCTCGCCGGGAATCGCGTGCTCTGGTCGTTCGACGCCGGCGGCAACAGCACCGAGTTCCCCGTCGCGGTGGGTGCTCCCGGACGCAAGCCGGTGGAGATCGCGCACCTCGGCGGCGGTCTGCGCGGCATGGGCGACGGCCACGACCTCGTCGGGGTGTCCGGCGACGGCACGACGCTTGCCTACGGCTGGGTCGCGGAGACCTGCCCTGGCCAGCCGTACGGGTGCAACACGTTCGAGGGCCCGCTGGTCGTCACGGGCGGCGGAGTGTCCCTTGCGATGTGGACGCCGGCACCTCGCCCGTTCTACCCGGCGGTCGTCCCGGGCGTTCCCCCGCCGGCGCTCTTCGCGATCACGCCGGGCTTGGTGGCCGTCGCGCCCGCCCGCGAGATCACGCCTCTCGGCCAGTGGGTGCCGCGGGTGGTGGAGGACGGCGCGGTCGAGGTCTACGACCTCGCGGGCGGGCTCCAGCTGCGTGCCCCGTTCCTCGGGCTCGTGCGGGACGTCGCGCTCTCGGGCCGCTCGCTGGCCGTGCTCCTGGAACAGCCCGACGGCGCGAAGGTCGTCGAGCGCTTCGTCGTCCCCAAGAAGGAGTTCGTCGAGGGAGCGCGAGTGCCCCTCGCCGCCGACGACCTCACCGTGGGGAGCGGAGGCACGACCTTCCGAGTCGGCCGTGACATCTATCTGTTGCAGCCGGAGCATGCGCGGCTGATCGCGCGGGCCGCGGGAACGCCGGTCGGGCTCTCGATCGAAGGCCGGCGGATGGCGTGGGCCGAGAACGTCCACGGCAACGGGCGCATCAGGGCGGTAACCGCCCCATAGGTCGAAAGGAGCAGCCATGAACCGAACGGCGATGTTCTTCCTGGTAGGGGCGGCGCTGCTGCTCGTGACCACGCCGGCGGCCGGAGTCCCGTCCGCGAGTCGTCCCGTGCCGCGCACGCTCGTGACGGAGAGCGGGCGTATCCATGCCTTCGCCCAGGACTCGGGTGCCGTGGCGTGGATCGGCCACGAGTACGCCGTCCACGTCCGGCGGCTGTCCGCGAAACGCGGCTCCGTGGTCGGCAACGCCAACGACGGCTACACGCACATGCCGTGGCCGCTGGCGCTGGCCGGCACGCAGGCCCTCTGGACGAGCTACGACGCCGGGAACTTCATCTACACGCACGTGCACACCGCCTCGCCGACGCTCCGCGACCGCAAGGTCTTCGACCTCTCCTTCATGCCCGGTCCGGCCGACGGGTCGTGGCTCGGAGGCGTGGCCGGGGACGGCTCGACGCTCGTCTTCGGCTCGATCCTGCAGCGCTGCGACGTCGAGTGGAACTGCCGCCGACTCGATGTCGAGGGTGGGATCAAGCGCGTCACGACAGGCACAGCGGACGTGGCCGGGCTCCCCTCGCCCTTCCTGCTCGCCACCTCGGCCGGCCGAATCGCGCTCGTGCCGGCGAAGACGCCGCGCTTCTTCCCCGACATCGGCCCGCCCCGGGCGGCCGAGTACGCGCCGGTTCAGGTCTACGACCTCGCCGGGCACCTCCTCTCGAGCTTCACCCCGGACGGCACCCCTCGGGCGATCGCCCTCGCCTGGCCGAGGCTCGCGCTGCTGTTCGAGTTCGTCGACGGCCGCAGGCAGATCGAGCTGCGTGACGCGCGCACCGGCGGGTACTGGGACGTCGGCGGCGAGGCGTCCATGACACGGGTTCCGCCCACCGTCAACCGGGTCGCGGTCGGCACTCCGGGCGCCGTCTATGCGATCGGCAACGCCGTCTACCTGCTGCGCGGGCAGAAGCCGCAGCTCGTCGCGCGGGCCGGAGGCACCCCGATCGGGCTCTCGATCGAGGGGCGCCGGATCGCCTGGGCCGAGAACGTCCACGGCAAGGGCCGCATCCGGACGCTCACCGTCGGCGGCTAGACGCGGCGCCGCGCGAGGTCCAGCAGCAGCACGAGCGCGAGCGCACCGCCCGTGGCCCCCAGCGTGATCGGCACCCAGCGCTCGACGTGCTGGGCCGCCGCGGTCGCGCCGCAGGCGACCAGCGCCGAGCCGGCGGTGATGGCGAGGGCGAGCTGCCGCGCGACGATGCGGATCGTGCGCTCGAGCGGCGTGATCCCGCGGATGTCCACCTGCAGCCGCTGGCCGGGCCGCGAGCCGCTAATGCGCTCGAAGGACTCGATCAGCCGCTCCCCGCGCACCTTCAGCTTCTGCACGTCGTAGAAGAGCCGCTTCGGGTCGGCGCTCGCCTGCGCCCGGGTGAGCAGGTTCTTCATCAGGAAGCGCCCGACGACCGAGAACGGGTCGAGCTCCGGGTCGAGCTCGCACGCCGCCAGCTGCATCTGGGCGAGCGCCTTGCCCGTGAGCACGAGCGGAGCAGGCAGCCTCACGCCGTGCTGGGTCGAGGTGTGCGCGACCTCCTGCATCAGCGGGCCCAGCGAGATCTCGCCCAGCGAGGCGTGCCGGTAGCTGCGCAGCAGCTCGGTGAGGTCGGCCTCCAGCCCGGCGGCGTCGGCGTCCTCGGCCTCGGGCCCGGCCATGATCAGGACGACCTCCGTCATGAACGGCACGTCCTCCTGCCAGAAGGCGAGCAGGAGCAGGAGCAGCTGGCCGCGCATCTCGGGCGAGAGCTCGCCGACCATGCCGAAGTCGAGGAAGTAGATCCGCTCGTCCGCCCAGAGCATGTTCCCCGGGTGCGGGTCGGCGTGGAAGAACCCCTCGACGAGGATCTGGCGGTAGTAGCACTCGAGCAGCTGCCGAGCCGCCTCGCGGCGCGCCGGGCCCTCCGGGATCTCGCGCACCGGCACGCCGGGGATCTCCTCGAGCACGAGCAGGCGGCTCGTCGTGAACTCGTCGTAGACGCGCGGAGCGTCGAGGCGCGGGAAGGCGGTGAGTGCGGCGCGGAGACGCTCGACGTTCTCGCCCTCGAGCCGGAAGTCGAGCTCGCGCCGCAGCGAATCGGAGAGGTGTTCGACCGCGGCCGGTAGGTCGACGATCTTGCGCAGGGCCGCGCGGTTGCCCGTCTTCTTGGCGAAGAGCTCGAGCAGGCTGAGGTCGCGCACGATGTCGTGCTCGGCCGTCGGGCGCTGAACCTTCACGACCACCCGCTCGCCGTTGTCGAGCACCGCGCGGTGCACCTGGCCGATCGTCCCGGCCGCCAGCGGCTCGGCCTCGATCGACGCGAAGACGTCCTCCCACGGGACGCCGAGCTCCTGCTCCATCACGCTGACGACCTCGTGCTCGTCGAGCGGCGTGACGCGGTCCTGGAGCGCGGCGAGCTCGGCGACGGCCTCGGGCGGGATCAGGTCGGGCCGCGTCGAGAGGATCTGACCGAGCTTGGCGAAGGTCGGGCCGAGCTCCTCCAGCGCCTCGCGCAGCCGGCGCGCTCGCAGCTCCGGCGGGTCGTCGTCGCGGCGCGACTCGTTGAAGCCGTACTTGCCCAGCACGGTCGCGATCCGGGCCGCACGCCCGAGCAGGTGCTGGTCGGCCGCTGCGCTCACGCGTCCTCGCGGTGGGTCTGGACGATCACGACGGTGCAGGGCGCGTTGTGCGAGACGCGGTTGGGGACGTTGCGGAGCAGGAACTCGCGCCGACCGCTCATGCCGACGCTGCCGACGACGAGCACGTCGGCCCGTTCTCGCCGTGCCGCCTCGACGATCGTGTCCGCGGGGTCGTCGCCCGAGACGACCGCCGAGCGCTTGCGCTCCCCGTCCAGGCCCTCGACGTAGTCGTCGAGGTCGCGCACCGCGTCCGCGCGCGAGCCCTTGCCCCCCACGAGCACCCGCAGCACGAGTAGCTCCGCCTCGTAGCGCGAGGCCATGTCGACCGCGAACCGCACCGCGCGCTCGGCCGTCTCGGAGCGGTCGGTCGCGACCATCACCAGCCGCACCGCGTCGTCGGAGCCCTTGCGCCGCAGCCGCATCAGGCCTGCCCGCCGAGGGCCTGTGGCAGCTCCGTGCGAGAGCCGATCCCGAGCTTGCGATAGACGTTGCTGAGGTGTACCTCGACCGTCTTGGTCGTGACGAAGAGCGCCTGGGCGATGTCCTTGTTCGAGAGCCCCTCGGCCGCGAACTTCGCCACCCGCTTCTCGCTCGCCGTCAGCGACTCGACCCCGGAGAGCAGCAGCCGCCGCGGTCGCGCGCCCGTCGCCGCGAGCTCCGCCTCGGCCTGCTCGACGAGCGGCTGCGAGCCGCAGCGGACGGCGAAATCGAGCCCTTCCCTCAGCAGCTCGCGAGCCTCGGCGCGGCTGTTTGCTCGCCGCAGCGCGGCGCCGAGCTCGACGACCGTGCGCGCCCGCTCGAGCTGCGCCGACGACCCCTCCAGCACCGCCAGCGACTCGCGCAGCGTCTCGATCCCCTGCGCTCCGCCCTCGGCCAGGCCCTGCACGCGCAGCGCGACGCCGATCGGCCGGGGCGCTCCCCACGAGCGTGTGATCTCGACCTCCTTGCGCGCGAGCTCCAGCGCCTCCTGCCGGCGGTCCAGTGCGAGCAGCGCCAGCGCGAGGTGGGAGCGCCACGCGACGACGGCGGGATTGCAGATCTCGAACGCCTCCATGCAGCGGCCCAGCCGGTCGAAGTCCGCCGCGGCGCCGGCGAAGTCCCGCCGCGCGTAGCGCAGCCAGCCGCGCGCGCCGAGGAAGAAGATCAGGTGCCCGCTCTCGGCGACGTCCTCGGGCAGGCCGAGCTGCGCGAGCGCCTCCTCGGCCTCGTCGAGCTCGCCGCGGTTGGTCAGCACGTCCGCCAGGTACGAGCGGAAGTAGATCGCGCCCTGCTGGCTCGGGAGGTAGCTGACGAGCTCGTCCGACTCGCGCAGGTCCTGGATCGCGCCCTCGAGGTCGCCGCGCTGGGCCAGCGTGAGCCCGCGGAAGCAGAGCAGGTTCGAGAGCGTGACCAGCTCGCCCCGCTTCTTCGACGCCGCCATCAGCGGCTCGAAGAAGCGGTCGATCGCGTCGTCGAGCTCCGCGTACATGAGCGCCGTTACCGCGCAGGAGATCGCGACGGAGGGCATGCTCTCGATCAGCGCGGCGATCATCTTCGGCTCGGCCAGCTCGCCCACCGCCGCGCGGTTGACCCCGTGCCGGGCGTCGAAGTAGCGCAGCGTGGCGACCATCACCGCGCGACCGACGTCGCCCACGAGCGCGCTCTCGTCGACATGGGCGAGCCGCTCCTTCGAGACCTCGATCACGTCCGAGTCGAAGCCGGACGAGTTGATCAGCTCGGCCTCCAGCAGCTCGCGCAGCTCCGGCTCGCCGTCCCCGAGCCGCTCGATCGCCTGCTCGAAGACGCGCACGGCCTCGGGGCCGCGGTTGAGGCGGAAGAGCGAGCGGCCGAGCTCCAGCGCCAGGCGCGAGTGGCGTAGTGGCTCGTCGGTTGCCGCGAGCGCCTCGCGCAGGTGCTGGGCGGCGGCCGAGACGTCGACGCGCTGCTCGGCCAGCCCGAGCTCGCGCAGGGTGTCAGCGCGCGTCTCCTCGGGCGGGGGCTCGGCGAGCGCGCGGCGCAGGTGCCGGACCGCGACCTCGGGAGCGCCGCGGACGAGCGCGTGGTCGGCGGCGACGCGGAGCGTCTCGACGACGAACGGGTCGCCGGCCGGAGGGACGAGGTCGACGTGCGCCGCGACCCGCTCGGGCTCGGCGCGGGAGCTGTCCAGCAGCTCCGCGGCGCGCCGGTGCGCAAGCAGCCGTTGCGTGGGCTCGATCGACTCGTAGACGGCAGCGCGCACCACCGGATGGACGAACTCGACTACCGGCATCGACACCCGCAGCAGGTCGGCGCGAGCAAGCCAGGTCGCCGCGAGCGTCGAGAGGTGGCGGTCGTCGAGCTCTGCCAGTGCCGCCACGTCGCGCTGGTCGGAACCGTCGCCGAGCACCGCGGCCGCGGTCGCGAACCGCCGCGCCTCCTCCGGCAAGCGCGAGAGCCGCAGCGCCACGGCCCGGGTCACCGGCTCAGGGCCGACCTCGTGCACGCGGGCGGCGTTCTCGGCACTCGGCACGACGCCCTCTCCGTGCAAGGCGTCGACGAGCGCGCGCACGAAGAGCGGGTTGCCGCCCGTCGCCGCGAAGCAGGCCGTCGCGAACTCCGGATCCGGCTCGCAGTCGAACTCCCGCTCCACCAGGGCGGCGACTCCACCCTCGCTGAGCGCCGTCGGCCGGATCACGAGCGCGGCCGGATCCGCGATCAGCTCGGTCAGCAGCTGGGTCTCGACGCTCTGCTCGGGCGGTCGCAGACCGAGGACGACGAGCAGCGGCAGGCCCTCGAGCCGCCTGCCGAGGAACAGAAGCCAGCGCAGGGTCGGCGCGTCGGTCCAGTGGAGGTCGTCGACCACGATCGCCGTCGGCCGGCTCGCGGCGATGTTCGCGGCGAGCCAGTAGAGCCCGTGGAGCACGCCGAACGAGACGTCGCCCGAAGCCGTCCCGGTCAGCTCGTCGTCGCCGAAGAGCCGCTGCGCGAGGGAGGCGGTCCCGGAGAGCACCTCGTCGCGCTCCTCCGCCGGCAGAGAGGCGAGGTAGGGCTCGAAGAGCTGGCGCACGACCCCGTAGGCGAACTCCTGCTCGAGGTCGGCGCTGCGGGCGACGAGCACCTCGAAGCCGGACCGGGCCGCGAGCGCGCGCGCCTCGGCCACGAGCCGCGTCTTCCCCATCCCGGCCCGCCCCTCGATCGCGACCACGCGCCCCGCGCCGAAGGAGGCCGCGTCGACGACGGCGTGCAGCGCGGCGAGCTCCGCTTCGCGCTCCAGCAGCGGGGTGGTCGCAACCGGAACCTCGGTGCGCCGGCGCGGCATGCGCGGCTTCGCCTTCTCGCGCTCGCGCGTCGAGAGCGGCGGGAAGACCGTGGGCAGGCCCGGGACCTCGAGCTGGTAGAGCCGCTCCGGCCGGTCGATGTCGGGCAGCACCGTCTCGCCGAGGTCGCGCAGCCCGAGCTCGGCGGCGAGCTCGCTGCGGACGAGGATCGCGGTCGTGCTCGAGAGCAGCACCTGACCGCCGTGGCCGGCGTCGCCGATCCGCGCCGCCTGGTGGACAGCGAGACCGACGTAGCCGTCGCTGCCGACGCTCGCCTCGCCGGTGTGCAGGCCCATCCGGACGCGCACCTCCACGTCCTCGGGCCAGTCGTGGGAGGCCAGCGCGCGCTGCGCCCCGGCGGCCGCCTCGACCGCCGACCCCGCGCTCCGGAAGACGACGAAGAACGAATCGCCCTTCGTGTCGATCTCCATGCCGCCGCCGTCGGCGAAGGCCGTCCGCAGAAGCCGGTTGTGGGTCGCGAGCACGTCGCCGTAGCGGTCGCGCCCGAGGCTCTTGAGCAGCCGTGTCGAGCCCTCGATGTCGGTGAACAGGAAAGTCACCGTCCCTGTGGGCAGCGCGGTCGGAGCCTCACGTACTGCAGGTGTGCTCAGTTCGGTAAATCCCCTCGATCTACGGCCCGGAGGCTGAATTGTAGGGCCAGAGCGGCGAAAACCTTGGGGGCGAGTTTGGGGGTGCCCCCGATGCGAAGGGCAGACGCGCGCGCACAGGATGGGCGCCAGACAGCACCCCACCAGGAGAGAAGCCATGTCCGCCACAGCCATCGCCGCCGAAGCCCTCCCGGAGCTGGTCGCCGCTCCGGCCACCCACCCCGTCGCGGTCTCCGCGACCGACCTCGCGCGCCGCTACGGCGAGGGCGACACCGCGGTCGACGCCCTGCGCGGCGTCTCGCTCGACGTGGCCGACGGTCGCCTCACCGCGATCATGGGCCCGTCCGGCTCGGGCAAGTCCACGCTGATGCACATCCTCGCCGGGCTCGACCGGCCGACGAGCGGCAGCGTCCGCCTCGACGGCGTCGAGATCACCGGCCTGAACGACAAGAAGCTGACCGTGCTGCGGCGCGAGAAGATCGGCTTCGTCTTCCAGTTCTTCAACCTCCTCCCGATGCTGACCGCGGAGGAGAACGTCGTCCTGCCGCTCTCGATCGCCGGCCGCAAGCCGGACGCCGAGTGGGTCGACGGCCTGCTCGAGACCTTCGGCCTCGGACAGCGCCGCTCGCACCGGCCCGCGCAGCTCTCGGGCGGCCAGCAGCAGCGCGTCGCGCTCGCCCGCGCGCTCGTCACGAAGCCGAAGGTCGTCTTCGCCGACGAGCCGACGGGCAACCTCGACTCCGCCTCCAGCGGCGAGGTGCTCGAGCTCCTGCGCCGCTCGGTGGACGAGCTGGGCCAGACGACCGTGATGGTGACGCACGATCCGCGCGCAGCCGCACTGGCCGACCGGATCCTCTTCATTGCCGACGGCCTGATCGTCAAGGACGTCTCCGAGTCGACGCCGGTGGAGGTGCTGGCGGCGATGCAGGAGGTCACCGGGCGATGATCCGCGTCTCGCTCAAGGGGCTCGCGGCCCGGCCGGTCCGCGCCGTCCTGACAGCGCTCGCGATCGTGCTCGGCGTGGCGATGGTGAGCGGCAGCTTCGTCGTCACCGACACCATCACCAAGGCCTTCGACACGATCTTCGCCAGCTCGTACCGCAACACCGACGCGGTCGTGAGCAAGCGCTCGCTGGTCGACTACTCGAACAGCGGCAACGGCACCGTCTCGACCTCGCTGCTCGCCCGGATCCGCCGTCTGCCCGAGGTCCAGGCGGCAGCGGGGTCGATCATCGATCTCAACAACGAGACGACGAACACGAAGCTGATCGACCGCGACGGCAAGACGATCGAGAGCAACGGCAACCCCACCTTCGGCTTCGGCGTCGACCCCTCACAGCCGCGCTTCAACCCGCTGCACCTGGTCGCCGGCCGCTGGGCGAGCGGGCCGCACGAGGTCGTGATCGACTCGAACACGGCCGAGAAGCACGGCTTCGGCGTCGGCGACTACATCGACGCCGCCGCCAAGGGGCCGAGGGAGCGCTTCCACATCACGGGTGTCGCGAAGTACGGCGACGTCGACACCCTCGGCGGGGCGACGATCGCCGTCTTCACGATCCCGACCGCTCAGCGGCTGCTGCAGCTGCACGGCTTCACCGCGATCTCGGTCGCCGCCAGGAAGGGCCTGGCGCGGGCCGAGCTCGTGCGACGGATCGAGCAGGTCGTCCCCGGCAGCGTGCAGGTGAAGACCGGCGACGAGCAGGCCCGCTCGGACAAGAAGAACGTCCAGACGTTCCTGTCGGTGATCCGCGGCTTCCTGCTCGGCTTCGGCGGGATCGCGCTCTTCGTGGGCGCGTTCGTGATCTTCAACACCCTCTCGATCACGGTCGCCCAGAGGACGCGCGAGCTGGCCACGCTCAGGACACTCGGCGCCTCCCGTCGCCAGGTCCTGCGCGTGGTCGTGCTCGAGTCGCTGGCGCTGGGCGTGCTCGCCTCCGCGATCGGGATCGCCGCCGGGATCGGCCTCGCGCGCGGTCTGACGGCGCTCTTCGACGTACTCGGGCTCTCGCTGCCGCAGAGCTCGCCGGTCTACGCGCCGCGCACGTTCGAGGTCGCGCTGCTGCTCGGCGTGATCGTCACCCTGCTCGCAGGGCTCTGGCCGGCCGTGCGGGCGACCCGGGTGCCGCCGATCGCCGCGGTGCGCGAGGGGGCAGTGCTCGAGCGGCGCCGCCGCCTCGGGCCGATCGCGGGCCTCGCCCTGTTCGCGGTCGCCATCGCCCTGATCGCCTACGCGACGCTCGGCGGCAACCTGGGATCCGGCAAGGGCCTGCTCGCGCTCGCGGGCGGCACGCTGGTCGGCCTGCTCGGCGTCGCAGGCTTCGCGCCCGCGCTCGTCGGGCTGCTTGCGAAGGTCGTCGGCTTCCCCGCGAGGACGATCGGCGGCCCTGCCGGACACCTGGCCTCGAGCAATGCCGTGCGCAACCCCGCGCGGACGGCCGCGACCGCGGCCGCGCTGATGATCGGGCTCGCGCTCGTCTCGTTCGTGGCGGTGCTCGGCAAGGGCGTGCACGGCTCCGTCGACCGCGCGGTGCGCCAGCAGGTGAGCGCCGACTGGGTGATCGGCTCGAAGAACGGCTGGTCGGCCTTCACCGCGGCGGCCGGCACCGCGGCCGAGCAGACCCCCGGCATCACCCGCTCGACGAGCATCCGCTCCGACCGCGGGCGGGTGCGCAACGCCAACGCGACCGTGAACGGCGTCGACCCGCAGACCGTCGCCGGCCTGTACCGCTTCGACTGGCGTGACGGCTCCTCGCAGGCCGCTCTCGCCCGCCTCGGCGACCACGGCGCCCTCGTCAAGCGCTCGTTCGCGAGCAAGCACGACCTGCACCTGGGCGACCCGTTCACGTTGCGCACCCCCTCCGGCAAGCCGCTCGCGCTGAAGGTCGTCGGCGTCTTCCAGCCGCCGCGCCTGTACGAGCTGCTCGGCGGCGTCGTGATCTCGCAGCAGGCGTTCGACCGCACCTTCGAGCGGCCCTCGAACCAGCTCACGCTGATCAACGGCAGCGTTTCCCGCTCGACCCTGGAGCACTCGCTTGCCGCCTTCCCGGACACGAAGATCGAGAGCGAGGACGAGTACGTCACCAGCCAGTCGTCCTGGATCTCGACGATGACGAACCTGCTCTACGTGCTGCTGGCGCTCTCGGTGGTCGTGAGCCTCTTCGGGATGGTGAACACGCTGGTGCTCTCGGTCTTCGAACGGACGCGCGAGCTCGGGATGCTGCGGGCGGTCGGCCTCACGCGCCGGCAGGCCCGCCGCATGGTTCGGCACGAGAGCGTGATCACGGCGCTGATCGGCGCCGCGCTCGGCCTCCCGCTCGGAATCCTGCTGGCGGCCGCGGTGACGCACGCGGTCGGCAAGTACGGCGTCGCCTTCTCCTTCCCGGTGGTCTCGATCGCGGCCTTTACTGTCACGGCGATCGTGGCCGGGATCCTCGCGGCGGTCGCGCCGGCCCGGCGCGCGTCGCGGCTCGATGTCCTCTCCGCGCTGCAGTACGAGTAACGAGGGGCTGGTGGACAAGACGGGGGCGGCTCGGCGGCCGCCCTCGTCGGCTTGCGAGGTTAGGATCGCAAGACGGGGTCATGCGACGGGAGGAGCTCAGGATGGACGTGATCGAAGGGATCGACGCGGCGAGGGAGCGCTGGAACGTGCTCGAGCATCCGTTCTACACGCGCTGGGAAAAGGGTGAGCTGACGCGCGAGGAGCTGGCGCGCTACGCCGGCGAGTACCGCCACGCCGTCGTCGCCCTGGCGCGCGCCGCCCGTACCGCGCGGATGCACGCCGACGAGGAGGCCGCGCACATCGCGCTCTGGGACGACTTCGCCTCCGCGCTCGGCACCGACGCGAGCGAGCCGCTCCCGCAGACCCGCTGCTGCGCGACCGCCTGGGCAGCCGCCGACGACGAGCTCGGCGCCGCCGCGATCCTGTACGCGATCGAGGCCGGCCAGCCGGCGATCTCGGAGACGAAGCTGCGCGGCCTGCTCGACCACTACGGGTTCTCGGACGACTCGCCCGCGGTCGAGTACTTCGCCGTCCACGGCGAGCGCGACCACGAGCACGCAGCCGAGGCCCGCACGGCGCTCGAGGGCCGCGACGACCCGCGGCTCGTGCGCCTGGCCGAATCGGCGCTCGCCGCGAACTGGGCCCTGCTCGACGGGGTCTCGCAGAACTAGACGGGCGGCTGCTGCTCGAGGATCGCGCGGGCCCGCGCGAGGTTCTCTGCGTGCACGAGGATCTCGCGCGGGCCCGCCGCGCTCGCCGCCGCATCGGCGAGGCCGACCGCGAAGTTCGTCTTCGGGGCGATGCACGAAATACCTTCGCTGCGGAGCAGCGCAAGGATGATCTCGGCCTCCGGCTCGGAGCCGACGACCTCCAGCACGGCGAGATCGGCCACCTAGAGCCTTCCCGCCTCGATGATCCGCTCGAGGAACTGCTGCGTTCGCGGCTCCTTCGGGCTCGCGAAGATCTCGTGCGGCGGGCCCTGCTCGTGGATCAGACCCTCGTCGAGGAAGCAGACGCGGCTCGCGATGTCGCGCGCGAAGCTCATCTCGTGGGTCGCGATCAGCATCGTCATGCCCCCTTCGGCCAGCTCGCGGATCACGTTCAGCACCTCCGCGACGAGCTCGGGGTCGAGCGCGCTCGTGACCTCGTCCAGCAGCATCAGCTCGGGCTGCATCGCCAGTGCACGCACGATCGCGACCCGCTGCTGCTGGCCGCCCGAGAGCCGGTCCGGGTACTCGTCCCGCCGGTCCGCGAGCCCGAAGCGCGCGAGCAGCTCGAGCCCGCGCGACTCCGCCTCCCGGCGCGAGAGCCTGAGCACGTTGCGCGGCGCGAGCGTGACGTTGCGCAGGACGGTCATGTGCGGGAAGAGGTTGAACGCCTGGAAGACGATCCCGATCCGTCGGCGGACGGCGTTCACGTCCACGCCGCGGCGTGTGATCTCCTCGTCGCCGAGCCAGATGCGGCCTGCGTCGAGGCGCTCGAGCAGATTCACGCAGCGCAGGAGGGTCGACTTGCCGGAGCCGGAGGCGCCGATCAGGCACACGACCTCGTGCTCGGAGACCTCCAGGTCGATCCCGCGCAGCACCTCGTTGTCGCCGAACGACTTGTGGACGCCCAGTAGCTCGAGCGCGCTCATGCCGCCACGCCCGCCGCCTGGCGACGGCTCCGGTCGCGCGCGATCAGCCAGTCGGTCAGCCGCGCGAGCGGGATCGTGATCGCGACGAAGAGCGCGGCCGCGGCGAGGTAGGAGCCGTAGGTGAAGGTCGCGCTCGAGTCGATCTGCGACTGGTTGAAGGCCTCGATCACGCCCAGCGTCCCGACGAGCGCGGTGTCCTTCTGGAGGCCGATGAAGTCGTTCAGCAGCGGCGGGATCACGCGCCGGATCGCCTGCGGCAGGATCACGCGCCGGAGCGCCTGGAAGCGCGAGAGCCCGAGCGAGCGGGCGGCTGCCTCCTGGCTCGGGTGCACCGACTCGATCCCGGCGCGGTAGACCTCTGCCACGTAGCCGCTGTAGACGAGGATCAGGCCGACGCCCGCCCAGAAGACGCGGGAGCGCGGCACGCCCGTCAGCTGGAGCGCCGGCGCGCCGAAGCCGAGCAGCGCGATCACGAGAATCGTCGGGATCCCGCGGGCGAGGTCGGAGTAGATGATCGCGAGCGCTCGCAGCGGGAAGAAGACGGGCCCGCGCAGGCTGCGCATGACCGCGAGCACGAGCGCGAGGATCAGGATGCAGACCTCGCAGACGAGGAAGATCTTCACGTTCAGGACGAACGCCCGTGCGATGTCCGGGAACGAGCTCGAGATGTCTCCCCAGTCGAAGAAGGTGCGCTTGACCTCCGGCCAGCCGGCCGACCGGGTCACGGCGACGATCACGACCGTGAGGAAGACGGCGGTGCTCAGGAGCGCGATCGCGACCCCGCGCGCGCCCTCGCCTTCGAGGCGCAGACCCCCGAGCAGGCGGGAGCGGCGCTCCGCTACTTCAGGATCGGCGCGCCGGTCGCCTTCGCTAGCCACTTCTGCTGAAGCTGCTTCAGCGTCCCGTCATCGCGGAGCTTGGTGAGCGCCTGGTTCACGCAGCGCACGAGCGAGTTGCCCTTCTCGAAGACCATCCCGAAGTACTCGCCCCCAGGCGCCGTCGGGAACTGCCCGAGCACCTTCGAGTTCGGCACCTGGACGGCGGTCACGTAGAAGGCGGTGGGCAGGTCGACAACCAGGCCGTCGATCTGCTTGTTCTTCAGCGCCTGCACGGCGCCGGTGTTCGTCGGGAACACGGACGGCTTCTTCGAGGGCTTGATCTTCTGCTGGATGTACTGGTAGCTCGTGGTGCCGAGCTGCGCGCCGAGCTCGTACGGCTTGAGCGCGGCAACGCTCTTAGCCGACGCGATCGGCGTCCCCTTGTTCACGACCACCGACTGGTTGACGTCGTAGTACGAGTCGCTGAAGTCGACGACCTTCGCGCGCGCGGGCGTGAACGAGATCTCGTTGATGTCGAAGTCGAACGATTTCGGCCCCGGCGCGTACGAGTTGGAGAAGGGCACGTGCTTCCAGGTCACCTCGTCCTTCGCAAAGCCGAGCTTCTTCGCAACCGCGTACGCGACCGCGCTCTCGAAGCCCTCGCCGCTGCGCGGGTCGCTGACCTTCCACGGCGAATGCGGCGTGCCGCCGAACCAGGGCGGGAAGGCGGGGTTGTCGGTGCCGATCGTCAGCTTCCCGGAGCTGACGAGGTTCAGGTCGGCCTTCGTGCAGCTCGCGACCGCCCCGGTGCTGCTCGTGCCGGAGGAGGCCTTCTTGGTCGAGCCACAGCCCGCGGCAACGGCCGCGAGCAGAGCGACGATCGCCGCCGCGCCGAGCAGGTATGTACACGTCCGCGTCACGCGCGGTGAGGCTAACACCTCCGACCCGGCCAGCCCGCAACGTTCCGCTCACGAAAGTCTTACCGATCGTTTACGCGTCCTACGCGTTTTTCCTGATGTGCCCATAACGTTCTCACTGGACCATTCGAGGTGAGATGAGGCTCGCAATTGTCGTCGCGCTCGGCGTGCTCGCGCTGGCGGCAGGAGCCGCCGGTGCGCCGCCCGCTCAGAAGGCGAGGATGACGCCGGGATGGGTCGAGTCGCTCGCGATGGACGGGCCGCGAATCGCGTACGACGTCCAGGGCAACCTCGCGCCGGGCGTGAACCGTTGCAACAAGGTCTACGCCTGGAACGTCGCGACCGGTGCGACCACCGCGGTGAGCGGGAGGGGGACCTGCCAGGCCGACATCACGAGCACGGGCGCCGGCGTCCGCGAGCTCGCCGTCGCTGGCTCCCGCCTCGCGTGGATCGTGAACCAGGGTGGGAACAGCGAGAGCAGCGACGACCTCTACACGGCGCTGCTTCCGAACCCGAAGGAGCGCAAGCTCGCCGGCGTCGTGAGGGTCGGCGGCGGGGCCTACGGCGAGCCGTACGTCGGCGGGTGGATCGGAGGCCTGTCCGGCTCCGGCACGCTCCTCGCGGTCAACGACTGGCGCACGGCCAAGGGCGGCGTGCTCGCCGCGGCGCGGCTGCGCACGATCACGAGCGGTTTCCGCACGATCGCCTCGGGCGCGCCGACGCTCCACGCCGACTCCACCGACGGCACGCGCATCGCCGTGCTGCGCGAGGACGGCTCGGTCGCGCTCTACTCGAGATCGGGCAAGCTGCTGCGGCGCATCGAGCCCTCCGCTCCGCAGGAGGTCGCGCTCGGCGGCGGCTACCTCGCGGTGCTGACGAAGGCAAACGCGATCGAGGTGTACTCCGCGAGCAGCGGCAAGCGGCTCTTCACCCGACGGACCGCCAAGGGCGCGGCGTCGCTCGACGTCGAGGGCGGTCTCGCCGTCTACCGCGCACCCAAGGCCGGCGGCGGCCACGGCACGCGCACCGTCCACGTGCTGCGCCTGAAGACCGGCAAGGACACCGTGCTGACGACCCAGGCTCGCACCGTCGTGGGGGTGCAGATCGAGGCGCCCGGCGTCGCCTACGCGGTGTACGCGTCCGGGGACCGGGGCGCCGTCGTGTTCGTCCCGATGAAGCGCGTAACCGGCTAGGCGGCTACGCCCGTGAACTGCGGAATCACGTCGCTGCCGTAGGCGGCGAGCGTCTCGTCGGCGCGCTCGGTCATCAGGTAGATGTCGAACTGGTCGACGCCGATGCCCTCGAGCTCGCGCAGCTTCTCGGTGATCTGCTCGGTGTTGCCGAGCACGCAGAAGCGGTCGCAGATCTCGTCGGTCACGAACTCGCCGTGCTTGGCGCCGACGCGGCTGTGGTCCTTGTAGTCGTAGAACTTCCGCGCCTTGACGAAGTCGGTGAGCGCGCTCGGGATCTCGTCGGAGTCCTCGCCGTAGCGCTCGATCAGGTCCATCACATGGTTCGAGACCATCGCCGGGAACCAGCGCACCTGGTCGCGCGCCTCGGCGAGGTCGTCGGACACGTGGCTCGGCGCGCAGACGATGCACTTCAACGCCTCCGGGTCGCGTCCGGCCTCCTCGGCCGCCTTGCGCGCGGTGCCCATGATCCACTGGATGATCTGCGGGTCGGCGAGCTGGATGATCACGCCGTCCCCGACGCGGCCCGCAACGCCCAGCGCGCGAGGCCCGTAGCCGGCGACCCACATCGGGATCTCGGGTAGCTCCTCGCGCACCCATTCGAGCTTCAGCTCCTTCTCGTTCCACTCGACCGGCCGCCCGTTCATCAGGTCCTTGATCATCACGAGGCGGCGCTCGAACTCGGCCACCTTCACCGGCTTGAGGCCGACGACACGGCGCGACGAGTCCCCGCGGCCGATCCCCATCACGGCACGGCCGTTGGAGACGTCGTGCAGCGTCGCGTACCAGCTGGCCGTGATCGTCGGGTCGCGGATGCCAGGGTTCGTGACGCAGTGGCCGAGCTTGAGCTTCTGGGTCTGCGTCGCGGCGATCGGGAGGAGCGCGTAGCTCTCCTGCCAGAGGATGTGCGAGTCGTACGTCCAGCCGTACTCGAAGCCGTTCTTCTCGCCGTTCTGCAACACCTCGACGAGACGCGTGTAGGGCGGGTCCGGCAGGGCGGTCACGCCGAAGCTCAGCATCTGCTCCTCCTCCCGGTCGCTGGCGGGGGAGTGAGCATATCGCCGCCAAAGCCTCAGGACGGTGCGCGGCGAAGGACGGGCAGCTTGGACGGCCGCACGGCCAGAAACGCCGAGGCCCAGGCAACCGCGAGGGCGACGAAGCCGGCTCGCCCCTCGCCCGGAAGCGCGAAGCTGAGGCCGACGAGCGGCATGCCGACGAGGATCACGAAGGTTGCGCAGCTGTTGACGAAGCCGACCGCGGCCGCGGGCCGGTCGCGGCGGAGCAGCTGAGCTCCGGTGAAGGCGGCGGCGAAGGGGAGGCCGGCAGCCAGACCGAGCAGCGTGGCGCCGAAGACTCGAGCCGCAAGCGGGATGTCCAGCAGGAGCAGGACTGTCCCGCCCGCGGCCGCGAGCATGCTCGTGCCGACAAGCCGCGCCGCCGTCTGCGGGAAGCGCTCGACGAGCCGACCGCCGAGCGGCCGCGTGATGAGCCCGGCGAGCAGGGTCAATGCGGCGATCGCGCCCGCCAGCCGCCGCCCGTAACCGTCGTGCTGGAGCAGGGAGACGGCCCAGTTGCCCGCGACGATGCTGAGTCCGAAGGACGCTGCGTGTGCGACGGCGAGCGGATAGAGGCGCCGGTCGCGCGCGATCTCCACCGCGCCCGCTCCGCCTGGCCAATCGGGCCTGTGGCGGGCGTGATCACGCGGAGCGAGCGGCATGCACACGAGCACCGCGCAGGCGAAGACGAGCGCAGTCACGTATGGCGCCCGCCAGTCGAGCGCGGGCGCCGCAAGGGGGACAACGGCGAGCGCGAGTCCCGCACCGCCGATGCCGGAGGCGCCGTAGAGCCCTTGCGCGCTGGGCGTCCCGACCGTCGCGCGCACGTAGTCGCTCCCCGCCACGAAGCCGATGCCTGTCCCGACGCCGGTGACGAGGCGTCCCAGGACGCCGAGGGCGAACGACGGGGCGATGAGAGCAATCACGTATCCGAGCGCGGCGGCGCCGAGCGCGACCATCCCGAGCGTCCGCGCGCCTCGCCGGTCGACGAGCCTGCCACCCGGAATCTGGAAGGCGAGATGGGTGACGAACAGGGCCGTCGTCAGGAACCCGATCGCTCCCAGGCGGACGCCGTACGCCTGCGCGACCACGTCGGCCGCGGGCCCGATGTTCGCGAGGTTGTAGCCGACCCCTGCGCCGAGCGCGACACCGGCGCCGAGCGCGGCCGACCTCACATGCAGATCCAGCCGCCGTCGACGGCGAGGTCGATGCCGTTGATCGCCTCGTTCTCGAGCAGGAAGCGCGATGCGCCGACGACCTCCGCCATCGTCACCAGGCGTCCGATCGGCGTTCGATCGACGAGCGCCTGCATCCGCTCGGGGGGCATGTCGCGCCACTGCGGGCTGTCGCCGACGATCGCAGGGTGCAGCGCGTTCACGCGGATCGGCGCCAGCTCGATCACGAGCGTGCGCACCAGGCCCGTGATGCCACCGTTGACCGTCGTCACGGTGGTCGAGCCCGGGTACGGCCGGTCGCGCGCGAGGCCTCCGAAGATGAGGATCGCCGACTCCGGCCGTAGCCGCGAGCCGAGCGCGTGGATGACCTCCGTGTACCCGACGAGCTTCAGCGTGACCAGCCGCAGCGCTCCGGCGATGTCGTATTCCTGCACCTTGTTCGTGTCGCGCTCGATCGCCGCTAGCACGAGGTAGTCGACGTCGTCGACGTCCGCTAGACGGTCCGCGATCGCGTGCGGCTCGGCGAGGTCGAAGCCGAGGCCGCGCGTCTTGCTCCCGATCTCCTTCGCCGCGACCTCCGCGCGTGCGGAGTCGCGCCCGGTAACGACCACGTCACGCCCGTCGTCGGCGTACGCCTGCGCGAGCTCCCGGCCGAGACCCTGCGTGCCCCCGACGATGACGACGTTGCCAGTGCCCATTCGGTGCCTCCTTCGCGGTGCGGCCGGGAGGGGGCTCGGCCCCGGCCGGGGCCGAGCCCGGGTTTCGACTCAGACGGCTGCCGCGGGTTCGGCCAGTGACGCGCGGCGATCGTCCTGTCCGCCACAGGTCGAGTGGCAGCACCGACAGCTGGAGGCGCAGCCGCCGCACGCCACCGGCGTGTCATTCGTGCGCGCCCCTCTAGGTCATCCACAACACCAGCCGGGGACGCGCGCCCGCATCTGCGTAGCTCGAGCTCGGGAGCGCCGGCCCGCCGACGCCGTATTCCTCCTGCTCGTCGACGAGCTTCAGCAGCAGGCCGTCGTTCTCAAGGACTCCCGAATGCCAGTCCGCGACCGTGTCTGTCAGGTCCCACACGAGCCACTCCGGCGGCGCATCGGGCTCGAGCTCCGCGAACGCCACCGCCGGGCCGAACGCGACCTCGCGCCGCGCGTACCAGTCAGGCGTGAAGATCGGCCGGGCCTCGAGCGTGAAGCCGCGACCGTCGCAGGGCACTGTGCGCCGCTGCGGCGCGACGCAGGTCCCGTCGTAGCGGAGCCAGAGCTCCGCCGTCACGATCGTCGCCTCCGGGGGGAGGGAGCTCAGCGGGAAGCGCAACGCGGAGCGCCAGACCTTGTCGCCCGCACCGCCGAGCTCGAGCCGGTCGAGGTCGTCGCGGTAGCAACGCTCCTGCCAGTCGTAGCCCCAGCTGCACAGGAACGGCAACGAGACGTCGTCGGCCGGCGGCAGCACCATGGTCTCGAGATCCGCGGCCGCAGGCGCGGCGAACGCCGCAGCGGCCAAGAGCACCAGCAGAACGCGCATGCCTCCACCGTGCCGACGAACCCGTCACGCGTGTGTGACGCCTTCGTACCGGATGTGTGACTTCGGGTCCTAGCCGGCCGCGACGCGTGCGATCGTCTTGTCCGCCAGCCGGTCGAGCGCCTGCACCGAGAGCTCGAGGTGCTCCTCCTTCGTGTCCTCGAGCTTCGTGTGCGAGAGCCCGCGCAGGCTCTGGACGAAGAGCATCACGGTCGGCACGCCCGCGCGCGCGACCTCGGCCGCGTCGTGCAGCGGCCCGCTCGGCAGACGGTGCGACTCGCCTGCCACCTCGCGGATCGACTCGTCCGCGAGCTCGATCAGCGCTTCGTCGAACAGGATCGGCTCGATGTTCCAGATCCGTTCCCACTCGACGTCGATCTGCTCCTCCTGCGCGAACCGCCGCGACGCCGCCTCCGCGTTGCTCAGCATCTCCGCGAGCTTCGTAGCGTCCAGGTGCCGCTGGTCGAGCAGGCACTCGGCGGTCTCGACGACCGAAGTGACGATCCCGGGGCGCGTGACGACCCCGCCCATCGTGCACACCGCCCCCTCGCCCGTCCGCTTGGCGATCTCGCGGATCTCGAGCTCGAGCTTCGAGGCCCCCGCCAGCGCGTCGCGCCGCTTGTCCATCGGCGTCGAGCCCGCGTGCGCGGCCTGGCCGCGGAAGGTGACCTGGTGCCGCTCAACGCCAAAGGTGCCGAGCACGACGCCGAGCGGCAGGCCGAGCGACTCCAGCACCGGCCCCTGCTCGATGTGCAGCTCCAGGTAGGCGGCAGCGCCCTCCAGCTGCGCGCGCGCCTGCAAGGCGCCGTCGAGGTCGACGCTGTGCTCGCGCAGCGCGTCCGGCAGCGCGACGCCGTCGCCGTCTCGGCGCCCGCGCAGCTCGTCCTGGTCGGCCATCGAGCCGGCCGCCGCGGAGGAGCCGAACAGCGAGCGGCCGAAGCGCGCGCCCTCCTCGTCGGCCCAGTTCACCAGCCGTATCGTTGTCGCGGGCTCACCGTCCTCGGCCAGCCGGCGCACCACCTCGACCCCGGCCATGACGTTCAGGGCCCCGTCCAGCCAGCCGCCGTTCGGGACCGAGTCGATGTGGCCGCCGATCAGCACCGCACGCTCGGAGCCGCCGCGCAGCGTCCACCACTGGTTCCCGGCCTCGTCGATCTCCTCCTCGAGCGGGAGGCCGTCGAGCTTCTCCCGCAGCCAGCCCCGCGCGCGCTCCCAGGTCTCCGTCCAGGCGACGCGCTGGGCGCCGTTCTCGTCGCCCGTGAGCTCGCGCAGCTCCTTCAGCTCGGCGACGGTTCTCGCAGGATCGAGCGGCACGGCGCGATGCTAACCCGCTGCAACGGAGTGTGGTAAGCATCCCGCCGATGGCTTCAGTCGCCGTCGACCGGACGACCACACCGAGGATCGAGGCGGTACGCGGCGCGAAGCGCGTCGGGCTCGTCGTTGTCGGGGTCGCGGTCTTCTGGGCGCTGTGGGAGGCCTACCGCTGGTTCGGCGAGACCGTCGGGATCACGTGGCCATTCCCCGTGGACGCGACCACGATGCCGCACATCCACGACATGCTGAACACGCTCACGAAGCCGCTCCAGCCTGACGGCCCGCCGTTGATCCAGCTGGAGTGGCACTGGGCCCTCTTCACCGCGAAGGAGGCGCTGCTCGGGTTCGCGATCGGCGGCACCGTCGGATTCGTCCTCGCCGTGCTGCTCGCGCACTCGGTGCTCCTACGGCGCGGCCTGCTGCCGTACATCGTCGTCTCGCAGACGGTTCCGATCCTCGCCGTCGCGCCGATGGTCGTCGTCGGGCTCGGGACGAAGGGCGTGCAGCCGTGGATCTCGGTCGCGGTGATCGCCGCCTACCTGACCTTCTTCCCGGTCGCCATGAACACGCTGCGCGGCCTGCTCTCGCCCCGCCCGCGCGACCTCGAGCTGATGCGCTCTTACGCGGCCGACCGCCGCGGCGTGCTCTGGAAGCTGCGGGTACCCGCCTCGTTGCCGTTCGTGTTCTCCGCCCTGAAGATCTCGGCGACCGCGAGCGTGATCGGCGCGATCATCGGCGAGACGCCGGCCTCGATCCAGGATGGGCTGGGCGGCGCGATCGTCAACTTCAACCAGTACTACTCGACCGGGCCCGAGCGCCTGTGGGCGACGAACATCGTCTGCGCGGTGGTCGGGTTCGCCTTCTTCGGCGCGGTCGTCCTGACCGAGCACCTCGTCCTGCGCCGCGCCCCGGAGCACGTCGCGTGAACGACCTGCCGGCCGTCTCGATCCAGGGCGTGTCGAAGGTGTTCAAGGCCGGCGTGACCGCGCTGAGCGGGATCGACCTCGACGTCCGGCCGCGCGAGTTCGTCTCGCTGATCGGACCGTCCGGCTGTGGCAAGTCGACGCTGCTGCGGATCATCGGCGACCTGATCGATCCCTCGGAGGGGGTCGTCGAGGTGAACGGCAAGCCGGCCCATCGCGCGCGGCTCGACCACGACTACGGGATCGTCTTCCAGGAGGCGGTGCTCTACGACTGGCGCACGGTCGAGAAGAACATCGCGCTGCCGCTGGAGCTGCTGCGCTGGAATCGCGAGAAGCGGGCGCAGCGCGTCAAGGAGCTGCTCACCCTCGTCGAGCTCGAGGGCTTCGAGGACCACCGCCCGTGGCAGCTCTCGGGCGGGATGCAGCAGCGCGTCGCGATCGCGCGCGCGCTCTCGTTCGACCCCGCGCTGCTGCTGATGGACGAGCCCTTCGGCGCCCTCGATGAGATGACGCGCGAGCGCTTGAACCTCGAGCTGCTGCGGATCTGGGAGGCGAGCGGCTCGACGATCGTCTTCGTCACGCACTCGATCGCGGAGGCCGTCTTCCTCTCGACCCGCGTGGTCGTGATGTCGCCGCGGCCCGGCCGCGTCGCGGACATCGTCGAGGTCGACCTGCCCTACCCGCGGACGGCCGAGACGCGCGAGGAGCCGCGGTTCTTCGAGCTCGTGACCGGTGTCCGCGAACGGCTCGCCGGGCGAGGCGCGCAGCTCGAGCCGGAGCTCGCGGAGGAGGCGCCCTGAGCGTCGCGGTCGTTCGCCGGCGCGTCGGGGACTGGGGCCCCGCGCTCGCCGTGTTCGTGCTCGGGATCGTCGCGTGGCAGGGGCTCGTGGTCGCCTTCGACGTGCAGGAGTTCCTGCTGCCCAAGCCGACCGAGATCGCCCGCACCTTCTGGGACGAGCGCGGAACGCTCTGGGACGCGGGCATCTACACGTTCAAGGAGGCGCTCGGCGGGTTCGCGCTCGGCTCGAGCACGGCGATCGTCGTCGCTTTGCTGTTCGCGGCCTTCGCGCCGCTCGGGACGGCCTTCATGCCGTTCGCCGTCGCGGCGAACGCCGTGCCGATCATCGCCTTCGCGCCGATCATGAACAACTGGTTCGGCCTGCTGAACCCGTTCTCGAAGATGGCGATCGCCGCCGTCCTCTGCTTCTTCCCGGTGTTGATCAACATGCTGCGCGGGCTGACCTCGGTCGACCCGCGCGCGATCGAGCTGATGCGCTCCTACGCCGCCGGCCGGGGCTCGACCTTCCGCCGCGTGCGCATCCCGGCCTCGCTACCGCACCTCTTCGCCGGCCTGAAGATCGCGAGCGTGCTCTCGATGATCGGGGCGATCGTGGGCGAGTACTTCGGCGGCCCGATCACCGCGCTCGGCGTCACGATCCTGAACGCCTCCTCCTACACCAACTTCTCGCTGGCCTGGGCCGGGATCGTGCTGGCCAGCGCGTTCGGCATCCTCTTCTACGGTGCGGTCGCCCTCGCCGAGCGGCTGACCACCTCGTGGGACCCCTCGCGCCGGGACTTCCACGCGGAGTGAAAGCGGGTCAGAATGGCGCGGGCCGGATCGGGTCGTCGATTACGAAAGGGGAACGGATGAGTCGCAGGTTCCTGCTCGCGGCACTGGTCGTGCTCGTGAGCGTGCTCGTCGCCGGCTGTGGCGGCAGCAGCAAGTCCTCCGAGAGCGGGGGCACAAGCACCGGCGGCGCCAAGAAGAAGGTGACCCTGCAGCTGAAGTGGGTCACGCAGGCACAGTTCGCCGGCTACTACGCCGCGAAGGCCAAGGGCTACTACGACGAGGAGGGCCTCGACGTCAACATCAAGGTCGGCGGCCCGAGCATCACGCCGGAGCAGGTCGTGCTCGGGAAGCAGGCCGAGTTCGGCATCGACTGGCTGCCGAGCCTGCTGGCGGCGCGAGACAACGGCCAGGACCTGGTGAACATCGCGCAGGTCTTCGGCAAGAGCGGCATGACCGAGCTCACCTGGAAGGACTCGGGCATCACGTCGATCGGGCAGATGCGCGGCAAGAAGGTCGGCGTCTGGTGCTGCGGCAACGAGAACGAGCTCTACGCAGCCCTGAACAAGAACGGGATGAACCCGAAGTCCGACGTCACGATCGTCAACCAGCCGTTCAACATGGATCTGTTCCTGAAGAAGCAGGTCGACGCGGCGGCGGCGATGACGTACAACGAGCTCGCGCAGGTGCTCGAGACCAAGAACCCGCAGACGGGCAAGCTCTACCAGCCGAGCGACCTCAACATCATCACGATGGAGGCCGCCGGGACCGGGATGCTCGAGGACGGCGTCTTCGTCCGCGGCGACTGGATCGGCGACAAGGACAACCAGGAGACCGCCAAGAAGTTCCTCGCGGCGAGCTTCAAGGGTTGGATCTACTGCCGCGACCACGTCTCGGAGTGCACGCAGATCGTGCTGAACAACGGCCCGACGCTCGGCAAGGGCCACCAGACGTGGATGATGAACGAGATCAACGCGCTCACCTGGCCGGCGCCGAAGGGCATCGGCGTGATGGACAAGGCCGCCTACGACCGGACCGCAAAGATCGCGCAGGACTTCAAGGTGATCAAGAAGGCGCCGAGCCCGGACGCCTACCGCACCGACCTGGCGCAGGACGCCGTGGACGAGATCTCGGCCGAGGGCGTCGACGTGAACGGCAGCGACTACAAGAAGGTGACCGTGAAGGTCACGCCCAAGGGCACCTGATCTCCACTGGCAACCGGATCACGAGGCCTCCCTCTCCGGGAGGCCTCGTTTTCTTCTACGCTCGCTGCGAGCGCGAGACGAGGAGGCCGGAATGTCGGTACTGATCAAGGGCGGCCGGATCATCACCGCCGCCGACGATTACGTCGCGGACGTCTACGTCGAGGACGAGACGATCACGCTGATCGGCGAGTCGCTCGACATGAGCGCGGACAAGGTGATCGACGCGAGCGGCAGGTACGTGCTGCCGGGGCTCGTCGACCCGCACACGCACCTGGACATGCCCTTCGGCGGCACGGTCACGATCGACGACGTCGAGTCCGGCCAGACCGCGGCCGCCTTCGGCGGGACGACCTGCCACGTCGACTTCATCATCCAGCCGCAGGGCTCCAGCTTCGCCGACGCGATCGCCGACTGGCGCGGCAAGGCGAACGGCAAGCAGGTGATCGACATGGGCTACCACATGGCGGTCACCGACGTGCACGACGGCGGCTCGCTCGAGGAGCTGGCCTCGCTCCCCGACGAGGGCATCACCTCCTACAAGCTCTTCATGGCCTACAAGGGCGCGCTGATGGTCGACGACGAGACGCTCTTCCGGACGATGGAGGTCGCGGCCGAGACCGGTGCGCTCGTGATGGTGCACGCCGAGAACGGCGACGCGATCGACGTGCTGGTCAAGAAGGCGCTCGCCGAGGGGCATACCGAGCCCAAGTACCACGCGCTCACGCGGCCGCCCGAGACCGAGGGCGAGGCGACCAACCGCGCGATCCAGCTCGCGCGCGTCGCCGGCGCGCCGCTGTACGTCGTCCACGTCTCGTGCAAGGAGTCGATCGAGCCGATCGAGCTCGCGCGAGACAAGGGCTGGGACGTCTGGGGCGAGACGTGCACGCAGTACTTCTTCGTCGACTACTCGTTCCTCGAGAGGCCGGACTTCGAGGGCGCCAAGTACGTCTACACACCGCCACCGCGGGCCAAGGAGAACCAGGAGCACCTCTGGAACGCGGTTCGCACCGACACGCTCTCGGCGATCTCGACCGACCACTGCGCGTTCCTCTGGGACGGGCAGAAGACGCTCGGCAAGGACGACTTCTCGAAGATCCCCAACGGCGGCCCCGGGCTCGAGAACCGGCTGCACATGATCCACGAGTTCGGCGCCCGCGCCGGCCGCATCTCGCTGAACCGGATGGTCGAGCTGCTGGCGACGAGCCCGGCCAAGCTGTTCGGGCTCTACCCGAAGAAGGGCACGGTCGCGGTCGGCTCGGACGCCGACCTCGTCGTCTTCGATCCGGAGCGCAAGCACACCATCACCGCCGCGAACCAGCATTCGAAGACCGACTACAACCTCTACGAAGGCACCGAGGTGACGGGCGCTCCGGAGGTCGTGCTGCTGCGCGGCAACGTGCTCGTGGAGGGTGACGAGCTCGTGGCCTCGCCCGGGATCGGGCAGTACGTGCCGCGGGCGCGCTTCGGGCAGGCGCTGCGCGCCAAGAGCGCAGTCGCATGAAGAGACTCGTACTCGTGGCTCTGGTCGCCGGCGCGGCGGTGCTAGCCCCCTCGGCCGCGGCGAAAGTCACGTACTGCAGCCCGACCGGCGACTTCTGCACCTCGGTCAAGAAGATGCAGGGCATCCGCCCGTTCCGCCTCACGAGCTTCGCGTTCAACGGCCGCGTGACGATCTGCGTGCGCGCCCCGAAGGGCGGCTCCGTCTGCCACAGCTTCCGCCTGATGAAGCAGGGGCCTGCCTACGGCCTCAGCATCCGCTGGCTGCGCCACTACCCGTTCCGCGGCCCCGGCACGTACCGCGTCTCGTTCTTCCTGGGCAGCATGCGGCTCGGGCCGGTGCTTTCGTTCGTGCCGTGACCGGAGGGCGGCGCGAGGCCGCCCTCCGAGGCTCCTCTCATTGCGTGGCCGCTGCCCTGCGGCGACTCCTGCGGAGCGAGGATCGGCCGCCGAGTGGCAGCGCTCCTACCGCGAGGCGGTCGGTGCTCGCACGCGCGCGCGTGAGACAGGACGGGAGCTCGTCGTCCGCTTCGACCCGCTCTAGCGTCCGGCCCGCTCTCGCCTCAGCTCGTCGAGTGACCGTGCGTTCGCGGGCGCGACGAGCGCCGGGGTCGAGCCGGCTCTCGCTCTCCGTCATCGGCCCGTTCATGTCCGGCAGCGCCGGAATCGTTCGACCCTACGCCGTGCGGCCGGGATCGACCGGCTCGCCGGGCTCCTCCGCGGGCACGAGCACGATCGTGTTCTCGACCGAGAACCACTCGCCCTCGACACCGTCGGGGCGCTCCGGGTCGTCGGCCCGACGCGGCACGAACTCCCGGAGGAGCGACGGCTTGACGGCAAACACCGCGTCGGAGCCCAAATACTCGCTCCCTCGGTCGAAGATGTGCGTGGCCAGCGTCCGGTAGCCGGGCGCGCGGACGATCAAGTGGAGGTGGGCGGGCCGCCAGGAATGGCGGCCCGTCGCGGCGAGCATCCTTCCGACGGGTCCGTCGTCCGGGATCGTGTACGGGACGGGCCGCACGGCGAGGAACGCGTAGCGGCCGTCAGCGCGTGCGGTGAACCTGCCGCGGAGGTGATCCTCGGGCGCCTCCGGGTTCTGAACGGCATAGAGCCGGTCGTCGCCGTTCTGCCACACGTCGAGCTCGGCTCCTGCGATCGGCTCGCCGCTCACGTCGAGCACGCGGCCGTGGACCCATGTCGGGGTGCCCGCAGCCTCCTCGGCGATCGACGCCCCGTAGGGCCGCTGCGGCGAACCGGGCACGTAGAACGGCCCGAGCACCGTCGACTCCGTCGCCCCTGGAGGGAGCGGATTCGCGAGCGCGTCCACGAGCATCGAGAGCCCGAAGGTGTCCGACCAGAGGATGAACTCCTGCCGCCGGTCGTCCGTGATGTGGCCCGTCTCGGTGAGGATCCGGATGCCCTCCTCCCACTCGCGCTGGGTCAGGCCGACCTCGGCCGCGAATGCGTGAAGGTGGCGCGCGAGGCTCTGGGCGAGGGTGCGTAGCCGCTCGTCGCCGGAGCGCTCGAAGCTCGCGTTCACGGCCGCGGTGATGTCGCCCGGCGCGGTGCGCTGGCCGTTCAGACCGGCGGCTCGGGGTCGTACTGGATGTAGCGGCGGACCTCGCGAGCGCGCTCGGGTGAGTGCAGGCGCGCGACCAGGTGCAGGGCCATGTCGATCCCGGCCGAGACTCCCGCGGCGGTGATCACCTCGCCGGTGTCGACGAAGCGGTCGTCGGGCCGCAGCTCGATTTCGGTGCCGAGCGTCGGCAGCAACTCGAGCGACTGCCAGTGCGTCGTCGCCGGACGGCCGTCGAGCAGGCCCGCAGCGGCCAGGACGAGCGAACCCGTACAGACGCTGCTCACGACCGCGCCGCTCCGCGCGATTCCTCGCAGCCAGTCGAGCACCGCCTCGTCGGCCAGCTCGCGCCGAGTGCCGCGTCCGCCTGGGTAGACGAGCACGTCGAGCGGCGGCGCGCTCTCCCACGTCTCGTCCGGGAGGACGCGCAGGCCCTTCGCGCAGGTGACCGGCCGGTCCTCGCGCGCCAGCGTGAAGACGCGGACGCCGTCGTCGGGCCACTGCAGTGCCCACGCGGCGAGCACCTCCCACGGCCCCGCCCAGTCGAGCTCCTCGGCGCCCTCGAACAGCGCGACCCCGATGACCATCTAGCGCGTCTGCGGGAAGCCGAGGTCGACCTTGCTCGTGGCCGGGTCCGGCCAGCGCGAGGTGACGACCTTGCCCTGCGTGTAGAACTGGATCCCTTCGGGCCCGTAGATGTGCAGGTCGCCGAAGAGCGAGCTCTTCCAGCCGCCGAACGAGTAGTAGGCGACCGGCACTGGGATCGGAACGTTCACGCCGACCATGCCCGCGTTCACCTCGAACTGGAACTGGCGCGCGACCCCGCCGTCGCGGGTGAAGATCGCGACGCCGTTCCCGTACGGGTTCTCGTTCACGAGCCGCACCGCCTCCTCGTAGGTGTCAACGCGCGTGATCCCGAGCACGGGCCCGAAGATCTCGTCCTTGTAGACGTCCATCTCGGGCGTGACCTCGTCCAGCAGCGTGACGCCGAGGAAGAAGCCGTTGCCGTCGGGCGCCGACTCGCGGCCGTCGGCCACGACCTTCGCCCCCTCCTGCGCGCCCTTGTCGATGTACGACGCGACCTTGTCGCGGTGCTCGCGGGTGACGAGCGGGCCCATCTCGGAGTCGGGCTCCAGCCCGTTGCCGACCTTCACCTTCGGCAGCCGCTCCTTGATCGCCTCGACGAGGTCGTCGGCGGCGTGACCGACGCAGACGAGCATCGAGACCGCCATGCAGCGCTCGCCCGCGGAGCCGTAGCCTGCGCTGACCGCGGCGTCGGCGGCCATGTCGATGTCGGCGTCCGGGAGCACGATCATGTGGTTCTTCGCCCCGCCGAGTGCCTGGACGCGCTTGCCGTTCTTCGTGCCGGTCTCGTAGACGTAGCGCGCGATCGGCGTCGAGCCGACGAACGAGACCGCGGCGATCTCGGGGTGTTCGAGGATCGCGTCGACCGCGACCTTGTCACCGTGCACGACGTTGAAGACGCCGTCCGGGAGGCCGGCTTCCTTCAGCAGCTCGGCCGTGAGCATCGAAGCGGAGGGGTCCTTCTCGGAAGGCTTCAGGACGAACGTGTTCCCGCAGGCGATCGCGGGCGCCCACATCCACATGGGCACCATCGCCGGGAAGTTGAACGGCGTGATCCCGCCGACGACGCCGAGCGGCTGGCGGATCGAGTAGACGTCGATCCCGGTCGAGGCCTGCTCGGAGTAGCCGCCCTTCAGCAGCTCCGGGATCCCGCAGCAGAACTCGATCACCTCGAGCCCGCGGGCGACTTCGCCCTTGGCGTCGGAGAAGACCTTGCCGTGCTCGAGCGTCAGCAGCCGCGCGAGGTCGTCGGAGTGCTCGTGGAGGAGCTGGCGGATGCGGAAGAAGAGCTCGGTGCGGCGCGAGAGCGACATCGAGCGCCAGCTCGCGAAGGCGCGTTTGGCGGCCTGCACCGCGGTGTCCATCTCCTCGGCGGTGGCGAAGTCGACCTCGCCGCTCTGCTCACCCGTCGCAGGGTTGTAGACGTGGCCACTACGGCCCGACGTGCCCTCGGCTCGCTGTCCGTCGATCCAGTGAGCGGTCCGCGTGACTTCGCCCGCGCGCTCCTCGGTGAACTGATCCGCTACCTCGGTCATCTCCCGCCTCCTTCGAGTCGCCGCCAGACTAGCGCTAGGATCGTGTCGTGGCAGTCGAAGCCGGTGTCGACGCGCAGCGGATCAAGGAGCTGGACAAGCAGTACGTCCTGCACTCCTGGTCGGTGCAGGACCAGATCGCGCCGCTCCCGATCGCCGGCGGCGAGGGCCGCTACTTCTGGGACTACGACGGGAACCGCTACCTCGACTTCGCCTCGCAGCTCGTCAACGTCTCGATCGGCTACCAGCACCCGAAGGTCGTCGCCGCGATCAAGGAGCAGGCCGACAGGCTGACGACGATCGGACCGCCGATGGCGCACGAGACGCGCTCCGAGCTCGCGCGGCTGCTCGCGGAGGTGACTCCGGGCGACCTGACGATGTCGTTCTTCACCAACGGCGGTGCCGAGGCGAACGAGAACGCGATCAAGCTCGCGCGCTGGTACACCGGCCGCAACAAGATCATCGCGCGCTACCGCTCCTACCACGGCGCGACCGCGGGCTCGATCTCGCTGACCGGCGACCCGCGCCGCTGGCCCGCCGAGCCGGGGATCCCCGGCGTCGTGCGGATGCTCGACCCGTACACCTACCGCTGCCCCGCCGGTCACCCCGATCCGTGCCCGGTCTGCTCGGGCGCGCCGCACCTCGAGGAGATCCTCCAGTACGAGGGCGCGCAGAACGTCGCCGCCGTGATCATGGAGACGATCGTCGGCACGAACGGGATCATCGTCCCGCCCGACGGCTACCTGCAGTCGATCCGCGAGGTGTGCGACCGGCACGGGATCCTGCTGATCTGCGACGAGGTGATGGCCGGCTTCGGCCGCACCGGCAAGTGGTTCGGCGTCGACCACTGGGACGTCGTGCCGGACATCATGACCGTGGCCAAGGGGATCAACTCCGGCTACGTCCCGCTCGGCGCGATGATCATCAACCGCAGGCTCGCCGACTGGGTGCAGGACAAGTACTTCGCGGGCGGGCTGACCTACTCCGGCCACATTCTCGCCTGCGCCTCCGCGATCGCCTCGATCGAGGCCTTCCAGGAGGAGGGCATCGTCGAGAACTCCGCTGCGCTGGGCGAAGTGCTCGGGTCGCGGCTGCACGAGCTGATGGAGCAGCACCCGTCGATCGGCGACGTCCGCGGCAAGGGCCTCTTCTGGGGCGTCGAGTTGGTCAAGGACCGCGAGACGCGCGAGCCGCTCGTGCCGTTCAACGCCGCGGGCGAGGCGGGCGCGCCGGTGGCGAAGCTCGCCAAGGCCGCCATGGAGCGCGGCCTCTACCTGATGACGCACTGGAACGTGATCATCTGCGCGCCGCCGCTGACGATCACGCGCGAGGAGCTCGACGAGGGCCTGACCGTCCTCGACGAGGTCCTGTCGCTGGCCGACTGAGCTAGGCTTTCGCCTCCGCCGCAGCAGGGGGTCGCCATGCGCACCATCCGCATCGAGGCGCCGACGTCGGGCGCCGCCACGCAGCTCGTGAGCGACCTCGTCCCGTTCGCCCGGACCGATCTCGTGCCGCTGGACGACGAGCGCTGGGAGGTCAGGGTCGAGGAGAGCACCGAGGAGGAGCTCGACGCCGTCCTGCATACGGTCGCGCGCTGGGCGGCGGCCTGCGAGCTCGAGGAGCAGCACGTGCTCGTCGACGACGAGCCGGTCGAGCTGCCGGAGCCGTCCTAGGGCTCGGTGCGCAGGGGCAGGGCGGTCGCGACGACTCGCCGACCGCCGACCTCGTAGACGACGTCGACGCTGTCGTTCTGCCGGTAGGTGCCGGCGACGCCGAAGAACAGCGAGAGCCAGCGCCAGAAGCCGAGGCGGCCTTCACGCGCCAGCGAGCGCTCGAACACGAGCTCGTCGCCCTCCCGCCGGTAGTCGCTGCCGGGCCGCTGGAGGACGCCGTTGACGAAGACCTCGAACGCCTCGCCGACCCCGTTCGGAAGTTGGACGCACGTCCGCTCGGGCACCTTCATAGAATGCCACCGCCCGTGCGTAGGTCGGTCTTCGTCCTCAGCGTCGCATTCGCGCTCGTCCTCGCCGGGACGGCCTTCGCCGGCAACGGCGGCCTCGCGCCGCCGGCGCCGGCCTCGCCCAACGCGCAGAACATCCGCGACGTCTACTGGCTGATCCTCGCCGTGACCGGCGGCATTTTCGTGCTGGTGACCACGGCGCTGCTGCTCTTCGTCGTGCGCTACCGCAGTCGCGGCCGGCCGCGCGAGGTCGAGGGCCCGCAGATCCGCGGCCACACGAACCTCGAGCTCGCGTGGACGGCGGGGCCGGTCGTGCTGCTCGCGATCATCGCCGGCTTCGTCTTCTGGAAGGTGAGCGACATCGGTGCCACCTCCGGCCTCCCCGCCGACCAGGCCGCAGCCAGCGACGAGATCACGGTCGCCGGGAGCCAGTACTACTGGGAGTTCGTGTACCCGAACGGCGCGATCTCGGTCGACGACCTGCGCCTGCCGTACAACCGCACCGTGCGGCTGACGATCGTCAGCCACGACGTCAACCACAGCTGGTGGGTGCCTGCCCTCGGCGGCAAGCTCGACGCGATCCCGGGCAGGCGCAACCACACGAGCTTCCGGGCGACGAAGCTCGGCACCTTCCGCGGCCAGTGCGCGGAGCTCTGCGGCCTGCTGCACGCGGAGATGCTGGCGCAGGTAGAGGTGCTGCCCGCCGACGAGTACGACTCGTGGGTGCGACACCGCGCGCGCGCCACGCTCGAGCTCGGCAAGGAGACCTTCACCGGGGTCTGCGCGAAGTGTCACGGCCTCGCCGGCCAGGGCGGGATCGGCCCGAACATCGCGGCCAGCGCCCTGTTGAAGGACAACCAGGCGCTCGCCAACGTGATCCGCAACGGCGGAATCAAGATGCCCGCGGTCGGCCGCGACTGGTCGCAGCAGCAGCTGGCCGCGACGATCGCGTACCTGCAGAAGCGCTTCGGCCAGGGAGGAGCCAGCGGTGGCGGCCAGGGCTGAGCGACCTCCGCTCTCCGTCGTCGTCTCGCGCGGCCGAGCGTCGAGCTGGCTGACGACGGTCGACCACAAGCGGATCGGGATCCTCTACATCGTCACGACCCTGATCTTCTTCGTCGCGGGCGGCGTGCTCGCGCTGCTGATGCGCGCCCAGCTCGCGACGCCGAACGAGCACTTCGTGACCCGTGGCAGCTACAACGAGCTCTTCACGATGCACGGCACGACGATGATCTTCCTGGTCATCGTCCCGTTCTGGGCGGGGCTCGGGAACTTCCTGGTGCCGCTGATGATCGGCGCCCGCGACATGGCCTTCCCGCGGCTGAACGCGCTCTCCTACTGGCTCTTCCTGTTCGGCGGGCTGATCCTCTACTCGAGCTGGTTCGCGTCAGGCGGCGCGCCGCAGGCAGGGTGGACGGGCTACCCGCCGCTGTCCGACCTGCCGTTCTCACCTGGCCACGGGATCGACCTCTGGATCCTGTCGCTCCACGTGCTGACGCTCTCGTCGCTGGCCGGCGCGATCAACTTCCTGGTCACGATCCACCGCATGCGCGCTCCCGGGATGTCGTGGATGCGCATCCCGCTCTTCGTCTGGTCGATCGAGGTCTACGCGGCGCTGCTCGTCGTCGTGCTGCCCGCGCTCGCCGCCGGGCTGACGCTGCTGCTGCTCGACCGCCAGGCCGGCACCCACTTCTTCCTCCCCGACCAGGGCGGCAACGCGATCCTCTACCAGCACGTCTTCTGGTTCTTCGGCCACCCCGAGGTCTACGTCATGATCCTGCCCGCGATGGGCGTGATCTCGGAGGTGATCCCCGTCTTCTCGCGCAAGCCGATCTTCGGCTACACGGCGATCGCGCTCTCGACGGTGGCGATCGGGTTCTACTCGATGCTCGTCTGGGCCCACCACATGTTCACGGTCGGACTACCCGGCTATTTGCAGGGGTTCTTCATGATCTCGTCGATGATCATCGCCGTGCCGACAGGGATCAAGATCTTCAACTGGCTGGCCACGACCTGGCGCGGGAACATCCACTTCGACACGCCGATGCTGTACGCGCTGGGATTCATCGGCGTCTTCACGATCGGAGGCCTGTCTGGGATCTTCGTCGCCGCCTATCCGTTCGACTGGCAGGCCCAGGACACGTATTTCGTGGTCGCGCACCTGCACTACGTGCTCTTCGGCGGCTCCGTCTTCGCGGTCTTCGCCGCGCTCACGTACTGGTGGCCGAAGATGTTCGGGAAGATGCTCGACGAGCGGCTGGGCAAGATCAGCTTCTGGCTCGTCTTCGCCGGGATGAACCTGACGTTCTTCCCGATGCACATGCTCGGCCTGCTTGGGATGCCGCGGCGGATCTACACGTACTCCGAAGGCGGGATCTGGGAGTGGTACAACCTCGTCTCGACGATCGGGTCCGGCGTGATGGCGCTCGGCATCCTCGTCTTCTTCGTGAACGTGATCAGAACCTCGCGGGCCGGCATGCGCGCCGTGAACGACCCCTGGCTCGCCGACACGCTCGAGTGGTACACGAGCTCGCCTCCGCCGCCACACAACTTCGACCGGGTCCCGTACGTCTCGAGCGCCCGGCCGCTGCGCGACCTGCGCCGGCGGATCGCGGAGGCCAGTGCCTAGGGCGGACGCCGCTGCCGGAGCCTGGCTGCGGCTGACCGCGCTCGCTGCCGCGGCCGCGTGCACGGCGGCGGTCGTCACCGGGGCGCTCGAGCTCGGCGCCGCGCACCGCGGGCTCTCCGCGCTCGCGCTGCCGCCGCTCGCGGCGCTCGTCGCCACGGCCTGGGTCGCTCACCGTCGCCTGCTGCCCGCCTCGCTCGCAGCGCTCTTTGCGTTCTGCGCCGCCGCGCTCGTCACCCCCAGGCCGGCCCACCTCGCCCTCGCGGGGCTCTCGCTCGCGACCGCGCTCGTGGCGGCGGCGCAGACCTTCCGCGGCGAGCCGGTCGCCTCCGCGTCGTGGCGCGACTACGTGACGCTGACCAAGCCGCGGATCATGACGCTGCTGCTGCTGACCGGCGCGGCGGGGATGTTCGTCGGCGCACAGGGCGTTCCGGCGCTGGACGACCTCGCCGTGACGATGGTCGGCCTCGCGCTCGCCTGCGGCGGGGCCAGCGCGCTCAACCACGTGCTCGACCGCGACCTCGACCGGCTGATGCGCCGAACCGGCCACCGGCCGGTCGCGGAGGAGCGGGTGACCCCCGCGCGGGCGCTCGAGTTCGGCCTGACGTTGAGCGCGTTCTCGTTCGTGCTGCTGGCCTCGCTCGTGAACGTGCTGACGGCCGTGCTCGCGCTCGTCGGGAACCTCTTCTACGTGCTCGTCTACACGCGCTGGCTGAAGCGCTCGACGCCGCAGAACATCGTCATCGGCGGCGCGGCCGGGGCGGTGCCGCCGCTCGTCGGCTGGGCCGCCGCGACCGGCAATCTGACCCTGCCCGCGCTGTTCCTGTTCCTGATCGTGTTCTTCTGGACGCCGCCCCACTTCTGGGCGCTCGCGCTCGTGATCAAGCGCGACTACGCTGCCGCGCGCGTGCCGATGCTGCCGGTCGTGCGCGGGGACGACGAGACCGCGAGGCAGATCGTCTGGTACTCGCTCGTGCTCGTCGGGGTCACGCTGCTGCCGTTCGCCTGGCACACGGCCGGTGCGCTCTACCTCGCCGCGGCGCTGCTCCTGGGCGCGCTCTTCCTGCGGCTCGCGTGGCGGCTGCGCCGTGAGACGACGACCGCCCGCGCCGGCGCGCTCTTCCGCTACTCGCTTCTCTACCTCGCCCTTCTCTTCGCCGCCCTGGCGGTCGACCCGCTCCTCTGATGAACGCGCACGACGAACGCGGGAACATGATCCTCGGCCTGATGCTGTTCGGGCTCTTCCTGCTCCTGCTCGTCCTCTCCTTCGCGGCGGCGTTCATCTACCTGGCTGTCTTCTGAGCGAGCTCGAGGGGATCTTCCTCGCCCGCCCGGAGGCTCCCGGCGAGGGAATCCCACTCGCGGTCAAGGACCTCTTCGACACGGCCGGCCTGGTGACGACGTACGGGTCGATCCTGTTCGCCGAGCACGTTCCGACGCAGACCGCGGAGGCCGTACGCCGGCTCGAGGCGGCCGGCTACGCGAACGTCGGCAAGACGAACCTGCACGAGTTCGCCTTCGGCACGACCTCGGAGAATGAGCATTTCGGCACCGTCCCGAACCCGCGCTACCCGGGACGGCTCGCCGGCGGGTCGAGCGGGGGGTCGGCGGCCGCACTCGCCGCGGGGCTCGCCGAGGCGGCGCTCGGGAGCGACTCGGGCGGCTCGGTCCGGATCCCCGCAGCCTGCTGCGGCGTCGTCGGCTTCAAGCCGACCTGGGGGCTCGTGCCCGCCGACGGCTGCTTCCCACTTGCGCCGAGCTACGATCACGTCGGCCCGATGGCGCGCGAGGTCGCGACCTGCGAGCGGATGCTGGAAGTGCTCGCGCCGGGATTCGAGCCTCGGCCGGTCGAGCTCGAGGAGGTGGAGATCGGCATCGGTTGGACGGAGCTCGCAGACCCGCTCGTGCGGGAGCGCGTCGAGGAGGCGGCCGGGCGCTTTCTCCGCCGGCGGCACCTCGAGCTGCCGCTCCCCGAGGGCATCTACGACAGTTTCAGCCGCGAGGTCGCGGACGTCCACCGCGAGCTCTTCGCCGAGCACGCGGACGCGTACGGCGAGAACGTGCGCCCGAAGATCGAGTGGTGCCTCGCGGTCACCGACGCCGAGTACGACCGCGCCGTGGAGCGGCGCGAGCGCTACCGGGAGCAGCTCGCGGAGGCCGCAGCCGGCGTCGACCTCGTGCTGACGCCGGCCCTCGAGTGCGTGGCGCCGCGCGCCCCTGCCGACGAGCTCGAGCTGCGTGGCCGCCTGACGAAGCTGACGTTCCCGCTGAACGCCGTCGGGTGGCCGGCGGTGGCGCTGCCATGCGGGCCCGCGGAGGACGGCCTGCCCGCCTCGGTACAGCTCGCCGCGCCGCCGGGGCAAGACGCGCTCGTGCTCGGCGCCGCTGCGGCGCTCGAGCGGGCGCTCTCCCTCGATTGACGTCACTCGAACGAGGGAGGCCCGCCGCCCCCGGGCCTGCCGACAACTCCTCGTGATGGCCTGCGCCCGTCTCGCAGTCGCGTTCGTAGCCGCGCTCGCGGTGGCCGCGCCTGCAGGCCAGGCGCTGGCGGCGAGACCGACGAACCTGCACGCGTTCGCCCTACGGGCCGACGAGCCGGTCGTGCACACCTTCTCGCGCACGCCGTCGTTCGCCTGGAACCCGGCTGCGGGCGCGAAGGCCTACCAGTTCGAGCTCTCGACCAGCAAGACGTTTTCGGACAGCGGCACCGTGTGGTCGGCGAAGGGTCTCGCCACCCCGGCGGTGTCGGTCCCGATCTCGCTTCCGTGGATGACCGGCAACCCGTACTCGCTCTACGCGCACGTGCGAGCGGTGACGCGCAAGGGCGTGACCGCCTGGAGCGCGCCGTTCGGCTTCAACATGCGCTGGTCGGCCGTGCCCGCGCCGCTGACGCCGGCCTACCCCGGCCTGCTGCGCTGGAGCACCGTGCCGGGCGCGAACGCCTACATGGTCTGGCTCGTCGATGCCGGCAAGTGGTTCACGACCCGCTCGAACATGGCCGACGAGCGCGAGTACTACAGCTTTCACCAGGGCGCGCCCTTCACGAGCGCCGTGCACTGGCGTGTGCGACCGGTCCGCTGGCTCTACGGCCAGGCCGAAAACGGGATCCCGTCCGTCTCGTACGGCCCCTGGAGCCCGCTCTACACGAGCGTCAACCCGCCGTTCGCCACCGGTCCGCTGAAGGCGCTCAAGACCGTCTCGAACGTGGTCTCGGACGCGACGCACACGAACGCGCACGAGGTGATGCCGTCCTTCGTGTACCAGGGCAACACGTCGATCTGGAACGCGACCGACGAGCTGTACCGCGTCGAGGTCTTCACCGACGAGGACTGCCTGAACGCCGTCTTCCGTGGCGCGATCACCGGCGCCCCCGCCTACGCGGCGCGGCCGACGGGCCCACTCGCGATGCCCACCGACATCGCTGGCGTGGCGGCCGACCGCACCGTCTTCCTGGCCGACGGCCACGAGCCGGACTCGTTCACCTTCGAGCACATCCAGGTGAAGACGAACGAGCTGGACGTCGCGGCCGGCCCGCCGAGCGGCGGCCAGACCGGACTGCTGCCGGGCCAGGTCGTCAGCGGGGCCAAGGTCGACCTCTGGGACAGCAACTGGGCCGGCGGGCGCTACTACTGGACGGTGATGCCGGTGAACATGGTCAGGCAGGCCGACCTCTCGACGACGCTCACGCTCGCCGCGCTCGCCGGAGACACGACGCTCACCGTCGCGAACGCCACGGGGCTCGTCGCCGGCGACTCGCTGCGGATCGGCGCCTCGGAGATCGCGGTCGTCCAGAGCGTGGCCGGCAACGTGATCACGCTGGCCTCCGGGCTCACCGCGGCCCACGCGTCGGGTGAGGCGGTCGTCCGACAGGGCAGCGCCATCACCTACCAGGACGCGGAGCTGACGCAGGACGCCTGCGCCGCCGGCCGGCGACTGGCCTTCGCGAAGACGAGCGAGCCGGTCGTGACCGGTCAGGCCGCTCCGTACGCCTCGGGCCTCTCTCCTTACGGCAAGCTCGTGTCGGCGACGACCGCGGCGCCGAAGTTCTACGGGCATCCGCTGGTCGCCTGGAAGCCGGTCGCGGGCGCCGACCAGTTCGAGGTGCAGTGGAGCCGCAAGCTCTACCCCTGGCGCGAGGCGGGCTCGAAGCTTGCGTGGGGCACCTCGATCTCGCTACCGCTCACGCCGGGCTCGTGGTACTACCGCGTGCGCGGGCTCGACTACCTGATGACGGGCTCGAAGCCGCAGATGTCGTGGTCCGACCCGGTGCGGGTCGTGGTCACGAAGCCGCGCTTCAGGGTCGTTCGCTAGCGACAGCGGCTGCGGGCAGGGTGCGGGAGTCGTCCCGCGTCTGGACCTGGCCCACGATCGCGCTCGAGCGGATTCCGGGCGCCTGCCAGCCGACGCCCTCGCCGAGCCCGCCGCAGAGGTCGGGCGTCCAGCCGAGCACCAGCAGCGGGCTCCCCTGCGCGTCGACGACCGTCACGAGATACGGCCGGTTGTCGCGGCCGAGCGGCCCGACGACCGTCGCGAGGTGCGCGCCCGCTTCCTCGGCGAAGCGCACGGGATCGCCCGGTTGCACGACGAGCTCGGCCGTGCCGCCGAGCAGCGGCAGGTAGTGGGTGCGCACGAGCGCGACGCCCGCCGCGGCCGCACTGTCTTCGAGCGCGGCCTCGAGCTCGCTTTGGTTCAGCGTGATCGGTTCCGCGGCGGCGCTCTCGACGCCGCGGTACCACTGCGTCCGTGCGGCCTCGGCGACGGGCGGCCACTGCACGTCGGCCGCGGGCCGTTGCGTTTGTCGCGGCGCTGCGCCGCAGCCGGCCACGACGAGCATCACCAACGCGACGAGCGCCGGCCGCATCACACGCGCTCGAGCAGGCGCCGGTCGCCGCGGCGGCGCGCTCCACGTGCTGCCGCGATCCCCGCACCGCCGAGCAGCAGCAGCGGGCCCGCGACGACGAGCGCGTAGAGCAGGATCTCGAGCTCGCGCAGGAGCACCGCGCCCGCGTCGTCGAGCGTGCGGTCGAACCGCGTCGGCGCCGCCGCGGCCTGGCGCGCAGGCGTCGTCAGCGAGAGCGTGATCCGCGCGAGGCGGGCGCTCTTGAGCAGGCGCGCGTGCTTGGCGCGCAGCGTCTGGAGCCGGTGACGGATGCCCGGCGCCTCGCTCGGGCCCGCGGTCTTGAGTTCGCCCTCGAGCTTCGCGATCTGCTGCGCTTCCCGGTCGACGCGCCTGGTCACGTCGAGGATTCCCGTCTGCTGCTGCAGGATCGTGCCGAGACTGGTCAGGCCGGCGAGCGCGGCCTGCACGTTGCCGACCGGCACCCGGAGCACGAGGGTCGCGCCGCCGCGCTTGCCGCCCCGGGTCGAGTACTGCACCGATGAGACGTAGCCGCCGAGCCTGCGCGTGAGGCTCATCGCCTGCTTCGAGGCACTCGACAGCGCGTCGACGTTCTTCACCCGGAGGCGCAACGTCGCCTCGTAGCGCTGGAGGCGACCGGCGACGGGCGCGAAGTTCGAGTACGTCCCAGCAGACTTCGACGCCTGCGGCAACGCCTTGAGCGCGCGGCCGCTCGCGGCGTTGTCGTCGGCCTCGTGGGCTCTCGGCGTAAGCACCGGGTGGAAGCTTCTCGTCGCCGAGCCATGACTCTTCGAGTGCGGCAGACCCGACAGCCCGGCGGCGACGAACGAGGCGGCCAGACCTGCGAAGGCGACCGCCAGGACGACGCGACGCGAGTGCAACCCGAAGGCCCAGCGCCGCGCGCTCGGCTCAGGCTCGCCGAGGGCATGGACTCGGTCATGCAGCGCCTCCGACGGGATCGGCCGGGCGGCGCGCAGCTCCTCCGCGAGCTTGCCGAAGCGGTCGTCCACCAGCTCAAGCGGCGACACCGGCGCTCACCTCCTTCTCCAACTTGGCCAGTGCGCGGCTGAGCCGCGTCGAGCACGCGGTCGTGCTGATCCCGAGCACGCGCGCAGCCGCCTCGCCGTCCAGCTCCAGGACGATGCGCAGCGCGACGACCTCGCGCTCGGCCGCCGACAGCCGCGCCAGCGCGGCCTCGAGCGCGGGGGACAGACCCTCGCCGAAGGCCTGCTCCTCGCTCTCGCGCACCGAGACCGCGTAGCGGCCCTCACGGCGGCGCCGGCGCTCTTCGGCGCGGAAGTGATCGAGTGCGGTCGAGCGGGCCAGCTGACAGAGCCAGGTGCGCGCCGCGCCCCGGCGCGGGTCGAAGCGGTGCCAGCGCTCGCAGGCCCGCGCGAACGTCTCGGCTGTGAGCTCCTCGGCGGTTCCTCTGTCTCCGGTCAGATACACGAGATAGGCGTGGACGTCGTCGAGGTGGCGCTCCGCCGCCTCTGCGAATTCCGTTGTCACGGCGTCTATACGTCGCCGTTTGCCCATCACGTCACATCATGCGGCGCGAACCGCCTCCTCGTACACCCGGTCGCGGGAGAAGCGGTCGAGCTCGTCGCTCAGCAGGTCGGCCGGATCCGGTGGGTCGCCGGGTGGGAAGGGCGCCGGCTTCCCGTCGACCTCCACGCCGACCAGCCGGTCCGAGGGCTCGTGCTCGAGCACGACGTCGTGGCCGAGCCGCGAGCGCAGCCAGCCCGCGAGCAGGCACGCCTGCGCCTGGGTGCCCTGTACCTTGATCCGCTCGACCCCGCCGATTCCGGGCCAGAGCGAGGCGAGCTGCGGCCGCCAGCGGCTGGTGCGCGCCCAGGCGATGTCGGAGACGGCGACGCGCTCGAAGATCCCGGCCAGCTGCGCGTACGGCCCGGGCAGGCCGGGCCACTCCGTCGAATCGACGATCAGGCGGTCGACGACGTCCACCAGCTCCTCGAACGGCCCCTCGCCGAACGGCGGCAACCCGCGCCAGCGCAGGAAGACGGGCAGGTCGGGCAGCAGCAGCGGCTGGACGACGCTCGCCGGCGCCGCCGCCCGTGAGCCGCAGAGCCGCACGCGGATCGTCTCGACCGCGATCTGCCTCAGGCCGCCGGCAGGGAAGGTCTCGACCTCGACGCTCCCCTCGAGCGCGTCCTCGGCGTCCGGGTCCGGGACGAGCACGATCGTCCGCGACGGGTGCCGCTCGCCGAGGCCGGCGAGCACGTCCTCGGCCGCCTCCACCCACTCGGCCGGAACCCAGGCGATGTGCGTCATCACGCTCGTGCGCTGGAACGCCTCGCCGCTCTCGACGTCCAGGCGCAGCCGCGCGAGCTCCCGGTCGATGTCGGGGATGGACGCTAGTGCCGGCGCCACATCCGCCCGTCCCGGCGCAGGAGCTCCTCGGCCGCGCCCGGGCCCCACGTGCCGGCCGCGTAGTTCGGGAACGCGGGTCGGTCGCGCTGCCAGAAGGCGATGATCGCGTCGACGAGCGACCACTGCTCCTCGACCTCGTCCGCGCGCGTGAACAGCGTCGCGTCCCCGAGCAGGCAGTCGAGCAGCAGCCGCTCGTAGGCCTCCGGGATCCCGGTGCGGAAAGCGCCGCCGTACAGGAAGTCCATGTGCACCGTCCGCAGCGACATCCCCTGGCCGGGCACCTTGGCCGCGAACTCGAGCGAGACGCCCTCGTCGGGCTGGATGTGACAGACGAGCACGTTCGGACGCAGCCCGCCGTCCTCGATGACCTCGAAGGGCGGGTGCGGCGCACGCTTGAACTCGATCGCGATCGTCGTCTCGCGCCGCGCGAGCCGCTTGCCCGCGCGGATGTAGAACGGCGTGTCCGCCCAGCGCCAGTTGTCGACGTAGAGCTTCGCCGCGACGTAGGTCTCGGTCTTCGAGTCGCCGCCGACGCCCTCCTCCTCGCGGTAGCCCGGCACCTTCTCGCCCTCGATGTGGCCGCGCCCGTACTGGCCGCGGACGACGTGCTTCGGCCCGGGCGTGTGCAGCGAGCGCAGCACCTTCACCTTCTCGTTGCGCACCGACTCGGCGGTGAAGTCGATCGGCGGCTCCATCGCGGTCAGCGCGACGAGCTGGAGCAGGTGGTTCTGGAAGACATCCCGGATCGCGCCGGCCTGCTCGTAGAACGCCGATCGACCCTCGATCCCGATCGACTCGGCGACGGTGATCTGCACGTGGTCGACGAACTGCCGGTTCCAGATCGGCTCGAAGATCCCGTTTGCGAAGCGCAGCGCGAGCAGGTTCTGGACCGTCTCCTTGCCGAGGTAATGGTCGATGCGGAAGATCTCGTCCTCCGTGAAGTTCTTCTGGATCTCCGCATTCAGCGCCTGCGCGGAGGCGAGGTCGCGGCCGAAGGGCTTCTCGACGATCACGCGTGTCCAGCCCCCGGCCGCGCGGCGCTCGCCGATCTCGCGCACGAGCGTCGCGACCGCGTCTGGCGGGACGGCCAGGTAGTAGACGCGGTTGCCGGCAGTGCCTCGCTGCTCGTCGAGCTCGTTCAGGGCCTTGACCACCTGGTCCTCGCCGCTCTCGTTCGCGAAGTCGGTCGAGACGTACCGCATTCCCTCGGCGAGCCAGTCCCAGGTCTCGTCCTTGAAGTCGTCGCGCCCGAACTCCTGGACGGCGCGCTTCATCCGCTCGCGGAACTCGTCGTCCGACTCCGGGCTGCGGGCGGCTCCGACGACGCCGAAGCGCTCCGGCAGGAGGCCTCGCAGCGCGAGCGAGTAGAGCGCTGGGAAGAGCTTGCGGCGGGTGAGGTCGCCGGAAGCGCCGAAGATGACGAGGGCGCACGGGTCGGGCGTGCGCCGGAGCTGGAGCCCTTCGAGGAGCGGGTTCCCTTGCTGCGACGCCTCGGTCTGCTTCGTCGCCACCGCCGAAGCCTAGATGGCCGGGGCTACGTCGAGCGCGCGAGCGCGACCCGCGTGAGGCGGAGTGGACGCAGGCTCCGCGTCAACCGCCGAAGCTCGACGGAGAGGCGGTGGGGCACCGCGTACCAGCGGCGGCTGACGAACCGGCCCGTGTTGACGCCGTAGCTGAGAAATCGGTCGAGACGGGCCGTCGCGACGATCCCGGTCACGTAGTCGTTGCGGAAGCGGAGCTCGTAGTACGGCGCTCGCAAGCGCGGCCGCCGGACCGGCGTCAACGCGTAGCTGCCGTAGTAGAACGCACCGATCCTCGGGAGGATGCTGCGGTTCGCGATTGCGACGCAGCGCTTCGCGTTGCACACCCGCAGATCGCCCGGACGAAAGTCCTTGGCAGCCGCGGAGGGCAAGACCAGCAGCGCCAGTGCCGCCACGAGGAGACCTCGCCTCATGCCTCTCCTACACCGCCCGGCGGCGTCCGGTTCCGTAGGTGCCAGACATCGACTCGAAAGTGTGACGGATCGTCCCGGATCACCGCTCGTCAGGGCTCCGAGCGTCCTCGGGCGGTGTCCGACACTGTGACGAAACCGGGCGCAGTCGCAGCGGTTGGGGCCGTCTAGCTCTCGGGGCTCTGCTCGAGGTGGCCGCCGAAGCCCCTGCGCATCGCCGAGAGGACGCGGTTCCCCCAGTCGGCCTCGCCGCGCGAGGAGAAACGGTCGAACAGCGACGCCGCGAGCACGGGCGCCGGCACGCCCTCCTCGACCGCGGCCTGCACCGTCCAGCGCCCCTCGCCGGAATCGCTGACGCGACCGGCGTAGTCGTCCAGGTTCGGCGATTCGTGCAGCGCCTGCGCGGTCAGGTCGAGCAGCCACGAGGCAACCACGGAGCCGCGGCGCCACAGCTCGGTCACCGCCGCGACGTCGAGCTCGTACTTGTAGTGGTCGGGGTCGCGGAGCGGCGTGGTCTCGGCGTCGGACTCCTGCTCGTGGAGCCCGATGTTCGCGTGCTTGAGCACGTTCAGCCCCTCGGCGTACGACTGCATGATTCCGTACTCGATCCCGTTGTGGACCATCTTCACGAAGTGGCCCGCGCCGGAGGGGCCGCAGTGGAGCCAGCCCTGCTCCTCGGGGTCGGGGTCGCCTTCGCGGCCAGGCGTGCGCTCGGCCGCGTCGAGGCCGGGCGCGAGCGCCTCGAAGACGGGGGTCAGGCGCTCGACCGCCTCGTCGTCGCCACCAACCATCAGGCAGTAGCCACGGCGGAGCCCCCAGACCCCTCCGCTCGTGCCGACGTCGACGAAGTGGATCCCACGCTCGCGCAGCTCGGCCGAGCGGCGGAGGTCGTCGACGTAGTAGGAGTTGCCGCCGTCGACGATCGTGTCGCCTTCCTCGAGGTGCGGCGCGAGCTCCGAGACGACGGAGTCGACGATCCCGGCCGGCACCATCAGCCAGACGGACCGCGGCGCGTCGAGCTGCCGGGCTAGCTCCTCGAGGGAGGACGCCGTGGAGTCGACCTGCGGGTCGAAGGTCTTCATCTCGTGGCCGGCCGTTTCCAGCCGCTTCGTCATGTTCCCGCCCATGCGGCCGAGGCCGACCATTCCGAGCTGCACTAGCTCTCCTCCAATCTGACGCGGACTATGCGCCTCCCGCGCTCCTCGAGCGAGGCGAGGTCGCCGGCAGCCTGCGAGTGGATCAGCCGCCGAAAGCCGAAGTCGTGGCCCGGGATCGCGAGCTCGCCGCCCGCGTCGTCCACGACCTGCACGAAGAGGCCGGTGTTCGGTCCGCCCTTGTGCAGCTGGCCGGTCGAGTGCAGGTAGCGGGGGCCGAGGCCGTGCGTGACGACGCAGCCGGTCTCGCGGGCGCGCTCGATCAGGGGCTCCAGCTCTGGCTCCCGTGCGGGGTCGACGAAGGCCTGGATCGCGACGTAGTCGCCGGGCCGCGCCCCGGCGAGGAGCTCGTCGAGCGAGCCCTGCGGGCTCACGTCCGGCTCGCCGCCGGCCGCCAGCACCTCGCTCGTCTTGTCCTTCGCCGCCTGCACGTTGGGCTGGTCGAACGGGTTGATGCCGAGAATCGAGCCGGCGACGGCGGTCGCGAACTCCCAGCGGAAGAACTCCTGCCCGAGCTCGTACGGTCCGGACAGCCGCACCTCGGGCGCCTGGCGGTCGGGCCCTTCGGGCGGCTCTTCCGGCGCGGGGATCAGGCCCTTGCCGTCCTTGCCGGTCGATTCGGCGAGCAGCTGCTCGGCCCAGAGGCCGAACCCACCCGGGTTCGGGTTGATCGTGACCTTGTCGCGGCCGTCGGCCCAGCCGTTGCCGAGCTCGAGGCCCAGCTCGAGCCCCGGGTTGCCGTCCTCGCCGTGGCAGGCCTCGGCGACCTCGTCGACACGGTCGAGCAGGCGTTCGAGGTCGGCGCCCATCAGCGCCGCGGGCACCATCCCGAACACCGAGAGCGCCGAGTAGCGCCCGCCGATCGTGGGCTCGCCGTCGAACACCGCGCGGAAGGAGCGCTCCTGGGCGAGCCGCTCGAGCTCCGAGCCTGGGTCGGTGATCGCGACGAACAGCTCGCCGCGCTTGCCGGTCTTGTCCCAGAACCAGTCGAGGTGGCAGCGGGTCTCGAGCGTCGTCCCCGACTTGGAAGCGACGAGGAAGAGCGTGGCGTCGAGATCCAGCTCGGCCGTCAGCCGCCGCACCGCCGCCGGGTGGGTGGTGTCGAGGACGTGAAAGCGCTCGGCCCCGAAGGTGCGCTTCAGGACCTCGGGCGCGAGGCTCGAGCCGCCCATCCCGAGCAGCACGAACGTGTCGATCAGGCCTGGCGCGGCGACGTCCTCGACGAACCGCTGCACGTCGACGAGCCGGCTACGCATCCGCATCGGCTCGTCGAGCCAGCCCAGCCACTTCGCCTCGTCGTGGCCGGTCCAGAGCGTCGGGTCGCGCTCCCAGATGCGCTCGACGAGCTCGGCTGGGGCAACCGTGCTCATGCGGCCTCCCGCAGGAACGGGAGCACCAGTTCGTCGAACTCGCGGGGCCGCTCCATGCTGGGCGCGTGCGCGGTGTGGGCGATCGTGGCCCGCCTTGCAGCGGGAATCTCGCGCTCGAGCCGCTCCGCGATCGCGTGCATGTCGGGCTGATCCTCCTCGCCGATCAGGATCAGCGTCGGAGCCCGGATCTCGCCGACGCGCTGCGCGAGGTCCTCGACGAACAGCTCCTCGTCGTCCTCTGCCGAGCCGAGGGCGAGCTCCAGCGCGCGGCGCTGCATCTCCGCGACCCGCGAGCGCACCCCGGGATCGACGTCCTCCGGCCGCCGCCGCGGGCCGTCGACCCACGTGCGCAGGCTGGCCTCCACGGCCCGGTCGAGGTCGCCGGCCTCGAACGCCGCCTCCTCCTCGGCCCAGGCAGCCTGCAGCTCCTCCGACCAGTCGTGGCCGGGCAGCCCCGGCGCGACGAGCACGAGCGCCGAGACCAGCTCGGGCCGCGCGACGGCGAGCTCGAGCGCGACCCGGCCTCCCAGCGAGACCCCGACGAGCGCGGCCCGCTCGAAGCCGTGCTGCTCGACCGCCTCGATCACGTCGCGCGCGTGCGCGAACGGGCCCGGGTCGAGCGGCGTCTGCCCGAACCCGCGCAGGTCGACCCGCAGCAGCCCGAACTCACGCGACCACGGCTCCCACTGCGGCTCCCACATGCGGCTGTCGCAGATGCCCTCGTGGAGCAGCACGACTGCCGGCCCCTCGCCGGCGACCTCCGCGTAGATCCCCACGCGCCGGGCCTCAGGCCGAGACGAGCTCGCCGCGCTTGGCCTTCACGCCGTCGAGCAGCTCCTTGAACGAGTCGGCGAACTTCTCGACGCCCTCACGCTCGAGCACCGCGACGACGTCGTCGTAGTCGACGCCGGCCTCGGCGATCCGCTCGAAGAGACGGTGCGCCTCGTCGAGGTCGGCCTCGAGCGTGAGCGCCACCTCGCCGTGGTCCTGGAAGGCGCGGATCGTCTCCTCGGGCATCGTGTTCACCGTCTCCGGCCCGATCAGCTCCTCGACGTAGAGCACGTCTCGGTACTCGGGGTTCTTGGTCGAGGTCGAGGCCCAGAGGCAGCGTTGCGAGCGCGCGCCCTTCTCCTTCAGCCGCTCCCAGCGCTCGCCGGAGAAGAGCTCCTGGTAGCGCTGGTAGGCGAGCTTCGCGTTCGCGACGGCGAGCTTGCCCTTCAGCTCGGCGGGCGCGCCCACCTCGTCCAGCCGCCTGTCGGCCTCCGTGTCCACGCGTGAGACGAAGAAGCTCGCGACCGACGCGACGGGGCCCGGGTCGCCGCCGTCCTCGACCAGCCGTTCGAGCCCACGCAGGTACGCCTCGACGACCTCGGCGTAGCGCTGGAGCGAGAAGATCAGCGTGACGTTGATCGAGCGGCCGCGCGCGATCATCTCCTCGATCGCGGGCAGGCCGGCCTCGGTGGCCGGGATCTTGACGAAGCAGTTCGGCCGGTCGACCAGCTCGTGCAGGCGCTGCGCCTCGTCGATCGTCGCCTGCGTGTCGTAGGCGAGGTTCGGGTCGACCTCGATCGAGACGTAGCCGTCCTGCCCGTGGCCGCCGTCCCAGACCGGGCGCAGCAGATCGCACGCGTTCTGCACGTCCTGCACCGCGAGCTTGAGGAAGACCTCCTTCGCGTCTTCCTCCTCGGCCAGCACCTCGCGGAACTGCTCGTCGTAGGCGTCGCCCTCGGCGATCGCCTTCTGGAAGATCGTCGGGTTCGACGTGACGCCGACCACAGCGTCCTCCTCCATCATCCGCGCGAGCTCGCCGCTCTGCAGCAGGTGGCGCGAGAGGAAGTCGATCCAGACGCTCTGGCCGAGCTCGCTCAGCTCGTGCAGTCGTGATCTAGCCATATGTGGTCTCCCTTTCCATCTCCTCGATCTTCTCAAGCCTCCGCACGTACCGCTCTCCACCGTCGAAACGGGCCGCGAGGAACGCGCGTGCGAGTTCGGCCGCCAGTTCGGCGCCCACGACCTCGGAGCCCAGGCAGAGCACGTTCATGTCGTCGTGCTCCACGCCCTGATGCGCCGAATAGACGTCGTGGCAGATCGCGGCGCGGATCCCCGGCAGCTTGTTCGCCGCGACCGACGCGCCCACGCCCGAGCCGCAGACGAGCAGCGCGCGCTCGGCCTCGCCGGAGCGGATCGCCTCGCCGACCTCGCGCGCCTTGTCGGGGTAGTCGATCCGCGGCTCGGCCCTGTCGGTGCCGAGATCGACGGCCTCGTGCCCGAGCGCGGCCAGCACGTCCAGCAGCCGCTCGCGGAGCTTGACGCCGCGGTGGTCGAAGGCGACCGCGACTCGCATAGGACCGTTACGTTACCCGGCATGAGCGAGGCTGAGCGCTGGCGCGACCTGGGGCAGCAGCTGCGGGTCGACTCGATCCGCGCCGTCGCCGTCACGAACTCCGGTCACCCCACCTCGTCGATGTCCGCCGCCGACCTGATGGCCGTGCTGCTGGCCAAGTACCTGCGCTACGACTTCGACAAGCCCGACGACCCGCGCAACGACCACCTCGTCTTCTCGAAGGGGCACGCCTCGCCGCTGCTCTACTCGATGTACAAGGCGGCCGGAGCGATCACCGACGAGGAGCTGCTCACCTTCCGCCTCCTCGGCAGCCGCCTACAGGGACACCCGACGCCCGCGATCCCGTGGGTCGACGTCGCGACCGGGTCGCTCGGCCAGGGCCTGCCCTACGCGGTCGGGATCGCGCTCGCGGGCAAGAAGCTCGACCGGCTGCCCTACCGCGTCTGGTGCCTCTGCGGCGACAGCGAGATAGCCGAGGGCTCGGTCTGGGAGGCCTTCGAGCACGCGGCCTTCTACGGGCTCGACAACCTCGTCGCGATCATCGACGTGAACAAGTTCGGCCAGCGGGGCGAGACGATGCACGGGTGGGACCTCGACTCGTACGCGAACCGCGCCCGCGCCTTCGGCTGGCACGCGATCGAGGTCGACGGCCACGACGTCGAGGCAGTCGACCGCGCGCTGGGTGAGGCGGTCGCCGAGCAGAACCAGCCGACGGTGGTCGTCGCCCGCACGGTCAAGGGCAAGGGCGTCAAGGAGGTCGAGGACAAGCCGGGCTGGCACGGAAAGGCGCTCGACCACCCGGAGGAGGCGATCGCGGAGCTCGGCGGGGAGCGCAACATCCTCGTCAGCGTCGCGAAGCCGGAGGGCGGCAAACCGCACACCTTCGAGGCGTCCGGCTCGCTCGAGCTGCCGACGTGGGAGCGGGGTGAGGAGGTCGCGACCCGACGCGCCTACGGCGACGCGCTGGCCGCGCTCGGAGCGGCACGCGGCGACGTGGTTGCGCTCGACGGCGAGGTCTCGAACTCGACCTACGCCGAGATCTTCCGCGACGCGCACCCCGACCGCTACTTCGAGATGTACATCGCCGAGCAGCAGATGGTCGCAGCCGCGGTCGGCCTGCAGGTGCGCAAGTGGGTGCCCTTCGCGTCGACCTTCTCCGCCTTCCTCTCGCGCGCCTACGACTTCATCCGCATGGCCGCGATCAGCCAGGCGAACATCCGCCTCTGTGGCTCGCACGCCGGCGTCTCGATCGGCGAGGACGGCCCGTCGCAGATGGCGCTCGAGGACCTGGCGATGATGCGAGCCGTGCACGGCTCGACGGTGCTCTACCCTTCGGATGCGAATCAGACCGCGCGGCTGGTGGCCGAGATGGCCGACCGCGAGGGAATCGTCTTCATGCGCACCACGCGCGGGGCGACGCCGGTGATCTACAGCGCCGGCGAGGAGTTCCCGGTCGGCGGCTCGCGCGTGCTGCGCGGCGGCGAAGACGTGGCCATCGTCGCGGCCGGGATCACCCTGCACGAGTCGCTGAAGGCGGCCGACCGACTGATCGCCGAGGGCATCGACGCGCGTGTGATCGACCTCTACTCGGTCAAGCCGGTCGACGTGGAGACGCTGCGGGCCGCCGCCGAGGCGACCGGCGGGCGGATCCTCACCGTCGAGGACCACTGGCCCGAGGGCGGGATCGGCGACGCCGTGCTGGAGGCGCTCTCCGACGGCGAGACTCCGGCGCGGGTCGTGCGGCTCGCGGTGCGCGACATGCCCGGCTCCGGCAAGCCCGCCGAGCTGCTGGCCGCGGCCGGGATCGACGCCGAGCACATCGCCGCAGCGGCACGCTCGCTCGTGGGCGCTCCCGTCGCGGGCTAGAACAGCCTCCGGTAGAGCTCCCGCTGCCGTTCCCGGGCGGCTGCGTAGACCTCGGTGCGCTCGCGGTCCGGCTCGTAGGCTCGGCCGAGCGACGCCGCCTCCGGCTCGACGCCGAGGCGCTCGAGCACGTGCACCGCGGCCCCCCGGGCCGAGCCTTCGGCGACCGCCGACGCCGTGACCGGCCGGCCGAGCACGTCCGCGAAGACCTGGATCCACTCGGGGCTCGCGAGCAGCGCGTGCCCGGTCGCGACGACCTCCCCCAGCTCGGGGAGCGCGTCCGCGATCTCGGCCATCCGATAGGCGACGCCCTCGAGCCCGGCCTGCAGCAGGTCGGCGGCGTCGGCGTCGAAGGTCAGACCGGCAACCGCGCCGGTCGCGCGCGGGTTCCAGCCCGGGCTGCGCTCGCCGCCGAGCAGCGGCAGGAAGGTGAGTCCGTGCGCGTCCGGCTCCCGCGGGGCCGCCGGCTCCAGCCGCAGCGTGCGCTCGAGCCACGCGTAGAGGTTGCCGCCGTCCGAGACCGCGCCGCCCTCGACCACGCGGCGTTCGTCGACGAGGTAGCAGAAGAGGCCCGGCCGCGGCTCCGGCTCGCCCTCGTGGACGACGCGCAGCGCGCCGGAGGTGCCGACCATCAGCGCGGCGCGGTCGCGGGTCGTGCAGCCCGCCCCGAGATTCGAGCAGACGCCGTCGGCGAGCGGCGGGTAGCTCGTGCCGGCGGGCTCGGCGCCGAGCGGCGGGAGCAGCTCCTCCCGGATCCCGAGCTCCGCGAGCAGCTCGCGGTCCCACCTTCGCGCGAGCAGGTCGAGCAGCCCCGACCCGGAGGCCGTCGAGAGCGTGGTGCGCAACTCCCCGGTGAGCGCGAGGAAGAGGTAGTCGGCGAACGACACGACCCGCCTCGCGCGCTCCAGCAGCTCCGGCCGCTCGGCGCGCAGCCAGGCGAGCTTGGCCGGCCAGAAGCTCGGGTGGAGAACGCAGCCCGTGCGCGCGTGCACCGCCTGCTCGTCGAGCCGCCGCGCAAGCTCCTCGGCCTGCGCCACCGCCCGACGGTCCTGCCAGAGCAGCACCGGCGTCAACGGGCGGTCGCGCTCGTCGAGCAGCAGCAGGCTGTGCATGAAGCAGGAGCTGCCGAGCGCGTCGTGGCCGGCGCCGGCCTCCTCCAGCACCGCACGGGCGGCCGCGACCAGCTCGTCCGCGTCGAGCTCTGCCGAACCGTCGCGGCTCGTGCCGCGCCTCGTACTTGCGCTGGGCGGCGTGTCCGGCCTCGCGCCCGCGCTCGTCGTAGAGGCACGCTCGCACGGAGGAGCTGCCGACGTCGAGCGCGAGCACCCGCATGACGCGGGAGCCTACGCCGAGGCGCCGACTCGGCGGCGCCGACGATAGAGGACGTGCCGGCTTTGCCGACGCGGCCGTCTGACCAGCTTCTAGGAGCGGCGAAGGTCGGCCCCTGGCACCGAGATAGCCTCTAACCCGTGATCGTCACCGCCTCCAACCTGCGCAAGGAGCTCGCCGGCTCGCTGCTCTTCGAGGGCGTCTCGTTCTCCGTCGACCGGCGCCAGCGGCTCGCGCTCTCCGGCCCGAACGGGGCCGGCAAGACGACGCTGCTGCGGATGCTCATCGGCGAGAGCGAGGTCCACGGCGGCGAGCTCGCCTTCGCCAAGGGCACGCGGATCGCCCTCCACGACCAGCGGCCGCCGCTCGACCGCGGCCTGACCCTGCGCGAGTACGCGCTCACCGGCGCCCGCGACCTGATCGAGACCGAGGAGGAGCTGCGCACGCTCGAGCAGGCGATGGCGGCCGGCGACCACGCCCAGGCGACGCTCAGTCGGTACGCAGCGGCCCAGTCGCGCCTCGAGCACGCGGGCGGCTACAACTGGCGCGATCGGGCGACGGCGGCGCTGCGCGGCCTCGGTTTCGCCGAGCACGACCTCGATCGGCAGCTCACGACGTTCTCCGGCGGCGAGCTGACCCGCGCCTCGCTCGCGCGCGCCCTGGCCGGCGACCCCGACCTGCTGCTCCTCGACGAGCCGACGAACCACCTCGACGTCGAGAACCTCGAGTGGCTCGAGCAGGAGCTGCAGTCGCTCGACGCGGCGGTCATCCTCGTCGCGCACGACCGCTGGTTCCTGGAGGCGGTCACGACCGGCGTCCTCGAGCTGGAGGCGGGCCGCTCGCTCTTCTTTCCGGGGCCGTGGCACGTCTGGCGGCTCGAGAAGGCGGCGCGTGCGCAGGCGGCGGCGAAGACGGCCGAGCGCGTCGGCGCGGACATCGTCCGGCTCGAGCGCTTCGTGGAGCGCTTCCGCTACAAGAAGAGCAAGGCCAAGCAGGCGCAGGCCAAGCTCACCCAGATCAAGCGGCTCGAGCAGGAGCGGGGCGCCGCGACCGGCGAGCTCGAGCTGCTGTCGCGGCGCAGCAAGTCGCTGGGTTTCGACTTCCTCAAGCCGGCGCGCAGCGGCCGCACGGTGCTGGAGGCCGAAGGCCTCGCCGTAGCGGCGGGCGACAAGCACCTGCTCGCGAACGCCTCGTTCGCGCTGGAGCGCGGAGAGCACGTCGGCCTCGTCGGCCCGAACGGCTCGGGCAAGACGACGCTGCTCGAGACCGTGCTCGGCCGGCACGAAGCGTCGGGAGGGCGCGTGCGACTCGGCCACGGCGTGATCCCCGCGTACTTCTCCCAGCACGAGGTCGAGCTCGACGAGCGCGGCAGCGTGCTCGACTGCGCACAGCGCGCGACCGGGCTGCCGCGTCCCCAGGCGCAGAACCTGCTCGGCCGCTTCCTCTTCTCCGGCTGGGAAGCGCACGAGAAGCCCGTCACGGCGCTCTCAGGCGGCGAGCGGCGCCGGCTGGCGCTGGCGCTCGTGGTTGCGTCCGGCGCCAACTTCCTCGTGCTCGACGAGCCCACGAACCACCTCGACCTCGAGAGCCGCGAGGCGCTCGAGGCTGCGCTCGACGCCTTCCCCGGGACCGTGCTGCTCGTCTCGCACGACCGCGCGCTGCTCGACGCGGTCGCCCACCGCCTGCTGGCGATCGAGGACTGCTCGCTCCGCTCCTTCGACGGCGGCTGGGCCGAGTACGCGCGCCACCGCGAAGAGCCGCAGACCCCGCGCCCGGAGCCCGCGCCGCGCAAGGACAAGCCGAGGCCGCGCAAGCAGCGCCCGCCGCGGCCGAGCGAGCTCGAGCAGCTCGAGGGCCGGATCTCGCAACAGGAGCAGGCGGTCGCGAAACTCGAGCGGCAGCTGGCCGAGGACTGGTCGGACGTGGAGACGCTCGCCGCGCACCGGCGCGCACGGGAGGAGTTGCAGGGCCTGATCTCGCGCTGGGAGCGCCTGTTCGAGGAGGCGCAGGCCTAGAGCCGGCCCTGCGCGCGGAGGTAGTCGCGCTTCGCCCGCCGGTTGCGGTGCCAGGAATTCAGGCCGATCGCCAGCGGCACCAGCACGATCAGCGAGAGCAGCGCGATCGGCACGATCCACCAGACACGGCTTGGCTTTGGCGGCCCCACGAGCTCGGGCGGAGCTGCGCGGCGCTTCCCGGCGGCCTGGTGCGTCGGCGCGGTCTTCGCCGGCCTGGCCTTCTTCGCGGAGGGCTTGGTCTTGGCGAGCGACGGCGGCCCGTGGAACTTCTTCGGCATCCAGTAGTCGACGCGCCACCTGCCGTCGTGGCCCTTGACGAACTCGACGTCGGCGCTCATCGCCGACCAGCCGGAGCCGGGCTTCGGAAAGAGGAAGACCTCGAGGCCGATCGTGTCGGTGTACGAGTACTCGACGTAGCTCCAGCGCCCGAGCCCGCGGTCGGCGGCCGGGTAGGGCACAACCGGCAGGTCGCCGCGGCTCCACTGCTTGCGCGTGAACCCCTCGCGCAGGCTCGGCGCGGAGATCTCCCACGAGCGCCCGACATCCCGCCGGTCGACGGCGGTCAGGACGAACTGTCGCAGCACCTTGCTCACCTCGCGCTGCTTCGCCCTGGTGAACGGCGCGTGCTTAGGCTGGGCGTAGCCCGGGAGGTTGACCTCGGGCCCCGTCGCGGCGCCCTGGTCGCCGGAGCTGGAGAAATGGACACCCAGGTAGATCAGCGGCGCGGCGACCGCGATCAGGACGAGCAGCGGCGCCAGGCGGCGCCTCCGGCGCGGTGAGGAGAAGATCCACACGCCGACATCTTGCCGACGATCAGTCCGGCTCCTGGAAGGTTGCGACGACGGCCTCGGCCACGACCTTCAGTGGCCGCCCGGAGACCTGGCTCGCCTTCCGCAGCCGCGCGAACGCCTCCTGCTCGGTCAGCCCCTCGCGCTCCATCAGCAGCCCCTTGGCGCGCTCGATCGACTTGCGCGAGGCCAGCGCCTCGGCGAGCGAGTCGGCCTGCTCGCGCAGTGCGACGAGCTCCTCGTGCCGCGCGCGCGCCGTCCGGATCGCGGGCAGCAGGTCCTGCTCGCGGAACGGCTTGACGAGGTACCCGAAGACGCCGGCCTCGACCGCGCGCGCCACCAGCTCGTCCTGCCCGTACGCGGTCAGCATCACGATCGGGATCGGCCGCTCGTCGAGGATGCGCCGGGCGGCCTCGATCCCGTCGAGCCGCGGCATCTTCACGTCGAGCACCGCGAGGTCGGGCCGCTCGCTGCGCGCGAGCTCGACGGCCTCCACGCCGTCCTTCGCCTCCGCGCACACCTCGAAGCCAGAGCGCTCGAGCAGCTCGCGCAGGTCGAGGCGGATGATCGTCTCGTCCTCGGCCACCAGGATCCTCATCGGGCGGATCGTAGACTTCGGGCCATGAGCGCTTGCTGCGGCTCGGGCTACGAGCGGTTGTTCGGGCCACGCCAGGCTCGGCGGGATGCGAAGCGCTACCGACGGCGCGGCCTCGACGGGGCGGCGCAGCGACTGGTCGACGAGTTGGCGGAGCGCGGGGTGAGCGGCGCGTCCGCACTGGAGGTCGGCGGCGGGGTCGGCGCAATCGAGCTCGAGCTGCTGCGCAAGGGCGTCGAGCGGGCGACGATCGTCGAGCTCTCGCACGGCTACGACGCCGAGGCCGAGGCGCTCGCACACGAGGCCGGCGCCGAGGACCGGATCGAGCGCCGCCACGGCGACTTCGTCGCGCAGGAGGCGCTCGTCGACCCGGCCGACGTCGTCGTCATGCACAAGGTGGTCTGCTGCTACCCGGACCCCGAACGCCTGGTGGGCGCGGCGGCGCAGCACTCGCAGCGGCTGCTGGCGCTGAGCTTCCCCCGCGCCGACGCGTGGTGGATGCGGCTCGCGGTGCGCGTCGGGAACGTCTGGTTCAGGCTGATCGGCGGCATCGAGACGTACCTGCACGAGCCGGCGCGGGTCGTCGCAATCGCCGAGGACGCGGGCCTGAGGACCGTCCTGCACGAGCGCTCCGGACGAATCTGGCGCGTGGCCGTCTTCGAACGCGGCTAAGGAGGGTTTGGCAGGACACCGGCGAGGCCCGCGGGCAGCATCCCGCCAAACCCTCCTAGGCCGGAAAGACGACTTCCGCGCGCAGGCCGCCGTCCGACTCCAGCGAGAGCGTGCCGCCCAGCTCGTCGCGCACCAGGGCGCGCACGATCGAGAGGCCCGTGCCCGACACTGGGTCGCCCTCGACGCCGGCGCCGTCGTCGGCGATCGCGAGCACGACCTCGCCGTCGCGGCGCGCGAGCTCGACCCGCACGGACGGCCCGCCGTGCTCGAGCGCGTTCTGCAGCAGCTCCGAGAACACGAGCGCGAGCGCCGTCGCTCGGCTCCCCGCCAGCGCCACGGGCTCCAGCGACGCCTCGACCGCCTTCGTCACGCCGATCCCCTGCACCAGCATCGCGCGCAGCCGGTCGAGCAGCTCGTCCAGCTCGACGTCCTCGTCGCGGCGCTCGGTCAGCACCTCGTGCACGGCGGCGATCGCGAGGATCCGGTTGACCGAGTCGTCGAGCGCCTTGCGTGCGTCCACGTCGTCGGCCCGCGCCTGCAGCCGCAGCAGCGACGCCACCGTCTGCAGGTTGTTCTTGACGCGATGGTGGATCTCCTGGGCGAGGACGCCGCGCATCACCGCGCGGCCGTGCTCCAGCGCGACCGCCGCGTGGCTCGCGATCGAGCCGAGCAGCGCCCGGTCGTCGGCGGTGAAAGGCGTCTCGCGGTCGCACACGAGCTCGCCGACCTGCCGGCCCTTCCAGCGCAGCGGCACGCGCACCGCGTGCTTGCCGGCGCGGCCCTCCGGCCAGACGACCTCGCCGTCCTCAAGCACGATCGCCGCTCCCGTCGCGCCGAGCGCGTCCACGGTCGCCTCGACGATCGCCTCCAGCGACTCCTCGAGGTAGAGCGACTCCGAGACGGCCTCCGAGATCCGCGCGAGCGCCTCGAGCTCGACCACGCGCCGTCGCGCCTGCGCGTACAGCTTGGCGTGCTCGATCGTCTGCGCGACCTGAGCCGCGATCGCGACGAGCAGGTCGATCTCGGCCGCCGAGAACTCGCGCGGCTCGCGCGTGCGCACGTTCAGGCCGCCCTCGAGCTTCTCCCGGGCCAGGATCGGCACGGCAAGGATGGACTCGTACTCGTCCTCGCGGAGGTTCGGGAACGCCTTGAAGCGCTCGTCGAGGTGGGCCTGCGCCGCGATCATCACCGGCGCCCGCGCCGCCGCGGCCGCTCCGGTGATCCCCTCGCCGGGGCGCATCCGCGGCCGCCCGGTCATCTCCTCGACACGCGTGCCGAAGGTCGCGCGCAGCACGAGCTCGTCCGCCTGCTCGTCGTAGAGGTAGACGAAGCAGGCGTCCGCGGCCAGCGCATCCGCCACCTCACGCGCGACCAGCGAGAGCACCTCCTCGAGGTCGAGCGTCGAGTTGACGGCCGCGATCGTCTTCGTCAGCAGGCGCAGATGACGCGCCGTCTCGTCCACCTGACGATTGTAGGTAGCCGGGGCCACCCCTACGCTTGCGCCGTGAACCTGTACCAGTGGCTGCTCGCGCTGCACGTGACCGGCGCGTTCCTGCTCGTCGGCGGCGGTGTGATCGCGGCCGCGCTGAACCTCGTGGCCCTGGGTCGCGACCGACCGAGCGAGATCGCGCTCCTGTTCGGCCTGATCCGCTTCGCGGTCGTCGCGATCGTCGTCGGCTCGCTGCTCGCGTTCCTCTTCGGCCTCTGGCTCGTGCACGAAGCGGGCTACGGATACGGCGACGGCTGGATCGTGGCCGCGCTCGTGCTGTTCGTCGCGGCGAACGCGATGGGCGGCATCGGTGGGCGGCGAGACGAGCGCACCGCGCGACTCGCGCGGGAGCTCGCGGCCGGCGGCGACGCGCCGAGCTCCGAGCTGCGGGCCCACGTGCGCGACCCGCTCTCACTGACGCTCAGCTACGGCAGCGGCCTGCTCCTCGTCGCGATCCTCGCGCTGATGATCTGGAAGCCGGGCGCCTGATGCTCGCGCTCGTCCGCCCCGACAGCTGGAATCTGCCGCTCTTCCTGCACGTGCTCGGCGCGATGATCCTCGTCGGAACGACCGCGACGCTGGCGATCGCGGGCTTCGCAGCGCGGCGGCGGAACGGCCACGAGCAGCTCCTGTCCGGCACGATCGCACGGGTTTTCGTCCTCGGCGCGCTGCCGTCGTGGATCCTGATGCGCGTCGGCGCGGAGTGGATTCGCTCGAAGGAGTTCACCGGCGGCGCAGACGAGCCCGGCTGGGTCGGGGTCGGCTACATCGTCTCCGACGGAACCGCGGTGCTGCTGATCGTGACGGGGATCCTGGCCGCGCTGTCGGTTCGCCGCGGCCGCGTGCTGCTCGCGGTGCCGCTGCTCGCGACCGTCTGCGTGCTCGCCTACGCGGTCGCCTGGTTCGCGATGAGCGGTAAGCCCTAGGTACAGCCTCCCGTCACCACCGACGTCGGGACGCCCGTCGAGCGGTGGCCGCGCCGGTCGACGTTGACGATCGTGTAGCGGTAGTCGGTGCAGGGTCGCGGCGAGGCGTCGCGGAAGCTCTTGGCCCCGCCTTTGAACACGACGACGCCGTGCTTACGGCCCTGGCGAGTGCGCACGACGACCACGTGGCCGGAATCGACGGGCGGCAGCCAGGCGAGCGTGACGCCTCGACCATCGACCTGTGCCTCGACTCCGAGGACGTTCGCCGCCCAGATGACGCGCTTGACCTGTTCGCGCCGCCGCGGCGGGGTCGCGCGCGGCCGGCGGCGAGGCACCTGGGCCTCGGCCGGGCGGCGGCTGCGGGCCGCGGCGCGCTTCGGTCGGCTGGGCACCGTGGCACTCGGCGGCCGAAGGGCAGGCGGCCCGGCGACGGGCTTTGGGTGCACAGACGGCGGCTTCGTCGTCCCTGTCCGTGTCGGCGTCGTGGGCGAGGCCGGTTGAGCCTCGAGCTTGACCTGCGTCGGCGCCGCGCGGTTCCTTCCGAGGAACCCTCCGGATGCTGCACCCGCGGCGAAGACGAGCACCGCGAAGACCACCGTCCGGCGCCAGCGCCGCCTTGGCGGCGCGATCGACGGAGGCGCCGAGGCGACCGGCGGGCGGGGGCGTGGTCGCAGCCGCTCGCGGGGTGCGGGCAGGAGCTGCCGCGCCCGCTCGGCGAGCACGGGGTCGACCAGCGCGAGCTCGGGACTGATCGGCCCGAGCTGCGTGTCGCCGGCCGGGACCGCTCCGAGCGGTCCTTCGGACACCGAAGGGTGGACGTCTGGGCGTGCGTCCATCGCGACAGTCTTACCAGTCTCCCCGGCTCCTGTGACGACCGAAGATCGAGCCTCTCCTGCGGGGAGGCACGGGCGCAGCGCCTGGCTCCACTCTACGAAATCTGCGCTCTTTGCAGGGAATTCGGCACCGTGACGTCGGTTGTCGAGAGGAGTCGTCCTCCGAATCAGGTAAAAGAGCGGCGCCAACGTCCAGAGCCAGGGCCAGCTGGCGTATGGGTTCGGATCCGGGCCAGACGGATCTGTGACCTCCCGCTCCACCGCCACGGAGCAACGAGCCGCTCAGCTCGCCCTAGAAAGGGGGGAACGTGCGCGACCTGTTCGCGTTCGCCAACACACCCGCCGGTACCCGTGCTGTCTCGAGCAGGATCGTCGGGCTGCGCCGTCACATCCCGTTCCTTGCGCTCGCACTCGTGCTGGGCGTGACCATCGCCGGGTCTGGGCCTGCCCTGAGCGCCCTACCGTCCGGTGCAGCCGTGACGACCGCAAGGACGTTCGGCTCGACGATCACGCTTCCACGACCCACGACGACCACGGCAGGCGACGTGCTCGTGGCCTCGATCGACGCACGCCTGTCTGGTACGGCCACGATCGCTCCGCCGAGCGGCTGGGGTCTGATCAGGCGCGATAGCAGCGCCCCGGGCTACCGCTCGCTGAGCCAGGCGCTCTATTACAAGCTCGCGGGCTCCTCCGAGCCGGCCAGCTACCGCTGGACGTTGGCCTCGTCGGTCTCGGCGGCGGGAGCGATCCTCGATCTCAAGGGCATCAACCCGAGCTCACCGATCGACTCCCACAGCGGCGCCTTCACGCCCAAGAGCTCCTCGTTCGCAGCGCCCTCGGTCACCACGACCTCGGCGGGCGATGTCGTGCTGGGGTTCTTCGGCACCACTTCCAGCAAGTCGATCCAGCCACCGGTCGCGCTGACCGAAGAGTTCGACATCGGCTGGTGGAGTAGATCCTGGAGTCTCGACGCAGAGGGCGCAGCGTACGTTCAGGCATCTGCGGGAGCCACCGGGAACAGGACGGCCTCGACGTCGGCCCGGCCGAGCAGTGCGATCGGCCAGCTGCTGGCACTACGGGCGGCTCCCTCTACACCGCCGCCCCCGATCCAGCCTCCGCCGCCTCCTCCGCCACCGCCTCCGCCTCCGCCACCGCCTCCTCCGCCACCGCCCCCGCCTCCCCCTCCTCCGCCTCCTCCACCGCCACCACCTCCACCCCCGCCGCCGTCTGGAAGCACGGCCAACCTCTGGGTCGACACCGACGGGGGCAGCTGTCTACGCCACGCCAGCCCGGTCGCCTACACGAGCTCGGAGGCCTGCGGCTCATTCGATGCCGCCAACGACAAGTGCGCAAGCGGCGACAGCGTCGGGATCATGGGCGGCGCTTACCCCTCGCAAGCCTACTCGGGCTCCAACGGCCGCAGCGACTACTGCCTGATGGCGGCCGCCGGCGGCCAGACGGTGACGACCAGCGGGCTCGACTTCCAGGCCTCCGCCTGGGTATCACTAGAAAACGTCTCGGTTGTCGGCGGCAGCAGCTCTGCCCCGAAGACGATCAGTCTCGGCGGGGGCGGCACGACCGTCAGCAACATCCGCTTGATCGATGTCTCCGCCTATCCGGGACGGATGTTCATCAAGGGCAGCCACCTGACCGTCCAGGGCGGCCAGTTCGGCGGCTACGACGCCTGTTTGACCGGTTCCGAGGACGACGGCATCCAGGTCAGCTACGTCGCCGGTGGGCCCGCCTCCGACCACATCACGATCGACGGCATCTACCTGCACGACGTGCGCCGCACCTGCGGTACGACCCACACCGACTGCATCCAGTTCCTCGGCATCCAGAGCTCGGTGATCGAGAACAGCCGGATCGTCAACTGCCCCACGATCGGGATCATCGCCCGCCCCCAGGGTGGTGCCAACCTGGTCGACGGGCTGACGATCCAGAACAACTTCGTCGGCCCGGTGCTGGACGGCTACGAGGCCTGGAACATCGGCACCTCGCCGGACAACTGCACCAACGTCGTGATCCAGTACAACACCTTCGCCGCCGGCGGCTCGATCGACTGCGTCGTCACGACCGGGAACCTCTTCCGCGGCAACCTGGTCAGCGGCACCGCAGGCTGCCTGGATGCCACCTACTCCTACAACCGCTGGTCGAGCGGCACCGCCTGTGGCACCAGCGGGGGGATCTGCTCGGCCCAGTACGTCAACCCGGGCGGGCGCGACTACCACCTGCTCTCCTCCGATACCTGCGCCCACTCGCGAGGCGGCTCGGTCTATCCCGCCGACGACATCGACGGTCAGGCTCGCCCGCAGGGCACCGCGGATATCGGGGCCGACGAGATTCCCTGACGCACACGGGCGCGGCCGGCGATCCGGCCGGCCGCGCCCTTCTCACCGTCTAACGACCGCGAGCTGCGGGAAACCCCAGCAGCTCGCAGTCGGCCGTCAGTTGGATCCCGCCTGCCGCAGCAGGCGCGATCGCTGCGATTGTCGCACCTCAGAGCACGGAGAGGTAGCGCTCCATCTCCCAGTCCGTCAGCTGGACGCGGTACTCGTCCCACTCCTTGCGCTTCAGCTCGACGTAACGGTCGAAGATGTGCGGCCCGAGCGCCTTGCGCGCGAGGTCGGAGCCCGCGAGCTCGTCGATGGCCTCGCCGAGCGTCTCCGGCAGGGAGACGATCCCGCGCTCGCGCCGCTGCTCCGGCATGAGGTGGTACAGGTTCGTCTCCATCGGCTCGGGCAGCTCGTAGCCGCGCTCGATGCCCTCGAGGCCCGCGTGCAGCAGCGCGGCGAAGGTCAGGTACGGGTTGCAGGCCGGATCGGGGCAGCGGATCTCCGCCCGCGTCGCCTGCTCGGAGCCCGGCTTGTAGAGCGGGATCCGGATCAGCGCCGAGCGGTTCCGCTGCGACCAGGCGACGTACACGGGCGCCTCGTAGCCAGGCACGAGCCGCTTGTACGAGTTCACCCACTGGGCGAAGATCGCCGCGATCTCGCGCGCGTGGCGCAGCTGGCCGGCGATGAACGCCTTGCCGGTGTCGGAGAGGTGCCACTGGTCGGCCTCGTCGAAGAACTGGTTGCGCCCGTCCGTGAAGAGCGACATGTGCGTGTGCATCCCGGAGCCGTTCTCGCCGAAGATCGGCTTCGGCATGAACGTCGCGTGGTAGCCGGCCTTCTTCGCGATCTCCTTCACGATCAAGCGGTAGGTGACGGTGTGGTCGGCCATCGTCAACGCGGGCGCGAAGCGCATGTCGATCTCGTGCTGCGAGGGCCCGACCTCGTGGTGGACGTACTCGATCGGGATCCCGACCGACTCGAGCGCGCGCACCGTCTCCTGGCGCAGCTCGCTCGCGGCGTCCATCGTCGTCATGGCGAAGTAGCCGCCCTCGTCGAGCGTCTCGGTGCCGCGGTCGTCCTTGAAGAGGAAGTACTCGAGCTCCGGCCCGACGTTGAAGGTGTCGAAGCCGAGGTCGCTCATCCGCTCGAGCGCACGGCGCAGGACGTAGCGCGGGTCGCCCTCGTAGGGCTGCCCGTCCGGGGTGACGACGTCGCAGATCATCCGCGCGACCTTCGTCTCGCCCTCCTTCCACGGCATCGGCGTGAACGTCTCGGGGTCAGGGATCGCGACCATGTCCGACTCCTCGATCGCGTTGAAGCCCGTGATCGACGAGCCGTCGAAGCCCATCCCGTCGTCGAGCGCCGCTTCCATCTCCGCGGGGGTGACCGCGAAGCTCTTCAGGTGCCCCTCGATGTCCGTGAACCAGAGGAGCAGGAACTCGATCTCCTCGTCCTTGATCCGCTTCAGGACGTGCTTACGCGCCTCCGGATCGCTCGTCGCCCTCGGCTTGCTCTCGACCTGCGCCACCCTTCGTCCTCCCTTCAAACACAAAAGCCCCGAGCGCTCTCCGCGCCCGAGGCCCCGTCGCCTACGAACGGGCTCAGTCTACAACAGCGGCGGCCGGGAGCTCCTCGAGCTCCGGCTCGCGCCCGTGGTGGGCGATCGCGCGGGCGTAGAGGCCCAGCGCCGGCGCGAGCGCGAGCGCGCCGGTGGCAAGTGCCGCGCGGATGCCCCAGACGTTGCCGATCGCTCCCAGCACGGGGCCCCCGCCTGCCTGCCCGATCGCGTTCGACTGACCGCTGATCGAGAGCACCGTCGCCCGGACGCTCGAGTCCCCGATCTGCTCGTTCAGCCAGATGGTGTAGAGCGGGTTGCTGAGGTCGCGGGCGATGAAGACCCCTAGAAGGGCGGCGATCGCCACCCACGTCGAGCCGGTGAGCGCGAACACGAGCATCGCGACGAGCTGCAGCACCGTGAATGCGAACAGGAAGTCGGTCACGGCCCGCGTGCCACGGTGCTCGACGCGCTTGATCAGACGCCCGATCGCGGTGAAGCCGATCGCCATCCCGGCCAGCCAGAAGATCCCGAACCAGACGACGGGGTCGAGGTGGCCGACCGCAGGGAGGCCGACGTCGCGCAGGAAATGGGCCTCCTTCAGCCGGTCGAACGCCTCGCTCGACATGCCCGCGAAGAAGTCGACGCCGACCAGCAGCATGATCACGGGCGCCGCCCAGGCGTAGCGGGCCCCGGCCGCCGCGGTCGAGCGCATCTCGACCAGCGCCGAGCCCCGCTCGGCGCGGGGCCGGCGGCGGAACCCGGTCTCCGGCATGAAGACGAGGCACGCGAGCCCGCAGGCGATCGTGAACACGCCGCCGAGGATCACCCCTGCACGCAGCGAGAGTGTGCCGACCGCGACCTGCAGCACGAGCCCGACGACCGCGCCGGCCTGACCGAAGCGCGCCGCGCGCAGAAAGACCGTGCCGACGTTGCCGACGCCGACCTCGTCCGCGATCCAGGCCTCCTCGGCACCGCTCGTGAAGGTGTACGACACGCCCCAGACCGCCCAGAGCGCGATGATCAGCCACGGTGCGGAGACGAGCCCAACCGCTAGCCACGCCACCCCCATCCCGAGGTAGCCGATCACGAGCGAGAGCCGCCGGCTGTACGTGTCGGCGACCACCCCGGTCGGAACCTCGAACAGGAACACCGCGGCCTCCATCGCCGTCCCCATCAGCACGAGCTGCAGCGGTGAGAGGTGCAGCTCCTGCACGAGGTAGACGGCCATCACCACCCACGTGGCCATGCGCGCGCCGAAGTTGAGCCCGTAGTAGACGGCGGTCGCGGGGAGGGGCCTCATGCCGGGCCGCTCACCAGGATCACCGGCGGCAGCGGGCGGTAACCGAGCCGCTCGTTGACGGCCCGCATCGCGGCGTTCCCCTCCACCATGTCGGTCACGAGCTCGCGGTAGCCGTGGTCGGCGGCCCAGCGCATCTGAGCCCGTTTGAGCGCGGTGGCGAGGCCACGGCGGCGGTGACTGCGCCGGACCGCGGTCAGCCCGTGTTCGAGCCGGTGCGGCAGCCCGGTCAGGTGGAGTCGCGCGTAGGCCACCACGACGCCGTCGTCGAGGGCGACGAACGCCACCGGAGACTGGTGCAGCTCGCGCTCCAGCCACTCGCCGTAGGGCGGCGCCTCGCCCGGCAGCGGCAGGTGGATCTCGGGGATCGTCTCGACACAAAGCTCGTAGACCTGGTGCAGGTGCTCGTCACGCAGCTCGGCGATCCCGGCCGCGATCTCGCCGTCACCGGGCTCCAGCTCGCGGATCACGACCACCTCCTGGGCGACCTCGGCGAAGGCGCGCCTGCTGACGAACGCAAGCGACTCGGGGTCGCGCACGCGGCCCCAGACCGACTCCCGCCCCAGCGCACGGGCCTGGACGCGAACAGCCTCGAGGAGGGCCGAGCCGATCCCGCGGCGGCGCGAGCTCGGCTGCACGCGCACCATCGCGAAGGCGCTGCCGGTGACGCTCGACGGGCCCACGAAGGCGAACCCGCCGCCGTCGTGCAGGAAGCTGGTGCCCTTGCCGCTCGCGGCCTCGTCGGCCGTCATCACGCGGTCGAGCTCGACCGCGTTGTAGATCGAGGCACAGCGTTCGAAATCGGCCAGGCTGTCGGCGACGCGGATCATCCCGAGCGCTTCAGCTTCCCGTGCTTCTTCGCGTACCGCTCGCCTGTGCGGAAGGTCCAGAGCCCGAGCGGCACCGAGACCGCGCCGATCAGGAGCAGCGCCCAGATCTCGCGCCAGAGGTCGGTCAGGCCGGCGCCCTCCAGGATCGCCGCCCGGCAGCCGCGGAGGGCGTAGGTCGCCGGCGAGATCTTCGCCAGCCACTGCATCCACTCCGGCAGCACCGAGACCGGGTAGTAGACGCCCGAGACGACGAGCAGCAGGCCCTGCGCGACGAAGCCGAGCTGCGTTCCCTTCTCGGGCGAGATCAGCGGCAGGACCGCCGTCATCATCCCGATCCCGATGAACGAGATCGAGGCGACGACGAGCAGCACGAGCGCGGCCGCGTAGTTAGCGTCCGGGAGGTGCAGGCTGAAGAACGCCGCGACCACGCCGAAGAGGAGCACCGCGCGCACGACGCCGTAGCCGACCGCGAACAGGCCCATCCCGAGCAGGTGCACCGGCCGCGAGAGCGGCGCCATGAAGGTGTACTCGATCGTCCCCTCCCAGCGCTCCCAGGCGACGGTCTCCGTGAGGATCTCGAAGATGATCCCGAGGTAGGCCCAGATCACGGCGCCGACGAGCAGGATCGTCGTCACCCGCTCGACGTCGATCTTGCCGCCCACCGCCGGGATGCCCTTGGCGATGAAGACGATCGTGAGCGTGTTCGCGACCGTCCAGAGGAAGAACGCGACGTCCCACCAGATGTAGCGCTTGACGAGGTAGATGTTGCGCTCGATCACGCCGCCGAGCCCGACGAGCTCGTGGCGCAGGGCGAGGCTCATGGTGCGCATCAGTCGTCACCTCCGTGGCCGTTCTCGAAGGCATGGCCGCTGGCGGCGAAGAACGCCTCCTCGAGCGTCTCCGAGTCGTAGCGCGCCTTCAGCTCGTCCGCCGGCTCGAGGCAGAGCAGCTCGCCGTTGTCCAGGATCCCGACGCGGTCGGCGAGGCTCTCGGCCTCGGCCAGGTCGTGCGTGCAGAGCAGGACGGTCGCGTCGTGCTCGGCGCGCACCTCGCGGATGAACTCCTGCACCTCCTGCTTGGAGCGCGGGTCGAGGCCGGTCGTCGGCTCGTCCAGCAGCAGCAGGATCGGCGCGGTCAGCAGGGCGCGCGCGAGGGCGACCTTCTGCTGCATCCCGCGGGAGAGGTTCTCCATCGGCTCGTCGCGGCGGTCGGCGGGGAAGCCGACCCGCGTCAGGATCTCCGGGATCCGTTCCTTGGTCTGCGAGCTGCGCAGGCCGTAGAAGCGCGCGGCGTAGCTCAGGTTCTCGACCGCGCTCATCTTCTTGAAGAAGCTCGCCTCGACCGACACGCGGTTGACGAGCCGCCGCACCGCGCGGGTGTCCTTGAACGCGTCGTGCCCGAAGACGGTCGCGGTGCCGCCGTCCGGCAAGAGCAGCGTCGAGAGCAGCCGGACCAGGGTCGACTTGCCCGAGCCGTTCGGCCCGAGGATGGCGACGCACTCGCCGCGCCGGATGTCGAAGTCGACGCCCCTCAGCGCGGCCACGCGGCGCTTGCCGCGGCCGTCACGGCGGGTGAACTCCTTGCGCAGGTTGTGGACTTCGAGGGCGTTCATGTGTTGCTCCAACTCGACGGGACACGGACAGGGCGCACCTGCCACGAGCGGCGGTGCGCGCAGAAACCGGAGTCAGCCGAGGAGCAACATCGCCGACCGAGGGTACCTGGGGCCGCGGTCGACGGCAAGTTGCCGGGCTACACCCTCGGGCCCGCGGCGCCGATAAGGGAGCGTAGAGCCGCCATGACCTATGACGAGACCTGGGACGAGGGTCCCGCCCGCCGCCTGCCTCTGGCCGCGATCGCGATCCTCCTGGCGCTGTTCGCGCTCGCCGGGTCGATGTTCGTGCTCTACCGACAGTCGAGCGTCCTCAGCTCGGAGCGGTCGGCCCGGAAGGCAGAGATCGGAAGCCTGCGCAAGGAGGTGACGCTGCTCCAGTCCCGCGGAGCCGCGCTCGCCGGACGCGTCGGGTCGACGGAGAAGACCCTGAAGCGCCGGGACCGCGGCATCGCCCCCGTTGCGGCGCGCGTGCTCAAGAGCGTCTTCACCGTCGAGACCGACTGGGGGCTCGGAAGCGGGTTCATCGCGTGGCGCGACGCCGACGGGAGCTACCTCCTGACGGCGAACCACGTCGTCGAGGGTCAGTTGACCGGCGCGGTCACCGTCTCGCGCAAGGGAGGCTCCTGGAGCGGCGAGATCAGCGCCGTGGACCCCAAGCACGACCTCGCGGTGATCCGCATCAGCGCGAAGCCGGCCGGCGCCCGACCGCTCTGGCAAACACCCAGGACGCTGCCGCCGCGGGCGGGCGACCAGCTGCTGCTCCTCGGGAGCCCGTACGGCCTCTACGGCACGGTCACGACGGGCATCGTCAGTCGCGTGACGGCCCGCGTGATCCAGACGGACGCAGCTGCGAATCCGGGCAACTCGGGCGGTCCCGCACTCGACCGGGAGGGGCACGTTGTCGGCGTGCTGGTGGCAGGTGGCGGCGAGAACATCAACTTCGCGGTCCCGATTCGCCTCGTGTGCGCGAAGCTGCGGCGCTGCTAGACGCCGTCCGCGTCTTCCGCTAGGTTGCGGCCAGTGCTCGCCGCCGAAGGCGGGCGCGGAGGCATCGGGGCCTCAGGACTCACGGAGTCCTAGGCCCTTTTTCTTTGGTCCGAAAGGAGACGGAATGGCGGCGGAAGAGGCGAGGCACTACCTGGCGAACGGCGCGGCGAAGCGGCCCGAGCCGAAGGAGACACTCGAGTTCGCGGATCGCACGCAGGCCCAGATGGTCGACCTCAAGTTCTGCGACCTGCTCGGCGCGTGGCAGCACGTGACGCTGCCGCTCGCAGCCTTCGACGAGTCGGCCTTCGACGAGGGCCTCGGCTTCGACGGCTCCTCGATCCGCGGCTGGCAGGGGATCTCCGAGTCGGACATGCTGCTGGTCCCGGATCCCTCGAGCGCGGTGCTCGACCCGTTCTGCGCCACGCCGACGCTCTCACTGGTCTGCGAGGTGGTCGACCCGATCACACGCGAGCCGTACGCGAAGGACCCGCGGCGCATCGCGAAGCGGGCCGAGGACTACCTGCAGGAGACCGGGATCGCCGACACCGCCTACTTCGGCCCCGAGTGCGAGTTCTTCGTCCTCGACACGGTCTCGTACGAGCTCGCCGACCACAAGTCCCACTACGAGATCGACTCCGCCGAGGGCCACTGGAACTCGGGCACGCCGGGTCTCGGCTACACGGTGCGGCCGAAGGAGGGCTACTTCCCGCCGGCGCCGCACGACACGCTCGCCGACCTGCGCACGGAGATGGTGCTGACGCTGGAGCGGCTGGGCATTCCCTGCGAGTTCCACCACCACGAGGTCGCCTCCGGCGGCCAGTGCGAGATCGACCTCCGTTACCAGACGCTCACCCGGATGGCCGATCAGATCATGACCTACAAGTACGTGGTCAAGAACGTCGCCGGCGCGGCGGGCAAGACGGTCACCTTCATGCCGAAGCCGCTGTACGGCGACAACGGCTCGGGAATGCACACGCACCAGTCCCTCTGGAAGGAGGGCACGCCGCTGATGGCGGACAAGTCGGGCTATGCCGGGCTCTCGCAGCTCGCGCGCGCCTACGTGGGCGGCCTGCTCGCGCACGCACCGGCGCTGCTCGCCTTCTGCGCGCCGACCACCAACTCGTACCGGCGGCTGGTGCCGGGCTACGAGGCTCCGGTCAACCTCGTCTACTCACAGCGCAACCGTTCGGCCTGCATCCGGATCCCGATGTACTCGGAGTCGCCGAAGGCGAAGCGGATCGAGTTCCGCTGCCCCGACGCGGCGGCCAACCCGTACCTCGCGTTCTCGGCCATGCTGATGGCGGGCCTCGACGGGATCCAGAAGGGTCTCGATGCGGGCGAGCCGGCGGACTGGGACCTCTTCGAGGAGGACCGCGGGGTCGCGCAGGTGCCCGGCTCGCTCTCCGAGGCGCTCGACGCGCTGGAGGCCGACCACGAGTTCCTGCTCGAGGGCGGCGTCTTCTCGGAGGAGCTGATCCGCACCTGGATCGACTACAAACGCGAGAACGAGGTCGACGTCGTGCGGCTTCGCCCGCACCCGGCCGAGTTTGCCCTCTACTACGACTGCTAGCCGCTTGATCGCGACGGCGCTTGTCGTGCGAGACCTCCGGCCGGGCGACTGGCCGGAGGTCTCGCGGATCTACGGCGAGGGAATCGCGACAGGTAACGCGACCTTCGAGACGGAGGTGCCGACCTGGGAGGCCTGGGACGCCGCGCACCTCGCCCAGCGGCTCGTGGCGGAACGCGACCGGCGCGTGTGCGGCTGGATCGCCGCCGTGCCGGTCTCGTCGCGCCCCTGCTACGCGGGCGTCGCCGAGCTGAGCGTCTACGTCGGCGAGGAGGCACGCGGCCAGGGCGTCGGCGCCGAGCTGCTGGCTGCGCTGGTCGAGAGCTGCGAGCGGGCCTGGATCTGGACGCTGCAGACGAGTGTCTTTCCCGAGAACGTGGCGAGCCTGGGGCTGCTGCGGCGCTTCGGCTTCCGCGTCGTCGGCACGCGGGAACGAATCGGCCGCCTGCACGGCGTCTGGCGCGACACGGTCCTGGTCGAGCGGAGAAGCGAGGTGGTGAGATGACGAAGGTGGAAGCGGTCGTCCTGCGCGAGCGGGTCGAGATCGTGATCGACGCGGTCGAGGAGCAGACCGGGCACGTCGGCGTCACCGTCGTGGAGGCGGTTGGCCACGGGCGGGAGCGCGGGATCACGCACGAGTACCGCGGGCGCGTGTTCGAGTCGCGCTTCCTGCCGAAAGCGCTGCTCACGTTCGTCGTGGCCGACGAGCTCGCGGCCGCGGTGGCGGCGACGGTCGCGGACTCGGCCCGCAGCGGCAACGAGTCGGGCGACGGGCTCGTCTGGACGACGCCCGTCACGCAGGTCACGCATCACCGCACCGGCCGCCCGCTGGAGGAGGCGGCATGAGCAACGGCAACCTGCTGATCGCCGCGAACACCCTCTGGGTGGTCGTCGCGGCCGTGCTCGTGATGTTCATGCAGGCCGGCTTCGCGTTCCTCGAGGCGGGCCTGACGCGGATGAAGAACGCCGCTCACATCGCGGGCAAGAACGTGCTGATCTTCGGCGTCTGCTCGCTCGTCTACTGGGCGGTCGGCTTCGGGATCGCCTTCGGCGACGGCAACCGGCTCGTCGGCACGAGCGGCTTTGCGCCCTCGGTCGACTCGCTGCTCGCGATCGGGCAGGCGCCGTACTCGTTCTTCACCACCGTCCCCGGCGCGGCCGGCTACCTGTTCGAGGTCGTCTTCGCCGGCGTCTCGCTCGCGATCGTCTGGGGCGCGATGGCCGAGCGCGCCAAGCTCTGGGTCTACTTCGTCTTCGGGGCCGCCTTCACGCTGATCTACTCGGTCACCTCGCACTGGGTCTGGGGCGGCGGCTGGCTCTTCGGCCTCGGGATGCAGGACTTCGCCGGCTCGACCGTGGTCCACTACCAGGGTGCGCTGGCCGCGCTCGCGGGCGCGCTGCTGCTCGGGCCGCGGATCGGCAAGTTCGAGGGCGGCCGGGGTAACGCCATTCCAGGCCACAACATCCCGTACGCCGTGCTCGGGACGATCATCCTCTGGTTCGGCTGGTTCGGCTTCAACCCGGGCTCGACGCTGTCCGTCGTCACCGGCGACCGGGTCGGCTTCTTCGCCTACGTGGCGCTGACGACGAACCTCGCGGCTGCGGCCGGTGCGGTCAGCGGCGCTCTCACGGCCTGGCTCGTGCTGCGCAAGCCCGACATCTCGATGATGCTGAACGGCGTCCTCGCGGCCCTCGTCGCCGTCACCGCCGCGTGCGGATTCGTGGCGCCGTGGGCGGCGGTCGTGATCGGCGCCGTTTCGGGCGTGATCGCGGTCGTCGGCGTGCTCGCGGTGGAGCGGATCGGCATCGACGACCCGATCGGCGCCGTCGCGGTGCACGGCGTCTCCGGCGTCTGGGGCACGCTCGCGACGGGCCTCTTCGCGGTTCCGGCGCTGGCGGCGACCCTGAACACCGGCCGGGGCGGCTTCGTCTACACGGGCTCGCTCCACCAGGTCTGGGTGCAGCTGATCGGCCTCGCCGCCGTGGGCGCGTTCACCTTCAGCGCCTCGTTCGGCTGCCTCTGGACCCTGAAGCACCTGTGGGGGATCCGCGTCGAGGAGGAGACGGAGACCGCCGGCCTCGACGTCAGCGAGCACGGCATGTGGGGCTACCCCGAGTTCTACATCCCGGTCCCCGGTGGCTACGGCACCGAGTCGCATGGCCACCTGCTCGGCCACGCGCACCCGCACCGTCCGCCGGCGCCGCCACCATCGATCGAGGAGGCCGCATGAAGAACGCCGAGAAGTGCACCTGCGACAAGCCGCTCCTGCAGGAGCGATCGAAGCAGAAGGGCTCGAGCGAGAGCTGGTGCGGCCGCTGCAAGCGGCCCCTGGCCCTGCGCCCCGGAGCCTTCCGCAGCGCCTTCGCCTAGCCTGGGAGGGCATGCGCTACCAGTTCGTCGACTGCCGCTGGGAGCTCGGCTCGCCCGGGCGCGGGCGGGAGCTCTACCTCGAGGGCCACATTCCCGGCGCGTCCTACCTCGACGTGGACGAGGACCTGTCTGCGCCGCCGGGCCCACGCGGGCGGCATCCGCTACCCGACCCCGACGACTTCGCGTGGGCGGCCTCGCGGGCCGGGATCGGCGACGGGGCCCTCGTCGTCGCCTACGGGAACATGGGCGGCCCCGAGCGGCTCTGGTGGCTTCTCCGCCACCTGGGCCACGACGACTGCGCGGTGCTCGACCAGGACGCCTGGCACGGGCCGCTCGCCGGCGGAGAGGAGCAGGTCGAGCCCGCCGAGTTCACCCCGCGCGCGCGTGAGCGGGACACGATCGAGGCCGAGGAGCTCGCGGCGCGGCTCGAGCAGCTGGTGATCGTCGACACGCGCAGGCCCGAGCGCTTCCGCGGCGAGCCGAACCCGATCGACCGCGTCCCCGGACGCGTGCCCGGCGCGCGCAACGCTCCCTGGGACGAGCCGTTGCCGAAGCTCCCCGAGGGCGAGCTCATCGCCTACTGCGGCTCCGGCGTGACGGCCTGCGTCACTCTGCACCGCCTCTGGCTCTCCGGCCGCGAAGGTCGGCTGTATCCCGGCTCCTGGAGCGAGTGGGAGCAGCTCGGGCTGCCGGTCACGCGAGGCTGAAGGTCACCGTCACGCTCGCCTGCACCTCCTGCTTGCCGGGCTCGACGGGCGTCGCGCCGTCGGCCATCGCCCGCATCTCGAGCGGCACGGGCTGGGGCGTCGCGGACGACTCCTCGATGCGCAGCACGCGGCCCAGGCTCGCGCCGGCCTCGCCCGCAAGCGTCGCGGCCTTGAGCCGCGCCTCCGCGAACGCGTCCTTGAGCGCGCCGCGGTAGAGCGCGTCCCGGTCGCCGCGGTCGAAGCTCGGGCCGGAGGTTTCCGTCGCGCCCGCGGCCACAGCGGCGTCGATCAGGCGTCCCGCCTGCCGCACGTCCTGCACGTGGACCTGCACGGAGGTGTGCGCGGTGAAGCCGTCCTGGCGGCCGCGCTCGTTCCAGCGCGGCGAGACCGAGACGTCCTGGGTCTGCAGGTCGGCCTTCGCGACGCCGGCGGCGCGGAGCGCCTGGATCACGCTCGCCGTCTTCGTCGCGTTGGCGGCCAGCGCCGAGCGCGCCGTGGCCGCGTCGGTCGCCACGCCCGCGGAGAAGCCGGCCTGGTCGGGGACGGCCTGGACGCTCGCCGTTCCCGTGACGGTCACGCTGCGCGCGTCGGGGGCTGAGCCGCGCGCAGTGTCGGGCCGGCCGACGCCGGCGAGCGCCACTGCAGCCGCGAGCGCGGCCGCGAGCAGGGTCAGGTGCACGAGTCTCATCTGGTCCTCCCGGTTCGGGTTCCGCGGGAGGTACGCCGCCGGCCGCAGCCGGCGTCACATCAGCCGGTCGCCGCTGCGGGTGCCGAATCGCCGAGGCCGTGCAGATACGGCTGCCAGCGGTTCGGGATCTTCGGCGTGGCGAGGTGGATGAAGAGCACCGGCGCGGGCGCGCGGGGCGGCTTGCGCAGCGTCATCTCGACCTCGTCGGGGAGCCGGTTGCCCTTGCGCATGTTGCAGGGCGCGCACGAGGTGACGACGTTCTCCCAGACCGATCCGCCGCCACGACTGCGCGGGACGACGTGGTCGAGCGTCAGGCGCCCGCTGGTCGTGCCGCAGTACATACAGCGCCAGCCGTCGCGGGCGAACAGGGCCCGGCGCGAGATCTTGCGCTGCAGCGTCCGCGGCACGCGCACGTACTGGACGAGCCGGATCACGTGCGGCCACGGGAACGCTCCCGTCGCCGATCTGAGGGGCTGGTCGAGCTCCTCGATCACCTCCGCCTTGCCCTTGAACACGAGCACGTGCGCACGGCGAACGGTGGTGACGTTCAGCGGCTCGTAACTCGCATTCAGGACGAGAACCTGCTGCATCGCGCGAAACTTTAGCGGGACATGGCCCTCTCAACGGCTTCCGCTTCTTCCGGCGAGAGGGCGATCGAGGCGCGGCCGCGGTCGAGCTCCTTCATGTAGATCCGCGCGTAATCGCGGCCCTGGATCGCGGTCACGACGACGCCCGAGCGGGCCGAGTCGAGCACGGCCAGCGACGCCGACTGGTGGCCGCCGGTGTCCTCGTAGGCGTCGTAGCGGACGATCGAGGTGTTGGTGACGGAGCCGTCGACGCGGCGGTCGATGCGCACCAGGCCGGCGGCGATCTCGTCGACCGCGCCATGGAGGTCGTCGATCCGGCCCTGGAGGGAGACGGCGAAGTCGACGAGGTCGGTCTTGCCGTCGCCGAGCAGCACCGCCTGGCCCGCCCGCAGCCGGCGGATCCGCGTCAGCACCCAGAACACGGCGGCGAGCGCGAGCACCGCGACGGCCGCCGCCGCGATCGCGATCCAGGCGGCGGTCGTGCTCGAGACGCTCACGCGCCTAGGCGGAGAAGATGACCGGGTAGTCGGCCGAGTTGTTGTCGGTCTTCGTCTCGCCGCTCACCGGCTGCACCTCGACCTTCACCGTCGCCTGCACGCCGAAGTTCACCGCCGGGAAGTTCGAGAAGCTGACCGTCTTCTGCTCGCCCGGGTTGATGAACCCGATCGTCGCGTGCTTGACGATGTTGCCGCTCGCCTGCTGGATCGTAAGCGTGACCGGGATGTTCGCCTCCTGCGAGTCGCCGGAGTCCTCGACGGTCACCTGGAAGGTCATGCTCGTGCGGACGATGATCGTGTTCGTGGTCGACGTGCTCAGCTCCTGATTGTTCGGCTGCACCTTCACGGAGACGAGGTTCGTCCCGCGCAGGCCGCCCTGGCTCGGCGACGTCACCGAGCCGCCGCGGATCTTGCCGAGGACGGTGACCATCGCCTGCGTGGTGACGAGGTCGGAGCTCTGCAGGAAGTTCGAGTCGGGGACGAGCGGGCCGCCGCTCGCACTGGTGCCCGTGACCCCCTGCCGGTTCAGCTCGGCCTCGGCCGGGCCCTTGAACGAGTCGTCGTAGATCACGTCGCTCGCGAGCAGGCGCTGCATCTGCCCGGCGAGCACGCTCCCCGCGCGCGTCGCGTCCTTCGTCTTCGCCGTTGCGGCCAGGGCGCTCGCGAGGCCGCTCAGGCCGCTGACCCGGAACTGCAGCGCCTGGATCAGCGCGTTGTGCTCGTCGCGCAGCGTGCCGGGCGGCGTGATCTCGCGGGCGCGCTCGACGTCGAGCTGCTCCTGCCTCGCGAGGCTGCCGATGCGCTGCTCGACCTGCGCCTCCTTCAGCCCCTGCGCGAGCAGGGCCTGGCTCAGCTGACGGCCGACCTGCTGCGACGAGCCGGCGACCTCGGAGACCTTGCTCATGTAGCCCTTGTAGGTCTTCTCCTTGCCGGCCTCCTGGCAGCTCTGGACCCAGAGCACGAGCAGGACGATGATCAGGATCGCGAAGGCGACCAGGCCCACCAGCCGCAGCAGCGGCGTCAGGTTCGTGGGTCCGCGAGGCGGCCGCTGCGGCCCTCGCGGCCCGCGGCCCGGGATCAGCCGCTCGGTCCGCGAGGTCTCCTGTGTCGGCGGCTCGTCTTCGAAGAAGTCGAATTCGATGTCGGTGTCGTGCTCGCTCACGCACTGCCTTTTTGCAGGAAAAAGTCGGCTCACTCTACCGACTTCGTCGGCGGGGGCAGGACTCTCGTGCCCGCGTCGAAATCCGGGAAACCATGGCCGAAGCTGCACTTGCGCTCTCCCCGAGCGAGCTCGTAGCCGAGCGCTACCGGCCCCTGCGGCCGCTCGGCAGCGGCGGCTCGGGCTCCGTCTGGCTCGCGCGCGACGAGCGCACCGGGCTGGACGTGGCGCTGAAGATCGTTCCGCGCGAGGGCAAGGCCGCGACCCGCGCCGAGCGCGAGGCGCTCGCTGCCGCACGGCTGCGCCACGAGCGCTGCCTGCGCGCCTACGGCCTCGACCGCGACTCGCGCAACGTCTACATCGCCTACGAGTACGTCCCCGGGCAGACGATGCGGCAGGCACTGCGGGCAGGCGAGCTCGACGACGCGGCCGCCGTGGAGACCGCTGCGCAGGTGCTCGAGGGCCTCGCGCACGCGCACGCGCGCGGGATCGTCCACCGCGACGTGAAGCCGTCGAACGTGCTGCTCGCCGAGGGCGAGGGCCTCTCGGTGCGACTGCTCGACTTCGGGCTCGCCCAGCTCGCCGAGGAGGAGTCGCTGACCGCCACCGGCGACGTGCCGGGAACGCTGGCGTACGTCCCGCCCGAGCGGCTCGTGCACGGGGAGTCCGGCGGCCCGCCGGCCGACGTCTGGGCGGTCGGGGCCATGCTCTGGGAGTCGCTCGCGGGCTGGCACCCGTTCTGGAACGGCTCGCTGCTGGAGACGGCGAAACGGATCGAGACCGGCGCGGCGCCGCTCTCCCAGGCGCGGCCGGACCTGCCGAAGCCGCTCTGCAAGCTCGTCGACCGGATGCTCGCGCTCGACCCGGCCGCGCGGCCGCCGGCGGCGATGCTGGCGCACGAGCTCCGCGACGCCTTCGCCGAGCGGCTGCGGCGGCGCAAGACCCGGCCGACGATCCCGGCGCTGAGCGTGCCGCTGCGGCTCGCTGCCCCTGCGGCCGCGGCGCTGTTCGCGGGCTGGACCGCGGCCGAGGTGCCGTTCTACCCGACGCTCTTCGCACCCCTGCTCGCGCTCCTCGCGGGGGCGTTGACCTTCGTCAGGCCGCGGCTCGGGCTCGCGTTCGCGCTTGCCGTCCCGATCCTGCCGTTCGGGAACGTTTCGTCCGGCCTTGCGCTCGTCTACGCCGCCGTCGCCGGCGCCTGGCTCGCGCTCTCGTGGCGCACGCCGCGACAGGGGCTGTTCCTCGCGCTCGGACCGCTGCTCGCGCCCGTACTCGCGCTCGGCTTCCTGCCGCTGGCGGCGCAGGCGATCGGCAACCGGACGCGGCGCGCCCTCCAGGTCGCCGCGGCGGTGCTGCTCGCGGGCGTGGTCGCCGGGCTGCGCCACGCGTCGCTTCCCTTCACCGGGGCGGTGCCGCCGAAGGGGCTTGGCATCGCCGGGAGCAGCGACGCACTCGCGGTTGCCGAGGCTCTCGTACGCACGCTGCAGGCGCACCCGGCCCTCCTGCTCGAGGCCGTGATCCTCGCCGCGGCCGCCGTTGCCATCCCGGTCGCCCGCGAGCGAGGCCTGTGGGGGATCGCCGGCCTCGGCGCCGGCCTGATCGCGCTCGCGCTCCTGCCCGCGCCCGCCGTCGCGGCCGCTCCGCTGGTCGTCGCGGCCTGGGCGACCTGCACCGTCCTGGCCCTGAAGGCCCGGAGTTAGAGTTCAGAGCCGGGGTAGAACCCGGCCCAGATGAGCGTCCTCCGGAACATCGAGCACAAGATCGAAGGCCTGTTCGAAGGCGTCTTCGGGCGGGCTTTCCGCACCCACGTCCAGCCGGTCGAGCTCGCGCGCAAGCTCGTCAAGGAAATGGAGGACCACCGCGTGATCTCGGTCTCGCGCGTCTACGCGCCGAACGAGTACACCGTCTACCTCGCACCCTCCGACCGCGAGCAGTTCGGCAGCTACGAGGAGTCGCTGCGCAGCGAGCTGCAGGACTACATCGCCGAGAACGCGCGCCGCGAGCGCTACGAGCTGCTCTCGCCGCCCGAGGTGAAGTTCGAGACCGACGACGATCTCGAGATGGGCGAGTTCGGGATCGCGACGCGGATGGTGCAGGGCGCCGTCCCGGAGCCGGGCGCGCCGGCGCCGGAGGCGGCCCCCGGTGCGACGATGGTCTACCGCAAGCCGGTCGAGACGGAGGCTGTCTCCGCCGAGGAGCTCGGCCTGGGGCGCGAGATCATCAGCCTGACGGTGGACGGCGCGAGGCATGAGCTCGACGGCGGCAGCGCGGTCATCGGCCGCTCGAAGGACTGCGACATCCAGCTCGCCGATCCCAACGTCTCGCGCAAGCACGCCGAAGTGCGGCAGGAGGGTGCCGCCTACTGGGTCGTCGACCTCGACTCGACGAACGGGATGGAGGTGAACGGGCGCCGCCAGAAGCGCGCGAAGCTGCGACAGGGTGATCGGATCACGCTCGGCTCGACCGAGCTCGTCTTCCGGCGGGAAACCGAGCCGGAGGCGTGATGCTCTACTCGGTCGCCGTCGAGGAGGCGCTGCTCGTCCTCAAGCTCGCCTTCCTCGTGCTGCTCTACCTCTTCATCTGGCGGATCGTCCGCTCGGCAGCGCGCGACGTGCGCATGCCGCAGGAGAGCTTCGTCCTCGCTCCCGGGTCGGTGCCCGGGCTCGGGCCGGACACCCCGCAGGCTCAGAGCGGGCGACTGGTCGTGGTGAAGAGCCCCGCGCTGGAGGAAGGTGACGAGCTGACGCTGGACTCGGCAGCGCTCCGGCTCGGCCGTGGCTCGAGCAACGACGTCAACCTGGCGCGCGACGAATACGCCTCGACCAAGCACGCTCGGGTCGAGCCGCGCCGCGACGGCGTCTGGGTCGAGGACGTGGGCTCGACGAACGGCACCTATCTGAACGGCATCCGCCTGACGCGTGCGAAGAAGCTCGCCGCCGGCGACGTCGTCCGCATCGGCGAGACCGAGCTGAGGTACGAGACGTGAGCCTGGGACGTACGGCGAGCCTCTCCGACACGGGCCGGCGCCGGCGTCACAACGAGGACGCCTACGTCTGCGAGCCGCCGCTCTTCGCGGTCGCCGACGGCATGGGCGGCGCGCAGGCCGGCGAGCTCGCCTCCAACCTCGCGGCCGCGGCGCTGCGCGACGAAGGCTCGCGCGGTGGCGGCGAGGAACGCGTCGACGAGCTGATCCAGGAGGCGAACCGCCGTGTCTACGAGCGGCAGACGCAGGACTCCTCGGCCTCGGGGATGGGCACGACGATGACCGTCGCGCTCGTCGAGGACGGCCACGTCGCGATCGGCCACGTCGGCGACTCGCGCGCCTATCTGATCCGCGGCCGCAAGCTCGAGCAGCTGACCGAGGACCATTCGCTGGTCGCCGAGCTCGTCCGCAGCGGCAAGCTCTCGCCCGAGGAGGCCGAGGCCCACCCTCAGCGATCGGTGATCACGCGTGCGCTCGGCACCGACCCCGACGTCGACGTCGACACGTTCTCGGTCGAGACGAAGCCCGGCGACCTGTTCCTGCTCTGCTCGGACGGCCTCACCTCGATGGTCGACGACGACACGATCCTGCGCGAGGCCGACCGGAACCGCTCCGACCTGGCTGCAGCCGCGAAAGCGCTCGTGCAGGCGGCCAACAAGGGGGGCGGCGAGGACAACATCACCGTCGTCTTCTTCGAGATCGCCGAGGGCAGCAAGACCGGCGACACCGCGCGGATGGTCACGCTGCCGCCCGTCGAGGACGACGAGGAGGCAACGCTCGACGAGCACGACGGAGTCCCCGTGATCCACGCCGAGGAGCCGGAGCGGCCGAGGCAGGCGAGCCACGCCGGGCGCGGGATGCTGCTGGCCACCCTCGCCCTCGTGATCCTCGTTGCCGCCTGCGGTTTCGCGGCCTGGGGACTCTGGCGCACACACTTCGTCGGCGCCGAGCCCGACGGCCATGTCGCCGTCTACCAGGGCGTGCCGTGGAACGTGGTCGGCAACGTCAAGCTCTACCGCGCGGTCTACGTCAGCCCGGTCCTGACGGCGCAGCTGAGCCAGGTCGAGCGGCAGCAGCTCTTCGACCACACGCTGCGCAGCGACGGCTCGGCGCGGGCCGCTGTCAAGCGCTACGAGGAGCAGATCGGAGCGAAGTGAGCAGGCTACGCGTCCGGTTTGGCTGGAGATCTCGGGCTGGTCTGTCTCGCTCTGTCCACCGAACCGCTCGCGGGGTTGCCCGATGAGCGCGAGGAACCGCGAGCTCGCCAACCTCGTCGTCGTCGGCGCGCTCACGGCGCTCGGCTTCGCCAGCGTCTACATCGCCCGGCAGGAGGTCGTCTCGACTGCCTCGCTCTCGTACGCGGGCTTCTTCTTCGCGCTCTACCTCGCCGCGCATCTCGTCGGACGGCTGACCGTTCCCTACGCCGATCCGTACCTGCTGCCGATGGCCGGCCTGCTCACCGGGATCGGGCTGACCGAGATCTACCGGCTGAACCCGACCGACGCCTTCCGCCAGGGCCTGTGGATCGTGGTCGCGCTCGCCGCCTTCTCGGCGACGCTCTTCCTGCTGCGCCACGACTACCGGCGGCTCGAGAGCTACAAGTACCTCTTCGGGCTGACCGCGATCGGGCTGCTGATTCTGCCCGCGCTGCCGGTGCTGGGCACGAGCGTGAACGGCGCGCGGCTGTGGGTGCACGTCGGCTCGCTGCAGTTCCAACCGGGCGAGCTGGCCAAGGTCTTTCTGATCGTCTTCCTCGCGGCGTATCTGCGCGAGAAGCGCGAGGTGCTGGCGCAGGGCCGGCTGAAGGACTTCGGCCCACTGCTGCTGATCTGGGGCGGCGCGATGCTCGTGCTCGTCGAGACGAACGACCTCGGCTCGGCGCTCCTCTACTTCGGGATCTTCCTCGCGATGCTCTACGTCGCCACCGGGCGGGCGCTCTACGTCGCGCTCGGGAGCGTGCTCTTCCTCGCCGGCGCATTCGCCGTCTACCACTTCGTCGCCCACGTCCGCGACCGGATCACGATCTGGCTGCACCCCTGGACCGACCACGCCGTCTACTGCCCGATCAACGGCAAGCTACTACCGCGCCAGGACTGCGCGAGCTACCAGCTGGTCAAGTCGCTCTACTCGGTCGCGCACGGGAGCTGGTTCGGCACCGGCCTCGGCAAGGGCACGTTCCGCACGACGGGCGGCGGCGAGCTGATCCCGTACCTGAACACGGACTTCATCTACTCGGCGCTCGCGCAGGAGCTCGGTCTCGTCGGCGTCTCGGCGCTGCTGCTCGTCTACATGCTCTTCGTCTCGCGCGGCTTCAAGATCGCGATGCTCGCCGACGACGGCTTCTCGAAGCTGCTCGCGATCGGGCTCACCTTCGCCTTCGCGCTGCAGACCTTCATCATCGTCGGCGGGATCCTGCGGCTGATCCCACTGACCGGGATCACGCTCCCGTTCATCTCCTACGGCGGCTCGAGCGTGGTCGCGAACTTCGTCCTGCTCGCGGGCCTCCTGCTGGTCTCCAACCGGGCGAACGCGGAGCGCGGGTGAACAGGCAGATCGCCAAGCTCGCGCTCGTCGGCGTCGGCCTGCTCGCGGCGCTGATCGTCGCGACGACGTACTGGCAGACCTGGGCCACCGCCAGCCTCGCCGACCGGCAGGACAACGAGATCCAGCGCGTGGCGCAGTTCTCGATCAAGCGCGGCCTGATCCGGGCCGCCGACGGGACGATCCTCGCGTCGAACCGGATCAAGAAGGTCGGCGGCCAGAAGCTCTACCTGCGCCGCTACCCACAGGGCGGCCTCTACTCGCACGTCGTCGGCTACTCGACCCAGTCGCGCTCGCGCGCCGGGCTCGAGTCGTCACTGAACGACTACCTGACCGGCGCGAACCGGAACCTCGACACCGTGTTGAAGACGACGCTCGACCGGATCCGCGGCGCGACGATCAAGGGCAACGACGTCTGGCTGACGCTGAGGCCGGGCGCGCAGAAGGTCGCGATGCAGCAGCTCGCGGGCAAGTGCGGCTCGGTCGTGGCGCTCGACCCGCGCACCGGCAAGGTGCTGGTGATGGCCTCGCGGCCGACGTACGACCCGAACCTGGTCGAGAAAGATTTCGGGCGGATCAACAACATCAGCGCCTCGTGTCGGCCGGCCGCGCCGCTGCTGAACCGCGCGACCGACGGCCTCTTCGTTCCCGGGTCGATCTTCAAGGTCGTCACGAGCGCCGCCGCCCTCGACTCGGGCAAGTACACGATCAACTCACGCTTCGTCGACCGCGGCTACTGCATCGAATACGGCAAGCAGGTGAAGAACTTCGGCGACCAGAACGGGCCCGAGGTCTTCGGCTCGGTCGACTTCCTGCAGGCCCTCGAGCACTCGATCAACGCGGTCTTCTGCGAGATCGGCAAGGCGATCGGCGCGGCCCGGATCCTCGGCACCTCGAAGCAGTTCGGCTTCTACGAGGATCCGCCGCTCGAGACGCCGGGCAACGAGCGCTCGCCGAGCGGCCTCTACGACCACGGCAAGCTCTTTTACCCGAGCGACCCGGCGACGCAGGTCGATCCGGGCCGTCTCGCCTTCGGGCAGGAGCGGATGCTGACGACGCCGCTGCAGATGGCGATGGTGGCCGCAGCGGCCGGCAACAAGGGCGTGATCATGGAGCCGCACGTGGTCGACCGCATCACGAACCCGAACGGCGGCGTCGTCACGCGGACGCGGCCCCGCAAGTACAAGCGCGCGATGCGCACCTCCACCGCGAACGACATCGAGCGGATGATGGAGGCGGTCGTGACCGGCGGCACCGGCACGGCCGCGCAGATCCCGGGCGTCCGCGTGGCCGGGAAGACGGGAACCGCCGAGACCGGCGCGCAGGTGAACCCGAACACCACCTGGTTCATCGCCTTCGCGCCGGTGGGCGCGCCGCGGGTCGCGATCGCGGTGGTGCTGCAGAACCAGACCGGGGCGGGGGGCACCACGGCGGCGCCGATCGCGAAGGCCGTGATGCAGGCGATCCTCGCCGGAGGGTCGAATCCCTAACCTCTGATGAGAACATGGCCGTCTCCGACACGCTGATCGGCTCCGTCTTCGACGGCCGCTACCGCATCGAGCGGAAGCTGGGCGCGGGCGGCATGGCGGACGTCTACCTCGCGGAGGACCAGGAGCTCGGCCGCCGCGTCGCGATCAAGATCCTCAACGACCGTCACGCGGCCGACGACTCGTTCATCGAGCGCTTCCGGCGCGAGGCGAAGAACGCAGCCGGCCTCAGCCACCCGAACATCGTCTCGATCTACGATCGCGGCGAGGCCGAGGGCACCTACTACATCGCGATGGAATACCTCGACGGGCGGTCGCTCAAGGAGCTGATCGTCGGCCGCGGGCCCGCGCCGGTGAAGACGGCGATCGACTACGCCCGCCAGATCCTGGCGGCGGTCGGCTTCGCCCACAAGCACGGGATCGTCCACCGCGACATCAAGCCGCACAACGTGCTCGTCGGCCCCGAGGGGCGCCTGAAGGTGACCGACTTCGGCATCGCCCGCTCCGGCGCGAGCCAGATGACCGAGGTCGGCTCGATCATCGGCACCGCGCAGTACCTCTCGCCCGAGCAGGCGCGCGGCGCGCCGGTCGACCAGACCTCCGACCTCTACTCGGTCGGAGTCGTGCTCTACGAGATGCTGACCGGGCAGGTCCCGTTCACCGGCGACACGCCGCTGGAGATCGCGATGAAGCACCTCTCCGAGGTGCCGCGGCCCCCGTCGGAGCTGCGGCCCGAGGTGCCGCACGACCTTGACTCGGTCGTGCTGCGCGCGCTCGCGAAGGATCCCGCCGAGCGCTACCAGAGCGCCGAGGAGATGGACGCCGACCTCACGCGTGTGCTCGAAGGGCTGCCGGTCGACCCGGAGACGGAGACCGCCGCGACGGCTGTCCTCTCGGGCTCGGGCATCCTTGCGGCGGCACCCACCTCCGTGCTGGCGCGCCCGGGCGCCGCGACGCCGACACGGGCCGCACCGCCCGGGGCCACGCCGCCCGCCGGCTACTACGGCTACGAAGGCCCGCCGCGGCGTCGGCGGCCGGTGTGGCCGTGGGTCCTCTCGATCCTGCTGCTCGCGGCCGCGGGAGCGGCGGCCTGGTTCGCCTACACCAAGATCCAGGATCAGCTGAACGAGAACAAGCCGGTCTCGGTGCCGTTCGTGAAGGGCATGAAGGAACAGCTCGCCGTGAAGCACATTCGGGATGTGGGCCTCGTACCCCAGGTCGGACGGGCGTTCAGCGACTCCATCGAGAAGGGCGCCGTCGTCGACCAGAGCCCGGATCCCGGCGAGAAGATCGCGAAGCACGGCAACGTCGAGATCACCGTCTCGAAGGGCAAGGAGACGGTTCCCGTGCCGAGCGTGATTGGCAAGAACCGCGACGACGCGATCAGCACGCTGATCAACGCGGGGCTCGACCCGAAGGCGTTCCCGGTCGCCTCGAACAGGCCCGTCGACACGGTCGTAGGCCAGGACCCGCCGGCGGGCAAGGTCGTCGAGAAGGGCAGCCGCGTGCGGATCAACTACTCGTCCGGCCCCGCCGAGGTGGACGTGCCGTCGGTAATCGGCCTGCCCTTCGACCAGGCGAGCGCGGCGCTGCAGAACCAGGGCTTCGCGGTCGCGCGCACCGACGTCGACAGCGACCAGCCGAAGGGCATCGTCGTCGACCAGAGCCCGAGCGGCCGCGCGCAGAAAGGCTCGACGATTAACCTCAGCGTCTCGAGAGGGCCGAAGATGTCGACCGTCCCCGACGTCACCAGCCAGGACGAGGCCTCCGCGCGCTCCACGCTGGAGGGCGCGGGCTTCGTCGTCCAGGTGCAGCGGCAGGACGTGACCGATCCCGGCCTCGAGGGGATCGTGCTCAGCCAGAGCCCGACGGGCAACACGAAGGCCAAGCAGGGCTCGACGGTGGCGATCACCGTCGGGCGGCTCGTCGCGCCGAGCCCGCCGCCTCCGGCGACGCCGTGAGCGACCGCGTGCGCGTCGCGGTCCTCCTCGGCGGCCGCTCCTCCGAGCACGACATCTCGCTCGCCTCTGCTCGCTCGGTGATCGACGCGCTCGACCCGGAGCGCTACGACACGATCACCGTCGAGATCGGCCGCGACGGGCGCTGGGAGCTGGGGACGGGCGGCGGCGACGGCTCGGTCGCGGAGACGCTGCCAGTCCCGACGGCGAAGGTGCCGGCCACCCTGGGCGAGGTCGACGTCGTCTTCCCGGTCCTGCACGGGCCCTTCGGCGAGGACGGCACCGTCCAGGGTCTGCTCGAGCTCGCGGGCGTCCCGTACGTCGGTGCGGGCGTGCTCGGCTCGGCACTCGCGATGGACAAGGACGTCTTCAAGGCTGTGATGCGCGACCGCGGCATTCCGGTGACCCGGAACGTGACGATTCGCCTTGGGGGAAAGCTTCAGAATCCGTTCGGCTTCCCTGTCTTCGTCAAGCCGGCCCGCCTCGGCTCGTCGGTCGGCATCTCGAAGGCCCGCGACGAGGATGAGCTCGCGGCGGCCGTCGCGCTCGCCTTCGAGCACGACGAGAAGGTGCTCGTCGAGGAGTTCGTCGAGGGCGTCGAGGTCGAGTGCGGCGTGCTCGGCAACGAGCGGCCCGAGGCCTCGCTCCCGGGCGAGATCGTCTCGCACGGCTTCAGCGGCGAGGACTGGTACGACTACTCGGCCAAGTACGAGGAGGGCGGCATGGATCTCCTCATTCCGCCGCGTCTCGAGCAGGAGACGATCGAGCGCGTCCAGGAGCTCGCCGTGCAGGCCTTCGTCGCCGGGGAGTGCGAGGGCATGGCGCGCGTCGACTTCTTCGTCACTCCTGCGAACGAGGTGCTCGTGAACGAGCTGAACACGATTCCCGGGTTCACCGCCACGAGTGTCTACGCGAAGTTGTTCGAGGCCTCGGGCGTGCCGTATCCCGAGCTCGTCGACCGGCTCGTCCGGCTCGCGCTCGACCGGCACGAGCGCCGCTCCCGGCTGCGCTTCTAGCGCCCGCGAGCGGTGACTTCGTTGATCTCGACCGACGAGTTAGGGCCGAGGTCGGTGATCCACACCGCGTAGTAGCGCTCGGCGCCGCCGTTGAGCGAGAAGGTCGTGTTCAGGCCGACGCTCTGCGACTTCGAGACCCGCGTGAACGGCCCGGTGGGGGACCCGCCGGCCTTGATCAGGGCCGTGAACCCCGCGGTATCGCTCCGGAGCACGAGCTGCGTCAGCGTCTTGGCGGCGCCCGCGTCCAGCACAAGGCCGACGCCGGGCTTCTGAAGGCCGCCGTTGTAGTGCTCGGTGTTCCAGTACGTCCCCGGATCGCCGTCCGTCGCGCTGCCCGCGGAGGAGTCGTGCTCCGACTGGTCGCCGTAAGGGTCGTACGCCCGCACGCCGCTGAGCCGAACCGCCCTCACTGCGCCGCCGCCGGTCGTCTTGTGCACGAGCTTCGTCAGCTTCTCGCCCGAGCCGGTGAACGCGAAGACCGCCGCCATGATCCCCGCGAGCACGGCGAGGCCTGCGAGCAGCAGGATCAGCGGCCAGACGCTCGGCCTCGCTCGCGGCGGCCGGGCCGGGCGCTGCCCCCGCCGCGGCGCGACGACCATCGTCTGCGCCCCCGAGACGGCGGTCTCGGTCTCGAGGCACGCAGAAAGCTCGGCGCAGAGCTCGTCCATCGAGCCGAAGCGTTCGCGCGGGTCCTTCGCCATCGCGCGCCTGATCGCGGCGTCGAGACGAGGCGAGAGCTCGGGCCGCCTCTCCCGCACGCTCGGCGCCGGCTCGTTGATGTGGCGCATCGCGACGGCGACGAAGTTGTCGCCCGGGAACGGCACCTCGGCGGTGAGCAGCTCGTAGAGCACGGCGCCGAGCGAGTAGACGTCGCTCTGCGCGTCGACCTTGGCGCCCCGCGCCTGCTCGGGAGCGATGTAATCGCTAGTCCCCATCACCGTGCCGGTCTGCGTGAGGCCGCCGTGGACCTCGAGCGAGCGCGCGATCCCGAAGTCGGTCACCTTGGCCCGGCCGTCGCCGTTCAGGAGCACGTTCTGCGGCTTGACGTCGCGGTGGACGAGCCCGTGCTGGTGGGCGAAGCCGAGCGCTCGGGCGACCTGCAGGGTGAGCTCGATCGCCTCGCGCTCGGGCAGCGGCCCGTCCCGCTCGACCAGCGACTTCAGGTTCTCGCCGTCGACGTACTCGAAGACGATGAACTGCCGGCCGTCCTGCTCGCCGCGGTCGATCACGGTGACGATGTTCGGGTGCGAGAGCTGCGCGACCGAGCGCGCCTCGCGCCGGAAGCGCTCGACGTAGTCGCCGTCGGCGGTGAACTGGTCGTGCAGCACCTTGAGCGCGACGTCGCGCTCGAGCAGCTTGTCGTGGGCGCGGTAGACGCTCGACATGCCGCCGGTGCCGACGAGCTCCTCGAGCTCGTAGCGGTCCGCGATCAGCTCACCGACCACAACGCTCAATTGTGCCCATCGTGGCTGGGACTACGCCAAGGACGCGTCGAGCGCCTGCTCCCAGACGTCGAGCGCCTCGTCGAGCTCGGCATCCGAGATGACGAGCGGCACCAGCACGCGGATGCAGTTCGAGTAGATGCCCGACTTGAGCAGCAGCAGGCCCCGCTCGGCCGCCTGCTCGACCACCTCGCTCGCGAGCTCGGGTGCGGGGTCCTTCGTCTCGCGGTCGTGGACGAGCTCGATTGCGAGCATCGCGCCGAGCCCGCGGACGTGGCCGATCGCGTCCCAACGCTCCTGCCACGCGTGCATGCGCTCGCGGATCAGCTCCCCGATCGCCGCGCCGCGGTCGTTCAGCGCCTCCTCCTCGAAGACGTCGAGGACGGCCAGCGCCGCCGCCTGCGCGACCGGGTTGCCGACGTACGTGCCCCCGATCGCCGAGTCGCCCGGGGCGTCCATGATCTTCGCGGTGCCGAGCACACCCGACAGCGGCAGCCCGGCCGCGATCGACTTCGCAATCGTGATCAGGTCGGGCTCGACGTCGTAGTGCTCGATTCCCCACATCCGGCCCGTGCGGCCGAAGCCGGTCTGGACCTCGTCGGCGACGAAGACGATCCCGTTGTCGTCGCAGATGCGGCGCACGCCCTCGACGAACTCCGGCGGCGCGACGACGAAGCCACCCTCGCCCTGGACCGGCTCCAACACGATCGCCGCGACGGTCTCGGCCGCGATCTGGGTCACAAGTGCGCGCTCGAGCGCCGCCAGCGCCTCGGCCGCGGTGGGGCCGCGGTACTCGTTCGGGAACGGTACGCGATAGATCTCGGGCGCAAACGGCCCGAGGCCGGCCTTGTACGGATGCGTCTTCGAGGTCAGCGTCAGCGAGAGCAGCGTCCGCCCGTGAAACCCTCCCTCGAAGCCGATCACGGCCGGGCGACCGGTGTACGAGCGCGCAAACTTGATCGCGTTCTCGACGGCCTCGGTGCCGGCATTGAAGAACGCGGCCTTCGCCGGCTTGCGCACGGGCGCGAGCTCGCAGAGACGCTCGGCGAGGTCGACGTACACCTCGTAGGGGACGATCGTGAAGTCGGTGTGCGCGAAGCGCGAGAGCTGCTCCTGTGCCGCCGCCACGACCTGCGGATGCGAATGGCCGACGTTGAGACAGCCGACGCCTCCTGTGAAGTCGAGGAAGGTGTTGCCGTCGACGTCGGTGAGCGTCGCGCCCTGCGCGTGCTCCACCACGACGGGCAGGAAGACCGACAGCGGGTTGGCGACGACGCGCTCCTTTCGCTCGAGGATCGCCGTCGACTTGGGCCCCGGAATCTCGGTCCGGAGCTCGATCGTTCTGGTCACCGCCACGAAGCTGACGATAGCGCAGCAACCGGTCGCTTGCATACGTGCATAGCCGTCATGCAGGCGGCAGCAGCGCCGGCGCGCTGTAGACACCCTCGGCGTTCCAGAGCAGGAAGCCGTGGGCCCGCAGCGAGCGTGCCGCCGCGACCTGGGCGCGCACGTCGTCGAGCGTGTACGTGCGGCCGAGCGAGAAGTCCTGCAGCCAGGGAGTGAGCCTGGCCTTCCGACCCTCGAGCGCGGCCTGGAAGTCGAGCAGCGAGTGCGTCACCGTCTGGCCGGGAGCGGCGTTCGGGTCGGTCAGGTTGTACTCGCCGGGGTTGTAGTGCGAGGGATAGACCATCGGGTAGACCGCGTCGACGTAGCGCGAGATGCGGCGCGGGAGCTGGCCGATGCCGAGGTCGTGCGTGGCCGAGAGGCCGAAGACATCCACCGAGACGCGGACGCCGAGCGGGTGCAGGCGCTTCGCCGCGTACTGGGTGAAGGCCGGGATCGTCCACTTCATCGGCTGCGAGTGCACGCCGGGGTAGCGGATCAGCGAGAGGTCGCCGTCGCTCGGGAAGCGAACGTAGTCGAACTGGATCTCGTCGAAGCCCGCCTTCGCCGCGGCGACGCCGAGGTCAACGTTGTAGGCCCAGACGCGGCGGTCGTACGGGTTCGTCCAGCCGAGCCCCGCGTTGTTGCGCCAGAGCGAGCCGTCGCTCGTGCGGATCGCGAGCTCCGGCCGCTTCTCGGCGAGCACCGGGTCCTCGAAGGTGACGATGCGGCCGATCAGGTAGTCGCCGTGGCGATGCACGAGCCGCGCGGCGCGCTTCGCCTTGTAAAACGGCCCCGCAGCGCCGGTGCGACGGGCGAGCGGCACCGCCGAGGGCACGAAGCCCACGCGCCCGTCCTCGTCCTTGACGTCGAGCTCGATCGTGTTCAGGCCAGGCATCTCCACGTACTGCTGCAGCTTTCCGGGGAGCGAGGCAAGCGACATCGTCACGTGCACGCCGCGGATCTCACGCGGCACCGGTGCGTGCGCGGACTTTGCCGCCGCTGCGGCGTGTCCGGCCGTCGTGGCGTCGGCGCGCGCTCCGCTGCCCCCGGCGACCGAGCGCGCACCGAGCGTGATCCCCGCCGCGAGCGCGAGCAGGACGGCTGCTGCGACGGCCCTCCGCCGCCGCACCTGGCGCCGTCGCCGCTGCCGCCGGTGCTCGCGGCTGCGGGCGTTCCTGTCGTCTCCGTCCATCGAAAGGCCGCCAAGCATATGCCGAAACACTCGTAGAATCGGCTCGTGGTCCTCTCCGACCGCACGATCCGGCGGCTACTCGAGGAGGGTCGGATCGGCATCGACCCCTACGACGAGGCGCTGCTGCAACCGTCGAGCGTCGACGTCCGCGTCGATCGTTTCTTCCGCGTCTTCCACAACGCGCGCTACCCGTTCATCGACGTCAAGCAGCCGCAGGAGGAGCTGACGGAGCTGGTCGAGATCGACGGCGAGCGGCCGTTCATCCTCCACCCGGGCGAGTTCGTGCTCGGCTCGACGCTCGAGCGCGTGACGCTCCCCGACGATCTCGTCGCGCGGCTGGAGGGGAAGTCGAGCCTCGGCCGCCTGGGTCTGCTGATCCACTCGACCGCCGGCTTCATCGACCCCGGCTGGGACGGCCACGTCACGCTCGAGCTCTCGAACGTCGCGAACCTGCCGATCACGATCTACTACGAGATGAAGATCGGGCAGCTGTCGTTCGTGCAGCTGACGGAGCCCGCCGAGACGCCCTACGGCGCCGGCGCGCTCGGCTCGAAGTACCAGGGCCAGCAGGGCCCGACGCCGAGCCGCTACTGGCAGAACTTCTAGCGGCTCAGGGCGCGAGCCGCGCGCAGGCGAGCTGGAGGTCGGCTTGCGTGCCGGCGGCCGCGTCGCTGACGATCGCCCAGCGGCCGCCCCGGCCGACGGCGGTGGCTCCCGCGCCCGTCGTCGGCTTCGAACGCAGCGCGTAGCCGGCGGCGAGCGAGAACCAGCCCGAGCGGCAGCGGCGCCCGAAGGTCTGGCTGCCCGGGCGCACCGGGACGCGGAAGGTGGTCACCTGCACGTGCAGCCGCTCGTTCGGCGCGCCGGCCGCCCGTTCGAGCGTGACGCAGGCGCCGTAGACGGCGACGCGGCGGGCCTGCGTGCCGTCGTTCGCGAGCGCGAAGGTGAAGCGCTGCAGCGTCTGCGTCTGCCGACGGACGCTCAGGCGGAGGGACGCCCGGTACGCGCCGACCGCCTGCTGGCGACCCGGGTCGACGTCGACGCCCGCTCCGGCGGGAGCCGTTCCGGGCGGACAGACGAGCGTGGCGGCGGCGGTCTTCCTCGCCGGCACGACGACGTACTTCTCCTTCAGCGGCTTCAGCTTCAGTGCCAGCCCCGGCCTGCCGGCGACGACCGTCAGCTTGCGGCACGCGACCGCCACCGTGACGCGCTGGTCGCCGTTCGCGACCGGATTGCCGAATCGGAAGCGATAGCCGCGGCGACCGAGCGGCGCGATCGAGAGCAGCGTCGTCCCGGGCGCGGGCGTCGAGATCCCGGCGCTCGCCGCGACGTAGCCGGGCGAGCAGGTGACCGCGAACGCCGTGATCGCATTCGCCGGGAGCCCGTGCGTGGCGAAGACGGTCGGCGCGAGCACGACCTGCTCGCTGCCGGCGCGCGCCGACGCCGCGACAAGCGCAACGCTCACCGCCAGCAATACGATCACCCACCTGCTCATCCGCCGCAGTCCCCTCTCGCCGCGACCCTACAGCAGCGCGGTCGTAGAATCGAGCGTGTGATCCTCGCCACCGGCGCGACCGGCTTCATCGGACCCAGGGTCGTCCGCGCGCTGCGCGAGCGCGACCTACCGGTGCGCGCGCTCGTGCGCCGGCCGGGCAGCGGCTCGGCGACGACGCTGGCGGCGTGGGGCGCCGAGCTCGTCCAGGGCGACATGACCGATGTCGAAAGCCTGCGCCGCGCGGTAGCGGGCTGTGACGCCGTCGTCCACCTCGTCGCGATCCGCCAGGGACGCGCGGAGGAGTTCCGGAGCGTGATGGAGGAGGGGACGCGCGCCCTCGTCGCTGCGGCGCAAGACGCGGGGGTTCGGCGCTTCGTCCTGATGAGCGCGCTCGGCACGAGCGAGGAGACGAAGGACCTCGTCCCCTACTACCACGCGAAGTGGGAGCAGGAGCAGACGCTGCGCGCCTCGGGACTCGAACACGTGATCTTCCGGCCGAGCTTCGTCTTCGCCCGGGAAGGCGGCATCCTCCCGACCTTCCGCAAGCTGGCGCGGCTGGCGCCGGTGACACCGATCATCGGCTCCGGGGAGCAGCGCATCCAGCCGATCTGGATCGACGACGTGGCCGCGTACTTCGCGGCCTCGGTCGAACACGCCGAGGCGGCCAACCGCGAGCTCGACCTCGGCGGCCCCGACGTCGTCAGCTGGAACGAGTTCTGGGAGCGGCTGAAGAAGGCCTTGGGGATGCGGCGGCCGAGCGTGCACGTGCCGACCGGCCTGATGCGCGCGAACGCGCTCCTCACCGAGCGTCTGCCGGGAAACATCCCGTTGACGCGCGACCTGCTGACGATGCTCGAGCACGGCGACAACGTCGTCTCGAACGACGAGGCCGTACGCACCTTCGGCCTGCCGCTCGTGCCGCTCGACGAACAACTCCGTCGCGCGTCTTAGCCGCGCAAAGAAAAGGGGCCGCACGAGAGCGGCCCCTGATCCGGTTACCAGCGTCGAAGTGGTAGAGGCGCTTCCGGCCGACTCATGTCGGCGGCGCAAAACGCGAGCCCCCCACGCTGGCTAGGCGATTCCCCGTAGGTCCCGGGGACGACGCCTCTACCCGCTGGTACCTCCACTGCCCGTACTTGATGAAATCACTCTCGGACCACCTCCTTTCCGCGGTAGCAGCATGCTAGCGATTGCGGAGGACCGTGGACAGCTCGAGTCCGCGGTCGAGCGGGACGGTGACGCTCTCGAGGTCCGGGTCGGCCTGGCGGGCGCAGGAGTATGCGCCGAGTGTGTCCTCGTGCGAGAGAACGTTGTCCGCGATCACGACCGCGCCCGGCTCGAGCTTCGCGCGCGCCTCGGCGAACAGCGCCTCGTACTGCTCCTTCTCGGCATCGAGGAAGACGACGTCGAACCCGTCCGCGATGCGCGGGAGCGTCTCGAACGCGTCGCCCTCGACGAGCTCGGCCCAGTCGGCGAGGCCTGCCTCCTCGACGTTCGCCCGCCACGCCTCGACCTTCGCCGGGTCGCTCTCGAGCGAGAGCACGCGACCGCCGAGGTACCGCGCTCCGGCCGCGAGCCAGATCGTCGAATACCCGCGCGAGCCGCCGATCTCGAGCACCTCGCAGTCGGTCTGGGGCGCCACGAAGGCGAACAGGAACTGGCCGGTCGTGCGAGCGACCTGGCGCCCACGCTGCTCGCGAGACACGTTCCGCGCACGCTCGTCGGCGTCCTCGGCCTCGAGGCGCGCGAGCACGGCGCGGACACGGTCGTCGAGCACACGGCCGAGCCTATGTCCTATTCATCTTCACGCGCGCCCGAGAACTCGGGTCCCGACCCGCCCCCCTGCCATGGCGCCCAGCCTACCGGCGGCGAGCGCACGGCTCTGTGACCGAACCGTGTCGAATCTGTGCCGGTCAGCCCGCCGGCGTGACGGCCGCCCTCGCACGCTCGGTGGCGGCGCGCGCCGGGCAGGTCGCAAGGTGGTCGTTCACAACGCCGCACGCTTGCATCGCGGCGTAGACCGTGGTCGGCCCGACGAAGCGGAAGCCCGCCCGTCGCAGCTCTTTCGACAGCGCGACCGACTCGGGAGTCGTTGACTGCCAGTCGCGGTGCGACCGCGGCGCGGGCCGGTCGACCCGATACGACCAGACGAGCACCGGCAGCGGGCGACCGGCCTCGCGCAACGCGAGCACCGAGCGCGCGTTTGCGATCGTGGCTTCGATCTTGCCGCGGTGCCTGACGATTCCCGCATCGGCGAGCAGGCGCATGACCTCACGCTCTCCGAACCTCGCCACCCGCTCCGGATCGAACTCCACGAAGGCCGCACGAAACGCCTCGCGCTTGCGCAGGATCGTCAGCCACGAGAGCCCCGACTGGAAACCCTCCAGGCAGAGCCGCTCGTAGAGCCCGCGCTCGTCCACCACCGGCCTACCCCACTCCTCGTCGTGGTAGCGGTTGTAGGCCGCGTCGGAGCTCTCCCAGCAGCGCGCCGCCACTAGCTGATCGAGACCTTGACCATGCCGTCCTCCACGCGTACGGGGAAGGTCTCGACCGGCAAGACCGCCGGCAGCGACAGCGGCCGCCCGGTGCAGATCTCGATCCGCGCGCCGTGGCGGGGGCACACGGCGACGCCCTCCTCGGCGTCGAAGTCGCCCTCGCAGAGCGGCCCGTCGTCGTGCGAGCAGCGATCCTCGAGCGCGCAGTAGCGGCCGTCGAGGTTGTAAACGCCGACCGAGATCTCGCCGGCGCGGACGATCTTCACCGTCCCGGGCGGCAGCTCGTCGACCGGAGCAACGTCGATGTCGGCCACTCAGCGGAGGTCGAGCTCGTCGAGCCCGGCCCATTCCTCGGGCAGCGGCGTCCCCTTCGCCCGGTGCAGCGCAACCTTGAGCACGCCGAGGCCGAGCAGCGCGCACTTGAGGCGGATCGGCGTGAGCGGGATGCCGATCTCCTCCAGCAGCTCCTCCTTCGGCAGCCCGGCGATCTCGCCGGCGGTCCGGCCCTTGACCATCTCCATCAGCATCGAGGTCGAGGCCTGGCTGATCGCGCAGCCGCGGCCGGAGAACTTGACGTCGTCGATCGTCTCACCGTCCTCTGCGAACTGGACGTAGATCGAGACCTCGTCGCCGCAGAGCGGGTTCAGCCCCTCGGCCTGCGCGTCGGGGTCGTCGATCACCCCGTGCCCGCGCGGGTTCTTGTAGTGGTCGAGGATGACCTCCCGGTACAGGTCGTCTGCCATCAGCCGAGGATCTTCCTGACCTTGTGCAGCCCCTCGACGAGCCGGTCGATCTCGTCCGGCACCGTGTACAGGTAGAAGCTGGCGCGGTTCGTCGCCGCAACGCCGAGGCGTGTCATCAGCGGCTGGCAGCAGTGGTGCCCGGCGCGGATCGCGACGCCCTCGGAGTCGAGCACCTGCGCGACGTCGTGCGGGTGGATGCCGTCGACGTTGAACGAGACGATTCCCGCGCGGCGGTCGGCCGGCGGGCCGTAGGTGGTGATGCCGCCGAGCTCCCCGAGCCGCTCGAGCGCGTAGGCCGCCAGCTCGCTCTCGTATTCGGCGATCGCGTCCAGCCCCGCCGCCGAGACGTAGTCCATCGCCGCGCCGAAGCCGACGGCCTCGGCGATCGGCATCGTCCCCGCCTCGAACTTGTACGGCAGCTCGCCCCACGTCGTCTCCTCGAGCCGGACCTGGCGGATCATGTGGCCGCCGAGGTTGAACGGCGCCATCTGCTCGAGCAGCTCGGCGCGGCCCCAGAGCGCGCCGACCCCGCTCGGCCCGCAGAGCTTGTGCGAGGAGAACGCGAGGAAGTCGCAGTCGAGCTCCTGCACGTCGACCCGGTGGTGCGGCGCCCCCTGGGCGGCGTCGACGACCATGATCGCGCCGCGCTCGTGCGCCCACGCCGACAGGCGCGCGACGGGGTTGATGGTGCCGAGCGAGTTCGAGACGAGGTTCGTCGCGACGACCTTCACCCGCCCGTCGCCGGCGAGCCCGTCGAGCTCGTCGAGCCGCAGCTCCCCGTTGTCGTCGATCGGCAGCATCCGGAAGTCTGCGCCGGTGCGCTTGGCGATGTACTGCCAGGGCACGAAGTTCGAGTGGTGCTCGAGCTCCGTCACCAGCACGACGTCGCCGGGGCCGAGGTTGTCGAGGCCCCACGCGTAGGCGACCAGGTTGATCGACTCTGTCGCGCTGCGCGTGAAGATCATCTCGCGGCTCGCCGGCGCGTTGACGAACGCCCGCGCCTTCTCGCGCGCACCTTCGTAGCCCTCTGTGGCCCGCTCCGAGAGCAGGTAGACGCCGCGGTGCACGTTCGCATACGAGGTCTCGTAGAACTCGCGCAGCGTGTCGAGCACCTGGCGGGGCTTCTGCGAGCTGGCCGCGGAGTCCAGATAGGCGAGCGGCTTGCCATGGATCTTCTGCTCGAAGATCGGGAAGTCGGCGCGCAGCTTCTGCGCGTCCAGCGCTGGGCGAGCCGTCACGGCCACAGGGCTATCGTACCGAGGCACCGGGTCATGAAGTTCCGCGCCACAGCCGCGATCGCGTTCGCTCTCGTCCCGCTCGCCGCCGGCTGCGGTGGCTCTGGCGGCGGTTCGTCTTCGGCCGGGGGGAAGGTCTTCGCGAGCGCCGGCTGTGGCGGCTGCCACACGCTCAAGGCCGCGGGCTCGAATGGGCAGGTCGGGCCGAACCTCGACGAGCTGAAGCCTGACGTCTCGACGGTCGAGCGCCAGGTGCGCAGCGGCGGCAACGGGATGCCGTCCTTCCGCAGCAAGCTGTCGGCGAAGGAGATCGCACAGGTCGCGGACTTCGTCTCCGCCTCCTCGCGAGGGTCGGGCGTCAGCTTCTCGTTCAAGCCGGACTCGACGACCGTCCAGGGCTGCGAGAAGAGCGGCCGGGGGCTTTGCTACCGGCAGGCGTTCGGGAACCTCGCCTACCGCCAGGGGCCGCAGAAGGCCCTCGCCCTGCTGGCCACGGACGACGTCGGCATCCCGGCCGTCCACGCCGACTGCCACCAGATCTCGCACTGGATCGGCCGCGCCGGGCTCGTGTACTACAAGCACGACGCGGGCCAGGCGCTCTCACACGGCGCGATGACGTGCAACTCCGGCTACTACCACGGTGTGCTGCAGGTAGCGCTGGCAGGGCTGCCGCGCGACGTCGTCGTGAGGAAGGCGCGCACCCTCTGCAGCGCACCCGCCGTGAACACCGAGGAGTTTCTCCTCTACCAGTGCGTCCACGGGCTCGGGCACGGGTTGATGATCTACAGCGGCAACGACCTGCCCTGGTCGCTGCGGACCTGCCACAAGCTGCGCACCGACTTCGACCGCGTCTCGTGCACGGGCGGCGTCTTCATGCAGAACCTCGACACGACGATGGGCACCTCCCGCTACCTGCGCGCGAAGGACCCGCTCTACCCGTGTACCGCCGTCGCCGAGCGCGACAAGGTCTACTGCTACCTGATGGCGACCTCGCGGATCCTGGCTCTGGATGGCTACGACTGGCGGAAGACCGCGGCGTGGTGCCGCAAGAGCGAGCCGGGCTGGGTGAAGACCTGCTTCGAGTCGTACGGGCGCGACGCGTCGGGCACGAGCCAATACCAACCGAGCCGCACGATTCACCTCTGCCTGCAGGCCGGGCCGAACGCCCCGGACTGCATCTACGGCGCCGCCCGCGACTACGGCAACAACTACGCGGGCGGGAAGCAGGCGACCACGCTCTGCGGCGCCGCGCCCGTGCGCTACCGATCGCGCTGCTACGAGGGCATCGGCACGATCCTCGGCGCTCTCCACCGGCAGAGTTCGGAGCGGCGGGCCGCCTGCGACGCGGTGACGCCGACGCGGTACCGCCGCGACTGCTACCGCGGCGCGGGCGTCGCGTAGTGCTCGCGCGACTCGCCGCAAGGGCGTCGCTCTGGAACCGGCGCCGCAAGTTCGAGCTGTTCATGGAGACGGTGCGGCCCGGGCCCGAGACGCGGGTGGTCGACGTCGGCGTGGGCGACACAGGCTTCGGCACCGAGCCCGGCGTCGCGGTTACGCACAACTTCTTCGAGGCGCTGTACCCGTGGCCGGAGCGGATCACGGCGGTCAGCGACGTGCCGCTGCCGAACTTCGCCCGCGAGTTCCCGTCGATCCCCTGCGTGACGGCGAGCGGCACCGACCTGCCGTTCGCGGACGACGAGTTCGACGTCGCGTTCTCGAACGCCGTCATCGAGCATGTCGGCCGCGAGGAGCAGCGCCGCTTCGTGGCCGAGCTCTGCCGCGTGGCGCCGTGCGTCTTCCTCTCGACGCCGAACCGTCGGTTCCCGGTCGAGACGCACACGCTCGTCCCTTTCATGCACTGGCTGCCGCGCCGTCACGCAGACCGCGCCATGCACGCGCTGCGACGCCAGAACTGGGACGAGGTCGAGCTGCTGACGAAGCGGAAGCTCCTCGCGCTCTTCCCACCGGAACTGCAGGCCCGCGCCGTCGAGTCGCGCGTCACGATCAGCGTCGTCGGCGAGCGCTAGAACCCGCTGCCGGGGCTCGTGCCTACCTGGCCGATGACGTTTCCCGTCGTGGCCGCGTCGCGCATGGCGTCCGTTGTGTCCCGCTCGGCGAGCAACCGCTGCCACTCGCGCTCCTCCAGGTAGCGCTCGTGCGCCTTGCGCTGGCGGCGGGCCTTGAACCGCTCGAGCAATTTCATCTCGAGCGCATGGTACGCCCGTCGCTCAGGCCTGCGGGATGCGCTGCTCCAGCGTGGCCGTGACGGCCTCGCGTACGGGCTCCAGCTCGATGCGGTCGAGCACGTCCTGGAAGAAGCCCCGCACGATCAGGCGCTCGGCCTCGGCGCGTGGCAGGCCGCGGGACATCAGGTAGAAGAGCTGCTCGCGATCGACGCGGCCGACGGTCGCGCCGTGGGTGCAGCGCACGTCGTTCGCCAGGATCTCCAGGCCCGGGATCGGCACCGCGTGCGTCGTCGGCGACAGCATCAGGTTGCGGCACTCCTGGTAGGCGTTGGTCCTCTGCGCGTCCCGCTCGACGCGGATCATCCCGCGCCAGACCGCCGTCGCCGTGTCGCGCAGCGCGCCCTTGAACGCGAAGTCCGACTCGGTGTCGGGCGCGATGTGCTCCTGGAAGGTGTCGTAGTCGAGGTGCTGCTCGCCGTCGGCGAAGTACGCGCCGGTCACACGCGAGGTCGCGCCCGGGCCGGCGAGGTCGTTCTGGATCCGCACCTTGCCCCGCTTGGAGCCGAAGCCGCCGCTCACCCAGTCCAGCTCCGCGTCGCGCCCGACGCGCGCGTGGTGCGAGGCGAAATGCCACGTCTCGCGCGAGAGGTTCTGCAACGAGACGTACTCGAGCTTCGCGCCCTGCTCGACGAACAGCTCGACAACGGCGTTCGAGTAGCCCGAAAGCGACGGCGAGACGGAGTTCGTCTCCTCGATCAGGGAGAAGCGCGAGCCCTCGCCGGCGATCACGAGCAGGCGCCAGAAGAGCGCGCCCTGCTCCTGCGTGTTGGTCACGCGGACGTACAGCGGCCGCTCGAGCTCCAGGCCGGCCGGCACGTGCACCAGCAGGCCGTGCTGCCAGGCAGCCGCGTTGTGCGCGGCGAACTTGTCCTCGTCCCACCCGACGAGCTCTCCCAGACGCTCGTGTGCGTCGCTCAGCGGCTCGAAGCGGATCTCGGCCGGCGCGCGGGAGATCTCGATGCCGTTCTCGGTGACCGTGGCCAGCGCCGCCAGGTCGAGCTCGAGCATCGACTCCTCTGCCACGGCCTGGGTCTGGCCCCCGTCCCGGCCGAAGGCGTCGGGGTCGAAGCCGCGCAGGTCGGTGAAGCGCCAGTGCTCCTCGGTCGTGTCAGGCACGGGCAGCGCGCGGTAACGCTCGAGCGCCTCGGCCCTAGTCATACGGCTTGTACCTCCGGTGGAGGATCACCGCATTGCCGTCGGGATCGAGACAGACCGCCATCTTGCAGACCCCGCTGTCCCCGGAGCCGACGAACTCGACGCCCTTCGTTTCGAGGTCGGCCTGCGTCGCGTCCACGTCGTCCACGCGCAGCGCGAACCCGCCGATGTTGGGGCTGAAGTCGATGCCCTCCTCCTCGGGGTTCCAGAAAGCGAGCGTGACCTGGCCGGCCGTCAGCTCCTCGGCATTGTTCGGGTCGGTCGGGAGCCCGAGCAGCTCGCCGTACCAGGCCCGCGCGCGGTTCGGGTCGCGCGTCGGGATCGTGATGAAGTCGACGTGAGCGCCGTTCATTCGTAGGGCTTGTAGCGCTTGTGCAGCATCAGCACGTTGCCGTCGGGGTCGCCGAAGATCGCCATGTGGCACACGCCCGAGTCGATCGTCTCCCCGCGGAAGGTGACGCCCTTCGCCTGGAGCTCACCGCGAGCTGCGTCGACGTCCTCGACCTGTAGCGCGATCAGGCCGGTGGCGTTCGCGGTGAACTCTCGCCCCGCCCACTCCGGCTTCCAGAGCGAGAGGCAGGTCTCGCCGGCCCAGAACTCCGCCTGACGATGCTCGTCCTGGCGCAGGCCGAGCGTCTCGCCGTAGAACCGGATCGAGCGCTCCATGTCCTGGGTCGGAACGCCGACGAAGTCGACGCGCGCGACGTCCACTAGCCGACCGAGCCCTCCATCTGGAGCTGGATCAGCCGGTTCATCTCGACCGCGTACTCGAGCGGGAGCTCCTTGGTGATCGGCTCGACGAAGCCGCTGACGATCATCGCCGAGGCCTCGGCTTCCGAGAGCCCGCGCGACATCAGGTAGAAGAGCTGCTCCTCGCCGATCTTCGAGACCGTCGCCTCATGGCCGATGTCGACGTTGTCCTCGTCGATCTTGATGTACGGGTAGGTGTCCGAGCGCGAGGCCTCGTCGAGGATCAGCGCATCGCAGACGACCTTCGAGCGCGACCCGGTCGCGCCCTTCGCCACCTCGAGCAGCCCGCGGTAGCCGGCGCGCCCGCCGTTCTTGGAGATCGACTTGGACGTGATCACCGAGGTCGTGTTCGGCGCGATGTGGACGGCCTTGCCGCCCGCGTCCTGGTGCTGGCCGTCGCCCGCGAAGGCGATCGAGAGGACTTCGCCGTGCGCGCCCTCGCCCATCAGCCAGATCGCCGGGTACTTCATCGTCAGCTTCGAGCCGAGGTTCCCGTCGACCCACTCCATCGTTGCGTTCTCGTAGGCGACGGCGCGCTTGGTGACGAGGTTGTAGACGTTGTTCGACCAGTTCTGGATCGTCGTGTAGCGGCAGCGCGCGTTCGGCTTGACGATGATCTCGACGACCGCCGAGTGCAGCGAGTCGCTCGAGTAGATCGGCGCGGTGCAGCCCTCGACGTAGTGCACGTAGGCGCCCTCGTCCACGATGATCAGCGTCCGCTCGAACTGGCCCATGTTCTCGGCGTTGATGCGGAAGTAGGCCTGTAGCGGCATCTCGACCTTCACGCCCGGAGGCACGTAGATGAACGAGCCGCCCGACCAGACGGCCGAGTTGAGCGCCGCGAACTTGTTGTCGTTCTGCGGGATGATCGTCCCGAAGTACTGCTTGACGAGCTCCTCGTGCTCGCGCAGGCCGGAGTCCATGTCCTTGAAGATCACGCCCTGGGCCTCGAGGTCTTCCTGGAGCTTGTGGTAGACGACCTCGGACTCGTACTGGGCGCCTACGCCGGCGAGGTAGTTCTTCTCCGCCTCCGGGATCCCGAGCTTGTCCCAGGTGTCCTTGATCTCGGGCGGCAGGTCCTCCCAGGAGTTGGCCTGCTTCTCGGTCGGGCGGATGTAATAGAAGATGTTGTCGAAGTCGATCTCGGAGAGGTCGCCGCCCCACTCCGGCAGCGGGCGCGCGAGGAAGTACTCCAGCGACTTGAGCCGGAACTTGCGCATCCACTCCGGCTCGTTCTTGTGCTCGGAGATAGCCGCTACGAGCTCGGCCGAGAGCCCGCGGCCGGACTTGAAGAAGTAGTCCTCGATCTCGTGGAAGCCGTACTTGTAGTCGTTGCCGATCCCAGCGACGATCTCGGTCTCAGGAGTTGCTGCCATTGTTCCTTCCGTTTGCGCCGAAGCCCTCGTAGCCCTCGGCTTCGAGTCGGTGGGCCAGCTCGGGACCGCCCTCCTCCACGATACGCCCGTTCACGAAGACGTGCACGAAATCGGGCTGGACGTAGTTGAGGATCCGCTGGTAGTGCGTGATCACGAGCGCGCCGGTCTCGGGCCCGACGAGGTCGCCGACCCCCTCCGCCACGATCTTGAGCGCGTCGATGTCGAGCCCGGAGTCCGTCTCGTCGAGGACGGCCATGCGCGGCTTCAGCATCGCCATCTGCAGGATCTCGACCCGCTTCTTCTCGCCGCCGGAGAAGCCGTCGTTCAGGTAGCGCTGCGCGAGCTCGCGCGGCACCTTCAGCTTCTCCATCGCCGAGAGCAGGTCCTTGCGGAACTCCGGGATCTTGACCGGGTCGTCCTCGCCGTTGTTGCGTGCCTTGCGCACGGCGTTGATCGCCGAGCGCAGGAAGCTCGTGACGGTGACCCCAGGAATCGCGTGCGGGTACTGGAACGCGAGGAAGAGGCCGCGCTGCGCGCGCTCGTCCGCCTCGAGCTCCGTCACGTCCTCGCCGTCGAAGAGGATCTGGCCCTCGGTGATCTCGTACGCGGGGTGGCCCATCAGGGCGTAGGCGAGGGTCGACTTGCCGGAACCGTTCGGCCCCATGATCGCGTGGATCTGGTTCGTGTCCACGGCGAGATCGACGCCCTTGACGATCTCGGTGCCGTCCTCGAGCGCGACGTGGATGTTCTTCAGTTCCAGGAGAGCCATGTCGAACCCATGCTAGCGAGCGCCTTCAGCCCTTCGGGACCCCTCCGAGCCCGAGCGCTCGTTCCCGCCGACGCAGTTGTCCAGCGTTTCGGACGTGACCATGACCTCGCGCCCCGCTCCCCCGCGAAGCGCGCGAGCGCGTGGCGGAGACCGCTGGAGGCTCCGGTGACGACGGTGACTTGCTCGTTGGGCGGCTTCTTGCCCACTCAGCGGCCATACCCGGAGACAAACACGCTACGCTTCGGCCATGCTTCCCGAGGTCGGCATCACCGGGCTCATCGTGATCCTCATCGTCGCGCTGCTCGTCTTCGGCCCGAAGCGTCTCCCGGAGATCGGCCGCTCGCTCGGCAAGGGTATGCGCGAGTTCAAGGATTCGATCAGCGGCAGCCACGACGAGAAGGCCGAGCTGCCGCCCCGCTCCGGGGACGAGCCGCCGCCGTCGTCCTCGACGTAGCGCCATGAGCGTGCTCCCGCGGCGCCTGCGCCACGGCGAGGAGGCCACGCTCGTCGAGCACCTGGGCGAGCTCCGCGCGCGGCTGTTCGTCTCGATCGTCGCCCTCGCCGCCGGCTTCGGCGTCGCGTACGCCTTCCACGGGCGCCTGCTCCACTGGCTCAACCGGCCACTCCCGCCGCACCTCGACAAGCCCGTGACGTTCAGCCCGATCGAGCCGTTCGCGACCTCGATCGTGGTCAGCCTCTGGGCCGGCTTACTTCTCGCGCTGCCGGTCGTCCTCTGGCAGCTCTGGGCCTTCCTGGCTCCCGCCTTCGAGGAAGGCCGGCAGCGTTCGATGGTCGTGCTCGTGACCTTCGCCACGGTGCTCGCCCTCGGGGGCGTCCTCTTCGGCTACTACGTGATCCTCCCGCCCGCGATCCACTTCCTCACGAACTACGACTCGGCCTACTTCACGATCCAACTCCGAGCGCGCGACTACTACCGGTTCGTCGGCTTCGTGCTGCTCGGCGTCGCGCTCGCCTTCGAGGTGCCCGTGTTCGTGCTCGCGCTGGTGCGGCTGCGGATCCTGTCCGCGGCGCAGCTGCGGCACACCTGGCGCGTCGGCATCTTCGTGATGGTGGTGATCGGCGTGCTCCTGCCCGGTGTCGACCCGGTCTCGACGATCCTCTCGGTGATCCCGCTCGTCCTGCTGTACGTGCTCGCGATTGGCCTCGCCACCTTCCTCGAGCCGCGCTGGCGGAGGTGAGCTACCCGAAGATCGAGCTCCATGTCCACCTCGAGGGGACGGTGCGGCCGGCGACGCTGCTCGAGATCGCTCGCCGCAACGACTACGCGCTGCCGGCCGAGACGGAGGAGGGGCTCGCCGAGCTGTACGACTTCCGCGACTTCGCGCACTTCATCGAGGTCTGGATCCTCACCACGAACGCCCTGCAGAAGGAGGAGGACTTCCGGCAGGTGGTCGTCGACTACGCGGCCGAGGCCGCCTCGCACGGCGCCGTCTACCTGGAGGCGATCTTCTCGCCCGGCGAGCGCGTGCGGCGCGGGGTCGACTGGGACGCGATCTTCAGCGGCTACTGCGACGGCGCGCAGCAGGCCCGCGAGCTGCACGGCGTCGAGGTGCGGCTCACCCCCGACATCGTGCGCGGCTTCCCGCTCGAGGACGCCGAGCAGGTCGTGCGCTACTCGGCGGCGTACCGCCAGCGCGGAATCGTCGGCGTCGGGCTCGGCGGACTCGAGGCCGAGTACCCGCCCGAGCCGTACGAGCCGGTGTTCACGCTCGCGCGCGAGCTCGGTCTCGCCTCGGTGCCGCACGCGGGCGAGGTCGCGGGGCCGCCGTCGGTGCGGGGCGCGCTCGAGGAGCTCGGCGCCGACCGCGTGCGCCACGGCATCCGGGCGGTCGAGGACGCCGGCCTCGTGCAGGAGCTCGCGGGCCGCGGCACGGTGCTGGACGTCTGCCCGATCTCGAACCTGCGCACGAGAGCCGTGGCGTCGCTCGACGACCACCCGCTGCCGCGGCTCGTCGCCGCAGGCGTGCGCTGCTCGATCTCGACCGACGACCCGGCGATGTTCGGCACCGATCTCTCGACGGACTACGACGTGGCCGCCGGGCTCGGGCTCCACCCGCGCGACGCCTACGAGGCCGGGCTCGCCGGCGCGCTCTGCGACGAGGCCACCAAGACCCGCCTGCGCGGGATCGGCGACTCCTACGAGTGGCAGGTACCCTAGGCCGGCCATGGCGAGAGGAGCGGCACAGGGGGCGCGGCGCAAGCCACCGCAGCAACCGGCAAAGCGGAAGAAGGCCGCTCCGAGCTGGGAGGAGCAGCTCTTCTTCTCGCGGCTGCGGCGGCACGCGAAGGTGATGTACGTGCTGCTCGCGCTCGTGTTCGCGGGCGGCTTCGTCTTCCTGGGCGTCGGCTCCGGCTCGACCGGGATCGGCGACATCCTCCAGGGCCACCTCTTCGGCGGCGGCAGCTCCTCGACGAGCTCGCAGATCCAGGACAAGCAGAAGGCGATCGAGCGGCGTCCGCAGGACGTCAACCTCTACCTCGACCTCGCGGGGCTCTACCAGGCCGACAACAAGGAGTCGCAGGCGCTCGCGACCCTGCGCAACGCGCAGAAAGCCGCGCCGAACAACGTCGACGTGCTGAACCGGATCGCGAGCATCTACAGCGCCCGTGCCGCGCGCGAGGGAGACAACTACCGCGCCATCTTCGCGGTCTACGGGGAAAACGCCGCCGCGCCGCCGGGCGTCGACACGAGCTCGGGGCTCGGGGCGGCGATCGCGTCCGACCCGTACACGCAGGGCTTGCAGCAGCAGCTGAACGAGGCATACACGAAGGTGACCGGCGCGTACGCGAAGGTCGAGTCGGTCTACCAACAGGCGGCCCGGGCAGCCAAGGGCACCTCGGGCGAGCCGACCGCGCTCCTGCAGTGGGCGAGCGCCGCGCAGAGCGCGAACGACGTCACGACCGCGATCACCGCCTACCAGCAGTTCCTCAAGGTCGCGCCGAGCGATCCGAACGCCGCCACCGTTCGCCAGACACTCGCGCAGCTCCAGGCATCCCTCGGCGCGTCCCGGCGCTAGACTCCCGCGCTCAGGAGCCGAGGCCAGGATGAACTTCGACATCACGACCGAACCGATCTCCGACGACGCGTACGTAATCGCGCTCGCCGGCGAGGTCGACCTCTACACCGCGCCGGAGTTCAAGCAGCAGCTCCTCGACGTGATCGGCAAGGGCGCAAAAAGCGTGATCGTCGACTTCTCGAACACGACGTTCATCGACTCGACGACGCTGGGCGTGCTCGTCGGCGGGGTGAAGCGCCTGCGCGCGAACGAGGGGCAGCTCTCGCTGGTCTGCAGCGACCGCAACATCACGAAGATCTTCGAGATCACCGGCCTCGACCGGGTCTTCACCATCCACGCCACGCGCGACGAGGCCGTGGCGAGCCTCGACTCGTCGGGATCCGCGCCCAGCTAGTGCGGCGCGGCGCCGCGCTCCTCACACTCGCGACCGCGCTCCTCGCGGCGGGCTGCGGCACCGGCGGCATCTCGAAGAGCGGCGACCGGGACCAGGGCAAGAAGCTCTTCCTCGCCAAGTGCGCCGGCTGCCACACGCTCGGCGACGCCGGCTCGCATGGCAACCAGGGCCCGAATCTGGACGACGCCTTCGGCCCGTCGCGCAAGCAGGGCTTCAAGGAGGAGACGATCCAGCAGGTGGTGAAGCAGCAGATCCAGCTCGCGATCCCGCCGATGCCGCCGAACCTCGTCGAGGGCGCCGACGCGGACGCAGTCGCCGCCTACGTGGCGTCGGTCGCGGGCAAGCCGGTGGCGGCGAAGGCCTCGACGAGCGGCAAGGACATCTTCACGGCCAACTGCGGCAGCTGCCACACCCTCAAGGACGCCGGCACGAGCGGCAACGTCGGGCCGAACCTCGACCAGCTCAAGCCGAACGCCGCGCGGGTGCAGAAGCAGGTGACCAACGGCGGCGCCGCGATGCCGGCCTTCAAGGGAACGCTGACGGCGGCGCAGATCGCCGCGGTCGCGAAGTACGTCGCGTCCGTCGCCGGGCGCTAGCCCTCTCGCTCGAGGTCGACCACGACGTGGTGGATCGGCATCGCGAAGCGCTCGCGCGCGCCCGTGACGACGCCGCGCTCGAGCCAGTTCGAGCGGCCCTCGGGATGCGTCGAGATGAGAATCTCGTCGGCGCCAAAGGTGCGCAGCGCGTCCTCGATCGCCTGCAGCGGGTCTCCGTCCCCGATCTCCCCGCGCGCGTGAATCCCCTCCTGGTCGAGCCGGGCGAGGCTGTGGTCCAGCCGTTCCCGCGCCTGCGCGCGGGCCGCGTCCTCGTCGGAAGCAAGGTGGCGCAAAGGCGTGTTCAGCGCGGGCGAGACGACGAGCACCTCGGCCCGCGCGCCCTCACCGAGCTCGCGGATCCGGGTGAGCAGCTCGACGCCGCCGACGGTCTCGTTCGCGACGACGAGGATCCTGCGCTCCCCCGGCGCCGAGCGGCTGATTGGAGTCACCTGATCCGGCACGGGGTGCTCCCGTGAGCGGAACCACCACCAGGCCACGGCCAGCGTCAGGACGATGAAGACGACGAGGCCGGCCCAGGCGTTGATCACGCCCGCGATCGCGATCGCGGCGAAGTAGACGACCGCGCCGAGCAGGAAGCGAAACGCCTCGGCCTCGGAGCGGAACGGGTTGGCCATGTCTAGAGGATGTAGACGGTCACGTAGACCACGATCCACATCACGTCGACGAAGTGCCAGTAGATCCCGGGGATCTCGACGCCGTGATGAGCCTCGGCGGTGTAGTGGCCCCGGAAGGCGCGAATCGTCGCCGCGAGCAGCAGCGTCAGGCCGACGAAGACGTGGGCGCCGTGTAGCCCCGTGAGTCCGAAGAACACGCTTCCGAAGGCGTCCGTGTGCGGAGTGAACCCCACGCGCGAGTACTCAAGCAGCTGGGTGAGCAGGAAGGTCAGGCCCAGCAGGAAGGTGAGCGTCAGCCCGGCCCGCAGGCCGGAGCGGTTCCCCCGCTTGATCGACTGCAGCGCCCAGTGCATGGTGAAGCTCGAGGTCACGAGGATGATCGTGTTCATCCCCGCGACGAACACCGGCAGCTGGTACGGCGGGGTCGGCCACGGCGTCCCGGCCGCCACCCGCACGAAGAAATAGGCCGTGAAGAACGACCCGAAGAGCATGATCTCCGACGCGATGAAGAGGAACATCCCGAGCGTCCGCGCGTCGACGCGGGAGCTCTGGTGGGCTACAGGCGGGTGCGCGGCGTGGGCCTCGGCGTGCGCGCTCATGCGACCGGCTCCGCGTCGGGTGCGACCTCGACGTGCTCGACGGGCAGCCCGGTCTGCTTGCGCAACCGGTTGATCAGGTCGCCGCGCAGCCAGCTCGACGTCTTTTCGCCGGGAAAGGTCGAGACGATGATCTCGTCCACGCGCTCGTCCTGGACTGCGTGCGCCGCAGCCGTGAAGGGATCGGGGTGCGCGACCTGGCCGTGGGCGTCGATCCCTTCGCCGCGCAGGATCGTCAGGGCGCGGCGCACGCGCCGCTCGGCCTCCGGATGCGCGGCCGCGGTGAGGTCGCTCTGCGGGCAGAGGATCAGGAACGAGACGTGCCCCTGCTGCGCCCGCGCGCGGATCCTCTCCAGCAACGGCTCGCCGAGGACGGTCTCGTTGGCGACCACGAGCACGTTCGCGTCGCCTCCGTCCTCCCGCTCGAGGTCGACCACGACGTGCTCCACCGGCAGCCCGCCCGCCGCGTCCTTGATCCGGTCGACAACGTTGCGGCGCAGCCAGCCCGACCGCTGCTGCGGGTGGGTCGAGACGACGACCTCCTGGGGCGGTGGCTCGAGCTGCGCGATCGCGTCGCGGGTCGCGGAGACCGGATCGGTCTCGACGACCATGCCCGAGGCCGGGATCCCCGCCGCGCGCAGCGCCTTGAGCGTGTTCTCCAGCCGCCGCCCGGCGGCGGCGCGGCGCGTGTCCTCGTAGACCACGTAGCCCTCGCGCGGCTGGTTGACCGGCGTGATCACCGTCACCCGCACGGGCCCGTCCTTGCGCCGGCGCTCGATCGCCTCGATCAGGCTGCGCCCGGCGACGGTCTCGTTGGCGACCACGAGGACGTGCCGCTCCTCGCTCACGTCGGCACCTCCTGCGGATCGTGCACGCGGTCGCCGTTGAAGACGCCGTGCCGCGCGCCCGGGACGCCGTACTCGTAGGGGTTGCCGACGACCTGCGGGATCTCGTCGAAGTTGAAGACCGGCGGCGGCGAGCTCACCTGCCACTCGAGCGTGAGCGAGCGCCACGGGTTCGCCGGGGCCGCGGGCCCGAAGCGCCAGCTCGTGATCATGTTGTAGAGGAAGACGAGCGTCGAGGCACCCAGCCCGAAGGAGGCGATCGAGATGAACAGGTTGAGGTCGGCGAAACGTGGGGCGTAGTCGGAGACGCGGCGCGGCATTCCCTGTATCCCGAGCCAGTGCATCGGGAAGAAGGTCAGGTTGAAGCCGACGAAGGTCAGCCAGAAGTGCAGCTTGCCGAGTGCCTCGTTGTACATCCGCCCGGTCATCTTCGGGAACCAGAAGTAGATCCCCGCGAAGATCGTGAACAGCGAGCCGCCGAAGAGCACGTAGTGGATGTGCGCGACCACGAAGTAGGTGTCCGAGGTGTGGATGTCGATCGGCACGGCCGCGAGGTAGATCCCGGAGAGGCCGCCGATCACGAACATCGAGACGAACCCGAGCGCGAACAGCATCGGTGTGTGGAAGTGAATGTGGCCTTCCCATAAGGTCGCGAGCCAGGAGAAGACCTTGATCCCCGTCGGAACCGCGATCACCATCGAGGTGACCATCATCGGCACGCGCAGCCAGGGCGCCATCCCGGCCACGAACATGTGGTGCGCCCAGACAGAGAAGCCGAGCACGAGGATCGCCATCAGGGAGAGCGCCATCAGCCGGTAGCCGAAGATCGGCTTCCGCGCCATTACGGAGATCACCTCCGACGCGATGCCGAAGCCGGGCAGCATCATGATGTAGACGGCCGGGTGCGAGTAGAACCAGAAGATGTGCTGGTAGCCGAGTGGGTAGCCGCCGGCGCTCGGGTTGAAGAAGTCCGTGTGCATCACCCGGTCGAAGAGCACGAAAAACTGCGAGCCGGCGATGAACGGCGTCGCGATCACGACCAGCAGCGAGGTCGTGAAGTTCGCCCAGACCAGCAGCGGCATGCGCCAGAAGGTCATCCCGGGCGCGCGCATGGTGATGATCGTGACCAGGAAGTTGAGCGCGGTCATGATCGAGCTCGCGCCGGCCCACTGGACGCCCATCGCGAAGAAGGTGTTGCCGAGTGGCTGGTGGATCGAGAGCGTCGCGTAGTTCGTCCAGCCGGCCGCGAACGCGCCGCCGGGGACGAGGAAGCTCGAGACCATCATCAGCCCCGCGATCGGCAGCAGCCAGAACGAGAGCGCGTTCAGGCGCGGGAAGGCCATGTCCGGTGCGCCCAGCATCAGCGGGATCACGTAGTTGCCGATCCCGGCGAAGGCGGGGATGACGAACAGGAAGATCATCAGCGCCGCGTGCACCGAGAAGAGGCCGTTGTAGGTCTGGTTGTCGACGAACTGCATCCCCGGCTGAGCGAGCTCGGCGCGCACGAACATCGCCAGCAGGCCGCCGACGACGAAGAAGACGATCGTCGTGACCAGGTACTGGATCCCGATCACCTTGTGGTCGGTGTTGACGCGGAAGTAGTCCCGCCAGCTACGCGCGCCGTGGCCGGAGTGGTCCTCCGGCGCCGTCGGCGCGCCGCTCGCGTAGCGCGCCCAGTAGTCGAAGCCGCCGATCCCGGCGAGGAAGCCGAACGGCACCGCGACGAGCTCGACGGTCGTGATCACCGAGCCGTTCCAGATCGGGTGCCAGCCCTCGAGCCAGCGGATGAGGACGACGAGGCCGGCGCCGATCCCGAAGAAGAGGGCCGTCATCCACGGCACCCGCAGCCAGCCGGGCGCGGTCAGCCGCCGCCAGCCGTGGGGCGGCGCCGCGGGCGGCGGGTGCTCGGCCTGGGCCTCGCTCTCGTGGAAGCCGAGCACGGTGTCGCTCACTTGCCGCCTCCGGCGAGGAAGGTCACCAGAGCGTCGAGCTGCTGCTTGGGCAGCGAGCTGAAGGTCTGGGGCATCACGCCCTTCGGGTAGCCGGGCGCGATGTAGGCGTTCGGATCGACGATTGACTGACGGATGAAGTCCTCGAGCGGCTGCCCCGCCTTCTGCGCGGCCTCACGCAGATTATCGAGGTCCGGGCCGACCTTCCCGTTGGCGCCCGCTGGTTTGAACGTGTGGCAGCCGTCGCAGCCGTTGTCGATGAAGAACGTCTTGGCCGAGGCGGACAGGCCGCCGCCGGCCGCCTTGCCGCGTCCTCTCGCCCACGCGAGGAACGTGGCCTTCGGCTCGACCGTCGTCTGTGAGCGCATGACCGCGTGGCCGAGGCCGCAGAGCTCGGTGCAGATCACCGGGAAGGTGCCGAGGCGGTTCGGGGTGATCACGAGCTTCGTCAGCAGGCCCGGCACAGCATCTTGCTTCTGGCCGAACTCGGGCACCCAGAACGAGTGGATCACGTCTCGCGATTGCAGCTGCAGCTGAACGGTCGTGTCGATCGGCAGGTGCAAGGTCGCGGAGGTCGCATTGTTGTAGGCCGGGTACTGGAAGAGCCAGGCGAACTGCTGTGCGACGACGCAGACGACGAGCGGCTTCAGCGGGTCGGCGCTCCTGGGCCTGCACAGGCCGGTAGTCGAGCTCACTGCAGCCTTGGCGGCGGAGACGGAGGCGTTCGGCAACTGCTCGTTCTTCGTCAGCACCACGGCGCTGACGATCGAGATCGCCGTGACGAGCGCGGCCGGGATCGCCGTCCACCAGATCTCGAGCCCCGTGTGACCGTGCGTCGGCGGCCCGTCGGAGTCGTCGTCGTCACGCGCGCGGAACATCAGCAGCGAGTAGACGATCACCGCCGCGACGAGCGCGAAGATCGTGATGCAGATGGTCGTCACGAACCAGAAGACGAAGTCGATTCGGTCGGCCTGCTCGCTCGCGGGATCGGGCAACCACGGGATCAGCAGCGCCACCGCGGCGGCGGCGCCGCCGAACAGCATTCCGAGGGCGACGAGCTGAACGATCGATCCCCTGCGCACCGGGGCCGAGACTACTCGACGCGGCGGCGTGGCTGCCGGGGAAGCGACGGCCGTTGGAAACTCCTGCAACGAGCGGGATTCAGCGAGGGCCGAAACGGGTAGGCCGCTGTCACAACCCCGTCAAGGAGGATTCATGGGACTCGGTGTAAGCATGCTTCTGATCGCGGCCGGCGCGATCCTCGCCTTCGCTGTAAACACGAACGTCTCGGGCGTGGACGTGCAGACGGTCGGCTGGATCCTGCTGATCGTCGGCATCGTCGGCGCGGTGCTCTCGATGATCTTCTGGTCGTCGTGGGCAGGCCCCGGCTACTGGTCGCGCCGTCGCGGCGGATACGTAGAAGAGGCGCCCCCGCCCGGCTACTAGGCCGGTCGCGTGATCTGCTGTTGCGGAGCGGCCGAAAGGCCGCTCCGCGCGTTTGGGGGCGTTGGCGTTGGGTGACACCGGCCCCACGATGCCGACACGGACGCCAAGAGAGGAGCGCGCCTTGCACCTGTTGGCGCGGGTCGTCGCGGACAGCCCGTTTCGGGCGCGCGAGCTGATCGAGCGCGTCTGTGCCGGGACGCGCGAGGCCTTCGGCTTCGACGTCGAATGGCGTCCGCGGGTCGGGCTCGTGCCGGTCCCAGGCGAGGGCAGCCCGCCGCCGGACGAGGCCGACCTCTCCGTGCTGAGCGCGCTCAGCGAGGCCGCCGCCGCGGTCGCCGACAAGGCAAGCGCCGTCGACCGGGACGACCGGCTCAAGACCGACTTCGTCTCGGTCGCCTCGCACGAGGTGCGGACGCCCATCTCCGTCGTGCACGGGATCGCCGCGACGCTGCACGCCCGGATCGGCGACCTCGAGGACGACCAGGTGCACGCGCTGCTCGGCACGCTCGTGCGACAGACCGACCGCCTACGCGACCTCGCCGACCAGCTGCTCGACCTCTCGCGCATCGAGTCGGGCAGCGCCGGTTTCCTGCCCGAGCGCTTCCATCCGCTCGAGCGGCTCGAGGAGCTCCTGCCGCGCATCGCCGGCGACCGCGTCGCCGACGTGCGCGTGGCGGCCGAGCCGGACGCCGAGCTCCTCGCCGACCCGATCGCCTTCGAGCGGGTCGCCGCGAACCTGATCCTGAACGCGCTGCGCTACGGCGCGCCACCCGTCACGGTCAGCTGCGAGAACGGCGGGCGCTTCCGCCTGGTGGTCGAGGATTGCGGCCCCGGGGTGGCGCACGCGTTCGTGCCACACCTGTTCGAACGGTTCAGCCGCAGCGACGAGACACGGCGAACCGGCAAGCCCGGTGCCGGCCTCGGGCTCTCGATCGCCAGCGCCTACGCGGACGCGCTGGGCGGGCGCCTAGAGTACGAGGACGTCGAGCCCCACGGGGCGCGCTTCACGCTGTCGCTACCGGCAGCTCGAAGCTGAACTGCGAGCCCTCGCCGTCGCGGGACTCGACCCAGATCGTCCCGTTCATCCGCCGCACGAGCTCGCGGCAGATGTAGAGCCCCAGCCCGGTGCCGCCGACGCCCCGCGTCAGGTTCGGGTCGACCCGGTAGAACTTGTCGAAGATCCGGCGTTGCTCGCTCTGCGGGATCCCGAGCCCGCGGTCGGCGACGCTGAAGCGGACGGCGTGCTCGCGGCGCGAGATCGCGACGGCCACGAGGCCGCCGTCCGGCGAGTACTTGACGGCGTTGTCGACGAGGTTCGTCAGTACCTGCCGCACCTTGTCGGGGTCGGCCACGATCGGCGGCAGGTCCGGCTCACTGGAGAACGCGAGCTCGACGGCCGGCGGCAGATGGACTCGCGCAGCGTCCACGACCGTGCGCGTGAGGTCGCGTGGGTCGTGCGTGCCGACCTCGAGGTGGACACGCTCGGCGTCGAGGCGGCTTGCCCAGAGGATGTCGTTGACGGTGCGCGCGAGCCGCTCGGACTCGGTCGAGATCACGTCGAGCAGGTTCCCGCGCTGCGTTTCGTCGAGGCTCAGGTCGGGCCGCTGAAGCGTGAGCGCCGCGCCGTAGATCGCGGCAAGCGGCGTGCGCAGCTCGTGGGAGACCGTCGAGACGAAGTCGCTGCGCAGCTCCTCCAGCACGCGGTCCGCGGTCAGGTCGCGGAAGGCGTACACCGTCCCTTCGGCGAACTCGACCGCCGCGATCGAAAGCCACAGCTCGCGCCCGGGAACCTCGAGCGGCAGCGTCTCCGCGGCCAGCGCCGCACTCGGCGCGCTCGCGACAGGGACACGGTCCGCGATCGCGCGCCAGCCGGGTATCACCTCCTCCGCCACGCGCCCGACCACGTCCTCCGCCGGCAGCTGCGTCACCGCCTCGGCCGCGCGGTTCCAGAGCCGCACCACGCCGTCGTGGTCCAGCATGAAGACGCCGTCGCCGATGTGCTCCAGCACACGCGCCGCGTCGGCGCGGCGCTCGGCCTCGTCGAAAAGGAGCGCGTTGTCGACGGCCACGGCCGCCCGGCGCGCGAGCTCCTCCGCCGTCGCGAGATCCTCCTCGCCGAAGCGACGCTCGCTCGTCGAGAGCAGCGTGATCGCCCCGAGGATCCGGCCCCGCGCGCTCAGCGGCACGGAGATCAGCGAAGTCATGCCGATCGAGCGCAGCCCCTTCAAGAGCTTCTCGTCACCGCGGCTCGCCTCCCGCAGGTGCTCGTCGGAGACCTCCGGGATCAGCTCGGAGCGCCCGGTGGCGATCACGTGGGCGGGCCCGTGTGGCGCGGCGTGGTCGAGTCGGACGTCGAACTCGTACGCCGCCGCCCGCAGCTCGGGGTCGACATGCGCGACGGCGACGCGCTCGAGCCGCTCCCCGGATAGCAGCACGTCGATCACGCACCAGTCGCCGAGGTAGGGAATCGTGAGCACGCTCAGGCGCTGCAGGGCCGTGCCGAACTCGAGCGTCGAGCTCAGCAGCTCGCTCGCCTCCGCGAGGAACTCCAGGCGGCGGCTGGCGACGCGCTCGCTTTCGTAGAGCCGCGACTGCTGGAGCGCGAGCGCGACGCGGTCTGCGAGCAGCTGCAGCGTCCGCTCGTCGTCCTTGGTGAACACGCGGGGACGAACGGAGCCGATGTGGAGCACCCCGAGCAGCCGCCCGTCGGCGAGCAGTGGCACGCCCAGCAGCGACGTCAGCCCGCGCTTCACGAGCAGCGGGTTGACGACCTCCGCGCGCTTCACGTCCGGGATGTAGACGGGCCTGCGGGTCGCGGCGACCCGCCCCGCGAAGCCGGCCCCGACGGGCACCCGCACGCCCGCCTCGACCTCCTCTTCGAGGCCGCGCGCCCACGAGGCGACGAGCTGGTCGCTCGACTCGTCGAGCAGCAGCGCGACGGCCGTGTCGCTGTGCATGACCGAGCGGATCCCGTCGAGGAGGTTCGCCAGCAGGCGGTCGAGGTCGAGGTGGGTGAGCGCTGCCGCGGAGATCGTCTCGAGGTCGCGCAGGCGACTCACGGCCTCCTCGGCGGCCGCCCGCGCCTCGCGCTCGCGCGAGAACAGCACGGCGTTGTCGACCGCGAGCGCGGCACGGCTCGCGAGCCCGACTGCCAGCGCGACCTCAGCCTCGCCGTAGCGGCGATCGGACTCCGACATCGCCAGCGTGAGCGACCCGATCGTCCGCTTGCGCGCGGAAAGCGGCACCGCCACCGCCGCGCGCGGGTCGAGCTGCCGCATCAGCTCGAAGTGCCGCTCGTCACGTGTCGTCTCGCGCAGCGACTCGGGGTCGAACTCGGGAAAGACGACGGGCTCGCCGCTCCGCAGGGTCTGTGCCGCCGGCTGCGGCGAGTCGATCTCCGGCGGGTAGAGCAGCCGCATCTCGCGCAGGAGATCCTCCTTGCGCGGGTCGCTCGCTGCGACGGCGACCTGCTTGATCGTCACGCCGTCCTCCTCGAGCACGTCGACGATGCACCAGTCCGCGAGCGCCGGCACCGCAAGCCGCGCGACCTGAACGAGCGTCTCCTCCCAGTCGAGCGACTCGGCCAGCGCCTCGCCGGCCTCAGCGAGGAAGCGGACGCCCTCGTCTGCTGTGAGGTGCTCCCGCGCGATCACCGTGCGGCCGCCGCGTATGCCGCGACCCGCACCCCGCCTGGCTTCGGGATCCGGTAGTCGACCATCAGCTGCCTCCCCGCGGCGAACTGTACCCCCAGCTCGCGAGGATTACGCCTAGCGCGCGCCGATGTAGTCCTGCAGGAACTGGATCTGGAAGCTCTGCTCCCTCGACTGGAACTTGACCACATCGCCGATCGAGACGATCCCGGCGACCTCGCCGCCGTCGACGACCGGGAGATGCCGGATGCGGCGGTTGGTCATCAGGGCCATGCACTCGTCGACGGATGCCTCGGGGGTGACCACGACGAGCTCTGAGGACATGACCTCCCGGACCGGGGTCTTCTTCTCGTCGCGCCCTTCGACGGCGACGCGCCGCAGGTAGTCCCGCTCGGTCACGATGCCCGCGATCTCCTCGCCGTTCGTCACTAGCAGTGCCCCGACGTTGGCCTCCACCATCTGCTGGACCGCCTCGAAGACCGAGGCGCCGGCATCGATCTTGAGCACGGCGTGGCCCTTCTCGTCGAGGATCTCCGAAACACGCTTCATGTCGCCTCCTCGGTCAGCAACCCGTGCGCATCTGGGCGTCGTGCGCGAGGCCCGTAGCTTGACCGAGGAAGCCCCCGGAGTGCAACCGCCCCGAGGGACGGGACGGGCTCGATGACCTCATCCACACAGGATGATGGTTGGCTTCGTCCCTGATGCCACGCTCCAAGTGCGACGGATAACCGTCGCTACTCGATGGGAGGCAGTTATGTGGTGGGGAATCGGAATCGGCGGCGCGATCCTGTACGTCATCGTGGCGTTCACGCTCGGGCTCATGACGCTCAGGAACGGACACGGGTGGATGTTCTTCCTCGGGATCTTCTTCCCGATTCTCTGGATCTTCGGCGCGTTCATGTCGCCGTCGGAGAGGGTGGCGCAAGCCTAGGTTGGGGCTTGCGCTCGACCGAGCAGGCCTGGGTGATGCTTTAGGCAGGAGCCATGCGGCCGGGGCCGTAACCTGAGGTGTGAGGGGTCGACTCGTTCTCACCGCCACCGTTGCGGCTGGATTCGTCGCAGTGGGAGCGGCGCTCGCAGCGGGCGCTCGCCTGATCCTGCCCACCCACACCCCCGGGGCCCGCTACTCGAAGGTCACCCAGAAGACGATCTCGAAGACGATCTGCGTGAAGGGCTGGACGGCGAAGATCCGCCCGCCGGCGAGCTACACGAGGGCCCTCGAGCGCAAGCAGCTCAGGGCTTGGCATTACGCGGACCGCAGGCCCTCCCATTACGAGGAGGATCATCTGATCTCGCTCGAGCTCGGCGGCGCCCCGTACTCGAAGAAGAACCTCTGGCCGGAGCCGCTGGCACAGGCCCGCAAGAGCGATCGGCACGAGAACGCCTGGCACCAGAAGGTCTGCAACGGGGCGGCGACGCTCAGGCAGGCGCAGAGGGCCGAGCTCGCGTACAAGCACACGTACGGCTGATTCGGCGCGCGGGACCCGTCACAGGGCGGTACGCGATGCTTCAAGGGGCCGCTGCCTGACAGCCGCCGCTGTCGTGCCTTTCCGTCACACCCGACTCATGGAGGAATGCGGGTTAGCGCATCTCTCCAAGCTGTCAAATGGGCCGTGTAGGGATCGAACCTACGACCTTGGGATTAAGAGTCCCCTGCTCTACCAGCTGAGCTAACGGCCCGGAGCGGCGAATAGTGTAGCCGCGCAATGAAGGTCTTCTCGGTCGTCGGAAACCGGCCCCAGTTCATCAAGGCGGCGCCCACCTCGGTGGCCCTGCGGGAGCGGGGAATCGAGGAGATCGTGGTGCACACGGGCCAGCACTACGACCCCGAGCTCTCGCAGGTCTTCTTCGAGGAGCTGGGCCTCGCGGAGCCGCGCTACGCACTCGATCTGCGCACCGCGGACACGGCTGAGATGCGGGCCGCGATCGCCGGGCCGTTACGGGAGGAGCGGCCGGACTGGGTGCTCGTCTACGGCGACACGAACTCAACCCTGGCGGGCGCGCTCGCGGCCGTCGAGGCGGAAATGCCGCTCGCGCACGTGGAAGCTGGGCTGCGCAGCGGCGACCTCTCGATGCCGGAAGAGCGGAACCGAATCGAGACCGACCGGATCGGCACGCTCCTGCTCTGCCCGGACGAGCGCTCGGCCCAGACACTCGCCGGTGAGGGAGTCGGCGGCCGCGCCGAGGTGGTGGGGGACGTGATGGCCGACGCGACCCGCGTCTTCGCCCCGATCGCGGAGCGCCGCGCCACGGTGGCTGCGCCGGAGGAGTACGCGGTGCTGACGATCCACCGCGAGGCGAACACCGAGCCGGAGAGGCTGCGCCGCATCGTCGAGGCCCTGAACGCGTCGGGCTGGTCGTTCGTCTTCCCCGTTCACCCGCGTACGCGCAAGGTGCTCGACGCGCACGGCATCGAGCTCGCCGCGCAGCTGCACCCGATCGAGCCGGTCGGCTACCTCGAGATGCTGGCGCTCGTCGCGGGCGCACGGCGCGTCGTGACGGACTCCGGCGGACTGCAGAAGGAGGCCTACTGGCTGGGGGTGCCCTGCGTCACGCTGCGCCCCTCGACCGAGTGGGTCGACACCGTGCTCGCGGGTGGGAACACCCTGGTCGACCCGGACGACCTCTCCCGGCTAGGGTCCGCGCTCATGGAGGCACGCTTCCCCGCCGACGCGCCGCCGCTCTACGGCGACGGCCACGCCGCCGCGAGGATCGCGGACGCCCTCTATACGCTTAGCGCCCCGTGAGCCAGACGATCGCGATCATCGGCGCCGGCTACGTCGGCGTCCCTCTGGGGCGCGTCTTCGCCGACGCGGGGCACTCCGTCGTGCTCGTGGACGTCCAGGCCGACCGCGTCGAGCAGCTCAACCGCGGCGAGAGCTACATCGAGGACGTGCCCTCCGAGGTGCTGAAGCGCCACGTCGACGCGGGTCTGCTGACCGCCACGACCGACTACGACGAGCTTCGTGAGGCGGACGCGATCCTCGTCGCGCTGCCGACGCCGCTCTCGCCCCAGCGCGAGCCGGACCTCGACATCCTCCTGGGCGCCGTCCGCGAGATCGCGCCGCGACTCCGCGCAGGTCACCTGGTCGTGGTGGAATCGACCACGTACCCGGGCACGACACGCGAGGAGGTCGCCCCGATCCTCGAGCGGAGCGGCCTGAAGGCGGGCAAGGACTTCCACCTGGCGTTCTCGCCCGAGCGCGTCGACCCCGGCCGCGAGGACTGGACGACGAAGACGACGCCCAAGGTCGTGGGCGGCCTGACGGAGGAGTGCACGCGCCGCGCACTCGAGCTGTACGGGAGCGCGGTGGACGAGGTCGTGCAGGTCTCGTCGCCCGAGGCGGCGGAGCTGACGAAGCTGCTCGAGAACATCTTCCGCTCGGTCAACATCGCGCTCGTCAACGAGCTCGCGCAACTGTGCGACCGGATGGGCCTCGACATCTGGGAGGTCGTGGACGCGGCGGCGACGAAGCCGTTCGGCTTCATGCGCTTCGAGCCGGGCCCCGGCCTCGGCGGCCACTGCCTCCCCGTCGACCCCTTCTACCTCTCGTGGAAGGCGCGCCAGTTCGACTTCTACACCGAGTTCATCGAGCTCGCGGGGAAGGTGAACCAGAACATGCCGTACTTCTGCCGCTCGCTGATCTCGCAGGCGCTGAACCACGGCTCCCAGCGCTCGCTGAGCGGGTCGAAGGTGCTGGTGCTCGGAGTCGCGTACAAGGCCGACGTGCCCGACACGCGCGAGTCGCCGGCGCTGAAGCTGATCGAGCTCCTGCGCACGGCCGGCGCCGATGTCTCGTACCACGACCCGCACGTGCCCGAGCTCCGCCAGCTCGATCTCAGCTCGCAGGCGCTCGACCCCGGTGCGTACGACTGCGTCACCATCATCACGGCGCACTCCTCGATCGACTACGCGCGGCTCGTCGAGGACGCCAGGCTCGTCGTCGACTTCCGCAACGCGACCGGCCGGACCGGACGGGTCGACGGCAAGGTCTGGAAGCTGTGACGCGAATCGGACAGGCCGGCCTCGGCGCGTGGGGGAAGAACCTTGCGCGGAACTTCGACCAGCTCGCCGACCTCGCCTGGCTCTGCGACGCCGACGAGACCAAGCGCGAGGAGTTCGCCGCGCGCTACCCGCACGCCCGCGTCACGGCCGACTTCGCGGAGCTGCTCGACGACCCCGAGCTCGAGGCGGTCGTGGTGGCGACGCCCGTGATCACCCACTACGAGCTCGCGAAGGCCGCTCTCGAGGCCGGCAAGCACGTGTTCGTGGAGAAGCCGCCTGCCATGCGGGCGCAGGAGATGGAGGAGCTCTGCGAGCTCTCCGAGGCCCGCGACCTCGTGCTGATGCCGGGCCACCTGCTGCTCTACCACCCGGCCGTCGGGACCTTGAAGCGCCTCGTCGACGCGGGCGATCTCGGCGAGGTCCTCTGCGTCTACTCGAACCGCCAGAACCTCGGCGTGATCCGCAAGCACGAGAACGCGCTGCTCTCGCTCGGCGTCCACGACCTCTCGGTGATCCTCCACCTGCTGGAGGAGGAGCCGTCGGAGATGTGGGCCCACGGCAACTCCTTCCTCACCGAGGGCGTGGAGGACATCGTCTTCTGCTACCTGCGCTTCCCCTCGGGGAAGATCGCCCACATGCATCTCTCGTGGCTCGACCCGCACAAGATGCGCAAGCTCACCGTCGTCGGGAAGGAGAAGATGGTCGTCTTCGACGACATGGAGCTGGAGCGCAAGGTGACGATCTACGAGAAGGCCCCCTGGCAGCCGTCTGCGACATGGGGCGAGTGGCAGACGCGCTCGGGCGACATCTTCAGCCCGAAGATCCCGAACGACGAGCCGCTGCGGCTGGAAGGAGAGCACTTCCTCGAGCTCGTCTCCGGCCGCGGCGACCGGCGCCGGGCCGCCCGGGACGGACTCGTGGTCGTCCAGGCACTCGAGCAGCTGCAGGCCTCGCTCGTCGCCGCCCCGGCGTGAGCGAGATCGCCGACACCGCGATCGTCTACCCGGGCACGGTGGTCGGCGAGGGCTGCAAGATCCTCGACTATGCGGTCGTCGGCAAGCAGCCGACGCTCTCGCCGCGCTCGACCGCCAAGCGGGAGGAGCTGCCGCCGCTCGAGCTCGGCGCCGGCACGATCGTCTCCACCGGCGCCGTCGTGTTCGCGGGGACGACCGTGGGCGAGCGGGTGATCGTCGGCGACCAGGCCTGCGTGCGGGAGCGCTGCACGATCGGCGACGGCGTCGTGATCGGGCGCGGCTCGCTCGTCGAGAACGACACCTCCGTCGGGGCGCTGACGAAGATCCAGGCGCACGCCTACATCACCGCGTACTCGCTGCTCGAGGAGAACGTCTTCATCGCGCCGTGCGTGATCACGACGAACGACAACTTCATGGGCCGCACCGAGCAGCGGCACGAGCTCGTGAAGGGGCCGACGATCCGCCGCGGCGCGCGCGTCGGCGGCGGCTGCGTGCTGCTGCCCGGGATCGAGATCGGCGAGGAGGCGTTCGTCGGGGCCGGCGCGGTCGTGCTCAGGGACGTGGCGCCGCGCGCGGTCGTCGTCGGCAGCCCGGCGCGGCAGATCCGTGAGGTGCCGGACGAGGAGCTGCTAGGAAGCTAGCGTGATGCGGTAGGGCCCGAAGCCCGGCCGCGCCAGCTTCACCTGCACGTAGTACCAGCCGCTCCTGTGCGCCCGGTAGGCGATCCGCTCGGGCACCCCGGGGCCGTGGATCGAGCGGCGCGCGCGCAGGTCGGAACGCGCGTCGGCGAGGCGGTCGAGCCCCGGCTTCCAGAGGATCAGCGACGGGTCGAGCTTCGGTCCGGCGCGGACGACCACCGAGATGCCCTGCCCGCGGTTCAGGTGGACGCGGTAGACGTCGGTCGGGTCGTCCCACCAGTCGAGGGTCGCGCGCGTGTTCAGCTTCCGGTCGACGAGCGCCGCGTGCCGGCCGGTGTCGTCGTTCGGCTCGAGCCGGTCGGCCGGCGGCGCGCCGGCGGGCAGCGCGTCCAGCGCGGAGCCGATGTCGAGCCGGCCGAAGCCGGTGAGCGGGTCGGGGCCCGGCGTGCAGTCGTCGCAGCCGTTGGCGGGGGTCGCGTCCTGGGCCGTCAGCTTCAGGATCTCCGCGACCTGGTCGGGTCGCAGCGACGGGATCTCACCGAGCAGCAGCGCCGCAGCCGCGGCGACCTGCGGCGACGAGAACGAGGTGCCGTTGGCGTTGCGGTACTCCTTCGTGCCGCAGGGCGAGTAACCCTGTTCGAGGCAATCGGAGAAGCTCCGTGTCAGCGGCCGCGGAAAGAGCGAGACGATGTCCATCCCCGGGGCTGCGAGGTCGACGTAGTGGTCGTCGCGGTTTGAGAACATCGGCACGCGGCCAGAGCGCCCGTAGGCGCCGACGCCGAGCACGTGCGGGAACGCGGCCGGGTAGCTCGCGTAGGGCCACGGCTTCGTGGGCGCGTCGTTGCCGTTCCCGGCCGCCGCGACCACGAGCACGCCGCGGCGCACGGCGAACTCGATTGCCAGCCGCTCTGCCGTCGAGAAGCCGTCGTTGCCCGGGTTCCCCGGGTCGCGCGTGCTGCCGAGGCTGAGGTTGATCACACGCGCGTGCTGGCTCACGGCCCAACGGATTGCACGCGCCTCGGCCCTCGGCGAGATCGTCCCGTCGTCCCTGACGACCTTCGCGACGACGAGCCGTGCCGGCGGGGCGAGCCCCGCGATGCCGACGCCGTTGTCGGCGATCGCCGCGATCTCGCCGGCGACGAACGTGCCGTGGCCGACCTCGTCGGTCATCGAACCTCCGACGAAGCTGTGCGAGGCGGCGATCCGGCCTTTGAGCTCCGGATGCCCGAGGTCGATGCCCGAGTCGATCACGGCGACCCGAACTGGGAAGAGCTGCTTCGCCGCGTCGAAGATGTCGAGCGCCCGGTCACGGCCGAGGTACCACTGGCGCTGCGCGAGCGGGTCGTTCGGGAGCGTCACCGCCGTGGCGGCAGCCGGCGCGGCGAGTGCCACGGCGGCCGCCCCGAGCGCGAGCGCGCGCCTCACGCGGGGACCACCGTCAGGGCCGGCGAGATGCCGGCGGCGTACCCCTTGCCCGCGAGCACGCGCGCGCGGTAGGTGCCGGGAGTGAGATCGAGCGAGGCCGTGAACGCACCATAGGAGGTAACCGTCGTCGTGGCGACCGTCTTCCAGCCGGTGCCCGCCTGCCGCTGCAGCTGGACGGGCGCATCGGGCAGCAGCGGCTTGACGACGCCGCTCACCGACGTGCGGTCGGTCGCGGGCGTGATCCCCACGGCCGGCGCCACCGCGAGCCGCACGATGCCGCTGCGGACGAAGCCTGACGAGATGCGGTAGTCGGTGGTCACCTTCGGCGAGAGCGTCGCCGTCACGCGCCCGCCGCGCGAGCGCAGGACCGCGAGCGGCTTCCAGGTGCCGCCGTAGGGCCGTGACTGGAGGGTCACGCGAGGAATGCCACGGGAGTAGCCCGTGAGCTTCGTCTCGCTGCCGTAGACGAGCGGCCGTTGCGGCGCGTCGAGGGTGAGCGCGCCGATCGTGAACCACGTCGAGCGAAGCCCGAGCGAGCGCCGCGCCGCGTCACCCGTGATCGTGCGGATGCCCTTCGAGCCGACGATCGTGACCGAGCGCACACGACCCGACGGAGCCGCGTTCGTCCGCACGTCGAGCAGCGTCCCCCGCGCGTGAAGCCGCCGGCCGAGCAGCTTGGCGCTGTACCGCAGCGGCCCCCAGTTGTGGTACGGCGAGAGCGTGTCGTACGGATCAGGCACCGAGACGAGGTAGGGCAGGCCCTTCGAGCCCCAGACGTCCTGGACGTTGGCGGTGCGGCCGCCCGAGCTCGAGAAGAAGAACGTCTGCGCGAGGTCGCCCTTGTAGAGCACGACCTGGCCGGCCGTCGCGTTCACCGCGTCACGGCCCGGCGCGGACTCGGCGGCGATCCCACCGTAGACCTGGCTGCGCGTGTCGGCGTAGAGGTCGAAGTCGCCGCCGTGCTCGAGGTGCCCGAGCCCGTAGGTGCGGGCGACGACGGCCTGCGCCTGGAGCGCCTCGGCCGGCCAGCGGTCGGGCATCTCGCTCGGCACGACGCCCCAGAGGTACTGCTCCAGCCCGACGACGTCCACGACCCGGACCGCCTTGCCGCCGGTGACGCGAAACGAGCCTCGGTACGAGCGGCTGCCGAGCGCGAGCGGCGTCTCGCCGGGCGCGAAGACGAGCGGCGCTGGCAACGCCTTCGTGCTCGCCGCGAGCTTGAGCTTGAGGCCCGGCCCGAGCTGCTGCTTGCCCGCCGGGAGCTTGTGGGTCTTGCCCGAGCCGTCGCGGACGGTGAACGGCGAGCGCGAGGAGATGGTGACGCTCTTCGCGGCCCCGGCGAGGAGCACGCGCACGCGCCTGACCGGCGCGTCGCCCAGGCTCGTGCCCGGGTAGTAGTGCGCGACGATCTGGTCGTAGGTCCAGCCGTGCAGCGCGTAGCCGTACGCGCCGTACTGCGCGAGTCCGACGCCGTGACCCCAGCCGTGGCCGGAGACGAAGAACGACGGCCCCGCCGGAGCGGCGCTGTGCGTCGCCGGGCCTCCGGAGAGGCCCAGGGCGGCGAGAAGGGCTGCTGCGAGTGTGCTGACCATCGCCTCGTAAGGCCGGCCCGCGGGCTGAATCCTGGCCGGACGCCACGGCCGGGCCCACTGAGGGTAGCGCACGTCTGGGCCGTTTTCCCGCTCCTTCGGCGCGAATGGACCGTTTTCGACCACTCCGGATGGGGAAACTCGCGGCGGATGCCTGTCGGGACCGAGCTGCTGCCCCCTCGCTACCGCTCGCCGCGCCGCGTCGGGCGCGGGGCGATGGGCGACATCTACGTCGCGACCGACGAGCTGCTCGGACGCGAGGTCGCGGTGAAGTTGCTGGGCGACCGCTACGCCGCAGACGCCGGGATCCGGCAGCGCTTCAAGCGCGAGGCGCTGGCCGCCGCGCGCATCTCCGGCGAGCCCGGGGCGATCACGATCTTCGACGTCGGCGACTGGGAGAACCGCCCGTTCATCGTCATGGAGTACCTCTCGGGCGGGTCTCTGGAGGAGCGGCTCCGCCGCGAGGGCGCGCAGCCGCCGGCCCGGGCGCTCGCGTGGCTCGAACAGGCTGCGATCGCGCTCGACGCCGCGCACCGGCACGGGATCGTCCACCGCGACGTCAAGCCCGCGAACCTGCTCCTGAACGACCGCGAGGAGGTGGCGGTCGCCGACTTCGGGATCGCGAGCGCGGCCGGCCTCGACTCGATGACGCTCACGGGCACCGTGCTCGGCACGGCCGGCTACCTCTCACCCGAGCAGGCGACCGGCGAACGGGCGACGCCTGCGAGCGACGTCTACGCGCTCGCGGTCGTGGCGTACGAGCTGCTGAGCGGCGAGCGGCCGTTCGAGAACGAGTCGCCGACGGCCGAGGCTGCGGCGCACGTGAATGCTCCGGTGCCGTCGATCGTCGAGCGCTGCGAGCACCTGCCGTCCGAGCTCGACCGCGTCTTCCGGCGGGCGCTCTCGAAGGATCCAGTGAGTCGGTACGGCTCGGCCCGCGAGTTCGTGGCCGAGCTGCGCAACGCGCTGTCTCGCTCTGCCGGCACGACGGCCTTGCTCGCGCCTCCCGCGCCGTCGCGCAAGTCAGGCAAGGGCTACCTGCTCCCGCTCGCCCTCCTCGCTGCGGGCGCTGTCGGCGCGGTCGTCGCGGCGATCCTGACGAGCGGCGGCTCGTCGCCGACCGTCGTGACGCGTACCGTCGCTGGCCCCGGCGGCACGACCACGGTGCAACAGACCGTGACCCAGCAGACCACGGCGCCCGCCCCTCCGCCACCTCCGCCACCTCCGCCACCTCCGCCACCAGCGTCCACGGGCGGCAGCGGCCACGCCCTCAACAACCAGGGCTACTCGCTGATGCGTCAGGGCGACTACCCGGGTGCGCTCCCGCTCCTCCAGCAGGCAGTGCAGAAGCTCCAGGGCACCGGGCCGGCCGACCCGTACGAGGGCTACGCGAACTACAACCTCGGGTACACGCTCTACCGGCTGGGCCGGTGCAGCGAGGCCGTCACGTACCTCAGGCGCGCCGAGCACCTTGAGCCGGACCGCAACGAGCCACGCGACATTCGCAAGCGCGCCCAGCACTGCTGAGCCTCCACATACCCTGGCCTTTCGGTCGGGAGAGGGCTGCGTAGACTCCGACGGATGCGAATCCTCGTCACCGGCGCGGCCGGGTTCATCGGCTCGAACTTCGTGCGCTTCTGGCTGGAGCGATACGCGGACGACCACCTCGTCGCCTACGACCTGCTCACCTACGCGGGCAACCGCGAGAGCCTGGCCGACGTCGACGACCGGATCGTCTTCGTCGAGGGCGACATCGCCGACCCGGAGCTCGCCGAGCGGACGCTGCGCGACGAGGACGTCGAGGTGGTCGTCAACTTCGCCGCCGAGTCGCACAACTCGCTCGCGGTCGTCGACCCCGGCCGCTTCTTCCGTACCAACGTGATCGGGACGCAGACGTTGCTCGAGGCCGCGCGCCGCGCCGGGCTGCAGCGCTTCCACCACGTCTCGACCTGCGAGGTCTACGGCGACCTGCCGCTGGACTCGGACGACGTCTTCACCGAGGAGACGCCCTACCGGCCGCGCACGCCCTACAACGCGTCGAAGGCCGGTGCCGACCACGCCGTCCGTGCCTACTTCGAGACCTACGGCCTGCCGGTCACGATCACCAACTGCTCGAACAACTACGGGCCGTACCAGTTCCCGGAGAAGGTGATCCCGCTCTTCGCCACCAACGCGCTCGACGACAAGCCGCTGCCGCTCTACGCCTCGACCGCGAACAAGCGCGAGTGGCTGCACGTGCTCGACCACTGCCGCGCGATCGAGCTCGTCCTCGAGCGCGGTCGGCCCGGCGAGACCTACAACGTCGGCTCAGGGGTGGAGAAGTCGATCGAGGACATTGCGAACGCGGTGCTCGAGCACACGGACAAGCCCGAGTCGCTGAAGACGATCGTCCCCGACCGGCCCGGACACGACCGGCGCTACCTGCTCGACTCGACGAAGATCCGCGAGGAGCTCGGCTGGCGGGACGAGATCGGCTGGGAGGACGGCATCGCGCAAACCGTCGCCTGGTACGCGGAGAGCCGCGAGTGGTGGGAGCCGCTGCGCGACCGCGCGCCGGTCGACGAAGCGGCCTGGCGCTAGCCGCGCGCGACCCGTGCCCGCAGCCGCTTCCGCTCTGGCGGAACCGCGAGTTCGTGCTGCTCGAGAGCGGACGCCTCCTCTCGAGCGCGGGAACTGCGCTCAGCACGATCGCCTACCCGCTGCTCGTGCTCGCGCTCACCCACTCGCCGGCGAAGGCCGGCTTCGTGGGCTTCGCTCGGCTGGTCCCCTACGCACTTTTCGCCTTGCCGGCGGGACTCGCCGCCGACCGCTGGAACCGGAAAGCCCTGCTGATCGGTGCCGACGGTCTGCGCGCGGTGCTCCTCGCAGCGCTCGTCGTGGCCGTCCAGCTCGACCGGGCCGGGTGGTTGCTGATCGCGCTGGTCGCCTTCGGCGAGGGACTGGGCGCAGTCGTCTTCTTCGTCGCCCAGGCCGGCGCACTACGCGCGCTCGTGCCCAGGGCGCAGCTTCCCGCCGCCGTCGGTGCCCAGCGGGCGCGACAGGCCGCGGTCGACCTCGCAGGGCCGCCGCTCGGCGGCGCGCTCTTCGCTCTCGGCCGCGCGCTCCCGTTCGCCGTCGACAGCGTCTCGTACGTCTTCTCGATCGCGTCGCTGGCCGCGATTCGCACGCCGTTCCAGGAGCGGCGAGAGCGCCCTGCCACGAGTCTGCGTTCGCAGGTCTCCGAAGCCTTCCGCTTCCTCTGGGGACATCCGTTCCTGCGCGCGACGACGATCCTGTACGCGCTCGGCAACGTGACCATCCCGGCGCTGCTCCTGGTCGTGATCGTCGTCGGCGGACGCGAGGGGCTCTCCGGCGGAGAGATCGGACTGCTGGTGGCGGTCTTCGGCGCCGCCCTCCTGGTGGGCGCGCTGGCGTCGCCGCTCGTGCGACGGCGCCTCTCCGTGCGGGGGATCATCCTGCTCGAGCTGTGGGCAGCGCTCGGCGCGGGTCTGTTCCTGGCCTGGCCCAGTGCCTGGGTGCTGGTCGTGGGGATGCTGCCGCAGGCGTTCGTGATCCCGGCCACCGATTCCGTCGTCGTCGGCTACCGGGTCGCGGTGATCCCGGACCGGCTGCTCGGCCGCGTCGAGAGCGTCAGGGGCAACCTCGCGCGCCTGATCGACCCGCTCGGTCCCTTGGTCGCCGGCCTCCTGTTGAGTGCCACCTCCCCGCGCACGACCGTCGCGGTCTTCTTCTGCTGGAGCGCGGCGCTGCTGGTCTGGGGCGCTACGAGCCAGGCGATCCGGGCCGCGCCGAGTCTGGAAGAGCTGGAGACGGGCTAGAGGCGCTCGAGGCAGGCGCGCAGGCCCTCGCGCCAGTGGGGCAGCCGCGGTGCGCCCTCGCGCTCGCTGCGCAGGACCGAGTATGCGGGCCGCAGGGCCGGGCGACCGAGCTCCTCGGTCGTGATCTCGCGCACCCGGCAGTCGAGCCCGGCCTCCTCGAAGATCACGCGTGCGAAGTCGGCCCACGAGCACTCACCCTCGGCGGCCACGTGCCAGACCCCGCGCGGAAGCGAGAGCAGCTCGCGCGTCGCCTCCGCGAGATGGCCCACGTACGTCGGGCAGCCGACCTGGTCGGCGACCACGCTCAGCTCGTCGCGCTCGGCGCCGAGCCTGAGCATCGTCCGCACGAAGTTCGTGCCGGTCCAGCCGAAGAGCCAGGAGCTGCGGACGATCCACCCGTCCCGCACCTGGCGCTCGCCGCCGAGCTTCGTGCGCCCGTAGACCGAGAGCGGCCGCGGCTCGTCCGACTCGACGTAGGGCTCCCGCTTCGACCCGTCGAAGACGTAGTCCGTCGAGAAGTAGACGACCGGCGCGCCGAGCGCGACGACGTTGCGTGTCCCCTCGACGTTCACGCGCTCGGCTCCCGCGGGGCCGGCCTCGGCGCCGTCGACGTCCGTCCAGGCCGCCGCGTGCAGCACCAGGTCACAGTCTGGTACTTGCTCGAGCGGGCGGGTGATGTCGAGCTCCGAGCGCGTGCGCGCGTCGGCCTCGGGGAAGGCCTCCTGCAGCGCAACGCCGAGCTGGCCGCCGGCGCCGGTGATCAGGGTCCGGCGTCCCGCTCCGAGAGGATCGGCGATTGCGTGCTCCAGAGGTCGGCGACCCGCTCGTCGTTCCAGGGCACGCCGTGCTCGTCGGGATCGGCCGCGTCGTATTCCTCGGTGACGTGATAGAGGAAGAGGCAGTCCGTCAGCGCCTCGTATCCGTGCGCGTGGTGTCCGGGGATGTAGACCGCGGCCGGGTTCTCGTCGCCGATGTCGGCGGTGAAGGTCTCGCCGCTCTCGCGGTCGAGCACGACCACGCGCACCATCCCTTGCACGCACGCAAACAGGTCGCACTGGCCGCGCTCGTGGTAGTGCAGCCCCCGGATCACGCCCTTGCGGGAGAAGGCGAGGTTCGACTGCTTCACCGGTTGCGGCAGCGCCGAGGCGCGCATCAGCTCCATGAACCAGCCGCGCTCGTCCTCGAAGCGCCTGAGCGGGATCAGCCGGACGCCGTCGACCACGACTCGTCCTTGTTGGCGCCGTTCGCGCGCACGTAGTCGTTCACCTCGTAGTAGGCCTCGATCGACTCGCCCGCGTCGCCCCAGAAGCCCTCGAGCACGTCGTACTCCATCTCCCCGCGGCCGACGTACCAGTTGTTCACGTCGGTGATCTCGAGCTCGCCGCGTCCGGAGGGCTCGAGCGTCGGGAGCACGTCCCAGACCTGCTCGTCGTAGAAGTAGATCCCGGTCACGGCGAACTCGCTCGGCGGGTCCTGCGGCTTCTCGATGATCCTCGTGACCCGCCCGTCCTCGAGCTCGGGCACGCCCAGGTGGCGAAGATGCTCCGGCTCGGGGACCTTCGCGAGGAGGATTCGCGCGCCACGCTCCTGGGCGTCGAAGTTCTTGACCCCCGGCGCGAGCGACTGCTCGACCACGTTGTCGGCGAGCATCACGCAGATCCGGCCGCCGCGGCCGAACCGCTCCGCCAGCCCGAGCGCCTCGGCGATCCCGCCCGGCTTGTCCTGGTAGGCGTAGAAGAGCCGCTCGACCCCGTGCTCGTGGCCGTTCCCGAGCAGCCGGAAGAACTCGCCCGCGTGGGTGCCGCCGGTGACCAGCATCAGCTCGGTCAAACCCGCTCGCACCAGGGCCTCGATCGCCCAGCTGATCATCGGCCGGTCGTAGATCGGGAGCAGGTGCTTGTTGGTGATCTGCGTCAGCGGATGCAGCCGCGAGCCGGTCCCACCGGCCAGGATCACGCCCTTCAGCCCGTTTTCCATCCGCGTGATGCTACGAGGTCGGCGCTTCGAGGGGCGAAGGTTGGACGCGCACCAGGCGCGCGACGCGCGTTGGGAGCCACCAGTTCCAGCGGCCGAAGAGCGCCATCAGCGAGGGCACGAGCAGCACGCGGACGATTGTCGCGTCGAACAGGATCGCGACCGCCAGGCCCAGCCCGAACTCCTGCAGGCCGACGATGCGGCCCGCGACGAAGCCGGAGAACGCGGCGACCATGATGATCGCGGCCGCGCTGATGATCCGGCCGGTCCGCTCGAGCCCGAGGCCGACCGCGCGGACGTTGTCGCGCGTCTCGTCCCAGGCCTCGCGCATGCGCGTGACCAGGAAGACCTCGTAGTCCATCGAGAGGCCGAACAGCATCGCGAAGAGGAAGATCGGGATCCACGCCTCGATCTGGGAGAACTGGTACAGCCCGAGCACGTCGTTCCCGATCCCCCACTTGAAGACGATCACCAGCAGCCCGTAGGCCGCGCCCACCGAGAGCAGGTTCAGGATCACCGCCTTCAGCGGCAGGATCAGCGAGCGGAACGCGCGCAGCAGCAGCAGGTAGGTCAGCACCAGCACGCCGATCACGAGCCACGGGAAGACGGCGTAGGAGCGATCGATGAAGTCGACCCCTTGCGGGGGCCCGCCTCCCGCCAGCACCGCCACTCCGTCCGGCCAGGAGACCGACGGGACGATGTCGCCGCGCAGGCGGTGGACGAAGGCCTGCGCCGGGGCCTCGCCGTACTCGTGCTTCCCCGCGACGACGACTTGCGCGTAGCGACCGGTCGGGTCGACGAACGGACGGCCGGGCCGGTAACGGACGAACACCACCTCCGGGTCACGCCTCAGCCGCTCGACGAGCGTCTCGATCGGGCGCTGCAGGGCGGCCGCGCCGCCGACGCGGCCACTGTCGACGAGGATCTGCGTCGGCGACAGCGCGCCGGCCCCGACGGCGTCGCGCAGGATCGTGAAGCCGCGCACGGCCTGCGGGTGCTGCGGGATCCCCTTCGCCGAGCCGGGTGTGAGCTTCAGCGCGAAGACCGGCAGCGCGGCGGCGACGAGCAGCACGGTGCCTCCGGCCAGGAAGGCCGCCGGGCGGCGCATGATCGCGGCCGAGAGCCGCTCCCAGAAACCGCGCCGAGGGCCTTCCTCCCCGAACCGCCAGATGCGCACGCGCCTTGTCCCGCGCCGGCCGTAGAGCGAGAGCAGGGCCGGCTGCAGCGTCATCGCGGCGAGGATCGAGACGAGCGGGATCAGGAAGCCGCCGATCCCCATCGAGCGCATGAACGGCGAGGGCATGAAGAGCAGCAGCGCGAGCCCGATCGCCACCGTCGCGCCCGAGAAGACGACCGCGCGGCCGGCGGTCGCCATCGTCCGCACGACGGCGTCGTCCTTCGAGCCGCCCCGGGCGAGCTCCTCCCTGAAGCGGTAGACCATGAGCAGCGAGTAGTCGATCGCGATCCCGAGCCCGATCAGCTGCACGAGGTTCGTGACGTAGGTCGCCATCGTCAGGTGGTGGGCGAAGAGGTAGACGAGCCCGAGCGTCCCCTCGATCGTGCAGGCCGCGAACAGCAGCGGGATCGTCACCGACCACGAGAGGCCGAAGACGAGCAGCAGCACGAGCAGCGCGATCGGGATCGCGATCTGGAACTCGCCCTTGCGCAGGTCCTCGTTGAAGATCGGGTCGAGGTCGTGCTGGATCGCGGCCTGGCCGGTGACGTAGGACTGAACGCCGCCGCCGTGCGGCAGCCTGCGGAGGATGTCGTCCGTGTAGCCCTTGGCGGTCGCGAGATCGAGCGTCGAGGTGATGTCGCCGTAGAGGACGTGTGTGCCGCCGGGGACGAGCGGCTGCGCCCGGCCGCTCGGAACCAGCTTCGCGGCGGCCGCCAGCTGCCGCTGCAGCAGCAGGCGCTGCTGCGGGTCACGGGAGTCGCGGACGCTGAAGACGACCGTGAAGGCGCCGTCGCTGCGGTCGCCGTAGCGCTCCTCGAGGATCGTGCGGGCCCGCTCGGAGTCCGTCCCGGGCATCGTGAAGGTGTTCGAGAGCAGCGGCGAGAGCTTCGTGGACGACCAGCCGCCGCCCAGCAGGACGACGAGCCACGCCGCGACGACGACCCAGCGGTAGCGCAGCATCCAGCGCGTCCAGCGCTCCATCTACGGCGGCTCCTCCCCGACCCTGCCTCGGTCGCTAAGCTAGTGTCTGCTAACTTACCAGATCCCTTTGAGGCCGATTACCGTTACCAGATCACCATGAGACGCCGCACCGACATCGACCGCCTGCACGCCGAGATCCACGAGCTGATCGAGGATCTCTGGCACCTGCCGCGCTTCGTCGCCGGCCATCGCGGCTTCCGGCCGCAGGTCGACTGCATCCGTTCCGAGGACCCGCCGGAGCTGCAAGTCGTCGTCGAGCTTCCGGGCGTCGAGCCCTCCTCGATCCAGGTCGTCGCGGCCGACCGCGTGCTCGTCGTCGCCGGAGATCGCTGCCGGCCGGACGTCAGCGGCCGCTACCGGCAGCTCGAGATCGAGTACGGCCCCTTCCAGCGCCGCATCCAGCTGGAGGAGCCGGTCGACACGAGCGCCGCCAGCGCGCGCTACGAGCGCGGGATGCTCACCGTGACGCTGCCGATCGCGGAGAAGCCGCCGCAGACCGAGCGCGTCTCCATCACGATCCGAGGCCGCGCATGACCGAGCTGAACCTCGAAGAGCCGTTCGAGCAGGGCGAGGTCGAGATCCCCTCGACGCTGCCGGTTCTGCCGCTGAAGGAGACGGTGATCTTCCCGCAGTCGGTTTCCCCGCTCGCGATCGGCCAGGAGCGCTCGATCCGCCTCGTCGACGACGTGCTCGAGGGGGAGCGGATGCTCGCGCTCGTGACCGTCAAGGAGGGCGAGGGCGACCAGCCCGGCTGGGACGACCTCTACGAGATCGGGACGGCCGCGATCGTGCACAAGATGATCCGCGTCCCCGACGGGACGCTGCGCATCCTCGTCCAGGGCGTCGACCGCATCCGGCTCGAGCGCCGCCTCCAGGACGAGCCGTACCTGTTGGGAGAGTTCTCGGTCGTCCCCGACGAGGTCGAGGAGACCCCCGAGCTGGAGGCCGTGACACGCAGCGTGCAGACCGAGTTCGGGCGCCTGATCTCGCTCGTCCCCTACCTGCCCTCCGAGCTCGAGCTCGCCGCGGCGAACGTCGACGACCCGGGTGCGCTTTCGCACCTCGTCGCCTCGACGCTGCGGCTCAAGACCGAGGAGAAGCAGGCCCTACTCGAGCAGCAGAGCGTCTACGAGCGGCTGCGCGACGTGCTCCGGATCCTGAAGCGCGAGCTCGAGGTCGTCGAGCTCGGCACGAAGATCTCCTCGCAGGTCCAGTCGGAGCTCGAGAAGGGCCAGCGCGAGTACTTCCTGCGCCAGCAGCTGAAGGCGATCCAGGACGAGCTCGGCGAGGGCGACGAGCAGCAGGCCGAGCTCGCGGAGCTGCGCGAGCGGATCGAGGAGAAGAACCTCCCCGAGGACACGAAGAAGGCCGTCGAGCGCGAGGTCGCGCGGCTCGAGAAGCTGCCGCCGGCCGCGGCCGAGTACGGCGTGATCCGCACCTACGTCGACTGGATCCTCTCGCTGCCGTGGACCGAGACCACCGAGGACAACCTCGACCTCGACCGCGCGCGCGAGATCCTCGACGAGGACCACTACGACCTCGAGAAGGTCAAGGAGCGAATCCTCGAGTACCTCGCCGTCTCGAAGCTGAAGAACGACCTCTCCGGCCCGATCCTCTGCTTCGTCGGCCCGCCCGGGGTCGGCAAGACCTCGCTCGGCCAGTCGATCGCCCGCACGGTGGGGCGCAAGTTCGTGCGCCTGTCGGTCGGCGGCGTCCGCGACGAGGCCGAGATCCGCGGTCACCGGCGCACCTACATCGGCGCGATGCCCGGCACGATCATCCGCTCGCTCCGCGACGCGGAGACGAAGAACCCGGTCCTGCTGATCGACGAGATCGACAAGATGGGTGCCGACTTCCGCGGCGACCCCGCGAGCGCGATGCTCGAGGTGCTCGACCCCGAGCAGAACTCGCACTTCCGCGATCACTACCTCGACCTGCCGTTCGACCTCTCGAAGGTGCTGTTCATCTGCACCGCGAACCAGCTCGAGACGGTCCCCGGGCCGCTGCTCGACCGGATGGACGTGATCCAGCTCTCCGGCTACACCGAGGACGAAAAGCTCGGGATCGCGCGCAAGTACCTCGTGCCCAAGCAGCTCGAGGCCCACGGCCTCAGCCCGGAGCAGGTGACGATCAGCGACAACACGCTGCGGGTCGTGATCCGCGAGTACACGCGCGAGGCCGGCGTCCGCAGCCTCGAGCGCCGCATCGCCGACCTGCTGCGCAAGGTTGCGCGCGAGGTCGCCGGCGGCAAGACCGGCAAGATCAAGATCGACACGCGCAAGGCCCGTGCCTGGCTCGGCCCGCGCCGCTTTCCGGCCGACCCGCGCAAGCGCACGGCCGACCCGGGCGTCGCGACCGGCCTGGCCTACACGCCGGTCGGCGGCGACGTGCTCTTCATCGAGGCGACCGCCTACCCCGGCAAGGCCCGGTTGACGATCACCGGACAGCTCGGCGACGTGATGAAGGAGTCCGCGCAGGCGGCGCTCTCCTGGGTGCGCTCACACACCCAGGAGCTCGGGCTCCCGGAGGACTGGTTCGCCGAGCACGACGTGCACATCCACGTGCCTGCCGGCGCGGTGCCGAAGGACGGCCCCTCAGCGGGCGTCACGATCGCGACCGCGATCGCCTCGCTCGTACGTGGCGAGCCGGTGGCCGAGGACGTGGGCATGACCGGCGAGATCACACTCACCGGCCAGGTGCTGCCGATCGGCGGGCTCCGCGAGAAGGTGCTCGCGGCCCAGCGCTACGGCCTGAAGCGAATCGTGATCCCGCGCGACAACGAGCCCGACCTGGCGGAGCTGCCGGCGGAGGCGCGCAGGGAGCTCGAGTTCATCCCCGCCGACTCGATCGAGGACGTCTTCGCGGTCGCGTTCTCGGCGCCCGCCCGCTCGCGCCCGCGGGCCGCCCCGGCCTCGGAGCGCCAGGCCGCCGCCTCTGTTTAGCGCGAAACGCGCGCAGGGTAGAGAATCCCCCTGTAACGAACGGCGAGCGAAAGGACGACCTGCGCAATGGCCAAGGCGAAAGATCGACTCCAGGACGCGAAGCCCTACGTGCAACGGGCGATCCAGGACGAGGAGCTGCGGGAGAACCTTCGCAGCGCGTTCGCGACCGCCCGCGACGTCTACGCGGAGCTGCTCGGCAACCGCGGCATGACCGGCGTCGCGACCAAGGTCGCGAGCGACAAGGACATCCAGGACCAGCTGCGCTCGGCCATCGATGACCTCCGTAACGCGGCCGACCGCATCCAGGGACAGGAGAGCCGCAAGGCGCGCAACAGCACGCTGCTGCTCGCCGGCATCGCCCTCGGGATCCTCTTCAACCCGATGACCGGGCCCGAGACCCGGCGCTGGCTGAAGGACAAGATCTTCGGCGAGGACGAGGAGTTCGGCTACGGCGGCAGCGACTCGAGCGGGAACTCGAACTAGCTAGGGCCGAGCGGCTTTCGGGCGCACGCCGAGCGCCCTGGCCACCTGACCCTCGCCTCCGCTACGGCGGGCCATCGCGCGCTGCAGGGAGCCGGGGTCGAGGCCGCTGGCCTCCGAGATGTCGGATACCTGCAGCAGGATTGCGGCGGGCTTCGGAGCGGGGTCCGAGATACCCGTCTTCGCGAGCCAGCCGGCGACGTTGTAGAAGCGCACGTCCTGCAGGTGCTTCCAGGCGCTCAGGTACGGCGTCGGGTCGACCGCCCCGTCGTAGCCCATGAAGAGCAGCGAGAACGGGTGCACCTCGAAGTGCAGGTGCGTCGGAGTCCCCTGCGCGTCGCCGGTGTTGCCGACGAAGCCGAGTACCTCGCCCGCCTTCACGCGCCGGCCGTTCTTCGCCAGCGGCGTGAACGCCGAGAGGTGCGCGTAGTAGAACTCGTTGCCCTGCTGGTCACGGAGCCAGAGGCGGTTGCCGCCGACGTCGTTCCAGCCGACGGAGAAGACGATCCCGTCCGCGCAGGCGATGATCGGCGCGCCGAGCGGAGCGAAGATGTCGTCGCCGTGGTGCCAGTTGCCGGCGACGTCCCCGCGGAAGGCGTTGTAGGTGTCGACGAACTGGGACGGGCCGTAGACGGGGAAGACGTAGCCGCCGGCGGTGAGCTTCGGCTGCAGCCCGATCGGCGGCTGCAACAGCGGCGTCGAGCTGCGGGGCGCCTGCTTGGTCGGCTCGGGGGCGACCGGGGTCTTGTGCTTCTGCTGCTTGGTCCCCTTCGGCTGTCTCGGTGTCGGCCCGGGCACGATCGGCTTCGGCGAGGGAGGAGCGCTCGCCTGCACGCTCGCCTCGGCGTAGCCGACCTGGATCTCCGAGCCGGCGGGAAGGTTGCCGTGCGGCGCGGTGAGGTGGATCGCCAGCGCGGTCACGAAGCCGTGGAAGCCTTGGTAGCCGCCGGCGCCGGAGCTCCGGTCGGTGCCCTGCTCCAGCGTGACCGCGTAGCCCCAGTCGCCGAGCGCGACACGGACGTTCGGGCCGGCCGAGGCCGCGACGCCCAGCACGGAGAGGCCGGAGACGGAGGCGCCCGAGAAGTCGCCGCGCGCCGAGCGACCGCGCGTCGAGCCGCGCGCCGCGCCCTCGACCGCCGTCGCAGTCACCTCGCCGCCGAAGACGCTGAGCGCGCCGACCTGACTCGTGGCGGCCGCGGTGGCCGAGGAGCCGGAGGTCGTCGAGGCCGAGGCGCTCATCGCGCCGGTGGTCACGATCGACCCGTCCGCCGGGTAGGCGAAGCTGGAGCCGAACGCGGCGTGGTCGGGTGGAGACGAGATCACGCCGGCCGCCGCGCCGGCCTGGCCGGGCACGACGACTCGGATCGCGACCGAGCGCGCGGACGCGCCCGCGGTCGAGCGCGCGCCGCCGGCGCCAACCGTCCCCAAGACCAGGACGGCCAGGCCCGCAAGCGCCACGACAATCGTGAGCCGCTTCCCCACCGTCCCCGCATTATCAGCAAAAGACGGCGACGGCGGGGGCCGGCTCAGGTATCGGTGGCGAGACGGCGCTTGGCGAACTCGGAGAACCGGGCGCGCTCCTCGTCGCTCGGCCCGAGCGGATCGGAGGCGTAGTCAGGGTCGGCTGCGACTTCCTCGGCGACCGCACGCACCTCGGCGACGACCTGCGCATGATGCTGCGGGTCGGTCATCAGCTCGTCCGCCCAGGTGGTGTCCTCGGAGGGCTGGACATCGTGCTCGACGAGCAGGCGGCCGAGCAGGATCCCGACGCGGATATAGGCGAAGGTGCGGAAGGCAAGCAGCTTCCGGGGCGACCCGACGAGCTCGCCGATGTCGGGGTTTTCGTCCTGGATCCGCCCGACGATCGAGCCGATCGGCTCGTCCACGAGCGGGATCCAGAAGTCGGGTTCGCCGGTCACGTCACGAAGGATAGGGCGGCTTCCTCAACGTGCGCCAGGCGAGCTGTGCGGCGACGCCGAGCATCAGCACCCCGAAGAGCCGCCGCAGCGCGTGTTCAGGGAGGGCCTCCGCGATCTGCACACCGGCCTCCACGCCGGCGATCGCCGCGAGCCCGAGGACGAGCGCGGCTCGCCAGCGGACGTTGCCGTAGCGGCGCTGCCGCCACGCTCCCGCCGCCGCGGTCGGCAGGATCGCGAGCAACGAGCTCGCCTCGGCGTGCAGCTGGGTGAGGCCGAGCACCAGGGTCAGCGTCGGCACGAACAGGATTCCGCCGCCGACGCCGAACAGCCCGGCGAGGACTCCCGCCAGGAGGCCGATCCCACCCGCTGCGAGCAGCGCCCACATCAGATCAGCAGCCAGACCGCGATACACGCGAGCAGCGCCGCGAACGCGAGCGAGAGCGTTCGCGTGGCTAGTCGCTGCTGCAGCCAGGTGCCGAGGACTGCGCCGGCGGCAGCTGGCAGGCCGACGACTGCTGCCGCCCCGGGCTTCAGCTCACCGTGCAGGCCATACGTGACCGCCCCGACGAGCGCGATCAGCCCGATCGCCGCGAGCGAGGTCGCCATCGCCGGGCGCTCGTCGTAGCGTGCGACCAGGATCAGCAGCGGCACGACGACGATCCCGCCGCCGACGCCGAAGAGGGCGCTGAAGAGGCCGGCGGTGAGACCGATGAGGACGAGGCGCACCGTCGTATTCTGCGCGGTGTGGACGAGCGGCTGGCGCGGCTACGCGAGCAACCCGAGCTGGCGGCGGTGCTGCTCGACGTCGACGGGACGCTCGCGCCCATCGTTGCGCGCCCCGAGCTCGCGGCGGTTCCGGAGGAGACGCGGGCCGAGGTGCGGCGGCTCGCGGGGCGCTACGGGCTCGTCGCGTGCGTGAGCGGGCGCAGCGGCGAGGAGGCCGCGCGACTCGTAGGAGTCGACGGCGTGGTCTACGTCGGCGTGCACGGGCTGGAGCTCGCGCCCAAGGCCGAGCGCTGGCGCGAGACGCTGCGGCCGTTCGCAGCCGAGCGCTGGCCGTGGGTCGAGGACAAGGGCCTGACCGTCGCCTTCCACTGGCGCGAGGCGGAGGACGAAGAGGCGGCGCTGGGGACGCTCGAGGACGTGGCCGGACGCGCGCAGTCGCTCGGGCTCGAAGCGCACTGGGGCCGGAAGGTGCTCGAGCTGCGCCCGCCGGTCGAGGCGGACAAGGGCACCGCGGTCCGGTCGCTGCTGTCGGAACGAGGACTGCAGCGCGCGCTCTACGCGGGCGACGACACGACCGACCTGGACGCCTTCCGCGGGCTCGGCGGGCTCGAGCTTGCGGTGCGCGTGGCGGTCGCCTCGCCGGAGGCTCCTGCGGGACTGCGAGAAGCGGCCGATCTGGTCGTCGGCTCGCCGGCCGAGCTGCGCGAGCTGCTGCGCATACTCTAGGACAGCGCGAGCAGCGCGACCCCGGCGGCCACGACCGACGCTCCGGCGAGGCGGCCCGGGCCCACGCGCTCGCCGAGGAAGACCGCCGCCGCTGCCGTCGCGATGACGACGCTCGTCTCCCGCACGGCGGCGACCGCCGGCGCGCTCGCGAGCCGTAGCGCGAGCAGCACGAGCAGGTAGGCCGAGGCCGAGGCCGCGCCGACGACGACCGTCACCGGGCTCAGCGCGGCCCGCACTCGTCCGGTGCCCACCGCAAGCGGGTAGATAAGCGCCGGGCCGAGCATCACGAGCAGCAGGTACGGCCCGGCCGCCGCATGGCGGATCCCGTAGCGGTCGATGACCGTGTAACCGGCGATGGCGGCCGCGATCACGATTCCGAAGGCGAAGCCGGACCGGCTGCCGCGCCCGCCGCGCACCAGCAGCACGCCGACGGTCACGGCCACGACGCCGACGACACCGAGCGCCGACGGCCGCGCGCCCCCGGCCGCGACGACGAACAGCAGCGCGAGCACCGGCGCCAGCCCGCGAGCCACCGGGTAGACAAGACTCAGCTCGTAGCGCCGGTAAGCGGTCGCCAGCAGCGCGACGTAGGCGAGCTCGAGCACCGCCGAAGCCGCGATGAACGGCACGGCGTCCGCCTCGACCCGCCACGTCAACGCGGCCGGGACGACGAGCGTGGCGACGAGCGCGAGCAGCGCGATCGCGGAGGCAGCCTCCGTGTCCTCCTCGCGCGCCAGCAAGAGGTTCCAGAGCGCGTGCAACGCGGCGGCCCCGAGCGCGAGCGCCAGCGCGTCGAGCGGCATGCGGGCGACCGTACCATCGAGGAATGCACCTGACCGAGGCCGTGCTCGCGCCCCTGCGGGAGCGCTACGGCGACCCACGCCCGCTGCGCTGGGAGGGCGAGGTCAGCCCGCAGGAGTTCGCCCTCGCCGGCTACTCGCCCCGGCGCCGCCACGACGTGACGGTCTTCGTCTTCGACCCGCGAGGGCGGCTGGCGCTGATCCAGAAGCCGTCCTACCCGCCGGGCGCGTGGCGGCCACCAGGCGGAGGGGTGCAGCCCGGCGAGGAGTTCGAGCGCGGCGTGCAGCGGGAGGCGCGCGAGGAGCTCGGGATCCACATCGAGCTCGAGCGCTTCCTCGTCAGCTCCGAGGCCACCTTCTGCTCCGCCAGCGGCGTGATCGACTGGCGCACGCACGTCTTCTCGGCCCGGACCGACGCCGAGCGGCTCGAACCGATCGACACGCACGAGATCAGCGCAGCCCGCTGGGGCAGCGCCGCCGAGCTTGCCGGCCCGATTCGCGCGCGCCTGCTCGCGACCGGCCGCGCGCTCTGGCGCTACCGCGTCGCGCTGCACGACGCGGCCCTAGAGGAGCTCGAGCAGCTCCGGTAGCTCGCGGATGCGCGGGCCGTCCCAGTCCCCGAGCTCGCCTCCCGGCGAATCGACGCCGATCGCGCGCATCCCGACCCGCTCGGCTCCCGCCAGCTCGTCGTTCGCACCGTCGCCGACGAAGACCGCCTCCTCCGGCTCGACCCCGAGGCGGTCGAGCGCGAGCCGGTAGATCCGCGGGTCGGGCTTGCGCAGTCCGACCGTCGCCGAGAAGACCTCGACGTCGAAGAGCCCGTGGAACGGTGACTCGGCCCAGAGCCTCGGCACGTCCTCGCTACAGACGGTGATCAAGCCCGTCTGCAGTCCGCGACGCCTCAGCTCGGCGATCGTCTCGGCCGCTCCCGGAACGGGCACCAGACCTTGGCGCGTGACACCCCCGCGCAACTCCAGCACGTCCTCCGCGGCCTCCGGCGAGAGGTCGAAGCAGGCGAGCACGTCGGCGATCGGGCCCGTCTCGCGCAGGTGGGCAAGCTCTCCGTACCAGCGCGAGTCGAACTCCTCCGGAGTCAGGCCGAGCCGCTCGGCGACTCGCGGCCGCACCTCCGCCCACGCCTCGTGCGGCCACTCGGCGATTGTGTTCCAGAGGTCGAAGATCACCGCTCGCGGCGGCGTCACCTCTTCATCAACCTCTTCAGCTGCGCCCAGGTGCGTGTGTTTGCGACCTGGTCGGCCGTGAGCCAGGCGCGCCGGGCCTGGGCGATGCCGAAGTCGACGTAGTCCAGCGCCTTCAGCTGGTGCGCGTCGCTCGAGATCACGATCGGGACGCCCGCCTCGCCGGCCAGCCGCGCGTTCACGTCGCGCAGGTCGAGCCGATCGGGCTGCGAGTTGATCTCGAGGAAGGTTCGGGTCTCGAGCGCCTTCTCGAGCACGCGCTCGAGGTCGATGTCCATCGGTTCGCGCCGCGTGATCTTGCGGCCGGTGAGGTGGCCGATCACGTTCACGTGCGGGTTTTCCATCGTCGCCAGGATCCGCTCGGTCGGCGAGCGGTCGAAGGCCGTGTGGATCGAGGCGACGACCCAGTCGCGGTCGGCGAGCACCTCGTCGGGGACGTCGAGCGTCCCGTCGGCCTTGATGTTGACCTCGACGCCCTTCAGCAGCTTCAGCGGCCCAACGCGCTCCGCCAGCTTGTCGATCTCCTTCGCCTGTTGCTCCATCCGGCCCTCGCGCAGGTAGTGCGAGTGGTCGGTGATCGCGTAGTAGGCGTAGCCGCGGGCCCTGGCGGCGGCGACCATCTCCTCGAGCGTGTTCTTGCCGTCCGCCGACCAGTGCGAGTGCGTGTGCAGGTCGCCGCGGAGCTGCCCCTGCTCGACGAGCTGCGGCAGCTCGCCCTTCCGGGCCGCCTCGAGCTCGCCCGCGTTCTCGCGCAGCTCGGGCGGGATGTACTCGTAGCCCAGGCGCTCGTAGACCTCCTCCTCGCTCTCGGCGGTGAAGACCTCGCCGCTTTCGACCTCCGTGATGCCGTACTCGGAGACCGAGAAGCCGCGGCGCACCGCGTCCTCGCGCAGCGCGAGGTTGTGCTCCTTCGAGCCCGTGAAGTGTTGCAGCAGGTTGCCGTAGCTCTCGGGCGGAACGACGCGCAGGTCGAAGCGGAAGCCCTCGTGTGAGACGACGGTCGCCTTCGTCGAGCCCTTCGCCACGACCTCGCTGACCCATGCCAGCTTGGTGAAGTACTCCGTCAGCGCCTTCGGGTCGCTCGCGGTGGCGATGATGTCGAGGTCGCGCACCGTCTCCCTGCGGCGCCGCGCGCTGCCGCCCTCGCAGACGCGGTCGGCCGCCGGGTGCTCGCGCAGGACCTCGACGACCGCGAGCAGCGCCGGCAGCGCCTGGCCGAGCAGCGTGCGCGTCGGGCCTGCGACCTTCTTCTTGCGGCCCGCGGCCTTGAGCACGCTCTCCTCGAGCTTCGCGCCGAGCCCGGGAAGCGTGCGCAGCCGCTGCGCGCGCGCCGCCTCCTTCAGCTCCGCCAGGGTCGTGACGCCGAGCTCCTGCCAGATCTTGCGCACGGTCTTCGGCCCGAGGCCGGGGATGTTGAGGAACTCGACCACCTCCGGCGGGATCGTCTTGCGGCGCTTCGACAGCGCTTCGATCTCGCCCGTGTCGACGATCTGGACGATCTTGTCCTGGATCGTCGCCCCGATCCCGGGCAGCTCCTTCGCTGTGCCGTCGAGCGCGAGCTGCGCCACGGGCGTCCCGGTCTCGCGCACGCGCGCGGCCGCGCGCCGGTACGCGAGCACACGGAAGGCCGCCTCGCCCTCGATCTCGAGCAGGTCGGAGAGGAGCTCGAGCTGCTCGGCCACTTCGGCGTTGCGGGGGAGCGTCTTCGCCACGACAGCGATCATAGGGACGTGAAGGCGGTCGTCTGCCTGCCCACCTACAACGAGCGCGAGAACCTCGAGCGCATGCTGCGCGCGCTCGCCGACAAGGGCGTCGAAGTGCTCGTGATCGACGACAACTCGCCCGACGGGACCGGTGAGCTGGCCGACCGGCTGGCGGCCGAGCTCGGCTTCGTCTCCGTGCTGCACCGTGAGCGCAAGGAGGGCCTCGGGCCTGCCTACCTCGCCGGCTTCCGGCACGCGCTCGCCGACCCGGCCGTGGAGCTCGTGCTCGAGATGGACGCCGACTTCTCGCACGACCCCGCCGACGTGCCGCGCCTGCTCGGGGCCGCGCGCGAGGCAGACGTCGTGCTCGGCTCGCGCTACGTCGCGGGGGGCTCGATCGCCGACTGGGGCCCGGTCCGGCGGTTCGTCTCGTCGGGCGGCTCCCTCTACGCCCGGCTGCTGCTCGGGGTGGCCGTGCGCGACCTGACCGGCGGCTTCAAGTGCTTCCGCCGCGAGGTGCTGGAGACGCTCGACCTCGACGCGATCGCCTCCCGCGGCTACGCCTTCCAGATCGAGACCACCTACCGCGCGCTGCGCGCCGGCTTCCGTGTCGTCGAGGTGCCGATCCGCTTCGTCGACCGCGAGCACGGCGGCTCGAAGATGAGCCAGAGCATCTTCCTGGAGGCCGTCTGGAAGGTTCCGCTTCTGCGCCTCCAAGCGTTGACCGGGCGGCTCTGAGGCGTCGCTTGCGATGCCGACTGGAGGGTGTGCGGGCTCTGCCCGTGCGCCCGTCCACTAGCATCGGCTCGCGTGTTGGAGCTGACCGACGCCACCTTCGAGCAGGAGGTCCTGCAGGCCGGGACGCCGGTCGTGGTCGACTTCTGGGCGCCGTGGTGCGGCCCGTGCCGCGCCGTCGAGCCGGTCTTCGCGCAGCTCGAGGAGCAGCACGCAGGTCGCGTCAAGTTCGCCAAGCTCGACATCGACCGCAACCTGCAGACGGCGTCGCGCTACGAGGTGCTCTCGATCCCGACCGCGATCCTGTTCGAGGGCGGCGAGGCGCGCAAGACCGTGATCGGCGCCCGCCCGCGCTCGTACTACGAGCAGGCCTGGGCGCAGTGGCTCACGGCGCCGTAGCCGACTCCGCCGCCTGCGCAGGCTGAGTGCGCAGCTCGCGCCCAACCGCCCGCGAGACGATGGTCGCCTCGCCCTGCCAGCTGCGGCGGATGGTCGGGTCGACGACCGCGTAGAGCAGGTCGACGATCAGGTTTGCGACCACCACGGCGACGCTGACCACGATCACGACGCCCATGATCATCGGCAGGTCGCCGTTCGCCAGCGAGCGCACTAGCAGCCGGCCCATCCCCGGCAGCTCGAACACGGTCTCGATGAAGAGCGCCCCGGCAAAGGCGACGCCGACATCCATCCCGATCATCGTGATCACCGGCAGCGCAGCGTTGCGGGAGACGTGCACGCGCAGCACCCGGAAGTTGCTCGCGCCCTTCGCGCGGGCCGTGCGCACGTAGTCCTCGTCGATCGTCTCGAGCAGGCTCGCTCGGATCATGCGCGCGTAGAGCGCCGCGAAGAGGAACGCGAAGGTCAGCCAGGGCAAGATCATGTGGTACGCCCAGTAGCGCGGGCCGCCGCAGAGATTCGTGCTCGACGGCTCGTAGCGCAGGTCGCAGTAGCCGCCGACCGGGAACCAGTGCAGCTTGACGCCGAAGACGTACGAGAAGACGAGCCCGAGCCACACCGAGTGGGCCGACGCTCCGACGAGCACGAACAGCATCAGCCCTCTGTCGAGCAGCGAGTGCGGGCGTAACGCCGAAAGCACCCCTACCGGGATTGCGATCAGCAGGAACAGCACGGCGCCGCCGAGCACGAGCGACGCCGTCACGGGCAGCGTGCGGCGAATGACGTCGGTCACGGCGTCGCGCGAGCGCACGGAGTCCCCGAGGTCGCCGTGCAGGAAGACGTGATTGACGAAGCGGCCGTACTGCTCGGCGAAGGAGCCGCGGAGGTTGAACTGCGTCTGGAGGCCGGGCTCGAAGCCGCGCTCGTTCCGCTGGGCATTCTTCGAGTCCGCCGGGAGCACGAAGAACATCACGAAGACGATCAGCGTGACAACGAACACGAGCAGGACCGCCCAGAGCAGGCGCCTCGCCACGAAGACCAGCATTACTGGCTAGCGTCGTCGCTCGCGCCGATCAGCGCAAGTCGGCTCTCCCTCGCCCGCCGAAATGGTCCCAACCCGTCAGCTCTACGGGCTCGCCGTCGAGGCGGATTGCGACGCCCTGGCCCTCGACACAGCGGCCGATCACGGTGAAGCCGAGGTCGTCGGGCGTGGCCCCGAGAAGCTCGTAGTCCTCGCCGAAGCCGAGGTCCTCGACGGTCGCCCCCGGGGCGAGCGGCACGCGCTCGAGGTCGAGCTCGAGCCGGCACGCCGAGCGGTGGGCGATATGCGCCGCGTCGACGGCGAGACCGTCGGAGATGTCGGTGAGCGCGTGCGCCGTCGTGGCGAGGAGCCGGCCCTCGCGCAGCCGCACTGGCGGCCTGGCGTGACGGTGCTCGCGGAAGGCGGCGCCGGCCATGCCGAGCGGGCCCGTGACGACGACGACGTCCCCCGGCCGCGCCCCGGCGCGCCCGGGTACCCGACCCGAGCGGCCGATCGCGGTTACCGTGAGCGAGAGCTGCGGCGCCCGCGACGTGTCCCCGCCGACCACCGGCACGCCCGCCTCGTTCAGGCCTTCGTACAGCTCGAGCACGTCGTCGAGACGCGCGTCCTCGGGTACGGCGAGCGTGGCGAGCAGTGCCTCCGGCTCGGCGCCCGAGGCCGCGAGGTCGCTGAGGTTGACCGCCGCCGCACGGAAGCCGAGCTCGCGGTGCGTCGTCCAGTCGAGCCTGAAGTGAACGCCCTCCACGAGCGTGTCCTGGGTGACAACGAAGCCGTGACCGAGCTGTGCCGCGTCGTCCTCGATCCCGCGCGCGAGGCCTCGGCGCTCCAGCTCCGCGAGCAGGCCGAGCTCGCCGAGCTCAGAGAGCCGCATCGATCGCCGCCCTCAGCCGACGGGCTTCGCCGACTGCGCGGATGACCGCGACCCCGGCGGCGCCGGCACGGATGCAGTCAGCCGCATTGGAGGCGTCGACCCCGCCGATCGCGACCACCGGGATCGAGACCGCGCGACAGATCTCAGCGAGCCCCTCGAGGCCGATCGCGGGCTCGGCGTCGAGCTTCGAGGGCGTCGCCCACACCGGCCCGGCTCCGACGTACGCGGCTCCGACGGCCTCGCCCGCGCGAGCCTCGTCGACGGAGGCGGCCGAGACGCCGAGCAGCAGCCCTGCGGCGACGGCACGCTGGTCGCCTTCGTCGCCGCGGCCAAGGTGAACGCCGTCGGCGCCGAGGCGAAGAGCCGCCTCGACGTCGTCGTCGACGACGAAGGTCGCCCCGAGCTCTCCGAACCCGCGCCCGGCCTCGACGACCGCGTTCGTGCTCGCGCCCTTCAGGCGCAGCTGGACGACCGTCGCGCCGCCCTCGACCGCTGCCCGTGCGGTCTCGAGGTCCTCGACGAGCGCGTGCAGCCTCACCGCGTGCGGGAGTCGAGCGTCTCCGGGTCGAGCGCGTAGAGCGCGTCGTAGAGCGCCGCGTGGAACGTCCCGGGGCCCTTCGCCTCCTGAGCGGCGTCCTCGCCGGCGGCACCGAAGGCGACAAGCGCGCCGGTCGCGGCCGCGAGCGGGTCGGGCTGGACCGCGAGGAAGCAGCCGGTGAGCGCGGTTGCCATGCAGCCGGTGCCCGTCACGGTGCCGAGCAGCTCGTGCCCGTTGGCGACGGCATTGACGGTCTCGCCGTCGGAGACGTGGTCGACCGGCCCGGTGACCGCGGCAACGCAGCCGAGCGCCCGCGCGGCCTCGCGCGCGAGCTCGGGCCCGCCCGCCCCGAGCGCCTCGACGCCGCGGATCTCGGCCGCACGGCCCGCGAGCGTCGCGACCTCGGCCGAGTTGCCTCGCACGACCGCGACCTCGAGCTCCTCCAGCAACCGCCGCGAGACCTCCGTGCGGTAGCGCGTCGCGCCAGCGCCGACCGGGTCGAGGACGACCGGGACCCCTGCGCGGTTCGCCGCGCGACCGGCGAGCAGCATCGCCTCGACCCACTCGTCCGACAGCGTGCCGATGTTCAGCACGAGCGCCGAGGCGGCGGAGGTCATCTCCTCGACCTCCTGCAGGGCGTGCGCCATCACGGGCAGCGCGCCGATCGCGAGTGTCGCGTTCGCGGTCTCGTTCATAACGACGTAGTTCGTGATCTGGTGGACGAGCGGCTTGCGTTCACGGATCGCGGCGAGGTCGGCGCCCGGGCTCACGCCGCGCCCCGCAGGCCGATCACGTCCACGGGGCCCTCACCCGAGCCGAGCTCCGCGAGCCCCCGCGCGACGGCGCGCGAGGCCGTGGCTGCCGCGCCGCGCGCGGCCTCCTCGAGCGAGAGACCCCGTGCGAGCAGCGCGGCCAGCGTGGCCGAGTGCGTGCAACCGGCGCCGTGGGTCGCCGCGCCGTCGTGCCGCGGGACCGGGATCTCGACGTGCCGCTCGCCGTCGAACAGGTGATCGACCGGCTCGCCGTGCCCACCGGTGACGATCACCGCGGGTGCGCCTAGCTCGTGCAGGCGCGCCGCGAGGTCGCGCCTCGAGCCGTCGCCGACGAGCGCCACCGCCTCGGGCAGGTTCGGCGTCACGACCGTCGCGAGTGGGAACAGCCGCTCGACGAGCGTCGCAACCGCGTCGAGCTCGAGCAGCCGCGCCCCCGAGCTCGCGACCATCACCGGGTCGACCACCAGCGGCGCCGGGTGCTCGGCGAGGAAGTCGGCAACCGCCTCGATCACGGATGCGGAGAAGAGCATCCCGGTCTTCGCAGCGTCCACCCCGATGTCGCCGAAGACGGCCTCGAGCTGCGCGAGCACGAAGGCCGGCGGCACCTCGTGCACCGAGTCGACCCCGAGCGTGTTCTGCGCCGTCAGCGCCACGATCGCGCACATGCCGTGGCAGCCGGCGGCCGCGAACGCCTTCAGATCGGCCTGGATGCCGGCGCCCCCGCCCGAGTCGGAGCCCGCGATCGTCAAGCATCTTGGAACCAATGCACTCCCTTCGCCGGTCAACACGGGGGAACCCCTGGTTCTCCCGTGAGCCCCCTCCTTAACCGCTGCGTCAATGCGGCTCGCTCTGAGCTCGGGCCCGGCAAAGCCCGGCCTCCGCGCCAGTTCGTCCGCGCTCCAACTCTGCTCCTCCCTTCGCCGGTGCGAACCGGATCAGGTTCGACGGGTGTGATCTCAGCCCGTGCGGGCACCCCGGTGGCGCCATGCTACCGTCGTCACGTGGCCATCGCGACGCGACGGGACCTGCAGGCGGCCGAGCACTTCCTCGGCGCACTCGGCGAGGGCGACTGGGAGGCAATTCGGGCCATGCTGGCCGACGGCGTGCAGCTCCGGGCACTCGTGCCGTCAGCGCTGCGCGAGGCAGAAGACCCCGACGCGGTCATCGAACGGTTCCGCTTGTGGTGGGGCGAGCTCGAGGACTTCCGCGTGGTCGAGTCCGCGGTCGAGCCGGCGGCCGGCCAGGTGCGCGTCCGCTATCTGCTCGCCGGCACCGACCGCGACGACGGCCCGGTAGAGGTCGAGCAGCAGTGCTACTTCACCTTCGACGGCGGCCGGATCACGAAGATCAACTCGGTCTGCTCGGGCTTCCGCCCGGCCGATCCGCAGCGCTGAGCGCCCGGCCGCGCTACGACGGCCTCGCCGAGTGGTACCGGGAGTTCCGGCCCGCGCTGAGCGACGCCGAGCGGGACGCGCTCACGCGGCTGCTGGGACCCGGTAGCGGCCGCTGCCTCGACCTCGGCTGCGGCACCGGCGTCCCGACCGCGGCGGTCGCGGAGCTCGGGTGGTCGGTCGTGGGCGTCGACGTCTCGTCCGACCTGCTCGACGTCGCCCGCGCCGCAGGGCTGGAAGTGCTGGAGGCGCCGGCGGAGGCGCTGCCGTTCCCGGACGCGAGCTTCGACGCCGCCGTCTCGGTCTGGACGCACACCGATATCGACGACTTCGCAGGCGCGATCGCCGAGGCCGCGCGGGTCCTCCAGCCCGGCGCGCCACTCGTCTACGTCGGCGGCCATCCGTGCTTCGTCGGACCGCACTCGTTCTTCGTCGGCGTCGACGGCACCCCGAGAGGCGTGCCGCGGCTCGGCGACGGCTACCGGAGCACCGGGCGCTACGACGAGACGGCGTTCGGCGTCGGCAACCCCGACGGCCTACGTGTGCTGGTCGGGGCCGTTCACCTCACGCTGCACGACTTCTTCGCCGCCTTCACCGACGCCGGCTTCCGAATCGAGCGGCTCGAGGAGCTGGGCGAGCGCGACTACCCGCACATCGTCGCGCTGCGGGCGCGCCGGTGAGCGTCGCCGCCGGTTGGACGGGCCTGCTCGAGGGCGAGGAGCTCGCCCACCTCGAGGTCGTCCCTGCGCGAGACGCGCAGCTCGTGCCTTTGCCGGAAGGCCTGCACCCGCGCGTGCAGGACTCGCTCGCGGCGCAGGGGATCGACGCGCTCTACGCACACCAGGCCGAGGCGTGGGAGGCCGCCGCCCGGGGCGAGCACGTCGTGGTCACCACCGGCACGGCATCGGGCAAGACGCTCGCCTTCAACCTCCCTGTGCTCGACGCGCTGGCGCGCGAGCCGAAGCGGCGGGCGCTCTACCTCTACCCGACCAAGGCCCTCGCGCAGGATCAGCTGCGGAGCCTCGGCACTTTCAAGCTTCCGCAGCTCCGCGCCGCGATCTACGACGGCGACACGGCCGTCGACCGCCGCTGGCAGGTGCGCAAGTGGGCAAACCTGATCCTCTCCAACCCGGACATGCTCCACGTGGGAGTGCTCCCGCACCACGACCGCTGGGGTGACGTGCTCTCGAACCTCACCTACGTGATCGTCGACGAGGCGCACGTCTACCGCGGCGTCTTCGGCTCCCACGTGGCCAACGTCCTGCGGAGGCTGCGGCGGCTCGCGCGGGTCTACGGCGCCGAGCCGCAGTTCCTGCTCGCCTCGGCGACGATCTCGAACCCCGGCGAGCTCGGCACGAGGCTGCTCGGCGTCGAGACGACCGTGATCGGCGACGACGCCGCGCCCCGGGCCGAGCGGACGATCGCCCTCTGGAACCCGCCGCTCGCCGACGAGCAGCTCGGCCTCCGCGCGAGCGCCCTCGGCGAGGCCTCGAAGCTGCTGGCCGACCTGGTCGAGCGCGGCCTGCGCACGCTCTGTTTCGCCAAGAGCCGCCGCGCGGCGGAGCTGATCCACCGCTTCACCGCCGACCGGCTCGGCGACAACTCGCTGCTCTCGCCCTACCGCGCCGGCTACACGCCTGCGCAGCGGCGCGAGATCGAGCGGCGGCTGCTCGAGGGCGAGCTGCTCGGCGTGAGCGCGACGAACGCGCTCGAGCTCGGGATCGACGTCGGCCTACTCGACTGCGTGATCTCGGTCGGCTTCCCGGGGACGGTCGCGTCGCTGCGGCAGCAGTGGGGCCGGGCCGGCCGCCGCGGACACGGTCTCGCGGTGCTCGTCGCGAGCGAGGACGCACTCGACCAGTACTTCATGCGCGAGCCGCGCGCGCTGCTGGGCCGGCGGGTCGAGGCGGCGATCCTCGACCACGAGAACCCGCGCGTGCTCGACGGCCACGTACGTGCCGCCGCCTTCGAGGCGCCGCTGGACGAGCGCGACCGGGACGTCCTCGGCGAGGCGGCGCTCGAGCGGGCGGCGGCCCTGCCGGACCTGCGGCGCACCGGGGCCGGCTACGTCTGGGCCGGGCGCGACTATCCCGCCGCGCGCGTCTCGCTTCGCTCGACCGGCCCCGAGTCGTTCACGATCGTCGACGGCACGAGCGGTGCCGTGCTCGGGATCGTCGAACAGGAGCGCGCCTACTCGACCGTTCACGAGGGCGCCGTCTACCTGCACCTCGGTGAGAGCTACCGGGTGCGCGCGCTCGATTTCGGCTCGCGCCACGCCGTCGTGGAGCCGTTCAGCGGCGACTACTACACCCAGGCCAAGGTCGAGACGACGACGGCGATCGTCGAGCCCCGTCGGGTCGAGCGGCGACTCGGCCTCGAGCTCTCTTTCGGCGCCGTCGTCGTCACCGACCAGGTGGTCGGCTACCAGAAGCGCTCGATCCAGACGCAGGAGAGCCTCGAGCTCGTCGCGCTCGACCTCCCGGAGACCGAGTTCGAGACCGAGGCCGTCTGGTTCCTCCCGGAGCCGTGGATGCTCGACGGGATCGAGCGCGAGCCCCTCCTGCTCGGGTCGCTCCACGCGGCCGAGCACTCGTTGATCGCGCTGCTGCCGCTGTGGGCGATGTGCGACCGCTGGGACATCGGCGGCCTCTCGACGAACCTGCACTTCCAGACCGGCCGGCCGACGATCTTCGTGTACGACGGCCACTCCGGTGGCGTCGGCATCACCGAGCGCGGCTTCGAGATCTTCGAGGGCTGGGCCGGAGACACCGCGAAGCTGCTGAGCGGGTGCCCGTGCGAGCGCGGCTGCCCCTCCTGCGTCCAGAGTCCGAAGTGCGGGAACCTGAACGAGCCGCTCGACAAGGCCGGCGCCCTCGCGCTGCTGGAACGGATGCTCTCGGCGGCCTGAAGGCCCCGGGGCTTGCGGATCGCGGCGCGACCTCGTACCGTTTGCAACGGATCAGCTGATCCGTCTGCGGCTCGGATCGAGGACAGGGAGGCGCAGATGAGCACGGGGCTGGTCGAACGATTCCATCTCAGCCGCACCAGGCGGCTCTCCGGCCGGGCCGAACGGCGCCGCCTGGAGGCCGAGCAGGTGACCTTCGCCGACCTCGCGTGGAACCACTTCCACTGGGAGCACAAGCGCCTGCACGGCTCCGCGCGGGACGAGGAGGCCGCCGGCCGCTACCGCGACACGCGGGCCGCTTTCGAGGCGCGGCACGGCGAGATCGTCAGCGAGTACTGGTCGGTCTCGCAGCCGTCGGGGGTCGCCCTCACGCGAAGGCGCGCGCCGCTGCTGCTGCGCCCGCTCGTGGACGACATGCGCCGGTTCCACCGCGCCACCGACTGGGTGACCCGGGACGTGCCGGCGATCGCCGACGTCCTCTTCGCCTGCGAGACCCTCGCGATCAAGGTGACGGAGGTGCTCCGCTACACGAGCGAGAGCGTCGCGATGCGGCGGATCCTCGCCGTGGCCAGCGAGCTGCTCGGGCACATCGACCGGGCCGACGGCAAGCCGGGCGTGGAGCGGGCGCAGACGGTCGCGGACCGGCAGCAGGCAGAGCTCGCCGAGATCGAGGACTACTACCGCCGGGCAGGCGTCCGGATCGGCCGGATGGTCTACACCCAGGGGATGCTCATCGGCCTGTTCGTGATGGCGACCCTGGCGATCGCGGCCGTCGTCCTGCTGTGGCTCCTCGACATCGTCGCCTGGAACCACGCGCTCAAGACCCTCGTGGTCGCCTACGCGCTCGGCTCGGTCGGGGCGTTCGTCAGCGTCCTGCAACGCATGAGCGGGGAGAAGTTCCAGGTCCACTACGACCTCGGCAAGCGCAACCTCTACATGCTCGGAAGCTACCGGCCGGTGCTCGGAGCGGTGTTCGGCGTCTTCACCTACTTCGTCCTGGCCAGCGGATTGCTCCAGACGACTCGGCCGGGCGGCAAGGAGGATTTCTACTACTACGGCGCGCTCGCGTTCGTCGCCGGCTTCAGCGAGCGCTTCACGCGGGTGCTGATCAAGGAGGCGTCCGCGGTGGTCGGCGGAGCCGAGGCCTCGGCGGAGCCGGAGAATCGCGCACAGCCCTGCGGGGACGGCTCCTCGCAGGCTGCGCCGGGCGACACGTAACATTCGGCTCGTGGCGATCCTGCTGATCATCCTCGCGCTCTTCGGCTTCGTCTTCGCGGTGATCGGCTCGGGCTCGAGCGGCACGACCGGCGCGAGCACCCGCGAATACGTGCCGCAGAAGGTGACCCGCCACGCGCGCCCTTGGAAGTCATGCGTGATCGTCACCTGGAAGAAGGACGCCCCGGCGCAGCGGCGTCCGTGCCCACCGCCCGCGAAGCGCTAGCTGTCGATTCGCACCCGTCCCGTTCGTCGTACCCTCGTAAACGACCCGAAGGAGGGTGACATGCAGTACGTGCTGCTGATCTACGGCGACCAGAACGGCTGGGAGTCGATGAGCGAGGAGGAGCGCGGCCGGAGCTTCCAGGCCTATGTCGCGTTCACCGAGGAGCTGCAGTCGAGTGGCGCCATGAAGGGCGGCGACGCGCTGCAGCCGACGCAGACCGCGACGACCGTCCGCGTTCGCAACGACGAGACGCTGACCACCGACGGGCCGTTCGCGGAGACGAAGGAGCAGCTCGGCGGCTTCTACATCGTCGACGCCGCCTCGCTGGACGAGGCGATCGAGTGGGCGGCCAAGATCCCCGGGGCCCGCCACGGCTCCGTCGAGGTCCGGCCGGTGATGGAGTTCGAGGAGGAAGGCTCGTAGTAGAAGAGCTCTTCCGCGAGGAGTGGGGGCGTACGCTCGCGATCCTCGCCCGCGCCCTCGGGGACGTCGAGCTCGCCGAGGACGCGGTGCAGGAGGCCTTCGCCGCGGCCCTCGAGCGCTGGCCCCGCGACGGCGCCCCCGACAACCCCGGCGCATGGCTGCTCACGACCGCGCGCAACCGTGCGATCGACCGCATCCGGCGCGAGCAGACGCTGAGGCGCAAGACAGAGCTGCTCGCGGCACTGGATGCCGGCGAGACGACGATCGAGGAGGACGGAGCGATTCCGGACGAGCGGCTGAGCCTGATCTTCGCGTGCTGCCACCCGGCGCTCGCGACCGAGGCGCAGGTCGCGCTCACGCTGCGCACGCTCGGAGGGCTGACGACGGAGGAGATCGCCCGCGCGTTCCTCGTCCCGGAGGCGACGATGGCGCAGCGACTGGTGCGCGCGAAGAAGAAGATCCGCGCGGCAGGAATCCCCTTCCGCGTGCCGCCCGACCACCTGCTCCCCGAGCGGCTGCGCTCGGTGCTCGCGGTCGTCTACCTCATCTTCAACGAGGGCTACGGGCCGCCGCCGCGGGGCGAGCTCTGCGACGAGGCGATCCGGCTGGGGAAGGTGCTCGCGCTGCTGATGCCCGACGAGGCGGAGGTGCTCGGGCTGCTGGCGCTGATGCTGCTGCACGACGCGCGGCGGGCCGCGCGGCTCGACCCGGCAGGAGAGCTGGTGCTGCTGGGCGACCAGGACCGGTCGCTCTGGGATCCGGCCCGGATCGACGAGGGCAGGCGCGTCCTCGACCGGGCGCTGCCGCTGCGCCGGCCGGGCCCGTACCAGCTCCAGGCGGCGATCGCCTCCTTGCACCTCGAATCCGAGACTGACTGGCCGCAGATCGAGGCCCTCTACGAGCGGCTCGGCGAGCTGTCGCCGTCACCCGTCGTCGAGCTCAACCGCGCCGTCGCCGTGGCGATGGCGGAGGGGCCCGAGCGGGGGCTCGCCCTGATCGAGGCGATCGAGGGCCTCGACGCCTACCGGCACCTGCACTCGGCGCGCGCCGACCTGCTGCGGAGACTCGGGCGCGACTCCGAGGCCGCAGACGCGTACGGCCGCGCCCTCGAGCTCTCCTCGCAGCCGGCGGAGCGCGCCTTCTTGGAGCGGCGGCTCGCCGAAGTACGATCGACCGCGTGACCGTCGAGCCCAAGCTGTACGGCTGCCAGTCGATGACCGGCGAGCTTCGCCGCGTGCTCGTCCGGGCGCCGCGCGCCGAGGATCTACACGGCTGGCGGATATGCGGCTGGCGTGCCGAGCCCGACGCACGCCGGATCGCGGCAGAGCACGAGGCGTTCTGCGCGCTGCTCGCGGACGGCGGTGCCGAGGTCGTGCTCGCCGGGTCGGCGGCGGACGGGAACCCCGACGCGATCTACACGTACGACCCCGCGCTGGTAGCCGACGAGGGCGCGCTGCTGCTCCACCCTGGCAAGGAGTGCCGCCGGCCCGAGGTGGACGCGATGGCGAAAGACCTCGAGCGCGCAGGCGTTCCGATCGCCGGCCGCCTGGAGGACCCGGCCTGGGCCGAGGGAGGCGACTGCTGCTGGCTCGACGAGCGCACGCTGCTCGTCGGCTGCGGGTACCGCACCAACGAGGCGGGAATCGCGCGCCTGCGGGAGCTGCTGCCCGAGGCCGAGGTGATCGCCTACGACCTCCCGCACTGGCGCGGCCGCGGCGAGGTGATGCACCTGATGTCGCTGCTCAGCCCGCTCGCGCCCGACCTCGCCGTCGTCTATCCGCCACTGCTGCCGACACGGCTCGCCGAGCTGCTCGAGGAGCGCGAGGTCGAGCTGGTCGAGGTCCCGGACGAGGAGTTCGAGAGCATGGGCCCGAACGTGCTCGCGCTCGCGCCGCGAGTCGCGCTCGCCGTCGAGGGCAATCCGCGCACCCGCGAGCGGATGGAGCACGCCGGCATCGAGGTGCTGACCTACCGCGGCGAGGAGCTCTCGAAGGGCGACGGCGGCCCGACCTGCCTCACGCGGCCGCTGCTGCGGGCCTAGGCGAGCGAGCTCAGCGCCAGGTCGACCGCCTCCTGTGGCGAGGACGCGCGCGGTACGCCGTCCAGCTGCCAGCCCGGGTCGAGGATCACGACCGGCCGCCCGAGCGCGCGGGCGAGGCCGATCTCGGAGAGCGTGCCCCACTCGCCGCCGACCGCGATCACCGCGTCGCCCGAGGCGACCACGGCGAGGTTGCGTGCGTGACCGACGCCGGTCACGACGGCGTGGTCGATCCACTCGTTGGCGTCGTGCCGCCTCTCGCCGGGAAGGACGCCGATCGTCGTCCCACCCGCGGACTTTGCGCCCCGGGCCGCGGCCGCCATCACCGAGCCGAGGCCGCCGGTGACGACGGCGCAGCCGCGCTCCGCCAGTAGCCGCCCGACCTCTTCGGCGCGGCGCTCGTGCTCGGCACCGCTGCCGATCACCGCGACCTGAACCCCGGCCATGCCGCGATAGTAGAGGCGTGAGCGAGCGGGAGGCGCGTGGCGGCACGGTCGTCGTCGGCGGGGGGTACGCGGGCAGCTACGTCGCCCGCTGTCTCGGCAAGCGCGGTGCCACGATCGTCGGCCCGCAGAACTCGATGCTCTTCACCCCGCTGCTGCCGGAGGCCGCCTCCGGCACCCTCGAGCCGCGGCACGTGGTCGTGCCCTTGCGCGTGATGTGCCCGCACTCCGAGCTCGTCCTCGGCCACGCGACGGCGCTCGACTTCGAACGCAGGAGCGTCCAGGTCGAGACACTCGAGGGGATCGTGAACATCGGCTACCGCGACCTCGTCGTCGCGCTCGGGTCGATCTCGCGCGCGCTCCCGATCCCGGGGCTCGCCGACCACGCACTCGGCTTCAAGGATCTGGCCGACGCCATCCACCTGCGCAACCACGTGCTGCAGCGGCTCGAAGCCGCCGACGCGGCGCCCAACGAGACCCACCGGCAACGCGAGCTGTCCTTCGTCTTCGTCGGGGCCGGCTACGCGGGAGTCGAGGCGCTGGCCGAGCTCTCCGACCTCGTCCGCGACGCGCTCCGCTACTACCCCGGCCTGCGGCACGCGCCGCAGCGGTGGGTGCTCGTCGACGCGGCGCCGAAGATCCTCCCGGAGATCCCGTCCCGCCTCGGCGAGTACGCCGCCCGCCAGCTCGCCAGGCGCGGGGTCGAGATCCAGGTGGGTACGACCCTAGAGTCGCTCGAGGCCGGCGCGGCCCACCTCTCGAACGGCGAGCGCATCCTGACGCACACCCTCGTCTGGACGGCGGGCGTGAAGGCGAACCCGGCGCTCTCACAATTCGGCCTGCCGCTCGACGAGCGCGGCCGGGTGAAGGTGGACGAGACGCTGCGGGTCGAGGGGCACGAGCACGTCTGGGCGCTCGGCGACGGCGCGGCAGTCCCCAACGCGGCCACGCCGGGCGCGGTCGACCCGCCGACCTCGCAGCACGCCCTGCGCCAGGCACGCCGGCTGGCGAAGAACCTCGCGGGCGACCGGAAGCCGTACCGCTACCGGATGCTCGGCCAGGTGGCGACACTCGGCCGCTACAAGGGGATCGCCGACGTGCTGGGCCTGCGTTTCACCGGCTTCCTCGGCTGGTTCATCACGCGCACGTACCACCTCTACCAGCTGCCTCTGCTCTCGCGGAAGCTGCGCGTCGTGACCGACTGGACGACGTCGCTTTTCTTCCGCCGCGACATCGCCGAGCTCTCGATGCTCGGCCACCCGCACCGGCTCGATGCGTAGAGAGCTCGCACGCGCCTACGACTTCCTCGCCCGCGGCGACATGGGCGGCACTCGCGTCGCGGAGACGCCATCCGGCCGCGCGGTCTTCACCGACGAGCTGCCGCACCGGCTGGACGGGAACTACCTCTGGGTCGACCGCTACGCGGAGCCGGAGGAGCTCGCGGCCGAGGCGGAGCGGCACGGGCGACGCCTGATCTTCGTCCCCGACCCGGAGCTCGGCGAGCGGCTCGCCCCCTGGTTCGAGCACGAGGGCTGGCGAGTCGACCGCCACGTCGTGATGGCACAGCTGCGCCAGCCCGACCGCCCGGCCGACCTCACGGTCGTCCAGGAGCTCCGCGAGGAGGACCTCAGGGCGCCGCGGCGGCGCGTGCTCAGCGGCCATCTCTGGGCGACCGAGGAGGTGCTCGACCAGATCTTCGCGGCCAAGCGGCTGATCGGCGAGCGCGTCCGTGCGCGGTTCTTCGGAGTCGTGGTCGACGGCGAGGTGGTCAGCTACGCCGACCTCTACCAGGACGGCGCGGACGCCCAGGTCGAGGATGTCGGCACGCTGGACGAGCACCGTGGGCGCGGCTACGCCCGGGCGGTCGTCCTGGCCGCGATCGAGGCAGCGCGCCGCGAGGGGGCCGAGTTCGTCTTCCTGGTCGCCGACGCGAACGACTGGCCGAAGGAGCTCTACGGCCGGCTGGGCTTCGACACGGTCGGCAACTACACGAAGTTCTTCGTCCCGGGTGGCTCGTGAGCGCACTCTCGGCCCGCGGGCTCGAGAAACGCTACGGGACGACGACCGCACTCGACGGAGTCGACGTCGAGGTCGCAGAGGGCGAGCTCGTCGGCCTGCTCGGCCCGAACGGCGCGGGCAAGTCGACGCTGGTCAAGATCGCCTGCGGCCTCGTCCGCCCGACGCGCGGCCGCGCCGAGATCTGCGGCGTACGCGCGGGAAGCCTGGCGGCCCGGCGGAGCCTCGGCTACCTCGCCGAGCTCTTTCGCTTCCCCGGCTGGTACTCGGCAGACGAGCTGCTCGAGCTGCACCAGCGTCTCTCGGACTCGAAGGGCGGGCCTGCGGAACGAACAGAGCTACTCGAGCTCGTCGAGCTCACAGAGGCCCGCGACCGGCGCGTCGAAGAGATGTCGAAGGGCATGCAGCAGCGGCTCGGGATCGCCCAGGCACTCATCGGTGCCCCGCCGCTCCTGCTCCTCGACGAGCCGACGAGCGCGCTCGACCCGGTCGGCCGCCGCACGGTGCGCCTGTTGCTCGAGGAGCTGCGCCGCCGCGGCACCTCCGTGCTGCTCAACTCGCACCTCCTGAGCGAGATCGAGCTCGTCTGCGACCGCGTCGTGATCCTCCTTCGCGGCGCCGTCGTCGCGGAAGGGTCGCCCTCCGAGCTCGGCCGCGCCCGAGGCGTCGAGGTCGAGACCGACCAGGGCGTGCAGCTCTTCGAAGGCAAGGCGCGCGAGGACGTGCCGGCGCTGGTCGCAGAGCTCGTCGCGGCCGGCCGCAAGGTCTACGGGGTGCGCGCACTCACCTCGACCCTCGAGGACACCTACCTAGAGGCAGTCGGCGGAGAGACCTCGTGAGCGCGATCCCGACGATCGTCGGCTACGGCCTGCGGGAGGCGCTGCGGCGCAAGGTCTTCGCCGTCGTGCTGCTGTTGACGGTCGGCTTCCTGGGCCTCTACTGGCTCGCGAACCACTACGCCTTCCGCGACCTGCGGAACGTCGGCCAGCCGCCCGGGATCGACGCGCGCACCTACGCGGGAGCGTTCATCTTCGGGCTCGCGATGTTCGCGACGCTCTTCCTCGGCGTCGTGCTCGCCGTGTTTCTCACCCTCGGCACCGTCCGTAACGACGCAGAGAGAGGTTTGCTGCAGCCGTTGATCGTGCGGCCAGTCGGCAGGCACACGCTCTTGCTCGCCCGCTGGTTGGGCGCGATCGCGATCTGCACGCCGTACGTCGTTGCGGTGTACGCGGCGTCGATGGTGATCACCGGCCTGACCGGGCACTGGTGGCCCGACCACGTCGTGGTGCCGGGGCTCGAGCTCGCGGCGGGAGTTGCGCTCGTCGCAGCGCTCTCGCTGCTCGGCTCCGTCTTCCTGACCGCCGTCGCGAACGGGATCGCGATCTTCATGGTCTTCGGGGCCGGCCTGGTGGCCGGATTGCTCGGGACGATCGGCCACGCGCTCAACTCGCACGCGCTGGAGCGGGCGGCGAGGATCGCGGCCTACATCGTCCCGTTCGAGGCGCTGTACCAGGACGCGCTGCGCGAGATCACGGCGAACACGACCGGGCTGACGGGCTTCCTGCTCCAGCTCGGGCCCTTCGGCGGCGCGAACATCCACGGTGCCGGGGTCCGGATCTGGGCCTGCGCGTACCTGGTGCTGATCGCGGTCGTGGCCGGTTTCGGGTTTTCGCGCCGCGACCTCTAGCTCACCAGGACGTCTTGCGCAGGCTGCGCGCGAAGGCGACGCGCTTCTTGCGCTCCTCCGAGCGCAGCCTCGCGTCCTGCTTGACCGCGAGGTGGCGAAGCTCACGCTGCAGCGCGCGGTAGCTCTGCAGCCGCTCGGGCGGCAGCGTGCCGTCGAGGATCGCCGCCTGGACTGCGCAACCCGGCTCGTGCTGGTGCGCGCAGTCGTTGAAGCGGCAGTCGGCGGCGAGCTCGTCCACGTCGCCGAACGCCTGCTCGATCCCCTCGTCGGCGTCCCAGAGCTGGATCTCCCTCAAACCCGGGGTGTCCACGAGCAACGCCCCGCCCGGGAGGCGGCAGAGCTGCCGAGCCGTTGTCGTGTGGCGGCCGCGGCCGTCGTCGGCGATCTCCTTGGTCGCCTGCAACTCGGCGCCGAGCAGCCGGTTGGCGAGCGTCGACTTGCCGACGCCCGAGGAGCCGAGCAGGGCAACCGTCCGCGCCCGCCCGAGGTAGGGAGCGAGCTCGGTGAGGCCCTCGCCGGTGACGTTGCTGACGACGTGGGCAGGCACGCCGAAGGCGACCTGCTCGGCTTCGAGCAGCGCCGCGAGCGGGTCGTCGCACAGGTCGGCCTTCGTCAGCACGAGGGCGGGCGTCGCGCCGCTCTCCCACGCGAGCGTCAGGTAGCGCTCGAGCCGGCGCAGGTTGAAGTCGCCGTCGAGACCCGTGACGACGAAGATCGTGTCGAGGTTCGCCGCGAGCACCTGCGCCTCGGTCGCGTGGAAGGCGACCTTGCGCGTGAAGGCCGAGCGCCGCGGCAGCACCGCGTGGATCGTCTCCTCGCGCAGCGCCACCCAGTCGCCGACCGCGGGGAGGTCTGCGCCGGACGAGGCCTCGTGACGGAGGCGGCCGGCAACGCGAGCGCGCAGCTCGCCGTGCTCGGCGAGCACGTCGTACTCGCCGCGGTGCTGCGCGGAGATGCGTCCCGGGATGCAGTTGTCGTGCGGCTCGAGCGCGGCCGCGAAGCCGTCGTCCCAGCCGAGGTCGTGCAAATTCAAGCGAGTCTCCTTTCAGGAAGGGGTGAGCTCCGGGCAGGGCCCGAGGCGCGACTCGCTACGAAGGTGTGCTGCGGCTAGCCGGGAGCCTCAGGCTCTGCGACCGGAGGGTGCAGTCGTCGTCATCGCGCACCTCCTTTGCCGAACAGCGAACGCGCAGAGCCTAGCAGGCAGGCCCACGGCCCAACGGACGCTCGAGGACATGCGCCAGCGACTGCGGGTCGACGAGGTAGATGCCGGAACGCAGGTCGCCGCGCGGATCCGGCGCCTCCATCGGCACCCGGACGCGCGCGCGGCCGTCGGCGCTTCAGCCGAGGGCATACGACTCAGACTGCGCGAAGATCGGCCGGGCCCGGCCGCGTTCGACGATGTACGTCGTCTGGGTCTCGCACTCACCGGACCACTGCCCGAGCAGCACGTGCCGGTTCGGTGCGGCGATCACTCGACGCCACCAGCCTACGCCGCGAGCGGGCCCGGCGAACTTGATCCAGCCCTCGGGACCACGGCGGTAGATCCCGGTTTCCTCGCTCAGTTCGCGGTACGTCGTGCAGGCTCGAAAGCCGCGGGAGAGGTGGGTGCACTTGCGGAACGGGTGGAAGCGATCGCCGGCGCAATTGACGCCCTCGGCGCATGTCGTCTCCGCCTTCGCCATTGCGACCCGGGCGTTGTCGTCAGCACTCTTCTTGTCGCTGCCGCAGCCAGCGGCCAGGACAGCCACGACCGCGACTGCGAGCCAGCGCATGCGCCGACTATCCCACCGCTGCGTAACGGCCCGGTAACAGCTACTGCAGCTTGCGCAGCGCGGCGCCGAGGGACTGCTTCGTCTTCAGCACGCCCTCGTACAGGTCGCCGTGCTCCTCGATCCGTCGGCGCACGACATCCATCGTGAACGCGCCCGGGTCGAGCGACTCGTTCACTTCGTCCCAGCGCAGCGGAGTCGAGACGGGCGTCCCCTCCTTCGGCCGCACCGAGTAGACCGAGGCGATCGTCTTGCCTTCGCCGTTCTGGTTCGCGTCGATCAGGACGCCCTTCCGCTTCGACTTCGCCCACTCCGTCGTGACGAGACCGCGGTGCGTCGAGGCGAGGGCGCGCGCAACGATCTCGGCGAACTCGCGCGTGTCGTCGTAGGTGTGCCGCCTCTCCACCGGCACGAGCACGTGGATCCCGTCGGCGCCGCTCGTCTTCGGGAACGACTCGAGCCCGAGCGCGCCGAGCACCTCCTTCACGAGCAGCGCCACCTGCACCGTCTCGCCGAAGCCGACATCCGGCGAGGGGTCGAGGTCGAAGAGCACGAAGCCCGGCCGGTCGAGCTTGTCGACCCGCGAGTACCAGGTGTTCAGGTCGATGCAGCCCATGTTCACCATCCAGAGCAGCGAGAGCTCGTCGTTCACGAGTGGCGCGTCGATGCGCCGCCGCTGGCGCGGCTTGTCGCGCGTGGTCACCTCGATGCTCACCGTCCTGATCCAGGCGGGCATTCCCGGCGGCGCGTCCTTCTGGAAGAAGTGCTTGCCCTGCCAGCCGTCGGGGTAGCGCTTCATCGTGAACGGCCGCTCGCGGAGGTGCGGCACGAGCACAGGCGCGACGTCGCGGTAGTACGCGAGCAGGTCGCCCTTCGTGATCCCCTCGTCCGGCCAGAACTCCTTGTCGAGGTTCGAGAGCCGGAGAACGTGCTTGCCGCGCTTGATCGTGTCGGCGATCGGAGCAGCCGACTCGCCTGGCAGCTCGCGCCGCACCTCGCTCGGGTCCTTGTCCTCGCGCAGCCCCACGTAGACCGGCGCGCGCAGGCGGCCGTCGTGCGTCCACTCGGCGAACGAGGCCTCGGCGACGAGCTTCGGCTCGACCCAGACCACGTCGTCCCTGCGCACCCGCGGCATCTTCGGCGCCTTCGGGAAGGGCGATGTCTTGCGCTCCAGCGGCCTCAGCTTCTTCAGCAGGCGCTCCTGCTCGGCGTCGTCGAAGCCGGTGCCGACGTTGCCGGCCCACTCGAGGCCGTCGGGCCCGTTGACCGCCAGGACGAGCGAGCCGAACGACCACTCGCGCCGCCCCTTCCCCCGCGTGTAGCCGACGACTACGAACTCCTGCTCGCCGTGCGTCTTGAACTTGAGCCAGTCGCGCGAGCGCTTGCCCGGGAGGTAGCGCGAGTCGAACCGCTTGCCCATGATCCCCTCGAGCCGGCGCTCCTTCGCCGCGCGCAGCAGCGCGCGACCATCGTCGAACCCCTCGGAGAACTGGACGGTGCGGTTGCGGCCGTCGAGCAGCTTCCGCAGCCGCTTGCGCCGCTCCGAGAGCGGAAGGTCGATCACGGGCTCGCCCTCGACCTCGAGCAGGTCGAAGACGTAGTAGACGATCTGCGTGCCCGCCTTCGACTGCTGCATCGCCGAGAAGCTCGGGCGCCCCTCCTCGTCCAGCGCGCAGACCTCGCCGTCGACGACGCAGTCCGGAGTCTTCAGCGCCTTGGCGAGCTCCTTGGCCACGTTGGCGAAGCGCTCGGTGTAGACCTGGTCTTTGCGCGTGCGCAGCTCGGCCTCGCCGCCGGCGACGCGCGCCACGATGCGGTAGCCGTCCCACTTGATCTCGTACTCCCATCCCTCGCCCGCCGGCATCTCCTTGTCGTCGGCGAGCGTGGCGAGCATCGGCGCGTACGAGCGCCGCGCGGACGACGCCTTCGTGCCCTCGTCCCGCTTGCGCATCAGCAGCCAGTTCTTCTCGTTGCCGTCGAGCTTCGCGGGGACGAGCGTCCAGAGCCCTTCCAGCTTCTTGCCGTGCAGGCGAACGGTCAGGCCCCCGTCACGCTTCTCCTCGACGAGCTCGTAGGTGCCCGAGTCCCAGATCTCGACGGTGCCCGCGCCGTACTGGCCCTGCGGGATCTCGCCCGCGAAGGTCGCGTAGTCGAGCGGGTGATCCTCGACGTGCACCGCCAGGTGCCGCTGGCCCGGCTCGAGCGGCACGCCCTTCGGCACCGCCCAGCTCGCGAGCGCGCCGTCGCGCTCGAGGCGGAAGTCGTAGTGGAGCCGGCGGGCGTCGTGACGCTGGACGACGAAGATGGGCGCCTTCGCGCGGCGCTTGCCGCTGAAGGGCTCCGGGGTCTTCTGCGGGTCGCGTTTCCGCTCGTACTCGCCGAGGCTCACGAAGCCTTTTTATCCGAACGAGATCGTCCCGGCCCAGAGCGAGCGGGCCATGAATCGGACGTACACGCCGCACTGGTTTACATCCCCGGCCAAGCGGCAATACGATCTACGACTCGGGGTCGTACTTCTTAGAAGTCTTCTCCACCTAACGGGGGGTTAGGGTCGGGGCCGGCTACAAGCCGGCCTCGACATGTGTACGGCCGGGGGATAAGCCTGTGGAAGATGTGGAAAAAAGCCGCTCAGCCCGTGGTTTCTAGCGGGTTGCAGCGATCTGGCCAATTGTGCGGAAACGCACACGTCGCTGCCGCCTGAGCTCGTCGCCCGTCTGGCTCTCCAGCAGCTCGAGCGACTCCGCCAGGGCGTCGCCGAGCAGTCGTGCAGCGTCGTCGGCGTCGACGTGGGCGCCCTCCGCCGGCTCGGGGACGATCGCGTCGATCACGCCGAGCTCGAGGCAGTGCGCCGCGTCGGGCTTGAATGCCGCCGCGGCTTTCTGGGCCTCGCCGGCGTCGCGCCAGAGGATGGCCGCGCATCCCTCCGGCGAGATGACCGTGTAGATCGCGTTCTCCTGCATCAGCACGCGGTCGGCCAGCGCCGTCGCGATCGCACCGCCGGAGCCGCCCTCGCCGATCACGCACGTCACGATCGGGACGCGCAGTCGCGACATCAGCGCCTGCGAGCGCGCGATCGCGCCGCCCTGTCCGTGCTGCTCCGCGATCACGCCCGGATAGGCGCCCGGGATGTCGACGAGGCTCAGCAGCGGGAAGCCGTGGCGGTCGGCAAGCTCCATCGCGCGCATCGCCTTGCCGTAGCCCTCGGGATAGGCCATGCCGAAGTTGCGCCGTGTTCGCTCCTTCACGTCGCGGCCCTTCTGGTTGCCGAGCAGCACGACCGTCCGGCCGCGGAAGCGCCCGAAACCGGCCACGAGCGCCGCGTCGTCGCCGTGGTGATGGTCGCCGTGGAGCTCGAACCAGTCCTCGAGCAGCCGTTCGACGTAGTCGAGCGTGTACGGGCGGTCCGGGTGGCGCGCGAGCTCGACCGAACGCCAGATCTCCTCGTCGCTCGGCTCGGAGACGATGCGGTCGAGCTGCCGCTGCAGGCGCTCGAGCTCACCCGAGAGCTTCGCGCCCCGCAGCAGGGGCAGGCTCCGCAACCGGCTCAGCTGCGAGCGCAGCCTGAGCTCCGCCTCACCGGCCATCGGCGAAGAGGCGGAGCAGACGGCCCAGCGTCGGGCGCAGCTCGGGTCGGGGGACTATGGCGTCCACGTGGCCGTGGCGGAAGTTGGACTCGGCGAGGCCGAAGTCCTCGGGCAGCTTCTCGCGCGTCGTCTGCTGCACCACTCGCGGGCCGGTGAACGAGAGCAGGGCGCCGGGCTCGGCTACGAGCACGTCGCCGAGGCTGGCGAAGCTCGCCAGCACGCCGGCCGTGGTCGGGTGCGCCATCACGCTGATCAGCGTGCCGCCGGCGTCGTGCAGGTCCTCGACTGCGCAGACGGTCTTCGGCAGCTGCATCAGCGAGAGGATGCCCTCCTGCATGCGCGCGCCGCCGGTCGTGGTGACCGAGACGAGCGGAACGCCCCTTTCCGCCGCTCCCTCGCAGGCGCGCGCGAACTTCTCGCCGACGACGCGCCCCATCGAGCCGCCCATGAAGCCGAACTCCATCACCGCGAGCTGGCAGGGCTGGTGCTCGATCGCGGCCCGGCCGATCACCATCGCCTCGCCCAGGCCGGTCGAGAGCTCGGCCTCCGCGAGCCGCTCCGTGTAGGGCCGCAGGTCGAAGAAGCCGAGCGGGTCGTCGGAACGGAGCTCCGAGGCCTCCTCGGCGAAGCTGTCCTCGTCGGCGAGCTGCCGGATCCGCTCACGCGCGTGCACGGGGAAGTGGTGACCGCACTGCGGGCAGACGTTCAGGTGCGCCGCAAGCTCGTCGTCGCGGTAGTGCGAGCCGCACTTCGGGCACGTGTTCGGATGCGGGCGGCCAGCGTCCTCGGGCGGCGCGTGGCGATGCTCGATGGAGACGTCGATGCGTTCTGACACGGGCTTGCGAGTTTAGACCTGTGGCTTCGGCCGGGAGTTACAGCCCGAGAGCGAGAGCGAGCCCGATCAGAGGCTCGACGTTTGCGGGCTCCGCGGCGAGCCCGCTGAAGCCGGCCCCGAGCACCGGCGTGCGGCCGCGCACCCGTCGTAGGAGCTCCGCGAGCTCGGCCAGCGAGAGCCCGCCGGGCTCTGGCATGAACGGCTGGATCGGTCCCGGCTCGAGCGAGTCGACGTCGAGCGCGACGTAGGTGCCCTCCGTCCCGTCGAGCGTGTCCTCGAGGCCGTCGGCCTCGGTGCGCAGGCCGATCGAGGCCACGTACTCGAGTTCGGGCGGGTCGAGGCTGCGAGCCCCCAGCAGAATCGTGTCCTGCGGCTCGACGGCGCCCGAGTCGAGGATCATCCGCAGCGGCATCCCCCAGAGGTTCCCGGAGGGCGAGGTCTCGGGCGTGTTCAAGTCGCCGTGCGCGTCGAACCAGACGAGCGAGATGCGGCCGTGCCGCGCGGCCAACGCCTCGACCGCGCCGATGTGCGCGCAGCAGCAGCCGCCGAGCACGAGCGGCCGCTCCGGCAGGTCGATCGCGACCGCGAGCGTCTGCTCGTCGAGCGTGTTCTCCTCGACGACGGCCGCCTCGGGAAACGGCAACGGCAGGCGTCCGGCCTCGGCCATCGACTCGCCGCCCTCGCCCCATGCCTGCGGGACGCGAACCATCCCGGAGCCGAACTCGCGGCCGCACGCATGGCACTCGTAACCAGGGCCGATCGCGACGCACGTGTAGGTGCGGCACTCGGGACAGCGGGCACGGAGACGGCTCACAGCGTCCTCTCGTCGGTCACGACCTGGGTGGCCGGCAGATCGTCCTCCGTCGCCGGTCGCAGCTCGACGCTCACGCGAGCTCGTCCAACGTGTCGGCGACGCGCGTGAGGTCCGGTAGCTCGCGAGTCGGCTGCGGGCCTGGAGTCTCGCCCAGTCGGTTGATCCAGATCGAGGGCAGCCCCAGCTCGTTCGCCGGCCCAACGTCGTGGAGAAGGCTCGCGGCGACGTGCACGTCGGGCGGGCGGCCGACCTGCTCCTCGAAGGCGCGCCAGTGCCCGAGTGCCGGTTTGTACGAGCCGATCTCGGACGCGACGATCGCAAGCTCGAACGGCACCCCGAGCTGAGCCAGCGAGGCCTCGATGTAGTCGCGGTCGGTGTTCGAGAGGATCGCGAGCTTCCAACCGTGCCCCCGCGCGCCTTTGAGCGCGACCGGCACCTCCGGGAACGGCAGCCAGGCGGGAAGCGATTGGGCGAGCGCGTCCTCCTCGGCCGGCGGCGCACCGAGCCGGGGCATCGCCTCGGTCAGCACCTCGCGGTAGGAGAGCTTCCCGTCGGCCTCGAGCTGCGGCTCGAGCTCGTGGTAGCGGCGCAACAGCTCGTCGGCCTCGGCGTCGCCGAACACGCGTGCGAGCTCAGCGCGAATCCCGCCGTTCCAATCGATCAGCGTTCCGTAGCAGTCGAAGGTCGCCCACCGGTCCCTCGCCACGGAGTCGAGCTTACCGGCCGCTTGCGGCCCGGCCTAAGCGATCATGGTCACGTGCAGCGCAAGACGGTCACCGTCCTGTTCTGCGACGTCGCTGGGTCGACCGCGCTCGGCGAGTCGGTGGACCCCGAGGCGCTCCGCGAGCTGCTCGCGCGCTACTTCGAGCGGATGAAGGCGATCGTCGAGCGCCATCAGGGAACGGTCGAGAAGTTCATCGGCGACGCGGTGATGGCGGTCTTCGGGGTGCCGACGGCGCACGAGGACGACGCTCTGCGGGCCGTCCGCGCGGCGGCGGAGATGCGCGACGCGCTGCCCGAGCTCGGCGTGCAGGCGCGCATCGGGCTCACCACCGGAGTCGTCGTCACCGGCACCGACGAGCGCCTGGCGACAGGGGACGCCGTGAACGTCGCCGCACGGCTCGAGCAGGCAGCCGAGCCGGGCGAGGTGCTGCTCGGCGACCCGACGCTCGCGCTCGTGCGCGATGCAGTAGAGGTCGAGGCCGTCGAGCCGCTCCAGCTGAAGGGCAAGGCGGAGCGCGTTGCCGCTTACCGGCTCCTGCGGGTGCGCGAGGCGCCCGAACGGCGCCACGAGGCCCGCTTCGTCGGCCGGGGGCGCGAGCTCGCGCTGATCCGCGAGGCGTGGGAGCGAGCGCGGTCAGAGCTGCGCTGCGAGCTCGTCACGATTGTCGGCGACGCGGGCGTGGGCAAGACGCGCCTGGCCGCCGAGGCCCTTGCCCTGCCCGAGGCACGGGTCGTCCACGGCCGCTGCCTGCCCTACGGGGAAGGGATCACGTACTGGCCCGTGGTCGAGGTGCTGAAGCAGCTCGACACGGTCCCGCCGGACGCGACGGCCGCTGATGCGCTCGACTCTCTGCTCGGCGTGAGCGACGCGCCGTCGTCCGCCGAGGAGATCGCCTGGGCTTTCCGCAAGACGCTCGAGCACGCCACGGCCGACCGGCCGCTGGCCGTGGTGTTCGACGATGTCCACTCTGGCGAAGAGACCTTTCTCGACCTCGTCGAGCACGTGGCCCTGCTCTCGTCCGGCTCACCGATGCTGCTCCTCTGCCTGGCGCGGCCCGAGCTGGCGGAGCGGCGACCGGCCTGGTCGGTGACGCACCGGCTCGAGCCCCTCCCCGACGTGGACGTCGAGCGGCTCATTCCCAGCCAAATCGCCGATCCACTACGCGAGCGGATCGCCCGCGCGGCCGGCGGCAACCCGCTGTTCATCGGCGAGATGCTCGCGATGACGGGCGACGGCGAGGCGGTCGTCCCGCCCACGCTCCAGGCACTGCTCGCGGCTCGCCTCGACCGGCTCGAGAGCACCGAGCGGGCCGTGCTCGAGTGCGGCGCCGTCGAGGGCGAGGTCTTCCACCGCGGCGCCGTCCAGGCACTCGTCCCGGACCAGCCCCAGGTGACACCGCAGCTGGCGGGCCTCGTCCGCAAGCAGCTGATCGCGCCGGAACGGGCTCAGATCCCGGGCCAGGACGGCTTCCGCTTTCGCCACCTCCTGATGCGCGATGCGGCGTACGACGCGTTGCCGAAGGCGCGCCGGGCTGACCTGCACGAAGCGTTCGCACGCTGGCTCGAGGACCACGGAGCGGCGCTCGTCGAGCTGGACGAGCTGCTCGGGTATCACCTCGAGCAAGCCGTCCGCTACCGGATGGAACTCGCGCAGAGCGCGGACGACGGGCTCGCGGCGGCTGCACGCGAGCGCCTGACCGCGGCAGGGAGGCGAGCGCTTCGCAGGCTCGACTTCGGCACCGCCGCCGGCTTCCTGGAGCGCGCAGGCGACCTCGTGCCGCCCGACGCGCTCGACCTCGCTCTCGAGACCGACCTGATCGACGCGCTCACGTGGGACCGGAAAGTAGACGAGGCCTTGGGCCGCACGCGCTCGATCGTCTCACGCGCCACCACCGCCCACGACTCGATCGGCGAGCTGTGCGGGCGAATCCTCGAAGGCGCTCAGCGGCTCCACCTCGAGCCGACCGATGCCACCGCCGAGCTGGAGGCTCTGATCGCAGAGGCACTGCCGGTCTTCGAAGCCGCTGGAGACGACCTTGCGCTGCGCATTGCCTACCGCGCACTTGGCGACGCCGCCAACATGCGCGCGCAGATGGATCGGGTCGCCACGGCCTACGAGCAGGCCCAGTCGCACGTCGGTCCGGCAGGCCTGACCGGGCTCGTCGGCTTCCAGAGTCACGCCCGGTTCTTCGGCTCGAACCCGCTCACCGAGTTGCTCGCCTGGCAGGACGAGCAGCTTCCACACGAACAGCGCGGTTACTTTCTGCGCGCGCACCGGTGCATCGCATGCGCGATGCTCGGCCGCAGCGACGATGCCCAGGCGCTCCTCGCCGAGCTCCGGGCCGAGCTGGCGGAGCGCGGCGGCGCAACGGGCGTGCTCGCAGCGATCGAGGGCTACGCCATGGTGATCGAGTTTCTCGCCGGAGATCTCGAAGCTGCCGTCGCCGCGGGAGAGGAGGGCTGCCGCCTACTCGATGAGCTCGGGCGCTCGTCCGAGCTCTCGACGACCGCGGGTGGACTGGCCGGTGTCTACTACGAGCTCGGCCGGCTCGGCGACGCCGAGGGGTGGGCGGCGCAGGCCGCCGAGCTCGGAGCCGAAGAGGATGCGATCACGCAGATGCTCTGGCGGCAGGCTCGTGCGAGGGTGCTCGCGAGACGCGGGAACTACGAGGAGGCGGAACGGCTGGCCAGCGAGGCTGTCGACATCGGGGAGACGACGGAAGACCTCAATTCGAAGGCGGAGGCGCGAGCCGACCTCGGCGAGGTCCTCACGATCGCCCGCCGGCCGCAGGAAGCCGCCGAGGCCCTCGAGCAGGCGCTCGTCCGCTTCGAGGCCAAGGAGAACCTCGTCATGGCCGCGCGTGTCAAGGAGCGGCTCGCGGGCCTCCGGGCAGAGGTCGGGTGACACACGTGGTGCGCCTCGGATTGGCGGCTTTGCTCGCAACGATTGTGCTCTGCGGCTGCGGTTCCGAGAAGCCGGAGCTCGCGGCGCCGCCGAAGGTCACGAACTTCGCGCTGCAGAGCAAGCTCATGGGCCGGCAGCTCTACGGGGAACTGGTCACGCCCGCGGGCGGCGGCGAGGGCCGGCCGCTGCTCGTCTTCCTGCACGGCTACGGCGCCGCGCCCAGCGACACGCTCAGCCCCGCGTTCGTGATGGCCCTCCGCCGGGTCGGCGACCGCGCGCCGGTCGTGCTCCTCCCCGAAGGCGACACCGGCTGGTGGCACGACCGCGACGAGGGGCCGTGGGGGTCGTACGTCCTGCGGGAGGCGATTCCGGCCGCCCTACGACGAAGCGGCGCGGACCGCGACCGCGTCGCGATCGGCGGCATCTCGATGGGCGGCTTCGGCGCTCTCGACCTCGGCCGGATCGAGCCGAAGGGCTTCTGCGCAGTCGGCGGCCACTCGCCGGCGGTGCTGACGCAAGACGAGTTCGGGTTCGGGTTCGACAACGCCGCCGACTACGCCCGTCACAACCTACTCTCGCTGGCGCGCAAACGCTCGCTCTACGACACGCCGATCTGGATCGACGTCGGCAATCACGACCCGCTGCAGTCGGCGGCAGAGAAGCTCGCGCGCGAGCTACGAGCGCACAGCACGGACGTCAGCTTCCATGTCTGGCCCGGCGGCCACGACGGCGTCTACTGGGACGCGCACTTCGCCCAGTACCTGCGCTTCTACGCGGACGCCTGCGACTAGTCCTCGAAGCGGCGGATCACGATCGTCGCGTTGTGACCGCCGAAGCCGAACGAGTTCGAGACGGCGACGCGCACGTCGGCCTCGCGCGACTCGTTCGGGATGTAGTCCAGGTCGCACTCCGGGTCGGGCTCGTCGTAGTTGATCGTCGGCGGCAGCACGCCCCGGTTGACGGCGAGCACCGAGAACATCGCCTCCACCGCACCCGCCGCCCCCAAGCAGTGTCCGGTCGCGCCCTTCGTCGAAGAGACCGGCGTCTTGCGCGCGTTCTCCTCGCCGAGCGCGAGCTTGATCACGCGCGTCTCGGCAGAGTCTCCGAGCGGCGTCGAGGTGCCGTGCGCGTTGATGTAGTCGATCTCGCCCGGGTCGATGCCCGCGTCGCCGAACGCCATCGTCATCGCGCGGGCCGGATTCTTGCCGGAGGGGTCGGGCTCGGTGATGTGACGCGCGTCGGAGGAGACGCCGTAGCCGAGCAGCTCGGCGTAGATCTCGGCCCCGCGCGCGCGGGCATGCTCGAGCTCTTCCAGCACGACGACGGCGCCCGCCTCGCCCATCACGAATCCGTCCCGGGCCAAGTCGAAGGGTCGGCTCGCCGCCTCGGGGTCGTCGTTGCGGCGCGAGAGCGCCCGCATCGCGCTGAAGCCGGCGATCCCGACCTCGGTCACCGGGGCCTCGGTGCCGCCGCAGAGCATGACGTCGGCGCGCCCGAGGCGGATCGCGTCGAGCCCGTCGCCGATCGCCATGTTCGAGGCCGCGCAGGCCGTGCACTGCGAGCTGAGCGGGCCCTGCGTGCCGAGCTGCATCGAGACCCAGGCGGCACCCATGTTCGGGATGATCTCCGGGATCGAGAACGGGTTCACGCGGTCGGGACCCCGCTCGAGCAACTCGCTGTGGCAGTCTTGGAACGCCTTCAGGCCGCCGATGCCCGTCGCGATTGCGGCGCCGATCCGGTCCGACTCGGACTCGACGGAGATCCCGGAGTCCGCCTCCGCCTGGCGCGCCGCGGCGACGACCAGGTGCGCGAAGCGGTCCATCCGCCGCGCCTGCTTGCGCTCGATGTAGTCGGTCGGGTCGAAGCCCTTCACCTCGCAGGCGAAGTGCACCGCGAAGTCGCTCGAGTCGAACTGCGTGATCTCGGCCGCGCCGGAGCGGCCGGCGACGAGCGTCTCCCACGTCGACTCGACGTCGTTGCCGAGCGGGGTCACCGCACCGAGGCCGGTGATCACGACCCTACGCCGTCCGTTGAAGCTGCCGTTCGTCATCTACATTCCTAGCCCGCCGTCGACGAGCAGCACCTCGCCCGTGATGAAGGCGGCTTCGTCGGAGCAGAGGAAGCGTACCGCCCCCGCAACGTCCTCCGGCTCGCCGAGACGGCCGAGCGGCGTGTTCGCGAGCATCGCCTGCTGCGCCTCCTCGGGGAGCACGTCGGTCAGGCGCGTGTTCACGTAGCCGGGCGCGACGACGTTGGCGCGCACGCCGCGGCTGCCGAGCTCTCGCGCGAGCGACTTGGTGAAGCCGATGATCCCGGCCTTCGAGGCGCCGTAGTTCGTTTGTCCCCAGTTGCCGTGGACACCGACGATGCTGGACACGTTCACGATCGAGCCGGCGCGCTTCTTCATCATCCCGCGGGTCACGGCGCGGGAGGTGTAGAAGACCGACGAGAGGTTCGTCTCGATCACGTCGCGCCAGTCCGAGTCGGGCATCCGCGCGAGCAGGCCGTCGCGGGTCAGGCCCGCGTTGTTGACCAGGATGTCGAGGTCGCCCGCCTCCTCGACCAGGCGCTTTGCCTGCTCGGGATCGGAGACGTCGGCCTCGACGGCGCGGCCGCCGGCCTCCTTCGCGACCGCCTCGGCCTCCTCGGCCCCCGAGCGGTAGCCGACCACGACCTCCGCTCCGGCGCGCGCCAGCTCCAGCGCGATCGCCCGGCCGATCCCGCGCGAGCCGCCGGTGACGAGCGCCACCCTCCCTTCGAGCGAGCAAAACCCGTCGTCAGGCAGAGCCGAGCGTCTCCCGCAGCTTCTCGAGCGAGGCGAGGTCGCCCACCGGGATCGCCTTCACGCTTCTGTCGATCCTCTTCAGTAAACCGGTGAGGACGTTGCCCGGCCCGACCTCGACGAAGACCTTCACGCCCTGGCGCATCAGCTCCCGCGCCGCCTGCGTGAACTTGACCGGCGCGGTCAGCTGCTCGACGAGCAGGGAGGCCATGCGCTGCGCGGGCTCGATCTTCGCCGTGACCGTGGACATGAAGGGCGCGATCGGGTCGGCGAACTTCGCGCGCTCGATCGCCGGCCGCAGATGCTCCGCCGCACGCGCGATCAGCGGGCTGTGGAAGGCACCGGAGACGCGCAGCTTCACCGTCCGGCGCGCGCCTTCGCGCTCGGCCTCACTGCAGCACTCGTCGACCGACGGGTTCTGCCCCGAGATGACGATCTGGCCAGGGCAGTTGTAGTTCGCCGGCCAGACGCCCGCGATCCGGGCGCAGAGGCCTTCGACCACCTCGTCGTCGAGGCCGAGGATCGCGGCCATCGAGCCCGGGTTCTCCCGCGCGGCCTCCGCCATCACGAGCCCGCGTTGGCGGACGAGCGCGATCGCGTCCTCGGTCGTGAGCGCCTGTGCCGCCGCCAGCGCCGCGAACTCGCCGACCGAGTGACCGACGACGAAGTCCGGCTCGAAGCCGTCCGCCCGCAGCGCGGCGAGCACGGCGAGGCTCGTCGCGACGAGAGCAGGCTGCTGCACCTCCGTCTGCACGAGCTCCTCCTCGGGCGCCTCGAAGCAGAGCCGGGCGAGGTCGAGACCCGACGCCTCGCTGCCGCGGCGGTAGACATCCATCGCCTCCGGCACGGCCAGGGCAATCTCGCGGCCCATGCCCACCTCGAGCGACCCCTGGCCGGGGAAGCAAAATGCGATCTTCGACGCGCTCATCCAGTTCCTCCGTTTGTCCATTCGATCAGAGCCGAGCCCCAGGTGAGCCCGGCTCCCATCCCTGTCATCAGCACCAGCTGCCCCGTTTGCAGCCGGCCGTCGGCCTTGGCATCGGCCAGCGCGAGCGGAATCGAGCCGGACGAAGTGTTCCCGTAGCGGTCGACGTCAACCACCGTCTTCTCCTGCGGAATCCCGAGCTTCTTGCGCGCGTGCTCGATGATCCTGACATTCGCCTGGTGCGGCACGTAGACGTCCACGTCGTCAACGGTCTTACCGCACTCGGCCAGCACAGCCTCTGCCGAGCTCACGAGCACCCGCGTCGCGAACTTGAAGACCTCGCGGCCGTTCATGCGCACGAAGTGCATCCCCCCGGCTACGGACTCCGCGCTCGCCGGCTGCCGCGAGCCGCCGGCCGGAAGGTAGAGCTGCGGCCCACCGGAGCCGTCGGCGCCGAGCTCGAACCCGAGGAAGCCGCCGTCCGGGACCCGCTCGAGCACGACCGCGCCCGCCCCGTCGCCGAACAGCACGGCGGTGCTCCGGTCGCTCCAGTCCATGATCTTCGACAGGACGTCGCCGCCGACGATCAGCGCCCGCTGCGCAAGCCCGCCGGCGAGCATCCCGTAGCCCTGCGCGAGCGCGTACATGAAGCCGGTGCAGCCGGCCGACAGGTCGTAGGCCGCCGCGTCGGACGCACCGAGCCGGTCGGCCAGGATCGCACCCGTGGACGGGAACGCCATGTCTGGCGTAACCGTCGCGACGATGATCAGGTCGATCTGCTCGGGCTCCAGGCCCGCCTGCTCGAGCGCGTCATGCGCAGCCGGTAGGCAGAGGTCGGAGAGCGCCTCCTCCGGCTCGGCGATGCGGCGCTCGCGAATCCCCGTGCGCTCGCGGATCCACTCGTCGTTGGTGTCCATCATCGTCGAGAGGTCGTCGTTCGTGACCACGCGCTCGGGCACGCGGCAGCCGAGCCCGGTGATCGAGATCGCGACGCCGTTCGCGCTGCCGATCACGGTTTGCCCTGCTCCACGGCGAAGGTGAGCGTGCCCCGGGCGGCGAGCTGCCCGTCGACCTTCGCCGTCGCCTTGCCCTTGCCGATCGGGCCCCGCACCGCCTCGAGGCGACACTCGAAGACGAGCTCGTCGCCCGGCTCGACGATCCGTTTGAAGCGCACGTCGTCGATTCCGGCGAAGAGCGCCAGCCGGCCGCGATTCTCCTCCAGGGAGAGGACGGCGACCGCGCCCGTCTGCGCCATCCCCTCGACGATCAGCACGCCGGGCATCACGGGCCGGCCGGGAAAGTGGCCGGCGAGGTACCACTCGTCGGGCTGCACCGTCTTACGCGCGACCACGCGCTCGCCCGGCTCGAGCTCGAGCACCTCGTCGATCAGAAGGAACGGCTCGCGGTGAGGCAGGATCGCCTCGATCTCCTCGCGCCCAAGCGTCGTCACGCGGCGTGTTCGTCCGTGAGCCGTGCGCGCAGGCCGGCGCGGGCGCGGTGCGCGTAGCACTTCGCAGTCCCGACCGGCATCCCCGACTGCTCCGAGATCTCCGCGAACGAGAAGCCCAACGCGTCCTTCAGCACGACGACGCTCGCCTGCTCTCGCGACAGCGTGCCGAGCTCCACGGCGAGCTCGCGGCGAAGTTCCGAAAGGGCGGCCTCGCGCGCGGGATCGCCGTCGTCTGCGGCGCGCTCGTCCTCGAGCAGCGGCTCGCAGCGGCGCGCGCGCTGGCGATCGGCCACGTCGTGGCACGTGTTGACCACGAGCCGGTGGAGCCACGTCGCGAACTGCGAGTCGCCGCGGAACTGCCGGATGCGGAGGCACAGCTTGGCCAGCGCCTCCTGCGCGGCGTCGCGGGCGTCCTCCGGATCGGCGAGCACGTGCCCGGCGAGCCGCTCGACGCGTGGCGCGTGCCGCTCGCAGAGGGTCGCGAGCGCCTGCGCGTCGCCGTCCTTCGCTCGCTTGACGAGGATGGGGTCACTGAGCCTCTCGTAGACGAGCGGCCGTTGCGGCCGCGGGTCCTGCCGAATCTGACGGCGCTTGCGAAGAGGAGGTTGCACGGCGGGCGTAGTGTATGCCGCGGTGCACGGGTCGCTGGGGGCGCGTCGTACGTGGGTCAGCGCCGGGCGCTGACGGTGCGGCTGCGGTTGCCGGCCAGGTCGAGCTCGTAGGCGGTGAAGCCGCGAACCGGGCCCCGGTGGCCGATACGCAGCAGCCCTGCGCGCTTCACGCGTAGCTTGCTCCAGCGGCCGTTCACGGCGAGCACGAGCGTGCCGGGCTCGGAGACCCGGAGGGCGATGGGCGCGAGCGAGAGCAGCCGCAGCGTCGGCGGTCGGCGGTCGATCCGCACGACGACCCGCTGGGTCACTTCGAGCAGGGAGTCCGCCGAGGTGACCGCCACGACGTAGCGCCCGTCGGGGAGGCCGCTCCCGTTCCAGGTCAGCTGCTGCGAGCCGGGCGTCAGGTCCTGTTCGAGCAGCGTCGCCAGGACTTTCGACGCGCGCAGCACCCGAACCGCCACGTGGGCCGGGTTCGAGAGATCGAAGCCGATCGCCGCCTCGTCGAGGCGCCGGTCGCCGTTCGGCGAGAAGGCGGGCGTGCTGACGGCCGTGCCGCCAAGCGTGCGGTCGATCCAGAAGCGGGTCGAGGCCTGCACCTGCTTCGCGCCCGCAGTCGCGACCAGGAGCAGCCGGTACCAGCCGTCGTTCAGCGCCTCCGGATCCCACGTCAGCTGCTGCTTGCCCGCCGCCCGCTGCCCGTTGAAGAGGGTCGCAACCGTGTTCCCGAGCAGGTCCTGCACCGTCGCGCTCACCGCCGCCGAGGTGGAGAGCCGGAACTCGATCTTCGCCTCGTCGCCGCGGCCGTCACCGTTCGGCGTCACCACCGACGGCGCGAGGCGGAGCTTCTGCAGCGACAGCGGCGCAGGCGCGCTTCCGATCGAGCCCGTCGCCGCACGCGCCTGCGTCGCGGCGATCGACCAGGCGTAGTGGCTCTCGTTCGCGCCGCTCGCGTCCCACGTCCAGTCGACGCGCGTACCCGTACCGGTACCGCTCGCGACGGTCGTGCCGGAATCGTCGCGCACCGTCACCGTCCACGGCGCCGAGCTCGAGAGTCGCGCCGTGAAGCGGATCGGGCCGCCAAGCCGGCCGCTCACGGCGGGCGAGTAGAGCTTCGGCAGCCCGGTCTTCGCGACCGCCGCCCGCAGTGAGGGCAGCTGGGAGTACAGGCTCGCGCCCGGGCAGCTCGTGGGGTAGACGTCGCGGTGGCCGGAAATGGCGCGGAGCGTCACGGCCCTCCCCGCCAGGTAGCGCGGGTTCCCGGCCGACACGCGCACGACGCTCGAGAGCGGATCGACGTGCGCGAGGTCCAGGCGCCACGCGATCAGCGAGACGAGCGCCGCCCGGGCGGCGGGCGTGATCGCGGTCGAGCTGTAGTCGCCGATCACGGCGATCCCGACCGAGCCGCTGTTGAACCCCATCGCGTGGGCGCCGACAACCGGTTTCGTCATTCCGCCGTAGCGGCCTTCGAAGATCTGGCCGTACTTGTCGACGAGAAAGTTGTAGCCGATGTCGTTCCAGCCGTTGGCCTTCACGTGGTAGAGCTCGATCCCGCGCACGATCGAGGCCGACTGCGCTTTCGTGTACGAGTTCGAGCTGACCGTGTGATGCACGAACACGAGGTGGACGCCGTCCGCGTAGAACGGCGGCGCGCGACGGATCGACTCGTCGGCGTGCCAGCCGGCGCGGGTGACGATCGGCGGCGCCGCCGCGAGGTCGGCTCGCTTGAGCGGTGTTGCGATTCTCGGCGAGCGCACGAAGTACGCGCGCACCCGTGTGACACGACCGGCGACGTGGTACTGGAGCGCGTCCGAAGGCCCGACCCACACCGGCTCGCCGAGCCGCCAGCCGCGCTGGCGAGGCGTGTCCTCGTCGGAGGAGACGCGCCATCCGCTCCAGCGCCCCCCGGAGCCGTGCGTCCGGAACCTGACCTTGCCGGGCCCCCGCCAGTGGATGCCGACGAGCTCGAACCGCCCGGGCGTGAGCACGCGGCCCGGAGCCTGCGGCTTGAAATCTCGCTGGTGCACGAGCCCGGCAGCGAAGGCGGAGCCGGGGAACGCGGCGGCGAGGACGGCTGCGACGACGAGCCTCATAGGACGAGCGACCCGCTTCGAGAGTCGCAGACGACTTCCTCGCTCGCAAGGAAAACCGCTGCTCGTCGGTAGAATCTTTACAACCGTGAAAGGGCCGTTCTCCCGGGCACTCCTCGCCTCGCTGGTCGCGGCCCTCGCCGTCCCGGCCCTGGCGTCGGCTGCGAAGCCCCGCGTGCTTGCGATCCACTTCGAGCTCGAGGTCAACCCGGTCACCTCGAGCTACCTCGACCACGAGCTCCACCGTGCGCAGAAGGGCGGCTACGACGCCGCCGTGATCGTGATCGACACGCCGGGCGGGCTCTCCGAGTCGATGCGGAAGATCGTCAAGACGGAGATCGGCTCGCGGATTCCCGTGATCGTGTACGTCTCGCCGAGCGGCGCCCGCTCCGCCTCGGCCGGGGTCTGGATCACCGAGGCGGCGGACGTGGCCGCGATGGCGCCGGCCACGAACATCGGCTCCTCGACCCCGATCGACTCGAGCGGGCAGAACCTCGGCTCCGACCTGCGGCGGAAGGTGATCAACGACGCGGTCGCCTCGCTGACGAGCCTGATGCGCTACCACCACCGCAACGCAGCCTGGGCCGCAGAGGCGGTACGAAAGGCCTCGAACCTCGACGAGCAGAAGGCCAAGCAGATGGACGTCGTCGACGTGCTGGCGCCGACACTGCCGGCGCTGCTCGACAAGATCGACGGCCGCAAGACCGCCGGGAAGGGCTACGTCCTGCACACGGCCGGCGCCGAGATCGTGAACGTCGGGCCGGGCTTCTTCACGCGCCTGCTGAACGCGCTGATCGACCCGAACATCATTCCGCTGCTGTTCCTCGCCGGGATCGCCGGGATCGGCTTCGAGATCTTCCACCCGGGCGTCGTGCTGCCCGGTGCGCTGGGGGCGATCGCGCTGCTGACAGCGCTGTTCGGCTTCGCCGTGCTGCCGATCAGCTGGGCCGGGCTCGCGCTGCTGATCCTCGGCGCCGCGCTGCTCGTGATCGACGCGCACGTTGTGAGCCACGGGGCGCTCACCGTCTCGGGGCTGACGAGCATCGTCGTCGGCTCGCTGCTGCTCTTCCACAACGCGCCGGCTCCGTACGACAACGTGAACGTGCCGCTGCTCGTCGCCTTTGCGCTCGGGCTCGGCGGGCTCTGGGTCTTCGCGTTGACCAAGGCCGTGCAGGTCCGGCGCAGACCGGTCTCCGTCGGGCCGCAGATGATCGTCGGCGAGGTCGGGGAGGCACGCCGCGACGACATGGTCTTCGTGCACGGCGAGCTCTGGCGCGCGCGCCCGATCTCGAACGGGCCGCTGCGCCCGGGCCAGCGCGTGCGCGTTGCGGGTGTCGACCCAGGCCTCGTGCTCGAGGTCGAGCCCCTTGGCAAGGACTGAGGAGTAGGATCGGGGGCCGTGGCCGCCGCGCTGATCATCGTCCTCGTCCTGCTGTTCCTGGTCGTGCTGTTCCTGATCTCGGCGATCAAGGTGGCACGCGAGTACGAGCGCGGGATCGTCTTCCGCCTCGGCCGGCTGCTGCCCGAGCCGAAGGGGCCGGGCCTGTTCCTGCTGATCCCCGTCGTCGACCGGATGGTGAAGGTCGACCTGCGGACGATCACGCTCAACATCCCGCCGCAGGAGGTCATCACCAAGGACAACGTCCCGGTGCGCGTCAACGCGGTCGCCTACTTCCGGATCGTGGAGCCGAAGAACGCGATCGTCCAGGTGGAGAACTTCATGGTCGCCACCTCGCAGATCGCGCAGACGACCCTGCGGTCGGTGCTCGGCCAGCACCTGCTCGACGAGCTGCTCTCCGAGCGCGACAAGATCAACTCGATCCTGCAGGAGATCATCGACGAGGCCACCTCGCCGTGGGGGATCAAGGTCTCGATCGTCGAGGTCAAGGACGTCGAGATCCCCTCGGGCATGCAACGCGCGATGGCCCGCCAGGCCGAGGCCGAGCGCGAGCGGCGCGCGAAGGTGATCAACGCGGAGGGTGAGTTCCAGGCCTCCGAGCGGCTGAAGGACGCCGCGCTCGTAATCGAGGAGCACCCGATCGCGCTGCAGCTGCGCTACCTGCAGACGCTGCTCGAGCTGGGCTCCTCGCAGTCGACGACCATCGTCTTCCCGGCGCCGCTCGACCTGCTCAAGCCGTTCCTGGACAAGAAGGGCAGCTCCGGCTGAGCGCCCGCCTGCGAGTCGACCCGCTCACGGGCCGGCTCGTCGCGGTCGCCCCGGGCCGCTCGGGAAGGCCTGGCGCAGGGCAGGCCGAGCTCGAGCTACCGACCGAGGAGGAGCTCGAGTCCTGCCCGTTCTGCGAGGGCCGCGAGGGGCGCACGCCGCCCGAGGTGCTCGCGCTGCCGACGGAAGGGCGCGAGCCCGACACGCCCGGCTGGTCGGTGCGGGTCGTGCCGAACAAGTACCCGGCCTTCGAGCGGCAGGAGGTCGTCGTCCACTCGCCGCAGCACTCCCGCTCGATCGCGGAGCTCGACGCGGCGCAGCTCGCGCTCGTCGCCGAGGCGTGGCGGTTGCGGGCCGCCGACGCGAGTGAGCAGGGCAAGACGCTCTTCGCGTGCGTGAACGAGGGCCGCGCAGCCGGGGCGAGCCTGCTCCACTCGCACTCGCAGCTCGTCTGGCTGGATGCGGAGCCGCCCATTCCGAAGGCCGAGCGCGGCGAGGGCTGCCGGCTCTGCGAGTACCTCGAGCTCGAGCGCGCCGAGAAGACCCGCGTGGTCGAGGACCGCGCCGGGCTCGTGCTGCTCTGCCCGTACGCGAGCCGCTCGCCCTACGAGTGCCTGGTCGCGCCGGTCGAGCACGAGGAGCATGCCTTCCCGAGCGCCCTGCTTGGCTCAGCGCTCGAACTCGCCGCCGAGGCGCTCCGGCGCCTGGGCGCGGCGGAGGGACCGCGACCGATGAACCTCTGGCTGCACGAGGCAGGTCACTGGCACTTCGAGCTCTTGCCGAGGCTGACGGTGATGGCGTCCCTCGAGCTCGGCGCCGGGCACTACATCAACACGCTCGCGCCCGAGCAGGCGGCCGAGACGCTGCGGGGCGGCTAGCCCTCGACGGCGACGCGGCGATTCGTCTCACGGAAGCGGCGGGCGGCCTCGATCGCGGCGCCCAGGTTCAAACCCTTGTCCTTGGCCTGCTTGATCAGCATCACGGTTTCAAGCGCGTCGATGTCGTAGATGCGCTGCTTGTTCCCCTTGGTGGGGATCTGTGCCTTGTTCGTCCAGTAGTCGAGCTGCATCTTCGAGATCCCGGCGATCTGACACACCTGCCCGAGGTAAAGCTCGATCTTGTCCAGGTGCTCGGCCAGGTCGATCGGCTCGAGGAAGTCTGCTGCCTTGTCGTACGCCATACACGCCTCCCGCGCCCGGTACTTCCCTTTTGTAAGTTATAGCGACCTGCTTCCAGTTATGGAAGGGCGGGACCGAACTTACTCGTTCTTACCGGTTTCTGCAGCAGGAGCCGGCTCGGTTTCGTCCGCGGGCGCGGGCTCGTCCTCCGGTTCTTCCGACTCCGCTACGAGGGCGATGCTGGAGACCTGCTCGTCGCCGCGCAGCCGCATCACGATCACGCCCTGCGTCGAGCGGCCGAGCCGCTTGATCTCGTCGACCGGCATGCGGATCACCGTGCCTCCGTCCGAGATCAGCATCACCTGGTAGCCCTCGCGCACGGCAAGCGCGCCGGCGAGCTGGCCGCGGGCCTCGGTCAGCTGGACGGTCTTCACGCCCAGGCCGCCGCGGCCCTTGAGCGGGTAGTCGGCCATCCGGGTGCGCTTGCCGTAGCCCTGGTCGGTGACGACGAGCATGTCGAGCTCGTCATCCGCGATCCCGGCCGCGATCACCTCGTCGCCCTTGCGCAGGCCCATGCCCTTCACGCCGGAGGTCGCTCGGCCCATCGGGCGGACGTTGCTCTCGCGGAAGCGGATCGCCTGGCCCTTGCGCGAGACGAGAATGATGTCGTCGGCGCCAGACGAGTGGAGCACGTCGACGAGCGCGTCCTCGTCGCGAAGCTTGATCGCAATGATCCCGTCGGCCCTCAGGGGGGTGTTGTACTCCTCGAACTTCGTCTTCTTGACCATCCCCTTGCGGGTCGCGAGGACGAGGTACTCCGCCTCCTTGAAGTCGCGCGTCGCGATCACGGCCCGCACCTGCTCGCCCTGGGCGAACGGGAGCAGGTTCACGATCGCGCGCCCTTTCGACTGCCGCGTGCCGAGCGGGAGCTCGTGCACCTTCAGCCGGTAGACCTTGCCGACGGAGGTGAAGAAGAGCAGGTAGTCGTGGGTCGAGGCGACGAACAGGTGCTCGATGTAGTCCTCGTCCTTGAGATCCATGCCCATCACGCCGATCCCGCCGCGGCGCTGCTCCCGGTAGGTCGTCACCGGTAGCCGCTTCACGTAGCCCGAGCGCGTGATCGCGATCACCATGTCCTCCTCCGCGATCAGGTCCTCGAGCTCGAGCTCACCCTCGGCGGCGACAATCTCGGAGCGACGGTCGTCGCCCTTGCCGTAGGCCTGCTTGATCTCGAGCAGCTCCTCGCGGATCAGCGAGTCGATCCTCGCCTCGTCACCGAGGATCGTGCGCAGCTCGGAGATGCGCTCCATCAGGTCGGCGTACTCGTCCTCGATCCGCTTGCGCTCGAGCCCGGTCAGGCGCTGGAGCCGCAGGTCGAGGATCGCCTGGGCCTGGATCTCGGAGAGCTCGAACGTCTCCATCAGGCCGGCGCGCGCCGCGTCCGGGTCGGCGGAGGCGCGGATCAACGCGATGACCGCGTCGAGGTTGTCGAGCGCGGTCAGGTAGCCCTGCAGGACGTGCGCGCGGGCCTCGGCCTTGCGCAGCTCGAACTTCGAGCGGCGAGTGACGACCTCGCGCTGGAAGTCGAGGTAGTGCTGCAGCAGGTCGCGCAGCGGCAGCGTGCGGGGCACGCCGTCGACGAGCGCCACGGCGTTGTAGCCGAAGGTCGTCTGCAGCGACGTGTGCTTGAAGATCTTGTTCTGGACGACCTGCGGAATGGCGTCGCGCTTGAGCTCGATCTGGATGCGCATCCCCGACTTGTCGGAGAGGTCCTTGACGTCGTGGACCTCCGGGATGACCTTGTCGTTGACGAGGTCGGCGATCTTCTTGATCACGCCCTCGTCGCCGCCCTTCTTGACCCCGTACGGCAGCTCGCTGACGACGATCGCGGTGCGGCCGCCGCGCAGCTCCTCGATGTGGGTGCGCGCGCGCATCACGATCCGCCCACGGCCGGAGCGGTAGGCCTCGCGGATCCCGTCGCGGCCGAGGATGATCGCGCCGGTCGGGAAGTCCGGGCCCTTGACGTGCTTCACCAGCCGGTCGACGTCGATCGTCGGCTCGTCGATCATCGCCACGAGCGCGTCGACCACCTCGCCGAGGTTGTGCGGGGGGATGTTCGTCGCCATCCCCACCGCGATCCCGGCCGAGCCGTTCAGCAGCAGGTTCGGCAATCGTGCCGGCAGGACTTCCGGCTCACGGCGCGACTCGTCGTAGTTCGGCTTGAAGTCGACGGTGTCCGCGTCGATGTCACGCAGCATCTCGGTGGCGAGACGCGTGAGCCGGCACTCCGTGTACCGCATCGCCGCCGCCGGGTAGCCGTCGATGTTGCCGAAGTTGCCCTGGCCGTCGACGAGCGGATAGCGCATCGAGAACGGCTGCGCGAGCCGGACGAGCGTGTCGTAGATCGCCTGGTCGCCGTGGGGGTGGTAGGAGCCCATCACGTCGCCGACCACACGCGCGCACTTGAGCCGCGCGCGATTGGGCTGCAGGCCGGCCTCGTGCATCGCGTAGAGCACGCGCCGATGCACGGGCTTGAGGCCGTCACGCACGTCCGGGAGCGCGCGAGCGACGATCACGCTCATCGCGTAGTCGAGGAAGCTCGAGCGCATCTCCTGCTCGAGCTCGCGCGGCTCGATCCGGCCTGGTCCTAGCGGTTCTACTGTCGCCACGTCACGCTTTCTTGGTTAGGAGCATGCGGCGGAGGGGAAGCCCCGGGGTCTGCGCGGGCTGGAATTCATACGTCCAGGAAGCGAACGTCCTTTGCGTTCTGCTCGATGAACAGCCTGCGCGGCTCGACCTGGTCGCCCATCAGCATCGAGAAGACCTGATCGGCCGCGGCCGCGTCATCGACCTCGACCTTGATCAGCATCCGCCGCGAGGGATCCATCGTCGTCTGCGCCAGCTCCTCGGGGTCCATCTCGCCGAGGCCCTTGAAGCGGCGCACCTGGATGCCCTCCTTGCCCAGCTCGAGGGCGAGGTCGCGTAGCTGCTCGAACGTCTCAGCGTGCCGGCTCTTCTTCCCGAGCTCGAGCTCGAACGGCGGTGGGCCGACGATCTCAACGAGCCGCGCGTACGTCTTGCGCAGGTTGGTGTACACCGGCGAGGCGAGCAGCTCTGTCGGCACGACCACGTGGGTGGCCGCGCTCGTCTCGCGTTCGGTGACCTTGATCCGCGCGCCGTCCTCGCCGCTCTCGACGACCGCGACGTCGTAGCCGTTGGCGTCGAGCCCGGAGAGAGCGCCCTCGATCTCGCCCGCGAGCGCGGCCTCGGTCTCGACGAGCCGGTGCTCGATCACGAAGCTCGCCGGAGCGTTGCCGAAGTCGGCTCGCAGCCGCGAGGCCCAGCCCTCGAACTCGTGCAGCGCACGGCTGAAGCGGGCGTAGCGCGCCTCGGTCAGCTTCTGCCTCCTGCCGTCGCGGTCGCTCACGTCGACGTCCTTCACGCGCTCGCGCACGAGCAGCTCCTCGAAATGCGACTCCTTCTCGACGTACTGCTCTCGCCCGCCGACCTTGACCGCGTAGAGCGGCGGAACGGCGATGTAGATATGGCCCTGGTCGACGAGCTCGGGCATCTGGCGGTAGAGGAAGGTGAGGATCAGCGTGCGGATGTGCGAACCGTCGACGTCGGCGTCGGTCATGACGATCACGCGGTGGTAGCGCAGCTTCGAGATGTCGAACTCGTCGCCAATGCCGGTCCCGATCGCGGTGATCATCGACTGGATCTCCGCGTTCGAGAGCACCTTGTTGATCCGGTTCTTCTCGGAGTTGATCACCTTGCCGCGCAGCGGCAGGATCGCCTGGAAAGTGCGGTCGCGCGCGTCCACTGCCGAGCCGCCAGCCGAGTTGCCCTCGACCAGGAAGAGCTCGGCGGAAGCGGGATCGGTGATCTGGCAGTCGGCGAGCTTGCCGGGCAGCGACGAGCTTTCGAGCGCGCTCTTGCGCCGTGTGAGCTCCCGGGCCTTGCGCGCCGCCTGCCGCGCACGTGCGGCCGAGACCGCCTTGTCAATGATCCGCTTGGCGTCGGCGGGGCTCTCCTCGAGGTACTCGGCGAGGCGCTGGTTGACCGTTTGCTCGACGAGGCCGCGCACCCAGGGGTTGCCGAGCTTCGTCTTCGTCTGCCCCTCGAACTGCGGCTCGCGAAGCTTGACCGAGAGCACCGCCGCAAGCCCCTCGCGCACGTCCTCGCCCTCCAGGTTGTCCTCCTTCTCCTTCAGCAGTCCCTTCGCGCGCGCGTAGTCGTTGAGCGTGCGCGTCAGCGCGCCCTTGAAGCCGGAGAGATGCGAGCCGCCCTCGGTGGTGTTGATGTTGTTGGCGAACGAGAAGACCGACTCCTGGTAGGAGCTGTTCCACTGCATCGCGACCTCGAGAGCGCCCTGCTCGTTCGCGCCCTCGAAGTAGACGATCCCCTTGTGGACGGGGTCCTTCGACTTGTTCACGTAGGAGACGAAGTCGCGGATGCCGCCCTCGTAGTGGAACTCGTGCCGCTCGTCGCCCGCGCGCTCGTCGTACAGGATGATGCGGAGACCCTTCGTCAGGAAGGCCGTCTCGCGCAGGCGCTGGAAGAGGGTCTCGGACGACCACTCGAGCTCTTCGAAGACGTCGCCGTCGGGCAGGAAGGTGATCGTCGTGCCGGTGTCCTTCGCGACGCCGACCTTCTTCAACTCGGTCGTCGGCTCGCCACGGGCGAACTCCTGTCGCCAGATCTTGCCGTCGCGCTTGACCTCGACCGTCAGCCACTCGGAGAGCGCGTTCACCACCGAGACGCCGACGCCGTGCAGGCCGCCGGAGACCTTGTAGCCCTCGCCGCCGAACTTGCCGCCGGCGTGGAGCTTCGTCAGCACCACCGTCACCGCCGGCAGGCCCTGCTCGGGCATGACGTCGACCGGGATGCCGGAGCCGTTGTCGCTGACGGTCACCGAGGTGTCGGGGTGGATGGTCACCTCGATCGTGTCCGCGCGGCCCGCGAGGGCCTCGTCGACGGCGTTGTCGATCACCTCGTAGACGAGCTGGTGGAGCCCGCGGGGGCCCGTCGAGCCGATGTACATGCCCGGCCTCAACCGGACCGGATCGAGGCCCTCCAGAACGGTGATGTCCTTTGCGGTATAGGAAGCTTTAGCCATGAAAAAAGCCCTGCAACTTGCGCATTTCCGGGCTAGAGGAAGTTTACCAGACCGAGCGGTCGTCAGCGGCCGCGGCAAGACTCATCCGGGCAGCTTTTTCTACCGATTTGCGGAGTTCTTCGGAGACGATCGGCGCCGCCAGCTCGTGCGCCGCGCGCGCGTCGTCGAGCGTGGGCTCCGGCGGTGGCCTGCGTGGGGCTTCGGGGGCCTCCGCACCCAGCTCCGGGAGGGGTCCCGGCGTGAAGCGCAGACGCGCCGGCGCAGCCTCGCCGAGCGTGTCGCGAAGGCGGCCGGCGATCTCCACCTCGAGCTGCTGGAGCTCGAATGCCCAGGTGGAGGAGCCGGCGTTGACGTGCAGCGTTCCGTCGCGTGCCAGCCGTGCCGGCCAGGCGTTCGCGGCGACGGTCTCACCGACCGCGACCGGCCACACCGTTACGACGTCGGCCATCCGGCCGGCGCTCCCGAAACGGTTGAGCTCCCGGCGAACTTCGGGGCCGATCCGCTCCATCACGCCGCCCGCACCAGACTCGTGCCGTCGCCGCGCTGGGCGACCTCGAGCAGCTGCGAGGGCTCGCCCGGCAACGCGCTGCGACTCGCGCTCGTGACGAGCGCTTGCCCTGAGGCGCGCAAACGCTCGGCGAGAATGTCGCGGCGGCCGGCGTCGAGCTCCGAGAGCACATCGTCGAGCAGCAACAGCGGCCTCACCCCACGGCGCTCCTCCAGCAGCTCTGTCTCGCCGAGCAGGAGCGCGAGCACCGCAAGGCGCTGCTCGCCCTGCGAGCCGAAGGTGCGCAGGTCGCGAGCGCCGGAGAGCACGCCCAGGTCGTCGAGGTGCGGGCCGAGCCCGGTCGCCCCGCGTTCGAGGTCGCGCTCGGCGCGGGCCTCCAGGGCGGCCACGGTCGGCGGATCGGCCTCGTACCGCAGCTCCGCATCCGGCAGGCCGAGCTCGTGCGCCCGCTCGGCGAACCGCGGCTGCAGCACCGCAACGGTCTCGTGCCGCCCGGCCACGAGCTCGCTTCCGAGGCGACTGACCTGCTCGTTCCAGGGCGCAAGCGCGTCGCGGGTCGAGAAGCCCTGCGCGATCCGCCTCAGGGCCGCGTTGCGCTGGCCGACCGCCGCGCCGTACTCGGCCGACAGCCCTGCGCGGCCAGGGGAAAGGCGACCGAGCACGCGGTCGAAGTACGCGCGCCGGGCGGCGGGCCCGCCCTTCACGACCACCAGTCGGTCGGGCGTGAAGACGAGCGTCGTCACCTCGCCGCGCAGCTGCTCGGCAGCTCGCAGCCGCGCACCGTTCAGGGAGGCGCGCTTGCCGCTCCCGAGCTCGAGTGTCACCTCGAGATCGAGCCTCACGCCGGCCCGGTCGCCCCGGAGCGCGATCCGCGCGGCCTCCCGCCCGAAACGGACGAGCTGCGCGTCTGCCCGCGTCCGCGGCGAGAAGCCCTGCGTCCCGACGTGCAGCGACTCGAGCAGGTTCGTCTTGCCGGCGCCATTCGGTCCGGTCACGAGCACCAGGCCCCGTGAGAGCTCCAGCTCGAGCTTCTCGTAGGAGCGGTAGTCCCTGAGGGCGACCGCGCTGACGATCAGGCTGCCAAGGCACCGCTCGCGGTGCCGTCATCAGGGCGTTCGGGCTTTGCCCGGGCGCCCGTTTGAAATGACCGGTCGGCCGGTTGGATGTGCCTACCCCGCCAAACGAATCGGCATGATCAGGTAGAGGAAAGCGTCGTCCTCTCCCTGGAGGACGGCCGGCCGCAGCGGGCTGATCAGCTTGAGCCGCAGCTGCTCGCCGCCCACCGACTCGATTCCGTCGCGCAGGAACTCGGCGTTGAAGCCGATCTCGAGCGGCTCCCCGGAGAACGAGACAGGCAGCGACTCGCGAGCCTCGCCGACGTCCTGCGTCTGCGCCGAGACCGCCAGCTCTCCGTCGGCGAAGCGCAGCCGCAGCGGCGAGTTGCGCTGTGCCATCACCGCGACGCGACGCACCACGTCCAGCAGCTCCTCACGCGGCAGCGAGAGCTCGTGGTCGAAGGCCTCCGGGACGAGCTGCTTGTAGTTCGGGAACTGTCCGTCGATACGGCGCGTCGTCAGTAGCGCGTCGCCGGTTGAGAAGACGACCTGGTTCTCGTGCACGCCGAGCTCGATGCCAGCGCCGGCCTGCGCGATCCGCGCCAGCTCACCCAGTGCGCGCGCCGGGACGATCGCCTCCAGCTCGGGCAGCGAGCCCTCGGTGGCGGTCTCCTTGACCGACAGGCGGTAGGAGTCGGTCGCGGCCATCACGAGCTTCCCGGGCTCGAAGCGCATCAGCACGCCGGTGAGCACCGGCCTCGACTCGTCGCGAGAGGCGGAGCGGCTCACCCGCGCCACCGTCTCCAGCAGCGTCTCCCGGTCGACCTCGTGGCGGTCGACGGCCTCGGCATCCGGCAGCCGCGGGAAGTCCTCCGCGTTGTAGGTGTGCAGCCGGTAGCTCGCCGACCCGGAGCGGATCTCGACCGCAGCCTCCTCCAGCCTGTGCTCGATCGAGACCTCGGCGTCGGGGAGCAGGCGGGCGAGCTCGAGCAGCAGCCGCCCCGGCACGACCACTGAGCCACCAGACTCGACCTGCGCCTCGAGCGAGGTGCGAAGCGAGAGCTCCATGTCGGTCGCGGCGAGGTCCAGCTTCCCCTCCGAGGCCTGCAGCAGGATGCCGGCGAGAATCTGAACGGTGGTGCGCGTCGAGACACCGCGCGAGACGATTCCCAGTGCGCGAGCCAACTCGTCCCGGGAGCAGGTGACCTTGAGCGTGCCCTGTGCGACCACAGCTTCAGCTTCCATCATTTATGAAATTCCTTTTGTTGTAGTCATAGGGAGTGTGGAGCACGGGGATGACGCCCCGTTCTCGCTGCCGGAGCGGGATTGCGCTGTGGGCGCAGTCTGGGGACGAAGTGGCCTTGTCTACAGGGGCCGAGGCCACCCGGTGAGCCGTCCACAGATTCACCGGGCCTGCTTGACGCGCGCGGTCAACTCTTGCACCAGGTTGTACACATCCCGGTCCTCGCGGATCATGCGCGCGATCTTCGAGGTCGCGTGGATCACGGTCGTGTGGTCGCGCCCGCCGAACTGCTTGCCGATCTTCGGTAGGGAGGAGTCCGTCAGCTCGCGTGAGAGGTACATCGCGACCTGCCGCGGGTAGACGATGTTCTGCGAGCGCTTGTCGCCGCAGAGCTCGTCCAAGGAGAGGTTGAAGCGCTCCGAGACGAGCTCCTGGATCCGCTCGATCGAGACCTGCTGGACCTCGCCCTGTGGAAAGACGTCCCTGAGCACGTCCTGCGCGAGCTCCTCGGTCATCGGTCGGCCGGTGAGCGACGAGAACGCGACGACACGGGTGAGCGCGCCCTCGAGCTCGCGGATGTTCGAGGAGATGCGGCCGGCGATGAACTCGAGCACCTTCGGGTCCGGCACGTGAATCCGGTCGGCCATCACCTTCTTGCGCAGGATCGCGATGCGCGTCTCGAGGTCGGGCGGCTGGATGTCGGTGATCAGCCCCCACTCGAAGCGCGAGCGCAGCCGCTCCTCGAGGGTCGAGATCTCGCGCGGGGGCCGATCGGACGAGATCACGATCTGGCCGCCGGCCTCGTAGATCGAGTTGAAGGTGTGGAAGAACTCCTCCTGGATCCGCTCCTTGTGCTCGAAGAACTGGATGTCGTCGATCAGGAGCAGGTCGTAGGCGCGGTAGCGCTGTTTGAAGCCCTCGATCCGCTTGTCGCGCAGCGCGTTGATGAAGTCGTTCATGAAGGTCTCGCTCGTCACGTAGCGCACCGAGAGCTCTCCCTGGTGCTCGCTGACGTACTGCGCGACCGCTTGCAGCAGGTGCGTCTTCCCGAGGCCGGTGCCGCCGTAGATGAAGAGCGGGTTGTAGGCCTGCGCCGGCGCCTCGGCGACGGCCAGCGCGGCCGCGTGCGCGAAGCGGTTCGACGAGCCGATCACGAAGGAGTCGAAGGTGTACTTGGGGTTGAGGCCGGCGCTCAGCGTCTCTCGCCGGTGCACCTCGACCGCCTCGGCCTGCTCGCCGCCCTCGGCCTCCGCGACCTCGAGCTGGATCCGCCGCTCGCGGCCGGTCGTGTCACCGACCGCGGCGCTGATCAGGCCGATGAAGTGGCCCTCGATCCAGTCGCGCGTGAAGTCGTTCGGAACGGCCAGGACGAACTCGTCGTCGTTCAGCTCGAGACCCGCCACATGGTCGAACCATGTGCGATAGGTGGTCTCGTTGAGAGCGCCTCTGAGCCGACTAGACACCTCGCTCCACAGGCCTTCTGCAGTCAGCTCAATTGAGGGCTCCACGCCGCCGGCCGCGCTCCTTGATCGAGAACAGGCGAGGGCCGAGCATAGCAGCGTGTCGGCGTCGCTACAACGCGTCCCGCGGTACGCGGAACGTGGAGAAAAAGTGCCGGATTTGCAGGGGAAAGTATCCTCTCCACACACGCGTCCACAGCTGTGGGCGATGCTGCCGCCGAAGGCGACGCTTGCATCGGTCCGAGCCGCGGTCGCGCCACGAATCGCACCTCGCTTGTGCGCTCCGAAGTCTGTGGAGAACCACCCCTGGCGCCTCGTCTATACTGGCTGCGCGCCGCCCGGGAATCGGGCGGTTCTTCTTCCCTCCTTCGACTGTGAAACGGACCTACCAGCCCAACGTGCGCAGGCGAAAGCGCCGGCACGGCTTCCGCGCGAGGATGTCCACGCGTGCCGGCCGCGCGATCCTCAAGCGCCGCCGCGCTCGGGGCCGCAAGCGCCTCTCGGCCTGAGCTCGCTGGACGCGCGCGTGCAACGCCGCCACCGCCTCTCGCGCTCGCGCGACTTCGACGCGGTCTACCGGCACGGCCGCTCCGTCTCGACGCGCTACCTCGTCCTGTACTGGTTCGCGCGTGAAGAGGGGCCGGAGGCGGCCGCCCGGCTGGGCCTCGCCGTGCCGAAGTCCGTCGGCCCGGCGGTCGTTCGCAACAAGATGAAGCGCCGGCTGCGCGAGGTCTTCCGTGCGCGTGCCTCGGCGTTGCCGCAGTACCAGGACTACGTGCTCGTCGTGCGGCCCGGCCTCGCCGAGGCCGTCGAGGCCCGCGGGTTCGACTGGCTCGGAGCGCGCGTCGACGAGATCCTCGGGAAGGCGGTCGCGTGAGGCGCCGCTCGCCGTGCCGACGTGAGGACACGCGGGCTTGCCCGCTCGTCCGTCTGCGCGGCCGACCGAGCACGCTGCATATCGAGGTGACGCTGTGAGAGTCGCATTGCGCGCGCCGACCTACCTCGGCCTCGTCCTCGTCCACGCGTGGCGCTGGAGCTTCGGCCTGCTCTCGCACGGCTCCTGCAAGTACCACCCGACCTGCTCGCAGTACGCGCTCGATGCGCTGCGGCAGCACGGCCTCGTGCGGGGCTCGATCCTCGCCGGCTGGCGGCTGCTGCGCTGCAATCCCTGGAGCCGCGGCGGGGTCGACTACGCGCACGACCAGAGGCTCTTCCGATGATCCTCGCCTCGCCTCTCACGCCCCTCGAGGATGTCCTCCGCAGCGTCCTCAAGTGGCTCGGCCCGCATGGAACGGTGGGCCTTACCTGGGCGTGGTCGATCGTCGCCCTCACGATCATCGTGCGGCTCGTGCTCGTGCCGTTGACGGTGCGGCAGATCCACTCGATGCAGAACCTCCAGCGACACGCGCCGCAGATGAAGGAGATCCAGAAGAAGTACAAGGCCGACAAGAAGCGGCAGCAGGAAGAGCTGATGAAGTTCTACCGCGACAACAGCATCAATCCGGCCTCGTCGTGCCTGCCGCTGCTGGCGCAGTTCCCCGTGTTCATCGCGCTCTACCTGGTGCTGAAGCACTTTCCGCACCTGCCGGGCGACAACCTGATGTGGCTCGGCCTCGTCAACATCACCGACAAGGCGTCGGTCGGGTGGGGACCGCTGCTGATCGCCGTCTACGCGATGAGCCAGCTGGCGTCCAGCTACTTCATGAGCGCGACCGCGGAGCGCTCCCAGCGGATCATGCTGTTGATCCTGCCGATCGCGTTCATCCCGTTCATCATCAACTTCAAGGTCGGCCTCGTCCTCTACTGGATGACGACGAACCTGTGGACGGTCGGTCAGGGGCTGATCACGCGCCGGCTGATGCCGCGGCCCCAGCCGCCCGAGCGCCGTTCCTCGCGCACCCCGCCGAAGGAGGTCGCGACCGCCGCAGCGCCGGAGGAGAAGGCCGAGCCGGCCCCGGCCCCGGCGACACCTGGCGAGCCCCGCCGCGTGAAGCGCAAGAAGAAGAAGAAGGCCAGGCGGTGACCGAGTCCGTGCAGGTCGAGGCCACGGGAGAGACCGTCGGCGAGGCCAAGTGGACAGCGCTGCGCGAGCTCGAAAAGCTCCAGCCGGGGATCGACAAGGCCTCCGTGCGCTTCCAGGTCGTCTCCGAGGGAGAGCGCGGGCTGCTGGGTGTCGGCTACGCGCCGGCGCGCGTAGTCGCGTCGGTGGATGCGGCGCCGGCCGTCGAAGCTCCTCCTGGAGAGCCGGTCGAGGAGAGCGAGCAGGCGGCCGAAGTACGCGAGGTGGTCGAGCGGATCCTCGAGGGGATCGGCGTGCACGCGCGGATCGAGCTCGAGGAGACCGACGACACGCTGACCGCAACCGTCGTCGGCCGCGAGCTCGGGCTCGCGATCGGCAAGCACGGGCAGACGATCGACGCGATCCAGTATCTCGCGAACGCCGCCGTCTGGCGTGGCCGCGGCGACGAGCGCAAGGCGGTCGTGGTGGACGCCGCCGGCTATCGCGCGCGCCGCTCGGCGACCCTCGAGGCACTGGCGAAGCGCAGCGCAGAGCGCGCAATCTCGTCCACGCGGTCGGTCGAGCTCGACCCGATGACGGCCGTCGAGCGCAAGGTCGTCCACCTGTGCCTCAAGGACGTCGAGGGTGTGGTCACGCGCAGCGAGGGCACCGAGCCCAACCGCTTCGTCGTGATCGACCCCGTGTGATCGAGCGCTGGCTCGCCGACCTCGTTGCGACACCGGGCCTGACGGCGGTCTCCGGCGAGGAGGCGCGGCGGGTGCACCTCGAGGAGAGCCTTGCCGCGCTCGAGGTCGTGCAGCGGCTCGAGGGCCCGATCGTCGACGTGGGTTCCGGCGGCGGTGCGCCGGGGATCCCGCTCGCTTATGCGCTGCCCGAGCGCGAGGTGACGCTGCTCGAGGCGACGCGGCGCAAGTGCGACTTCCTCGAGCGCTGGGCGCGGGAGCTGCCGAACGTACAGGTGATCTGCGGCCGCGCCGAGGAGCAGCCGCTCGATGCCTGGGGCGTCGCGGTCGCGAAGGCGCTCGCCCCACCGCCGGTCGCCGCAGAGTGGTGCTTGCCGCTCGTCGCTCCCGGCGGAGCCGCGGTCCTCTACGTCGGCCCCACCGCCCAGGCCGACCGGGTCGCGTTGGTGGCGGAGCGGCTCGCGGGCGAGCTCAAGGAGTCGCCGCCCGGCCTGCTCGTCGTGCGCAAGCTCGGGCCCACGCCGCCAGGGTTCCCGCGCAGGCCGGGCGTGGCCCGAAAACGTCCGCTCGCGTAGCTAGCGTGGCGGCGTGCCCGGCCGCGTCTACGCGCTTGCGAACCAGAAGGGCGGCGTCGGCAAGACGACGACCGCGATCAACCTCGCCGCCTGCCTCGCGGAGGCCGGCGAGAAGACGCTCGTGGTCGACCTCGACCCGCAGGCGAACGCAACCTCGGGCCTGGGCGAGCGCGCCAACGGCACCTCCTCGCTCGACCTGCTCGACGGGATCCCGCTGCCGAAGCTCGCGAAGCCGACGCGCTTCGCGCGGCTCGACCTCGTGCCCGCGAAGCCGGAGCTCGCCGGCGCGGCTGTGGAGCTCGCCCGCCGTGGCGACGGCGAGCGCTACCTCGCGGATGCCCTGGCAGGCGCGGCGGCCGAGTACCGGTTCGTCTTCGTCGACTGCCCGCCCTCGCTCGGGCCGCTGACGGTGAACGCGCTGGCCGCCGCCGACCGCGTGCTCGTGCCGGTCCAGGCCGAGTACTACGCACTCGAGGGGCTCGCGCAGCTGGTCGGCTCGGTGGAGCTCGTCCGCTCGAGGCTGAACCCGAAGCTCGCGCTGGGCGGCGTCCTGCTGACGATGGTCGACCGACGCACACGGCTCGCCGCCGACGTCGCCGCCGAGGTGCGCCGGCACTTCGGCGAGCTCGTCTTCCGCACCTCGGTGCCACGCTCGGTACGAGTGGCCGAGGCTCCGAGTCACGGCCTTCCCGTGACGGCCTACGACCGCGCGTCCGCCGGCGCGGACGCGTACTGGAAGGTGGCGATGGAGCTTGTCGGCCGCTCCTGAGAAGCGGCGCGGCCTCGGCCGTGGGCTCGAGCTGCTCGTCGGCGGCCCCGGCGAGCCCGAGCTGGCGCACCTGCCCGTCGAGACGATCCACGCGAACCCGCGCCAGCCGCGAAAGCGCTTCGACCACGAGTCGACCTCCGCGCTTGCGGACTCGATCCGTGCGCAGGGCCTCGTCCAGCCGGTGGTCGTCCGGCCCCGGCCGGCCGGCGGCTTCGAGCTGATCGCGGGCGAGCGGCGCTGGCGCGCGGCGCGCGAGGCCGGGATGCCGTCGGTGCCCGCGCTCGTGCGCGACGCCGACGACCGCGACACGCTGCTGCTCGGCCTCGTCGAGAACGTTGCGCGCGAGGAGCTCTCGGCGGTCGAGGAGGCGCGTGCCTACGCGCTGCTGCTCGACGAGTTCGAGCTCTCGCTCGGCGAGCTGTCCGAGCGCGTGGGCAAGGCGAAGCCGACCGTCTCGAACCGCCTGCGCCTGCTCGAGCTGCCCGACGACGTGCTCGGCTTCGTCGAGCGTGGCGAGCTGACCGAGGGTCACGCACGCGCCGTGCTCGCGGTACCCGACCACGAGGGTCGCCGCCGGCTCGCGCGTCAGATCGTGCGACGCGGCATGTCGGTTCGGGCGGCCGAGCGCGCGGCGCGCTGGGCGGGCGCGAAGACGAAGCCGCGCAAGGTGCCGAAGGTCGACCCGGCCCTCGCCGAGCGCGTGCGCAAGGCCGCCGAGCGCGTGACCGGGTTCCCGGCGCGCATCACCTCCGGCCGGCTCGAGATCGCCTTCACGGACGAGACCGAGCTCGCCGAGCTCGCCGAAGCGCTCGAACGAGTCGTGTAGCCCGCGGGCCGTACCCAAAGACAGCGGCGGGTCGTTGATCCAGATGAATGCTGCGCATGCTTCACGACAACCTCGAGTCCTTCGAGGCGATCAACCAGGACGACGTCACCCGTGATCTCGTCCTGCGGATGTCCGCGCTCTCGCGGGCCGGCAAGCTGGGCCCGTTCCTGTTCGAGCTCGCCCATGACGCCGAGCTGGACGACTGGACCAAGGGCACTCTGGCCGAGATCGCGAACGAACCGAACTTCCTGCTCGCGGTCGAGGACTACCTCGTCCGCACCGAGATCCTCCACTAGCGGCCGCGCGGCGCCGCTGCGATCCTTGGCGGGTGCCGCCGTTCCCGAAGCCGCGCTTCGAGTACTCGTACGAGCTCGCCCACGAGCTCGCCGCGCTGAAGAGCTACCGGCGGGAGAAGCCCGGCCGCCGGATTCCGGCGAAGGCGAAGGACCGGCTGCTGGTCGGCACGTGGAACGTGGCGAACCTCGGCGTGCAGGACCGGCTGGACAGCGACTACGCGCTGATCGCCGAGGTGATGAGCTGGTTCGACCTCGTCGCAGTGCAGGAGGTGAACGACGACCTGCGCGGGATCGAGGCGATCCATGACCACCTGCCGAGCCGCTACGACCTCCTCTTCTCGGATGCGTCGGGCAACCGCGAACGGCAGGCGTTCCTCTACGACGGCCGCAAGGTCAAGCGGCTGCGGGAGGTGGGCCGGGTCGCGATTCCGCCGAGCCAGCTGCCGAAGATCGCGCGCGCCGGCGTGACCACGCCCTTCAGCGGCTTCGACCGCGGGCCGTACCTCGCGAGCTTCGAGGCCGGCGCCTTTCGCTTCGCGCTGCTGAACGTGCACCTGTTCTTCGGCTCGGAGAAGCCCGCCGACCTCGAGCGCCGCACGCTCGAGACCTTCGCCGTTGCGTGGTGGGCCGACAAGACGCATCGCGACGCGAGGTCGTACGTCGTCGACATCGTCCCGCTCGGCGACTTCAATCTGCCGAAGGCGACACCCGGCGACCGCATCTTCGATGCGCTCGTCGCCCTCGGCCTCGAGACGCCGCCGCACAGCTCGCAGATCGGCTCGGCGATCGCCTCCGACAACCAGTACGACCAGGTCGCCTTCTTCCCCGGTCCCACGAAGGATCGCTTCACGGGCGCGTGCAACGTCTTCGACTTCGACGGCGCTCTCTTCCAGGATCTGTGGGCCGCGCGGACGCCGACTCAGTTCCGGGACTACGTTCGCTACCACATCTCGGATCACCGCCCGCTGTGGGCCGAGTTCGCGACCGCGTGAAGAACGCGGCACCGTTCACCCCGTTGGGGTGAACCCCGCGGCCGCGGCCGCGCCTAGGTTGCGCTCTCGTGATCCGTAGGGGGAGCAACCGCTGAGTCCTCGCGTCCTCGTGCTGGGCGGTGGCTTCGGCGGGATCGGGGCTGCGAAGAAGCTGCGGAAGAGCGACGTCGAGGTCGTGCTCATCGACAAGCACGACTACCACACCTTCCAGCCGCTGCTCTACCAGGTTGCGACAGGGCTGCTCGAGCAGCCGGCGGTCGGCCATCCCATCCGCGATCTCTTCCACGAGCAGGACAACATCCGGGTCCACCAGGACGAGGTGACGGCCATCGACCTCGACGCGCGAGAGGTCCGTTTCGGCGAGCTCGAGCCGCTGAGCTACGACTACCTCGTCCTCGCGCTCGGGGCCGAGGTCAACTTCTTCGGCGTTGCAGGATCGGCCGAGCACGCGTTCCCGCTCTACACGCTGTCCGACGCGGTGCGGCTCAAGAACCACGTGCTGGAGCGGTGGGAGGCGGCCGACCGGAAGCCGGAGCTGATCGAAGACGGCGCCCTGAACATGGTCGTCGTCGGCGGCGGCCCGACCGGCGTCGAGACCGCGGGCGCGATGGCCGAGCTCTACAGGGGCGTCTTCCGGAAGGACTACCCGGACGTGGCGCCGGAGCGGGCGCGGCTTGTGCTGGTCGAGGCTTCGCCGGAGATCTTCGCGATGTTCAAGCCCGACATCCGCGCGTACACCGTCGAGGCTCTCGAGAAGCGCGGTGTGGAGGTGATGACCGGCGAGGTGGTCGAGTCGATCACGCCGGAGCGGGTCACACTGAAGTCCGGGGCCGAGCTTCACGCCCACACGCTCGTCTGGGGCGCCGGGTTGCAGGGGAACGAGCTCATCCGCTCGCTCGGTCTCGAGCTGGAGCGGGGCAACCGGATCGGCGTCGACGAGGAGCTGCGGATCGCCTCGCACCCGGAGGTGTATGCCATCGGCGACATCGCGGCGATCACCGACGCGAAGACGCAGCAGGTCCTCCCGCAGCTCGGCTCGGTTGCGCTCCAGTCGGGCGAGCACGCGGGCGAGACGATCGCGAATCTCGTCGCCGGCAAGAAGACGAAGCCCTTCAAGTACCGCGACAAGGGCACCATGGCGACGATCGGGCGGGGGGCCGCCGTGGTGCAGATGCTCGGCGGCAAGACGATGAAGGGGAAGACCGCCCAGATGGCCTGGGGGACAGTTCACCTGGCGCTCCTGCCCACGAACGAGGGCCGCGCCAAGGCCGTGGTCGACTGGGCGGGGGCCGGGCTGACGCATCAACGCTCGGGCCGGATCAGGGTCGAGACGTAGCCCAGGGAGGGAGACGGTTCATGGCGACTGCAGCACCCGAGATCGAGCAACAAGGAGCACCCGCCGAAGGTGGGAACCGGCCCACCGACGCCCTCGTCGTCTTCGGCATCACCGGCGACCTCGCCAAGGTGATGACCTTTCGCTCGCTCTACCGGCTCGAACGCCGCGGTCTCATCGACTGTCCGATCGTCGGCGTCGCCGTGGACGACTGGACCGTCGACCAGCTGAAGGAGCGCGCCAAGACGTCGATCGAGTCGACCGGCGAGCAGCTCGACCCAGCGGTGTTCGAGCGGTTCGCGAATCGCCTCTCCTACGTCGAGGGCGACTTCGGCGATGCCGCCACCTACGAGCGCGTTGCGAAGGCGATCGGCGGCGCCCAGCAGCCGGTCTTCTACCTCGAGATCCCCCCGTTTCTGTTCGGGAGGGTCGTCCAGGGCCTATCCGAGGCCGGCCTGACGACGAACGCGAGGGTTGTCGTCGAGAAGCCGTTCGGCCATGACCAGGCCTCGGCCACGGAGCTCGCCGAGGAGCTGCATCAGTACATCGACGAGTCGCAGCTCTACCGCATCGACCACTACCTCGGAAAGATGGGGCTCGAGGAGATCCTGTACCTCCGCTTCGCAAACGCGATGCTCGAGCCGCTCTGGAACCGCGACCGCCTGGAGTCGGTCCAGATCACGATGGCGGAGGACTTCGGCGTCGAGGACCGCGGCCACTTCTACGATCCCGTGGGCGCGCTGCGTGACGTGGTCGTCAACCACCTGATGCAGGTCGTGGCCGCGGCCGCGATGGAGGTCCCCTCCCGTCGGGAGCCCGACGTGATCAAGGACGCGCAGGTGGCGCTCTTCCATGCCGTCGCCCCGGCTGACCCGGCTCAGTACGTGCGAGGCCAGTACGACGGCTACCTCGACGTCGACGGCGTGGCACCCGACTCGGCGACCGAGACGTACGCTGCGCTCCGCCTGGAAATCGAGAACTGGCGCTGGTCGGGTGTGCCGTTCTACATCCGGACGGGCAAGCGGCTGAGGGCGACCGAGACCGAGCTCAGGCTCGTCTTCAAGCATCCGCCCAGGCTCAACTTCAACCTGCGAGCCCGGCGGCCCGAGCCGAACCAGGTCGTGGTCAGGCTCGACCCTTCGACGGGGATCAGGCTCGTGGTCGACGCGCATCGCGCGGACAGGAGCGGCGCCTCGGCGATCATGCTCGACATGGAGTTCGAAGAGGAGGGCGGCGAGGGTCCCACGCCGTACGAGGTGCTACTGCACGCGGCGATGGTCGGCGACAGCACGCGCTTCACCCGCCAGGACGGTGTCGAGGAGACCTGGCGCATCATGCAGCCGCTCCTCGACGAGCCGCCTCCGGTCCATCCCTACGCGCCCGGGTCATGGGGGCCGGAGGCGGCCGACGCGCTCACCGCCGGCCACGGCCGGTGGCAAGACCCCTGGACCGCCACGTAACGAAGGAAGGAGCCCGCCGATGACCGCGGTCACCAGCAAGGACGAAGCCGAGACCCAGCCCCAGAGCGCGGCGGCGCCCTCCCCGTTTCCGCCGATCGCCGACTACGCGTTCCTGTCGAACTGCCACACGGGTGCGCTCGTTGCCCCGGACGGCGCGATCGACTGGCTCTGCATCCCCTCCTTCGACTCGCCGAGCGTGTTCGGCAGCCTGCTCGACCGCGAGGCCGGCTTCTTCCGCTTCGGCCCCTTCGGGATCGCGCATCCGGCCGGGCAGAGCTACGAGCCGGGAACGAATGTGCTCGTCACGACCTGGAAGACGCCTTCGGGCTGGATCCTCGTCCGTGACGCGCTGACGATGGGCCCGTGGAACCACGAGGATGCGATCACCCCGCACACGCGGCCGCCCGCCGACGACGACGCCGACCACATGCTGATCCGGACGGTCGAGTGCGTCTACGGCAAGGTCGAGGTCGAGCTCGTGTGCGAGCCGGCCTTCGACTACGGCCGCGCGCCCGCGGAGTGGACCGCCTCGGATGGCGACCGCCACGCCGCCGATGCGAGCGGTGCAGGGCAGCGGTTTCGCCTGCAGTCGGACCTTGCGCTGGGCATCGAGGGGGATCGCGTCCGTGCGCGGCACGAGCTCCACCAGGGTGACCGGGCCTACTGCGCCCTGTCGTGGTCGGAGGATTTCGTCGCACCGCAGGACGTCGACGAGGCGCAGGCGAGGATCGAGGCGACCACGCGCTTCTGGCGCAACTGGCTGGGGACCGCGCGGATCCCGGACCATCGCTGGCGCGACCCGCTCCAGCGCTCGGCCCTGACGATCAAGGGGTTGACCTACATGCCCACCGGAGCGACGGTGGCCGCGCTCACGACGTCATTGCCCGAGACCCCCGGCGGTGAGCGCAACTGGGACTACCGCTACACCTGGATCCGCGACACGACCTTCACGCTGCAGGCGCTGCACTTCCTCAACCTCAACTGGGAGGCCGACGAGTTCATAGAGTTTGTCGCGGACCTCGAGCCGACCGAGGACGGCTCGCTGCAGATCATGTACGGGATCGACGGGCGCCGGGACCTGACCGAGTCGACGCGCGACGACCTGACCGGCTACGCGGGAGCGAAGCCGGTGCGGATCGGCAACGGCGCGTTCGATCAGCGGCAGAACGACGTCTTCGGCGCGGTGCTCGACTCGATCCTGCTCCACACCCGCCACAGCGAGCGCCTGCCGAGGCGGCTGTGGCCGATCGTCCAGTCGCAGGCCGAATGCGCCACGAACATCTGGCGCGAGCCCGACCAGGGCATCTGGGAGGCGCGCGGCGCGCCGCAGCACTACGTCTCGTCGAAGCTGATGTGCTGGGTCGCGCTCGACCGGGCGGCCAAGCTCGGCGAGATCCGCGGCGACCCGGAGCTCCAGTCCGCCTGGCAGGCGACCGCGGAGGAGATTCGTGCCGACATCCTCGAGCACGGCGTCCGCGACGGCATCCTGCGCCAGCACTACGAGACCGACGCTCTCGACGCCTCGACGCTCCTCGCGGCGATCTTCGACTTTCTGCCGGGGGACGACGCGATTCTGCGCACGTCGGTCGACGCAATCGCGAACGACCTGACCGAGGACGGCTTCGTCCTGCGCTACCGCACCGGCGAGACCGACGACGGCCTGTCGGGGAAGGAGGGCACGTTCCTGATCTGCTCCTTCTGGCTCGTCTCCGCGCTCGCGGTCGTCGGCGAGATGCAGCGAGCGCGCGATCTGATGGAGCGGCTGCTGCGGATCTCGTCGCCGCTCGGGCTCTACGCGGAGGAGTTCGACGCGCCCACGGGCCGGCACCTCGGCAACTTCCCGCAGGCGTTCTCGCACCTGGCGCTGATCGAGGCGGCGGCGCAGATCATCGTCCCCGAGATGATGCAGGAGTACTGAGCGCAGTCAGACGAGTGGAGGGTTGCAATGGCTGAATACGACGTGATCATCGTCGGGACGGGCGCGGGGGGCGGCACGCTCGCGCGGCACCTGGCGCCGTCCGGGAAGCGGGTCCTGCTGGTCGAGCGCGGCGACTGGCTCCCGCGGGAACCGCAGAACTGGCTCGCGCAGGACGTCTTCGTCGACAACCGCTACGTGTCCGAGGACACCTGGTACGACGAGCACGGCAAGCCGTTCCAGCCGCAGATCCACTACTTCGTCGGCGGGGCGACGAAGCTCTACGGCGCCGCTCTCTACCGGCTTCGGGAGGAAGACTTCCAGGAGCTCCAACACCACGACGGGATCTCGCCTGCCTGGCCGATCGCCTACGACGAGCTCGAGCCCTACTACACGAGGGCGGAGCATCTGTACGAGGTGCACGGCGCCCACGGCGAGGACCCGACCGAGCCCTACGCGAGCGCGCCCTACCCGTTTCCGCCGGTCTCGCACGAGCCGCGAATCCAGCAGCTCTCCGACGATCTCGCCGCCGCCGGTCACCACCCCTTCCACGCGCCCTGCGGGATCCGCCTGAACGAGTCGAACCTTCCCTACAGCGCCTGCGTGCGATGCATGAACTGCGACGGCTTCCCCTGCGCCGTGCACGGGAAGGCGGACGCGGACGTGCTCGGAGTGCGGCCCGCGCTCGAGCACGCGAACGTGGAGCTGATCACGAATGCGCAGGCCGTCAAGCTCGAGACGAACGCCGACGGCACGGCGGTAACCGAGGTCGTCGTCGATCGCGACGGGGAGCGCACGACGTACAGCGCCGAGCTCGTCGTGCTGGCTTGCGGCGCCGCGAACACCGCGAAGCTGCTGCTTTTGTCCGCGAACGACAAGCACCCGCAGGGTCTCGCGAACGGCTCCGACCAGGTGGGCCGGAACTACATGTTCCACAACAGCCAGGCCGTGCTCGCGCTCTCGAAGGACGAGAACCCGACGGTGTTCCAGAAGACGCTCGGGCTGAACGACTTCTACTTCGCGAGCGAGGCATCCGACTACCCGCTGGGCAACATCCAGATGGTCGGCAAGTCACAGGCGCCGATGTTTCGTGGCGAGAAGCCCGGCGAGACCAAGCTCGCGCCGCAGTGGTCACTCGAGCGGGTCGCCAGGCACGCGATCGACTTCTGGCTCTCGACGGAGGATCTCCCGCGGCCGGAGAACCGGGTCAGCGTGGACGGTGACGGGAAGGTGACGCTGAGCTACACGTCGACCAACGACACTCCCAAGAAGGAGCTGTACGGGCAGCTGCGCTCGCTGCTGCACAAGCTGCACATGGAGCCCGACCATCTCTTCCACCGCTTCGCCTACATGAAGAACGAGATCCCGGTCGCTGGTGTCGCGCACCAGGCCGGCACCTGTCGCATGGGCAGCGACCCGGCCACCTCCGTGCTCAACCCGGACTGCCGCGCGCACGAGCTCGACAACCTCTACGTGGTCGACACGAGCATCTTTCCCAGCATCGGTGCCGTGAACCCGGCGCTGACCGCGATGGCGAACTCGCTGCGCGTGGGCGACCACCTGCTCGAGCGGATGGGCGCGAAGCAGGAGGCCGCGTCGATCCCGGGTTGAGGCCGGCGTCCGAGACGGCCTAGGTGAACGCGTTGACGGCTCGGGCGACGATCAGCCCGAACAAGGCGAGCGCGACCGTCGACTGCACCAGCATCGTGTACTTCGCCCGGTGCGTGAGCGGCATCACGTCGGTCGGGCTGAACGCCGTCGCGTTGGTGAACCCGAGGTGAAGGTAGTCGAGGAACACCGGCCTCCAACCGGGCGGCGCGAGCTCCGGGCTCATGTGCTGTGTGAAGGCGAAGTCGACCGGCATGGCCTGCTGCGAGCGTGCGACGGGTCCACCACTGTCGATCAGCCAGTAGAGCAGCGCGAACGAGAGGTTGTTGCCGAGCCAGACGAGGCCGCCCGAGGCGAGCAGCTCCGACGGCGAGTTGGTCACCCCGGTCCCTTTGATCAGGTCGTAGATCAGCAGGACCGTGGCCCAGAGCGCCGCCACGACGAGCGCACCGACGAGCGCGACCAGGAACGGTCGCACCCACCGCCCGCGGGTTGCGAGTCGCGCCGGATCACCGGCGACCAGCACGACGAGCAGGAAGGCTTCGACGGCCGGAAGCAACCACGTGACGCGGACTGCGCCCTCGTTCGGCAGCCAGACGCGAAGGCCGATGTTCAGCGCCATGAACGCGATCAGCGCGAGCGCCGGCGGCCAGCGCGATTCCCCGAGGCGCCTCTGCGCCTCGTCCGGCTTGGAGGCGGCGGCTTCGACGCGGGGGGCCACGGGTCGAATCGTTGCACAGGCACCCGGGAGCTCTCGGGGTGAGCGAGGGGACTCGCGTCGAGCGGCGCCTCGAGCTCGTTACCGCGGTCCTCCTGGCCGTTGCCACCGTTGCGACGGCGTGGGCCGCCTACCAGTCACGGCAGTGGACCGGGGAGCAATCGCAGGGGTACAGCCACGCGACTGCGGCACGGATCGCGGAGAACCGCGTCGCCGCGCTTGCGAATCGTCAGGTGCAGATCGACGTGGCGACGTTCATCCAGTGGGTCAACGCGCGGCAGGAGCACCGCCCCCGGCTGGCCGGCTTTTACCGTGCCCGCTTCCGCGATGAGTTCGACCCGGCGTTCGCCGCCTGGCTCGAGGCACGCCCTTTCGGCCGCCCGGGCGCTCCCTCGACGCCGTTCGCGCTGCCGCAATACCGCCTGAAGGCAACGAGCGAGGCCGATCGGCTGGAGCGGCTGGCGGCCGCTGCCTCGGAACGGGCGAAGGCCGCGAACGAGCGCGCCGACAACTACATGCTCGCGGTCGTGCTCTTCGCCTCGGCGCTCTTCTTCGCCGGGATCAGCACCAAGCTGGAGTCGCTGAACGTGCGGCGGGCGGTTCTCGCCCTTGGTTGGGCGCTCGTCCTCGGAACCGCGATCTGGATCTCCACCTTCCCGGTCCAGCTGACGACCTGAGGCCTAGCCGGCGGCTCGTTCGTAGGTGACCCGTTCCCTCAGGTTCCCGTCGTCGGCGGGGTCGAACCAGATCGAGATCGTCACGGCGCCGCGCGTCGCGGGAGACTCCGCCTGCTCGGCCGACTCGAGCGCCGCCTGCACTCCTCGATCGTCCATCGCGACCAGAGCCGCAGCGTTCCCTGCCCGCTCGGCGGCCTGGCGGGCCCGGTCCCAGCAGCGCACCTCGGCGTGGAGCGTCTCCCCGTCCTCGCGGCGGATCAGGTAGTCGACGGCCCACCCGTGCTGGGAGGGGTCGGTGAGGTCGCGTGTCTCGAGCAGCTCGGCCATCAGGCGGCGCTCCGCTCCTCGGCGCTGGCGGGATCAGGCAGGACGACGAGCTCGTCGGCGAGGTCGAGGCCCTCCGGCCGGTGGGTGATCAGGAGCACGCAGCGCTCGCCCGCCGCCGCGAAGACGTCCTCGATCAGGCGCTGGGCGGTCGGCGGGTCCAGGTGCGCGGTCGGCTCGTCCAGGACCAGCACTTGTGCGTCTGTCAGCAGCGCCCTCGCGAGGACGATTCGCTGCCGCTGGCCGCCCGAGAGCTCGCGGCCCTGCTCGCCGACGAGCGTGTCGAGCCCCTGCGGGAGCGCTCGGACCCAGCTCAGGAGGCGCGCCGAGCGCAGTGCCGCCTCCAGCTCCGCGTCGGTGGCATCGGGGCGGGCCAGCCTGATGTTCGAGCGGATGCTCGTCGAGAAGAGGTGCGCGTCCTGGCCGGAGACGGCGATCGCGCGGCGCACGTCTTCCTGGCGGTACTCGCGTAGGTCGCGGCCCGCCAGGGTAAGCCGCCCGTGCTCGGGATCGAGGAAGCGGAGCAGGAGGTTCGCGACGGTGGTCTTGCCGCTACCGCTGCGGCCGAGCAGGGCGATTCGCCGGCCGGGCTCGAGCCGCAGGCTGAAGCCGTCGAGCGCAGGGTGCTCGCCCGGCGCGTAACGGACCCGGATGTCTTCGAGCGCGACGGTAAACGGGGCCGGCGGCGACGGCAGCGGGTCGACCGGATCGGTGACGGCCGGCTCACGGTCGGTCAGCTCGAGGATCCGCCCGCCCGCTGCGACCGTGGCCCCCAGCTCGCGGAAGGCCTCCGGGAGCGGCTGCACCGCTTCGAACACCGCCAGCGAGGCGAGCGCGAGCAGCGCGATCAGGACGCGGTCGAGCGTGCCTGCGGCGTGGGCCGAGACCGCGACCGCCAACACGCCGACGACGGTTGCGCCCATCACCAGCAGCCGCAGGCCATCGCCGGTGCCGTCGGCCAGCGCCGCTCTGCGCGCGATCCGAACCAGGCTGCGGTCGGCGGCGCCGACCTGCTCGAGCCGGTCGTCCTGCCGGCCGTAGGCGACGAGCTCCGCGCTTCCCGCGAGCGTCTCCACGAGCTCGGCCGAGAGCGCCCCCCTCGCCTCGGCCTGACGCGCGGACGACCGCCGTGCGAGCGCGGCCGCGGCAGTCGGGACGACGGTCGCAGCGACCAGCAGGCCAACCCCGAGCACGAGCGCCGCTTGGGGCAGGATCGCCGCCGCGATCCCGACCGCGCCGGCACCTGCGACGAGCGCCACCACGGGTGGTAGCGCCCCGCGCAGGTACAGGTTCTGGAGCGAGTCGACATCTGCCACGAAGCGAGCGAGCAGGTCGCCGTGACGCCGGTCCTGGAGCTGCGCCGGCGAGAGCGGCTCGATCTCTTCGTAGATCCGGGCGCGCGCGTTGCCCAGGCTCCGGAGCGCGACGTCGTGGGAGGCCAGCCGCTCGAGGTAGCGGGCGAGTGGCCGCGCGAGCCCGAAGAAGCGGACGCCGACGATGGCCGCCGTCAGGGACAGGATCGCGGGCCGCTCGGCAGCTCTCGAGATCAGGTACCCGGCGGTGCCCATCAGGCCGACGCCGAAGAGGATCGTGAGCACGCCGAGGAGCGCCGCGAGCGCGAGTCGCGAGCGCCGCACGTCGGCGAGGAGCGTCAGCCGGCGGATCGCCGCGGTCAAGCCGCCTCCTCCCGCACGGCCGCACGGCCGCCGAGCACGACGACGCGGTCGGCCTGGGCGACGAGCTCGGGCCGGTGGGCGATCAGCAGCACGGTTCGTCCCGGGCGCAGACGTTCGACTGCCTCCGCCACGACCTCCGCACTCCTCCGGTCGAGGTCTGCGGTCGGCTCGTCGAGGATCACGAGCGACGCGTCGCGCACGAAGGCCCGGGCGAGTGCGATGCGGCGGCGTTCGCCGGCCGAAAGCGGGCGGCCGCCGTCGCCGACCCTCGTCCGGTAGCCCGCGGGCAACGCCTCGATGAAGCGGTCGGCCCCGGCGAGCATCGCCGCGTCCCGGAGCTCGCGCTCGGTCGCGCGCTCGTTGCCGAGCCGGATGTTGTCGGCGACGGTGCCGCGGAAGATCGCCGGCTGCTGCGGCACCCACGCGATCAGCCGTCGCCACAGCTCCGTTCGGCACTCGGCGAGATCGATCCCGCCCGCGCTCACGCGTCCGGACGCCGGCTCCGCGAAGCGCAGCAGCAGGTTTGCGACCGTGGTCTTGCCCACGCCGCTCGGGCCCACGAGCGCGACCGTCTCGCCGGGGAGCAGCTCGAGCTCGAACCGGTCGAGAACGTTTCCCGGTCGCGACGGGTAGGCGAACGAGACCGACTCCAGGCGAACCGGGGCCTCGCGAGGGCTCGGCGGCACCAGGCGACCGCCGCCGGAGACCGCCGGAGGCGCGTCGAGCAGCTCCAGCATCCGCTCGGCGACCGCGAGGCCGTCCGCACTCGCGTGGAACTGCGTCGCCAGCTGTCGCAGCGGCAGGTAGAGCTCGGGCGCGAGCACGAGCACTGTCAACCCGGCCCGCAGGCTCAGACTGCCTCCGACGAGTCGCACACCGACGGTGACCGCGACGAGCGCCACCCCGAGGGTTGCCGCCAGCTCGAGGACAGAGCCCGAAAGGAAGCCGACTCGCAGCGTGGCCATCGTCGTGCGCCGGTAGCGCTCGCTAACGTCGGCGAGGACGGCTGCCTGCGCCCGCCCGCGGTTGAAGGCCCGAAGTGTCGGTAGCCCGCGGACGACGTCGAGGAAGTGCCCGGAGAGGAGCCGCAGTGCGAGCCACCGCTCCCGCGTCCGCTCCTCCGTGTAGCGCCCGATCAGCCACATGAAGACGGGTACGAGCGGCAACGTCGCGAACATCACCGCCGCGGTGGTGAGGTCGATCGCCGCCACCCACACCAGCACCGCGACGGGCACGACCGCGGCGAGCACGACCTGCGGCAGGTACCGCGCGAAGTACGCCTCGAGCCCGTCGACACCCTGGACGGCGGCTGCCGCCACCTCGCCCGCCTCGACCCCGTCGAGCGCGAGCGGCTGGTCGCGGAGCCTGCGCTCGACCAGTCCCAGACGGAGCTCGGAGAGGACCGACGAGGCGGCGCGCCGGCCTGCCAGCTCGAAGCCCCACGCAAGCACTCCCCGGCCCGCGAAGGCCAGCGCCAGCAGCACCAGATCGCGCGAGACGTCGTGCAGCGAGGCGCCGGCAAAGGCCCGTGCGACGATGCGCGCGAGCAGGGTCGCCTGGAGGAGCACGAGTGCCGCGGCGGCGCAGCCGAGGACGACGTCGAGACCGAGCAGGCGGCGAACGGGGCGGGCCCGGCGCATGAGCCGCTGGTCGAGAACGCGCACGCTCAGCCTGCGGGCGAGCCGCTCGTCGGAGGCGCGAGCGCCTCACCCGGCGCCTCCACCTCGTCGCCTCCGATCCGCGCGCGGAAGACGTGGTAGGTCCAGCCCTGGTAGAGAAGGACGAGCGGGACGAAGATCGCCGCGACGACCGTCATCACCTTGAGCGTGTAGTGCTGCGAGGCGGCGCCGTTGACCGTGAGGCTGTTCGCGAAGTCGGTACTCGAGACCATCACCCGCGGGTAGAGGCTCGTGAAGACCGTCGCCACCCAGAGCACCGCCGCGAACGCCGTCGCCACGAAGGCCCAGCCGCTCCGGCGGGTCATGACGAACAGGACCGCGAGCGCAACTGCGGCGATGCCGAGCACCGCCGGCAGGATTGGCGGGAAGACGTCCTTGTCGTTTCGATCGACGGCGACCGCGACCGTCCACGAGAGGAAGGCCGCAGCGACGAGTGCGGCGGCGAGTGAGAGCCGCCTCGCCGCCGCCGCCGCCCGCTCGCAGAGCTCGCCTGTGGTTCGCAGCGTCAGGAAGGTGGAGCCGTGGAAGGCGAACAGGAGCACGATCGTGACCCCGCCGAGCACCGTGTAGACGCTGAAGAGATCCCAGAAGGTGCCCGAGAAGTCGCCGCTCGAGTTGATCGGGACTCCGTAGAGGAGGTTCGCGAGCCCGACGCCCCAGATCAACGACGCGCCGAAGCTCCCGACGGCATTGGCCCACAACCATACGGTTCGCCAGCGAGGGCTTTCGCTCTTCGCGCGCCACTCGAACGAGAGCACGCGCACGATCAGGAAGAGAAGGACGAGCAGCAGCGCGATGTAGAAGCCGGAAAACATCGTTCCGTACCAGGCCGGGAAGGCGGCGAAGGTCGCCCCGCCGGCGATCACGAGCCACACCTCGTTCCCGTCCCAGACCGGCCCGATCGTCTCGAACATCATCCGTCGCTCCCGCTCGTCACCGGGCAGGACCGGGAGGAGCATGCCGACGCCGAAGTCGAAGCCCTCGAGCAGGAAGTAGCCGCTCCAGAGCACGGCGATCAGCACGAACCACACCGTCTGCAGGTCCATCAGCGCTCCATCCTCAGTACGCCGTCCCGGTGGCGGTCTCGACGCCGTCGCCCTCGCCGTCGGCGAGCGGGTCGCGTCCCGCATAGCGGCGCATCAGCCAGATGTCGAGGACGAGCAGCGCCACGTAGAGGGCAACGAAGACCCCGAGGCTGATCGCGATCCAGGTCGTGCTGACGCTGGGCGAGTTCGCGTCCTTGGTCTGCAGCAGGCCCTGCACGATCCAGGGCTGCCGCCCGAGCTCCGTCAGGCACCAGCCGAAGATCGCCGCGATGAACGGCAGGGCGGTCGCGGCGACGGCGCTCCAGAGGAACCAGCGCCATCGCTCCAGCCTGCGCCGCCAGTAGAGGAAGGCCCCGACCACGGCCACGAGCGCGACCAGGCTGCCGGCATACGCCATTCCGCGCATGCTCCAGTAGATCGACTCGACCGGCGGGAGGTAGTTGCCGGGCCCGTACTTCGCCTTGTACTTCCGGTTCAGCTCGGTCAGGCCCGTCACCTGGCCGTTGAACGAGCCGGTGGCGAGGAACGAGAGCATCTTCGGGATCGCGATCGAGAAGCTCGGCGTCTGATCCTGCTCCGTGAAGCCGCCGACCTGGAAGAGCGAGAACGAACACGGCTGGCACGTGTCCCACTGCGCCTCGCTGGCCGAGATCTTCATCGGCTGGAGCTCAGTTACCAGGATGCCGAAGTGGCTGCCGAACCAGAGGTTCACGCAGGAGACGGGCACGAGCACGATCAGGGCGACCTTGGCCGCGGGCCGGAAGAGCTCCTGGTTGCGACCGCGGGCGAAGTGCCAGCAGCAGACGCCGAAGACGACCGCCGCTCCCGCCGTCAGCCCGGCCAGGATCGTGTGCGCGAAGGCGTAGAGGGCCCAGTCGCTCGAGACCAGCTTCCAGATGCTCGTCAGCTCGGCCTGGCCGTTCGCGACCTTGTAGCCGACCGGGTCCTGCATCCACGAGTTCGCGACGAGGATGAAGTAGGCCGACCCCCAGCTCCCGAGCACCGCGATCCACAGCGTCGCCAGGTGGAGGCGCGGCGAGAGACGGTTCCAGCCGAAGATCCACAGGCCGAGGAAGGTGGACTCGAGGGCGAACGCGGCCAGGCCCTCGACCGCGAGCGGAGCACCGAAGACGTTGCCGACGAACCTCGAGTAGATCGACCAGTTCATCCCGAACTGGAACTCCTGGACGAGGCCGGTGGCGACCCCGATCGCGAAGTTGATCAGGAAGAGCGTTCCGAAGAAGCGGGTCAGGCGGAGCCAGTTCTCGTCGCGGGTGCGAAACCAGAGGGTCTGGAAGACGGCGACGATCGGGCCCAGGCCCAACGTCAGCGGCACGAACAGAAAGTGGTAGATCGACGTCGTCGCGAACTGCGCCCTGGCAAGGTCGACCGTCGTCGAAGCCAGTAAACCCATCGGGCGAAACTAGAGGTGAGTGCGCGGGGTCACATCGTCCGATGGGGATGAAGCGGTTCGGCATCGTGCTCGCCAGGCTCCCCTCCCGATGTCCGCGATCAGCCCCTCCGGCGAGCAGGTCGAGCTCTCCTTCGGCGACCAGCGCGCCGTCGTCGTCGGGCTGGGCGGCGGCCTGCGCGCGTACTCGGTCGCCGACCGCGAGGTCCTCGATGGCTACGGCCCGGACGAGATGTGCTCGTCCGGCCGCGGCCAGCTGCTGATCCCCTGGCCGAACCGGATCGAGGACGGCCGCTACGAGTTCCGCGGGCGAACCAATCAGGCCGCGCTCGACGAGCCCGCGCGGCGGAACGCGATCCACGGTCTCGTCCGCTGGTCTGCCTGGTCGGTGGCGGAACGCGAGCCCGCGCGGGCGGTGCTCGAGCATCTGCTGTACCCGAGCCCGGCGTACCCGTTCACCCTCGCCCTCCGTGCCGAGTACTCGCTCTCGGCGGAGGGGCTGACGGTTCGAATCGAGGCGACCAACGCGGGCCCGGAGACGTGCCCGTACGGGGCCGGCGCCCATCCGTACCTCGCGGTTGCCGGCGAGAGCGTCGACGGCGTCGAGCTGCGGGTACCCGCGCGAACCGTGCTGGAGTCGGACGAGCGCTCGCTGCCGGTGGGCAGGGCACCAGTCGAAGGCGGCGAGCTCGACTTTCGCGAGCCCAAGCCGATCGGGAGCGCAGCGCTCGACCACTGCTTCACCGACCTCGACTTCGAGACCGACCACCGAGCCCGAGTGACCCTCAGCGACGGCCCGACCTTCTGGGTCGACGAGAGCTACCCCTACCTGATGGTCTTCACCGGCGACGGGCTACCGGACGTGAACCGCCGCAGCCTGGCGGTGGAGCCGATGACGTGCGCGCCGAACGCCTTCAACACCGGAGGCGGCCTGATCGAGCTCGAACCCGGCGAGACTCACGCGGGCACGTGGGGAATCTCCCCTTGAGCACGCAGGGCGGTCAAACGCCCGTCGGCGCTCGGTGCCCTCGCTTGACGGTGGCACGCCGCGCCAGCCCGCGCTGGAGGACGAGCGTGCTCGATGCGGCGATCACCAGCATCGCGACATTCGTGCCGAGTACGCCGAGAGCGCCCAAGGCCTCGCCCTTCTCTCCGAGCCCCGTTGCGACGCCGAGGTAGGCGGCGGCCGGGATCGTCGTGACCGAGACCGCCACGCCGACACCCGAGCTTGCACGGGTCTCGAGCGCCAGCATTCCCGCCACGCCGGCGGCCAGGGCGACCACGATCGTCTCGTTGTTGACGTGGGTCAGGCTCCCCAGCACGGTCGAGTCGATGTCGAAGCTCGACGGGATCAGGTCGAACTGGCTCTGGACGAGCGCGGAGGCCGCGGCCGCGGCGCTCGCAAACGCCATGCCCACGACCAGCGTCACGAAGGCACGGCCCGCGAGACGGAGTCGACGGTCGACCAACCCCACCCCGACAGCGGTGATCGGCAACAGGTCGGGACTGATGGCCATCGCGCCGACAATCAGGATCACGTTGTACTCGACGACGCCGTAGCTGGCGATCACGCCTGCCGCGAGCATGAAGGCGAGGTAACGCGCGATCGGGCGTGAGTTGCGGGCGGCCATTCCGAGCACGTCCTCCCAGACGAGCCCGGCCTCGGTGCTCCCTCCACTGGCCCGGCCGAGTACCTCCACCCTCGTGAGGGTCAGATCGGCATCGGACACGCCAAGCCGGCGCAGGTCGTCCAGGAGCTCGTCGACGGCTCTCGGGTGGACGTTCGCGACGACCACCGCGTGTCGCGGCCGCGTCGCGGGGGTGCTTCTGACGCGGCTGACCTCGTCGCTCGTGTCGAGCAGTCGTGCGACGGCGGTCATCGCCTCAGACTCGCCGAAGACCTCGAGCCTGATCACCGGCCGAGGCTAGCTCCGCAGGTCACCGGGCGGATCACCCCGTTTGGACGACACACGCGGGCCGGCGAGTCGACCGACGAAGTGGGCGATCGTGGATTCGAACCACGGACCTCCGCCTTATCAGAGCGGCGCTCTAACCAACTGAGCTAATCGCCCGGGGGCGGGCAGTGTAGCCGCACCCGCTCAGGGGATGTGGACCGTCAAAACGCTGCCGATGACGTCTCAGGTAACTGCGGCAATGAAGATCGGCGACCTCGTCCTCCACCTGGGTCGGCGCTACTACCTACGCGGCCTCGACCCCATGAGCGTGCCCAACCGGCAGGCCTTCCTCGAGGACGCCATGACCGGCGAGGCGCTAATGGTTCCGGTGGACGAGATCGAGCCCGTGCCGCCCGGCGAGCGCCCCCCTCTGCGCGGAGTTTGAGCCGGTACCCTGAGGACTATGATCGGTGTCGGGGACGAGGCCTGATGTACGAGATGGTCATCTACGGCGTGAGCTTCGATCTGGTCGGGAAGCAGCCGATCGTCCTGCTCAAGACGGCCGACGGGAACAAGTTCCTCCCGATCTGGATCGGCCACCCCGAGGCCGCCGCGATCCTGATGAAGCTGCAGGGTGCGACCACACCGCGGCCAATGACGCACGACCTCGTCACGGACATGCTCGCGCAGCTCGATGCCCAGGTCGTCCGCATCACGGTCACCGAGCTGAAGGAGAACACCTTCTACGCGAGCATCACCGTGCAGCAGAACGGCTCGGAGATCGAGATCGACTCCCGCCCCTCCGACGCGATCGCGCTGGCCGTGCGCGCCGAGGCGCCGATCTTCGCGGCCGAGGACGTGATCGACGAGTCCGCGATCGAGTTCGAGGGCGAGGACGTGAACGAGGAGGAGATCGTCAGCGAGTTCAAGCAGTTCCTCGATCACGTCACCCCGGACGAGTTCGCCGAGGCGAGCGACGAGGACTAGTCGCTCTCGGTGCGCTCGACCTCGCGCTTCGTGAGCGCGAGGATCTCGTCGAACAGCTCCTGCAGGCCCTCGCCGGACAACGGTCCGCGGTTGGCGCGGGCGAGGTACTGGAGCATCCACTCCTCGCGGTCGGGGTCGACGAACGAGAGCCCGCGCGACTCCTTGTAGCCCTTCAGCCGCGCCACGAGCTTCAGCCGCGCGTTGATCGCCTCGACGATAGCGCGGTCGTTGTCGGAGATCTGCTCCCGCAGCTGGCGGATCAGTGGGTCGTTCTCGCTCACGGTCTCCCCTGCAGCTTGACGTAGACGGGCTTGGTGCTGCTGCGCATCGCGATCGCGCGGTACGGATACGTGACGCGGGCCTCGACCGGATCGCCGAGCGCGGGCGTCTGCTCGCGCGCGAAGATGTCGATTCCTCGCCGTCGCTCGACCACGCGCAGGATCCGTAGCGAGTAGCCGGTGCTCGAGCGCGGGCCGAGCGAGATCACGACCACCTGCTCGTGCGACCAGTCGACCGCCGGTGGGTGCGGTGCGCGGCCCGGCATCGTCGCCTCGAGCAGCCGCTCGAGCGGCGGCCGCGAGTGGTAGACGGCGGTCACCTTCCGCGTGAACTCGACGCGTCCGAGCTTCGGCGTCAGGTCGCGCCAGGCCAGCGCCTGCTTGTCACCGGCGTCCCACCACAGGGCGTAGACGAGCCAGACCGCCACGGCCAGCCCGACCGCCGCGAGCGCGACAGCCTTACCAGTAGATGTAGATCGCGGTCCCGTAGTCGATCAGCGAGTACACCCGCGTCGCGACCCACAGCGGGATGCGCACGCAGCCGTGGCTCGCAGGGTATGGCGGCACGACGTGGTAGCCGTGGATCGCGAAGCCGCCGACGAAGAACGACGAGTAGTACATCTCTTTCGCGTTGAAGCCAGGGACTCTGCTGTACACGTGCCAGTGGCCGAGGGGCGTGTTCCCGGTCGCGCCGGTCGACACGGGCACGATCAGCTGGACCCGGCCGTCTCGGACCACGAACAGCACCTGCCGTCCCGTGCTCACCTCGACGTGGTCGCCCGGGTAGCGCGCCTGCGGTATCTGGGCCCGCTGCAGCTCGCCCCAGACGCGTGCGTCGACGGAGCCAGTGCGCGGCAGGCCGTGCAGCTTCTGGAACGCGATCACCGCATCGACGTCGTCCTGGCCGTAGTACCCGTCCACGCGCCCGAGCGCGAAGTGCAGCTCGTGCAGTCGCCGGTCGAGCTCGTAGGCGCTAGCACCGGCGGAGCCGGGTCCGAGCGACGGCAGGAAGACGATCCGTTCGAGGGTGCGGCGGGCGGCGAGGTAGCCCGCGGCCGGCTGCAGGGTCACCCGGATGCGGTAGGCGCCGGCACGGGCGGTTGCGAGCCGGATCCGCAGACGGCCGCGGAAGGAGCGCTTCGCGACGAGGCGCCCGCCCCGCGTGACGCGAACGGTCACCGTCCCCGCGGCGGCCGGCCGCTCGCGCACCAGCAGCGACAGCGGCCTTCCGAGCTGGCCGGAGCCGCTGAAGGCGGTGTCGAGCCCGGGGCGGACGAGCAGCGCGACCTGATTCGACACCGCTCCCGCGTAGCGCGCCGTGTACCGCGCGTCCGAGGGGCCGACGCGGCCGCGAACGACGAAGCTGCCGTCGCGGCTCGCCCGGACGGTCGCGACCCGGTGCTCGCCGCGGTACAGGGCGATGCGCGCACCCTTCACCGCCGGAACGAGGCGTCCGTGGAAGCGCGCGAGCTGCTGGTAGCGCCCGCCGTGAGGGCCGCGGAGCGTGAGGCCAGTCGCCGTCACGACGACCGTCGCCTGTCCGGTCTCGCCGCCGGCGCTCGTCGCCGTCACGCGCGCGGTGAAGCGGCCGGCGGCGTAGGTGTGCTGGACGACCGCACCGTCGGCGCTCGAGCCGTCGCCGAGCTCCCAGTGGTAGGTCGCCGCGTCGCCGGCCGCGGTCAGCGTCACGGCCAGCGGGGCGCCGCCGCTTGCCGGCGTCGCTTGCGCCGTCACGGCAGGAGGTGCTGCCTGCGCCGCGGGAGCGAACGCCAACGCCGCCAGGAAGACCGCTGCCCGCCGCACGCGCAGCAGCATAGAGGAGCTATCGGGTGAGAGCCTCGATCAGAGCGAGCCCGTTGAAGGTCGCGTGCAGCAGCATGCCCGGGTAGATGCTGCCGGTCCGCACCCGTACCAGCGCGACCGCGACGCCGAAGACGAACAGCGCCGGGAATCCCTCGACGAGCCCGTGGTCGGCCGCGAAGGCCGCGGCCGTTCCGGCCACTGCGGCCACGGTGCCGAAGCGGGCGAGCAGCGAGAAGCCGACGCCGCGGAAGGTCAGCTCCTCGACGATGGGCGCAATGACCGCCACCACCACTGCGTTGAGCGCGAACGGCACCGCCTTCGACGAGTCCCAGTGCGACGGCTCGAGCCCCTGCTCGCGCGTGGCGTGCAGGACTGCCTCGAGCGCAACCTCGACCGCCAGGAGCGCGATCAGCATCACGAGGGCGAATCCGAGCGCCCGGCCCCACGAGCGCGGGGGCACCAGCCCGATCTCGTCCTTGGTCAGGCCGCGGGCGATCCAGAGCACGATCGCGAGCGTGAGCCCGTAGAAGACGACCCCGCTGATCGCCGTGTCGTAGCGGTAGAGCGTGTCCGGCGGCGGTTTTCCGGACGAGAAGCGGCTCGCGTAGTTCAGGAGCGCGAGGGCGCCGACGAGCGAGATCCAGCCGGCGAGCTTCTGGTTGCGCGTCTTCATCCGAGCGCCTCGACCGCCGCGCCGAGCGGCGCGTGGGCGAAATGCACGCCGGCGGCTCGCGCGCCCTGCTCGTCCGAGTCGCTGTCGCCGATGTGCAGCGCGCGCTCCGGCCGGACGGCCAGTAGCTCGAGCGCGCGGGCGAAGACGGCCGGGTCCGGCTTCGCCGCCCCAGCCTCGGCCGACGTCACGACGGGCACGCCGTCGAGGCCCAGACCCTCCAGGAGCCGCGGCAGGGCGAAGTCCCAGTTCGAGACGACCGCGACCGCGAGGCCGCGGCGGCGAAGGGCGTCGAGCGCCGCTCCCGCGTCGGGCAGCAGCTCGAACCGGATAGCGGCGACGAAGCCGTCCACGAACGCCTCGGGCGCAAGCTCTGACCGGAGCTCGGCGAGGATGATCGCCACGCAACGCCGTCTCAGCTCGTAGAGGGTCTCGTCGTCGCGGCCCTCGAATGAACGCTCCCGGTAGTACGCGGTCTCCTTTGCGAACGCGCGGCCGACCGCCTCGGGCTCGCGCTCGACGCCGAGCTGTGCGAGGCCCGCTCGTAACGCGGGCACCGGGTCGCGGAGCCGGACGAGCGTGCCGTACGCGTCGATCGTGACGGCGTCGAGCTCCGCAAGCCGCATCAGGGATGCAGGATCCGCGCCACCTCGGCGAGGGCGACGCCTACGGCAGGCCCCGCCACGCCCGCCTCCGGAGGCAGGACGGCGAACCTGCCCGCGCGGATCGCGCGCAGCGCGCGCGTTCCCGGTCGCGACCGGAGTTGCTTCAGCGTCCGGCCGCTCGCGGTGGTGGCGAGGTAGACGTCGGGGTCCAGCTGGACGAGTCGCCGCAGTGGGAAAGGCCCCTGCTCCGGGCTCGCGCCGGCGACGCTGCGGCCGTGCGCCTCCGCGATCAGGTCGCCGAGCAGGCTGTGGCTCGAGATCGTGGAGAGGTCGCCGTCGTCGACGAAGACGCTCACGATCTTCTTGCCGGTGAGCTTGGCCGCGACCGCCTGTCGCCGCGCCTCGATCGTGGCGGTCAGGCGCCGCGCCTCGATCGGTCTGCCGGTGACGAGGCCGATCTCGCCGATCCCCCGGACGACGTCGTCGAGCGAGCTGCTCGGCTCGACGTACACGTTGGCCCTCGTCGCGGAGCGGGCGCGGGCGAGGTCGAGCGGGTCGGTGCCGCTCGAGGCGACGATCAGGTCGGGCTTCGCGCGCCGGATCGCATCGACGAGGGGGAGGCCGACCAGCGTGTCGTCCACAGGCACGATGCGGCTCCCGAGCCCGAGCCCGCGGAGGATCTGCCGCGGCCCTGCACCGACGGGCACGATCCGGCGCGGCACCGCGTTCACGACGGTCGGGCGGTCGCCGCCACCCTGGACCGTGACCGGGTAGCTCTGGGCGAGCGGTCCGGTCGGCTCCTTTCGCTCGCCGCAGGCGGTGCCCGCGAGCAGCAGCAGCGCGACGGCGGCGGCCAGCGCGGCCCTCATGCGACCCACTGCCAGAGCGCCCACTGCGCGACCGACACCCCGAGCAGCAGCGAGCTGACGGCGACGATCGCCGTGTGGGCCCGCGGCCGGCCGCCGACCGCGGCGAGCGCGAGGAAGAGCGGGAAGATCGTCAGCCCGAAGCGCGGCAGCGAGAGCAGCGGCCAGCGCTCGCTCGGGACGCTCAGCGGGATCGCGAGGCTGGCAACCGCGAAGAGCCCGTACGGCGCGCCGAAGCGGCGCCACGCGATCACCGCCAGCACGACGAAGAGGACGAGGAACGCGAGTGTCTCGAGATTCAGGGTCGCCACGCGGATCGGGTCCGAATCCTGCACGGGCGCCCAGTAGCGGTGCGTGTGCGACCCCGACGCGAGCTGCTCGACTCCGGCCCAGCCGGCGCGCAGGCCGTCCCAGATGCCGCCGAGGGGCCCGACCGGCGAGAGATGCCGGCTCCAGAGCCGCTGGGCGCGCAGGAACGCCCAGGGATCGCCTTCCGCCGCCCAGAGGTAGAGCGGGTACGCGGCGAAGATCACCGGCGCGATTGCCAGCGACGCGAGCGCACGCATCCGGTCGCGCGACTGCCACGCGAGCAGAGCGAGCGCAGGCAGCAGCGCCGCCGCTGTCGGCCTAGTCAGCAGCGCGAGGCCCGTGACCGCTCCAGCAGCGAGGAAGCGCCCGCGCTCGGCGAGCACGAAGGCCGCGAGCGTCAGCAGCAGGTAGAGCGACTCGCTGTAGACCGCCTGCAGGAAGAACGCGAAGGGGAACAGCGCGAGGTAGAGCACGGCCCGTCGCCCGCCGTCGGCGCCGAGTCGTTCCTCGGCGATGCGGTAGAGGAGCAGGAACGCGCCCAGGGCGGCCGCCAGGGAGACGAGGATCCCGGCCGCCACGTAGTGGCCGAAGAGCACGCGCCCGAGCCCGCCGACGATCGCGGGGTAGAGCGGGTAGAACGCCGAGGCCGCGCCCGAGGCGGAGTCGTAGCCGTGTTCGGCGATGCGCAGGAACCAGACGCTGTCCCAGCGGGCCCACACGTCGGTGACCGCACCGAGGTCGTGTGTGAGCTCGGGCCGGTCCCAGACGCCCGCGCGCGGGTGCCGGTTCGGGACGAACACGAACAGCGAGAACAGTGCCGCCGCCCAGATCGCCGCGCGCGTCCAGAGGAAGATTTCGGGCGCGGGGTTTCCGGCGCGGGGTAGCCGCAGCTCGCGGCGTACCGTCCGCTTCGGCAAGCGAACGCGTTGACCGGCGGACACGGCGCGCGATGATACTCGGATGGCCGAGCGGCACTTCACGCCCGAGGAGGCCAACGAGCTGCTCGAGCGGGTGCGGCCGGTCGCGGAGTCGCTCGTGGGACACCGGCGCGCGTTCACCGTTGCGGCGGCGCGGCGCGCGCGGCTGTCGCAGCGCATCTCGGGGAACGGCGGCGACTTCGACCCGCAGGAGCCGAGCGAGCTGCAGGCGCAGCTCGAGCGTGAGACGGAGGCAGTCGCGCACGCGGTCGAGGAGCTGCAGCAGCTCGGCGTCCTCGTCAAGGACCTCGACCGCGGCCTGGTCGACTTCCCGGCGCTGCGCGGCGGTGAGGAGGTGCTCCTCTGCTGGCAGGTGGGCGAGGACGAGGTCGCCTTCTGGCACGGGCTCGAGGAGGGCTTTGCGGGCAGGAAACCCCTGCCGCTCGACTAACCCGACCCTGATATGCCGGCCTGGCACCGACTCGCCGTCTTCGGCGTGGTCCTCCTCGTCACGTTCGTCGTCGCCCGCATCGTCGACCGCAGGTTCGCGCGGCGTGACCTGCCGCCCGAGACGGTCACGCGCTACCGCGTGCTGAGGCGCAGCGTCTTCAGCTTGATCGTGTTCGTCGGCGTGCTCTCGGCGCTGCTCGTGATCCCGCAGGTGCGCGCGGTCGCGACCGGGATCCTCGCCTCCTCGGCGGTGATCGGCATCGTCGTCGGCTTCGCCGCCCAGCGGACGATCGGCAACTTCATCGCCGGGCTGCTGATCGCGTTCGCCCAGCCGCTTAGGCTCGGCGACTACGTCGAGACCGCAGGCTTCTCCGGCGTGGTCGAGGAGATCGGCCTCACCTACACCTTCATCCGGATCGACGACAACGACCGGCTCGTCGTCCCGAACGAGAAGATCGCCTCGGATACCATCCTGAATTCGTCCATTCGCAGCCGAAAGAAGCTCGCGCACGTGACCGTCCAGGTTCCTCTCGACACCGACCTCGAGGCAGCTCGCACGCTGCTGCGCGAAGCCGCGCAGGACGAGCGCGCCGAGGTCGCCGTCACCGATGTCGCCGACCGGGTGAGCCTGCGCGTGAGCGTGTGGGCGCCCGACGAGCCGAGCGCCGAGCGGCTCGAGAACGAGCTCCGCCTGCGCTCGCACGCGCGGCTGCGCGAGGCCGGGGTCTTCGCATGACGCCGCCGCCGCCTCCGCCCCGCGGGCGCGGCCGCCGGCAGGACGACGAGCTCGAGGACGTCCTGCGCCGCCGGCGCCGTCGCCGGGACCGCGGCCGGGGCAAGCGCAAGCGGCGGACGACGCTGGTCTTCGTGATGCTGCTGGTGATCGTGCTCGCGGTGATCGCCTCCGGCGTCGGCGCCGTGGCGAAGTTCCGCTCCGACTGCAGCCTCAAGGACCTGAAGCCGGTCCAGATCGGCCAGAACTCGTTCGTCTACGCCGCCAACGGCTCGCTGCTCGGGGCGATCCCGGCCGAGCGGAACCGCCAGCCGATCGCCCTCTGGCGCGTCAGCCCGTGGATGAGCAAGGCGACGGTCGCGATCGAGGACCACCGCTTCTACGAGCACGGCGGCGTCGACTACGAGGGCATCGCGCGGGCGGCCTGGAAGGACCTTCGCGCCGGCCACGTCGTGCAGGGCGGCTCGACGATTACGCAGCAGCTCGTCCGCAACCTCTACATCTCGAAGGAGCGGACGTTCAAGCGCAAGATCAAGGAGGCCTGCCTGGCGATCAAGCTCTCGCGCGCGCGCTCGAAGGACTGGATCCTCGCGCAGTACATGAACCAGGTCTACTACGGCAACCACGCCTACGGGATCGAGGCGGCGGCGCAGACCTACTTCTCGAAGCATGCGCGCGACCTGACGCTCGTGGAGGCGGCGCTGCTGGCGGGTCTCCCTCAGGCCCCGTCCGTCTACGACCCGCTGCACCGGCCGGCGGCCGCGATCGAGCGCCGCGACCAGGTGCTGCGCGCGCTGCGCGACTATGGGGGCATCAGCGAGGCGCGCTACGAGAAGGCGGTCTCGCAGAAGAACCTGAAGCTGAGACCGGGCCGCCTCTACACGCGCATCCGCGAGCCGTACTTCTTCAGCTACGTGCGCGACGAGCTGATCGCCGAGTACGGTGCGAACACCGTCCGCACCGGCGGCCTGCGCGTGTACACGACGATCAACCCGCGCCTCCAGGTGGCGGCGCGCAAGGCGATCACCGACACGCTCTACCTGCGTAACGACCCCGCGGCGGCGGTCGTCTCGATCAACCCGGCCAACGGCGCCATCCGGGCGATGACGGCCGTCACGCCCGGCCGCTGGGGCAACCAGTTCAACCTCGCCTCGCAGGCGCGGCGCCAGCCGGGATCGACCTTCAAGACCTTCGTGCTCACGGCCGCGATCGAGCAGGGCATGAACCCGAACACGACCTACTACACCTCGGCGCCGTTCCACTACCAACCCGATCCGTACACGCCGGCCTGGGACGTGCAGACCTACGACCACTCGTACTCGGGCTCGATCTCCGTCGAGAGCGCGACCCTCGCCTCCGACAACACGGTCTACGCGCAGCTCACGCTCGACGTGACCCCGGAGAAGGTCGCCGAGATGGCTCACAAGCTCGGCGTCCAGTCGCACCTCGACGTCGTTCCCGCGATGGGGCTCGGCGCCGACGCCATCTCGCCCCTCGAGGAGGCCTCGGCCTACGCGACGCTGGACGCGGGCGGGATCTACTCGAAGCCGATGGCGATCCGGAAGGTCGTGCTCGCGAACGGCAAGGAGGACACGGACGCGGGCTGGGGCCAGCCGCAGCGCAGGCGCGTGATCTCGGACGGCGTCGCGTACGAGGTGACGAAGATCCTCGAGCAGAACGTGCTCGGGGGCACGGGCGTCGGCGCCTACTTCGGCCGCCCGGCCGCGGGGAAGACCGGCACGACCGACAACCACGCCGACGCCTGGTTCTCGGGCTACGTGCCGCAGCTCGAGACGACGGTCTGGGTCGGCTACCCGCAGGGCGAGATTCCGATGGAGAACGTGCACGGGATCTCGGTCGCCGGCGGTACCTTCCCGGCCTCGATCTGGCGGCTGTTCATGGAGCAGGCGATGGTCAGCGCGCCCGCGCTGACGTGGCAGTACCCGCGCGACCCCGTCGAATGGAAGCCGTTCACGCAGGGCCAGTACGGGTCCAGCCTGCGGCCGACGACGACCTACTACAACTCGCCGACGACGACCGCGGGTACGACGACCACGGGGCGGACCGCGCCGCCGCCGCCTCCGCCACCGGCGACGACCGGCAGGACGATCACGACCGTGCCTTCGGCCCCGCCGCCTCCGCCGGAGCCTCCGCCTCCGCCACCGGTGCCTCCTCCGCCGCCTCCGCCTCTGCCGGGGCAGTAGCCGTGCGGCCGGCGCTGCGCGCCGCGCTCGTCGCGATCCCGGTGTACCTCGCCGCCTGCGCCGTGCCCGACGGCGGACTCTTCCGCGCGGCGCGCTTCCGCGACGTGCACGTCTACCAGGGCTACGCGGAGCAGCTGCTCCACGGCTCGCTGCCGTACCGCGACGTGTTCGTGGAGTACCCGCCGGGGGCGTTCGCGGTCTTCCTGCCGCCGACCGCGTTCGGCGCAGGGCACTACAACGCCGCGTTCAAGGCGTTGATGGCGCTCTGCGGCGCGGCGACGATCGTGCTCGTCGCACTCGTCCTCGCGGAGCTCGGCGCCTCGCGGCGGCGGATCTGGATCGGCGTCGCGCTGCTCGCGCTCTCGCCGGTCGCGCTCGGCCCGATCTCGCTGAACACCTACGACGCCTGGCCGGCGCTGCTGACGGTGCTCGCGCTCTGGCTGCTGCTGCGCGGGTGGGAGCTGCCGGCCTTCGCCGTGCTCGGGCTCGCCGTCAGCGCGAAGGTCTATCCGCTCGTGCTCGTGCCGCTGGCCGCATGGTTCGTCTGGCGGTGCGCCGGCGGGCGAAGAGTTGCGATCGCGCTCGGCGCGCTGGTCGTGGTTGCGGCCGCGGCCGTCGCGCCGTTCGCGGCGTACGCGCCGCACGGGGTCTACGAGAGCTTCCACTCGCAGGCGACGCGCGGGCTGCAGTTCGAGAGCCTGGGCGCGTCGGCCTTGCTCGTGCTCGACCGGCTCGGGGTCTACCACGCGCGTGTCGTCGAGACCACCGGCGTCGCCGGGCGTAACCTCGCGGGCGGCGGCGCGGACGCCGTCGCCGTGCTCCTGCTCGTGCTGGAGGCGCTCGCCGTCGCGGCCGTGTGGGCGCTCTACGCGCGTTCACGCGACCTGCGTGATCGCCTGCCGCTCGCCTTCGCGGCCGCGGTCGCGGGTTTCCTCGCCTTCACGAAGGTCTTCTCGCCGCAGTATCTGGTCTGGCTGTTGCCGCTCGTGGTCGCGGCGGGCGGCCCGGTCGCGATCGCGCTCGCAGCGGTCGCCGTCGTGTTGGCTCAGGTGTGGTTCTTCCACTACGGCGCGCTCTTCCGGCTCGAGTGGCCGGTGTGGCTCCTCTTCGCGCGCGACCTCGCGATGGTCGCGCTCTATTTCGCGCTTGCGGCGCCGCTCGCGCGCCGGAAGATCAGGACCCCGTCGCGCTCGAAGACGAGCCGCCACTCGGGGTTGCGGCGCAGCCAGGAGAGCTGGACGGCGGTCGGCAAGGGTGCGAGCCGGTCGGCGTAACCCGGCGCGGTCTCGTCGGCCGCCACCCACCGCGCGTCCTGCACGTACGGGAAGCTCAGCACCCGCCGGCGCGCCGAGAGGTGCGCCCCGAGGGAGTTCGTCGCGCTGACGACGGCATAGTGGGGGATCAGCCGCAGCGCCCGGGCTGCGATCCGGTCGTGCTCGCTGACCTCCGCCGCGTGTGCCTGCTGCTGCTCGCCGCCGGGGAAGTAGCGCCAGAGCGGCACCGGGCCGAGCAGGTAGTTCGAGACCACGGCGACGACGACCACGAGGCTCGCAACCGGGACGCGCGGCGGCAGGCGTTTCGCGCCGAAGACCGCAGCCGCGACGAGCACGGGGATCAGCCCCGCTGTGTAGTGGAAGCGGATCGAGGTCTGGGTGGTCGCCGCCGAGAGGAGGTTGACCGCCAGTTCGGGAACGGCGGCGATCAGCACGAGCGGGGCGAGGACGACGAGCAGGCCGAGCGGGAGCACGAGGCGGCCGACGTAGCCGAGCCCGCGGCCGGTGAAGGCGGTCGTGACGATCCTCCACGGGTCGGTGAGCGCGGTGTGCACGATCCCGCCGGGCGAGCTGCCGACCTGGCTGTAGCGCGTGAAGAAGCTCGACGTGCCCGCGCGGTTGAAGTGCGGGATCACGACCTCGATCGCCAGCAGCGCGATCGCGACTCCGGCCACGGCGACGGCCGTTCCGGTCAGGCGACGGCCGTGGGCGAGCGCGTACCAGATGCCGAGGCCCGCGACGACGAGCGCGATCTCCTCCTTCGTCGTCGCCGCGACCAGGGCGCACGCCGCGAACGGCAGGAGCCGGCCTTCGTCCAGGAACCAGATCGCGAACAGCAGCAGCGGGCATGCAAGCGCGACCGGGTGGAACTCGTTCAGCGTCAGCCACTGGGTCGGCGGGTAGATCAGGTACGCGAGCGCGAAGCCCAGCCCGGTCCGGTCGGAGCCGAGATGCTTCCGGGCGAGCCAGAAGACTGGCAGCGCTCCGACCGCGACCGCTACCGCCTGCGCGACCAGCAGCATGTCGGCACTGGGCCAGACGAGCCAGAGTGGCGCGAAGGCGGCGAGGATCGGGTCGAAGTGCGCCCCGAGCCTCGAAATCTGATCGCCCCGCAAGCCGGTGATCTGCAGCGGGTGGCCGTGCGCGGTCGACCAGACCGCCTGCACCATGTTTCCCAGGTCGAAGCGCCCCGTCGAGAATGCGCGGTGCCGCAGGATCGAGAGCGCCGAGAAGCCGGCTGCGTAGGCGGCCACAGCGAGCCACAGCAAGGCGCGGTTGCTCGGGCGCCCGAGCGTCACGAGACGCGCTCCAGCAGCGCCCGCCAGCGGCGGCCGAGCACTTCCTCGCTCGCCTGCTCCCCGTAAGCGGCCCGTCCTCCGGTGGAGAGGCGGCGCGCGAGCTCCGGGTCGTCCGCGAGTTGCCGCAGCGCCGCCGCGAGGGCCGCGGCGTCTCCCGGCGGTACGAGCAGCGCGCTCTGGCCGTCGACGAGCAGCTCGCGGGCGGCGGGCGTGTCGGCCGTCACGAGCGGCGTCCCGCAGGCGAGGGCCTGGAAGGCCTTGTTCGGGATCACGCGCCGGGCCTTGTCAGAGGCGCCGAAGACGCCGAGCGCACAGCTCGCGCGGTGGAGCTCCTGCGGCAGGAGCTCGTACTCGACCCAGGGGACCCACTCGACGTTCCCTGAGCGGCCGCGGACGAGCTCCTCGAGCTGGCCGCTCCCGACGAGCCGAATGCGCAGCTCGGGCGCAGCGCGGGCCGCCGCGAGGACCGTCTCGAGGCCATGTAGCGGGATCAGCTTGCCGACGAAGAGCACTGTGAACGGCTTCGCCGGCGACCAGCCCGGTGTGAAGAGCCGCTCCTCGGCCCCGACGAATGCGGCCTCGACGCGGTCGCGCGGGAGCCCGGCGAGGTCGGCAAGGTGGTCGGCATTGGCTCGCGTGTCGGCGACGACGAGGTCCGCGGCGCGGAGAGCGTGGCGGTCGACGGCCGCGAGCGCGTGTGCGGCCGGTGATCCTGGACGGAAGCGGCCACGGTCGGAGACGAACGTGTCCGAAAGCGAGACGAGCGGATTGAAGACGACCGGGCGCCCGTACGCCGCCCGTCGCGCAGCCGTCAGGTCGAGATGTCCCGGGTAGCCGACGATTACCGAGTCGTACTGCTCGGGCGGTCTCCAGAGCAGCAGTCGAAGCTCGGCCGCCACAAGCCGCGTCGCGTCCCGCGCGCCCGCGCGCCAGCTGTCGCGGCGCCCGTCCCAGACGGGAACCTGGTGCTCGACGACCTCGACCCCCGCCCGCCGCAGACACGAGATGACCTGAGCGTTGCGCGGGTAGTCGCGCTCGTAGGTGCCGAAGTAGAGGACGCGCATCAGGCTGCGAGGCGCCGCTCGCTCGAGTTCCCGTAGTTAAGGCGCACCCAGCCTCCTCCCCACTGCGAGCCTATCCCGCGCCGGCGCACGGATGGGTGACGCCCTCGTGCCGAAAGCGTGACGTCTAGGAGAGGACCTCGTCCACGTGCAGGTCCGTCCGCTCCCGCGCGCCCGCCCGCTCCTCGTGCTGGCTCGTGATCAGCTCGCTGATCAGCCCGAGCGAGAAGAACTGCAGCCCGACCACCATCAGCAGCACGCCGAGGATCAGCAGCGGCCGCTGCCCGATCGCGTGCCCGTCGATCTTCAGCGCCGTCAAGTACAGGAGCACAGCGAAGCCGACCGCTCCCAGGAGCAGGCCGAGACCGCCGAAAAGATGCAGCGGGCGGTAGCGGTAGCGCCCGATGAACGAGACCGTCAGCAGGTCGAGGAAGCCGCGGACGTAGCGCTCCATCCCGTAACGGGAACGGCCGTGCTCACGCGGCCGGTGGTTGACCGGCAGCTCGGCGACGCGGTGGCCGCGGTAATGCGCGAGCACGGGGATGAAGCGATGGAGCTCACCGTAGAGGCGCAGACCGCGGACGACCTCGGCGCGGTAGGCCTTCAGGCCGCAGTTGAGGTCGTGCAGGCGCAAGCCCGAGACGCGGCCGGTGACCCAGTTGAAGATCTTCGACGGGACGCGCCGCGTGAGCGGGTCGCGCCGGCGCGTCTTCCAGCCGCTGACGAGGTCGAAGCCCTCGTCGAGCTTCGCCAGGAGACGTGGGATCTCGGCGGGATCGTCCTGCAGGTCGGCGTCGATCGTGACGACGACGTCGCCCTCGGCGTGCGCGAACCCCGCCGCGAGCGCCGCGGCCTTGCCGAAGTTCCTTCGCAGCCGGATCACGCGCACGTTGTGCTGTGCGTTGTGCAGCCGGGTCAGAGCGGCGAAGGAGCCGTCGGTCGAGCCGTCGTCGACGAACACGGCCTCCCACGGCCGGCCCAGCGGCTGGAGCGCAGACTCCAGCTCGTCGTAGAGGAGCGCGACCGTGCGCTCCTCATCGTGAACCGGGACGACGACTGAGATCACGGCGGCTGAGCCTATCCGGCGCGCGTACGGTATGCGGCGGTCGTGGCCGAGCTCTTGACGATGGAGGAAGCGCAGCGGCTCGTGCTGGAGCGCGTGCAGCAGCTGCAGCCGGAGCGAGTGCCGCTCGAGCGCGCAGCCGGTCGCGTGCTCGCCGAGCCCGCACACGCGGTGGTCGATCTCCCGCCGTTTCCGAGCTCCGCGATGGACGGGTTCGCGGTTCGCGCTGCGGACGTCCCGGCAACCCTGCCGGTCGTCGTCCACATCGCCGCGGGGTGTCCGGCGGCGCGTCCGCTCGAGGCGGGTGAGGCGATGGCGATCTCGACCGGCGGCGTCGTCCCCGACGGCGCGGATGCTGTCGTCCCTGTCGAGTATGTTGTCGAGCATGACAACGACGTCGAAGTACCCGCCGCCGTCGAGGCCGGCTCGAACGTTCGCCCTCGCGGCGGCGATCTCCGTGCCGGTGACGAGGTCGTCCCTGCCGGTACGCGTCTGGGTCCGGGCCAGCTGGGTGCGCTCGCCGCCGCCGGGATCGCGGAGGTCGCCTGCGGTGGGGTGCCGCGCGCCGCCGTTCTGGCTACGGGAACCGAGCTTCGCCGGCCGGGCGAACCGCTCGCGCCGGGCGAGGTCTACGAGGCCAACGGGCTGATCCTCGAGGCGCAGCTCAGGTCGGCGGGCGCTTCCGTCGAGCGCCTGGCGGCTGTCGCCGACGACGAGGACGCCCATCGCGAGGCGCTCGAGCGCGGGCTCGAGCACGACGTGCTCGTCACCTCCGGCGGAGTCTCGGTCGGACCACACGACCTCGTCCGGCGGGTCGAGTCGGAGCTCGGCGTCGACGAGGTCTTCTGGCGGGTCGCGGTCAAGCCAGGCAAGCCCGTCTCCTTCGGCGTGCGCGAGCGGACGCTCGTGTTCGGCCTGCCCGGAAATCCGGTCTCGTCGCTCGTCGCCTTCGAGCTCTTCGTGCGGCCCGCCGTCTTGGCGCTCCAGGGCGCGGCCGACCCCTTGCCGCGGTTCGAGCCGGGGACTCTGGTGGGCGCCGTGAGGCGGAACCCCTCGCGCGACGAGCTCGTCAGGGCGCGGCTGCGGGTGGGCGAGTCCGCGGCGACGGTCGAGGCCGAGCCCCTGGTCGGGCAGGAGTCCCACATGATCGCCCGCTCCGCGGCGGCCGACGCGCTCGTGCTCGTCCCGCGCGGGGACGGCGAGCTCGGGCCGGGATCGCCGGTGCGCTACCTCAGGCTCGTCTGAGGCCGCTCACCCCTGCGCTGAGGCGAGCGGCGCGGCCGCCAGCGCGTTGGCAGGGGGCCGGAACGCAGTCCCGCCGCGAGGCTCGATCCGCACGAGGCGCGCATAAGCGATGTACCGGTGCGAGGCGAAGAAACGGGGATGGCAGGCCTGCAGCGCGACCACCTCGCGGCCGTGCGAGCGCAGCACCGCGAGATCGTCCCCCGGAACGATCCGGTGCTTGAAGATGCGGTAGCTGAACGTCGCGTACGGCACCTCGAGCGTGACCAGGTCGCCCGGCTGAAGCCGCTCGATGTGCGCGAACGGGGCGAGGTAGGTCGTGCGATGGCCGGCGATGTAGACGAGCTGTCCCTCGCCCGGCATGTACGTCCTGCGATCGAGACCCGGGCCCTTCTTCAGGGAGCCGTCGTCGGTCCCGTCGACGAGCACCATGCTGAGGCCCAGGCGCGGAACGCGGATGCGCCCGATGGCCTCGCCGCGCTTCGAGTCGAGCCGGTAGCGCTGCGCCTCGGCGCGAATCTGTGCGGTGGTCGCCGCGATCGGCGTTCCCGGCCTGACCGGCGGCCGGTGGTACGCCCGAACGCGGCGCTCGTAGCTGCTGGAGAGCTGATGTTGCTTCCAGTGCGTGTACAGCGCCGTGAATGGGTCCTGCCAGCGCCAGACGACGACCACCCAGACGAGCAACCCGACGCCCGCGACCGCCAGCACCGTTCCGATGACCCTCGTGAGCCTTCGCACGTCAACCTTCCAGTGCCCGGCGCTCGGCACCCGCTCCTCGTCTTCGCGCCCCTCTCACTGTAAGCACCGTTCGCCGCACCGCCTCGCGCAGCGGTCCCCGCGGCGGCCGCTCGCGCGCGTTCGGGTACGGGGCGTACCGCCCCACCGTCAGCGCTGTCACCTGCCCGGCCGCGGCCAACCAGGCGACCGCGATCGCGAGTGCCGGCAGCTTGACGTAGCCGGTTGCGGTCAGCTCGGCGAGGTACCAGGGCGTGTCGAGCCCCAGGCCGTAGCGCATCGCCAGCGAGCCGAGCAGGAGAAGTGGCCCGAAAAAGCCGGCGCCGAGCACGGCCAGGCGAGTCCAGATCGGCTTGCGACGCACCTGCGGGAGCCACAGCCAGGCGTGCAGCGACGGGAGCAGGAAGACGAGTGCGAAGGGGTTCGTCGCCACCACCAAAAGGGCCACCACGGCAAGCGCCAGCAGCGCCGCAGTGGTCCCCGCGAGCTCCTCCGTCGCCGAGACCGGTCGCTGCGGCGTCAGTCGCTGGCGCGTTACCAGCCAGCCGAGGAGGGCGAGAACGAGCAGCGCGATCAGGCCCACGATCGGCCAGTCGGTCCCGGGCGGCGCGTCCGGCGGCAACGGCACCGCCGGTGCACTCGGCCAGACGCCGAGTAGCGCGAACAGCTCGAAGAGGACGACAACCCACAGCCAGAAGCCCGCCCGGCTGCGGTAGCTGCGCAGCGCTGGCGTCAGCGGGAGATGGCGCCGGCGGCAGCGGGCGAACAGGTCGACCGCGGCCAGCAGAAACGGGAGCAGGGCGGCCAGGAGCACGAGCTCGATCGCCCAGCCCGGCAGCACACGCGGGCCGAAGTAGACGTAGCGGGCGGTCCCGGGTGCCAGCTCGGCGCCGAAGTCCAGCCAGCGCAGGAGCTGCTGCGCCGAGCGTCCGAGCTGCGCGAGGCGCACCGTGTCGAGCTGGCCCGGCCGGTCGAAGAACGCTGCCGGGGGACGCTCGCCGCCGCTCGTCAGCGTCAGCGCCGGCATCCCGTGCGCGAGCAGCGGTCCCTGCTCGTGCAGCGTGTAGGGGAACGCGAGATCGACTAGCTGGGCGAGCGGGCTCGGATGCGCCGGCCGCTGTCCCGCCTGCTCGAGCACCAGCTGCGCGGCGGTCTCGACGAACGCGGGCGACGCGAGCCGCGGCTCCAGCCCGGCCAGCACGACGCGCGGCGGCCCGTGGCTGGCAAGCGCGGCCAGATCGATCGCCGCGACGACATGGCCGCGGTGTGTCTCCGCGAACCGGCGCGCGCCGAGGGTTCCGAAGGCCCCGCCGTCGGTCGCGACGAACACGATCGTGTGCTGGGGGCCTACTGACTGGCCGCCCACGGTCGAGCCGTAGGAGCGCGCCAGCTGGATCAATGCAGCGATCCCCGACGCGTTGTTGTTCGCCCCCGGCCCCCGGCCGTCGTCGTCGCGGTGCGACATCACCACGATCTCGTCCGCCGACTTTCCCGGAACGACCACGAGCTGGTTCACGAGCGTCCGCGTTCCGAGCCCGGGAAGGTCGGCACGGAAGCGGTCCGGCACGACCTTCAGGCCGTAGGGAGCCAGCTGCTCGCGCACCCAGTCGCGGGCCCCCGCGGCTCCGGCCGTGCCCGGAACGCGATCCGGGTAGAGGCGCGCGAGCTCGGCGGCGAGCGCGACCGCCTCGGTGCCGTCGAACGACGCCGGCAGGGCAGGCTGCGGCGCCGGCAGCGGATTTGGCTTGTGGATGCTGAACGCGGCCACGAGCAGCGGGATGCCGACGAGCAGCCAGGTGCCGCGGTAGAGGCGCCCGCTGACCGGCCGCTCGAGCGTGCCTCGGCGCGGGCGTCGCCGCGAAGAACGGGGCGGGAGCGCCGCCATACCGCGGCTATAGTAGGTCGCAGAACCACGTGCGCCGGCAGGCGCTGCGATGCCTGACTCCTCCACCATCCTGCTTGTCGACGACGAGGACGCGGTTCAGAAGCTCCTCGCCTATCCGCTCGAACGCGACGGGTTCCGCGTGGTGCAGGCGCGCGACGGAGAAGAGGCGCTGGCGCGCTTTGCCGAGGAACGGTTCGACCTCGTCGTCCTCGACGTGATGCTGCCCAAGCTGGACGGGCTCGAGGTCTGCAAGCGGCTTCGTGCCTCCAGCACCGTGCCGATCATCATGCTGACGGCCCGCGACGACGAGCTCGACAAGGTGCTCGGGCTCGAGCTCGGCGCGGACGACTACATCACCAAGCCGTTCTCGATTCGCGAGTTTCGCAGCCGCGTGCGTGCCCTCCTGCGCCGCGCGGCGATTCCGGCGGCCGTGCGAGCGGAGGAGGAGACGATCGAGCGCGACGGGCTGCGCATCGACGTCGGCCGGCGTGACGTGGAGGTCTCGGGCCGGCCGGTGCAGCTCACCTACGTCGAGTTCGAGCTGCTCCGGACCATGGCTGCGAGCCCGGGGCGGGTGTTCACGCGCGAGCTGCTGCTGCAGGCGCTCTGGGGCGGCTCGGACTACCGCGAGCCTCGAACGATCGACGTGCACGTCCGTCACCTGCGCGAGAAGCTCGAACGCGACCCGGGCGAGCCCGAGTTCATTCTCACCGTACGGGGCGTCGGCTACCGCTTCCGGCCGTGAGCCGCTTCTTCCGGAGTGTCGGTGCGCAGCTGAGCCTCGCGCTGCTGCTCGTGGTGGCGATCGCGCTCGGGATCGTCTACCTGACCGTCGTTCCCTCGCTCCGGAGCAGGCTCGTGTCGGCGCGAATCACGCAGCTCGAGGAGAGCGCGGCGCGGCTCCAGCGCGAGGCGCACGCGGACGTCGTCTTCGACTCCGACGTGGTCGCCGCGTGGGCGGACGAGACCGGGACTCGCGTGCTGCTCCTGCGGCCGGAGGCCGGCACTCCGCTGGTGTTGCAGGACTCACGCGGGGGCCAGTCGTCCAATGACGTCCAGGACGACCCGGTCGTGCTACGGGCGGTGCGCAACGGGCGACCGCAGCACGGCACGGTGGAGGAGGCCGGCGAGCACTACGCCGAGGCGGCGGTGCCGATCCTCGGCGGTGCCTACATCCTCGTGCTCCGCGACTCGGTGCAGAACCGCTTCGGTGCCGTAGAGCTGGTGCAGCATCGGCTACTGCTCGCGGCGGGCGTCGCGCTGGCGATCGCGCTCCTGCTCGGCTACGTCGGTGCGCGGATGTTCGCTGCGCGGATCCACAGGCTCGAGCGCGCGGCCGACCGGATCGCGGGCGGCCGCTTCGACGAGCCAGTGTTGGATACCCGTGGGGACGAGCTGGCGGCCCTCGCTGCGGCTTTCGAGCGCATGCGCGTGCGGCTGGCGCACCTCGACGATGCGCGGCGCGCCTTCGTGGCCAATGCGTCGCACGAGCTGCGCACCCCGCTCTTCTCGCTCGGCGGCTTCCTCGAGCTGCTCGACGACGAGGAGCTCGACGAGGAGACGAGGCGCGAGTTCCTCGGCTCGATGCGCGAGCAGGTCGACCGCCTGACGAAGCTCGCCTCCGACCTGCTCGACCTGACGCGCCTCGACGCCGGGCGCCTCACCGTCGAGCGCGAGCCCGTCGACCTGGGAACGCTCGCGCGCGACCTCGTCGAGGAGTTCGGCCCGCTCGCGGGCTCGACGGATCACGCCCTGACCAGGAGCCTCGACGGTGACGTGGTCGCGGACGCCGACGAGCTGCGGGTGCTCCAGCTCGGCCGGATCCTGGTCGAGAACGCGCTCCTGCACACGCCGCCGGGGACCGCTGTGGACATCCGCGCGCTGCATCGCAACGAGGCCGCTGTGCTCGAGGTCGAGGACGCCGGCGCCGGGATTCCGGCCGAGCAGCAAGAGCAGCTCTTCGAGCGGTTCTTCCGCCTCGACGGTGCGCGTGCGTCGGGCAGCGGCCTCGGCCTGGCGATCGCGAAAGAGCTCGCCGAGTTGATGGACGGCGCCATCGAGATCGAGTCCGGGCCCGGCCGGACGGTCTTTTCGCTCGTGCTGCCGCTTGCCCCGGTGTCCGTGGCCCGGCAAGCCGTTTTGCCGTGAAAACGGTGGGCCAGGAATCCGCAGCTACAGTGCGACAGCCGTGCGTGCCGCGCCCGTTGCAGCCGTTGCCGTCGCGTGCGCCGTTCTCGGCGGCGCGGTCGCGCTCGCCGTCGGCCACCTGACGGGCTGGACGGACTCGAGCTCGACCACGACCGTCTTCCGCGCCGCCCCGGCTGAGCCGGCGGCCGGTACGGCCGCCACCGCCGCGGTCGGCCCCGGCGCGAGGCCGCTCGCCGGCAACGGCTTCAGCCCGAGCTCGATCTACGCGCACCGCTCGCCCGGCGTCGTGACGATCGTCGCTGTGTACGGCAAGGATCCCGAGGCCGCGCAGCGCGCGCAGGGCTCCGGCTTCGTCGTTTCGCCGCAGGGCTACATCCTCACGAACTCGCACGTGATCACCACCGCCGGAGACACCGCCGTCCCGAGGCCCGCCGACCAGGTCTTCGTCGAGTTCCAGGATCGCGACCGAGCGGAGGCCAAGGTCGTCGGTTGGGACGTCTTCGACGACGTCGGGCTGATCAAGGTCGACCCCTCCGCGCACGCGCTCGCACCGGTGCCGCTCGGCAACTCGGCGGCGGTCGTCGTCGGCGAGCCGGTGGCTGCGATCGGCAGCCCGTTCGGGAACGAGAACTCCCTCGCCGTGGGGGTCGTCTCGGCGGTGCACCGGTCGGTCGAGTCGCTGACGTCGAACTTCAATCTGGTCGACGCGATCCAGACGGACGCGCCGATCAACCACGGCAACTCGGGCGGCCCGCTCTTCGACGCGCGGGGTCGCGTGATCGGGATCAACGCGCAGATTCGCAGCGCGAGCGGCCAGGCGGAGGGCGTCGGCTTTGCGGTCGCGATCAACTCCGCGAAGCGCTCGATGCAGCAGTTGATCGCGAACGGCTCGGTCTCGTACGCGTTCGTCGGCGTCGAGACGACCGACCTGACACCCGCTCTCGCCCGACGCTTCGGCTACGCGGTGCAGCGCGGCGCGGTCGTGACGAACATCGTGGCCGGAAGCCCGGCCGCGCGGGCGGGGTTGCGCCCCGGCCGCCAGACGGCCAGCGCCTTCGGGGTCGACTTCCCTCGCAGCGGCGACGTGATCGTGGCGATCGGCGGCCGGCCGGTGACCGGCTCCGAGGACATTGCGCGAATTGTCACGAGCATGAGCCCCGGCCAGACCGTCCGCTTCGCGGTCGAGCGCGGACGCTCGCGGCTCGAGCTCCCACTCCGTCTGAGCGAGCGCCCAGAGACCCACTAGGATCCGAACCCGTGACCTTCTACGGCAGGCACGTCGAATCCTCCTGGTTAGGCGCCGCTTCGCACGGGGAATGACCAGTGTGATGACCGAAGAGGGCCGTTCTGTCCGTCTCACCATTCCTGCCCGGCCGGAGTACATCACCCTTGGCAGGCTGGCGCTGACGGCGATCGCGGGTGTGCACCCGCTCTCCGACGAGACCCTGCACGACCTCAAGCTGGCGCTGACCGAAGCGTGCACCAACTCGGTCAAGCACGCCTACGGCAACGGCAACGGCAACGTCGACATCGTCTACGAGCTGCGCAGCGACAGCCTGGCCGTCGAGGTCGGCGACGCGGGCACCGGCTTCGACCCGGGTCGGGGTCGGGAGGGGGCCGACGAGCTCGAGGAGGGCGGTCTCGGGATCGCGATCATCCGCGCGTTGACCGACGAGGTCGAGATCGCCGAACGCGAGGGCGGCGGCGCGCGCCTGCGCTTCGTGAAGCTTCTCTCGGACTGAAGCCGACAAGACCGACGGGTATTCTCGGCGGCCGCTGATGCTGCAGCTCGTCAACGTCGGCCAGAAGTCGCTCGCGGACTACGCGACCATCGCCACGCGTGGGCTGATGGAGGAGATCCGCCGGCTCGCCGAGCCGCTGCGCGGCAAGCGGCTCGTGCATCTCTCGGCGACGGCCTTCGGCGGCGGCGTGGCGGAGATCAACTACGCGCTCGTGCCGCTGATGAAGGACGCAGGGCTCGACGCCGAGTGGCAGATCATCGCCGGCGCGGAGGAGTTCTTCGCGGCGACGAAGACGATCCACAATGCACTCCAGGGCGACCCGGTCGGCCTGACGCAGACCCAGCAGGAGGTTTACCGCCAGTTCCAGGTGCTGAACGCCGAGCGGTTCACGGACGACTACGACTTCGTGCTCGTCCACGATCCCCAGCCGGCGGGGCTGATCGAGCACTTCCCGGACACTCGTGCACGCTGGATCTGGCGCTGCCACATCGACCTCTCGCAGCCGAACCGCGAGGTGCTGGAGTTCCTGCGGCCGTGGTTGGCCCGCTACGACGCGGCGATCTTCCACATGCAGGAGTACGTGCCCCGCGGCGCCGAGATCCCGCCGGCGTACATCTGGCCGCCCGCGATCGACCCGTTGACCCCGAAGAACATGGCGCTCTCGCCGGAGGACGCGGCCTACATCGTCGACCAGTTCGGGATCGACGTGGAGCGGCCGCTGCTGACGCAGGTCTCGCGCTTCGACCCGTGGAAGGATCCGCTCGGCGTGATCGACGCCTACCGCTCGGTGAAGGCGGAGCACCCGGACGTGCAGCTCGCGCTCGTCGGCTCGATGGCGCACGACGACCCCGAGGGCTGGGACTACTACAACCGCACCGTCACCTACGCGGCCGGCGACCCGGACGTCTACATCCTCTCGAACCTGAACAACATCGGCTCCGTCGAGGTGAACGCCTTCCAGGTGCACTCGGCCGCGGCGATCCAGAAGTCGACCAAGGAGGGCTTCGGGCTCACCGTGACGGAGGCGCTCTGGAAGACGCGGCCGATGGTGGCCAGCCGGGTCGGCGGAATCGTCGCCCAGATCCAGGACGGCGAGACCGGCTGGCTCGTCGATCCGTATTCCCCCGAGGAGTGTGCGCGCGCCTGTGTCGAGATCCTCGACGACCCGGTCGCCGCGCGGCAGCGCGCCCTGCGCGGCAAGGAGTTCGTGCGCCGGAACTTCCTCATGCCGCGTCTGTTGCGCGACTGGCTCGTGTTGCTGAACAAGCTCGACGGGAACGACACCGCGGGGGCCGAGGTGACCGCGGCGGCCGCGGCGTCGTAGCGGCTCGGCTCCGGGTCGCGGGTAGGGTGTGACCCCGGGCATGACGGATCGTCGCAGGCTGATCGTCGTCTCGAACCGCGGGCCGGTGACCTTTGGGCGCGGGCCCAGCGGCGAACGGGCGACCAGGCGCGGAGGCGGCGGGCTCGTCACCGCGCTGCGCAGCCTCGTCGAGCACCACGACGTCACCTGGGTGGCGAGCGCGATGAGCGAGGAGGACAAGGTCGTCGCGGCCGAGTGTGGCGGCACGGCCCTGGAGGAGCGCTCACGCGACGGCTCGCCGTTCCGCCTGCGCCTCGTCGCCCACGACGAGACGGCCTACGACTGGTTCTACAACGTCGTCGCGAACCCGATGCTCTGGTTCCTGCAGCACTACCTCTGGCAGCTCGCGTACACGCCGTCGGTGGACATCGCGTTGCAGAACGCGTGGGACGGGGGCTACGTGCGCGTGAACGAGGCCTTCGCCGGCGCCGTGCTGGAGGAGCTCGAGGCCCAGCCGGAGGCGTCGGTCTTCTTCCACGACTACCACCTCTACCTCGCGCCGCGTCTCGTGCGGGAGCGTGCGCCCGACGCGCTGCTCGCGCACTTCGTCCACATCCCGTGGCCGCAGACCGACTACTGGCACGTGCTGCCCGATCGCATCCGCCGCGCGATCCACGACGGCGTGCTCGCCAACGACGTCGTCGGTTTCCACACACACCAGTGGCGGCTGAACTTCATGCGCGCCGCGATCGACGTCGCCGGCGCGGAGGGGAACTTCGTGGACGGCGTGGTCGACCACGCGGGCCGCCGCTCCCTCGTCACGGTGCACCCGATCTCGGTGGACGCGGCGGAGTTCGACGACCTCGCCGGGAGCGAGGCGGTCCTGGCCGCGGAGCGGGAGCTCGTCGAGCGGCGGCCTGAGCAGCTCGTGCTCCGCGTCGACCGCACCGACCCGTCGAAGAACATCGTGCGCGGCTTCCGCGCCTTCGAGCTCTACCTCGAGGCGCACCCCGAGCGGCACCGGCGGGTGGCGATGCTCGCCCTGCTCGACCCCTCACGGCAGGACATCGCCGAGTACTCCGAGTACCTCGGCGCGATCCAGCGCGAGGCGCGGCGGGTGAACGACCGCTTCCAGCAGAACGGCTGGCTGCCGATCGAGCTCGTGATCGAGGACGACTTCGCTGGCTCGGTCGCCGCGTACAAGCAGTTCGACGCCCTCTTCGTGAACGCGATCTTCGACGGCATGAACCTCGTCGCGAAGGAGGCACCGCTCGTGAACGAGCGTGACGGGGTGCTGATCCTCTCCGAGAACGCGGGCGCGCACGCCGAGCTCGGCGAGTGGGCGCTGACGGTGAACCCGTTCGACGTGGCCGGCCAGGCGCAGGCGATTCACGAGGCGCTGACGATGGCGCCCGCGGAGCGGCACGAGCGGCTCGGCGCGATCCGGGGGCACGTGCGGGAGCACGACGTGGCGCGGTGGATCGAGGCGCAGCTCGCCGACCTCGACCGCTGCCGCGCGTCCGTCGGCTAGAGCTCCGATCCCGGCAGGTCTAGGATCCTCGAATGGCCAGCGAGACCCAGGCCGGCGTATTGAAGTCGGTCGACCCGGCGACGCTGGAGGAGCTCGGCTCGGTGCCGGTCGCGCCGCCCGAGGAGGTGGCCGAGGTCGTCACGGAGGCGCGGCTTGCGGCCGAGCGGTGGGCGCAGTCCTCGTTCGACGAGCGCCGGGCGCTGCTCGGGGCGGTGGCGCAGGAAGCGCTCGCGCGCGCCGACCTGCTCGCCGCGACCGCGACCGCCGAGACGGGCAAGCCGCTCGTCGAGTCGTACACGGCCGAGCTGTTCGTCGCGCTCGACAATCTCGTCTGGGCCGCGGAGAACGCGTCGCAGGTGCTGCGGCCGGAGCGCCTGCGCTTCCCGCAGCCGCACCTGCGACACAAGCGTGGCTGGCTGCTCTACGAGCCGCTCGGCGTGATCGGCGTGATCTCGCCATGGAACTTCCCGCTCGGCATTCCGCTGACGCAGGCGGCCTTCGCGGTCGCGGCCGGGAACGCCGTCGTCGTGAAGCCGTCGGAGCTGACACCGCTGACTGGGGCCTGGGTCGAGCGGCTGTTCCGGGAGGCGGGAGCGCCCGAGAGCCTCGTCCGGGTCGTTCAGGGCCGCGGCGAAACAGGCGACGCGCTGGTGCGCGCGCCCGGGATCGCGAAGGTGGTCTTCACCGGTTCGGGCGCGGTCGGGCGGCTCGTGGCTGCGGCGGCCGGCGAGCGGCTGCGACCGGTGACGCTCGAGCTCGGCGGCAAGGATCCGATGCTGGTCTTCGAGGACGCCGACCTCGACCGCGCCGTCGCGGGCGCGCTCTGGGGGTCGTTCTCCAACTGCGGCCAGGTCTGCTCGGCGGTCGAGCGGATCTACGTCGCCCAGCCGCTCCACGAGGCGTTCGTCGAGGAGCTCGTCCGCCGGACGCGTGTGCTGCGAGTGGGTCGCGGGGACGAGTACGACACCCAGCTCGGCCCGCTGGTGGCCGAGGAGCGGCGTGCGCACGTCGAGGAGCTCGTCCAGGATGCGGTCGACCGTGGCGCCGAGCTGCGGACAGGTGGGAAACATCCCGACACCGACCTGCCCGGCTGGTTCTACGAGCCGACGGTGCTGAGCGGGGTCGAGCGGGAAGCGCGAATCGAGGGGGAAGAGATCTTCGGCCCTGTCGTGACCGTCGAGCCGTTCCGCGACGAGGCCGAGGCTCTGCGGCTCGCGAACGGCTCGCCGTTCGGGCTCGGCGCCAGTGTGTGGACGCGCGACCTCGAGCGGGCCCAGCGGGTCGCTCGGCGGCTCGACGCGGGCTCGGTCTGGACGAACGACGTCGCGTACTCGTACGGCTCCGGCCAGGCTTCGTGGGGTGGGACGAAGGAGTCCGGCTTCGGCCGTACGCACGGCAAGCACGGCCTCTACGAGCTCTCGCGCGTGAAGTACGCCGACCTCGACCGCGGGCGCGTCCCGGTGCCGTGGTGGTACCCCTACGACAGCGGCGTGCTCGACGGGGTCGCGGGCGTGGCGGAGCTGCTCTACGGCGAGGGCCTACCGCGGAAGCTGGCGAGCGCGTGGGCACACCGGCGCGGGCTCTGGCGGCTCGGGCGGCGGTACCTTTCCGGGTCGTGAGCGAGCTCTCGCACGTGGACGAGGCCGGCGAGGTCCGGATGGTCGACGTCGGCGGCAAGCCCTTGTCGCGCCGGCGCGCGGTCGCGCGGGCGGTGCTGCGGGTGGCGCCGGAGACGGCTTCGCGGCTCGGCTCGCTGCCGAAGGGAGACGCGCTTACGACGGCGAAGCTCGCGGGGATCATGGCCGCCAAGCGGACGAGCGAGCTGATCCCGCTCTGCCACCCGCTGCCGCTGACGCACGTTGCGGTCGAGATCCAGGTCGGCGAGGTGGTCGAGATCATCGCGTCGGCCGAGACGACGGCGCAGACCGGTGTCGAGATGGAGGCGCTCGTCGCGGCCTCGGTCGCCGCGCTGACCGTCTACGACATGGCGAAGGCGATCGACGGCTCGATGGAGATCGCCGAGGTGCGGTTGCTGGAGAAGACGAAGTCGTGAAGGCGGCGGTGCTGACCGTCTCCGACGGCGTCTCCGACGGCTCGCGGCAGGACGAGAGCGGCGAGCTGCTCGCGGCGGTGCTGGGCGAGGAGGGCTACGAGGTAGAGCGGCGGGTCGTGCCCGACGAGCGGGAGGCGATCGCGGAGGCGATCGCGGAGCTGGCCGAGGACGCGGCGGTCGTGCTCACGACGGGCGGGACGGGCCTCGGTCCGCGAGACGTCACGCCTGAGGCGACGGCCGAGGTGATCGAGCGCGTGGCGCCGGGGATCGCGGAGGCCCTGCGCGCAGACTCACTCGCGAAGACGCCGCACGCGCTGCTCTCGCGCGGGGTGGCGGGCGTCCGGGGGAGCGCGCTGATCGTGAACCTGCCCGGCTCGCCGGGTGGCTGCCGCGACGGCTTCGAGGTGTTGCGACCCGCGCTCGCGCACGCGGTCTCCCTGCTGACGGGGGAGCCGACGGCTCACCGGCAGACCTGAGGCGGCGCTTGCGACGCCGCTCTCAGGACGTGCGCGCTTGGCGCGCGCGGCCGTCTGCGACGACCGCCGGAAGCGCGGCTCGGCAGAATTGCGGCGCATGACCGCTTTCGCGTATCCGGCGCGCTTCTACTCGCTCGTCAAGTTCGAGCACACGATCTTCGCGCTGCCGTTCGCGTACGTCGGCGCGTTCCTCGCGGTCGGCGCCGTGCCCTCCGCGCACGACCTGCTCTGGATCACGGTTGCGATGGTCGGCGCCCGCTCGCTCGCCATGGGGCTGAACCGGTTGATCGACGCTGGCCTGGACGCGCGCAACCCGCGCACCGCCGGGCGGGAGCTCCCGGCCGGCTTGCTCTCGCCGCCGGCGGTCGCCGTCTTCTGCGCGGTCTCCCTGGTCGTCTTCCTCGTCGCCGTCTTCCAGCTCGATCCGCTCGTGCACTGGCTCTGGCCGATCCCGGTCGCGGGCTTCGTCATCTACCCGTACCTGAAGCGCTGGACGTGGCTTTGCCATCTCTGGCTGGGTGCGGTGGACGGGCTGGCGCCGGTCGGCGCGTGGGCGGCGATCACCGGGACGCTGCCGTGGGAGTCGTGGGCGCTCGGCGGCGCGGTCGCGCTCTGGGTCGCCGGCTTCGACCTCTTCTATGCGCTGCTCGACCTCGAGGTCGACCGCCGGCAGGGCCTGCAGTCGTTCGCCGTCCGCTTCGGCGAACGGGGCGCGTTCTGGGGCGCGCGGCTCTTCCATCTCGGGACGGTGGCGCTACTCGTCGCCGTCGGTCTCGGCTTGCCCGTGAACGCCTTCTACTGGCTGGGCGTGGTCGTGGTGGCGGGTCTGCTCGCGTACGAGCACTCGCTCGTCCGGCCCGGTGATCTGCGTCGGCTCGACACCGCCTTCTTCACGATGAACGGCGTCATCTCGGTCGCGTTCTTCGCCTTCGTGCTCGCGGATTCCCTCGTCTAGTGCGACCTGCTGTCCTGCTTGCGCTGACGGCCGGGCTCGTGCTGGCGGCTGCCGCCCTCCCGGCCGCCGAGTCGGCTGCCTACTCGCATCTGGCGGCCTCGCGCGGCCAGCCGCCGGCCGCGGAAGTGAGGAGTTGGAGGATCGAGTACCGGGCCGGCGACGGGCGCACGCGGGCGGCCTACGTGCTCCTGCCCGCGTGGTACGGCCCGCAGCACAACCCACCGCTCCCGCTCGTCATCTCGCCGCACGGACGCGGCGTCGGCGGCCGCGCGAATGCCAGGCTCTGGGGCAGGCTCCCCGCTCTCGACCGGCTGGCGGTGGTCAACCCGGACGGACAGGGCCGGCGCCTGCCGCTCTACTCGTGGGGATACTCCGGCCAGGTCTCGGACCTCGCGACCATGCCGGCGGTCGTTCGCCGCGCCCTGCCGTGGCTGCGCATCGCTCCCCACCGGGTCTACGCGATCGCCGGCAGCATGGGAGGCCTGGAGGTCCTGCTGCTGGCCGCGAGAAGTCCGCGCCTGCTTGACGGGGCGGCGGTGGTAGACGCGCCAACCGACCTCGCGCTCCACTACCGCGAGTTCCCGTCGCTTCCCTGCAACGCCGCCTGCTTGCGCCGTTGGAAGGAGCCGATCGGTCTCGGCCTCCAGCGGCTCGCCCGGACCGAGGTCGGCGGCTCTCCCGATCAGGTGCCCGAGGCATATGCGGCCCGGAGCCCGCTCGACCACGTGGCCGAGATCGCCGCCTCGGGCGTCCCGCTCGGGCTGTGGTGGAGCATCCGCGACGGTCTCGTGCGTGACCCCGGGCGCGAGGAGGCGGCCTTCCTGCGAGCTCTCGAGCGGCGACACCCGCGGGTAGGGCTCCATCACGTCGTCGGGGACTGGTCGCACGCCGCGGGATTTCGGCTCAACCTGCCGGGCGTGCTCGCGTGGCTCCACCTCGCGGGGCCGAGCCGATGATCGTTGCGAGACGACTCGAGAAGCGCTACGGCGAGAAACGCGTGCTACGGGGGCTCGACTTCGAGCTCGAGCGCGGCGGTTTCCTCGTCGTCACCGGCCCGAACGGTGCGGGCAAGACGACGTTGCTGCGGCTCTGCGCGGGCCTCGCCGTCCCGAGCGGCGGGACGCTCGAGGTCGAGCCCGAGCGTGCGGCGATCGGCTTCCTCGGCCACGAGCCGCTCGTCTACCGGGAGCTGACCGTGCTCGAGAACCTCGATCTCTACGGCCGGCTCTATCACGTGCCCGAGCGGCGCGAGCGGATCGGGATGCTGCTCGAACGCTTCGGACTGTGGGAGTCGCGGCGCGAGCGCGCGGCAAAGCTCTCGCGCGGCCAGCTGCAGCGGCTCGCCCTCTGCCGCTCGTTGCTGCACCGGCCCGAGCTGCTGATCCTCGACGAGCCGTTCAGCGGTCTCGACGCCGAGGGCGCGGAGCTGCTCGACCGCGAGCTCGCCGGGATGCGGGAGCGGCGGACGGTCCTCGTCGCGACGCACGATCCGGAGCGGGTCGCGCCGCTGGCCAGCGGAAGGCTGGCGCTCGCGTGAGGAGGTACTTCGGCGACGCGGCCGTGCTCGCGCGCAAGGACCTGCGGCTCGAGCTGCGGGCGCGGGACACGCTGCCGGCAATGCTGCTGTTCGTGCTCGCGATCCTCGTCGTCTTCCACTTCGCGCTTCCCGACGGCTCCTCGCGGCTGTCCGAGCTCGGCCTCCTCTGGGTCGCGATCGTCTTCACGGCGCTGCTCGGCCTCGGCCGCGCGTTCGTGGCCGAGCGGGAGCAGGGCCTGCTCGACGGGCTCGTGCTCGCGCCGGTCGACCGCAGCGCGATCTGGCTCGCGAAAGGGATCGCCACCTTCGCCTTCCTCGCAGTCGCGGAGGTCGTCGCCCTGCCGGCGTTCGGCCTGTTCTTCTCGCCGGTCGGCTGGTCGACCGTCGCGGGCGTGCTGCTCGCCGACCTGGGCATCTGCGCGGTCGGCACGCTGCTCGCCGCGATGGCCGCGGCCGGCCGCGCCCGCGAGCTGCTGCTGCCTCTGCTCTTTCTGCCGCTCGCCCTGCCGATCGTGATCGGCGGCGTCGGCGCGAGCGTCGCCGACGGCTCCGGCCGGTACCTCGGCTTCCTCGCGCTCTACGACGCGATCTTCGCGCTGCTCGCCTGGGCGTCGTTCGAGTACGTCGTCACGGAGTGACGGGCACGGGCGCGCCGCGCCTCGCCAGGCGCCGCTGCTCGCGCTCGTCGGGCCACATCGCGATCAGCGAGCCGAACAGGAAGACGATCCCGGCGAGCCAGATCAGGTCGACGAGCGGGTTGACGAGCGCCTTGATCACCACCGAGCCCCTGTTCAGCTGCTCGCCGATCAGGAACAGGTCCTCGGCGCGCAGCCAGTCGGTGCGGATCGCGACCTCGTTCGAGACCTCCTGCTCGGCCGGGTAGCTGTTCTTGCCGGCCAGGTAGACGCCGAGGTCCTTCCCGTCGCGGCGCACCGCGAGGCGCGCACGCACCTCGGTGCGGTTCGACTCGGTGCGCGCGACGGTGCCGAGGTAGCGCACGTCGTAGCCGTCGATGCTCATCGCCTGGCCCGGCCGGAGCTTCTGCACCTTTGTCGCGCCGTACGCGCCGCCGGCGACGCCCAGCGCGAGCAGCACGATCGCCGCGTGGACGACGTAGCCGCCGTAGCGGCGCCGGTTGCGGCCGACGAGCGAGGAGAAGGCGCCGAGCCAGGTCGCGTCGCCGAGCGCCTTGCGCGCGCGGGTGCCGCGGACGAACTCGAGCACGATCGCGGCGAGCACGAACGCGCAGAACGTGTAGGCGACGAGACCGGGGATGCTCGAGCCCGCGCCGAGCGCGACCAGCGCCGCGCCGCAGGCGAGGGCGAAGGCCGAGGGCCAGATGAGGCTCGTGCCGAGCGCCCGCAGCGAGCTGCGCCGCCAGGCGACGAGCGGACCGATCCCCATCAGCAGGAGTAACGGCAGGCCGAAGATCCGCAGGAAGAAGTCGAAGTACGGCGGGCCGACGGTGATCTTCTCGCCTCGCACGAGCTCCGAGAGCAGCGGGAACGCGACACCCCAGAGCACCGTCAGCGTGAGGGCGACTAGCAGGAGGTTGTTGTAGAGGAACGCTGCTTCCCGCGAGGCCAGCGACTCCAGCCGCGTCTTCGTCCGCAGCAGCGGCAGCCGCCAGAAGATCAGGGCCGTCGAGAACGCCGCTGCGACTCCGATGAAGCCGAGCAGCCAGGGCCCGATCGTCGACTGCGCGAAGCTGTGGATCGAGCTGATCACCCCGCTGCGCGTCAGGAAGGTGCCGAAGATCGAGAGGCAGAACGCGAGCGAGACCAGCACCGCGTTCCAGACGCGGAGCATGTTCTTCTTCTCCTGCACCATCACCGAGTGCAGGAACGCCGTCGATGCGAGCCACGGCATCAGCGCCGCGTTCTCGACGGGGTCCCACGCGTAGTAGCCGCCCCAGCCGACTTCCTCGTAGGCCCACTTCGCGCCGAGCAGGATGCCGATCCCGAGCGCAGTCCACGCGAGCAGCGTCCAGCGGCGAGTGGCGACGATCCAGCGTTCGTCGACGCGCCCGGAGAGCAGTGCACCCGCCGCGAACGCGAACGGGATCGTCATCCCGACGTAGCCGAGGTAGAGCAGCGGCGGGTGGATCATCATGTACGGGTTCTGCAGGCTGGGGACGAGGCCGCTGCCGTCCGGCGGCGCGGCTTGCCGCTCGAACGGGCTCGAGACGAAGACGAGCAGGAACGCGAAGAAGGTCGCGACACCGCCGAGCACCGGGACCGTCCACGGCAGCAGGTGCCGGATCAGGTCGCGGTTGAGAGTCACCGCCAGCGAGCCCAGGCCGGTGAGCACCAGCAGCCAGAGCAGCAGCGAGCCCTCCTGGCCACCCCAGAAGGCGCTCATCGAGTACGGGAACGGCAGCTTGCGCGCCGAATGCGCGGCGACGTAACTGAACGAGAAGTCGCGCCTGTGCAGGGCGTCGAGGAGTACGAGCGCCGCGACCACCGTGGCGGCGAACGCGCCGAGGATCGCGTTGCGCGCCGACTCGTGCAGCCGTCTGCGTCCTGCGCGCGCGGCGAAGGAGCCCGCAACCACCGCATAGAGCGCGAGCCCGAAGGCGACGATGAGGGCGGCGCGCCCGAGGTCGGCCACGTGGCGAGTCTAGCGGCCGGTGGCCGTCGTTCTGCGATGATTCCGGCGGTTTCCCGTGGTCGCCCGCCTGCGCCAGATCCCGCTGCCCGTCTTCGCCTGGAGCACCGTCGCGCTGCTCGCGACGGCCGTCGCGCTCGTCTTCTTCTATGCGCCGCTGGACGCCGACCAGGGCCTCACGCAGAAGATCTTCTACATCCACGTGCCGATCGCCCTGACCGCCTATGCGTGCTTCGCCTGGGGCGCATGGAAGGCGTTCGTGCACCTGCGCTCACGGCCGCCCGGCGCCGACCTCGAGAGCTACTCCGCCATCCACCAGGGGCTGATCTTCGGCGCGCTGACGCTCGTGACCGGCTCGATCTGGGCCCGCGCCTCGTGGGGGATCTGGTGGACCTGGAGCTCGAACCAGCTCGTCATGTTCCTGATCCTGTTTCTCTTCTACTCCGCCTACTTCATGCTCCGCTACTCGGTCGACGCGGGGCCGGCGAGGGCGAACATGTGCGCGGTCTACGCGCTCTTCGGGGTCGTACTGATCCCTGTCAGCTGGCTTTCCATCCGGCTCGCGAACGACTTCATCCACCCGACGGTCTTCACGCGCCACGGGCCGCAGATGTCGGGCTCGATGTTCTTCACCTTCTGCGTCTGCTGGGCCGGCCTGCTCGCGCTGGCGGCGACGATGTACCGGGTCGAGCTCGCCGGTAAGCGGCTGGACGCCCGGCTGCGCGAGCTGCGGGAACTGCTCGCGTCGTGAGCTCGGGCGAGAAGTACGTTGCGGCCGCGTACCTGGTCGTGTTCGTGGGGGTGCTCGTGTGGGTCGCGATCATCGCCGCGAAGCTGGCGCGGCTCTCGCGCGACGTCGAGGAGCTCGTGGAGCTGGCGCGGCGGCGCGACCGCGATGCTGCTTAGGGTCGGCTCGCGCGGCTCGCGGCTCGCGCTGACGCAGGCGGAGCTCGCGGCCGAGCGGCTGCGCCGGCCGGGCGTGGAGATCGCGCTCGTCCCGATCACGACCGCAGGTGACCGCGACCGTTCCAAGCCCTTCGGCGAGATCGGCTCGCGCGGGGTCTTCGTCAAGGAGATCGAGGAGGCGCTGCTCGACGGGCGGGTCGACGTGGCGGTGCACTCCGCGAAGGACATGACCTCGACGGACCTGGACGGACTGGTCGTCGGCGCGTACCTGACGCGGGAGGACGCGCGTGACGCGCTCTGCGGGGCGGATGCGCTGCGGCCTGGCATGCGGGTCGGCACGGCGTCGGTGCGGCGTCGGGCGCAGCTGCTCGTGCTGGAGCCGGCGCTCTCGATCGAGCCGTTGCGCGGGAACATCGACACGCGGCTGCGCAAGCGCGGCGAGCGCGGGCTCGACGCGGTGGTGCTGGCGGCGTGCGGGCTCGACCGGCTGGGGCTGGGCGCGGAAATCGGCCGCCGCTTCCCGCCGACGGAGGTGCTCCCCGAGGCCGGACAGGGCGCGCTCGCACTGCAGGTGCGCGCGGGCGAAGAGGAGCTCGTGGCGGCCGCCGACGACGCGGAGACGCGCCGGCGAGTGGAGGCCGAGCGAGCGGTCGTCTTCGCGATCGGCGGCGGCTGTCTGGCTCCGGTCGCGGCGCATCACGACGGCGAGACGCTGACCGCGCTGGTGGCCGACGAGGACGGCGCCTGGGTCGAGCGGCGGGAGGGGGCGGATCCTGCGGTGCTGGCAGCGGAGCTCGCGGGCGTCGCCGCCCGGAAATGACACTTTCGGCACACAGGTGTCACAGGCACGTGCGCCTTTCGCGGCTACCGTGACCAACCCCGGGGTGGGAGGGGGTTAGGGATGGGTCCCGCCTCGAAGCGGCTGCGCGTGATCGTGACCCGGGCGGCGGGGCAGATCGAGCCGCTCGCGCGCCGGATCGAGGAGCTCGGGCACGAGGTCGTTCGCTGCCCGTTGATCGAGCTCGAGCCTGCCGGGCCCGATTCCGTCGAGCTCGACGGCTACGACTGGGTCGTCGTGACCAGTGCCTATGGGGCGCGCGAGCTCATTCGACGCGCCCGCGGTTCCTGGCCCCGCGTCGCCGCGATCGGGCCCGGCACGGCGGCGGCGCTGCACGAAGGCGGGATCGAGCCTGCGCTCGTTCCGAAGGTGTCCACCCAGGAGGGCCTGGTCGCCGAGCTGCCACGCCTGGCCGGACGAGTCCTCTTCGCAGGGGCCGAACGCGCGCGGCGTCTGCTCGTGGACGCGCTCGGCGCCGACTTCGTCGCGATCTACCGCACGCGGGAGCTACGTCCCGACCCGCCTCCGGCGGGCGACGTCGTCGTGCTCGCGTCGTCGTCGGCCGCCTCCGCGTGCGCGGCGCTCGGCCTCGACCTGCCCGCGGTGTCGATCGGGCCGGAGACCACGCGCACCGCTGCGGCCGCGGGGATCCGCGTCGTCGTCGAGGCCGATCCGCACGACCTCGACGGCCTCGTCGCAGCCGTCGCGCGGGCAGCCGTTTAGGCTCCGCGCCGTGATCATCACGTTCCTCTCCGACTTCGGGCTGCAGGACGACTTCGTCGGGACCTGCCACGGGGTGATCAAACGGATCGCTCCCGACGCGGAGATCATCGACATCACGCACGGCATCCCGCCGCAGCAGGTTCTGCAGGGCGCGCTCGTCCTCCGGAACACGCTGCCGTACATGCCGGAGGGCGTCCACCTCGCGGTCGTCGATCCCGGGGTCGGCAGCCCCCGGCGGGCGCTCGCCGTGCGAAGCGGCGACGGCAGGCTCCTCGTCGGGCCGGACAACGGCCTTCTCCTACCTGCGGTCGACGCGCTCGGGGGCATCGCCGAGGCATACGAGCTTGCCAACCCGGAGTACGCGCTCGACAGCGTCTCGCGCACGTTCCACGGCCGCGACCTCTTCTCGCCCGCGGCCGCACACCTCGCGCTCGGGGTGACGCTGGCCGAGCTCGGGCCTCCGATCGACCCCCAGGCGCTCGTCTATCTCGACGTGCCTGAGCCGGAGGTCGGCCAGAACCGGATCCGCGCCGTCGTCCTCTATGTCGACCACTTCGGGAACATGCAGCTGAACCTGAAGCGGCACCACCTGGAGGAGGCCGGAGTCCTCCCTGGGGTGACGGTCGAACTGGAGCTCTCGCTGGAGCGGTACTTCGCGACTGCGGCGCGGACGTACGCCGACGCGCGGCCGGGCGACATCATCCTCTACGAGGACTCCTACGGGAACATCGCGATCGCGATCAGCGCCGGGAGTGCGGCTGACCTCTTCGGCGTCGGACCGAGCGACGAGGTGCGGATCCACCTCCGCACCCCGTGAGGCTCGCAGACCTCGAGCGGAACCTCGGCCGGCGCTTCGCGCGGGTCGCCACGAACGCCGTCGTCGCGCGGCCGCGCCTCTGGGGCGCGTTCCGCTGGCCGCTGCGGAGGCAGTTCGATCGGCTCGCGCCCGACTGGCACGCGATGAGGCGGCCCGAGGCCTTCGCCGCGCTCGAGGAGGCGCTGGGCGCGATCGAAGCGCCCCCGCGGCGGATCCTCGACCTCGGAACGGGCACCGGCGCCGCGGCGTTCGTCGTCGCCCGCCGCTTCCCCGATGCCGAGGTGATGGGCGTCGACCTGGCCGATCGGATGCTGGCGGAGGCGCGAGCGAACACCCCTCCTGAGCTTGCCGGGCGAGTGCGCTTCCTGGCCGGCGACGGCGTACGGCTCCCCTTCGGCGACGGCTCGTTCGACCTCGTCGTCCTCGCGAACATGATCCCGTTCTTCGACGAGCTGGAGCGCGTTGTCGCGCCGGGCGGCCGGGTCGTGCTGTCGTTCTCGGCCGGCCCGGAGACGCCGATCTGGGTGCCGCCGGAGCGTCTGCGCCGGGAGCTGGGCGCCCGCGGTTTCTCGGACTTTGCGGACTTCGCCGCGAGCGGCGGGACCGCGCTGCTTGCCCGTCAGGGCGTTCGCAACTAGGCTGGCGTATACCAAGGACGTTCGCGGCGCGGTAGCACCGGCCCGGACGTCCTTTTTTGCGCGGCCGTGGCTACACTGGGCGCCCGCGGCGAGGTAGCTCAGTTGGTAGAGCACACGGCTGAAAACCGTGGTGTCGCCGGTTCGATTCCGGCCCTCGCCATCATCCCGCCCGCACATCCGCAAGCCGCTCGAGAAGTACCTCGATCAGCTCGCTCTTGAGCAGCACCTCGTCCGCGCCGGCCTCGCGCACGGCGCCGTGAAGCTCTGTGGCGTCGTCGCCCGTGAGCGCGATCAGGCAGAGGTTCGGGTGGTCGCGGCGCAGTCGCGCGGCGGCGGTCACCCCGTCGAGGAGCGGCATGTGCAGGTCGAGCACGACCGCGTCGGGGTCGAGGCGCTCCGCGAGCTCGATCGCCTCCAGTCCATCGCCGGCCGCGCCGATCACGAAGAGCTCCGGCTGCCGGTCGATCAGCTCCTCGAGCGACTGCAGGAACGTAGGATCGTCATCGGCGATCAGCACGCGAATGCGCGAGTCCTCGGACGGCGCGAGACTCATGGAACGCAACGCTAGCCTTGCCTCGGTGAATCCACAAGAGGCACCCCAGCCGGTGGCCGTGATCGGCGCAGGGCTCGATCTCGGAGCTGGGCGGCGCGGCGTCGATATGGGCCCCTCGGCGATCCGCTACGCGGGCCTCGACGATCGCATCGGGGAGCTCGGCCGCCGTTGCGAGGACCGTGGTGACGTCGTGACCGCGGTCGCCGAGGCAACCTCGGTCGTCGACGAGCGGATGCGGTACCTCCCACAGATCAAGGCGACCTGCGAGCGCATCGCCGAGCATGTGGCGGGCGCGGTGGAGGACGGCTACTTCCCACTGGTGCTCGGCGGCGACCATTCGGTTGCGCTCGGAACGCTTGGCGGGCTCGCCCGCGCCTCCGGTCCAGGCGGCGTTCTCTGGCTCGATGCGCACGGCGACCTCAACCGCCCGGAGACCTCCCCGAGCGGGAATGTCCACGGGATGCCGCTCGCGGCCGCGCTCGGGCTCGCGGGGGCGGAGTTCGAGAGCGACGCCTACCCGCTGCCGGCCGTCGACCGCCGCCGCGTCGCGCTCGTCGGCGTCCGGTCGCTCGATCCCGGCGAACGCGAGCTGCTGGCTGAGCTCGACGCGCGTGTCTTCACGATGAGCGATCTCGACCGGGTGGGTGTCGAGACCGCGATGCGCGAGGCGCTGGAGCACGTGTCGGGCGACGGCTTCGTCCACCTCAGCCTCGACCTGGACGTGCTCGACCCGGACGTGGCGCCGGGCGTCGGCACGCCCGTCCGCGGCGGCCTGTCGTACCGCGAGGCGCACCTCGCGATGGAGCTCGCCGCCGAGGCCGGCACCGTCGGTTCGCTCGAGGTCGTCGAGGTGAACCCGATCCTCGACCGAGAGAACCAGACCGCGCAGCTGGCGGTCGAGCTCGTCGCGAGCGCTCTCGGCGCCCGCATTCTGTGACCCGCGCGTGAATTTGCCCCCGGGGGTCCCCCTCGCTGTTCCCCCGTGCAGTCAGCCTATCGGCGAAGAATTCACGCGTGTGAAACGGGACTGTGTCGAGTGAGGAACCTCTCCACCGCGTCGGCGGTCTCCTCGAAAGCGTCCCAGTAGACGATGTGGCCGCCGGGCACGGCCACGACCTCTAGGCCGTCGCCGAGCACGCTCTCGTATTCCTCCAGCTGCTCCTCGCGCACGAGGCCGAACTGCGAGGCGTGGACGAGCAGCGACGGGATTCCCTCCAGCACCGTCGTCGGCGGCGGCTCTCGGCAGAGCTCGCTGTAGACCGTGGCCACGGCTGCGCGACTGCACTGCCAGCGCAGGTGCCCGTCCGACGAAGGTGCGAGGTGTTCGTGCGCCTCCTCCTCGAGGAACTCCCGCGGCGTGAGGGTGCTGCTCGTCAGACGCGCCTCGATCGCCTCGTCCACCGACGTGAACGAATGATCCTTTGCCGCTTCCTGCGCGAAGTCGTAGCCGACGTGCGGGAGGATCTGGATCGCCGGGTCGAGCAGCACGGCGCAGCGGATCCGCTCCGGTTCTCGCGCCGCGAGCTCCAGCACCAGCCGTGCGCCGAAGCTGTGCCCGACCCAGGCCGGCGCTTCGATCCCCTCCTCGTCGAGCGTCTCCAGCAGGTCGCCGACGTGCGTCGCGAGATCCCACGGCGGGTCGTGCTCGGAGAGGCCATGCCCGCGCAGGTCCGGCGCGAGCACCCGGAAACTCGTCGCCAGCCGCTCCTCGGCCAGCTTGCGGTAGCGGCGGCCGTGTGCGGAGACGCCGTGGACGCACACGACCGGAGGCGCGGCGGCGTCCCCCCACTCGTGCACGTGCAGGCGCATCGCCGTCAGACTATCCCGGCGTGCTGGGCGTCCTCTACGACATCCACGGCAACCTGCCGGCGCTCGAGGCCGTGCTCGAGCAGGCGGAGGACGAGGGCGCCGACCGCTGGCTGCTCGGGGGCGACTACGGCACGCCGAGTCCGTGGCCACACGAGACGCTCGCCCGGCTGCGTGGCCTCGACCGGGCGACGTGGATCCGCGGCAACGGCGAGCGCTGGCTCCGCGAGCCGCCGGAGCGCCCGGAGGTCGCGGAGGAGTACGAGCGCTTCCTACGCGACTTCCCGCAGGAGGAGGTCGAGCGGCTCTACCGCCTAGCGGCCCAGGCGGAGCTCGACGGCGTGCTGTACGTGCACGGCTCGCCGCTGGCCGACGACGACACCTTTGCCCCGGCGCCGCAGGACGGAGAGGAGCGCCTGCTCGCCGGCGTTCGTGACCGGCTGGTCGTCTTCGGCCACAGCCACCAGCAGTTCCGGCGGTCGGGCCCGTCCGGCACCGAGCTGCTGAACCCGGGCAGTGTGGGGATGCCGCTCGACCGCGACCGCCGCGCCGCCTGGGCCGTCCGAGACGACGACGGCGAGTTCCACTTCCGTCGCACCGAGTACGACGTCGAGCGCGCCGCGCACGCCTACCGCGCAATGCGAAGCGGCTTCGGCGAGATGGCCGCCGGTCGCATCGAGCGCGGCTCCGACTGACCGAGCTAGCCCAGCGACGCCTCCATCGAGATCTCGACGCCGCCTAGAGCGTTCGAGACCGGGCAGCCCTCCTTGGCCTGCTGCGCCGCGGCCTGGAAAGCGCTCTCGTCGAGCCCGTCGACCTGGCCCCGCACCGTCAGGTGCATGGAGGTGATGCGGAAGCCGGCGTCGGTCTGGTCGAGCGTGCAGACGGCATCGGTTTCGAGCCGCCTCGGTGCGTGCCCGTCCTCCGCGAGGCCGTTCGCGAGCGCCATCGAGACGCACGTCGCGTGCGCCGCGGCGATCAGCTCCTCCGGGCTCGTCTTGCCGCCGGCCTCCGGCTCGAAGCGGGAGGCGAAGGTCACGGGCTGGCCGGTGACTGCGCCGCTGCTCGTCAGGTCGAACTGCCCGGACCCGTTGCGCAGGTCGCCTTCCCAGGTCGCGTGGGCTCGTCGCTCGATCGCCATCTGGCTCCTCCTCGTCGTTGGGTGCCGGAGGCTACCGAGGCGCGGCTCAGTGCCGGTGGCACCAGCGACCGCCTGCGGCCAGACGGTCGAGGATGCGGTTCTGTTGCGCCTCGTAGGAGGCGTCGGAGGTGTTGTGGCTGAAGTCGTGCAGGCCGGACACGGTGGACGCGACGTCGGGCGTGACGCCTGGGCCGATCATGGTGATGCGGTAGCGCGAGCCGTTGCCCGGGCCGCGGCCGTTGTGCCGGTAGAAGCCGGCGCAGAAGACGCCGTTCGGCCGGTGGGGGAGGAAGGCGTTCTCGCGCCTCCAGCCGCTCCCGTAGGCCGAGCCGAAGGTGTCCAGGTAGAGCAGGCGTCCGTACCCGTCGGTCGGCGCGCCGCGTGAGGTGCTGCTGAAGCCGTAGACGGGGTGACCGAGGTAGTTCGCGCGGCCGAAGACCTCGTGGAAGCGGCCCGCGTAGATCCAGTCGGCGTGCAGCTCGACCTGCGCGACGGGCGTGCTCCAGTGCGAGATGCGCAGTGAGTACGAGCGCTGCCGCACGGTCCAGGGCAGGACGCCGAAGTTCGGCTGGTCGACCATCCATTCCTGGAGGGCCCAGTACGAGCGATTCGGCGCCTTGCACGCGGCCACGAGGTGCGGCAGGGCGGGCCCGTCGTACGCGCCGCACGCGTTCGGGAAGCTCTTCCAGAGCGCCCGCCGGGTTGTGCGCCAGCCCCCGCTGTAGTCGATCCGGAAGCGCACCTGACGGACAGCACGGCTCGGCTGGCGCGCGTTCACCGCGCCGGTCACGAGCACGTGGCGCGCCGCGCCACCCTTTTGGTAGTAGACCATCGCGCGGTTCCCGCGGTCGACCTTCAGAGTCACGGGAGCCTGCCCGCGCACGAGGTCCACGAACTGGCTCGCGGATGCTGCGGGCGGCATGGCGACGGCGAGTGCCGTCAGGGCGACGATGGCGGCACGGACTTGCACGACCCGGCGACCATGTAAGCACAGGTCAGCCGGAGCTGCGCTCCTCGCCCGAGCCGCTCGGGCGGTAGTACGTCTTGCCCCGGAGCGGCTCCGGGAGATGGTCGAGGTCGAACCCGCGCGGGTCGTCGTGCGGGTAGATGTAGCCCTTCCCGCGGCCGAGCTTCTTGGCGCCGTAGTAGCTGGTGTCGCGCAGGGAGTCGGGCGGCCGCGTCTGGCCGAGCTCGCGCACGTCGGCGGTCGCCTCCTTCAGCGCGACGTAGGAGGCGTTTGACTTCGGCGCGCGGGCGAGGTAGATGGCGGCCTGCGCGAGGTTCAGCCGCGCCTCGGGGAGGCCGACGTGCTCGACCGCCTGCGCGGCGGCCACGGCGATAAGCAGCGCGCGCGGGTCGGCGTTGCCGACGTCCTCGGAGGCGAGCACGATCATCCGCCGCGCGACGAAGCGCGCGTCCTCGCCGCCCTCGAGCATCGCCGCGAGGTAGTACACGGCCGCGTCGGGGTCGGAGCCGCGCATCGACTTGATGAACGCCGAGATGAAGTCGTAGTGCGCGTCGCCGCCCTTGTCGTACACGAGCGGCCGCTTGCGCGCGGCGTCCTCGACGTGCTGCTCGGCGACCGGAACGCCCTCGGCGCGCGCCGTCTGCGCCGCGAGCTCGAGGATGTTGAGCGCGTTGCGCGCGTCCCCGCCCGCCCGGCGGGCGACGAGCGCCGAGACGTCCTCCGGCACGGTCGTCTCCAGCGCCTCGACCCCGCGGGCGACGATCACGCGCAGCTCCTGCTCGCCGAGCGGCTCGAGCTCGTAGATCTGGCAGCGTGAGAGCAGTGCCGAGTTGACCTCGAAGTACGGGTTCTCGGTGGTGGCGCCGATCAGCGTGACCAGGCCCTCCTCGACCGCGGGCAGGAGCGCGTCCTGTTGCGCCTTGTTGAAGCGGTGGATCTCGTCGAGGAAGAGGATCGTGCGCTGCCCGTTGCCGCCGAGCCGGTCGCGCGCCCGCGCCAGCACGGCGCGCACGTCCCCGACCGAGGCCGAGACCGCCGAGAGCTCCTCGAAGGCCGCGCCGGTCGTCTGCGCGACGATGCGTGCGAGCGTCGTCTTGCCTGTTCCGGGCGGGCCGTAGAGGATCGCCGAGCCGACCCGATCCTCGGCGATCGCGAGCCGCAGCGCCGAGCCGTCGCCGAGCACCTGGTCCTGCCCCACGAACTCGTCGACCGAGCGCGGCCGCAGGCGCAGGGCGAGCGGGGCCACCTCCTGCATCCGCTCCTTGGCCGCATCGGCGAAAAGGTCGCTCACGGCGGAAGTATGCTCCCGCCGTGGCCGAGGTCGAGGACTACAGCGAGCCGATCCTCGAGGGCGAGGGCGCGAGCGACTACGAGCGCTACCTCCGCACCGACGAGCTGCTGGCCCTTCAGAAGCGGCCGGAGGAGCAAGCGCACCGTGACGAGCACCTCTTCCAGACCGTGCACCAGGCCTCCGAGCTGTGGCTCAAGCTCGCCTGGAACGAGGCGGAGGAGGCGACGAAGCTGCTAGAGAGAGGCGAGCTCGCCGCCGCGGAGCGGCTGCTGCGCCGCGCGCACCTCTGCCTCGACTACGTGATCGCGCAGCTCGAGATGCTCGAGGAGATGTCGCCGTGGGAGTACCAGGAGATCCGCAAGGTGCTCGGCCACGGCAGCGGCTTCGACTCGCCGGGCTTCCGCGAGATCCGCCGGGTCACACCGCAGCTCGGCCAGGCGTTCTCCGCTCGCGTGCGCGAGGCCGGCCTGAACGTGGTCGAGCTCTACCGGCAGGGCCGCGAGCACGAGGACCTCTACCAGCTGGCGGAGCTCCTGATCGGCTGGGACGAGCGGATCACCCTCTGGCGCATGCGGCACTACCTGACGGTCGCCCGGGTGATCGGAGACCAGGTCGTCGGCACGCAGGGCACGCCGGTCGAGCTGCTCGGTGGCCTGATCAAGAACCGCTTCTACCCCGAGCTCTGGCAGGCTCGGAACCGGCTCACCGAGCTCGCGAACGAGTAGGAGCGATGTCGTTCGAAGAGCTGAAGGAGCGTCAGGCGCAGGTCTGGGGCTCGGCGCCCTTCGAGCGCGTGGCCGACGACATCGCAACCCTCCACGACCACCTCGTCGCGGAGCTGGCGCCGCAGCCGGGCGAGCGGTGGCTCGACGTCGGCACCGGCACGGGCGCGGTCGCCGTGCGTGCCGCGCGGGCGGGAGCGGACGTCGTCGGCTCGGACCTCGCGCCGGCCCTGATCGAGACGGCGAGGCGGCTCGCCGCCGAGGAGGGGCTCGGGATCGAGTTCGACGTGGCCGACGTCGAGCGGCTCCCCTACGAGGATGCGAGCTTCGACGTCGTCAGCTCCGCGGTCGGCGCGATGTTCGCGCCCGACCACGAGCGCACCGCGGCCGAGCTTGCGCGCGTGACCAAGCCCGGCGGGCGCCTCGGGCTCGTGACGTGGAACCCGTCCGGGGGCATCGGCGACTTCTTCCGCCTGCTGGCCGGCTACCAGCCGCCGCCGCCCGAGGGCGTCGGGAACCCGCTCGACTGGGGGCGCGAGGAGCACGTGCAGGATCTGCTCGGGTCGGCCTTCGAGCTGCGCTTCGAGCACAGCGACGCACCGCAGGTGGCCGATTCCGCGGACGAGCTCTGGGACCTGTTCGTCACCTCGTTCGGTCCGCTGAAGACCCTGTACGGCTCGCTCGACGAGCGGAGGCGCGCCGAGCTGCACGGCGACTGGCTCGAGTACATGGAGCGACACCGCCACCAGGGCAGGATCGAGGCGCCGCGCGAGTACCTGCTGACCATCGGGATCCGGCGCTGAGCGCCCGCCGCGACGAGGTCACCCAGCTCCTGCAGGAGCTGATCCGGCTCGACACCGTCAATCCGCCGGGGAACGAGACCCAGGCGGCCGAGCTGCTGCGCGACTACCTCGGCGACAACGGGGTCGGAAGCGAGCTGTACGCGAAGATCCCCGAGCGGGCGAACCTCGTCGCACGCCTGCCGGGGGCCGGAGGCGGCCGCAGCCTGCTGCTGCTCTCGCACACCGACACCGTGGTCGCGGACCCCGCCGAGTGGCAGGTCGGGCCGTGGTCGGGCGAGGTGCGGGACGGCGAGCTCTGGGGCCGCGGCGCGCTCGACATGAAGGGCCAGGTGGCGGCCGAGGCGGTCGCGCTCGCATCGCTCGTGCGGGAGGGCTTCCAGCCGGCCGGTGACCTCGTCTTCGCCGCGTGCGCCGACGAGGAGGTCGGCGACGGCTTCGGCCTGCCCTGGCTTTGCGAGCACCACCCGGACGCGGTTCGCACGGACTACGCGCTGAACGAGGGTGCGGGCGAGCGGATGGACCTCTTCGGCCGGCCCTTCTACCTCTGCTCGAGCGCCGAGAAGATGAGCTCGCCGTTCAGGCTGCTCGTGCGTGGCCGCGCCGGCCACGCGTCCGTGCCCGGGATCGCCGACAACGCGCTGGTCAAGGCGGCGCCGCTGATCGAGCGGCTGGCCGAGTACGACCCTGACCTCCGGCTCGGGCCCGAGACCGAGGCGATGATCCTGGCGGTCGCGGGGAAGCCGCTCAACGCCTACCAGGCGCTCGAGCTCGCACGCGAGACCGACCCGGCCGCCGCGGAGCTGCTCGAGCCGCTGCTCGCCCTGACGCTCTCGCCGACCATGATCAGCGCCTCGCAGCGGCGCAACGTGATCCCTCACGTCTGCGAGGTCGAGGTCGACTGCCGCCTGCTCCCCGGCCAGACGCAGGCCGACGTCGAGCCCGTGCTGCGCGAGGTGCTCGGCGAGGGCGACTTCGAGCTCGAGTGGATCGAGGCCCGCGGCGGCACGCGCAGCGAGCTCGGCACGCCGCTCTGGGATGCGATCGAGGGCTTCGTCGCAAAGGTCGACCCCGACGCAACGGTGCTGCCCGTCTCCGTCGCCGGCTTCACCGACAGCCACTGGCTGCGCGAGGCGTTCGGCACCGTCGCCTACGGATTCTTCCCCATGAGGACGATGGAGCCCCAGGTCGCCTCGCGCCTGATCCACTCCGCCGACGAGCGCATCGCCGTGGACGACCTCGAGCTCGCGGTCGAGTGCTTCCGCCACACCGCCGTCGAGGTGACCGGCGGAAGCTAGGCTCTTCGCGATGGAGGAGAAGATCCGGCTCGGCGGGATGGCGCTCGTGAACGGCGTGCTCGTGCACGGGCCGCAGTCGTGGGCCGTCGCCGTGCGCACCGCCGACGGCGAGTTGAAAGTCGCCTCCGAGTACAAACGCCTGCGGGCCGCGGACGTTCGGAACCCGCTGCTGCGTGGCCCTGCGCGGATCGCTGAGGTGTTCGCGCTCCTGCCGCAGGTGCGCCGTCGGCTGCCCGAGACGAAACTGCCCTTCCAGCGGCCCCAGGTGCTCGCCGCGATGGCCGGGACGGCCGTCGTCGTGCGCGCGATCAAGGAGTCGACGCGCCTCAGCCCGCTGGCGCGGGAACTCCTCGGTGGCGTGCTCTCGCTCGCGCCGGCCGCGATGGCCATTCGCAGCCACGACCTCGCCGCGTACCACGGCGCCGAGCACATCTCGATCGGCACCTACGAGCACGACGAGCCGCGCGCCCGCGAGCACGAGCGCTGCGGTTCCCACCTGCTGGGGCCGCTCGTGGCCACCTCGGCGATCGGCGCCACGCTCGCGGCCAAAGCGCCGCAGCACCTGCGTGGCCCCGCGCGCGTGGCGGCCCAGGTCGGCGCGCTGGCCGCCTCGACCGAGATGTTCGGCTGGATGACGCAGGCACCCGGAGAACCGCCTCTCGCGCGCGCTCGCGTGGCCGGGCCACGAGCTCCAGCACCGGCTCGCGACCGCCGAGCCGACGCCCGAGCAGCTCGAGGTCGCCGAGGCGGCGCTCGCCGCGTGCCTCGAGCTCGAACGTGTGGATTCTGGAACGCGCGGCGTTGATGGAGCAGCAGACTCGCTCTAGGCGGCTGCCGCCCGAGATCTTCGACCTCCCCGTCGAGAAGATGCGGGAGGGCTACTACACCGACGCGTACTTCAACCACACGCGCCAGATGCTGCTGCGCGACGGCCGCCACCCGCGCGTCGTGATGCAGGTCTTCCAGAAGCACGACTCGTACCTCGGCGGGATCGACGAGGCGATCGCCGTGCTCAAGCTCTGCGCCGACGACTGGGACGACCTCACGGTGCACGCGCTCTTCGACGGTGACCGGCTCGAGCCGTACGAGCCGGTGCTGCGGATCGAGGGCGACTACACCGGCTTCGCCCACCTCGAGACCGTCTACCTCGGCGTGCTCGCGCGGCGCACGCTGATCACGACCAACATCGTCCACGTGCTCGAGGCCGCCAACGGCAAGCCGATCATCTTCATGCCGGCCCGGCACGACCACCACCGCGTCCAGACCGGGGACGGCTATGCGGCGTTCGTCGCGGGCCAGGTCGTGGGAACGGAGATCGGTGTCACCTCGGACGCGCAGGCCTCGTGGTGGGGCGGCCGCGGGGTCGGCACCGTGCCTCATGCGCTGATCGCCTCGTACGGCGGCAACACCGTCCTGGCGGCGACGAAGTTCGTCGAGAACGCCGACCCGGACATCAACGTGACCGTGCTCGTCGACTTCGAGAACGACTCCGTCGCGACCGCGCTGGAGGTGGCGCGCGCGCTCGGACCGCGGCTCTGGGGAGTGCGGCTGGACACCTCGGGCCAGCTCGTCGACCGCTCGCTCTGGAACGAGATGGGCGACTTCGACCCGCGCGGCGTGAACGAGCGGTTGGTGCGCAAGGTGCGCGAGGCGCTCGATCGCGACGGCTTCGAGCGCGTGAGGATCGTCGCCTCGGGCGGCTTCACGGCGGAGCGGATCCGCGCCTTCGAGGAGCGTGGCGTCCCGGTCGACTCCTACGGTGTCGGCTCGGCGCTGATTCGCGGCGAGAACGACTTCACCGCCGACATCGTGATGACCGACGGTCGCCCGTCGGCGAAGGTCGGCCGGCGCTACCGCGAGAACCCGCGGCTCGAGCTCGTGGAGTGACGCATCGGGTTCGCCCGGTGACGGCCGAGGCTCTCTAGGCGCGCGCCGAAGCGGCGATCCCGGGCCACGCCTCGATCGGGTCGGTCGAGCGGACCACGTGCATCCCCGCGGCCGCGAAGCGCTCGAATGCAGCGTCGGCCTCCTCGGTGTAGTCGACGGCGCCCGGCACGACCACGGCCGAGGTGCAGTCCTCGAGCAGATAGACCTTCTCCGCGAGTCGGCGCTCGGCGCCGAGCCGCGAGGTGAGGAGGTCGTCGATCGTCCAGGCGACGCAGTGGCTCTTCGCCTGTCCGGCGATCACGACCGCGTCGAAGCAGAACAACTCGTCCAGCAGCGCCAGGTTGGGCTCCTCGAGCACGTCTCCTTCCGGCCCGTGTGTGACCTCCGGCCCGAGCACGGAGTAGTGCTCGGTGAGGGGCGCGTGGCCCTTCTGCTGGAAGTCGGGCTGGGACCGCCGGGCGATCGTGTGGAAGAAGATCGCCTCCTCGACGGCCGAGACGAGGGCATGGCCGATCCCGCCGAGCATGGAGTGGTACGGCCAGATCGTGAGGCTGTACTTCCCGGTTGCCTCGAGCGACCTCGTGTAGTGAAGGAGGTGCCGCTGGGCGTAGTCGGGGTCGAGATCGAGGCTTTCGGCAACGGCCTCGTCGAGCATCCAGCGCCCTCTCTCGACGTCCTCGGCCGAGACGAGCGTGTAGGGCTCCGGATGGCGCCCCTCCTCGTCGACGAGCCAGATCGAGTGGAAGACCTGCATCGCCTGGTGCGTGTCCAGCGTCGGCACGATCTGCGTGACCGTGTCGAGGTTGCGGTAGAGGAACTCGCACAGCCGCCGGTTGTCGTCGACCGCGCCGGTCCCGGAGCGCCCGCCGACGAAGAGCTCGAAGCCGGGGATGCAGAAGGTGTTCTGCACGTCGACCGCGACCAGGCAGATCTGCAACGTGTCGTGGGCGGCCGGCCGCAGAGCATGCTCACGCGCCCAGGTCTCGGCCTCCGCCGCGCGGTCCTCGTAGGGCACGCGCCAGACCTCGGCCACCCGCGCCGGGTCGAAATGCGGTGGCACCGGCAGCACGACGCGCAGTCTAGATCCGGCGGCCGGTGGCGGCCTCCCGGTTGACGCGGCGCCCGAAAGCACGGATAACAAGTGGAGGGATGGGCGACTGGCTGGTGTTCTTCCGTGACGGGATCGCGGCCTGGCTGCCGCTGTTCTTCGCGGTCCTGCTCGTGCTGATGGTCTACATCCTCTGGCGCACGCTGCAGGTGATGCCGCGCGTGACGGCCGCGAAGACGATCACCTCGGACTCGAACGTCACCTGGGACGACGTGGCGGGGCTCGACGAGGCGAAGGAGGAGCTGCACGAGGTGGTCGACTTCCTGCGCGACCCGGTGCGCTTCGGCCGCCTCGGCGCCCGCGTGCCGAAGGGCATCCTGCTCTACGGCCCGCCGGGGACCGGCAAGACGATGCTCGCGAAGGCGATCGCCAGCGAGGCGGGCGCGCGCTTCTACGCGCAGAGCGCCTCCGCGTTCGTCGAGATGTTCGCCGGCCTGGGCGCCGCGCGGATCCGGAAGTTGTTCGAAGAGGCCCGCAAGAACGCGCCCGCGATCGTGTTCATCGACGAGCTCGACGCGGTCGGCGCGCAGCGCACCGGCCACGGCTTCTCGCGTGAGCAGGACCAGACCCTGAACCAGCTGCTCGTCGAGCTCGACGGCTTCGAGGCGCGCGACCAGGTGATCGTGATGGGCGCCTCCAACCGTCTCCAGGATCTCGACACGGCGCTGTTGCGGCCGGGCCGGTTCGACCGGCAGGTGCTCGTCGCGGCACCCGACCTCGCCGGCCGCGAGGAGATTCTCGGCGTCCACACGCGTGGCAAGCCGCTCGCCGACGACGTCGACCTGCGCTCGATCGCGCGCCAGACCGCGGGCCTCACGGGTGCGGAGCTGGAGAACATCGCCAACGAGGCCGCGATCTTCGCCGGCCGGCTCGGGCACAGCGAGATCGCCAACATCGACTTCGAGGACGCGATGGAGCGCGTGGTAGCCGGTCTCCAGCAGCGGCGCGTCGTGACCGAGAAGGAGCGGCGCATCCTCGCCTACCACGAGGCCGGGCACGCCGTCCTCTCGCACCTGACGGGCGACCTGCTGCCCGTGCACAAGGTGACGATCGTCTCGCGCGGGCAGGCGCTCGGGTACACGCTCAACCTGCCGACCGAGGAGCGCTACCTGCACACGACGGAGGAGTTCGCGGACCTGCTGAAGATCTACCTCGCCGGCCGAGCCGCCGAGCAGATCGTCTTCGGACGGGTCACGAACGGGGCCGCAAACGACCTCGAGCGCGCAACCGAGGTGGCCCGCGCGATGGTGTTCGAGTACGGCATGTCGAACGCGTCGGCCTCGCGCACCATGCGCGCCGACAACTACGCGCTCTCCGAGGAGACGAAGAAGCTCCGCGACCAGGAGCAGGCGCGGCTCACGGACGAGGCCTACGCGGATGCAACCCGCCTGCTGCAGAAGCACCGGGCAGTGCTCGACCGGATCGCGAAGGCGCTGCTCGAGAAGGAGACGCTGCAGAAGGACGAGCTCGACGAGCTGCTCGTCGGCGTCGAGCCCGAGCTGCGCTCGGCGGAGACGGTGGGCACCGTGCGCGTGATCGCAGCCGACTCCTAGCGAGCGGATAGCATCGGCGGCGTGGAGCCGCACGGGATTCACCACCTTGGCGTCGCGGTCGACGATTTGGACGACGCCCTCGCGACCTACGAGCGGCTCTTCGGCGCCGAGCTCGAGCACCGTGAGACCGTCGAGGAGCAGGGCGTCGAGGCCGCCTCGCTGCGCATCGGCTCCGACCGCGTCGAGCTGCTCGCGGCCCTCGGCGACGATACGCCGGTCGGCAAGTTTCTGTCCAAGCGCGGACCCGGCATGCACCACGTCGCCTTCGAGGTCGACGACGTGGGCGCGGCTCTCGACGAGCTCGCCGCCGAGGGGGCGGAGCTGATCGACGAGCGCCCTCGTCGCGGGCTCTTCGGGCTCCAGGTCGCTTTCGTCCATCCCGACGCCGTTCACGGCGTGCTCGCGGAGATCGTCAGCGTTGGCTGAGGAGCGCGTCCGCGTCGAGCTCGGGTTCGACGGAGGCCAGATCATGGGCGCCCTCGTCGAGCTCTCGGTCGCCGACGAGCTCGAGCGCGCGCTGGGCGCGGAGGGCGACGGCTCGTTCGCGCTCGAGGCCGAGGACGGGCGCTACACGGTCTCCCTGAGGCGCGTGGTCTACGTCAAGCGTTTCAACCGCGAAGGCCGTGTCGGCTTCAGCGGGCCCTGATTGCGCGTTAGCGGTCTGAGCCGAGGGGGCAAGCTCAGCCGGTGAGCCCGAGCGCCGTCGCCCGCAGCAGCACCGACGACCTGCGCCGCCTGGTCGAGCTCGCCCAGCAGGGCGACCGCGAAGCGCTCGAGGCGCTCTACCTGCTGCACTTCGACCGGATCTACAGCTACCTGCACATGAGCGTCGGGAACCGCCACGACGCCGAGGACCTGACGACGCAGACCTTCCTCAAGATGCTCGAGGCGATCGGGCGCTTCCGCTGGCGTTCGGCGCCGTTCTCGGCCTGGCTGTTCCGGATCGCGCACAACCTCGCGATGGACCACTTCCGTGCGGCGCGCCGCTGGCAGCCCGAAGAGGAGGTGCCCGAGCCGGAGGACGCGCAGGAGTCCTCGGCGGAGGAGGCCGCGCTGCAGTCGATCGGGCGGCGCAGCATGCTCGAGCTGATCGAGAACCTCTCGCTCGAGCAGCAGCAGGTGCTGATGCTGAAGTTCCTCTTCAACTTCTCGAACGGCGAGGCCGGGACGGTGCTCGGCAAGACGGAAGGCGCGGTCAAGTCGCTCCAGCACCGCGCTCTCGCGTCACTGCAGAAGCAGCTCCCGCAAGACTAGGCAGGTGCTCGAGGCAGGAATCGTCGGCCTTCCGGCGGCCGGGAAGACCACGCTCTTCAACGTGCTCACGAGCGCGGGCGTCGGCCCGGACTTCGGCAAGGAGCACGTCGGGATGGCGCCGATCGCGGACGGCCGGCTCGGGCGGATCGCGCAGGTCGTGGCGGCTGCCAAGGTCACGCCTGCCGCGGCGCGCGTCGTCGACGTGCCGGGCACGGGGCCGCAGCTGCTCGGCAACCTGCGTCGTGTCGACGCGCTGGTGGCCGTCGCCGACGGATTCTCTGCCGGGGCCGATCCCGCCGGAGACCTCGAGCGGCTGGAGCTCGAGCTGCTCGTGGCGGATCGCGACCACATCGAACGGCGGCTCGAGCGGGTGGCGAAGCAGGCGAAGTCGGGCGACGCGCGGCTTCGGCAGGAGGTGGCCGACCTCGAGCGCGTGCTCGCGCACGTCGATGCCGGCCGGTCGCTGCGCGAGTGGGAAGGCGAGCTGCCGCCCGAGCTCGAGCCGCTGACGACGAAGCCGGTCGTGCCCGTAGTGAACGGGCCGGGTGGGATCGACCTCAAGCTCGAGGCCGAGCTCGCTGAGCTCCCCGAGGACGAGGCGGCAGCGTTCCGCGATGGGCCCTCGGCGCTGGAGGAGGTCGTGCACCGGCTGTTCGAGGCGCTGGGCCTGCTCACGTTCTTCACCGCGGGCGAGAAGGAGGCGCGCGGCTGGACGTTGCGGCGAGGGGAGACCGCGCTGGACGCGGCCGCGACGATCCACAGCGACATCGCACGCGGCTTCATCCGCTGCGAGGTGGTGCGCTGGGAGGATCTCGTCGAGAGCGGGAGCTACGCGGACGCGGCGCGCCGTGGGCTGCAACGGCTGGAAGGCAAGACCTACGAGGTTCAGGACGGCGACGTGCTCACCGTTCGCTTCAACGTCTAGCGCATACTCGACCTTAGGCCAGTAGCTACGTTCGGCCGCGCCGCCTACCTTCCAGAGGATTCTGCGGAAGGGGAGTAAGACCTTGGCGTACCGATTTGGCGTCACGCTCGCTGCGTTCGCCGCCGTGATTGCGCTCGTTGCGCCGGGCGCCGGAGCACACGATGGTGTCAATACCGCCGCCGGCCACGCGGCCGAGGACGCGGTCACGCTCACACCCACGCAGGAGCGGGCGCTCGACGCGCACACCCGCGCCGTCACGAGACGCGCCGCACAGGCGGCAGCCGCCGCGGTCGCGGGGGCGCCGCAGGACGTGGGTGAGTGGGGCCCGGTCGTCAGCTGGCCGGTCGTCGGCGTGCACGTCGCGCTGCTGCCGAACGGCAAGGTGCTGGCCTATGACTCGATTGGCGACAACGCGACCGAGACGTACCCCGTGCAGGACCACACACGCGCGACGGTGTGGGATCCGGCGACGGGAACGCAGACCCCGGTCGACGTCGACACCGGTTTCAACATCTTCTGCAGCGGCCTCGCGCATCTCCCCGACGGTCGGATGTTCATGGCCGGCGGGAACAAGGACCAGCAACTCAACGGCATCGTCCAGACGCACCTCTTCGATCCCGTGACGAACCTGTGGAGCCTCGGTCCGAACATGTTGGGTGGGCGCTGGTATCCGACCGTCACGCCGTTGAGCAACGGCGAGATGCTCATCACGTCGGGCCGCGTCGACACGCCAGAAGTCCGGACGCCGGCAGGCAGCCTGCGTGCGCTCAGCACCGCGTCGCTCAGCCTGCCGTTGTACCCCTGGATCGACGTCGCTCCGAGCGGCCGGGCGTTCTACTCCGGCCCCGACCAGACGCTGCGCGCGCTCGACACGGCCGGCACCGGCGCCTGGCAGACGTTTGGTCAGCGCGACGCGATCAACCGCGACTACGGTGGCCACGCGCTCTTCGACGTCGGAAAGATGCTCGTCGCGGGCGGCGGCGCCTCGACGAAGGATGCGCGGGTCGTCGACGTGAACGGTGCCACGCCGCAGGTCACGCCTACGGCGCAGATGGCCTTCGGCCGCAGGCAGCACAACCTGACCGTGCTCGCCGATGGAACCGTCCTGGCCACGGGCGGCAACTCGTCGGGCGCCGGGCTCGTCGACCTCAACGCCGGCGTGTACGCGGCCGAGCAGTGGGATCCCGCCACCGGCCAGTGGCGGACCCTGGCTGCTGAGCAGATCACGCGCCAGTACCACTCGACCGCGCTGCTGCTGCCCGACGGGCGCGTCCTCTCCTCCGGCGGCGGGATCTGCGGCACGTGCGATCAGGTGGGCTACCTCGCGAAGAATGCCCAGGTCTTCTCGCCGCCGTACCTCTTCCAGGCCGACGGCACGCTCGCGCCGCGCCCCACCATCGACGCCGCACCGACGGCCACGAGCTACGGGGCGGCCATGGAGATCTCGACCGGCAACCCGTCGGCGATCCGCAAGGTCGCCCTCGTTCGCCTGGGCGCCGTCACGCACTCGAACAACATGGAGCAGCGCTACGTCCCGCTGGCCTTCACCGCCGGCGCCACGAGCCTCACCGCGAGCGCGCCGGCCAATGCCAACGTCGCTCCGCCCGGCTTCTACATGCTGTTCATCATCGACGCCAACGGCGTGCCTTCGGTCGCCCGCATGGTGAGCGTCCAGGGCAACTCCCAGCCGACCGTGACGCTCACGCAACCAAGCGACGGCGCCACCTTCACCGCGCCCGCAAACGTGACGCTCGCCGCGGTCGCATCCGACGCCGACGGCACGGTCGCGAAGGTGGAGTTCTTCAACGGCCAGACGAAGCTCGGGGAGGACACGAGCGCGCCGTACAGCTTCACGTGGAGCGGCGTCGGCGCGGGGACCTACACGCTGACCGCCCGCGCGACCGACGACCTCGGCGGGGTCACCACGAGCGTGGCGTCGACGGTCACGGTCAGTGCCAGCAACGCCTCACCGACCGTGAGCATCACAGCACCCGCAAACGGCGCGATCTTCCCGTGGAAGCCGACGATCACGATCACCGCAATGGCGAGCGATTCCGACGGCACCGTCACGAAGGTCGAGTTCCGCGACGGCACGACCTTGCTCGGCCAGGACACGAGCGCGCCTTACTCCTACACGTGGAAGAACGTCCCGCCCGGAAACCACGTGCTGACAGCCCGCGCGACCGACAACTCGGGCGCCGTCACGACCAGTAGCCCGGTCAGCATCACCGTTCGCACGAAGCGCTAGCGGCGGCTATTCGACCGGACGCGTCGCCGCTACCGCATCGAGCTGGTTCGCGTGGTACAGCACCGACGCCTCGGCCGTCCGCGCGCCGCGCGCGTCGTGGTGCACCGCGATCGCGTGCAGCAGCTCGGCGCGGGCCTCCGTCTCGAGCGCGGCCGCCCGCTCCTCGACGAGCCGCAGCCCGAGGTGCACGTGCCCCAGCAGCCGTCCCTCGTCTGTTACGCGGAAGGTCGGGCCGCGCTCCAGCTCCGCAGTGCGGCCGATGTCGTGCAGCAGCGCTGCCGCGAGCACCAGGTCTGCTCGTAGCCGGGGATGGAGCTGGGCCGCCTCGCGGCAGAGGGTCGCGACGCCCACCGTGTGCTCGAGCAGCCCGCCCGCGTAGGCGTGGTGGGTCTCGGCCGCAGGCAGTCCGCGCAGCGCGGCCCGCAGCGGCTCGTCCTCCACGAACCGGCGCACCGTCGAGCGCAGCCCGGGATGCGCGATCTCGGCGGCGAGGAACTCCAGGAACCCGTCCAGCTCCGCTGCGTCCCGCCGCATTGCAGGTGCGAGCTCGGCCGGATCGGCATCTGCCGCGGTCTCGAGCGAGCGCACCTCGAGCTGCAGGCGGTTGCGGAACCGCTCGACCCGACCGAGCACCCGCACGGCGTCGCCCTCGCCGAAGCGCGAGTCGAGCAGCTCGACGTCCGACCACACCCGCGCCTCGATGCGGCCGCTGGGGTCGACGAGCTCCAGCGCGAGGTAGGGCGAGCCTGCGCGCGTCCGCCTGCGCTCCTTCTTCGCGACCGCGTAGACGCCCTCCACGACGCGGTCTTCGGCCAGCGACTCGATGGCGCTCACGCCGCGAGTCTAGGCTCGAACACGGATGGTACGCTCCGGCCCCGTGGCCGAGGTGAAGCCGTTTCGCGCCGTCCGCTACGACGAGCGCGCCGGTTCGCTCGAGACCCTCGTCGCACCTCCCTACGACGTCATCTCGCCGGCCGAGCGCGAGCAACTCGCGGCCCGCAACAAGCACAACGTCGTCCACCTGACGCTCCCCGCCGACGAGGCCGCCGCCGGCGGCGCCTGGCGCGCCTGGCTCGAGGACGGCACCCTCACCGAGGAGGCCGAGCCCGGCTACTGGTGGCTCTCGCAGGACTACGTCGGCCCCGACGGCGTCGCGCGGACGCGGGAGGGGCTCATCGCCGCGCTGAAGGCCGAGCCGTACGAGCAGCGCGTCGTCCTGCCGCACGAGCGCACGCATCGTGCGCCGAAGGAGGGGCGGCTGCGTCTGCTGCGCGAGGTCAGGGCGCAGCTCGAGCCGCTGTTCTTCCTCTACGAGGGCGCGCCGCCGGCGCAGCGGCCGCCGCGCGAGCCCGACCTCGAGGTCGAGGGCGCGCGCCTCTGGCGCCTTTCGCCCGACGGCCTCGCCGACGCGTTCGCCGGCCGCCAGCTCCTGATCGCCGACGGCCACCACCGCTACGAAACCGCGCTGGCCTACCACGAGGAGGTCGGCACGCCCGAGAGCGCCTACGTGCTCGCGGTGCTCGTCAGCCTCGACGACCCCGGGCTGATGATCTTCCCGACGCACCGTGTGTTCGAGCGGGAGCCCCCCGAGCGCCTGTCCGCCGAGGAGCAGCTCCCGGAGCCGGCCGCGGCGCTGCAGGCCCTCGAGCGGGTCCCGGCCGACCGCGCGGCCGCCGTCCTCTACCGGAACGGCCGCGCCGAGCTGACGGTCGACGGCAACGAGCTCGACGTGCAGCTGGTCGACCGCCTCGGGCACGACGGGATCAGCTACACCCCCGACTGGCGGGAGGCGGTGCGCGCGGTGGACGAGGGCGAGGCCGAGGTCGCGGTGCTGATGCGCCCGACGCGGATCGAGGACGTCTTCGCGGTCGCGCAGCGAGGCGAGACGATGCCGCAGAAGAGCACCTACTTCTACCCGAAGCTCGTCAGCGGCCTCCTGTTCTTGCCCCTGTGAACGACTGGCTGGGTGTCTGCCGCGACGCAACCGAGGACGTGCGCCGCGTGCTCGAGGAGCTGCCGACGCGCGCGGAACGCGAGCCCGTGGTCGGCGACGGCGAAGGCGGAGACGAGACGACCGCGGTCGACGCGGCGGCCGAGCGGGCGATTCTCGCCCGTCTGCAGGGCATCGCGGGCACGACGATCGTCTCGGAGGAGGCCGGCATCCTCGGCGACGGGTCGACGCGGATCGTCGTCGACCCGATCGACGGCTCGCTGAACGCCAAGCGGGGCATCCCGTTCTTCTCCGTCTCGATTGCGATCGCGGAGGGCGAGACGATGGACGACGTTCTCTTCGGCTACGTCTACGACTTCGGCAGCGGCGAGGAGTGGATCGCGGAAAGGGGCAAGGGCGCACAGCTGAACGGCGCCGATCTCGGCGACACGCGGCCGAAGGAGGAGATCGAGATTCTTTCCTTCGAGGCGACCCTGACCTCGAGCGTGGCCGAGAAGGCGGCCTCGATGGTCGGCCTCGCCTACCGGCTGCGCGTGATGGGCTCGCTGGCGCTCTCGCTCTGCCACCTCGCGGCGGGCCGTGTCGACGCCGTCTGCTCCCTGAAGGCGGCGCGCTCGGTGGACATCGCCGCCGCGCAGCTGCTCGTGCGCGAGCGCGGCCTCGCGATCGACCTGCCCGAGGCGCCCCCGTTCGGCGAGGCGCCGCTGGACCTCGAAGGGCGCTCGCGCGTGGTCGCCGCGGCGACGCCCGAGATCTGCGCTCGCCTGTTCGCCGCGCTCTCGAGTTGAAGCCGGTCCGGATCGGCTGTTCGGGCTGGAACTACGAGCACTGGCGCAACGGTGTCTTCTACCCGCCGCGTCTGCCGCCGCGACGCTGGCTCGACTTCTACGCGCGCCATTTCGACACGCCGAGCTCCAGGCTCGTCACCCGCGGGCCTTCTCGCTCGTCTACCGCGGCGGCGTGCGCACGGATGCCGTGCGCCTGCTCACGGAGGAGCTGCTCGACGCCCTTCGAGGGGCCGGGTTCGAAGCACGCGAGGCCGCACTTGCCTACCAGAGCTTGATCGTGCTCGTCGACGCCGCGCTCCTCGGCCGTAGCTCCTGGACGGACGACGAGCTGCAAGCCGCGTGGCGCCGCAGCGGGGCGACGCTCGACCCGGCAGCCTTCCCGCGCCTCACGGAGGTGGCTCCGCACGCGGCCACGCTGAGCTGGGAAGAGATCCTCGACTCGGGCGTCGAGCTGCTCCTGCGGGGGGTCGAGCAACGCCTCGGGGCCTGAGCTCTCCGCTACGCTCAGGAGCGATGGAGCCCTCTCGCGAAGCAATTCTGAAGGCACTCGAGCAGGTCATCGACCCCGAGCTGAAGCGCAACGTCGTCGAGCTCGACATGGTGCGCGACGTGCGGATCGAGGGCGGCGACGTCACGGTCGGCATCGCGCTCACGGTTGCCGGCTGCCCGCTGCGCTCGAGCTTCGAGCAGCAGGTCGCGCAGGCGCTCGCGCCGGTCGACGGCGTGGAGCGGGTGTCGCTCGCGTTCGGCGTGATGACGCCCGAGGAGCGGAGCGCCCTCACCGCGCGGCTCCGTGGCAGCGTCACCGAGCGCAGCAAGGGCATCCAGCTCGACCGCTCGACTCGTGTCGTCGCGGTCGCGAGCGGCAAGGGTGGCGTCGGCAAGTCGACGCTCTCGGCCAACCTCGCCGCGGCGTTCGACCGGCTGGGCCAGCGCACCGGGATCCTGGACGCGGACGTCTACGGCCACTCGATCCCGCACCTGCTCGGTATCCACCAGAAGCCTGTCGCGGTCGACCGGATGATCGTGCCGCCGGTGCGCGGCGAGCTGAAGCTGATGTCGATCGGCTTCTTCCTCGACGACAACGAGCCGGTGATGTGGCGCGGGCCGATGCTCCATCGCGCGCTCGAGCAGTTCCTCACGGACGTCCACTGGGGCGAGCTCGACACGCTCGTGGTGGACATGCCGCCGGGGACGGGCGACGTCTCGATCTCCCTCGGCCAGCTGCTGCCGCGCGCCGAGGTCGTGATCGTGACGACGCCGCAACCGCTGGCGCAGGAGGTCGCTGCGCGGGCGGCGCTGATGGCGCGCAAGACGAACATGCGCCTGCTCGGCGTGATCGAGAACATGAGCGGCGAGGCCTTCGGCAGCGGCGGCGGCGAGCGCCTGGCCGATCAGCTCGAGGTGCCGCTGCTGGGCACCATCCCGCTCGACGCGCGCCTGCGCGAGGCCGGCGACGAGGGCGTGCCGCTGGTCGAGAGCGATCCCGACTCCGAGCCGGCACAGGCGATCACCGCGGTTGCCGAGGCGGTCGTCGCGACCAAGCGCGAGCAGGGCGTCGGGATCGTCAAGTCCCTGCCGGTCGTCGGCTAGAGGTAGCCGGTCCGCCGCAGGAAGCGGCGCAGGCGGCTCTCGAACTTCGCCCGCCGCAGCTCGCCGTGGATGCGGCCGGAGCGCCCGAGCCGGTCGATCGTCTTGAACGCGGCCGCGCTGTGTCCGAGCATGCACCGGTCGGCCGCCCAGGCGGCGACGATGCCCTGGTTGCTCCGGCTCCTCTTCGCGGCCAGGGCTTCGTGCCAGAGCTCGGTGGCGTCGCGCTGAATCTCGTTCGGGTAGCCCGGCGTCACGACCGTCATCCGCCCGAGCCGGTAGCGCAGGACTCGAACCGGCCAGCGCGAGTCGGCGAAGCTCGCGAACGCGTACGAGAAGCGGTCGTCCCGGGTCACCAGCTCCTGCGTGCCGTCGTGCTCGAGGTCGGCGAGGACGTAGCTGAAGTTTCCCCAGACGTGCACGTTCGTCCGGTAGCGCCCGATGTCGGGGACATAGCGGTAGATCTGCGTGTACCAGCAGCAGTGCGCGCCGCCCCAGAAGAGGTCGAGCACCACCTCCGGCTCGCCGTCGCCGTCGAGGTCGGTGATCGAGACGGAGCGGCGGTGGGCGAAGTAGCCGGCCGGCTGAGCGTCGAACCCGCCGCGCGGTGGGTGCCGCAGCAAGGCCGCGAGGCGCGTGACGCCGAGGCGCGTGATCGACAGACGCTGCCTGCCGAAGCGGAACTTTGTCGCGTCGTAGGTGTACGAGAAGACGGCCTGGACGTCGCCGGAGCGCACCCGCTCGACATGCGGCCTGGGAGCAGCCGCGGCGGTCGCCACGAAGATTGCGGCCAGCGCGACGGCAAGCGCTGCGACCCCCTTCACGCCGCCGTTATAGCCGTGAAAGCCGAAGGGCGCCACGTGGGCGCCCTCCGAGTGTTCCAGCGGACCCCGGGGTCTCCGCGCTGGAGCCCCCGCTGAAACCAGAGACTTAGACGACGAGACGGCCCCGGCGGCTGTTGTGCTCCGTAAGGATTTCGTGAACATGGACGAACGCGAGGTGCTGGAGACCCTGCGCGGGCTCGGCTTCGGCGACGCCGATGCGGGCACGCTGGCCGACCACTTCCTCGACGCGGAGCGGCGCGGCAAGACCGGTCACGGCCTCTCGCGGGTCGAGTGGCTCGCGACGAGGCCCTTCGAGCTCGATCCGCAGGCGCGGCCCCGGCGAGTGCTGGACGAGCCCGGCTACCAGCGCTGGGACGGGAACGGCGCGCTCGGCTATCTCACGCTCGCCGCGATCGTCGCGGCGCAGCTCGCGGAGCCGCCGGCGCACGCGCGCCTCGTCGTGGCCCAACGCTGCTTCCCGACGGGGATGCTCGGCTACTGGGTGCGGAGGCTCGCCCGTGGCGGGCTCGTCGCTGCGCTCACGGCGACCTCGCCCCGGCGTCTCGGCCATCCCGAGGGCGGCCCGAGCCTGGCGGGGACGAACCCGCTGGCGATCGCGATCCCGACCGCCGAGGGCGAGCCGCTCGTCAGCGACGTCTCGATGGGCCGCGTCACGTACGGCGAGGTGATCGCCGGCGCGGCGAGCGAGGACGAGCTCGTGCCGTTCGGAGGCGAGCACGCGCACAAGGCCTTCGCGCTCGCGGTCGCGCTGCAACTGCTCGTCGACTCGCTCGTCGCCGAGCCAGGTCACGGCGCCATGCTGCTGGTGGCTCGGCCGGAGGCAGACCCGCTACCCCGCCTACGGCGGCTGGCCACCGCCGCCGGCATTCGGTTGCCCGGTGATCGCTGAGGCGCCGATTACCGCGAGACGATTTCCGCGAACGCCGGGTCCTTCATCAGCGAGGCGAAGTCGCGGTCGTCGGGTGCGTACTTGGCCACGACCTCCTGGTTGATCTCCGCCGCGCGCCGGAGCTGCTCGAGCGCCGCCTCGCGGTTCCCCAGGCGAGCCTCGGCACAGGCGAGGTTGTAGTAGCCCTGCCACGCGTCGGGGTACGCGTCGAGGCCGGCCTGGAACTCCGCGCGCGCGCCCTCCTCGTCGCCCCGGTTGAGCAGCGACATCCCGGCGAACGTCCACTCCCAGCCGGATGGCTGGAAGACCTCGCCCGGCTTGGCGCCGATTCCGAGCACGGTCGTCTCCGGCTCGGCCGCGACGGCGCTGCGCAGCGTCGACGGTGGGCAATGCACGAGCGTCCCGGCAGGCGCGTCGTGCTCCTCGCCGTCGACCATGAACAATGCGCGGCCGGCGACGACGACGTAGAGCTCCTCGTGACCGTCCTCCTCGCGGTGCTCCTCGACGACGCGCTGGCCGGCTTGGTCTGCGGTGTAGGCGTTGACGCCGAAGGCCTGGATGTCGAAGTGGCGGCGGACCGGCCGCCAGGTCAGCCCGTTCTGGCCCTCGATCGGATACGTCTCGAGATCCTCGATCCGGGCGATCCGTCCGCTCACGTCTGCCTCCTCAGCTCCTCGAGCACGACGGGATCGACGCGCTCGACCCCGTCAACGCGCTCCTCCAGGTTCTCCTTCCCGGCCCAGGCGAAGAACGACTCGCCGAGGTCGCCGTCGTAGCCGAGCCGCCCCAGCCGCTCACGCAGCTCCTGCTCCAGCGCGTCGTCGACCTCGACCCACTCCTCCCGCGGCGTCTCGCCGAAGATCGCCTGGTGCATGACGTAGATGCGGCGCAGCTCCTCGAGCGGGCGCTGGTCCTCGTCGACGCGCAGGTCGACGACGCTGTCGGAGAGACCCGCGTAGCCGCCGTCGCGCGCGACCACGAGGAGTGCCGCCGACTGCTGACCGCGCCGGTCGCCGCCGGCCGCCTGGGCCGCGTCGAGGCAGTCGAGCAGGCGCTCAGCGAGGGGCTGGCCGGCCGTGCGCTCGAAGGTCTCGGCGATTGCGTCCACGGTCGCCGCCGAGACGAGGATGTTGCCCTGCGCCGCATAGCACGGCCCGGTGCGGCCTCCGGCCCACTCCATGCACTCGGCTCCCGTGTAGCTCGCGCTGCTGCCCTGGCCGTCGACGACGCCGAGCTGTCGCTGGTCGCGGTCGTCGTCGGCCGAGGTCAGCCGCTCGACGACTTCCTCGGCGCTCAGCCCTTCCCGCAGCAGCGCGAGGCCACCGGGCCCGTACTGCGGGTTCGCGTACGCCTGCGTCGCGATCGCGCCGACCTGCGGCTCCGCCCAGGGCACCACCGAGCCGACGCCGAGGAACTTCGACTGTGTCGCCACTCCCCACTGCTGCGACTCGAGATCGCAAGCGGCGATCGAGTAGGTCGAGACGAGCTCAGCCATACGTGAGCTCGGTCAGGTCCAGCTCGAGCAGCTCGCGCTTCGACTCGGGGACGAGCACCGAGGCGACCTCGGGTCGCGCGAGCGCCTGCTTGACGGCCTCGGCCGATTCGGCTCGCACGACCACGGGGCGGCCCTGCTCGTGCGCCTCTCGGAGCGCGGTCTCGTCGGAGACGCCGTCCAGCACGAGCGCGTTCTCGACGTCGAGCTCGCCCTCCACGGCGATCTCCGGCACGCGCCGGCCGGTCGCCCCGAACCAGCGCTCCCTCAAACGGTCGCCGTCTCCCCGGGCTGGAGCTCGATCACCTCGACGTAGGGTGCGTGCTGCCGAAGCTCGTCGGGTGTCCCCTTCAGGAGCGGGAACGTGCCGTAGTGGCAGGGGATGCAGCGCTTCGTGCCGAGTAGCTCGAGCGCGACTCCCGCCTCGCGCGGGTCCATGGTGAAGTGCCCGCCGATGGGCAGCACCGCGACGTCGGGCGAGTAGATGCGCCTGATCAGCTGCATGTCGCCGAAGACGCAGGTGTCGCCCGCGAAGTAGAGCTTCGTCCCGTTCTCGAGCTCCATCACGATCCCGGCCGCCTCGCCGAGGTAGGTTCCATCGTCGGCGGCGCTCGAGTGGAACGCGTTCGTGAGCGTGAACTTGACCCCGGCCGCCTCGACGGTGCCGCCCTTGTTCGAGCCGGGGATCTCGCCCACGGGCGCGCCCTGCTCGCCGAGCCAGCCCTTGAGCTCGACATTCGCCACGATCTCGGGCTCGAACTTCTTGGCGAGCTCTACCGTCTCGCCCACGTGGTCGCCGTGTCCGTGCGTGAGCGCGATCACGTCGATCCGCTCGGGTTCCTTCTCCGAGTCGGGGCACTTGGGGTTGCCCAACCAGGGGTCGACGTAGATCCGCTTGCCCTCCGGCGAGTCGACGCGGAAGCTCGCGTGACCCAGCCACGTCACCGACACATCGGCCATTCGCGCTCCTTTCAGGACGGGTCCGGTGAGGGTAACGGAGGAGCCTCGGCGCGGGCGCCGAATCCCGTCGCATGGCTCGCCGGGCCATACCAGTCGGGCTCGTGATCGCGGCGGCGGCGGCGGACGGGGCAGGGGCGCACGGGCTCGCGTTCTACGCGCTGCTGCTGGCCGTCCCGACGGCGGCTGTCGCGGCGCTCGACGCCTTCGGCCACGTCCTAGACGGCGCCCGCGACCACCTGCACGCGCTGCTCTGGACGATCGTGCTCGCGCTGCTCGTCGTCGGAGCGGCCGTCCGCGCGCCCGATGTCACGCAAGGCTCCGTGCCCGCACTCGCGCGCTCCGCGCTCCTCGCGTGCCTGGCGGTCTTCTGCATCCAGGCCGTGGTCGCGGCGGCCGCCGAGCTGCGCACGCGCTAGAGCGCCCGGCCGACCGCCGCTCCGGCCGCGACGGCGGCAATCCCGACGACCGCGCTTCCGGCTGCGTTCGTGAGCGCGAGCACGTGGTGCCCCTCGACGAGCAGGTCGCGCGTCTCCTGCGCGAAGGTCGAGAAGGTCGTGTACGCACCGAGGAAGCCGACGACCACGCCCGCGCGAACCCAGCCGGGCAGCTCGTGGCGGTCGACGAGCGACGCGACGGCGGCTCCGGCGAGGAGACAGCCGCTGACGTTGACCGCGAACGTGCTCCACGGGAAGACGGCGAAGACGTGGTGCTCGATCAGCCGGTCGAGGCCGTAGCGGGCCAGTGCGCCCGCGGCGCCGCCGATACCCACTGCGAGGGCGAGCAGCATGGAGGCTCCTTTCGCTTGGTAGGAGCCATCAGCCGTCGCGGCGGTTGAAGGCGGGCCCCATCGCCCGGTTGACGCGCGCAGTCTAGAAGGGCAGCGCGCTCGCGGCGTGCTTGGCGCCGTCGATCAAGGGCTGCACCGCGAAGAACGAGCCGACGGTGACCACCAGCGCGGCCGCGACTGCGGCCTGGAGCGCGCGCTCGGGCGCGGGCGACCCTCCTGCCACCGGCGCGAGCTGCAGCTCCTCGGAGGGCCGGAAGTACATCGCGCGGATCACGCCGAGGTAGTAGTAGAGGCTCACTGCGGTCGCGGCGACGCCGACGATCACGAGCCACGTCCAGCCGCTGTCGTAGGCGGCCGAGAAGACGTAGAACTTGCCGACGAAGCCGCCGGTCAGCGGAAAGCCGGCGAACCCGAGCATGAAGGCGACCATCGAGATCCCGAGCAGGGGCCGCTCCCAGCCGAAGCCGGCGAGGCTGTCCAGGGTCACGGGCCGGTTCAGCTCCCGCTCGCGCGCGGCGACGACCGCGAACGAGCCGACCGACATCGCGCAGTACGGGATCAGGTAGTAGAGGAGCGCCCGCCCGCCGAGCGCGCTGTTCGCCGAGATCGCGATCAGCATGAAGCCGGCGTGCGAGATGGACGAGTAGGCGAGCATGCGCTTCACGTTGCGCTGCACGAGCGCGGCGAGGTTGCCGACCGCGAGCGACACGCATGCGATCACTGCGATCGTGATCGTCCAGAGATGCGACTCCTGCGGGAACGCTGTCACGAGCACGCGCAGCATCAGCACGAGCGCGACCGCCTTGGTCGCGGCCGACATGAACGCCGTCACCGGCGTCGGCGCGCCCTCGTAGACGTCGGGCGTCCACATGTGGAACGGCGCCGCCGAGGCCTTGAAGCCGAGCCCGCCGATCACGAGCGCGAGCCCCGCGACGAGCAGCGCGTCGTGGCTGAGGCCCTGCTGCTGCACGGTCTGTGCGATCTGGTGGAACTCGAGCTGGCCCGTCGCGCCGTAGACCAGCGCGGAGCCGAAGAGCAGCATCGCCGAGCCGAAGCCGCCGACGATCAGGTACTTCAGGCCGGCCTCCAGCGAGCCCACGAGCTCGCCGTCGATCGCGCAGAGGATGTAGAGGCTGATCGAGAACCACTCCAGCCCGAGGAAGAGCGTCAGCAACGTGCTCGCGGTGGTCAGGAAGGTCATGCCCGCGCCGGCCCAGGCCAGCAGCGCGTAGTACTCGGAGATGTGGTCGTCCGTCATCGGCTCGCGGTACGAGGCGCCGATCGCGAGGATCCCGGAGCCGGCCACGATCATCGACGCGAGCGCGCCGAGCCGGTCGCGCTGGATCGCGTCCGCGATCACGCCGTGGCCGCTCGCGCTCCGGTCGAAGAGCAGCGCGGCCGCGAGGAAGGCGCTCGCGTAGCCGATCACGGCGACGTACGCGCTCACGACGCGCCGGTCCCCACGCGGCACGATCACGGCGGCGAGCAGGTTCACGCCGCCGGCCGCGAGCAGCGCCAGCGGCGCGGCCAGCGCGAACCAGTCGATCGGCGGGGTGGCGAGTGCCAGGATCACTTCGAGCGCCGGCCGAGCTCCTTCAGCGCCGCCTGGAGCTGGCCCGCGGCCGTGGTCGGGATCACGCTCTGCTTGTTGGGAATGCTCGGGGCCGAGCCGAAGGAGCGTTCGGTGATCGCGGCCGGCCACGCCGAGAGCACGAGCAGCAGCGCCATGAGGGGCACGATCACGCTCAGCTCCGCGGGACGCAGGTCGAGCGCAGCCTCCGTGACCGCCGGCCCCGGCTCGCGGTGTAGCACCGCCGAAATCAGGCGCAGCATGTACATCGCGGCCAGCACCATCGCGACCGCGCCCACGACCGCGTAGCCCCAGCCGGTGCGGAAGACCCCGGCCAGGATCGCGAACTCGCCGGCGAAGGCCGCCGAGCCCGGCACCGCGAGCGCGATCACGCCCGTCGTCATCAGGACTGTCGCGAGCGCCGGCCGGCCGCGCGCCATCCCGCCGAGGGCGCCGAGCTCACCGGTCGCCGCACGGCGCTCGATCGCGCCGGCGAGCAGGAAGAGCGTCGCCGAGATGAGGCCGTGGTTGACCATCTGCAGCACCGCGCCGTTGAGCCCGAGGTCGTTCACGGCGAAGAGGCCGAGCGTGATCAGCCCCATCTGCGCGAGGCTCGAGTACGCGATCACCCCGCGCAGGTCGGGCGCGCGGAAGGCGAGCAGCGAGCCGTAGATCAGCCCGCAGGCGGCGAGCACGAGGATCGGCGTGCGGAAGTCGGATGTCGGCCCCGGGAACTTGGCGATCGCAATCCGCAGGAAACCGTAGGCGGCCACCTTCGAGACGACGCCGCTGAGGACGGCCGAGACCTCCGCCGACGACTCGCGGTAGGTCTCGGGCAACCACGCGTGCAGCGGGAAGAGCGGTGCCTTGACGGCGAAGGCGGCGACGAAGCCGAGGAAGATCCAGTCGCTCCCGTTCGTGCCCGAGTCGACGAGGTCGAAGGTGCCCTGGGAGAGGCCGAGCACGATGATCGAGGCGAGCATCAGCAGCGAGCCGGCCATCGTGTAGATCACGAACAGCAGCGTCGCCCGCAGCCGGCCCGCGCCGCCCCAGACGCCGACGAGGAAGTAGAGCGGGACGAGCATCGCCTCCCAGAAGACGTAGAAGAGCAGCAGGTCCTGGGCGACGAAGACGCCGACGATCGCGCCGGTGAGCAGCAGCATCAACCCGTAGTAGGCGCGCGGCCGCTCGCGGCCCGCCCAGACGGCGTAGCCGATCGCGGCCGCCAGGACGACCACCGTCATCCCGACGAGCCAGATCGAGAAGCCGTAGAAGCCGACGTGGTAGGAGACGTTGAGGTCGCTGAACCAGCTCTGGCGCTGGGTCAGCTGCAGGCCCGTGCGGCCGAAATCGAAGCGGAGGGCTGCATCGACCCAGAGCGCGACCTCGGCGAACGCGACGAGCAGCGCCGTGGACCCGACCGCGAAGGGCTTGAGCGGCAGGATCCAGACGACGAGCGCCCCCGCGACCGGGAGCAGGATCAGCGCCGTGGTCAGCCAGCCGGGATCCATCAGCGCACGGCCACGAAGACGAGAGTGACCACCGCAAGGCTCGCGGCGATCGCGAACGCGTAGGTGCGGACGAGACCGGTCTGCAGCTTGCTGGTGTCGAGCCCGAGCCAGCGCACTCCCTGGGCGAGTTCGCGCACCGAGCCGAAGACCAGGGGCCGCTCGATCCAGCGCCCGAGGGCCTTGGCGAGGAAGACCGCCGGCCGGTAGAAGGCGGCGTCGTAGAGCTCGTCGAAGTAGAACTTGCGCTCGAGCAGGCGCTGCGCCCAGGCGACTCTCGGCACCTCCGAGGTGCCACTCCCGTAGAGGACCCAGGCGACGCCGATCCCGGCCAGGCCGAGCACGACGGCGAGCACCGACGAGACCGCCTCCTGCGTCCCGGAGGCCTCGACGAGCGGCCGCGAGACCGGCTCGAGCCAGTCGGAGAGCGGCGTCCAGATCCCGGCGAACTGGAGGAAGCCGCCGATCACGCCGAGCACCGCGAGGATGCCGACGGTCGAGGTCATCGAGAATGGCCCCTCGCCGGCATGCTCGTGCGTGGCGTGGCCGTCGTGCGAGAGGTGGCCCTCGGGCGCGTGCGCGTGCGAGCCCGTCATCAGGTGCTCGCGTACGAACGGCGAGGGCTCGCCCCAGAAGACGACGAACAGCATCCGAAAGGCGTAGAGCCCGGTCAGGAACGCACCGGCCATCCCGGCCACCCAGAGCAGCTCGCCGTACCAGCCGTGGTCGAGCGCGGCGGCCAGGATCGCGTCCTTCGAGAAGAAGCCGGCGAACGGCGGGATCCCCGCGAGCGAGAGCGCACCGATCGAGAAGGTCACGAACGTGAACGGCATCAGCCGTCGCAGGCCGCCCATCTTGCGCATGTCCTGTTCGCCGGCGAGCGCGTGGATCACGAGGCCTGCAGCCATGAACAGCAGCGCCTTGAAGAAGGCGTGCGTCATCAGATGGAACATCGCGTTCGCGTAGGCCCCGAGCCCGGCCGCGAGGAACATGTAGCCGATCTGCGACATCGTCGAGTAGGCGATCACGCGCTTGATGTCCGTCTGGACGAGCGCGATCAGGCCCGCCAGGACGAGCGTGATCGCCCCGAGCCCGGCGGAGAGCTCGAGCACCTTCGGCGCCTGCTCGAACAGCGGGGCGGTGCGCACGATCAGGTAGACGCCCGCGGTCACCATCGTCGCGGCGTGGATCAGGGCGCTGACCGGGGTCGGGCCCTCCATCGCGTCCGGAAGCCACGTGTGCAGCGGCAGCTGCGCCGATTTCGCGACCGCGCCGCCGAGCAGGCCGAGCGCGATCAGGTTCATCGCCCACGGGCCGCCGATCGAGTCGGCCTGCGAGAAGACGACCTCGAAGTTCAGCGAGCCGGTGCGCTGGATGATCAGAAAGAGCGCGAGCGCCATCGTCGCGTCGCCGATCGCGTTCATCACGAAGGCCTTCTTCGCGGCCGCGATCGCGGCCGGCCGCTCGTGCCAGAACCCGATCAGCAGGTACGACGAGAGCCCGACGAGGCCCCAGCCGACGAGCAGCATCAGCAGGTTCCCGCCCTGGACGAGCAGCAGCATCGAGAAGACGAAGATCGCCATGTAGGCGAAGTAGCGCCGCTCCTCGTTGTCGCGGTCCATGTAGCCGATCGAGTACGCGACGATCAGCATCCCGACGCCGGAGACGACGAGCATCATCATCACGGAGAGCGGGTCGACGACGATCCGCAGGCCGAAGTCGAGCTGGCCCGCCGTCAGCCAGCTCCAGAGCGTCGAGGGGTGGTAGCGGTGCTCCGGGGAGTCGCCGAGCAGCGTGGCAAAGGCGACCACGGCTGCGACGAACGAGACGGCCACCGACAGCGTCGCCAAGTAGCCGGCTCCGCGGCGCGAGAGGCGGTTCCCCGCCAGCGTGATCAGCAACGCCGCGGCGAGCGGCGAGAGCAGGCAGATCCAGGCGGCCGCGATCATCCGCGGAGAGTGGAGAGCTTGTCGACGTCGAGCTCGAGCCGGCGGCGCGCGATCGCGACGATCAGGCCGAGACCGACGACCACCTCCGAGGCCGCGACCGCCATCACCGTCAGCGCGAAGATCTGGCCGTCTCCCTGCCCGTAGTGGCGCGAGAACGCGATCAGGGCCAGGTTCGCCCCGTTCAGCATGATCTCCAGCGAGAGCAGCACGATCAGCGGGCTGCGGCGGATCAGCACCCCGAGGGCGCCGGTGCAGAAGAGGAACCCTGCGACCGCCAGGTACCAGACGACGTCGGGGCCTTTCACTGCCGGGTCTCCACCGCCGGCGTCTCGCGCGAGTGGCTGCCGAGGATCACGCCGCCGACCGCGGCCACGAGCAGCACGATCGAGGTGATCTCGAACGCGAGCAGGTGGTCGGTCAGGAACAGCCGGCCGATCTCGTGCGGCCGGCCGAAGGCGGAGTCGAGCTCCGCCTGGTGCGAGAGCCGCCCGCTCGTCTTCAGGCCGACGACGACGATCACCTCGACGAAGAGCGCGGCCGAGGCGGCGACCGCTCCGAGCGCCTGCCAGCTCGGGCCGCCCGCCCACGGCGCGTCCGCGCGGCCGCCGAGGTAGGCGATCACGAACAGGAACATCACCATCACCGCCCCCGCGTAGACGAGCACCTGCGCGGCGGCCACGAACTCCGCCGAGAGCAGCAGGTACAGGACCGCGAGCGAGGCGAGGTTCCCGATCAGCGACAGCGCGGAGTAGAAGGGGTTTGAGAACGAGATCACGGCGATGCCCGTGCCGACGCACGCGAAGGCTGCGACCACCCACACGCCCCAGACGAGCACGTTCGACGCCGAGGCGAGGATCACGAATGCGCTCTGTAGTAGGGAATCGGCGTGTCGTAGAGCTCCGCGTCGGCGACCGGCACCTTCTTGATCGGCTCGGCGAGGAGCATGTCCTTCGTGTAGATGAGGTCGTCGCGGGAGTACTCGGAGAGCTCGAACTCGTTGCCGAGGGTGATCGCGTCGAACGGGCACGCGAGCTCGCAGTAGCCGCAGAAGATGCAGCGGCTCATGTTGATCTCGTAGATGCGCGCGTAGCGCTCGCCGGCCGAGACGCGGTTGTCGGGAGTGTTCTCGGCCGCCACGACGCGGATGCAGTCGGCCGGGCAGGCAGCGGCGCAGAGCGAGCAGCCGACGCACTTCTCGAGCCCGTTCTCGTGCACGTGCAACCGGTGCCGCCCACGGAAGCGCGGGTAGAGCGGCCGCTTGTACTCCGGGTACTGCTGCGTGATCGGCTTCTTGAAGATCTGCTTGAAGGTGACGCCGAAGCCCTTGAAGCTGTCGAGCGGGTTGGGACTCACGCGTCCTCCCGACCATGGGCAAGTCGTTCCGTCACCGCAGACGGACGCGGCATCAAAAAGCCACCACGCAGGCCGCGGTGACGAGCGCGTTGATCGTCGCCACCGGCAGCAGCACCTTCCAGCCGAAGCGCATCAGCTGGTCGTAGCGCAGGCGCGGCAGCGTCGCGCGGATCCAGAGGAAGAGGAAGAGGATGATCAGCAGCTTGATCAGGAACCAGAGCGGCCCGAGCGGCGCCCAAGGCCCGTACCAGCCGCCGAAGAAGAGCGTCACGGCCAGCGCGGAGAGCGTGATCATGTTCACGTACTCGCCCATCTGGTAGAGGCCGAAGCGCATGCCGCTGTACTCGGTGTGGTAGCCGGCGACGAGCTCGGTGTCGGCCTCCGGGAGGTCGAACGGCGGGCGGTTGGTCTCGGCGATCCCGGCGATGAAGAACACGACCAGCCCGACGACCTGCGGCGCCGCGAACCAGATCGTGTCGTGCTGCTTCTCGACGATGTCGACGAGCGAGAGCGACCGGCCCATCAGCACGACGCCGAGCACGGCGAAGGTGAGCGAGACCTCGTACGAGACCATCTGCGCGCAGGTGCGCATCGAGCCGAGCAGCGCGAACTTCGAGTGCGAGGCCCAGCCGCCGACGATGAACCCGTAGATCCCGAGCGAGCTGAGCGCGAAGATCAGGATCAGCGAGATCGGGATCGGCGCGACGACGCCGTTGACCGTGTAGCCGGCGATCTCCCAGCCGGGGCCGAACGGGATCACGCTGAACGCGGCCAGAGCCGTGAACGCCGACAGCACCGGGGCGGCGATGTAGAGGACGTCGACCGCGCTCTCCGGGTAGAAGGCCTCCTTGCGGATCAGCTTCACCAGGTCGGCGATGGGCTGCAGCAAGCCGAAGGGGCCGGCGCGGTTGGGCCCGTAGCGCAGCTGCATGCGGCCGAGGACCTTGCGTTCGACCCACGTCATGTAGGCGAAGGTGAGCATCAGCAGGTTGACGATCAGGAGCGCCTCGATGAGGGCGATCCACCAGGGCTCGGTCACGGCTCTCGCTCCCATGGCGGCTGGGCTGGCTCACGTGGGCCGGCCATGAACGATTGGGGTTCAAGCCAGACGCGTAGCGTGGTCACTTCGCCACCTCGACCCGTCCGCCCAGAGCGCCTGCGTGCTCGGCGGCGATCCTGACCACCCCCGCACGAAGGCTCCTGTTCACACGCGCGCGCAGCTCCAGCGAGGTGCCGTTGTGCGAGACCGTGACGGTGTCGCCGCTCGCGATCTTGCGCTTGGCGGCGTCGTCGGGAGCGAGCTCGACCTCGGCGGCGGGGCGCTGGAACTGCAGCTCCGGCACCCGCTCGACCGCGGGGCCGGAGAAGAGCGCCTTGTAGCGGACGAGCTGCAGGCCCTTCCTCTTGCCCTTGGCCGCGGACGGCTCCTCGGGGAGCCCGGGCGCAGGAGCCTCGCTGCGCGTGCGCAGCTCGGCGTGCTCGCCGACCTCGCCGAAGGGCAGGCCGTCGTAGATCCGCTCCGAGAGCTCCGCGAAGACGGCCGACGGGTAGGGCGGGAGGTCGACGTCGAAGCGCTCGGCCAGCCGCGCGATCCAGGCGAGCTCGTCGGGCGCGGGCGGGATGGCGGTGCGGCGCAGGCGCTGCAGGCGGCCCTCGAGGTTGACGTAGGTGCCGTCGCGCTCGAGGTAGCTCGTCCCCGGGAGAACGAGGTCGGCCCAGCCTGCCGCGAGGCCCTGGAACATCGACGTCACCAGCACCCGCTCCGCTCGCTCGGCGAGCGCACGCGCGTTCGGGTCGGCCGCGGCCTCGTCGCCCGAGACGATCAGCAGCCCGATCGGGTCCGGCGCCTCGCCCTCTCCGTCGGAGGCGGCCGCCCAGGCGTCGGCCACCCCGCGGCCGTTGACGGTGCGCGGCAGGTGGAAGGCGCCGCTGGCCGGGCGGCCGGCGAAGCCCAGCTCCCGCGCGAGCGCGGCGAGGTGTGCGCCACCTGCCCCTTCCTCGCTCGACCAGATCAGGATCGCGCGCTCGCTCTCGCGCAGCCGCTTGCCCAGCTCGTCGTCTCCGCCCGCGAGCCGGCGGCAGCCCTCGAGTGCGTCGCCGGCCTCGTGGATTTCGGCGCCGTTGCGGCGCGCCGCTCTGATCCAGAGGTCGACGATCGGTGCGCGCTCGGCCACCGGCTCGTCGCCCAGCACGACCACCAGCTCGGCGTCGCGGATCGCCGAGAGTGGCAGCCGGTAGGCGTCGAGCGCCGGGCTCGTCTCCTCTGGAAGCAACGCGGTGTGCGCGCCGAGCCCGACGCGCAGGAGCTTGCCGAGCGCGTAGGCCTGCTCGACGGTCTCCGAGCCCGAGAGCGCGGTCACGATGCGGCCCTCCGCGCCACGCAGCAGCCGCTCGGCCTCATCGAGGGCGTCGTCCCAGGAGAGCTCCTCGAGCCCTCGTCGCCGAACGCGGCGCAGCGGGTCGGTGATCCGGTCGCGCGCGTAGAGGTGCGTGAAGCCGAAGCGGCCCTTGTCGCAGAGCCACCCCTCGTCGACCTGGGGGTGGTTGCGCGACATGACGCGCTTCACCTTGCCCTCGCGCGTCGTCGCGGCGATGTTGCAGCCGACCGGGCAGAGGCCGCAGATCGACGGCACGTTCTGGATCTCCCACGGCCGCGCCTCGAAGCGGTACTGCGTCGAGGTGAGCGCGCCGACAGGGCAGAGCTCGAGCACGTTCCCGGAGAACGGCGCGCGGTAGGGCCGGTCCTCGAAGGTCGCGATCACCGACTGCGCGCCGCGGTTCTGCGCGACGAGCTGGCCGTCCTCGGCCACGCTCTCGGAGAACCGCGTGCAGCGGTAGCAGAGGATGCAGCGCTCGCGGTCGAGGGCGATCGCCGGCGAGATCGGAATCGGCTTCTCGAGCGTGCGCTTTTCGAACTCCATCCGTGTCGCGCCGGGGCCCCAGCGGAAGGTGAGGTCCTGCAGCGGGCACTCGCCGCCCTTGTCGCAGACGGGGCAGTCGAGCGGGTGGTTGACGAGGATGAACTCGAGCGTCGCGTTCTGGCCCTCGGCCGCCTTCTCGGAGCTCTGTGCGGTGTGGACCTTCATTCCGTCCTGCGCGGTCATCGTGCAGCCGGCCTGGAGCTTCGGCAGGCCCTCGACCTCGACCAGGCACATGCGGCACGCGCCCACCGCCGGGCCGAGCCGGGGTTCGTAGCAGAAGACCGGGATCTCGATCCCGGCGTGGAGGGCGGTCTCGACGAGGCCGAGGCCCTTCGGCACCTGCACCTCGCGGCCGTCGATCGTGACGGTTACGAGCTCTGGGGTGCTCACGCAGGCACCGTCGCGACGGGCGAGTGCGTGTGCTGGTCGGAGGGCGCGAAGATGCCCTCGAGCGACGACTCGCCGCCGTACGGGCAGCCGCCGTGCTCGACGTGGGCGACGAACTCCTCGCCCCACTTCTCGAGGTAGCTCGAGACCGGGTAGACGGCGAAGTCGCCGAGCGCGCAGAGCGACTTGCCGAGGATGCGGGAGCAGACGGAGCGCAGCAGGTCGAGGTCCGAGAGATCCGCATGGCCGGCCTCGATCTTCTCCAGCAGCTGCACCATCCAGCGCGTTCCCTCGCGGCACGGGGTGCACTTGCCGCAGGACTCGTGCATGTAGAACTTCGTCGAGCGCAGCGCCAGCTGCACCATGCAGCAGCGGTCGTCGACGACGATCAGCGAGGCCGCGCCGAAGAACGTCCCGATCGCGCCGAGCGAGTCGTAGTCGAGCGGCACGTCGATCTGCCGCGCCGTCAGCGCTGGCACCGACGAGCCGCCGGGGATGACCGCCTTCAGCTGCCGGCCGCCCGCGATCCCGCCCCCGTGCGTGTAGATCAGCTCGCGCATCGAGGTGCCGAGCTCCAGCTCGTAGTTCCCCGGCCGCTCGACGTTGCCGGAGATCGAGAAGATCGCCGTCCCCGGCGAGCCGGGGGTGCCGACGTTCGCGAAGCCGTCGGGCCCGAGCTCGAGGATCAGCGGCACCGTCGCGATCGTGCAGACGTTGTTGATCTGCGTCGGCGCCGCGTAGAGACCCTGGATCGGCGGGAACGGAGGCCGCGGTCGCGGCTGCCCGCGCCGGCCCTCGAGCGAGTCGAGCAGCGCGGTCTCCTCGCCGCAGATGTACGCGCCCGCACCGCGGTAGACGGTCACGTCGACGTCGCCGAAGATGCCGGCCGCGTGCGCCTCGTCGACCGCGCGCTGGAGGATCTCGTACTCCGTCAGGTACTCGCCGCGGATGTAGATGAAGACGTCCTTCGACTCGATCGCGTGCGCGGCGATCAGTGAGCCCTCGATCAGCCGGTGCGGCACGCGCGTCATCACCTCGCGGTCCTTGAACGCGCCGGGCTCGGACTCGTCGGCGTTGACGACGAGGTACTTCGGCTTCGGGCTCTTGCGGTCGATCAGCGACGCCTTGCGGCCCATCGGGAAGCCGGCGCCTCCGCGGCCGCGCAGCGTGGCGGCTTGCAGCTCCGCGATCAGGTCGTCGGAGCTCATCGCCAATGCCTTCGGCACCTGCTCGTAGCCGCCGATCGCCTGGTACTCGGAGAGCTTCGTCAGGTCGCGCTCGTCCGCGCCTGCGAGCAGCATCGACCTAAGCCCCACGGACGTCCTCCACGATCGCCGGTACGTCCTCGGGCTTCACGTGCTGGCGGTAGCGGTTGTCGACGGCGACGACCGTCGCGTAGCCGCAGCCGCCGAGGCACTCGACCGCGCGGAAGGTGATCTCGCCGTCCTCGGTCGTCTCGCCGGGGGCGACCCCGAGCTCCGACTCGAAGGCGTTCACCACCTGCTGCGCCCCCGAGAGCGCGCAGGAGAGGTTCGTGCAGACCTCGATCGTGTGCCGCCCTACGGGCGCCAGGTGGAACATGTCGTAGAAGGAGGCGACGGCCTGGCAGTAGGCGGGCGTCAGGCCGAGCGCCTCACCGACCTGCTCGAACGACTCGGTCGTCAGCCAGCCGCCGTTCTGCTCCTGCGCGAGCCGCAGCGCCGGAAGGATCGCGGTGCGCGAGTCCGGGTACTGCTCCGCCAGCGCCCGCACCTCGTTGTCGAAGCTCACCGGTCGACCTCGCCCATCACCGTGTCCAGCGAGCCGACAATCGCGATCAGGTCGGCGACGAGCGCGTCGGACATGCAGGTCGCCGTCGCCTCGAGCGCGACGAAGCTCGGCGCCCTGAACTTCACCCGCCACGGCCTGGCACCACCGTCGGAGACGACGTAGCAGCCGAGCTCGCCGCGAGGCGACTCGACCGGCACGTAGACCTCGCCCTCGGGCACGCGGTAGCCCTCCGTGACGATCTTGAAGTGGTGGATCAGGGACTCCATCGAGGTGTGGAGCTCCTCGCGCGGCGGCAGCACGACCTTGCGGTCGTCGGCGATCCACGGCTCGCCCTCCATCTCCTCGAGCCGGTCGAGGCACTGGGCGACGATGCGGGTCGACTCCCGCATCTCGTCCATGTGCACCTTGTACCGATCCCAGACGTCGCCGTTCTCGTAGGCGGGCACGCGGAAGTCGACCTGGTCGTAGGCCAGGTACGGCTGGGCCTTGCGCAGGTCCCAGTCGACGCCCGAGCCCCGCAGCACGGGGCCGGTCTGCCCGAGCGCGATCGCGTCCTCGGCCGAGAGCAGTCCGAGCCCCTTGGTGCGCTCGAGCCAGATCGCGTTCTGGTCGACCAGCGCCTCGTAGTCGTCGACCGCCTTCGGCATCCACGAGACGAACTTGCGCGCCTCGGGGAAAAAGCCGGCTGGGATCTCCTCGGCCAGCCCGCCGACCTGGTAGTAGCGCGTGTGCATGCGCGTCCCGGTGACCAGCTCGAACAGGTCGAGGATCTGGTCGCGCTCGCGGAAGCAGTACCAGAACATCGAGATCGCCCCGAGCTCCAGAGCCGCGGTCGCGAGCCACACGAGGTGCGAGTGGATCCGGTTCAGCTCGGCGAGGCACATACGCATCCACGTCGCCTTGCGCGGCACTTCGAGCTCGAGCAGCTTCTCGACCGCGAGCACGAAGACGAGCTCGTTCGCCTGGAAGGAGAGGTAGTCGATCCGCGGGGCGTAGGTGATCGCCTTCCACCAGCTCTTGGCCTCCATGTTCTTCTCGAAGCCGGTGTGCAGGTAGCCGACCACCGCGCGCAGGCCGACCACGTGCTCGCCGTGCAGGTCGATCACGAGCCGCAGCACGCCGTGCGTCGACGGGTGGTTCGGGCCGAAGTTGATCTGGAGCAGGTCCTCGGAGCCCTCCAGTTCCTCGGGGATGTGCAGGATCGTCGGGACCGGCTGCGGGACGCGCGAGCCCTCGTAGATCTTCGGACGCTCGGGAGCGAGCGCCATCACTCTTCTCCGGAGAAGCGGACCGGCTCGCCGCCGATCGGGTAGTCCTTGCGCAGCGGGTGCCCCTCCCAGTCGTCCTCCATCAGGATGCGGGCGAGGTTCGGGTGCCCCGAGACCGGGATGCCCATCATGTCCCAGGCCTCGCGCTCGAACCAGTCGGCGGTCGGCCAGACCGAGATCACGCTGTCGACCGGCTGGCCGTCGTCGAGCCAGACCTGGACGCGGACGCGGCGTGCGCCGGGGACGGCGACCAAGTGGTAGTTGACCGAGAAGCGCTTCGGCCTCGGGTCGGGTGTGCGGGCGAGGCCTTGCGAGCCCGGCGAGTTGAGGTCGCGACCCCACTCGTTGCCGATGTAGCCGGCGGCGCCCCGGTCGCCCCAGCCGAGGTAGTCGGTCGGCGTGATGTCGGCGAGCATCGAGAAGCCCTCCTCGTCGCGCAGGTGCCGACAGGCCTCGACGAGCCGCGCCGGGTCGACGACCAGAGTCGTCTCGCCGTGCGCCTCGCGCGTCTCGACGAGGCCGGGGACGCCCTCGTAGGTCAGGACGCGACTCCGCGGATCTCGTACGCCGGCGGCACGCCCGCCTTGATCTTCTCCTGCAGCCGGACGATGCCCTCGACCAGCGCCTCCGGCCGCGGGGGGCAGCCCGGCACGTGGATGTCGACGGCGACCACCTTGTCCACGCCCTGGAGGACGGTGTAGTTGTTGAACATCCCGCCCGAGCTCGCGCAGGCCCCCATCGCGATCACCCACTTGGGCTCGAGCATCTGGTCGTAGATCTGGCGCAGCGGCGCGGCCATCTTGTGCGCGACGCGGCCGGAGACGATCAGCAGGTCGGCCTGGCGCGGCGAGGAGCGGAAGACCTCGGCGCCGAAGCGCGCGACGTCGTAGCGCGCGGAGACGATCGACATCATCTCGATCGCGCAGCACGCGAGACCGAAGGTGTCCGGCCACACGGAGCTCGACTGCGCCCAGGCGACCGCCTTGTCCACGGACGTCAGCATCAGCCGCTGCTCGAGGTCGCCGAGCTCCTGCTCGAAGACGCCCGGGCCCTTGTCGGGCCACATCACGCGCTCGGAGTGAAGCCCGTAGTCGGCCAAGCGCTTATTCATCGCCAGTCGAGTGCCCCCTTGCGCCAGATGTAGACGTAGGCGAGGGCGAGGATGACGATGAAGAAGAGGAACTCGACGAACCCGAACCAGGCGAGCTCGTGGAGGATCACGGCCAGCGGGTACAGGAAGACGATCTCGATGTCGAAGACGATGAAGAGCATCGCCGTCAAGTAGAAGCTGACGGTGAAGCGGCTGTGCTCGGGCGGTCCCTTCGAGACCCCGGACTCGAACGGCAGCGCGCGCACGCGCGAGCGACGGTGCGGCCGCGTGGAGAGCGCGAACGACATGAACATCATCGAGACCGGGATCGCGAGCGCGAACAAGCCGTAGATCAGAAAGGGCAACCAGCTGTCCAGCACGCGCTTCCTCCCCGCGTAGAGCGAGCCGGAAGTTAGCAGAGTCGACAGGGCTACGAGCGAGGAGGAAAACGGCTCAACCAAGCGTGAGGCAGCTGTTACAAACTGGGCCTCCTGGAGGCCCCGGACGGGGGATCCGGACGGCCCGGGCACGCTGCTACGATGGGCCCGATGGCGACCACCGAACAGCCGCTGACGATCGTCTCGCTCACCGAGAGCGCTGCGGCCAAGATCCGGGATCTGATGGCCGAGGAGCCCGAGGGCGAGGCCGCAGTCCTGCGGATCGCCGTCCAGGGTGGCGGCTGCTCCGGCTTCCAGTACGCGCTCGGCTTCGACCGCGGGCCACAGGACGGCGACCACGAGCTCGCCAGCCACGGCGTCCCGGTGGTCGTCGACCCGTTCAGCGCGCCGTACCTGGCCGGCACCGAGATCGACTGGGTCGAGGGCCTGCAGGCGGGCTTCGCGATCAACAACCCGAACGTCTCCGCCGCCTGCGGCTGCGGCCACTCCTTCCAGGTGGAGGAGGGCGAGTCGCCCGAGGGCGCCGCCGGCTGCGGTTCTGGCTGTTCTCACTGACCTGCGGCCGGTCTAGACTCCCGCTCGTCATCGGACGAGGGAGGGACTGTGGCTGGCGTTCGACGGGTTGCGCGGGGCGTGCTGAAGTGGTTCGCGCCGCTGGTCGCGGTATTGATCCTGGTGCAGATCCTGCTGGCCGGCGAGGGGATCTTCGGCCTGAAGAGCGTCGTCAAGCTCGACGACGCGAAGACGCTCGACCCCCATCGCGCACTCGGCTTCATCATCACCGAGCCGGTTGCGCTGCTCTTCCTGATCGTGGCCCTGCTCGCCTGGCACCCGGACCGGCGGATCCGGCGACTCTCGATCTTCCTGCCGTTCCTGACCTTCGCGCAGGCGCCGCTCGCGTGGGGCGGCCGGTGGAGCGGGATGTTCCACCCCCTGAATGCCTTCCTGCTGCTCGGGCTCTACGGCTGGCTCGGTGGGCAGCTCCACCGAGAGGGCCGCGTCACCGGGGTCGAACCGGCGGCTGCGCCGGCTACGACCAGTCCGTAGCGGACTAGCATTCGACGCCGTGAGCGCGAACGGCGTCGTCGACATCACGATTCTCGGGGCCGGTCCGGCCGGCCTCGCGGCCGCCTACTATGCGGGTCACCGCGACGCGTCGGTGCGGATCATCGAGAGCCTCGAGCAGCTCGGGGGCCAGGTCGCCGCGGTCTACCCGGAGAAGAACATCTACGACGTCGCCGGGCACCCGAAGATCCTCGGCACAAAGCTCGTCGAGCTCTGCGCCGAGCAGGGCCTGCAATACGAGCCGGAGATCCACCTGGGCGAGGAGGTGCGGACGCTCGAGCGGCTCTCGCAGGACGGCGAGGAGCTGCTCGCGATCGGCACCGACCAGGGCGGTCCGTACCTGACGCGAGCGCTGATCATCACCGCGGGTCACGGCGCCTTCGAGCCGCGCAAGCTCGGGATCGACGGGATCGACGACTGGGAGGGCCGGGGCGTCCACTACTTCGTGCGTGAGAAGGACGCCTTCCGCGACCGCATGTGCGTGATCGTCGGCGGTGGCGACTCCGCGCTCGACTGGACGCTCGGCCTGCAGGACACGGCGAGGACGCCGATCGCGCTCGTGCACCGTCGCGACAACTTCCGCGCGCTCGAGTCCTCGGTCAGCGAGGCGAAGGCGCTCGAGGGCGAGGGGCGCGTGCGCATCTTCACCCCTTGCGAGGTGCGCGAGATCCACGGCGACGGCTCGGTTGAGGCGGTCTCGATCGAGAACACGAAGACCGGCGAGGTCGAGGAGGTGCCGTGCGACGCCCTGATCACGCTGCTCGGCTTCCACTCGCATCTGGGCGCGATCGCGGAGTGGGGCCTCGAGCTCGAGGGCAAGCGTCAGATCCGGATCGACGCGAGGACGTGTGAGACGACGCTGCCCGGCGTCTACGCGGCCGGGGACGTCGCGGGCTACGAGGGCAAGATCACGCTGATCACGATCGGCATGGGCGAGGCGGCGGTCGCCGCCAACAACGCCGTCGCCCGCATCCGCGGCGAGAAGGTCCAACCCAAGTACTCGACCGACTAGGGTCGGTGCGCCTGAGTAGACTCGAAGCCGTGGCTACCGAAGCACGGCAAGAGCTGTGGGGTGGCGAGACGAGCAAGGCGGTCGAGAACTTCCCGGTTTCCGGCGAGCCGATCCCGGCGCCCGTGGCGCGCTGGCTCGGCCGCATCAAGGCCGCGGCCGCGCGCGTGAACGCCGAGCTCGGGCTGCTCGACGCCGACAAGGCAGAGCGCATCGCTGCGGCCGCCGACCGGATCGCGAACGGCGAGCTCGACGACCAGTTCCCGATCGACGTCTTCCAGACGGGCTCGGGTACGAGCTCGAACATGAACGCGAACGAGGTGATCGCGACGCTCGCGGGCGAAGACGTGCACGCCAACGACGACGTGAACATGGGCCAGTCGTCGAACGACGTCTTCCCGACGGCCGTCCACCTCGCCGCGCTCGACGAGCTGACGACCGACCTGCTGCCGGCGCTCGATCGCCTGGCCGCCTCGTTCGAGGCGAAGGCGCGGGAGTTCGACGACGTCGTCAAGTCGGGCCGGACGCACTGGATGGACGCGGTGCCGGTGACGCTCGGGCAGGAGTTCGGCGGCTATGCGGCGCAGGTGCGTGAGGGCGCCGCGCGGGTGCGCGACGCGCTGCCGCGCCTGGGCAAGGTGCCGCTGGGTGGCACGGCGACCGGCACGGGCCTCAACACCCACGAGGACTTCGCCTCGCGCGTCCGCGCGCGTCTGCAAGAGGAGACCGGCCTCGAGATCTCGCCCCCGGCTGACCCGTTCGAGTCGCAGGCTGCGCGCGACGCGATCGTCGAGGCCTCCGGCGCGCTCAAGGTCGTCGCCGTCTCGCTGACCAAGATCGCGAACGACCTCCGCTTCATGGGCTCGGGCCCGCGAGCGGGCCTGGCCGAGCTCGTGCTGCCAGAGCTGCAGAAGGGCAGCTCGATCATGCCGGGCAAGGTGAACCCGGTGATCCCCGAGGTCGTGACGCAGGTCTCGGCGCAGGTGATCGGCAACGACCAGGCGATCACGATCGGCGGGATGCAGGGCCATTTCGAGCTCAACGTCTTCGTGCCGCTGCTCGCAAGGAACATCTTCGACTCGGTCAAGCTGCTCGCCAGCGCGTCACGCCTCTTCGCCGAGAAGTGCGTCGACGGGATCGAGGCCAACCGCGAAACCTGCGAGCACTACGCGGAGCTGACGCTCTCGGCCGCGGCCGCGCTGAACCCGTACATCGGCTACGACAAGGCCGCCGAGATCGTCAAGGAGGCCGCGAGCTCGGGCCGCTCGCTGCGCGAGGTCGCGCGGGAGGCGGGCGTCGACGAGGCGACGCTCGGCGAGGCGCTCGACTACCGCAAGATGGCCAAGCCGCACGGCTGATCGCCGGCTCTCGTCGGTCTCGAGAGCACAGATTCGCCCAGGATCGACGCCTCGAACCTGCTGAAGTCTTGTCAGAGCTCACGGTCACGCCGTAGCCTCCGCTCCGCGTGAACCGCGAGGGGCCTGCGGGCGGGCCCTCGCGTATGCCGAAAAGGGTGATGGAGGAACGCGAGTCCGCTGTCGAATTCTGCAACCACGGTGAAGCGGCTCACCCTCCTCCTTGTGGCTGTCGCGGCTGTGTGCGCCTTCGCGGGCCCGGCCGCCGCGGGCGCAAACCCGTTCGGCGTCCAGGTCGCGCGGTTCTCGCCCCAGACGACCCCGGCACAGATGCGCTCGACGGTCGCGGCTGCGGGAGGTGTCGTCGTCTCCGACCTGAGCGCGATCGACGCGCTGGCCGTCGTCCCGCGCGCGGCGGGATTCGACGAGCGAATGACCTCGAGCCGCTCGGTGACCGCCCTCTTCCAGGACAGGCTGCTCACGGCAGACCGCGGCGCCGACCTGCGCCTGCGAGACGGTCGTTGGAGCGGGCCCGGCCACCGCTTCGACACGGATCCGGTCGCCGATCCGTGGCACGGCCTCTTCCAGTGGGACGACGAGCGCATGAACGTCTCCTCGGCTTGGCACCGCACGACCGGCGACCGCTCGATCGCGGTGGCCGTCCTCGACACCGGCGTCGACGCGAACCACCACGAGCTCCACGGTGTGGTCGACCGGACCCTCGGCGGCAACTTCATCCCGTGCTCCGACCTGCGCGCGCTCTTCGGCCTCGGCTACATCGACCGCGCGGGCCTGCGCGACTGCCGCAACGGCGACTTCGAGGGCCACGGCACCTGGGTCGCCAGCCGGATCGCCGGCGCGCTCAACGGCTTTGCCTCGAACGGCGTCGCCCCCGGCGTGCGGATCGGCTCCTACAAGGTGCTCGCAGCGGGCCTCGGAGGGCTCTCGAGCTGGATCCTCTCCGGCCTCGTCGCCGCGTGCTCCGACCCGCGCATCGACATCGTGAACATGTCGATCGAGGGCTACATGGACCCGGCCGACCCGTTCACTGCAGAGGACTACCTGCTCTTCACCGACGCGGTGGACTTCTGCCGCTCGAACGGGGTCGCGGTCTTCGGCGCCGCCGGCAACGAGCACGTGCGCGTCGACCGCGTCTCGCTCGACCTCGGCGGTCGGCAGCTCGACGGGGTCGGGCGCGTCTCGCTGGGCGGCGAGGGCATCGCGACCGCCTCACCCGGCAGCGACTCGCTGGCGGACTACGACCTGCGCGGCGGGCTGCTCGTCCCCGGCGGCGTGCCCGGCGTGACGATGGTCTCGGCGACCGCGAACGCGATCGGCGCGGCGCCTGCCTCGGTGCCACTGCGCTGGCGGGACCACGTCGGCGTGCGGGACCAGCTCGCCTACTACTCGAACTACGGCTCGCGGGTCGACCTGGCCGCTCCCGGCGGCGCCCGGCGGTACGAGATTCCCGGGTACGACGGCGGTGAGGGCGACGTCCTCTACGGTGGCTGGGGCTCGTTCGGCGCACTCTCGGCGCGCGGCCTGATCTGCAACGACCCGTTCGCCGGCTCGGCCTTCAACTCCGCGTGCTTCACCGCCCGCGGCGATGCCTTCGGCTGGCTCCAGGGCACCTCGATGTCCACGCCGAACGCGGCTGGTGTCGCGGCGCTCGTGCTCTCGGCTCGCCGCGACCTCCTCGGCGACCCGTCGGCGCTCGTGCGGCGGCTGGCGGACACGGCGAAGCGCACGCCCGTGAACTACATGGGCCCGAACGACGCGGCGAACACGGCTCCCGCGCTGGACGGAACGCCGTGCGCGACCGGGTTCTGCCACGTCGACCAGTTCAACCCGATCAGGTTTGCGGACGCATACGGCGCGGGGCTCGTGGATGCCGGCGCAGCGGTTGGCCGGTAGCTCCTTGACAGCCTGATGTACGAGCACATATAAGCCACTTTGCACCCGCGGGGTGGCAAGGAAGCGAGGGGCCGCTTCCGCGCGCGCATTCGTCAACGCAAGGGGGAGAGTGATGACACGAACGCGCACGACGGTCCTGTCGGGAACCCTGTTGCTCCTGGCTGCGGCCGTCGCCCTGACGCTTGTGTTCCTGACCGGACAGTCCTCCGGCGGAACCAAGGTCCTGAGGCTCGGCGCCGGCGGCGCCGGTCTTCTGAACAAGGAAGCGAAGGCGGGCGAGGGCCCCGCCGCCGGCTACGAGGCGTACCGCTCCGCGTCGCGCACGTATCCGGCCAACACCATCTCGCCGGCGATCGTCGCCCGCGCGAAGACCACCTTCACCAAGATCGCCAGGCGCGACGCGCGCCTGCGCAAGGTCTTGCGCTCCCGCAACGGCCGCGGGTTCCAGTGGGACGACTCGAAGTGGCGCCTGTACGGGCCGCGCAAGTACGCGGTCGAGCCCGGCGTGGTCGCCTTCAGCGGCGCGACCAACGTTACGGCGAGCCGCACCGTGGCGCTCGTCGCCGACCCGGACTGCTCGGCGCGAAGCTGCCGGGTCTGGGCCGGCACCTCGGGCGGCGGCGTCTGGCGCACCAACAACGTGGTCGCCCCGGATCCGGTCTGGAAGCAGGTCGCTCCGGAGGATCTGGCGCAGAACTCGGTCGGCCAGCTCGTGCTCGACCCGACCGATCGCCACCACGACACGCTCTACCTCGGCACCGGAGAGGGCAACCGCTGCTCGTCCGGCTGCGAGGCGGGTGTGGGCATCTACCGCTCGAGTGACGGCGGGAATCACTGGACGAAGCTCGCCGACCGCTGTGTCAGCAACGCGACCTACCCGTGCGTCACGCCCGGGAAGGACGCCTTCCTCGGCCGCGGCATCAACGGAATCGTGATCGACCCGCGCGACAACGGACACATCCTGGTCGGCTCCGCGCAGGCGGTTCGCGGCCTCTCGCACACGATCGGCAACGGCGGCACGACCCGCCTCGAGCCCGGCGCCAACCAGCCCGGCCTCTACGAGTCGTTCAACGGCGGCCAGACCTTCACCGAGGTCTGGAACGGGAACATCCCGAACGGCTTCGGCGTCACCGACGTCGGCCTCGACCCGCTCAACCCGGACGTCGTGTACGCCTCCGCGTTCGACTCGGGTGCGTGGCGCCGTGATGCCGGGGCGGCCAGCACCGCGTTCTCGCAGGTGTTCGCCCCGCAGTTCCCGGGCGGCGGCATCGACCGCACGATGTTCGCTCTGACCGCCAAGAACGGTCACACGCGCATCTACCTGACCGACGGCACGGCGAACGGCAACGGCATCGCAGACCCGAACGCTTCGAACTTCTGGCGCACGGACGTGGGCGACCAGTCGGCCGCGTCGCTGCTGGCCTCGCAGGCCACCGGGAACACCGAGCCGAACGCGGCGAACGTCTTCCCGGCCACCTACACCGGCTGGCAGAAGCTGACGTCGAAGACGACGGCTAGCCCGTTCTTCGCGACCGACGACTTCTGCTGGGCGCAGTGCTGGTACGACGAGGACGTCTACACGCCGGCCGGCATGCCGGACACGGTGTACGTGATCGGCGCCTTCCAGTACGGCGAGCTGCCGTGCAACACGAAGGGCGTCGGCTGCGGCAACGGCCGCTCCAACGGCCGGGCGATCCTCTACTCGGACACCGCGGGCGATCCCGACGGCTCCCGTTCGGATCTCCGCACCTTCACCGACCTGACGAACGACGCGCGAGACACACCGGCGCCATGGTGTGCGTTCGCGCCGTACTTCCCACAGGGCTGTGTGAGGGCACCGAACGGGATCCACCCGGATCAGCACGAGATCATCGTTAATCCGGGGAACCCGACGCAGGTGATCGAGTCGAACGACGGCGGCGTCATCCGCACGAGCGGCTCCTTCGCCGACATCTCGTCCCAGTGCGACGACCCGACCCGCAACGGTGGCGGCCCGCTGCCGCCGGCGAGCGGGAGCTACGCCTCCTGCAAACGGTTGCTCTCGCGGGTGCCGACGGCGCTCGACCACATCGACAACCGCCTGAGCAGCACGCTGCAGTTCATCGGCGTCGCCATCAACCCCATGCTCTCGTGCGAGGTCATGGGCGGCACGCAGGACAACGGCACGTGGTCGAACAACAACGGCTGCAGTCGTGACGTGTTCAACCAGGTGATCTACGGCGACGGCGGCAACGCCGTGTACGACGCGACGAACCCGACGTGGCGCGCAAACGAGTTCACGGGTGGGTTCGGCGACTCGAACTTCCGCAACGGCGACCCGGAGCGCTGGGTGATCACCACGGCTCCGCTCGTCAACAGCGGCGAGCCGTTCGCGTTCTACTGGCCGCAGATCGGCGACCCGAACCCGCAGCCGGGCACGCACCCGATCTACAACGGCGGGACGCATGTCTGGCGGACCTGGGCGTTCGGCGCCGGCACCCCCGGTGCCGTGCCGCAGGACACGACTCCGAACATTGCCTTCTACGAGGCGAACTGCCCGGAGTTCGTGACCCCGGGGAACAACCCGAACTGCGGTGACTACCAGCCGCTCGGCGCTCCGGGCCCGAACACGTCGGGCGACCTGACGGGAACCTCCTACGGCGCCGACCGCACCGGCGGCTCGATGTCGTTCATGGCCCGCTCCGGCGCCGACCACGGGACGATGTGGGCGGCCACCTCGGCCGGTCGCATCTTCGTCTCCCACAACGTGAACGCGAGCAACCCGGCCGCCGTGACGTGGCACCGGATCGACAACGCCACCTCGCCGACGCGGTTCCCGAGCGGGATCTACGTCGACCCGGCAAACGGTGGCCGCGCGTGGGTGACGTACTCCGGCTACAACGCGGCGACGCCGACCACTCCGGGCCACGCGTTCGAGGTGCTCGAGAACGGCTCCGCGAGCGGTTCGGGCATCTTCACGAACCTGAACGTGGAGAGCGGCACGTCCGCGTACCCGACGCCGTTCGACGACGGCGACCTGCCGGCCTCCGACGTCGTCCGCGACGACCTCACGCACACGCTGTACGTCGCGACCGACTTCGGCGTCCTGCGCGGTGCGCACGACGGCCACGCCGGCTGGCACACGACCGAGGGCATGCCTCGCTACGAGGTGATGCACCTCGAGATCCAGCCGTCCAACCGCGTACCGACCTGCATGGGCGGCGGCCACTGCGAGCGCCTGCTCTACGCGGCAACGCACTCGCAGGGCATCTGGCGCATGAAGCTGCACGGCCACCACTAGGCGCGCAGCGAGCACGGCGTTGAAAGGGCCGCCTTCGGGCGGCCCTTTCGCATCACTTGACACGAGCGAATAGACATCTCAAGATCGCCCTTGCAGCAATCAGCCCCGAGCTCGAGGGGGCGGGGGAAACCGGAAGGGGAGAGAGATGAACTTGAGACAGGCGCTGCTGCGCGCGGTCCTAGCCGCCGCAGCCATCGCGCTCGTCCTCGCCGGGCCCAGCTTCGGAGTCCGCCAGGCCACGCCGTCAAAGCACGGCAACCTGCGCGACTTCGTGCGGTCCGGTGCCCTGCAGAAGCCGACGGCCGCCCAGCGCGCGGCCGTGCGCGGACTGCACGCGAGGGCGACGTGGAACAGCTACGGAACGCCGTCCACGCTGATGCGGCCGGGCGGGTTCCTGAGCAAGCAGGCGCGCGGCGCGACCGCGGCAATCGCCGCCCGCGCATGGCTGGCGAAGCACAAAGTGATCTTCCGCCTCGACTCCGTCGCCAGCCTGCGGCTGGCCGCGGACTCGAAGCTGACGGGCGGCAGCAGCCACGCCGTGACCTTCCAGCAGGCCTTCCAGAGCCTGAAGGTCGTGGACGGCGCCGGCCTCGTCACCGTCTCGCTGAAGGCGGGCAAGGCAGGAACCTGGAAGGTGGGCTTCGTGAGCTCGACGATCCTCGGCTCGCTGCACCTGAAGGGGGCCGCGAAGCTCTCCGCCGCGCAGGCGTGGGTGCACGCGGCCGGCAACCTGGGGCTGAAGGCCGGGCTCCTGAACGTGCGGGCGCAGAAGGTCGCCCGCGGCTGGACGAACCTTCGCATCGGCGGCATGCGCGACCTCCAGCGCGTACGGCTCGGCTCGTTCGCGATCGGCCGCACGGCCGTGCCCGCCTACGAGGCGATCGTGCTCGACACGTCGGGCACCACGTTGGCCTACCGCGTGATCGTGAACGCCCGCACGGGCGTCGTGCTCGCGCGGCACAACCTGACCGACTACCTCTCGACCGCGAAGACGGTGAAGCGGCCGCTGGCGGTCACCACCACGGCGTTCGACGGCGAGCTCGCGGCGACGGACGGGGCCTGCGGCCCCAGGCACGGCCCGTACACGGTCGGCCCGGGCGTCCGCGCGCTGTCCGGCTTCGCGGCCGCGACGATCTCGCTCAACGACGTCGTCTTCAAGCTCTTCCTGGGCGACAGCACGACGCCGCTGATCACGGCCGACACGCTGTTCTCGCCGGAGCAGTTCCGCTACTCGCCGCCCGGCGGCGTGCCGCCCGGCGACTACTTCGTCCAGGTCTGCGACTTCCCGGATGGCGCCGCCTGGTCGGCTCCGCGGACGTACGCCGGCACGGTCACGATCGACGACAGCCCGGCTCCGCCGGACTACTGGGCGCGCTGGAAGGCCTTCCCGGCCACCCCGCCCCTCTCCACCAACACGATGTACCCGTGGGGCAACCCGAGCACCGACACGCGCAAGACGCTGTGCTGGCGCTCCGCGGCAGGTTGCGACATCGTCGTCAGCAACCTCGCCTCGCGCGTCCCGTGGGACTACGACGCGCGGACGAATACCACGTCCTTCACGACGAGCGGCAACAACAACCGCGCCGCGACCTCGTGGGTCAACGCCTCGGCGCCCTCGCCGCCGCAGTACATGCCGGTGAGCAGCGTTCGCGACTACTCGTTCCCGTGGACGAACGACTGGTACAACCGATCGTGCCAGCGGGCCGCGACCGAGACGCCCGGCGCCGTCTACGACGACAGCGCCGCGGCCGTGAACCTCTTCGTGATGCACAACCGGATGCACGACTTCTCGTACTTCCTGGGCTTCACGGAGCAGAACTGGAACGCCCAGTCGGGCAACTTCGGCAACACCGAGACCTGGCAGGAGGGTGATCCGCTGATCGGCGACGTCCAGTCGGGCGCGCAGACGACCACCCGCGACAACGCCAACATGTCGACGCTGCCCGACGGCGCCTCGTCGGTCACGAACATGTACTTCTGGCAGCCGATCGCGGGCTCGTTCTACGCCCCGTGCGTGGACGGCGACTACGACCAGGGCGTGATCGGTCACGAGTTCGGCCACATGATCGAGAACCGCATGATCGGCAAGGGCAGCGCCCGCTCCGGCTTCCACGCCGGCGCGATGGGCGAGGCCTTTGGCGACGAGGTCGCGATCGAGTACCTGAACGAGAACGGCTTCGTCCCGGTCGACGGCGAAGACCCGTACGCGACGGGCACCTACGCGACGGGCAACAAGGTGCACGGGATCCGCAACTACGTCATGAACTGGGCGCGGACCGGCGCCTTCCCGACCCCGTCGACGATCGCGCACGTCAACCCGCTGAACTTCAGCGACATCGGCTACGACGTCGCGGGCAACGAGGTGCACTCGGACGGCGAGATCTGGGTCGCCGTGAACAACTCCGTGCGGCAGGCGCTGATCGACAAGTACGACGGCGCCTTCCCGGCGGGTGACGCCGGTCTCCAGGCGCAGTGCGCGGCGGGCGAGCTGCCCTCGCAGAACTGCCCCGGCAACCGGCGCTGGATCCAGCTCGTGTTCGACTCGATGCTGCTCGACCCGGTCGCACCGACGATGATCGACGCGCGCAACTCGATGCTCGCGGCCGACGTGATGCGGTACGGCGGAGCGAACCAGAAGGCGATCTGGGGTGGGTTCGCGCGACGCGGGATGGGGAACCTGGCGGCGGTGCACGCCTCGGGCGTCTCCGACACGAACCCCGTGCCGGACTTCTCCTCGCCGCTCGAGAACAATGCGACCGTCTCGTTCTCGCTCGTCTCGAAGGAGACCGGCGATCCGGTCGTCGGAACGGTGTACGTCGGGCACTACGAGAAGCTCGTCTCGCCGATCGCGGACACTGATCCGGCGACGGTCAACTCGGGCATCGACGTCAACCGTGACGAGACCGCGTCGTTCGCACCGGGCGAGTACGAGTTCCTGGCCGTCGCCAAGGGCTACGGCTTCTACCGCTTCCGGGCGACGTTCAACGCGAACCAGGTCAAGACCCAGACCGTCGTGATGCCGACCAACTGGGCCTCCGCGACAGGAGGCGCCACGGCGAGCGGCGACGGGACGGGCCAGGCCGCGGCCATCGACGAGACCGAGAACACGAACTGGTCCGTCGACGGGCGAGCAGCCGACGGAACGCTCTCGGGCATCGCCGGGAAGCAGGTGACGGTCGACCTGGCGGGCACGGACGCGCGCAACATCACCGACGTCGCCGTGAGCGCGAACATCGTCTCTGGGCAGAGTCGCTTCGCGGCGCTGCGCTCGTTCGAGCTCTGGGCATGCAACGCCGCCGCCGGGGCCGACTGCACGACCGACGCCGGGTACACGAAGGTGTACACGAGCGCTCCGGATGCGTTCCCCGGCGACGCTCCGCGGCCGAACGACCCGCAGCTGATCCTCCGCGACTTCAAGGTGCCCAAGTTCAAGGCAACGCACCTGAGGCTGCGCGTGCTGACCAGCCAGTGCACCGGTGGGCCCGCCTACCAGGGCGAGCAGGACGCCGACCCGACGGCGACCACCGACTGCGACACCAACGTCTCGGCCGCGTCGACCCGCCGCTTCGTGCGGGTCGCCGAGATCCAGGCGTTCAGCGCGGATCCGACGAAGGACTAGTCGGACGCGACAGGCACCTCGAGAGGGCCGGCGCGAGCCGGCCCTCTCTACGTGTCCGTGCAGGCGATCTGCGAGAGGTTGAACTCGGCGCGACTGCCCTGCGAGCCGACGGCGACGACGGTGACGCTGTCACAGCTCTTGAGCCCGTGGAAGGTGGCCTCGAATTCGCCGGACCCGTCCGCCCTGGCCTCCGCGCGGTCGTTGCGCAGTCCCTTCGCGGCGAGCTGGACGTGCTCGCCCGGGTGGAAGCCGGTGCCTTTCACCACGAGCGGCTGCTGCTGAACGGGCGCGATCCGGGGCCGCGCCGCCGCCGTTGCAGTCGCGCTCGGCGCCGGGTCGTGGCCGCAGCCGCCCGCGGTCAGCGCGACGAGCGCCAACGCGGTGCTAGTAGGCCACAGCGCCACGACCGGTCGCGGCCGCGTGCCGCTGCTCGTCGGCTCGGTAGCTCGACCGCACGAGTGGCCCGGCGAAGACGGAGCCGAAGCCGAGCGCCTCGCCCTGCTCGCGGAACCAGCGGAACTCGTCGGGGTGCACCCAGCGGTCGATCTTCGCGTGCTTGGCACTCGGCTGGAGGTACTGCCCGATCGTCACCACGTCGACGCCGTGCCCCCGCAGGTCGCGCAGCGTGTCCACGACCTCGTCGTTGGTCTCGCCGAGGCCGACGATGATCCCGGACTTCGTCAGCACCGGGTAGTCGGCGAGCTCCTTCGCCCGTGCGAGCAGCCAGAGCGCCTTGTCGTAGCTCGCCTTCGCGCCGCGCATGCGCGCGTGTAGCCGGCGTACCGTCTCGATGTTGTGGTTGAAGACGTCGGGACGCTCCGCCAGGATCGTTCGCAGCGCCTCCTCCTCGACGCCGAGGAAGTCGGGCGTGAGGATCTCGATCGTCGCCTCCGGCGCCTTGTGCTTCAGCGCCCGGATCGTCGCCGCGTAGTGGCCGGCGCCGCGGTCGGGCACGTCGTCGCGGTCGACCGAGGTGACGACGACGTGCTTGAGGCCCATCTTCGCCGCCGCCGCCGCGAGCCGGAGGGGCTCGAGCGGGTCCGGCGGCGACTCGGGCCTACCGGAGTGGACGTAGCAGTAGCGGCAGGCTCGCGTGCAGGTGTCGCCGAGGATCTGGAAGGTCGCCGTCCCGCGGCCCCAGCACTCGGCGATGTTCGGGCAGCGCGCCTCCTCGCAGATCGTGTTCAGCGAGGCGCCGTGGATCAGCTTGCGGACGTCGAAGTACGCCGAGTCGGCGCTCGGCGCCCGCACCTTCATCCACTCGGGTCGGCGAGGGCGATCGGCCACTGGGCGCGATGTCTCCATCCCGCACAGTCTAGTAACCGGACTAGACCGTCCGTTTTTGCTACGGTAACCGGACTGTGTCGTCCGGTTACCCAAGGAGCGCGATTGAGCACCCGTGAAACCAGCAAGTGGGTCGTCCTCGTCCTCGTCTGCCTCGCGCAGTTCATGGTCGTTCTGGACAGCACGATCGTCAACGTCGCCCTTCCCTCGATCCAGCGGGACCTGAGCCTCAGCGAGGCCAACCTCCAGTGGATCGTCAACGCCTACTCGCTCGTCTTCGGCGGCTTCCTCCTGCTCGGGGGGCGCGCCGGCGATCTGCTCGGGCGTAAACGCCTGTTCCTCGCCGGGCTCGTCGTCTTCACCGTTGCGTCGCTTCTCAACGGCCTCGCGGTCAACGAAGGAATGCTGATCGCCTCCCGCGCGCTCCAGGGCCTCGGCGCCGCGTTCATCTCGCCCGCTGCGCTCTCGATCATCTCCACGACCTTCGCCGAGGGCAGGGAACGCGCCCGCGCGCTCGGCGTCTGGGCGGCGATCGCGATCGGTGGAGCGGCGGTCGGACTGATCCTGGGCGGCGTCCTCACCCAGCTCTTCTCGTGGCCGTGGATCTTCTTCGTCAACGTGCCCGTCGGCGCGGCTGCGTTCGTGCTCTCGCTGCGGCTGATCCCCGAGTCCAGGGACGAGCACGCGCACCGGGCGTTCGACGTCGGCGGCGCGATCAGCGTGACGGGCGGGCTGATGGCGCTCGTCTACGCGATCGTCAAGGCCGAGACGGCCGGCTGGGGCTCCGCGGTCACGATCGGCTTCTTCGTCCTCTCGGCCGTCCTGCTGACGTCGTTCGTCGTGATCGAGCAACGCTCGAAGGCGCCGCTCGTCCGGCTGTCGATCTTCCGCGTCCGCTCGCTCCTGACGGCGAACGTCGTCATGTTCCTGGCCGCATCGGGGATGTTCGCGATGTTCTTCTTCAACACGCTCTACATCCAGGGCGTGCTCGGCTTCGGTCCGCTGCAGGCGGGCCTCGCCTTCCTGCCCTTCACGGCCGGGATCATGATCTCGGCGGGGCTTGCGTCACAGTTCGCACCGCGGCTGGGCGTCCGTCCGGTCGCAGCACTCGGGATGATCGTCACCGCGGTCGGGATGCTGCTGCTCGTGCGGCTGCCGGTGGACGGCACCTACCTCGCCGACGTGCTGCCGTCGCTCCTGGTGACGTCGCTCGGCATGGGCGCGGTGTTCATGCCGCTGACGCTCATCGCCACCACCGGGCTCGAGAACGAGGACCAGGGCCTGGCGTCCGGCCTCTTCAACACCTCGCAGCAGATCGGCGGCGCGCTCGGTCTCGCGATCCTGTCCACGGTTGCGGCCGGCAAGACCACGGCCGCCGGCGGCGCCGGCGACCCCGAGGCGCTCGTCACCGGCTTCCACTGGGCATTCGGAGGCGCCGCGCTGTTCGTCGTCGCCGGGCTGGTGGCGATGCTCGCGTTGCTGCGGCAGCGGCACGTCGCACGGATCGAGGCCGAGGCCGCGCCGGTGCCCGCGGCATGAGCACGCCGCTCCGCGCGGACGCGCAGCGAAACCTCGGCCGCGTGCTCGACGCCGCCGCCGAGCTCTTTGCCGAGCGCGGCTGCGACGTCAGCGTCGACGAGATCGCCCGCCAGGCCGGGGTGGGGCACGCCACGGTGTTCCGCCGCTTCCCTTCGAAGGACGCCTTGATCGCGGCCGTGGTCTCGAAGCAGATCCGCGAGCTGGCCGCGTTCGTGGAGGAGGCGCTCACCGAACCGGATCCTGGCGAGGCGTTCCGCGCCTTCGTCTGGCACGCGGGTGAGCTGCATGCCCGCGACAGGGCGCTGTACGAGGGCTTGCCGCGCTGCCTGGAGATAGCCGAGGTGGCCGAGGCGAAGTACGAGCTCAACGGGCTGGTCGAGCAGCTGATCAGTCGGGCGCAGGAGGCCGGTGCGCTTCGCCACGACATCGCGGCCGACGACGTCTCGACGCTCGTCGGGTCGGCGATCAGGGGGGCGCTGAACTCGCCGGAGCCAGAGCTCTGGCGGCGCTACGTCGAGGTCGTGCTAGACGGGTTGCGGCCTCCGCACCCCGCATAGGACAGCGGGGTGGCCGCGCGAGCGGGCTCGATCAGGTGCCCTTCCAGGGATCGAGGTAGACGTCGTCGATCTGGTACGCGGCACCCCTGCCGACGGGTGTGAAGCGGAAGGCGACCGCCTTCGTCCCCACGAGGCTGGTGACGTTGCAGAGCGCGAGCTCGAGCCTCGGCGACGGGGCCCACGCACCGTTGCCGCTCACGTAGCCCCCATCGAGCACCGTGAGCAGGCCGCCGACGAGACTTGGCACGACCACCTGCACGTGCAGCACACCGGAGGGTGAGCCGACGTTCTTCGTGAAGAGCCGCAGATTCCAGTCGCCGAGCGCGAAGCAGACCGTGCCGCTGTAGGCCGAGCTGCCTCCAGGGAGGAGCAGGGAGTGGCTGTCGTTCCTGTCGCCGCTGATGAACGCCGGCTCGTTGCCCGAGACCAGACGCGCCCCGCCGCTGAGGGACCACCCCGTGCTCCCTCCCTCGAAGTCGCCGTTGAGCAGCCTCGCGTAGTACGAGAGGTCGCCGTAGGGGGCGAAGGCCTGCACGGGAGTCGGATCGCAATACGACGCGCTCCCGCTGCCCAGCAGCCCGGCCGTGGCCGTCGTCGTGAACGCCATCGCCGCCACGATCGCAACGCCGATCAGAGCCCACCACTTCCTTGCCACAGCTGCCGCCACGCCGGTCCTCCTCGCCGCTGAAGTGGTCTTACTCTCGCCACGGGGGGCGGCGCTGCATCACCCGATAGGGGGCTTTGCGGCGGCCTCGATCCCTCCTCCGAGGGAATCGCGCCGCGCGTCAAGGGGCGCGCGGCGGCGGACGATGTCTGTCCGGATGTCGACTGCGGCCTCCACGACGACGCCTCGCTCGGTCCTGCTCGACCCCGAAGAGCAGCGTGTCATCGAGGAGCGGCGCACCCGCCGCCTTCAGCGTCTCGCGCGGCGCGAGCTCTGGTCGTTCGTCGTGTTCGGCGCGGGGTTCGCCGCCGCCGCCGTCTCGCTGGCGTTGCTCTTGCCCTCGCAGCGCGACCCGGGCGCCGCGGCCGTGATCCTGCTCGTCGCCGCCTATGCCGCCGCGTTCCGGCTCGACTTCGAGATCGGCACGGGCTCGGCGGTGCCGACGGAGCTGATCCTCGTGCCCATGCTCTTCGTCCTGCCGGTCGGGCTCGTGCCGCTGGCGGTCGCCGCCGGAGTCGCGCTGGGGAGCCTGGACGAGCACGTTCGCGGCACGCTCAGCCTCGGCCGCGTCGCGATGCGGGTCGTCTTCGCCTGGCACGCTGTCGGGCCGGCGCTCGTGCTCGGGCTTGCGGGCGAGCGCGGGCCACGGCTCTCGGACTGGCCGCTGTACGTGCTCGCGCTGCTCTCGCAGTTCGCGCTGGACGGGCTTCTCACCGCCGGCCGCGAGTGGCTGGCGCTGGGCGTGCGCCCGAGCGTCCAGCTGCGCGCGATGGTCTGGGTCTACGCGATCGACGCGGGGCTCGCGCCCGTCGGCCTGGCGGTCGCCTTCGCGGCGCAGCCGTCGCCGTACGGCGTCGTTCTCGCGCTGCCGTTGGTAGCGCTGCTGTCCGTGTTCGCGCGCGAGCGCAGCGCGCGGATCGACAACGAGCTCGAGCTCCGCGACGCCTACCGCGGCACGGCGTTCCTGCTCGGCGACGTGGTGGAGGCCGACGACGAGTACACGGGTGTGCACAGCCGCGAGGTGGTCGAGCTGACGCTGAAGGTCGTGGACGAGCTCGCCCTCTCGTCCCGGGAACGGCGCGACGCCGAGTTCGCGGCGCTCTTGCACGACGTCGGCAAGGTGCGCGTGCCGAACTCGATCGTCAGCAAGCCCGGCCCGCTGACACCCGAGGAGCGCGCGGTCATGGAGCGTCACACGATCGAGGGGGAGCGGCTGCTGCTGCGCGCCGGCGGCCTGCTCGGCGAGATCGGCCGGGTCGTCCGCTCGTGCCACGAGCGCTGGGACGGCGAGGGCTACCCGGATGGGCTGGCGGGCGAGCGAATCCCACTGCTGGCGCGGATCGTCTCCTGCTGCGACGCCTACGACGCGATGACGAGCGACCGCTCGTACCGGAAGGCGCTACCGCAGGAGGCAGCGATCGCGGAGCTGTGGGCCGGCAGCGGGACGCAGTTCGACCCTCGCGTGGTCGAGGCTCTGACCGCAGCGCTCACCCGGTAGCCGTGTTGCCGAAGATCGAGCTCTCGACGACGTAGAAGAGCGCGATCGCCATGAAGAGGGCGACGCTCGCGGTCGGGCTCGCGAATGCGAGCAGCGTCGCCGCCAGGTAGATCCAGGGCCCCGGCAGGTAGCTGCGGGAGATTCCGCTCACGACCGCCTGGTCGGCATCCCGCCGCAAGAGGCGCCCGCCCAGGCTCGCGTAGAACCAGGTGATGCTGAACATGATCGCGGTCGCGACCATCGTGAAGCCGTACGCGAGCGCGGCGTCGCGCGCGCCCTCGGCCCGGATGTGCTCCGCGACGAGCCGGGTCGGGAACGGCACGAACGCGATGCAGAGCAGCAGGCCGATCGTCGCGAACTGGAAGCGGCGGTCGACGCGCTCGACCTGGCTCATCAGCGTGTGGTGGTTGACCCACATGATCCCGATCGTCACGAAGCTGACGGCGTAGGCGAGGTACGAGGGCCAGATGTGGGCGAGCTCGTCGCCGAGGTGTGGGACGTCGCCGGCGACCTGCGTGTCGACGTTCAGGATCAGCAACGTCGCCGCGATCGCGAAGACGCCGTCGGCGAAGGTCTCGAGGCGACCGGTGCTCACGCCGGCGAGTCTAGGATCCGGACCAGCCGGCGCGGCGGGCTCGCTCGGCCCGCCGCCAGGGACTGTCCCCGGGTAATGGCCGCCGGGGACATGGCCCTCGCGCCGAAGGTGTGACGATTCGTCCACAGGTAGGCGCCGCGCGCCGCGTTGGTGTGACGATCGGAGCTGCGGACGCCTGCCGACACGGCCGGAAAGGGTCGGCGAAGCGGGTTGGCTACGCCTGGACCGGATGCAGCAGCTGCTCAGCGGGAGCGGCTTCGAGGTGCAGCGCGAAGACCTCTTCGAGCGCGGCGACAGCGTGCGGCCGCACCTCCTCCACGCTCACCGAGCGCCCGAGCTCGCGGGCGATCGTCGTGAACGCCGCGTCCTCGAGCCCGCAGGCGGTGATCCATTCGGTGAAGGGTGCCGGGTCGAGGTCGACGTTCAGCGCGTAGCCGTGGGTCGTCACCCACTTCGAGATGTGGATCCCGATCGAGGCGATCTTGCGCGGCGGCGACTCGAGCCAGATCCCCGTCAGGCCCTCGATTCGCGTCGCCTCGACTCCGAGCGGCGCAAGCGTTCGGATCAGCGCCTCCTCGAGCTCGCGGCAGTAACGCTTCACGTCCTGGCCATGGCGCGTCAGGTCGAAGATCGGGTAGCAGACGAGCTGGCCAGGCCCGTGGTAGGTCGACTTGCCGCCGCGGTCGGTCTCGACGATCTCGACGTCGGCCCCGTCGGGCACGTGCAGCTCGCCCTCGTCCGTTCGGCGGCCGAGCGTGATCACCGGCGCGTGCTCGAGCAGCAGCACCGTGTCGGGCAGCTCGCCGTCGGCGACGCGGCCGGCCAGCGAGCGCTGCAGTTCCCATGCCTCGAGGTAGGGAAGCGGCTCGTACAGGTGGACGACATGGCCGGGCCGGGTCACGCGCGGAGCGTAGCGGCCTGGGCGGCGGCCGGGCCCGGCGAGTCCGGCCACGGTGGCGACGACGACCGCCGTGCCTAAGACCGCGTCGAGCCTGATCAGCGTCTCGCTACGCACCGCCGAGCATGATCGAGCCGCTTGCGATCCCGCGCTGGATCTCGAGCCAGGCCGCGACCGGCTCGCCGTGGCGCAGGCCGACCTCCGGGCCGAGCGGAGCCAGCGTCCGGCGCCAGACCTGGGCGCGGCCGATCGGCGCGAGCAGGTACGCGTGCGCGAACGTCTCACGCAGGTCGGCGAGAGGCGCGAAGCGCGTGAACGGCTCGAGGTAGACGTCGCGCAGCCGCTCCACCTCGGGCGAGCCGGGCTCGTAACCCGCGCGTTCGGCCGCCGACCGCAGCGCGAGCAACGGGCCTGTGAACGGGTGGCCGACCGTGGCCTCTGCCCAGTCGAGGAACACGGGTCGGCTCTCCCGCACGAAGACGTTGCCGTCGTGCGCCTCCTGGTGGACGACGCTCGCCGGAAGCGAGTCGCCGAGCGCGGCGGCCGCCTCCACGACCGCGTCGTACAACCCGTCGCGCCCGGCGAGCTCCTCGTAGAGGCCGGGCAGCCGCGCCGGCCGCTCGTCCGGCGTGCCCGCGGCGAGGGCGTCCTCGACGAGCGGCGCGAACTCGATCTGCAGCTCGGCGTAGAGCGCGAGCACCTCCTCCCAGCGGGGCTCCGCGTCGCCCGCGTCGAGCACCTCGCGGAAGGGCGGCCCGACATGGCGCGTCAGCAGCCGCGTGTCCTCCCACGCGACGACCTCCGGGAGCGCGTCCTGCCGCCTCCCCGCGAGGAGGGCCGTCAGCGCGGGCTCGAACGCGTCGGCCGGCGGGCCCTCCTTGAACCACAGCAGTCCGTCAGCCGTCGGCACGCGTGCGATCGCCGACCAGGGCCGCGTGCGCTCGAGCTCGACTTCGCCGGTCCGCTCGACCCGCTCGTCGATCCAGCCGATCGCCCGGTCGAGCCACTCCGGCTCGTCCCAGGGCAGGCTCACTTCAGTAGTTGTCCTCGCCCCAGGTCTCGAGCCGCTCGCGCAGGTCGTGCAGGAAGCGGCCCGCGAGCGCGCCGTCCACGAGCCGATGGTCGTACGTGAGCGTCAAGTTCATGATCGGCCGGATCGCGATCACGTCCTCGCCGCGCGAGTCCTGGATCACCCACGGCCGCTTCACGACCGCGTAGGTACCGAGGATGGCCGCCTGCGGCTGGCTGATCACCGGCGTGCCGTGGAAGGTGCCGTAGCCGCCGGGGTTCGTGATCGTGAACGTGCCGCCCTGGACGTCGTCGGGGAGCAGCTTCTTGTCGCGCGCCCGCGCAGCGATCTCGGCGACCCCGCGCGCCATGCCGAGCAGGTTCAGCCCCTCGGCGTTCCGCACGACCGGGACGATCAGGCCCTTGCCGTCGGCGAGCTCGACCGCGAAGCCGAGGTTCACGTAGTTGCGCGTGACGATCTGGTCGCCGCGCAGCTCGCCGTTGATCCACGGGTAGTCGCGCAGCGTCTCGACGGTCGCGCGCGCGACGAAGGCGAGATAGGTCGGGTTGACGCCGTAGGAGGCCTGGTACTCCTTCTTCAGCTTCTTGCGGATCGAGACCACGTTCGACATGTCCACCTCGATCGCGCTCGTGACGTGGGCCGAGGTGTCGAGCGAGCGGCGCATGTGCTCGGCGATCCCGCGCCGCATCGCGGTCAGGGGCTCGAAGCTCTCGCCGGGCTGCGGCTGGCCTGCCTCCGCGGCTAGCGCGGGGGCCGGTGCCGGCGGCGGTGCGGCGGCGGCGGGCGGAGGGGCCTGCGCAGGCGCGGGCTCGGGCTCAAGCGGCGCGGCGGGCGGCTCGGCGGGAGCTTCCGGTGCCGGCGGAGCGGTGGGCGGCGGCTCGGCGGGGGCCTCCAGTGCCGGGGGAGCGGCAGGAGGCTCCGGCGCCGCGGGAGCGGCCTGTCCGCCCGACTCGACGAACGCGAGGATGTCCTTCTTGGTCACGCGCCCGCCACGGCCGGTGCCCGAGATCTGGTTCACGTCGACGCCGTGCTCGGAGGCGATGCGCGCCACTACCGGCGAGACGAACGTCCTGTCGCCGCCGCCGTTGGCGTCACCGGCTGCGACGGCCGGCGCGGGAGCCGGTGTCTCCGCGGGTTCCGGCGGTGCCGGAGGCGGGGCGGGCTCGGGCGTCGGCGTCTCGCCTTCCGAGCTCGACGGCGCCTCGGCCTCGGCGGCGGCCTCCTGCGTCGCCGGCTCGGGTGCCGGGGCCTCTGCTTCCGGCCCGGGTTCCTCCGCACCTTCGGGTGCGATCACCGCGAGCTTCGTCCCGACCTCGACCGTCTCGCCTTCCTGCACCAGGATCTGCTGGATCACTCCGGAGCCGGGGCTCGGCACCTCGGTGTCGACCTTGTCGGTCGAGATCTCGAGCAGCGACTCGTCGGCCGCGATCGTGTCGCCCTCTTGCTTGAGCCACTTGGTGATCGTCCCCTCGGAGACGGAGACGCCCATCTGCGGCATGACGACCTCGATCGACGCGGTCGCAGCCATCAGTACTCGGCTACCTCGCGGATCCCCGCGGCGACGTCCTCGACCTGCGGGAGGAACGCCTTCTCGAGGGCCGGTGAGAACGGCACCGGCGTGTCGGGCGCCGCGATTCGCTTCAGCGGCGCGTCGAGGTCCTCGAACGCCTCCTCCGCGATCGTCGCCGCGATCTCGCCGCCGAAGCCGCCGGTCAGGGTGTCCTCGTGGAGCACGACCACCTTGGAAGTCTTCGACACGCTTTGCAGGACGGCCTGCTTGTCCCAGGGGATCAGCGTGCGTAGGTCGAGGATCTCGACCGAGATGTCCTCGCCCTCCAGCTGCTGCGCCGCCTCTTCCGCGGTGTGCACCATCGCGCCCCACGTGATGACGGAGACGTCCTCACCCTCGCGGTGAATGCGGGCCTTGCCGAACGGTGTCTCGTAGCGCTCGTCCGGGACCTCGGCCTTCAGGCGCCGGTAGAGGTGCTTGTGCTCGAAGTAGAGGCACGGGTTGGGATCCTGGATCGCGGTCGCGAGCAGGCCCTTCGCGTCCTCGGGCGTCGACGGGCAGATCACCTTCAGCCCGGGGATGTGCGCGAACGAGCTCTCCGGGTTCTGCGAGTGGAACGGGCCGCCCGAGAAGCCGCCGCCCGAGGGCAGCCGCACCGTGATCGGCACCGGCGTCTCCGCGCGCCAGCGCTGCTTGGCGGCCACCGTCACGAGGTGATCCCACGCGCACGAGATGAAGTCCGCGAACTGCATCTCCGCGACCGGGCGCATGCCCATGATCGCGGCGCCCGTGCAGCCGCCGACGATGGCGGTCTCCGAGAGCGGCGCGTCGATCACGCGCCACGGCCCGAACTCCTCCTGAAAGCCGAGCGTGACCTTGAAGGCCCCGCCGTAGACGCCGACGTCCTCGCCGATCACGAACACGCGCTTGTCGCGGCGCATCTCCTGGCGGAGACCATCCGAGATCGCCTGCAGGTACGTCATCTCGGCCATTACTTGTGGTGAGGCGTGTCGAGGTCCTCGGGAGTCGCGAAGACGCCGTCGCGGAGCGACGACGGATCGGGCAGGGGCGACTCCTCGGCGCGCTGGAGCGAGTCGTTCAGCAGCTTCTTGACGCCCGCGGAGATCTCGTCCTCCTGCTCGTCCGTGAGCTCGGCGTGCTCGCGCAGCCAGCCGCGGAAGCGCTCGATCGGGTCGTTCGCGGCCCAGCGCTCGAACATGTCCTTGGGGACGTAGAAGGCGTCGTCGTGCACCGCGTGGCCCTCCATGCGGAGGGTGAGGCACTCGAGCAACGTCGGGCCGCCGCCGTCGCGCGCTTTCTCGACCGCGCGCTTCGCCTCGCGGTAGACGGCGAGCACGTCGCTGCCGTCCACGACCACGCCCTCGAAGCCGTAGGCCTCGGCGCGGTCGGCGACGTGCTCGGTCGCGTACTCGAGGTAGGTCGGCGTCGAGTACGCCCACTGGTTGTTGTCGCACACGAAGACCACGGGCAGCTTGCGCACGCCCGCGAGGTTCATCGCCTCGTGCGTGTCGCCGCGCGCGGAAGCGCCCTCGCCGAACCAGCCGACCGCGACGCGGTGCTCCTCCCGGATGCGGAAGGCAAGCGCGCAGCCGACCGCGACCGGCAGCATCGCCGGCAGGTGGCTGACCATCGCCAGCAGGCCGAGCTTCGAGTCGGCCATGTGGACGTTGCCGTCCCTGCCCCTCGTCGGCCCGTCGGCCCGGCCCATGTACTGGGCGAAGATCCGCCAGGGCTCGACGCCGCGCGTCACGTGGACGCCCATGTCGCGGTGCAGCGGCGTGCCGACGTCGTCAGGGCCCATCGCGGTGGCGACGCCGACCGCTGCGGCCTCGTTACCGCGGCCCGTGTAGAACGAGCCCGGGATCTTGCCCTGCTTGTAGAGGATGTGGCCGCGCTCCTCGATCGCGCGCGTGATCAGCATGTTGCGGTAGACGGCGAGGAGGTCCTCGCGGTCGAGGCCTACCTCACGGACTTCCTGCAGCGAGCCGACGGGCTCGGCTTCTCGCGCGATCGCCATGCGCGCCGAACTCTAGCGATCGGTCTGGCTACAGTCGTCCGGTGAGCCGCGCGCGCAACTGGTTGCAGGAGGAACGGCGCAAAACGCTGGGCGACTGGGTTGCCTTCTGCCTGCGCTGCGGGTTCGTGCAGCGCTACTTCGAGGCGTTCGTCGGCGAGCTGCCGACCGCTTGCCCACAGTGCGGGGGCGAGCTGCGCTCGCAGTGCCCGAGCTGCGGAGCGCGCTTCGCGTCGGCCTTCGCCGTGGAGTGCGAGGAATGCGGGGCCGAGCTGCGCCCGCCGGAGCAGTTCGGCGTTCCGATCAGGAAGCGCTAGCGCGCTCGAGCACCAGCGCGGCCGCCGCGGCGTCCTCGACCGCGTGGCCCATCGACTTGTAGACGGTGAGCTGCTCGTCGCTCGTCCGGCCCTCGCGCGTGCCTGCGAGGACCTCGCCGAGCTCGACCGCCTTCGCCGGGTCGAGGCCCTGCAGCTCGAACGATCCGGCCGGCGGCGGCTGGAAGGCGACCCGCGACTCGACGCAGAGCAGGCCGGCGCCAACGGTCGCCGGGTCGAGCTCCGGCCCGTCGAGGGCCGCGCCGACCGAGGTCACGTGCGTCCCCGGCGAGAGCCATTCGCGCCGCAGGATCGGCTCCGCCGCGTGCGTGCAGCAGCACACGACGTCCGCCCCGTGCACCGCGTCCTCGAACGACTCGAGCGCGATTGCGCCCTCCTCGTTCGCCAACGCCTGCGCGTGCTCGAAGGTACGACTTGCGATGCGTACCTCCTCGAACCGCCGCACGCGTCGCACCGCGTCGAGATGCGAGCGCCCCTGCACGCCCGCGCCGAGCACCGCGAGCACCTTCGCGTCCTCGCGCGCGAGAGCGCGGGTGGCGACCGCGGAGCTCGCGCCGGTGCGCACGGCCGTGATGTGCGTCCCGTCCATCACGGCGGTCGCCGTCCCGGTGTCGGCGTCGAAGACCGCGATCAGCGCCTGGTGGGACGGCTCGTGCCCGGGGAAGAGCGTGACCAGCTTCGCGGCGAGCACGCCGTCGACGTAGCCCGGCATCGCGCCGAGCAGCCCGCGCTCCGGCACGAAGGCGGCGATCCGCGGCGGCACCGAGGCCCGCCCCGCGCTCAGCTCGACGAACGCCCGCTCCAGTCGCTCGAGCAGCAGGTCCACGTCGAGCATCCGCCGCACGTCCTCCTGGCTGAGTACGAGCACGACCGTAGTCTGACCGGGCGCGCGTCAGCGAGTGACGCCAGCGTGCAGCGGAGCCGAAGGCGGAGTCTGCGCGGGTTAGGCCGTAGGCCGCCCTAGCTGCGAATCTCGGAGAAGCGGATCACCGTGACGACCTCGTCCTCGGCGACGTCGCGGTTGTACAGCTGGCCAAGGAAGGACGCCATCTCCTCCGGCCGCCGGATCTCGGGGTTGTCGTGCTCGATCTCGCGCGGCGAGAGGTCGCGCAGGGTCTTGACCTCGACCTTGTCGATCACGGCGTCGAAGATCCTCTGCCGCGGGCTGAAGCGCGTGCCTGCGAGCACCTGCACGATCATCCCCTTGCGGTACTTCCGCGACTTGTCGCCCAGGCGGATGGTGGCCGTCTTGCGGCCGCTGCGAAGCTGGTCCGCCACCATCGGCGAGTAGAAGTTCAGTGCGTACACGGCGTCGTCGTCTCCTGCCACGAGGCGCGGGGGATCATAGTGCCCTGACGGCCTCGAGCGCCTTCGCGGCCATCTCCTGCTCGCCCTGGTACGCGAGTAGGCCCGGGCCGTCGGCCAACGGTAGCCAGCGCACGTCGGCCACCTCGTGCGCCGTCTCCGGCGGCAGATCGCCCAGCCGCCCGCGCGAGTAACGGACGAGGAAGAAGCTCACGACCTTGAAGATCCGCTCGCCGCTCCAGGTGAAGACGTAGCGGATGTCGCCGAGCTTGCCCAGCGACCTCCCCTCCGCGCCGGTCTCCTCCGCGACCTCGCGCACTGCCGTCGCCTCCGCCGACTCGCCCTCGTCGATCCGGCCCTTCGGCAGCGCCCAGAGCCCCTCCGGCTTCCCGGCCGGCCGGATCGCGGCGAAGACCCACTCGCCGCGCAAGCGCCGCACGAGGACGCCGCCCGCCGAGAACTCGCGCTTCATGCGGGCGTTTGTAACAGACCGAGGTGTCTGAAGCCACGACCCTTTGCACCGGCCGCAGGCGAAGCGGTAAACTCTCCTGGCACTCCGAGGGAGAGAGTGCCAGACAGTGTCACAAAGTCGTAGGAACAAAGGAGGGGCTGGATGAACCTACAGCCACTGGGCGACCGCCTGATCGTCGAAGCCCTCGAGGACGAGGAGACGACGGCGAGCGGCATCGTCCTGCCCGACACCGCCAAGGAGAAGCCGCAGCGCGGCCGCATCCTGGCAGTGGGCCCGGGCGCCCGCAACGACAAGGGCGAGCTCGTGCCGATGGACGTCGCCGAGGGCGACGAGATCATCTTCTCCAAGTACGGCGGCACGGAGATCAAGCTCGGCACCGACGAGGTGCTGGTCCTGCGCGAGTCCGATGTCCTGGCGAAGGTCGTCGGCGCCGGCAAGAAGAGCTCGAAGAAGAAGGAGATGGCGGGCGCGACCGCCTAGCGCCGAGCCGAAACGGAGGTAGTAGATGTCACACAAGGAACTGAAGTTCAGCGAGGACGCGCGGCGCTCGCTCGAGCGTGGCGTGAACATCCTCGCCGACGCGGTCAAGGTGACCCTCGGCCCGAAGGGCCGTTACGTCGTGCTGGACAAGAAGTTCGGCGCGCCGACGATCACCAACGACGGCGTCACGATCGCCCGTGAGATCGAGGTCGAAGACGTCTTCGAGAACCAGGGTGCGCAGCTCGTCCGCGAGGTCGCGACCGCGACCAATGACGTGGCCGGCGACGGCACCACGACGGCGACCGTGCTCGCGCAGGCGATCGTCCGCGAGGGCCTGAAGAACGTCGCCGCAGGCGCCAACCCGATGGGCCTCAAGCGCGGCATCGAGGGCGCAGTCGAACAGGTCGTGGAGAGCCTGAAGTCGCAGTCGAAGGAGATCTCGGGCAAGGAGGACATCGCCCGGGTCGCCACCATCTCCGCGCGCGAGCGTGAGATCGGCGACGTGATCGCCGACGCGATCGACAAGGTCGGAAAGGACGGCGTCGTGAACGTCGAGGAGGGCCAGACCTTCGGCCTCGAGCTCGAGTTCACCGAGGGCATGCAGTTCGACAAGGGCTACCTGTCGCCGTACATGATCACCGACCCCGAGCGGATGGAGGCGGTCCTCGACGACCCGTACATCCTGGTCGCGAACCAGAAGATCGGCGCGGTCAAGGACGTCCTGCCGGTGCTCGAGCAGGTCATCCAGGCGGGGCGCCCGCTGCTGATCGTGGCCGAGGACGTCGAGGGCGAGTCGCTCGCGACGATCGTGGTCAACAAGCTGCGCGGCACCTTCACCGCGGTCGCGGTCAAGGCGCCGGGCTTCGGCGACCGCCGCAAGCGGATGCTCGAGGACATCGCGATCCTCACCGGCGCCGAGGTGATCACCGAGGAGATGGGCCTCAAGCTCGAGAACACGAAGATCTCGCAGCTCGGCAAGGCCCGCCGCGTCGTGATCACCAAGGACGCGACCACGATCATCGACGGAGCCGGTGACGGCAACGCGATCAAGGCCCGCATCAAGCAGTTGAAGGGCGAGATCGAGAACACAGACTCCGACTTCGACCGCGAGAAGCTCCAGGAGCGCCTGGCGAAGCTCGCGGGCGGCGTGGCCGTCGTCAAGGTCGGCGCTGCCACCGAGACGGAGATGAAGGAGAAGAAGCACCGCGTCGAGGACGCGCTGCAGGCCACCCGTGCTGCCCTCGAGGAGGGCATCGTCCCCGGCGGCGGCGTCGCGCTCCTGAACGCGGTCAACGCGATCTCTCTCGACGGCGACGGCGACGAGCGGACCGGCGCGGCGATCGTCGCGCGGTCGCTCGAGGAGCCGATTCGCCAGCTCGCCGACAACGCGGGCCTCGAGGGCTCCGTCGTCGTTGATCAGATCCGCAAGGGCACGAAGGGCCACGGGCTGAACGTCGACACGGGCGAGTACGAGGACCTCGTGAAGGCGGGGATCATCGATCCGACGATGGTCACGCGCTCTGCGCTGCAGAACGCGGCCTCGATCGCGAAGAACATCCTGACCACCGAGGCGATCGTCGCCGAGCCGCCGGAGAAGACCCCGGCCGGCGCCGGCGCCGGCATGCCGGACATGGGCGGGATGATGTAGCGCGTTCCGGGCCGCGCTGCGCGCGGCCCGTTCGCTTCATGGGGGAAACCCAGGGTCCCCCCATGGGCCCCTCGTCGGGGTCCACAGCAGAAGGGCCGGCTAAGCCGGCCCTTCTGCCTTCAAGTGAGAGTGACGCTGGCCCAGCCGACACTGGTATGACCCGATGTACCTCGGCAGTCTGGTTCAGTGGGTCAGTTCGAACGGCGGCACCACGACCGCCCCGTTGCAGAGCGTTGTGTCGACGCCCTTGGTTGTGCCGCGGTCGACGAACTCCTCCATCATCTCGTCGACGCAGCCGCCGATGCTGAAGTCGTGTCCGATGTGGGGGAAGACCACGGTGCGGCTGTCGGGGAAGTGCTGCTTGAGGTTGGAGAGGTTTGTGACCGGGTCCTGCGGGTCTGCGCCGCCCACGAGCGCGAGCACCGGCACGGGGCTGGACGCAGGGAGCATCCAGAGCGAGGGCGGCTCAGCGCGCGTTGGGACGGAGTTGCATTGGTGCCGGAACGCTGCGATCTTCGCGGTCGTGTAGCTGTCGAACTCGGTGCCCCACGGCCCCGTCGCATCGAGTGCGGTCCAGGGCTCGTTGCACCAGATCGACGACATGAGCCCCAGGGTGGGGTTGAGATCGCCTGATCCTGCATGCTCGAGGGGTGCGTAGTCGCCCGCTGCGGCGCGGCTGACGACCAGCGGGATCGAGATCGCCTTGTCCAGGTTGAGGAGCATGGCGTGGACGACGGAGGCGAACTTGTCCCCAGTCATGCCGTGCACCGGGTGGGCGTTCCATGCCTTCACGAGCTCGCCGAACTGGCGCTCCCAGTTCGGGAAGGCCTTGCGGCAATCGGGCTGCGAGGCACAGAGCTCCGCGAGCTGGTCGAGCGCACGCTGGGCGTTGACCGCGTAGCGGCCGAAGAAGGGAACGTCGACCGCGGTTCCGGCCGAGAGGATGAGCGTGTGCACCGAGGACGGAAGGAGCTTCAGGTAGACCTGCGCCGCCGTCGCCCCGTAGGAGCTGCCGATCACGTCGAGCTGCCGGTAACCGAGCGCGGCCCGCACCGCGTCCAGGTCGTCCATCGCCATCCGTGTCCCGTACTGGGTCACGTCAGCGTTGTGCGGTTTCGATCGGCCGGTGCCGCGCTGGTCGACGAGCAGGATGTCGCGGGACGTGTTCAGCAGCGTCAACTGCTGGCTCAGGTCGGCTGCCTCCTGGGTGGCGGCGTCCCCCGGTCCGCCGGCGAGATACGTGACCGCGTCCTTTCGGGCCGGCTTTGAAAGCGCAGGCAGGACAACGACGTTGAGCCCGATCGTGCGACCGTTCGGCTTCGTGCGGTTCTCCGGGACGCCGAAGGTGCCGCAGCGAGCGTCGATCCCCTGCACCACGCACGGCTCGGGCGGCCACGGGTACCGCGCCTGGCCCGAGAAGAACGCTCGGTCGATGCCGACGCCGATGCCGGCGGCGGCCAGCAGGCCGACTAGGACCCACACAAACCACCGATGCCAGTGAACCCGATGCGGCACCGGGTGCGCACCCGTCGACATAGGCGAACCTCCGTCCAGACCATCCCTCAACTCGCGCGACGCGCCATCAGGGGGCGCGCGGATCCTGCGTCCATGCATTCCCGAATGTGCGTAATCGTCCGGCGCGTCTCTGGTGACATTCCCGCACGCTGGCCCAGCCCAGGCCGCTCTTACCCGAGCATCGACCTCTCGACATGCTGTCGGGCGTCACTGACGAACACTGGCACAGCCATGGTCATCGCACCGCTGTGGCAAGCTCTCGCGTAGCGGCTGGCGATGGAGGTGCCGGTACGGCCCAAAGCGCTTCAGAGGATCAGTTTCAGGCGTTGGAACGCATCGCGCCTGGCGTCTAGACTCGCCACGACCGGCTTGCGCCTCGAACTGCCAGCCGTGGACAGGCAACAGGGAGGCTTGAGTGGCGTCTGAGAGGCCAAACATCGTCGTCTTCTGGGGCGACGACATCGGGATCAGCAACCTGAGCTGCTACAGCGATGGGCTGATGGGCTACCGAACCCCGAACATCGACCGGATCGCTGAGGAGGGGATGCGGTTCACGGACTCCTACGGCGAGCAGAGCTGCACCGCGGGGCGATCGGCGTTCATCACGGGTCAGAGCGTCTATCGGACCGGGCTGAGCAAGGTCGGTTTCCCGGGTGCCGAGATCGGCTTGCAGGCCGAGGACCCGACGATCGCCGAACTCTTGAAGCCGCTCGGGTACGCGACCGGCCAGTTCGGGAAGAACCACTTCGGCGACCGTGACGAGCATCTGCCGACGGCGCACGGCTTCGACGAGTTCTTCGGCAGCCTCTACCACCTGAACGCCGAGGAGGAGCCGGAGCACGCGGACTACCCCGATCCCGCCCGGTACCCGAACTTCCGCAAGAGCTACGGGCCGAGGGGTGTGCTTCGCTGCCGGGTGACGCGGAGCGGCAAGCAGAAGATCGAGGACACCGGGCCCCTGACGAGGAAGCGGATGGAGACGATCGACGACGAGATCGTCGACGCCGCGCTCGACTTCATCCAGCGCAAGCACGATCAGAAGAAGCCGTTCTTCGTGTGGGTCAACACCACCCACATGCACTTCCGGACGCATCCCAAGCGTCGAAGCGTGGGGCAAGCGGGGCATTGGCAGTCCCCCTACCACGACACGATGATCGACCACGACAAGCATGTCGGGAAGGTTCTCGACCAGCTCGACAAGCTCGGCATCGCCGAGGACACGATCGTGCTCTACTCGACCGACAACGGGCCACATGCGAACACCTGGCCGGATGCGGCGACGACTCCTTTCCGGAGCGAGAAGAACACGAACTGGGAAGGCGCCTTCAGGGTGCCGCAGGTGATCCGCTGGCCGGGGAAGATCCCGGCGAGCTCGGTGTGCAACGGGATCATCAGCCACCTCGACTGGCTGCCCACCTTCCTGGCCGCAGCGGGCGACCCCGACGTGAAGGAGAAGCTGCTCGCCGGCCATGACGCTGCCGGGAAGACGTTCAAGGTGCACCTGGACGGCTACAACCAGCTTCCCTACATCACCGGTGAAACCGACGAGAGCCAACGCACGGAGTTCTTCTACTTCTCCGACGACGGCGACCTCGTCGCGATGCGCTACGACAACTGGAAGCTGGTCTTCATGGAGCAGCGCCTGACCGGAACCCTGCAGGTCTGGTTCGAGCCTCTCGTGCCGCTCCGCGCACCGAAGCTCTTCAACCTGCGCACCGATCCGTTCGAACGGGCCGACACCACGTCCAACACCTACTGGGACTGGTTCATCGACCGCATCTTCCTCATCATTCCCGCCCAGCAGATCGTGGCGGAGTTCCTGGCCACGTTCCTCGATTACCCGCCTCGCATGAAGGCCGCGAGCTTCACGATCGACCAGGTGCAGGCGAAGCTCGAGGCCGCCATCTCGTCCGGACACTAGACCGAGCGTGGATTCGCCCTCACCTCCCCGCCAGGGCGGTCCCGCTGCGCCCGACGCGGGCATGGTCTGGGTGCCCGGCGGCATCTTCCGAATGGGCTCGAACGAGCACTACCCGGAAGAGGCGCCCGCCCACGACGTCCGCCTGGACGGGTTCTGGATCGACGCGACCACCATCACCAATCGAGAGTTCGCCGACTTCGTCGCGGCCACCGGCTACACGACGGTCGCCGAACGCGACCTCGACCCGTCCAAGTTCCCCGGGGCACCACCGGAGAACCTCGTCGCCGGGTCGCTCGTCTTCACCCCTACCCCCGGGCCGGTCGACCTCCGCCACCTCAGCCAGTGGTGGACGTGGACGCCCGGCGCCAGCTGGCGACACGCCGAAGGCCCCCGAACGTCGATCAACGGCCGCGAGATGCACCCGGTCGTGCACGTCGCCCTCGAGGACGCTGCGGCCTACGCCGCCTGGGTGGGGAAGGCGCTGCCGACGGAGGCCGAGTGGGAGCGCGCCGCCCGCGGCGGCCTCGACAGCGCCACCTACACCTGGGGCAACGAGCCCGAACGGGCGGGGGAGAAGCGTGCTCACTACTGGCACGGCGAGTTCCCCTGGCGCGCAGACCCCGGCTACGGCACCACCGCGCCCGTCGGCTCCTACCCGCCGAATGGGTTCGATCTCCTCGACATGGCCGGCAACGTCTGGGAATGGACGGACGACTGGTACACGCCGAGGCACCCCGACGATCCCGATAAGCCCTGCTGCGTACCGGCAAGCCCGAGAGGCGGGACCCTCGAGCAGAGCTACGACCCTCTCCAGCCCCAGTTCTCCATCCCGCGCAAAGTCATCAAGGGCGGCTCCTTCCTCTGTGCCGACAGCTACTGCCTCCGCTACCGCCCCGCCGCACGCCGCCCACAGATGATCGACACCGGGATGAGCCACATCGGCTTCCGCTGCGTCGTTCGCCCCGAAGCTGATCGGAACGGGCCGCCTGCCCCGCACGCCGCCCGAGACCGGCCGCTCGGGTGACCTGCGTAACTCCGGCGCCTAGCGCCCTGGTCGTCCTTCATGCGGAGGTGCGAATGCCGGAGGACCCATCTCTTGATTCCGCATGCGGGTCGGGCCGCTAGGCGAACGGGCAAAGAGCGATCAGCCTTCTTGGTCGGCGGGAAGCTCGCGGTTACACGCATGGCCCTCAGTCGCGACCCCCAGTACTGATAGATCCGTCGGGCGTCATTCCCCCACGCTGGCCCACCGGATCGGCCCGTCGCCAGGTGGGTTCGAGGCTGGATACGCTGAGCGTCGTGGAAGAAGAGGTCATCCCGGTCTTGTACGTCGAGGACGCGGCTCGTGCCGTCGCCTGGTACGAGCGCCTGGGCTTCCGCAAGGAGTGGGAGCATCAATTCGAGCCCGGCTTTCCGCTGTTCGTCTCCGTCGCGCGTGGACGCGTCCGGCTCTACCTGTCCGAGCACAAGGGTGATGCTCGACCGAACACGCTCATCCATCTGAACCTCAAGGACATCGACGCGGTTTCGGCCGAATTCGGGATTCCCGTGGACGAGGAAGGCCTTGCAGAGCGAGAGTGTGACCTGGAGGACTTGGACGGCAACCGGCTCCGAGTGGCAACTCCACGCTCTTAACCCCGGATCAGTTCGCCGCGTCTCCGCAAACGGCTCGATCAGTGGTCGGTCAGGCGCTGCAGTTATCCACAGCGGTTCCCCTCCCGGTTGTTCAAGAAGGGCTCGTCCGCCTCGAGCCCCTGGGAGCAATCACCGCAGAGATTGACCGCTGTCTTCGCACGGTGGAGCAGGTCCGCGTGTAGGTTCGGCGGGAGCTTCGTGGAGCCGAGGTCCAGCAGAAACTTCCCGGTCACCGCGTTCTGAGTCGGCGCCCCGTGCTGGGAGAACGTGTGCATCGGCGCCTGGATGCGCCGCAGACGCCGGATGTCGGCGAGCGCCCGGGCAACGGCGCGATGCTGGGCTCGGTCGAGCTTGCACGGCGCCGGGCTGCTTGGCGTGCTGGCGTTCGCGATCGCGGCAGGATGCCGGCCGCTGTTGCCGCAGCCGGCCGCCACCAACCCGAGTACGGCGACGGCGAGGGCAAGAGCCCCCGTCGCAGATCGCGGGTCACCGGCAGCCGGTAAACCGAACCCCGACATCCTGACCGAGCGTAGCGGGAGCCCTTTCCCGAACGCCCTCTTGATGCGCGAAAGGAAACCACCCCGGCCTGCGCTCTGGTGACATTCCCGCACGCTGGCTCATCCCACGAACCAGTACCCTCGACGGCCGACGATGCCGAAGGATGCGAGAGCGCCGGGTGAACCGAAGCAGCGCCGCTGATGACTGATCCTGTCTCGTGGTTGCAGATCGGGCAAGGGTGGAACGTGGTCACCTCGGATGGCGTCATCGTTGGCACGGTCGCGCAGGTTGAAGGCGATAAGCAGAGCGACATCTTTGACGGGCTGGCTGTCGAGTCCAGGCAACCCACACAGATTCGCTACGTGCCGGGCGAGCAGGTCGCGGCGATCTATCCGGGCGAGGTGACCTTGAAGATCGCGTCCGCGGGCATCGGTGCGCTCGAGCCGTTTCAGGCGCCGCCTCCCGAGACGAAGTGGCTTCCGGGGAAGGTGCCGCTCACGACCCGGATGTCGAACTGGCTCCGGGGAAGACGCTAGGGCACCGTCGGCGCGTCGCTCGCAGCGGAGTAGCGCGCCAGCATCGGCGGCGTGTGAAGGCACTCGGCGAAGCTGAACGGCCGCGTCACGAGCGGCTGTACCCGGGCCGCAGCGGGATGGAGCGGGTTCATCAACACGACGTCCGCCTCCGGGAGGACCTGGGAGCGCACTGCCGCCAGCAGGCTGCGGCGCTCTTCGAGCCAGTTGGTCACCCAGTCGCGGATCGCATCTTCGGGGTGGGCGTCGCCGACGCGCTCGGGGATCGCATCGATATCGGTCCAACCGAGGACGTAGTCAGCTGGCGCATCGGCTGGATCGCCCCGGCAGGTATCGCAGGGCCACCAGCACCGCGAGCCCCGCCTCCGAGGCGAAGTTGACCACCGGTGAGCCCGGCGGTGTGTAGCGGCCGCCGTGTTTCACCGTCCCCGCGCCGTCGAGCGCTGTCTGGCCCGTTCGGGTGAGCCGCCAGAGTCGCATCGGCTACGCCTTCCTCAATTCCGTCGCGGGGCAGGCGACGCGGAATGACGTGTCGTTCCGGGCATGCCCATCGGTGACTCAAGCTACCGGATCCCACGGGATCGGCCTTCAAGGGACAACTTGTCACCAGCGCGCGGCGCCGCCCGCGGCCTCTACACGACGTCCCTACAACGACGAAACGGCCCAAGGGCCGTTTCGTACGAGGGGGATGGGGAGGTGGGTCGCGATGAATATCGGCGGGGGCCGCGGCGGCTCGCTCCCCCGTTCGAGTGATCTGCCGGGCCTACACTGAGGCGGATGGAAACGGCTACCGGGACGCTCTACCGGCTCGACCGCGGGTACGTCGCCGTCACCGGCCCCGACGCGGCCGACTTCCTCGAGCGGATGCTCTCCAACGAGGTAACCTCGCTTGAGCCGGGTGACCTGCGACTCGCGCTGCTGCTTACGCCGAAGAGCCGCATCGTCGCGCCGCTGCGCGTCGTGCGCGAGGGGCCGGAGGCGTTCCTGCTGCTGACGGAGTCGTCGCTCGCGGAGACCGTGGCCACCACCCTGCTGCGCGCGAGGTTCGCGGCGAAGTGCGAGATCGAGGTTGGGCCCTACCGCGGCTACCTGCGCCTCGGCCCGGGCGAGGGGATCCGCAACGACGACTACGGTGTCGAGGCCCGGGAGTCGTGGGCGGATGAGGAGCGCGAGGCCGCCGACGCAAAGGAGCTCGAGGCGCTGCGCATCGAGGCCGGCACCCCCGCCTGGGGCAAGGAGCTCGACGAAACGGTGCTTCCGGCCGAGGCCGGGCTCGACGAGACGCACGTCTCCTTCACGAAGGGCTGCTACCCCGGCCAGGAGCCGATCGCACGGCTCCACTACCGCGGTCACCCGAACCGCCGGCTGCGGGTGCTCGACGTCGCCGAGGCGGCTCCCGGGGACGAGATCCACCTCGGCGACAAGGCTGTCGGGCGCGTGACGAGCGCGGTTCCCGGCCGGGCTCTCGGCTACGTGCGGCGCGAGGTGCCAGACGACGCGGTGCTGCGCGTCGGCTCCGCCGAGGCACGGCTACACTGACCTCCCCGCGCCCGTAGCTCAGGGGATAGAGCGCTGCCCTGCGGAGGCAGAGGTCGCATGTTCGAATCATGCCGGGCGCACTCGCGTCGAACGTCCGCCCGTATCGCGGGCACGACGACGTGCGACTCGAACGTTGCTGCACGCACGTGTTGCCGAGCTGACGCAGAGGCACCTAGAGTGGCCGGTGTGCGCTGGCTCGTCGTCCTGGTCGTCGCAACGTGCGTTTTCAGCGCTGCGGGCGTGGCGCAGGCGGCGACGACTCGGCCCTGCGGCACGCTCGCGATCGGGATCGGCTGGCACGTCGCGGCGACCCGTACCGTCACCTGCTCCTCGGCGCGCCTGCTGATCCGGACGGTGCTTCACCGCGGTTGTCAGAAGCGGTGCCTCGTGCGCGGGTACACGTGCACGCCGCGCTATCTGAAGATCGCCGAGCACGTTCAATGCGTTCGCGGGCGTCGCGTAGTGACCGGAAGGTCGTTCGGTTACTAGAACATTCCGCGCGTGACGATCGCGCTCCAGGTCATCGTCTCCGGCCTCGCCGCCGGTGGGGTCTACGGGCTCTTCGCCGTCGGCCACTCGCTCGTCTACCGATTGACCGGGATCGTCAACTTCGCGTTCGGCGACCTCGTCGGGCTCGGGGTGTTCGCGACGCTGCTCGTGCTCGCCGGGACGACGCCCGTCAGCCAGAGCGGGGCACACGAGCCGAGGTTCCTGTTCGCGCTGATCGTCGGGCTCGCGGTCTGCGTGCTCGCCGGCGCGGGGACGTACGTCGGGCTCGTGCAGCCCTACCTCAGCCGCGGGTCGACGATCGGCTGGGTGGCCGGGACGGCAGCCGTCGCCTTCGCGATCCGGGCGGTGATCGGCGCCGTCTTCCAGCGCTCGAGCTACGTCTTCCCCGACCCGCTGCCGTTCCATCGCGTCGGCACGGCGGGGTTCGTGCACCTCGGCGGCGCCCAGGTGCAGGCGCGGGCGTTCTTCGTCGCCGGGCTCGCGATCGCGCTGGCGCTTGCCTCGGCGTGGTTCCTCGACCACACCCGCCACGGCCGCGCGCTGCGGGCGGTCGCGGACGACCAGGAGGGCGCGTACGTCGTCGGTGTCCCGGTCGAGCTTCTGATCACGCTGGCCTTCGCGCTCGTCGGCGCGCTCGCGATGGTGGCCGCGATCGCCGCGGCGCCCGGCGAGGCGGTGAACGCCAACACCGGCACGCTGCTCGGGCTGAAGGGCCTGGTCGCGGCGCTGGCGGTGCGGTTCGGACCGCCGCTGCGCGCCTTCGCGGCCGGGCTGCTGCTCGGTGTCGTCGAGTCCGCGATCGCGAACGTTCACCTCGGCGGCTGGCAGCTCGGGCCGTCGTACCGCGAGGTGCTGCCGCTCGCGTTCGTGCTGCTGCTGATCTCGCTCTGGCCCTCGCGCGAGGCTCTGGAGGAGCGCGAGTGAGCGTCTTCGAGCAGACCGCGGTCGAGCTGCGCCGCGCCGCCGGTGAGGCCCGCGCCCGCTGGAGCGCGCCCTCGTGGCTCGCGCTCGCGGTGCTCCTCGTCGCGGCGGCGGTTCCGTTCCTCTCGCTTCCCGGCATACGGGTGGATGCGCTCGCCGACACGGCGTATCTCGCGCTCGCGGCCACGGCGCTCGGCCTGATCGTGGGGCCCGCCGGCCTGCCCTCGCTCGGCACTGGCGCGTTCATGGCGATCGGCGCGTTCACCTCGGGCCTGCTCGTGGCGCGCTCGGGCTGGCCGCTGGAGCCGGCCGCGCTCGCCGGCACGGCGGCAGCGCTCGTCGCGGGCCTGTTGTCGGGCCGCGTCGCCCGCCTGCGCCGGGCGTTCGTGGCCGTGAGCACCTGGCTGCTCGCGTGGCTCGTGTGGCTCTTCCTGCTCGCGTTCCCGACGGTGTCGGGCGGCTCGCAGGGCTTGATCCTCCCGCCGAAGTCCCTGCTCGGGCTCGACGCGACGCCGACGGTGCACTTCGAGGTCGCGCTCGCTCTCACGGCGCTGACGGCGCTGGCCGTCGCCGCGCTCAGGCGCGGGGCCCCCGGGCTCGAGCTCTCGGCGCTGCGGCAGGCGCCTGCGCTCGCGACCTCGCTCGGCGTGCGGCTGGAGCGGCGGCGGTTGGGAGCGTTCGCCGCGAGCGCGGCGGTCGCGGGGCTCGCCGGCGGCCTCTCGGTGCACCTGCAGGCGGTCGCGGACCCGACGAGCTACGACCCGTTCCTCTCCTTCAAGCTGCTCGTCGCAGTCCTCGTCGGGGGAGCCGCCGCCACTCTCGGGCCGGCGACGGGGGTCATTCTGCTGGGGCTGATCGGGCTCGTCTCGGGACCGCTCGCCCGCGGCCTGCAGCTCCCGCTCGAGCGCTTCGACACCGCCGTCGCCGCGCTGTTGCTCGTCTTCGTGCTCGCGCTCGGAGGCGAGGGTGTGCTGCCGCGGGTGCTCGACTTGCTCCGCCGCGACGAGCGGCCCGCGCGACCGCCCGTGCTGCCGCCCCCCTCCGCAGCGGGGCCCGCCGAGCCGGTGCTCGAGGCGACCGGGCTGCGGAAGACCTTCGGCGGCGTCATAGCCCTCGAGGCGCTCTCGCTGGAGCTGCGGCGCGGAGAGACCGCCGCCCTGATCGGCCCGAACGGCTCCGGCAAGACCACGGCGCTGCGGCTGATCTCGGGCGCGGCTTCGCCGGACGCGGGCTCGATCGTGCTCGGCGCGACCGAGGTCACCGCCGCCACGACGGCCGAGCGCGTCCGCCTCGGCATCGGGCGCACGCTGCAGTCGACCGCCGTCTTCCCGGAGCTGACCGCGCTCGAGAACGTCCTCGTCGGCCGGGGTGCGTCGCGCCGCTACGCGGGCCTCGCGCGCGCCGCGCTCGCGACCCCGAAGGCGCGCCGCGAGGACCGCGAAGCGGAAGACCGCGGCGCTCGAGGCGCTCGCGCTCGTCGGGCTCGAGCAGGCGGCCGACACCGCCACGCTCGAGCTCACGACCTCGCAACGCCGGCTCGTCGCGCTCGCCTCGGCGCTCGCGACCGGCCCGCAGGTGCTGCTCGTCGACGAGCTGGCCGCCGGCGCGGGGGCCGACGAGCTCGATGCGATCACCCACGCGATCGACCGCGTCCGCGAGCGCGGGGTCGCAGTGCTCGTCGTCGAGCACAACCTCGGCCTGGTACGGCGGATCGCGGATCGCGTGCTCGTGCTCGCGGCCGGCAGCGTCGTGGCGGAGGGCTCGGTGGCCGAGGTTGCGGCGAGCGGCGTCGTCCGGGAGGCGTATCTCGGGACGGCCCGGCTGTAGGCTCTGGGCGTGCGCCGGACCCTGTTCTTCCTCGCGGGTCTGGCCCTGCTCGCGGCCGGCTGCGGCAAGGGTTCCGGCAGCGGAGACCTCGGCCATCTCGCCGTCGCAGTCGACGTTCCCGTCACCGGCAGCCCCTACGTGGCGCAGACCATTCGCCAGGGCGTCGAGCTCGCGACCTCGAACCTGAACGCGGGCGGCGGCGTCAGGGTCGGCGACAAGAGCTACCTGCTGGACGTCAAGCTCTACGACAACCACCTCTCCGCCCGGCGCGCGGTCGAGGACACGCGGCGGGCGCTCGATGCCCACGCGGTCGCGATCGTGACCGACGGTACGGGGGTCGACGCCACGTGGCAGCTCGCGAAGCGGGACGGCGTCCCGATCTGCATCACCTACGACGGCGGGGCGGGCCTCGTCGACGCCGACGCGCGGCCCAACGTGTTCCGCATCGCGCCGACCAACCACGGCATCGCCTTCCGCTACGCGGAGTACCTGATCCCGAAGAAGCTGAAGGTGGCCCTGCTCTCCGACGACAGCGCGTACGGCAGCGAAGGCGCGGCCGAGATCGACCGGGCCTTCTCGCAGAACGCGGAGGCGGTGGCGACGAAGCTGACCCTGCCGGCCGGGCAGTCGGACGTCGCGCCGCAGGTGTTGCGCGCCAAGCGCTCGGGCGCCACCGCGCTGCTCGTCTGGGGACAGCCGCCGACGATCGCCGCGGTCCTGGCGGCCGCCCGCAGCGCCGGCTGGGACGTCCCCGTCTACACGCCGCCGACGGGTGCCGACCCCTTCATCCGCCAGCAGCTCGCCGACCACCCGGAGTGGGTCGACGGCCTGACCTTCGCGTCGGGCCGCATGACCGCCGAGGTCGGCACGGCGCCGTTCGTCAGCTTCCAGTCCCAGTACGAGTCGACCTACGGCGCCGACAAGGTCGGCGTCAAGACCTCCGACGGGCAGCCGGTGCTGCAGCCGCCGGAGTTCGCGATGTATGCCTACGACTTCGTGCACGTGCTCACGGCCGCGATCATCCGGGCGGCGTCGACAGATGCGAAGAAGGTAACCGCAGCCCTGAACCAGGTCACGACGCAAGGCGCGAACGGTGACGAGCGCGGCTTCAACGAGCACAACCACGAGGGTGTGGTCGACGACGACGTCTACTTCGCCCGCTTTCACGACATGACGTTCAGCCCGGTGGCCGACGACCCGCTCTCCTCGACGCTGCCCCCGATCCCGCAGACGGGCTGAGGCCTCTCGTGCCGGGCCCTCGCGCGATCCTCGCCGCCGTCGGTGCAGCTCTCTGCCTGGCGGCGACGGCCGCGGCCGCGCCGTCGACGCAGGACGTCGTTCTGCCGGGCCCGGTGCCGTATCCGACCCAGAGCCCGCCGCTCGTCGGCAGGACCGCGATCTCGGGCGGGTTCACGCGGTACGTCTTCCACATCAGCAGCGACCAGCGGATCGTCGTCGGGGTGGACGGCAGCGGGTCGCCCTCATCCGTCCGGGTGCGGCAGCGCCTGGACGTCGGCGGCAGGGGCGACTACCAGTTCGGGATCGCCGGGCCGATCGAGGACGTGCGGCGGGGGCCCGGCTCCGACTCCGAGCCGGGGCTCCGCGCCGACCAGCTGCTGTGGGCCGGCTTCTCGCCCGGCCACAAGGTGCTCGCCGCCGACGTGACGCTGCAACCGGGCGAAACCGCTCGCTACCTGCCGCTGCGCCTCCAGCTCGCGCGCACGGGGACGGGGTCACGCTCACCGCCACGAACGCGACGACCACGCCGGAGCTCGAGTATGCCGGCGTCACGCGCCCGGCCCAGCTCGCCTCGCTGCTCGACCGCACCCGGCGTTCTGCGCTTGCCGGCGAGCGGCTGATCGCCGCCTACGCGACCTTCTACGGCCTCGTGCGCGAGCGGCCGCAGAAGGCGCGGATCGAGGCCCCGCTCCGCGTCGAGGGCGAGCTGCGCGTCGGCGGCGGCGAGCCGGTCCGCTTCGCCCGCACGCTCGGAGACGGGTTGCCTCTCCAGCTGCGGGTGCACGCGGCGGGCAGCGGGACGCCGCACGTGAGGTTGACCGCGCGGCCGGTGCCCGCCGAGCGCCTGCTGCGGCCGCCCGGCGCCTCGACCTGGGCCGGGGCAGTGCGGCGGCGTCCGCTGCCGGCGCGGTTCCTGCTGCAGCGGCTGCTCGAGTCGCGCATGCGCCTCGTCCGCGCCGACCAGTACCAGGCGTTCCTCTCGAACCCCGACGCCGACGGCCGTAGCCGCAGCGTCTACGTCTACGAGACGGCGAAGGCGCCGCAGCGCCGCGCCGCGCCGGCTCCCGCACCCGAGAGCGGCGGCGGCAGCGGGCCGCTCGTGCTCCTGCTCGCGATCGGCGGCTCGATCGTCGGCGCGGGCGCGGCCCTTGTCGCCTGGGCCCACAGCTAGAGGAACGGCCGCCAAAGCAGCGAATCGCCGGTCGGGGCCGACCAGCCCGACGGCATCGTCCTGCGCCGGCACCGCGACCTCGAGGGCCGCCTGTGGCATGCGTGGGTGCGGCGCTCCCTCGTCGCGTTTGCCCGAAGACGCCCAGCAGGGCGAGCAACGTGATCGCGGCAGCGACCCTCGAGCTCGCACGCCCAGGCGGCGCCGGCGAGGCTCTCCGTCTCGGCCCCCGGCTCTGTGCGCGGCGGGCTGCTCTACCAGGCCCGCTTCACGGTCGAAGCGGACCAGGCGCTCGACGACGCCACGATCGTGCTCAGCCCGAGCTGGGTCGACGGCATCACCGTCAACACGATCGAGCCGAGCCCGGTCAACGAGGCCAGCCGGAACGGGAGCCTCGCGCTCAGCCTCGGCCACCTCCCCGCGGGCGCGAGGCACGAGCTCTTCCTGGACTTCCAGGTGAACCCGACGACCGTCGGCTCGAGGACGCTGCGCGTGGAGCTCGACGACGGCGAGACGCCCATCCTGACCGTGTCCGCGAGCTGAGGATCTACCCGTAGATGGGCATCGTCCCCAGAGCCGCGTTCGCCTTCACGTTCGTCTTCTTCCTGACTCGCGTCGCCGGGCGGCGCGAGCTCTCCTCGCTCGAGCCCTTCGACGTGATCATGCTGATCGTGCTCGGCGACCTCGTGCAGCAGGGCGTCACGCAGAGCGACTACTCGATCACCGGGCTCGTGCTCGCGGCCGGGACGATCGCGCTGCTGCAGATCGGCGTCGCCTACGTGAACTACCGCTTCCGCCGTGTGCGGACGGTCCTCGACGGCGAGCCGCTGGTGCTGATCGAGGACGGGCGCGTGCTCGAGCGCAACACGGCTCGCGAGCGCATCACGCGCGGGGAGCTCGAGGAGCAGGCGCGGCTGAGCCAGATCGCCTCGCTCGACGACGTGCGCTGGGCCGTGCTCGAGACGAGCGGCCAGATCAGCTTCATCCCGAAGCAGTAGCCTCAGACGCTGTGCCGCTGTACCTGACCGAGGCGGAGGTCGCGGAGCTGCTGTCGCCGGAGGATGCGCTCCAGGCGGTCGAAGGGTGCTTCCGGAGACTCGCGGCCGGCGAAATCGAGAACGTGCCCCGGCAGCGGACGCGCTACGAGGACGGCTTCCTGGCGGTGATGTGGGCCGTCGACCGCGAGCTCGGGTTGGCAGGCCTGAAGACGTATGCGGCGGGGCACGAGGGCGCGTCGTTCGTCGTGCTGCTGTTCGAGACCGAGACGACCAAGCCGGTTGCGGTGATCGAGGCCGACAAGCTCGGGCAGCTGCGCACGGGCGCGGCGAGCGGCGTTGCGGCGCGCCACCTCGCGCGAGAGGGAGCGTCCTCGCTCGGGGTAATCGGCTGCGGCTGGCAGGCGCACAGCCAGGTGGCGGCCATCCGCGCGGCGTTGCCGTCGCTCGAGACCGTCGTCGCCTACTGCCGCAGCGAGGATCGGCTGGAGGAGTTCTGCCGGGAGGTCGGCGCCAAGCCCGGCGAGAGCCATCGGGACGCCGCGGCGCAAGACGTCGTCGTCACGGTCACGACCTCGCGCGACCCGGTGCTGCGGGGCGAATGGCTCCGCCCCGGCGCGCTCGTCTGCGCGGTCGGCGCGAACGACCCGCGGCGGCGCGAGCTCGACAACGTCGCGCTCGAGCGTGCGGCCTTCGTCTGCTGCGACTCGGTCGAGAACGCGAAGCGCGAGTCGGGCGACCTGATCGAGCCCGTCGAGGCGGGCGTGCTCGACTGGCTCGAGGTGCACGAGCTGCAGGAGGTCGTGGCGGGCGAGCTGCCCGGCCGGCAGGCCGACGACGACATCGCGGTCTTCAAGTCGAACGGCCTCGCCGCCTGGGACGTGGCCGTCGGCGCGGTTGCGCTGGAACGAGCGCGCGAGCGCGCGATCGGAACCGAGCTCTAGGTCAGGCGTTCGCGCTCGGACGCGACGGTGCTGTCGCCGAGCGCGTGGATCACCTCGGGCCGGTCGAGCAGCCGCGCGACCTCCTGCTCGGTGGCGCGGTTGCGTACGTACGGGTCGTCGAGGATCTCCGTCAGCGCCCGGCCGCGCTCGTGTTCGCGGATCACGTACGCGGCGAGCCGCTCCTCCTTCGAGGAGCGCGAGAACAGGAACGAGAACGGGTTGCGGAGGAAGCTCGAGAGCCTGCTGGCCATGAGTCCGATCCTATCCGTGCACGTTAGAGTCGAGCCGTGAGGAAGCCGTCGTCCGTCCGCTTCGCCGAGCGTGAGGTGCTAGGCGTCGACGACACGGGCGAGCCGGAACGGATCGTGATCTGGATCGAGCGGCTCCCCGGGGCGCTGTGGGCCGTCGGCCGCGCGGTCAACCCTCAGTACCGGCCGAGCGACGAGGCGCGCAAGCACGACTACGTCTTCCAGGGCTACGAGCTGAGCGACGCTCTCGACGCGGCGAACGAGACGCTGGAGGACGATGCGCGGGTCTCCGAGCAGGACGGCCGAATGGAAAAGATCAAGCCGTTCGTCCGCGCCGAGCTGCTGCGACCGCTCGAGCGGTGGTTCTTCGGGCGCTAGCACTGCGCGAGGAGCTCGCGGCGACGCTGCGGCGCATGGAGGCCGGCGGGCTCGTTCGCGGCACGGAGGGAAACGCGAGCGTCCGCGCCGGTGAGCTCGTCGCGGTCTCGCCGACCTCGCTGCCCTACGCGAGGCTCCGCCCGGAGGACGTCTCGCTGGTCACGCCCGAGGGCGAGCTCGTCGAGGGTGCGCCGCCGACTGTCGAGCTGCCCTTGCACCTCGCCGTGCTCGCGGCCCGGTCGGACGTGGGGGCGGTCGTCCACACGCACTCGCCCTGCGCGACCGCGAAGCCTTCTGTGCCTGTAGCCGAGGGCGCGTCCGGGACTGCGGAGCTCGGCGCGGCGGTGGTCGCCGCAGCAGCCGACGGCGACGCAGTCGTGATCCACGGCCACGGCCCCGTCTGCTTCGGCAGGGATCTCGCCGAGGCCCTCGGGCGCGCGTTTGCTCTCGAGGAGGCCGCGCGCTGCTACCAGTCGGGCAGCGAGCCGTCGCGGTAGCCGGCCAGCCGGCCGGGTCCGAAGCCCGCGTAGGCGACCTTCGGGTCGGTCGTCTCCTCCTCGACGCCGGCACCGTGCCGGATCGCCGTCTCGGACACGGTGTAGGCGCCCCAGTCCTCGCCGGTCGAGAGGTCGCGGGCGCCGACGGCGAGCACGACGCAGCGCGAGTCGCCCGCACCGACGATCGCGTGCTCCGTGCCGGCGGGGCAGTGGACGAAGTCCCACCGGCGCAGCAGCCGCTCCTGGCCTTCGCAGATCAGGAGCGCTTCGCCCGCGAGCACGAGGAAGTCCTCCTGGTCGTTCTCGTAGTGGTACATCCCCAGCGGCTCGCCCGGCCCGAGCACGGTCACGTTGATCCCGAGCTGCTCGAAGTCCAGAGCGTCCTCGAAGCCTGCGCCCTCGAACTCGCAGAGGACGCCGCGGCCGTCACGGTGCCACCATTGCGCCTCACGCGCGTTGAGCACGAACCAACCCTCCCCTTTCGGGACGAGGCCGTGCTCGGTCCGTTCGAGCGGCGCCTCGGGGACGGTCACTTCGGCCACTCCAGGTCGGCGTTCGGGATCGGGTCGCCGTGCGGGTCGTGCGTCGGGAAGCCGAGGGCGCTGTCGATGCGCGCCTCGAGCTCCTCCGAGAGCACGTGCTCGAGGCGCTCGGCCTCGTCGTGGACGTCGTCGACGTGGAGGCCGAGCGTGCGCGCGAGGTAGAGCTCGAGCAGCCGGTGGTGGCGGATCACCTCGACCGCGACCTTCTCGCCGGCAGGCGTGAGGCGGACGCCGCGGTAGGGCGCGTGCTCGACGAGCCTCAGCGCCGCGAGCTTCTTGACCATCGCGCTGGCCGAGGCGGGCGAGACTTTCTGCTCGCGCGCGAGCGCCGTGACCGAGGCGCGGCGTTCGTCTGTCTGGAGGTGGTAGAGCTTCTTCAGGTAGTCCTGGATCGCGTCGCTCAGGAAGGGCTTCGCCACCCGTCCAGCGTACCGCGCTATTGCGGTAGCCTCCTGCGCTCCATGCAGATCCGCCTCGGCCACAGCCCCGATCCCGACGACGCGTTCATGTTCTGGGGCCTCGCCTCGGGCGAGGTCGACCCGCGCCGCTTCGAGTTCGAGCACGTCCTGCGCGACATCCAGACGCTGAACACCTGGGCGCTCGACGGCGAGCTCGAGGTGAGCGCGATCTCGCTCGCCGCCTACCCGCTCGTGCAGGACCGGTACGTGCTGCTCCCGCACGGCGCCTCGATGGGCTCGGGCTACGGGCCGATCGTGGTCGCGCGCGACCAGCTGTCCGTTACGGATGCGCGTGACGTCGAGATCGCGGTGCCAGGCGAGCTGACGACCGCGTTTCTCGTGCTGCGCATGTGCTTCGGCCAGTTCCGCTACCGGGCGGTGCCGTTCGATCGCATCATCGACGAGGTGAAGTCCGGTCGCGCCGACGCCGGGCTGCTGATCCACGAGGGCCAGCTCACCTACGAGGCGGAGGGCCTGAAGAAAGTGATCGACCTCGGCGAGTGGTGGCTGCTGGAGACCGGCCTGCCGCTGCCGCTGGGAGCAAACGTTGCCCGGCGGGATCTCGGGCCCGAGAACCTGTTCGAGCTGTCCGACGTGCTGCGCGAGTCGATCCAGTCGGGGCTCGACAACCGCGACGAGGCGATGGAGTACGCGCTCCAGTTCGGCCGCGGCCTCGACACCGAGCTCGCCGACCGCTTCGTCGGCATGTACGTCAACGAGCTGACGTGCGACTACGGCGACGAGGGCCGCCAGGCCGTGCGCGAGCTGCTAACGCGCGCCGAGGGTCTCGGCACCTACGAGCGGCCCGTCCGCGTCGAGTTCGTGGGCTAGCGTTGGCGGCGTGAGCCGCGCAGTCGTCCTCTCCGCAGTCCGCACGCCGGTAGGGCGCTACGGCGGGGCGCTTTCTGGCGAGCGGCCGGACGATCTCGCAGCGCTGGTTATCGGCGCAGCGGTCGCGCGCGCGGGCGTCCCGCCCGAGCAGATCGAAGACGTCTACTTCGGCGCGGCCAATCAGGCCGGCGAGGACAACCGCAACGTTGCGCGTATGGCCGCGCTGCTCGCCGGGCTGCCGGAGTCGGTCGCGGGCGTGACCCTGAACAGGCTGTGCGCCTCCGGCCTGAGCGCGGTCGTCTCTGCGAGTCACGCGGTGGCGGCCGGCGACGGCGAGCTCTTCGTCGCGGGAGGCGTCGAGTCGATGTCGCGCGCCCCGCTCGTGCTGGCCAAGCCCGAGCAAGCGTTTCCGCGCGGTGATCAGACCGTCTGGGACACGACGCTGGGCTGGCGCTTCCCGAACCCGCGGCTCGAGGAGCTGTTCCCGCTGGAGTCGATGGGCGAGACCGGCGAGAACGTCGCCGAGCGGTACGGCGTCTCGCGCGAGGAGCAGGACGCGTTCGGGCTCCGGTCACAGCGGCGCTGGGCGGCCGCCGACGAGGCCGGCCGCTTCGCGGACGAGCTCGTACCGGTCGGGGAGGCGACACGAGACGAGCACCCGCGCCCGGACACGAGCGAGGAGAAGCTCGCCGCGCTGAAGCCCGTGTTCAGACCGGGCGGCACGGTCACCGCGGGGAACTCGAGCGGCATCAACGACGGTGCCGCCGCGCTCGTGATCGCGAGCGAGGAGAAGGCGCGCGAGCTCGGCGTGGAGCCGCTCGGCACGTTCGTAGCCTCGGCCGTCGCTGGGGTCGACCCCCGGGTGATGGGGATCGGCCCCATCCCGGCGGTGCGAAGGCTGTTGGAGCGCGCCGGGATCGGGATCGGCGAGGTCGACCTGGTCGAGCTGAACGAGGCCTTCGCCTCGCAGAGCCTGGTCGTGATCCGCGAGCTCGGCCTCGACCTGGAGCGCGTAAACGTGAACGGCGGCGCGATCGCCCTCGGCCACCCGCTCGGGATGAGCGGCGCCCGTCTCGTCGTCTCGCTTCTGCACGAGCTGCGCCGCCGCGGCGGCCGCTACGGCCTGGCGACGCTCTGCGTGGGCGTGGGCCAAGGGCAGGCAGCCCTGTTCGAGCGCACCTAGCTCAGCGCGTCTCACCGGGCAGCAGCGACCACATCACGCAGTCGATCCGCTCGCGGCTGACCGGGAGGACGTGCGCCGAGCGCGCGAGCCCTTCGCGCTGGAACCCGACCCGCTCGAGCACGCGCTGCGAGGCCACGTTCGCGGGAGTCACCCGCGCCTGCAGGCGGCCGATGCCGAGGTCGTCGAAGACCCAGTGCGCGACCAACCGCACGGCGCTGGTCGCGTAGCCACGGCCGCGCCCGGGCGGAAAGAGGATGTAGCCGATCTCCGCGAAGCCGAACGGGTCGAGCAGGCCGAACATCACGCGGACGACCCCGACGCGCTCGTCGTGACCCGCGGCTTCGATCGAGAAGACGGCGTCGGTGCCCGCGCGTCACCACTCGCGCTGCTGGGCGAACACGGCCGCCAGGTCTTCCGGCCGCGCAGGGCCTCCGAGGATCCAGCGCACGATCTCCGGGTCGGCGAAGTGGCGCAGCGAGGCCGCGTCCCGCCCCTCGTCCGGTACGCGCAGGGTCACGACGCCGTCGGTGAGCGGCGGCTCGGGCGGCTGCAGGCCCGGAAGCACGCCCGATGCTCCCACAGTTCCCGATACTCCCGTGTCGTGCGAGAGCCGACCCTCGTCGAGCGCTACCTCGAGCTCGGCCTGCGGCTGGGAAAGCACGCCGACGAGCTCGTCGACTCCTTCTACGGACCCGAGGAGATCGCGCAGCGTGTCGAGGCCGAGGAGCCGTGCGAACCGCAAGTCCTGGCGGAGGAGGCGGACACGCTGGCCGCGGAGCTCGCGGCCGATCCGTGGCTGGCGGCGCAGGTGCGGGCGCTCGCCACGACGGCGCGGCAGCTGGCAGGCGAGCATCTCGGCTACGTCGAGGCCGTCACCCTCGTCTACGGGATCGAACCTCGCTGGCACGACGAGGAGCCCTTCCGCCGCTCGGCAGCCCGGCTCGCCGAGACACTGCCCGGCAACGGCGACCTCCGCGGCCGCTACGCGCGCTGGCTCGAGCAGACCGCGATCCCGCCGCAGCTGCTCGAGCAGGCGCTGCAGGACACGACGGCAGAGCTGCGGCGGCTGACGCGCGAGACCGTGGGGCTGCCCGAAGGCGAAGAGGTCGAGCTCGAGCTCGTCACGGACAAGCGGTGGACCGGCTACGCGCACTACCTCGGCGGCCTGCGAACACGTATCTCCGTGAACACCGACCTGCCGCTGTCGGCGGCCGACGTCGTCCACCTGACCTCACACGAGATCTACGGCGGGCATCACACCCACCGCGTCTGGCAGGAGGTCGAGCTGGTGCGTGGCCGTGGGCAGCAGGAGCGAACGCTCGACCTGCTCTGGTCGCCGGAGGCCGTCGTCTCCGAGGGCATCGCCGAAGCGGGGCCTCGGATCGTCGCCGGCGACGGCCAGGCACTCGCCGCCGAGGTGCTCGGGCGGCTTGGTTTCGAGTACGACGCCGAGGTCGGCTCGCGCGTGACGGAGGCGCGGCGGCTGCTGGTTCCGATCAGCGCGAACGTCGCGATGCTGCTGCACGAGCGCGGAGCCTCGCGCGCCGAGGCGCGCGAGTACGCGGCGACGTGGTCGCTCCTGCCGGACGAGCGGCTGGACAGGATGGTCGACTCGCAGGCGCGCAGCCCGTCGCCCGGCTACCAGCACTGCTACTGGCAGGGCCTCGAGCTCGTCGAGGGCCACGTTCGCGGCGACCCGCGGCGCTTTGGCGAGCTCCTCAAGGCGAGGGTGCTGCCGGGCGATCTCGCCCGCTAGCTGTCACGGGGGCCGTGTCCGCTGCCAGCTGACGACTCCCGCGCCGAGCGCGGGGCTCGGTTACGTTTCGCGCGATGGCGACCAGAGCTGCCGCGTGTCACTGTGGCCAGCTTCGTCTGGAAGTGGCGGGCGAGCCGTTTGCGGTCTCCATCTGTCACTGCCTCGCCTGCCAGCGTCGGACCGGAAGCGCCTTCGGGATGCAGGCGGGGTTCAAGGAGGATCAGGTGCACGTCGTCGGTCGCTTCAGCGACTACGCGCGCGTTTCCGACGAGGCGGACGAGAAGGAGCACGTCTTCCATTTCTGCCCCGGCTGCGGCTCGCAGGTCTTCTACACCGAGCCGACGGAGCCGGACCTGGTCGTGGTCTCCGTCGGCTCGTTCGCCGACCCTTCCTTCCCCGCCCCGACCGAGTCGGGCTACGAGTCACGACGGCACCCGTGGATCGATCTGCCTCCGTCGATCGAACGCCAGGACCCCGAGCCGTGGGCGCCGGTCCACCCGCTCTACGAGGCCGGTGAGTACGCCGAGGCGGCCGACCGCGGGCGCGAGCTGCTCGAGACCTATCCTCGGTACGCCGGGTTGTTCTACAACGTCGCCTGCTGCGAGAGCCTGGCGGGCTGGCCGGCCGACGCGCTCGAGCACCTGGGGCGTGCAATCGAGCTGTCGGAGAGCTTCCGAGCCCTCGCGAAGGACGATCCGGACTTCGGCCCGATCCGCGCCGAGCCCGCCTTCGAGGAACTGATCGACCGCTAGGCGCAAGCCGCGCGCTCAGGCACGTGCTTCGGCAACGGCCTTACGGATCCGAGCCGCGCCGTTCTCGGCAATCAGCTCGCCGTGCGGGATGATCACCTGCTCGATCGGCAGGTCGCCAAGGGCAGCGAGGGAAGCGAGCAGCGGATCGCGCTCGGCCTCGTCGACGAATACGTGAAGCATGCCACCGGTTCCGCTGAGGACATCGCCGCTCACGAGCGTCGCGTGCTCGGGGAAGAAGAACAGGACTTGCTGTGGCTCGCCGTCGAGCTCGATCGCCTCGACCCCGAGCGGCAGCTCGTCGGTCGTCGCCGGGTTGGGGCGGCGTCTCCAGGCCGCGCGCGGAGGCACCCAGACAGACGCGCCGTAGCGCTCGACGCAATCGGCGGTGCCGCGGTAGTGCGCCGGCTGCGTGAGCAGCACCCGCACCGGCTTTCCGTGCGGGTCGAACCCGTCGTCCGGCGGCAGGAAGGGGTCGACCAACGCCACCTCCTCGTCGGTCTCGTAGCGAACGACCGGCACCTCTGCGGGCCAGTTCTCCCCCGGCTCCCACGCAGGGTGGGGCGCGAACCACCACGTCAGCTCGCTCACCTCGCCGACGATACGAGGTCCCGGCCCGCGGGGGACGCCCAAAAGGAACGGCGACCCAGACGAAGGGCGCGTTTCGATCGGTACTTTGGCGCACCGGGACTGCGCGCTATTCCGGAAGCGTCAGGGGCGTCGAGCGCCTAGGTTGGTGCCATGGAAGCCAGCAGGCTGCACGTATCGCACGTGCGCACGCGGCTCGTGCCACACCCTGAAGCGCATCCGGAGAGCTGGACGACGCAGCTGCGCTGGTTCGCGATCGCAGCCGTCGTCGGCTTCGCCGTCCCGTTCGTCGGGTCGAGCGTCCTCGGTCTCCAGCACGACCTCTACCTGGGCATCTACTTCGTGGCGGTCCTCGCGCTTCTGTGGGCCTATGCGACCGCGACGCGCCTGGACGTTCGCTCCGTTCTCCTGCGCAACTGGAAGCTGGGGGTCGTGCTCGGCCTCGCCGTCGGCGTCCTCCTGGTTCGGAATGTGTTCTCCGAGCACGGCACGCCGCACCCGACAGGCGCGTACTACTGGTTCGAGCTTCTCTGGCGAGGCGGCGTCTACGGCGCGATCGACGCCCTCCTCCTGACGGTGCTGCCGTGCCTGATCGTCTACCGATGCCTCGGTGGACCGCTTGGCTCGTGGCGCCGGAGGGCCGGCTACTTCGGCGTCTCGCTCGTCTTGATCGTCGCGCTGACGGCGATCTACCACCTCGGCTTCCGGCAATACCGCGAGGACGGCGTGCGCGCGCCGGAGACCGGTAACACGATCATCTCGGTGCCGATGCTGCTCAGCGCCAACCCGATCGGCTCGGTCGTCGATCACATGGCGATGCACATCTCGGCCGTGGCGCACACGTACGAGACCCAGGTGCGGCTTCCCCCGCCGACCAAGGCCCGCTAGCGGCGACTGGGTGACGTGCGCGTCGCTCGCTAGCTCAGCGGCGGGCGGACGTAGATGACGCCCTCGTGCTTGATCGGGACGAAGTTCGCGCCGATCAGCATCGTCACGGACTCGACGTGCGCGAAGACCTCGTCGCTGATCCCCTCGGCATCGTCGCCCACCTTGACCTCGATCCCGACCTCGTCGACCGCCTTGGCGTCGAGGCCTGCTTCGCGGAGCTCGGCGAGCAGCCGGTCGCGGTCCGGAATGCGTGCAGCCTGAACCTCGAGGTTGTCGCTCATGACCTCGATTATGGCGCCTGCCGAGGCGGCGAGACTCCGTACAAACCCGCTATGTTCAGCCCTCGATGGCGGTTGCGACCGAGCGCGAGTACGGCCTCTTCATCAACGGCGAGAGCGCCGAGTCGTCGTCGGGCGAGACGCGTGAGCTGATCGAGCCCGCGACCGGCGAGCCGCTCGCGTCCGCCGCGATGGCGAGCGAGCACGACGTCGAGCGCGCCGTCGACGCGGCCCGCGCCGCCCTCGAGGGCGACTGGGCGAAGACGCCGCCGACGGAGCGCTCGCGCCTTCTGCACGCGCTGGCCGACGCGCTCGTCGCGAACCGCAAGGAGCTGGCCGAGCTCGAGGCGCGCAACGTCGGCAAGGCGATCTCGTCGGTCAAGGCCGAGCTCGCGCAGGCGGTGGAGAACTTCCGCTTCTACGGCTCGGCGATCGCGTCCATCGCCGGCCGCTCGAACCCCGTCGGGGGCTCGCTGCTCTTCTACTCGCTCAAGGAGCCGGTCGGCGTCTGCGGCCAGATCGTGCCCTGGAACTACCCGCTGATGATGACGACCTGGAAGCTCGCGCCCGCGCTCGCGGCGGGCTGCACGATCGTGCTCAAGCCGGACTCGGCGACGCCGCTGTCGGGGCTGCGGATGGCCGAGCTCGCGACGGAGGTCGGGTTTCCGCCGGGGACGATCAACGTCGTCCCGGGCCCGGGGCCGATCGTCGGCGCCCACATCGTGCGCCACCCGGGAATCGAGAAGGTCGCGTTCACCGGCTCGACCGCAACCGGGGCGGAGATCATGCGGCTGGCCGCCGACGGGATCAAGCGCCTGATCCTCGAGCTCGGCGGCAAGAGCCCGAACCTCGTCTTCGCCGACGCGAACCTGGAGGACGCGATCCCGAGCTCGGTCTGGTCGATCTACTACTCGGCCGGCCAGAGCTGCGAGGCGCGCTCCCGGGTGCTGGTCGAGCGCTCGATCTACGACGACTTCGTCTCGCGCTTCGCCGAGGCCGCGACGAGCCTCAAAGTGGGAGATCCGCTCGAGGCGGAGACACAGGTCGGCTCGCTGATCTCGGAGGAGCATCGCACGCGGGTCCACGGCTATGTCGAAGCCGGCCGCGAGGAGGGCGCCGAGGTGGTCGCCGGCGGCCAGGCGCCCGAGGGCAAGGGCGCGTTCTACCCGCCGACCGTGCTCGCTCAGGTCGACAACTCGATGCGCGTCGCGCAGGAGGAGATCTTCGGGCCGGTTGTCACCGTGATCCCGTTCGAGGACGAGAAGGACGCGGTCCGGATCGCGAACGACGTGCGCTACGGCCTGATGGCGACGGTCTGGACCGGTGACCCCGCCCGCGGCCATCGGCTCGCGCGGCGGATCAAGGCCGGGACGGTCGGGATCAACATGCCGTACACGGCCTTTCCGGGGATCCCGTTCGGCGGCTACAAGCAGTCCGGCTTCGGCCGGGAGCTCGGGCTCGAGACGCTCGACGCGTACCTCGAGACGAAGAGCGTGATCGTCTCGACCAGCTCGAGGCCGTTCAACCCGTTCGGGCTCTAGTCGCGCCTCGCATCTCGTAACTGGGCGGACGCAGGGAGCAGTGCCTCGCACTCGCTCACGTACCTCGTCGCGCTCACCGAGCGGTAGAACTCGAGTGCCTGCCGCAGTTGCTCGTCCGCCTGGTCACGACGGCCCTCGGCCATGAACTGCTCCGCCGCCCGGAGGCGGGCTTCCGCCTCGTCCGGCCTCGTGCCGACGCGTTGGAGGATCTCGGCGGCGGCGACGAAGTCGCGCTCTCCGTAGGCGCGCACCGCCTCCGTCCAGGGAGTCTGTCGGTGGTCGGAGAGCGCATCCAGTAGCTCCTCGGACAGGTTGAGGTGACGAGCCACCGCCGCTAAGACCGGGAAGTTGATGACGGCGAACTTCGCGTCGAGGCCGCGGCCCAGGGCGTCGAAAAGACGTGCGCACAGGCCGGGAGCACGAAATACACGGACTGCGGGTCCGCCACGGCTCGGCCGGCGGCGAGTGCGCTGTCCGCATCGTGCAGCGCCCCGGAGATGTCGCCTCTGGCCAGGCGCGGCTGCTCGCCTCCAGGCGGCCAGTGCCCGAGATAGCGTTGAGTCGTGTTCAACAGGTTCAGGCTCTGAGTCGCTACCGGTGGCTGGTGCTGGCCGCCGGCACCGCGGCCCAGACGGCCTTCTCGGCGGTGATCGTCGGCCTGCCCGTGCTGGCGCCCGCGCTGCGGGACGCGCACGACCTGAGCCTCGTGCAGGTCGGCCTCGTGCTCGACAGCCTCTGGATCGGGACCCTGCTGACGCTGCTGCCGTGGGGTCTGCTCGCCGACCGCGTCGGTGAGCGGCTCGTGCTGGCCACGGGCCTCGGCGGCTGCGCGGTGGCGCTCGTCGCGGCCGGGTACGCGGGCAAGGTCGGGTCGCTGCTCGTGCTCATCGGGCTCGCAGGGGCTGCCGGGGCGAGCGTCAACGCCGCAAGCGGTCGGGCGGTGATGCAGTGGTTCCCGGCGGCCGAGCGGGGCTTCGCGCTGGGCGTGCGCCAGACGGCGATCCCACTCGGCGGTCTGATCTCCGCGCTCGTCTTGCCGGCGCTCGGGCTGCGTTCGGCGTTCGTGTTCCTCGCGGTTCTCTGCGCCGCGGGTGCGCTCTTCGGTCTCGTTGCGATCCGGGAGCGCGAAGGGCGAGCCGGCGACGACGCGCTCGAGCCACGCGGGCTCGGCGCGACCCTGCACGACCGCCGGCTGTGGCTCCTCTGCGCCGGCAGCAGCTTCTACCTCGTCGCGCAGCTGGCGGTGATGGGCTTCCTCGTGCTCTTCCTGCACGACGAGCGTGGGCTTTCGCCTGCGGCCGCCGCGGGCGTGCTCGGCGCTGTGCAGGTCGTCGCGGCGTTCCTGCGCATCGGCGGCGGCCGCTGGTCGGACCGGGTCGGCTCCCGGCTGCGGCCGCTGAGGCTGGTGGGGCTCGGCTCGGCGGCGACGCTGGCGATCGCGGCGGCCGTACTCTCCGCGCCGCTGGTCGTGCTGGTGCCCGCCTTCGTCGTCGCAGGCGGCCTCTCGATGGCGTGGAACGGCCTGTCGTTCACCGCCGCGGCCGAGATCGCCGGGAGCCGCCGGAGCGGCGCGGCGCTTGGGATGCAGCAGAGCGCGCTCGCGGCGGCGGGCGCGGTCGTGCCACCGGCGTTTGCGGCGATCGTCGCGGTGAGCTCGTGGCGCGTGGGCTTCGCGCTCGCGGCCGCGTTCCCGCTCGCCGGCGTCCAGCTGCTGCGGCCGCTGCGGTCGTAGGGTTTGCCGATGCGCGTGCTCGAGCGGCTGGACGAGCTCTACGCGATCGGCGGCGGGCCGGGCGCGAACCGCCTCGGCGGAAGCGCGGAGGAAGACGAGGCGCACGCGCTCATGGCCGGGTGGATGCGGGCCGCCGGGCTCGAGGTCGAGGCCGACGCGGCAGGGAACCTCTTCGGGCGCTTGCGTGGGCGGCGGCCCGAGCTGCCGGAGGTCTGGACCGGCTCCCATCTCGACTCGGTGCCGCAGGGCGGGCGCTTCGACGGCGCGCTCGGCGTGGTCGGCGGCCTCGAGGCGGTGGAGCGTCTGGGCGCCCAGGAGCGGTCGCTCGTCGTCGTGGCGTTTCGCGACGAGGAGGGCTGGAGCGGGCGGGGTTGCGTCGGCTCGCGGGCGCTGTGCGCGGCGGGGCTCGACCCGCGGCCGGCTTCGTTCGTCGAGCTGCACGTGGAGCAGGGCCCGCGGCTGGAGGCGGCGGGCGCGCCGCTCGCGGTCGTGAGCGCGATCGCCGCGAGCGCGCGCGGTGAGGTGGTGCTGGAGGGCCGCGAGGGTCACGCCGGGACGACGCCGATGACAGGTCGGGACGACGCGCTGGTCGCGGCGGCCGAGCTCGTCCTGCGGCTGCGCGACGCCGCGGCTGCGGTCGATGGCGCCGTTGCGACGGTTGGCCGGCTACTCGCCGAGCCCGGCGCCACGAACGTGATCCCGGGGCGGGCGGTCTTGAGCGTGGACGTGCGCGCGCCCGACGACGCCCGGCTGGAGGAGGTGTGCGCGGTCGTCCCGGCAACTCTCTCGCGGACGAAGGCGGTGGCGATGGACCCGCACGTGACGGGCGTGCTGCGCGAGGAGCTCGAGCGGCGCGGGCTTCCGGCCGTCGAGCTCGCCTCGGGCGCGGGCCACGACGCGGGTGTACTGGCGGCCGCCGGGGTGCCGACGGCCATGCTGTTCGTCCGCAGCCTGAACGGCGGGATCAGCCACTCGCCGGGGGAGCACTCCTCGACCGACGACGCCGAGCTTGGAGTCGAGGTGCTGGCCGGCGCGCTCGGCGCGCGGGCCGCGGCTGTGGACGACTAGGCACACCTTCGGCGCCGTCGAGTCAGAGACACGCGCGCCTTCGTGGGATACGCTCACCGCGGGTGGCGGGTGGAACCTCCTCCCCACCCAATGAGGGTGGGGAGCGGACTCAGCCGCCCGCTCAGGTCTCGGTGATTCGGAGTGGTTGCGCGCCCTCCCAGAGGGCTTTCCGGCCCAGCTTCGCCAGGAGCTCGACTCCCTCCGTCACCGTCGCGAAGTGGTTGCCGGCGAGCGCGCCTGCCTTGCTTGCGAACGAGGTCGAGCCGTACGGGAACAGGATCTCGGTCTCGCTGACCCCGCCGGGGTAGAACAGCAGCTGGCCGGGCGCGGGGTAGCACGTCGCGTTCTCGGGGCCGAAGCCGACGTCGAGGTCGCCGAACGGGATCCAGCACGCCTCGCCGCTCCAGCGCGCGTGGATCACCCGGCTCTCCAGCGGCAGCAGCCGCCGGAACGCGGCCACCGTCGCAGGCGCGGCCTCCTCCTCGAGGCGCCCGGCGAAGCGGAAGTCTCCGGAGGCGATCTCCAGCACGAGCCGAACCTACTTGATCTTCGCGCCCGAGCGGATCCAGGCCCCGAGCTCGGCGCGCTCGGCCGCCGTCATCCCCGTCGCGTTCCCGAGCGGCATCGTGCTCGACTCGACGGCTACGCGCTCGATCGCCGAGGCCTGCGCATGCATCTGCTCGGCGGTGTCGAGCTGGATGCCGAGCGGCGCCGCGGCCACGCGCGTCGGGCTTGCGGAGTGGCATGGCACGCAGCGCTGCCGGACGATCGACTGCGCTCGCGGGAACGACGTGCCGGCGCTCGCGGCCGCCGTGCCCGGGTTGTCCGAAGGTCGGATCGCCACCGCCACCGCGGCGATCCCGAGTGCCGCAGTCAGCGGGATCCACCACACCGTCCGTCCCGCATGACGCAGGTTGAAGAAGTGCCGGATCCACGCGCCGATCGCCATCAGCGCGACGAGCACGAGCCAGGCGTAGCTGTGGCCGTACGCGCTCGGGAAGTGGTTGCTCAGCATCGCGAAGACGACCGGCAACGTCAGGTAGTTGTTGTGCACCGACCGCTGCTTGCCGCGCAGTGCGGCGGCGGGGTCGGGCTCGCGGTAGGCCTCCTTCGCCCGGATCAGCTCACGGTGCGCCGGGATGATCACGAAGAAGACGTTCGCGACCATGATCGTGCCGAGCATCGCGCCGACCTGCAGGTACGCGGCGCGCGGCGCGAACAGCTCGGAGCAGCCCCACGCCGCGAGCGTCGTCAGCGCCACCATCGCCCCGGCCAGCTCGAGCTCGCTCGGCAGCAGCCGGCAGAGCCCGTCGTACACGACCCAGGCCACCACCAGCAGCACCACGCTGACGACGATCGCCCAGCCCGTGCCGAGCGGGCCGCCGGCCTCGACGAGGTACGTGTCGGCGTTGAAGTAGTAGAGGACGACGAACAGCGCGAAGCCCGACAGCCAGGTCGTGTACGCCTCCCACTTGAACCAGTGCAGGACGTCCGGCAGTTGCGGCGGCGCGAGCTGGTACTTCTCGATCCGATAGAAGCCGCCGCCGTGGATCTCCCAGGTCTCGCCGCCGACTCCACGCTCGACGTCTTCCCCTCGCGCCGGCGACCGCAGGTGGTTGTCGAGCGCGACGAAGTAGAACGACGTCCCGATCCAGACGATCCCGGCGACGACGTGCAGCCAGCGCGCCAGGAACTGCAGCCACTCGTTCGCGTACGGATCCATCAGCCGCGCTGCCAGCGGTCGCGGGCGATCGCCACGAGCTCGCCGAGCGCGGTCTCGAGCTCCTCCTCGCGCGACCGCTCGAGCCGCGCACGCAGCACCTCGAGGATCGCGGCCTTCGGGCGGCGATCGACGAAGACGACGAAGCGAAAGCCGAACTTCTCCTCGTAGACCTGGTTCAGGTACGCGAGCTCGGTCACCACAGCCGGCTCGGCAGCGGCGCCCTGCTCCTTCGCGGAGCGGGCCGAGAGGTTGCCGGCGCCGACCGCGGGATGGGCGTTCAGCGCCTCGAGCTTCTCGGCCTCGTCGAGCTCCGCGATCACCTCCGGAGCCGCGTCGAGTGGGTCGGCCCGCCGTGCCAGCAGCTCGACGAGGCGCGTGCGGCCCTCGAACAGCTCCGAAAGCTGCTCGACGCTCAGCTGCCGCGGTAGGTCGCGCATCCGAACGACGACACGAGCAGCGGCACGTGGTGGTGGCCGTCCTCGAGCTCGAGCTCCAGCTCGACGCGCCGGAAGTAGGGCGAAGGCGGCTCGAACGCGAGCCGGTAGCGGCCGGGCTCGAGCCCCTCGGCCAGCCGTGCGCGGCCGTCGCCGTCGGTCTCGGAGCTCGCCACGACCTCGCCGCCGCGACGCAGCTCGACCTTCACGCCGCTCCGGGGCCGTCCGCGCTCGGTGTCGAGGACGTGCGTAGAGAGCGAGACGGCCACTGCGCGCGAACTCTACGACGCGCCCAGGCTGCGCCGGAGCCACGCGAGCGCCGCGACGCCCTGACCGCGCTGGAACTCGCGCAGTGTCGAGAGGCCGGGCGCAGGCGGCAGCGTCGAGCGCTGCAGGAAGAACCCTGCGAGCGCCGCCAGCACCGGCTGCAGCCGTTCGGGCGGAACGTCGCGGCCGACGGGATGCGACTCGAACAGCACCCACGGGTGCGGCCCGCCCTGCATCGCGACGCTCGGCAGGAACGCGAGCAGGTCGATCCACGGGGCTCCGACGCAGGCGTGCGGCCAGTCGACGAGGACGACGCGCTCCGAGGTGAGCAGGATGTTGTCGGCGCGCACGTCGCAGTGCAGAAGCGTCTCGCCGGCGGCCGCGGCGGCCCAGGCGGCCTCCAGCGCGCAGAGCTTGTCGACGTGCTCCGCCGCCCATGAGTCGACGCTCTCGGCATCGGAGGCGAGCGTGCGCCAGCCGTGGAAGAGCTCGTCCAGCGCCTCCTCGACCGGCGGTGCCGCGATCGGTGCGGGCGTCAGCGTTTCCGCGAGGTCGCCCAGCGCGTCGAGCACGCGCACGAGCTCGTCCGGCTGCCACGGCAGCCGCGGCTCGTGCCCGTCGACGTCCTCGAAGACGAGCGCCACCCAGCCCTGCTCGTCGAGCGAGAACAGCAACCGCGGCGCGGGCGTCTCCGGCGGCAGCGCCGCCGCAACCCGCGCCTCACGGCGATGGAACTCCGGCGAGTCGGGGTTCCGCTCCGGGCCCACCGCCTTGGCGAAGGCGCGGCGGCCGTCCTCGAGCTGCAGGCGTGCGGCGACACCCGGCGAGAAGCCGCCGTGCTGCGTCTCCGCGTCGACCACCGGCGAGCGGAGCCTCTCCTCGATCCCCCTGCGCACGGTGCCCGGCAGCGCGTCCCACGGCAGCCGCTCGCCGCGCGCGGGCGGGAACGCCACTAGCCGGCGAAGCGCGCCGCGGCGCGCCGGTGCTCGCGGGCGATCTCGGCCTCGTCCGCGTGCACCAGGTGGCCGTCGCGCACGACGTCCTCGCCCGCCACGACGAGCCGGTCGACGCGGTGTGGCCCGCTGAAGACGAGACCGGCGACCAGGTCGTCGGCGCCGCCGAGCTCGAGCCCGTCCACGCGCCAGACCGCGAAGTCGGCGCGCTTGCCCGGCTCGAGCGAGCCGAGGTCGTCCCGCTTCAGCACCGACGCGCCCCCGCGCGTCCCGAGCCGCAGCGCCTCTCGTGCCGTCAGTGCGTCCGGCCCGCCGCGGCCGCGCGCGACGAGCAGCGCCTGCTTGACCTCCAGAAAGAGGTCGCCCCGCTCGTTCGAGGCCGAGCCGTCGACGCCGAGCCCGACGCGCACCTGCGCGTCGAGCAGCGCCCGCACGGGCGCGACCCCCGCGCCCAGGCGGAGGTTCGAGGACGGGCAGTGCGCAACCCCCGTACCGGTCTCGCCGAAACGCGCCACGTCGCGCTCGTCGAGGTGGACGCAGTGGGCGCACCAGACGTCGTCGTCGAGCCAGCCGAGCCGCTCCAGGTACTCGACCGGCCTGCAGCCGTAGAGCTCGCGGCAGTACTCCTCCTCCTCGACCGTCTCGGCCAGGTGCGTATGCAGGGTCAGTCCGAGCCGGCGCGCGAGCTCCGCCGACTCGCGCATCAGGTGGCCCGTCACCGAGAACGGCGAGCACGGCGCGACCACGAGCTCGGGGTACCGCGACGCGAGCCGCTCCGTCTCGGCCAGCACGGTGTCCGCGTCCTCGACGAGCGAGTCCGGCGGCAGGCCGCCGCCCGACTCGCCGAGGTCCATCGACCCGCGCGAGGGCACGAGCCGCACGCCGAGCTCGCGCGCGGCCGTCATCTCCGCCTCGATCAGGTCGCCGGCGCCGCGCGGGAAGACGTAGTGGTGGTCGAAGACGGTCGTGCAGCCGGAGAGCGCGAGCTCGGCCAGCCCGGTGCGCGCGGCCGCGTGCTCCGCTTCCTCGTCGAGCCGTGCCCACACCGGGTAGAGCGCCTTCAGCCAGCCGAAGAGGCTCGACTCCTGCGCCCGCGCGCGCGTGAGCGTCTGGTACAGGTGGTGATGGGTGTTGACGAGGCCGGGCGTGACCAGCGCGCCGCCGAGGTCGACGCGCTCGCCCGCCTCCGGCTCCGCGCCCGCGCCGACCGCGGCCACCATGCCGTCCTCGACGAGCAGCCAGCCGTCCTCGTGCTCGGTCCCCTCGTCGTCCATCACGACGACGTGGGCGTTGGCGAACAGCCGCTTCACGCCCTGAGCGGCACGAGCTCGAAGCGGTCGACGTCGACGAGGCCCCGGTCGGTGATCTTCAGGCTCGGGATCACCGACAGCGCGAGAAACGCCATCGTCTGGAACGGCGAGGGCAGCGTGCAGCCGAGCTTCGCAGCCGCCGCGATGCAGCCGCGGCTCCGCTCGACGACCTCCTCGAGGGGTGCATCCGAGATCAGGCCGGCGATCGGCAGCGGTAGCTCCGCCCGAACGCCGCGATCCTCGGCGACGACCACGCCTCCGCCGATCTCGGTCAGCCGCCCGATCGCCCGTGCCATGTCGTGCTCCTCGACGCCGACGACGACGATGTTGTGGCCGTCGTGCGAGAAGGTGGACGCGAGCGCGCCGGATCGCAGGCCGAAGCCGCGCACCAGCCCGACCGCCATCCGCCCGGTGCCGAGGTGGCGCTCGACGACCGCGATCTTGGCGAGGTCGCGCTCGGGGTCGGCGACGGCGTACCCGTCCTCGACGGTCGGCTCCTCGACGAGCGACTCGGTCACGATCTGGTCGGGGATCACGCCGATCACACGGGCGCTCCCTCCCTCCCACGGGATCGCGAAGTCGCTGGCGGCGACGTGTCGCACGCGGACGGTGTGCTTGACCCACTCGGGCACCTCGATCCGGACGACGTCGTCGGGCGGGCGGCCCCGCTTGAGCACGGTCTCCGGGACGAAGGACTCGAGGTCTGGGAGCAGCAGGAGGTCTGCCTGGTAGCCGGGGGCGATCGCGCCGAGGTGGCCGAGCCGGTGCCAGGTCGCCGGGTTGAGCGTCGCCATCACGAGCGCGTCCTCGGGCGGGACGCCTGCCGCGACGGCGTCGCGCACCATCGCGTTGATGTGGCCGTCCTCGGCGATGTGCTCGGGCTCGCGGTCGTCGGTGCAGAAGGCGAGGCGGGCCGGGCCGTACTCCTTCGCCAGCGGGATCAGCGCCTGGAGGTTGCGCGCGGCGGAGGCCTCGCGGATCAGCAACCACATTCCGGCCCGCAGCCGCTCGCGCCCTTCCTCGATCGTGAAAGCCTCGTGGTCGGAGTAGATCCCGGCCGCGGCGTAGGCGTTCAGCGTCTTGCCGAGTAAGCCCGGGGCGTGGCCGTCCACGTGCTCCGCGCCGGGGAGCGCGAGCTTCTCGAGCTCGTGCTCGTCGCCCGAGACCACGCCGGGGAAGTTCATCATCTCGGCGAGCCCGATCACCCGCCGCCGCCGCAGCAGTCCCTCGAGGTCGCCGGGGGTGAGCGGCCGCCGCGGGGACTCGAAGGACGAGGCCGGGACGCACGACGAAGCCATGAAGTAGACGTCGAGCGGGAGGTCGCTGCAGATGTCGAGCAGCCAGTGCACGCCGTCCGTGCCGAGCACGTTCGCGATCTCGTGCGGGTCGACGACGACGGTGGTCGTCCCCAGCGGGAGCACCAGCCGTGCGAACTCGTCCACCAGCAGCTTCGTGGTCTCGAGGTGCATGTGCGCGTCGATGAAGCCCGGTACGACGTAGCGGCCGGAGGCGTCAAGCACCTCCGCGCCCTCGTAGTCGCCGAGGCCGGCGACGTAGCCGTCGACGACCGCGGCGTCGCTCTCGAGCCACTCGCGCGTGAAGACGGAGAAGACCCGACCGCCGCGGACAACCAGATCGGCCGGCTCATCGCCGCGCGCAACCGAGAGGCGTCGTGCGAGGTCGGCCATCGGCGCACGTTAACCCGTCGGATCAGGAAGTACGCTTGGCGAAGCGTGGACGTGCTCACTCCCCGCAGCCTCGAGGAGGCTCTGGCGTTGAAGGCGGAGCGGCCGGACGCGGTGCCGATCCAGGGCGGCACCGACGTGATGGTCGAGCTCAACTTCGACCGCGCGCGTCCTCCGGCGCTGCTGAACCTGAACGAGGTGCCCGAGCTCCGGGGCTGGTCGCGCGAGAACGGGAGGCTGCGGCTCGGCTCGGGCCTCACCTACACAGAGGCGATGGAGCTCCGCGAGCCGCTGCGGGCCCTGGTCGAGGCTGCGCGCACCGTCGGCGGGCCGCAGATCCGCAACCGCGGCACGATCGGCGGGAACCTCGGCACCGCCTCGCCGGCGGGGGATGCGCTGCCGCCGCTGCTCGTCTACGGCGCCGAGGTCGAGCTTGCGTCCACTCGTGGCGAGCGCGTCGTGGCCCTGCGCGCGTTCCTCGTCGGCCCGAAGCGGAACGCGCTGGAGCCGGACGAGCTGATCACCGGCGTCCGGCTCGCCGCGCCCGGTCCGCGGCAGACGTTCATGAAGGTCGGCCCGCGCAATGCGATGGTGATCGCCGTCGTCTCGCTCGCGCTCGCCGTCGACGGTGACGAGCTGCGCGCGTCGTACGGCTCCGCCGGGCCGGTGCCGGGTCTCGTGACGGCCCCGCTCGGCGAGCGCGACGGCTTCCCGGAGCGCGTGGCCGAGGCCGCGAGCCCGATCGACGACGTGCGCGGCAGCGCGCGCTACCGTCGGCACGCTCTCCGTGTGCTCACCGAGCGCGCGCTCGAAAGGTGCCTGGCGTGAGGATCGAGCTCACGGTCAACGGCGAGCGCCGCGAGACCGAGGTCTGGGAGGGCGAGAGCCTGCTCTTCGCGCTGCGCGAGCGCCTCGGCCTGCCCGGCTCGAAGAACGCCTGCGAGCAGGGCGAGTGCGGCTCGTGCTCGGTGCTGCTCGACGGGACGCTCGTCTGCGCGTGCCTCATCCTCGCGGCCCAGGCCGACGGCCACCAGGTCGTGACGGTCGAGGGGCTCGCGCGGGCCGGCGAGCTCCACCCTGTGCAGGAGGCGTTCGCCGAGACGGGCGCCGTCCAGTGCGGCTTTTGCACGCCGGGGCTGATCGTCGCCACCACCGACCTGCTCGTGCGCAACCCGACGCCGGGCGAGGACGAGATTCGCGAGGCGCTCTCTGGCAACCTCTGCCGCTGCACCGGGTACGCGAAGATCTTCGACGCCGTCAGGCTGGCCGCCGAGCGGTGAGCGCGACCGCCCGCACGCTCGAGCTCGGCCGCATCGGCGAGGTCGTCAGGCGCAGCGACGCGACGCCGAAGGTGACGGGCGAGTTCGCCTACGCGAGCGACCTCTCCGCTGCCGGGATGCTCTGGGGCCACACCGTCCGCAGCCCGCATGCGCACGCGCGGATCCTCGAGCTCGACATCTCCCAGGCGCTCGCCATGCCCGGTGTGCACGCCGTGCTCACGCACGAGGACGTGCCGGGCGCGAAGACGTACGGGCTCGAGTTCGCCGACCAGCCCGTGCTCGCGATCGACCGCGTCCGCTACTTCGGCGAGCCGGTCGCGCTCGTCGCCGCCGAGCATCCCGAGCAGGCTCGGCGGGCGGCCGAGCTGGTGAGAATCGCATACGAGCCGCTCGAGCCCGTCGTCGACATGGAGCGCGCCACCGAGCAGCCGCCGATCCACGACGAGAACCCGACCGCCGGGCACGGCTTTCGCGAGGACCCGCGGCCGAACGTCCTGCGCACGATCGTCGTCTGCCACGGCGATCCCGACTCGCAGGGCGACGTCTCGGTCGAGGGCGTCTACGAGCTCGGCATCCAGGACCAGGCCTTTCTCGGGCCGGAGTCCGGGCTCGCCGTCCCGGACGGCGAGGGCGGCGTCGACGTCTACGTTGCGACGCAGTGGCTGCACGTCGACCGCGACCAGGTCGCGCCTTGCCTCGGCCTCGACAAGGAGCGGGTGCGCATCCACCTGAGCGGGGTCGGCGGCGCCTTCGGCGGGCGGGAGGACCTCTCGATGCAGATCCACGGCGCGCTGCTCGCGCTGCACGCCGACCGTCCCGTGAAGATGGTCTACACGCGCGAGGAGTCGTTCGTCGGCCACGTCCACCGGCACGCGGCGAAGATCTGGATGGAGCACCGGGCCAGCCGGGACGGCCGCCTCGTCTGCGTGCGGGCGAGGATCCTGCTCGACGGCGGCGCCTACGCGTCGAGCTCCGCGGCCGTCTGCTCGAACGCCGCGTGCTTCGCCTGCGGCCCGTACAAGGTCGAGAACGCGCTGATCGAGGCGACGTGCGTCTACTCGAACAACCCGCCGTGCGGCGCGATGCGCGGCTTCGGCTCGGTGCAGTCGTGCTTCGCGCACGAGGCGCAGATGGACAAGCTCGCCTCGGCGCTCGAGATCGACCCGGTCGAGCTGCGGCTGCTGAACGCGCTCGAGCCGGGCGACACGATGCCGACAGGCCAGGTCGTGACGGGCTCGCTGCCGGTCGCGGAGGTGATCCGCCGCGCCGCCGCGCTCCCGGTTCCCGAGCCGGAGGAGCTGCCGCGCGACCCGATCCGGCTCCCGGGCGGCGCGGGCAACACCACCCACGGCCAGGGCGTGCAGCGCGGCGTCGGCTTCGCCGTCGGCTTCAAGAACGTCTGCTACTCGGAGGGCTTCGACGACGCCTGCTCGGCGCGGGTGCGGCTCTGGGTCGGCTCCGACGAGCAGCTGGCCGCCGAGGTGTGCTGCGCCGCCGCCGAGGTCGGGCAGGGCGTGACCGGGGTGATCCTGCAGGTCGCGCGTACCGAGCTCGGCACGGACGACGTCACGTTGCTGCCCGGCTCGACCGACGGCGTCGACTCGGCCGGCTCGTCGTCCGCCTCGCGCCTCACCTGGATGGCGGCCGGAGCCGTGCGGCTCGCCTGTGAGGACGCGCTGGAGGAGTTCCGCGAGACCGGCCGCGAGGTCGATCTCGAGCGCACCTACCACCACTCCCGCACCTTCCCGCTCGACCCCGAGAACGGCCAGGTGACCGGCGAGCGCGTCCACGTCGCCTACATCTGCGCGGCGATGCGGGTCGTCGTCGAGGTCGACGTCGAGCTCGGCCTCTCGCGCGTGGCCTGGATCGGCGCCGCCCAGGACGTGGGCAGGGCGATCAACCCACAGGCCGTGCACGGCCAGATCGAGGGTGGCATCGCACAGGGCATCGGCCTCGCGCTGATGGAGGAGATCCAGACGCGCGACGGCCTGATCACCAACGCGAGCTTCACCGACTACCTGATCCCGACGACGCTCGACATGCCGCCCGTCGACGCGGAGCTGGTCGAAGTGCCGCAGCCGGACGCGCCCTACGGCGCCAAGGGGGTCGGCGAGCCTCCGACCGTCGTCTCCACGGCGGCGATCGTCTCCGCCCTGCGGGCGGCGACCGGGCGCGAGCTGCCGCGAGTGCCGGTCAAGCCTGACGACTTAGCGCTTTAGCGTCAGCGCCGCGCCCGCGGCCAGCAAGACGAAGCCGAGCACGCGCGGCCAGTCGAGGCCGACACGCTCGACGCCGAAGAAGCCGAAGCGGTCGATGATGGCGGCGCTGAAAAGGTTTCCGGCGATCACGATCGCGATCGTCGCGGTGACGCCGATCCGCGGCGGCCCGAGCGTGACTGCGAAGACGATGAAGACGCTCATCACCCCACCGATCCAGAGCCAGACGGGCTCGTGCAGCGCGGCGCGGACGCCGCTGAAGCTCCGCTCCCAGACGAGCAGCCCGGCCAGTGCGCAGACGAGCGAGACCATCACCGCGAAGGCCAGCGCGGGGACGATCCCGACACGCTGGCCGAGCTCGCCCATCACGGCCGCCTGAACCGCGCCACCGAGCCCGGCGGCGCTCGCCAGGACGACCGCTACAGCTGAGCTGCTCGACACGGGGCGAAGCTTAGAACGGTCGCACCGGCAAGGCCTCTACGGTCGGCGTCGCAAGCGAGCGCCTTATACGCTCACGCGCGTCTCCGAGGAAAGGAGCTGCATGGTTCGAGCGTTCGTTCTCTACGAGCAGGAGCCCGACGCGGCCCGGTACGAGCAGCACGCGGAGCTCTGCCGGCAGGTGCCGGGCGCCACGTTCCGCCACGGCAAGGTGTTCGGCGCGCCGATGGGCGAGCCGGCCTACGCGTACTACGCGGAGTGGGAGTTCCCCGACCGCGCGGCATTCGGCGAGGCCGCGCGCAGCGAGGAGTTCATGGCGACCGGCAAGGACGCGATGGAGATGGGCGGCCGCTTCCACGTCCTCTTCGCAGACGTCTCGTGAGCGAGCGCCAGCCGGATGCGCCGAAACCGCTGGCTCCCGAGGAGCTCGGTTTCGAGCGGATCGTCTACGAGAAGGCACCGCCGAGGGCGACGATCACGCTCAACCGGCCGGAGGTGCTGAACGCCTTCGACTTCCGGATGCTCCGCGAGATCGCGCGGGCCTGCGAGGACGCGTCGTGGGACGACGAGATTCGCGTGGTCGTCGTCACCGGGGAGGGGCGCGCCTTCTGCGTCGGCGCCGACCTCCGCTCGTGGGCCGAGGACTACCTCGGCAAGCCGACCGAGTACTGGAAGTGGTTCGGCGCCTTCAAGGACATGCACGACCGTCTGCGCGAGATCGGCAAGCCGACGCTGGCGCGCATCAACGGGATCGCGGTCGGCGGCGGCAACGAGCTGCAGATGGCCTGCGACCTGGCGGTGATGGTGGACGACGCCTTCATCCGCCACGTCGGGCCCGAACACGGCTCGGTGCCGGCCGGCGGCGCGACCCAGTGGCTGACGATCATGGTCGGCGACCGGCGGGCGCGCGAGATCGTGCTGATGTGCGAGGAGATCCCGGCGCGGCGGGCGGAGGAGTGGGGCCTTGTGAACTGGGCCGTGCCGGCGGCCGAGCTGGACGCCAAGGTCGACGCGGTCGTAGAGAACCTGGCGCGGAAGCTGCCGCAGACGACGCGCTACGCCAAGCAGCACCTCAACTTCTGGCGCGACCTGGCCTGGCACGAGACGATCAACCACGCGCGCGACTGGCTCGCGCTGTCGATGGCGACGGACGAGCCGAAGGCCGCGATCGAGCGCTTCCTGGAGCGCAAGTGAGCCTCGTCGAGGTCGAGCGCGACGGCGCGGTCGCGGTCGTCCTGCTCAACCGGCCGCAGCAGTTGAACGCGCTCTCCGACGAGCTGATGGAGGAGCTCGTCGCGACGCTGCAGGAGCTCGACCGCGACGAGGCCGTGCGGGCGATCGTGCTCGGCGGGAGCGAGCGCGCGTTCGCCGCCGGGGCCGACATCGGCGAGCTCGCGCAGGCATCTGCGATCGACCTCTACTACCAACGGCGCGTGGAGCGCTGGGACGCGATCCGCGGGCTCTGGACGCCGCTCGTGGCCGCCGTCTCCGGCTTCTGCCTCGGGGGCGGCTGCGAGCTCGCGCTGAGCTGCGACCTGATCGTCGCGTCCGAGACGGCGCAGTTCGGCCAACCCGAGACCGGGCTCGGGATCATCCCGGGGGCGGGCGGCACCCAGCGGCTCACGCGCGCCGTCGGCAAGGCCGTCGCGATGGACGTGATCCTCAGCGGCCGGCGCCTCTCCGCCCGCGAGGCACTGGAGGCCGGTCTCGTCGCGCGCGTGGTCGCGAAGGAGGCCTGGCTCGACGAGGCGAAGCGCGTCGCCCGCGACATCGCCGAGAAGGGCCCGGTTGCGACGCGGCTGGCCAAGGAGTCGGTCGACCGCGCCTACGAGATGACCCTTGCGGCCGGCCTCGAGGCCGAGCGCCGCGCGCTCTACCTCGCGTTCGCGAGCAATGATGCGAAGGAGGGCCTGACCGCGTTCACCGAAAAGCGCAAGCCCGAGTTCAGAGGGAGGTAGCCATGCCCGACATCGACGAGCTGCTCAGAGGTGCACAGGACGCGATTGCCGCCAAGCGGGTCTACGGCGAGCCGGTGGAGCGGGAGGGTGTGACGGTCATCCCGGCCGCGTCCGTCCGCGGGGGCGGCGGCGGCGGAGGCGACGAGGAGAACAACGGCGGCGCCGGTTTCGGCCTGACGGCCAGGCCGGTCGGCGGCTGGGTGATCGGCCCGGGCGACGAGGTGAAGTGGAAGCCGGCGATCGACGTGCAGCGGATCACCCTCGGTTGGCAGCTCGTCACGGCGCTCGGCATCCTCGCCGTCTGGTCGTTCGTGCGCTCGCGCCGCTAGCCGTCGAGCTCGGCCGGAACGAGCGTCAGCTCCAGCTCCCGGCCCCCGCGCAGCACGCGCAAGCCCACCGGCACGCCGATCTTCTCGACCACCATCAGCCGCTGGAGGTCGCCGACGTCGGCGATCGGCGAGCCGTCGAGCTCGACGATCAGGTCCTCCGGCCGGAGCCCGGCCCCGGCGGCGGGCGAGCCCTCCACCACCTGCACGACCTCGACCCCGGAGGCGCGGCCGAGGCTTCGCGCCAGCCGCGGCGGCAGCGGCCGCGAGCCGCCGGCGATGCCGAGGTAGGCCCGGCGGAAGCGGCCCTCGGTCATCAGGGCGCCGACGATCTGCCGCGTCGCCGCGTTCACCGGCACGGCCAGCCCGAGGCCGACCCCCGCGACGGCGGTGTTGATCCCGACCACGCGCCCCGAGCCGTCGGCGAGCGCGCCGCCCGAGTTCCCCGGATTGAGCGCCGCGTCGGTCTGGATCACGTTGTCGACGATGCGGCCGCCCTGGGTCGGGAGGGAGCGGCCGAGCGCGGATACGACGCCGGCCGTCACCGAGCCGGCGAAGCCGTTCGGGTTGCCGATCGCCACGACCAGCTGGCCGACGCGCAGCCGCTCCGCGTCGCCGAGCTCCGCCGGCACGAGGTCGTCGGCCTCTGCCCGCAGGACGGCGAGGTCGGCGTGCGGGTCGGCCCCGACCACGGAGAACGCAAGCTCGCGGCCGTCGACGAACGACGCGCGGCCGTCCCGCGTGCTTCCGTTCACGACGTGTGCCGAGGTCAGCAGGAAGCCGTCAGGCGTGATCACTACCGCGCTGCCGCCGCCCACGCGGCGCCCATGCCTGACGCGCAGGTTCGCGACCGACGGCGCCAGCAGCTCCGCCACCGTGACGACGGCGTTCGAGTACGCGTCGAGTGCCTCTTCCTCCGACGAGATATAGCTCAGCCCGGCCACGAGCCGAAGCTAGCAACGCGGTTGTAGGCTGCGGCGGATGGCCGAGGTGGAGACCAGCCGCGACGGCGCCGTCCTGACGATCACGCTCAACCGGCCCGAGGTCCTCAACGCCTTCACGGCCGAGCTGCACCGGCAGCTCGTCGGCGCGTTCAAGGAGGCGCGGGACCCGGAGGTGCGCGCGGTCGTAGTCACGGGCGCCGGGCGCGGGTTCTGCGTCGGCCAGGACCTGAACGAGTTCGGCGAGGCGGCGCGCGACATCGCCGGCCGCCTGCGCGAGCACTACCACCCGACGATCCGGGCGGTGCGCGAGCTCGAGAAGCCCGTGCTCGCGGCGGTCAACGGGCCGGCGGCGGGAGCCGGCCTGAGCTTCGCGTGCGCCTGCGACCTGCGGCTCGCCGCCGAGAGCGCCACCTTCGTGCCCGCCTTCATCAACATCGGCCTCGTGCCCGACATGGGCGGCACGTTCTTCGTGCGCCGGCTGCTCGGCTCGTCGCGCGCGTTCGAGTGGATGACCTCGGGCCGTCGCCTCGGCGCGGCGGAGGCGCTCGAATGGGGCCTCGTCTCCGAGGTCGTCCCCGACGAGAAGCTCGCGGCCCGCGCGGCCGAGCGCGCCGCCGAGCTCGCCGCCATGCCCACCCGCGGCATCGCGCTCTCGAAGCGGCTGTTCGACCACGCCGAGCACACGACGCTCGACGAGCAGCTGGAGCTCGAGGCCCAGCTGCAGGCTGTCGCCACCCGAACCGACGACTTCAGCGAAGGAGTGGCGGCGTTCCTGGAGAAACGGGAGCCGCGCTTCGAAGGCCGCTAGAAGGGAGCTCACATGGAAGTCAGCTCGGAAGGCACGACCTCCACCGCCTCCACGCACCATCCGATCCGTCTGATCGTCAACGACGACCTCCAGCGCACCCGGCTGACCGTCTTCTTCCGGCTGATCCTCGCGATCCCGCTCATCCTGTGGGCGATCCTCTGGGGCGTGATCGCCTCGCTCGCGTGGCTCGTGAACTGGTTCGCGACGCTGTTCATGGGCCGCTCGCCCGACGGCCTGCACAATTTCCTCGCCACGTTCCTGCGCTTCTCGACGCACGTCCGCGCCTACACGCTGCTGGTCGCCGACCCCTACCCGGGCTTCACCGGGCAGGAGGGCAGCTACCCGATCGACCTCGAGGTCGACCCGCCCCAGGAGCAGAACCGGTGGACCGTGTTCTTCCGCGTGATCCTCGCGATCCCCGCGATGCTGCTGACGAACATCCTCTCGAACCTCTCGCAGCTGCTTGCGATCTTCAGCTGGTTCATCGCGCTCGTGACCGGCCGTGTGCCCGAAGGGCTGCGGAACTTCGCCGCGCTCGCAATCCGCTTCGAGACGCAGACGTACGGCTACCTGATGCTGCTCACCGGCAAGTACCCGAGCTTCAACGTCGGCATCCAGGAGTAGCGCGAGAGCGGGGCTGCGAGGCCTCGGGCAGACTTCCACCGTGAGATGGCGGCGCCGGCCGGCGGCCGGCCGAAATCCGGTGCGGGAAGCCCTGGCCCGGTACGCGGCCATTGGCCTGCTTGCCGTCGTGCTGATCAGCCTGCTCGGCGTGTGGTTCGTTCGTCGCGCGGGCGAGGCGGAGGCGATCCGGGACGCGAAGGACCAGACCCGCATCGCCGCACTGGGTTCGGTCGAGCCCGCGTTGAGCGATGGACTCCTGAGGGGCGACCCGACGGCGATCGCGGCGGTCGACCGCGTCGTCCAGGAGCGGGTGCTGGGCGACCCCTTCAGCCGGGCGGCCATCGCCCGCGTGAAGATCTGGGACCGCTCGGGCCGTGTCGTCTACTCGGACGAGCCTCGCTTGATCGGGGCGCGCTACACGATGAGCCCGGGCGACCTCGCCGAGTTCCAGAACAGCGAGCCCGACGCCGCTGTGAGCGACCTCTCGAAGCCGGAAAACCGCTTCGAGCGCCGCTTCGGCAGGCTGCTCGAGGTCTATCTGCCGGTACAGACGCCGAGCGGGCGGCGCCTCCGTTACGAGACGTACTACCGCTCGAGCTTCATCTCCGCCCGCGGGCGCCGGATCTTCCGGCAGTTCGCGCCGGTGATGCTCGGCGCGCTGATCCTGCTCGCCCTGATCCAGCTGCCGCTCGCCTGGTGGCTCGCCAGGCGTGTGCGGCGAGGCCAGGAGGAGCGCGAACGGCTGCTCAACCGCGCGCTCGAGGCGTCGGATCTCGAGCGCCGGCGGATCGCTCGCGACCTGCACGACGGCGTCGTGCAGGACCTCGCGGCGGTCTCGTACTCGCTCTCGGCAGCCGCGGAAGGAGCGCCGGCGCCGTTCGACTCGGAGCTGCGCGAGGCGGCGGCGGAGACGAGGCACGGCATCGGCCAGCTGCGCACGCTCCTGGTCGAGATCTACCCACCCGAGCTCCACCGGGCGGGCCTGGCGGCGGCGCTCGCCGATCTGCTCGGTGCCTCCGAGGCGCGCGGAGTCGAGACGTCGCTCGAGGTCGAGGACGAACTGCGGCTGGACCGCGACACCGAGGCGCTCTTCTTCCGCGTCGCCCAGGAGGCGCTGCGCAACGTGACCAAGCACGCGGACGCGAAGCACGTCCGGGTCGAGGTCGGCGCCGAGAACGGCCGCGCCCGGCTCGTGGTCGAAGACGACGGCCGCGGCTTCCGTCCCGGGCAGTCCGAGGACGGAGAGCACTTCGGCCTGCGCATGCTCGGGGACCTCGCCCTGGACGCGGGTGGCGAGCTCGAGATCGCCTCCACTCCGGGGCGGGGCTCGCGTGTCTCGGTCGAGGTGGCGCGGTGATCCGCGTCCTGCTGGCGGAGGATCACGGGCTCGTTCGGGCCGGGCTGGAGCGCCTGCTCGCAACGGCGGCGGACATCGAGGTGGTCGGCGGCGCTGCGAACGGTGCCGAGGCGATCGAGCTCGCCGCTCAGACCCGGCCGGACGTGATCCTGATGGACCTCTCGATGCCCGAGGTCGACGGGATCGAGGCGACGCGCGCGATCGTCGCCGCGAGCGAGGACGTTCAGGTCGTGGTCCTGACCTCACTGACCGACCGCGACCGGATCCTCGCCGCTCTCGACGCCGGCGCGATCGGCTACCTGTTGAAGGACGCCGAGCCCGAGGAGCTGATCGGCGGCGTGCGCGCGGCCGCGCGCGGCGAGTCGCCGCTGTCGCCGAAGGCCGCGCGCGCCTTGCTCACCGCGCGCGCGGAGCGGGAGCAGGCCGAGCTCAGCGAGCGGGAGCGGGAGGTCCTGCGCTGCGTCGCCGCTGGCATGCCGAACAAGCTGATCGCCCGCGAGCTCGGGATCAGCGAGAAGACCGTGAAGACCCACCTGACGCGCGTCTTCCAGCAGATCGGCGTCACCGACCGGACGCAGGCCGCGCTCTGGGCGCGGGAGCACGACCTCTCGTAGACAGGCCGAGACCGGGGAGAGGGCCCCGGTCTCGGCGTGGGGGATGAGGGAGGAGCTAGAGGGAGAGGACCGCGCGGCAGGTCTCGCCGCCCCGCAGGGCCTTCGCGGTCGCGACGATGCGGTTCGAGGCCGCGGGAGCGAGCAGGCGGCGCACGGTGAACGAGCCGCTCGGGGCGACGGTCGTGCGGATGCCGCTGAAGACGGTCGCGCCGTTGCGGGCGATCTTGACGCGCCAGCGCCTGCCGACGCGGTTCTGGTCGACCTCGAACTCCGTCTCGATGCGGCCGTCGTCGGCCTTGGCCTTGAGCTTCCAAACGTGCCCGGCGCTGCACTTGCCACGCACGGTGACACCCTTGCCGCCCTTGTTGCCGGCGGCGGTCGCGGTCGAGGCGAAGGCGACGAGCATTGCCACGAGCGCGGCGAATCCGATGAGGTTGAGCTTCTTCACGGGGCCCTCCTTGGGGGTCTCGGTGGTCGAATCGAGACTGCCCGGGGGCGGGTCCGGGTCGCAATGGGACATGAGTCCTAGGACCCGCAAGGAGGCGACGAGGCAGCTCCCGGGGAAGAGGCGGTGCCCACCGTTCGTACTACCAAGCACGACCGATCGTGCCAACTGGATAGAGGAGCACTCTCATGAGCAGCAACGCGACGCTTGCCATAGACCTCGCCGACCGGGTCTCCGGGCCCGTCCTGGCCCCGGAGGACGCCGGCTACGACGCCGCCCGGGCTGTGCACAACGGCCTCGTCGACCGCAGGCCAGCCGTCATCGTCCGCTGCCGGACGACCGACGACGTCGTCGAGGCGCTGGCCCTCGCGCGCCGGGAGGGACTCGAAGTCTCGATCCGCGGCGGCGGCCACAACGTCGCCGGCCGTGCAGTCACCGACGGCGGAGTGATGATCGATCTCGCCGAGCTGAAGGGGATCGCAATCGATCCCGAACGGGCCACCGCAACCGCCGGTGGCGGCGTGACCTGGGCGGAGCTGAACGAGGCCGCCGCCGAGCACGGGCTCGCCGTGACCGGAGGCGCGATCTCTTCGACCGGCATCGCCGGCTTCACACTCGGAGGTGGCCTCGGCTGGCTGATGGCCAAGCACGGGCTCGCCTCCGACAACCTGCTGGCAGTCGAGCTCGTCACCGCGGACGGCGAGGTGCTCGACGTGGACGCGTCCTCGCATCCTGATCTCTTCTGGGCACTGCGGGGCGGCGGCGGGAACTTCGGCGTCGCGACCTCCTTCACGTACCAGCTGCACCCGCTCGAGACGATCGTCGGCGGTCTGATCGCCCACCCGCTCGACGCCGCGCCCGAGCTGCTGCGCTTCTACCGCGACGCGGTGGCCGGCGCCTCCGACGACCTGACCGTGTTCGCCGCGCTCACGCACGCGCCCGACGGCTCCGGTCTGCCGCTCGCTGCCATGGCCGTCTTCCACACGGGGGCTGCCGAGGAGGCCGAGCGCGACCTCGAGCCGTTCAAGAGCTGGGGCTCGCCTCTGCTGGTCGAGGTCGGCCCGATGCCGTACCCGGTGATGAACACGCTCCTCGACGAGGGTTTCCCGGCCGGTGCGTTGAACTACTGGCTGTCGAGCTTCACGCGCGGTCTTCCCGACGAGCTGATCGACGCCGTCGTCGAACGGTTCGCCGCCGTCCCCTCGCCGATGACGCCGATCCTGTTCGAGCGCTTCCACGGCGCGGTGACACGTGTCGGGCCGACCGAGACCGCCGTGCCCCACCGCGACGAGGGCTGGAACCTGTTGATCCCGTCGATCTGGACGGATCCGAACGAGACCGAGGCGAACATCGCGTGGACGCGTGAGACCTTCGCGGCCCTGCGACCGCACTTCGGCACCGGCCGCTGGCTCAACTACCTCGGCGACGACCAGGCCGACGACGCCATCCGCGCAGCGTACGGCCCGAACTACGAGCGGCTGCGGGAGGTCAAGAGGCGGTACGACCCGGACAACGTCTTCCACCTCAACCACAACATCGCGCCGTAGCGCGGCGTCGAGCTAGCGGCGCCTGAGCTCGACGACCAGGTCGCAGTCCAGGGCCTCGGCGATCCGGAGCAAGGTGTCGATCCGCGGCGGCCGCCCGCCCGACTCGAGGCGGGCGATCGCCGACTGGGTCGTCCCCGTCAGCTGGGGCGAGCTCCTGCTTGATCGTTGCGGGAGTTCAGGTCGGTGCCGGCCTTCTCGTCGGGCGCTGGTGGGCGCTGGCACTCCCGGTTGTCGCGGTGGCGCTCGCCGTTCCGGCGGGGTACCCGGACGCGAACAAGGGCGAGCCGTTCCCGACGTGGCTAGGCCTGGCGTTCGTCTCTCCACTCGCGGTGATCCTCGTAGCGTTCGGTGTCGCCGCCGCGTCGGGTCTTCGCCAGCGGCGCCTCGGCTAGATTCGCCTACGTGGATGGACGAACGCTCGCCGGCGCGGCGGTCGTGATCGCGGCCGCGGCAAGCGGCATGTGGCCCGCGCGGGCCGCGGCCGTGCTTCCGCAGCAGGTGTTCACGTCGGTCGCAGACGGCTCCGTCACCGCGGAGACGCCGGGAGGGGAGCAGGGTCGTGCGCGCATGTTGCGACTTCGCGCCGCACCGGCCGGTCGCGCGTACCTTCGCTTCCGTGTCGGCAGCCTCCGCGGCGGCGCCGCGTCCGCGGCCTTGCGCGTGTTCGTGACCTCGGGCCGGGCGGCCGTGCAGGTGCGAACCGTCGCAGGGCGGCACTGGAACGAGCGGACGCTGAGCTTCCGCACCGCGCCGCGCCTCGGGCGCGTGGTGGCGCGTGGCTCGGCACGACCCGGGTGGAGGTCGTTCGACGTCAGCTCCGCGGCCGGTGGGCCGGGGGTTGTCCAACTTGCGCTCGTCGCGACCCGTGGCGCGGTCTCGGTCGCCTCGCGCGAGACGCGGTCGAAGCCGCGGTTACGGCTCGGGATCGCGCCGCTGCTGCTCGCCGCAGGCGACATCGGCTCGTGCCGCTCGGGCGGCGACGAGGCGACCGCGGCGCTCCTGGAAGGAGTGCCGGCGACCATCGCCGCCCTGGGAGACCTCGCCTACCCACGCGGCACGGCCGAGGACTTCGCCAACTGCTACGACCCGAGCTGGGGAACGTTCCGCGACCGCACGCGCCCGGCCACGGGCAACCACGACTACGCCACGCCCGGGGCGGCCCCGTACTTCGACTACTGGAGCACGCTCGCCGGCCTGGCCGGTGCGGGCTATTACAGCTACGAGCTTGGCAGCTGGCACGTCGTCGTCCTCAACAGCAACTGCCGCTTCGTCGCGTGCCACCCCGGCTCGGCTCAGGAGACGTGGCTGCGCAACGACCTCGTGCAACATCGGACGCGCTGCACGCTCGCGTACTTCCATCACCCCCTCTTCTCGTCCACGCTCGGTACGGCGACTCCGGCGGTACAGCCGCTGTGGGAGGACCTGTACCGGGCAGGCGCGGATGTCGTGCTCAACGGCCACGCGCACAACTACCAGCGCTTCGCGCCGCAGACGCCGCTGGGCGCCGCCGACCCGAAGCGCGGCATCCGTGAGTTCGTCGCCGGCACCGGCGGCAACAGTCACCACCTGCTCGGCCCGCCCCTGCCGAACCAGGAGAACATGGACGACACCACCTACGGCGTCCTCAGGCTGATGCTGCTCGAGACCGGCTACACCTGGGAGTTCGTTCCCGCCGGCGATGGCATCTTCACCGAGTCCGGCGCCGGCGAGTGCCACTGACCGCGCGGCTGGTCTAGATCGTCTTGAACTGCTCGAACGGCTGCCGACAGTCGCGGCAGTAGCGCAGCGAGCGGCACGGGGTCGGGCCGAAGATGTTCTCGAGCGCGGTGTCGCGGGAGCCGCAGTAGGGGCAGCGGAAGCCGTTCGCCTGCAGCTGCACGAGCTTCGGCGCAGCGGCCTCGCGCGGAGCCGGCGGCGCGAACCCCGCGGCGCGGAGCTTCTCGCGGCCCTCCGGGGTGATCCGGTCGGTCGACCACGAGTCGTCGAGCACGACCTCGACCTCGGGCTCGGCGCCGAGGTCCGCGATCCGTTCCGCCATCTGCGCGCACATCGTCTCGAGCGCGGGGCAGCCGAGGAAGGTCGGAGTGAACTCGACGTGCACGCGCTCGTCCTCGACGCGCACGTCGCGCACGACGCCGAGGTCGACGACCGAGATCACCGGGATCTCGGGGTCGGGCACCTCCGCGAGCGCTTCCCAGACCTGGGCCTCCGTCACCACGTCGTGCCCGCCGGCTGCGAGCGCCGCACCGAGGTCATCTCGTCCCAGAGCTCGGCCAGCTCCGGGGTGTGGCCGTTCCGCCGCTCGAGGAACGGACGCAGTTCCTGCAGCGCTTCCGAATAGCGCGGCTCGTCCTTGAGTCGCCCGTGCCACATCTCTGCGTGCAGACGGTGGTAGACCTCCTCGCGGTCGATCTTGGCCGCGAGGCCGGCGACCTCCGCGTCGTCAGAGGCCCTCAGCCGCTCGAGCCGCTCGGCGTCGGCCTGCTCGTAGAGCACGTGGCGCGCGATCGTGCGCTCCCACTCCGGCAGCCGCAGCTCGACGAGCTCGCTGCAGCGGTACTCCTCGGGCTTGCGGTCGAAGGCGAGCTCGTCGGCGGTCGTGCCGAGGTCGCGCGCGGCGAGCTCGTACAGCGCCCGCGCGTGCCCGATCTCGTTCTGCGCGATCGACGAGAAGGCGACGTCTTCCTCCAGGAACGGCGCGACCCCCGTCCACTCCGAGTCGCGCCAGCCGAGGATCAGCTCGTCGTCAGCGATCTCGAGGAGCAGTTGTGCCCGCTCGCTCACGTGCCTCCTTCAATTTCTCCTTCAGCGGATACCCGTCCACGCGGTGGTAGTTTCGGTTCAGCTCGTCGACGAACTCCTCGATGCGCAGGATCGAGTCGCGGGCGACCACCCACAGCGCCTCCGACTCGCCACGCCGGCCGTATTGCTCACGCGCGTACGACTCGGCGAAGCGCTCGTCCGCGGCCTCGATCGAGCCCGCGTGCTGGAACGCCTGGCCCTTCCGCTCCTGCCGAAAGACCTCGTAGATCACGCGGCTTCTGGGAGCACGACCTTGCGCACCCACGCGGCGTTCTCGCGCGCCTGGCGGCGCAGGTCGAGCCGATCCTCGGTCTTCGGCCCGTGCCCGGTGACGACGTGCTTGAGCTCGTCCCAGTCGGGCTCGGTGTAGAGCCAGCGGCCGCTCTCCTCGTCCTTGCGCAGCTCCGGGTCGGGCACCGTCAGCCCGAGCTCCCAGATCTGCGGCACGTACCCGTCGAGGAACTGCTGCCGCGCCTCGTCGTTGCCCTGGCTCTTGATCCGCCAGAGGAGCATCGGGTCCTCGTCGGCCGGGATCGGGTTGCCGTGGAACTGCATCAGCGGGCCCCACCAGCGGTCGAGCGCCTCCTGTACCAGCGCGCGCTGGTCGTCGGTGCCGTTCATCAGCGTCAGGATCACGTCGCGGCCGTGAAGGATGTGGAACGACTCCTCCCAGCAGATCTTCTTCATGATCCGCGCGTACGGAGCGTACGAGCACTTGAGCAGCGCCTTCTGGCTGATGATCGCGGCCGCGTCGACGAGCCAGGCGATCACGCCGACGTCGCCCCAGGTCTTCGTCGGGTAGTGGAAGACGTTGTGGAACTTGCTCTTGCCGGAGAGCAGGTCCTCGAAGCACTGCTCGCGCGGTTTGCCGAGGTCCTCGACGACGCGGTAGATCAGCTGTGCGTGGCCGACCTCGTCCTGCACCTTCGCGGTCAGGGCGAGCTTCCGCTGCAGCGTCGGGGCGCGCAGGATCCACTCGCGCTCGGGCAGCACGCCCATCAGCTCCGAGTTGCCGTGCATCTCGATGAACTTGCGCAGGCGCGCCCGGTACTCGTCGGGCATCCAGTCGCCGGCCTCGACCTGGCCGCCGTCCTGGACGTACGCGAGAAATTCCTGCTCCCGATCCGACATTCTGGCGCCTCTTCCCAACCGAACGATCGTTAGGGTGCGAAGTCTAGTGGCTGAGCGGACGGTCGGCCTGCTTCATCCCGGCGAGATGGGTGCCGCGGTCGGCGCGGTCCTCCGCGACCGGGGTCTGGGCGCCCGCTGGGCCTCCGAGGGACGAAGCGGCGAGACCCGGCGGCGCGCGAAGGCCGCCCGACTCGAGGACGTTGGCTCCGTGTCGGCACTGGACGGCTGCGACGTGATCCTTTCCATCTGCCCGCCGCATGCGGCCCTCGACGTGGCGCGCTCGGTTGGCCGGTTCGAGGGCCTCTACGTCGACGCCAACGCCATTGCGCCCGCGACCGCTCGCGAGGTGGCGGAGATCGTCCGTTCCGCAGGTGGCCGGTTCGTCGACGGCGGCATCGTCGGCTCGCCCCCGCGCGAGGCAGGCACGACGCGGCTCTACCTCTCCGGTACGGATGCAACCGAGGCCGGCCAGCTCTTTTCCGGCTCGATCGTCGACGCCCGCGTGGTCTCCGACGAGGTCGGTCACGCGTCGGCGGTGAAGATGGCCTACGCGGCCTGGACGAAGGGCACGGCGGCGCTGCTGCTCGCGATCCGCGAGCTCGCCCGCGGCGCGCGAGTCGAGGAGACGCTGCTGCAGGAGTGGGACCTCTCGCAGCCGGAGCTGCGCGACCGCTCCCGCCGAGCCTTGCGCTCGGCCGAGACGAAGGCGTGGCGCTGGGTCGGCGAGATGGAAGAGATCGCCGCCACGTTCGAGGCCGAGGGCCTTCCGGGCGGCTTCCATCGCGCCGCGGCGGAGGTCTACGGCCGCCGATGAGCGCTCGCCGCGAGGAGCTGACCCGCCAGGCCGCGCGATTGTTCGCCCAAAAGGGCTACCACGGCACCTCGATCGGCGAGATCGCGGAGGCGCTCGGGGTCCAGAAGGGCTCGCTCTACGCGCACATCGAGTCGAAGCAGGACCTGCTCTACGAGACGATGCTCGAGGGCGCGCGCGCCTTCCACGCCGGCCTCGACGCGATCGACGAGGAGCTGCGGCCGGCCGAGAAGATCCGGCTCGCGTTGCGCTCCCACCTCCGCGTGGTCGCCGACCAGCTCGACGTCGCGACGGTCTTCGTGCAGGAGTGGCGCTACCTCGAGGGCGAGCGGCGGGACGAGATCCGCGGCGAGCGGCGTCGCTACGAGGAACGCATCCGCGCGCTCTTCCGCGAGGGCCGCGAGCTCGGCGAGCTGCGCAGCGACCTCGACGACGCGACGGCTGCGCTGCTGGCGCTCTCGGCCTCGAACTGGGCCTACACGTGGCTGCGTCCGGGCGCCGATACCGACGAGCTCGCCGACGGGTTCTACGAGCTGCTGCTGAACGGCATGCGGGGCTACGCGACGCCCGACTGATCAGTTTGGCCTCCGAGCGGCACTCGGCTGTGCTCGTGCCAGCGGCCGTGCTCGTCCTCGACGAACAGGCTCGCAGCGTCGACGCGCTTGCGGATTGGCAGACGCGCCTCCACCTCGGCCGCGATCCGGTCGAGCAGCGACGTGTCCTCCGACTCGGCGACGGTCAGGTGCGGGACGACCGTCTCGTGCTCGCCCTCGTAGGGCGGATGCTCGGGCCACTGGGCGGCGATCGCCTCGGTGAGGGCCCCGAAGCGGTCGGCAGGCTCTGGCTCGAGGTAGAGCAGGTCGGGGAAGCGGGCGGTTCGCGCGAAGGTGACGTCGAACGGCTCGTGCCGCGCGAGCAGTCCGGCGAGCCGCGCCCGGGCCTCGGCGATGCCCGCGGCCGGCACGAACGGGAAGAGCAGCGTCACGTGCGCCGGCATCCCGACGGGCGCGTCGTAGGTGTGCTCGAGCCGCCACCGGCGGACCGCCGGCTCGGCCTCGGGCACGTGCACGACCACGGCCGATCTCACGGGCTCGCGGGGGCGAAGATCACGGGCCGTGGCATCCTCGCGGGAGCTTATGGAAGTCGTCCTGATCGTGAACCCCTTCGCCAGCGCGGTGAGCGAGGAGCGCGTGCGCGCCGTCGAGGAGGAGCTCGGGCGGGCGGGGACGGTACGGACGGTGCTGACCGAGCGGGCGGGTCACGCGGTCGAGCTGGCGACCGCGGCCGAGAGCGAGGGCGACGCGATCGTCGTCTACTCGGGCGACGGCGGCTTCAACGAGGTGCTGAACGGCGTGCGCGGACGCGTCCCGCTCGGGTTCCTGCCCGGTGGTGGCACGAACGTCCTGCCCAGGGCGCTCGGGCTGCCGCGCGATCCACTGGCCGCGGCGCACAGCGTCGCCGAGGCGTTGCGGGCGGGGCGGACGCGCACGATCTCGCTCGGGCGGGTGAACGGCCGCCGGTTCGCCTTCGCTGCCGGCGTCGGCCTCGACGCAGAGCTCGTGCGCCGCGTGGACGCTCTCGGCCGCAGGGCCGACGGGAAGCGTCCAGGCGACCTCGCCTACATCGGTGCGGTGACGCGCCTCCTGGCCGCACGGCGCGTTCGCCTCGAGCCGGCGCTCGAGGCGAGAGGTCTCGGCCGCGCCGCCTTCGCACTGGTCGCGAACACGGATCCATACAGCTTCGCCGGGCCGATCGCGCTGCACGTTGCGCCCGAGGCGCGGTTCGAGCTCGGCCTCGACCTCGTCGCGCCGCGGCGCGTCACGGCGGCCAGCCTGCCGAGGCTGCTGAGCTTCGTGTTCACCGGCCGCGGTCAGCCCGGAGCGGACGACCTCGTCTACGCGCACGACCTCGACCGCCTCGAGATCGCCTGCGACCGGCCGTTGCCGCTCCAGGCCGACGGCGAGGACCTGGGCGACGTCGAGCTCGCCGTCTTCGAGGCCGAGCGCGGCGCTGCCGCCGTGCTCATCTAGGGTTTCGTCGTGAACGGGGCCCGAAGGCTCGTGCTGAGTGGAGCCGCGCTGACGGCGCTGCTCGCCGCGGTCGCGGTCGCGAGCCACGCCCACCGACCCGGCGGCGGGGCAGGGGGCGGCACCGCCCATGCGCCGAAACTGGTCGTCGAGTACATCGCGTCCCTGGCGTTCGTGCTCTTCCCGATCGGGGTGCTCGTCGTGCTCTGGGTCGCGGCGCTCGGTCGGCGTCAGCGCCTGCTGGAGGGCAAGGGCGGTGTGCGCCGCCAGTTCGTCGGCCTGCTGGCGATCTGCTTCCTCGCCCTTCCCGCTGCCCTCGTCGTCCGGCACTACACCCATTACGGCTCGGGGCAGCAGCAGTCGAACGCCAAGCCGGGCCTGCCAGCCTCGGCCAGCGGCCCGGAGGCCAGGAAGCGCGCGGACGCGCAGTTCCAGTGGCTTCCCGCGCTCGTACTGGCCTCGATCCTCGTAGCCGGCGCCGGCGGGACGGTCGCGCTGATCGTCTGGAAGCGCTACCGCGGCGCCGAGTGGGAGCGCGAGGCGTCCCTGACGGCAGCGCTCGACGAGGTGCTGGCAGACACGCTCGACGACCTGCGCGCCGAGCGCGACCCGCGCCGGGCGGTGATCGCCACCTACGCGCGGCTGGAGCGGACGTTCGCGGCGCACGACGTCACGCGCGAGCCTTACGAGACGGCGCGCGAGTTCGTAGACCGCGCGCTGGACCGGCTCGGCGTCAGCACGTTCGCCGTCCGCCGCCTGACACTGCTCTACGAGCGCGCGAAGTTCAGCTCACACGAGATCGACGCCTCGATGAAGGACGACGCGATCGAGGCCCTCGCCGGCCTGCGGGCGGAGCTCGAGGCCGAGACGAATGCCGCGGCATGAAGCGGCTCCTCGGCTCCTGGCTCTTCCTGACCGGCATGGCCGCCGTCGCGCTGCTGTTCGCGCGCTTCCTCGCCCCCGGCTGGTTCGAGCTCGAGCTCGACGTCTTCATCCTGCTGGTGGGCGGAATCGCGCTCGTCGACGTCGTCATCCTGGCGCGCGACGCCTACCCGCTCGAAGAGGTGCCCGAGATCCTCGCCGCGCTCGAGCGAGAGCCGGAAGAGCGGCAGCGGCCGGCTCAGCTCGAGCGGCTCGAGCGCGAGCTGACGATGGCGTCGTCGACGGCGTTCGACCTCCACGCCCGGTTGCGGCCACAGCTGCGCGAGATCGCCACGATGAGGCTCGCCTCGCGCGGCGTGCAGCTCGACGAGGCCGAGGGCGTGCTCGACGAGGAGCTCTGGGAGCTCGTGCGCCCCGACCGGCAGCCGCCGGCCGATCGCCATGCCGAGGGGATCGCACCGGCCGCGCTGCGCCGGGCGGTCGACGCGCTGGAGGCGCTGTGAACGTCGACGACGTCTCCCGCCGCGCGAATGCCATCCTCGACGAGGTCGAGCGCTCGATCGTCGGCAAGCGCGAGGCGCTCGAGCTCGTCTTCCTCGGCATGCTGGCCGACGGCCACGTGCTGATCGAGGACTTCCCCGGTCTCGCGAAGACGTTGATCGCTCGCGCCTTCGCGCAAGTGACCAGCATCGATTTCACACGGATTCAGTTCACGCCCGACCTGATGCCCTCGGACGTGACGGGCGCCTCGATCTACAACCAGCGCGAGGCCGACTTCGAGTTCCGGCCGGGCCCGATCTTCACCAACCTCCTCCTCGCCGACGAAATCAACCGCGCCCCACCGAAGACGCAGGCAGCGCTGCTCGAGGCGATGCAGGAACGGCAGGTGACGATCGAGGGCGTCACGCACCCGCTCGCGCCACCGTTCCTCGTGCTCGCCACGCAGAACCCGATCGAGTACGAGGGCACCTATGCGCTGCCGGAAGCGCAGCTCGACCGCTTCCTGCTGCGGATCGGGATCGGCTACCCCGGCCGCGAGCAGGAGTGGGAGGTGCTCGAGCGGCGGCTGGAGCGGGCGGTGGACGAGATCGAGCTCGAGCCGGTCGTCGGGCACGAGGAGCTGCTCGAGATGCAGCGCGCGGTCGAGCAGGTGCACGTCGACCGCAGCGTCGGGACGTACATGGTCGACCTCGTCGCGGCGACGCGCTCGGCGAACGGCGTTCAGGTCGGCGCGAGCCCGCGCGGTTCGCTCGCGCTGCTGAAGCTCTCCCGCTGCCGCGCCGCGCTCGAGGGGCGCGACTACGTGACGCCCGACGATGTCAAGTCGGTGGCCGTGCCCGCGCTTTCACACCGGCTCTCGCTGCGGCCCGAGCTCTGGGTGCAGCGGCTACGTCCGGACGACATCGTCCAGGGGCTGCTCGACCGCGTCCCGACGCCGAAGGCCGAGCCCGAGCCGGCCGCCGAGTGACACGAGCCGCGACGCCGAAGCTCGGCGCGTACGCCGCGCTCGCCGGCACCGGGCTGCTCGCGGCGCTCGTGCTCGGCCGGCCCGAGCTGGCCGCGCTGGCCGCGCCGTTCGCCGTGGTGCTCGCGGCCGGCCTCTCGCTCGCGCAGGAGCCGCGCGTGCGGGCGAGGCTCGAGCTCGACCGCGAGCGGCAGGTCGAGGGCGAGCAGGTGACGGCGTACCTGGAGCTCGACGCGGAAGGGACGGTCCCTAATCTCGCACTGCTGCTCGATCTCCCGGACGGCATCGAGGCGAACGGCCCGAACCCCCAGCTGCGGCACCTCGGCCCGGGCGAGCAGCCGGAGCTCGAGCTGCCCCTGCGCTGCACGCACTGGGGCGCCTACCTCGTCGGCGACCTGCTGTTGCGCGTCCAGGACCGCTTCGGCCTGCTCGCCTTCGAGCAGGCGCTCGACATGCGCCGGCCGCTGAAGGTCTACCCGCGCGGCGAGACGCTCGAAAAGCTGCTGCGCCCGCTCGAGACGCAGACCTTCACCGGGACGCAGACGCCGCGTACACGCGGCGAGGGGATCGAGTTCGCCGATCTGCGGCCGTTCGTGCCCGGCGACCGCGTGCGCCGCGTGAACTGGCGCGCCACCGCTCGTCGCGGCGAGCCGTGGGTGAACGTGACCCATCCGGAGCGGAACACCGACGTGATCGTCTTCCTCGACACCTTCGCCGAGGCCCGGCAGGGCGCGACCGGGACACTCGACCTCGCGGTCGAGGCGGCGGGCTCGCTCGCCGGGCACTACATCCGCGAGAAGGACCGCGTCGGCCTCGTCGCCTTCGGCGGCGTGCTCAACTGGCTGACAGTCTCGAGCGGCGTCGTCCAGCTCTACCGCGTGCTCGACTCGCTGCTCGACGCCGAGATCTTCCTCAGCTACGCCTGGAAGAACATCGACATCCTGCCGGTGCGGACGCTGCCGCCGCACGCGCTCGTGCTCGCGCTGACGCCGCTGCTCGACGAGCGCTCGGTGCGGGCGCTCGTCGACCTCCGGGCCCGCGGCTTCGACCTCGCCGTGATCGACATCTCGCCGGTGCCGTTCGTACAGCCGGGAGCCGGGCCGCTCGACGATCTCGCCTACCGTCTCTGGCTGTTGCGGCGCGACGCGCTGCGCTCGTCGTACCTGCGGCTCGGCGTGCCGGTCGTCGAATGGCGCCAGGACGCGCCGCTGCAGGCCGCGCTCGAGGAGGTGAGGGCATTCAGGCGCCACGCCCGCGTCGCGCGCGTCTAGTGACGGGGGCCGCCTCGCTGCTCGCGGCCGGGGCGCTCGTGGTCGCCGCACTGCTACGGGAGGGCGGGCACGACGTGCTGCTCCTCGCCGTGGGTGGCGTGGCGGTGCTCGTGCTGTTTACGGGCCTGCTCCTGCGCTGGAGCGCGGGGCTGGCCCTCGGAGTCGCCCTCCTCGGGGCGCAGCAGGCGACGCGGCTCGCGCTCGGGCCCGACGCGCTGGACGCGGCGACGCCGCTCACCGCGGGCGGGCTGCTGCTCGTGGCCGAGCTCGCCTGGTGGTCGATCGAGCCGCGCGTGCCCGCGTGGACACAGCCGGCCGTCGCCGCGTTTCGCGTCGCCACGGTGGTGCTCGCCTGCCTCGGCGCGACCTTCGTGGCCGCGGTCGTCGTGGTCGCGGCCGGCGCCGACGTGGCCGGCGGGACCGTGCTCGAGCTGATGGGGGTGCTCGCGGCGATCGCCGCGCTCGCCGTCGTGGCCTGGGTCGCGCGCAGCCGTTAGGTAGATTCGCGGCGTCATGGCGGCTCAGGTGGTTCCGGCCGAGCGCGACCTTCGGCGCGTGATCGGCGACGGCGAGTCCGTCCCGGACGGCGAGGTCGAAGGGCTCTCCGAGGACGACCTGCTCGAGCTCCACCGCCGGCTCGTCCTGCTGCGCACCTACGACGAGCGCTCGGTCGTCTACCACCGGCAGGGCCGCATCGGGACGTACGCGATCTTCTGGAACCACGAGGCGATGCAGGTCGGCGCGACGCACGCGCTCGAGGCCGAGGACTGGATCTTCCCGAGCTACCGCGAGTCGGCGATCGGCCTCCTGCGCGGGATGCCGGCCTCGACGGTGCTCTCCTGGTGGCGCGGTCACCCCGCCGGCTGGTGGAACCCAGCGGACTGGAACGTCGCCTCGATCTGCGTCCCGATCGGGACGCACGTGCCGCACGCGGCCGGGCTCGCCTGGGGCAAGAAGCTGCGCGGCGAGCGGGCGTGCGCGATCGCGTTCTTCGGCGACGGCGCGACCTCGGAGGGGTCGTTCCACGAAGGCGCCAACTTCGCCGCGGTGATGCGCGCGCCGGTCGTCCTCTTCTGCAACAACAACCAGTGGGCGATCTCGACGCCGCTCTCCGCGCAGACGGCCGCGGAGACGCTTGCCGACAAGGCGGTGGGCTACGGGATGCCCGGCCTGCGCGTCGACGGCGGCGACGTGCTCGCGGTCTACGAGGCGACCCGCGAGGCGGTTGCGCGAGCGCGGGCGGGCGAAGGGCCGACGCTGGTCGAGGCGGTCACCTACCGCTCGGCGCCGCACGCGACCGCCGACGACCCGGCCGCGTACATCGACCTCGAGCGCGTCGAGGAGGAGCGGCAGCGCGAGTGCGTCGGGCGCTACGAGGCCTATCTGCGGCGGCTCGGGCTGCTCTCCGACGAGGCGCTCGAGGCCGTGCGCGCGGACGCGGCGCAGCTCATGCGCGACGGGATCGCCGCGGCGGAGGCGGAGCCGCCGGCCGACCCGTCGTTGCTCTTCTCGCACGCCTACGTCGACCCGCCCGCGTCGTTCGAGTCCGACCTCGCGGAGCTGCGAAGGGTGCTCGGTGGCTGAGCTGACCCTCGTCGAGGCCGTCAACGACGCGTTCCACGTCGAACTCGAGCGCGACGACGACGTGCTGGTGCTGGGCGAGGACGTCGGCCGCGCCGGCGGGGTCTTCCGCGCAACCGCGGGTCTGCGCGAGCGCTTTGGCCCCGACCGCTGCGTCGACACGCCGCTGGCCGAGGCCGGGATCCTCGGCTCCGCGGTCGGCCTCTGCATGGCCGGCTGGCGGCCAGTCTGCGAGATGCAGTACGACGCCTTCTCGTACCCGTGCCTCGACCAGCTGATCACGCACGTCGGGCGTTATCGCTGGCGCACGGGCGGCACGATGGAGTTCCCGCTGGTCGTGCGGATGCCCTACGGCGGCGGCGTGCGGGCGCCCGAGCTGCACGACGACTCGCCCGAGGCCTACTACGTGCACACGCCCGGGGTGAAGGTGGCGATCCCGTCGACCCCGGCCGACGCCAAGGGGCTGCTCGCCGCCGCGATCCGGGATCCCGATCCCGTTGTCGTGCTGGAGCCGAAGCTGCACTACCGCACGATGCGCGGCGAGGTGCCGGAGGGCGAGCACCTCGTGCCGCTCGGCGTCGCGCGGACTGTTCGGGAGGGCGACGACCTCACGTTCGTCGCCTACGGCGCGATGGTCCCGCTCGCGGAGGGGGCCGCCGACGCGCTCGAGGGCGAGGCGACGGTCGAGGTGCTCGACATCCGGACGTTGAAGCCGCTCGACGAGGAGGCGCTGCTCGCGGCGGCGGCCAAGACCGGCCGGGTCGTAATCGTCCAGGAGGCCCCCCGCACGGCCGGCTACGGCGCCGAGCTGGCGGCGATCCTGGCGGAGAAGGCGATGCTCGACCTACGGGCGCCGATCGTGCGCGTGACCGGTTACGACGTGCCCTACCCGTACTGGCAGATCGAGGACGCCTACATGCCCTCGGCCGAGCGGGTCGCGGACGCGGCGCGGAAGCTGCTCGAGTTCTGACCGCGCCGCCGCCCTACCGGATCGTCACCGAGCGCCTGGTCCTGCGCTGCTGGGAGCCGCGCGACGCGCCGCTGGCGAAGGAGGCGGTCGACTCGAGCCTCGAGCACCTGCGGCCGTGGATGCCGTGGGCACACGCGGCGCCGCAGCCGGTCGAGGCTACGGTCGAGCTGCTCCGCACCTTTCGTGGAAAGTTCGACCTCGGCCAGGACTTCGTCTACGCGATGTTCTCGCCCGACGGAGCCGAGGTGGTGGGCGGCACGGGCCTACACCCGCGGGTCGGGGAGGGCGCTGTCGAGATCGGCTACTGGGTGCGGGCGAGCCGGGTGGGGCAAGGGCTGGCGACCGAGTCGAGCGCGGCGCTGACGCGTGTGGCGATCGAGGTCTGCGGGATCGACCGCGTCGAGATCCGCGTCGACCCGGCGAACGAGGCGAGCCTGGCGATCCCCCGGAGGCTCGGGTTCGTCGAGGAGGGGACGCTGCGGCGGCGGCTGCATGGGCCCGACGGCACTCCCCTGCAGCGGGACGCAGTCGTGTTCGCCCTCCTGCGAGAGGAGCTCGCCGACACGCCGGTCGCAGCCGTGCGCCTGGATGCGTTCGACGCCGGCGGCAAGCAGGTGCTCTCCACGTGAAGACGACGTTGCACGAGATCCCGCTCGAGCGGCGCACGCTGCACGGACACTTCTCGCGCGAGCTCCAGCCGGTGGCCGAGGTGCGCTCCGGCGACGTGATCCGCTTCTCGACGCTCGACGCCGGCTGGGGGCTCGAGCCTCCGCGGGCTGACGGTGCCGAGCGCCGGCGCTTCTCGCCGCTCGACCCGGAGCTCGACGCGGGACATCCCCTGATCGGGCCGGTCGCGGTGCTGGGGGCGGTCACCGGTCAGACGCTCGAGGTCCGGATCGACGAGGTGCGAGTCGGCGCATACGGGCTGACCGTCGCAGGCGGGTGGTCGACGCCCTTGAACGACCGGCTCGGGGTGGGCGAGGGCGAGAGCCGCGTACTCGCCTGGGAGCTGGACGCCGACGCCGCGCTCGGACGGGACCGCGACGGGCGCGAGGTCTCGCTCGCCCCGTTTCTCGGCGTGCTCGGCATGCCGCCGCCGGAGCTCGGTGTCCATCCGACCGGGCCGCCTCGCCGCTGGGGCGGGAACCTGGACTGCAAGGAGCTCGTGGCCGGGACGACGCTCTACCTCCCGATCTCCGTCGACGGCGCGCTCTTCTCGGCCGGCGACGGTCACGCCCGCCAGGGGGACGGCGAGGTGTCCTCGACGGCGATCGAGTGTCCCCTCGAGCGTGCGCAGCTGGTGCTCCGGCTGCGGGACGACCTCCGGCTGGTGGCGCCTGTCGCCCGAACCGAGGACGCCTGGCTCGCCTTCGGCCTCGGCGAGGACCTCGACGACGCGGCCGCCGGCGCCGTCGAGGGGATGCTGGCGCTGATGGAGCGCGAGCTGGGCCTCGGGCGTCGCGACGCGCTCGCCCTCGCGAGCGTGGTGGTCGACCTCCGGATCACGCAGGTCGTCAACGGCGTCCAGGGCGTGCACGCGGTGCTGCGCGACGACGCGATCCGGTAGAACCCCGCGCGTGGCCTATGAGTTCAAGCTGCCCGACCTCGGCGAGGGCCTGACCGAAGGCGAGATCGCGCGCTGGCTCGTGAGCGAGGGGCAGGAGGTCGCCGAGGACGACCCGCTCGTCGAGATCCAGACCGACAAGACGACCGTCGAGATTCCCTCGCCCGCGGCCGGCAAGGTCGACCGCATCCTCGTCGCCGAGGGCGACGTCGTCGCGGTCGGCACCGTGCTCGTCGTGATCGGCGAGGACGGAGCGGCGCCGCCTGCCGAGGACGAGCGGCCACGAGCGGTAGAGGAGGCTCGGCCGCGCGCGGAGCCGCCGCCGCGGGCCGGGCAGAGCGTTCGAGCGACGCCGCTGATCAGGCGGATGGCCCGGGAGCTCGGCGTCGACCTCGGCTCGGTCGAAGGGACGGGGCCGCAGGGCCGGATCACCGAGGAAGACGTGCGGCGCGCCGGAGCGGGCGAGCCCGCCGGCGAGGGGCGGCGCGAACCCCTGCGCGGAGTGCGCCGCCTCGTCGCCGAGCACATGGCGCGCACCCACCGGGAGGTACCGCCGGTCACGTGGGTCGAGGAGTGCGACTTCGGCGCCGTCGAGCTCAAGCGCCTCCTGCCGACGATCCTCAAGGCCGTCGCCGAGAGCCTGAAGGAGTACCCCGAGCTGAACGCGCGCCTCGAGGGCGACGAGATCGTCTACCTCGACCGCTACGACCTGGGCGTCGCCGTCCAGACCGAGCAGGGCCTCGTCGTTCCCGTCGTCCGCGGGTGCGACGAGCGCAGCTTCGACGAGCTCGAGACCGAGGTCGCGCGCCTCGCCGAGGCCGCGCGTGCGGGGCAACTGAAGCCCGAGGAGCTCCGCGGGTCGACCTTCACGGTCACGAGCGCAGGCAAGCTCGGCGGCCTGCTGACGACCCCGATCGTCAACCACCCGGAGGTGGCGATCCTCAGCATCGGGCGCATCGCCGAGCGGCCCGTCGTCCACGACGGCGAGATCCAGGTCCGCCCCGTCGGCACGATCGCGGTCACGTTCGACCACCGCGTGATCGACGGCGCCCGGGCGGCCGAGTTCGGCCTCGCGGTGATCGACCGGCTGCAGAGCGCCTAGGGTCGCGATCGGCGTGATGCCGACCGGAGTGTGGCGATGACCGCGCTTGCGGTGGTGATCGCCGGAGGAGGTCCGACAGGGCTGATGTTGGCGGGCGAGCTGGCGCTGGCGGGCGTCGAAGTTGCCATTGTCGAGCGGCGCGCCGACCAGGATCTCGCCGGCTCGCGCGCAGGCGGTCTGCACTCACGCACCATCGAGGTTCTCGATCAGCGTGGAATCGCCGATCGGTTCCTTTCGGAGGGGCAGGTGGCGCAAGTCGCGGCATTCGCCGGGACCCCCTTGGACATTAGCGACTTTCCCACCAGGCACCCCTACGGGCTCGGCCTGTGGCAGAACCACATCGAGCGCATCCTGGCCGGCTGGGTCGGCGAGCTGGCGGTGCCGATCTATCGCGAACGTGAAGTGACGGGCTTCGCGCAGGACGACACCGGCGTCGAAGTCGAGCTCTCCGACGGCACGTCGCTGCGGGCGGCCTATCTCGTCGGCTGCGACGGAGGACGCAGTCTCGTCCGTAAGGCGGCGGGCATCGAGTTCCCCGGGTGGGAACCGACAACCAGCAGCCTGATCGCCGAGGTCGAGCTGGCCGAGGAGCCGGAACTGGGCATCCGCCGCGACGCCCTCGGCATCCATGCCCTCGGTCGGGTGGAGTACGAAATCCGCGACGGCGAGGTGGTCTACAAGGATGAGGGGCCGGTACGGGTGATGGTGACCGAAGAGCACGTCGGACGCACGAGCGAACCAACCCTGCGTGATCTCAGCGAGGGGCTCATCACCGTCTACGGAACCGATTACGGGATCCACAGCCCCATCTTCATCTCCAGGTTCACCGATGTGACTCGGCAGGCCGCGGCCTACAGCGATAGACGAGTCCTGCTGGCCGGCGACGCTGCGCACGTGCATTCCCCGGTCGGTGGACAGGGCCTCAACACCGGTGTGCAGGATGCGGTGAATCTGGGATGGAAGCTGGCCCAGGTGGTCCACCGGACAGCGCCGGAAAGCCTCCTGGATACCTACCATGCCGAGCGCCACCCGGTCGCTGCCCGCGTCCTGCGCAACACGATGGCGCAGACCGCGCTCATGCGCGTCGACGATCGCATCGAGGCGTTGCGCGACGCCGTGTCCGAGCTGCTGAGCATGGACGAGCCGCGTACACGATTCGCCGCGATGATGTCCGGTCTGGACATTCACTACGACCTCGGCGAGGGGCACCCGCTGCTCGGACGCCGCATGCCCGATCTCGACCTGGTCACCGCCAACGGCCCGCTGCGTGTCTTCACCCTGCTGCACGCTGCTCGGCCCGCGCTCCTCAACCTCGGTGAGCCCGCCGGCTTCGACATCACTCCATGGGCGGATCGGGTTCAGTTGATCGACGCCGAATACGTTGGTACGTGGGAGCTTCCGGCAATCGGGGCGGTCAGTGCTCCCACCGCCGTGTTGATCAGGCCCGACGGATATGTGGCCTGGGTGGGAGACCGAACCGAGCTGGGGCTCGTCGACGCGCTGACCACCTGGTTCGGACCGCCCACTGTGGCGTAGTTCCCAGAAGACACGGCCTAGAACGATTCGGAGCCCGGCGGCGAGGGTCCACCGGGCTCCGGTCGTGGAGGGCTAGGCCCCCCTAGCCAGCTGGCCGCGCGTTACGCAGGCCGGAGCTTTGCTTTCTGGAGGCGGATACGCAGACGGGCTGCGCGCGGTTTTCTAGACGGCGAGGTGCGGCTCGAGCATCCGCTCGATCCGCGGGGCGCTCGCGCGGCCCTCGAGCCGCTCGACGACCTGCTTCCCCTTGACGAGTGCGATCGTCGGCACGGTCCGGATGTGGAAGCGCTCGGCGAGCTCGGGCTGCTCGTTGACGTCGATCGAGGTCACCCGCAGGCGTCCCCGCTCCTTGCGCGCGAGGTGCGCCACCAGGCTTTCCATGCGCCTCGCGGGGCCGGATTCTGTTGCGCCGAAGAAGACGAGCAGAGGGCGGGGATCGTGTGTCAAGGCACGCTGTTTTTTCCCTGCAAACGCGCAAACTAAACGTCGGTCGCGAGAGCGCGTCTAGACTCATCCCGCGATGTGGGAGTGGTACCGGATCGGCCTCGCGCTCGGCCTCGGGATCGGCATCGGCGGGCTGCTCTCGGCTCTCACCGCCCCCCGCCGCGCGCTGGCGTTCGGCGTCGCCCTCGCAGCCGCGGCGGCTAGTGCCGCGGTCGGCTACGCGATCGGCGGCTGGCACGAGGCCGTCGCCGGCGGGATCGGAGGGGTGCTCGGCACGTGGGTCGTCGCGTCGCTCGTGGCCGGCACCCTCAGTCGAGGCGGCACGCGCGGCGGCACGGCGCTGCTCGTCGGCTCCGCCTCACTGGCCGTGGCGGCGCTCGCGTTCGTGCCGTTCCTCGGATACGTCGAGGCGGTCGCGCTCCCTGCGCTCACGGCGCGGGCGCGGCGCCGGCAGCCCGAGCGCTACGCCGGCCTGCGCAGCCTCGCGCGCGACTGATGACCGAGCGCAAGAAGCTGATCCTCGCCGTGATCGACGGCCTCACGCCTGACGTCTTCGAGGACGCTGTCGAGACGGAGTCGGCGCCGGCGCTCGCATTCCTCGCCCGGCACGGCAGCTACCGCCGCGGCGTCTCCACCTTCCCGTCGCTCACGCCGGTTTGTCTCTCCTCGATCGCGACCGGCGCGCACCCCGACGTGCACCGGATCCCGCACCTCGTCTGGTGGCACCGCGGCGAGCGGCGCCTGGTCGAGTACGGCTCCTCCTTCGCCGCGATCCGCGCCGCCGGCGCGCGCCGCTCGATCGTCGACGCGATCTTCAACATGAACGAGCAGCACCTCGGCCGCGACGCCGTGACGGTCTACGAGGCGCTCGAGGACGCCGGCCTGACCACGGCAGCCGTGAACATCACCTGCTACCGCGGGCGCACGGCGCACCTGCCGCTCGTGCCCGGCCTCACCCGGCGCGCCTACGGGCCAAAGGAGTTCTTCTTCTACAGCCTGTTCGAGTCGGAGGTGACGGGTGCGCCCGTCGCGGTCTTCGGCCGCTCGAACGGCTCGATCGACGCCTACGCCGCCTATGTCGGCCGCTGGCTGGTGACGCGCGACGGGTTCGACTTCCTCGTCTACTACCTCCCCGACTACGACTTCGCCTCGCACGCGCTCGGCCCGGGGGCGAACCAGGAGGCGCTGGCGCGCAGCGACGCGGCGATCGGCGCCCTGATCGAGGCGGCGGGCGGGCCTGACGAGTTCCTCGAGCGCTACGCGGTCGTCGTCTGCTCCGACCACGGCCAGACGCACGTCGAACGAGTGGTGTCGCTGGAGGGCTCGCTCGCCGGCGTCGACGGCGTGCTCGTGACCGCGTCGAACCGCGCCGGGATGGTCTACCGGCTGCCCGGCTGCCGCGAGGACCCGTCCGAGCTCGCACGGCGCCTCGACGGGTCGGCGGCGGCCGAGGTCGTGCTCTGGCGCGAGGGCGACGAGGCGGTGGCGCGCCGCGACGGCGAGGAGCTCCGCTTCGCGCCGGCCGACGGCTCCTGGCGAACGCGCGGCGACCTCGGGATTCTCGACCAGCCGGATGCGCTCGAGCGCTCCTGGGCCGCGCTCGCGAACCCGAACGCCGGCGAGCTGCTCGTCTCGCCGCCGCCGGGCATCGAGCTGACCGACCTCGCCGGGCGCAGCCACCTCGGCGGAGGCAGCCACGGCTCGCTCGAGGCGGGGGACTCCGAGGTGCCGATCCTGACCGTCGGCCTCGAGGCCGAGCCGCGCCGGATCGTCGACCTGGCACCCCTCGCGCTGGAGCACTTCGGCGTCCAGCTTCCGGCCCACGCCGATGCCGCCTGACCGGCGGACGATGGTCGAGCGGCAACTGCGCGCCCGCGACATCACGGACGAGCGCGTGCTCGAGGCGATGTCGCGGGTGCCGCGCGAGCTCTTCGTCCCGGAGGAGGAGCGGCGCCGCGCCTACGCCGACGCGGCGCTGCCGATCGGCCACGGTCAGACGATCTCGCAGCCCTACATGGTCGCGCGGATCGCCGAGGCGCTCTCGCTGCGACCGGGCGAGCGCGTGCTCGACGTCGGCACCGGCTCCGGCTACCAGGCCGCGGTGCTCGCCGAGCTCGGCGCCGAGGTGGTCACGATCGAGCGGATTCCCGAGCTGGCCGCGACGGCGCGCGAGAGCCTCGCCGCGGCGAACTACCCGCAGGTCGACGTCCACGTCGGCGACGGCACGCTCGGCCTGCCCGAGCTCGCGCCCTTCGACGCGATCGCCGTCGCCGCCGCCGCACCCGCCTTCCCGCAGACGCTCTACGAGCAGCTGCGCCCGCGCGGCCGGCTGGTCGTCCCGGTCGGGGGCGAGCGGGCCCAGCGGCTCGAGCTGATCGTCCGCAGCCCGGAGGGCCCGGCGGTGGTGCACTCGGTTCCGTGCCGGTTCGTGCCGCTCGTCGGCGAGGAGGGCTTCGCGGGTTAGCACGCCGGCGCCGGCACAATTGCCCGACCCTGGCAGGCGCGGCCGGCTGCGCTCGCGCTGAGGGTCGTCCGGTACGCTCGCGCGCCGATGGCCTTCTCGCCCGCGACAGCCCTGGCCCGCACCCGCGCCGGCCGTGCGCTCAGCCGCCCGCACAACTGGGTGCAGCTCGCGAAGTTCTCGATCGTCGGCGCGAGCGGCTATGTCGTCAACCTGACGATCTACACGCTCCTGCTCGGGCTGGGCGCGCACACGGCGGCGGTCATCTCCTTCGTCGTCGCCGCGGCGAACAACTACTGGTGGAACCGCCACTGGACGTTCGCCCACCAGAAGGGGCATTTCGGCCTCCAGGGTGCGCGCTTCTTCGTCGTCTCGGCCTCCGCGCTGCTCGTGAACCAGCTCTGGCTGCTTGTCTTCCTGGACTGGTTCGGCTGGGGGAAGGTCGTCTCCCAGGCGATCGCGATCATCCTGGTCACGCCGCTCAACTTCATCGGCAACAAGCTCTGGTCGTTCAGGGGCGGGCGCTAGGCTGGCGCCGATGAGGCGCGCCCTCGCCGCGGCCGCGGTCGGACTCCTGCTGGCGGGGCCGGCGCTCGCGGCGCCGAGCAAGCCGAAGCCCCTGGGCCCGCCTGCTCAGCGCCTGACCCAGGCGCAGGCGAAGGCGATCTTCCTCCGCAACGGCAAGGTCGAGAGCTGGCTGAGCCACTACCCGAAGCGTCTCCGGCAGACCGACGCGACCTTCGACGCCGACCACCACCTCTGGAGGGTGAGCGTCTGGGCAGGGCCCGCGGGCGAGGTCGCGACGGGGAAGGTGGACGACACGAGCGGCGCGGTCACCGAGGCCTGGACGGGGCCGCAGGTCGCCTGGAAGATGGCCCGCGGCTACGACGGTGCTTTCGGCGGCAGGGAGATCAACAGCGCGCCGGTCTGGCTCGGCTTCTGCGCCCTCTTCCTGCTCGGGCTAGCCGACCTGCGACGGCCGCTGAGCCTGCGGAATCTCGACCTGCTGGTGCTGCTCTCCTTCAGCGTCTCGCTCTGGTTCTTCAACCGCGGCGACATCTTCACGAGCGTGCCGCTCGCCTACCCGCCGTTGCTCTACCTGCTCGGCCGCATGGTCTGGAGCGCGTGGCGGGGGCGGCTCGGCACGGGCGCGGTGCCCGTCTGGCCGGTGTGGCTGCTCGCGGCGGTGACGGTGTTCGCGGCAGGCTTCCGTCTCGGCCTCAACGTGCGCGCCTCGAACGTGATCGACGTCGGCTACTCGGGGGTGATCGGGGCGGACCGGATCGCGCACGGCCAGTCGCCGTACGGCCACTTCCCGGTCGAGCTCGGGAAGGCGTGCGGGCCGACCGACACCGACGGCGAGGCGCGGGAGCGGATCCAGACCAACGGCCGCTGCGAGTCGGCGAATCCCCAGGGCGACACCTACGGGCCCGTCGCCTACGAGGCGTACCTGCCCGGCTACCTCTCGCTCGGCTGGACCGGCAAGTGGGACGACCTCCCGGCGGCGCACTTCTCCTCGATCGCGTTCGACCTGCTCTGCGTGCTCGGGCTCGCGCTCGTCGGGCTGCGCTTCGGCGGGACTCGCCTCGCGGCCACGCTCGCCTTCGCCTGGGTCGCCTACCCGTTCACGCAGTACGTCTCGAGCTCGAACACGAACGACGCGCTGCCGCCGCTCTTCCTGATCTGGGGCTTCTGGCTCGTGACGTCGCCGGTTGCCCGGGGCGCGTCGGTTGCGCTCTCGGGTTGGACGAAGTTCGCGCCGCTGCTCGTCGCGCCGCTCTGGGCCTCCTACCCCGAGCGGCGTCTGCGGCCGACGCTCGTCTTCGCGGCTGCCTTCGCGGCCACGACCCTGGCGGTCTTCTCGATCCTGCTGCTCGAGCCGAACCCGGTCCACGCCGCGCGCGTGTTCTGGGACCGGACGCTCGGCTGGCAGGTCGACCGCCAGTCGCCGTTTTCGATCTGGGACTGGCGCCAGTACCACGCGGGCCTGCCCGACCTGCACGTGCTGCGGCGCGTGCTCGAGGTGCTGCTCGCCGTGGGTGCGCTCGCGGTCTACTTCGTGCCGCGACGAAAGTCGCCGCTGCAGCTCGCCGCGCTGACCGCCGCGCTGCTGCTCGGCTGCCAGCTCGTGCTGACCCACTGGTTCTACCTCTACCTGCCCTGGTTCTTCCCGTTCGCGGCCTTCGCGGTCCTCGCCCCCGCAGCCGAGCCGGTTCGAGCCGCAGTCAGAGCACCCGTTGAGCGTCCTCGCCAAGAGCTGGTCGGCGTCGACTGAGCCCCGCCGGCTCTTCGTGGGAGCCGCCGGCCTCTTCCTCGTCGCGATGACGCTGCTCCACTGGGGCTGGTACCAGCACGCGCTGATCCTCGACACCGTCGAGTACCAGCGCTACGGCGACGCCATGGCGAGCGGCCACGTGCCCTACCGCGACTTCGCCGTCGAGTACCCGCCCGGGGCGCTGCCGGCGTTCGGCCTTCCCGCGGTCGGGAGGCCGAGCTTCTCGTTCTACAACCGCGAGTTCCAGGTCCTGATGGCGCTCTGCGGGGTCGGCGCGCTGGCGGCGATGGCGGTCTCGCTGAGGGCGCTCGGCGCGTCGCTCAAGCGGACGGCGGCTGCGCTCGCGTTCTTCGCGCTCGCGCCGCTCGCGCTCGGCTCGGTGATCCTCTACCGCTACGACCTCTGGCCGGCGGCGCTGACCGCCGCCGGGCTGGCGGCGGTGCTCGTGCGGCGGGAGCGGGTCGGCTTCGCGGCGATCGGCCTCGGCGTGGCGGCGAAAGCCTTTCCCGCGGCCGTCGTGCCGCCGGCGGTCGCCTACGTCTGGCGGACGCGTGGGCGGCGCGAGGCGCTGCTCTGCCTCGGCCTTGCGGTCGCGGTCGCCCTGGTCGTGATCGTCCCGTTCCTCGCGCTCGCGCCACACGGCGTCTGGGCGAGCATCGAGCGGCAGACGACGCGGCCGCTGCAGATCGAGAGCCTCGCCTCGGCGATCCTGCTCGCGGCGCACCACGTCGGCGGCCTCGCCCTGACCCTCGACTCGAGCCGCGGCTCGCAGAACCTCTCCGGCTCGCTCCCGGACGCGCTCGGCACGGGTTCGAGCGTGCTGCTCGCGCTCGTCCTCGTCGGTCTCTGGGTGGCCGCCGCGCGCGGGCCTGCGACTCCGGACCGGCTGATCCGCTACAGCGCCGCCTCGCTCGCCGCGTTCGTCGCGCTCGGGAAGGTGCTCTCGCCGCAGTTTTTGATCTGGCTGCTGCCGATCGTGCCGCTCGTGCGCGGACGCCGCGGGCTCGCAGCGTCGGCGCTGCTCGGCCTCGCTCTGCTGCTGACGCAGGTCTGGTTCCCGATTCGCTACTTCGACCTGGTTGCGTTCGAGACGTTCCCGTCCTGGGTGCTGCTGGTGCGCGATCTCGTGCTCGTCGCGCTGCTGGTGGTGCTCATGGCACCGGCACGCGAACCGGCTCGCAGCTGAGCGCGCGGCCCTCGGCGTCGCACTCCACGAGTGCGCCCTCGATCCGCACCCCGCCCTCGGCGGGCTCGAAGCGGACGCCCATGCCCGTGCGCATCCGGCCGATCGCGAGCTCCGCCTTGACGCCGATCACCGAGTCGTGCGGGCCGGTCATCCCGGCGTCGGTGATCGCCGCGGTGCCGCCGGGCTGCACGCGGGCGTCGCTCGTCTGCACGTGCGTGTGCGTCCCGATCACCGCGGTCACGCGCCCGTCGAGCACGCGGGAGAGCGCGACCTTCTCGCTCGTCGCCTCGGCGTGGAAGTCGACCAGCACCACCTTCGCCTGCGAGCGCGCCTCCTCGACGAGCTCGTCCACCACCTCGAACGGGCTCACCGGGGTCGTCATGAAGAGCAGGCCCTGGAGGTTCAAGACGGCGATCGGGGTGCCGTCGTCTGCCTCCGCGACGGCGAGCCCGCGGCCCGGCGAGCCCGCGGCGAGGTTCGCCGGCCGCACCACGCGCTCGGAGCTCTCCAGGTAGGGCCCGATCTCTCGTCTGCGCCAGACGTGGTTCCCGAGCGTGAGGACGTCGGCGCCGGCAGCCAGCAGCCGGTCGGCGAGGCGCGGCGTCAGGCCGGCCCCGTCGGCCGTGTTCTCGGCGTTCACGACGCAGAAGCTCGCGCCGAGCTCCTCGCGCAGCCCGGGGAGCCGCTCCTCGACCGCCTTGCGGCCGGGCGTCCCGAAGACGTCCGCTACGAAGAGGAGCTTCAGGGAAGCGAAAGCGTGGCGGCGTGGACCTCGATCGCCACGTGGTTCCCGGCGTCGGCCGTCACGCGCGCGAGGGCCTGGCGCTCGACCTTGGCGAAGTCGAGGATCGTGCCGACCTTCGAGGTCGTCGCCGCGAGCGTCGAGCCGACGGTCAGGTTCGGGTCGGGCCGGAGGTGCGTGAGCGAGACGACGAGCGACGGGTTCCCGCTCGGCTGGATGTCGATCCGCGCGCCCATGTGCTTCCCGGAAAGGACGTACGGCGTGATCCCGACGACCGTCCCGTCCACCGGCGAGTAGACGTCGGTGCCGGGCGGCGCGCCGACGTCGAGCGAGGCGGTCGCGGGGCCGCCGTCGCCGCCGAGCACGGAGTAGCGCAGGCCGTTGCCGCCGGTTCCGAAGAGGCTGCGCGCGACGCGGCCGACGAGGCCCTGGTTCACCTGCCGCCCGACCGGCCGCAGCGCGAAGGCGCCGTCCGCGGAGGCGTGATAGCCGATCGCCGTCACGCGCGAGACCGGCAGCATCAGCCGGATCGAGCCCTGCAGCGCCACCGCCTGCGGGCGGGGCGGACCGGCCGGCAGCAGCCGCGTCGCGGGGGCGGGAGCGGCGGTCCGGACCGCGCGGCTACCACCCGACCCGAAGGCGGTCAGGAGCAAGGTGACGAGCGCGACCGACGCGAGCAAGACAAGCCCCGCCAATCGCCTCCTCCGGCGCGCGGCGGCCGTTTCGGCTCGCCGCCGCCTCGAGTGCGCGGAGGCGCGTGGCATCGGCGGCACGGTAACCGAGCTTGCCTCCTCCTGCAAAAAGACCCGTCGCGGCTCGAGCGCGAGCGCGCCGTCGACGCCGAAGTCCCAGTCCCAGGCAGGAGGCCGAAGCGGTACGACCCGGGAGGTAGCATGCTGCCCATGGCCGGGCCTGCCGCCGGGGCCGCGAAGATTCAGATCCCCCGCTGGATTCAGCTCGTCGGCCTGCCGCTCCTGCTCCTGCTCCTCTGGGTGGTGGCGGGCGCGGCGCGTCACGTCGTCTTCCTCTTCCTCGTCGCCGCCCTGATCGCGTTCCTGCTGAACCCGATCGTGCGGACGCTGACGCGCGTCTGGATCCCTCGTGGATTCGGCGTTGCGCTGGTGTACCTCAGCTTCCTCGCCATCCTCCTCGCCGGCGCGATCGCGCTCGGATCGGTGGTCGTCGACCAGACGAAGTCGAGCGCGAACCGGGTCAACGACTACTTTACGGTCGAGCGCGGACACCCTCCGACGACGAACGCCGACCGCGACGTCGACCGCTTCCAGGTCTGGCTCGACGGGCACAGGCTCGGCGGGATCGACGTCCAGAAGCGCGGCCACGACCTCGTCAAGCAGATCCGCAAGAAGGACGTCACGAGGTACACGGGCGACGTGATCAACTTCGTCGAGGGGGCGGCGATCGGGACGCTGAAGTTCCTCTTCGCGCTGGTGCTGGTGATCGTCGTCTCGATCTACATGCTGCTCGACATGCCCAGGCTGGCGCGAGCTGTGGACAAGCGCTTCCCGCCGCACCCGGGCTCGCTCTCGCTGCTGACCCGGATCGAGCGCTCGCTCGCGAGCTACGTGCGCGGCCAGGTGCTGCTGTCGCTGATCATCGGGACGAGCGCGGGACTCGGCATGTGGCTTCTCGGCACGCTCGGCTGGGTTCCCGGCGCCGACCGCTACGCCGCCCTCTTCGGCGCCTGGGTCGCGGTCACCGAGCTGATCCCGTACCTCGGCCCGTGGCTCGGCGCTCTGCCGCCGTTAATCTACGCGCTCGTCGTGCACCCGGTCTCGGCGATCTGGGTCGGACTGCTGTTCCTCGGGATCCACCAGATCGAGGGTCATGTCGTCGTGCCCAACGTGATGGGCAGCGCGCTGCGGCTGCACCCGCTGCTCGTCATCTTCGGCCTGCTCGCGGGCGGGGAGATCTACGGCCTCCCCGGCGCCCTCGTCGCCCTGCCACTGCTGGCCGCGGGCCGGGCGATCTGGGAGTTCTTCGCAGAACGGGTATCGCTGGAGCCGTGGGAAGAGGGCGGGACGGTGCCGGTGGAGGTCGAGATCGAGGACACACGTCCGGTCTCACCGGTGCCGCCGGCCGACCCGCCGGCCGCGGCCAGCCGTTGACGCCGCCCTCGCCGCTGCTCGCCGCCCGAGGCGCCGCCCGCAGGTACGGGCACACGAGCGCGCTCGAGCCTGTCGAGCTCGAGGTCTGGGACGGCGACGCGGTCGCGCTCGTCGGGCCCAACGGCGCGGGCAAGTCGACGCTGCTCGCGCTCCTGGCCGGCGCGCTCGAGCCGAGCGCCGGGCGCATCGAGCGGCGCAAGGGCGTGCGCGCCGGGTGGGCGCCGCAGCGGCCGGCGCAGTACGGCCGGCTCTCCGCGCGCGAGAACCTCGAGCTCTTCGCCCGCCTGGAAGGCGAGCACGACCCGCGCGCCGCGGCCGAGCGCCTGCTGGCCGACTTCGAGCTTCCGGGCAAGGCGGCTCCCAGCGCGAACCTCTCCGTCGGCAACCGCCAGCGCCTGAACCTCGCGATCTCGCTGCTCGGCTCGCCGGACGTGCTCCTGCTCGACGAGCCGACTGCCGCGCTCGACGCCGAGCAGCGGCGACGGCTGTGGGCGCGGGCCGCCGCGCTGCGGGAGGCCGGCGGCGCGATCGTGTTCTCGACGCAGAACCTCGAGGAGGTCGACCGCGTGGCCGGGCGGGTTGCGGCGCTGCGTGAGGGTCGGCTCGTCTTCACCGGCCCGGCGGACGAGTACGACCGCTCGCACGTCGAGACTCTCTCCGCGTGAGCCGGGTCCTCCTGCTCCTGCGCAAGGACATGCTGGTGCTGCGGCGCTCGCCGCTGCTGCTCGGCATCCTGCTCGCCTATCCGCTCGCGATCGCCGTGCTCGTCGGCCTGGTCGCGAGCTACGGCAGCTCGAAGCCGCGCGTCGCGCTCGTCGACGAGGACAACCTGCCGGCGACGCTCGCGCTCGGCGGCCACGTCTTCCACGTCGACCGCACGATCCGCGAGGTGAGCAAGAACGTGAAGCTGGTGCGGCTCGACGCCGGCGAGGCCGACCGGCAGCTCCGGGACGGTCGGGTCGTCGCCGTGGTGACCGTCCCGCCCGGCTTCATCTCGACGCTGCGCGGCATGGTCCAGAGCCCGCAGCTGCGGTTGGAGCTCTCGACGGGGACGATCTCCTCACGCGTCGAGCAGCAGGTGCAGGCGCTCGTCTACTCCCTCAACCGCCAGCTCCAGCGCGCCTACATCCGGAGCAACCTCCGCTACATGACGCTCCTTCTACACGGGGGCGACGGGAGCTTCCTCGGCGCGCCGATCACCGTGCTCGGGATCGAGCGTGCCCAGAGGCTGCTGGCCCAGATGCCGGACACGCCGCGGACGCGGGAGCTGCTCGACTTCCTCCACGACGCGCGGCTCGCGCTCGCGAACACCGGCGACGCGCTTCGCTCGACCGCGCACCCGATCGAGCTCGTGCGCGCCCCCGGCCGCGGGCGCAGCTGGGCGCTCTCGGCCGAGGTCGAGGCATACGCGCTCGGGCTGACGATCACCTTCCTCGCATTGCTGCTCGCCGCGGGGTCGCTGGCGGCCGAGCGGGACGAGAACGTGGTCGGCCGGCTCTCGCGCGGCCTCGTCGGGCTCGGGCAGCTCGTCTGGTCGAAGGTTGCGCTGGCCGCGGTCGTCGCCCTCGCGCTCGGGCTGGCGATCGCGCTCGCCTTCGGGGTGGTGATCGAGGTCGGCGGCGTCACGGGCGGAGAGCCCTGGCGCCGGCTGCCGCTGCTCGTCGTCGGGCTGGTGGTGGCCGGAGGCGCGCTCGGCGCCCTCGGCGCGCTGCTCGGCGCGCTGGCACGGGAGGCGCGCTCGGCGTCCCTGGTCGCGATCCTCGTCGTGATGCCGATCGTCTTCCTCGGGCTGATCCCGGCGGAGGTCGTGCCGCCGGCCGGCTGGCTGAGCGACGCGCTGCCGTTCGCCCATGCGGTGCGCTTCTTCCGCTCCGCGCTCTACGACCTCAGTCCCTGGCCGGAGGTCGCGCGGCAGATGCTCTGGCTGCTCCTCCTCGGCGGGATCTTCGGCGGTCTCGCACGGGTGGGAGCGCGTAGATTGTTGGCGTGAGCACGCTACGCGTCTGGTTTCGCCGAAGATCGCGCACCGAAGGTCCGCGGTGAGCGCCTTCCCAGCGACGCGCCTGAGGCGATTGCGCCGGAGCGACCGCCTGCGCGCACTCGTGCGCGAGACGCGGCTCGACCTCGACGACTTCGTCCTGCCGCTCTTCGTCGGCCCAGCGACCGAGCCGAATCCGGAGCTTCCGGCGCTCGGCCGCTTCTCGGTCGACGACGTCGTCGCAGAGGCCGCCGACGCGCAGCGGCTCGGCGTGAGCGCGGTGCTGCTCTTCGGCATCCCGGAGGAGAAGGACGAAGAGGGCTCCGGCGCCTGGGACGAGGACGGCGTCATCCAGCGAGCGCTGCGAACGCTGCGCGAGTCGAGCCCCGGCCTCGTGCTGCTGACGGACGTCTGCCTCTGCGAGTACACCTCGCACGGTCACTGCGGCGTGCTCGAGGGCGAGCAGGTCGACAACGACGCGACGCTCGAGCTGCTGGCGCGGACGGCCGTCAGCCACGCTGCGGCGGGCGCCGACGCCGTCTGCCCGAGCGACATGATGGACGGCCGCGTCGCGGCGATCCGCTCCGCCCTCGACGAGGATGGCCACGGCGAGACGCCGATCGTCTCCTACGCCGCGAAGTACGCGAGCGCCTTCTACGGCCCGTTCCGGGAGGCCGCCGACTCGACGCCGGCTTTCGGCGACCGCCGCGGCTACCAGCTGGACCCGGCCAACGTGCGCGAGGCGCTGCGCGAGTGCGAGCTCGACGTGGCCGAGGGCGCCGACGCGCTGCTCGTGAAGCCGGCGCTCCCGAACCTCGACGTCCTGCGGGCGGTGCGCGAGCGCTTCGACCTCCCCGTCGGCGCCTACAACGTCTCCGGGGAGTACGCGATGCTGAAGGCCGCGGGCGCGCGCGGCTGGCTCGACGAGCGCCAGGCCGCACTCGAGTCGCTGACGGCGATCGTCCGCGCCGGCGCCGATCTCGTCGTCTCCTACTGGACGAAGGAGCTCGCCGAATGGCTGTAGCGGTCGACGTCTGGGAGACGATCGCGCGCGAGGCCGCGCAGGAGAGCCGGCTGTGGGAGCAGACGCTCAGCTCCGACCCCGAGCACGACCCGGTGTTCTCGCCGCTCGGGGAGGCGCGCTACGCGCTCGGCCTCGAGACGATCTACGAGGGGTACCTCCTGCACTACGGCCGCCCGCGCCTGTTCGAGCCGGACGACGCCGACACCGCGCTGCTGCTCGGCGACTACCTCTACGCGCACGGGCTCGTCCGCGTCGCCGAGGCAGGCCCGGTGGAGGCGGTGAGCGACCTGGCGGCACTGATCTCGCTCTGCGCGCAGCTGCGCGCCGACGGGCTCCCGGGCGACGGCGAGGCCTGGGCGGCGACGGCGGCGACGCTCGGCCGCGGCCGGGACGCGCGCCTGAGCTGGCGGCCGGGCCCAGAGGCGGAGCGGGCCCTGGGCAAACACCGGCGGCGGGTCGGGTAGAGTCGCGCCGATGCTTCCGCTCGCTGCGAAGACCGCGGCCGAAGAGGGCCTCGACGTCATCAAGGCGATGCTCGTCGTCGGCCTGATCTTCCTCAGCGTGATCGTTCTGGGCGAGCTGACGAAGTGGCTTAGACACCGGCGCTAGGCGATCATCCATCCGTGCGCGAGCTGCCGCGCGGGACGGTCACCTTCCTCTTCACGGACATCGAGGGCTCGACGCGCCTCCTGCACGAGCTCGGCGACGCCTATGCGGATGCCCTGGCCGAGCACCGGCGCACGCTGCGGGAGGCCTTCGCGCGCCACGGCGGGATCGAGGTCGACACGCAGGGCGACGCCTTCTTCTACGCCTTCCCAGATGCGGCCGAGGCGGTGAAGGCGGCCGGTGCCGCGCGGGCTCGCCTTGCGTCAGGGCCGGTGCGCGTGCGGATGGGTGTGCACACCGGCGTGCCCGAGGTGACCGCCGAGGGCTACGTCGGGCTCGACGTCCATCTCGGTGCGCGCATCGGCGCGGCCGGCCACGGCGGGCAGGTGCTCCTCTCGAGGCGCACGCGGGAGCTCGTCGACGTGGACGTGCTCGACCTCGGCGAGCACCGGCTGAAGGACTTCGCCGAGCCTGTGTGGATCTTCCAGCTCGGCCGGGAGTCGTTCCCACCGCTGAAGACGATCTCCAACACGAACCTCCCGAGTCCGGCGAGCTCGTTCGTCGGTCGCGAGCGCGAGAAGGGCGAGGTCGTGTCGCTCCTGAGGGACGGCGCCCGGCTCGTGACGCTGAGTGGCCCGGGAGGCACGGGGAAGACGAGGTTGGCGATCGAGGTGGCGGCGGAGCTCGTCCCCGAGTTCAAGAACGGCGTCTTCTGGGTCGGCCTCGCCTCCCTTCGCGATCCCGAGCTGGTCGGCCAGACAGTCGGCCAGACACTCGGGGCCAGGGCCGCCCTGGCCGAGCACATCGGCGAACGCGAGCTGCTGTTGCTGCTCGACAACCTCGAACAGGTGGTCGACGCCGCGCCCGAGCTCGCCACGCTGCTCGAGAGCTGCCCGAACCTGCGCTTGCTGGTCACGAGCCGGGAGCTCCTGCGCGTGCGAGGTGAGGTCGCCTATCCGATCGAGCCGCTCGAGGAGCCCGATGCGGTCGAGCTCTTCTGCGCGCGCGCGGGTGTCGACCGCGACGAGGCCGTTGCCGAGCTCTGCCGGCGGCTGGACAACCTCCCGCTCGCCGTCGAGCTCGCCGCTGCACGAGCTGCGGCGCTCTCTCCTCGCCAGCTCCTCGAGCGGCTTTCCGGGCGCCTCGACCTCCTGTGGGGAGGCCGAGGCGCGGAGCCTCGCCAGCAGACGCTGCGCGCGACGATCGAATGGTCTCGCGACCTGCTCTCCGAGGAGGAGAAGCGGTTGTTCTCACGTGTTGCCGTCTTCTCCGGCGGCTGGTCGCTCGAGGCGGCGGAGGACGTGTGCGGGGCCGACGTCGAGACGCTGCAGGGGCTGACGGACAAGAGCCTCGTCCGCCGGACGGGCGAGCGCTTCTGGATGCTCGAGACGATTCGGGAGTTCGCCGCCGAGTTTCTCGACGCGCTGGAGGAGCGGGAGGAGGTCGCGCGTCGGCACGCGGACTGGCATGCGGAGCTGGTCGAGCGGCTCGAGCTGCCGATGAGGCATGGCGATGCAGACGCGACGGCGCGGCTGACCGCGGAGATCGACAACCTCCGCGGCGCGCTCGAGTGGCTCGCGGGCCGGGGCTACGTCGAAGGCGGCTTTCGAATCCTGGACGGCCTCTGGTACTTCTGGATCGCGCAGGGTCTCGCCACCGAAGCGCTGCGCTGGGCGCGGTGGGCGGTGGCGGAGGCGCCCAAGGCGCCGCCGGATGCGCGCGCGTTGGGCCTCCTTACCGCGAGCGAGCTGTTCCGGTCCTTCGGCGATCCCGCCGAGGGGCTTCGCCTCAAGCTCGAGCTTCTTCCCCGGCTTCGTGAGCTCAGCCCCGAGCGGCACTTTCCGGCGACCCTCGCCGATGCCGCAGCCATGCTCGCGGAAGCCGGAGACTTCGAAGAGGCGCGGCGGCTGGGAGGCGAGGCGCTGGCAGCGCGACGGACGCTCGGGGAGCCGTCCGGCATCAACCACGCTCTCTCGAACCTGGCGGCGGTCGAGTTTCGCGCCGGCGACTTCGTGCAGGCCCGTCGCCTCAGCGAGGAGGCCCTCGCACTGGTCGAGGAGCCCTACGTACCGACCAACGCGCTCTACTCGGCGCTGCTCGCGGGCGAGTCGGCGAGCCGCGCCGGCGATCGGCGCGCCGCTCGTCACCTCCTCCTGCGGGCGCTTGGTCTCTGCCGGGAGCTCGGCCAGCGCGGCGTCATGCCCGAGCTGCTCCAGGAGGTGGCGGCGGCAAGCGCAGCTCGTGCTGATTCGGCGCGGATCCTCGCAGCCTCCGCTCGCGTGTTCAGGGAACTTCGCCTGCCGCGTTGGGACCCGGCGGGCTTCGAGCACACCGTCGTCGCCCTCCGTCGCGATCTCGGCGACGCGGCATTCGACCGCGCGTGGGCGGAGGGTGCGGCGCTGCCCGAGGAGGAAGCCTTGGCGCTCGCGGCCCGTTGCCTAGACTCACCGCGATGACGCGTGACCTCCGCGACTGGATCGCGCTCCTCGAGCGCGAGGGCGAGCTCGTTCGCGTCCCGGCCGAGGTCGACCCTCACCTCGAGATCACCGAGATCGTCGACCGGGTCGTCAAGAGCGGCGGGCCGGCGCTCCTGTTCGAGAACCCGAGGTCGCAGCACCCGCTGCTGATCAACCAGTTCGGCACCGAACGGCGGATGTGCCTCGCCTTCGACGCGCCGAGCCTCGACGACGTCGGCCGCCGCCTCGGCGACGTGCTCGAGATGCAGCCGCCTCAGGGCCTCGCCGAGAAGGTCCGTGGCCTGAAGAAGCTGAAGTCGATCGCCGACTCGCAGCCGAAGAGCGTCCGCTCCGGGCCTGCGCAGGAGGTCGTGCTGCAGGGTGACGAGGTCGACCTGCGCCGGCTCCCGATCCAGACCTGCTGGCCGGGCGACGCCGCGCCCTTCATCACGCTCCCCGCGGTGATCACGAAGGACCCGCGCACGGGCGGGCGCAACGTCGGCATGTATCGCCTGCAGGTGCTCGACGAGCGCACGACCGCGATGCACTGGCAGATCCACAAGGACGGCCGGGCCGACTACCTGATGACGGACGGAAAGCTCGAGGTCGCGGTCGCGCTCGGCCTCGATCCCGTCACCGCGTACGCCGCGTGCGCGCCGTTGCCCAAGCACGTCGACGAGCTGATGCTCGCGGGCTTCCTGCGCGGGGAGGCGGTCGAGCTCGTCAAGGCGAAGACCGTCGACCTCGAGGTCCCGGCCAACGCGGAGATCGTGCTCGAGGGCTACATCGCCAAGGACGAGCTCGCCGAGGAAGGGCCCTTCGGAGACCACACCGGCTACTACACGCCGCCGGAGGAGTTCCCGGTCTTCCACGTCACGGCCATGACGATGCGGCGCGACGCGATCTATCCGTCGATCGTCGTCGGCAAGCCGCCGGCCGAGGACGCCTGGCTCGGCAAGGCGACCGAGCGCATCTTCCTGCCGGCGATCCGCATGAGCGTGCCCGAGATCGTCGACTACGACCTGCCGGTCGCGGGCGCCTTCCACAACTGCTGCATCGTCTCGATCCGCAAGAGCTACCCCGGCCATGCGCAGAAGGTGATGCACGCGATCTGGGGGCTCGGCCTCCTCAGCCTGACGAAGGCGGTCGTGGTCGTGGACGAGTGGGTCGACGTGCACGACTACGAGAACGTGTTCTTCCGCGTCGGCGCCAACGTCGATCCGAAACGCGACGTGCTGATCAGCGAGGGCCCGCTCGACCACCTCGACCACGCGCCGACGCTGCAGTTCTACGGTGGCAAGCTCGGCATCGACGCGACGCACAAGGGCCCCGCCGAGGGCGCGCGGCCCTGGCCGGAGGAGATCACGATGAGCGACGAGGTGCGGCGCCTGGTCGACGAACGGTGGGACGAGTACGGGGTCGGCGCGGCGCCGCAGGGAAACGGACGCCCTGAGCGCTCGTTGCGCCAACTGTTACGTCGTTGACGCCGCCGACCTGCAACGATTGAATCCAGCCCGCCAAGACGGAGGCTCGGGCAAAGCCCGTACCTCCTCCAAGACGGCATCACAAGTGACGCCTCGGAACTGAAGGAGAGACTGCTTGGAAGAGCGCCCGGGGGACGATCGACCGCAGCTGCCGGGGCCGAGCCTGTGGCCGGTCGGATTCGCCGTCGGTGTCGTCTGCCTGCTGGTCGGGCTGATCGTCAGCTGGCCCGCGGCGGCGGTCGGCGCCGGGATCGCGCTCGTCTTCGGCTTCCTCTGGGCGCGTGAGGTCGCGACCGGCCGCGCTCCCACGCGCGCGCCGGACGCCGAGGAGTCCGTCCCCGACGGGGTGGCGGACGAGGCCGCGATGCCCGAGCCGGAGCCCGGGGAGCGGTTCCCGCGCAGCAAGTTCCTCGAGGGCGCGACCCTCGGCCTCGGCGCGGTCATCGGCGCGATCGTGACGCTGCCGGCCGTCGCCCTCGCGGTGATCCCGGGCTTCGTCAAGCAGAAGGGGCACAAGGTCGACCTCGGCCCGGTCGAGGACTTCCCGGAGAACAAGTGGAACGTGGTCACGTTCGTGCGCGACCCGTCGCAGGGCGAGGTCTCGCGCCGCACGGCCTTCGTCCGCAACAACGGCCTGCTCGACGGGACGCCGAGCTTCACCATCATCTCCAACCGCTGCGCGCACCTCGGCTGCCCGGTGCAGTCCGGCGGCCCGCTCTTCACGAAGCAGGAGAAGACGGTGAAGACCGCCAACGGCGAGGTCAGCGTCACTCCCGCCCTGCCCGCGGCCGGCTTCATCTGCCCGTGCCACGGCGGCTCCTACGACCAGGAGGGCAACCGCATCGCCGGTCCGCCCACGCACGGGCTCGACCGCTACGAGTTCGCCATCGTCAAGGGCCGGCTGATCCTCGGCAGCACCTTCAGCGTCGCCACCGTCGACGGAGCCGGGAAGAACGCGAAGATCCACAAGTACGAGCTCACCGGGCCGGGCCAGCACGTGACCGGCCCCGAGTCCTGGCTCTACCCGGTCCAGCCGCCGCATTGATGGTGACCGGCTGATGGCGGGCAAGCAGTCGCAGATGCAGCGGGCAGTGCTGTACCCGCTCGACTGGCTGGAGGAGCGCTCCGGTCTCGTCGGTGGGGTCCGCTACTTCCTCTTCCGCAAGGTCCCGGGCGACACGGGTTGGTGGCACACGCTCGGCTCGGCGACGCTGACCGCATTCCTCGTCCAGCTCGTGACCGGTGTGATCCTGGCGATGTACTACAAGCCCAGCCCGGCCGAGGCCCATTCCTCGGTCGAGCACATCACGCACGACCTGACCCTGGGCTGGCTCGTGCGCGGCATGCACCGCTGGGGCGCGAGCGTCTTCATCATCCTGATGTTCATGCACATGGGGCGCGTGTTCCTGTTCGGCGCCTACAAGTACCCGCGCGAGCTGAACTGGATCGTCGGCGTGCTGCTGCTCGCGACCGGCCTCTTCGAGGGCCTGACCGGGTACCTCTTGCCGTACGACCAGACCGCCTACTGGGCGACGGTCGTCGCGATCAACATCAACGGGACGGCGCCGTTCGTGGGTCCGTACCTCGCCTCGCTGTTACGAGGCGGGGCCGAGATCGGGCCCGACACGCTCGCCCGCTTCTACTCGCTGCACATGCTGCTCGTGCCCGGCGCGCTGATGGCGCTGATCGGCCTGCACCTGTACCTCGTCGTCCGCCTGGGCGTCTCGTCGCCGCCGTGGTCGCGCGAGGCCGCCGGGCGCGACCCCGAGCCGACCCCGCCGCCCGACCGCGCCGGGATGGTCACGCCCGGGCCGCGCGCCGCGGGAGTCCGCAGGAGGCCGACCGAATGAGCGTCGCTCGCCTCCGGCTCGCTCCCGTGGAGGAAACCAGGTTTCCCCCACGAGCCCCCTTCCTTTTCCGGGCACGCCTCGGCTCCGCCGAGGAATCCGAGGGGGGGAACCTCCCGGTTCCCCCCGTTCCCCCTCCACACGCTCATCGACCGGAGGCCGCTCGATGAGCGCCCTCGACGAGCGCCGCGCGCAGTTCCAGCGCTACAAGCAGGACGTCAAGGAGCGCGGCAAGCCGTTCTACCCGTTCGCGATGTTCCACGACACGGTGATGAGCCTGGTCGTGGTCGCCGTGATCACCGGGCTCGCGATCGTCTGGCGCTACACCGACATCCTCGGCCCGCTGATCGGGGAGAAGGCCGACCCCGGCACGACCTCGTTCGTGCCGCGGCCGGACTGGTACTTCTACTTCCTCTTCTACCTGCTGCGGATCTTCAAGTGGCCGGAGACGGTGATCCTGGCCACGGTCGGGATCCCGACGATCTGCCTGATCCTGCTGTTGGTGCTGCCGTTCGTCGACCTGCGTCGCGAGCGGCGGCTGAGCAGGCGGCCGGTGGCGGTCGTCGCGGCTGCGCTGACGGTCGTCTCGATGGGCGTGCTCACCTACAAGGGCGCGACCGCGCAGGAGGCGATCGCGAGCGAGGTGAAGGCGGCGATCCCGAGCTGGGCCAAGCAACAGGGCTTCGCCGGGAACGCCGAGGCGCTCGCGGGCGCAAACCTGTTCGCCGTCTCGGGCTGCACGAACTGCCACGTCTACCTCGGCACGGGCTCGTCGAACCTCGGCGCGCCCGACCTGAGTGCGGAGGGCGCGAAGAACAAGGGCATCCAGTTCCAGATCGACCACCTCAAGTGCCCGAGCTGTGTGAACGCGGGTTCGCCGATGCCGCCGTTCGCCGCGCTCGGCGACAGCAACCTGCACAAGCTCGCCGTCTTCCTCGAGGCCTCCAAGGGATCGAAGTAAGGGCCTCGTGCGCGTCTTCCTGGGGATCACGGGAGCCTCGGGAGCGCCGTACGCGGCGAGGCTGCTCGAGGCGCTCGCGGCCGCCGGCTGCGAGGTCGGCGTCTGCGCCTCGCGCGCGGGGATCGAGGTGCTCGCGACCGAGCTCTACGGCGACGCGCGGCTCTCGGCCGACGAGACGCTCGCGCGGTTGACCGAGCCCGTGCGCGACGCGGTCACGCTGCACGACGAGCGCGACTGGCACGCGCCCTACGCGAGCGGCTCGGCGAAGGTGGACGGCTACGTGATCTGCCCGTGCTCGATGGGCACGCTCGGCACGATCGCCTCAGGCGCCATGTCGAATCTGATCCAGCGTGCCGCGAGCGTGGCGCTCAAAGAAGAGCGCAAGCTCGTGCTCTGCCCGCGCGAGACGCCGCTCTCGACGATCCACCTCGAGAACATGCTGCGCGTGCGGCAGGCCGGCGCGACCGTGCTCTTCCTCGCGCCCGGCTTCTACCACGGTGCCGAGTCCGTCGACGACCTCGTCGACTTCGTGGTCGCGCGCTGCCTCGACCAGCTCGGCCTCGACCAGCAGCTCGTCCGGCGCTGGGGGCAAGCGGCGGAGTGAGTGTCGAGACCGGCAGGCTGGCGCCCGACGCGGTGCGGTCGATGTTCGACCGGATCTCGCCGGTCTACGACGCGATGAACCGGACGATGACGCTGGGGCTCGACCAGCGGTGGCGGCGGGCGACGGTGGCAGCGGTCGTGCGGCCGGGCGACCGGGTGCTCGACGCGTGCTGCGGTACGGGCGACCTCGCGATCTCGGCGCTACGCGCGGGCGCCCGGGTGACGGGCGTGGACTTCTCGGAGCGGATGCTCGAGCGTGCGCGGCGCAAGGCCCCGGAGGTCGAGTGGACGCGGGGCGACGCGCTCGCGCTGCCGCTCGAGGACGGCTCGTTCGACGCGGCGACGGTCGGCTTCGGCGTCCGCAACCTCGACGACCTCGAGCGCGGGCTCCGCGAGCTGCGGCGGGTGCTGCGGACCGGCGGGCGCGTCGCGATCCTCGAGATCACGCGCCCGCGCGGCCTGCTCGCGCCCTTCTACCGCCTCTGGTTCGACGGCCTCGTGCCGCTGCTCGGCAAGATCCTGCCCGGCGGCTCCGCGTATACCTACCTCCCGGCGAGCGTGCGACGCTTCCCTGGGCCGGAGGAGCTGGCCGGGCTGCTGCGCGCGTCCGGCTTCGAGGACGTGCGCTGGCGCGCCTTCGCGGGCGGGATCGTGGCGCTGCACATCGGAGTGGCCGCGTGAGCCTCGCGACGATCCGGGAGACGCCCGGGCTCGACGCGTACCTCGGCGATCTCGAGGAGCGGCTGACGGAGTCGGTCGCCGCCTACCCCGGCCTCGTGGCCGAGGTCGGCGGGGAGGCGCTCGCGGCCGGGGGCAAGCGGCTGCGGCCGCTGCTCGTGTTCCTTGCGGCCGCCCGCGGCGAGGCGCCGCTCGAGGCGGGCGCCGCGGTCGAGCTCGTGCACATGGCGACCCTCGTCCACGACGACCTGATCGACCGCGCCCACTACCGCCGCGGCCGCGAGGCGGCCTGGTCGAACCACGGCCCCGACGCCGCGCGGGCGGCCGGCGACTACCTCTTCGCCCGCGCCTTTGCAGAGCTCTCGACCACCGGCGATGAGGAGGCCGTGCGCTGCCTCGTCGGCGCGACCCTGGCGCTGGCCCGCGGCGAGGCGCTCCAGCGCGCCCAGACGCACGACCCCGAGACGAGCGTCGACGACTACCTCGAGCGCTGCGCGCTGAAGACCGGAAAGCTGTTCGAGGCGGCGTGCCTGCTGGGCAGCGGCGGCGACCGGGGCCTCGGCGAGTTCGGCCTCGCCCTCGGTGTCGCGTTCCAGATCGCCGACGACATCCTCGACTGCTCGGGGGAGACGATCGAGACGGGCAAGATCGCCGGCACCGACCTGCGCGAGGGCACTCCGACCCTGCCGCTCATCCTCGCCGCGCGCGAGGACGCGACCGTCCGCACCGCGCTCGCGGGCGGCCCGCTGGACGGCGCGCTGGTGCGCGTCGCCGAGACGGGCGCGCTGGAGTCCGCGCGCGAGGTCGCGCTCGACTACGCCCGCCGCGCCCGCGCTTGCCTCGACGGCCACCTCCGCCGCGAGGAGCTCGAGGCCCTCACCGACGCCGTCGTCGACCGGGAGTCGTAGTGATCCGCCTGGGCCGCATCTCCTACGTGAACATGGCGCCGGTCTTCTACCGGCTCGAGGCAGACGTGGACGAGGTGCAGGGCGTGCCGACCGACCTCAACTCGCGGCTCCTGCGCGGTGAGCTCGACGTCGCGCCGATCTCGTCGATCGAGTACGCGCGCTACGCGGACCGACTGCGGCTGCTGCCGCGGCTCTGCGTCTCCTCCGAGGGCGCGGTCGACTCGATCCAGCTCGTCGCGCGCAAGCCGCTCGAGCAAGTGCGCACCGTGGCGGTCACGCCCGAGAGCGCGACGTCCGTCGTCCTGACGAAGGTGCTGCTGCCCGAGGCCGAGCATGTCCCGCTCGGCGAGGAGGCCGACTCCAAGCTGCTGATCGGCGACGCGGCGCTCAAGAGCGCCTTCGAGGATCCGACGCCCCACCACGACCTCGGCCGCCTCTGGCTCGAGCGCACCGGCCTGCCGATGGTCTTCGCCGTCTGGGCGTGCCCCGAGCCCGTCGCGCCCGGTCTCGCCGAGCTCGAGCAGGCGCTCGTCGAGTCGGTGCTGACCGCCCGTGCTGAGCCCGAGCAGCTCGCGTACGAGGCGAGCGAGCGCTACGGCTATCCGGCCGGCTTCCTCGCGCGCTACTTCGAGAAGCTGCGCTACCGCTTCGGGCCGCGCGAGCGCGCGGGGCTGCTCACGTTCCTCGAGCTGGCCCGCGACGTGGGCGAGCTCGAGGAGGTGCCGGAGCTCCGCTTCGTGGCCCGCGCCGAAGCCGCCGTCTGACCTTCAGACCTCCTTGGGGACGTTGCCGCTCAGGGTGAAGACGAGGCGCATCGCCTTGTGCCCGAAATCGGCGGTGGGGCCGAACATGCACGGACAGCCGCCGTCGATCACCCTGATGCCGCGTTTGCGGCCGTAGTCGGCGGCGGTCTCGGAGACGCTCCCCGCGCCGGGGCCGCGGTGCATCCACACGTGCTCGATCCCGAGCTCGGCGCACTCGCGCATCGTCTCGTCGGCGAGATCGGGCCTGGTGCCGATCACGACCGCATCGACGCCGCCGGGAATCGCGGCGAGATCGTGGTAGGCCTTGTCGCCCTCCACCTCGGCTGCGTTCGGGTTGACCGCGAACACCTCGTAGCCGCGGTCGCGCAGCCGCTTGTAGACCACGTTGCTGCCGTGGTCCCCTGTTCGCGAGACGCCGGTGACGGCGACGCGCTTCTGGCTCAGGAACTCGGACGCGGCGTCCTTGATCGATGTCATCGAAGCCTCCTTCGTCGACGCGACCTCAGACCTCGTACCGAGGTCAGCCACGATCGTCACGCCCGCAGCCGCGAGGCGCATCGGCGAAATCCCGGATCGGGCAGCGGCCTTTCTGCGGATCCGTCTTACCAGGGTGAAACCGTGATGCCGCCCCATTCCTCGGGCTCGACGTCGCGCACCGTCTGGGTCAGCTCCCAGCGGTGGCCGGCCGGGTCCTCGACGACGCACGAGCGCTCGCCGTACTCGTAGGTCGTCGGCTCCTCGAGCACACGCGCGCCCGCGTCGCGGGCACGGTCGCACGCCGCATCGACGTCGGGCACGCGCACCTTCACGAGCTGCGTGACGACCCCGCCGCTCGGCGCGACCTGCCCGCCGTGGACGTCGGCGACCACGATCGCGCCGTCCGTTCCGACCCGCAGCTGGGCGCGGTGGGCCTCGCCGATGCGAACCCGCTCCTCGAAGCCGAGCGCGGACTCCAGCCAGGCCACCGCTGCGCGGACGTCCGGATAGACGAGCACCGGAGTCACCGTGGCTGGCGGCGCCGATCGATTCGTCAGCACCTCGCGGACTCTAACTTGTCCCCAGCAAGGCTCAGTCACCGGGAAAGGAGTGAGGATGGTCGAGGAGGCACGGCTGGAAGAGGTCGGGTCCGGCCTTGCGCCGGCGAGCCCGGGCTGGTTCGTGGTCAACGTGAGCGAGGCGGCGTGGGTGCGGAACGACGCCTTCGGCGGTCGCTGTGTGTTCGAGAGCTCGGAGCGCGTGCTCGCCGAACGGCCCGACCTCCAGCCGCAGCAGTTCCCCGAGCTCGGCTTCACGCTGGCGGTGCTCGAGCCAGGCAAGCCGACGGGCATGTACCACGCCGAGTCGTCGCAGGAGGATTTCCTCGTGCTGGCGGGCGAGTGCGTGGTACTGATCGAGGAGGAGGAGCGGCCGCTTCGCGCGTGGGACTTCGTTCACTGCCCGCCCGGAACGCGCCACACGTTCGTCGGCACGGGCGACGGGCCGTGCGTGATCTTCATGACGGGCGCGCGCCGGGAGGACGGCACGATCGTCTACCCGGTCTCGGAGCCGGCACGAGCGCGCGACGCCGGCGTCGAGCTGGAGACGGATTCGCCGCGCGAGGCGTACGCCCGGTTCTCGCACTGGCGCACCGGCCGACCGGACGCGTGGAGCGAGCTGCCCTGGAGCTGAGCCGCGGTCTTGATTCAGGTTTCAGGTGAGAAGGACGCTCGCACAGGGCCTGAGTAGTCTCGTTTCATGATCGCGCGGCTACGACGTCTCGCCTCTTCTCGGGTTGCGGCCGCAAACGCCGAGGCTCGAACTGCGGCTTGCGGCTGAGGACGAACTGGCGCAGCTCGCGCGTGTCGCACAGCAAGGGATTCATCCGCGCGACGAGATGCCGTTCCGAATCCCCTGGACTGACGACCTGGACTCGCCGTCGTTTGCTGAGGGCTTCGTGCGGTATCACCTGGAAGCCAGGTCCGGGTGGACACCGGACGACTGCGCCAGGAACTCGCCGTCTGGCGGCACGGCTCGCGGAGCGGGTCCCAGGGGATCGAGGCCAAGAACTTCAAGCGCGAGCGCACCACGACTAGCGCTTCCTGGCTCGCCCTGACCTACAGCGCCACGGTTACGGCACCGAGATGCGAGCCGCCTCTCGAACTCGCCTTCTCCGGGCCCGGGGCATCGCCGCTCGCTCCGGAGCGATTGCACGAAAGTCGCCTCAGCCCGACGTCTCCGAGAAACTGGGATACACCGACGCACGCGAGCAACAGCACCTTCGAAACGGCGAGGCCGTGCGCGACCGGCGGTTCCTGATTCGCCGCGAGCTGTGGGACCATGCCGCGCATCCTCCGGTCGGGATCGTCGGGCTCGAACCGCGCCTGTGTTCGCGCGGCTCCCTAGCTAACCAACTTCAACGGATCACTCTTCGCCGAGCAGCCACCTGACTGCTTCGAACATCTCAGGGGTCATTCCGGAACACTGGCCCATGGCGCGATCCCGCCGCCCGGTCAGGTGACGCGGCCCTACTGGACAGAGCGCTAGGCGAGCGTCAGACCAGGGCGATTAGAAGTTCCACGAGCAACGCCGCGGCCATGAGGAACCACACGAGCGGTGCGAAGACCGTGAGCGCTCGCTCTCCGTCCCGGAAGACCGCCTGGAGCGCCACGACGCCGCTGGCAAGAGCGACCACGATCATCGGAAACCCGCCCACCGGCCCCATGAGCCGCCAACCCATCCCGAGCACGAAGCTCGCCACCGCCAGCCCGACTGCCCACTTCCCGAGCCGTGTCGTGGGCGCAACTGCCAAGCGACGCCGTTTCTCGACCGGCAGCCGCTGGTGAAACCCGCTGCTGGACATCCCCGACACCTCCTTCGTCGTCAGCAGCGTCGCATCGAGCAGACGCCCCGAGCATCGGGGCGCTCCCCAGTCGTCCTGCGGCTTACCCGCAGAACTGTATTCAGGGCAGAAACCCCGAGCCGTGGGACTTCGTGCCCGAGGCGAAGCCTGTTCGCACGTCGGTCGGGTGCGTGGGCCCAGTGGCACTCCACCTATCGGATCACCGCAGCATGAGCCGTGAAGGTCGGGCTCGTCGGGTGACATTCCCGCACGCTGGCCCAGGCGGCGCTCTGGGTCGCCCGATCTATCATGCGCATAATGTCCTTCAGGCTCTATCGGCGGTGGAAGGAGCGCCGCAGGCGCTCGCTCGAGCGCTACGCCGAAATGGGTGACGAGCAGCGAGAGGCGATCGATCGCTACAAGCACCGCCCTGAGTTTGGACCTCCGGGCAGTACCATCGCCCCACGCGACACCCGTCCTCACTGACAGCGCCCTCATCGGGCTCGCGTCGGGTGACATTCCCGCACACTGGGCCCACATCGGAGACCCGTCCCCAGGTGCGAGAATCGCGTCCGTGCCCGAAGCACAGCTCGAGGACTTCGGATCGGGGCTCACGCCCGTCACCCAGGGCTGGTCCTCGTCAACGTGCGCGACGCCGAGTGGTGGTTCTCGGAGAGGAGGGGCGCGAGGTGCGCCTTCGAGAACGAGTACGGCGACCCGCCGGTCGAGTTCGCCCAGTTCGGGATCAACGTCACCGTCCTGGAGCCCGGGCAGATCGGCCTCTACCACGCCGAGTCGAACCAGGAGGCGTTCATCGTCCTTTCAGGGGAGTGCGCGCTGCTCGTCGAGGACGAGGAGCGACGCCTGCGGCCCTGGGACTTCTTCCACTCTTCCCCGTGGACTGAGCACGCCTTCGTGGGGGCGGGCGAGGGGCCGTGTGTGATCCTGATGGTCGGCTCCCGCTCGGGCACGGGAGGGCACTACCCGGTGTCGGAGCTCGCGGCGCGCTACGGCGCGAGCGTGGCAGAGGAGACCTCCGACTGGAGGCAGGCGTACGCGACGGTCGAGCGATTCCGGCGAGAGCGGCCGCCGAACTGGGCTCGTCTGCCCTGGGCGTAGATTGGTTCGGGCTCACGCAGGCTCGCTGACTCATCGTTGAGTGACATTCCCGAACGCTGGCCCGGCCGAGAACTACGTGCCGTGGCCGTACATGCCCTGCTGGGCACCCGCAGAGCCTTGCGCGACGTTGAGAACCGCCTCTTCCACATCCTGCCCTGCAAGCGCCTTCTGTCGCGCTCGCTCAGCTTCGATGCGTTCGCGTTGCTTCCGGTGCCGACGGGTGACGTATCGCTTCCACAGGTTCAGCGCGCTCGCCTCCTTCCGCTGAGAATTGTGGACAGCTTTCTCGACCCTCTTCTTCTCGTGATCACTCCTACCGAGCCGGAGAGGAGCGTCAACGGGAATTGTGGCTGTCCTCGCCTCCCGGATCCAGCACGTCCGGTGTGGGAGCGAAGAGGAGCGAGCTGCCGGCTTGCTTCGCCGCGGTGTTCTGCGAGATTCTGATCGTCTGGCGACGTGCTCGATCCAGACGTTGGGTCTCGGCCTGCGAGGCTACCGTCTCTAGGTCGCCGGGCCCTTGCCACCAAGACATCAGCTTCTTCAGGGGATGCATGACCGCATTCCAGTTCGAGGAGACGGCGGTTTCCCTCAAGTCCAACACGCTCTAGGGACATTTCCGCATGCTGGCCCAGCCGGCGATGCGCTCGCCTGAGGCGTCTGAGGCTGTCCTAACGCAGAAGCCCTGAGTGCGGCTCTTGCCGTGGAGCGCCGGGCGCTGCTATTCCTCGCCCTCCCAGTACTCGAGAGTTGGCCCGCGCCGCGCGAGCATGATCGGTTCGCCTTCAGCGCTTGAGGCGGAGACCTTCTCGGTATCTGGGTAATGCACGATGTCGGGCGCAACCATCGACGACAGCATGAGCACGCGGATCGGCGATTCGGTGCGATTGATGATCTGGTGCGCACCCTTCTCGCCGCGCGGAAAGCAGACGACGTCACCCTCCTTCAAGACCTGTTCGCCCGCGGGCGTGCGGAGCGTCGGCTCGCCGGCCAGCACAATCACCCACTCCTCGTTCGCGTAGTGCGTGTGATACGGCCAGAGCTTGTTGCCTGGCTCGACCTCCGACATGCTCGCGCCGATCAGCTCGCTGCCGATGTGGTGGCCGACGAATGCCTCCTTGATCCGCCACCCCTCTCGCTCCCTTGGTTCATCCCATTGATCGCCGTGCAAGTTGAAGACCTTCATCAGACGTCCCCCTGGATTGGATGCCAGCTCTTGGACCGACGGCGCGAGTCTGCTCCGGCCCTCACTTCGTGAATCGCGCAGCCTGGACTCGGTTTCCCTCGGGCGCGCAGTGAAACACACGGCCTCGGGTGACATTCCGGAACGCCGGCCGGCGGCTGTGCCGCCACTGGTGTCTTCAGCTGAGGTTGGCCGCCAGGCCTTGATAGGCAGGGTGGAGCTCGTCCCACCGCGCCTTGGCGTCGTCGCGGCGCTCACGCCCGGCGAGGTGGTCAGCGAGATCTTCGACATGGAGCTGCACCCCGGCTCCGTATGCGGAGAGCAGGCCCAGGGGCATCCCCCGTTCCTCCCAGACCACGATGGTCTGGTCGCCGTCGGCGGTCAGCATGACCTCGATGACGTTCTCGTCCGGCTCGTCCGCGTCCTTGATGCGCACCAGCAGCCGCTGCGGGGGCTCGCACGCTTCCACGCGCCCGGTGCCTTCCCATCCGCTGGCGAAAAGGCGTGCGCGGTACTCACCGCCGAGTCGGAGGTCGCCCTCGACCTCGCCGTACCAGCGAGCCAGACGCAAGGGATCGGTGAGTGCCGACCACACGTCGTCGATGTCGGTGTCGAAGCGGTCTTCCATGCGCACGATGCCCTTTCCTTCGGCCGATCCCAAGCTGCCCAGGATGCGGCCGCCTTCACGTGCGTTGCTCGTCATCTGGTGCTCCTTCGTTTCGCGGGCTGGGAGTAGTGCTTCCGCAGAGACTCGGCAGGGGGCATGAATCATCGGTCGGCGCCGTCGTCAGGTGACATTCCCGCACGTCGGCCCAGGTCACTCCGGCGCGGCCGGCTCGACCGCATCGTGTGGCGTGACACATAGTTCGGCGCGCCTCTGCGCTCGCTTTGCCGTCGGCGCTGTCTGGGTCGGGTCTCCCTCAACGGACATTCCCGAACGCTGGCCCATGCCGGCCCGGAACGCGCTCGATCGCATCCGTATGTGACCGCGACGCCTAGCAGCGGCGTACATCGCATTGAGTAGTTCGTGATGGTGAAGCGCGTTCCGCCACTTCTCGTGCTCGCCACAGCCACGCTGCTGACCGGCGCGGGCTGCGGCGGGAGCCAGAGCCCAACCGTTCACCCCGGTACTGGGAGACTCCGCGTCGAGCAGACGGTCGACCTCACCGGCCCCATCCCGATCGAGGGGGCGTACTCGTACGTGCGCGTCGAGGACGAAGGCGGTGACGAGGTCGTCGAAGAGCGTCTGACCAGCGAGGGCAAGGCGACGATCAGCCTCGACGCGGGCTCGTACCGGATGATCAGGTACCAGCGGACCTGCGACGGGAACTGCGGCGCCCTCGACGCAGCGAGCGACCGCTGCGCGAAACGCTTCACCCTCGAGAAGGACGAGGAGATGAGCGCCACCGTCCAGGTCACCTATGGCTCGGGTTGCACGATTCGCTTTTCTCCGGCCTGACTCCTGTCGGGTGACGTTCCCGCACGCCGCGCCGGGAGAGGCAGGGCGATCTTGACGGAGATCCCGCTACGTCGCGTCGGGCATCAGGAGCCTCCGGAGGGCCTGGGCGGTCTCCGGCCAGCGCAGAGCCGAGTACGCCTCGCCCGGGTCGCACCAGCGGTGACCGTCGTGCTCCCAGTCGAGCTTCGGCTCCCAATCATCGGGTGCGGCGACGTGAAAGCACGTCACTTCCACCTGTGCGATCAACGGGTCGTAGAGGTTTCGCCGGTCCGCAGGCTCCTCGGTCAGAGCGTAGGCGTACTCGATCACCTTTACCCCGGCCGCGACGTGGGCGACCAGGCCGGTCTCCTCGCGCAGTTCTCGCTCGGCGGCTTCCTCGACCGGTTCGTCGGGCTCCACCCCGCCGGCCACTACATGCCAGTACCCGCCGTGTCCCGGTGACCGGTGAACGATCAGGACTTCGGACCCACTCTTGCGGGTCACGAACACCGCTACTTCGACACCCGTGCGCAACGCCCGATGCGGCCGCTACGGCGCCGAGAGCGCTGCCGGCCGCTCGGCGCGGCGGTACTCGACCTCGTAGCCGAGGCGGCGCGGGATGGCGAGCAGGCCTTCGAGGTCGAGCTCGATTCGCGCGCCGGCCTTCTGGGTGACCTCGTCCTCGATCGGCAGGTCGAAGTCGTCGGCGCCGTAGTCCAGGGCGCGGAAGGCCTCCTCGTTCTGGGTCAGTACCGAGGTGCGGATGTGCTCGACGTTGTCGAGGAAGATGCGGCTCAGGGCGATGTGGCGCCAGTACTCGTGCGCCGAGATCTCGCGGCCGCCGAAGGCGGTGCCGTACGGCTTGTACGTCCAGCAGAGGAAGGAGAAGAGCCCGCCGGTCTCGTCCTGGAAGTCGCGCGTGCGCTGCAGGTGCTCGAGCCGCTCGTCGAGGGTCTCGTCGAAGCCGATCACCATCGTCGCCGTCGTGCGCAGGCCCGACTCGACGAGCGCGCGCTGGGCCTCGAAGTAGTCGGCGACCGTGTACTTCCACTTGGCGTGCCGCGCGCGGAAGTCCTCGGTCAGGATCTCGCTGCCGCCGCCAGTGACCCAGTGCACGCCGGCGTCGCGTAGCCGTGCGGCGGCCTCGGCGTACGAGAGCTTCGCGCGGTCGGCGAGGAAGACGAACTCCGCCACCGTGAGCGCATAGAACTCGACGCGGTCGCCGTAGCGCTCGCGCACGGAGGCGAAGAGATCGCAGTAGTAGTCGAGCGGCAGCTTCGGGTTGAAGCCGCCGTTGAAGCCGACGAGGTCGCCGCCGACCTCGAGCAGCTCGTCGATCTTCGCGAACACGTCCTCGCGCGAGAGCACGTAGCCGCCGTCCTGGTTCGGCAGCACGTAGAAGGCGCAGTAGTCGCACTGGGCGACGCAGACGTTCGTGTAGTTGATGATCCGCATCACCATGTAGGTGGCGTGGTTGGGCTCGTGGTAGCGCGCTCGCACTTCGCCGGCGAGCCGCTGCAGCTCCTCGTCGGATCCCTTCTGCCAGAGCATCCGCGCCTCGTCCACCGAGATGCGGTTCACGCGAGCACGTCCATGAACGAGCTGACCGAGAAGACCGCCTTGCCGACGCCGGCCTCGCCGTAGCCCGGCGGGGCCTGCAGGCCGTGCCTCGCGAGGGCGTCGCGGTAGGCCTCGAGCAGCCGCACGTGGTACTCGAGCGGCGCGCCGGCCGGGTTGTCGCGCCCGAGCGGCGTCGTCGGCTCCGGGCACCAGGTGGTGAAGCGCGGCGTGACGCCGTGGCCCATGAAGTAGTCGAGCCCCTCCGTCGTCGAGGCGATCGCCTCGTCCACCGTCTCGAAGCCGAACGGCCGCGCCAGCTCCACGCCCGCGACGAAGTTCGGGATCACGTTCGTCGGCCCGAAGACCTCGGCCGCATCGAGGATCCGGCGGTGCCACTCCTCGCGGCCGACGTAGCGCTCCTTGCCGGGCGAGATCAGCGAGAAGAGCCGCTTGTCCCAGACCTCGTAGTTGGGGTGGTAGATCGAGATCCCGTAGTCCTTGAAGCGCTGCGCGTCGGCCTTGGGCAGCGCCTGCGCGACGACCTTGCCGATCCAGCGGCCCGGGAAGCGCTCCTCGATCGCCTGCGCGTAGCGCCCGTAGAAGTCCGCCTCGGCGAGGCCGTCGACCGTCGAGGTGACCGAGCCGCCCGTGAGCGTGTACGCGTGCGAGGCGCCGTCGTCGTAGCGGTCGATCAGCGCGAGCGCCTCGAGCACGTCCTCGACCGGCTTCACGCCGGTGTACGGCCGGCCGGCGTTCTTGTGCTGGCGCCAGTTGTGGTTGATGTCGCAGAACCCGCACTCCTCGTGCGCGCCGAAGTACTGGCAGAGGCGGAGCACGGTGAGGTAGACGAGGTAGCCCCACTCGATCGTCGGCGCGGTCTCCATCACCGTCTTGCCGTTCGCGAGCGTGTGGCGGTAATACTCGGGCATCGGCGGCAGCGTCACGTCGGCCAGCTCGCCGCCCTCCAGAGAGAGGCGCAGCTCCCCGTCGACCCGGGCGACGCGGTACGGCGAGTCGGGGTTCACCCGCACGGAGACGATCGTCCGCCGCAGCTCGTGCGGCCCGCCGGTGAGCGCGAGCTCCTCCGGCGGTCGTTGCAGCGCGGCGGCGCCCAGCTCCGTCAGCGGCTTCTGGTCGAACGAGAAGATGAAGTACGACTTCGGCTTGACCGCGCCGTCGAGGTTCTCCGTCAGCGCCGAGGCGTCGAAGGCCATCCCCGTCCGCAGCAGGTCCTCCTTGAGCACCGCCTCCGGCGGGATCTGCGGATACCGCGAGATCAGCTCCTCGACGAGCCCGGTGCGGGTGCCCACGGTTGCGCTCACGCTCGGAACCTACCCTTTACGAAATCCTGACCGCGGGGGTTGGACTTCTCGGAAGGCCGTAGCTACCGTGGCCGGCGGGTCGTGCTCCGCCGAGTCCTCATCGGAGCCCTGCTGGCAAGCTTCGTCGCCGCCTTCGCGGCGCCGGCGCACGCGGGCACGCAGGTGCTGATGCCGAACGTGAGCTACGCGCGCACGGTGCAGTTCACCGCGCACGGGCCCGTCGTCCTGCATGTGGTTACCGCCCCTCGCCCGGGCGGCCTCTACCAGCTGAAGCCGCTCCTCTCGAACGGGACGATTCTCGGCAAGCAGCGCGTCACCGACATGGAGAAGGACGTCTCCGACTCGGCCACCGTGGTCGGCGTCAACGGCGACCTCTTCAACTGGAAGGACGGCCACCCGAGCGGGATGCTGATGCAGAACCGCGTCCTGCAGAGCCCGCCGTATCGCTTTCGCTCGAGCGTGGGCATCGGCGCCGACGGCAAGCTGAACGTGCAGCGGGTCTCGTTCTACGGCTACTGGCAGGGCCTCGGCCAGCGCCGCCCGCTCACGGGGCTGAACCAGCCGCCGCGGGGCGACGGCACCTCGCTCTTCACGCCGGCGTGGGGCGCGGCTACGCCGAGGATCCCGGGCGTCGTCGAGGCGGTGCTGCAGCCCTTCCCGCCCGCGATCCCGGGCGGCGAGCTTGCGGGGACCGTCACGTTCCAGCACGCCGGCGGCGGGACGCCGATCCCGCGCAACGGCGCGGTGCTGCTCGCACGCGGCTCGCAGGTGGCGAAGCTCCAGCAGGAGGCGGCGCCGGGGACGCAGATCCTGACGCGGCTGATCCTCTCGCCCGACTGGCTCGCGAGCGGCGTCACCGACGCGGTCGGCGGCGGCCCCGTGATCGTGCGCAACGGCAAGGCGGTCTGGACCGCAGGCGAGGACTTCCTGCCGACCCAGCTCGGCCCGCGCAACCCGCGCACGGCGGTCGGCCAGCGCCGCGACGGGAAGATCATCCTGCTCGCCGTCGACGGGCGTCGCCGCGGCTACAGCGTCGGGATGACGAACTGGGAGCTCGCCCAGGCGATGGTGCGGCTCGGCGCCGTCACCGCCTCGGCGCTCGACGCCGGCGGCTCGACCACGCTGGCCTTCGACGGCAAGCTGGTCAACCGGCCCTCCGACCCGGGCGGCGAGCGGCCAGTCGCGGAAACCCTTGCCGTCCTCTACAGCGGCGTCTACGCGCCGCCGCCGGCGCTGGCGGTGGTCTCGCCGAACGGCGACGGGATCGCCGAGAGGCAGCAGCTCTCGTACAAGGTCGTCCGCACCTCGAGCGTGACGGCGAGCCTGGTCGGCCCGGGCGGCGCGACCGCGTTCACCGACACCGGCACGCGCGAGCCGGGCAGCTACAGCTTCGCGTGGCCCTCGAGCGCACGCCGGCGAAGCCAGGACGACCCGCTCGGCCGCTGGCGCTGGGTGGTGACCGCGACCGACAACGAGGGGCTGCAGTCGTCCGTCGAGCGCGCGTTCTGGCTGAACGACACGCTCGGCTTCATCCGCGTCGCGCCCCGGTCGGTGAAGCTACGGAAGAAGACGCGCACCGCGGTCGTCGCGCGCTTCAAGCTCGCCTACCCCGCGCGCGTGACCCCGTCGATCTGGACGACTGGCGGCATCCTGGTGCGCCGCCTGCCCGCGCGGAACCTCGCCACGGGCACGCGCGCGATCGCCTGGAACGGCCGTTTCCAGAACGGCCGCCTCGTCTACCGCGGCACGTACGTGTTCAAGGTCTTCGCCCAGAACGGCTACGGCCCGGTCGACCTGAACCAGCGCTTCGTCGTCCGCCGCTAGCCCACCGCAACCGTAGACTCGCGCGGTGCTCGCGTCGGTCTCCGGCTCCATCACCTCGTTCGTCGGCAATCACGGGGTCTACGCCGTCTTCGTGCTGATGGCGATCGACGCCGTCTTCCCGGCCGCGAGCGAGCTCGTGATGGTGTACGCGGGGGCACTCGCCTCCGGCGCCTTCCCCTCACAACACGTCGTCCTCTTCGGCCACCAGATCGACTCCGGCGGCTGGGCCTACGTGACGATGGCACTCGCCGGGACCCTCGGCTACCTGGTGGGCTCCATCGCCGGCTGGGCGATCGGCGACTTCGGCGGGCGGCCGTTCGTCGAGCGGCACGGCCGGCTGCTCCACCTCGGACCCGGGCGGCTCGAGCGCGCCGAGCGCTGGTTCGACCGCCACGACCGTTGGGCGGTGCTGCTCGGCCGCGTGACGCCTGTGGTGCGCTCGTTCGTCTCGATCCCGGCCGGGGTCTTCCGGATGCCCTTCGGGCCGTACACGTTGCTGACCATCCCCGGCGCGGCCGCCTGGGCCTTCGCGTTCGCGGCGATCGGCTACGCGTTCGGCAGCAACTACGAGCGCTTCCACCGCGCGTTCGACATCGCGCTCGTGGCAGGAGCCGCGCTGCTCGTGCTGTACCTGGTAGTTCGGCGAGCCTCTAGACTCAGATCCCGTGCCTGATATCCCGCTCGTAGACGTCAAAGCCCAGTACGAGCGCCTCATTCCGCAGATCCAGGAGCGGATTACCGGGGTGCTCGAGTCGGGCACCTTCATCCTCGGCCCGAACGTGAAGGCGTTCGAGCAGGAGGCCGCCGACTACCTCGGCGTGCCGCGCAGCGTCGGCGTCGCCAACGGCACCGACGCGCTCGTGCTCGCGCTCGACGCGATGGAGATCGGGCCCGGCGACGAGGTGATCTGCCCGTCGTTCACCTTCTACGCGACCGCCGAGTCGATCGCGCGGCGGGGCGCGACCCCGGTCTTCGCCGACGTCGACCCGGTCACGCTCAACCTCGAGCCCGAGGACGTGGCCGCGCGCGTCACCGACCGCACCCGCGCCCTGATGCCGGTGCACCTGTTCGGACGCGTGATGCCGCTCGAGCGCCTGCGCGAGCTCGGGATCCCGATCGTCGAGGACGCCGCCCAGGCCTTCGGCGCCGAGGGCGTCGCGAGGGTGGGTGCGCTCTCGACCTTCAGCTTCTTCCCGACCAAGAACCTGTTCGCGCTCGGCGACGGCGGCCTCGTCGCCGCGACCGACGAGGAGCTCGCCGACCGCGTGCAGCTGCTGCGCTTCCACGGCTCGAAGGAGAAGAAGAACTTCGAGGCCGTCGGCTACAACTCGCGCCTCGACGAGCTGCAGGCCGCGGTGCTGCGGATCTTCCTCGGCGAGATCTCCGGGTGGAACCAGGCGCGACGCGCCGCCGCCGCCCGCTACGAGGAGCTCGGCCTGGGCGAGCTCTGCGAGCTGCCCCAGGACGAGAGCGGGCACGTCTACCACATGTACGTCGTGCGCACGCCCGAACGCGACCGCTTCCACGAGGCCCTCACCGCGGCCGGGATCGGCAACGCCTCGTACTACGTCGTGCCGCTCCACCTCCAGCCGGCGCTGCGCTACCTCGGCTGGAAGGAGGGCTCGCTGCCGGAGACCGAGAAGGCGGCGGCCGAGAACCTCGCGCTGCCGATGTGGGCGGGAATCCCTGCGGAGACGCAGGAGCGGGTGGTGAGCGTCATCCGCGAGGCCGCCGCGGTGCGCGCGTGATCCCGGTCAACCGGCACAGGATCTGGCAGCTCGGCGCCGACGCGGGCCTGGTCGCGCTCGCCTGGTGGCTCGCGTTCACGCTCCGCTTCGACGCGCCGACGCCCGTCTACTACGAGACGCTCTTCAAGCGGACGATCCTCGTCGTCGTCGCGATCAAGCTCGCGGTCTTCGTCACGCTCGGCTTCTACAACCGCTGGTGGCGGTACGTCTCGACGCGCGACATGTGGCGGATCGCGTGGGGCGTCGCGCTGGCGAGTGTCCTCGCCGACGTCGCCGTCTACCTGATCTCGCCCGTGGCGACGGTGAAGCTGCCCCGAGGGATCGCGGCTCTCGACCTGCTGCTCACGCTCGCCCTGGTCGCGGGCTCGCGTCTGCTGGCGCGCACGCTGATGGAGCGCCCGACCGCGGGGATCGTCGCGCGCGGCAAGGAGGTGCTCGTGGTCGGCGCGGGCGACGCGGGCCAGCTCGTGATCCGCGAGATGCAGCGCAACCGCCAGCTCGGCTACACGCCGATCGGCCTGATCGACGACGACCCGCGCAAGAAGAACCTTCGCATCCACGGCATCCGCGTGCTCGGCACGACCGACGACCTCCGCCACATCCTGCGCGACAACCGCCCCGACGAGGTGATCCTCGCGATCCCGTCCGCCTCGGGCGAGATGCGTCAGCGGATCGTGAACGTGACGCGCGAGGGCAACGTGCCGGTGAAGACGCTGCCGGCCCTCTACGAGCTGATCTCGGGCGAGAGCGACCTCGCAACGCAGATCCGGCCCGTGCAGGTCGAGGACGTGCTCGGCCGCGAGCCGGTCGAGGTCGACCTCGAGACGACGGCCGCCTACCTGAAGGACGCGACGGTGCTCGTCACCGGCGCGGGCGGCTCGATCGGCTCCGAGCTCTGCCGCCAGATCGCACGCGTCGGCCCGCAGCGGCTCGTGCTCGTCGACCAGGGCGAGACGGCGCTCTTCGAGATCGAGCGCGAGCTGGTCGACGAACGCGGCTTCGCGGCCTCGATTCCGGTGCTGGCCGACTGCAAGAGCCGGACGAAGATGCGTCAGGTCTTCGACCGCTACCGGCCCGACGTCGTCTTCCACGCGGCGGCCTACAAGCACGTGCCGCTGATGGAGGCGAACCCGCTCGAGTCGGTGCGCAACAACGTGGTCGCGACGCGCATCCTCGCCGAGGTCGCGGTCGAGCACGGCACCGAGCGCTTCGTGCTCGTCTCCACGGACAAGGCGGTCAACCCCAAGACGGTGATGGGCCAGTCGAAGGCGCTCTGCGAGTGGATCGTGGAGGCCTACGGCGCCCGCGACGATGTGGCGGCCCGGTTCGTGGCCGTGCGCTTCGGCAACGTGCTCGGCTCGTCCGGCAGCGTGATCCCGATCTTCCGCAGGCAGATCGCGAAGGGCGGGCCGGTGACGGTCACGCACCCGGAGATGACCCGCTACTTCATGACCATCCCCGAGGCCGCGTCGCTCGTCGTCCAGGCCGGCGCGATCGGCGGGCGCGGCGATGTGTTCGTGCTCGACATGGGCGAGCCGGTGCAGATCCTCGAACTGGCGATGCAGATGATCCGGCTCTCGGGCAAGGACCCCGAGCGCGACATCGACGTGAAGATCGTCGGCACGCGGCCCGGCGAGAAGCTGCACGAGGAGCTGTGGGGCGAGGGCGAGATCGCCGAGCCGACCGCCCATCCGAAGATCATGCGGGTCAGCGGCCCGATCGTCGACGCGGTCTGGCTCCAGGACGAGCTCGCCGAGCTCGAGCGGCTCGTCCGCGAGGGGGAGACGCTCGAGGTCGTCTCGCGCCTCGCGACGATGATGCGCGCGCCGCGGCTCGTCGGTGCAGGGATCGACACGGTTTCGGAACAGACGCTCAGCTAGGCCCGTCCACCCCCGGGGCTAGGGTGGCCCGGTGGACGAGCACGCGATTCTCGACGGTCTGAATCCGGAGCAGCGCCGCGCCGCCGAGGCGGTTCGCGGGCCGGTCTGCATCCTCGCCGGCGCGGGCTCCGGGAAGACCACAACGATCACGCGGCGGATCGCGTGGCAGGTCGCCTCGGGAGCGGTGCGGTCGGACCAGATCCTCGCCGTCACCTTCACCGACAAGGCCGCGGGTGAGATGCGGGCGCGGCTGGCGCGGCTCGGCGTCGACCGGGTCGAGGCGCGCACCTTCCACTCCGCCGCGCTCTCGCAGCTGCGCCGCGCGAAGGGCGACGCGCCCGGACGGATTCTCTCCACCAAGGCGCTGCTGCTGCGGCAGATCGGGAACACGCTGCCGCCGCCGTTTCGCTTTCGCCCGGCCGGCGATCTCGCGACCGAGGTCGAGTGGGCGAAGAACCGGCGCCTGACCCCGGAGAGCTACCGCGACCGCCTGAACGGGCACGAGCCGCCGATCCCGGAGGACCTGATGGCACGGGTCTTCCGTGAGTACGAGCGGCGCAAGCAGGCCTCGGGGCTGATCGACTTCGAGGACGTGCTCGAGCTCGCGGTGCGGATGTACGAGGAGGACGAGTGGACGCTCGCGGCGCTGCGGGAGCGCCACTCCGCCTTCACCGTCGACGAGTACCAGGACGTCAACCTGCTGCAGCAGTCGCTGCTCGAGCTCTGGCTCGGCCCGCGCGACGACCTCTGCGCGGTCGGCGACGACTACCAGTCGATCTACGGCTTCACCGGCGCCTCACCCGAGTGGCTGCTCGGCCTCCCCTCGCGCTACCCGCAGGCGACGGTGGTGCGGCTGGAGGAGAACTACCGCTCGACGCCGCAGGTGCTCGTGCTCGCAAACCGCCTGGTGCCGAAGCTCGGCGGCGCCGAGAAGACGCTGCGCGCGAGCCGGGCCGAGGGGCCCGAGCCGGAGCTGCGCGGGTTCGACACGCCCGAGGCGGAGGGTGCCTTCGTGCTCGAGCGCGTCCGCGCGCTGCACGCGGAGGGCGTGCCGTACGAGGAGATGGCCGTCCTGATGCGGCTGAATGCGCGCTCGGTCGACTTCGAGGAGCTCTTCGCCGACGCGCACGTCCCGTTCCAGGGCGCGGCGCTGCTCTCGCGCGACGGGGCACGGCAGCTGCTGAAGGGCCTCCGCGGCGCCGGCTTCGGCTCGCTCGCGCAGGAGGTGCGGCGCGTGGCGCGCGAACAGGGCATGGTCGACCCGGTGCCGGAGAAGGTCGGCGAGCGGGAGCTCGTGCGCCAGGCCGACCTTGCGCGGCTCTGCAAGCTCGCCGAGGAGTTCGACGACGGGACGAAGACGGTCGAGCAGTGGGTCGAGTGGCTACGCGAACGCTTCGACCACCCCGCGCAGGGCGGCGTCCACCTGCTCACGCTGCACCGCGCGAAAGGGCTCGAGTTCGACGCCGTCTTCCTGCCGCGCGTCGAGGAGAAGGAGCTCCCTTGCAAGCCGGCCATGCGCGTCCCGGCGCAGCTGGCCGAGGAGCGGCGGCTGCTCTACGTCGGCATCACCCGGGCCCGTAAGCACCTCGCGCTGACCTGGGCCGGGACGCCGAGCCGCTTTCTGCTCGAGCTCAGCGTCGACGCGCTGGCACCGATCGCGGCGCGCAAGGCGCGCGCCGATGAGCCCGACAGCCCCACCTACCGGGCGCTCAAGCGCTGGCGCCGGGAGCGCTCGAAGGCCGACGAGATCCCGGCGTACGTCGTCTTCCACAACTCGACGCTGGCGGAGATCGCGGCACGGCAGCCGAGGACGATCAAGGAGCTGGCCTCGGTGCCCGGCGTCGGCCCGGCCAAGCTCGAGCGTTACGGTCGCGACGTCCTAGACGCGCTCGCGAGCTGAGAGCAGCAGCTCGAGCATCTGCGCCGGGTCGCGCCTGACGCGCTCGCGCGAGCCGTCGCGCTTGCGCAGGTCGAGGGCGCGCGGGTCCGAGAGCGGGATCAGCCGCCCTTCGCGGATCAACGACTCGTCCACGCCGCCGAGCCGCCCCCCGTAGGTCGTGTAGACCGGCACGCCGAGCGCGACCGCCTCGCGGTTCATCGTCCCGCCCGCCGAGACGACGAGGTCGGCGAACGCGATCAGGCTCTGGCCGTCGACGGCGCGGTCGGGCACCTGCACGGAAGGCAGGCCCAGCCTCCGCACGAACTCGCGCTGCTCGTCGGTGCGCGGCAGGACGAGCGCGTGCACCGATTCGTCACGGCCGAGATGGTCGAGCACCTGCGGAAAGAGCGGGTTCGAGCGGCGGTGGTAGAGCGAGACGTCCGGCGGCGTGCGGACGACGACGAGCGTCCGCGCCGGGTCGAGCTCGAACTGCGCGAGCGCGCCCGGGTCGGGCTCGAAGTCGGCGAGGTAGTACTCCTCCTTCAAACCCGGGTACTGGACGAGCTTCGGCGGCGTCGCACCGTAGCGCTCGAGCCGCTCGGGCGGGATCGCGTCGGGGGTGACGACGCGCGTCGCGGCGCGGCAGCCGAGCTGGTGCTGCAGCCAGGCGAACTCGTAGTCGAAGGTCGTCGCGCTCGGGATCCCGAGCCGCCGCGCCGTCATCGTAAGCTCGTGCGAGCCGTGTGCGAGCGCGACGTCGAACTCGCGGCCGCGCGCCCACCGCCGCAGCTCGTGCAGGCGCGACGTGAGCGACCGGAGCTTGCCCAGGCGCGAGCGCCCGCCGTGCCGGCCGAGCACGTCGGCCTCGACGCCGTGCAGCTCGAGCAGCTGCACGGTCTGCGCGTAGTCGCGGGCGGTCACCGAGACCTCGTCGCCCCGCTCCCGCAGGATGCGCAGCAGGGGCCGGAAGACCAGCACGTGTGCCGGCGCGGTGATGTCGATCCAGACCTTCAGAGCCGCTCCACCAGCCGAAAGCGGACGGCGACGACCGTCGTGTCGTCGCGGATGGGCTGTTCGAAGAACCGCTCGTGTGCCTCGCGCCACTCCTCGACGGACTCGAACCCCTCGCCCTCGTCACGGGCGAACTGCAGGTCGATCTCACCCGCGGGCACGACGCGGACATCCGTCAGCTCGACGACCCCGAGCGGCTCGTCGTCGACGCCCACGAGGAGGTAGCGGTCGCCGGGGGCTCCCGTCGGCTCGTCGGGGTCCGGCAGGCCGGTCGTCGTGGTCTTGTCCCCGCGCAGCACGGCCTCGACGAGTTGCCGCCGCAGCTCGGACCGCGGCCAACCGAGCTCGAACGGCGGCAGCTCGCTCAGCTGACGACCGCCTCCAGCCGCGGCTCGCGCAAGGCCCGCGGCTCGTGCTCGACATGGCGGTCGTACCAGAGCGTGAACGCGAGCAGGCCCCAGAGCTGGCGCGAGAAGTCCTCCTCGCCGGCGACGTGGCGGTCGATCAGCCTCCTCACCGCCTCGGGCCGGAAGAAGCCTTGCCGGTGCAGCGTCTCAGCGCCGAGTGTGTCGCGCGCGAACGGCTCCAGCTCGCCGCGCAGCCAGGCCGCGGCGGGGATCGAGAAGCCGCGCTTCTTGCCGCGCACGATCCGCTCGGGGACGAGCGGGGCGACCGCCTTGCGCAGGAGCACCTTCTTGCGCAGGCCGCGCACGCGGTGCCGTCTCGGCAGCGCGTGCGCGAAGGCTTCGACCGCCGGGTCGAGGAACGGCACGCGGGCCTCGAGCGAATGCGCCATCGACGCGCGGTCGGTCTTCACCAGCAGGTCGTCGACGAGGTAGATGCCGAAGTCGACGTCCTGGAGGCGCGCGAGCAGCTCGGCGCCCTCGGTATCGGCGAAGCGCTCGCGGTAGAGGTCGACCGGGTCGAAGTCGTGGCGGCGGCCGGTCAGCTCGGCCCGCGCGTCGGGCGAGAAGATCTCCTTCCAGGCGTGGTGGCGCTCGAGCGGCGGCAGGTGCGCACCGCGCGTGAACCGCTTGGCCTTGTAGTCCAGGCTCGCGCGCGCGGTCGAGCTCGGCAGGCGCTCGACCAGCGGCCGCGCGAGACCGGCGAGGTGTCCGGTGCGCTCGGCGAGCAGGTCGGCGACGTAGGTGTAGTAGCCGCCGAAGAGCTCGTCGCCGCCCTCGCCGGAGAGCGCGACCTTCACGTCCTGCGCGGCGAGCTGGGAGACGAGGTAGGTCGGCAGCGCCGAGGAGTCGGCGAACGGCTCGTCGAAGGCGTCCGCGAGCGCGGGCAGGAGCAGCGCGGCGTCCGGTCGGAGCACGAGCTCGCGGTGTCGCGTGTCGTAGCGCTCGGCCACGAGGCGCGCGTCGGCCAGTTCGTCGAACGAGCGCTCTTCGAAGCCGATCGAGAACGTCCGCACGGGCTCGTCCGACTCCTCCGCAGCGAGCGCGGCGAGCGCTGCCGAGTCGATCCCGCCCGAGAGCAGCACGCCGACCGGGACGTCGGCGATCAGGTGCGCGCGCACCGAGTCGCGCAGGCGCGCCCGGAGCTCCTCGATCAGCTCGGCCTCGTCGTCCTCGCGCAGCTCGTCGACCGAGACCGGACTCGGCCGCGCGTAGCGCTCGATCCTGGCCGCGCCGTCCTCCCAGACCAGCACGTGGCCGGGGGGCAGCTTCCGCGCCTCGCGGAAGATCGTCAGCGGCGCCGGGATCGAGTTGAAGGTAAGGAACGCCTCGAGCGCGTCCAGATCTACCTCGCCACGCGGTAGGGAGCGCAGTTCGGAGGCGAACTCGAGCCCGGCCGCCTCGGTGCGGTAGTAGAGCGGCTTGATCCCGAAGCGGTCCCGTGCCAGCACCAGCCGCCGGAGCTTCGAGTCCCAGAGCGCGACCGCGAACATGCCGCGCAGCCGCCGCGCGAAGGCCGGGCCCTCCTGTTCGTAGAGGTGGACGAGCACCTCCGTGTCGCCGTGGGTGCGGAAGCGGTGGCCGGCGCGCTCGAGCTCGGCGCGCAGCTCGCGGTAGTTGTAGAGCTCGCCGTTCTGGACGACGTGAACCGACTCGTCCTCGTTCGCGATCGGCTGGTCGCCCGTGGCGAGGTCGATGATCGCGAGGCGGCGAGCGGCGAGCGCGGCAGGGCCCTCGACGAAGGTGCCGTTGCTGTCGGGACCGCGGTGGACGAGCTTCGAGCTCATCCGCGCGAGCCGCTCCGGGTCGGCGGGGCCGTTCGCCGAGACGATCCCGCAGATCCCGCACACGCCGCGAGTCTAGTGGTCGCTCCTGAAGAGGCTCTTGATCGTCTGCACGACGATGCGGGCCGCGGTGGACGCGAGCGTGCGCAGGTAGAGCGGCACGGAGCGGTCGGCGATCCACTCGAGGTCGTGGGCGAGCTTCTCGGCCATCGAGGTCACGTAGCCGCGGCGGACCTGTGCGAATCCGGTCAGGCCGGGGCGGACGACGAGACGCTGCCAGTACGCCGGAAGCTCGGCCGCGAGCTGCTCGAAGAAGCGCGGGCGGATCGGTCGCGGCCCGACGAGGCTCATGTCTCCGCGCAGCACGTTCCAGAGCTGCGGCAGCTCGTCGAGCTGGGCGGCGCGCAGGCGCCGGCCGACGGCGGTCGTCTCCTCGCGTGTGCGCTCCACGAGCTGCTCGCCGAGGTACGGGCCGAGCCGTTCCTCGGCGCCTCGGCGGAGGGTGCGGAACTTGAGCATGCCGAAGATGCGCCCGTCGCGGCCGACGCGCTCGCCGCGGTAGAAGAGCGGGGTGCCGCTGGTCACGAGGAGGGCCACGCAGATCAACAGCAGCAGCGGGAGCGCGAGCAGCAGGAAGAGCGCCGAGAACACGACGTCCAGCGCGCGCAGCTCGAGGTCGACCCGGCGCTTCGCCGAGCCACGCACGAGCGCTGAGAAGCGCTCGACGAACGAGTCGCTGGGCCTCGGCTGCGGTGCCGCCACGTGGGGATGCTACGTCTGAGCCGCTCGCGCCCGCCTTCACACCCCGCCGCTCGTGGGGCACCCCTAACCCACCACCCAGCCGCAATCGTATCGGCGAAATCCGCACCGGACTGTCACAGCTTTGTGCCGGATGTGTGACGTCTATCGATAAGCTCTGCTTATGGATACGCGCCAGCTTGCCGCGTTCTGCGCGGTCGTCGAGCGCAAGAGCTTCTCGCAGGCGGCGGAGCGCCTCGGCGTCACCCAGCCGGCCGTCAGCCTCCAGGTCCGCTCGCTCGAGAAGCGCCTCGGGCGCAAGCTGCTCGACCGCTCCGGCCGGCGCGTCGAGCCGACCGAGGCCGGCGCTGCCCTCTATCGCAGCGCCCAACGCATGCTCCAGCTCGAGGAGCAGCTCGTGGACGAGCTGCAGGCCGCGGACGGGGGCGAGCTCGGCGGCACGCTGCACGTCGGCGCGTCGACGGGACCCGGCAGCACAGTCGTCCCGGTCTTGCTCTGCGAGTTCCAGCGCGCGAACCCGGCGGTCGCGGTCTCCCTCTCCATCTCCGACACGCAGTCGGTCGTCGACCGGGTCGCCGAGCGAGAGCTCGAGCTCGGCGTCGTCGGCGCGGCGCGGCGGCACCGCGGCGTCGTCTTCGAGCCCTTCTTCCGCGACGAGGTCGTGCTCGCAGTCCCGCCGCGGCACGCATTCGCCGACCGCACCGTCACGCTGGCCGAGCTCCGCGAGGAGCCGCTGATCGTGATGCAGGAGGGAGCGGGCGTTCGCCAGGTGATCGAGGACGAGCTCCGGCAGGCCGGCGTGCGCCTGCGCGACCTCGAGCCGCGGCTCGAGCTCGGCCTGCAGGAGTCGGTGAAGGCCGCGGTCGTCGCCGGCTACGGCGTCACCTTCATCTCGCGCGCTGCGATCGCCGCCGACCTGAGCGCGGGCACGCTCGCGACCGCGCGCGTGAAGGGCCTCGATCCCGCGCGGGACATCTCGCTTGTCCGCTCCGCGGGGCGCTCGCCCACGCGCGCGGCCGAGGCCTTCCTCGAGTTCGCGCGCGAGCGGCTGTGATCGTTCGCTGGGGACTCGACCAGCTCGAGCCGCTCCTCGACGAGCTCGGCATCGCCCGGCCCTTCCTGGTCGCGAGCGGCCGCTGGGCCGACCTGCAGCTTCCGGCCGCAGGCCGCTGGAGCGAGGTGCCGAGCGACCGCATCGCCGACGCCGCTGCGGCAGCCGAGGGAGCCGACGGGCTCGTGGCCGTAGGTGGCGGCAGCGCGATCGACCTTGCCAAGGCGATCTCCGCCGAGACCGGCCTGCCGCTCGTCTCGGTGCCGACGACCTACTCCGGCGCCGAGTGGACCGGCTTCTTCGGCGTGCGCGATCCAAAGCGGCGGATGAAGGGCGGCGGCTCGGGGGCCAACCTCGCGGCCGCCGTCTACGAGCCCCGTCTGACGCTCGAGCTCCCGCGCGAGCAGAGCGGCGGCACGGCGCTGAACGCGCTCGCCCACTGCGCCGAGGCGCTCTACGTGAGGGGACACAACGCCGAAGGCGACCGCGAGGCTCTCGAAGGCGCCCGCCTGATCGGGGCATCGCTACCGCGAGTGCTCGAGGAGGGCCACGACCTCGACGCGCGCACGCGCCTGCTCGAAGGCGCGCAGCACGCGGGCGCCGCGCTGGCCTCCGCCGGCCTCGGTCTCGGCCACGCGATGGCGCAGGCACTCGGCGGCCGCTACGGCATCGCGCACGGCGCGGCCAACGCGATGTGCCTGCCGCCCGCGCTCCGCTTCAACGCGCCCGTCGCCGTCGCTGAGATCGCGCGCTTCGCCGAGGCGCTCGGCGCGCACGACCCGGTCGCCCGCACCGAGGAGTTGGCCCACGCCTCCGGCGTCACACGGCTGCGCGACCTCGGCGTCCCCGAGGACGAGCTCGACGAGGTCGCCGTCGCAACGGCTCAGCGGGCGGGTGCGAAGGCGAACCCACGCCCCGCGAGCCCGGCCGAGATCGCCGAGCTGCTGCGAAGCATCTGGTAGGTCAGCAGGGCCCGGAGGCCGCCGTGCCGCCTGGCCCCGCGAGGTGCGCCGTCGCAGTCTGCAGGCAATACGAGGCGGCGTCCGCCCGCGCGAGCGTCACGCCGAAGCCGGCGAGCGAGGCTCCCGCGTAAGTGCCGTTCTCGGCGCGCCACTGCTCGAGCTGGGCATCTGCCTGCTGGAAGGCGACTCCCGTCGCGGCGTTCTGGGCCTCCGCCACGGCCCGGGTGGCCTGCCGTCCGGAGGGCGAGCCCGGCTGCCGGGCGGTCAGCAGCCAGCCGCCGACGAGCAGCGCCGCCAGCACCGAGACGAGGGAGAAGGCACGGGCCATGCCTCCGAGATCGGCAGCGGCGGCCGCAAGCTCAAGCCGAACGGCGCGCGACGAACGACAGCACCGTCACTCCGAGCTCTTCCGGCGGATAGCCGCGGAAGCGGTCGGCGAGCGGCAGCGACCGCAGCTCCGCCAGCCCCTCGTCGCTCGGCCCCGACGGCCGCTCGACGACGAGCTCGAGCCCGGCCTCCCGCACCAGCCGCAGGTAGTCGGGCGAGCGGAGCCGGTTCTGGAAGTGCAGCGGCGAGTTGACCAGGCTCCAGGCGCGGTCGGAGAAACGGAGGAAGTTGTAGCGCGAGAGGCTGCGGTCGAAGTACGCGTAGTGATCCTGCAGGTCGATGCGGCAGCTGAAGGCGCCGCCCGGCCGCAGCAGGCGCCGTGTCTCGCGGAAGATCGCCGCCAGGTCGGCCTCCGGGATGTGCTCGCAGGTGTCCGTGCTGGAGGCGAGCTCGATCGAGCTCTCCGGCAAGCCGGTGTCGCGCGCGTCGCAGGGCGCGAGGTAGCGGATTCCGAACCGCGGCTCGAGCTCGCCGAGCGAGCGCAGCGGCTCGCCGAGCGGCCGCAAGGCGCGGCCCGCCTCGGCCTCGAGCTCCGGCCGCAGGCGCTCGAACGACGCGAGCGAGTCGTTCACGAGCTCGAGCCTTGCGCTCGACCGGATGTCGACGAGCACTTGCCGCCCGACGCCCAGCAGCGCGTATGCGAGTGGGATCGCGAGGTCCCAGCCGGCGCCGAACTCGTAGAAGCAGGCCTCCTCCGCCGGTACGCCCGGCCCGTGCTCCCGGTAGACCCCGAGGTGCTGAACGGCGCGCGCGAACTTTCGCCGCAGCGCGGCGTCGCCGGCCGGGAGCGAACGAAGGACGCGCCGCTGGAAGACGTAGTTGAGGCGCTCTCCCTGGGGGAGCAGCCCGAGCCCGCGCTGCAGTCCCGCCTTCGCCAGCCATCGCATCGGTCGGCGAGCATAGCCCGCCGCATCAGGATAAGCGGTTCTAATGTCTCGAATTAGGGTACGATGCCTCCCGTGGCCGAGCGGCTGTCCTTTGACGTGCTCGTGGTCGGAAGCGGGGCGTCGGGTCTCGCAGCGGCGCTGTCAGCCGAGCGCGCCGGTGCCCGTGTCGCCCTGGTGACCAAGGGCTCGCTCCAGTCCTGCAACTCCGCCAAGGCGCAGGGCGGGATCCAGGCTGCCTTCGGCGACGACGACTCGCCCGAGCAGCACGCGGAGGACGTCTGGCAGAGCTCGCACGAGACGGCCGACCGCCGGCTCGTGGACGTGCTCACCGGCGAGGCGCCGGCCGCGATCCACTGGCTCGAGGAGGAGGGCGTCGAGTTCACTCGCGACAACGGCGGCTACCGCCTCGCCCGCTGCGGCGGCGCGAGCCGAAGGCGGCTGCTGCAGGTCGGCGACCGCACCGGCCACGCGATCACGACCGCGCTGCGCGACGCGTACACGGCCTCGAGCGGCGAGGCCTTCCCGAACGCGCCGCTCGTCGCGCTCGAGCCGGCCGGGAGCGGCTGGCTCGCGACCTGCCGCCCCAAGAGCGGCGAGGAGCTCGTGATCGACGCCGCTGCCGTCGTGCTGGCTGCCGGCGGCCGCTGCTACCGCGAGGCCGAGGAGCGAGGCGAGCTCTCGACCAACCACCCCGGTGCGACCGGCGAGGTGACGCGGCTCGCGCTCGAGCTTGGCGCCGAGAGCCGCGACCTCGACGCGCTCCAGTACCACCCGAACGGCGGCGCCTGGCCGCCGACGATGCAGGGCTACTCGATCCCCGAGACGACGCGCGCCTACGGCGCCACGCTGCTCAATGCCGAGGGCGAGGAGTTCACCGACCCGCTCGGCCCGCGCGACGCGGTCTCGCAGGCGATCTTCGAGGAAGTGCAGGCGGGCCGCGGGGTCGAGACGCCCGACGGCCGGCCGGCGGTCCTGCTCGACACCACGCGTGTCCCCGAGGCCGACGCCGAGATCTCGCTTCCCTACATGCTGCGCCGCTACCGTTCGGCCGGGATCGACCCGCTGCGCGAGGCGATCTTCACCTACCCGGTCCTGCACTACCAGAACGGAGGCCTCGTGATCGACGAGCACGGCGAGACGACGCTGCCCGGACTCTTCGCCTGCGGTGAGATCGCGGGCGGGACGCACGGGCGCAACCGGATGATGGGCAACAGCCTGCTCGAGTGCACCGTCTTCGGCCGCCGCGCCGGGGCCAGGGCCGCGGAGAGGGCCGCATGAGCGCCGTCGCGGTCGATCTCAGGCAGACGGTCGAGGATGCCGCCGCGCACCTCTACGTCTGGGCGCTGAAGGACATCCCGCAGGACCTGCGCGACGCGCTCGTCGACGCGCAGCAGCGCGAGACCTCGTTGCCGGGCCGGCGCGTCCTCGACACGATCGTGCGCAACGTCCAGGTGGCGGACGACAACAAGAACCTCGTCTGCCAGGACACCGGGATCGCCGTCTACACCTGCCGCGTCGGCGAGCACTTCCCGCTGCATCCGACGCGGATCTACGAGGCGCTGAAGGCCGGCACGGAGCGCGCGACGCTGGAGCACCCGCTGCGCTCGAACGCCGTCCACACGATCACACGCGAGAACACCGGGCCGAACACCGGCTACCGGCTCCCGATCGTGCACTGGGAGTTCATCGAGGACTGGGACGGGCTCGACGTCAAGTGCGTGCCGAAGGGCTCGGGCTCCGAGAACATGAGCTTCCTGAAGATGTGCGTCCCCGCCGACGGCGTGAGGGGGATCAAGGAGTTCGTGCTCTCCTCGATCGTGGACGCGGGCGGCAAGCCCTGCCCGCCGGGGATCGTGGGCGTCGGGATCGGCGGCTCGGCCGACTACGCCATGTACCTGGCGAAGGAGGCGATCGCGCGCCCGATCGGCACGCGCAACCACGACCCGCACGTCGCGAAGCTCGAGGAGGAGCTGTACGGGCTCCTGAACGAGACCGGGATCGGCCCGATGGGCCTCGGCGGCGACGTCACCGTGCTCAACTGCCACATCGAGCACGCGGACACGCACATGACCCTCAACCCCGTCGCGGTCAACTACCAGTGCTGGGCCGCCCGCCGAGCCAGCGCACACGTGGCCGCCGACGGAACCGTCGACTTCGACCGGGAGGCCTGATGGCGCGCCACGAGGTCACCTTCCCGATCACCGACGAGGCCGAGATCCTCAAGCTTCGCGCAGGCGACGAGGTCGTCGTCCAGGGGCACATCATCGGCATCCGCGACCGGACGCAGATCCGCATCTTCGACGAGGGCGTCGAGCCGCCGATGGACCTGCGCGGGGCGTTCCTGCTGCACACCGCGCCGGGCGTGCGCAAGCGCGACGACGGCGGCTACGACCCCGTCTGCATCGGCACGACGACGAGCGCCCGCATGGTCCGCTTCACCGAGCCGCTCGGCGCGCAGTACGGCGTCCGCGCGATCTGTGGCAAGGGCGGCTTCCCGGACGAGGCGATCGAGCCGATGCAGCGCCTGAAGATGGTCTACTTCGCGATCGTCGGCGGTGCGGCCGCGCTCGAGACGACGCAGATCGAGGAGATCGAGGAGGTCGCCTGGGAGGAGCTGATGCCCGAGTGCCTCTGGCGCTTCCGCGTCAAGGACTTCGGCCCGCTCACCGTCGGGATCGACGCCCACGGCAACTCGCTCTACCACGACGTCCAGGCCGCAGCCCACAAGAAGCTGGAGGAGCTCTATGCCCGCCTTTGAGGACGGCTTCCTCGACCTGCCCGCGCGCCCCGGCAAGCCGCGCGCCGAGGGGCTCACGCACGTCATCGACAAGGGGATGAACCTGCGCGAGATCGAGGGCCTGTTCGACACCGCCGGCCAGTACGTCGACATCGTCAAGCTCGGCTGGGGGACCTCGTACGTCACCAACAACCTCGAGAAGAAGATCGCGCTCTACCGCAGTTTCGAGACACCTGTGGTCTGCGGCGGCACGCTCTTCGAGGCCGTCTACGCGCGCGGGAAGCTGGACGAGTTCAAGGCCTGGCTGGTCGAGCAGCGCTTCTCGCACGTGGAGATCTCGGACGGCACGCTCGACATCCCGCGCGACCGCAAGCTCGAGCTGATCGCCGACTTCGGGCGCGACTTCACCGTCCTCTCGGAGGTCGGCTCGAAGGACGAGGAGATCGTCTTCGCGCCCTACCAGTGGGTCGAGTGGATCAAGGAAGAGCTCGAGGCCGGCGCCTGGAAGGTGATCACCGAGGGCCGCGAGGGCGGCACCGCCGGGATCTACCGCCCGACCGGCGAGATGCGCACCGGCCTCGTCGACGAGATCGTCCACGAGATCGAGCCCGGCGAGCTGATCTTCGAGGCCCCCAGCAAGGCGAGCCAGGCCTGGTTCGTGAAGCAGTTCGGCCCGAACGTGAACCTCGGCAACATCCCGCCGGAGGAAGTGATCCCGCTCGAGACGCTGCGCCTGGGCTTGCGCGGCGACACGCTGAAGGAGGTTCTGCTTGGCGACGCCGAGCCTGCAGCTCCCTGACGTCGAGACGATGCCGGCGGAGGACGTCCTCCGCTGGGCCTACGACGAGTTCGGCGACCGTCTCTGCCTGACGTGCTCGTGGCAGAAGCAGTCGTCGGTGCTCGTGCACATGGTCTCTCGGCTCGAGCTCGACATCCCGGTGATCGAGCTCGACACGCACCTCTTCTTTCGCGAGAGCTACGAGACGCGCGACCGGCTGGTGGAGCGCTACGACATCCGGCTGCTGGCCCCGCCACCGCTGATCACGGTCGCCGAGCAGCACCGGCGCGAGGGCCCGAACCTCTGGGAGACCGACCCCGACCGCTGCTGCCACGTCAGGAAGGTCGAGCCGCTGCTGAAGGCGCTTGAGCCCTACGACGCGTGGATCTCAGGGATCCGGCGCGACCAGTCGCCGAGCCGTGCGACGACGCCGAAGGTTCAATGGTCGGAGCGCTACGAGGTCTGGAAGCTGCACCCGCTCGCCGACTGGGACGAGCAACGCGTCTGGGCCTACATCACCGTCAACGAGATCCCGTACAACCCGCTCCACGACGTCGGCTTCCGCTCGATCGGGTGCATCCCGTGCACGCGGCCGATCAACCCCGACGAGGAGGAGCGCGCAGGCCGCTGGGCAGGCTCCGACAAGCTCGAATGCGGCATCCACCTGGAAACCCCGCTAGGAGGCACATGACCGACCACATCTACGCCGCCGAGCATCCGGAGACCACTCACGTCCGGCCCGGCGGCTTCACGCTCTGGTTCACCGGGCTCTCGGGCTCGGGGAAGACCACGATCGCGCACCTCGTCGGGCCCGAGCTCGACCGGCGCGGCCTCGTCGTCGAGTACCTCGACGGCGACAACGTGCGGATGCACCTCTCGAAGGGCCTCGGCTTCTCGAAAGAGGACCGCGACACGCACATCGAGCGCGTCGGCTGGGTCGCCTCGCGGCTGACCCGCCAGGGCGGCGCCGTGATCACGGCCGCGATTTCGCCGTACGAGGCGACGCGCCAGCAGGCGCGTGACTGGGTCGAGCCCGTAGGCACGTTCGTCGAGGTCTACGTGAAGGCCTCGGTCGACGAGTGCGCGAAGCGGGACGTGAAGGGGTTGTACGAGAAGGCCTTCAAGGGCGAGATCAAGGAGTTCACCGGCGTCTCCGATCCGTACGAGGAGCCGTCGAGCCCGGAGCTCGTGATCGACACCGAGGAGCACGAGCCGGAGGAGAGCGCCGCCCTCGTCGTCGCGAAGCTCGAGGAGCTCGGGCTGGTCCCGGCCGAGGTGACGGCGTGACCGTCGCCGAGAAGACCCACCTGATTCCGCCGCACGGCGGCAAGCTGGTCGACCGCACCGGCGGTCGGCCGGACGGGATCGAGAAGCTCGAGCAGCTCCAGCTCACGTCGCGCGAGCTGTCGGATCTCGACATGCTCGCCAGCGGCGCGCTCTCGCCGCTCGAGGGCTTCATGGCCCAGCACGACTACGAGCGTGTGGTCGACGAGCTGCGCCTGGCCAACGGCCTGCCCTGGGCGCTGCCGGTCTGCCTCGCGGTCGACCGCGAGCCCGACGACGACCAGGTCGCGCTGACCAACAGCTCGGGCACGCCGCTCGCGGTGCTCGACGTCGAGGGCGCCTACGAGTACGACAAGGAGCGCGAGGCCGACCGCTGCTTCCGCACCACCGACGACGCGCATCCGGGCGTGAAGCGGCTCTACGAGCAGAAGCCGCTCTACCTCGCCGGCCGCGTGACCGTCTTCGAGCGCGCCGAGTCCGCGTTTCCGGAGCTCGCGCGGGATCCCGCGCAGACGCGCGCGACCTTCGCCGAGCGGGGCTGGCGGCGCGTCGTCGGCTTCCAGACGCGCAACCCGATCCACCGCGCGCACGAGTACCTGACGAAGGGGGCGCTCGAGACCGTCGACGGCCTGCTGATCCACCCGCTGGTGGGTGAGACGAAGTCGGACGACGTCCCCGCGGAGACGCGCGTCGAGTGCTACCGCGTGCTGGTCGACAACTACTACCCGGCCGACCGCGTGCTGGTCTCCGCGTTCCCGGCGGCGATGCGCTATGCCGGCCCGCGCGAGGCGATCTGGCACGCGATCTGCCGCAAGAACTACGGCTGCTCGCACTTCATCGTCGGCCGCGACCACGCCGGTGTCGGCGACTACTACGGCACCTACGACGCGCAGCTGATCTTCGACGAGTTCGAGCCGCACGAGCTCGACATCGAGCCGATGTTCTTCGAGCACGCCTTCTTCTGCCGCGTCTGCGGCCAGATGGCGACGCCGAAGACCTGCCCGCACGGCGGCGACGACCACGTCTTCCTCTCCGGCACGAAGGTGCGCGAGCTGCTCGCCGACGGCCAGCTGCCGCCGGCCGAATTCTCGCGGCCCGAGGTCGCCGAGGTCCTGATCCAGGCGTATCGGAGCTGACCCTCGTCGCCGTGACCGAGGACGCCCGGGACGCCACCCGCCGCACCCGCCTCGCGAACGAGCGCACCTACCTCGCCTGGTGGCGCACCGGGCTGACGGCCTTTGCGGTCAGCTTCGGGGCAGGCCGGATCGCGCCCGAGCTCTCGGGGGGCGCGGCCTGGCCGTTCGAGGCCCTCGGGGTGGCCTTCGCGGCCGTGGGGCTCGGGTTCATCGGGTACGGCTACGTGCGCCAGAAGCAGGTCGACGAGGCCCTCGCGCGAGGTGACTACGCTCCGCTCGCCGATCGCGCCGCGCTCGTCTTCGCCGCCTGCGGGATCATCCTCGGAGTCGCGACCCTCGCCCTCGTCCTGGCCGGGCGATGAGCTGGCAGCTCGTCCTCAGCGGCCTCCTGGTCGGCGGGCTCGTCGGGCTGACCGGCATGGGCGGCGGCTCGCTGATGACGCCGCTGCTCGTGATCGTCTTCGGCTTCAACCCGACGGTCGCGATCGGGACCGACATCCTGCACGGCGCGATCTTCAAGAGCGTCGGCGCGGCGCGGCACCGGCGGCTCGGGACGGTTCACGCGCGGCTGAGCGGGTGGATGTTCCTCGCGAGCGCGCCGATGTCGCTCGTGGGCGTCTGGGTCGCGAGCCGCCTCGAGAGCGCGTACGGCGACGGCGCCCAGTCCACGATGGCCAGGGTGCTGGGAGTCGCGCTGCTGCTCGGCGCGGCCGGCCTGTTCGCGAAGAGCTTCGTCCACTACGAGGAGCGCAGCGACGCGCCGTTCCTGCTGACGAGGCGCGACCGGCTCGCCGCGATCGCGATCGGCTTCTTCGGCGGCTTCATCGTCGGCCTCACGTCTGTCGGAACCGGCGTCTTCTTCGGCCTGACGATGCTGATCGTGTTCCCGCTGCGGGCGGCCAAGATCGTCGGGACCGACATCTTCCACGCGGCCGCGCTGCTCTGGGTCGCGGGCACGGGTCACTTCATCGCGGGCAACGTCGACATGGGGGCGGTCGGGTGGCTCCTCCTCGGGTCGATCCCGGGCGTCCTGATCTCCAGCCACTTCACGTTGAGGATGCCCGAGCGGGTGCTGCGGGTCGGGCTCGCCTCGGTGCTGCTGCTGAGCGGGATCAAGCTGCTCGACTTCCCGCACGCGAACGCCGTCCTCGTCGCCGCCGCGGCGGCCTCGCTCGCCGGCTTCGCCACGTGGGCGTACGTCGCCCGCTCCGGGCGGCGCCGTAGCGTCGAGACCGTCGCCTAGTTCCGACTAGACTCGCCGTTCTCGTGACGCGTGTCCTGCCGACGCTGGTTGTGCTGGCGCTCCTCGGCTGCACGGCCGCGGCGTTCGCGGTCACCGAGAGCCTGAAGCTCGAGCGCAGCCCGATCTCGGACACGCACGTCAGCAAGGTCGTGGCACCCGATTCCTTCTCGAACGACACGGCCGGAATCGGCTTCCTGCTGCGCAAGCCCGACCGCCTGACCGTCCAGATAGTGAACGGGAGCGGCGGGGTCATCCGGACGCTAGCGCGGGACAAGTCGGCGCGGCGCGGCACGCAGCAGTTCACCTGGGACGGCCGCAACGACGCCCATGAGGCCGTCCCCGACGGCACCTACCGACCGCGAGTCCATCTCGCTCGCGAGCACCGCACGATCCTGTTGCCGAACCCGATCCGGATGGACGCGACCCCGCCGTTCGTCCGGCTTGTCTCGGTGCGGCCGCGTGTCTTCTCGCCCGACGGTGACTTCGTCCACGACCTTGTCCGGATCACGTACCGGACGAACGAGCCGTCCCGGGTGATCCTCTACGTCGACGGCGACAAGCGGGCCGGCCCGACCTTCCGCTTCGTGCGTCGCGGCAAGTTGGACTGGCCGCGTGGGCACGGTGGACGCGCATTGAAGCCCGGGCCGCACCGCATCCGTCTCCGCGCGCTCGACCGCGCCACGAACCTCGGCCCGCCGAGCCGCGCGCTTACCGTCATCGCGCGGTACATCGAGGTGCGGCCGGGGCTCGTGCGCGCCAAGACCGGCACCCGCTTCGGCTTCCGAGTGATCACGAGCGCGAAGCGCTACACAGTCCACCTCGGCTCGCTGCACGCGCGCCGCAGCGGGCGCCTGCTGATCCTGCGCGCTCCGAAGCCGGGCCGCTATGTGCTGCGCGTGGCAGCCAACGGCCACGTGGCGAGGGCGGTCGTGGTGGTCACGCCGTGACCTCCGAGCTCGCGCGGGCGGGAGGCGTGCTCGGCGCGGCCGGGGTGGCGGTGCTGCTCGTCGCGCCCTCGCGCGTGCAGCGGCTCGCGGCGCTCGGCGTTTGGGCACTCGGCGCGCTAGTGCTCGCGCTCTACCTTGCGCCCCACGGCCACCGGCCGCTGCTCGCGGCAGCAGCCGTACTCGGCCTGCTGCTCGCGGCCGGAGGCGCGGCGCTCTTCCACCGCTGGCCGTACCTGCTTCCGTTTGCCGCCCTCGCCTGCGTCGCGGCTCGCGTTCACGTGACCGTCGGCTCGACCGAGGCGAACCTGCTCGTGCCGATGTACGCCGTCGTCGCGGCGGCCGCGCTGCTGCTCGCGTGGGAGCTTGTCGACGGAGATGGCCGGGCGCGAGAGCTGGGGCCGGTCGCCTGGCCGCTCGCGGCCTTCGTCGGCTGGACCGGCCTCTCGATCCTGTGGACCGGCGACGTGCGCCAGGGCGCGATCGAGCTGCTCTTCTTCTTTTTCCCGTTCGGCCTGCTCGCGATAGCGCTCGCCCGGCTGCGCTGGAGCCGGCTGATCACCCTGGGTCTGCTCGCGGAGCTGACCGCGATGGCCGTCGTCTTCGCGCTGATCGGGATCTACCAGTACGAGACGCGGGACGTCTTCTGGAACCCGAAGCTGCTCGTCTCGAACGCCTACGCGCCGTTCTACCGCGTCAACTCGGTCTTCTGGGACCCGTCGATCTACGGGCGCTTCCTCGTCGTCGCGATCCTGGCGTGCCTCGTCGCCGTGCTCTTCGCGCGCGACCGGCGGCTGCTGTACGGGGCGACCGCCGCGATCGCCGTGATCTGGGCCGGCCTCTACTTCTCCTACTCGCAGTCGAGCTTCGCGGCGCTGGCCGTCGGGGTGGTCGTCGCCGCCGTCTTCGCCTGGGGCCGCCGCGGGATCGCGCTCGCCGCCGTCGTGGCGGTGGTCGTGGTCGCCGGTGCGCTCGCGGTGCCGAGCGTGCGGCACGACGTCTTCGGCAGCGGGAACGGCAAGAGCGCGACGAGTGGCCGCGGCAAGCTCGTGCGCAAGGGAGCGCACATCGCCGTGCACCACCCGGTCGTCGGCGTCGGCGTCGGCGGCTTCAAGCATGCCTACGCCGAGCTCACGAACCTGAGGGGGAGGGAGCCGAACGCGGCCGCCTCGCACACGACCCCCGTCACCGTCGCGGCCGAGACGGGGCTCCCCGGCTTCGCGCTCTACGCGTGGCTGCTCTTCGCCGCCCTGGCCCTCGCCTTCCGTCGCTTCGCGCGCGACCTACCGGGCCTCGCCGCGCTCGCCTTCGGCTTGGTCCTGACCGCGATCGCGGTGCACAGCCTCTTCTACAACGCGTTCTTCGAGGACCCGACGGTCTGGGGCGCGATCGGCCTCGCCGCCGCGCTACCGGGCCGGCGAGACGAGCGCGCGGATCCGTCGCAGCTCGACCGGCAGGTAGAACCCGAGCGGCAGCAGGATCAGCGGGTAGACGGCGCTGAGCAGGACGGCGCCGGCCAGCGGGACGTCGAGGCTCTTCCCGAGCACCGTTAGCGCGACGGCCGCTGCGACCGCAAGCGCGATCCGGCGCCACTGATACGGCACCGGGAAGACCTGCTGCGCCCGTATGGTCATGCCGAGGAACATCACGACGTACGCGACGAGCGTCGAGATCGCCGCGCCGATCATCCCGTAGGGCGGAATCAGGAGGAAGTTGAGCCCGATGTTCACCAGCGCCGCGCCGCCGGTGATCACCCAGTTGAACTGCGTCTTCTTCGCCCGTCCGATCCCGATCGACATCACGTTGAACCCGATGAACGCCGTCCCGCCGAAGACGAGCAGCGGCACGACCTCGGCCGAGGGGTAGAACCTCGGCGTCGTCAGCAGCCGGACGAGCCAGGGCGCGAGCAGCGAGAGCGTCAGGGACAGCCAGCAGCAGGCGTAGAGCACGTAGGTCAACACGAAGCCGTACGTCTGCTTGGCCTCGTCGTCGTCCTTGATCGAGAAGGCGAAGGCCGGCCACGCGGTGCGCAGGGCGATCAGCAGCAGGAGGAGCGCGGTCGAGATGCGGACGCCGACGGAGTAGAGGCCGTTCTCGGCGAGCCCTTTCATCCGCACGAGGAAGAAGCGGTCGGAGAGGTCGATCACCCACAGGGCGAGGCCGGACGGCACGAGCGGCAGGCCGAAGCTCTGCATCCGGCGGAACAGCTCCCGGTCGAACTCGAGCCCGAGCTGGAAGCGCCGATACGCGAGCAGGACGAAGTAGACGGCGAGCGTGCCGGTGAAGTTGCCGACGATCACGCCGATCGCGCCTTCGTGCCAGACTGCGACGAGCAGGATCGTGGCGACGACGGTGATGATCACGTTGGCGAGCGTCGCGGCCACGTAGGAGACCGAGCGCTCCTCCACGCGGAAGAGCGAGGTCAGCTGCTCGTAGTTCATCTGCGCCCAGAGCAGGACGAGGGCGGCGCGCACGAGGTTCGCGCGCGAGTCCGTGGTGAACAGGAGCTGGGAGATCTCCGACGCGAGCGCCGAGCCGACGACCAGCCCGAGCGTCGCCATCGCCATCGTGAACCAGAACGACGTACGCACGACGGTCGTCCGGCCCGCGTCGTCCTCGGCGTCGAAGTAGAAGCGGAAGAACGCCATCGAGATGCCCATCCGCAGCACGATCACGAGCACGACCGTGAGCGAGATCAGCGTGTCGACGGCACCGACGTCCCCGCGCGTCAGGTAGCGCGTCACGATCGGCAGCAGGAAGACGCCGATCAGCCGCGAGACGACGGCGCCGAGGCCGTAGATGGCGGAATGCTTGGCGAGTCGCCCGAGCTGCTGCGCGATCACGGCTGTCAGTTTGCTGGAACAGGCCGTCGGTAGACTCCGCGATCGTGGCTCTGAGCGGGAAAAAGATCCTGATGACGGGTGGCGCGGGCTTCATCGGCACCGCGCTCGCGCGCCGCCTCGTCGCCGAGAACGAGATCGTCGTGCTCGACAACCTCCACCGCGACTCGCTCACGGGGACCGACCTCGCCGAGCACGACAACCTGCGTTTCGTGCAGGGCGATGTGCTCGACCTGCCGCTGTTGCGCGAGCTGACCACGCGGGCCACCCACGTCGTCCACCTCGCTGCGATCGCCGGGGTCGACACGGTGCTGAAGAGCCCCGTGCGCACCATGCGCGTGAACCTGATCGGCACCTCGAACGTGCTCGAGGCCGCGCACGAGGCGGGCACGATCGAGCGGTTGATCGACTTCTCGACGAGCGAGGTCTTCGGCACGCACGCCTACAAGGTCGAGGAGACGCACGTCACCTCGCAGGGCTCGGTCGGCGAGGCGCGCTGGACGTACGCGGTCTCGAAGCTCGCCGGCGAGTACCTCGCGCACTCCTACTTCGACGAGCACAAGCTGCCGGCGACGTCGATCCGGCCGTTCAACGTCTACGGCCCCGGACAGGTCGGCAGCGGCGCGATCCACCACTTCACGGTGCGGGCGCTCGCGGGGGACGACCTGGTGATCCACGGCGACGGCTCGCAGATCCGCGCCTGGTGCTACGTCGACGACGTGGTCGAGGCACTGCTCGCGATGCTCGAGCGCGAGGAGGCCGTCGGGCAGGTGTTCAACGTCGGCAACCCGCGCTCGGTGGTGACCGTGTACGACCTCGCATCGCGGATCAAGCGGCTCGCGGGCTCGGAGTCGGAGATCGTCTTCCGGCCGCTGCACTACACCGACGTCGAGATGCGCATCCCCAACGTGGACAAGGCGCAGAAGCTGCTCGAGTGGGAGCCGCGCGTCGACCTGGACGAGGGGCTCGCCCGCACGATCGCGTGGTACCGCGAGCGGCAGCCCGTGCAGAGCCTGGCGCCTTCGCGGTGAGGCGAGCGCTCGTCGCGGCGGCGCTCGTCGTCGCGGCGGTGCCCGGGGCGGCGGCTCAGTCGGCTCCCGAGCTGCGGCTCGTCTCGCTGAGCTCGCCGGTGATCAGCCCGAACGGCAACGGCGTCAACGACTCGCTGCGGGTGCGCGTGAACGCCTCGGGGGGCGAGCCGCTCCGGCTCGACGTGTACGCCTGGGGCGGGCGGGCCATCGGCTGGGAGCGGATCCCGACGGGCGTGAGCGGCCGCGGCCCGGAGCTGTCATGGGACGGCACGACCTCGACCGGGCGAGCGCTGCCTGACCGCACCTACCTCGTGGCCGTCTGCTACGCCGATCCCGGCGGGCGACTGCCCGCCCGCGGGGTTCCGCGCCCGGGCCGTGCGGAGGCGAAGGCGCTTCGGCCGCCCTGGCGGCGATCCGGCTGCGCGGCGAGCCCGAAGGTCGTGCGCGTCGAGCGGCTCGCGGCGTACGTGGACACCACCGACAGCTTCCACCAGGGCGACCGCGTGCCGCTCGTCGTCTCGGCCGACCGGGGCCAGGCGAGCGTGAGCCTCGAGCAGGACTGCCGCCCTGGCGAGACGCAGATGACGTTCAGCGACACCGGGCGCGGTCTGACGATCCCGTTCGGCGACCCGCCCGGGCTCTACCACGCCGTCGCCGGGGACGCGGCGGGGGACGAGTTCCGCGCGCCGCTCGTCGTCCGTGCGCCGGTGCCGCTCGAGCGGCCGTTGCCACACACGGCGCTGGTCGTCTGGCCGTACCTGACCTGGCGCGCCTACAACGCCTACGACGCCGACCTCGACGGCATCCCGGACACCTGGTACAAGTTCTGGCGGCAGCGCCGTGTCTCTCTCGTCGGCCCCATCCCCCGCAGGGGCCTCGAGGACGACCACGAGGCGGCCCTCCCGTTCTCCCGCTGGCTCTGCTCGCGCCGCCCGCGCACGCAGCAGATCACCGACGTCGAGCTCGGCCATCTGCCTCTCTCGACCCTGCGCCGCTACAGCGCGGTCGTCTTCCCCGGCCATACGGAGTACTACGAGCCGAAGACCTACGACCTGCTGATGCGCTACCGCGACGAGGGAGGCAACCTCGTCTTCCTGCAGGCGAACCCGTTCTATCGCCAGGTGCGGCTCGACCTCTCGCACAACGCGATGGTGATGACGGACTACGACGCGCGCGAGGGCCGCTCCGACTTCGCGCTCGCCGGGGTCGGCTACGACGGCTGCTGCTTCCCCCGCAGCCGCGCCGCGCCCTACGTGGCCGCCACGGGCCGGGACTACGACCGCGTGCGCTGGCTCTTCGGCGGCACCGGCATCGGGCCGGGCCAGGCGTTCGGCGTGGCGGCCTCCGAGAGCGACCGGATCGACCCCGCGCTGACCCCCCGAGATCACGTCGTCGCCGCGCAGGCGATCATCGGCGGCAAGCGGGGCGTGATCCACGCGGCGATGGTCTGGTCGCGCGCGGGCCGCGGCGAGGTCTTCGCGACCGGCAACTACTCCTTCCTGCGCATGCGCCGCGCGCTCACCGACAAGCTGCTCGACAACGTATGGCGAAAGCTCGTGGGCTAGCCCTCCTCGCCGCGCTCCTAGTGCTCACCGGCTGCGGTGGGTCGTCGGAGCCAGCGCCTTCGCGCGTCGTCCTGCGCGTCGCGGTGCCGCTCGTGCCGCAGGAGGTCGATCCCGCGCAGGCGACCGACCTGCCCTCGCTGAACGTGGCGCACGAGCTCTACGCCGGCCTGACGCGCTTCTCGGGGACCGGTGTTAAGCCCGACCTCGCGGAGTCGTGGGACGTCGAGCAGGGCGGCCTCGTCTGGATCTTCCATCTGCGCAAGCACCTCGAGTGGAGCGACGACACCCCGATCGTCGCGGCCGACTTCCGGCGCTCCTGGTTGCGCGCGCTCGCGCCGGCGACCCGGGCGCCCTACGCCGGCCCCGACCTCGGCATCGTCCGCGGCGCGCGCCGCCTGCACGCGACCGGCTCTGGCGGCCTCGGCGTCGAGGCGCTCGACGACCGGACCCTGCGCGTCACGCTTCAGCACCCGGTGCCGTGGTTCGACCAGCTCGCCGCGTTCCCGGTGACCGCGCTGCGGCCGCCGCGGGCGAACGCCTTCAGCGGGCCGTTCCGCCTCGTCTCGCGCAGCCCCCGGCGCCTGGTGCTCGAGCGGAACCTCGGCTACTGGAACGCCGACGAGGTGAAGCCGGCGCGCATCGTGGTGACCGCCTCGCCGAAGGGGGCGGACGCCGTGCTGCCGCGCGGGCTGGCCGGCCCAGGGCTGCCTTGGATCGACACCGTCGGCCGCACGCCGCCTGGCGCTAGCGGACTGCCGACCCTGGCCACCGGGCTGCTCTGGCTCACTACCCGCGACTCGCCGTTGGCCGACCTCGCCTCGCGACAGTACGTCGCGTGGGTCGTGACGCACCTCGACCTCGGCAGCGCGCCCTCGTCGCTCGTCTCGCCTGCCATGCCGGGAGCCGGGATCGTGAACTCGCACGCGCCGGTGCAGCTGCAGCGGGTGCCGAAAAGGCTCGCGCTCACCGTCGCCTGGACGCGGGAGGATCGCGGAGGCTCGGCGGTCGCCGCCGCGCTGAGACGCAACGACGAGCAGTTGCGCCGGTTCGGCTTGACGCTCTCCTACCGGCCGGTGGCGACCGTGCGCGGCCTGCAGGCGGCGCGCGCCGACCTCGTCCTGCTCGGCTGGAGCCCGAAGACCTTCGACGCCTACAACCTGCTCGACGTCTTTCCGTGCGGGAGCGCCTTCAACGTCGCCCGCTGGTGCGACCCGTCCTACGACGCGCTCATGCGACAGGCGGTGCGGACGCTCGACGACGAAACCCGCTGGCGGATCGAGCGGCGGCTGGTCGAGAAGCTGCACGAGGGGGTGCCCGCGATCCCGGTCTACGCCCCGACCGACCACTTCAGGCTCGCGCCGGGCGTGGGCGGATTCTCGTGGTCGCCGATGGGCTTCTACGAGCTGTCGGGCATGACGCGCTCGTAGATCTCCAGCACGCGTCGGGCGACGGCCGTGTGCGCGTGGACGCGCTCCACGTAAGCGCGGCTGCGACGGCCGAGCTCGGGCAGCTCTGCGCGCCGCTCGACGAGGTCAGCGAGCACGCTCTCGAGGCTCGGCTCGTCCGCGCGCACGAGCGGGAGCTCGAGCCCGAACGCCTCCTCGGTCTCGGCCACGCCCTGTTCGTCGAGGTGCACGACGACCGGCTTGGCGAGCGCCATCGACTCGATCGCGAACATGCCGTACCAGCCGACCCGCAGCTGGTCGACGACCACGTCGGCGGCGGCGTAGCGGAGCCGCGCCTCGCGGTTCGGCACGCCCTCGATCAGGTCGAGCTCGATCGGCGCCCCTCGCTCCCGCAGCGACTCGACGGCGGCGAGCACGGCCTCGGTGCCCTTCACCGCCCGCTTGCTGGGAGCATGCGCCACGCGCAGCACGTCCCCGGGCGCCACCGGCGAGGGCTCCCAGTCGCGCAGGTCGATCGCAGGAGGGACGACGTCGTACTCCGGCCACTGGCCGCGCGGCGCGAGGCGCCGGGTGAGGTAGCTGCCGACGATCACCGCCCCGGAGCTGCGCAGGTACGAGACCTCGGAGGCCTCGCGGCCGCGCAGGTCGGAGCCCCACGACTGGAAGACGATCCCCTTCCGCCGGGCGCGCAGCAGCGGCAGCGTGATCCGCTGCGGCGCGAGCGTCAGGCCGGCGTGGAAGTGGAAGACCTCGAAGCGCGGCAGCGCCCAGGCAAGCGCGCGCAGCTGCTTCGGCAGGTTGAACACGATGGAGCTTGCGCGGCTGGTGTCGCGCAGCTCGAGGTTGACGTCGAAGCCGCGCTGGAACGGCCGCTCGTTGAAGACGAGGAGCGTGCTCTCGACGCCGAGCTCGCGCAGCCCTGCCGAGATCGCGCCCGGGCCGCCCGCGACGTTGACGGGCGAGTGGAGGACTCTCACAGCGGGAGCCTCAGACGAGCGCGGTGTCGGCTGCTATCTCGACGTCCAGCGCGGCCAGCGCCCGCGCGGTCAGCGCGTCGAGCTCGTCCTCCTCAGGCGCGGTCAGAAGCAGGTAGCCGAGACGCTCCGCGCCCGAGGTCATGGGCGGCAACGTCATGCCCTCGCGCCAGTAGAAGCCGGCCTCGTGGACGCCCTCCAGCGCGAGTGCCGGAGTCGTGTCCAGGCGCACGATCCGCCCCGGCGGCGCGACGACGAAGCGCACCTGGCCGCACGGCGCGATCGGCTCACCGTGGGCGAGGTCGTCGCGCGTCAGCTCGCCCAGCGCCCAGCGCACGTTGGCGTGGATCGCGTCGAAGCCGGTGACGAGCTTCGCAAGCTCCGCGTCCTTGCCGCCGCCGAGCCGGGCGCCGACCTCGATCGCCCACGGCTGCCCGTCACGCATCCGCACCTGCACGTAGGACGGCCCGGTCTCGAGGCCGACGGCGAGGCTCGCCCGGCGTGCGAGCTCGAACAGCGGCTCCTCGTTCGCCAGCAGCGAGGGGTAGCGGTGTGCGATGCAGACCCCGAGCGGCGGCGGCGGGTGGAGCAGCCGCCGGGTGACGCTCATCGGAAAGTACTCGCGCTCGAGCAGGAAGCCGTTGACGGTGTACTCGTCGCCGTCGAGGTACTGCTCGAGCACGAACGCCCCTGCTCGCGAGGCGGCCAGCGCGCGGTCGACCGCGGGCGCGAGCTCGCCTTCGGTCCGCACCTCGGTTACCCCGCGTTGCGCCGAGCCGTCGACGGGCTTCACGACCACGGGCGGGCCGAGCTGGTGGAAGGCTTGCTCCGCCTCCTCGAAGCTCGACGCCTCGCGCCCCTTCGGGCAGCGCACTTTCTTGCGCTCGAACGCGGCGCGCATCCGCCGCTTGTCGGCGACCGTACGGGCGGTTTCCACGGGCAGCCCGGGGAGGCCGAGCCGCTCGGCCAGCTGCGCGGTCGGCAGGACGGCCTGGTCGGAGCCCATCGTCGCGACCGCGACGGGCTCGATCCCCTTCGCCTCGAGGTCGCCGAGCACGCCGCTCACGTCGGTGAAGCTGCGCACGATCGCGTGCTCGGCCTCCGCCAGCAGCGGCGCGCCCTCCGAGCCGTCGACGACGCAGACCTCGTGGCCGAGCGCGCGCGCCTGCTCGAGCAGCCCGAGCTGGGAGCGCGACCCGCCGGTGAGCACGAACGCCTTGGTCATTCAGGCGGGCGCGCCGGCCCGAAGCGACTCCAGCACCCGCCGCATGCCCTCGTCGAGCGAGACCTCCGGGCGCCAGCCGAGCGCGCGGATCCGCTCGGTTGCGATGCTGGTCATCACGCGTCCGGGCGGCGGCTCGACCTCCTCGATCAGCTCCTGCGGCGCACCGGTCAGGTCGCACGCGACCCGGGCGACGTCCGCGAGCGCGACCATCTCGCCGTCCCAGCCGATGTTGAACGTGCCCGTCCCGTCCGCCTCGAGCACGAGCCTGATCGCGCGGACGATGTCGCCGATCCAGCAGAACGAGCGCGCCTCGCCGCGGAAGACCGGGATCGGCTCGCGCGCGTCCGCCTGCCTGAGCATCGTGGACACCGCGCCCTTCGCCTGGCCGGTCTCGAGGCCCGGGCCGTACGGGTTGGCGAGTCGCAACACGGTCAGGCCGTCGGGCGCATACAGCGAGGCCGTGTGCTCGCCCCAGAGCTTGGTGTGTGCGTAGAGGCTCTCCGGCGCGGGCGGCGTCTGCTCGTCGGCGACGGCCGCGGAGCCGTAGACGTCGGAGGTGGAGAGGTACGAGAAGCGCGCACCGTGCTCGGCCGCCGCCCGGGCGAGCAGCGCGGTCGCCAGCACGTTCGAGCGAATTGCCAGCTCGGGCTCCTCGTCGCAGCGCACGACGCCGATGCGGGCCGCCGCGTGCACGACGACGTCCGGATTCGACTCCGCGACGGCGGCAGCAGCGACGCCGGCGTCCGCCAGGTCGCCGTCCTGCCGCCCGAGCGGACGGACCTCGTAGGCTCCCTCCGCGTGACGAAGCTCCTCGATGAGCGCGCGTCCGACGAAGCCGGAGGCGCCCGTGACCAGCACCTTCATGGACGCCGAGTCTACTGGCGTGCCTGCGCGCTCCTGGCGGTCGTGCTGCTCGCCGGCTGCGACCACGGCAGGCGCCGGGGGGAGCCGCAACCGCCGCTTCCGCCGCTCATCGCGCTCGACCGGGAGCAGCAGCGCCTCATACGCGACTACGAGCCCGTCAGCAGCGCGCTCACCGCGTACGAGCTCTCGTTCCGAGACTGGCGCCTCGGCCGCCTGTCCCGGGCGGAGCTGCTGGGCCGCGCCCGCTCGTACCGCGACGTCGTCGAGCACGCCGCCACGCTCGTTCGCGACGACCGCGCGAGCGGCGAGACCCGACGCGCGAAGCGGCTCCTGCTGGCCGCGCTCGCCGCGCGCGCGCGAGCGCTGACTGCGCTCCCGCGGCTGGCGCGCTACCGCCTGGCGTGGAACAGCTCGGTCGTGGACGCGCGCCGCGCGCTGACGCTGCTTGCAGGACGTCCGCGACCGCGCGCGGCTGATCCCGCTGCCCGAGGACTCGGTCAGCTGAGAGGCCTTGACGCCGTTGTGAGTGAGTGCTAACTTCCTACGCGTGAAGGCAGCGACGACACCTCGCAAGACGGCCGACGAGCGTCGTGAGGAGATCGTCCTCGCGGCGATGGAGGAGTTCGCCGAGCACGGCCTCGACGGGACCTCGACCGACACGATCGCCCGCAAGGCCGGCATCTCGCAGCCGTACCTGTTCCGGCTCTTCGGGACGAAGAAGGAGCTCTACCTCGAGAGCGTGCGGCGCTGTCTGCGCGAGACGCTCGAGCTCTTCCAGGAGTCGTCCGCCGGCCTGGAAGGCGAGGCGGCCCTGAAGGCGATCGGCAGCGCGTACATGGGCCTGCTCAGGGACCGGACGCGGCTGCGCGCGCAGATGCAGGCGTACGCCGACTGCGACGACGACGAGGTGCGCGCGGTCGTCCGCGAGGGCTTCGGCGAGCTCGTCAAGCACGTCGAGCGCGTCTCGGGAGCCGACGCGAAGCGGGTCCGCGACTTCTTCGCCTTCGGGATGCTGCTGAACGTGTTCGCGGCGATGGATCTGCTCGACCGGCCGGGCCCGTGGGCGAAGCGGTTGCTCGACGCCTGCCTGGAGGAGACCGAGTGACCGACGTGTTTTTTTCACTGTCAAGTAAGTGAGCAATAACTAGCCACCTGGGAGGAGGCAACCGGCATGACCCGCACGAACACGATCTGGACATTCGCGATCACCTCCCTGGCGCTGTTCATGACGACGCTGGACAACCTCGTCGTGACCACGGCGCTGCCGGTGATCCGCAAGGACCTCGACGCGAGCCTGAGCGGGCTCGAGTGGACGGTCAACGCGTACACGCTGACCTTCGCGGTGCTGCTGATCACGGGCGCCGCGCTCGGCGACCGCTTCGGCCGCCGCCGGCTGTTCGGCATCGGCCTCGCGATCTTCACCTTCGGCTCCGCCGCTGCGGCGCTCGCGCCGTCGATCGACGTCTTGATTGCGGCCCGGGCGGTGCAGGGCCTCGGCGGGGCGATCGTGCTGCCGCTGACGCTGACGATCCTCAGCGCGTCCGTTCCACCCGAGCGGCGCGGGGTCGTGCTCGGCGCCTGGGGCGGGATCAGCGGTCTCGCCGTCGCGCTCGGCCCGCTCGTGGGCGGCGCCGTCGTGCAGGGCATCTCGTGGCAGTGGATCTTCTGGCTCAACGTGCCGATCGGGCTCGTCCTGATCCCGCTGGCGCTGCTGCGCCTGCGTGAGAGCCGCGGCCCGAACGACGCGCTCGACCTCCCGGGCGTCGCCCTCGCGAGCGCGGGCCTGTTCGGGATCGTCTGGGGCCTCGTGCGCGGGAACTCCGTCGGCTGGGGGAGCGCCGAGATCGTGCTCGCGCTGACCGCCGGCGTGGTCGTGCTCGGGCTGTTCGTGCTCTGGGAGCTGCGGGCCGCCGAGCCGATGCTGCCGCTGCGGTTCTTCCGCAACCGGACGTTCACGGCGGCCAACGTCGCCTCCCTGCTGATGTTCTTCGGGATGTTCGGCTCGATCTTCCTGCTCGCGCAGTTCTTCCAGACCGTGCAGGGCTACTCGCCGCTGCAGGCGGGCCTGCGGGTGCTGCCGTGGACGGCGATGCCGATCTTCGTCGCGCCGCTCGCGGGGGCGCTCTCCGACCGCATCGGCGGCCGTCCGTTGATGGCGACCGGCCTCGCGCTGCAGGCGCTCGGGCTCGGCTGGATCGCGCTCGTCTCGACCCCGACGGTTGCGTACTCGGAGCTCGTGACGCCGTTCATCCTCTCCGGGATCGGGATGGCGCTCTACTTCGCGCCGGTCGCGAACGTCGTCCTGTCAACCGTGCGGCCCGAGGAGGAGGGCCAGGCCTCCGGAGCCAACAACGCGATCCGCGAGCTCGGCGGCGTCTTCGGCGTTGCCGTGCTGGCCTCGGTGTTCGCGCACTACGGTGGGTACGGGAGCGGCGCGAGCTTCGTCGACGGCCTGACTCCGGCGATCTACGTCGGCGCGGCGCTGGTGGCCGCAGGGGCGCTCGCCGCCCTGGGCGTCCAGCGGAAGCAGCGCCCACCGCAGGAGCAGGAGGCCTTCGAACCGGCGCTCGAGGCGGCGGCCTAGCGGCCCAGGCAGGCGTAGCCGGCAGCGCGCCCGTCTGCTACCGGCCAAGGATCGCGTAGCCGGCGCGCAGGAACGGCGTGCGATCGCCAAGGCGTCGCTTGCGACGCCGACCAGAGAGGGCGTGCCGGCTTTGCCGGCGCGCCCGTCTGCTACCGGCCAAGGATCGCGTAGCCGGCGCGCAGGAACGGCGTGCGATCGACGAGGGCGCCGATCTCCTCCGGGAGGTAGGCGCCCTCCTCGGTCATCACGCAATCGAGCAGATCGGGCGGCGTGAGCTCGAACTCGGGCTCGGTCAGCGGCGGCGCGTCGACTGCCCTGACCGGAGCCAGCTTCACGACCTCGCTGGCGACGACCACCGGGACGCCCTCGTCGTTGGCGGCCTCGGCCAGCGCCCGCGTGCCGGTCTTGTTGCAGAGCGTGCCGCAGCGGAAGACCGTGTCCGCGCCGAGCAGCAGCAGCGAGGCCCACTCCAGCTGACGCGGCGCCTGCGAGTCCTCGACGAGCTCGACGTCGAGCCCGTTCTCCTCGAGGTCGCGGGCGAACGAGCGACCCTCGCCGAGCGGATCCGAGGCGGTGCAGATCACCCTTGCCGGCGGCGTACGAAGCAGGGCTTCCCGCACGGTTCCCGAAGCTGAGTGCGTGAGCACAACGGCGTCCTCGAGTCGGTCGCGCAGCTGGATCGCGATCGAGGCCGCCGCGCGCCGCCGCCCGTCGACCAGCGCAGCCGCCTCCTCGCGCACGAGGCGGCGCAGCTGCTCGGCCTCGAGCTGGGCGTTCGCGCTGGCCGCGGCGAGCACCCGGCCGACGGCTCCCGCCACCGCGCCCACGCCGGGCCTGCTGTCGGCGAGCTGCGTGCCCGCGACGATGAGCTTCGCGAGCAGGGCCTCGCCCGAGGGAGCCGGCTCGTCCGCGACCACGGTGAGCGCCTCGACCGCACGACGGGCCATCCAGCTGGCGCCGTGCTCACGGTCGGCTCTCAGCTCCTCGACGCGCTCGGCCAGGACGGGGGCCATGGCCAGATTGTCGCTTGCCGGAGCTCTCCCCGCAAATCGGCGGTTCTCGTGAAGCTGCTCGTCCTCGGCGCTGGCGCAACAGGGTTGATCGCGGCGGCGCGCGCACGCGGCCTCCATGTGGTCGCCGTCGACCGCGACCCGCGCGCGGCGGGCTTCGCGCTCGCCCACCGCCGCGCGATCCTCTGCGCCGACGACGAGCCCGCGCTCGAGCGCCTCGTCGAGGCCGAGCGCATCGACGGCGTGATCGCGACGGGGCGCGAGACCGGTGCCGCGGCACGGATCGCTGCCCGCTTCCGGCTCCCGCACCCGCACTCGCCCGAGACCGCCGTGCTGCTCGGCTCGAGGCTGCGCCAGCGCGAGCGGCTGCGCGACGCGGGCGTGCCGCAGGTGCGCTGGGCGCTCGTCGCGCAGGCGGCCGAGGCCGGCTTCCCCTGCGTCGTCACACCGCAGGATCGGAAGGGCAGGCGCCTGGCCGAGGAGGCACCCGGTGCCGCCGAGGTGACCGTGACCGCCTGCTCGGCCGGCGGCGAGCTCCACCCGTTGCTGGGCTCCGGTCCGGCCGCCGCGCTCGCTCGCCGGGCTGTCGAGGCGCTCGGCGTGACCGACGGGGTGACCTCGACGTGCCTGCGGCTGGGCGTGGACGGTCCGCGCGTGGTCGACGTGCGGGGGCACGCCGGCGACCGCGAGGCCGAGCTCTGCCGCCTCCTGCACGGGGTCGACGTCCACGCACTCGCACTGGACGCGGCTCTCGGAGAGGCCGAGTACGTACGCTTCGGCACTGCCGATGCGCAAGTGGCCTGACACGTGAGAAACCGGACCCTGCGGCTCGTCGCGACGCTCGTCGTCACGGGTCTGTGCACGGCGTACCTCGTCTGGAAGATCGACCTCTCGCGGACGCTGCACCTGCTCGCGCACGCGAACGTCGGCTACTTCCTCGCCGCGGTCGCGATCATGATCGGCTCGGTCTGGCCGATGGCCTGGCGCTGGCAGCGCCTGCTCGAGGCCCGCGCGATCCACGACCGTCTGAGCTGGCTCGTCCGCGCCTACTTCGTCGCGTACACGGCCGGCCAGCTGCTGCCGACGGCGGTCGGCGGCGACGCGGTGCGGATCTACGAGACCGTGCGGCGGCACCCCGGCCGCGGCGGCCAGGTCGCGGGCTCGGTGCTGCTCGAACGCGCGCTCGGCGGCGCGGCCACGCTCGCGCTCGCCGCGGTGGGCTTCCTGCTCGCGATCGGCCGCTATCCCGTCGGGCCCTACCTCTGGATCGAGGGCGCGTTCGTGCTCGCGACGCTCGTCCTCGCGGTGGCGCTCTTCTCGCGCCGCGTCCGGCCGCTGCTCGCGAAGACGGTGCCGCTGCTGCGTCTGCTGCGCGTCGACCGGCCGATCCGAGCCGCCTACGAAGGCATCCACGCCTACCGCGACCACCCGGGCCTCCTCCTCGGCGTCTTCACGCTGACGCTTGCGGTGCAGGCGGTGCGCGTGCTCGCGATCTGGTTCGCCGGGCGCGCGGTCGGGGTCGACCTTCCGCCGCGGCCCTACTACGTGATGGGACCGCTGCTCTTCCTCGTCCTGCTGGTGCCGTTCTCGATCAACGGCATCGCCGTGCGCGAGTCGTTCTTCGTCAGCTTTCTCGGCCGGCTCGGCGTCAACGCCGACCAGGCGTTCGCGACGGGGTTCCTGTTCTTCGTCGTGACGCTCTGCCTCTCGGTCCCGGGAGCGGTGCTGCTCGGCTGGCAGAGCCTGCGCGGCCTCACGCGCGCGACGACGCCGGACCATGGCTGAACACCCCGAAAAGTGCTCCGCACTTTCCGGGGAGCTGGTTTGTCCCATCGCTTCGCTCGGGAGGCTCGACAATCGCTGAGGCGAGCGTTTCCGTTGTCGTGGTCACGTTCAACGCGCTGCCCTGGGTGGAGCACGCGCTCGAGAGCGTCCGCGGCAACGAGACGATCGTCGTCGACCACGGCTCCGCCGACGGCACCGTCGAGCTCGTGCGCGAGCGCTTCCCGGAGGCGCGGCTGATCGAGCAGGAGAACAAGGGCCTCGGCGGCGGCTCGAACGCGGGCATGCGCGCCGCGACCGGCGACTGGTTCCTGCTCCTGAACTCCGACGCCTGGGCGACCGACGGCGCGCTCGAGCGGCTGGTCGCCTTCGGCGAGGCGCACCCGGAGGCCGCCGTCGTCGCGCCGAAGCTGCGCTTCCCCGACGGCCGCCTGCAGCGCTCGGTGCGCGGCTTCCCGACGCTCTGGCGGCTCGCGACCGAGTACCTCTTCCTGCGCAAGCTCGCGCCGCGCTCACGGGCCCTGAACGCGTTCTACGGCGACGGCTTCGGCTACGACCGGCCGCTGGAGGCCGAGTTCCTGATGGGCGCGGTGCTGCTCGTCCGGCGCGAGGCCGCCGATACCGTTGGCCTCTTCGACGAGGACTTCTTCATGTTCAGCGAGGAGACGGACTGGTGCTACCGCTTCCGGCAGGCCGGCTGGAAGGTCCTCTTCACCCCGGACGCCGAGTTCGTGCACGTCGGCGGCGCCTCCACGCGCCAGAACTGGAACCCGATGTTCCGTGAGCAGGTGCGCGGTCATCTGCGCTTCCTCGCCAAGCACCGCGGGCGGCGCGAGGCGGAGCGGGCGCGAAGGCTGCTGCTGCTCTCGCTGCGGCTGCGCGGGCTCGCCTTCCGCGGCGACCGGGGGCGAACCTACGCGGAGACGGCGCGCTGGCTCGCGGGCTCGTCGGTCGAGGAGGTGCTCGCGCGATGAAGCCGGCGGTCGTCGTCGACGTCGGCTGGGTGAACGGGCTCGCGGCGATCCGCTCGCTCGGTCGCGCCGGGATCCGCGTGCTCGCGCTCGACCACCGGCAGAGCGCGCTCGGCTTCCGCTCGCGCTACGCGGAGCCGGTGCTGACCCCGGACCCGCAGGACGAGGAGGCGTTCGTCTCGTTCCTCGCCGGCCTCGACGTCGAAGGGTCGCCGATCTTCGCCACCCACGACGAGCCGCTGAACGCGATCGCGCGCGCGTCGGGTCGGCTCGGCGGCAGGTTCCTCTACCCCTTCCCGCCCTGGGAGGTGCTCTCGAAGATCCAGACCAAGCGCGGGCAGCTCGAGGTTGCCGAGCGGGTCGGTGTCCCGACGCCCCGCACTGCTCACCCGGCCTCGGCCGGAGCGGCGCGGGCCGCTGCGGAGCTGCTCGGCTTCCCGGTGCTCGTGAAGCCGTCCTCGACCGAGGGCTTCAAGCGCCGCTTCGGCAGGCAGGCCTTCCGCTGCGAGAGCGCCGCGGAGGTCGAGCGCGCATACGTCGACGCCGAGCCGTACGAGCCGATGGTGCAGGAGGTGATCCCCGGCGGCGACGGCGAGCTCTACACGCTCGGCTCGTACCTCTCGCGGGACGGCGAGGCGCTCGGGCTCTTCTGCGGGCGCAAGCTGCGGCAGACGCCGCCGGGCGTCGGCACCTGTCGCGTCGGCGAGGCGGTCTGGGTCGAGGAGGTCGTCGAGCAGGGCCTGAGGCTGCTGCGCGCACTCGAGTTCCACGGCCTCTCGCAGGTCGAGCTCAAGCGCGACCCGCGCGACGGCGCCTACAAGCTGATGGAGGTCAACCCGCGGCTGTTCCAGTGGCACGGGCTCGCCGCGGCCTGCGGTGTCGACCTGCCGCTGATCGCGTATCGCGACCTCACCGGCGAACGGGTCGAGCCGGTCTCGGCGAACGGCACCCGCAAGCGCTGGGCGATCACCCTCCAGGCCGGGGAGTCGCCTGCGCCCCAGCGGCCGCCGTACGTGGACGCGGTCTTCGCGCGGGACGATCTCAAGCCGGCGCTCGTCCAGGTCGCGCGGCTGCTGCGGCGATGACCCTGCTTCCGTGGCTCCTGGCGCCGGTCGCGCTGGCGCTCTCGCGCCTGCTGCCCGCCACGGGTGTCGGCCTCGGCCTACGGCTCGGCGCGGCGACCGCGTGCCTCCTGCTCCCGGGCGCGCTGGTCGCCCGCGCGCTCGGCGTCCGCGGGTTCGCGGGCGCGTTCGTCTGGAGCATGACCGCGATCTTCGCGGCCACGGCGCTGATGTTCGCGGTGCACGGGTCGCTCTGGCTCGCGCTGATCCTGCTCGTCGCGCTCGCGCTCGCGGCGGTGCCATTCGCCGCGCGTAGGCCGGGCGGGGTCTCTCCCTGGGCGGTTTGGATGCTCGTGCTCGGGATCGCGGCCGGGATCTCGCTCTGGTGGGTCTCGCGCTACGACGGCGACGCCTTCTTCCACATGGCGCGCGTGCAGAAGCTGCTCGCGCTCGACTCGCTCTCGCTGCGCTCGGTCGACGAGTTCCGCGACGGCGGCCTGCACCCGGGCTACGCGTTCCCGGTCTGGCACGCCGCGATGGCCCTGCTCGCGCGGCTGGCGGGTGTCGGAGCTCCCTCGACGATCCTGCACGCCCCGACCGTGTTGCTGCCGCTCTCGCTCGTGCTCGTCTACGAGGCCGGAACGACGCTCTTCCGCTCGCGCTGGGCGGGCGTGGCGACGGCGCTCGCCGAGTTCGCGCTGCTCGGCCTCGCGCCCGGGCACGGCGGCGCCTACAACTCGCTCGCGCTGCCGGCGACCGCCTCTCGTGTGCTCGTGCTCCCGGCGCTGCTGGCGCTCGTCTTCGCCTACGCGCGGGAGCCGTCGGCGGCCCTGCTCGCGTCGATCGCCGGCGCCGCGCTCGTGATGACGCTGGTGCACCCGACCTACTCCGTGCTCGTCGGAGTCGGGCTCGCGGGCTTCTTCGTGGTGCGTGCCGCGCTCGACACTCGACACGACGTCGCGCGGCTCGCGGCGGCGCTGGCGGCGATTGCGATTCCCGCGGGCCTGGTCGTGCTCTGGCTGCTGCCGGTCGTGCAGGAGACCGCCTCGCACAGCCCCTCGCACGTAGAGCTGCGGCGGGCGTTCGCGGCGTACGGCGCCGAGCTCGACGTCTTCGGGCTGCACAGCTACCGCCTCACTCCGGAGCTGTTCGGGCGCGCGGGCGCGATCGCGGTCGCCGCCCTCGTGCTGCTTCCGCTCGCGGTCTTCGCCTACCGCCGGCTCTGGGGCGCGTTCGCGCTCGGGACGATGCTCGCGACGCTGACGATCGCGCTGCTGCCGTTCGTCTTCCCGCATTTCGCGGACGCGGTCTCGATCTCGCAGGCGCGGAGGATCATCGCCTTCTCGCCGCGGCCGTTCGTGCTCGTCGGCGGGGCGCTCGTGCTCTCGGGCTTCCTCGGCTGGGCCGTGCTCCCCGTCGCTCTCGCCGCGGGAATCGCGCTGCAGCTCGCCTTCCCCGGAGACTTCGGCGCGCCGTACCGCTACGCCGACGGCGGCCCGCCGCTGCTGACCTGGGTCGTGTTCGGGCTCGCGGTGGCGGCGCTCCTGGCCGCCGCGCTCTTCGGCCGCAGGATCCCAGAGGTCGAGGGCGTGCCGCTGCTCGCGGCCTCCGCGGTCGCCCTCTTCCTCGTCCCGGTCGCCGTGCACGGCTACTCGCACTGGACGCGCTCGCCGCATGCGCGGCTCGGCCTGCCGCAGAAGCTCGTTGCCGCCGTGCGCCGCGACGTGCCCGACGGCGACGTCGTCTTCTCCGACCCGCTGACCGCGTACGAGCTGGGAGCGTTCGCGCCGGTGTACGTGAACGCCGCGCCCACCTCGCACGTCGCCGACACGAAGGCGAACCGGCCGACGGCCCGCGTCCGCGACGCGCTCCGGTTCGTACGTGACGGCGGCCCGCTCTCCCTTGCCCGCCGCTACGGCGCGCACTGGCTGCTCGTCGACCGCACACGGGTGCGCCGCGACTTCGACCTGCCGCGCGCCTACACCGGCTCCCGTTACGTTCTCTACCGCCTTGATCGTTGACGGCACGAGATCGCTCGCCCCGGGGCGCGGGCTGGTTGCTCTGGGGCACGGCGACGAGACGTCGGCGGTGCTGGTAGCACTGGTGACGGCTCGGCGGCGGGCAGCGGACGCCCGGCGAAGGCCGGCTTCGCCGGCATTTGACGGGTGGGAGCGGCCCAGACACACCAGACCGCGCAGCCGAGCGCGTGAGCTCGGGCCGTCAGCGATCCAGTGAAAGTCCTGCTCGTGACCATGTATTTCCCGCCCGCCGGCGGAGGCGGCGTCCAGCGGCCGCTGAAGCTGGCGACGCACCTCCCCGCGCTCGGGATCGAGACGCACGTGCTCGCGCCCGACGACCCGAAGTGGCTCCACCGGGACGAGGAGCTGCGGCCGCCGACCCAGGCGTTCGTGCACCGCGCCCGCTACCTCGGCCCGAAGGCGCGCCTCCCTTCCGAGGAGCTGCGCGGGCTGACGGGGGTCGACCTCGCGCTGGCGCAGGCGCGGCTGGCGGGTCGACGGCTGCTGCTTCCGGACGCGAGCGTCACCTGGGCGCCGACGGCGATCCCGGCGGCGGTGAGGATCGTCCGCAGCGAGGGCATCGACGCCGTGATCACGACCAGCCCGCCGCTGTCGATGAACCTGATCGGCGCGGGCGTGAAGCGGCTGACCGGGGTGCCGTGGATCGCCGACCAGCGCGACTCGCTGGTGCAGAACGCCGACCGCCGCTTCGAGCGCAAGACCGTGCAGGCGAAGGAAAAGGCGCTCGAGGGGATCGTGCGCCTGGTCGCGAACCGCGCGGACGGGATCGTTGCCGTCTCCGAGGCGATCGCCGACGAGCTTCGCGCCTTCGATCCCTCTGGCCCGGTGCGCGTGATCCCGAACGGCTGCGACTTCGACGACTTCGCGGGGCTCGAGTACCGGCCAGGAGACCGCTTCCGGATCACGCACACCGGCAGCTTCTTCGGCCAGCGCAACCCGCGCGCGTTCCTCTCGGCGCTCGCCTCTTCCGGCCTCGAGGACATGGCCGCACGCTTCGTCGGCGACTTCCGCTCCGTCGACCGCGAGTGGGTCGAAGACCTCGGCCTCGGCGACCGGCTCGAGCTGCTCGACTACCTGCCGCACCGCCGCGCGCTCGAGCTGCAGCGCGACTCCGAGGCGAACCTGCTGCTCCTGCCCGAGGCCGCGGGGCGCGGCAAGGTCGTGCCGAGCGGAAAGATCTTCGAGTACCTCGCCGCCGAGCGGCCGATCCTCGCCGCAGTTCCCACCGACGGCGCAGCCGCGAAGCTCGTGCGGGAGACCGGCGCGGGCATCGTGGTCGCGCCGGACGACGAGAAGGCGATCCGCGAGGCGCTGCTCGGCCTGCACGCGCGCTGGAAGGCCGGGCAGCTCGGCGACGGTTACCTGAGCGAGGAGCAGCGGCACCGGCTCTCGCGCACGACACGGGTCGAGGAGCTCGCCGAGCTGCTGTGGAGCCTCGAGTGACCCGCGAGAGCCGCCTCGTCCCGTTCTTCTTCCTCGCAACCGCGTTCTGCTGCACGTTCGCCAAGGTGCAGTGGAGCGTCGCGGGGTCGGTCTTCCTCGCCGACCTCGCCGCGGGCGGCTTCCTGCTCTTCTACGCGCTCGACCGCCTCGGCCGGCGCGGCGGGCCGGTGCCGCGCACGGCGGCGGTGCTGATCGCGTTCCTGATCGCGTTCCTGCTCGTCTACCTGATCGGCTTCTTCAACCTCGAGACCGGGCAGGCCCTCGACCAGTTCGGCAAGGGGCTCGTGAAGTGGCTGCTGCACTTCGCCTTCCTGGTCGTCGGCGTGATCTACCTCGCGCGCAAACCGCTCGCCTTCTACTGGCGGACCCTCGCCTGGTTCCTCGGCGGGATCGCCGCCAACGGCGCCTACGGGATCCTGCAGCTGTTCTCGGCGCAGGCCGGGCACAACCTCGACACGCTCGTGCTCGAGCCGCTCACGCACGGGGCGAGCCAGATCAACATCTACGGGGCGGTCAACGGCGCGAGCGTCTACCGGCCGAACGCCCTCACCGGCGACCCGAACCACCTCGGGATCGAGCTTCTGCTCCCGATCCTGATCCTGTCGCCGATCTACCTGCGCCTCGAGCGCGGCCACCGGCTGCGGACGCCGCTCGCTGTGCTGATCGCCTTCCTGCTGCTCGTGGAGCTGGCCACGCTCTCGCGCAGCGGCATCCTCGGCCTCGTCGTCGGCGCGCTCGTGCTGCTGATCCCGTACCGGCACCTGCTCTTCTCGCGCCTCGCGATCCTGCCCCTCGCGCTGGTCGCGCTGCCGGTCGCGTTCGAGCTCTACCGGCGGCGGCACTTCTTCGGGGTCGTGATCCGCTCCCGGATCCAGACCGGCGGCAGCTCGACCTCCGCGCACCTGGGCGTCTACGACTTCATCCCGCAGGTGTTGCACCAGCATCCGCTGTTCGGCCTCGGCTTCAACAACTTCTCGGTCTACTACGAGTTCGTGACCGGGAAGACGAACTGGGGGCCGCACTCCTACTACGTGATGCTGATCGTCGAGGGCGGCCTCGTCGGGACGGCGCTGTTCGCCGCTTTCCTCTGGTGGCTGTTCGTGCGGCTCGGCGCGGCGCGGCGGCTGGGGCGGGCGCTCGCGGCTGCCGGCGACCCGCTCGCCGCCCGGCTGCGGCCGCTCGCCTGGGGGATGACGGCCGCGCTCGTCGGGACGCTGGCCTCGAACGCCTTCTACCTGACGATCCCGTTCCTCTACTTCTACGTCTTCGTGATGCTGGTGCTCGCGACGCCCGCGGTCTTCTCTCCGCCTACGGCTTCCAGGATCCCGTGAAAGTCGCCGTCCTGACGACCTCGTACCCCAGGTACGAGGGCGACCCTGCGGGGAACTTCGTCGCGGACGCGGTCGAGCAGCTGCGCGCGCGCGGGGTCGAGGTGGACGTCGTCTCGCCCGCGTCGTTCCGGCATTTCGGGATCGCATACGGCTCGGGGGTGGTCGGCAACCTGCGGCGGGCGCCGTGGAAGGCGACTGCTCGTGCCCGCCATGCTCGGCTCGTTCGCGCAGGCGGCGCGGCGGGCCGCGCGCGATGCCGACCTCGTGCACGCCCACTGGCTCCCGGCCGGCGCGGTCGCGCTCACCACCGGCAAGCCGTTCGTCGTGCAGCTCTGGGGAACCGACGTCGAGCTCGCGCGGCGGGCGAAGCCGCTCGCGCGGCGGATTCTGGAGCGAGCGCGGCTGGTCGTCTGCGCCTCGCACGCGCTCGCCGAGGCTGCCCGCGAGCTCGGGGCGCACGAGGTGCGCGTGATCCCGAGCGGCGTCGAGCTGCCGGAGGCGGTGGGCGAGCCCGCCGATCCGCCGGAGGTGCTGTTCGTCGGGCGGCTCTCGCCGGAGAAGGGCATCCTCGAGCTCGTGCAGGCCTCGGACGGGATGAAGCTCGTGGTCGCCGGCGACGGGCCGCTGCGCGAGCGCGTGCCCGGCGCACTCGGCTTCGTGCCACACCACGAGCTGGCCCCGCTCTACGAGCGCGCGGCCGTGGTGGCGGTGCCGTCGCACCGCGAGGGCTTCGGCGTCGCCTGCCTCGAGGCGATGGCCCACGCACGGCCGGTGGTCGCGAGCGCGGTCGGCGGGCTGCTCGACCTCGTCGTCGACGGCGAGACGGGACTGTTCGTCCAGCCGCGCGACGTCAACGGCCTGCGCGCGGCGCTCGAACGGCTGCTGGAGGACGCGCAGCTGCGGCAGCGCCTCGGAGAGGCGGGCCGCGAGCGCGTGCGCGAGCACTTCGCCTGGCCCGCCGTGACGGCGGCGACGATCGAGGCGTACGAGGCCGCCCTTGCCGCCTGAGCGCCCCGCAGTCGTGCTCGGCCTGCTCTGGGCCGGGCTCTCGTTCGCGCGCAGCCTCGGCCGCGCCGGCGTCCCGGTCACCGGGATCACGATGCACCCGCACGAGTTCGGGACGCGCTCCCGCTACCTGCGCGAGGTGCTGCGCGCCCGTGGAGACGAAGCGGTGCTGAAGGCGCTGCGCGCGGCCGCGCAGGGGGGCGTGAAGCCGGTGCTGCTTCCGGAGCGCGACGACCACGTCGAGCTCGTCCTGCGCCACTGGGACGAGGTCGCCGAGCTGTACGAGCTGCCGATGCCGGACGACCCGGAGATCCCGAGACGCCTGCGCCACAAGGCGACGCTCCCGCTCGAGGCGGAGCGCGCCGGACTCGACGCGCCGCGCACGGTCGAGGCGGATTCGATCGAGACCCTGCGCGGGCTCGACCTGCGCCCGCCGTTCCTGCTCAAGCCGGTCGAGGGCCAGCACTTCGCGGGCTCCTTCGGCGAGAAGGTGCTCGTCGCGCACACGCCCGACGAGCTCGTCGCCGCCTGGAAGCGCACGCGCGAGCGCGGGTTCGACACGGTCGTGCAGGAGCTCGTGCCGGACGCCGAGAGCGAGATCTGGTCGCTCTTCGCCTACGTCGGGCGCAGCGGCCGCGTGCTCGCGACCGCGACGGGCGTGAAGGTGCGCCAGGGGCCGCTGCACTTCGGCACGAGCGCCGTCTTCCGCACGACGCCGCAGCCGCGCGTGCGCGAGCTCGGCCTCAGGCTCCTCGAGAGCTCGGGCTACAAGGGCTTCGGCCACGTCGAGTTCGCCTACGACCGGCGCGACCGCGACTTCAAGCTGCTCGAGGTGAACACGCGCGTGCCGATGTGGGCCGGCGTGGCGATGAGCCGCTACTTCGACATGGCGCGGATCGCCTACGACGACCTCTGCGGGAAGCCTGAGCCCGAGCCGGCCGACCTGAAGCAGGAGCTCTGGTGGGCGTTCTTCGCCAAGGACCTGGCCGTCTCGCTGCAGATGGCGAGGCGGCGCGAGCTCTCGCCCGCGGGCTGGGCGCGGCCGTACCTCAAGCGGCACAAGGTGCGCGGAGTCTTCGCGGTGGACGATCCGCTCCCGGCCCTCGGCGTGCCCGCGTACGCGCGCTCCAGGCTGGGCTGATGCGCGTCGCGCTGCTCGACCCGCCGAGCTTCACCGCGCCGTACGACCACGCACTCGCCTCGGCGCTCGCCCGCCGCGGGCACGAGGTGACGCTGCTCACCTCCCCGTTCACCCACGGCGAGGCGCCGGCGCCGGCCGGCTACCGCCGCGAGGAGGTCTTCCTGCCGGTCTCGTCGCGGCTCGTACGCCGTTCGCCACGCTCGCGCCTGCGGCTGCCGCTGAAGGGGCTCGAGTACGTCCCGAGCGCCTTGCGCCTGCTCCGGCGCACGCACCGGCTCGAGCCCGACGTGGTGCACGTCCAGTGGCTCGCGATCCCGCGCTACGACGTGCACTGGTTGCGGCGGCTGGGTCGGCCGACGGTGCTCACCGCCCATGACGTCCTGCCGCGCCGGGCGAGGAACGCGCGCGCCTGGGGCGAGGCGCTCGCGCTCGCCGACCGTGTGGTCGTGCAGTCGCAGCGCGCGCTCGAGCAGCTTGCAGAGCTCGGGGTCGAGCGCGAGCGGCTCGTGCGCGTGCAGCACCCGGTCTTCGAGAGCGGGATCGAGGCGCAGCCGCCGAGCGGTTCGACGATCCTCTTCTTCGGGCTGATCCGCGAGTACAAGGGCCTCGACGTGCTGCTGCGCGCGCTGCGCGAGCTCCCGGAGGCGCGCCTCGTCGTCGCGGGCGACCCGCTCGACCCGGTCGAGCCGCTGCGCAGCCTCGCGGCCGAGCTCGGCGTGGCCGACCGCGTCGAGTGGCGCCTGGGCTTTCTCCCCGACGAGGAGATTCCGCGGCTGATGCAGGAGGCTACGCTTGTCGCGTTGCCGTACCGGAAGATCGACAGCTCGGGCGTTCTCGCCACGGCGCTCGGGCACGGGCGCCCCGCGGTGGTCACCGACGTCGGCGGCCTGCCGGACGCCATCCGCGACTTCGGCGCGGGCCTCGTCGTGCCGCCGGACGACGCGGAAGCGCTCGCGGCCGCGATCGGCGGGCTGCTCGCCGACCGCGCCGCGCTGCAGCAGGCGTTCGCGGGCGCGGAGGCCGCCCGGCGCGCGCTCACCTGGGACGCCGCGGCCGCCCAGCACGAGGTGCTCTACGAGGAGATCCGCCGATGAGGCTCGTCAAGGGGGTGCTCGACCGGCTGCTCGGGGCGCTCGGCCTCGTGCTGCTCTCGCCGCTTCTCGCAGGGCTCGCGGCTTGGATCCTGCTCGAGTCGGGCCGGCCGGCTGTCTTCCGCCAGCTCCGCGCGGGCCGGCACGGGAAGCCGTTCTCGATGCTGAAGTTCCGCACGATGGTGCCGAACGCGGTCGAGCTCGGCCGCGAGCTGGAGCTCAGCGACGACCCCTTCGGGCTGCTGCCGAACGATCCCCGGATCACGCGCAGCGGCCGCTTCCTGCGGCGCACGAGCCTCGACGAGCTGCCCCAGCTCTGGAACGTCCTGCGCGGCCAGATGAGCATCGTCGGCCCGCGGCCCGACCTGGTCGAGCAGGTCGCGAACTACGAGCCCGAGGACCGGCGCCGGCTCGACGTCAAGCCGGGGATCACCGGCTGGGCGCAGGTGATGGGCCGCGACGAGATCCCGTGGGAGGAGCGCTTCCGCCTCGACGCCTGGTACGTCGACAACTGGTCGCTCCTGCTCGACGCGCGGATCGTGCTGATGACGTTCACGCAGCTCGGCCGGCCCGAGCCTGAGCCGGTCGAGGACACGCTCAACATCGAGCGCGCCCGCCGGAGCCAGCCCCGCTCGTGAGAGAGCTGGACGCGCCCGCCTGGGACGGGCTCGAGCTCGACGCGTACTACCGCCGGCCCTACGTCGAGAGCGCCGCGCTGCTGGACGGCGGCCGCCCGTTCCTGCTCGAGCACGACGGCGCCGTCTTCGCCGGGATCGAGCGCGAGGAGCCGCGCGACGTCGTGACGCCCTACGGCTACGGCGGCCCGGTCGGCGGCGACGGGAGCTTCTGGCCCGCCTACGAGGAGTGGTGCCGCGAGCGCGGCGTCATCAGCACCTTCGTCCGCTTCCACCCGCTGTACGGCAACCAGGCGGGCGCGCCGATCCACCTCGAGCCGCTCGCGCCGACGGTCGCATGGCGGCTCGACCCCGAGCGCGACCTGCTCGCGGGTCTGCACTGGAAGCACCGCAACAAGGCGCGCAAGGCCGAGAACGCCGGCGCGACGGTCGGCACGGCGCACGGCCTCGGCGAGTTCGTACCGCTCTACGAGGACACGATGCGGCGCGTGAACGCCGACGACTTCTACTTCTTCGAGCCCGCGTACTGGGAGAGGCTCGCCGGCCTCGGAGACGCGCTTGTCCGCTTTGACGCGCAGATCGACGGCGACGTCGTCGCGAGCGCGCTCTGCCTCGCCTCGCCGCCGTGGCTGCATTACCACCTGAGCGGCACGACCGACGCCGGCCGCTCGACCGGCTCCTCGACCCTCGTCCTGCTCGAGGCCGCACGCTGGGCGCAGCAACGAGGCTTCGAGCGCTTCCACCTCGGCGGCGGGCTGGGCGGCAAGCAGGACTCGCTGCACCACTTCAAGGCCCGCTTCGACCCCGAGGGCCTCGTCGAGGCCGCGGTCGGCAAGGCGATCCACGACGAGGAGGCCTACCGCGAGCTGAGCGGCGGCGAGGCAGGCTACGAGGGGTTCTTCCCGGCGTACCGGGGAGAGCCGAGTCCTAGTTCCTAGGGCCCCGGCTGACCACGAGCTCGACCCTTCCACCGAGCGAAAGCACGGAACCGAATGCGGGCTTCTGCAAGGTCACGCGGCCGCGCTCGACGCTGTTCGAGTAGGCCCGGCGGACCGCGCCGAGACGGCAGTGGTAGCGCGTGAGGACGCGCTTCGCCACCGCCAGCGGCTCCCTGACCACGTTCGGGACTCCGCAGAGGCCCGTCGAGTTCAGGCGCACGGCGACGCGGTTCATGTCCGCGTACGCAAGCGCAACGTCTTGCTTGCGGTCCCCGTTCAGGTCGCCAACCGCGAGCCAGTGCGCCGGGTACTCGACTCGATAGTTGCGGTGGCTTCGGAAGCTGCCGTGGCCGTCGTTGAAGAGCACGGACAGGCCTTGCACCGTCAGCGCTGCGACCGCGAGATCCGGCTGGTGGTCGCCGTTGAGGTCACCGATGGCGATCGCCTCGGTGAAGGACTGGGTCCGGTACTCGCGCCGTTCCTGGAAGCGACCGTCTCCACGGTTCAGGAGCACCGAGACGGTCCCTCCCTTGATCGCCACCGTCGCGAGATCCGGCCTGTGATCGCGGTTCAGATCACCGACCGCGAGCGAGCTGGGCTGGTCGCCAGTCGGATAATCCCGCCTGGCTGCGAAGCGCCCGCCGCCCCGGTTGAGGAACACGGAGACCTTGCTCGCCTTGAGGCTCGCGCTGACGAGGTCGCGGCTGCCGTCTCCGTTCAGGTCGCGGATCGCGACCGAGACCGGGCTGAACCGGCCGGGTGGCGTCGGGTAGCTGCGCGCTCGGCCGAATTTGCCGTGACCCTTGTTCAGCAGCACCGAGACGGTGTTCCCGTACTCGTCTGCGCTCGCCAGGTCGGGCTTGCCGTCGCCGTTCAGGTCGCCGATCGCGACGGACGTCGCGCCGCGCCCGGGTTCGGTGTCGCGCTTGCGGGTGAAGCTGCCGTCACCCTTGTTCAGAAGCACGGAGATGGAGCCGTTGCCTCGGTTCGCAATCGCCAGGTCGCGCTTGCGGTCGCCGTTCAGGTCGCCGATCGCGACCGCGACGGGGTACTCAGACGCTCGATAGTCCTGCCTCGGTCGGAACGCGACTCCGTTTCTGTTCAGCAGGACGGACACCGTGTTCGCATCGGCATTCGCGGTCACGAGATCCCCCTTGCCGTCGCCGTTCAGGTCGCCGATCGCCACAGAGACCGGATTCGCGCCGGCCGCGTAGTGTCGTGGGACCGCGAACGAAGCCGCGGTGCCGACGGCAGATCGGGCCACCAGGCCGGAGGTCAGCGCGACGCCGATCAAGCCAAGGAGTGCCGCCGTCGCGCGAATCGACGTCGCGCTGGAACATCCGCGCTCCGGATCGTGGTGTTGTGCGCCCATATCTCGGTCCTTCCGGATCTCGCCCGCGCGGCTAACTCTCAAGCCGCCGTGCAACGGCTCCGTCTTCCTTTCGTAACGGTTCTGAGACAGGGGCGCAATCCCGTCCGCTGCTGGTAGCTTCGCGCCGTGCTGCTGAAAGGGATCTTCTGGGCAAGCGCGGCGGGGCTCGCATGGACCCACGTCGGGTACCCGGTCACCGCGGCGGCGCTCAGGCGCGTTCGCTCGCGGCCGGTGCGCAAGGCGGACATCGAGCCGGCCGTGAGCATGATCGTCCCCGCCCACAACGAGGACGAGGTGATCGAGCAGCGCGTCCAGAACCTGCTCGAGCTCGACTACCCGCCGGAGAAGCTGGAGATCGTCGTGGCCTCCGACGCGTCGACCGACCGCACCGACGAGATCGTCGAGCGTTTCGCTGCGGCGAACGGCCACGTGCGGCTGCTGCGCTGCGAGCGCGGCGGCAAGCTGCCGGCGCTCAACCGCGCCGTTAGCGAGACGGAGAGCGAGATCCTCGCCTTCGGCGACGCGAACGCGACTTGGACGCCCGACGCCCTGCGCAAGCTGGTGCGCAACTTCGCCGACCCGGACGTCGCCTACGTCTGCGGCCAGGTCCGCTTCCAGCGGCGCGACGGCACGAACAGGGAGGGCGTCTACTGGCGCTATGAGATGTGGCTGCGCGAGAGCGAGTCGGCGCTCGGCTCGATCACCGGCGGCAACGGGGCGATCTACGCCGTACGCCGTTCGGATTACGTCGAATGGCCGTTCGGCCACGACCAGGGCTTCCCGAACCTGATGGTGCAGAAGGGCCGGCGCGCGGTCTACGAGCCGGAGGCGATGGCCCTCGAGAAGCCGAGCCGCGACAACGAGGACGAGTTTCGGCGCAAGGTGCGGATGCTGCCGTGGTCGTGGCGGCACCTGTTCGAGGCGGGCGGCCTGCGCGGGGTGCCGCCGCTCTACCTCGCCGAGCTGCTCTCGCACCGTGTGCTGCGCTACGCGAGTGGCTTCCTGCACGTCGGCCTGCTCGCGACGAGCATCGCGCTCTGGGGTGACGGCTGGGTCTACGAGGCCGCGCTCGCGGCGCAGGCGTTGTGGCTCGCGCTCGCCGCCGCCGGGAAGCTGAACCTGCGCGTCCCGGGCGCCGGGATCGCGTGGTACTACCTGCTGATGAGCCTCGCGACGATGGTCGCGCTCGTGCGCTACCTGCGCGAGGGCACGCAGCTGATGTGGGAGAAGGCCGAGGGCACCCGCTAGAACCGGCGCATGGCAACCGTAGGGGTCTCTAGCCTGGGGCGGGTGCGCCTGCCCGCCGTCCTGCTCGCGCTCGCGCTCCTCGGCGCGGGCTGCGCCTCCGAGCGCAAGGCCGAGCCGCAGCGCCCGCAGACGCCTCCGGCGGCGCTGAGGCCTCCCCCGAAGCCGGAGCCGAAGCCGAAGCGCTCGAAGGTTCACGTGATCGTCTTCGACGGCGACACGGGCGCGCCGGTGAGGGGCGCGGTCGTCCACGTCGGCCGCTTCGGCGGGCGGACCGACCACCACGGCGTCGCGAAGATCCGCATCGCCCGGCACGCGCGCCTGCAGGTGCAGGTCGCGAAGCGCGGCTACGACGGCTTCAGGCAGCGGCTCCAGTTCCGCAACCGCCCGAAGGTCGGCGTCCGCGTGTACCAGGCGAAGCTCCAGTGGACGCGCTACGGCGCGACCGCCGGCCGCACGCAGTCGCACCCGCTGATCCGGATCCGGCCGCCCTTCCGCGAGGTCTGGAGCCAGGCCGTCGGCCTGATGGAGTTCCCGGCCGTGGTGGACGCCGACGTCGCCTTCGTCGCCAACTACCAGGCGAGCGTGCGCGCCTTCTCGATGCGCAACGGCAAGCCGGTGTGGCGCCACGACTTCGGCGGGATCATGGCCGCCTCGCCCGCGGTCGTCGGCGAGGACGTGGTCGTCCACGCGATGAACGGGCACGTCTACGTGCTCGACCGGCACAACGGCCGCATCCGCTGGAGCTACCGCACCGGAGCGCCGATCGAGTCCTCGCCGCTGGTCGTGAACGGCGTCGACTACTTCGGCGACTGGAGCGGCACCGTCTGGGCGCTCGACCTGAAGACCCACCGTGCGCGCTGGACCTACCGCTCCGGCTCGAAGATCACCTCGAGCGCCTCCTACGCCGGCGGGACGATCTTCATCGGCGACTACGGGGGCCGCCTGCTCGCCCTCTCGCCAAGGAATGGCGGCCTGCGCTGGTCGGGGTCGGTCAACGGCCGGGTCTACGGCACTCCCGCGACCGAGAACGGGCGCGTCTTCGTGCCCAGCTCGACCGGCGGCTCGCTGACCGCCTTCTCGACCCGCGGCGCGCGTCTCTGGTCGCTCGGCACCGGGACCTACGTCTACGCCTCGCCGGCGGTCTGGAACGGCCGCGTCTACATCGGCTCCTACAACGGCTCCCTCTACTGCCTCTCGGCCGGTAGCGGCCGCGTGCTCTGGCGCTTCGGGAGCGGCGCGGCGATCGGCGGCGCGGCGACGGTCGTCGACGGCGTCGTCTACTTCGCGAACCGGCACCACCGCATCTACGGGCTGGACGCGCGCACGGGCAGGCAGCTCATGCGCTGGCCGGACGGCGCCTTCGTGCCGGTCTCCGGGAACGGGCGCCTCCTGCTCCTGCACGGCTTCTCGCGGCTGTACGCGATGGCGCCGAAGCACCGCCGCCGATGAAGAAGATCCTGCTCGCGGTCGTCGCGGTCGTGCTCCTCCTGGCCGCCGGCCTCGTCGCCTTCGGCCTCTACCGCAAGCACCAGGGCCACGACATCCGCGGCTCCTCGAGCGAGGAGTTCGTCACCACCACGCAGCCGGCGCCGAAGCCCGTCAAGCCGCAGCCGAAGATCCGCTGGCCGATGTACCGCTTCGACCCCTCGCGACAGGCCAACGCGGAGAGGATGCTCGTCCAGCCGCCGTACAAGACGCTCTGGTTCTTCCGCGCCGGCTCGCTGGTCGAGTTCCCGCCGGCGGCGGCGTACGGCCGCCTCTACTTCGCCAACTCGACCGGGACGTTGTTCGCGCTCGACACCAGCAGCGTGAAGGTTCGCTGGGCCTACCGCGCGCACCGCTGCACCGCCGCCTCGCCGGCCGTCGACAACCACACCGTCTACATGACCTTCATGAACAAGCCGCCCTGCAACGCGACGCGCAGCGGGCTCGACGGCGAGGTGGTGGCGATCAACGCCGACACCGGCAAGGTGCGCTGGAAGCTGCGCATCGGGCCGAGCGAGTCCTCGCCGCTCGTCCTCGACGGGGTCGTCTACGTCGGCGACTGGAACGGCAAGCTCTACGCCCTCACCGCCGCCTCCGGGGCGACGCGCTGGACGTTCACGGCGGGGGACAAGATCAAGGACGCCGTCGCCTACGCGGGCGGCCGGCTCTTCTTCGGCTCGTACGACCACCACGTCTACGCCCTGAACGCCCGCACCGGGAAGCTCGTCTGGCGCGGCACCGCACAACAGCGGCTCGGATCGCGCGGCACCTTCTACTCGACCCCGGCCGTCGCCTACGGGCGCGTCTACATCGGCTCGACCGACGGCAAGGTCTACTCGTTCGGCGCGACGAGCGGCAAGGTGCGCTGGTCGCACGGCACCGGCGGCTACGTCTACTCCTCGCCGGCGGTCTACCAGCAGCGCGTGTACGCCGGCTCGTTCACCGGCGAGCTGTACTGCTTCGACGCGGCCACCGGCGACGTCCGCTGGAAGTACAAGGCGAACTCCCCGATCTCCGGCTCGCCCGTGGTGATCAACGGCGTCGTCTACTTCTCGTCGCTGAAGGGCCGCACCTACGGGCTCGACCCACGCACCGGCAAGCTGCTCTGGAGCTTCAAGCGCGGCTCGTACGCGGCCGTCATCTCCGACCGCAGGCGGCTCTACCTCGTCGGCTACGCGCGGATCTTCGCGCTCGCGCCGCGCCTGCGAGGGTAGGCTCACCCGCCGATGCCGACCGAGAAGGAACCCCCGGAGCTCGACGCCGAGCGCGAGGTCGACCTCCGCCGCCACTGGGTCGCGATCACGACGCACTGGTGGCTGCCGCTCGCCGGCCTCGTGGGCGGGATCGTGATCGGCTACCTGATCTCCCTTGGCGGCGCGCAGGTCTACAAGGGGAAGGCGGTCGTCTACCTCGGCCAGCCGCTCTCGCAGGGCGGCGTCCAGGTGCAGAGCCAGAACACGAATCCCTCGACCGTCAGGCAGATCATCACCGCCGAGGCGACGATCGAGGCGGTCGCGAAAAAGGTGGGCTTACGACCCGACCAGCTGCGGGGGCGCGTGTCCACACAGGCCGTGGCCGGCAACATCTCACGGTTGGGGCAGAACCCGCTCGTCGCCATCAACGTCACCGGCCACGAGCGGCGGAAGGTGGCACGGGCTGCGAACAACCTTGCGTCGATGGTGGTGAACTCACAGGCGCTGGCGGGCTACTCGAAGACGAAGATCGAGAACCTGCAGCTGCAGGTGGATCAGGAGAAGGCCGCCCTCAGCACGCTCACGCGAAACCTCAAAGCCCAGCAGCAGGCACTCAGCAACGCCTCCGGCCTCTCCACGATCGAGCGGCTGATTGCGCTCGGACAGCTCAACGGTCTGGTTCAGCAGCAGCTCACGACGACCGACCAGCTGACGACCAACCAGCAGCAGCTGGCACTCGCGAAGGACGTGGAAGCACCTCAGGTCACAACCTTTGCGGCGGCGACCAAGACGACGGCGCGCAGCCGCCGCAACACGGTCGTCGTCTCGGCGCTGATCGGCCTGCTGCTCGGGATCGTCGCCGCGTTGCTCTACGACCCGGCGCTCAAGGCCGTCCGCTCCCACTCGTAGCCTCCAGACGTGCTGGAAGGCAAGCGCGTGGCGGTCGTCGTCCCCGCGCACAACGAGGAGAAGCTGATCGCGGAGACGATCCGCGGCATCCCGCCCTTCGTCGACCGCATCTACGTCGTCGACGACCTCTCCTCGGACGGCACCGTCGAGGCGGTGCGTGCCCTCGCAGACGGTCGCGTGGAGCTGGTCGAGCACGAGCGCAACCTCGGCGTCGGCGGGGCGATCATCACCGGCTACGAGCGCGCGCGCGACGACCGGATCGACGTCACGGCCGTGATGGCGGCCGACGCGCAGATGGACCCGGGCGACCTGGAGACGCTGGCGGGTGCGGTCGCGCGCGGGCGAGGTCGACTACGCCAAGGCGAACCGGCTCTTCACCGGCCAGGCGTGGGAGGTGATCCCGCGCTACCGCTACCTCGGCAACGCCGTCCTCAGCCTGCTGACGAAGATCGCCTCCGGCTACTGGCACATCGCCGACTCGCAGTCCGGCTACACCGCGATCTCGCTCCGCTACCTCGACCTGCTCGACCTCGACCGGATCTACCGGCGCTACGGCTTCCCGAACGACCTGCTCGTGCACCTGAACGTCTGGAACGCGCGCGTGCGCGACTACCCCTCGCGGCCGATCTACGGCGTCGGCGAGCGGTCGGGGATCCGGCTGCGGACGGTGATCCCGACGATCTCCTGGCTGCTGGTGAAGGGCTTCTTCTGGCGGATGCGCGTGAAGTACGTGATCCGCGACTTCCACCCGCTGGTCTTCTTCTACGCGCTCGGGATGCTGGCGACGCTGATCGGGCTCGGCCTGGGGATCGCCGAGGTCGTGCTGCGAATCCTCGGCAACGACATCACGCCGGCGACGATCGTGCTCGTCGCGCTGCTGCTGATCTCGGGCTCGCAGTTCACGCTCTTCGCGATGTGGTTCGACATGGAGTCGAACCGCGACCTCGGCGGCCGCGGCCGGCGGCGCACCGACTGAGCGCCCTGCGGGGCTAGGTAACTCGCGCCTCGCCGCTCGGCGGTGAGGCTGCGCGGTTGCCGACGTTGTCCGAGACGCTCACCCGGTAGCGGTAGCAGGTGCCGCCCACGACGCTCGTGTCGGCGGAGCCGTGCAGCGCGACCGTCGTCCAGTTCTCGCCGAAGAGACCGCAGACGCCGGCGACCAGCGGCGCCGAGTCCCGTTCGACCCGCACGGACGCGGCGTCGATGCCCGACTCGGCGTCCGAGCCCTGCTCGACCCTCATGGGCACCGCGTGTCCCGGATAGGTGGGCCCTGCGAGGAGGGTGACCGACATGCCGGTGGGCCCGCGCGCGTCCGCGGTGAGCACGAAGAGGCTGCCTGCGGTCAGCCCGGCCGCGTTCGACGCGATCACCTGGTGCGGTCCCCCTGCGGCGAGGCCGCCGATCCAGCTGTAGGTCGCCTCGTACGGAGCCGTCTCGTCCGCACCGCCGCCGGTTGCTCCGGCAACCGTCGGGAACGAGACCTGCGCGATCCCCGACTCCGGATCGCCGCTCGTCGCCTCGACCGCGAACGAGCCGGCGAGAACAGGCCCGTAGAAGAGCGTCGCGCCCGAGGCGTACAGGGCGGGGGACGACTCGACGAGCGTCAGCTCAGGGGCCAGGGGCGGAGTGGCGTCGATCCTTCCGTCCCCGCTCGGGGGCGAGGTTGCGCGGTTGCCGACGTTGTCCGAGACGCCGGCCCGGTAGCGGTAGCAGTCGCCGCTCTCGACGCTCGTGTCCGCGCCGCCGGGCAGCAGGACGGTCGTCCACGTCCCGTCGAAGGCGCCGCAGACACCGGCGGAGAGCGGCGCCTGGTCGCGCTCGACGGTCAGCGACCGCGAATCGATCCCGGAGCCGGCGTCCGATCGCTCCACCACCACCGGCACCGACAGGCCGGAGAACCACGGCCCGCCCGAGATCGCCAGCGACACGCTGGGGGCGGTGCTGTCGGCGGTGACGGTGAAGCCGGCGCTGGAGGTGTTGCCCGCCCGGTCACGGGCGGTCACGACCTTGGTGCCGGCCTCCGCGGCTCCGCTCGCCCACGTGTAGACGACCTCGTAGGGAGCCGCCGTGCGGTTCGTGACCGCCAGTCGGCGTCATCCCGTGCGCGAGCGCGGGGAACTCGATCGCTGCCAGCCCCGAGCCGCCGTCGCGTGCGGCCGCGGCCGCGCTGAACGTGCCTCCGCGGCCGGTGGGACGGTAGAAGAGCGTGCTGCCGAGCGCGTTCGTGTCCGCCCCGTGCTCGGAGAGCGTGAGCGTGGGCGCCGCCGGCGGGGTCGTGTCGACGGTCGCGACCCGGCTCGGCTCGGAGAAGGCAGATCGATTCCCAGCTCGGTCGGAGATGCGGTAGCGGTAGCGGTAGCAGCGTCCGTCCACGACCTTCTTGTCGGCCGAGTCGCCGAGCTCGATTCGGGACCAGCCGCTCCAGTCTTCGCAGGACCCGTCCACCGACACGGCCGACGAGCGCTGGACGAGCCCGGTTCTGGGATCGACACCGGAGTCGCGGTCGCTCCCGCGCCGGAGGATGAGCGGCACGGCGAGCGTCCGGTAGTACGGGCCGCCCGAGAGCTGCACCGTCTGCCCCGACGGAGGCGCTGTGTCGCGGGATGCAGGAGCGCCGGCGGCGGGTGGAGACGTGGTTTCCGGCGATCGAGACGTGCCTCCGCCCGACCCGGACGTAGCTCTCGAGTCACCGCTCGATCCCTGCGTCGTCGATTCCCCGCTCGAGCCTCCCCCCACGGCGCCGTGCCCAGCGCCGGCTTCGGCTGCGGCCGGGGCGGACGGAGGGGTCGGGGGCGCGGCGACGACGAACGGGCCGAGGTGCACGGTGTGCGTCCAGGTGCCGTCTCGGCCCTTCGTGCGCAGATGGAAGTACCACCGTCCGGGAGCAAGGGTCGGGCTCGTCGTGCCCGTTGCACCGCCGCGAAGGTCTGGCACTGCGTCCGGCTCGGTCCTCGGTGCGTGATTCCAGAGCACCGAGTACGAGCTTGCGGCCGGCTGCCGCGACCACGCGATCTCGATGCGTTTCTCGGTCGAGCGCTTGCCGACGGCGTGGGTCGGGCTCCAGACGCGGCTCGGGTCGCGCGCGGCACTCGTCGTGGCGGGTTGGTCTAGCGCCCGGCTGCCGGCCCAGAGGCCGGCGCCGACCAGGACCGCGAGGGCGAGCCCGCCGGCCGTGGCCGCGAGCGGATGCCCGCGCGCCTGGCCGAGGAGCGAAGGCCGGGCCGCGTGCGCCGAGCCGGCAGCCTGCGCCGACGAGCCGCCTGCCCCGCCCGCGGTGGCGGCGCCCAGACCGAGGAGCGCGGAGAGGCTCGACCAGATCGCGTCCTGAACGCCCGGCACGAGGGCGACGGGGGCAAGGCTGGCCAGGATCTCCGTCGCCGTCACGTACCGGCCGCTTGCCTCCTGGCACGTCGAGCAGCTGCGGATGTGCGCGCGCACGGCGTCCCTTCCCTCCGGGCTCTCGGCGCGCGGCCCGAGCGTCGCGACGAGATCCTGGAGCTCCGCGCAGTCCCTGCGGCGCATCAGCAGCGTCGCCCTCAGGGCTTCCTCGAACGAGCTGCGGAGCCTCGAGAGGCGTGTGTAGACGGCGCCGGTCGTGATGCCGAGCTGATCGGCCAGCTCGTCGGGGCCCAGCTCGCGGCGCACGTACAGATCGAGCAGCGCGTACTCCTCCGGGGTCAGCGTCGCGGCGGTCGACCAGACGAGCTCGGCGAGCTCCTTCTCGATCAGGAAGCGTTCAGGGTCAGTGGAGCCCGTGGCTTCGAGGGCGGCGAAATCGAAGCCCTGGTCGCCGTCCTCCCCGCTCGTCCACCTGCGGCGGCGCAGCTCGTCGATCGCCGCGTTGTGCGCCACCCGGTAGAGCCACGCGCGGGGGGAGCGCACCTCCTCGCCGCTCCGCGCCCGCTCCCAGACCGTGGCGAACACCGTCTGGACGACGTCGGCGGCGGCCGTGCGGTCGTGGGTGATTCGCGCAGCGAAGTCGTACAGCTCGCGGAAGTACCGCTGGTAGAGCTCGGCGAACGCCTCGCCTCTGCCCTCGGCGATCCGCGCGAAGATGTCCCCGTCCGTCTGCTCGGGCGCGCCCTCCCCGTCTGCTCCATGTGTGTCGTGAGTCGGCTCGCGAACGAGGGAGAGCGGCGGCGCGCCATTGGCGCGGCCGGACGTCCGTTGGCGCGCAGCCGTAGCGGGACGAGCGCGCGCGGAATCGCCCGCTCGCCGTCGGTGGTCGTCGCTCATGAATCCGTTTGCCGGAGCCGCAGCGATTGCATTGCAAACCTCTCTTGAAGCCATGCAAAGCGTCGCCGATCCCGGTCCCGAGGCCATCGGTAGTTGCCACCGACCGGGTGAGGGCTAACTACAGAGCGGGATCGCGCGCGGGGTGCCGGACCGCGTGCCTGTAAGGAAATCCCGCCGTCCACGTCCTAGTTCCTGGAGACAGAAACGTGACACTCTCGCCGCAGCCCAATCAGTCCCTCGCCGCCACGGCGTCCTCCTTGGATGCGCTGACGAAGAGCGAGCCCAGTGCGATCTGCGGTCGGCACGGGATCGATGTCGTACGGATCTACGCGGTCACGACTTGCGGCAAGGCCAGGTGCCAGCTGGCGGCTCTGCACGGCCAGCAGGAGGCCCACCAGGCTCGCAACCCAGGGTGGCTTCGAGAACGAGGCCCCCAAGCAGAAGGAGGAACCATGCAGCGCGGACGGATGATTCTGGTCGCCGTCGCGTGCGCACTGGTGGCGATGGTCGTCGCCCCTGCGGCGCTCGGCGCGACCCCTCAACAGATCTACGGCGATTACGCCCAGAACGGGCGGCTCGACCAGCGGTACTCGGAGGTGGACCTGCAGCGAGCCCTCGGCTACGCCGCTCTGCAGGGCTACCCGCGCGTCGGCTTCAAGGGTGCAGTCGAGCAGGCGCTCGCCTCCCACGCGGTCAAGCCGAGCGGAGGCCTGCCCTTCACGGGCCTCGACCTGGCATTGCTGGCTGCCGGCGGCGTGGTGCTGCTGGTTGCAGGCACGACGCTCGTGAGGCTCGGACGGGCCCGAAGGTAACGACGGACGGGATGGGGTGGGCGGACGTAGTGGCGACCGGGTCGCTGAATGTGGAGCGGCTTGCTCGGCTCGAGCCGCGCGACCAGGAGCCGTGGGCGCTCGGGCGGCGAAGCGCACACGGCTCCTGGGCGCGCGGAGCGTTCGCCCTCGACGCGGTGATGGTCGCGGCGGCCATCACCGCGGCCGAGCTGGGAGCCGCCGGAGCCGGTGTCGTCCACATCTCGCCGCCGTGGCCGCTCGTGTACGGCGCGCTGGTGCTGTGCCTTCTCTACCTCCGTGGGACGTACTCGTGGCGCCTCCATGTCTCGGCGCTCGACGACGTCCGCTCGGTGCTGGCCGTGGTCGCCCTCGCGTCGATGGGCATTCTCAGCCTTCGGATCCTGCTCCCGGGCGACGTGGACGACCTCGCCTCGCAGACGTTGCGGCTGTTCGCCTTCAGCGCCGTCTACCTGGCGGCCGGCCGCGTCGCCTACGACCGGGCACAGCTTGCGGCGCGCCGGCACGGCGAGGCGTTGCGGCCCACGCTGGTCGTGGGCGCCGGCCACATCGGCCGTCTGACGGCCGCGCGGCTGCTCGAGCACCCCGAGCTCGGCCTGAAGCCCGTCGGCTTCCTCGACAAGGAGCCGCTCGAGGAGGAGCGCCTGCCGGTACCCGTGCTCGGCGCCAGCTGGGACCTGGAGCGGCTGATCGAGCAGCACCGGATCGAGCACCTGGTCGTCACCTTCTCGACCGCGCCGAGCGAGGTGCTGCTGCGCGAGGTCGAGCGCTGCGAGCAGCTCGGCGTCTCCGTCTCGCTCGTGCCCCGCCTCTTCGAGCGGGTCACCGAGCGCCTGAGCGTCGAGCACATCGGCGGGCTGCCGCTGCTCTCGACGCGCAGGCTCAACCCGCAGGGCTGGCAGTTCGCGCTCAAGTACACGCTCGACCGGCTCGTGGCCGCGACGCTGCTGCTGCTCGCGCTGCCGCTGCTGCTCGCTGCTGGCGCTCGGCACGCTCCTCTCCGTCGGCCGCCCGATCTTCTTCCGCCAGCCTCGCTTCGGGCTCGACGGGCGCGAGTTCGCGATGCTCAAGTTCCGCTCCATGCGCGCCCTCAGCGAGCCGCTGGCGGTACCCGACCTGCCGCCCGACACCGCCCCCGGCGGGGTCGAGGGCGACGACCGCCGCACCCGCTTTGGCACCTTCCTGCGCCGCACCTCGCTGGACGAGCTGCCCCAGCTTTTGAACGTGCTCAAGGGCGAGATGAGCCTGATCGGCCCGCGCCCGGAGCGGCCCGACTTCGCCCGCCAGTTCGAGCGCAAGATCTACCGCTACGGCGAGCGCCAGCGGGTCAAGTCCGGGATCACCGGCTGGGCCCAGGTGCACGGCCTGCGCGGCAAGACCTCGCTCTCGGAGCGGGTCGAGTGGGACAACTTCTACATCGAGAACTGGTCGCTCTGGCTGGACGTGAAGATCCTGCTGATGACCTGCTGGGCGGTGCTGAGCTACTTCGCGAAGGCGGAGTAGCCACGGGAGTACGGGCTACTCCGTAGCCCGACCGCCTGTCCGAAGCTCGCCTACTCGAGGACGCGGATGTCCCGGGCGGCGCACATCTCCTTCAGCACCTGCGGCCAGACGGTGACGCTCACCTCACCGAGGTGGGCCTTGCGCAGCAGCAGCATCATCGTCCGCGACTGGCCGATTCCGGCGCCGATCGAGAGCGGGACCTCGTCGTTCAGGATCGCCCGGTGGTACGGGAGCTCGAGGAAGTCGAGCTGGTCCGTGAGCTCGAGCTGCCGGCGCAGGGACTCCTTCGTCACGCGGATGCCGCCCGACATCAGCTCGTGCCGGCGACGGGTGACCGGGTTCCAGACGAGGATGTCGCCGTTCAGGCCGTGCATCGGGCGCCCGTCGGCCGAGACCGTCTCGCTCGACCAGTCGTCGTAGTCGGCGGCCCGCAGCTCGTGCGGGTACCCGTCGGCGAGCGGCCAGCCGATCCCGTAGATGAAGAGCGCCGGGTGCTCCTGCAGGATCGCCGTCTCGCGCTGCTTGCGCGGGAGGTCGGGGTAGGCCGCGAGGATGTCCTCGGCGTGCATGAACTCGAGCTCGTCCGGCAGCTCGGGATAGCGCGGGTCGGCGAGCGCCGGCCACTCGGCGCGCAGGAACCGGTCGGCCTCCTTCAGCACCTTCCAGATCGAGCGCACCGTCTGCGTCAGGTAGTCGAGCGCCCGGTCCTCCTCGCGGATTGCCTTCTCCCAGTCCCACTGGTCGACGTAGGCGGAATGGTCGTGGTCGAGGAAGTAGTCCTTGCGCACGGCGCGCATGTCCGTGAGCAGCCCCTCACCGGGGGCCATCCCGAACTGCCGCAGCGCCAGCCGCTTCCACTTCGTCGCCGCCTGGACGACCTCGGCCTCGAGCGGGTGTGCTTCGCGGTCGTTCGAGATGTGGAAGGTGACCGGCGTGCGCGAGCCGTCGCGGTCGAGGTAGTCGTTGACGCCGCTCTCGCTGTCGACGATCAGCGGCACCTGCACCATCGTCAGGCCGAGCTCCTCGCAGAGGCGGTCCTCGATCAGCCGCTTGGCCGCGTAGAGCGCCTGCATCGTCTCCTTCGGGTCGAGCAGCGGCGCGTAGTCCCTCGGCAGGACGCGCTCGAGCTCGGCGTAGTCGCCGATTCCCGGCCCTGCGAGGTCCGCTTCCTTGGCCACGGTCATGACGCCTCCGATCGGTGGGAACGCGCTGATCGTGCTCCGGGAGCGCCTGCGGCGGCATCCGGGCTTCGTCTGATCGGCCGTGCGGCCTTTCCCCGATGCCCTCGCGCGCGCGGTGGCCGAACCTGTGGCCATGACCATGCCGGCCCTTCGAAAGCTGGGTCGCGAGCCCGGCCTGCAGCTCGTCGAGGTTCCGGTCCCGGTGCCCGAGCAGGACGAGGTGCTCGTCCGCGTGGAGACCGCGAGCGTCTGCGGCACCGACCTGCACATCGAGCGCTGGGACGACTGGGCCCGGCGGCGCATTACCCCGCCACTCACCCTCGGCCACGAGTTCGCGGGGACGGTCGTCGAGGCCGGCCGCCTGGTCCGCGAGGTCGAGCCGGGCGACTACGTCTCGGCCGAGAGCCACGTCACCTGCGGCGCCTGCTTCCACTGCCGCACCGGCAACGCGCACATGTGCGAGCGCACGCAGATCCTCGGCGTCGACCGCGACGGCGCGTTCGCGCAGTACGTCGCGGTGCCCGAGTCGGTGGTCTGGAAGAACGACCGCACGAAGCTGCCGCCCGAGCTCGCGACGCTGCAGGAGCCGTTCGGCAACGCCGTTTTCGCGACCGGGGAGCAGGAGCTGACCGGCCGCTCGGTCGCCGTGCTCGGCTGCGGCCCTGTCGGGCTGTTCGCGATCGCGATCGCGCACGCCTCGGGCGCGGCCGTCGTGCTCGCGGCCGACCGCACGGTCTTCCGGCTCGACCTCGCCCGCCGCATGGGCGCAAGCGCGGTCGTCGACGTCAGCGCCGTGCAGGACGAGGCGGGCTGGTTCCTCGAGCACCACGAGGGCCTCGGCTTCGACGTCGTCTTCGAGATGTCGGGCGCCGGCCGCGCGGTGGCGGACGCCTTCCGCATCGCGCGCAACGGCGGCAAGGTCGTCCTCTTCGGGATCCCCGAGCGGCCGGTCGAGATCGACGTGGCGGAGTCGCTGATCTTCAAGAACCTCGAGGTGCGGGCGCTGAGCGGCCGCAAGATCTTCGAGACCTGGTACCGGACGCGCTGGCTGCTGGAGAGCGGCGTCGTCGACCTGCGGCCGCTGATCACGCACCAGCTGCCGCTCGAGCGCTTCGAGGAGGCGTTCAGGGCGCTCGAGGCCGGCGAGGCCTGCAAGATCGTGCTGCACCCGAACGGCATGCCCGAGCAATTCGAGGGCGCGCGGGCCGAGGCGCTCGCATGAAGGTCGCGCAGTCCACCCTCGACGCCGACCTCCGCGCAGAGCTCGAGGGCCTGCGCGAAGCGGGGACGCTGAAGCGCTTCAACGAGCTGCGCTCGCCCCAGGGCCCGGTGGTCGAAATGGCCGGGCGCGGCGAGGTGCTCGTGCTCTCGTCGAACAACTATCTCGGCCTGGCCGCGCGGCCGGAGGTCGTGGAGGCCGGGATCGAGGGCCTGCGCCGCTACGGCGCCGGGACCGCGTCGGTCCGCTTCATCTGCGGCACCTTCGAGCCGCACCTCGAGCTCGAGCGCGAGCTGGCCGGGCTCTCCGGCACGGAGGCCGCCCTCAGCTACGTCTCGTGCTGGAACGCGAACGAGGCGCTGATCCCGAGCCTGACCGACGACCGCACGGTGATCCTCTCCGACGCGCTCAACCACGCCAGCGTCGTCGACGCGATCCGGCTCTCGAAGCCGGCCCGGAAGGTGATCTATGCGCACTCCTCGCTGGACGAGCTGCGTGCCGGCCTCGAGGCCTGCCCGGCCGGTGCCCGCAAGCTGATCGTCACGGACGGGGTCTTCAGCATGGAGGGCGACCTTGCCCGCCTACCGGAGATCGTCGAGCTGGCGCGCGCGCACGACGCGGTCGTGATCGTCGACGACTCGCACGGCACCGGCGTGCTGGGCGAGACGGGCCGCGGCGTCGCGGAGCACTTCGGCCTGCTCGGCGAGATCGACGTGATCACGAGCACGCTCGGCAAGGCCCTGGGCGGCGCCGCCGGCGGCTTCGTCGCCGCGAGCGCGGAGGTCTGCGAGATCCTCGCGCAGCGGTCGCGGCCGCAGCTGTTCTCGAATGCGCTGCCGCCGACGGTTGCCTGCAGCGCGCTCGAGGCCGTGCGCGTGCTGCGCCGCGAGCCGGAGCTCGTCGCGCGCCTGCACGAGCTGTCGCGGCAGTTCCGCGCCGACCTGCGCGCGGCCGGGTTCGACCCGCTCGACGGCGACGCCGCGATCATCCCGATCATCGTCGGGGAGACCGAGTTCGCGATCCGCTTCAGCGAGCGGCTGCTCGAGGAGGGTGTCTTCGTCACCGGCTTCGGTTATCCGGTCGTGCCCGAGGGCACGGCTCGGATCCGCGTGCAGATGTCGGCTGCGCTGGAGCCGGAGCACCTCGAGCGCGCGCTCGACGCCTTTTGCCGGGTCGGCCGCGAGCTCGGCGTCATCTGAGGAAGGAGGCTTCTCATGCTGGAGTCAAGCCACACGAACCCGGCGCTCGAGCGCCTGCTCGTCGTCGACGCGATGCACGCGGGCCTGATCTCGTGCCGCCCCGAGGATCCGATCCGGACGGTGGCGCGGCTGATGGCCACCTACCGCGTGCACGCCGTGCTCGTGACCTCACGCGGTGAGGACGAGGAGGGCGGCTGGGGCGTCGTCTCCGACGTTGCGCTGCTCCGCGCCGCCGACGAGGGGGCCGTCGACGAGGTGACCGCGGGCTCGATCGCCGAGACGCCGGTGCTGACGGTGGCGACGAGCGACGACCTCGGCTCGGTCGCGCACCTGATGGCCGAGCGAGAGGTGTCGCACGTGATCGTCGTCGAGAGCCACTCACAGCAGCCGCTCGGCGTGCTCTCGACGCTCGACCTCGCCCGCGCCCTCGCGGGGTTCCCTGAGCGCCACCCCAGCGGCCGCTAGAGCCAGCGCCGGAAGAAGCCCAGCACGCGGGCCGGGTACTCGACGGGGTGCTTCGAGAGCCCACCCGTGTGCTGTGCGTTCGGCATCTCCCACAGGGTCTTCGGCTCTCCGGCCGCGCCGAAGTAGACGCGGTCCAAGGCGCGCTCCAAGGAGGTGCCCGACGAGATCAGGAACACCGGCCGCGGCGCGATCTTCGCAACCTGGGTCTTGAGCGGAGGCGGGCGGCCGACGCGCGAGAGGAGCGGGTTCGCCGCGAACGGGATCCCGAGCGACTGCAGGACGGTGAGCTTGTCGCCGAGGCTCGGCAGTTCCCAGGTCTCCTTGAACGAACGCGCCTGCGCGCCCTCGGCCACGACGGCCTTGATCCTGGGGTCGCGACCCGCGGTCTCGATCGCCACCTCGGCGCCGGTCGAGAGCCCGAGCACGCCGATCCTCGTGATCCCGCGCCGCTCGAGGAAGGCGACCGCCGCCTCGACGTCCCGGTGCCACGTCCAGCCGAGGTTCTCCGGCCGGCCCTCGCTGTCGCCGGCGCCGCGTGGGTCGTAGCTCAGGACGCCCAGGCCGCCGCGGGCGAGCATCAGCGTCCGCGAGAGGATGCCGCCGCGCCGGTCGCCCCCCGAGCCGGGCACCGTGATCACCGCCGTGTGGCTCGCGGACGGCACGTACCATGCCGCCAGCTCGAACCCGTCGGAGGTGTGCAGCGTGACGTCCTCGTGTGCGACCGCGAGCGCGCTCGACGGCACGTGGACCGGTTGCTTGTGCACGAGGTAGACCGCGACGGCGAGCGGGATCACGAGTAGGAAGGCGGTCGCCGCGGCGCCCACGAGCACGCCGAGCCGCGCCGACCAGCGGTGCAGCGGGCTGCGCTCGCCCTTCGGCCGTACGACGATGGCGATCGCGAGCAGGACGAGGGCCAGGCCGGCGAGCCCGGCGAGGAAGCCCGTGACGTCGTCGCCGGACACGGCCCCGGCCCGCCGCGCGTGAGCCACGTGGAGCCCGCCGTCCGCCAGCGCGACCGCTCCGACCACGAATGCGAGCCAGGCTTGCAGCGCGGGGCGGCCCCACGAGAAGAGCAGGCCTGCCGCCACGGCGATCCCGATCGGGACCGCGACGGACAGGAGGCCGGCGCCGACCGAGCTGCCGTCAGGGCGGGTCAGCGTCGCGTCGGAGACCATGTGCAGGATCGCCAGGCCGGCGGCCGCCCAGAAGATGGCGACCGCGTGCGCCCGCACGCGGTCGAGGTAGCCGGCCATGTGCGGCGAGTCTGGCAGGGCGCCGGACCCCGCACAAGCGCCGCGGCGGTGCCTAGGCGGTCTCGACCCGGGTGCCCGGCGCCGCCGCCTGCAGGAACGGGCCGAGCGCCTCGAAGCGCGCCTGGAAGAAGCGCAGATGCTCGGGCTCGTAGGTCATGCGCAGCCCGGAGATGCTGTCGCGCCGATCGTGGACGTCGGTGACGACTTCGGCCACGTACGCGAGGTGCTCCTGGGTGTACACCCGGCGCGGGATCGTCAGCCGCACCAGCTCGAGGCCGTCGTACGGTGCGTCGCCGTGCTGGCCGGAGACGATGCCGCGCTCCATCGCGCGCACGCCGCCGGCGAGGTAGACCGCCGCGGCCAACGCCTGCGCCGGGAACTCGGCCTGGCGCAGGTGCGGCAGGAAGCGCTTCGCGTCGAGGAAGACCGCGTGCGCGCCGACCGGCACCACGATCGGGATCCGGCGCTTCAGCAGCAGCCCGCCGAGGAACGCGCTCTGCGAGACGTAGTGGCGCACGATCGCCTCGTCGGCCGACTCGCGGATCCCCTGCGCGAGCGCCTCCATGTCGTGCCCGGCGATTCCGCCGTAGTGGGGGAAGCCCTCGTAGATCACGACCTCCTCGCGCGCGGTCTGCGCGAGCGCGTCGTCGTTCAGGGCGAGCACGCCGCCGATCGGGACGAAGTGGTCCTTCTTCGACGAGAAGACCGCGATGTCGGAGAGGTCGGCGATCGCGCGGATCACCTCCGGGAACGGCGTGTCGGCCCAGCCGGGCTCGCTGTCCCTGACGAAGATCGCGTTCTCGGAGATCCGCGTCGCGTCGAGGACGAGCGGCACGCCGTGGGCGCGCGTCAGCTCGCGCACGCCGGCGAGGTTCTCGACCGAGAACGGCTGCCCGCCGGCCATGTTCAGGCAGGCCTCGACGCGCACGTAGGCGACGCGCTCCGGCGCCGCCGCCGCCAGCACGTGCTCGAGCTTGCGCAGGTCGACGTTGCCCTTGAAGTGGTGCATCGAGACCGGGTCGCTCGCCTCGGGGATCGAGACGTCGACCCAGACGCCGCCGGCGAGCTCAACGTGCTCGCGTGAGGTCGTGAAGTAGAGGTTCGAGGGCACGAGCAGCCCCGGGCGCACGAGCATCTTCGCCAGCAGGTGCTCCGCCCCTCGGCCCTGATGGGTCGGGACGACGTGCTTGTAGCCGTAGGTCTCCTGCACGGCGCGCTCGAGCCGGAAGAAGCTGCGCGACCCCGCGTACGCCTCGTCGCCGAGCTCCATCGCGGCGCGCTGCTCCTGCGAGAGCGCGGAGGTGCCGCTGTCGGTGAGCAGGTCGACGAACACGTCCTCCGAGCGGAGCAGGAAGGTGTTGTAGCCCGCCTGCTCGATCGCGCGCCTGCGCTCCTCCTCCGAGCGCAGCACGACCGGCTCGACGACCTTGATCTTCCACGGGGGAGGCGCCGTCACGCCTCTGATCCTCGCGGTGCCGCAGCCTGCGTGCATCCGGGAGAATCCCGCCGCGCGGCGCGGTTGACTACTGAGCGGGTAAGGACTTCGTAAGGCTCGCCCGCCAGCCAGGGATCCGGCTTGGGAGGCCGATACCATCCCTCCGATGCCTACCGCAGTCGTCACCGGTGGAGCCGGGTTTCTCGGCTCGCATCTCAGCGAGCACCTGCTCGAGCAGGGCTACCGCGTCATCTGCGTCGACAACCTCGAGACCAGCTCGCTGGAGAACCTCGAGCACCTGCGCGACGACGCGTTCCTGTTCGTCAACCACGACCTGGTCTTCCACCTCGAGATCGAGGAGCCGGTCGACGCCGTCTACCACCTCGCGGCGCTCGCCAGCCCGATCGACTACCTGCGCCAGCCGTTGCATTCGCTGAAGGTCGGCTCGTACGGGACGCACAACGCGCTAGGCCTTGCGAAGTTCAAGCGCGCGCGCTTCCTGCTCGCCTCTACGAGCGAGGTGTACGGCGACCCGCAGGTGCACCCGCAGCCCGAGAGCTACTGGGGCAACGTCAACCCGATCGGGCCGCGCGGCGTCTACGACGAGGCGAAGCGGTACGCGGAGGCGCTGACGATGGCGTACCACAACCAGCAGGGCGTGGACACGGCGATCGTCCGCATCTTCAACACCTACGGGCCGCGCATGCGCTCGCACGACGGGCGCGCGATCCCGACCTTTATGCGGCAGGCGCTCGAGAACGCGCCGATAACCGTCTTCGGGCAGGGCCAGCAGACGCGGAGCTTCTGCTACGTCGACGACCTGGTCCGCGGCCTCCAGCTGCTCGCGGAGAGCGGCGAGCACCTGCCCGTCAACCTCGGCAACCCCGAGGAGTTTTCGATTCTGGAGCTTGCGCAAACAGTCATCAAAGTCACGTCGTCGAAGAGCGAGATCGTCTACGAGGCGCTTCCGATCGACGACCCACAGGTTCGCCAGCCCGACATCACCCGAGCCAGGCAGGTGCTGGGCTGGGAGCCGGAAATCCAACTCGAGGAGGGGCTGCGGCGCATGTTGCCGAGCCTTGGGAGGGAGCCACTTGGCGTCTAGAAAAGCCAGCATCGCCCTGATCACGATCGTTCTCTGCGGCCTCGCGGCCACGGTGCGGCCGGACCCCGCCGCCGCGGCACGCGGGATGCTCGTCGGGATCTACGACCCGGTGCAGCCGCTGGCCGCGCCGGACAAGACCTTCACGACGCTCGTCAACCTGCGGGCGCAGATCATCCGCCTGAACCTGGACTGGAACCTGATCGCGAAGAAGCAGCCCACCAATCCGACCGACCCGGCCGACCCGGCCTACGACTGGTCGACCTACGACCGCGCGCTGCTGAACGCGGCCGACAGGAAGATCCAGGTGCTGTTCACCATCTACGGCACCCCGCGCTGGGCCCAGGGCAAGAAGAAGGGCGTCAACCGCGCGCCGGCCAACATGAATTCGCTGCGCTACTTCTCCCTTGCGGCGGCCAAGCGCTACAGCGGCAAGTTCAAGCGCGACGACGGCACCAAGCTGCCGGCCGTCCGCAAATGGCTCGCCTGGAACGAGCCGAACAACCCGGTCTTCCTGGCCCCGCAGTGGCAGAAGGTCGGTCGGCGCTACATCCCGATCGCGGCGCGCAACTACGTCGGGATCTGCACCGCCGTCTACCTCGGCGTGCACGCTTCGCACCTGAGCAAGCAGGTCGTGGGCTGCGGCGCCACCGACCCGCGCGGCAACAACGCGGCGCGGAGCCGGCGGCCGTCGATCTCGCCGATCGCGTTCCTCTCGGCTCTGCGCAAGTACGGGCTGAAGCGTAATCACTTCGACGTCTATGCGCACCATCCGTACTACGGCAGCCCGCGCGAGACGCCGACGACGATGCCGAAGGGCAAGCAGACGGTCACGCTCGCCAACCTCGACGTGCTCACGAAGCTGCTCGGGAAGCTCTACGGCGGCAAGAAGCTGTGGATCACCGAGTACGGCTACCAGACGCGCCCACCCGACCGCGCCTTCGGCGTCACTTGGGTCAAGCAGGCGCAGTACCTGACGCAGGCGTATGCGATGGCGCGCAAGAACCCGAGGGTCACGATGATGCTCTGGTTCCTGCTCCGCGACGAGGGTCGTCTCGGCGGTTGGCAGTCCGGCCTCTTCACGGTCGGCGGGAAGAAGAAGCCCGCGTACAACGCCTTCCGCCGACTGCCACACTAGACAGGTGGCAACAAGGACAGGTCAGCGGGGGAGGGGTCGCATCCCCACCCCCGCTGCGGGCGACGACGCGCCGGCCCAGATCGTCACCGACATCCGGGCCGGCGCGCCGTTCCTCCTCACGCGCGCCCAGTTGCTCGTCGCGACGCGGCGGCTCGCGAGCATCGCCGCCCTCGTCTGCATCGACCTCGGCGGGCTCGTGCTCGGCGTCTACGCGTCGCTCGTCGCGCGCGAGCTCTACTACGGCCGCGAGCCGGTGCTCTGGGGGGTGCTCTGGCGGATCGAGACCGACTGGCTGCCCTTTCTGACCCTCATCACCGTCCTCGTCTTCTCGCAGGCCCACCTCTACGACGAGCGCGAGCGACGGCCCGGCTTCGGGCGGGTGCTCTCGTCGCTGATCCTCGTCGCGCTGATCACGCTCGCGTTCGGGATCGGCACCGGCCACCAGTTCTCGACGTACGGGCTCGCGCCGACCGCGGTCGTGCTCTGCGCCGTGACGATCGCGCTGCTGCGCGCGAGCTACGAGTTCGTCACGGGCGAGGTGCTGCGGATACTCGGCGCTCGCCGCTACGCGCTGCTCGCGGGCTCGGGCCAGAACGTCGCCCACCTGCATGCCGCGCTCGGCTCGGACCGGAGGGGGATCGACTACGAGTTCGTCGGCGCCGTCGCACCCTCGTCCGACGGAGTGAGCCTCCCGGTCCTGGGCGACCTCCGCGACTTGCCTGTCGTGCTCGCACGTGAGCACGTGGACGAGTTGATCCTGACCGATTCCGACTTCGGCGAGCGGGAGCTGCTCGAGATCGTCGACCAGGCCCACCGGCGCGGCGTCCAGGTGCGGATCGCGCCGAAGGCGACGGAGCTGCTCACCGCGCGCGCCGAGTTCGTCCCGGGCCAGGGCATTCCGCTCTTCGAGCTGCGCCCGCCGGCGTTCGTCGGCCTGGACTGGGTCGTCAAGCGCGGCTTCGACCTCGTCGTGTCGGGTCTCGTGCTCCTGGTCGGCCTGCCGCTGTGGCTCGGCATCGCAGCCGCGGTGAAGCTCGGCTCGCGCGGGCCGGTGCTCTACCGTGACCGGCGGATCGGCCTCGGCGAGCAGGAGTTCGGGATGTTCAAGTTCCGCACGATGCGCGCCGACGCGGCCGGCCGTCAGGCCGAGCTCGAGGCCTCGAACGAGGCCGACGGCCCGCTCTTCAAGATGCGCGAGGACCCGCGCGTGACTTCGGTCGGCGCGGTCCTGCGCCGGTTCTCGCTCGACGAGATCCCGCAGCTCTGGAACGTTCTGCGCGGCGAGATGAGCCTCGTCGGGCCGCGCCCGCTGCCGCTGCGCGACTACGAGCGCCTCGAGGGCTGGCACCGCAAGCGCTACCTCGTCCTCCCGGGCGTGACCGGGCTGTGGCAGATCTCGGGCCGCTCGAGCCTCGGCTTCGACGACCTCGTCCGGCTCGACTTCTTCTACCTCGAGAACTGGTCGATCTGGCTCGACATCTCGATTCTCGTCAAGACCGTGCCCGCGGTGCTGAGCGGCCGCGGCGCCTACTGAGTTGGAGCGCGTCCTCGTCACCGGCGCGGCGGGGTTCGTCGGCGGCCACCTGCGCGCCGAGCTCGGCGAGGCGTTCGTCGCCTACGAGGGCGACGTGCTCGACGCCGGTGCGCTGGCCGCGGCCGTCCGCGGCTGCGACGCGGTCGTGCACCTCGCCGCCGCCTCGTCGGTCGGGCAGTCGTTCGGCGATGCGGCCGAGGTCTGGCGGACGAACGTGCTCGGGACGGTGAACGTGGTCGAGGCGCTGCGAGCCGAGGCCCCGTCGGCCCGGCTGCTGCTCGCCTCGAGCGGCGACGTCTACGGCCGCGCCGAGGTCGTGCCCGACGCCGGAGGAGGCGCCGGTCGCGCCGGTCTCGCCGTACGCCGCCTCGAAGGCGGCCGCGGAGCTCGCCTGCGTGGGCGTCGACGCCGTCGTCGCGCGCGCCTTCCCGCACATCGGCCCCGGCCAGGACGAGCGCTTCGCGGTCGGCTCCTGGACGGCGCAGCTCGCGCGCCTGCGCGCCGAGGGCGGAGGAACGCTGCGGGTCGGCGACCTCGACGTGGAGCGCGACCTGACCGACGTGCGCGACGTCTGCCGCGCCTACCGGTTGCTGCTCGACGCGCCCGCGGGCGTCTACAACGTCTGCTCCGGCCGCGCCGTGCCGCTGCGCGCGCGTGGTCGAGCTGCTGGTCGAGGCCTCCGGCGTCCCGGTGACGGTGGAGCGCGACGACGAGCGCCTGCGCCCCGCCGAGGTGCGCGTGCTCGCCGGCGACCCCTCGAAGCTGCGCGCGGCCACCGGCTGGGAGCCGCGGATCCCGCTCGAGCAGACCCTCGTGGACGCGCTCCGAGCCGCGTCGGCCGCCGAGGTGGTCTCGTGAGCGAGCGCCGCGCCCTGATCACCGGCATCACCGGCCAGGACGGCTCGTACCTCGCAGAGCTGCTGCTGGAGAAGGGCTACGAGGTCTACGGCATGACGCGCCGCGCCTCGACCGAGAACGTCGAGCGGATCGCGCACCTCGTCGACCGGATCGACGCTGCTCCAGGGCGACCTGCTCGACCCGCCCTCGCTGGACGCGGCGCTGCGCCAGTCGCAGCCGCAGGAGGTCTACAACCTCGCCGCGCAGAGCTTCGTCCCGACCTCGTGGAACCAGCCCGTGCTGACCGCCGAGTTCACGGCCGTCGGCGTCACGCGCGTGCTCGAGGCGATCCGCTCGGTCGACCCGGCGATCCGCTTCTACCAGGCCTCGTCGTCGGAGATGTTCGGCAAGGTGCGCGAGGTTCCGCAGACCGAGCTGACGCCATTCCACCCCCGCTCGCCCTACGGCGTGGCCAAGGTCTACGGCCACCACATCACGGTCAACTACCGCGAGTCGTACGACCTCTTCGCGGTCTCGGGGATCCTCTTCAACCACGAGTCGCCCCGCCGAGGGCTGGAGTTCGTCACCCGCAAGATCAGCGACGGCGTGGCGCGCATCAAGCACGGGGCGGCCGACGAGCTGCGGCTCGGCAACCTCGACGCCAAGCGGGACTGGGGCTTCGCGGGCGACTACGTCGAGGCGATGTGGCTGATGCTGCAGCAGGACGAGCCGGCCGACTACGTGATCGCGACGGGCGAGGAGCACTCGGTGCGCGAGTTCGTCGAGCTCGCCTTCGAGCGGGCCGGGCTCGACGCCGAGAAGCACGTCGTCGTCGACCCGCGCTTCCTGCGCCCGGCCGAGGTCGACCACCTCGTCGGCGACGCCTCGAAGGCGCGGCGCGAGCTCGAGTGGGCGCCGCGGACGAGCTTCCGCGAGCTCGCCGAGCTGATGGTCGACGCCGACCTCGAGCGCGTCGCGAACGACCTGGCCTGGGCCAACCGCTCTTGAGCGAATCCCCCTGGCGAGTGCCGCTCGCCGACGTGCCCGTCGGCGACGATCTTGTCGACGACGTGCTCGGCGTCGTCCGCTCCGGTTGGTGGAGCATGGGACCGCGCGTCGAGGAGTTCGAGCAGGCGTTCGGCTCGTTCACCGGCTCGGCACACGCGATCGCAGTCGCGAACGGCACGGCAGCCCTCCACCTGGCGCTTCTCGCCGTGGGCTGCGGGCCCGGCGACGAGGTCGTCGTGCCGTCGCTCAACTTCGTCGCCGCCGCGAACACGATCGTGCACGCGGGCGCCGAACCTGTCTTCTGCGACATCGCCGGGCCGGATGACCTGAACCTGGCCGTGGCCGATCTCGAGGCGGCGGTGACGGAGAGGACGAAGGCGGTCGTGGTCCTGCACTACGGCGGCCACCCCTGCGACATGGGCGCGGTGCTCGAGGTCGCCGCACGGCACGGATTGGCCGTGGTGGAGGACGCCGCGCACGCCCCCGGCGCAACGCTACGAGGGAAGGGCCTGCGGCACGCTGGGCGCCGTCGGCTGCTTCAGCTTCTTCTCGAACAAGAACCTGCCGGTCGGCGAGGGCGGGATGATCGTCACCGACGACGACGAGCTCGCGGCGCGGCTGCGCCTGCTGCGCTCGCACGGGATGACGACGCTCACCTGGGACCGCCACCGCGGTCACGCCTCCGGCTACGACGTGCTGCTGCCGGGGTTCAACTACCGTCTCGACGAGGTGCGCGCGGTCGTCGGCCTCGCGCAGCTCCGGCGGCTCCCGGACGAGAACGCCGCCCGGGCCGCCGTGGTCGAGCGCTACCGGGAGGCGCTGCACGGGACGAGCGGCCTCACGATGCCGTTCGAGCCGGTGGCCGGCCGCGAGTCGGCGCACCATCTGGCCGTCGTGATCCTCCCCGAGGACGCCGAGCGGGACGATGTGCGCTCAGGGCTCGCCGACCGGGGGATCCAGACGAGCGTGCACTACCCGCCGATCCACCGCTTCACGGCGTACCGCTCGCGTCCGCAACGGCCCTTGCCGCAGACGGACTCGGTCGCGGAGCGGCTGCTGACGCTGCCGCTGTACGGCGGCCTGACGGACGAGCAGGTCGACGCCGTCGTCGAGGGCGTGCTTCAGACGTTGTAGAGCGAGGGCTTGTACGCCTCGAGCGAGGCCGAGAGCCACTCGATCGTCCGGCGCAGGCCGTCGTCGAGCTCGACGGTGGGCTCCCAGCCCAGCAGCTGCCGTGCCTTGGACGTGTCGGCGACGAGGCGCTCCACCTCGCTGTCGGGCGGGCGCAGGCGATGCTCGTCGAGGGAGACGGAGACGTCCCGCCCGGCCAGCTGCACGATGCGCTCCGCCAGCTCGCCGATCGAGACCTCGCTGCCGGTGCCGAGGTTGATCACCTCGCCTTCGACCTCCTCGGCCATGGCGCACGCGGCCAGGCCCGCGGCCGTGTCCTCGACGTAGAGGAAGTCGCGGGTCGGCGAGGTCGCGCCCAGCTCGACGACGTCGCGCGAGAGCGCCTGCGAGACGATCGTGGGGATCACCGCCCGCGCGCTCTGGCGCGGCCCGTAGGTGTTGAACGGGCGCGCGACCACGACCGGCGTCCCGAACGAGCGCCGGTACGAGAGCGCGAGCTGGTCGGCACCGACCTTGGAGGCGGCGTAGGGCGACTGCGGATGCAGCGGGTGCTCCTCGTCGATCGGGATGCGCTGGGCCGTCCCGTAGACCTCGCTCGTCGAGGTGTGCACGATCCGCGCGGGCTCCTCCTGCCGCGCGGCCTCGAGCACGTTCAGCGTCCCCTCGACGTTCGCGGTCACGAACTCGCGTGGATGCACGTACGAGTACGGGATCGGGATCAGCGCCCCGAGGTGGAAGACGAACTCGCAGCCATGCATCGAGGAGCGGACCGCCTCCGGGTTCGCGAGGTCGCCGCGGAAGACCTCGATCGCCTCCGCAGTCTCGGGCGAGACCTGCTCCAGCCACCCGTGCTCCCCGCGCGACGTGTAGCGGATGAAGGCGCGCACCTCCGCGCCCTGGCGCGCCAGGAGCTCGGCCAGGTGACTCCCGATGAATCCGCCGGCGCCGGTGACGAGCACCTTTCGGCCGTGCCAGCGCTGGGACTCCGCGGACATCGCGTGAATCTACTCACAAACGCCGACGGCTAGCCCGACCGCTCCCGGCTGTCTGGGGCTATAACCCCGCGCGTGGAGCTGTCGGTCGTCCTCGTCAACCACAACGGCGCCGCGTGCCTCACGCAGACGCTCGAGGCGCTCGCCCGCAACACTGCGACGACGGAGGTCGAGTGCATCGTCGTCGACTCCGGTTCCGGCGACGGCAGCTGGCGCGACGTGGAGCGAGCGTGGCCTCGCGCGCGGGCGCTCCCGTTCGAGGAGAACGTCGGCTTCTGCGTCGGCTGCAATCGCGGCGCCGAGGCCGCGTCGGGGCGGCTGCTCGCCTTCGTCAACTTCGACGGAGAGGTCGAGCCGGGGTGGGACCTGCCGCTGATGGAGCTCCTGGACGACGAGACGGTCTCGATCGCGACAGGGCTTCTGCTCTCGTCCGACGGCGAGGTGATCCAGGCGGCAGGGCTGGCGATCGCCCCGAACACGGCGGTCGTCGGCCGGTTGGACATGCTCCCGCGCGCGGATGCGCCGGACGCGCCGATCGACGTGCCCGCGGCAACCGGTGCGCTGATGATGGTTCGCCGGCAGGAATTCCTCGACCTCGGCGGCTTCTACGAGCCGTTCTTCATGTACGGGGAGGAGGCGGACTACTGCCTGCGCGTTCCCGGGGCGGATCGTGCTGCACTCCGGCGAGCGCGATGCGGCACGAATACGGCCATGCGTCCGGGCCGCAGCGCTCGGTGACGCGGCTCTACTGGGGCTCCCGCAACCGCCTGATCAACGCGGCGCGACACCTCCCGCCGGCCTCGCTCGTGAAATCGGTGGTCGCCTCGCTGGGGTTCGACGTGCTCACGCTGGCGCAGGAGCGGAGCCGATCGGCGGCCGGCGCAATCGCCCGCGGCTGGCTCGACGGGGCCCGCCATATGCGCCGCGAGCGCGCCGCTCGCTCGTCGGACGAGCGGCGCCGGGCCACGCGGCGGTTGATGTCGCTCCGCGAGGCGATCGCCGAGCAGCGCCGCCTCGGACGGCTTTGACGGTGCCGAAGCGGTCGATCCTGCTGGTCGCGCAGATCGCGCCCCCGTCGTCGCTGGTGGCGGCGCGGCGGGTGGCGGCGTCAGTGCAAGTACCTCGGCCGCGCGGGCTACGCGGTCACGGTGCTGACCTCGGCCGCCTCCGGAGAGGGCGAGATCGAGGGCGCCGAGGCGGTCGTCCGGACGAAGGACGCGCTCACCAGCGCGCTCAACTGGCGGCGCGGCCAGTTCGCGGCGCTGGGCGGGAGCTCGCCGGACACGTACAAGCCGCCGAGCCGGCTCGCGTCCGTCGTCGTGCCGGACCTGTCGCTGGGGACGTGGCTGCCGTTCGCGCTCCCCGCCGCGCTCGGGCTTGCGCGGAGGCGCCGCTTCGACTGCGTCCTGACCAGCTCGCCGCCGCCCTCGACGCACCTGATCGGCCTGGCGCTGCGGCGCCGAGGCATCCCCTGGATCGCCGAGCTCCGCGACGGCTGGACGTTCGAGCCGCCGCACGCGCCTTGGCCGCTCGGGTCCAGCACGCGGCCGACCGCGCCCTCGAGCGGCGCGTGCTGGGCCGTGCGGACGCTGTGGTCGGCGTGACCGGCGCCGATCGTGGAGGACGCGCGCGAGCGGCTCGGCGTCGAGGCCGAGCTGATCACGAACGGCTACGACCCCGATGACCTCGCGCCGAGAGGCGCGAGGCACCGATCCGCTGCTCGCGGGCGATCGGCATTCGCTCGTGCACACGGGCCGTCTGTCGCTCTCCCGGATCTCGCTCCGGCCGCTGCTCGACGGCCTTCGCGCCGCGCAGCCCGACCTTGGCGGCCGCCTCGAGGTCGTCTTCGCGGGGTCGGTGACGGATGAGGAGCGCATCCTGCTCGGCCGCGCCCGATCTCGAACTGAGACCGTCGCGCTTCGTCGGCTGGCTGGAGCGAGAGCGGGTGCTGGCGCTCCAGCGAGCGGCCGACACGCTGCTTGTCGTGACCGAAGGTGCCGGCCGGCGCAGCGTCGCCACCGGGAAGGTGTTCGAGTACCTCGCCGCCGGCGGCCGATCCTCGTGCTCGGCGAGGAGACCGAGGCTGCGCGGATCGTGACCCGGGCGGGCGCGGGAATTGCGATTCCGGCCGACGATCCCCGGGCGATCGCAGACGCGCTGCGCCGCATCGTCGTCGAGCCGCTGCCGGCCCCGGTGGAGGAGGCTGCCGCCTATGCGTACCCCGCCCTCGTCGAGCGCCTGGGCGGCGTGATCGAACGCGTCACGCAGCGGGCCGGCGTGGCCGGGCGCTGACCCGCGCATCGGCTACGGTGACGACGATGGAGGGTGACCGGCGGCGCGTGCTCGTGCTCGCGTACTACTTCCCGCCGGTGGGGGGCGCAGGCGTCCAGAGGACGCTGAAGTTCGTCAAGTACCTCGCAAGGCTTGGATGGGACGCGACGGTCGTCTCTACCCGCTCGCGGGCCTACGGTGCGCGCGACCCGTCGCTGCTGCAGGAGGTGCCGCAATCGACGCGGGTCGTCCGCACCGCAGCGCTGCCACTGGCCCGCTATCTCGGGTACGCCCTCTATCGGCTGCACCTCATGCGGGTTCGCGCATTCGTGCTCTGGCCGGACGGCGGCCTCGGCTGGATGCCGTTCGCATTTCTCGCGGCCATGCGGGCGGTGCGACGGGATCGTCCCGACGTGCTCTTCTCGACGTCCTCGCCCTATGGCAGCCACCTGGTCGCTCTGCTCGTTGCGCGCTTGACGGGCCTGCCCTGGGTGGCGGATTTCCGCGACGAATGGGCGGCGAACCCGCACCTGGCCGACCAGCCGCGCGTCCTCGCGGCTCTCTCGGAGAGGGCGGAGCTGGCGATCGCGAGGCGTGCGGCGCGGATCGTCGTCGCCGCCGACTACTTCACGATCGCCGGGCCTCGAGCCGCCGATCCTCGTCGCGTCGAGATCGTCAACGGCGTTGACGAGGAAGACCTCTGCAGACGGCGCCTCCGGGCCGCCGGCCGAACCGGTTCGTCCTCGCGCACGTCGGGCTCGATCTACGACCTGCAGGATCCGAGCTCCGCGCTCCGCGCGCTCGCCGCGCTCGTCGCGGCGCGGCGCGATCGACGGCGAGCCGCGTCGAGGTGCGGCTCGTCGGCAACGTCTGGATCCCGGGATTCGAGCCGCCGGCCGGGCATCCGCGTCGAGGCGACCGGCTACGTCGAGCACGCCCGCGCCATCGCCGAGATGCGCTCCGCCACGGTGCTCCTGCTCTACGTCCCGCGCCGTCAGCCTCGCGCCCTCGGGGAAGCTGTTCGAGTACCTCGCGCTCCGGCCGCCCGCTGCTCTGCCTCGCGCGGCGACGGACAACCTGGCGAGCCGGCTCGTCCGAGACTGGGATGCCGGCGTCGTGGCCGACCCGCACGACGAGCCGCGATCGAGGAGGCCCTGCTCGAGCTCTGGCGTCGGTGGCAGGAAGGCGGCCTGCCCGACCAAGAGGGCGTGCGCGCGAGGGCGCTCGAGCGGTACTCGCGGCGCGCGAACGCGGTGACGCTGGCCCGGGTGCTGGAGCAAGCGTGCCGTGGCTGAGCGCCTGCGCGTCCTCGTCGCCGGCTGGCTCAACTCTCCCCACGTCCGCGCCTGGACCGAGCTCGTCGCCGCCGCGGGGCACGACGTCGAGCTTGCCGGGCGATCGGCACCCGGCTGGCCGGAGCTAGAGCTGCGAATCCCTGTCCACCGGCTGCCGACGCACTGGCCGCCGCCGCTGCGCGGCTACGCGATGAGCCGCGCGCTGCGCGGAGTCGCGCGTGCCGTCGAGCCGGACCTTGTTCACGCTCATTACCTGCCGGAGTACGGCTGGATGGCGGCACGCGAGAAGCTGGGGCCGCTGGTCTCGTCGGCCTGGGGCTCGGACGTGCTCGCGGTCCGCGGGATCAACCGCCCGCGGTCCAGGCGCGCGCTGAAGGGCTCGGCGCTCGTCTTCGTCGACTCGGCGCACCTCGGCCGCGAGACCCGCGCCCTCGCCGCCTCCGACGTGCCCGTGGAGGTCGTCCGGTGGGGGCTCGACCTGAAGGTGTTCGCTCCGGGTGACCGCCTCGCGGCGCGTGAGGCGCTCGGCATCCCGGCCGACGGGCCCCTCGTGGCGAGCGTGCGCGGGCTGAAGCCGGTCTACAACCCGGAGCTGATGCTCGAGGCGTTTGCACGCGTCCGCGCCATGCGGCACGGCACCCGCCTGCTGCTCAAGCATCCGTTGAGCGAGACCCCGCCGTCCGTCGCCGCGTCGATCGAGCGGCTCGACCTTGGCGATGCGGTCACCATTCTCGGCAACGTGCCCGCAGACCAGCTTCCCGACGTCTATCGCGCCGCCGACGTGGTCGTCTCCATCGCCTCGAGCGACAGCTCGCCGCGCTCGGTCTGGGAAGCCCTCGCGTGTGCGACACCCGTGGTCGTTTCCGATCTCCCCTGGGCGCTGGACGAGCTCGAGGACGAGAAGACGGCGCTGCTCGTCCCGCTCGAGGCAGGCGCCATCGCCGATGCCGTCGGCCGCGTGCTCGACGAAGACGGGCTCGCCGCGATGCTCGCGGCCGCGGGACGGAGCCTCGCCGCCGCCGAGCTCGATCCCGTCTCGTGTGCGGCGCGGGTAGACGCGCTGTACCGGTCGGTGGTCGAGGCATGACCCCGCCGCGGCGCCATCTCGGTGCCGGAGCGGCGCTCTCGGTGGTGGCGCAGGGGGGCCCGCTCCTCGCGGCCGCCGTGCTCAGCATCGTTCTCGCGCGCACGATCGGCCCCTCGGGAAACGGCCGTTACGTGCTCCTGCTCACCCTCGCCGGCCTCACGTCGATGGTCGTCTCCCTCGGGTTGCACTCGGGGATCACCTACGAGGTCAGCCGCCGGCGCTGGTCCGTGGAGCGGGCCTTCCGTTTGAGTTACGCATTGGCGTTCGGGCTCGGGCTCGTCGGTGTCCTTGCTGGCTTCGCGCTCTTCCTGCTCACGCAGCACACGGTCTTCGGCGGAATCTCCGCCTGGGTCGCGCTCCTCGCGCTGGTGAGCATCCCGTTGACGCTCGCCTACGAGTACGCGGCTGCCATCCTGCTCGCGCTGGAGCGCTACGAGCGCTACACGACGCTGATCGTCGTCCACGCGGCGGCGCTGATGCTGATCGGCGCAGGCCTGGCCCTACCCTTCGGGCTTCCGGGGGCGGTCGCGGGGCTCCCGGCCTCAGGGCTCGTCGGAATGGTTCTTGCGGCCAAGCTTCTGCGAGAGGAGGCGCCCACGGACACGATCCCCCAGGCCGGCGACCCGCTGCGACGGGCGTTGCGCTTCGGGCTCCAGAGCTGGGGCGCGAATCTCCTGCAGCAGGTGAACTACCGCCTCGACGTCCTCATCCTCGGAGGGTTCGCGACCGCCGCCTCCGTCGGCGTCTACTCGGTCGCCCTCACACTCACGAGTCTTGCGTGGGTCCTGCCGCAGGCGCTGCAGACCGTGCTCTTCCCGCGAGCTGCGAGCCTCGACGAATCCGCCGTCAGCGGGGACGTATCGAGCGCCGAGGCGGACGAAGCGGTAGCGCGGGCGCTGCGGCACGGGGTGCTTTTGACCGTTCCCGCGGGCCTGGCGGTGGCGGCGCTGCTGCTGATCGGCGTCCCGCTCGTGTACGGCCACAGCTTCCACGAGACCATTCCGCTCGGCTTCATCCTGCTACCCGGCGTGCTGCTGCTCGGTGTCGGCAAGATCGTCGGCTCGGCCGTCACGGGCCGCGGCCACCCGCGCTACGCGCTGTACGGCGCGGCGATCGGGTTGCCGATCACGCTCGGGCTCTACTTCGGCCTCATCCCGCCCTTCGACGAGTGGGGCGCAGCGATCGCGTCGTCGGTTTCGTACGGGGTCACCGCAATCGTGGGGCTTCTGTTCTTCCGGCATGTGACGGCGATCGGGCTTCGCACGGCTTTCGTGCCGACCCGCGGCGACCTCGCCGACTACCGCCTCGCCGCGACGCTCGCCCGGAGCCGCCTTGCCCGCAGCCGCTGATCCTGGCGCTACTCCGCCCACGGGCGGGCGGACGGTGCTCGTGATCCCGGCGTGGTACCCGACCGCCGACCAGCCCCTCGCCGGTGTCTTCGTCCGCGATCACGTCCGGGCGGCGGCGGCGTTCGGGCACCGAATGGTTGTCCTGGTCGACGAGGGACCGAGAAACGACGTGCAGGGCCTGCTCCGCCTCTGGGAGGAGCGCGACGGCGAGCTGCGGATCGTGCGGTTCGCGTACCGCCCCGCGGCGGTCCCGCTCGCAGGCGTCCTCGCCGCGCTGCGTGTGGCGCGCCGGCTGTCGCGCGAGGGAACCCCGGTCGACGTCCTCCATGCGCACGTGCACCGGATGGGGTGGGTTGCCGTGCTCGCGGGTGCCGTGCTGCGCCGGCCCGTCGTGATCAGCGAGCACTCGAGCGAGTGGCCGCGCCGCCTGATGTCGGCCGGGCGGCTGCGGCGCGCGAGGTTCGCTTTCCGGCACGCCGCCCTCGTCTGTCCCGTTAACCGCGCCCTGCAGGAGGCGATCGAGAGCTACGGCGTCCGCGCGCACTTCCGCGTCGTCCCGAACACCGTCGACACGCGTGTCTTCCATCCGGCCGCTGCGCGGCGAAACGGGTCGCCGACACGGCTCGTGAACGTCGCGCTCCACGTCGAGGTCAAGGGCCTCGATCTTCTTCTGCGCGCGTTCGCCGCGGTTGTCGGACGTCGCGCCCGTCGTGACGCTCGAGCTCGTCGGGCACGGGCCGCTGACCGCGGAGTTGCAGGCGCTCGTGGCAGAGCTCGGCGTCGGAGACGCCGTCCGACTTCGCCGGGGCGCTCGGCGCCGGCGAGGTCGCGGAGCGGCTGCGCGCCTCGGACGTCTTCGTGCTCTCGAGCCACAGCGAGAACATGCCGCTCTCCGTGCTCGAGTCGCTCTGCTGCGGACTTCCTGTCGTCGCGACGGACGTGGGCGGCGTCCCGGAGGCCGTCGGGAGGGACGGGACGATCGTGCCGAGCGGGGACGTCGAGGCGCTCGCGCGCGCGATCGAAGATGTCGACTCGCGCCTCGATCAGCTCGACCGCGTCGAGATCGCAAGGCGGGCGGCCGCGCGGTGGTCGTTCGAGGCCGTCGGCGGCGTGTGGGACGAGATCTACCGCTCGCTCTCGGAGCGGTAGATCTCGAGCAGCGTCTCGATCGAGGTATCGAGCGAGAGGCGGGCCCGGTTGCGCCGGAACCACTCGCCCGTGGAGCGCCGGAGCGACGGACCGGCCGCAGCGACGCGCAGGATCGCGTCGGCGAGGTCGTGCGGATCTGTCGACCGTGCGACGACGCCGTTCTCGCCCTCGTCCACCAACTCGGCCGCCGCGTTGTCCGGTCCTGCGACGACCACGGCCGGCGTCCCGATCGCGGCGGCCTCCACGACGACGATGCCGTAGCCCTCGCGCTCGGACGGAAACAGGAGGCAGAGGGCGCGGCGCATCGTCTCCTGGACCTCCTCGGCCGGCGCGAAGCCGGGCGCCTCGACGACGGCGCCCAGCCCGCCCTCGCGAATCTGGCCGAGCACGTTCTCGCGGTCCGGGCCGTCGCCGAAGATCACCGCGCGGAGCTCCGGCAGCCGCTCGCGCGCGAGCGCCACGGCCGGGACGACGGCGGTGACCCGCTTCTCCGGGATGTGCCTGCCCGCGAACACGACCACGGGCTCGGCCGCCTCGACGGGTTCCTGATCCGCGTCGAGGTCGCGCAGTCCCTCGACCAGGGTGATCTCGCCCTCGTGACCCAGTGCGCGGAGCCTGTCGGCGTGGAGTCGAGAGAAGCAGAGCGCGGCGTGCCGGCTACGTGCCGAGAGTCTCCTGTGCATACCAACCCGATCGCCCGGCGACCGGCCCGAGGTACTCCAACCAATAGGCCCGTCTCCAGACCTCGAACCAGTCGACGACGAGCCCGAAGCGGCGGATGCTCCGCGCGAGCAACACCGCGAGCAGCGAGAGGTGGAGCGCCGGCGTCTGGACGACGTCGTAGCGCGCGCCGTGCCGCGCGAGGTGGCGGAAGACGCCCAGCGCGAACCGCACCTGTGCGCCGATGCTGCGCCTGCCGCCGGCGTAGAGCTCCAGGTTCCCACCGACGGCGATCACCGAGACCCCGGGAACGCCCGGGCCGCTCGCCGGGTCCCATTGGCGGAGGGTCAGGTAGGTGACGTCGTGGCCGCGTGCGGCCACCCCCTCCGCGACCGCGCGGTACCAGCGCTCGCCACCTCCGACGCTGTGCGGGTAGAGGCAGTCGAAGACGAGGCAGATGCGCACGGGCGTGTCGGAGCGAGCGCTACCAGAGGCCGAGGAGGTGGCTGCGCAGAGGGCGCAGCTGGGCGAGTGCTGCCGCGACCAGTTGGTGGCGACCGACGATCTGGGCGAAGTCGAACCTGAGCCCGACACGCCGAAGCAGGCGAGGTTCCCCGAAGAGCTCGACCAGGGCCGGCTTGTCGAGCGCCGACGGTCGGCGTCCCGCCGGCGCGGCCTCCCGCCGCGCGCAGGTCGAGCGAGAGGATCCACCCGTCGCCGGCGACCCGGCGCATCTCTCTCGCCGCCGCCGAACGCGCGGCGTCGTCGACGATCGAGGAGAGGCACGTGAACTGCGTGACCAGGTCGAAAGAGCCGTCCTCGAAGGGCAGCGCGGTCGCGCTGCCGACATGCCACCTCAGGCCGGGGTAGCGATCGCGCGCGCCTTCGATGCGGCTCTCCATCAAGTCGATGCCGTGGCACTCCCCGGCGCCGTACTCGGACAGCCGGTGCAGGAAGTAGCCGCCGCCGCAGCCGACATCCAGCACGCGGGCTCCGGCGAGCTCGACACCGGCATCAGCGAAGGCGCGCAGCAGCGCCCGCTCGACGAGCTGCATGTAGGAGACGTAGCCCGGGTTGTCCCAGCGGTATGGCGTCTTCGCCGCGGCGTCCCGGGCGCTGTACTCGGCCCGGAGCCGGTCGAGCTCGCGCTCGCTCACGCGCCGAAGAGCTCCGGCGAGCGCTCGAACGCCTCGACGGCGCGCTGATGCTCGCCCGGTGTGCCGATGTCGAACCACTCTGCGTCGCTGCGAAACGCGCACACCTGCTCGTCCGCCTCGAGCAACCGCTGGACGAGGTCGGGGAACTGGCACGGTCCCTCGGGCGGGAGCTGGGCGAGCGCTCGATCGTCGTAGGCGTAGATGCCCATGCTGACCTCGTAGTCGAGCCGAGGCTTCTCGTGGTAGGCGACGATCCGCTCGCCCTCCGTGTCGATCACGCCCAGGTCGATGTCCACCCGCTGCGCGTGCATGGCGACGGTCAGCGCGGCTCCTGACTGCTCGTGGAAGGCGACGAGCGCGCCGTAGTCGAGGTTCGTGAGCACGTCGCCGTTCATCGCGAGAAAGGTGCCGCCCAGGTCGGGGATGAGCCGCAGCGCGCCCGCAGTGCCGAGCGGCTCCGTCTCCCAGTGCCAGCGCAAGTCGAGGTCGTCGGGCAGCGAGTCGGACTGGGAGAAGTACACCTGGATCAGCTCTCCGAGGTGTCCGACGCAGAGATCGACGACGCGGACGCCCGACGCGTGCAGCTGCCGCAAGATGTGCTCGAGAATGGGCCGATCGCCGACCGGGACGAGCGGCTTCGGGAGCACGGTCGTGTACGGCCGCAGCCGGGTACCCAGGCCGCCGGCGAGCACGACCGCTCTCATCCCTGCCTCCGGCACACGCGCAGGCTACGCCTCACGAGACCTTCACCAGCTCGAACTCGAGCTCGTAGCAGGGCAGGATCCCGACCAGGTTCTCCTCGTAGAACTCCTGCAGCCAGACCGAGGAGTTGACGATCCGCCCGAGCGCGGCCTTGACCCGGTAGCGGCCACGGAACTCGCTCGCCGAGCGGAAGTTGAGGCGAACGGACTCGAGCCGCAGCCGCGGGACGTGCGCATAGGTCGGCACCCGTCGGGCGAGCAGCCGATCCTCGGCGAAGTACGAGAACGTGTAGAGCCCGAACGGCCGCCGGTGCGTCGGGTCGGAGTAGAAGTACGCGTTCGAGAAGTGGGGCACGACGACGTGGAGCCGCCCCCCGGTCGCGAGCACGCGTTCCAGCTCCGTCACCAGCGCAGCGAGGTCGTCGATGTGCTCGAACAGGTGTGACGAGTAGACCTCGGCCACGGAGCCGTCGTCGAGCGCGTGCAGGACGTCGAACACGTCGCCCACGACGTCCACGGCGGGGGTGTCGAGCACGTCCACGCCGACCCAGTCCGGTCCGCGCTTGGTCTGGCCGCAGCCGAAGTCGAGCTTCAGGTTGCTCTTGCCGGCGAGCCCGACCCGGTCCTCGATCTTCGCTACGGCCGGCTCCCCGACGCCAGCTTCTCGCGCACGAGGCCGCTGGCCGCGCGGGCCGCGACGGCAGGCTCCTGGCGGAATGCCTCCAGGGTCCAGCGGGCCGCGCGAAGGTTGCTCTTGCTGCGCTCGTGAGCGGCGGCGGCCATCAGCTGGAGCGCCAGGGTGCGGCGGAGCTCCCGTCCGAGGCGAGGGCGCGCCTCCGGGAAACGGCGCACGAACTGCTCCAGCAGGTTCGCCCGGGCGCGCGCGAGGTTCTGGGCGAAGAGCACGTTCGTCAGGTTCCCCGCGTGGCGCCGGTAGCGCATGACGACTCGGTCCTCGTGTGCCAGCCGCCAGTCGAGGGCGATCGTCAGGTAGAGCAGGTAGTCGTCGTACGAGGCGTATCCCGGGTTGACGAAGCCGAGGCTGCGGGTATCGATCGCCGCGCGGCGGATCAGCACGGTGCCGGTCATGATGAAACAGCCGACGCGGACGAGCTCGACGAGCTGATCTGCACCTTCGTCCCACTCGCGCTCCCACCGGACAGGCGCTCCGCTCTCGCTCTCGAACGCCTCGAACTCGGCGTGCGCGAGCCCGGCGTCCGGCTCGTCGTCGAGCAGGTCGACCTGTGGCGCGAGCTTGCCCGGCAGCCAGAGGTCGTCGCTGTCGAGGACGCCGATCAGCTCGCCCCGGGCGAGCCACAGCGCGTGCGCGCGGGTCTCGGCGATTCCCCGGCGCCGCTCGTGGCGGAGAAACCGCATCCGGCCGGCCGGCGCCTCCGCCGCGACCTGCTCGAGCACGTCGGCCGTCGCGTCGTCGGACGCGTCGTCGATGGCGATCAGCTCGAGCCGCTCGTAGTCCTGCTCGAGGATGCTCGCGACGGCGTCCGCTGCGAACCCTTCGTGGTTTCGCGCCGCCATCAGCACGCTCACGCGCGGCTCGCTCATCGCCTGCGCAGGAAGCCTCGTGGGTTGAAGGTCAGCAGGAACTTCTCGCGCGACTCGTCGACCGCGAACTCGTCGGACTCGCGCAGGAAGTCGCGCACTGCCTCCATCGGCCCCGGACCGTGGTCCGGGTCGACCGGGTGGCCGTTGACGTTCGTGTCCTCGACGACGAGGTAGCTGCCGGAGGTAACGAGCGGTGCGTAGAGCCGCAGCTCCTCGAGCACGTGCGCGTACGCGTGGTCGGAGTCGAGGATGACGAGCACGGGAGCCCGCTCGCCGACGAACTCCCGTATGCGGGCAACGACGTCCTCCGCGGTCGACGACCCGCTGAGATACGTCACGCGGAGATGGCTCGGCCGTTCCCGCTCGACGATGTCGACCGTCATGATCTCGCCCTGTCCGAGGAGGTCGCAGATCGAGGCCAGGTAGAGCGCGCTGCCTCCGCTCGCCGTCCCGGTCTCGACGATCGCGGCAGGCCGCAGCTCGTGCAGGATCTCCTGGTAGATCCACAGGTCCAGGGGGCACTTCTGCGTCTGGGTCCCGAGCCAGTAGGTGTCGGACCACGTCCTCGAGGCAGAGTTGTAGTAGAGGCGGTGGAACGCCCAGACGGTTCCGGCCTCGAGCCGGCCCTGAAACGGCCTCAGTGCCAGGCCTCTCGCACGTTCCAGAGGAGCGCCGACTCGGCGCGGGAGGATGGTCATGTCGAGGACTCGCCCGCCACGTTCAGGAAGGGGGGCAAGGGTATCGAGCCGGATAGTCTGCCGGGATGGGCCAGCAGGCAACCGCTCCGGCGGCGCGGTCGCCACAGGCGCCGCGAAAGCTGCGCTCGATCGCGATCGTGCCCGCCTTCAACGAGGAAGGATCGCTCGGCGCGGTGCTCGCGGAGATCCACGCCGCCGAGCCGGAGCTCGAGGTCGTGGTCGTCAACGACGGCTCCACCGACGGAACCGCTCGCGTGGCCGCGGCGGCGGGCGTGGCCGTGGTCAACCTGCCGTTCAACGTCGGCATCGGCGGCGCCGTCCAGACCGGCTACCAGTACGCGCTCGAGCACGGGTTCGAGCTCGCGATCCAGGTCGACGCCGACGGCCAGCACGACCCCCGCGAGATCGACCAGGTCGTGCGGCCGATCCTCGAGGGACGCGGCCGACCTCGTCGTCGGGACACGCTTCGTCGAGGGCGGCGGCTACCGCGGCACGCGGCTGCGGCGCGTCGGCATCCACCTGTTCGCCGCGGTCGTCTCGCTGCTCGTCAGGCAGCGCGTGAGCGACACGACCTCGGGCTTCCGCGCGGTCAACCGCGAGGCCCTGCGCCTGTTCGCGGCGGACTATCCGCACGACTACCCGGAGGTGGAGTCGATCGTGCTGGTGTCGCGGCACGGGCTCCGGATGCTGGAGGTTCCCGTGCAGATGCGTGTGCGGGAGACCGGGAACTCGTCGATCACCGCGCTGCGCGCCACCTACTACATGATCAAGGTCCTGCTCGCCCTCTTCATCGGGTTGTTCCGGCGCTATCCGAGCCCTCAGGAGGAGTCATGACGCCGTTCCGAGTCTCGCTCGCCGCTGCGGTCGCCGCCATCATCCTGCTCGCGGTGATCTTCGAGCTGATCCGCAGCCGGCGGCTGCAGGAGCGCTACGCGCTGCTGTGGCTGCTGACCGGGTTGGTCATCTTCGTCCTGGCGGTCTGGCGGAGCTTGCTCGGGAAGGCGTCCGACCTCGTCGGCATCGCCTACCCGCCGTCCGCGCTGTTCGTCCTGGCCGCGCTGTTCATCCTGCTCGTGCTGCTCCACTACTCGACCGTGGTCTCGCGCCTGTCGGAGCAGAACCTCGCGCTGGCGCAGCGGTTGGCCCTGCTCGAGAACCGGCTCCGTGACGCCGAGGAGAAGCCGGACTGACACGGGGCCGCCGGCACACGGTGCCTACAATTGCGACGTGCCGGAGAACAGCCTGAACGTCCAGGAGGCTGAGTTCGAGGCGATACTCGCGCGGCTGCGCGACGAGGTCGAGCGGGGGGACAGCGACCTGGCCGAGACTGCCCGCGCCGACCGGTTCCAGCTTCGCAGGCGCGAGGCCGAGGCGCTCTGGGCGGTGAGCGCCGAACGGCCGTTCCTTTCGCGGCCGGGACCGTGGGGGCGGCTGCGCGGGCTCACGCTGACGCCCGTGAAGGCGACGCTGCGCAAGCTCATGCGCTGGTACGTCGAGCCGCTCGCGGCCGACCAGCGGCGCTTCAACGCGGCTGTCCTTCGTCTCGTCGACGCAGTTTCGGAGCGCGGGGACGCGGCGCAGGCGGCGACGGAGGAGCGGATCGGGTCGGTGCTCGAGGGGCTGCAACGCCGCGTCGACTCGGTCGCCGGGCAGACGCGGCTCGCCGTCGAGCTGGAGGAACGCCTGACGAGGCTGGAGCGGCGCGAGCGTCCTGCCGCCGCGGCCGCCCCGGCACCCGCGCCGCAGGCAGCACCGGCGGGCGTGCCGGACTACTTCGCGTTCGAGAGCCGGATGCGCGGCTCGACCGAGGCGATCCGGGAGCGCCAGCGACCCTACGTCGACGACTTCCGCGACGCTGCCCCGGTGCTCGACCTCGGCTGCGGGCGCGGCGAGTTCCTCGCGCTGTTGCGCGAGGCCGGCGTCGAGGCGCGCGGCGTCGACCTCGACCCGGACATGGTCGCCTACGCGCGCGGCGAGGGGCTCGAGGTCGGCGCACGACGACGCGGTCGAGCACCTCGAGGGCCTGGAGGACGGCTCGCTCGGCGGGGTCTTCGCGGCGCAGCTCGTCGAGCACCTTCCCGCGCCGGCGCTCGTCCGCCTGCTCGAGCTCGCGGCGGCCAAGCTGCGCCCGGGCGGGATCCTCGTCGCCGAGACGATCAACCCGCTCTCGCCGCTCGCGCTGCGGAACTACTTCGCCGACCTCACGCACGCTCAGCCGCTCGTGCCCGAGACGCTCGAGCTGCTGGCCCGCCAGTCGGGATTCGACGGCGTCGAGATCCGCTACCTGAACGAGCCCGAGGAGCGCCTCGTCGAGCCGCCCGACCCCGTCGATCGCGCGCGAACGTTCGGCGACTGAACGAGCTGCTCTTCGGGCCGCTCGACTACGCGGTCGTCGCCCGCAGATGAGGATCGCCGTCTGCCTGCCCCAGGTGCCGTTCATACGTGGAGGCGCCGAGATCCTCAGCGAGCGCCTGGTCGCGGAGCTGCGCGAGCGCGGCCACGAGGCCGAGCTCGTGACGGTTCCGTTCAAGTGGTACCCGGGCGAGCGCGTACTGACGCAGGCCTTCCTCTGGCGGCTGCTCGACCTCGAGGAGTCCGACGGTCGCGCCGATCGACGTCGTGATCGCCACGAAGTTCCCGTCGTACGCCGTGCGGCATCCGCGCAAGGTGGTCTGGCTCGCTCCACCAGTTCCGCCAGGCGTACGAGCTCGACGGCACCGACCTCGGCCAGTTCGACCAGTCGCCCGAGGGGCGCGCGCTGCGCCGCGCGGTCCAGCGCCTCGACCGGCGTCGCGCTCGGCGAGGCCCGGTCGCTGTTCGCGACCTCGGCAGAACGTCGCCGGTCGGCTCGAGCGCTCGATCGGCCTGACCGCCGAGGTGCTGCCGCTGCCCGCCGCAGGAGCTCGCCGTACCGCTGCGACGAGTACGGCGACTTCGTCCTCTCGGTCGGCCGGCTCGACCGGGCCAAGCGGGTCGACCTGCTGCTGGAGGCGCTGGCCGTCCGGCCGTCGCTCCGCGTGCGTGATCGCGGGTGACGGCCCCGACCGCGAGCGGCTCGAGGGGCTCGCGCGACAGCACGGCCTCGACGGCCGCGCCGTCTTCGCCGGCCGCGTCTCCGCGGACGAGCTGACCGACCTTTACGCGCGCTGCCTCGCCGTCTACTACGCGCCAGTCGACGAGGACTTCGGCTTCGTTCCGTACGAGGCGTTCCTCTCCGAGAAGCCGGTCGTGACGACGACGGACGCCGGCGGGCCGCTCGAGGTCGTCCGCGACCGTGCGAACGGGCTCGTCTGCGAGCCGGCGGCCGCGTCGCTGGCCGAGGCGCTGCTCGTGGCTCGACGCGAACCGCGACAGCGCGCGCGACTGGGGGCGTGCCGGCCGCCGCGTCGCCGAGCTGCTCTCCTGGGACCACGTGATCGAGCGGCTGCTCGCGTGAAGGTCGCGTACTACTCGCCGCTGCCGCCGGAGCGCTCCGGGGTCGCCGACTACAGCGCGCTGCTGCTGCCGGAGCTCGAGCGGCGGCTCGACGTCGACGTCGTGCGGCGCGGCGGCCGCCGCTGGCGCCGCCGCGCGGCTCGACGCCGACGTCGCGCTCTACCACGTCGGCAACGACCCGGAGCGCCACTGGTGGATCGTCGAGGCGCTGCGTCGGCGGCCGGGCGTGGTCGTCCTGCACGACTTCGTCCTGCACCACCTCGTCGCGGGCATGACGCTCGGTCGCGGCGACACCGACGGCTACCTGGACGCGATGCAGCGTGAGGCGCGGCGCGGTCGGGCGGATGCTCGCCCACGGCGTGATCGACGGGCTGCTGCCGCCGGTCTGGGAGCGCCGGGCGCACGAGTTCCCGCTCGACGGGCGAGGTGCTCTCGCTCGGCGACGCGGCGTGATCGTCCACTCCGCGCTACGTCGAGCGCCGCGTCCGCGAGCACGGCTACGCCGGGCCGGTGTGGCGGATCCCGCTCGCGGCCTGGCCGATGCCGGCCGGAGCTGCCCGACGCCGGCCTGCCGGAGGGCCGGCTGATCGTCGGGAGCTTCGGGCACCTCAACCCGGCGAAGCGCGTCCCGCAGCTGCTCGAGGCCTTCGCGCTCCTGCGGGAGCGGGTCCCCGAGGCGCTGCTGCTCGCTCGTCGGCTCGATCGCGCCCGGGCTCGAGCTCGAGCTCCCGCGAGGACGTCGCTGCACCTCGACTACGTGCCGGAGGACCGGCTCTGGTCGCTGCTCGCCGCGGCGGACATCTGCGTCAGCCTGCGCTTCCCGACGATGGGCGAGACGTCGGGCGTCGTCGTTGCGCGCGCTGACCGCCGGCCGAGCCGCAGGTCGTGAGCGACATCGGCTGGTTCTCCGAGCTGCCCGAGGAGGTCGCGCTGAAGGTGCCGGTCGGCGGCGACGAGGTGGAGGCGCTCGCCGCGGCGCTCGAGCGGCTCGCGGCGCGAGCCCGGGCTGCGGGCGTCGATGGGCGACGGCGGCCCGTGGCGTTTGCGGAGCGCGAGCACGACCTCGGGCGGGTGGCGGATGCATACGCCGCGGCGCTCGAGGAGGCCGCGGGCGGCGAGGCGGTTCGCGACGCTGTCCGCACGGCTGTCGCGACGGCCGCCGCGGACGTCGGCCTCGCGCCCGGACGGCGAGGCGCTGGGCGAGATCGCCGACCAGCTTCGGGAGGTCGGCCGTGGCAGTTGAGCGCTCGCTGACGCGGCCTGCGTCGTGGCCGGCGAGCGCTTCGCAGCGCGGTCGGGTCGCCGGAGCGCGCCGCCGTCGTCGCGGTGTGCGGGCTGCTCGTGGCTCTCGCTCGTCGTCCGGCTCTGGCTCACGCGTCTAGATCGCGACGCCGTGGATCATGTCGGACGAGCTCGCCTACTCGCGAGCTCGCGAAGAGCCTCGCCTCCGCGGGACAGCTCCTCATCCGCGGCGCGCAGGCGAACCTCGTCAGCGTCGGCTACCCGGCCCTGATCGCGCCCGGCCTGGTGGCTGCACTCGATGTCGGCGACCTACGCGGCTCGCGAAGGCGATCAACGTCGTGCTCGATGACGGCGACCGCGATCCCGCTGTTCCTCTGGGCGCGACGGCTCGTCTCGCCACTCTACAGCGCTGATCGCCGTCGTGCTGATGCTGCTCATGCCCGTCGCTCGCCTACACGGGGATGCTGATGACGGAGAACGCCTTCCTGCCGGCGTTCGTGCTGGCTGCGTTCGCGCTGGCGTCGGCGCTCGAGCGGCCGACGATCCTGCGGCAGTCGCTTGCCTTCGCGCGCGATCCTGCTCGCCGCGTTCGTGCGCTTCCAGGGGCTCGTGCTGCTCGCGGTGCTGCCGCTCGCGATCCTGCTCAAGGTGCTGTTCGAGCTGCGCGCCGAGCGGCGGGCGCAGCCGCTGCCGGTTCGCGCTCGCCGAGTTCCGTCGCTACTGGTTCTCGGCTGCGTCGCTGCTCGTCGGCGGCGGCGGCTGTACGCCCTGTGGGAGCTCGCCCGCGGCCGGACGCTCTCGAGCGGGCTCGGCTCGTACGAGGTGGTCGCGCACGGCGGCTACTCGTTGCGGCCCGTTCGGCACTGGGTGCTGCTGCACTTCGCGGAGCTGCCGCTCGTCGGTCGGGGTACTGCCGTCCTGCGCGCTGCTGCTCCTGCTCGCTGCTCGCGCTCGGCCGCGGCGGGACGCGCAACGAGGCGCGAGCGGGCGTTCCTCGCCGTCGCCGACGGCGGCCGTGCCGCTGGTCGTCGTCGAGGCCGCCGCGTTCGCCTCGCGCTTCTCCATCCGCGTCGAGGAGCGCTACATGTTCTTCGTCGCGCCGCTCCTCTTCCTGGCGCTCGTCCTCTGGCTCGACCGCGGCCTGCCGCGCCCGCGCCTCCTGACGGTCGCGGTGGCGGTCGTGGCGCCGCTCCTCTTCCTGGCGCTGCCGCTCGGAACCCTGCTCAATGTCTCGATCTACTCCGACACCCTCGGACTGATCCCGTTCCTGCGGCTGGCCCACTTCGTGCACGGCGCGCTCTGGACGCACCGGCTGCTGGTCGCGGGCGGCGTCGCCGCGGGAGCGCTGTTCGTCCTCTGGCCGCGACGATGGCTCCCGTCGCTCGTCCTGCCCGGGGCCGTGGCCGTCTTCCTCGTTCTCTCGACCTATGCGGTGACCGGAGCGCTGCGCGACTACTCGCGCAGCGTTCGCGGTCTGGCGGGGAGTGGCGCGAGCGCGAGCTGGGTCGACCGCGCCCTCGCGCCCGGCAGCGAAGCGGGTTTCCTGCTCGGGACGACAGGCGACCCGTGGCCTGAGGCGCAGAGCCTCTGGCAGCAGGAGTTCTGGAACCGGCAGATCGGCCCGACGTACAACCTCGGGATCTTCGAGCCGGCCGGCGGAGTGGAGATTCCGGTTGCGATCTCGTCGCAGAACGGCGAGGTCGTCGACCAGACGACGGGGAAGCCGCTTCGCTCGCCGTACATGATCTCGAGCCTCTCGTACCGGCTCGACGGCCGCATCGTCGCCTTCCATCCGCCGTTCGCGCTCTTCCGTACCCGCGGCCCGGTGCGTGTGGCCGCCGCGACGACCGGCATCTACGGCGATCGCTGGATGGGCGCGGACGCCGGCTACAGCCGCTACGCCAAGTCGCCGCCGGGGCGCCTGGTCGTCCGGCTCTCCCGTGAGCTGTGGACCGGGCCCGACGTCCCAGGGCATGTCGCGATCACGCTTCGTCGCGCGGGCTCGACGCGGCCGCTGCGCACGGTTCGCTGGACCGTGCACAGCGGCAGCAAGCGCACGTTCGTGCTCGCGACCCCGCGCGGTCGATTCGCCGTGGCGGTGCACATCTCGCCGACGTTTTCGCCGTCGCAGTTCGGCCGCCCGGACACGCGCCAGCTCGGCGCGCAGGTGTCGTTCGTCTTCGTGCCGAGCCGCTAGAGCGCCCGCAGGCTCTCGGGGTGCTTGCGCACGAAGCGCAGGATGCTGCGCCAGTGCCACAGCGTCCGTCGCGTGAAGAAGCGGCGGTCGGTGACGGCCTGGTGGTGGTGGATCACGACCGCCTCGGGCACGTACCAGCGCTCCCAGCCGGCCTGGCGGGCGCGCCAGGCCAGGTCGATGTCCTCGCCGTAGAGGTGGTAGCCCTCGTCCAGGCCGCCCAGCTCCTCGAGCAGCTCGCGGCGCAGGAACAGGAACGCGCCGAGGAACCAGTCGCTCTGCGCCGGCTGCTCGGGCCGCTCGTCGAGCAGGTAGTGGCGGCGCTGCCGTTCCTCCGGGTGGAGCACCCGGCGCAGAGGCGTCCGCCGGACGAGGGTGCCGCGCACGGTCGGGAAGCTGCGGCGCGAGGGCTGCCAGCGGCCGTCCGGGTAGCGCAGCTGCGGCGCCGCGATGCCGCAGCGCGGGTGCGCCTCCGCGAAGGCCGCCAGCGCGGCCACTGCGCCGGGCGTGACCTCGATGTCGGGGTTCGAGGCGATCACGAACGGTGCGGTGGTAGCGGCGATGCCGAGGTTGATGTTCGCGCCGAAGCCGAGCGTGCGCTCGTTCTCGATCACCGTCGCGCTCGCCGTGGAGGGTGCGCCGCCGCGGGTTGACGGTCAGCACGAGCTCGTCCACCTGCGGCGCGAGCGAGTCGAGGCACGGGCCCGGGTCGGGGTCACCGGGAGTCCAGATGACGATCGCCGCGGTCGTCACAGCAGCTCGCGGTAGGCCTCGAGAGTGCGGCGGGCGGTCTCGGCCCACGAGTAGCGCGCGGCGCGGGCCAGGCCGGCGGCGCGCAGCCGCTCGCGGTCGGCGATCGCGCGCTCGATCCCGCCCGCGAGGGCCGGTGCGTTCCCCTCCTCGACCAGGATCGCGGCCTCGCCGGCGACCTCCGGCAGCGCGCCCGCCGTGGTCGCCACCACCGGAGTGCCGGAGGCCATCGCTTCCAGCACGGGCAGGCCGAAGCCCTCGTAGCGCGAGGGGAAGACGAGGCACGCCGCGCCGCGGTAGAGGGCGGCCAGCTCGTCCTGGGGCACGTGGCCGCGCAGCTCGACGCGGTCCGCGACGTCGAGCTCGACGGCGAGGCGCTCGGCCTCGGCGCGGCCGCCCTTGTCAGGGCCGGCGAGCACGAGGCGCAGCTCCTCGTCCCCGAGCAGGGAAAGCGCCTCGATCGCGACCGTCGGCTCCTTGCGCGGCTGCAGCGCGCCCACGAAGAGGGCGTACGGCCGGCCGTCCGGGGTCGGGCCGTCGGGCGTGAACGCGGGGTCTGCGGCGAGCGAGGTGACGACGATCTTCTCCTCGGGGATGCCGTACAGCTCGACGAGGTCGTGCCGCGTCAGCTCCGAGATCGCGAGCACACGCGCGGCGCGGCGCGCCGAGCGCGGGACGGCGGTGCGGAAGATCAGCCGGTCACGGGCGCCCATCACCCCGGCGTCGCGCTCGAACGACAGGTCCTGGACGGTCAGCACCGCGGGACACGGGCATGCGAGCGGGAGTGCGTGGACGAAATGCGCGAGCGCGGGCCGAAGCTGCCGCAGCAGGCGCGGGACGGCGAACACCATCCGCGCCACCTGGCTGCGTGCGGGGAGCTCGACGGGCTCGATCCCCTCCGGCACGAGGTCGGGGCGGCGCGTGATCGCCGCGAGGCGGAGATCGGTGGGCGCGGCGGCGGCGAGCTCGCGCAGGAGGGAGCGCACGTAGGTCTCGTCGCCGGTGCGCTGGCGCCCGAGCACGTCCGCGTCGAGCACGACCAGCGGCTCGCTCATGCAGCGGCTTCGCGGTAGACCGCGAGCGTCTCGCGCGCCACCTCGCGCCAGTCGAAGGCGCGCACCCGCTCGAGGCCGCGCTCGCGCAGCTCCGCGCCGCGATCGAGCGCCTCGGCGATCCCGGCGGCGATCGCGTCCGGGTCGAGCGGGTCGACGAGCACGGCCGCGCCGCCCGCGACCTCCTCGAGCGCGCCGTTCCTGGCCGCGACCACCGGCGTGCCGCACGCCATCGCCTCCAGCACCGGGAGCCCGAAGCCCTCGTAGAGCGAGACGTAGGCGACGCAGCGCGCGCCGCGGTAGAGCCGCGCCAGCTCCTCGTCGCGCACCTCGCCGAGCCAGCGCACGCCATCGCCCTCGACCTGCACGCCGCCCCAGCCGGCCGCGCCCGCGACGAGCAGTGGCAGCCCGTTCAGCCCGGCCCGCCTGTGGGCCTCGACGAGCCGCTCGAGGTTCTTGCGCGGCTCGAGGGTCGAGACCGCGAGCACGTAGTCGCCCTCCGCTGCGTCGCCCTCGGCCGTGAAGGGCTCCCCGACCGCGTTCGGGATCACGCGCACCTTCTCCGCGGGCACGTCCAGCAGCTCGAGCAGCTCGCGCTTCGTGAACTCGGAGACGGCGATCAGCCGCGTGGCGGCCCGTGCGACGCGTGGCAGCGTGAGTCGCGAGTAGTCTCGCGTCCAGCGGTTGAACGTCTCGGGATGCCGCAGCACCGCGAGGTCGTGGAAGGTGACGACGAGCGGCACGCTCGAGTGCACCGGCGCGCGTTGGGTCGGGCAGTGGAGCACGTCCACGCGGTCGCGCCGCGCGCGCAGCGGAAGCGCCGCGAGGTACCAGCCGAGGTCGCGCACCGGGACGAGCGCGCGCGACGAGCCGCCGAGCGCGTAGCGGCGCACCTCCACGTCCTCGTCCTCCAGCGCTGCGAGCAGCGAGCGGATGTGCCGTGCCGTGCCCGCGCGCGTCAGCGCGAGCGGCGAGACGTCCATTCCGACCCTCAGCGCAGCCACGCGGTCAGTCTAGGTAGCCGGCCAGCACCGTTTCGCCGCACGCCCGCCACGTAAACCGCGCCGCGTGCTCGACGCCGGTCCCGCGCGGCGCGTCGAGTGCCTGCTCGAGCGCAGCGGCGAACGCCGTCGCGTCCTCCGGGTCGGCGCGCAGCGCGACGTCCCCGCACGCCTCGTCGAGGGACGGGTGCGAGGAGACAACCGCCGGCACGCCGCTCGCGAGCGCCTCGACGACCGGCATCCCGAAGCCCTCGAACCGCGCCGGGTACGCGAACGCGGCCGCGCCGCGGTAGAGGCGCGCGAGCTCGTCGTCCGGGACGAAGCCGAGCAGCCGCACGCCCTCCGCCGCGAGCGGCTCGCGCTCCCAGCCCGCGAGCCCCGCGAGCGCCAGCGTCAGCTCCGGCCGGCGCCGGCGCAGCTCCGCGAAGGCCGCCACCAGCGCGGGCAGGTTCTTGCGCGGCTCGAGCGTCGAGACGGCGAGCACGTAGGGCCCGCCCAGCGTCGGCCGCCTCGCCGTCGGGCCGGAAGCGCGGGTCGATCCCGGGGTAGGCGATGCGGATCCGCTCCTCGGTCGACGCCAAGCAGCTCGACCACCTCGCGGCCGGTGAAGCGCGAGTTGACGAAGATCCGGTCGCAGGTGCGCGCGGCGTGCTCGTACTTCGGCCCGTGCATCCGCACCGTCTCGGGCTCGACCCACTCCGGGTGACGAAGCGGCACGAGGTCGTGCACCGTCGTCGCCCGCAGCCCGCCGCGCTGCGGCGGGTACATCCAGTCCGAGAAGTGGAAGACGTCCAGCCGGCCCACCACGCGCTCGACCGGCAGCCGCTGGGAGCGGCTCCACGTCTGCCGCAGGCGATGCGGCGCGAGCGGCAGCCGCAGCTCGACCGGGAGCCCAGCGAGCGCCTCGCGGATCCGCCCCCGCCCGCGCGGCCCCGACGGCCCGAACGCGACGAGCTCGTGCTCCCCGCCCGCAGCCTCGGCGAGCCCGGCGACCATCCCGCGGAGGTAGTTCCCGATCCCCGTGCGCGGGCGCGAGAGCGGGCTGACGTCGACGACGATTCGCACGCGCCCTAGAGGGCGGGAGGCAGGACGAGCGGCTCGGAGCCGGCCTCGGAGAACCACGAGAGCCCCTCGCGAACCAGGTCGACCGCAATCGTCCCACTCCTCGCGTCCTCGCGTGAGATGCGCAGCTCGACGCCGGCGCTCTCGCCGGGAGACAGCGACCGCGGGAGTGCCGCCCGCGCGAGCTCGCGGCCGCGCGCCCCCTCCGGCCCGACGACGTACGGCGCGACGGTGACGGAGCCCTTCGGGTACGGGAACCAGCGCCCCGCGGGCCAGAACGCGCGGCCGTCGTTGGTCACCTCGAGCCGCACGACGAGCTCTGAGTCGGTGGCCTCCCACCCGCCGTCGAGCTCGATCCGGGCGAGGAACTCTGCCCCCGACACCGCGCCGTCCGGAATCGGGTTGAACGCGTGCACGATGTTGAGCTCCGGCCGCAGGGCCGCCTGTCCGAGCGCGCGGCTGCGAAGGCGGTCGGGCAGGACCCGCCCGAGGATCCGGTCGCGCCTGCGCGCCGGCGGGGCGAGGTCGACGAGCTCGTCCACCTCCGCGAGTCGGCGGACGTCCACGAAGCCGGCCTGCTCGACCACGGAGACGAGGTACTCGGGGTCGAAGGGCGACTCGAGCGTCCCGAACCGCTCCATCTCGGAGACCAGGTTCCGCTCGCCCTCCGAGCCGGGCGGCGGCTTCACGCCCTCGTGGATGTAGAGCTGCCCTCCGGGCACGAGCGTCCGCCTGATCGCCTCGAGCGTCTGCAGCTCGTCGTCGAAGTGGTGCATCGTGTCGTAGAGCACGGCGGCGTCGAAGCGGCTCGTCCACGGCAGCTCCCTGACCGGCATGGCATGGAACTCGGCGACCGGGTCGAGGCCCTCGCCGACGGGCCCGGCGATCGCCTCGACGCGCTCCCGGGCGATGTCGGTCATGTCGGGCGAGATGTCGATGCCGGTCACCCAGTAGCCGCAGCGGGCGAGGAACTCGCTCAGCCAGCCCGGGCCGCAGCCGACGTCGAGGACCTGGGCCCTGAGACCGAGCTGGAGCAGCTCGACCAGGTGGGCGAAGGTGCGCAGGCACTGTGCGAGCTCCTCGTTCGGCGGCGCGCTGAAGGGCTTCGTGCGCAGCCACAAGCGACCGCCGGGAGTGAGGTTCTCGACGTAGGTGAGATGCCCGCGCTCGTGGTCCTGTCCCAGGTCGCGGAGGCGGCCCCCGTGCCCGGTCGCGGGCGGTCGAGGTCCGGGACGAGGGGTCACGTCGGCCGATTCTACGGGAGCACTAGACTGGCGGCGGATGGCGGTCTACGCAGATCTTTTCCGCAATCGCGAGCTGTTCCAGAACCTCTTCCGGCGCGAGCTGCGCGTGAAGTACCGGGGCTCGCTGCTGGGCGTGGCGTGGTCGCTCGTGAACCCGCTCGTGCTCGTCGGGGTGTACACGCTCGTGTTCTCGGTCCTGTGGCGAGCCTTCTCGATCGCGCACTACCCGCTCTTCGTGCTCAGCGGGCTGCTCGTCTGGATCTTCTTCCAGAGCTCGCTGTCGTCCGCGAGCGCGAGCCTGCTCGGGCACGCCAACCTGGTCAAGCAGGTTCGCTTCCCGCGCCAGTTGCTCCCGCTGGCCGTCGTCGGGACGAACCTGGTGAGCGTCGTCGTGATGCTCGCCGTCGTGCTGCCGCTGAACCTCGCGCTGATCCCGGCCGTCCGGACGACGTTCTGGGCCGGCCTGCTCTTCCTGCTGCCGCTGATCGCGCTCGTCAGCGGTCTCGCGATCGTGGTGGCCTCGGCGACGGTCGTCTTCCGGGACATCGAGCACCTGCTCCAGACGGTGCTCCTGCCCTGGTTCTTCCTGACGCCGATCTTCTACACCTTCAACCAGCTGCCCAGGATCGACGAGCATCCCGTCCTCGCCGATCTCCTGCACTACGGCAACTTCGTCACACCCCCGCTGCTGGCGGTCCGGGATCCGCTCTTCTTCGGGCGGATGCCCGCGGCCGGGGATGCCGTCTACGCGATCGTGGCCGCGCTCGTGGCGCTTCTGCTCGGCGGGTTCGTCTTCCGGCGGGTCGACGATCAGCTCGCTGCGGCCCTCTAGGGTTCGGCGCGGATGAAGGAGCCGCTGCTCGTACGCGCCGCCCGGCGGGAGCCCGTCGAGCGCACGCCCGTGTGGTTCATGCGCCAGGCCGGCCGCTCGCTGCCGGAGTACCGCGAGGTGCGCCGGAAGTACGGACTGTTCGAGATCGCGCGTCAGCCGCAGCTCTGCGCGGAGGTGACGCTGCAGCCGGTCCGCCGCCACGACGTGGACGCGGCGGTGATGTTCGCCGACATCATGCTCCCCGTCCTCGGGATGGGAGTCGACGTCGAGCTGGTCGAGAACGTCGGGCCGGTGGTGGGCTCCCCGATCCGGTCGCTCGCGGACGTCGAGCGGCTCGTCGTGCCCGAGCCCGAGGAGTCGGTGCCGTGGGTGCTCGAATCGGTGCGCCTCGTCCGCGACGAGCTGCGCGAAGACCAGGCGCTGGTGGGCTTCGCAGGCGGGCCCTTCACGGTGGCCGGGTACCTGATCGAAGGCAAGCCGACGCGCGACTTCAAGCTGACGAAGGCGTGTATGTACGGCGAGCCCGAACTCTGGCACGCGCTGATGGAGAAGCTGGCGGACGCGTTCGCGCTCTACGTGCGGGCGTGCGCGGGAGCGGGCGCCGACGCCATCCAGCTGTTCGACTCCTGGGTCGGCGCGCTCTCGGTCGCCGACTACCGCGAGTTCGTCGCGCCGTACTCCGCCCGCGTTCTCCAGGCGGTGGACGTGCCCACGATCCATTTCGCGACCGGCGACGCGCACCTGCTCGAGGAGCGCGCGGCGGTCGGCGGCGACGTGATCGGGGTCGACTGGCGCGTGCCGCTGGACGTCGCCTGGGATCGCGTCGGCCACGACCGCGGGATCCAGGGAAACCTGGACGGCGCGGCGCTGCTCGGCCCGTGGGAGCGAGCGGAGGCGGGCGCGCGCGACGTGCTCGAGCGGGCCGGGAGGCGGCCGGGCCACATCTTCAACCTCGGCCACGGCGTGCTGCCCGAGACCGATCCCGAGCTGCTGGGTCGGCTCGTGCGGCTGGTGCACGAGGCGACGATGGTGCCCGCGTCATGAGCGATGCCGTGATCCTGATGGCGTACGGCAGCCCCTCGACGCCCGAGGACATCCGGCCGTACTTCGAGGACGTGCGCGGCGGGCGGTCGGTCTCCGACGAGGCCGTCGCCGAGCTCGCCGAGCGCTACCGGCGGATCGGCGGGCGCTCGCCGCTCGACGAGGTGACCGAGGCGCAGCGGGCCGCGCTCGAGCGCGAGCTCGGCGTGCCGGTCTTCGTCGGGATGAAGCACTGGCAGCCGCGCATCGCCGAGGCGGTGGAACGGGCGCTCGAGGGCGGCGCGACGAGGCTGATCGGCGTCGTGCTCGCGCCGCACTACTCGCGCATGTCGGTCGGCGAGTACCGCGAGCGGCTCGAGGCGGCGCTCTCCGGGCGGGAGGCCGAGCTCGTGCTGGTCGAGAGCTGGCACGACGACCCGGCATTCGTGGAGGTCGTGGCCGACCGCGTGCGCGGCACCGACGCCTGGGTGATCTTCACGGCGCATTCGCTGCCGGAGCGGATCCTGGCCTCCGGCGACCCCTACCGCGAGCAGCTGCTCGAGACGTCGCGCCTGGTCGCCGCGCGCGCGGGGCTCGACCGCTGGTCGTTCGCCTTCCAGAGCGCGAGCACGACCGGCGAGCCCTGGCTCGGGCCGGACATCCTCGACGAGCTGGAGCGGCTGGCCGGCGAGGGCGTGCGCAAAGTGCTGGTCGCGCCGGTCGGGTTCGTCTCCGACCACCTCGAGATCCTCTGGGACCTCGACGTCGAGGCGCGCGAGCGCGCGCAGGAGCTCGGCCTGGAGCTGGCGCGCATCGAGTCGATGAACGACGACCCCGCATTCATCGGCGCTCTGGCCGGCGTGGTGCAGGAGGTCCGGCGGGTACCCTCAGGCGCATGAACCCGGGAGCAGTGCGCGCGGAGGCCGTCAGCCGCCGCTTCCTCCTCTACCCGCAACCGCAGGTGACGCTCAAGGAGGCGATCTTGCGGCGCCGGCACCTGCGCCGGACCGAGGTGTGGGCCGTTCGCGACGCGACGTTCTCGATCGAGCCCGGGGAGGCGGTCGGCGTGATCGGGCGCAACGGGTCGGGCAAGACCACGCTCCTGCGCCTGATCGCGGGGATCTTCCGGCCGTCGAGCGGCACCCTCGAGGTGAGAGGCAGCGTCGCGTCGTTGCTCGAGCTCGGCGCCGGCTTCCATCCGGACTTCACGGGCCGCGAGAACGTGTTCATGAACGGGGCGATCCACGGCCTCAAGCGCAAGTACGTCGAGGCGAAGATGGACGAGATCGTCTCCTTCGCGGAGCTCGAATCCTTCATCGACGTACCGGTCCGGACCTACTCGGCGGGCATGTACATGCGACTCGGCTTCTCGGTCGCCGCTCACCTCGACCCGGACATCCTGCTCCTGGACGAGGTCTTCGCCGTCGGGGACGAGGCCTTCCAGCGCAAGTGCATGGACAAGATTTTCGACCTGAAGGCGCGCGGGCGGACGCTGCTCTTCGTCTCCCACTCCGCCCCGGCCGTCGAGCGGCTCTGCGAGCGGGCGATCCTGCTCACCGCCGGAGAGGTGCTCGCGGACGGGCCCGCGCGCGAGGCGATTACGCAGTACCAGCGGATGCTCGCCGCCGAGGAGAGCCCGCAGGAACGCGTCGCCGGACTGCGAGAATGGGGCACCGGCGAGGCGCGGGTGATCGAAGTTCGGCTGGAAGACGCCGACGGGAACGAGCGGCGCCAGTTCCTGTCCGGCCAGAGCCTCGTCGCCCGCCTGCGGATCGAGGTCGACGAGAAGATCCCGCCTCCGCGCGTGACGATCGAGTTCCGGGACGCGAACGGGTCGTTGCTCGGGGTGAACGAGGCCGAGGCGGACGACCTCGGCTGGGACGGATCGCCCGGCGAGACCGAGCTCGTCTTCACCTCGCCGCGGCTTCCGCTCGCCGACGGGCGGTTCCAGATCTCGGTCGCGCTCTCGCGGGTCGGCTCGACCCTGCAGTTCCACCGGCTCGACCCGGCAGTCGAGTTCACCGTCTTCCCGGACGAGGACCAGCAGGGCTGGTTCAGGTTCGAGGGCGAGTGGGCGCTCGCTTCGTCGCCGACAGCCCTGGAGCCGTTGTGAGCTCCCGTTCCTGTCCCGAC
>CAWGEA010000002.1:0-50719 GCA_963821495.1 uncultured Actinomycetes bacterium | reverse complement strand
TCCTCGGCGAAATGATGAAAGTGAGTGAGGTCGACGCGGCGGCCGGGCTACCGCATACGCTGAGCGAGTAGACGCACAGCTATTACGTCGAATGGCCGTTCGGCCACGACCAGGGCTTCCCGAACCTGATGGTGCAGAAAGGCCGACGCGCGGTCTACGAGCTGATGATGGCCCTCGAGAAGCCGAGCCGCGACAACGAGGACGAGTTTCGCCGCAAGGTGCGGATGCTGCCGTGGTCGTGGTGCACCGTTCGAGGCGGGCGGCGGCGGGCGCCGCCGCTCGCCGATGTCGAGCTGCTCTCCCACCGCGCGCGCCCCGCGCTACGCGAGCGGCTTCCTGCACGTCGCACTGCTCGCGACGAGCATCGCGCTCTGGGTGACGGCTGGGTTCACGAGGCCGCGCTCGCAGCGCAGGCGTCGCGGCTCGGCCTCGCTGCCGCCGGGAAGACGCTTGGCGTGTCCCGGGCGCCGGGATCGTGTGGTACTACCTACTGATGAGCCTCGGCGACGACGGCGTCGGGGCCGCGCGCGACCTGGCGCGAGGGCACGCAGCTGATGTGGAAGAAGGCCGAGGGTCGCCAGAACCGGCGCATGGCAACCGTAGGGGTCTCTAACCTGGGCGGGCGCCCGCCCGCCGTTTCGCGCTCGCGCTCCTCGGCGCGGGCTGCGCCTCCGAGCGCAAGGCCGAGCCCCTCAGCGCCCGCACACGCTTCGGCGCTCAGGCCTCCCCCGAAGCCGGAGCCGAAGCCAAGCGCTCGAAGGTTCACGCATCGTTCTTCGACGAGACGGCGACACGGGCGCGCCGGTGAAGGGCGCGGCTGTCGACGTCGGGCGCTTCGGCGGGCAGACCGACCACCACGGCGTCGCGAAGATCGATCGCCCGGCACGCGCGCCTGCAGGTGCAGGTCGCGAAGCGCGGCTACGACGGCGGCGCAGCGGCTCCAGTTCCGCAACCGCCCAAAGGTCGGCGTCCGCGGTCTCCAGGTGAAGCTGCAGTGGACGCGCTACGGCGCGACCGCCGGCCGCACGCAGTCGCATCCGCTGATCCGGACCTGGCTTCCTCTTTGGTGAGGCTCCGGAGCCAGGCCGTCGGCCTGATGGAGTTCCCGTCCGTGGTCTACGCCGACGTCGCCTTCGTCGCCAACTACCACGAGCGGCGCCTTCTCGATGAACGGCAAGCCGGCGCGGCGCTACGACCTCGGCGGGATCATGGCCGCCTCGCCCGCGGTCGTCGGCGAGGACGTCGTCGTCCACGCGATGAACGGGCCGGACCACGCGCTCGACCGGCACAACGGCCGCATCCTCGCCGCGACGCTACCGCACCGCAGTGCTGATCGAAGTCCTCGCCGCTGGTCGTGAACGGCGTCGACTACTTCGGCGACTGGAGCGGCACCGTCTGGGCGCTCACCGAGGACCCACCGCGGCGCGCTGGACCTACCGCTCCGGCTCAAAGATCACCTCGAGGTCCTCCTACGAAGGCCGCGGCGTCATCCACCTCGGCGACTACGGAGGCCGCCTCGGCCCGCCCTCTCGCCGAGGAACGGCGGCCTGCGCTGGTCGGGGTCGGCGACAACGGCCGCGTCTACGGCACTCCCGCTGACCGAGAACGTGTGTTCGCGCCGAGCTCGACCGGCGGCTCGCTGACCGCCTCGGACCCGCGGCGCGCGTCTCTGGTCGCCCTGCACCGGGACCTACGTCTACGCCTCGCCGGCGGTCTACTCGTCCGGGTCTACATCGGCTCGTACCAGACTCTTCTTCACCGCCTGCTCGGCGGGTAGCGGCCGGCGTGCTCCTGCGTCGCGAGCGGCGCGGCGATCGGCGGCGCGGCGACGGTTGTTACGGCGTCGTCTACTTCGGCCGAACCGACACCACCGCATCTACGGGCTGGACGCGCGCACGGGCAGGCAGCTCATGCGCTGGCCCGACGGCGCCTTCGTGCTGGTCTCCGGGAACGGGCGCCTCCTGCTCCTGCACGGCTTCTCGCGGCTGTACGCGATGGCGCCGAGCACCGCCGCCGATGAAGAGATCTGGTCCGCGGTCGTCGCGGTCGGTGCTCCTCCTGGCCGCCTGCCTCGTCGCCTTCGGCCTCTACCGCAAGCACCAGGGCCACGACATCCGCGGCTCCGACGCGAAACCGCTACCACCACGCAGCCGGCGCCGAAGCCCGTCAAGCCGCAGCCCGAAGATCCGCTGGCCGATGTACCGCTTCATCCTCCGCGACAGGCCAACGCGGAGGAGGCCGCTCCAGCCGCCGTACAAGACGCTCTGCTTCTGGCGCCGGCTCACTGGTCCATCTGCCGGACGCGCTGGGACGGCCGCCTCGACTTCGCCAACTCGACCGGGACGCTGTTGCGCTCGACACCAGCAGCGTGAAGGTTCGCTGGGCTACCGGGCGCACCGCTGCACCGCCGCCTCGCCGTCGACAACCACACCGTCTACATCAACCTCCATGAACAAGCCGCCCTGCAACGCGACGCGCAGCGGGCTCGACGGCGAGGTGGTGGCGATCAACGCCGATACCTGCAAAGGTGCGCTGGAAGCTGCGCATCGGGCCGAAGCTAGTCTCGCCCTGCTTGTTCTCGACGGCGTCGTCTACGTCGGCGTACTGGACGGGGACCATGCGCCTGCACCGCCGCCTCCGGGGCGACGCGCTGGACCTTCGCGGCCGAGAACATCAGGACGCCATGCTTGCTACGCGGGCGGGCGGCTCTTCTTCTTCGGCTCGTACGACCACCACGTCTACTGCCTGAACGTCAGAAGACGGGGCGCGCAGATCTGAGCGGCGCGTCGGCGCAGGAGCGGCTCGGGGCCGCCGGGCCCTTCTACTCGACTCCTGACGGTCTCATACGGCCGCGTCTACATCGGCTCGACCGACGGCAAGGTCTACTGGTTCGGCGCGCGGGAGCGGGAAGCTCCGCTGGTCGCAGGGCACGGGCGGCTACGTTGTACGCGTCACCGGCCTGTGGCACAAGCTTCGTCCTGATACGGCTCGCATGACAAGCACCTTCTACGCGCTTCGACGCTGCCACCGGCGAGGGCGGCACTGGAGGTTCGACGCGCACGGGCAGAGATCGCCGGCTCGGCGACCCAGTGATCGACGGCGTCGTCTACTTCGCGACGCTTCAGGCGCAAAAAAGACGTATCAACTCGATGCGGCCGCAAGCTGCTCTGGAACGTACAACGAAACGGCAAGTACGCGGGCGTCATCGGCGGCCGCGAGGCGCCTCTACCTTGACCGGCTACACCCGCATCTACGCGATGCTTCACCGTGTCCCCACGCGCAAGTGAGCGTCTGTTACTTGCTGGCGGTGCCGTATCCGCCGATGAGCGTGCCGGCAACGAAGCCGCGCGGGCGCACGTTCGCCCGTGGGACGAAGTGGACTTCCGAGGAGCAGGAGGTCGACGTCCGCAAGTACTTCCAGCGGATCGTCCGCTACTGGTGGCTGCCGGTCGCCAGTTTCGTCATCGGTGGGCGCTGCTCGGGCTTCCTGCTGCGCAACGGGTGGAGAAGCAGGTCTACAAGGCGGAGGCGACCATGTCGCTCCAGAGGCCACGCCGTTCACGCCCGGCGGCACGGCGCAGGTTCCGGGGCCATACGCGACGACGCCCGCGTTCGTCACGCAAGAACGTGCATGCCGAGGGGACGTGATCCAGGCAGAGTCGCGAATCCGGAGCGGCATGAAGGAAGAGGCCAGGTTCGAAACGGCGTGTCGACCCAGCTCGTCCAGACGCCCCGAAAGGGGACGACGGGCGCGGCCGACAGCTCTACACCCGGCATCTACCGTCAAAGGGCCGAACGCCGACAAGGGGTCGCTCGCGCGGCGAACAGACCATGAGCGAAGATCACGATCGCCCACGCGCAGGAAGGTCTACAGTCCAGACGAAGATCCAGACACGCTCAAAGGCAAGCAGCTGCACAGCAAGGATGAAGGAGCTCGGCACAGCTCGACAAGAAGATCGCGATTGCGAACGCAGCGCTCGCGGCCGCCCAGCGGCAGAAGCGCGACCCGGGCTGACCAGCTTCGTGCTCGCGAGCATCATCGACAACTTGAGGCAGCAGAGCGCGCCCGCGATCGAAAGGATAACGAGCAGCTTCCAGTTTTCGACGCAGCTAGCTACAACCTTGCACACGTTCAGAAGATCGAGAAGCCCACCAGCTCTTGGGGAGCGCGTGGAGCCGTAGAAGACGACTTAGGCGCAGCTCGGGAGCGAATTCGTTGATCGCCGGCGCACTCCTCGGGCCTCCTGCTTGGCCCGGTTGTGGCGATGCTCGCGGATCCGGTCGCCGAGCGCCGCCGCCGCCCTAGCCGCGCGGTGCTGAACGAAAAGCAGCCCGGTCGCCGTCGTCGTCCCGGCGCATGACGAAGAGACGTCTGATCGGCTCGACGCTGCGGGCGTCACCCGGCGTTCGTGGACGCGATCTACGTGGTCGACGACGCGTCGTCGGACGCGACCGCGGAGCGGGCGGCGACGGCGCCCCGCGGGGTGCGGGGGATCCAGCCACGAGCAGAACCTGGGCGTCGGCGGCGGCGATCGTGACCGGCTACAAGGCGGCGGTCGCCGAGGGGGCTCGACGTCACGTGCGTGATGGCCGCCGACGGCCAGATGGACCCGGCGACCTGGAGCGCTGGCGGCGCGCGGTCGCGCGCGACGAGGTCGACTACGCGAAGGCGAACCGCCTGTTCACGGGCGAGGCGTGGAAGCTGATCCCGCGCTCGCGCTACCTGGGAACGCGGTGCTGAGCTGCTGACGAAGATCGCCTCCGGCTACTGGCACGTCGCCGACTCGCAGTCGGGCTACACCGCGGTGTCGCGGACGCTGCTCGAGGAGCTCGACCTCGACCGGCTGTATCCGCGCTACGGCTTCCCGAACGACTGCTGGTGCAGCTGAACGTGTGGAACGCGCGCGTGCGCGACTTCCCGTCACGGCCGATCTACGGGGTCGGCGAGCGGTCGGGGATCAAGTTCCGCCGCGTCGTCCCGACGATCTTGTGGCTGCTGTTCCGCCGCTTCTGGTGGCGGCTGGGCCAGAAGTACGTGATCCGCGACTTCCACCCGCTCGTGTTCTTCTACACGCTCGGCGCGCTGCTGACGGCTGGTCGGGCGCGCTCGGCATCTTCGAGACGGTGCTGCGAATCGTCGGCAACCGATCACGCCGGCGACGATCGTGCTCGCGGCGCTGCTGCTCATTTCGGGCACGCAGTTCACGTCTTCGACCAGTCGTCCTCGATATGGAAACGAACTGAGATTGGGCGGCCGCGGCAGGCGCATGTCACGAAGTGCCCGTTTTGCAGGTCGTTTCTTTACCCTATCTACACGTGTCGAGTTCGCACGCGCCGTCGAGCGCGCCGACACGCTGGGCGCGATCAGGAGACCGATCGAGAAAATCAGGGTGGCGAATCAGGGCGGCCCCCCGATGTCGGCACGGCCGTACGTCGGCAACGAGGCCCCGGTTTCTACCGAAGAAAGGGTTAGGACGCGTCGACCTCGCCATCCATGAACCTGACCTCGCGGGCGGCCCGCTGGAGCGCCGCGCACCGCTGGACAGCCGTGCTCGGCTGGTGGCCTTCGTCCTGGTCGCGTTCGCGATCGGTTCGATCGTGGCGTCTGACACGACCACTTCCGATAACGCGATCGGCGACTGGGCGCCGCCGACCGGATCCTCCAGGACGCGTTCCCCAGCCGGCGCACGCTCGAGGAGACGGTCCTGATCCAGGGCCCGCACAGGCGCACCGACTCGTCGTCCAGCGCCAGGCTGCGGGCCGCCGTCCGCGACCTCGTCACGCCGGCGCTCGCCGCGCGCCCTCGGCGGTCGCCGACGTCCGCTCTGCCGCTGGCGCGCCGCTAGGGCGCGGACCTCGATGTCGGCCGACCGCCGCTCGGCGCTCGTCACGTTCGCCGATCGCCGGCGATCGACGACGCGACCGCCCAGGTGATCGCGCCGGGGCTGAGAGCGCTTGCGGTCCACGGCTGCAGAACGGCGCGCCCACCCCGGCGTCTGTCGATCGGCGCAGGTCGGCGACGCCAGCGCCGCAAGCGTGCGATCGGCGACCGGCGTTCGCCGACGACTTCAGCCAGCGCCGGTGACGCTGCTCGCTCCCGGTCACGCTGGCTGATCCTCGTGCCTCGCGTTCGCGTCGCTGGTCGCGGCCGGCGATCCCGCTGCTGCTCGGCGGTGATTTCACCGTCGGTCGCGGCCGCGCTCGGCCTCGACCGCGCTCGCTCAGCTCATCGTCCTCCACGATGGCCAGATGCGATCAGCTCCGTCGTCCTGCTGATCGGCCTCGCGGTCTGGCGCCGACCATCTCGCTCTTCTACCTGCGCCGCGCACGCGAGGAGCGCCGCCCGCGGCCGCGTCGACCCGCGCAGCCGCGCTCGACGATCGCCGCCGCGACCTCCGGCCGCGCGGTCCGCGTGTCGGCGCTGACCGTCATTGACGGCGATGGCGGGCATGTTGCCACGCCGGTCGACGGCACCTTCTGGTCTCGTTCGGCATCGGCACCGATCCTCGTCGTCGCAATCGCGCTCGTCGGCTCGCTCTCGGTGCTGCCGGCGGCGCCGTCCAGCCTCGGCCACCGCGTCGACCAGGGCTGGTACCCGCTTCAGGCGGATCGGCAGCCGCAACGGCGACTCGCGCTTCCTGGTCGGCGATCGTCGGCGCCGCGCTCCGCCACCGATCGTCTGGGGCACCGCGTCAGCGGCACTGCTCATCGCGCTCGCGATCCCGGCGCTTCGGCTACACACCCTGAACCCAGCGGCGGCGACCTCCCGCGACCTGCCGGTGATGAAGGTCTACGACCGCACCGTCAGGGCGTTCCCAGGCGAGCCGCTGCCCGCGATCGTCGTCGTCAGCGCCCGCGACGTGACCACTCCGCAGTCACAGCCGGGATCGAGGCGCTGAAGCGCGCCGCGCCTCGGCGACTCGGCGAGGTCGGCAAGCCGGTCAGCGTCTACATCAGCGCGTCGCGGCAGGCCGCCCGCGTGCGCCTCTGCTCTGCCGGCACCACCACCAACGCCGCCTCCAACCACGTGCTCAGCACCCTGCGCGGCCACCGTGATCCCGGCGATGATCGCGCGCGTCCCGGGCGTCACCGTGCACACGACGGGGGAAGACGCCCGCTCCGGCGATCAACAGCTCGACGGAACCGCACGCCCCTTACGTGTTCCGGGCTCCGTCTTTGGCCTTGCCTTCCTGCTCCTGCTCGTTATCTTTCGCTGATCGTGATCCCGCTGAGCGACCGCTCAACGTCCTCCTCGGTCGCCGCCGCCTACGGTCTCGGTGCTCATCTTCCAGGACGGCCGTCTGCAATCGCTGCTCGCCTTCCATTCCGTCGGCGGCATTACCGCCTGGCTGCCGCTCTTCCTGTTCCTCGTCCTCTTCGGCCTCTCGATGGACTACCACGTCCTCATCCTCAGCTGCGCGTCCGCCAGGACCACGACGACGGCATGACCACCGAGCAAGCGGTCGCGCACGGCATCCGCTCGATGGCCGGCGTCGTCACCAGCGCAGCGGTCGTGATGGTCGCCGTCTTCTCGATCTTCATCACCCTCGGATTCCGAACTCCAAGATGATGGGCGTCGGGCTCGCCGTCGCCGTCCTGCTCGATGCAACGATCGTCCGCGCGCCGTCCCGCCTGATGGCGCTCCTCGGCGACTGGAGCTGTACCTCCCCCGCTGGCTCGAATGGCTGCCGAAGCTGTCCGCCGAGCTGCCGGTTAAGGAGAAGGACGAGCAGCTCAAGGCGCCTCCGGCGCTCATCCCGCGGCTACAGACGTGCTCCAGCCACAGCCCACAAACGGATCCCAGCGCGCTCTCCCACGGGTCCGCTTCACGTACCCACCCCGGCTGACGAGCTCGGCCTGCCAGCCGGGAATACGGCACTTGCACCGACCACGGCGAGCCAGAGCCGTACGTCAGCACGAATGAGAAGCGGCAGCACACAGTTGTCATCGTGGCCGAGCGCGAGGTCGTCACCAGGTACTTCACGCTTCTTCTCGGGCACCGGGTTGCGCTCGACCAACTGGAGGTTCACCGGTCATGACACAGCTCGTTGCACATACGTCGAAGTCCACAGCGTCGATGTTCCACTTCGTCCGGCACCTCGTCGAAGATGTTGCCCTCACGATGATGGCTGGGATGATGGCTCGGCGCTTTCCTCTCCTCGCCACCACCGTCGGCACGACCGTCCCCCAGGCGCGCCGCGAGCACGCAGTGGCCGGTGGTCGGCGACGCAGTGGCGTTTGACATGACAGCTCCCGATGGTCGCGGTGATGCTCCACCCGCGGTCACTCGCTCCGAAGCGCAGGCGAGATGGCCGCAGCGATGATCATTCCCTCGCTGCCGATCGTCGCGTGCTCAAATGAGCCATGTCGTCAGCGGCGTCACCGGCTGGGCCCAGGTGCACGGCCTGCGCGGCAAGACCTCGCTCTCGGAGCGGGTCGAGTGGGACAACTTCTACATCGAGAACTGGTCGCTCTGGCTGGACGTGAAGATCCTGCTGATGACCTGCTGGGCGGTGCTGAGCTACTTCGCGAAGGCGGAGTAGCCACGGGAGTACGGGCTACTCCGTAGCCCGACTGCCTGTCCGAAGCTCGCCTACTCGAGGACGCGGATGTCCCGGGCGGCGCACATCTCCTTCAGCACCTGCGGCCAGACGGTGACGCTCACCTCACCGAGGTGGGCCTTGCGCAGCAGCAGCATCATCGTCCGCGACTGGCCGATTCCGGCGCCGATCGAGAGCGGGACCTCGTCGTTCAGGATCGCCCGGTGGTACGGGAGCTCGAGGAAGTCGAGCTGGTCCGTGAGCTCGAGCTGCCGGCGCAGGGACTCCTTCGTCACGCGGATGCCGCCCGACATCAGCTCGTGCCGCCGGCGGGTGACCGGGTTCCAGACGAGGATGTCGCCGTTCAGGCCGTGCATCGGGCGCCCGTCGGCCGAGACCGTCTCGCTCGACCAGTCGTCGTAGTCGGCGGCCCGCAGCTCGTGCGGGTACCCGTCGGCGAGCGGCCAGCCGATCCCGTAGATGAAGAGCGCCGGGTGCTCCTGCAGGATCGCCGTCTCGCGCTGCTTGCGCGGGAGGTCGGGGTAGGCCGCGAGGATGTCCTCGGCGTGCATGAACTCGAGCTCGTCCGGCAGCTCGGGATAGCGCGGGTCGGCGAGCGCCGGCCACTCGGCGCGCAGGAACCGGTCGGCCTCCTTCAGCACCTTCCAGATCGAGCGCACCGTCTGCGTCAGGTAGTCGAGCTCCCTGTCCTCTTCGCGGATCGCCTGCTCCCAGTCCCACTGGTCGACGTAGGCGGAATGGTCGTGGTCGAGGAAGTAGTCCTTGCGCACGGCGCGCATGTCCGTGAGCAGCCCCTCACCGGGGGCCATCCCGAACTGCCGCAGCGCCAGCCGCTTCCACTTCGTCGCCGCCTGGACGACCTCGGCCTCGAGCGGGTGTGCTTCGCGGTCGTTCGAGATGTGGAAGGTGACCGGCGTGCGCGAGCCGTCGCGGTCGAGGTAGTCGTTGACGCCGCTCTCGCTGTCGACGATCAGCGGCACCTGCACCATCGTCAGGCCGAGCTCCTCGCAGAGGCGGTCCTCGATCAGCCGCTTGGCCGCGTAGAGCGCCTGCATCGTCTCCTTGGGGTCGAGCAGCGGCGCGTAGTCCCTCGGCAGGACGCGCTCGAGCTCGGCGTAGTCGCCGATTCCCGGCCCTGCGAGGTCCGCTTCCTTGGCCACGGTCATGACGCCTCCGATCGGTGGGAACGCGCTGATCGTGCTCCGGGAGCGCCTGCGGCGGCATCCGGGCTTCGTCTGATCGGCCGTGCGGCCTTTCCCCGATGCCCTCGCGCGCGCGGTGGCCGAACCTGTGGCCATGACCATGCCGGCCCTTCGAAAGCTGGGTCGCGAGCCCGGCCTGCAGCTCGTCGAGGTTCCGGTCCCGGTGCCCGAGCAGGACGAGGTGCTCGTCCGCGTGGAGACCGCGAGCGTCTGCGGCACCGACCTGCACATCGAGCGCTGGGACGACTGGGCCCGGCGGCGCATTACCCCGCCACTCACCCTCGGCCACGAGTTCGCGGGGACGGTCGTCGAGGCCGGCCGCCTGGTCCGCGAGGTCGAGCCGGGCGACTACGTCTCGGCCGAGAGCCACGTCACCTGCGGCGCCTGCTTCCACTGCCGCACCGGCAACGCGCACATGTGCGAGCGCACGCAGATCCTCGGCGTCGACCGCGACGGCGCGTTCGCGCAGTACGTCGCGGTGCCCGAGTCGGTGGTCTGGAAGAACGACCGCACGAAGCTGCCGCCCGAGCTCGCGACGCTGCAGGAGCCGTTCGGCAACGCCGTTTTCGCGACCGGGGAGCAGGAGCTGACCGGCCGCTCGGTCGCCGTGCTCGGCTGCGGCCCTGTCGGGCTGTTCGCGATCGCGATCGCGCACGCCTCGGGCGCGGCCGTCGTGCTCGCGGCCGACCGCACGGTCTTCCGGCTCGACCTCGCCCGCCGCATGGGCGCAAGCGCGGTCGTCGACGTCAGCGCCGTGCAGGACGAGGCGGGCTGGTTCCTCGAGCACCACGAGGGCCTCGGCTTCGACGTCGTCTTCGAGATGTCGGGCGCCGGCCGCGCGGTGGCGGACGCCTTCCGCATCGCGCGCAACGGCGGCAAGGTCGTCCTCTTCGGGATCCCCGAGCGGCCGGTCGAGATCGACGTGGCGGAGTCGCTGATCTTCAAGAACCTCGAGGTGCGGGCGCTGAGCGGCCGCAAGATCTTCGAGACCTGGTACCGGACGCGCTGGCTGCTGGAGAGCGGCGTCGTCGACCTGCGGCCGCTGATCACGCACCAGCTGCCGCTCGAGCGCTTCGAGGAGGCGTTCAGGGCGCTCGAGGCCGGCGAGGCCTGCAAGATCGTGCTGCACCCGAACGGCATGCCCGAGCAATTCGAGGGCGCGCGGGCCGAGGCGCTCGCATGAAGGTCGCGCAGTCCACCCTCGACGCCGACCTCCGCGCAGAGCTCGAGGGCCTGCGCGAAGCGGGGACGCTGAAGCGCTTCAACGAGCTGCGCTCGCCCCAGGGCCCGGTGGTCGAAATGGCCGGGCGCGGCGAGGTGCTCGTGCTCTCGTCGAACAACTATCTCGGCCTGGCCGCGCGGCCGGAGGTCGTGGAGGCCGGGATCGAGGGCCTGCGCCGCTACGGCGCCGGGACCGCGTCGGTCCGCTTCATCTGCGGCACCTTCGAGCCGCACCTCGAGCTCGAGCGCGAGCTGGCCGGGCTCTCCGGCACGGAGGCCGCCCTCAGCTACGTCTCGTGCTGGAACGCGAACGAGGCGCTGATCCCGAGCCTGACCGACGACCGCACGGTGATCCTCTCCGACGCGCTCAACCACGCCAGCGTCGTCGACGCGATCCGGCTCTCGAAGCCGGCCCGGAAGGTGATCTATGCGCACTCCTCGCTGGACGAGCTGCGTGCCGGCCTCGAGGCCTGCCCGGCCGGTGCCCGCAAGCTGATCGTCACGGACGGGGTCTTCAGCATGGAGGGCGACCTTGCCCGCCTACCGGAGATCGTCGAGCTGGCGCGCGCGCACGACGCGGTCGTGATCGTCGACGACTCGCACGGCACCGGCGTGCTGGGCGAGACGGGCCGCGGCGTCGCGGAGCACTTCGGCCTGCTCGGCGAGATCGACGTGATCACGAGCACGCTCGGCAAGGCCCTGGGCGGCGCCGCCGGCGGCTTCGTCGCCGCGAGCGCGGAGGTCTGCGAGATCCTCGCGCAGCGGTCGCGGCCGCAGCTGTTCTCGAATGCGCTGCCGCCGACGGTTGCCTGCAGCGCGCTCGAGGCCGTGCGCGTGCTGCGCCGCGAGCCGGAGCTCGTCGCGCGCCTGCACGAGCTGTCGCGGCAGTTCCGCGCCGACCTGCGCGCGGCCGGGTTCGACCCGCTCGACGGCGACGCCGCGATCATCCCGATCATCGTCGGGGAGACCGAGTTCGCGATCCGCTTCAGCGAGCGGCTGCTCGAGGAGGGTGTCTTCGTCACCGGCTTCGGTTATCCGGTCGTGCCCGAGGGCACGGCTCGGATCCGCGTGCAGACGTCGGCTGCGCTGGAGCCGGAGCACCTCGAGCGCGCGCTCGACGCCTTTTGCCGGGTCGGCCGCGAGCTCGGCGTCATCTGAGGAAGGAGGCTTCTCATGCTGGAGTCAAGCCACACGAACCCGGCGCTCGAGCGCCTGCTCGTCGTCGACGCGATGCACGCGGGCCTGATCTCGTGCCGCCCCGAGGATCCGATCCGGACGGTGGCGCGGCTGATGGCCACCTACCGCGTGCACGCCGTGCTCGTGACCTCACGCGGTGAGGACGAGGAGGGCGGCTGGGGCGTCGTCTCCGACGTTGCGCTGCTCCGCGCTGCCGACGAGGGGGCCGTCGACGAGGTGACCGCGGGCTCGATCGCCGAGACGCCGGTGCTGACGGTGGCGACGAGCGACGACCTCGGCTCCGTCGCGCACCTGATGGCCGAGCGAGAGGTGTCGCACGTGATCGTCGTCGAGAGCCACTCGCAGCAGCCGCTCGGCGTGCTATCGACGCTCGACCTCGCCCGCGCCCTCGCGGGGTTCCCGGAGCGCCACCCCGGCGGCCGCTAGAGCCAGCGCCGGAAGAAGCCCAGCACGCGGGCCGGGTACTCGACGGGGTGCTTCGAGAGCCCGCCCGTGTGCTGTGCGTTCGGCATCTCCCACAGGGTCTTCGGCTCCCCGGCCGCGCCGAAGTAGACGCGGTCCAGGGCGCGCTCGAACGAGGTGCCCGACGAGATCAGGAACACCGGCCGCGGCGCGATCTTCGCGACCTGGGTCTTGAGCGGAGGCGGGCGGCCGACGCGCGAGAGGAGCGGGTTTGCCGCGAACGGGATCCCGAGCGACTGCAGGACGGTGAGCTTGTCGCCGAGGCTCGGCAGCTCCCAGGTCTCCTTGAACGACCGCGCCTGCGCGCCCTCGGCGACGACGGCCTTGATCCTGGGGTCGCGACCCGCGGTCTCGATCGCCACCTCGGCGCCGGTCGAGAGCCCGAGCACGCCGATCCTCGTGATCCCGCGCCGCTCGAGGAAGGCGACCGCCGCCTCGACGTCCCGGTGCCACGTCCAGCCGAGGTTCTCCGGCCGGCCCTCGCTGTCGCCCGCGCCGCGCGGGTCGTAGCTCAGGACGCCCAGGCCGCCGCGGGCGAGCATCAGCGTCCGCGAGAGGACGCCGCCGCGCCGGTCGCCCCCCGAGCCGGGCACCGCGATCACCGCCGTGCGGCTCGCGGACGGCACGTACCACGCCGCCAGCTCGAGCCCGTCGGAGGTGTGCAGCGTGACGTCCTCGTGTGCGGACCGCGAGCGCGCTCGACGGCACGTGCACCGGTTGCTTGTGCACGAGGTAGACCGCGACGGCGAGCGGGATCACGAGTACGAAGACGGTCGCCGCGGCGCCCACGAGCACGCCGAGCCGCGCCGACCAGCGGTGCAGCGGGCCGCGTTCACCCTTCGGCCGTACGACGATGGCGATCGCGAGCAGGACGAGGGCCACGCCGGCGAGCCCGGCGAGGAGGCCCGTGACGTCGTCGCCTGACACGGCGCCGGCCCGCCGCGCGTGCGCCACGTGAAGCCCGCCGTCCGCCAGCGCGACCGCTCCGACCACGAATGCGAGCCAGGCTTGCAGCGCGGGGCGGCCCCACGAGAAGAGCAGGCCTGCCGCCACGGCGATCCCGATCGGGACCGCGACGGACAGGAGGCCGGCGCCGACCGAGCTGCCGTCAGGGCGGGTCAGCGTCGCGTCGGAGACCATGTGCAGGATCGCCAGCCCGGCGGCCGCCCAGAAGATGGCGACCGCGTGCGCCCGCACGCGGTCGAGGTAGCCGGCCATGTGCGGCGAGTCTGGCAGGGCGCCGGACCCCGCACAAGCGCCGCAGCGGTGCCTAGGCCGTCTCGACCCGGGTGCCCGGCGGCGCCGCCTGCAGGAACGGGCCGAGCGCCTCGAAGCGCGCCTGGAAGAAGCGCAGATGCTCGGGCTCGTAGGTCATGCGCAGCCCGGAGATGCTGTCGCGCCGATCGTGGACGTCGGTGACGACGTCGGCCACGTACGCCAGGTGCTCCTGGGTGTACACCCGGCGCGGGATCGTCAGCCGCACCAGCTCGAGACCGTCGTACGGTGCGTCGCCGTGCTGGCCGGAGACGATGCCGCGCTCCATCGCGCGCACGCCGCCGGCGAGGTAGACCGCCGCGGCCAGCGCCTGCGCCGGGAACTCGGCCTGGCGCAGGTGCGGCAGGAAGCGCTTCGCGTCGAGGAAGACCGCGTGCGCGCCGACCGGCACCACGATCGGGATCCGGCGCTTCAGCAGCAGCCCGCCGAGGAACGCGCTCTGCGAGACGTAGTGGCGCACTATCGCCTCGTCGGCCGACTCGCGGATCCCCTGCGCGAGCGCCTCCATGTCGTGGCCGGCGATTCCGCCGTAGTGGGGGAAGCCCTCGTAGATCACGACCTCCTCGCGCGCGGTCTGCGCGAGCTCGTCGTCGTTCAGGGCGAGCACGCCGCCGATCGGGACGAAGTGGTCCTTCTTCGACGAGAAGACCGCGATGTCGGAGAGGTCGGCGATCGCGCGGATCACCTCCGGGAACGGCGTGTCGGCCCAGCCGGGCTCGCTGTCCTTGACAAAGATTGCGTTCTCGGAGATCCGCGTCGCGTCGAGGACGAGCGGCACGCCGTGGGCGCGCGTCAGCTCGCGCACACCGGCGAGGTTCTCGACCGAGAACGGCTGGCCGCCGGCCATGTTCAGGCAGGCCTCGACGCGCACGTAGGCGACCCGCTCCGGCGCCGCCGCCGCCAGCACGTGCTCGAGCTTGCGCAGGTCGACGTTGCCCTTGAAATGGTGCATCGAGACCGGGTCGCTCGCCTCGGGGATCGAGACGTCGACCCAGACGCCGCCGGCGAGCTCAACGTGCTCGCGTGAGGTCGTGAAGTAGAGGTTCGAGGGCACGAGCAGCCCCGGGCGCACGAGCATCTTCGCCAGCAGGTGCTCCGCCCCTCGGCCCTGATGGGTCGGGACGACGTGCTTGTAGCCGTAGGTCTCCTGCACGGCGCGCTCGAGCCGGAAGAAGCTGCGCGACCCCGCGTACGCCTCGTCGCCGAGCTCCATCGCGGCGCGCTGCTCCTGCGAGAGCGCGGAGGTGCCGCTGTCGGTGAGCAGGTCGACGAACACGTCCTCCGAGCGGAGCAGGAAGGTGTTGTAGCCCGCCTGCTCGATCGCGCGCCTGCGCTCCTCCTCCGAGCGCAGCACGACCGGCTCGACGACCTTGATCTTCCACGGGGGAGGCGCGGTGACGCTCACGCCTTGATCGTCGCGGGCGGGGGCGGGCGGTGCATCCGGAAAACCCCGCAGCACAGGCGGATCACTACTGAGCGGGGATGAGGGTGCCGGGCGGCGGCACCCTCAGGTCGCTGGCTAGCCGATGCGCGGGAACGCGCTCAGCGCGGCGCGGTTCACGTAGACCGCCGGAGTTCCGGGGAAGTGGTCGTCTCCGACCTTGCACTGGAGCGTGACCTGGTTGGAGTGCCACTCTCCCTGGCTCGTCACCATCAGGCTGATGTTCTCCTCGCCGGGGACGGCCTTCGCCACGTGGAAGCCACCGGCCCAGTAGCAGTTCAGGTGCGCGGTCGTGTCGCCGCGGTTGATCAGCCCGAGCGTGCCGAAGACCACAGTCTCGGGGTCGGTGCCCCAGACGCTCTCCGGCAGGTCGAGCGTCAGGATCGTCGTGAAGTCGTCGGACTCCGCGATCAGGATCTCGCCGGCTCCGCCGGAACCAGCGGCCCAGCTGGTGTACGCCACGCCGGGGCCTGGCGGCCCGGTCGGCCCGCGCTCTCCGGTAGGCCCCTGGGACCCCTGGCCTCCGATCGGTCCTTCGGGCCCCTGCTCTCCTTGCGGGCCTTGGACTCCCTGCGGGCCCTGTGCTCCGGCGGCACCCTGCGCTCCGGCGGCACCCTGCGCCCCTGCTTCGCCCCTAGGCCCCTGTGCGCCGGCCGGGCCTTGCGGCCCAACTGCACCCCTGGGCCCTCGCAGGCCGCTGGTGATCGAGAGCACGCTCGCCGGGAACTTGCCGTTCTTGCCGAGCGGGTAGAGCTGCCCGCCCCTCGGTGTCCTCGATGCGTGGATCTTGTCGACACGGTCGCTGTTCCTCGCAAACGGAGTGATGCTCCGTGCGGCCTCGCCCAATGGGGTCGCGAGAATCATGAGCATGAACAACGCCGCGGCGCCGAGAACGAGCAATACGCGTTTCATCGCGCCTCCTTTCGCTCGCTCGGGACAAGCGTCTCAGGGCGTTCGCGGAGGCTGCATCGGAAGGGACGCTGATCGCCACTGCCTCGAACTACTGAGGCCCTCGCATGGAGCGGGTAAGGACTTCGTAAGGCTCGCCCGCCAAGCCGGGATCCGGCTTGGGAGGCCGATACCATCCCTGCGATGCCTACCGCAGTCGTCACCGGTGGAGCCGGGTTTCTCGGCTCGCATCTGAGCGAGCACCTGCTCGAGCAGGGCTACCGCGTCATCTGCGTCGACAACCTCGAGACCAGCTCGCTGGAGAACCTCGAGCACCTGCGCGACGACGCGTTCCTGTTCGTCAACCACGACCTGGTCTTCCACCTCGAGATCGAGGAGCCGGTCGATGCCGTCTACCACCTCGCGGCGCTCGCCAGCCCGATCGACTACCTGCGCCAGCCGTTGCATTCGCTGAAGGTCGGCTCGTACGGGACGCACAACGCGCTCGGCCTTGCGAAGTTCAAGCGCGCGCGCTTCCTGCTCGCCTCCACGAGCGAGGTCTACGGCGACCCGCAGGTGCATCCGCAGCCCGAGAGCTACTGGGGCAACGTCAACCCGATCGGGCCGCGCGGCGTCTACGACGAGGCGAAGCGGTACGCGGAGGCGCTGACGATGGCGTACCACAACCAGCAGGGCGTGGACACGGCGATCGTCCGCATCTTCAACACCTACGGGCCGCGCATGCGCTCGCACGACGGGCGCGCGATCCCGACCTTCATGCGGCAGGCGCTCGAGAACGCGCCGATCACCGTCTTCGGGCAGGGCGAGCAGACGCGGAGCTTCTGCTACGTCGCCGACCTGGTCCGCGGCCTCCACCTGCTCGCCGAGAGCGGAGAGCACCTGCCGGTCAACCTCGGCAACCCCGAGGAGTTTTCGATTCTGGAGCTTGCGCAAACAGTCATCAAAGTCACGTCGTCGAAGAGCGAGATCGTCTACGAGGCGCTTCCGATCGACGACCCACAGGTTCGCCAGCCCGACATCACCCGAGCCAGGCAGGTGCTGGGCTGGGAGCCCGAAATCCAACTCGAGGAGGGGCTGCGGCGCATGTTGCCGAGCCTCGGGAGGGAGCCACTTGGCGTCTAGGAAAGCCAGCATCGCCCTGATCACGATCGTTCTCTGCGGCCTCGCGGCCACGGTGCGGCCGGACCCCGCCGCCGCGGCACGCGGGATGCTCGTCGGGATCTACGACCCGGTGCAGCCGCTGGCCGCACCGGACAAGACCTTCACGACGCTCGTCAACCTGCGGGCGCAGATCATCCGCCTGAACCTGGACTGGAACCTGATCGCGAAGAAGCAGCCCACCAATCCGGCCGACCCGGCCGACCCGGCCTACGACTGGTCGACCTACGACCGCGCGCTGCTGAACGCGGCCGACAGGAAGATCCAGGTGCTGTTCACCATCTACGGCACCCCGCGCTGGGCCCAGGGCAAGAAGAAGGGCGTCAACCGCGCGCCGGCCAAGATGAATTCGCTGCGCTACTTCTCCCTTGCGGCGGCCAAGCGCTACAGCGGCAAGTTCAAGCGCGACGACGGCACCAAGCTGCCGGCCGTCCGCAAATGGCTCGCCTGGAACGAGCCGAACAACCCGGTCTTCCTGGCCCCGCAGTGGCAGAAGGTCGGCAGGCGCTACATCCCGATCGCGGCGCGCAACTACGTCGGGATCTGCACCGCCGTCTACCTCGGCGTGCACGCCTCGCACCTGAGCAAGCAGGTCGTGGGCTGCGGCGCCACCGACCCGCGCGGCAACAACGCGGCGCGGAGCCGGCGGCCGTCGATCTCGCCGATCGCGTTCCTCGCGGCGCTGCGCAAGTACGGGCTGAAGCGCAACCGCTTCGACGTCTACGCGCACCATCCGTACTACGGCAGCCCGCGCGAGACGCCGACGACGATGCCGAGGGGCAAGCAGACGGTCACGCTCGCCAACCTCGAAGTGCTCACGAAGCTGCTCGGGAAGCTCTACGGCGGCAAGAAGCTGTGGATCACCGAGTACGGCTACCAGACGCGCCCGCCCGACCGCGCCTTCGGCGTCACCTGGGTCAAGCAGGCGCAGTACCTGACGAAGGCGTATGCGATGGCGCGCAAGAACCCGCGGGTCACGATGATGCTCTGGTTCCTGCTCCGCGACGAGGGCCGCCTGAGCGGCTGGCAGTCCGGCCTCTTCACGGTCGGCGGGAAGAAGAAGCCCGCGTACAACGCCTTCCGCCGACTGCCACACTAGCCACGTGGCCACGAGGACTTCGCAGCGGGGGAGGGGTCGCATCCCCACCCCCGCTGCGGGCGACGACGCGCCGGGGCCGGTCGTCAGCGACATTCGAGCCGGCGCGCCGTTCCTGCTCACGCGCGCCCAGCTGCTCGTCGCGACGCGGCGGCTCGCGAGCATCGCTGCCCTCGTCTGCATCGACCTCGGCGGGCTCGTGCTCGGCGTCTACGCGTCGCTCGTCGCACGCGAGCTCTACTACGGCCGCGAGCCGGTGCTCTGGGGGGTGCTCTGGCGGATCGAGACCGACTGGCTGCCCTTTCTGACCCTCATCACCGTCCTCGTCTTCTCGCAGGCCCACCTCTACGACGAGCGCGAACGACGGCCCGGCTTCGGGCGGGTGCTCTCGTCGCTGATCCTCGTCGCGCTGATCACGCTCGCGTTCGGGATCGGCACCGGCCACCAGTTCTCGACGTACGGGCTCGCGCCGACCGCGGTCGTGCTCTGCGCCGTGACGATCGCGCTGCTGCGCGCGAGCTACGAGTTCGTCACCGGCGAGGTGCTGCGGATGCTCGGCGCCCGCCGCTACGCGCTGCTCGCGGGCTCGGGCCAGAACGTCGCCCACCTGCACGCCGCGCTCGGCTCGGGCCGGAGGGGGATCGACTACGAGTTCGTCGGCGCCGTCGCACCCTCACCCGACGGAGTGAGCCTCCCGGTCCTGGGCGACCTCCGCGACCTGCCTGTCGTGCTCGCACGTGAGCACGTGGACGAGTTGATCCTGACCGATTCCGACTTCGGCGAGCGGGAGCTGCTCGAGATCGTCGACCAGGCCCACCGGCGCGGCGTCCAGGTGCGGATCGCGCCGAAGGCGACGGAGCTGCTCACCGCTCGCGCCGAGTTCGTCCCGGGCCAGGGCATTCCGCTCTTCGAGCTGCGCCCACCGGCGTTCGTCGGCCTGGACTGGGTCGTCAAGCGCGGCTTCGACCTCGTCGTGTCGGGTCTCGTGCTCCTGGTCGGCCTGCCGCTGTGGCTCGGCATCGCAGCCGCGGTGAAGCTCGGCTCGCGCGGGCCGGTGCTCTACCGCGACCGGCGGATCGGCCTCGGCGAGCAGGAGTTCGGGATGTTCAAGTTCCGCACGATGCGCGCCGACGCGGCCGGCCGTCAGGCCGAGCTCGAGGCCTCGAACGAGGCCGACGGCCCGCTCTTCAAGATGCGCGAGGACCCGCGCGTGACCTCGGTCGGCGCGGTCCTGCGCCGGTTCTCGCTCGACGAGATCCCGCAGCTCTGGAACGTTCTGCGCGGCGAGATGAGCCTCGTCGGGCCACGCCCGCTGCCGCTGCGCGACTACGAGCGCCTCGAGGGCTGGCACCGCAAGCGCTACCTCGTCCTCCCGGGCGTGACCGGGCTGTGGCAGATCTCGGGCCGCTCGAGCCTCGGCTTCGACGACCTCGTCCGGCTCGACTTCTTCTACCTCGAGAACTGGTCGATCTGGCTCGACATCTCGATCCTCGTCAAGACCGTGCCCGCGGTGCTGAGCGGCCGCGGCGCCTACTGAGGTGGAGCGCGTCCTCGTCACCGGCGCGGCGGGGTTCGTCGGCGGCCACCTACGCGTCGAGCTCGGCGAGGCGTTCGTCGCCTACGAGGGCGACGTGCTCGACCCCGGTGCGCTGGCCACGGCCGTCCGCGGCTGCGACGCGGTCGTGCACCTCGCCGCCGCCTCGTCGGTCGGGCAGTCGTTCGGCGATGCGGCCGAGGTCTGGCGGACGAACGTGCTCGGGACGGTGAACGTGGTCGAGGCGCTGCGAGCCGAGGCCCCTTCGGCCCGGCTGCTGCTCGCCTCGAGCGGCGACGTCTACGGCCGCGCCGAGATCGTCCCGACGCCCGAGGAGACGCCGGTCGCGCCGGTCTCGCCGTATGCAGCCTCGAAGGCGGCCGCAGAGCTCGCCTGCGTCGGCGTCGACGCCGTCGTCGCGCGCGCCTTCCCGCACATCGGCCCCGGCCAGGACGAGCGCTTCGCGGTCGGCTCCTGGACGGCGCAGCTCGCGCGCCTGCGCGCCGAGGGCGGAGGAACGCTGCGGGTCGGCGACCTCGACGTGGAGCGCGACCTGACCGACGTGCGCGACGTCTGCCGCGCCTACCGGCTGCTGCTCGACGCGCCCGCGGGCGTCTACAACGTCTGCTCCGGCCGCGCCGTGCCGCTGCGGCGCGTGGTCGAGCTGCTGGTCGAGGCCTCCGGCGTCCCGGTGACGGTCGAGCGCGACGACGAGCGCCTGCGCCCCGCCGAGGTGCGCGTGCTCGCCGGCGACCCCTCGAAGCTGCGCGCGGCCACCGGCTGGGAGCCGCGGATCCCGCTCGAGCAGACCCTCGTGGACGCGCTCCGGGCCGCGTCGGCCGCGGAGGTGGTCTCGTGAGCGAGCGCCGCGCCCTGATCACCGGCATCACCGGCCAGGACGGCTCGTACCTCGCCGAGCTGCTGCTGGAGAAGGGCTACGAGGTCTACGGCATGACGCGCCGCGCCTCGACCGAGAACGTCGAGCGAATCGCCCATCTGATCGACCGCGTGACGCTGCTCCAGGGCGACCTGCTCGACCCGCCGTCGCTCGACGCGGCGCTGCGCCAGTCGCAGCCGCAGGAGGTCTACAACCTCGCCGCGCAGAGCTTCGTCCCGACCTCGTGGAACCAGCCCGTGCTGACCGCCGAGTTCACGGCCGTCGGCGTCACGCGCGTGCTCGAGGCGATCCGCTCGGTCGACCCGGAGATCCGCTTCTACCAGGCCTCCTCGTCGGAGATGTTCGGCAAGGTGCGCGAGGTTCCGCAGACCGAGCTGACGCCCTTCCACCCCCGCTCGCCCTACGGCGTGGCCAAGGTCTACGGCCACCACATCACGGTCAACTACCGCGAGTCGTATGACTTGTTCGCAGTATCAGGACTACTTTTTAACCACGAGAGCCCTCGTCGAGGGCTGGAGTTCGTCACCCGCAAGATCAGCGACGGCGTGGCGCGCATCAAGCACGGGGCGGCCGACGAGCTGCGGCTCGGCAACCTCGACGCCAAGCGAGACTGGGGTTTCGCCGGCGACTACGTCGAGGCGATGTGGCTGATGCTGCAGCAGGACGAGCCGTTGGACTACGTGATCGCGACCGGCGAGGAGCACTCGGTGCGCGAGTTCGCCGAGCTCGCCTTCGAGCGGGCCGGGCTCGACCCCGACAAGCACGTCGTCGTCGACCCGCGCTTCCTGCGCCCGGCCGAGGTCGACCACCTGGTCGGCGACGCGTCGAAGGCGCGGCGCGAGCTCGAGTGGGCGCCGCGGACGAGCTTCCGCGAGCTCGCCGAGCTGATGGTCGACGCCGACCTCGAGCGCGTCGCGAACGAGCTGGCGTGGGCGAGGGGCTAGCGCCCTCGCTCTCGGTCGTCGTCGTCGCGTACCGCTCGGGTGCCTCGCTGCAGCGCTGCCTCCGCGCGGTGCGTGAGGACAGGCCGGAGGTGGAGCTGATCGTGGCCGACAACGGCGGCGCCGAGCTCGGTGGCGAGCAGGCCAGCATCGTCGGCAGCGGCGAGAACCTCGGCTACGCGGGCGGCGCACAGCTCGGCGCGGAGGCGGCGTGCGGGAAACGCTCGTCTTCCTCAACCAGGACACCGTCGTGCAGCCCGGCGCGCTCCAGCAGCTCGAGTCGGCCGTAGCCGACCCGGAGGTCGGGATCGCGATGGCCCGGCTGCGGCTGCTCGACCGGCCGGAGCTGCTGAACTCCCGCGGCACGGTCGTGCACGTAAGCGGGATCGCGTGGGCGGGCGGCTACGGCGAGCCGGCCGAGAGCGCGGCGGCCGTCGAGGAGGTGGCGGCGCCGAGCGGCGCGGCCCTCGCGATCCGCCGGGAGCTGTTCCGCGAGCTCGGCGGCTTCAGCCCCGAGCTCTTCATGTACCTCGAAGACCTGGAGCTCGGCTGGCGCGCCCGGCTGCGCGGCCTGCGCGTCGTTGTCGATCCCGCCGCCGACGTCCTGCACGAGTACGACTTCTCCCGCAACCCGGAGAAGCTCGCGCTGCTCGAGCGCAACCGGCTCGTCTTCGTGCTGAGCTCCTACTCGCTGCGGCTGCTGCTCCTGCTCGGCCCGGTGCTGGGAACCGTCGAGCTCGGGATGGTCGCGCTCGCCGCGAGGCAGGGCTGGCTGCGCGGCAAGCTCGGCGGCTGGTGGTGGCTGCTCCGCCGGCCGGGCTGGGTCCGACGCCACCGCCGCGAGACGCAGCGGCTGCGCCGCGTCCGCGACCGCGAGCTCGCGCGCTTCCTCACGCCGAGGCTAGACCCCCAGATGATCGACCTGCCCCGGGGCTCGGGCGCGCTCAACGCGGCCGCCGTCCGCTACTGGCGCCTGGTAGAGAGGCTGCTCTAGTGGAGCTCTCCGTCGTGCTCGTCAACCACAACGGCGCCGCCGTCCTGCCGCGTGCGCTCGAGGCCCTGGCCCGCAACACCACGGCCGAGGAGGTCGAGGGGATCGTCGTCGACTCCGGCTCGAGTCGACGGGAGCTGGGAGGGCGTCGAGCGCCGGTGGCCCCGGGCCGGCGCGATGCGCCTCGAGGAGAACGTCGGCTTCTGCGCGGGCTGCAACCGCGGCGCCGAGGCGGCCGAGGGGCGGCTGGTGGCCTTCGTCAACTTCGACGGCGAGGTCGAGCCGGGCTGGGACGGGCCGCTGCGGGAGCTGCTCGCCGACCCGTCCGTCGCCGTCGCGACGGGCGTGCTGCTGCGGCCCGACGGCGGCGCCTCGAGGCGGCCGGGCTCGAGATCGCTCCGAACATGGCGACCTACGGGCGGCTCGACGGCGACCCGCGTGCGTCGCTCCCGCAGGAGCCGTTCGACGTTGAGGCGGCCTCCGGCGCGCTGATGATGGTGCGCCGCGAGGAGTTCCTCGCGCTCGGCGGCTTCTACGAGCCCCTCTTCATGTACGGCGAAGAGGCCGACTACTGCCTGCGGGTCAAGGGGCGGATCGTGCTCGACCCGCGCAGCGCGATCCGGCACGAGCAGGGGCACGCGGCCGGGCCGCTGCGCTCGGCGACGCGGCTCTACTGGCCCTCGCGGAACCGGCTGCTCGTGGCCGCGCGGCACCTGCCGCCGCTCGCGCTCGTGAAGTCGGTCGCGTCCTCGGCCGCGTTCGACCTCGTCACGCTCGCGCAGGCGCGCAGCGGCGAGGCGGCGAAGGCGATCGCGCGCGGCTGGTGGGACGGCCTGCGCGGGATGCGTGCCGAGCGGCGGGCGCGGAACGCGGGCGAGCGGAAAGCCGCCGCGAAACGGCTGGTCTCGTTCCGCGAGGCCGTGCGCGAGCAGCGCCGGCTGGGGCGGCTCTAACCGGTGAGCACGTGTCCAGCCTGCGGCGGCCCGCTACCGGAACGCGCGGCGCTGGAGGGCTTCGACCGCCTGCACGGGACGCCCGGGACGTTCGCCATCCGGATCTGCGGCTCGTGCGGGACCGGGAAGACGTTTCCCCCGGTTCCGGCGGATGAGCTCGGCCGGCTGTACCCGCCGGCGTACAACGCCTACGCGCTGCCGTCCAACCCCGTCCTGCGGCGCCTCGCCACCGCACTGTTCCGGCGACGGTACGACCGGGCCCTGCGGCACGGGCCGTTGCGCCGGCTGCTGGAGCGGCAACCGGGCCGGCTCCTCGACGTCGGGGCGGGGCGGGGCGATCTCGGCGTCGTCCTCGGCGAACACGGGTGGCGCGTCACGGGCCTGGAGCCGTCCGGGGAGGCGTGCGAGGAAGGGCGCCGGCGAGGGGTCGAGATGGTCCGCGGCACCCTTGCCGAGGCGGACGCGACGGCGCTGGCCGCCGACTACGACGCCGTCGTCTTCCAGCACTCGCTCGAGCACGTGGCGGAGCCGAGGGACGATCTCGCACGGGCGCGCGAGCTCTCGAGGGAGGGCGCGCTGCTGCTGATCTCGGTCCCGAACTTCGGCTCCTGGCAGCGACGCGCCTTCGGGAGTGCGTGGTTCCACCTCGACCTCCCGCGTCACCGGTCGCACTTCACCGCCGCGGGGCTGGCGCGACTCCTCGAGTCGAGCGGCTTCGAGCGGCTCCAGCTGAGCACCTCCACGACGCCGGACGGCCTGCCGATGAGCCTCGAGTACCGGCTCGCGGGCCGGCGACGCTTTGCCGAGGGCGGCGGGCGGTACGCCCTCTTCGGCCTCGCCCTGGCGCTCGCACCGGTGAGCGCGGCGCTGAACCGGCTGAGGGGCGGAGGCGACCAGCTGGACGCCGCCGCCGTGCGACGGCCGGGCTAGGGTCCACGCGTGTCGCGGCGAGACGGTCGGTCGATCCTGCTCGTCGCGCACCTGGCGCCGCCGTCTCCGTTGATCGCGGCCCGTCGTGTGGCCGGAATGGTCAAGTACCTCGCTCGCCTGGGCCACTCCGTCACAGTGCTCAGCTCGACCGTCTCGGGCGCGGGGACGATTGAAGGGGCGGCCGAGGTCATCCGGACGCGGGACCTGCTGGTGAGCTCGCTGAACTGGCGAAAGCGGCACTTCGAGGCGCTCACGCGCGGTGAGGGCGCCTACCGGCCCGCCAGCCGGCTCCAGTCGTTGGTGGTTCCCGATCTCGCGCTCGTCTCATGGCTGCCGTTCGCCTGGGCGGCGGCGCTCGAGGTCACGCGGGCGAGGACGTTCGACTGCGTGATCACCACCTCGCCGCCGCAGTCCGCACACATGGTCGGCGCGCAGTTGCGCAAGCGGCGCCTACTCCCCTGGATCGCGGAGCTCCGCGACGGCTGGACGTTCGAGCCTCCGCACCCGCCCTGGCCCCTCGGCGCTCAACGCGCGCTCGACGAGCGTCTCGAGCGTCGACTCCTCTGCCATGCCGACGAGGTCGTCGCCGCGACCGAGCCCATCGTCGCGGACCTTCGCGCACGGCTCGGGCTTGCCGCGGTGCGCATCACGAACGGCTTCGATCCGGACGAGCTCTCCACGCGGGCGACGAACCGGGACGATCCGCTGCTCGATCCGGCACGGCACTCGTTCGTCCACACGGGCCGGATCGCGATCGGAGGGGCCTCGGCGCGGCCACTGCTCGAGGCGGTCGATCTGATCCGGAGCGATGCACGTGCCGCGAGCCGGCTCGAGGTCGTGCTCGCCGGCCCGCTCTCGGCGGAAGAGCTGGAGCTGGTAGGGCACCGGCAGAGCGACGGCCTCGTGCGCGTCGTCGGCACGCTCGAGCACGCCCGGGCGGTGCAGCTGCAACGCGCCGCCGACACGCTGCTCGTCGTCACCGAGGGCAGTCGGCGTAGAAGCGTCGCCACCGGCAAGCTCTTCGAGTACCTCGCGGCCGGTAAGCCGATCCTCGTGCTGGGCGACGGGACGGAGGCAGCGAGGATCGTGGCGGAGACGGGCACCGGCACGGCGACATCGGCCACCGATCCCGCCACAATCGCACGCGCGCTCACGGAGGCCGCCGAGGCGCATCCGCCGGACCGCGACAAGGCCGCCCTGGAGCGCTACTCCTGGTCCGCGCTCGCCGAGCGCTACGCCGAGCTGATCGAGCGCGTCGCCAACTAGGCGACTGCAGGGGTCGGCGGCTCCGCGGCAGGCTCCGCCGCGTCAGCCTCCACGAGCTCGCGGAGCCAGAGCTCCGTGTTGAGCGCGCGCCAGACCGCCCCCGTGTCGCGCCAGCTGCCCCGCCTTGTGTCGTCCTCGACCGCCGTCAGGTCGTAGAGCCCCCGCGCCCGGGAGCATGGGTCCAGCAGGACCTCGGCGATGAAGCCGCGGAACCGCTCGTCGTTCAGCCAGGCCTGCTGTGGCGGCTCGAAGCCGACCTTGTCTCGCCGCTCGAGCACGGAATCGGGCACGAGCCCGCGGGCGACGTCGCGCAGGATCCGCTTGGTCACGCCGTTCGCGTACAGGTAGCTCGTCGGAAGCGAGAAGGCGAGCTCGGCGATGCGCCGGTCGAGGTACGGCAACCGAGCTTCCCGGCTCCAGGCCATGCTGCTCCGATCGGCATAGCGGAGGAGGCTCGGCAGGCTGGTCTCGAAGGACTGCGCCAGCAGCTGCCGTTGCAGCACGTTGCGCCGCCCGCCGGACGGGACTACCGGCGGGAGTGGTGCCCGCGTCGTCGCCTCGACGGCCGAGGCGGACGCGTAGGGGCTGGCCGCGACGCGACGGTGGCCTCGGCGAAAAACGGCCGGGAGGTGGTCGACCGCCAACGATCTGGCGAGCAGGCGCGCTCGGTCCGGCGAATCGGCGACCTCGCGTGCGAGCGTCTGGAGACCCATGCTGCGGAGCGCCCAGCCGATAGTGGGTACGTAGCCGCCGAAGAGCTCGTCGCCTCCCTGGCCGTCGAGCAGGACCGTCACACCTGCTTCCTTGGCGCATCGCATCACGCGCCACTGCGCGTAGACGCTCAACGAGCCGACGGGCTCCTCGTGGTCCCGGACGAGCGTCGGCAAGTCGGCAAGGGCTTCCTCGGCGCGAGGCTCCACGGAGTGGTGCTCGACGACACCCGCACGCTGCGCGACCTCGCTCGCGTACGACCACTCGTCACGCTCGAAGCCCGGGAACCGGGCCGTGAACGCATGGCGAGTGTGGTCGCCGGCGAGCTCGGAGCTCAGCATCACGACCGTCGACGAGTCGATGCCGCCGCTGAGCGACGTACCGACGGGGACGTCGCTGCGGAGCCGAAGGCGGATCGAGTCCTTGAGCAGGTCTCGGAGCAGAGCAACGGCATCGGGGTACCGTCCCGGCACGTCGATCAGCCTTGGCGTCCAGTAGCGCCGCGCGTCCACGGAGCCGTTCGAGAACGTCAGCAGGTGCGCGGCGGGAAGGCGGTGGATGCCGCGGAAGAAACTCCGGGAGGTCGGCGGCATCACGCCGCGCGCCAGGAAGTTCGCCACCGCCTGCTCGTCGGTGAGCGCCTGGACGCCGTCGTCGAGCAGCAGCGCCTTGATCTCCGAGGCGAAGACCAGTCGGTCCCCGTCGAGGGCGTAGTAGAGCGGTTTCTCGCCGAACGGATCGGCGGCCAGCGACAACCGTTGCGCGGCATCGTCCCAGACCGCGAAGGCGAACATGCCGTTCGAGTCGGTCGAGCGCGCCTTCACCCCATTCCGCCCAGCCGTGGAGCAACACCTCGGCATCACCCTCCGTCTCGAAGGCGTGGCCGAGCCCTCGCAGCTCCTCGCGCAGCTCGCGGTAGTTGTAGATCTCGCCGTTGAAGACGAGGTGCAGCGGCCCGAAATGCAGCGGCTGGTTCGACCGCTCGTGCAGGTCGATGATCATCAGCCGCGTCGCGGCCAGGCCCGTGCGCTCGTCGGCCCAGGTGCCGTGACCGTCGGGGCCGCGCTTGACCATCGTCGCGGCCATCCGCTCAAGGAGCCCGGCCGGCGGGGGGGCGCCGCTGACTCCCGCGATCCCGCACATGGCGCCTGAGGATAGCCCGTACTCCGTGCGCGCCGAACGCGACGGAGACTAGGCTCGCGCGTCCATGCGGGTCCTGCACATGACGACGCTGCACCCCGCGAACGACGTGCGGATCCTGCTCAAGGAGTGCCGCACGCTTGCGGACAGCGGCTACGACGTGGCCCTCGCGGCCCGCGTGCCTTCGCCAACGGCCATCGACGGCGTTCCGGTCGTCCCGATCGGGACCGACGACATCCGCACCGGGCCGGTGAACCTCGCGCGGAGGCTCGCCGCGGCGTGGCGCGCCGCCCGTCGCGCCCGCGCCGACGCGTACCACCTGCACGACCCGGAGCTGATTCCCGTCGGGCTGCTGCTGAAGGTGGCGGGTGCACGGGTGACGTACGACGTCCACGAGAACACCCCGCTCGACCTCCGCACGCTCGGCGACGGCCGCCTGGTGACCCGGCTGCTCTCGCGCTTCTGGAGGGCCGCCGAAGCGCTCGCGGGGCGGCAGTTCGACGCGGTCGTCGCGGCGACGCCAGAGATCGCAAGCGTCTTCCCCGCAGACAAGACGATCCTGCTACGGAACTACCCGCTGCTCGCTGACCTGGCCGCCCCCGACGCGGGGCCGCAGCGCAACCGGGGGCGGAGCGTCGTCTACGTCGGCCGCGTCAGCGAGGACCGCGGCATTCTGAGAATGCTGGACGCCGCCGTGCGGGCTGACGTGACGCTGCGCCTCGCAGGCCCGATGACCGAGCGGCTCCGCGAGCGCCTCGCCGGGCTCCCCTCCTGGGCTCGCGTGGACTACCGCGGCCGGCTCTCGCACGACGAGGTCGTGGAGGAGTTGCGGCTCGCGAGGGCGGGAATGCTGGTGCTGGAGCCGCGCCAGGCGTACCTGGAGTCGCTGCCCGTAAAGCTCTTCGAGTACATGGCCGCGGGCCTTCCAGTGATCGCGTCGGACTTCCCGGCCTGGCGCGAGATCGTTGCCGGCGTGGACTGCGGCCTCCTCGTCGACCCGGTGGACTCCGGCGCGATCGCCGAGGCGATCAGCTGGGTCCTCGAGCACCCCGACGAGGCCGATGCGCTCGGGGCGCGCGGGCGCGAGACGATCCGCGAGCGCTACAACTGGGAGCGGGAGAGCGCCGAGCTCGTCTCGCTCTACTCGCGGCTCTCCGCGCGCCGAGCCTGAGCCTCGGCGCGCCCGGCCTCGTACTCGGCGCGCATCCGTCGGCCGATCGCGGCCGGGTCGTGCCAGCGCTCGGCGAAGGCCCGCGAACGACGCGAGAGCTCCGGGTACTCGCCGCGCCGCTCGGTCAGCAGCGAGCGCAGGACCTCGGCGAGGTCGGTCGCCGTCGCGCGGACGAGCGGGAGATCGGCGAGCAGCTCGGCCGGCGCGTGGCGCGCGGCCGTCTCCTCGTCGACGTAGCAGACGACGGGTCGCCCGAGGGCCATCAACTCCACGGCGAGGGCGCCGTACCAGCCGATCAGCAGCTGGTCGACGAGCAGGTCGGCGCGCTCGTACGCGCGGCGTGCCTCGGCGTGCGTGAGGCCCTCCACGAGCTCCAGCTCGAGCTCCAGGCCCTCGCGCTGCAGCTGCGCGACGGCGTCGAGGACGAGCTCGGTTCCCTTCACGCCGCGGTGGCTCGGCGCGTGCACGATTCTCGGGCGGTCGCCCAGCGGCTGCGGGTCGCGAGCCTTCCAGTCGGCGGGGTCGACGCTCGCGTACGGGACGAAGCCGGCGCGCGCGGGCAGGACGTCGCCGAGATCGGGGTTGAGGTAGAAGATCCGGTCGGCGTAGCGGTCGAAGCTCGCGATCGTGTGTCGCTTGAGCGCGTCGCCCGCCGGGGTGTAGTAGCCGTCGCCGACCGCCTCCGCGAGCCGCCGCACGACGGCAGGGACGCCCGGTCCGTGCCCCTGCCTCGCGTCGTCTCCCTGAAACGTGACCGCGATCGTCTTGCCGGCGCGTTGCAGGAGCGGGAGGTCGCGCCGCGCTAGCAGGCGTAGGTAGGCGCGGCCGGGCGCGTGCAACGGGTCGTCGCGCCACGCGATCGGCAGCGGCGCGGGGAACAGCGTGCGTCCGAAGTTGAAGTGGACGACGTCGAACTCGCGCACGGCCCGGCGCAGCGTCGACCAGCGCCGTCGCTCGAAGAGCACCGGGTTGCCGGTCGCGAGCAGTTCGTCGACCTCGTAGTCGAAGCTGGTGCGGTCGAAGACGACGCAGGTGCTGTCGAGGCCCGCTGCGCGCTCGGCTCGGGCCAGGCCTTGCGGGTTGTTGCCCACGTTCGACGGGCAGTGCAGGACGCGCAGCGGCACGGCGGGAGGATACGGGGTGGTACGTTCCGCGCCCTCAGTGCTCAGAGCCCTTCTCAGGAAGCAGACGCTCGCCTCCTTCGACTACCAGTGGCGTGAGCTGCCCGAGGCCGACGCGCTCCTCTCCGACGACTGGTTCCGCGCGAACGTGGCACAGATCGTCTCGGACGAGTTGCTCTGCCTCAAGCCGGAGTGGTTTCGTGGCAAGCGTGTGCTCGACGCCGGCAGCGGCACAGGGCGCTGGACTGTCGGGCTGCTCGAGCTCGGCAGCGACGTCACTGCGGTCGACTTCAGCGAGCACGCGCTCGAGCAGGTGCGCGAGAACGTCCGTGCGCACTGCGGCGAAGAGGAGCAGGCGCGCCTGCGCACGCGCCAGGCCAATCTCCTCTCGCTCCCGACCGATCTCGCCGAGGAACGGTTCGACTGCGTCTTCTCGTTCGGCGTGCTCCACCACACCGGAGACACGCGTGCGGGGCTGCGCAGCGTCGCGCGGCTCGTGGCCGACGACGGCGTGATCTTCCTCTACCTCTACGGCAAGGAGTCGGTGAACCGAGTCGCGTGGGCGCGGCTCGGGGTCGAGCGGCTGCTGCTCGCGCCCCTGCCGTTCGGCGTCAAGCAGCGCGCCGTTCACCTGCTCAGGCCCGGAGCCGACGTCCACCACGCCTTCGACCTTCTTTCGCCGACGATCAACGACCGGCACACCTTCGACGACGTCCGCGCGTGGCTCGTCGAGACCGGGTTCCGGGACGTGACGCGGACGATCGACCACACGGAGCTGTTCGTGCGCGGCGCCCGCGACCCCGAGGCGATCGCGCCGTACGTTCTGCAGCCGCCGCAGCCTCCGTACTGGTTCGCGCGCTACTCGGCCACGAGCACCTCGTCGTAGACGGCGCGGTGCCGGTCGACGACCAGGCGCCAGCTGTGGTGGCGCTCGACCCACTGCCTCCCCGCGGCGCCGATCGCCTCGCGTCCTTTGTCGTCGTCGAGGAGACGGGTGAGCGCGGCGGCGATCTCGCCGGGCTCGCGGGCGGCGACGACCGGTGGCGGTTCCGGGAAGCACCACTCGTGCACGCTGGGTTCGTAGGCCATCACGACCGGGCAGCCGCAAGCCATAGCCTCGGGAGCGATCGCCCCGAACGTGCCGATCAGGAACTGGTCGAGGACGACGTCGGCCGCGCGGTAGGCCTCGATCAGCCGGACCTTCGGGAGCGGCGGGAGCCAGCGCACGCGCTCGCCGACCCCGAGTTCGCGCGCCAGCCCTCGGCTGCGCTCGACGTCAGGCCCCCAGTCCGTGAGAACGAGGACGGCATCGGCTCCGCCGCCAAGCGATTCCGCGAAGCCGCGGACTAGCCGGTCGTTGCCCTTGATGTCCCATGTTTGGCTCGAGGGCGAGAACAGCAGGCGCTCTCGCGTGAGCCCGAGCTCCGTGCGGAACGGAGACGCTCCTGGCGTGTACTTCGTCTCGTCCACGGGGTGCGGGATGAAGATGTAGTTGTCGAGTCCGAGTCGGCGCGCGGCCGCCACCACGTCTGCGTTAGTGATCACGACCTTGGCGGCGCGCCGATATGAGAGCGCGAGCAGGCGGCCACGCCAGCTGTCCTCGAAGGGGAGCTCACGCATCGTGCCGTGCTCGAAGGCGACATACGGCACCTCGGTCGTGGCGAGGTAGACGAGGATCGGGTGCGTTGCGTAGGCCTGGACCAGGTCATAGCGTGCGAAGAGCCGCCGCAGGTCGGGCCAGAGCAACGCGAAGCGCTGCTGGGCGAGCAGGCCGCGGTTGACGTCGAACGGGCGCAGAGGCCCGAGCTTGGCTTCGAGCGCCGCATAGTCACGTCGCACGCGTCGCGGCGTCTGCGGGAACACGAGCGGCGAAGCAAACGAGCGAACGAGACCATCCAGGAAGAGGTGACCTGGGAACCGCCGCCGAAGGATGGGATCGTCGCGCTCGAGCACCCAGGGCGGCCGTTCCCAGCTGCCTTCACGTGCGAGCTCGGCCGGGTCAGGGTAGGGCTCGAACGTTCCGTGCAGGTCGGCGTCCTCCCATTCCGGAAGGCTGAGGATGTGCCGCTCGTCGCAGAGCGCGTCCGCCTTGATCTCGACGCGTCGCTGGAACTTCGCGTTCAGGTAGCCGTTGTTGGCGACGTTGCCAACGTGGAGCACCCTCATCGCGGCGGCAGTCCCCAGAGCCCGCGATAGATCCCGTCCATCCTCGCGCCGACGGCGCGTAACGAGTGGTGTTCCTGCATACGGTGGTCCGAGCCGGCCCAGCTCGGCGCGCAGCTGGGGCTCGGCCGCGAGCCGCCGGACGTTCTCCGCGATCGTTTCAGGAGTTGTGTTCACGATCGGGCACTCCGCCCATTCCGGGTGGTGCGCGGCAAACCGCTCGTTCGAGGTGGCAGAGCACCGGCTTGCCGAGCGCCATGCCCTCGATCGCGAACAACGCGTAGGCGCCGATCAGGAACTGGTCGGCGATCATGTCCGCGCGCTGGTACGTGGCGCGGGCCTCGTCGTTCGGCATGCCCTGGACGAGCACGAGCTCGACGTCCACGCCGTCGCTGCGCAGCTCCTTGACCGCCTCGACCAGGTAGCGGCGTCCCTTTGTACTCGGGTGGTTCGGCGAGTGGACGAGTGCAGTATGTCGCGTCCGGCGCCTCGACCGGGCGCCAATCGCTCGGTCGCAGCGGGTAGGGAAGACACCGTCTGCCGGGGGAGGTCCTCGACCAGGTCCGCGCACCCGAGGATGACGTCCGCCGTGTCGGCCGAACGCCTCGAGCCCTTCCGCACGTCGGCTTCGTCGCGATCCTCCTCGCCCGGCGGGATGTCCGTTACGCGTGCCAGCGGCCGAGCTTCCGCGTCTCGCTCGCGAGCCGCGCGTCGCCCCGTACGGATAGACGACGATCTTCTTTCCGGCGATCTTCAGCAGACGGAGCTCCGTGCGCCACCACGGCGTGCGCGCGAGCAGCCCGCCGTCGAAGAAGAAGTCCGAAGATGTCGTAGCGCAGGCCCGCCCATAGGAAGGCGTGTACGGCACCAGCGGTCCGACGATGGGCAGCCTCACAACCGGTCCCAGCACGTGGTCGAAGTCGTGCGCGCGTTGATCGAGTACGCCGTAGACGAGCGTCTCGCTGCGATATCCGTACAGCCGCTCGGCCAGCGACGTGTAGCGGATGTTGATCATGGGCACCGGCGCCCAGAGAATCCAGGGCAGCCGGCCGCGCCTGCGCAGCGACCAGCTACGCACGCGGGCGACCGGAACGACGATCAGCGCGTACAGAGTCGCGGTGACGACGCCGATCACGGCGTGCGCCGCGCGTGTGAGTGCCCGCCGGGCCATGGGGCGGAAATCTACGGGCCGCCGCCGGGGCGGGGCGCGCCCCCACCACGGTTACGCTGTTCGCGTGGGCGTGACTGAGGCCGGCGGCGCGCGGCTCGAGGCGGACGCCGGTCAGCCGGCCGGCCCCAGCCACATCGTCACGCTCGCCAAGCACACGTTCGTCTACGGCCTGAGCGGCGTATTGCTCCAGGCAGTCGGCGTGGTGACCCTTCCGATCTTCGCGCGGGCGTTCAGCCAGGCCGAGTACGGCAAGCTCGAACTGGGGCTCGTGCTCTCGTCGGTCACGCTGACACTCGTCGACCTCGGCTTCGCGTCGGCCGCCCAGCGCAGCTACTACGACTACCCTGAGACCGACGCCGATGCGCGGCGGCGCGTGCTCTTCACCGCGATCGTCTCCACGACGACGGCGGCCATCCTCGCTGCGGTCGTGCTCGCGCTCGGCCGAGAGGCATTCGACCGCTGGATCTTCGGCGGCGCCGGGGCGACGGGCCTGATCGCCGCGATCGCGGCCTCGATCCCGCTCGTCAACGGCGCCACGATCCTGCGCGAGACGATGCGGCTGCGGTTTCGCCGCTGGAGCTATGTCACCGCGGCGGTACTCGCAGCCGTGGTCTCGGCCGCGGTCTCGGTAACGCTCGTCGTCGCCTACGACGTGAACATCGTCGCCGTGTTCATCGGCGCGATCTTCGGCAACGCGCTCGGGGTCGTCTACGGCGCATGGGTCAGCCGTCACGACATCGGCACGCGCTTTTCAGTGCCCGAACTGAAGGTGATGCTGGCCTACGGCCTGCCGCTCGTCCCCGCGGCACTCGCGATGTGGGCATTGACTCTGGTTGACCGGCTGATCTTGAGCCGGCTTTCGGATCTTGCCGAGGTAGGGCAGTACGCTGTCGCCAATCGGTTGTCGTCACTCCTGATGCTCGGAGTCACTGCGTTCTCGCTCGCGTTTGGCCCGTACATCTTCGCCGTCTATGCCGAGGACCGTGAGGTCGAGAAGGCGGTGCGCGTCAAGGCGCTGACGTACTTCGTCGTCGTGCTTCTCGTTGGCGCCGTCGGACTGACACTCTTCGCCCGAGAGGTGCTCATGCTCGTCGCGCCCAGCTTCAATCGGGCCTACGAAGCCGTCGGTCCGCTCACGTCCGGCATCGTCGCCTTCGGGATCTCGGCCGTGGTCATCGCTGGGACCTCGTTCACACGAAAGATGAAATACGTCCCGGTGATAGCGGGCGTTGCAGCTCTAACGAATATTGCACTGAACTTCGCTCTCATTCCGCCCTTTGGGATGGTGGGTGCCGCGATCGCAACGGCGGTGGGTTTCGGGGTGCTGGCATGGATGCAGCACCGACTGGCGTCTCGTCTCTACCCCACGGACTACGAGACGGGAAAGCTCACTCGCGCTCTTGCCCTTGCAGTTGGTTGTGGCGCCGTAGGGCTCGTCGTTATCGAACCAGTCTTGCTTTCGCTGGCGATAAAGGGTGCCGTGTATCTTCTATTTATCGCGTCTCTGCGGATCGCACGTGTGGTCGATGCCGAAGACATCGGCCACGCGCGCCGTCTAGTCCGGGCGCGTCTTGCGACGAACTCGTAACGTCAGGCGTTGATCCGTTTGTCTCGCTTGCGCCCGCTGACTCGCACTGCACCGGGGCTGCTTAGAGGGGTGATGTCGTCGAATTCCGCGTCGCGAAACCAGCTGGCCACCTCCTCAGTGGTATGGAGGTGGTTCCAGCGGGGCGAGTACGCGTCGAAAAGCCCGAACTGGATCGTTCGTATCTGAGCCGGATCCATTGGTGCGTGGGCGACGATGAGAAACGGCGAGAGCAAGCCCGCGAAGGTGGGTCGCAAGATCAGGTAGCGGCAGGCGCGGTACCGCCGCTCGTCTGGCAGCAACCGCATCACCTTTCGTAACGCGTTCGTCCCCGCTTCCCGCAGCCGGCTGCCTTGCTCGTAGACCATCACGAACAACGTTCCACCCGGCTTGACAAGTGGCACGAGCCGCTCGAAAGCAGCGCGCGTGCTCGGCGTGTGGTGGAGCACGCCCCAGCTGACGATGAAGTCGAACGTGGCGGGCCGAAAGGGAAGCGCGAATAGGTCCGCCTGGGCGAAGATGATGTCATTACGCTCGCCCAAAGCAGAGTGAGCGGACCTCTGGGCCGCCGGCCGTTAGGTCGACCGCCGTTACTTCTGCGCCGAGCTCGGCCAGTGCGTACGTCCAACGGCCCGAGCCGCAGCCCGCGTCGAGCGCTCGCTTGCCAGCGAAGAACTCCCGCGGAAGCCCGCACTCCAAGAGGAACTGGTTAATCAACCTTGGATGGAACTGCGCGTGCTGCGAGTCGCGGTAGCGGCGGTGCTCGAAGTCGAAGACCCGTTGCACCTGCGCGGCGCTGCCCGGCGCCGTTTCGACGAAGCGAGGGATCCCGCCGAGCACGGGAAAGGCGCTCTCGCAGGAGGAGCAGACCAGCTTGTCGTCTTCGGCCCGTAGCGCGCCGCCGCAGCGGGGACAGGCAAACGTCTCCGCGAGGAGGGCCGGCATCAGGCCCGCGCGCGCCGGGACGCCTGAGCGGGAAGGGCATCGGGGGCGGACTCGTCGAGGAAGAGGCGGTTCCACCACTCGAAGCAGAGCAGCGACCAGATCAGGAGGCGGTGGTTGACGCGGCCCTCGAGTGCTCCTCGAGCACGCGCTGCACGTACTCCGGGCTGGAAGTAGCCCGCGGCCCGAGCGTGCGCTGGTCGAGCAGGAGCTCGCGGATGTAGTCCATCGTCGGCCCGCGGTACCAGGACTCGTCCGGCGGGCTGAAGCCCTGCTTGCGCTTGGCGACGATCTCGTCCGGGAGGAGCGCCGCGCATCGCCTTCGCGCAGGAGCGCGCTTGCCGCTCGCCGCGCCGTGCTTGCAGCTGCGCCGGGATCCGCACGGCGAGCGTCGACGAGCTCGTTGTCGAGGAACGGCACGCGCGCCTCGAGGCTGTGCGCCATCGAGACCTTGTCCTCGACCACGAGCAGGCCGTGGAGGAACGTCTTCGCCTCGAAGTAGAGCGCCCTGCGTCGACCGGGTCGAGGCTCGGCGCGCCAGGCGCGAGCACGTCGCGGTAGACCTCGAAGTCGAGCGCGTCGGCGGCGCCTGCGACCAGATCTCGGCGAGAAGAAGCGCCGGCTTCTCGGCGTCGGGCACGAGCCGGCTCCAGTACTCGTAGTAGCGTCGCTCGAAGCTCGGCGGTCGTCGCGTCCTGCGACGAGCTCGTAGCGCCACGGGTAGCCGGCGAAGAGCTCGTCGCCGCCCGTCCCGGCGAGCGCCACCTTGACGAACTTCGAGGCCAGCCGGGCGATGTAGTAGTTCTGGTAGCACATGCCGACGCGCAGGTCCTCGAGGTGCCAGACGAGCTCCGGCAGCACCCAGGCCATGTCGCCCGCGTGCATGACCATCTCGTAGTGCTCGGTCCGGATGGCCGCGACGACCTCGGCGTCGGCGCGCTCGTCGAAGACGAGCTCGATCCCGGTGACCGACGCGAGGTCGAAGCCGCCCGTGAACGTCATCAGGTGCGGACGTCGCGCGGCTGCGACGGCCGCGATCGAGCCCGAGTCCATGCCGCCCGAGAGGTAGCTGCCGACCGGCACGTCGCTGACGAGCTGGCGCGTCACGGCCTCCTCGAAGCGTCTCGCGGACCGCTCGGCCCACTCTCCTCGGAGACGCCGTCGTCGGGCTCGAAGGCAGAGGTCCCAGTAGCGCGCGCGTCGTGAGGCGCGCCGTCTCCGAGACACGGAGCAAGTGCCCGGCCGGGAGCAGCCGGACGCCTCGAACAGCGTGCGGTCGCTGAGGATGTTCTGGAAGGTGAAGTACTCGACGAGCGCCTCCGGCGAGACGCGGCGCGGCACGCCGGCGCGGCGAGGAGCGCCTTGATCTCGGAGCCGAACAGCAGCCGCGCCGTCGTGCGCGCGTAGTAGAGCGGCTTGACCCCGAAGCGGTCGCGCGCGAGGAAGAGCTCGCGCTTGCGCGCGTCCCAGATCGCGAACGCGAACATCCCGTTGAAGCGCTCGAGGCAGGCGCGGGCCCCACTCCTCGTAGGCGTGCAGGATCACCTCGGTGTCGGTCCGCGAGTGGAACGGTGGCCGCGCGCCTCGAGCGTCGGCCGCAGCTCGCGGAAGTTGTAGAGCTCGCCGTTGTAGACGATCAGCGAGACCGAGCCGTCCTCGTTCGCCATCGGCTGGTGGCCGGCCGCGAGCAGGTCGATGATCGCGAGCCGGCGGTTGGCGAGGCCGACGGCCCGCTCGACGTAATGCCCGCGTCGTCGGGGCCGCGGTGGCGGATGCGTCGTTCATGGCGCGGATCTCGGAGTCGGACCGGCCGGCCGGCGAGGTCGAAGATCCCGGCGATGCCGCACATCAGGCGCACCGCTTCGACCGTGACCATCCGCCGGAGCCCCTCGGCGAGCGCGACGAGTCGTCCAGGTCGAAGAGCTCGTGGAACGGCGTCGTGTCGCCGACGACGTCGCCCGGCGCTCGGCGACGCCCGTCTCGAACATCGGCTCGATGCCGAGCGCCTCGCCGATCGAGCCTCGCGATGCTCGCCGATCCCGACGACGTCGTCGCCCGCGACGTTGACCACTGGCTTCCCTCGAGCTCGAGCGCGGCGCACCGCACGCGCGGACGACGTCGTCGACGTAGATCGGGTTCATCCGCGGGTCGCCCGCCTCGGTTCAGCGTCACCGGCCGGCCGTCGCGGACGCGGCTCGACGAGGCCCGGGATCATCCGGCCCGTCTGGCCGGGCCCGTAGGGCACGAAGAGCCGGAACACGACGGTCGCGAAGAAGCGGCCGTACGCCGCGACGAGCGCTCCGCTGCGATCTTCGTGGCGGCGTAGAAGTCGCGCGAGGCCCCGCCGTCGTCCTCGGTGAACGGCCGCTCGCCGAGCCCGTAGACGCGAGCCCGACGAGGCGTAGAGGAAGCTCCGCGCACCCGGCGCCGCGCATGCTCGAGCAGCTCGTGTGTGCTGTCGGTGTTGACGGCGAAGAGCGTGCGCGCCCGTCGGGAAACGGCACGTTCGCCTGCGCGAGATGGACGACGGCGTCGACCTCCGGCAGCGAGCCGGCGTCGAGCCGCTCGAAGTCGGCCTCGACCGTGGTCGACTCCCTCGGCGCCTCGACGAGCCCGGATCGCCGTACGAGCAGCGAAGACGTCGTGGCCGGCGGCGGCGAGCGCCGGGCCGAAGTGTCCGCCGACGAAGCCGGTCGCGCCGGTGACGAGGACCTCTCATCGGCGACTTGGCGACGACGTCCGCGAGGCCCTCGTCGAGGTCGAGCTCTGGCCTCCCAGCCGAGCTCGTGCATCGCCGTCTCGCTGCTGCCGACGCGCCTGTCATGGGCACCTGCGGCGTCGGCTCGGTACGTCGGGCTCGACGTCGGACCCCGACGATGTCGATCAGCCGCTCGACGATCTCCCGCACCGTCGCCTCGGTGCCGCTGCCGACGTTGAACTCGTCGCCGGAGACGTCCGAGGCCATCGCGGCGACGTTCGCGGCGGCGACGTCGGCGACGTGCACGAAGTCGAACGACTGGCTGCCGTCGCCCGTGATCGTCGGCGCCTCGCCCGACGAGATCCGCCGCGCGACGGCCATCACGAGCCCCCGTCCTGCCGCGGCCCGTAGACGTTCATGTAGCGCAGGATCACGTACGTCGAGGCCGTACGGGTCGTCGAAGGCGCGCAGGAAGTACTCGCCCGCGATCTTCGTCGCGCCGTACATCGTCCGCGCGCCGAGCGGGTGCGTCTCGTCCATCGTCTCGTCGTGTCGCCGTAGACCGACGACGCCGACGAGAAGACGACCTTCTGCGACGCCCGCCTGCGTGTGCGGCCTCGAAGACGTTGAACGTGCCGCGACGTTCACCTCGAGCGCCGAGGCGCGGGTCCGTCGACGCAGGGCCCGAGCGGAAGCACGGCCATGTGGAAGACGCCGTCGACTCCCTCGATCGCCTGCTCGACCGGCCGCGGCGTCGGTGACGTCGCCCTCGCACGTCCGTCACCGCGCCGAGCTCCGGCGTCGGCGAGGTTTCCTCGCGGACGCGGCTTGTCGAAGACGACGACCTCGCCCGCGCCCGCGGCGACGAGCCCGTCGACGACGTGCGACCCGATGAACCCCGAGCCGCCGGTGACGAGGAACAGGTTCCTGAAATCTCCATCGATAGACCGAGGCGGCCGTCGCGGCTCCGGGGCGCCGAGCCTGCAGAGCCCCGCTCGCCCGCACGCCGAGGGCCCGGCGTGACGCTTACGCTTCCAACGAAGCCCCCGCTAAGCTCACCGCCTCAGATGGCAACCCGCTCCGGAACCCTGCAGGCTTCCCCCGCCGACGACCGGCAGCGGCGTCTCCGGACGCTCGCGATCGTGCCGGCCTACAACGAGGAGGGGTCCCTCGGCCAGGTGCTGGAGGAGATCCGCGCGGCCGATCCCGACCTCGACGTCTCGTGATCGACGACCACTCGAGTGACGGCACCGCCGCGATCGCGGAGCACGCGGACGTCTCGATCGTGCACCTGCCGTTCAACGTCGGCATCGGTGGTGCATGTCAGACCGGTTACCAGTACGCACGCGACCATGGCTTCGAGGTCGCGGTCCAGATCGATCGGACGGCCAGCACGACCCGCGCGAGCTCGGCCCGTTGCTCGAGCGCCCTCCAGCGCGGCGAGGCCGACATGGTCGATCGGGACCCGCTTCGCAGGCGTCGGCGGCTACCGCGACCGCCGAAGGCGACGGATTGGGATGGTCATTATCGGCGATCGTCCGCGATGCCCGTCGGTCAGATGACCACCCGACCTCCGGCTTCCGCGCGGCCAACCGGCTCGGCATCGAGCTCTTCGCCGGCGACTACCCGCACGACTTTCCGGAGGTCGGAGTCGAACGTGCTGGTCCGCGCGGCACGGCCTGCGGATCGTCGAGGTGCCGGTGATAATGCGCGAGCGGGCCGCCGGGCGCTCCTCGGTGACGACGATCCGAGGCATCTCATTCGCGATCCGGATCCGCTCGTCGCTCTTTCGTCAGCCTCTTCCGGCGCTACCCCAGACCGCGCGGCGACGCATGACCCCGCTTCGCGTTCGATCGCGCCATCGCGGCGGCGCCTGCTGCTCGCTCGTCATCTTCGAGCTGATCCGCAGCCGCCGGCTGCAGGAGCGCTGCGCTGCTCTGGCTGCTCACGGGCGCGGTCGCTCGTGCCGGTCCGGCGCGGCGCGTGATCTGGTCTCCACCTGGTCGGGATCAGCGTACCCGCCCTCGGCGCTCTTCGTAATCGCGGCGTTCTTCATCCTCCGTGCTGCTCCACTACTCGACGGTCATCTCGCAGCTGGCCGCAAGAACCTCGCGCTGGCACAGCGGCTGGCCCTCCTCGAGGACAGGCTCCGCCGAGGAGGGCTCGAGCCCGAAGACGGGCTAGCGGCCGCGTGGCGGGTGACCGTACAGGCCGCGCCCCGGCCCTTCTGGAGTTGGGAGCGCGCGGCACCGCTGCCGCCTGTGCCGGTCGCGGCGTGCTGGCGGGTCTCGTCGTCCTCTCGACCTGCTTCGGTTTCTGATCGCCCCACGCACCCCGCTGTTCATTTCTTCCAGGACGAGCTGCTCTACGCCGAGTCGGCGCGAAGCCTCGACGACGGGCACTTCGCGTTCGCGGCGTGAAGGCACGGCAGGCGTCGGCCCCGTCTATCCGGCGCTGATCTCGCCCGCCTACGCGCTCTTCGACAGCGTGCCGCAGGCCTACGCGGCAGCGAAGTTCATCAACGCGCTGCTGATGTCGCTCGCGGCCGTTCCGGTTTACCTGATCGCGCGACGGCTGCTCGAGCCGGTGCCGTCGCTGCTCGCGGCGGCGCTGTCTCTCGCCATCCCCTGGCTCGAGTTCACGAGCAGGACGATGACCGAGAACGCGTTCCTTCCGATCTTCCTGCTCTGGTTCCTGGCGCTCGTCCTGACGTTGGAGCGGCCGACGCTGCTCCGCCAGGCGGCCACGCTCGTGCTGCTGCTCGTGGCCTACGAGACCAGGCCACAGGCGGTTGCGCTCCTTCCGGCGCTCGTCGCCTCGGTCGTGCTGGTGTGCGCGGCGCAGGCCTGGTTCGGGGACGAGCGGCCGCGCTGGCGCGCCGCGTCGAAGGACGCAGCGAGGTACTGGTTCACGTGGCTGGCGCTCGCGGTCGGGACGGTGCTCTTCGTCGTGGTGGAGCTCGGGATCCGAGGGCAGACGCTGAGCCAGTCGCTGCTGCGCGCGTACGCCTCGCTCGGAAGCTTCCACTACAGCGTCACCGCGGTTCTCCGCTGGACGCTGTGGGAGGTCGCCGAGTTCGACGTGGCCATCGGCGTGATCCCCTTCGCGGCGTTTCTCGTGGTCGTGGCCGCCGCGTGCAGCCGCGGGTGGGCGTCTCGTCCTCTGCAGGCGTTCGGCGCGGCGGCATTCGCGACGAGCGTGTGCTTCTTCGTGGAGATCGGAGCGTTCGTCTCCAGCCCGCTGAGCCAGCGGATCCAGGACCGGCCGCTCTTCTACCTCGCGCCGTTGTTCCTGATCACGCTCGTGCTCTGGGCGTGGAGCGGGGTAGGCAGGACGTGGCCGCTCGTCGCGGCCGCAGCGGCCGTCGCCGCCGCGATCCCCGGTGTCGTCCCGTTCGGGAGCTATCTGAACTCGAACGCGGTCAACGACTCGTTCGGGCTCCTGAACGTCGCCTGGTTTCAGGCGAGGTTCATCATCCCCGACGACCGGATCATGGTTCCGATCACGCTCGCCGCGTTGGCCGGCGCACTGATCTTCCTGTCCGTCCGTGGACGCTGGGCGTTGCTGGCCGTGCTCATGGTCGCGTACTTCATCGTGGGGAACCGCTCCGTCGACTTCTACGCGCGTCCGTCGTCACGCGCGTCCTTCCAGCGCCGGGATCCAGCAAACCAGGGACTGGGTTGATCGCGCCGCCGGCAGGAACGCCGATGTAGCAGTGCTGTTCACGGGGAATCGTGATTCCCTAGCACTCTGGGAGAACGAGTTCTTCAACCGGAGCATCAGGTCCGTCTACAGCACCCGTGGGCGCCTCGACGGCCTGCCGCAGCAGACGGTGGAGGCCGACCCTCGATCGGGCGTCGTCAGGATCCTGGGAGGCCGCCGTCGCCGCTCACTACGTGCTCACGGACTCGAACCAATTCCTGGCCGGGCAGCTGGTCGCCACCGACCCCGGCGCGGGGATGTCGCTTTACCGGGTGAACGGGCCGCTCCGTGTGTCGGGCGCTCTAGGCAGCGTCTGCCCGACAGCTGGAGCGGCGCGACCGCGGGTTACACGGCCTACGACTGCCGCGGCGGCACCCTGACCATGCGGCTGAGCAGCGATCCGCAGCTCCAGCCCAAGCCGCAGACGGTCGTCGCCCGGAGCGGAGGGCGGGTCGCGAGGGTGGTGGTGAGACCCAGCAGGCCGACGTGCCGTTCCGCGTGCCGCTCGTCGGCTCGAATGGCACGTGCAACGTGACGTTCACGATCTCGCCGACCGCGGTGATCGGCGCGCGAGTGGTGGGGACGCGCTTCCGGGTATTCAGCTACCGGCCGGCGCCGTAGCGACGAGCGCGTACTCGTTCTGCTCGGCGCGGTCGCGCTCCTCGTCCCCGCTGCCGCGTGGGTAGCGGATCTCGGCCGACTCGAAGCCTTCGATCAGCGCGAGTGCCCGCAGGACCTCGGGGAAAAGAGGCGCCGCCGTGGTGCGTCGGGTCGACCCAGAAGGTCTTGAGCGCCGAGAGGGCGTTCGGGTTCACCGTCTCGGCGACGAGGATGCCCGGGGCGCAGCGTGCGTCGCGCTCCCGCGAGCGTCCGCCGGAGCTGCTCGAACCCGAGGTGCTGGAGCACGTGGATCGCGATCACCGCGCCGAGGCTGGCGCCCGACCGCCGCTCGAGCTCCTCGACAGCATCAGGGCGACGCTAAGGCCCTTCTCGAGGCAGCGCGCGACCATTCCCTCGTCGGCGTCGACTCCCTCGGCGTCGATCCCGGCCTCGCGGAGGAGCTCGAGCAGCTCACCGCGGCCGCAGCCGAGGTCGAGCACCGGCTCGCGGCCGCGCAGGATCTCGACGTACGGCGCGACCAGCTCTCGTACCCCTTCCTCGGGCCCGCGGAAGACGCTCTCGAAGGCGAGGTGCGGGCTGCCGCTCGTGGACGGTTCGCCGGCGACGTAGGGCTTCGCGTGGAGCGAAGCGAGGGTGCCCTCGAGCTCGCGCAGCGCGCTCCTCGACCCGGCGCACGGCTTCGAGCCGGTCACGCGAGCGCTCAGGTCCTCGATGCCGTGGACGAGCTGCGTCTCGAGCTCGCGCTGCCGCATCGTGTACGGCCGCAGCAGGCGCCGCAGCAGCATCCGGTACCAGCGGCCGGCGGGGCCGCGGGAGTGCGCGTCCCAGGCGAGGCTCGGGCCGAAGGCGAGGAACTCCGCAGCGCGGGACCCGCCGTCTCGCGAGCCAGCCGCTCGTGCAGCAGCCGCTCGAACTGCGGGATGCGGTCGCGCGAGGAACTCCGCCGCCCGTTCGAGCGACTGGCGCTCTTCGACCGCGGCCTTGCCTCGCCGCCCGCGCTCGCGCGCCTCGTCCGGCTGCTCGACAACGTGCCGCATCAGCCGGGCCGCCTCGTCGAGGTCGGGGTCGGCCCACTCGGTGCCCGCGGGGTACGGCCCGACCGCCTCGGTCGAGCGTCACGAGCTCGTAAGGCACGAGGTAGCTCGACTCCGCGTCCATGAAGGTCGAGGTTGCCGCTGTAGCCGGTCGCGATCGCCGGCTTGCCGAACGCCATCGCCTCCGCGATCGTCAGACCGAAGCCCTCGCTGCGGTGGAGGGAGACGTAGCAGTCGGAAGCGCTGTCAGCGCGGTCAGGCGGTCGCCCTCGAGGTAGCCGTCGGAGAGCACGATGTCCGGCCGCCCCTCCGCGGCCTCGCGCACGCGCGCCAGGTCGGACGGCGCGCGCGAGCCGTTGATGCTCTTCAGATAGAGCAGCGCCTGGCCCGGCTCCGGGAAGGCACGCGTGAACGCGTCGATCAGCCCGAGCGGGTTCTTGCGCTGGAGCGTGCTGAAGAAGTCGAAGACGAACAGGAAGACGAACGCGTCCTCGGGCAGGCCGATGTCGGCGCGGCCGAGCGCAGGCGGCGGCGGGACGAGCACCGGCAGCGGAAACGTCAGCACCGGCTTCGACGTCTCGCGCCCGACCGCCTCGCCGACGAAGTCGCTCGCCACCCAGACCTCGTCCACGTAGTCGAGCGCGTGCCGGACTGCTTCGGGAACCGGCTCGTCTCCCAGAACCAGAGCCCGGCCGAGTAGCGGTTGCGCAGAAGGTCGCGGCCCGAGTCGAGCACGAACTGGACGAGGTGCTCCGCGTTGAGGCAGACGATGTTCGCGGAGAAGACGCTCGCCGTCGCGCTCGATCGAACGGGTGCTCCTGGCGGTGCGGGATCCTTTCGTAGGTGACGGTCGTGTACTGGAGGCCGGTGCGCTCGAGCGCAGCCACCAGCCGCCGCGCCGCCTCGCCCTGCCCGAACTCGGCCCGGAAGAAGCCGACCACGTTGACGCCGAGCGGTGCCTTCATCGGCGCAAGACTAGTGCTCAGGCGGCCGCGCGAGCGCCGGCCGAGAGCAGCTCGGCCAGGAAGTTCGCGGCGTGCTCGAACGAGCGATCGCGTGCCAGGCTTCGGCCCGCCTCGCCGAGCGCCCGGAGGCGCTCCTCGTCGTCGAGCAGCGACAGGAACAGCTGCGCCAGCGCCTCGGGGCTGATGTCTGGAGCGACCTTAACGAGGGCGTCGTCAGGCAGCTCGCGGACCGAGCCGATGCCCGTCGCAAGCGTCGGCACGCCGGCGGCGAGGCAGTCCGTCACGGACGCGGGGCTCTCGCCCATCGTCACCGAGCGCAGCTGCACCGCGATGGTCGCGCCGGCGACCAGACTGCGGAAGCGCTCGACGTCCACCCGGCCGGTCAGGTCGACGCGGTCGTCCAGGCCGAGCTCGGAGGCCTCGCACGACAGCGCGGCGAGGTCGCCGCCGCTGGCGGGCGGGCCGACGATCTTCAGCCGGCAGTCCGGCCGCTGATGGGCGACTAGTGCGAACGCCTCGAGCACCTTGCCGGTCTGCTTGACGGGTGCGACGACGCCGAAAGTACCAATCGTGGCCTCGTTCCCCGGAAATCCCTCGAACTCAGCCGGGTCGGGGAAGGCGAACGGCGCGACCACGACCTTCCGCGGTCAGCGCGCTGGGCGTCACACCGCGCGAGCTCCTGTGCCGACGCCGAGTGGACGACGAAGAGCTCCGAGGCATGGATCGCCTCGCGGGCCATGAAGATCCCGTGAGCGTCGGCCTCGACCGGGTCGAGCCAGCCGTTGGCGCCGAGCTCGGCCGGGATTCGCGCGCCGTACATTTCGACCAGCGCCTGCCTGAACGTCCGTGGCTCGACCTCGGGCCGCCGGTCGGCGCAGAATGCATAGAGGCCGCTGAGCCGGATGTCGTGCGCGAGCACGATCCCGCCGCGGCGGCGCACGAGCTCTAGGGCGCCCGCGTGGTGCTCGCTGTTCCCGAGGCAGACGAGCACGTGCTCGTAGCCGGCGCGCATGCCCTCGATCGTGTCGAAGTGTCCGACCGGGCTGACCCGGATTCCGGCCGGCGCGTGGGCCGGGCCGAGGGTCGGGTCGGCGAAGGCGTCGATCTCGAACCGGCGCGAGAGCGGCTCGAGCAGGCGGTAGCTGTAGTCGGCGATACCCGAGGACTGCGGCGGGAGGGGCGAGACGTACGCGATCCGAGGGCGGCTGCGCGGGCAGCGGCGCTTCGGCCGCGCCTCGACGTCCCCGTACGCCTCGACGGTGCGACGGGCCACGTCCTCCCAGGTGCCGACGCTGTCAGGCTGGGTCTGGCGCAGTCGCTCGAGCCAGTCTGGCTCTCCGAGCGCGCGGAGGAGCGTCGCGCGGATCGACTCGACGTCGTAGGGATCGAACCTCGCCGCCTCGTCCTCGACCAGCTCCACTAGCGAAGACGTGTCCGAGGCGATCACGGGCGCCCCGGAGACGATCGCTTCGGCGACCGGCAGGCCGTAACCCTCGTACAGCGACGGGAAGACGAACAGCTCGGCGCAGCCGTAGAGCAGGCGCAGGTCTTCATCCTCGACGAAGCCGGTGAAGTAGACCCTGTCGAGGATCCCGAGCGCGCGCAGCCGCCGCTCGAGCGCCTCGCGCTCAGTCGGTCGCAACCGGCAGACGATTACGATTTGGTGCTCGCGTCGCGTCGGCCCGGGAAGGCCCGCGTAGGCTTCGAGCAGCCGGTCAATGTTCTTCCGGAACTCGACCCCACCGGTGTAGAGGACGAAGCCGGGCTCGAGCAAGGTAGACGGCTCGCACTTCGCCAGAGCCGCCTCGCGCGAGGCCGGCCGCTCGAACAGGGGGCAGGCGCCGCTCCAGCGACGACGACGCGCTCGGGTCGCAGGCCGAGGTGCTCGATCGCGTCCCGCGCAGTGGTGTGCGAGATCGCGAGCACGCGGTCGGCGTGGCGCACGAGCCCGAGCCGTGCCCTGTACCACGCGCGCACGCTCGGGTCGGCCAGGTAGTGCTCGGCGAACAGCTCGGGGATCAGGTCGTAGAGCGTCACCACGAGCCGCAGCCGGCGCGCCGCGCCGGGCCAGAGCCGGTCGAGCGAGACGTCGGGCTCGAAAGCCGAGCCGACGTGGTAGACGGTCGCGTTCGGTGGCAGCGCGTCGATCGAACCGAAGCGCTCGGCCGTGGGCAGGGCATCCAGCGCGCGCGACGACGCAACGTCGGGGTTGACCAGGTACCGGTCGACCGCGTCGGGGAAGTGCGCCTCCAGCCCGGCGGCCAGCTGGGCCAGGTAGCGAGCTACTCCCCGCTCGCCGTGGACGCGGCTCTGCGTTCCCTGGAGGTCGAGTAGGACGCTCATTGCCGGCCTCGCGTCAGCCCGGGCGCCTTGCGCTGACGAGCGCGACGGCGGCCTCGGCGGGTCCGCTCTCTCCGATCGACCACTCGGTGGTGGGCGAGGCCCGTTCGGCGACGGTGAAGTCCTCGATCTCCCAGTCGTGAAGCAGCTCCTCAAGCCGCGCGCGCTCGTAACCGCCCTTGCCGAGGGGCGCCGTCAGCACAAGCAGCCCGCCTACCTCGAGCAACTCGAACATCTCGCGAGGGCGCGCTCGTCCGCGCCGGCGGGTCGGCGGCTCTCGCCGTACTCTCCGGCGCCGAGGTGCTCGATCGTCGAGACGCAGAGAATCGCGTCGAAGCGCTCGTCCGTCTCCCAGTCCTCGAGCGCGGTCGTCTCGGTGCGCAGCTTGGGGTGAGGAAGCGGATAGCCGCGCGGGTCCAGCGCGACCACGGCGAACCCGAGCCCCGCAAGGGAAAGCGCGAGGATGCTCTCGGCTGCGCCGACGTCGAGCACATGCGGCCCGGGGCGAGCCCGGCCGTCGCCCGCAGGACGTACGGGTGCTCGACTACGCGCTCGTTGATGCCGCCGATGCGGACATTCCCTGCCTCGTAAGAGAGGGAGACCGGCCAGTTGAACCAGAGGTTGCGTTGGCCCGCGAAGCCCGTATGCCCAGCGGCGTCGTTCAGGAGCGCTGCAGCGCTTGCATCGAGCTCGGAGACTTCGCCGGGGACCGGTCCCGAGCCGCTTGCAGCCGCTGCGAGCGCGGCGTCGCGCGCCTCGGCGACCCGCTGCTCGAGCGCTTGCAGAGCGTCCCCGACGGCGGCGGTCGCCTCGATCGACTCCTGCGTCTGGCCGACCCGCTCCTCGAGGTCACGCAGGGCCTCGCCGACGAACGTCGTTGCCTCGACGGCGGCGTCGCGATCGGCCACCACGTAACGCTTGAGCTCGCCGAGCATCCGCTCCAGCTCCCGGAGCTGCACGTTGTGCTGGTCGGCGGTCAGCGCGGCGACGTGCGTGCGTGTCGCGTGCGCCTCGTCCGAGACGTGCGCGGCGGCCTCTTGGAACCGGCGGTCGAAAAAGCGCCCGCATCGGCCAGAGCAGCACTTGCTTGGCCGAGTGCACGCTCTGCCTGGGCTCGGCCACAGGCGCCTTCGCGGGGAGCGAGCCGCCGTTCACGGTGCCGCTGCCGGGCTGCTGTCCCGGTCTGTCGCCCCTTCCTGCTCAACGTTTGTGCTGTGACCGTGCATGGCCCACCTCGGTAGGGAACGGTGTCCCCTGATGATCCCGGGCAACGTACACGTTATGCCCGCTTCTTCAGCCGCTCGCGCCTGCGTGTAGCCGATGCGAGGGGTCGTGAAACGGGAGAGAGGGCGAGCTGTCCTACGCGCCCGTTCTCGCGGGCTGCCGCTTCTGTAGGACGATATTCATGATCGGGCTGGTTTCGCCCCCGGCGAGGACCTGCTCCGCCGTCGAAGGCTCCGTACTGCCGTTCGGGTTCAGCAATCGCAACTCGAGTCCGAGTGATTCGTACAGCTCGAGAACGTCCAAGGGCGATCGGCCGCCAGCGTACGGGTGGTTCGGCCAGAACTCCGCGACGATGTCGAGTGACGCGGTCGCCTGGATCAGCCGCGCGGCTCCGCGGATCGCCTCGGGCTCGGACCGCTCGATGTCGATCTTGAGCACGTCTACCTGGAGACCCGCCAACAGCTCGTCGAGAGGAGCGGAGGGCACCATCGTCGCGCTCTCGTGTCCGGCCTCGATCCATGAGCCGGCGAGGCCGTCCGGGTTGCTGACCAGAGGGACGTGGCCGCGGTCTGCGTGGGCAGCAACCGGGAGCACCGTGACGTTGTCGCAGCGGTGCCTCCAGAGGTTCGCGCGCAGAAGCTCCAGGTTCCGGGGATGAGGCTCGATCGCAAAGACGTGTCCGTCCTCGCCGACGATTCCGGAAGCGAGGATGGAGAAGTAGCCGGCGTGCGCGCCGGTGTCGACGAACGTCATTCCGGGCTCGAGGCGGCTTCGGATGAACGCGACGACGTCGGTCTCCCAGACATGGTGCTGGGCGATAAGCGGCGTGATCAATGTGTCGGCGGCGTCGAGGATCAGGCCGCCGAGGTAGGTCTCGATCTCGATCACGTTCTCAGGGATCGGCACCGCTAGTTCGATCGGCGAGTTTCCGGTGGTTCGCCTGGCGGCGATCACTCGTAGGAGCGCGTAGTCGACCTCGCGCTGGCGAACTGCGTAGGGCCTGAGCACTCGACGCAGGGCCTTCCGTGCCCACCGTCCTGCGGGACCGAAGCGCGAGGGCGCGTCCCAACTTGGCTCGGATCCCCCGTCGAGGATGGCGAGAGCCCGGTTGACCGATTCGAGTTCCGAAGAGCCCATAAGAAGCGGCGATGCCGCGCCCGTCGTCGACTATAAAGCGCGCAAACTCTCGGGTGCTTGCGGACGAAGCGGAGGATGCTGCGCCAGTGCCAGAGCGTCCGCCGCGTGAGGAAGCGAGCGGTCGGTGATCGGCCTGGTGGTGGTGGATCACGACCGCCTCGGGCACGTACCAGCGCTCCCAGCCGGCCTGGCGACGCGCGGTGGCGAGGTCGATGTCCTCGCCGTAGAGGTGGTAGCCCTCGTCCAGGCCTCCCAGCTCCCCGAGCAGCTCGCGCCGTAGGAGCAAAAACGCACCGAGAAACCAGTCGCTCTGCGCCGGCTCCCTCTGGCCTCTGGTCGAGGAGGTAGTGAACGGCGCTGCCGCTGCTCGGGGCGGAAAGCAGACACGGCGCAGGGGCGTCCTACGGACGAAGAGTGCCGCGGACGGTGGGGAAGCTGCGGCGGGAAGGCCTGCCAGCTGCCGTCGGGGTAGCGCAGCTGCGGTGCAGACGATGCCGCAGCGAGGGGGTGGGCCGACGGCGAACGCCGCCCAGGGCACGCCCACCGCGCCGGGCAATGACCTCGATGTCGGGGTTCGAGGCGATCACGAGACGGGGCCGAGGTGGCGGCCACGCCGAGGTTGATGTTGGCGCCGAAGCCGAGTGTGCAGCTCGTTCTCGATCACGGTCGCGCCGCCGGTGAGACGGCGCGCCGCCCGGGTTGACCGTCAGCACGAGCTCGTCGACCTGCGGCGCGAGCCAGATCGACGCCCGGACCCGGGTTGGGGTCGCCGGGCGTCCAGATCACGATCGCCGCGGTTGTCACAGCAGCTCCCGGTAGGCCTCGAGGGTACGGCGCGCGGTCTCGGCCCACGAGTAGCCCGCGGCGCGGGCGAGGCCGGCGGCTCGCAGCCGCTCGTGGTCGGCGATCGCGCGCTCGATCCCGCCGGCGAGAGCGGGCGCGTTCCGCTCCTCGACCAG
>CAWGEA010000001.1:0-585310 GCA_963821495.1 uncultured Actinomycetes bacterium | reverse complement strand
GATGAAAGAAATGCCACAGCTCGTCGGTCGGCAGCCGGTGCATGTCAGAAAAGACCGTCGGATCGTCTACGAGCAGCGCGATGATCGCCGAGCAGAGGGGTTTGCCGTCTGCCCCGGTTCTTGCGTCGACGTAGGTCTGAGAGAACCGCACGTTCTCTGTCGGCATCGTGGTCAACCGCCAATGCTCAACGAGTTGCTCGGCGCTCGGACGTCTCATTCCGTCTACTAGAGTTTCGGGTGACCGGCGATCTTCGCATCTGTCGCCGATGGCGAGGTCGATGTCGGCCGGGCGTTCGGCTCGACGCCCGGCCCAGCGACAACAGAGCCGATTCGCCGATACGCTTCGAGCTCGGGGACGCCAAGGATGAGCCTGAATCATCACGGACACTCGAACGCGGGCGACAGCATCCGGAACGCCGAACGAACGCCTCGGAGTGCGCGCGGAGCGAATCGCGACTCTGACGTTCCGCCACGTTCCAGGACGCTTAACGGAGGTCTTGACCCCGCGGAGATGGGTCGGCGTAGTGGCGAAGCCCGGCGAGCGAAAGCCCTGGCCAGGCAGGAATCGGCGGAGCAGAACGCCTTGACATTCAGACAGCGCCTAGGCGTCTCGCTGAGCAAGCTGAGCCAGCCAGAGCTCGATCAGGTGGTGTCGGGGCTCGCTCATCGCGGAAACGCAAACGCTCTTGCTCGGCTCGCTGATCAGGCCTTCGGCAGGCCGTTGCCCGCGGAGGAAGACGTTCCGGGGACGAAGGACTGGCCTCGCTTACCCGAGAGGAAAGGGCGGTACTACGACAGATGCTCGAGGAGGGTTTGCCGGACGAGCCTGACGCTGGGCTAGCGGAGGAGAGAGCCCAAGCGCCTGAAGTGCGCCGGGAGACGCCGACCGCGTGAGCCGAGCTCTCGGATGTCATTTTCCGGAGCCGGCCTTGGATCACCCTTGAACCAACGTCGGGCCGTCGTCGTACCCGCGCGGGTCGGGCCGTCACGGGCACCGTCTCCGGTTTGAGAACCATGCAGGGAGACCGAAGTTCGGCGCGGTCTGACTCCTCTCGGCTGATCACAGCGTGACCACAGCCTCGGCGATCCGGCCATCGATGCGGGATTTCGCGTCGACTCCCTGCTATCGCAGCAGGCGCTCGTTCCTCTCGATTCGGAGGCCAGCCCCACCCCCGCAAGCGATGAGCCTCTCCGGTGCGAGTCCCTCGGCTACTGACGCGGGCTGGCTGCTGCTAGTCAGTTCGTGCGCTTCCAGCCGAATTGCTCTTCGGCGAGTCGCGGCCGGCCGGCGAGAATGCTGCGCCAGCGCACAGCTGCGTTCAGCACACGCGGACTCCGCGAGAGCGCATCGGCGGCCGCGCTTGCGCTTTCGCCTTCGAAGAAGAACACGACCTCGCGCTCGCTGACAAGGACATGGTGCTGCTCGAGCCCAAGGCGCTCGAGCTCGAAGGGCGGGCCCGCCTCGACGAGCCGCCGGGCCGCCGCGGCTGTGCCACGCTTGATCGGAACAACGACGGCAATGCAGGCCCGCGCCGCGTGCTCGGCCCGAAGCCGGGCGAGCAGCTCATTGACCTCGCCGAGCAGGCCCGCACCGCCCAAGGCGGCGACGAGCACCCGCTCACAGGAGTGCCGCTCGAGCACGAGCGACTTGTCACCGTTGATCCGTTCACCGACCGCGCGCCCGATCTCCACCGAGGTGAGCTCGTCGAACGGGATCCGGAGCTCCTCTTCGTCCGCCCCGTGCAGGACGAGGTCATCGGAGCCGAGTTCGAGCTTGCCGCTCGAGGTTGGGCCGTCGCCGGTGCGCCAGACGGCGGCGTACTGGTGGGGACGCTCGTGAACGCGCTGGGCCGAAATGACCGCTCCTTTCCAGATCGTGCAGGCGAAGCAATAGCGCTGGTGGCCTCGCGGGGCGTCCGCGAAGGCCACAGCCGGCGCGCGGCAAAGTACTGATCTAGGACGCCCCGAGGGCAGGGCTGCTGGATGCCTCGGTCCGGCTTGGAGCCGCCCAGCGGCGCTAGCCGGTTTTCAGCGTCTTGATGTAGGCGAGGAGCGCTTGCAGTTGTTGGTCGGGGATGATGCCGCCCCAGTGCGGCATCGAGACGATCGGGGCCCGGCCGAGGACGCTGCCGGTTCTGATCATGTCGGTGATCTTCTTGTCGGTGTTGAACTCGGTGAAGAACTCGGCGCCCGAAAGCGGTGGGATCGCCTTGTCGGGCGATTGGGGGTTCGGGACACCGCCGAGCCCGTTCGGGCCGTGGCAGTTGATGCAGCCGTAGCGCTGGTAGAGGAGCGCGCCCTCGACCGCCGGGCCCTGGCCGTTATCACTGGCGGCGGCGTCGCTCCAGGCACGGAGGGAAGCCCGGCGCGGATGTAGGCGACGAGATCTGACACCTGGTGCGCCGAAATCACCTGCCCCCAAACGGGCATGTACGGCTTCGTCGGGTTGGCCGATTCGCCGAGCCCGTGGTTGATGATCTGTTTCAACTGCGCGACGGTGAGCTGCTTCCCGACCTGGCTGAGAGCGGGGACGTCGGCGGACACGCCGCCACGCCCGCGCTCACCGTGACACTGGGCGCACGCGAATTGCGTGAAGTCGTGGGCGCCCGCGCGACGCTGGCGCTGGCGGAGGTAGCTCCGCCGTTGGGGACCGTTCCAACGACGGTTACAGTCTTGGTGACGGTCTTGGTGCCGCAGGCGGTGAGGATGCCCCCACAGAGGAGTGCGCAGCCAATCGCGGCTGCGAGCCGTGTGACGTCCGGCCCCGGCCACGACGGCGAGCATACGCCGATCCCGACCAAAGTGTTCACGACAGCTCGCGATGGCTTCTCGCGCAGCGAGGGTTAGTCCTCGATGAATTCTCGCTCAGCGCACTCCGGGCAGTAGAAGACGAGCTCCGCCGGTTCGTCGAGATCGTCGCCGCCCAAGTGCGCGTGCCAGCGCTCCTCGTCGGTGGGCAGCCAGACGGCCTCGCACTCCACGCACTTCGGGATCAGCGAGACGCCCTCGACAGGCATGCGCCGGCTTAAAAGACCTCCGAGAGCCCGTTCAGTACCAGTCCGCCGCGCGAACCCGCCAAAGGCGATGAGCCCGATGAGCGTGACGATCAGCCCGATCCAGAAGCTCCAGACAATGATCAGGATGATCCCGAGAATGACGATGATTCCGCCAAGGGTTATCCCGCCGGACCGGCGTTGACGTCTACGGCGGCGGCACCTCGTCGCTCTGGTGGGCGACGAAGAACGAGTGGCTCGGGCTGATCGACGTCGCCGGGCTCGAGGTCGAGGCGCTCTACGGCGACCTCCACCGGCGGCCGTTCGACGACGGGTCGCGCGAGTACGTCTGGGTGACCCGACGGCCGGCATGAGCGCGTACGACTCGATCGCTCGGATCTACGACCCGTGGAGCGAAAGCGTCACCGAGGACGTGGCGTTCTACGTCGAGGAGGCGCAGCGGGCCGGGTCGACGGTGGTCGAGCTCGCCGTCGGCACGGGCCGGATCGCGGTACCGACCGCGGCGGCCGGGGTGCGCGTGATCGGCGTCGACTCCTCGCCTGGCATGCTCGAGGTGTGCCGTGAGCGCGCGGATCTGGCTGGCGTGGCCGACCTCCTCGACCTGCGCCTCGGCGAGCTCGAGGCGCCGCCGGTCGAGGAGCGGGTCGCGCTGGTGACGTGCCCGTTTCGCTCGTACCTGCACCTGCTCGACGACGCGACGCGACTCCGCGCGCTGCATGCGGCCTACGAGCTGCTCGTTCCGGGCGGATGCCTGGTGTTCGACGTGTTCGCCCCCGGCGCCGACGACATCGCCGATACGCACGCCCGCTGGCTCGAGCGCGAGCCGGGGATCTTCGAGCGCGCCGACTGGGACTCGCGGGCGCGGACGCTCACCCTCTCGGTTCGCGGCGAGAGCGGCGAGGCGAGCTTCGTGCTGGCCTGGCTCTCGAACGACGAATGGCGCGCGCTGCTGGAGCGAGCGGGCTTCCAGGTCGTCGCGTGCTACGGCTGGTTCGACCGCCGGCCCTTCAGCGGCGGCGAGGACACGGTCTGGGTCGCGAGGAGGCGACCTAGACGAGCTGACGCCGTCGCCCACGGCGACCTCGCCGGGCTCGACCACGCGGGCCAGCATGCCGCGCTTGCCCTGGAGCTCCGCCCGCAGGCCCTCGCGCAGCTCGTCCATGCGGTTACATGGGTCGCAGACCATCGTGATCTCGAGACGGCCTCGTCGCCGACGCGGACGCGCTGGCCGATCGGCCACTGCTCGACGTCGGTGCCCTCGATGGTCAGGTTCTCGCGGATAGCGCCCGGCTCGACGCCGACCGACTCCAGGTGCTCCGCCGAGACGAACAGCACCTCGCGCTTGGGCGGATTCGCATGGGCACAGCCCTCGAGGCCCTCGCCGGGGATCGCACGGCGCCGCTCGTGGGGCACCGAGCGCCCGGTGTTGCGCCCCGGAGAGGTCCAGACCCCGGTGATCGTCGGCATCGCGGGCATCCTACACGACGCCAGCTGCCCCAACCCTCGTGCGGCGGCCGCCGTCCGTCCTCGACGTTCCAGTACTCGCGCAGGTCGAAGCAGCGCCCGTCTGGCGCGAACTGCAGCAGCAGGCAGCCGGGGAGCGTGACCGCGCCGTCCTCGTCGTCGTCCATCGTCGTCCACCACTCGACGGCGACGACGTTGCCGTCGACCACCGGCGCGCCCATCCGCACCTCGACGCCCCGCTGCGTCCCCGCCGCACGCTGCCAGTAGGCGCGGATGCCCTCGTGGCCGAGGCTCGGCTCTCGAAACGGCGACGAGCGGTACGACGCATCCTCGGTGAAGAGCGTCAGCAGCAGCTCGTCGTCGTTCTCCTCCCACGCGCGGCGGTAGCCCTCGATCCAGTCAGCCAGCTCCATGCGTCCGCCGCCAATCGTAGAGCGCGATCGTGCCGGCCATCGCGACGTTCAGCGACTCGGCGTGGCCGGAGAGCGGGATCGTCGCGCTTGCCGCGCAGACCGCAACGACGTCCTCGGGGAGCCCCTCCCGCTCCGAGCCGAGCACGAAGCGCGAGAGCGACGGGTTGACCTCCGAGAGCGGCGGCGCGTCGTGCGCGACGAGCGCAACCGCGCCCTCCGCCGAGAAGTCCGTCAGCGGAACGCGGAAGATCGACCCGGTCGAGGCCGAGCGCTTTCGGCCCGAAGGGGTCGGCGCAGCCGGGCGAGAGTGCGAGGGAGGCGCCGAAGGCATCGCAGGCGCGTGCCAGCGTCCCGACGTTGCCGGGGTCGCCGATGCGCCACAACTCGAGCCCGAGCCGTCGCGACTCGCGCCCGGGCCGCGCCGAGCGGAAAACGCCGATCACGCGCGGCGCGTGGCCGAGCGTCGAGACCTCGGCCAGCAGGTGCGAGGCGACCTGCTCGGCCCGCAGCTGGAGCCCCGGCGCTCGCGCCGCATCGACCAGCGCGAAGTCGAGCTGCCACCCGTTATCCAGCGCCGCGGCCACGAGATCCTCGCCCTCCGCGGCGAAGAGACCGAGCTTCTCGCGCTGCCGCCGCGAGCCGAGCTTCCGCACGGTCTTCAGCTTCGGGTTGTCGCGCGAGCTGATCACGAGCGCCACCGGATCCAGTTGCCGTGAAAGTCACAGCGCAGCAGGAAGCGCCGCTCGCCACCGGGCCAGAGCGCAACCTCGAGCTCGTAGCTGTCGTCCCGGTCCTCCTCCCGTTCCTCGACCGCGCGCGTCGAGACCCTGCCCAGGGCTCCCTCGCCGCCCGCGTTCTCGAGCAGCGAGCGGAGCTCGGCCCGCCGCTCCGGCCCGATGTACCCCGTCGAGGCGGTCTGGAAGACGACGGTCAGCGCGTCCTCGTCTCGGTCGGCGAGCACCGCGGGCAGCAGCTCGACGTAGTCGCCCCGGACGAGCGTCGGCGGCTCGCGCCGCAGGATCGCGATCGCCTGCCTCAACCGCTGCGCCCGCTCCACGCGGCCGGGCCAGATGAACGCGTGCAGCAGCCGCGCGCCGTGGTCGGTCGTGACGTCGACGGGCTCGAGATCGATGCCGAGCCGCCGCCGCACCGCTACAGGGCGCTCCAGGACGTCGCTCGGCACCGGTGCGTACTCGACTCCGGTCAGGGTCAGATCCGAGCTGCCCCACCTACCGGCCCTGTAACGGTAGGCGTAGCGATCCCAGAGCAGGTTCAGCCCCGCCGAGGGGCCGAGCTCGACCAGGTCGAGGGCCGAGGCGCCGTGCTCGCCGGCCAGCAGCAGGAACGCCGGCAGCAGCGCGTAGCACCGCTGCACCTCGTTCGTTGTACCCCCTGCTCGCGTACGAAACGTGCGAGGAAGTCGCGCCGCGCAGCCAGGGCTGCACGGAAGTCGTCCCACTCGCCGGAGAGCGCATACGGCTCGATCCCCGGCGAGCTCGAGGTAATGCACCCCGCCGAAGAGCCGCAGGGGAACGTCCCAGCTAGCTCGTCCACGAGCCGTCCACGAGCGGCTCGGCGACACAGCGTCGCGCCAGGTGCGCGTAGACCGGCGAACCCTGCGCGTCGAACTGCTCCGCCTGCCGGCGGAAGATCGCACCCTTGTCGACGAGCCCGCGGGCGCGGCTCTCGCCTGAGAGCCGGCGGCTCAGGCCTCGAGCGCGGCCTTGGCCTGCGCCGCAATCTTGCCGAAGGCGTCCGGATCGCTCACCGCGAGGTCGGCGAGCACCTTGCGGTCGAGCGGGATCTCGGCCTTGCGCAGGCCGGAGACGAACTGGTTGTACGAGAGCCCCTCGCGGCGCGCCGCCGCGTTGATGCGCATGATCCAGAGCCGCCGGAACGTCCGCTTCTTGTTCTTGCGGTCGCGGTAGGCGTAGACCAGCGAATGATCGACCTGCTCCTTCGCGCGCCGGTAGCTCGAGTGCTTGAGGCCCCAGTAGCCGCGCGCCTGCTCGAGCACCTTGCGGCGCTTCTTGCGCGCGTGGACGGATCGCTTGACTCGCGGCACGGCCTACCTCCCCAGCAGCTTCTTGACCTCGCGGACGTCGGACGAGTGCACGTCCTGGTCCTTGCGGAAACGCCGCTTGCGCTTAGCCGACTTCTTCTCGAGCAGGTGAGCCTTCATCCCGCGGCGGCGCAGGACTCGCCCGTTCCCGTCACCTTGAACCGCTTCTTCGTTGCGCTGTGTGTCTTCTGCTTCGGCATCGTCTCTCTTGACTCCCGCGTTCTTCGTCGGGCCCAAAACCATCACCATGTTGCGGCCGTCCTGGAGGGGCGGGGACTCTATCTGCCCGATCTCCTTCACATCCTCGGCCAGCCGCATCAGCAGATCACGCCCGCGCTCCGGATGGCTCTGCTCCCGGCCGCGGAACATGATCGTCACCTTGACCTTCGCGCGCTGGTTGAGGAAGCGCACGACATGCCCCTTCTTGGTGTTGTAGTCGTGGATCCCGATCTTGGGCCTGAGCTTGATCTCCTTGACGTGGACCGAAATCTGGTGCTTCCTCGCGAGCTTGGCCTTCTGCTCCTGCTCGTAGCGGTACTTCCCGTAGTCCATCACCTTCGCCACGGGCGGATCGGCCTGCGCGGCGACCTCGACGAGGTCGAGGTTCTTCCCCCACGCGTACTCGCGCGCCTCGTTCGTGTCCTTGACGCCGATCTGCGAGCCGTCGTCGTCCACCAGGCGCACCTTCGGCGCGCGGATCATCTCGTTGATTCGCGCCTGCGGTACCGGGGCGCGGTCGGGCTCCACGTTTCGGCGTGGTCTCAAAGGCGTGTCACCAAGCTCTCGTTTCCTCCTTCTCTACGACAAGACCGCTGCAAGCAGCGGCCCTAGATCCTCGTCCATCCGACTCGGTTGAACCTCCGGAAGCGCTCGGCTCGGGAGGTGAGGGTGGGCCCCTGCTTGTGCAGGATCACAGGGTAGCAAGGTATTCGCGCAGATCGGCCAGGCTCTTCGTCGACTGCTCTCCCCCGCGCTCGCGCACGGACAGGGCGTCGTCCGACTCCTTGTCGCCGAAGACGATCGTGACCGGGATCTTCTCCACCTCGGCATCGCGGATCCGCTTGCCGACGGTCTCGTCCCGCTCGTCGACTTCGACCCGCAGGCCCTCGAGCTTCGCGGCGAGCTCGTGGGCGGCGTCGCGGTGCGCCTCGCCGACCGGCAGCACGCGGACCTGCGCCGGCGCGAGCCAGAACGGGAACGCGCCGGCGTAGTGCTCGATCAGGATCCCGATGAAGCGCTCGAGCGAGCCGAAGAGTGCACGGTGGATCACGTACGGCCTGTGCTCCGCGTTGTCCTCGCCCATGTAGCTGAGCCCGAAGCGCGCGGGCATCTGCGAGTCGAGCTGGATCGTCCCCATCTGCCAGGAGCGCCCGAGCACGTCGGTCATGTGCAGGTCGATCTTCGGCCCGTAGAAGGCTCCGTCGCCCTCGTTCACCGTGTACTCGATCGCTCGGCGCTCGAGCGCCGAGCGGAGCGCGTCCTCGGTGAAGTCCCACTCCTCGTCGGTTCCGAGCTTGTTGTCGGGCCGCGTCGAGAGCTCGAAGCGGGCCTCCATGCCGAACAGGTCGTAGAGGTAGGCGGCGAAGTCGAGACACCCGAAGATCTCGTCCTCGATCTGCTCGGGCGTGACGAACATGTGCGCGTCGTCCTGGGTGACGTGCTGGACGCGCAGCAGGCCGTGCAGCGTCCCCGCGCGCTCGTTGCGGTGCAGCGTCGACGACTCCGCGTAGCGCAGCGGCAGGTCGCGGTAGCTGCGCAGGCCGCTGCCGAAAAGGAGCATGTGGCCCGGGCAGTTCATCGGCTTCAGGCCGAGCTCGCGCTCGCCGTAGGGCACGAGGAACATGTCGTCGCGGAACTTCTCCCAGTGCCCCGACGTCTTCCACGTCTGGACGTCGTAGAGCAGCGGCGTCTTCACCTCGACGTAGCCACGTTCGAGGTTCTCGCGGCGGCGCAGGTCCTCGAGCGCGTTCCAGATCACCATCCCCTTCGGGTGCCAGAACGGCATCCCGGGCGCGTGGTCGGAGAGGTGGAAGAGGTCGAGCTGGACGCCGAGGCGGCGGTGGTCGCGCGCGCGCGCCTGCTCGAGCTGCCCGAGGTAGGCGTCGAGATCGGCCTGGTCGTAGAAGGCCGTCCCGTAGATGCGGGTGAGCTGCTTGTTGTGCTCGTCTCCGCGCCAGTACGCGCCGGCCAGGCCCGTGAGCTTGACCGCCTTGATCGGCTTCGAGTCCTGCAGGTGGGGGCCGCGGCAGAGGTCGGTGAACTCGCCCTGCGTGTAGAGGGTGATCTCGCCTTCCGCGGTGTCTACGAGCTCGACCTTGTACTCCTCGCCCTGTTCGGCGAAGAGGCGTTTGGCCTCCTCGGCTGCGATCTCCTCGCGATTCCAGGAGCGGCCCTCGGCGAGCTCCTTGCGGATCTCCTCCTCGATCCGCTCGAGCGCCTCCTCGCCGATCGGCTCCGGGAACTCGAAGTCGTAGTAGAAGCCGTTCTCGATCGGCGGGCCGATCGCGATCTTCGTGCCGGGATAGAGCCGTCGGACGGCCTCGGCGAGCAAATGCGCGGTCGAGTGACGCAGCACGTAGAGCGCGTCCGGGTCCTGCGTGTCGCGCGTGGTCAGGATCTGGATCTCGTGCCCGTCCTCGAGCGGCGCTCGCAGGTCCTGGACGCTGCCGTTCGAGCGCACCAGGACGGCCTGCTCGGCGAGCTTCGGGCCGATCGCGCGCGCGGCGTCGAGGCCGGTCGCGCCGTCGGGAAGTTCGAGTTCCGAGGAGTCGGGAAGGACGATCTTCATGTCAGAGCAGGATACTTCGCACCCTCGCGACGACGACCGCAACGACGAGCTGGACGAGTCGCCCGCGCCGAACCCCGAAGAGCGCGACACGAACGCCGCGGACGACCCGCAGGCCGACTAGTCGTCGCCCTCTACGGCCGCCTTCAGCTCGGCCGGGCACTTGAGCCAGTAGCTCTCGCGCAGCCACTCGAGCGCCGCGTCGAGCGACTCCTCGTCCGTAACCGCCGCGGTCACCCAGCCGTAGCGGCCGACGTGGCTCGCCGTGCGCACGTACGGGAGCAGGTGGGCGATGTCGCGCTCCTCCGCGGTCAGCTTGACGGTCACGTCGACCGACTCGTCCCGCGTGACCATCCAGCCGAAGACCTTGTTCTGGCCGACCTTGAAGACCGGGAAGTCGCCCCACGGCCGATCCTCGTAGGCCTCGGGGAACGAGAGCGCAAGCTGGGTGATCCGCCGCTCGATCGTCGCCGTGCGCACCGGCGCATTCTCACCGTTTCGCGCCGCCTCGCGCCGGGAAACCGAATCTGACTCGAAATCGAAACGGAAGGAGCCGCATGGCGAAGAGCATCAGCGAGGTCATGTCCGCCAACCCCTGCTCGGTCGAGGCCGACAAGCCAGTCGCGTACGCCGCGCAGATGATGAAGCAGGAAGACGTCGGGCTCGCCCCGATCGTCGAGGGTGACCGCCTCGTCGGAGCCCTCACCGACCGGGACATCGTCACGCGCGTGGTCGCGGTGGGGAAGGATCCGCAGTCGGTGACCGTGCGCGAGGTCGGATCAACCGACCTCGTCACCATCGACCCGCAGCAGGACCTGGACGAGGCGCTCCGCCTGATGGCGACGAACCAGATCCGTCGGTTGCCGGTGGTCGAGGAGGACGGGCGGCTCGTCGGAATCGTCGCCCAGGCCGACGTGGCGCGCGAGGCGAACGACGAGCAGACGGGCGAGCTCGTCGGGGAGATCTCGAAGAACTGAGCAGATGCCGAGCGCGAAGTCGAACGTCGAGAACGCCTGCAAGAGCTGAGCCGCAGGCGAGGCGTACACTCCGCCCATGAGCCCCGTGACGCGCACGCGCCGGGTCGGGGCGGGGTTGTCCGTCTCGCCTGTGGCGGCCGAGGCGGCCGTCGAAGCCGCCCGCCAGACACATGGCTTGCTCGACGCCGCCCCGGTCGACCTCGCGTTCCTCTTCCTCTCGGCCGAGCACTTCGCGGCCGGCGGGGAGGCTCTGGCGGCCGTCGAGGACGAGCTCGCGCCGCGCCACCTGCTCGGCTGCGTCGCCGAGGGCGTGGTCGCCGGCGAGCGCGAGCTCGAGAGCGGCCCGGCAGCGGCCGTCTGGGCGGCGTCGCTCCCCGGAGCGGAGATCGAGACGTTCCACAGCGTCGCCATCGGCACCGACGAGGGCGTCGCGGTCACCAGCTTCCCCGACCTCGAAGGCGCGGACCTCGTCGCACTGCTCGTCGACCCCTTCACCTTCCCGGCCGCGGGCTTCCTCACGAAGCTGAACGAGGAGGAAGACCGTGCGCCGGTCGTCGGCGGACTCGCGGCCGGCGGCGGCGAGCCTGACACCCAGGCGCTGTTCGTCGACGGCGAGGTCGTCTACGAGGGCGCGGTCGGCGCGGTGGTGCGCGGAGCCCCGGTGCGCACGGTCGTCTCGCAGGGTTGCGAGCCGGTCGGCCGCGACTCCGTGATCACGAACGCGGAGGGCAACGTCGTCTTCGAGCTCGCCGGAGAGCCGGCGCTAGAGCGGCTGAAGGGCGACCTCGCGAACCTGACCGAGGACCAGCAGCACAGCGCCACGCGCGGCGGCGTCCTCGCGGGGCTCGTGATCGACGAGAACCGCGCCGAGTACCGCCGCGGCGACTACCTGATGCGCGGCCTGATCGGCGTCGACGAGGACACCGGCGCGCTTGCGATCGGAGAGCCCGTGCGCGTCGGGCAGACGCTGCGCTTCCACGTGCGCGACGCCGCGGCGGCCGACGAGGATTTGCGCGAGAACCTCGCCAACGCGATCGACGGAGACCGCGCTGCCGGCGCGCTGCTCTTCACCTGCAACGGACGGGGCACGAGTCTCTTCGCGGCGCCCGACCACGACGCGCGCGCCGTTGGCGAGCTGCTCGGCGGCGACGGCGTGGCGGGCTTCTTCTGCGCCGGCGAGATCGGCCCCGTCGGCGGGAAGCCGTTCCTGCACGGCTTCACCGCCACGCTGGCCGTCTTCCTCGAGAGCTAGGCCGACAGCTCGACGACCATGCCCTCGCGGGCGAGTGTCGGCCCGCGGCCGTTCCGGCCGGCGAGCTCGCGCGCGCGGTCCTCGAGGCGGTCGAGCGACTCGTCGGCGTGCACAGGCTCGTGGTGGAAGAGCAGCAGGCGGCGCGCGCCGACGGCATCCGCATACGCGATGGCGTCGGCGACGCTGGAGTGCCCCCAGCCGATGCGCGCCTCGTACTCGTCCTCGAAGTACTGAGCGTCGTGCAGGAGCAGGTCGGCGCCGTCCGCGAGGGCGCCGCCGGAGATCCAGTCCAGCGACTTGTCCGCCCCGCCGGCGAGCGCCGGCTCGTGGTCGGGCAGGTACGCGATCGTCACGCCTCCCGCCTCGATCCGGTAGCCGACGGTGGGCCCGGGATGGACGACGAGCGCCGCGGTGAGGGAGAACGGTCCGAGCATCCACGGCTCGCGCGGCACGTCGTGGAAGGTCACGCTCGCCGGCACCTCCTTCAGGTCGCGTGGGAACAGCGGCGGCGAGAACGAACGCGCGATGCGGTCGCGCAGGCTCGAGGTCGGCGAGGGCGGACCCCAGATGTCGATCGACACCGCGGGATTCCAGAGCGGGCCGAAGAAGCGGAGCCCCTCGAGGTGATCGAGGTGCAGGTGCGTGAGCAGGAGGTGCAGCTGCATGATCCCACGCTCCGCGAGCTCGTCTCCCAGGCACCTGATCCCGGTGCCCGCGTCGAGCACGAGCAGCGAGCCGTCGTCGAGCGAGACCTCGACGCACGACGTGTTCCCGCCGTAGCGCACCGTCGACGCACCGGGTGTCGGCAGCGAGCCGCGGCAGCCCCAGACCTTGACACGCATGCTCAATCGCGCCAGAAGATCGTCACCGTGCCGACCAGCTCGTCGGTGTGCGCGAAGAGCGGGAATGCCGTCACCGCGTCCTCCCGCGCCAGACCGTCGACGCTCGTGATCCGGATCCGCTCGTGCGCGGGACGCCGCTCGTTGAGCGCGATCCCGGTCGGCCGTCGCTCGAGCGGCAGAGGCTCGTCGGAGTCGACGGTGCGCGGCTCGAACTGGGAGCTCCACTCCTCGAGCGGCATCTCCCCCACCTCCGAGAACGACCGGCCGAGGACATGCTCGGCGGCCTCGTTGTAGTAGATCAGGCAGCCTTGCTCGTCGGTGATCAGCGTCGGCGTCGCCAAGTTCGAGGCGAACTCACGCGCGAGGATCAGGACGAGGTGCTTCGATCGCACGGCGGCCACGCGTGAAGCCTACGCCCACGCGCGGCCGCGTCGAAATCCGAGGGTTAGGCGCTCTCGGCGAGCGCGGGCGTGCAGCTCGAGCGGCCGCGCTTCTCCAGGTACTGCTGGTGGTAGTCCTCGGCGACGTAGAAGGTCTGCGCGGGCTCGATCAGGGTCACGATCGGCCTGCGGTAGTGCCCCGAAGCGTCGAGCTCGGCCTTCGAGCGCTCCGCCGCCGCCCGCTGCTCCTCGTCGTGGGCGAAGATCACCGAGCGGTACTGGTCGCCGACGTCCCAGCCCTGGCGGTTCAGCTGCGTCGGGTCGTGCTTGCCCCAGAAGACCTCGAGGAGCTGCTCGTAGGAGACGCGCTCCGGGTCGTAGGTCACCTCGACCACCTCGGCGTGGCCGGTCGTGTGCGAGCAGACGTCCTCGTAGGTCGGGTTCTCGAGCTTGCCACCCTCGTAGCCGGCCTCGGTCTTCGTCACTCCGTCGATCTGGCGGAACGCCGCCTCGACGCCCCAGAAACAGCCGGCGCCGAACGTTGCCTTCTTCTCCACTACTCCTCCTCCAACTTGAGTGCTGCCGAGTTGATGCAGTAACGCACCCCGGTCGGGTGCGGCCCGTCCGGGAAGAGGTGGCCGAGGTGGCCGCCGCAGTTGGCGCACATCACCTCGGTGCGCACCATGCCGTAGGTCGCGTCGGTCTCCTCGTCGATCGCCTCCCTCGAGGCGGGCGCGTAGAACGCGGGCCAGCCGCAGCCGGAGTCGTACTTCGTCTCCGAGTCGAACAGCTCCGCGCCGCAGCCGGCGCAGCGGTAGGTGCCCGGTTCGAAGCTGTGGTCGTACTCGCCGCTGAACGGCCGCTCCGTGCCCTTCTCCCGCAGGACGCGGTACTGCTCGGGCGTGAGCTCCGCCCGCCACTGCTCTTCGGTCTTCTGGATCTTGGTCACGTTGAACAGTCTTGCAAGAGCGCGGTTCGTTACGGCCCGGCTCGGGTTGGGGGGGGGGGGGGGGAGATCTATAGAAGAGGAAACGCCTCCGTACGTGGTTCGCTCGCCTCCGTGGAGTAGCCTCCGCCCATGCCCGAGCGCGAGGCCGCCGCGTTGCTGGGAACGAGCCACTTCCGTGTCCTGATCGGGCGTGAGGAGCTAGGCTTCTGTGAGGTCAGCCCGCTCAGCTCGGAGGTCGATCCGGAAAGCGGCGAGGAGTTCGCGCACGTGGTGCTACGCCGTGCGCTGTCGCGCGACACGACGCTCTTCGACTGGCGCCGCAACGTCGTCGGCGGCAAGGCCGACCGGCGCACGGTCACGATCCAGCAGCTCGAGAGCGCCGGCGGGCGGGTCGCGAACGCGTGGCGGCTCGTGCGCGCCCGGCCCTGCCGCTGGTCAGGCCCCACGCTGAACGCGCTCGAGAGCGGCATCGCCTTCGAGGAGGTCGAGCTCGTCTTCGTCGACCTCGTCTGGGTGCGGCCGCGCAAGCCGCGCGCGCGTCGAGCTTCCCGTCCCACGAGCCAAGGAGCCTGAGCATGGCCGTCCAGCGCGACCGCCCGTACCTGCAGTTCAACTTCCTCGTCGACCTCGGCACCGGCGACACCGACGGCCCGCGCGCCGGCTTCCAGGAGTGCAGCCAGATCGGCATGAGCGTCGACGTGATCGAGTACCGCAACGGAAACGAGAAGGAGAACTCCGTCCGCAAGATCACTGGCCTGAACAAGGCCACGGACGTGACGCTGAAGCGCGGGATCATCGGCTCGCTCGACCTCTACCAGTGGCTGAACGACATCCGCAACGGCGACCAGAACGCTTTCCGCACGGTTCTCATCCACCTGCAGAACGAGGACCACACGCAGACCGTCCAGACGTGGAAGCTGCTGCGAGCGCGGATCGTGAAGCACGTGAGCGGCCCGCTGAACGCCAAGGGTTGCGACGTGGCGATCGAGGAGCTGACGCTCGCCTACGAACGCCTCGAGCTGGAGTAACTAGCAGCAGGCATCGCCGCGCCAGCTCTCGACGCCCTCGCGCGCGGCCACCACGCCGATCACCAGCGCGGCGATCGGATCGGCCCACCACCAGCCGGCGAGCGCGTTCGCCAGCAGGCCGACGAGCAGCGCGATCGAGAGGTAGGCGCAGATCATGTTCTGTCCACCCTCGCCGACCGTTGCCGCCGAGCCGAGCGCGTGACCGACCCTGCGCTTCGCCCGTGCGAGCAGCGGCATAGACAGCGCCGTGAACGCGGCCAGCCCGATCCCGACCCAGCTGACTCCGGGCTCGCGACCACCGGCAAGGTCGCGCACCGACTCGACCGCGACGTAGGCGGCGAGCAGGAAGTAGCCGACCGCGATCAGCTGCTGGGCACGTCGCTCGGAGGTGGCCGATCCGAGACGGGATCCCGAAAACCGCCACACGATCGTCAGTCCGGCCGCGACCTCGATCAGGCTGTCCACGCCGAACGCGATCAGCGCGATCGAACCGGCCGCGATGCCCGCGCCGACCGCGATCGCGAACTCGACCAGGTGCCAGGCATTGCCGGCCCAGGCGAGCCGACGTGCGCGCTGCTCGAGCCTCGCCCGCTCAGCCGCCGACAGCGGCGCCTGCGAGCGGGGACGAGTCGTCAGTTGGAGAGTGCTCACGATTGCTCTGCAGGGTAGTTGCCGTGCTGGCGGAACAACCGGCAGAGAGGCTGAGCCGGAAAGGCTCAACCAGGCTGATGGTGAGGACGGCGGTACTGGGCTGGAACCAGGGACGCCCAGCTACATGCGCTCGATCATCGCCTGACCGAAAGCCGAGGTTGAGATCTCGTGCGCGCCTTCCATGAGCCGGGCGAGGTCATAGGTGACCTGCTTGTCGGAGATCGCGGCGCCGAGCGAGCTGATGATCAGGTCGGCGGCCTCGACCCAGCCGATGTGGCGCAGCATCATCTCGGCCGAGAGGATCAGCGAGCCGGGGTTGACCTTGTCCTGGCCCGCGTACTTCGGCGCGGTGCCGTGCGTCGCCTCGAAGATCGCCACCTCGTCGGAGAGGTTGCCACCCGGCGCGATCCCGATGCCGCCGACCTGGGCGGCGAGCGCGTCGGAGATGTAGTCGCCGTTCAGGTTCAGCGTCGCGATCACGTCGTACTCGGCCGGCCGCGTCAGGATCTGCTGCAGGAACGCGTCGGCGATCACGTCCTTGATCGTGATCCCCCGCCCCTCCTGCTCGAGCACGAGCCAGGGGCCGCCGTCGATCGGCTTGGCGCCGAACTCACGCGCCGCGAGCGCGTAGCCCCAGTCGCGGAAGCCGCCCTCGGTGAACTTCATGATGTTGCCCTTGTGCACGAGCGTGACCGACTCGCGTCCGTTCGCGATCGCGTACTGAATCGCCTTGCGGACGAGCCGCTCGGTGCCCTCGCGCGAGACCGGCTTGATCCCGATGCTGGAAGTCTCGGGAAAACGGATCTTCCGCACGCCCATCTCGCCCTGAAGGAAGTCGATCACCTTGCGGGCGCCCTCGGACTCCGCCTCCCACTCGATCCCCGCGTAGATGTCCTCGGTGTTCTCCCGGAAGATCACCATGTCCGTCTTCGACGGGTCCCTGAGCGGACTCGGCACGCCGGGGAAGTGCCGCACCGGCCGCAGGCAGACGAAGAGGTCGAGCTGCTGCCTCAGCGCGACGTTGAGCGAGCGAATGCCGCCACCGACCGGCGTCGTCATCGGCCCCTTGATCGAGACCGAGTACTCGCGCGCGGCCTCCAGCGTCTCGTCGGGCAGCCAAACATCGCTGCCGTAGAGGCGCGTCGCCTTCTCGCCCGCGTAGATCTCCATCCAGTGGATCTGCCGGGCGCCGCCGTAGGCCTTCTTGACGGCGGCGTCGACGACCATCCGCATCGCCGGGGTGATGTCGACGCCAATCCCGTCGCCCTCGATGAACGGGATGATCGGATTGTCGGGAGTCGGCTCGCCGGGGACGATCCTGGCGCCGCCCGCCGCGACCTCGATGTGCGTAGCCGCGCTCATTGACCTACCGTTTGCTCGTGGGGACGAAGGAGGCTCACGCTATCGCAGCCGTCCCGGAGGACGCGTCGCGACAGATCGCGACCGTCCTGATCGAGGGCTTCGACAAGCACTACCGGCTATTCCGCGCAACGAGCGGCCGCGCCAAGGAGCGGTTCGAGGCGGGCGCCTGGACGGAGCAGCAGCAGGCGGTTCAGGAGCGTGTTCGTTTCTACGACGAGCGCGTCCGCGAGTGCGTCGACCGGCTTCGCGGCGAGTTCGACGTCGGGGCGCTCAGCGACGAGACCTGGGGGGACGCGAAGCTCCACTACATCGGTCTGCTCATCGAGCACAGCCAGCCGGAGCTCGCCGAGACCTTCTTCAACTCGGTGATCACGAGGATCCTGCAGCGCACCTACTACGACAACGACTTGATCTTCGTCCGCGCGGCGATCTCGACCGAGTACATCGAGTCCGACCCGCCGATCTACCGCTGCTACTACCCGAACGTCGACGGGGAGCGGGAGTGCTTCGCGCGGCTCTTCCGCGACGTCGGCTGGAGTCGGCCGTTCGCCGACCTCGAGCGCGACCTCGACCACGTGCTGCGCGCCCTCGAGGAGCGGCCGAACGGGCCGTGGACGCACCTCGAGCCGAACCACCAGATCCAGGTGCTGAACTCGGCCTTCTACCGCAACAAGGCCGCGTACGTGTTCGGCAAGCTCATCAACGGCCACGACGAGCTGCCCTTCGTCGTCTCCGTCCTGCGCGAGGCCGACGGCCGGCTCGAGCTGGACACGATCCTGCTCGACCCGCAGCAGATAAACGTCCTCTTCTCGCTCTCGCGCGCCTACTTCATGGTCGAGATGGAGGTGCCGTCCGGCTACGTCGAGTTCCTGCGCTCGATGACGCCGGTGCGCGCCGGCTCCGAGCTCTACACGATGCTCGGTCTCGGCAAGCAGGGAAAGACGCTCTTCTTCCGCGAGCTGCTACAGCACCTGCACCACTCGCGGGACGAGTTCGTCGAGGCGCCCGGGATCCGCGGCCAGGTGATGCTGGTCTTCACGCTGCCGTCGTACCCATACGTCTTCAAGGTGATCCGCGACGCGTTCGGGCCGGGCAAGGACACCGACCGGGCGACCGTCCGCTCGAAGTTCACGATGGTGAAGCACGTCGACCGCGTCGGGCGCCTCGCCGACACGCTCGAGTTCGTCGACCTGGCGCTGCCGCGCGAACGCTTCTCCGCGCAGTTGCTCGAGCAGCTGCGCGAGCTGGCGCCCTCGATGGTCTCCGACGGCGAGCCGCTCGTGATCCGCCACTGCTACGTCGAGCGGCGGATGGTGCCGCTCAACCTCTACCTCGACCGCGCCTCGCCCGAGGAGCTCGAGGCGGCGGTCGTCGACTACGGCAACGCGATCCGCGACCTCGCCGCGGCGAACATCTTCCCCGGCGACATGCTCTGGCGGAACTTCGGCGTCACGAGCTACGGCCGGGTCATCTTCTACGACTACGACGAGATCGACTACCTGTGCGACGTCAACTTCCGCCGCATCCCGACGGCGCCGGACGCGGAGTCGGAGCTGGCGGCTGAGCCCTGGTACGGCGTTCTGCGCAACGACGTCTTCCCCGAGGAGTTCGCGACCTTCCTGCTCGGCGACCCGCGTGTGCGCGACCTCTTCCTGCGCCACCACGCCGACCTGCTTGAGCCCGAGTTCTGGCAGGCCGCCCAGCGCCGGATCGAGACCGGCGAGGTGATGGACTTCTTCCCGTACCCGGAGTCGCTCCGCTTCCGTAATCGCGAAGCCGCGGGCTGAGCCCACGGGCGCCCGACCGGCGCCTCGTACCCGCAGCCTTACGTGACGGCGAGCTCGATCGTGCCGACCGACGCGCCTGCCGCAGTCGCGCTCGCGGTGGCCGTTGCGACTGTTGGCGACCCGTCAGGACTGGCCCCGGGGGATCACTCCTGTTTGCAGACTTCTCAGCGTGGATGTGGATGACGCGGCGCCCTCGTCGTTCTAGGTTTCGTGGGCGTGCGTTTCAACACGATCATCGAGCCGTTCCGCATCCACTCCGTCGAGCCGCTGCGGATGACGACGGAGGAGCAGCGCCGCGCCGCGCTCGAGACGGCGCACTACAACCTTTTCGACCTGCACGCCACCGACGTCCTCATTGATCTGCTCACCGACTCCGGCACGGGAGCGATGTCGCGTGACCAGTGGGCGGCAGTGCAGCGCGGCGACGAGAGCTACGCCGGCTCCCCTTCGTGGTTCACGTTCCTCGAGGCCGTGCGCAACCTGTTCCCGTTCGGGCACGTGATTCCGACGCACCAAGGCCGTGCCGCCGAGAGGATCCTGTTCAGCGTGATCGGCGGCCCGGGAAAGGTGATTCCAAACAACACGCACTTCGACACGACACGCGCGAACATCGAGTTCAGCGGTGCTCAGGCCGTCGACCTCGTGATCGCAGAGGCGCGCGATCCCTCGCTGCTGCACCCGTTCAAAGGGAACATGGACCTCGACGCGCTCGACTCCTTGCTCGTGGCTCGGGGCGACGACGTCCCGGCTGTCTTCATGACGATCACGAACAACTCCGGTGGCGGCCAGCCGGTGTCGCTCGAGAACTTGCGCGGCGCCCGCGCATTGTGCGACAGGCACGGCGTGCCGCTCTTCCTCGATGCGTGCCGCTTCGCCGAGAACGCCTGGTTCATCCGCAAGCGCGAGCCGGGCCAGGGCGACCGCACGGTGACCGAGATCGTGCGCGAGATCGCGTCGCTCGCCGACGGGATGACGATGAGCGCGAAGAAGGATCCGCTCGCAAACATCGGGGGATGGCTCGCGATGAACGACGACACCCTCGCCGCGCAATGCCGCAACCTCGAGATCCTCACGGAAGGCTTTCCGACCTACGGCGGACTCGCCGGCCGGGATCTCGAGGCGATCGCCCAGGGGCTCAAGGAAGCGGTCGACCACGACTACCTGCGCTACCGCGTGCGCTCGACCGCGTACCTCGGCGAAGGCCTGCAGCGGCTGGGGATGCCGGTGGTGCAACCGTTCGGCGGTCACGCCGTCTACGTCGACGCGCGGGCGCTGCTGCCGCACGTGCCGCCGCTGGAGTACCCGGGGCAGGCAGTCGCGGTCGAGCTCTACGCCGCCGGAGGGATCCGCACCGCGGAGATCGGCACCGTGATGTTCGGACGGGCTCCCGATGGAAGCGAGAGACCAGCCGAGATGGACCTCGTGCGGCTCGCGATCCCGCGGCGCACCTACACACAGAGCCACGTCGACTACGTCATCGAGGTCTGCGCGCGCGTCATCGAGCGCGCGCCGGACCTGCGCGGCTACCGCATCACCTTCGAGCCACCGACGCTGAGGCACTTCACCGCGCGCTTCGCGCGTCTCGCCTAGCGGCCGCGAATGCTGCCACGCCATTACCTGGGCGAGCGCGGCGTCAGGCGGAGCGTCCCTTGAAGCGCAAGAAAGCCGAATTCGTCCCGACTGGCGCATTCACTGGCCCGCCACCCGGGCCGGGAATCTTGTTCTCCCTGCAAATGGCGTTGCGGCAAGAGTTTGCAAGCCTAATCCGAGGCGCGCGGCAGCAGTACGAGATGCAGCTGCTCCTCGGCTGAGCGTTTCCCGCCCGCGGGCGTCACGACCTTGATCAAGCAGGCGAAGCTGAACCTGCCCATGCGGAAGATCTCGACCCTGATCCGGCGGCCCGGCTGCGTCCAGCTGCGCAAGAGCGGCGCGCGATCAGGCGGACCGTCTGCCCCGACGAGCTCAGTGATTACGATGGGGGGAAATCGTCGACTAGGCGTCGCTTGTTTCCGTCTGCCGACTTGCGGCCTGAGCCTCGACCACCCATGCGGGAAAGTGTGGCAGTTTTTTCGAAATCCGTTGGTTAAGTCCGCCTAGACGGGCGACATTCTTGCCCACATCGACGCAGCTGCAGCGCGCGAGTGGGAGAGATGGGCAAAGAAGAGACCCGCCGTTCCCGACGGGCCTCTGAGGTGGGCGGGCTGGGCTCGAACCAGTGACCCCCAGCTACGACACCTGGGGGTCGGTCGACTTACGTACGGCTGGGTTCGCCGAGTGACGCCCTCGCTGGGCCGCAGAAGGCGTGCGGGAAAGCATTGCCGGAGGGCGCCGGTACGCCCGTCGGCGAAGCCCTTCCTGAGTGGGCCAGTTGGGAGAGACGACGCTCTCTCAAGCTTGGCCCTACCGCCCACTTTGTACGGTCGCGAGCGGGCACGCCGGCGGGAGCATCAGCACGTCTGCTACGCAAGTCAAGGAGCTCTAACCCGCTCACCCTTCTGCTCCTCGAAAAACCCGCTAGACGAGGCTCTTTGTTGCCTCGGTTGGAACCACCAGCGGCTCCTCGGCGGCGATTGTGCCCCTTCGTGCCCATTCGAGGGCCCGGTCGTAGGCCCGAAGGTGCGGCCCTGAGAGCCGCTCGCGCCGCTTCGTCGCCTGGGCGTACACCTTCAGCATGACGGCCGGAGGATCGTTGCGGAGATGCGCTTCCGGACAGTGCTGAAGCGGCCGCTACGCTGCCTTGGTGAGACTGGCAGTCGGGGACATGGTCGTCTACGGCTCGCACGGGGCGGGGCACGTGGCAGCCAGAGAGAGAAGAGTCATCCTCGGCAAGCGGCAAGAGGTCATCGTGCTCGCACTCGCGGGCGGGCTCTCGGTGGAGCTGCCGATGGAGCGCGCACGCGAGCTACTGCGGCCGCTGGCCAGCGAGGCCGACATGTCCCGGGTGCAGAAGACGCTCGGCGCAGATCACGCCGCCAACAGGGATCCCTGGCTCAAGCGCCGGAGGGACTCACAGGCGAAGCTGACAGGTGGCGATCCCATCGAGCTTGCAGAGATCATCCGTGACAGCGCGCATCGCGAGTGGACGCTGCCCGCGAAATCGCAGCTCTCTCCGGGCGAAAGGGATCTCTTCGTGAAAGCACGCCAGCTTCTCTCGAATGAGATTGCCCTGGCGCGCGGCGTCGAGCCGGTGGAAGCGAACGCCTGGATCGACGAGCAACTCACGCGAACTGGCTGATCCGCCTGGGAGCGGACCCCGCGCTCCAACTCCGCCATCTGCGCCACCGGGACCCGTGACTGCCCCGGCGCCGGCTCGACCAAGCCTAGCGCTCTGATTCTCGACGCGGACACCTACCCAGCGGGTCGTGCATCGGACTCGAAGCGGCGCGCGAGCACCTTGTCGATGAGGCCGTACTCCACCGCTTCCTCTGCAGTCATGAAGTAGTCGCGCTCCATGTCCTTGGAGACCTTTGCGAGCGGCTGCCCGCTGTGCTCGGCGACGATCTCCTCCATCCGCCGCTTGAGCGCGATCGCCTCCCGGGCCTGGATCTCGATGTCGCTCGCCTGCCCCTCGAAGCCACCCCAGAGCTGGTGGATGAGGATCTTCGCGTTCGGGAGCGCCATCCGCTTGCCCTTTGCGCCGGCAGCAAGCAGAAGCGCGCCCAGCGACATCGCGATCCCGACCGAGATGGTCGCGATCGCCGGCTTGACGAACTTCATCGTGTCGTAGATGGCGAGGCCGGCGTAGACGGAGCCGCCCGGGCAGTTGATGTAGAGCGAGATGTCCTTGTCGGGGTCGTCCGATTCGAGATGGAGCAGTTCGGCGATCGTCAGGTTGGCGATCTCGTCGTCGATCGGTGTGCCGAGGAAGATGATCCGCTCGTTGAGGAGGCGCGAGTAGATGTCGAAGGCGCGCTCGCCGTACCCGGTCTGCTCGACCACCATCGGAATCAACGGGCTCATTCGCTGCTCCCTGATTCTGTGCTCCCAGCTTCGCCTTTCTTGCCTTCAAGAGAACCCGCAGGCTGCGTAGTGCTCACTCTTACAGTCTGCGTGTTCTCGAGCTTCACCGGACCGACGCCCGGGAGAATCACGGCACCCCCACCATGGGGAGTAGGCTCAGCCGAGTGGAGGTCGTGTTCGAGGTCGCCAGCCAGCCGTACCCGCTCGACGAGCGAGCGGCGACGCTCATGGCGGAGAACCTGAGGGTGAAGGCGGCGCACGAGCCTGGCGCCGAAGGAGCCGTAGGAGCTCGAGCCGTCGCCGATGCGATCGAGCTCCGGCTGATCGAGGACACCGCCGAGCCGGTCACCCTGGGCGGGGATGGGGCCGAGGCCGTCTTTTTCACGCTGAGCGTCCCGAGCGGCGGCGACCGGCCGAGGGCGCTCTACGACGCCGTCAAGCGCCTGCACGACGAGCGGCATCGGCAGAAGAGCTAGAGGACAGCCTGCCCATCGAATCGAGTCCTCGGCAAAGCGCCACGAGATCGATGAGCAACTCGACCGGCTCGCCGAGCCCTGCGTCGCACCGAGATCGACGGCGGCTTCCATGAGCGCTGAACGGCGGGTTGTGGTGACCGGCTTAGGCGCTGTTACACCGCTCGGCCCGGACATCGACACGACCTGGCATCGGCTCTTGGCTGGAGAAGGTGGGGCCGGCCCGATCACCGCCTTCGCCGCTTCGGATCATTCTGTGCGGATCGCTTGTGAGGCGAGCGACTTCGAGCCGGAGCAGTGGCTCGATCGGAAGACAATCCGCAAGATCGACCGCTTCGCGCAGTTTGCGGTGGCCGCGGCGCGGATGGCGGAAAGCGACGCCGGCCTAGAGATCGGGTCTGAGCCCGATCGGGTCGGTGCCTCGATCGCGACCGCGCAAGGGGGTGTCGCGAGCCTCGCGGCGTGTCTGCACGAACTCGATGAGTCTCAACGGATCCATCCCAGTTTGGTGACGGCGTTCATGCCGAACATGGCGGCCGGGTGGGTGTCGATGGAGCTGGGGACGCGCGGCCCGCTCGGCGCCCCGTGCACGGCGTGCGCTGCGTCAGCGATGGCGGTCGGCGAGGGGTACGACGCGATCCGGTTGGGGCGGGCCGAAGTGATGCTCTGCGGGGGAAGCGAGGCGGGGATCACCGAGCTGGCGGTTGCAGGCTTCGCAGCCATGCGAGCACTCTCATCCCGAAACGGCGATCCCGCAGGTGCCAGTCGGCCCTTTGATGCCGACCGGGACGGCTTCGTGATGGGCGAGGGGGCAGCCGTCCTTGTGCTGGAGGAGATGGAACACGCTCGTGCCCGTGGCGCCAAGGTCTACGCGGAGCTCGCCGGCTACGGCCTCAGCTCAGACTCCTTCCACATGACCGAGCCCGATCCGCTCGGCGCCGGACAAGCCCGTGCGGTGCAGGCTGCGCTGGCTGACGCGGCGGTCGCTCCGACAGACGTCGACTACGTCAACGCCCACGCAAGCTCAACGGGGCTCGGCGACGCGATCGAGACGCGCGCACTCAAGCTGGCATTCGGCGAGGACAAGGTCTCGACGCTCGCAGTCTCCGGAACGAAAGGCGCGACCGGCCACTGCCTTGGAGCGGCGGGTGCGGTTGAAGCCGCATTCACTGTCCTCGCGGTCGACCGCGACATCGTGCCGCCAACGATCAACTACCAGACGCCTGATCCCGCCTGTGACATCGACTGCGTTCCTAACAAAGCGCGGGAGCTACCCGTCCGAGTCGCGCTGAGCAACAGCTTCGGCTTCGGCGGTCACAACGCTGCCCTCATCATGCGCAAGTTGGTCGACGGGCCGGAACCGCAGAGCGCATGACCGGGAGTCGCAGGTTGAAATCCTGCCTCCCGATACTGCCTGTTGATCGGCTCTGTTTGTCGCACAGAGAGCGCCCCCTGCCGCAGTACTGAAGTTTCTCGGCCGGCCGTCCCCTGGCCCCGAGGGAGGAGAGCGTCGACCTTTAGTAGATCGTCGGCAGTTCGTTGACCTTCGTGAGAGCCTCCTCCAAGGTCGACGTCTGGTAGATCTCCACCGTGTTCCACTGGCCCAGCCTTGATTGGAAGGCAAACTCGCGCACCGTGTCCATGTCGTCAGCCTCGACGGCCGCAAAGACCATGTGGTTGTTCATGGGGACGTAGGTCGCCAGGAGCTTGACGCCTAGCTTCTCGGCAAGTTCGGGTATCTGAGCGGCACCCTCCTGCGAGAGGTTCCTAACCGTTTCGTTAGCCGAGGGGCATAGATCAGGTGGGTGCTGACCGGCGATGAGGTACTGCATTGGGGTGATCCTCCTCCTGTCGAAGACGCTCGACCCTACCACCCTCGAGTTTCACATCCGCCCTCTTCACATCAGCCCTCGTCCCGACCGCGCTCCGCTCGTAGACTGAGGCCGCCGTCCGGCCCGGAGGGAGGAGGAGCGTCGACCTCGCAGGGCCATCTAGCGATCTTTCGGCGAGCGCTCGAGCGCGGGAACCTCACCGTCGCAGAGGCGGTAGCGAAGGAACTTCTCGGCTCGACCTAGCGGACGCGCTTGAGCTGACGATCCTGATCGCTCAGAAGGAAGCCCCCGCCAGCATTCGAGGTGGCCGTGCGGTGGCATGAGCGCGACCTGGGCGTTTGCGCTCGCCTGCACACACCCTTCCTAACCTCCTCGCGAAGAGTGGCGAGACGCTGGGGCGGCTGAATCACCGCCCCAGCGTCAGCAGGTGATCTAGAGGATCGTCTGCTCCAGTACGACCAGGCAGGCGTACGTCGGTCGGGGGCACGTCGCTCACGACCCGTGTCGGGCCGCGTCGGCGGCCTTTGCCAGCTGTGTGAGGACGGCGAAGAACTCTCGTGATTGTCCGATGAAGAGGCCGTCGTTGGTGAAGGCCCTGACTGTGCCCATGGCGGCGCCGTCGGTCTCGGTGGGGCGGATGATCGAGACGATTGGAAACTTGCGATCGAGGAAGATCGTCGGCTCCGGCATGATCAGGTTGGTCTGGGTCAGCTCGCCGTCGGCGTTGAGGTCGGGGAACGTGAGCCCGGTGATGGGATCGGTCAAGGGAAGCGCGTTGCCGGCTTTGTCCTGCCAGGTCTGGAAGTGCATGATCTCGGAGCCGCCGATGCTGAGCAGGATCCGCAGCACCTCGGAATGGGTGACCCGCTGGGCGAGCGCGGCGTAGAGCGTGGTACCGCCCTGCTCGATCCAGGCGAAGTGGAAGCCGGCCGTGTTGGCGATCGCCTGCAGGTGGTCGGGCGGGGCGAGATCGGCGTCGCTGCGCGGGATCGCCGGGTGCTGGCCAGTGGCGAGGTCGGGGACGGCATTTGGGAGAACGTCGCCGAAGTCGGGGTTCTGCGAGTCGCTGCGGTAGCGTGTCCAGAAGCTGGTGTTGATGGTCAGCTGCATCAGGTTGGTCAGCCGTCCGATCTGCTGGGCTCCCGTTGCCGTGCTGCTGGGCAGGGTGCGGAACTTGTCCAGGTTGACCGTTTGCGCGCCGTGCGCCTTCAGGTAGGCGTTGATGAAGGTGAAGTGGCTGATCTCGTCGTCGGTGTTGTCGTGGATGTACTGGTCCATGTCCTCGTCCAGCACCGCGACCGCCTCGGTGTAGTCGGGATTGCCGGTTCCACCAGGGACTTCGCTGTCCTGGATGCCGGCGAGCTCGTTGTACTGCTGCCACATGTCGGTCTCGAGGATCTCGGCCGCAGCCAGGAAGCGGAGAATCGCCGCGTCGCCTTTGGTAAGGCCGCCGCTTGCGAAGGCCGGTGAGGCATCGGTCAGCAGCCGCCCCGCGCCGATGGCCCCTGCTCCGACCGCGGCCCCCTTGAGCAAGAAGGAACGTCGGCTAGTGCCGTGGTGGTCCGACTGTTCGGTCGTTTGCATGATCTCCTCCTTCCGGGTCGACTTCAGGAACTGAAGTTCGCAATCGCCGAGGCGCAGCCGACGCCCTGGATCCAAACGTTCTGGATCCCGAGGATGTCGGGCGCAATGTCATCGGCGGAGACGATCATCTGCGCGGTGAAGGACTCGTCGTTCCCGTCACCGGCACGGTAGAAGTCCGCGTCAAGCCCGACCGTGTTCTCATCGGTGATTGCGGTCTTCAGGGACTCCGCCGCCGCCCCGGTGCACTTGAAGGTCGTGCTCCTCCGGAGATCGACCGTATCCCAGCGAACGCCTTCGCCGGCGAGGCAGCCGGTCAGCGGGCCCTGGCCGACATCGCTCGTGCAGCGAAAGCCGCCAGCGGAGTGGACGAAGCCGCTCACGGGGTTGTAGGCACCGCCGCCCGTAAGGGTGGCCGAACCGGTCGGAAAGCCGCTGATGTCCCTCGCGTTGAAGCCGAAGCCGACGTTGCCGGGCGCCGCCGAGGCGGTCGCCGAGACAAGCAGAACGGCCGCTACCAGCGCCGCCGGCACGAGTGCAATGATCTTCATCTTCCAACCCTCCTTGCCAATGATGGATTCGAATGCGGTTAGCACTTACTCCTCTTTGATCGCGATGCCTGATTGGCTTGTCTCGGCGATGGTGGAGGCGGCGGACCCGCGTTCGCACCGTGACGACCCCCCTGTCTTTGCCTGGCGACCCCCCTGTCTTTGCCGGACGTCGGGTCAGGGGACGGGTAACACCAGTCAGCGTCGCCAAATGTGCGGCTGGGCGTCGGGCACTGACCCGTCGGAGCGTTTACCCATCCGCGTTGCTGGCGTGCGCCGCATTCGAGCGCTTCGTCAGCTCCGAGACGACAGCTCGCAGCTCGCCGGCAACCGCAATGCGGCGGGCGAGGTCGACGACGCGCGTGCGACCGGCATGGAGTAGCGAGCAACCTCGGCGCCGTGCGTCTTGCGCTCGTCCGCCGCGGCGCAAGCGGCCTGTGGCGAGCGCACGACAGTGATGCTCGACCTCGGGTCAGTCAGGACGCTAGGCCGGGACTGAAGCGCCGCCGGCTAGTGCGGCGGGAAGCGCATCTCGCGACTCAAGTCGCAGCTTGCGGAAGACACTCGTGAGGTGACCCTCGACCGTGCGGGCGGTAATGAACAGCGCCTGTGCGATCTCGCGGTTGGTGAGGCCCTCGCCGGCAAGCTCGGCGATCCGTCGCTCGCTGGCTGTCAGCGAGTCGAGCCCCGTGAGGACGACCCGGCGCGGGCGCGCGCCGGTGGCGCGGAGCTCGGTCTCGGCGTATTCGGCGAGGGGTCTGGCGCCCAAGCGGTGAGCGGCGTCGAGTGCCTCGCGAAGGAGCTCTCGCGCCTCGGTTCGCAGATTGCGCCGGCGCAGCAGGGCACCGAGATCGGCGAGGGCACGGGCTCTCTCCAGGCGCGCATCGCCACGCTCGAATAACTCGATCGCCTCACGGAGCAGAAGCGCTCCACGGTCACCGCCGGCCACGACGCCGGCGGCACGCTTCGCGACACCGAGCGCACGCGGGGCGCCGAATGCCCGCGCGAGCTCGAGCTCCTCCTCTGCGAGGCGCCCCGCCGATTCGCGCTCGCCGAGCGCGAGCTGGGCGAGCGCCGCCTCCGAGCGCCAGGGGAGGTAACTCGGGCATGTGACGATCGCTCGCGTCAGATCTACGCCAAGGCCCAAGAAGTCCTCCAGCCCTTCGGCGACTCGTCCTTGTGCGACCCGCAGACGTCCGTGGGCGAAGCGAAGACCCCAGGCCGAGGCGAATCCGCTCCCTGCTTCGGGATCGAGCGGCGCGAGCGCCTGGTCTGCGGCGTCAAGCTTGCCCTGATCGACGAGCACCTTGATGAGCAGACTGCCGTTCATGACGCGGTACATGGGTGGTGCGGGGAGCGCGGTCGCGGCAAGCGCCGTTCGGGCATCTCCTTCGGCGGCGCTCAGATCGCCGCGTCGGAGCGCAAGCCAGCCTCGATCACGCAGGCCAACGGCGAGCCGACCGCCGTCTCCCGTCACCCGCGCCTGCGCGATCGAGGCGTCGATCAGTGGCCGCAATTGCGCATACCGTTCGGCCAAAAGAAGCGAGAACGTGATATGCGAAAACCACGCCGCGAACGAGAACCATGGCCCGCCGTCCGAGTCTGGTCGTGCGCTGCCTTCGGCCAAGAGCGCTCGGGTCGCGAGGTCGGCGCCGGTCTCGGCGGGCTCGTTCGTAAGGATGGAGACGAACGCGGCCGCAGCCAGCACCTCGGGTGGCGCCGCGGGATCGCCGGCGGCACGCTCGCGCAACGTCTCGCGGCGGAGGGCCACTGAGGGTGCGGTCACGGGGTCGTTCAGCGCGGGTAGGACGGCCGCAGCCTCGAGCTGGAGCGCGAGCTCGACGTGACGGGAATCGAGCGCCGATGATGTGCGATCGAGAACTTCGATCGCCTCCGTGTAGCGGTGGGCGCGGCTGAGCGCGTGCGCCAGCACCATCGCCGCCTCGGCGGCTGCTGCGGCGTTCGGCGCAGCGTCCACGGCCTGCTGCAAGTGCTCGGGCCAGCCGCGGAGCCCGGCGCTCGCCTCGGCCATCCCGAGGTCGAGCAGCAATGCCGACCGGTCGCCCGGCGGCGGCGGTTCAGCGAGCGCTCGGCGCAGGAAGACGGCCTCCGACTCGTGAGCGCCCTGCTTCCCGGCCGCGCCGGCGGCCTCGACCAGCCGCTCGACAACCCAGTCATCGGCGGCAGGGTCGCTGACCAGCAAATGCTTCGCGACGTGCTCATGCGCGCCCGGTTGCTCGGCGAGCAGTTGAGCGGCACGGTGGTGGCCTTGCGCGCGCTCGACGCTGGAGAGCTCGAAATAGATCCCGTTGCGGACGAGCGGATGCACGAACATGAGCGGCCGGCCCGACTCGAGGATCCCTGCGGTCGCCAGCAGGTCGGCCGCATCGGCTGCCTCGAGCTCTTCGAGGCCTGCGAGCCGCGCAGCTTGCAGCAGGTCGCTCTGCTCGAGGACCGCCAACGCTCGCGCGAGCCGCCTCGCAGGCTCGGGCAGCCGAAGGAGGCGGAGGCGAACCGAGCGACCGACCGTTTCTACACTGCTTCCCATGCCTCCCTCGCTCAGTGCGGTCACGAGCTCGCGCACCAGGAACGGCGTCCCGCGCGTTACGCGCAGGCACGTATCGACGACGCCCGGATCCGGAGTCTCACCGAGCCGCGCCTCCAAAAGCTCGGCAACGGCGGCTCTCGTCAGAGGAGAGAGTGGGATCACATCGGCGGAGGAATCGGTCGTCAGCGTCGTAAGCACGTCGGCATCTACGCCGGCTTCGGGAGGGCGGGTCGCGACGACGAGCGCGGCGTCCAGTTCTTCGAGCCGTGTGAGCAGGAAGGCCAGGTAACGCAGGGATGCGGCGTCTGCCCAGTGCGTGTCGTCGACGACCAGGCAGAGCGGACCGACGGCAGCGAGGTTCGCGCATAGCCAGTAGAGACCGTGAAGGATCGCGAACGAGGGATCGACGCGGGAAGGCGGGCCTTCGGGAGAGGGTGCGCCCGGAAGCCCAAGCAGGCCGGCCGCAGCGCCGGCAGCGCCTTGCAGCAGATCGGCACGTTCGAGCTCCGATGCCTCGACCAGCGGCGGCTCGAAAAGCTGACGCACGACTCCGAAGGCGAAGTTGGTCTCCATCTCCGTCGCTCGTGACCGGAGCACGCGCATTCCGCTCTCTGCCGCCGCGGTACGCGCCGACGCGAGCAGCGCCGTCTTGCCGATCCCGGCCGGCCCTTCGACCACCACGAACCTGCCGCGCCCCGTGCGAGCGTCGGCCAGCGCCGACTCGATGCGGGCCAGCTCGTCGTTCCGCTCGAGCAGCGGTTCGGTGGCCGCGGCCACGTTCATTTGCCTCAAGCCTACTCCCCATGCGCGAAAGGCACGGCTTCGCCACGGTGGATCGCAGGCGGTGTTTGGGTTCTGCGCTGCCACCGCTGAGAGCCGCCCTGCTCGAACTCTCCTAGTCAAGCGCGCTGGCCCTGCACAACTAGACTCCCACCGCCGCTCCGGCCCCGGAGAGGAGGAGCATCGACCTCGCAGGGCCGTCCCTACTCGATCTTCAAGCGAGCACTGCGACGCCGGCAACGTCATGGGCGCGCTCGCCGCAGCCTGCTTGCTCGGTTCCTGGGGGTGCACCCGGAGACGATCCGGCGGGAGGCTGCTCGGGGGCGGCTCCGTTCTAATTCGTATTGGTAGCGAGCGGCGCTATCCCGAAAGCGCGGTCAATGAGTACCTCGGCCCGCTCGCGGGGGCGGGATGCCGCGTGAGTATTCGCAAGCGCGGACGGTCGTATCAGGTGCGGGTGGCTGGATTCCCGGCGCGAACTGCTCCGACGCGCGAGGCAGCAGAGACCATCGAGCTTTGACCTGAAGCGGCGTCGGTCGCTCGGGGATCTGTACGAAGAACCGTCGATCCGTCTCGCGGAGGCGGTGGACGGGCTGCTCGCGCGAGTCGAGGCCACCAGATCGCCAAGCCCGCAAACGCGTGAGTTCAACCGTCGGTGCGCGAAGTTCTGGGCCGTGTGCGAGGACGTACCGGTGGCGAGGCTCCGGCGCGCGAAGGTCGAGGACTTGATCTACGCGCGCGCGACGAAGCATCCGAGGTCTGCGAAGAACGAGCTTGAGTTCCTGAAGCGAGTTCTTCATGACGCTAAGGGTCGCGGGCAGCGAGTTGACGAGGCATCTTCGAGATCCCGCCGATTAAGCATCGGGCGAGAACGGGGCGAGCGCTGACGGTTCGCGAGTTGTACGAGCTCGCGTCGTGGTTTCCGGAACACGTATTGCGGCTCGTTCTGCTCGCCGGCCAGGTTGGCTGCCGTCAGAACGTCTGGTTCAGCCTGACGGACGACATGATCGATCTAAGGGCCGGCACGATCACGATCCCGGCAGCGCTGGCGAAGCGGCGGCGGGATCATCGGATTTACCTCACGGGGCTCGAAACGACGCTCCTGCCCGAACAGCTGATGGCGCGGGCGATCGGGACGCGGGTTGTGTCTCCGACAGCGGAGGGTCGCCAATGGCGCGCGAACCGCTTTCGGGATCGGGTTTGGGTGCGGTCGGTGGAGGCTGCGGTCACTAACGATCCGGCCACTGTGGAGGGGCGGCGCTCGGTGTTCGAGGGCTTACGTTCCACATGCTCCGGCACACGGCGGCGTCCCTGATGGCTCTTGCCGGGATGGATCCGGCCGTGGCGGCGGAGCGACTGGAGCACAGCGACGGCGGCGCTCTGTTCCACAAGACGTACCGCCATCTGTACGAGGGCGAGAAGCGGAATCAGGCCCAAGCGGCTAGAGGCGCTCGTCGTGGCGGAGTTGGACGACGAATGGACAGCGGACGGCGAGGATGACCGGGAGCAGGTCACCCAGGCCGGTAGTGAGGTGGGCGGTACTGGGCTCGAACCAGTGACCCCCAGCTTGTCGAGCTGGTGCTCTCCCAACTGAGCTAACCGCCCTGGCGCGCCCAGCGTAGCGCAAGCGGGCGCCGCGCTTTCGGAGCGGTAAAGGGGGTCGCCGGGGCAGCGACCCCCTGCGCGCAAGAGCGAAGCGGCTAGCGGAACCCGAGAAAACCGAGCAGCGCCAGCACGAGGACGACAACCACGATGATCCACAAGATCGTCAATTGAGCCTCCTTTCGTCCCCACTTGAACGCGAAAGGCGGCCCGATGGTTGCGCTGCGTCGCGGGAGGACGGGGCTGGCCGAGGCGGAACCTAAGCTCATGGCGGTGAACCAGCGCTCCGGTGAAACCTGGGCGCGCAGGCCCGGGCTCAGGATCGGGGCGGTCGTCGCCGTCGCGATCGCGGTTGCGGTCGGCGTGTGGCTGATCGTGCGCAGCGGCGACTCGAGCGGCTCCTCCGGCGAGACGCCGCACGTGGCCGCGATCCCGGCCGTCGCGGCCACGCCCCCGCGCCTGCACGACCTCTCGGTCGAGGTCGGCAGGCCGATCTACTGGCTCGGGCCGCAGCAGGATCGCACCTACGAGCTGACGCGAACGACACTCGACCGGATCTACGTGCGCTACCTCCCGTCGGATACGCCAATCGGCACCACCGAGGCGAAGTACCCGCTCGTCGGCACGTATCCGGTCGACAACGCCTACGACGTGCTGAAGGCGCTCGCGAAGAAGTCCGACGAGAGCTCGTTCACCGCGCCCAAGGGCGGCTTCGCCGTCTACAGCACCTCGCGGCCGACCAACGTCTACCTCGCCTTCCCGGGTTCGAACGTGCAGATCGAGGTCTTCGATCCGTCGGCGACGCACGTGCGCGAGCTGATCACGTCGGGACAGGTCGTCCCGGTCGGCTAGCTGCTGGCGCTGCTCGTCGCCTGGGTCGCGTTCCCGCTCGTGCTGGCGGGGCTGTCGCTCGGCTGCGGCTGCCTGCTCGAGCTCGCCGCCGGCTCGCGGCTGCCGCGGCCGCTCGTGCTGCCCGCCGGGCTGACGGTCGTCATCCTCGCCGCGCAGTTCGCGACGCTGGCCGACGCGACCGCCGAGCTCGCCGGCCCGCTCGTGGTCGCGCTCGCGCTCGCGGGGCTGCTGCTCTCGCGCTGGTGGCGGCCGCGGCCGCGCCCCTGGGCGCCTGCCGCGGCCGCAGGCGTGTTCGCGGCCTTCGCGGCGCCGTTCGTGCTCTCCGGCCGCGCGACCTTCGGCGGCTACATCAAGCTCGACGACACGGCCACGTACCTCGCGATGACCGACCGCGTGATGGAGCACGGCCGCAGCCTCGCCGGCCTTGCGCCCTCCACCTACGAGGCGACGCTCGCGACGACGCTCGCGATCGGCTACCCGACCGGCAGCCTGATGCCGCTCGGGATCGGACACCAGCTGCTCGCCTACGACAGCGCCTGGCTCTACCAGCCGTACCTCGCCTTCCTCGCGGCGCTGCTGGCGCTCGCGGTGTACACGGTGCTCGGGCGCGTGATCGTCTCGGGCCCGCTGCGCGCCGTCGCCGCGTTCGTGGCGGCGCAGCCGGCGATCCTCTACGGCTACGCGCTCTGGGGCGGGATCAAGGAGGTCGCGGGCGCGCTGCTGCTGGCGCTGATTGGGACCCTCCTGCCCTGGACGCTCGAGCGGGAGCGCGGACCGCGGGCGGCACTGCCCCTCGCGGCGGCGTGCGCGGCCGTGGTCTGCGTGCTCAGCCTCCCGGGCGCCTTCTGGCTCGTCCCGCCGCTTCTCGTCGGCGCGGTCGTCGCCGTGCGACCGCCCTCGCGCGCGCTGCTGCTGAAGTCGACCGCCTTCGCCGCGGCGCTCGCCGTGCTGGCGGTGCCGTCCTACGTGGCCGCGGTCGACTGGCTGCCGCACATCGGCGACTTCGGCAAGGAGTCGAACCTGGGCAACCTGAGGGGCCCGCTCAGCGGCTGGCAGCTCTTCGGGATCTGGCCGATCGGCGACTTCCGCGTCCGCCCCCACGACCTGACCACGGTGTACGTCCTCGTCGCCGTGGTGATCGCAGCGGGCCTCGGCGGCCTCTGGTGGGCCTGGCGCTTGCGCGCCTGGGCGCTACCGACCTACGTCGTCACCTCTGTGGTCGGCTGCCTCGTCTACGTCGGCGTCAGCTCGCCGTGGGTCGGCGGGAAGACGCTCGCGATGGCCGCTCCGGCCGTGCTCGCGGCGGCGCTGGCGGGCTGCGGCGCGCTGCTTTCGAGCGGGCGTCTCGTCGAGTCGGGGCTCGTCGCGCTTGCGCTCGCCGCCGGCGTGATCTGGTCGAACGTCGATCAGTACCACGACGTCTGGCTCGCCCCGCGCGGGCAGCTGCACGAGCTCGAGACGATCGGCCGCGACTTCGTGGGCGACGGGCCCGCGCTGATGACCACCTACGAGCCGTACGGGGCGCGCCACTTCCTGCGACGGCTCGATCCCGAGGGCGCTTCCGAGCTGCGGCGCCGCTTCGACTACCTCACCGACGGCACGATGCTCGACAAGGGCGAGTCGGCGGACATCGACCGCATCCGGCTCGACCAGCTGCTCGTCTACCGCACGCTCGTCCTCCGGCGCGGGCCCGCCGCGAGCCGGCCGCCGTCGACGTATCGGCTGGTCTGGAGCGGGCGCTACTACGAGGTCTGGCAGCGGCCGGTGCACCCGAAGGAGACGATCGTGCGGCACCTTCACCTCGGCAACACGAGCCAGGCCGCGGCCGTTGCGCCCTGTTCGCAGGTCGAGGCGCTGAGCGGGACGACGCTCGCCTACGCGACGCGCCCGGAGGCGATCTCGCTCGGCGCGCCGTCGCTCGACGGCACCGTCCGGCTGCGCGTCTCGGTGCCCGTCGACGGCGTCTACACGGCCTGGATCGCGGGCGACTGGTTCGGTGACGCCTCGGTCGCGATCGACGGCCGCACCGTCGGCTCGCGGCGCGAGGAGTTGAACTGGCCCGGCCTCTACACGGACCTCGGCTCGACGCCGCTCGGGGCCGGGGCGCACGACGTGACGATCCGCTACGACCCCGGCGGCTGGCGGCCGGGCAGCGGCGGAGATCCCTACGCGTTCGGGCCGGTCGCGCTCAGCCCCGGCGACGCGCGCGAGCCGGTCTCGCGGATCTCAGCCGCCCGGGCGCGCACGCTCTGCGGGCGCAAGCTCGACTGGGTCGAGTCGCTCCGCTAGAAGAGCTCCGGGCACCATGGCAGGCGCTCGGTGCGGAAGAGCTCGTCTGCCAGCGCGACCGCGCCGGGCCTCAGCTCCTCCAGCCGACCGCCCCAGCGCAGCTGCTCGAACGTGAAGCCGCCCAGGTAGACGGAGCCGAGCGCGGAGACGTCGAGCTGCAGGTCGGCCGGCGCGGTCGTGCGCTCGGCGCTGCCGCTCGCGACGCGCCAGCGCGCCTGGTTCCACGGACAGAAGTCGTCGCGCACGTCGAGCACGAGCTCGCCCCCGCGCAGGCTGCGTGCCGAGAGCGCCGCGCCCACGTCCACCAGCCGCACCCAGACCGCCTCGAGCACCGAGAACCCCATCCGCCGGGGCTCGCGGATCCAGTGGAAGAGCGGGTGGTCGAGCGGTAGCCAGTACGCGTCGACGCGCGCCACCCAGTCGATCGCAAGCAGGTAGCGCCAGATCGCCGCGAGCGCGCGTGGTGAGGAGCCCACCGCCTCGGAGACCTCGACCACGCTTTCCGTGATCATGTGGCTGATGCCGAAGTTGATCCGGTAGAGCGCGTAGGCCTCGGACACGCCGTCCAACTCGATCACGATGGCCCTCCGCTCCCCGCCGCCAGGGCGCGAGCGGAGGCGGCGGACCTTCCACCATTCGCGCGAGCGGGTGAACATGCCGACCGTCTCCGCCTGGACGCGGTCGTAGATCCCGGGGACGACCTCCAGCACGTCGTCGTCGGAGTCGAGCAGCCGCGCCTCGCCGAGTGGCTCGTCGTCCCAAGGGCGCGCGTGCTCCCTCGGCAGCTCGATGTCGCCGGCGAGCGAGGCGAGCCCGTAGCCGAAGCGCGGGTAGATGCCGCCTTCGGCCGCGAACAGCGTCGCGATCGCCTCGCCGCGCTCGTGCGCGTCGGCGAGCTGGCGGCGCATCAGCGCAGTGAGCGCGCCGCGGCGGCGATGGGTAGGGAGCACGCCGACTGCCATCACTCCCGCGGTCGGCACCTGCGCGCCGCCTGGGACGGTCGTGTCGAACAGATACGCCCCTGCGCCGCCGACGATCTGGTCGCCGTCGAGGGCCGCCAGCACACGCTCCGGCGGCAGGATCGTCCCCAGCCGCTCGAGCTCGTCCTCCCCGGGGCGGCTTCCGAAGTAGTGCCAGATCGGCGTGAGCGCCGGCCCGACCTCGTCGGGCGCGACCGGCCGGACCTCGATCGGCACTAGGAGATGCGCTCCAGCGGCGCGTAGTCGAGCATCAACCGCCGCTCGCTGCCGTCGCTCGCGAAGCGGACGGTGACAAGCCCGCCGCGCTCGATCGCCGTCACGACGCCCTCGCCGAGGGTCTCGTGCCGGACCGAGTCGCCGGTCGAGAGCGAGGGCGCGTCGGAGCGCGGAGCCACGCCGGTCGGCGAGCCGTAGCCGGACCACGAGGCCGGCTGCAGCCGCTGCCGCTCGACCCTGTCGCCGGGAAGCTCGTCGAGGAAGCGCGAGGGCAGGTTGTAGGAACGGCTGCCGTAGAGCGAGCGGGCGCTCGCGTGGGTCAGGACGAGCTGCTCCCTGGCGCGCGTCATACCGACGTACGCGAGCCGCCGCTCCTCCTCGAGCCCCTGCTCCTCGATCGAGCGCGCGTGCGGGAAGATCCCCTCCTCCATCCCGATCATGAAGACGCCGCGGAACTCGAGCCCCTTCGCGTTGTGCAGCGTCATCAGCGTGACGAGGCTCTGCTCGCCACGGATCGCGTCCTGGTCGGAGTAGAGCGAGATCTCCTGCAGAAAGCCGGAGAGCGAGGGCTCCGGCGAGGTCTGCTGATACTCCTGCGCGACGCCGACGAGCTCCTGCAGGTTCTCGATCCGGCCCTGCGCCTCGATCGTGCGCTCGGCGCGGAGCGTCTCGAGATAGCCGCTGCGCTCGAGCACGCGCTCGATCACCTCGGGAACCTCCATGTCGAGGGCACCGGCCATCAGCGTCCCGAGCAGGCCGTGGAGCTGCTGCACCGCCCGCAGCGGCGCGGCCGAGATGCCGGCCTCCTCGGGCTGCGCAAGCGCCTCCCAGAGCGAGATCCCGTGCGCGTCCGCGTGCGCCTGCAGCCGCGCGAGGCTCGCGTCGCCGATCCCGCGGCGCGGCCGGTTCGCGATCCGCTGCAGCGAGACGGCGTCGTAGGGATTGTCGATCGCCTGCAGGTAGGCGATCACGTCCTTCACCTCGGCGCGCTCGTAGAAGCGCGGGCCGCCGATCACCTGGTACGCGACGCCCTGGCGAACCAGCACGTCCTCCAGCACCCGCGACTGCGCGTTCGTCCGGTAGAAGACCGCAATCTCGCTGCTCGAGCAGCCCTCCTCGACGAGCAGCGCGATCTCCGCCGCGACGAAGCGCGCCTCGGCGTGCTCGTCCTCGACCTCGAGCACGCGCACCGGCTCACCCTCGCCGAGCTCCGACCAGAGGTTCTTCGGCTTGCGCTCGCGGTTGTGCTCGATCACCGCGTTGGCGGCCTGGAGGATGGTGTTCGTCGAGCGGTAGTTCTGCTCCAGCGCGACCGTGCGCGTCTCGCCGAAGTCGCGCTCGAACTCGAGGATGTTCCGGATGTCGGCACCTCTGAAGGCGTAGATCGACTGGTCCGGGTCGCCGACCGCACAGACGTTGCGGTGCTTCTCGGCCAGCAGCTGCAGGAGCCGGTACTGCGCGTGGTTTGTGTCCTGGTACTCGTCGACGAGGACGTACCGGAACGAGCGCTGCCAGCGCTCGCGCGCCTCCGGGAAGCGCTCGAGCACCTGCACCGTCAGCATCAGCAGGTCGTCGAAGTCGACGGCGTTCGAGGCGAACAGGCGCCGCTGGTAGAGGTCGTAGACCTCGGCGACGGTCTGGTCGTAGAAGGAGGCGACGCGCTCGGCGTACTCGGCCGGCGTGACGAGCTGGTTCTTGGCGGCCGAGATCTGCGCGTGGATACCGCGCGGGACGAAGCGCTTCGGGTCGCGCTCGAGCTCCTCGAGGCACGCCTTCGTCAGCCGCACCTGGTCGGCCTGGTCGTAGATGGTGAAGTTCGAGCGGTAGCCGAGGCGCGGCGCCTCGCGGCGCAGGATCCGGCCGCAGGCGGCGTGGAAGGTCAGGATCCAGATCGCCCGCGCGACCGGGCCGAGCAGATCCTCCAGGCGCTCGCGCATCTCGCCCGCGGCCTTGTTCGTGAAGGTGATCGCGAGGATCTCGTTCGGCTTCACGCCGCAGGCGTTCAGCAGGTGCGCGACGCGGTAGGTGAGCACGCGCGTCTTGCCGGAGCCGGCGCCCGCGACGACGAGCAGCGGGCCTTCCGTCGCCAGCACCGCCTCCCGCTGCGCCGGGTTCAGGTCCGCGAGATAGCGTTCGGGCGACGCGACGGCCATGGGTCGATGCTAGCGGCGCCGCCCGCGGCCAGAAGGGAGCGACATGACCGGAAAGAGCGCATTCACCGAAGAGGAGTGGCAGGCGGTGCTGGAAGGACCGCCGGTGGCCGGGATGCTGGTGCTGACGGCCGAGCGCGGCGGGAGCTTCCGCGAGAGCTTCGCGCTGGCGAAGGCCTACAGCGAGGCCCGAGGGCAACACGGCGAGAGCGAAGTGCTCGACGAGATCGTCGCGGCGAAGCCGGAGTTCGACCGGCACAAGTACGGCACGCCGGAGAAGCTCACCCAGGAGGGCATGCAGTCGCTGCGCGACGCGGTCGCCGCGCTGGAGAGCAAGGCGACGCCGGAGGAAGTCGAGGGCTACCGGAGCTTCGTGCTCGCCCTTGCCCGGCGGGTCGCCGCCGCCCACAAGGAGAGCGGCGAGAGCGTCAGCCCCGCCGAGCAGGCCGCGCTCGACCAGCTCGCGGCCGCGCTGGGCGGGCAGGGCACCGGCTCCTGAAGGTCGTCGCGACCCGGCGCTACCCGGGGCCTGCGTTCGACCAGCTGGACGACGTCGAGATCGCGCCGCTGAGCGCGCTCGGCCAAGCGCGCGAAGACGTGGAGGGCCTGCTCGTCGCCAACGAGCCGGTCCCGCTCGACCTCCTCCCCGCGCTGCGCGTGGTGGCGAACTACGGCGTCGGCTACGACCGGGTCGACGTGACCGCCTGCGCGGCGCGCGGCGTGGTCGTGACGAACACGCCGCGCGTGCTGGACGACGCGACCGCCGACCTCGCGTTCGCGCTGATCCTCGCGACGAGGCGGCAGGTCGTGGAGGGCGACCGCCTCGTCCGCTCCGGTGGGTGGAGCGCCTCGTGGGCGGAGGGCGGACGCGCGGAGGAGCTGACGGGCTCGACGCTCGGGATCGTCGGCCTCGGCCGCATCGGCAGCGCGGTCGCCCGGCGTGCGCGAGGGTTCGAGCTGCGCGTCCTGTACACGCGCCGCTTGCGCGCGGAGAGCGACCTCGGCGAGTACCGCGAGCTCGACGCCCTCTTCGAGGAGTCCGACATCGTCACGATCCACGCGCCGCTGACCCCGCAGACCGAGGGCCTGGTCGACGCCCGCCGCCTCGCGCTGCTGCGCGACGGCGCGTGCCTCGTCAACACCGCACGTGGCGAGATCGTCGACGAGAGCGCACTCGTCGCGGAGCTCGTCTCGGGCCGCATCCGCGCCGGGCTCGACGTCTTCGTGAACGAGCCGCGGGTGCCACCGCAGCTGCTCGAGCTCCCCAACGTCGTCCTCACCCCCCACCTCGGCAGCGCGACCCGGCAGACGCGCGAGGCGATGACGCGGCTCGCGGTCGACAACCTGCTGGCGGTCGAGCGCGGCGACCCACCGCTCACGCCGGTTGCCGGATAGCTCGACTACCTGGTCCGGTAGCGGAGGTAGACCGTGCCGTTGCCGAAGCGGCGTTCCTCCACCAGCTCGATCCTCACGCGCACACCGTCGGGAAGGGCTCGTTTGCCACCGCCGACGATGACGGGCGCGAAGAACAGGCGGTACTCGTCGACCAGCCCGCCCTCGATCGCCTGCGCCGCGAGCTCTGGACCGCCGACACCGAGGTCGTGCTCCGCACCTTCCTTCAACCGCCGCACGACTTCGAGGTCGAACTCGCGCTCGATCCGCGTCCGCGCACTCGACACGCTCTCCAGCGACCTCGAGTAGACGATCTTGTCGGCCGCCCGCCAGATCTCGGCGAAGTCCCGGATCACGGCGGGCTGCTCGGCGAGGTCGGGCAGGGTCTCCCAGGCGAGCATCACCTCGTACAGGCGCCGCCCGTAGAGGTAGGTCCCGACCGGCCGCTCGAGGTCGTTGACGAAGGCGTGCACCTCTTCGCTCGGCTCCGCCCAGTCGAACTTGCCATTCTCGTCCGCCACGTAGCCGTCGAGGGAGCTGAGCGCGGAGTAGATCAGCTTGGCCATCTCGGCCCGACGATAGGCGTTGCTAGCGTCTCCCGCGGTGGGCTACACGTTCGGATCGATCGACGAGATGGGGGACGGCGTCTTCCGCAAGGTCCGGCAGGAGCTCGGCGTCACGGCCTTCGGCGTCAACGTGCTCGTGCTCGAGCCGGGGGTCGTCGCGCGGCCGCATTGGCACGAAGAGCAGGATGAGCTCTACTTCGTGCATGCGGGTCGGGCGCGGTTCGCTCTGCCCGGCGAGGCGCGCGACGTGGGGCCGGGCGGGCTCTGCCACGTCGAGTCGACGACGCCGCGCCAGATCACGAGCGTCGGCGAGGAGCCGCTCGTAATGGTCGTCGTCGGCGCGAAGGACGGCTACGTCGGCCGCGACGGCCGGCTCGCCGATCCGTCGAAGCTCGGCTAGAAGCGGACGGCTGCGCGGCGCAGGTCGCCGAGGCGGCGGCCGTAGAAGGCGAGGCCGATCATCGCCGCGAGCGCCGTCGCGAGACTGCCGGCCGCGGGCGTGAAGACGGAGGCCGCCGCTGCGGAGGTGCCGCCGTGGCCGGCCATCGCCAGCGCGCCGAGCGCGGCGCCCTGGTAGAGGCCGACGTTGCCGGGCAGGAACGGCATCGTGTTCGCGAGGCCGGTGACGACCATGTAGAGCAGCGCCGAACCGACGCCGACGTGGACGCCGACCGCGTGCAGCAGGAAGAGGACGCCGAACCAGCGCGCGACCCAGGTCAGGACGAGGATCAGGCCGGCCGAGAGCATCACGCGCTTCGGGGCGGCGGCCCCCGCGAGGAACGCGCCGATGCTGTGTGGCAGCCGGTGGCTCACGTGCCGGTGCAGCACCGAGACGAGCACGAGACCGCCGGCGGCGGCCGGCAGGCCGACGAGCATCGTGATCTTCGCCCAGCCCGGCACCGGCAGGAAGAACGCGGAGGCGGCGCCGACGAGCACGAAGGCGACCATCTCCAGCAGGTGTGCGCAGAGCAGGCTCCCACCCGCGCGCGAGAAGCCGGGCCAGCGCGGGCCGGCCGCGACTTTCAGCACCGCGACCTTCGAAGCCTCGCCCATTCGCCCCGGCAGGACGGTGTCGAGGAACGAGCCGACGGAGCTAGCGGCATACATCGCGCGGAAGCCGACGGGCGAGCGCACGGTCGACGTCCAGGCGAGCGCGCGCAGGGGCTGCACGGCGGCGCAGATCGCGAGGCCCGCGAGCAGGAAGCGCCAGTCCGGAGTCGCCGCGGCCTGGAAGACCTTGGTTCCGGTTCGCGCGACGAGCAGCGCGATCCCCGCACCGGAGACCAGCACGAGACCGACCAACAGGTTGCGGCGCCCCATCACCTCCACGGCATCGGCAATTCGTCGCCGCAGCGCCAACCCCTGGACGGGGGAGACGCACGCACGCGTAAACGGAGGGGTTGGTCGCATCGCGATCAGGCCACGCGACATGCCCGCATCGGGCGACCGCCAACCACGGTATCAGCGATTCGGGCGCGTGGCCGGCGACAATCCAGGCCGATGGCCGCAACCCTGGACGAACTGCGCGAGCGCCGAGCCTACGAGTGCCGCCTGACGCCGGACCGGGCGCTCGCCTCCCTCGACGACGCCGAAGCGTTCCTGCTCGACCGTGGGCTGCTGACGCGCACGGCCGACTGCGCGCTGCCGAGCCTGTTCGGGGCCTGCCACGAGGAGCCGTACGCGCCGGGCAAGCCGGGCTTCGGGCAGTGGCCGCGGACGAAGTTCCCCTGGTTCGGCGAGCTCGGCGCGCGCGGCCACCTGACGCTCGCCGTCCACCGCGGCAAGAGCCTGCTCGTGACGGAGGCGGTCGCACGGCTGCTCGACCCGCTCTGCCGCGCCGAGCTCTCGCGTCTGCAGGACGACCGGCTGCTGCGGCACCTCGCCGAGGCTGGGCCGTCCGAGCTCGAGGACCTGCAGCTCGAGCTCGGCCTCTCGCCGAAGGAGCTGCGGCGGCTGCGGACGCCGCTCGAGCGCTGCGGCGCGCTCGTCTCCCGCAGCGTCGTCTACGAGGACCCGCACCGGCACACGAGCGTGCTCTCGCGCTGGAACCAGGTGCTCCTCGAGCCGGCGCAGGACGGTGGGCTCGACGAGCTGCTCGTCGCCGCGGTGCGGGCGGCGGTCGTTGCGCCGGAGCCGGAGGTTCCGCGCTGGTTCCCGTGGCCCTGCCCGGCGGCCCTGCTGGAAGGCCTCGTCACGAGCGGGCGACTCCTGCGGCCCGAGCAGGGCTGGCTGGCCGCGTGATCCGCGAGCTGCGACGGGAGGACGCCGCGGCCGTCGCCCGGCTCGCGGTGGTGCTCAACCCGCACCTCGTCGTGACGCCCGAGGTCGTCTGGGCACGCGCGACCCGCGGGATCGAGCGGGAGCGCCTGCGGTCGTGGGTCGTCGAGGACGGCGGCGAGGTGGCGGCGACGGCGAACGCGGGATTCGAGTGGTCGGTGCCGACGCCGGGCAAGGGTCGCTTCTGGATCGGCGTGCACCCGGATTGCCGCGGCCGCGGGATCGGCGGCGAGCTTTACGCGCACGTCTCGGAGTACCTGCGCTCGCTGGGCGCCTGGCGGCTGCGCACCTGGGTCGACGACGACCCCGACGGGACGCGGTTCCTCGAGCGGCGGGGCTTCGAGCCCGACGGCCTCGATCGCGTCTCCAGCCTCGAGCTCGGCGAGGGCGACGTGCCGGAGCCGCGCGTGCCCGACGGGTTCCGGCTCGTGCCGTTGCGCGAGGCGCGCGACCGGGAGCGCGACCTCTACGAGATCTGCGCCGCCGGCGAGATCGACATGCCCGGCGACGAGCCCGAGACGGAGCTCTCACTCGAGAACTGGCGCCGGGACGACTACGGCTCGCCGGTGCTGTCGGACGAGGGCAGCGTCGTCGCGCTCGGAGACGGCCGCGCGGTCGCGCTCGCGTTCCTGACCGTCGACCCGGCGCGCCGTCTCGCGTACAACCTGATGACGGCGACGCTGCCGGGCTTCCGCCGCCGCGGTCTCGCCCTGGCGGTCAAGGCAGCCGCGGCCCGGTGGGCCGCCGCGAACGGCTACGAGCGGATCGTGACCGAGAACGACGACGCGAACGCGGGCATGCTCGAGGTCAACCGACGGCTGGGCTACCGCCGCCTCTACGACCAGGTCTCGTGGGTGCTCCGGCTCGGCGAGCGCGGATGAGCGCGAGTCGAGACCTGCGCGACGGCGACCTGCGCGAGGTCGCCGGCATCTGGCGCGCGAGCTGCCGCCCGATGCGATGCACAGCGAGCGCGGCCTGCGCCACCTGCTCGACTCGTCCCCGCCGCGCGCGGGAGCTCAGGGCCTGAGCGGGAACGGCCTGCGCGCCAGCGCGGGCAGCACCTGCGCCGTGACCCAGACCGGCGTGGTCACGTACGCGCGCGAGTAGCGGAAGCTGCCGTCGGACCGGCGCAGGCGCCTCAGGTAGGCGAGTGCGCCCTGCGGCACCGTCCGGCGCGCGGCGAGGAAGGCCTGCACCGCCCACGCCGTCGACTGGGCGTCGGAGCCGCGGCCTGGAGTAAGCTCGAAGCCGCCGTCGCGGTTGCGGAGCCGCCGGAGGTAAGCGAGGCCGCGGCGCACCGGCGCGCCCGTCACCCCTGCCGCGCGCAGCGCCTGGATCGCGGCCGCCGTGTCGTTGGAGTCGGGCTGCCCACCGGCGTACCAGGCCCAGCCGCCGTTGCGCGCCTGCCGGCGGAGCACGAAGCGCACCGCGGCGCGCGGTGCGCGCTGGCCGGCCTGGCGCAGGGCGAGGATCCCCCAGATCGTCGAGTTGACGCTCGGGCCGATGCGTCCGTTCGAACGCTGTGCGGCGCGGATGCGGGCGAGGAGGCCCGCCGGCCGGCGGCCGAGCGCGCTCTCCGCGAGCGCCACGAGCTCGGCGTCGGTGAGCTCCGGCAGGCTGTCCTCGTGCGAGACGAGGTACGGGAGCGCCTCGCCCGTCGCCGCGCCCGATGCGCGCAGGCCGAGCGCCGCCCACGCGGTCAGCAGCGGCCCCGGCGAGCCGCCGGGCTCGGCGAAGCCACCGCTCGGCGCCTGGTGGGCGTGCAGGAACCCGGCCGGCGTCGCGGCCACAGCCGTTGCGAGCAGCAGCCTCAGGCCCACACGACCTCCGCCTTCAGGCGACGCGCGTACCGCTCCAGCAGGCGCCTCAGCTCGGGGCCCGCGACCAGCGCGAGCACGAGGTTCCCGCTGGCGTGCGCCGCGTCGAACGAGAGCCCGCGCACGTACAGCGCGGTGAAGGCCTGCCAGGTGTGCGGGTAGAAGCTGAGCCACTCCCAGACGTCCATCAGGGCGTCGAAGGCGAAGCCGAGCGCGAAACAGGTCAGCGCGAGCGGCACACGGCGGCGCAGCAACGGGGCGGCGAGGCCGCCGAGCAGCCCGCAGGCGCCCCAGGCCAGCATCTGCCACGGCGTGTAGGCGCCCTGGCCGAGGTAGAAGTTCGAGACGAGCGCGGCGAGCCCGCCCACCGTCATGCCCGCCCGCGGGCCGAGCGCGACCCCGGAGACGACCACGATCACCGTCACCGGCTGGACGTTCGGGATCGCGGCGAACAGGACGCGCCCCGCGGCGGCGGCCGCGGCGATGGTCGCGACGAGCACGAGCTCCTTGCTCGACCCGGGGCCGCTCTCGAGCCACGCGGCGCCCGCGACGACGAGCGCCCCCGCGACGAGCAGCAGCGCGAGCGCCGCATCGTCGGGCGAGAACGCCGTCCAGGCGGCGGCCGCGAGCGCCGCGCCGAGCGCTCCGAGCGCGGCGAGCCTAGGCAAGGGCCGCCTCCCGCTCCGGGGCGTTCGAGAGGCAACGGTCGGCGACCTGCGCCGCAAAGAGGCGGTCGTTCGTGACCACCAGCGTCGCGCGGCCGGGAGCCTGCGAGCGCAGGAGCGCGGCGAGCTCGTCCTTGCGCGGTGGGTCGACTCCGCGTGTGGGCTCGTCGAGCACGAGCAGGTCGGGCTCGGCCACGAGCACCGCGGCCAGCGCGAGCCGTTCGCGCTCCCCGCTCGAGAGGTCGCGCGGGTGGCGCGCGTCGAAGCCGGCCAGGCCGACCGAGCCGAGGGCCCGACGCGCGCAGTCGAGGTCGCCGCCGACGGCCAGCGCCACCTCCTCGTCGGCCCGCTCCTTGACGAGGTAGCGGCCGGGCGCCTGCGACAGGTAGCAGGCGCGGCCGGTGCGCTCGACGCGGCCGGCGGCCGGCTTGAGCAGGCCGACCGCGAGCTTCGCCAGCGTCGTCTTGCCCGAGCCGTTCGGCCCGAGCAGCGCGACGACCTCGCCGCGCCCGAGGCGCAAGCTCGCGTCCTCCACCGCGGGCACCGCGTCGTATGCAAACGAGACGCCCTCGAGGGCGCAGACCGTGGGGCCGCTCGGCTCGGCGGCCGGAAGCTCCGCCTCGCGCGGCCGCCACGCGCCTGGAAGCCCGGAGCCAAGGCGTCCGTCGTCCACGAACAGGACTCGGTCGCAGGCCTCGAGCACGCGCTCGGGACGCTGCTCGGAGACGACGACCGCGGCGCCGCTCGCCCGAGCAAGGTCGATCGCCGCCTCCGCACCCTCGGGGTCGAGCTGCGACGTCGGCTCGTCGAGCAGCAGCAGCCGCGGCCGCAGGGCGAGCACCGACGCGAGGCAGACGCGCTGCAGCTCGCCGCCGGAGAGCTCCGCGACCCGGCGCTCCGCGAGGTGCCCCGCCCCCACCGCGCCGAGCGCGGCCGCGGCGCGCGGCCCGATCTCGACCGGGGCGGTGCCGAGGTTCTCGAGCCCGAACGCGACCTCGGCCGCCACGCGCGTGAAGACGGCCTGGTCCTCCGGGTCCTGGAAGAGCGTCCCGACCGTGCCGGCGAGGTCGGCCGGCCGGGTGCGGCGCGTGTCGAGACCCGCGACCTCGACCCGTCCCGAGAAGCGGCCGCCGTGGAAGTGCGGCACGAGCCCGGCGAGCGCTCGCAGCAGGGTCGACTTCCCGCCGCCGGAGGGCCCGAGCAGCGCGACCACCTCCCCCGGCTGGAGCTCGAGCGAGACGTCGCGCAGGGCCTCGTGTCCGCCCGGGTACGAGAACGAGAGGCGCTCGACCCGGGCTAGAGCCACAGCACTCCGATCGCGACGAGAACGAGAGAGCCTGCGAGCGCGGCACGCTCGGCGAGGCCCCAGGGCGGCTGCAGCGAGCGCGTCGCCCCCGGCCGGCCGTACCCGCGCGCTTCCATCGCCTCGGCGAGGTTGAGCGCCCGCTCCAGCGACCCGGCCAGGAGCGGCGCGAGCAGGCGCCCCCGGCCACGCGTGCCCGAGACCTCCACCCCGCGCCCGCGCAGCGCCTCGACGAAACCGGCCGCGTCGCGCTCGAGCGTCGGCACCAGACGCGTCGCGAGCGCCACCGCGAGCACCGACCGCCGCGCGAAGCCGGCCGCCTGCACGAGCCGGTCGTGGTCGAGCAGCAGCGCGTACGCCGCGAACGCCAGCGCGACGGCCGTCAGGCGCAGCCCCTGAAAGAGACCGTTGTAGAGCTCCTCCCGCGTCACGTCGAGCTGTCCGAGCACCGGCACGGTCGGCCCGGCCCAGATGACGTGCCAGCCGACCGTCGCCACGAACGGGGTCAGCAGGAAGACCGCGAGCCCGGAGCCGAGTGCGCCGACGAGGTAGAGCCGGCGCCGGCCGGCGGGGCCGCGCAGGCAGATCAGGAACAGGACAGCTGCGATCGCGGCGACCGACAAAAGATGCCCTGCGAGCAGCGCGGCGGCGGCCAGCGCGGCGAGCAGCGCGGCGGCCGGGGCCGGGCTCACCGGCCCGCCCCGTAGCGGAAGCGGAACGGCCAGCGCCGCAGGAGCACCCGCGGGTCGCCGCGGAACGAGAGGCGCACGGGCGAGCCCGGCGATGAGCCGCGCAGCGTGATCCGCGTCTCGCCCGCGCCGAGCACGAGCGCGTTGGCGTCGGGCCCGGCCTTCGTGCCCGCCGGGAGCAGCCGCGCGTGCAGCCGCCGCGCGACCGCGCGCGCCCGGGGATCGGACGAGACGACGACCGCCGGCCGGCGCCTGCCGCCGTAGCCGTTCAGGAACGGCTGCGGGAACGCTCCGAGCACGACCGGGTTCTGGGCGGGGTCGCGCCAAGGGCGATAGTCCCACCAGGCGAGATCGCCGGGGCGGAGCCGGTAGTCGGCCGCGCTGCGGTCGGCGAGGTAGCCGTTCACGTAGTAGAACCAGGCCCGGCGACCCTGCTCGCGCACCCCGTCCACCGAGCGCACATAGCGACCGCCGAAGCGGGTTTCCACCTTGGCGACGCGGTCGAGCGCCTGCATCACCGACGTCCCCGCGGGCACCTTTGCCGCGTGGAGGACGACGGCGCCGCGGTCGCGCGTGACCCAGACGGTCGCGCTGCCCGAGCTGCTCGACGCGGAGCTACAGCCGGCCAGCGCGACCGCGAGGGTCGCCAGTGCGACGAGCCTCACGGCAGCGCGTTCGACCGGACGGCGCCCTTCAGCGTCGCCGTCACGAGCCCGCGGTGGCGGCCGACGCACGCGGAGCCGCTACGGGCAATGATGTTGCGCCCGTCGACGTGCAGCCGCGCGCGGCGCGCGGCCTTACCCTTGCCGTTGTCGCCCTGGGCGAGCACGCGATAGCAGTTCGGCTTCGCGCCCGCGCGCAGCGAGAGCGTCGGCGGCCCGCCCTTCGGGCCGAAGGTCGCCCAGTACCAGAGCACGTGGTCGCCCGGCTTCAGCTGCACGGCGTCCGCGCCGACCGGCGGCGAGGCCCCGTTCACCTTGAACACCCAGCCCGTCGAGGAGCCGGCGACGTAGCGGCCGATCTGGTCGACGTACGGCCCGAAGGACGTGGCCGTCACGTGGTAGTAGAACTCGCCCGCGACGCTGGCCGACTCGAGCGCGTCGAGGGCGTTGACGCCCACGGAGAGCGACGGCTCGCTCGAGCCGTAGATCGTGCGAGTCTTGCCCTCCACGCGCACGTGCACGCGCAGGGCGAAGGCCGCGGGGACGACGAGGAGCGCCGCCACGCCGGCGGCGACGATGGTGCAGAGACGCCTTGACACGAATCCTCCTTCCGCGAGGGGTTCGGGCTTCGTGGCGGGCGGCAGGTCTTCTGACTCGGGGCTCCCTCCGGCACCGCCTTCCCGGCCCTGCGGGCCAGTGGCACTTCGGCGCGGGAGCGTCGTCTCCCCTCACAGCGGCGGGACCGTCCCGGACTCGCACCGGGTTCCCTCACCGCTCGCCTTTCGCGCCGGAGCCTACCATTGGTGTCGTGCCGCTCCAACGCGCGTTCTGGCTCTGGGCTCCGGTCGTCCTCTGGGCGGCGGTGATCTTCGCCCTCTCGGCCGTGCCGGACCTCGGCACAGGCCTCGGCGGCTGGGACGTCGTGCTGCGCAAGTGCGCTCACGCGAGCGAGTACGCCGTGCTCGCGCTGCTGCTCTACCGCGCCCTCGGACGGGAGCTGCCGGCCTTCCTGCTCGGGCTCGCCTACGCGGTCACCGACGAGGTGCACCAGGCGTTCGTGAAGGGCCGCCACGCGTCGCCGTTCGACGTCTCGATGGACGCGGCCGGCCTAGCGCTCGGCCTGCTCCTGCTGCACGCGGCGAGGTGGCGCTGGGCATCCGTACAATCGCAGCGTGGCTGACGGCAAGGCCTTCGACGACCGGCAGTTCGACGCCGTGCTCGAGCGGCTCGACGCCCTCCGCGGCGAGCTCCAGCAGCTGAACCGCCGGCTCGACAACACCGAGGGCTTCCTCGCACTGGCGCAGGAGCTGCGATCGTTGAACGAGTCGCTGCAGGCGCTCGCGTACGCTGCGCTCGGCCAACAAGGGCCACAGGTTCGTCGCCGCCGAACCGGTTGAGCCGGGCGAGCGGGCAGAGCCCGCAGGTGCGGCGGGCCGCTCTACGGGCTGAGCTTGTAGACCGTGCCGTCGAGCGAGGTCGCGTAGATCTCGCCCGCCGAATCCTCGCCGAACGAGGAGAGGTTCGGGACCCTGAACGGCTCGCGGCGCGGGCCGGAGCGCAGCTTGCCGCCACTCGAGCGCAGGCTCCAGATCGTGCCCTCGCAGTAGTCGCCGTAGATGTAGCGACCGCGGAAGGACGGAATCGCCTTGCCGCGGTAGACATAGCCGCCGGTGATCGAGCAGCCCTGCGAGTGGCTGTACACGACGATCGGGAAGACGAGCGTCCCGCGCCGGCTGACCTGCTGCCCCGAGGTGTAGCGGGAGCGCCCTTCCCAGACGCGCCAGCCGTAGTTGTTCAGCGCGCGCTGCTGGCGCGGCGTGCGGACGTCGACCTCCTCCCACGTGTTCTGACCGACGTCGCCGATGTAGAGGTCGCGCGTCAGGCGGTCCCACGAGAAGCGCCAGGGGTTCCGGAGCCCGTAGCCGGCGACCTGCCAGCGCGCGCTGCGCCTGTCGACGTTCAGACGCAGCAGCTTCCCAAGGCGTGAGCCGAGGTTCTGGGCATGGTTGTGCGGGTCGCCGCCCGAGCCGCCGTCACCGGTGCCCGCGTACAGGCGCCCGTTCGGCCCGAACTGCAGCTGGCCGCCGTTGTGGTTGCTGAACTCGCGGTGGTTCACGCGGAGGAGCGACTTCCCCGTGGCGGGCAGTCCGACCGTCCCGTTCGAGCGAAACTCGTAGACGCGAACGTCGCCGCTGCGGTCGTTGAAGTAGACGAAGAAGCGGTGGTTCTTCGCGTAGCGCGGATGGAACGCGACCGAGAGCAGGCCCTGCTCGCCGCCGCTCCGCACGCGGCTGCGGATGTCGAGGAACGGCTTCGCACGCAGCTGGCCGTTCACGAGCACGCGGATCACGCCGGGCTGCTCGACGACGTACAGCTTTCCGGGCTCGCTCCGTGGAGCCGTCACGTAGACAGGCGAGTCGAAGCCGGACGCGAACGGCCGCAGGCGCAGCTGCTCCTTCGCCTGCGCGCCGGCGGTGCCGCTCTGGCCGCAGGCGGCGCCAGGCAGCGCCACCGCGGCAAGCGCGACGATGACCCCGAGCCTGCGCATCAGCTCTTGAGCAGAACCCTCCGCAACTCGTCTTCCCTGCCCGGCTGCAGGATCGCCAGCACCTGGTCGCCCGGCTGGAGCTCGGTCGAGCCGACGGCGATCTCGGAGCGACCGTTGCGCATGATCGAGATCAGGCGCGAGCCCTCGGGCAGGTCGAGCTTCTCGACGCGCTTGCCGGCCGCCGGGGCGCGCTCGTCGATCTGCACCTCGACGATCTCGAGGTTCTCCTTGCGCAGCTCGAGCAGGTGGACGAGGTCGTGCTCGGGCACCTCGTGCTCGATCAGGGCCATCAGCCCGCGAGTCGCCGAGACCGTCGGCGAGATCCCCAGCAGGTCGAAGTGCGCCTGGTTGCGCGGATCGTTCACGCGCGCGATCACCTTCTGGACGCCGTACTTCTCCTTGGCGAGCTGGCAGATGATCAGGTTGTCCTCGTCGTCGCCGGTCAGCGCCGCGACGATGTCGGGCGGCCGGGCGATCCCGGCCCGCTCGAGCACGTAGATCTCGGTCGCGTCGCCGAGCAGCACCTGGTGCTCGAACTCGTGCTCGAGCCGCTCGAAGCGGCCGTGCTGCTGCTCGATCAGCGTCACCTCGTGCTTGCCGTCGCCGAGCAGGACGCGCGCGAGGTTCGCGCCGACCTTGCCGCCGCCTGCGATCAGGATGTACATCAGCTGGCGGCGGGCTCCGCGGGACGCACCTCGCAGGCGCGCACCGAGTCGAGCAGGACGTCGATCGCCACCGAGGTCGGGCAGATCGTGCGCAGGCCGCGCTTGCGGTAGAACTCGGCGCGCGCGGGGTCGAGCACGCGCACGACCACGCACTGGTTGTCGAACCGCTCCTGAGCGACCTGGCCGATGACGATGTTCGTGTTGTCCCCGTCGGTCGCGACCACGACGGCGTCGGCGTCCTCGATGCCGGCCTGGCGGAGCACCTGGATGTCCATTCCGTGGCCGAGCACGAAGCCGCCGGCCCAGTGCTCGCCGAGCCGGCCGAGCGCCTCTTCCTTCTCGTCCACGGCGGTCACCTCCCACCCCTCGCGGTCGAGCTGAAGAGCGATGTTGGAGCCGACGCGGCCGCATCCGATTACCAGCGCTTTCATGTCCTCACCTTAGCTCAGTGCCCCGTCCGCGCCGTCCTCCTCCATCACGCCTTCCGGGAAGGCAACGACGAGCACTTCACACGGTGCCTTGCGCAGGACGAACTCGACCGTCGGCGAGAAGAAGCGCGACTGTCGCCGCCAGCGCGGCGCCGAGCCGACGACGATCAGGTCGTTGCCCCGGCGCGTGGCCTCCGAGACGATCGCGTCGCCGATCGAGCGGGCGCGGATCGTCTCGACGTGCACGTCGACACCGCGGTCGGCGCCGAGGATCCGTGCCTCGGCGAGCGAAGCGGCGGCCGCCTCCTCCTGCTCGTCGAGCGCGGCCTCGAGCGGCTGGTCGAGCGGCACGCGGATCACATACAGCGCCTCGACCAGCGCGTGGTGGTCCTCGGCGAGCTTGACGGCGGTGGCGATCATCTCCTCGCCGATCGCACCGAGCTTCATCGGCACGAGGATGCTCGTGAACTTGCTCTCCGGGAGCTCCACCGGCGGCGCTTTGACGTGCTCGAGCAGCCCCTCGCCGCGGCCGTGACGGACGACGGCGTAGACGACGACCCCGGCCGCCAGCCAGGCGGGGCCGCCGTAGCGCGCACCCGGGTGGGTGCCGAGAGCGGCGATCCAGATCGCGAACGTGAGGACGGCGCCGACGATCGCCGGCACGGGCACCTCGACGCCGCGCACACGGACGTTCACAGGGGTCCGGAACGGCCGCGGCAGCTCGGGCTCGCTGAAGCGCAGCCTGATGACCGCAAGTTGCGCGGCCGTGAAAGCCGCGAGCACGCCGAAGCTGAAGAGGCTCGCGAGAAACGCGACGTCGTCCTTCACGAACGACGTGCCGATGATGAGGACGGTCGACGTGAGGGCCGCCGCGACGATCGCCTCCGGCGAGACGAGCGTGCGCCGGTTCAGCCGCCCGAACGCCCGCGGCAGCTGGCCGTGCTCGCCGAGCGAATGGGCCAGGCGCGTGAAGCCGGAGATGGAGGTCGTGACCGCGACCAGCAGGATCACCGCGCCCGTCAGGCCGACGTAAACGCGCAGCACCGAGGCGAGCGAGTCGGGCAGCGGGCCGCTCAGCGCGTCGACGATCCCCATCAGCGGGGCGCGCAGCCAGTCAGTCCCCAGCGCCGTCGTGCCGCCCTGCGCGGGGAAGGCGCTCAGCGCGACGAGGGCGATCGCGACGTAGATCAGGACGACCAGCCCGATCCCTGAGAAGAGGCTGCGGGGCAGGTCGCGACCCGGCTCCCGCGTCTCCTCGGCGAGGTTGGCAACCGTCTCGAGCCCGGTGTAGGCGAGCATCGCGAGCGGGAGCGCGAACACGATCTGGTGCCAGTTCGGATGCGAGCCGATCGAGACGCCGCGGGTGAGCGTGTCGCCCGAGAAGAGAAACGCGAAGCCGAGCACGACCAGCAGCAGCTGCGTCACCAGGTCGAGCATCGCGACGACGATCCCGTAGCTGTAGAAGGACGAGCGCCGAACGAGTCGCAGGGCTGCGATCCCGAACACGACGCCCACGCCCACGATCACGTCCCACGGGTTGTGCTCCAGCGACTGCCAGCGCAGCGCAGCGCCGAGGTAGTGCGGCAGGAAGAGCGCGGAGAGCGCGATCACGATCAGGTAGTCGAGGAAGAGCGCCCAGCCGGTCAGGAAGCCGGCGAGGTCGTTGAACGCGCGGCGAACGAACGTCGCGGCGCCGCCGGTCTCCGGGATCGCGGTCGTGCCCTCGGCGTACGAGAGCGCGACGACGACGAAGAGCGCGCCGACGAACGCGAGCACCTCCGGCGTGAGGCCGAGCGCGTGCAAGGCGATGATCCCGAGGGCGATGTAGATCGACGAGGCGACCTCGCCGTAGGCGACCGAGAACAGCGCGGGCGCATCGAGGACGCGCTGCAGACCCGTGATCTTCCTCGCCACGGCGAGAGGTTACTTCTGGCGCCCGAGCAGATACAGGCGGCCGGCGCCGAGCGCCGCGAAGAGGACGCCGATCGCGTAGCCGAAGCCACCGCCGTGGCGGGCCGTCTGGACGACGATCGCGACTCCCAGGCCGATCGCGATCAGGCCGAAGATGGCGGTCGCGGAGCGGTAGGCGCCTTTCATGCCGCGCGCGGCGCGGCCGCGACCATCACCCGGCACGGCGCGTTCTTGAGCACGAAGTCGACCGTCCCGCCGAAGATCCGCCCGCGTGGCCGCTGCGCGTCCCGCCGCGGCGCGCCCATGACGATGATCTCGCTGTTGCGGCGCGCCGCCTCGTCCACGATCGCTCGACCCGCGCGACGGGCCCGCACGAGCCGACCGACCACGTCCACGCCGTACGCGTCGCCGATCGCCCGCGCCTCGTCGAGCAGGTCGTCCGCGTGGTGCAGCGTCTTGTCGTCGAGCGGTGCGTCGAGCGGCAGCTCCAGCGGGATCTCGATCACGGTCAGCGCCACGATCGAGCCGCCGCGCTCGGCCGCGAGGCGGCACGCGAGGTCGACGGCGGCTTCCGACTCGCGCTGCCACACGACGGGGACGAGCACGTTGCGGTACTCGAGCGCGATCGCCGGCCCGATCACGACCGGCGCCCGCAGCGTCTCGGTCAGGGGCGCCTTGACGACGCGGAGCCGGTAGAAGGCGTAGAGGCCGAAGCCGAGGGCGAGCCAGCCGAGGCCGGCGTAGCGCGTGCCGGGGCTCTGCACGACGACGACGAACCAGATCGCGGCCGTGGCAAGGCCGCCGAAGACGGCGAACAGCGGCCAGTCGACGCCGCCGATGCGCAGGTTGGGCCGCGCGCGGAAGGCGAGCTCCTCGTCCGGGTAGCGCCGTCGCAGCTGCACCACCGCCGCGTGGGCGACGGTGAACGAGAGCATCGCGCCGAAGGAGTACATCGTCCCGAGGAAGCTCGTCTTGCCCGGCAGCAGGACGAGGATCGAGACGAAGCCGGCGAAGACGATCAGCGACAGCCACGGGGTCTTGAACTTCGGGTGCAGGCGCCGGAAGACTTCCGGCAGCTGCCGGTAGCTCGCCATCGAGTAGGTGATTCGGGAGGCGCCGATGATCCCCGCGTTCGTGGCGATGAAGAGGATCGTCGCGGCGAGGATGCCGACGTAGACCTTGAGCACGTCGAGCGTCGTCCCGTGGATGCCGAGGTTCTCGACGAGGCCGAGCACCGGATCGTTCTGGAAGCCGCCGTCCTCGGGCGGAAGGGCCAGCAGCGTGGTCAGCTTGCCGTGGGTGGCGACGCTGCGCTCGACCGGCAGGGCCGAGAGGGCGATCAGCGGCAGCGTGAAGTAGATCACGTAGACGGCCACCGCCACGAGGCCGATCGAGCGGGGGATCGCCCGCACGGGGTCGCGTGTCTCCTCGGCCAGGTTCGAGACGGTCTCGATCCCCGTGTAGGCGATCATCCCGATCGGGATCGCGAGGAGGAACTGCGACCACGTCGGGGCGGTGCCCCAGTGCACGTTCGAGGTCAGCGTCTCGGGGCTGAAGATGAGCGCGAAGCCCAGCATCACCAGCAGGAGCTGCGTCGCGAAGTCGATCAGCGCGAGGAAGATGTTCAGCCGCGCCGACTCCTGGATCCCGACGATGTTCAGCGATACGAGCACGACGATCACCGCCGAGCCGCCGATGATGTCCCACGGGTTCTGCTTCAGCGGGCCCCAGAAGATCGAGAGGTAGTGGGGCACGAAGAACGCCGAGATGGCGATCGTGATGATGTAGTTGAGCATCTGCGCCCAGGCGGCCCCGAACGACGCCAGCTCGTTGAAGGCGTGGCGCGCGAAGCTCGAGGAGCCGCCGGCCTCCGGGTAGCGAACGGTCCCCTCGGCGTAGGTGAGCGCGGTCAGGCTGAAGAAGACGCCGGCGATCAGGAAGACGAGCGGCGTGAGGCCCAGCGCGAAGGCGGCGGTGACGCCGAGCGCGTAGTAGATCGACGAGCCGACGTTGCCGTACGCGGTCGAGAAGAGCGCCGGTGTACCGAGCACGCGCTCGAGCCGCTGCTGGCGCCGCCTGCGTGACACGGGCGGACTCTAGGTGTCCGTGCGGCTAGCCGTGGATCGAGACGATCAGCGGGATGATCAGGATCGCCACCAGGTTGGTGATCTTGATCATCGGGTTGATCGCCGGGCCGGCCGTGTCCTTGTAGGGATCGCCGACCGTGTCGCCGGTGACCGCCGCCGCGTGGGCCTCGGAGCCCTTGCCGCCGAAGGCGCCGTCCTCGATCAGCTTCTTCGCGTTGTCCCAGGCGCCACCGCCCGAGGTCATCGCGATCGCGAGGAAGAGGCCGGTGACGATCGTCCCGATCAGCAGGCCGCCGAGCAGCTTCGCGCTGATCACCCCGGCGATGATCGGGAACGCAATCGGAATCAGGGCCGGCAGCATCATGCTCTTGATCGCCGAGCCGGTGACGATGTCGATCGCCTTCCCGTACTCGGGCCGCGCAGTGCCCTCCATGATCCCCGGGATCTCGCGGAACTGCCGCCGCACCTCGGTCACGACCTGGCCGCCCACGCGACCGACCGCCTCCATCGCGAGCGACGCGAACAGGAACGGCATCAGGCCGCCGATGAAGAGGCCGGCGATCACCCAGGCGTCGTCGAGCCGGAAGATCTGCTGGTAGTTGCTGACGGCGAGGCCGTTCGTGTAGCTGTCGAAGAGGATCAGCGCCGCGAGCGCGGCCGAGCCGATCGCATAGCCCTTCGTGACGGCCTTCGTCGTGTTGCCGACCGCGTCGAGCGGGTCGGTGATCGCGCGCACGGACTCGTCCAGGTTCGCCATCTCGGCGATCCCGCCAGCGTTGTCCGTCACCGGCCCGTACGCGTCGAGCGCGACGATCAGGCCGGTCATCGAGAGCTGCGCCATTACGGCGACGCCGATCCCGTACAGGCCGGCGAAGTGGTTGGCGACGAGGATCCCGGCGGCGATCACGATCACCGGCGCGGCCGTCGCCTGCATGCCGACGGCGAGCCCCTCGATGATGTTTGTGGCGTGCCCGGTACGGGAGGCCGCCGAGATCTGCTTCACCGGGCGCCAGCGCGTCCCCGTGTAGTACTCGGTGATCGCCACGAGCAGGAACGTGACGATCAGCCCGACGAGCGCCGAGATGTAGAGCTCCCAGAAGGTGAAGCGCGACGAGTCGTAGGCCTGCACGACCGGGATGAACCCGATCGCGGAGAGCACCGTCGCGACGAGCACTGCCTTGTAGAGCGCGTTCATGATCGAGCCCCCCCGCCCCACGCGCGCGAAGAACGTGCCGATCACAGACGAGAGGATCGAGACACCCCCCAGCGCAAGCGGGAACAGCTCCAGGTGCAGGCCCGGGAAGGTCTGTGAGGCGAGCAGCATCACGGCGACCGCGGTGACCGCGTAGGTCTCGAACAGGTCGGCCGCCATGCCGGCGCAGTCGCCGACATTGTCGCCGACGTTGTCCGCGATCACGGCTGGGTTGCGCGGGTCGTCCTCGGGAATCCCCGCTTCGATCTTCCCGACCAGGTCGGCGCCGACGTCGGCGGCCTTGGTGTAGATGCCGCCGCCGAGACGCGCGAAGACCGAGATCAGCGAGCCGCCGAAGGCGAGCCCGACGAGATCGTCGATCGCCGAGGCGGGCGAGTTGTCGAACCAGCCGGTCAGCACCCAGTAGTACCCCGCGACGCCGAGGAGGCCGAGGCCGACGACGAGCAGCCCGGTCACCGAGCCGGCGCGGAAGGCGACGTTCAGCGCAGGCTTCAGCCCGTGCTTGGCCGCCTCCGCGGTGCGCACGTTGGAGCGCACGGCGACGTTCATCCCGATGAAGCCGGCCGCGGCGGAGAGCGTTGCGCCGACCAGGAAGCCGATGGCTGTCCCCCAGCCGAGCTTGTCGTAGAAGCCGAGTAGGAGGAACGGGACGACCGCCACGATGGCGACGGTCGTGTACTGGCGGCGCAGGTACGCGGCGGCGCCTTCCTGAATGGCGCGCGCGATCTCCTGCATCCGCTCGCTGCCCGCGGGCTGGCTCAGCAGCCAGTACGTCAGCCCGATCCCGTAGGCGATCGCCACCGCCGAGCAGACGAGGGCGAAGAGCACCGCGTGGTCACTGAAGAAGTCCATGTCCTCCTGCTCTCACAAAGTCGGCCGCGCAGCCGCATGGCGGCGCGGTTAGGGGTCTCACAAAGCCTGCGGTGCGGCAGGCTAACGGATAGGGCAGACGTGTGGCCTCAGAACCGCGCGCCACGGAGCTCCGTCGCGCAGAGGTGCTCCTCCGGCTGCGGGGAGACTTCGGCACGACCGCGAACAGCAGCTCCGGCAGGCGCTCGTTCGGGCATGGGGGAACCATGGTTCCCCCATGGACCCCCTCCTTCACAACCCATCCCTCGACGGTCGGCCGTCAGCGCTCCGGTTGGTGCGCTCGCAACCGATTGGGCGGTCAGAACGAGTCGGACTTCGCAAACGGCCCCGCCGGCGGCAATCCGAACCTCTGCCGAGCGAAGTAGGCTCGCTTGCCTCCATCGCCCTAGATCCTTGCCCCGCGCAGTGCGGTTGCACAGACGTCCGCCGGCTGGGGCCCGATCTTCGGGATCGTCGTGAAAAGCAGCTCCCGCAGGCGCTCGTTGTTTTCTTGGAACACCCTCACCACTTGCTGGTGCGACACCGGGTCGGTCCCCTCCACGCCGACGTCGTGGTCGGTGACCATCGAGATGTTCGCGTAGCAGAGCTCGAGCTCGCGGGCCAGGTAGCCCTCGGGGTACGCGGTCATGTTGATCACGTCCCAGCCGGCGTCCTGGAACCAGCGCGACTCGGCGCGCGTCGAGAAGCGCGGGCCCTGGATCGTGACGACCGTGCCGCCGTCGCGCACCGGGATCCCTAGCTCGCGCGCGGTCTCGACGAGCAGCGCCCGCAGGTCGGGGCAGTACGGGTCGGCGGCCGAGACGTGGGTCGTCTCCGGGCCGTCGTAGAAGGTGTCCTTCCGCCCGCTCGTGCGGTCGACGAACTGGTCGCAGACGACGAACTCGCCGAGCTGCAGCTCCGCCTTCAGCGCGCCCGAGGCGTTCGGCCCGATGATCCGCCGGACGCCGAGCTCCCGCATCCCCCAGACATTCGCGCGGTACGGGATGGCGTGCGGGGGCAGCTCGTGGTTGCGGCCGTGGCGAGGCAGGAAGGCGACGCGCGTGCCGTCGAGCTCGCCGATCACGTACGGGGCCGACGGCTCGCCGTACGGCGTCTCGAGCTCGACCTCCTCGACGTCCTCGAGGAACGAGTAGAAGCCCGAGCCCCCGAAGATGCCGACGTCGGCGCCCGCCATCGCGGCGCGGAGCCTACCCGCGCAGCGCCGTGCTCAGGCGGAGTGTCCTAGTGGCCGCGGCCCAACCAGAGGCTGACCTTGGCGTTGTTGCCGAGGCGCCTGCCGGAAGCCGGGCTCTCACGGACGACCTTGCCACTCTTCCTCTTCGTCGACTTGACGTAGCGGACATGGCCGACCTTGCAGTGGCGGCTGTTGATCGTCGCGCGGGCCGCGCCCAGCTTCCTGCCGACCACGTTCGGCACCACGCAGGGCGGCTTGAAGACAGCGCCGCAGCCGCCGAGCGCCCTGCAGGCGTTCAGCCGGCCGCCAGTCGAGACCTTTCCGGTCAGCGACCCGAGCTTGTCCACGCCGCCCAGCAGCGCCGCCTTCAGCTGTGCGACGGTGAACGTCGGGTGCGCAGCCTTCACGAGCGCGGCGACGCCCGCGACGTGCGGGGTCGCCATCGAGGTGCCACTGATCGTGTTGTAGTCCTCGCTCGAGGCCCGCAGGCAGCGCAGCGAGAGGTCGTCGAGGTAGCCGCCGTCGCCGACCGTGCCGTCGCTGTTCGCGAGCAGGCGCAGCGCTGGGTAGAAGGTGGCCACGCCGTCGTACGCGGACATGTCGCTCGAGAGCCCCAGAAACGCGCCACCGGTCGAGCCCGACCACTGGCTCCCGGCGAAGTTCGCGCCGTCGCCCGACCCGAAGATCTGGAAGAAGTCGCGGTTCACCTGGGTGTCGAGGCGCAGGTTGTAGAAGAGCCGGCAGCCGAGCCTCCCGGCGAGGCTCGTCATCGGCGAGGTGCGGTAGAGCCAGCTGTCCGTCCCAGGCTGGTACGCGCCGGCCGGCGAGTCGCTGGCGCTGTAGAGCCCGTTCGCGTGCGTCGGCGACTGGCCGAAGGGCAACCCGGAGGCGACGGAGGTCGTCCAGCCGCCGATCGACTCGAAGCCCTCGCTCGCCAGCGTGTCGTAGGCCGGCCAGGTGCTCGAGATGCCCACGCCCGGAGCAGCGAGGTCGACGCTGTGGCCATAGTTCGAGAAGCTCGCGAGCGTGTCGCTCGTGTCCGTCGCCGCGACGCAGACGACGTTCGCCAGATTGTCCGGCGCGGCGCCGTAGTTGCACGGGTAGTGCGGCATCGTGTCGTTGTCGACGCCGTCGTTGCCGGCCGCGACCACGAAGAGCGTGTTCGGGCAGGACGCGATCGCGTCTCGCATCGAGGTGGAGTAGCTGGTGCCTCCGAGGCTCGCGTTGACGATGCTCGCGCCGTGGCTGCACGCGTAGGCGAGCCCGGCCGTGACGTTCGCGTTCGAGCCGCTGCCACTGCCGTCGAGCACCCGCACCGGCATCAGGCCGACCTGCCAGTTCACGCCGGCGACCCCGCGTGCGTTGTTGCCGCGCGCGCCGATCGTCCCGGCGACGTGCGTGCCGTGGCCGTTGAAGTCGCGCGGGTCGCCGTCGCCCTGGACGAAGTCGTGGCCCGCGACGAGGTCCCCCACGAGGTCGAGGTGGTCGGTGGCGATCCCGGTGTCGACGATCCCGACCGTCACCGCCGAGCTGCCGGTGGTGATGTTCCACGCGGCCGGCGCGTTGATCTTCGCCAGCCCCCACAGCTGCGAGTAGCGCGGGTCGTTCGGGATTGCCTCGGCGTGGTAGAGGTAGTTCGGCTCCGCGTAGTCGACCGCGGGGTTGCGCCGCAAGGCCGCGACGGCGTCCGCGACCGACCCCTTCACGTGCACGAGCCGCAGGCCGGGAAGGACGAGCCGTTTCATGGTCGTCGCGGACTCGGCCGACAGCGCCGCCGTGCGCGTCAGCGGGTCGGCGTTCTCGCGGAAGCGCACCACGACCTGACCCGGTACGTACTGCCGGTTCGCCCCCTTCAGCGTCAGCGTCACCGCGCTCCGCCCGGTGCTCGCGCTGCCGGCCGATCCCGACACGGCGGCCGCGAGCAGCGCAGCCACAAGGGTGCCGCAAACCCTTCCCCAGCCCATGAATTCCCCTCTCGAGTTACGACCCGGGTCTTGCGATCGTTATAGGTCGCCAGCTCGACGGTTTCAAGCCTGCGGTGCTTCCGCGGCCGCCGAGGCGTAGGCGAGCTGGAGGTTCGCCAGGACCTGGTTAAAGTCCCGCAGCGCATCCTCCGGGACCGCGCCTTCGAGAACCGGTACGAGCGCCCGCAGCGCCTCGATCGCGAGGCGGGCTTGCTCGAGGTCGCGCCCCTCGGGGCTGAGGCGGTGGTAGCCGAGCGAGGAGACCGAGTAGAGCGTCTGGAGGAGGAGGTCCGAGACCTTGAGCTTGGCGAGCTCGGTCTGGATCTCCTCGATCAGGCGTTGCTCGTCGTCAGCCACCGACCGGCTCCCGCTCGCGAGCCTGCTCGGCGTAGATCTCCTCGAGGCTCGCGCCCGCGGCGTGGCGTGCGATCTGACGCTCGGCCGCGTTCGCGATCGGGATCGCCAGGTGCGAGGCGCACCCGACCTCCTCGGCGACCGGCTGCACCCACTCGAGCAGCCGCTCGAGGTGCGCCCGCGCCGGCCGCACCTCGCCCGTCGAGAGCTCGATCAGCTCGCCCGAGAGGCCGTAGCGGGTCGCGCGCCAGAGGTTCTCCTCGATCAGCCGGTTCGGGTGCGACGGCAGCGACTCGCCCTCGTCATGGGCACGCGCGATCCGCACCGCGAGCGCGTAGCAGAGCGCGGCGAGGCTGCGGGCCTCGGCGAGATCGGGCTGAGCGTCACAGATGCGGATCTCCACGGTCGGGAAGGCGAGGTGCGGGCGCACGCTCCACCAGAGCTGCGTGTGCTCGTCGATCGAGCCCGTCTCATAGAGGAAGCGCACGTAGCGCTCGAAGCTGTCCCAGCCGTCGTACGCGTCGGGCACGCCGCAGCGCGGGAACATGCGCGTGAAGATCTCGGTGCGTGCCGAGTGCAGGCCGCTGTCGACCGCCTCGACGAAGGGCGAGCTCGCAGACAGCGCAAGCAGCTCGGGCAAGAAGTTGCGCAACCCGTTGCAGACGGCGATCGCGCGGTCGGGGCCGTTGATCGCGACGTGGACGTGCAGCCCGAACGTGTTGTTGCGCCAGACCACGTAGCGCAGGATCTCGTCGTTGCGGCGGTAGTGCGGCGTGTCGATGATCCGCTGCTCCTGCCACGGGCTCCACGGGTGCGTGCCCGTCGCGGCGAGCCCGACGCCGACCGAGTCCGCCAGCTCGAACAGCTGCGCGCGGCGCTCGCCGAGCCGGGCGGCCGCCTCGTCGAAGGAGTCGCAGCGCCCGGTGCGGATCTCGACCTCGGAGGCGATCAGCTCGCCGACGAGGTGATCCGCGAGCGCCGTCCCCTGTGCAGCGTCCTGCAGCTCCTCGAAGCGGTTGGTGAGATTGAGCGTCTCCGGGTCGAGGACGGCGAACTCCTCCTCGACCGCGAGCGTGAAGTCCGTCGCTGCCTCGTACTGCTCGCGGGCGAGACGGATCTGCTCGTCGGGGGTCAGGCGCTGGGCGTCTCCCAAGGTCGCACTACATTAGTTGAAGGGTTGGAGCAGTCTCGTCCCGACGCCCGCCCAGCTCCAGTTCTTCTCCACCGCTCGGCGCGCCGCGGCGGCAATGCGCCGATGCTCTTCGCGCGCAAGCGCGAGCAGCTCCCGCAGCTTCGCCGTCAGGTCGGCGATGTCGCCGGTGACGAAGCTCGCGAGGTGCTGCTGCTCCGGCGGGTACTCGGCCTCGAGCCCCTCGGCGATCTCCCGCAGGCCGGAGTGGCGCGCGACGAGCGGCGGCGAGCCGGCGGCGGCGGCCTCGGCGGCGACCATCCCGAAGGCCTCCGGGAAGATCGACGGCACGACGGTCGCGTCGGCGAGCGGGAGCAGGTGGACGAGGTGACGGTGCTCGAGCGGGCCGGTGAAGAGGGTTCGTGGCGGCGCGAGCCCCTCCAGCTCCTCGCGGTAGTCGCCGAAGCCGACGATCACCGCGCGCGCGTCGAGGTCGCGCAATGCCTCGAGCAGCAGGTGGACGCCCTTGTTGTAGAGGAGCTTGCCGAAGTAGACGACGGTCGGCTCGTCGCCGGCGAGGAACGCCTCGAGCCGTTCGGCGTTGCCCTCGTCCGGGAGACGTTCGTTCGCGTTGCCGGGGTTCGGCGGGTCGCGCCGCGCCTCGTCGAGCAGGGCCGCGAGCGCCTCGTCGCGCGGCCGCGGGCGGAACTCGTCGACGTCCACTCCGGGCGGCACCTCCTGCACGCGCTCGACGTGGCCGACGACCTCCTCGAGCACCGCGCGGATGTGCTGCGAGCCGACGAAGACGGCCGCTGCCCCGGCGAGCGACTCCCTCCCCCAGGCCGCGAGCTCCGCGTTCCCACGCATCGAGTACTCGAGCTCGGAGCCGTGCGCCTTGACCGCGTAGCGCGCGCCGGACGCCGCGCCGACCGGGCCGCCGAGCAGCACGTGGTTCGCGAAGACGAGGTCGGCGGGGAGCTGCGCGCGCACCGCGGCCGCGTTCAGCTCGACGTAGCGCTCGCGTTGCTCGCGCGTCAGCTCCTGCAGCAGGCGCGCCTCGTGCCCCTCGTAGCGGTCGAGCACGAAGACCGGCAGCACGCCGCCGATCTCCGGCCGCACGTGCCTCGCGCCGCCGAGGTCGTACTCGGTCGGCCGCGGCTCCTGCGAGAGGACGGTGACCTCGTGTCCGGCGCGGCTCCACTCGCGGGCGAGCGAACGCGTGTACACGTTCGAGCCCGTTCCGGCGAGCAGGTACCCGTGCCAGAGGACGATCCGCACCGGGCGGGGTTAGGTCAGGTGGAAGTAGAGCGCGTGCAGCAGGTCGACCGCGGGGTTCGACGTGTGCACCGTCACGTCGTGCGGGACGTCGAGCAGCGCCTCGGAGTAGTTGAAGATGATCCGCACGCCCGCGTCGATCAGCTCCTGCGCGACCTGCTGGGCCCGGTCGGCCGGAACCGCGACCACGCCGACGATGATGTTCTTCTCGCGCACCGCGCCGGCGAGGCCGCGCGAGTCCTCGATCACCATCGTCCCGATCGTGCGTCCGACCTTGTCGGGGTCGTTGTCGAAGACGGCGGCGATGTTGATCCCGTGCTCGGCGAAGATCGGCGAGCTCGCGATCGCGTGGCCGAGCCGGCCCGCGCCAACCAGGGCGATGTTGTGCTGCCCCTGGGTCCGCAGGATCTTGCGGATCTCGCCGAGCAGCGAGTCGATGTTGTAGCCGACCCCGCGCTTGCCGAACTTGCCGAACGCCGAAAGGTCGCGGCGGATCTGCGTCGCGTTGATGTTGGTGTAGTCCGAGATCTCCTGCGAGGAGATCCGGTCTTTCCCCATCTTCTTCGCCTGGGTCAGGACCTGCAGGTAGCGGCTCAGCCGGGCGGCGACCCCGACCGTCAGCCTCTCCGACCCGGTGGCGTTGTGAACGGTCGTTTGCAACACGCACGATCATTGTGCCGGACCCGCGCAGTTCGGCGCGTCAGACCGTCACAAGCTCGTCGCTCAGCGGGGACTTTGTGCCGCCGCCACACGCCGGCGAAAGGCGTCCTCGTGGACGTAGTAGGTGAAGACGCGCTCGCCGTCGATCTCGACGACCGGGAGCAGCTCGCGGTAGCGCGACTCGAGCTCCGGGTCGTCGTCGATCGCGACCTCCGAGAGCTCGAATCCCAGCTCCTCCCGGAGCGCGCGCACCTGTGCGAGCGCCCGCTCGCAGAGGTGGCAGCCCTCGGCGTGGTAGACGACTACCCGGGGCTCAGGGGTAGAGGCCACGCGTGACCGTGGCTTCGGCGACGCGCCCGACCGCGACGCCGTAGGCCGCGTGGCGCATGCTCGTCTGCCGCTCCTCGTAGAGGTGCCAGGTCTCGTTGAAGGCGCGCGTGACGATGTCGCGCAGCTTCGAGTTCACCTCGGGCTCCTTCCAGAAGTACTCCTGGAGGCCCTGTACCCATTCGAAGTACGAGACGACGACGCCGCCCGCGTTGGCGAGGATGTCGGGCAGGACGAGAATCCCCTTGTCGTCGAGGACCTCGTCCGCGGCCGGGGTGACCGGCCCGTTCGCCCCTTCGCAGATCATCTGCGCCTTCACCTGGTCGGCGTTGTCGGAGGTGATGACCTGCTCGAGCGCGCACGGTGCGAGCACGTCGCAGTCGAGCAGCAGCAGCTCGTCGTTCGTGATCTCCTCGGCACCCTTCAGACCGGCCAGCGTGCCCGTCTCCTGCTTGTGCGCGAGCGCCGCGGCGACGTCGATGCCCTTCGGGTTGTGCAGCCCCGTGCTCGAGTCGGAGACCGCGATCACGGTCGCGCCCTCCTCGGCCAGGAACTTCGAGAGGAAGCTGCCGACGTTGCCGAAGCCCTGCACGGCGACCTTGAGGCTCGAGAGCTGCAGCTCCTTCTTCCGCACCGCCTCCTGGATCGTGTAGAGGCTGCCGCGCGCGGTGGCCTCCATCCGGCCGAGCGAGCCGCCGACGTTGAGCGGCTTGCCGGTGACGACGCCGAGCACCGAGTGGCCCTTGTTCATCGAGTAGGTGTCGAAGATCCACGCCATCACCGTCCCGTCGGTGCCGACGTCGGGGGCCGGGATGTCTTTCTCGGGCCCGATCTCGTTGATGATCTCCGAGGTGAAGCGGCGGGTCATGCGCTCCAGCTCGCCGCGCGTGAGCTTCTTCGGGTCGCAGACGACCCCGCCCTTCGCCCCGCCGAAGGGGATGTTCATCAGGGCGCACTTCCACGTCATCCACATGGAGAGCGCCTTGACCTCGTCGAGGGTGACGTCGGGGTGGTAGCGGATGCCGCCCTTCGAGGGGCCGCGCGCGATGTTGTGGGTCACGCGGTAGCCCTCGAAGGCCTGGATCGTGCCGTCGTCCATCGTCACCGGGATGGAGACGACGACCGCCTTCTTGCACTCCTGGAGGACGTTGACGAGGCGCTGGTCGATCTCGAAGATCTCGGCCACGCGGCGCAGCTGCTCGCGGGCGATCTCGAAGGGGTTCTCGCGAAGGTGGGACTCGGGGGCTTCGACGGTGGTCACGGGGGCTCCTTGGACGGAAACGCGCTGAGTATAGGTCTCTACCTGATGCGGAATACGATCGTCCGGCTCGTCGGCGGGCCCTCGCTCGTGGGGAACGCGACCAGGCGCACGCGGTAGCGGCCGGGCTCGAGCACCCTCCCGGTCGGGGCCCGTCCGGTCAGGCCGATCGCAACGCGGCCCGGCAGCAGGTCGCGCAGGCGGGCGAGCAGGCCGAGCCGGTGATTGGCGCGCCAAAGCTCGACGTCGAGCCTCGAGACCGGATGTACCTGCGCGCCGGCCGGGCCCGCGAGCACGAGGCCGGCCTGCAGGGAGAGCACCGTCGGAGTCGTGTCGGAGGGCTTGAAGGTGCCCGCCGAGAGGGCGACGGCCGAGATCAGGCTCTGCTGCGGGCGGCCGTAGGTGATCTCCCACGGGACCTTGAGCGGGCCTGCGCCGCGCGCCACCAGCAGGACCGAGCCTTCGGCCGAGCCGCCGGGCGGAGGCGCGCCGTTCAGCCGCGCTCGCAGCGTCACCGTCGCGTGGCCGCCCGGCTTCAACCGTAGCCAGCGCGGCTCGGGAGCGATCACGAGGCCGCCGCTGCCGTCGCTGCGAACGCGAACGAGCAGCCGTCGTGTCGAGACGTTCCGGACCGTGACGTCCTGCTGCGCGTGCCAGCCGTCGCCCTGCGCGCGCCCGAAGGCGAGCGTGACGGGGTCGGCGCCGATCTCGCCGGCCGCTGCCGCGCCGAGGTCGACGAGGCCCGCGCCCTGGGTGGTGACGCTCGTGTGGTGGATCGCGCGCGCCGTGCCGGCGAGCAGGCTCTTGAGGTCGATCGCCCGCAAGGCGGGCCGCGCCTCGGCGAGCACCGCGGCGGCGCCGGCCACGACGGCGGCGGCAGGGCTGGAGCCGTTGACGGTGCCGAAACGCGGCGTGCCGTCCTCGTTGGCGCCGGGCTCGGAGGTCGTGAGCGCCACGCCCGGGGCGGAGACGTCCGGCTTGACGCGGCCGTCGAAGGCGAGGCCGCGCGAGGAGAACGGCGCGATCGCGCCATCGTTGCCGTTGCGGACGACCGAGGGGACGCCGATCGAGATCGTCGGGTGCCGGCCCTGCGCGATCGCGCCGAGTGCGACCTGCGCCACGCGCAGGGGCACGCTCACCACCGGGACGTCGACGGCCTCGTCGACGCCGATGCCGCCGGCCGGCAGCTGCGTCCCGTAGACGACGACGGCGGTCGCGCCCGCGCGCGCGGCGTCCTCGATCGCGAGTTGCGGGTCGGCGCCGCCGTGGATGAGCGCCGCGCGACCCGCGACAAGGCTGCGCCCGCGTCCGTCGAAGAAGCGGTCGATGGTCGGACCGGTGCCGTGCCGCGGCGGCGCGAGCTCGAGCTCCTGCGGCCGCGTCGAGACGACCGCGCCCGCGAGCGGCAGGCGGCGGTCGAGGACGAGGTTGAGGCCGGCTCGCACTGCCACGGGCACTTCCTCGGCGTCCGCGCGCAGGTCGGCCGCGCCCGCGGTGAGTGCCGCCGGCGCGCCGCCCGGACTGGAGACGCTGCCGTAGCCGGGGCCGGCCGGGCCGTCGTTCCCGACCGGTGCGACGACGAGCGTGTCGAGCTGCAGCGATCCCTGGATCGCGCGCGCCTCCGGCGAGTCGGCGAACGCGCCGTAGGAGACGGCCGCTCCGACCAGCGCGATGCGCGCGGCGTCGTGGGCGTCGCCGTCGAGGTTCGGGTCGACCGCGCGTTCGAGGCCGGCGATCAGCTGGTCGGTGCGCGCGTAGACGGCCCACCCGCCGGTCAGGTCCCGCTGCCATCCTGTGACGCGGATCGGCAGCACCGACGCGCCCGGCGCGATCCCCGCCACCCCGCCCGGGCCGCCCGCGCCGACGAGGATTCCCGCCATCTCGGTTCCGTGCCGTTCGAGCCGCCCGGAGCCGCCCGGGTCCGCGGCGGCCTTCGTCTCGGGGTCGCCGCCGACGACGTCGATCCCCGGCAGGATGCGCCCGCGCAGGTACGGCTGGGCGCGGTCGACGCCGGTGTCGAGCAGCGCGATCGTCACGCCGCGGCCGTCGTACCCGGGCAGCCGCAACGACGGGAGGCTGCTCGCCCCGCGCGCGACGCCCTTCACCCCCAACAGCTCGGACGACACCGACGCCGGGTACGCGACGCGCACCGGGTAGACGCCGGCTACCTCCGGACGCCGTTCGAGCACGGCGATCGCGCGCGCGTCGAGCGGAGCGGAGAACCCGTTCAGGACGCGCGAGTAGCTGAACTGGATCTGCGGTCGGATCCCACGCGTGCTCAGCTCCGAGAGCAGCTGACGCTGGGCGGCCAGCGCCGCCCGCGTCCACGCACGCTCCTTCCGCTGGGTCGCGACGCCGCCGTTCATCGTCACGCGCTGCGCCATCGACGGAGAGCGCAGGACGACGAGCACGCGCTGACCGACGGTCACGGCCGGGTGGCCTCCGCCTACGAGCCCGCGCCACGACGAGGCCTCGGAGACGAGCGAGCGCACCTTCGTGTCGCCGACGCCGAAACCGACCGCGAGTGCCGCCGCGGCCAGCGCCAGAATGACGAGGGCCGCCTCAGAGAGCCGACGCGTAGGCATCGAGGGCAAGATACCCGGGCGGAGGGATCGCCTCGACGTAGCGGGCGGCGGAGGCGATCATCGCCGCGTTGTCAGTGCAGAGGGCAGGCGGCGGTGCTTTTGCCTGTGGGAGCGACGCGCGCAGCTCCGAGTTCGCGGCCACGCCTCCCACGACGGCGATCCGCTCGGCGCCCGTCCGCTCGGCCGCCTCCTCGGTGCGCCGCACGAGCGCTCTGACGATCGCGCGCTGGTAGCTGGCGGCCAGGTCGGCGCGGCGCTCGGCGAGCCCGTCGCCGAGGTCACGCACCGCGTAGAGCAGCGCGGTCTTCACACCCGAGAAGGAGAAGTCGAGGCCGGGCACGCGGGCAACCGGGAAGTCGAACGCCTCGGGATCGCCCGCGCGCGCGAGACGGTCGAGCTCGGCGCCGCCGGGGTAGCCGAGCCCGAGCAGCCGGGCGCCCTTGTCGAACGCCTCGCCGGCCGCGTCGTCGAGCGTCGTGCCGAGCCGCCGGAAGGCGCCGTGCTCCGGCACGTCCACCAGCAGCGTGTGGCCGCCGCTGGCCAGCAGACAGAGGAACGGCGGCTCGAGCGGGTCGGGCTCGAGGTAGAGCGAGGCGACGTGGCCGTGCAGGTGGTCGACCGGCGCGAGCGGCAGGCCCCGCCCCCACGCGAGCGCCTTCGCCGCGCTCAGGCCGACTAGCAGCGCCCCGATCAGGCCCGGGCCCTGCGTGACCGCGATCGTGTCGACGTCGTCGAGGGAGAGCCCACCGAGCGCCTCGCGCACGACAGGGATGACGAGCTCCAGGTGCCGCCGCGAGGCGACCTCCGGCACGACCCCGCCGAAGCGCGCGTGCAGGTCGGCCTGCGAGGAGACGACGTTGGAGCGGATCTCGCCGGCCTCGACGAGCGCGGCCGCAGTCTCGTCGCAGGAGGTCTCGATGCCGAGGATCAGGAGCGCGTCGCCGGCTCGGAGACCGGGTCCTTCCACATGATCAGCGCGTCTTCGCGGTTGTCCGTGTAGTAGCCGCGGCGAACGCCGCGCGGGCGGAAGCCGAGCTCCTCGTAGAGCTTGATCGCGCCTGCGTTCGAAACGCGCACCTCGAGCGTGTAGCCGCGGCGGCTGCGGCCGGCGGTCAGCTCGAAGAGCCGGTTCAGCAGCAGCGAGGCGATTCCCTGGCGGCGGCGCTCGGGGGCGACGGCGACGTTCATCACGTGCCAGGCGTCGACGTAGCGGGAGATGATCAGGTAGCCGATCAGCTTCCCGGTGTCGGGCTCGAAGGCGCCGAGGCAGAGCGACGACGGCTTCGCCAGCTCGCTCGCGAACATCGAGCGCGACCACGGCGTGGGGTAGGAGCTGCGCTCGATCTCCTCGATCGCATTCAGGTCGCGCAGCTCGAGACGGCGGAGCTCGGCCGTGATCACGCGCTCTTCTCCGCGTCGGGGATGCGCAGGTAGAGCGGCTCGACCTCGTCCGCCGCGCCGAAGTCGCGCGCGAGCTGCGCGTGGAAGCGCGCCCTCGGCAGGTGGCGCTGGTCGTCGTCCGGAGGCACCTCCGCCCCGCGCTCCTCGAGCACGCTGCGGTAGCGCAGGGCGCCGTCGCCGACGCAGAGCCCGCCGCGCACCTCCGTCGGCGCGCAGACGACCGGCTCGCCGTCGCGCAAGGTGAAGACCTCGCGGCGTCCCGCGTCCACGACGGGCACCGCGCCCGGCGCGCCGGCGGCCAGCGCAACCAGCGTCGAGACCCCCGCGACCGGCAGCTCGAGCGCGAACGCCAGACCCCGAGCCGCCGCCAGCCCGAGCCGCAGCCCGGTGAAACTGCCGGGGCCCGTGCCGACGACGATCCCGGTCAGCTCGGAGCGCTCGACTCCGCTCTGGCGCAGCAGCCCGTCGGCGTCGTCGAGCACCCGGACCGCCCGGGAGACCGCTTCTCCCAGTACGTCTCCGTCCCGGACGAGCGCGGCGGTGGCGGCGCTCGTCGCGGTGTCAAACGCGAGTGTCAGCACCCCCGGGCAGGCGGTCGAGCAACCACGGTTCCACGCTTTCCAGCGAAATCAGTCTATGAGCGGCGTCCACGTGCGACAAACGTACCTTCACGCGGACCGGCGGGAGGGCATCGGCCGCTGCCTCCGGCCACTCCACGAAGCAGATCGCTTCCTGGAAATACGGTTCGAGGTCGCCCCACTCCGCGGCCGAGAAACCCTGGAAGCGGTAGAGGTCGAGGTGCGAGACGTCGGGACTCGCGGGGTAGCGATGACCGACGGTGAAGGTGGGGCTCGTGACCGGCACGGTCACGCCGAGCGCGCGGCAGGCGCCGCGGACGAAGGTCGTCTTGCCGCTGCCGAGCTCGCCCGAGACGGTGACCACGTCGCCAGCGCGCAGCTCGCGTGCGAGCGCGCCCGCGACGGCCTCGGTCTCCGCCGGCGAGGCGGAGGGCACCTCCATGGGATTAGAAGAGGCCGAGCTGGACCGCCGCCGGCTCCTGCGCGACGGGCGCGAGCAGAGGAACCGCCGGCGCGGGTGCCTCGAGCGGCCGCCCGAGCAGCTCGGGCAGCCGCGCGAAGTCCTGCTCGAGCACCTGCAGCATCGCTGGCGTGTAGAGCGCCGCGGCGGGGTGGTAGAGCGGGTAGAGCAGCACGCAGCTGCCGCCGAGCGTGACCTCCTGTTCGGCGCCGTGGACGCGCGTGATCCCGGTTGGCTTGCCGGAGAGCAGCTTCGTCGCGAAGTTGCCGAGCGTCGCGACGACGCGCGGGCGAATCAGCTCGATCTGACGGAAGAGGTGGCCCTCGCAGGCCTGGATCTCGTCCGGGGCCGGGTCGCGGTTCCCGGGCGGGCGGCACTTGAGCACGTTCGCGATGTAGACGTTCGAGCGCTCGAGCCCGATCCCGGCGAGCAGCTTGTCGAGCAGCTTGCCGGCCTGGCCGACGAACGGGTAGCCCTGCTTGTCCTCGTGGAAGCCGGGCGCCTCGCCCACGAACATCAGGTCGGCATTCGGGTCGCCGATGCCGAACACGACCTGCGTGCGACCCTGCGCGAGCCGGCAGCTCGTGCAGCCCGCGACCTGACGCGCGAACGCCTCGAGCTCGGTGAGGCTCTGGTCAGTGGCCGCAGCCACAGGAACCGCCACAACAGCCGCCGGACGAGGGACCTCCGAAGGTCGGCTGCTCGGCGGTGCCGTGCGTCGCGAAGACCGAGAACTGCTTGCGCACGTTCGCGGAGGCGCAGTCCGGGCAGTCCGGCTGCTCGCCGTTGCGGACGAGCTCCTCGAAGTGCGACTCGCACTCCATACAGACGTATTCGTAGATCGGCACCGTGTCAGCAGACCCTAGCAACGGGTCCGCATGTTCGACCACGGGTCGGACGGACCGAGGCGTCGCTTGCGATGCCGTTCAGAGGACGTGCGGGCTTGCCCGCGCGGACGTTCACGCGCGGGGCAGTTCGAAGTAGAAGGTCGAGCCTTCTCCGGGCTCTGACCGGACGCCGATCGTGCCGCCCATCCGCCGCACGAGCTCGCGGCAGATGTAGAGGCCGAGCCCCGTCCCGCTCGGCACCGCGCGGTGCTGCGGGTCGGCGCGGTAGAACTTCTCGAACACCGCCTCCTGCTCGCCCGCGGCGATGCCCATCCCCTCGTCGCTGACCTCGACGCGGACGCTCGCCGTGGCCGGCGCGGTGCGCACGACGACGTTGCCGCCGTCCGGCGAGTACTTGACGGCGTTGTCGATCAGGTTCACGAGCACCTGCTCGATCCGGTCGCGGTCGCCGAGCGCGGCGGCGGCGCCGTTCGCGTCCGTGCTCGCCGTGAGCGAGATCGAGTCGGGCAGCCGCTCGCGCATCGCCGCGACGGCCCGGATGACGAGCTCCGAGACGTCGACGCGCTCGCTGTAGATGCGCACGTCGCCCCGGTCGAGTCGGTTGGCCAGCAGCACCTCCTCGGTGATCTGCGTCAGTCGCGTGCCCTGGGCGCCGATCATCTCGAGGAGCTGTTGGCGGCGCTCGGCCGAGAGCGCGATGTCGTCTCGCAGCAGCGTCTTCGCCGCCCCGAGCACCGCCGTCATCGGCGTGCGCAGCTCGTGCGAGACCGTGGCGATGAAGTCGCTCTTCGCCTCCTCGAGGCCTCGCTCGACGGTCAGGTCGCGGAAGGTGTAGACCACGCCGCCAGAAGGCGTGCGGACGGCGACGAAGGAGAGCCACAGCTCGCGCCCCTCGACCTCGACCGGCAGCGTCACCGCGCGCGCGGGCTGTGAACCCTCGGCGACCGTGATCTCGCGCACGATCCGCGCCCAGTCCTCGAACACGTCGCCGGGGTCCCGCCCGATCACGTCGTCGCGGGACCGTCCGCTGACGAGTTCCGCCGCGCGGTTCCAGAAGCGCAGCGAGCCCTCGGCGTCGACGAAGAAGACGCCGTCGCCGACGGCCTCCAGGACGCGTGCGGCCCGCTCGCGCTCGGCGGCGATCGTCTCCGCGGTCGCGCGCGCGGCCGCCTCGGCCTGGGCTTGCTCGTGCAGGCGTGCGTTGCGCACCGCGGCGGCCATCAGCCCGATCAGGCCCTCCGCCAGCTCGAGTTGCTCCCGGTCGTAGACATGGCTCTCGTGCATCAGCTGCACCACGCCGACGACCTCGCCCTCGTGCTTGACCGGGAGCATCATCGCCGACTGCACCCTGGGCGGCCCCTCCTCGGGCAGCTTCCGCATGTGGCCCTCGCGGTCGACGTCGTAGTAGACGCCCGCCGGATCCTTCACCTGCTCGGGCACGTCGCCGACGAGCAACGGCTCGCCGCTCACGATCACGCGGCTCTGCATCCCTCCGCCCCCGCGGTTGAGCTGCAGCGGCGGCAGGATCGACGGGTCGAGCTTGCCTCCGTCCACCCACGCGTACTCGCAGCGGATCCCCTCCGTCCCGGGGTCGAACGACGAGACGATCACGCCGTTGTGCGGCACCGCGTCGGCGAGCAGCTCGCGGAAGCGGTCGTACACCCGCTCGAGCTCGAGCGTCTCGTTCAGGTACCGCGCAGCAGAGAGCAGCAGCTCTGCTTTCTCAGCCCCCCGGTGACGGCCCACGGCTCCTTCATCATGCCCTAGCGATGCGCGAAAGTCTCGCCGTGCGCCTGGAAGGCCGCCTCGTCAGGCTGGAGCCGCTTCAGGAGCGGCACGCCGAGGGCCTGCGGCGGGCCGCCGCCGACGAGCGGATCTGGCGCTGGATGGTCACGCGCGACGTCGACGCGTGGATCGCCGACGCGCTGCGCCACTCGGACGACCGGCAGCCGTTCGCGGTCCTGCGGGACGGCGAGGTGGTCGGCTCCACGAGCTACATGAGCCTCGCCCCCGAGCACCGCCGGCTCGAGATCGGCAACACCTGGATGAACCCGTCGACCTGGAGCACCGGCGCCAATGCGGAGGCGAAGTACCTCCTCCTCCGGCACGCGTTCGAGGAAGTCGGCTGCCTGCGCGTCGAGTTCAAGACGGATGCGCAGAACGAGCGGGCCCGCGCGGCGCTGGCCGCGATCCCGGCCGAGTTCGAGGGGATCCACCGGCGCCACATGGTCGTCCGCGAAGGGGAGCGGCGCGACTCGGCGTGGTACGCGGTCATCGTGGACGACTGGCCGGAGGTGCGGCGCACGCTCGAAGGACGCCTCGCGGGCTAGACTTCCGGCGCCCGGTATCCCCTGCGGAACTGGAGCTTTCGATGGTCAGGAGCGTCAACGTGATCGGTCGCGGCCGCGTCGGCTCGGCGCTGGCCGCTCGGCTCGAGGAGCGCGGGTTCGAGCTGCGCGAGGACGGCGAGCTCGCGCTCCTGTGCGTCCCGGACGCGGCGATCGGCGAGGTGGCCGCGGGGCTCGAGCCCGGCCCTTGGGTCGCCCACGTCAGCGGGGCCACGCCCCTGTCGGCGCTCGACCCGCACGAGCGTCGCTTCTCGCTCCACCCGCTGCAAACGTTCACGCGCGCGCGCGGGGCCGAGCAGCTCGACGGCGCCTGGGCCGCCGTCACGGCCGAGAGCGACGAGGCGCAGGGGCTCGGGTTCGAGCTGGCGCGATCGCTCGGGCTGGAGCCTTTTGCGCTCGCCGATGACGACCGGCCGCTCTACCACGCGGGCGCGGTCGTGGCCTCGAACTACCTCGTCACGCTGCACGAGGCGGCCGCCGGTCTCGTGGCCGCGGCCGGCGCGCCGTCAGAGGCGCTCGAGCCGCTGATGCGCCGCACGATCGACAACGGCTTCGAGCTGACGGGCCCGATCGAGCGAGGCGACTGGGCGACCGTGGAGGCGCACCGCGAGGCGATTCGCCGCGCGCGCCCCGACCTCGAGCCGCTCTACGACATCCTGGCCGAGGCGACGGCGCGATGAGGATCGCGCGCGCCGCAGCCGAGCTGCAGCTCGAGGGCGAGGTCGGCCTCGTGCCGACGATGGGCGCCTTCCACGGGGGCCACCTCGCGCTCTTCCGCGCGGCGCGGAGCGAGAACGACCTCGTCGTCGCGAGCCTGTTCGTCAACCCGGCGCAGTTCGCGGAGGGCGAGGATCTCGCCACCTACCCGAGGGACGAGGAGCGTGACGCGAGTCTCGCCGAGGAGGCCGGCGTCGACGTCCTGTTCGTGCCGCGCGCCGAGGAGATCTACCCGCCCGGCTTCGAGACCTGCGTCGAGGTCGAGCGGCTGGGCTCGATCCTCGAAGGCGAACACCGGCCAGGCCACTTTCGCGGCGTCGCGACGATCTGTCTCAAGCTCTTCAACCTCGTCGGCCCGCGCCGCGCTTACTTCGGCCAGAAGGACGCCCAGCAGGTCGCCGTCGTGCGGCGGATGGTGCGCGACCTCGCCGTTCCGGTCGAGATCCGCGTCGTGCCGACGGTGCGCGACGAGGACGGCCTCGCGCTCTCGTCGCGCAACGCGTACCTCTCGCCGGGGGAGCGGGAGCGTGCGCTCGCCCTGCCCCGCGCTCTGCGGGCGCGCGACCGCAGCCTGCTCGACGGCCTCGAGGTCGACTACTTCGAGGAGGCCGACTTCGAACCGCGGGTGCTCGCGGCCGCGGTGCGCGTCGGCGAGGCCCGCCTGATCGACAACGTCGTCCTGGAAGGAGAGCCGCAATGAGCAAGTACGCGTCCTGGACCCACGGCAAGCTCCCGCTGACCGAGCTCGCCGAGCTGAAGCGCCGCGGGCAGAAGCTCGCGATGGTCACGGCCTACGACTTCCCGAGCGGGCGCATCGCGGACGACGCGGGCGTCGAGCTCGTGCTCGTCGGCGACTCGGCGGGGATGGTCGTGCTCGGCAACGAGTCGACGGTGCCCGTGACGATGGAGGAGCTGCTGATGCTGACGCGCGCCGTCACGCGCGGGGCGAAGCGCCCGCTCGTGGTCGCGGACATGCCGTTCGGCTCGTTCCAGATCTCCGACGAGGTCGCCGTCGCCAACGCCGTGCGCTTCGTCAAGGAGGCCGACGCCGACGCGGTCAAGCTCGAGGGCGCCGGGCCGACCCTCTCGCGGGTGCAGGCGATCGTCGGCGCGGGCGTGCCCGTGATGGGCCACGTCGGCCTGACGCCGCAGTCGGCGACGATGCTCGGCGGCTTCAAGGCCCAGGGCCGCACCGCGGAGAAGGCTCAGCGGCTGTACGAGGACGCGCTCGCGCTCGAGGCGGCCGGCTGCTTCGCGATCGTGCTCGAGGCGGTTCCCGCCGCGGTCGCCGCTCGGGTCACCGAAGCGCTGCGGGTGCCGACGATCGGGATCGGCGCCGGGGCCGCGTGCGACGGTCAGGTTCTGGTCTGGCACGACCTGCTCGGGTTGTACGAGGGCAAGGCGCCGCGCTTCGTCAAGCGCTACGCCGACCTCGCGACCGAGGCGAAGCGGGCCCTCGCGGCGTACGTCGAAGACGTGCGGGAGGGACGCTTCCCGGAGGAGCAGCACACGTACGCGATCCCGGACGAGGAGCTAGACGCCTTCGAGGCGTGGGCCGCGGCGCATGAGCCCGCGGATGCCCAGCGCGAGCAGCGCTAGCGCCCAGACGACGAAGGCGAGCTCGAGCACGACGAAGACCGCGTTGCCCGCGCCGTGGTCGGCGCCGCCCCGGTGGAAGACGTCGTTGCCGTACACCGCCAGCCTCACCGGCCAGACGACGAAGAGCGAGAGCGCGACCGGCGCGGAGGCGAAGGCGAGCGCGTGCCGCGCCTGGCGGTAGGTGACCCCGCCGGCTACGCGCGTGAGGGCGTACAGCACGAGCCCGCCGAGGAAGTAGACGATCGCGCCGTAGAGGCCGCCACCGATGAACGCGATTACCGCGACATTGAGGGCGTCGTTCGCGACGTCGTCCTGCAAGTGGCCGTATGTCGGCGTCCACAGCACGGACGCGATCCCGGAAAGCCAGACGAGCGCGAGCACCGCCTCGCTGCGCGCGCGGGCCGCGGCCTCGGAATCGTCCCGCACGAGCGCCAGCACCTCGCGCGGCCGGACGAGCACGAGCAGCGCTCGCTGCAGCCAGACGAGCTCGTCGGCGGCCGACGACGCAGCCCGAGCGTTCACGCCGCCGCGGGCTCGCGCGCGGGCAGGATCGCCCGCAGGAACTGGCCGGTCGCGGAGCGGTCGACCGCGGCGATCTCCTCCGGCGGCCCGGTCGCGATCACCTCGCCCCCCGCCTCACCGCCCTCGGGGCCGAGGTCGACGATCCAGTCCGCCTGCTTGATCACGTCCAGGTTGTGCTCGATCACGAGCACGGTGTTGCCGGCGTCGACGAGCCGCTGTAGCACCTCGAGCAGCTTCTCGATGTCGGCGAAGTGCAGGCCCGTGGTCGGCTCGTCGAGGATGTAAAGCGTCCGCCCTGTCGCGATCTTGCCGAGCTCCTTCGCGAGCTTGACGCGCTGGGCCTCGCCGCCGGAGAGCGTCGTCGCCGGTTGGCCGAGCTTGACGTAGTCGAGCCCGACGTCGTGCAGCGTCTGCAGCCGCCGCCGCAGCTTCGGGATCTTGGCGAAGAAGCGCAGCGCCTCCTCGACCGACATCTCGAGCACGTCGGCGATCGACTTGCCCTTGAAGCGCACCTCGAGCGTCTCGCGGTTGTAGCGCTTGCCGCCGCACGTCTCGCACGGGACGTACACGTCGGGCAGGAAGTGCATCTCGATCTTGATCGTGCCGTCGCCCTTGCAGGTCTCGCAGCGGCCGCCGCGGACGTTGAACGAGAAGCGGCCGGGCTTGTAGCCGCGCACCTTCGCCTCGGGCGTGAGCGAGTAGAGCTCACGGATCGGCGTGAAGATGTCGGTGTAGGTGGCGGGATTCGAGCGCGGGGTGCGGCCGATCGGCGACTGGTCGATGTCGATCACCTTGTCGAAGCACTCGATCCCCTCGCAGCCGAGGTGGTCGCCGGGCTTGACCCGCATCCGGTGCAGCCGGTTGGCGAGCGCCTTGTAGACGATCTCGTTCACCAGGGTCGACTTCCCGGAGCCTGAGACGCCTGTGACGCAGACGAACTTCCCGACCGGGAACTCGACGTCGATGTCCTTCAGGTTGTGCATCGAGGCACCGCGGATCCAGAAGGAGCCGGTCTCCTCGTCGCGCCGCTCCGGGATCGCGATCTCGCGCTTGCCTGAGAGGAACTGGCCCGTGATCGACTTCGGGTTGCGCTCGATGGCCTTCGCCGGCCCTTCGGCGACGACATGGCCGCCGTGATCGCCCGCCCCCGGGCCCATGTCGACGAGGTGGTCGGCCGCGCGCATCATCTGCTCGTCGTGCTCGACCACGAGCACGGTGTTGCCGAGGTCGCGCAGCCGCTCGAGCGTCGTGATCAGCTTGCCGTTGTCGCGCTGGTGGAGCCCGATCGACGGCTCGTCGAGGATGTAGAGCACCCCGACGAGCTGGCTGCCGATCTGCGTCGCGAGCCGCAGCCGCTGCGCCTCGCCGCCGCTCAGCGTGGAAGCGGCGCGGTCGAGCTGCAGGTAGCCGACGCCGACGTTCTCGAGGAAGTTGAGCCGCTCGCGGATCTCCTTCAGGATCCGCTCGCCGATCAGCTGCTCGGTCTCGGTCAGCTCGAGCCCGTCGACGAATTCGATCGCGCGCTGCACCGACATGCGCGTGAACTCGTGGATGTTCTGCTCGCCGACGGTGACGGCCAGCACCTCCGGCTTGAGGCGCGCGCCGCCGCAGACCGGGCAGGGCCGGAAGCTCATGTACTCCTCGATCCGCTCGCGCTGCTGGCTCGAGTCGGTCTCGCGGTAGCGGCGTTCGAGGCTTGCGACGATGCCCTCGAAGGCGAGCATGTACGAGCGCTTGCGGCCCATCCGGTTGCGGTACTGGACGTAGACCTTGTCGCCGTTCGTGCCGAACAGGAAGAGCTTCTGCTGGTCCTCGGGGAGCTCCTGCCAGGGCGCCTCGAGGTCGATCTCGTAGCGGTCGGCAACCGCCTGGATGACGGACTCGTAGAAGCTCGAGTTGCCGAGCGACCACGGCACGAGCGCGCCCTCGCCGATCGAGAGTGACGGGTCGGGCACGAGCAGGTCGGGGTCGATCTCCTGCTGGGCGCCGAGACCGGTGCAGCGCGGGCAGGCGCCGTGTGGCGAGTTGAAGGAGAAGATGCGCGGCTCGAGCTCGGGCAGGCCGACGCCGTGCTCGGGGCAGGCGAAATTCTCGGAGAAGGTCATGGCCTCGCCGTCGAGGACGTCGACCACCACCAGGCCCTCGGCCAGCTGCGCCGCCGTCTCGACGGACTGGGCGAGCCGCTGCCGCAGGTCCGCCTTCATCACCAGCCGGTCGATCACCACCTCGATCGTGTGCTTGAACTTCTTGTCGAGGACGATCTCGTCCTCGAGCAGCCGCTGCTCGCCGTCCACCTTCACGCGCGTGAACCCTTCGGCGCGGAGCTCCTCGAGCACGTCCTTGTACTCGCCCTTGCGGTCGCGGACGACGGGCGCGTTGACCGTGAACTTCGTCCCGTTCGGCAGCTGCAGGATCTGGTCGACGATCGCCTCCTGGCTCTGGCCGGCGATCGGCCGGCCGCAGACCGGGCAGTGCGGCTTGCCGATGCGCGCGTACAGCAGGCGCAGGTAGTCGTAGATCTCGGTCACCGTGCCGACCGTCGAGCGCGGGTTCCGCGAGGTCGTCTTCTGGTCGATCGAGATCGCCGGGCTGAGGCCGTCGATCGAGTCGACGTCCGGCTTCTCCATCATCTGCAGGAACTGGCGCGCGTAGGCCGAGAGGCTCTCGACGTAGCGGCGCTGGCCCTCTGCGTAGATCGTGTCGAAGGCGAGGCTCGACTTGCCCGAGCCGCTGAGACCGGTGACGCAGATCAGCGAATGGCGCGGCAGTCGGACGGTGATGTCCTTGAGGTTGTGCTCCCGCGCGCCGTGGACTACAAGCTCTTCCTGGGCCATAACCGAGCCAGTTTAGCCGGGCCGGTGGACGCGAACAAGCGTTCGGTTTGGCGGATATGGCCGCCGACCAGCGCCACTCGCGCGCGGTCAGGGCGAGGCCCGCGCGGACCGGGTTCTGGAGCACGTACTCGACGGCGGCGCGCAGGTGGTCGTCGCTCTCCACGAGCCACGCCGCGAAGCGGTCGCCGAAGAGGTGGCCGCTGCGGTGGTGGCGCCGGTTGAACGCCTGCGCGTAGGCACCGTTCAGGCGCTGCATGCCGTCGGAGAGGCGCCAGAGCTGCGTCTCGACGACGAGGTGGTAGTGGTTCGTCAGCAGACAGAACGCGTGGACACGCCAGTCGTGGCGCCGGACCTGGGCGGCCAGCAGAGCCAAGAAGAGCCGGCGCTCGTCGTCGTCGAGGAAGACGGCGGTGCGGGCCACGCCGCGGGTCGTGACGTGGTAGACGCCTTCGGGCGGAAGCTCGCGACGAGGTCGCCTCATCTGCGTCGCTACGGTAGCCCGGGCTCCGGCGGCGGCCGCGCCCGCAAGCGGCAGGCCGTGGACGATTCGTCACGCCTTCGGCACGCCTGACGCGTCCGTTCCGACCCACTCCCAGGGACAGTCCCTGACAGTGGGCTCAGCTGACGTCGGCGCGGGCCATTGCAACCCCACCCGCGAGCGCGAAGCCGGCCGCATAACCCACTGCCAACGCGAGGCCCGCGCCGAAGCCGAGCAGATCCGGGCCCTGCAACCCGGCCTCGACCACCGACGCGACGGCGTGACCGGGCGCGTACTCCTGGATCCCCGCGATCGAGAGCAGCGGCTCCGCCACGAGCAGCCAGATGAACGTGATCACGATCGCCGGCGTCTGCCTGCGCAGGAGCAAACCGAGCCCCACGCCGAGCACCCCGGTGATCGCCGCGGCGGCCACCGTCCCGAGCAGAATCCGCACCGCGCCCCCGGACGCGAGGTGCAACGGCACCGAGCGCGCCGAGAGCAGCAGCGCCGCGTAGCCCCACGCAAACGCCGCGGCGACCAGTGCCAGAAACGCTCCGGCGAGCCCGCTGGCGACGAGCTTGGCCGCGGCCACCCGCCCACGCACCGGCGCGACGAGCAGCGTGTGGCTGATCGTGCCGTGCGTGTACTCCCCGGCCGAGCCCACGATCCCGAGGATCAGCGAGATCAGCGCCGAGGTCGCCGCGATCGAGACGACGTCCCGCTGCCTGGGCGCCTCGGCGAGCGAGTGAAGCGACTCCTGCGAGACGTTGAGCGAGATCACCAGCACCTCCAGAGCGATCAGCAAGAGAGCGAGCCAGAGCAGCAGTCGCGTGGTCACGAGCTTCAACAGCTCGGAGCGGACGAGCCGTGTCACGTGGACCCTCCCGCCGTCAGCTCGAGGAAGACCTCCTCGAGGCTCGCCCCCTGAGGACTCAGCTCGTGGAGCACGATCCCGGCGGCCGCGGCTACCTCGCCGACCCGCTCGGTCGGCGCCGCGACGCGCAGCTCGTCCGCCTGAACCGGCACGGTCTCGACCCCCGCGCGCGCCAGCTCGGCGGCCAGCCGCTGCGCCTCCGGGCTACGCACGACCGACCCGCCTGCCGACCGGGCCGTCAGCGCCGCCAGCGGCTCCTGGGCGATCAGCTGCCCGTGGTGGATGATCACGACCTCGTCGACGATCTGCGCGACCTCGCCGAGCACGTGGCTGGAGATCAGGACCGTCCCGCCGGCCGCGGCGAACGAGCGCAGGAACTCGCGCAGCCAACGGATCCCCTCCGGGTCGAGCCCGTTTGCCGGCTCGTCCAGGACGAGCAGGCGTGGCCGGCCCAGCAGCGCGCCTGCGACGCTCAGCCGCTGCCGCATTCCCAGCGAGTAGCCGCCGACCCGACGGCGGGCGGCGCCGCTCAGCTCCACCTCGGCGAGCACCTCGTCAACCCGTGCGACGGGCAGCCCGGCGGCCGCCGCGACGACGCGCAGGTGGTTCCGGCCCGAGCGGCCCGGATGGAAGCTCTCCGACTCGAGCACAGCGCCGACGATCCCGAGCGGGTCGCGTAGCTCGGCGTAGCGCGACCCCTCGACCCGCGCCTCGCCGGAGGATGGCCGCACGAGGCCGAGCAGCGCCCGCAGCGTCGTCGACTTCCCGGCGCCGTTCGGCCCGAGGAAGCCGGTGATCCGCCCAGGGGGGATCGCGAAGGTCAGATTCTCGACGGCGAGGGTCGAGCCGTAGCGCTTCGTCAGCGCCCGCACCTCGACGGGCGGAGCCTCGGCCATCAGCCGGCCAGTCGCTCGACGAGCCGGTAGACGCTCCGGGGCTGCGGCACGTGGTCTATCTCCAGGGGTCCGGCCACGAGGGTTCCATACCCGAGCAGCCGGCCCGGGAACGTCTGCTCCAGCTCGAGGTTCTCGACGGCGCGCAGACGTACGGCCGACGAGCGCCGTCGCAGCGTCCCGTCGACGAGGCAGACCTTCTCCGTCGTCACGACGAGGTGGGTTCGCTCCCAGCGCCAGACGGCGCGCAGACACACTCCGGCCGCCAGCACGACGAGCGCCGCGCCCGGAAGCTGCAGCGGCCACGGCTGCGCCAGCAGGATGGCGCCGGAGAACGCCAGCACCGCCGCCTGCGCGAGCGGACGCGCGAGCGAGGCGCCGTGCCGGCGCACGTCGAAGCACACCTGCTCGTCCTCGGCGACCATCGCCCTGCCCGCTTCGGCGGATTCGGCTTCAATCCTGCGTTTGCGGCTGCCGCGACATGGCCAGAACGCGAGGGCAGTGACCGAGACCGCCCGCAAAGCCTTCGTCACGACCCTCATAGCCGTGGGCGTGATCGTCTTCGCGCTCGCGCTCTGGAAGGCCAAGATCGTGATCGCCCTCGTCTTCCTCGGCATCACGATCGCCGCTGCCATGCGGCCCGGCGTCGACCGCCTGGCTGCCTGGCGCGTGCCGAGGCCGATCGGCGTGGCGATCCACTACGCCGCGCTCGTAGGCGCGCTCGCGCTGCTGCTGTGGCTGGTCGTGCCGCGGGCGACCGACCAGGTCGACCAGGCGCTCGGCGGCGTGCCCACCTCGAGGCAGGAGCTGAGCCAGAAGGCGAGGCACTCGACCGGGATCAAGCACCAGTTCTTCGCCGGCGTGAACAAGCGCTTGCGCAAGCTCCCGTCCGCCGGCAACGTCGTCCACCTCTCGGTGTCGGTCGGGACGAAGGCGCTCGAGGTGGTGGTCGGGATCTTCTTCGTCTTCGCAACCGCGGCCTACTGGATCTTCGAGCGCGAGAAGGCGATCGGCTTCGTCACCTCGCTTGCGCCGCGCAGGCACAGACGCGTGATCCACGACACGTGGGAGCTGATCGACGCGAAGCTCGGGGCCTTCGTGCGCGGCCAATTCCTCCTGATCGCGTTCGTCGCCGTCGTCCTCTCGCTCGCCTTCTGGGCGATCGGCGTGCCGTTCTGGCTCCTGCTCGGGATCTTCGCCGGGATCGTCGAGATCGTGCCGGTGATCGGACCGCTCCTGGCCGGCGCCGTCGCGGTCGCCGTCGGCCTTACCGCCTCGTGGCACGTCGCGCTCGCGGCGGGGATCGCCGTGCTCGTCGTGCGTCAGCTCGAGGACTACGTCGTCATCCCGCGCGTGATGGGCCACGTGACCGGCCTCTCGCCGCTGCTCGTGCTGATCGGCGTGACCGCGGTCGGGCTCGTCTTCGGCGCGTTCTACGTCCTGCTCGCCACGCCGTTCGTGGCGGTGCTCGTGACGCTGATGGACGTGATCGTCCGGGACAAGGACCCCGCCGAGGAGGAGGTTCCGACCGTCCTGTTCGCCAAGGAGTCCAGCAGCTAGATCAGGCTTTGCGCCAGCGGCCGAAGATGAGTCCACCCAGTGTGAACCCGAGGCCGAAGGTGCCGAGGGCGAAGGCGCCGATCGCGACCGCCTTGCGCCACGACGAGAGCCGCTCCCAGCGGCCCAGCGCCTCGCGGTCCGCGGTGGTCAACGGCTCGCCCCTGCGCTGCTTGCGCAGCGCGCCGCCCGCCCTCAACCCGAGGTAGAGGTCATCGAAGATCTCGGTGGACTCATCGGGCATGGAACTCAGTGTAATAGCGTGGGTTCGGCGTTGGCCGTGCGCGTCCTCCACATCTCCGACCTGCACGCGGGTAGCGTCGAGGAAACAGCCGTCGAGCGCAGCCTGAGGCCTTTCGTCGAGCGAGTCTCCCCCGAGCTGATCGCCGTCACCGGGGATCTCGCGCACCGCGGCCGCCGGCGAGAGCACGAGCGCGCCGCGACGTTCCTGCGAGGGCTCGGACGGCCGCTGCTGGTGATCCCGGGGAACCACGACATCCCGTACACCTTCCCGGCCCGCTTCACCCGTCCGTGGGCCGAGTTCGAGCGCCAGTGGGAGACGGTGGAGCCGGTCTTCCGCTCGGCCGCCCTCGTCGTGGTCGGGCTCAATTCGGTGCGGCCCTGGCGCCACCAGTCGGGCGGCATCCGCGCGAGGCAGATAGCCAGAGCCGGTGAGCTGCTCGACGGCGCGCCCGACGGCGCGCTGCGCGTGGTCTGCCTCCACCACCACCTGATCGGCGCGCCGTGGCGCTCGCGCAAGCGGCCGGTCTCGCGCCGTTCCGAGGTGCTCGCCGGGCTCGTCGACGCCGGTGCGGAGCTGATCCTGGCGGGCCACATCCACCAGGCGGCCGTCAGCGAGCGGCACGAGTTCGAGGTCGAGCGGGACGGCCTGCGCGGCGTGACGGTCTCGGTCGCCCCCGGGCTCGGCCAGCCGCGGCCGAATCGCCGCGGCGAGGCACGCGGCCTGCACGTCTACGAGGCGAGCGCCAAGTCGCTCCTCGTCCAGACCTTCGTCTGGCGCGAGAACGACTGGGGTCTCACGGCCACGCGGAGATTTCCGCGCGGCCGCGAGCCGCTCCAGACAGAGCCTGCCTAGCTAGGTACGGGCGAGTCCGCCACGACGCTCGCCGAAGAACCGGCCGACGAGCGCTACGAGCACGATCGCAACGATCACGCCGACGACGAATGCCCAGAACCCGTTGAGGATCAGGCCTGCGATCACCAACGATGCAATGCCGATCAGGATCGTGACGATCCACCCCATCGGATCCCGCCCCGGGTGAAGCAGGCGGCCGAGGGCACCGACGAGCGCACCAACGAGAATCAGCCATATCCAGTGCATGCGAGGATTGTCCCCGAGTTAGCCGGACCGAAACCTACGAGCGCGCGAGCAGCTCGGCCCTCTTGGCCTCGAACTCCTCGTCGGTGAGGGCGCCGTCGCGGTGGAGCTCCTCCAGCTCGCGCAGCCGGTCGGCGACGTCGCGGCGCTGGGCAGCCTGCCCACCGGGTGCACCGAGGAGGGTGCCGAGCTGCGGTCGCTCGCCGGGCGGCCGGTGCGCGTCCGGGCCGGTGAGCGGGCGCTTCTGCACGAAGCGGCGGTAACCGATCAGCAGCACCATCGAGGCGAGGATCGAGCCGATCAGGATCGCAAAGACGCTGCCAGAGTCCTGCTCCGCGCCGAAGATCGCCGCCGCGATCCCGCCGCCGAGAAACGAGCCGAAGACGCCGAGCAGGATCGTCATCGGCACCGACATGGGGTCGGGGCCTGGCACCGCCCAGCGCGCGAGCGCGCCGATCACGAAGCCGGAGATCAGGACCTGGATGATCGCGCCGAGCACGGCGAGATCTTATGCGCGCACGAGCGGAGCTCGTGCGCGCTCGAAACGGCAGCGCGAGCGCCCCTTAGGCGGGCGCCTCCGCGGCGGCTTGTAGCTCGCGGCGGAGATCCTTGATCTCGTCGCGCAGCTTCGCCGCGTACTCGAACCGCAGCTCCTCGGCCGCCGCGAACATCTCCTCCTCGAGCTGGATGACGAGCTTCTCGAGCTCGGGCGGCGACATCCCCTCGACCTCGGCCCGGCCCTTGCGCCTGCGGCCCGGGACGGTCGGCGACTCCAGCGCGAGGAACTCGGCGATGTCGGAGACGCCCTTGACGATCGATTCCGGCGTGATGCCGTGCTCCTCGTTGTAGGCGAGCTGCTTGGCGCGGCGGCGGTCGGTCTCGTCAAGCGCGTACTTGATCGCCTCGGTGTGCTTGTCCGCGTACATCAGCACCTTGCCGTTGACGTTCCGTGCGGCGCGGCCGATCGTCTGGATCAACGCCGTCTGGCCGCGCAAGAAGCCCTCCTTGTCGGCGTCGAGGATCGCGACCAGCGAGACCTCGGGCAGGTCGAGGCCCTCGCGGAGGAGGTTCACCCCGACGAGCACGTCGTACTCACCCAGCCGCAGCTCGCGGATGATCTGGATCCGCTCGAGCGTGTCGATCTCGGAGTGCAGGTAGCGGGCCTTCACGCCCGACTCGAGCAGGTAGTCGGTCAGGTCCTCGGCCATCTTCTTCGTCAGCGTGGTGACCAGCACGCGCTCGCCGACCTCCTCCCGGCGGCGGATCTCGTTCAGCAGGTCGTCGATCTGGTTCTTCGTCGCGCGCAGCTCGACCTCGGGGTCGACGATCCCGGTCGGGCGGATCAGCTGCTCGGCGATGCGGGTCGAGTGGCGCAGCTCGAACGGCCCGGGCGTCGCCGAGACGAACACGAGCTGCGGCACCTTGCCGAGAAACTCGTCGAAGCGCAGCGGCCGGTTGTCGAGCGCGGACGGGAGCCGGAAGCCGTGCTCGACCAGCGTCTCCTTCCGCGAGCGATCGCCCTCGTACATCCCGCCGAGCTGCGGCACCGTCTGGTGCGACTCGTCCACGAAGACCACGAAGTCCGAGGGGAAGAAATCGAGCAGCGTGTGCGGCGCGGAGCCGGGCGGGCGCCCGTCGAGGTGCCGCGAGTAGTTCTCGATCCCGTTGCAGAAGCCGAGCTCCTGCATCATCTCGAGGTCGTACTCGGTGCGCTGGCGGATGCGGTGCGCCTCGAGCATCTTCCCGTCGCCCTCGAACTGCCTGACCTGCTCGGCGAGCTCGTGCCGGATCTGCTCGGCCGCGCGCTCGATCGTCGGCTTCGAGGTCACGTATTGGGTCGCCGGGAAGAGCGCGAGGTGGTCGAGCTTGCCGTAGACCTCGCCGGTGAGCGGGTCGAAGTGCGTGATCTGCTCGACATCGTCGCCGAAGAAGGAGATGCGGTAGGCCGACTCCAGGTGCGCCGGCTGCACCTCGACCACGTCGCCCTTGACGCGGAAGCGCCCGCGCCCGAGCAGCGTGTCGTTGCGCGAGTACTGGATGTCGATCAGCTTGCGTAGCGCGAGGTCGCGGTCGTGCTCCTCGCCGACGGCCAGCAGCACGACGCGCTTCTCGTACTCCTCCGGCGAGCCGAGGCCGTAGATGCACGAGACCGAGGCGACGATGATCACGTCGCGGCGCGAGAGCAGCGCGGCCGTCGCCGCGTGCCGCAGCCGGTCGATGTCGTCGTTGCGCGAGGAGTCCTTCTCGATGTAGAGGTCGGCCTGCGGGACGTACGCCTCCGGCTGGTAGTAGTCGTAGTAGGAGACGAAGTACTCGACCGCGTTGTCGGGGAAGAACTCCCGCAGCTCGTTGCAGAGCTGGGCGGCCAGCGTCTTGTTGTGGGCGATCAGCAGCGTCGGGCGCTGGACCTGTTCGACGATCCACGCCATCGTCGCCGTCTTGCCCGTGCCGGTCGCGCCGAGCATGGTCTGGTAGCGCTCACCCTCGCGCAGGCCGGCCGACAGCTCGGCGATCGCCTGTGGCTGGTCGCCGGTCGGCTGGTAGGCCTGCGAGGTTTTGAAGTCCGCCATTCGTCCAAGAGTAGCCTCGTGGTTTCCGTCGAAGCACGGCCGCCCTACGAGGCCTACGCCGCGATCGCCGGCTCCTTCGCCGGGCTGCTCGCGACGGCCGGGGCGGTCGCGCGGCTGCTCGACCGCGACCCGCAGTGCCAGACGCCGCTCGACTTCGCGGTGCTCGCCGCCGCGAGCTTCAAGGCCGCGCGGACGCTGGCGCACGATCGCGTCACGGCACCCGTTCGCGCTCCCTTCGTCGAGGGCGACGCCGATGCGGACGACGAGCAGCCCGTGCGCGACGGCGGCTTGCAGCAGGCCCTCGGCGAGCTCGTCACGTGTACGCGCTGCGTCGGCACCTGGGCTGCGGCGGGGCTGGCGGCGACGCAGATCGTCGCGCCGCGCTTCGGGCGGCTGCTGACGTGGTCGCTCGGCGCTGCGGCCGCGAACGACTTCCTGCAGGCCGGCTTCACCGCGCTGACCGGCAAGGCGAACGAGCTCAGCTGAGCGCCGGCTCGAGCTCGCGGCGCCCCAGCTCACGCACCGCCGCCAGCGAGATGACCGCCATCGACAGCGTCTGTACGGCGGCGAAGCCGATCAGCACCGGGGTCGTGCCGAACGCGTCGAGGACCGGCCCGGTCACGAACAGCCCGAGCGGGTTCACGACCGCCCAGCCGACCATGGCGGTGGTCAGCACGTTCGGCCGCAGCGCCGGCGGAATGCGCAGCGTCGTGATCGCGTGCAGGCTCGGGTTTACCAGCCCGTTCGCGATCCCGGAGGCGAAGATCAGCGCCGAGAGCGCAACGGCCGGAAGATCCAGCCACAGCAACCAGAGCGGCACCGCCTGTCCGAGCACGAAGGTGGCAACGATCCAGAGGCCGTCGAAACGGCGCGCCAGAAAGCGGAACGAGACGACGTTGCCCAAAAGAGCGCCGACGCCGAAGGCCGCGATCAGCATCCCGGCAATCCAGGCGTGGTGGCCGAAGCGCGCCAGCACGAGCACCGGCACGGCGACGAAGAACGCCGTCCAGGCGGCGTCGCCCACGGCGAAGGTCGGCCACCAGACGCGCAGCAACCGGTCGCCGCGGATGAAGCGCAACCCCGCGCGGATGCTGCGCTCCTCCTCCGCCTGCACGATCGGCGAGCGTTGCGGCACGAAGACCGCGACGAGCAGGACCGAGACGAGGTACGTGGCCGCGTCGATCAGCAGCACCGGCGGCGCCCCGAACACCCCGATCAGGATTCCGGCGAGCGCCGGCCCCGCGAGCAGGGTCGTCCGCGTCGCCGCCTGGAAGAGCGCGCTCGCCTCCGTCACCTGCTGCTCGTCCTCGCCCAGCAGCTCGGGGACGATCACCTTCTGAGCCGCGAAGTAGGGCGCGCTGAAGGCGCCGAGCAGGAACGCAACCGCGAGCAGAACGGCGAACGAGGCCCCGACCGTCCAGTACAGCACCGGGATCACGACCATCAGGGGCGCGCGGACGGCGTCGCAGAGCATCATCGTCCGGCGCGCGCCGAGCCGTCCGAGCACCCGGCCGCCGGGCAGCCCGAGCAGCGCGAGCCCGATCACCTCGGCCGCGACCACGAAGGTGGTGTGGGTGGCCGAGCCGCTGGTGATCAGGACGAACCACGGCAGCGCGAGCCAGGTCATCTGCCCGCCGGTGGTCGAGATCACCTCGGCCGCGAGCAGCGCGACGACCGAGCGGTCGCGCAGGAGCTCGGTGCGGCTCACTCGTCGGTCTCCGGCAGCTCGCGCAGGCGCGGGATCGGCGAGGGCAGCAGCCAGAGCACGCCGGTGAGCGCGCCGACCGCGCCGATCCAGAGCGTCGGTCGCAGCCCGATCCAGGTACCGAGCGCGCCGCCCACGAGCGCACCGATCGGCCGCACGCCGTAGTTCACCACCATGTAGGCGCCGGAGACTCGCGCCCGCAGCCGGTCCGGCACGAGCGCGGTCGTGATCGCGCTGGCCGAGATGTCGAGCAGCATCACGCCGAAGCCGGAGCCGAACTCGGCGCCGAAGAGGCACGCGAGCACCACCCAGCGCGGCCCGCCGGCGAGCGGCACGAGCACGAGGGGCAGCGGAAAGAGCACCGACCCGGCGACGAAGACCGGGCCGACGCCGAACCGTCTGCTCAGCCGCCCGGTCACGAGCGAGCCGATCAGGCCGCCAATCGAGGCCGCCCCAAGGACGAGCCCGAGCACTCCCGCGCTCACACCGAGCGCGCGCGTCACATAGAGGATGAAGAGCGCCCAGAAGACGAAGTTGAAGAAGTTGATCGTCGCCGTCGAGAGCAGCTTGGCGCGCACGATCGGGGAGCCCCAGATGTAGCGCATGCCCGCTTTGATGTGTCCCCGCTCGGCCTTCTCGATCGGCGGTTCCTGCGGGTGAATCGACGAGAGCGTGAACCCCGAGACGACGAACGAGCAGGCGTCCACGATCAGTGCGCCCGGAGCCGAGAGCAGCTGGACGAGCCCCCCGCCGACACTCGGGCCGGCGATGTAGGAGAAGGCGCGGCTGCCGTTCAGAAGCGCGCTCGCCTCCATGTACCGCTCGCGCGGCACGAGCGAGACGAAGAGCGTGCTGTAGGCGACGAAGAAGATCACGCTCAACATCCCGACGAGGAAGCTGACCACGTAGAGCTGGGTCAGCGTCAGCAAGTCGAACGCGTAGGCGATCGGAATCGTGGCCAGCAGCGCGGCGCGGCCGAAAGCGGTGAAGACCATCGCCTGTCGCCGGCGGCCGCGACGGTCAAGCAGAGCGCCGGCGTGGAGCGAGAAAAGCAGCGCCGGAAAGAGCCCCGCCGCGCCGAGGTAGCCCATCTCCGCGGCGCTGGCGTGCAGCACGAGCACACCGACGAGCGGCAGCGCGAGCAGCGTAATCTGGTCGCCGAAGAGCGAGACCGTCTCGCCGACCCAGAAGCGACGGAAGTCGTGCTCCCGCAGGGCCTCGGGCAGGCGCAGCAGGCGTTGCGGCGCCGGCGCGACGACCGCGCCCGTGGAGGGATTGTTCCGATTCACGCGCGGGCGACCGTGATGTCGCCGCTCATCGTGTTGGCGCGAAGCTCGACCGCGGGCCCGCCGTTCTCCGGCGGGAGGTCGCTGACCGGCAGCTCCGAGCGGACCTCGCCGCTGCGCGAGCGGGCGTCGACCCACAGCGTCGAGCCCTCGGCGATCCCGACCTTGAGGTCGCCGGAGGCCGATTTGAGGCTGACGCTGCCGCGCGCGACGCTGCCGATCTCCTGGTCGCCGGAGGCGGTGTTGACGCTCACGGCCGAGGCCGCCTCGCGGACGAGGACGTCGCCGGAGGCGGAGTTGACGGACAGCTCGCCGGAGACCTCGCGGACGATCACGTCGCCCGAGGCGGTGTTGATCTTGGCCTCGCCGCCGACCGCCCTGATCTGGACGTCGCCCGAGGCGGTGTTGACGCGGGCGTCGCCGCCGATGGTGCCGAGCTGGACTTCGCCGCTGGCGGCGTTGATCCGGGCCTCGCCGGCGATCTCGCCGAACTCGATGTCGCCGGAGCCGGTCTCGACCTCGATCGAGCCGAAGCTGCCGCGGCCGTTCACGTCGGCGGAGCCGGACTTCGCCTCCACGCCCGTGCCCTCGGGGCACGTGACCGCGACCAGCACCTCGGCGTTGCGGAAGATGCCGCGACCGCGGTCACGCGCGTCGACGACGACCTCGTGGCCACCGCCGCGCTCCCGCAGCTCGAGCCGGGCGTTCGCGACGGCGGCCGTGCTCGCGTCGTTGTCGCGCAGCGGTTCGAGCACGACCGTCGTCTCCTGCACGTCGGCGGTCTCGAGACGCACCTCGCCGGCGCCGAGCCTGACGTCGAGCCTGACGTCGCCCGACGTCTCGAAGCTCTCGGTTCTCACCGCGGACGCCTCCCCGCGGGTACGTGCGACGGGCGCTGCGGGCGCCGGTCGACGCGGACCTCGACGTGGCCGAGCGGGATCGGGTAGTAGCGGACCATCGTTCCTCCCCTCCTAGCCACGGGCATAGCCCGTGAGCCGGTTGCCTGACTGGTGGGCCGGAGCCCCCGTGCTCGTGCGCGAGAGCGCACGCACGATCCACGTGTTGACGGAGACGCCCTCGCGCGCGGCCGCCTTCTCGACGTCGCCCTTGAGACCCTCGGGCAGGCGCAGCGTGATGCGCGCGGTGTGGGCCTCGTCGGCCGCCGCCGAGGGCGTCTCGGGCTCCTCGCCGACGTACACGAGCTCCGGGTCCTGGCCGGTCAGCCGCACCTCGACGTGACCGCCGGGAAGCTTGTCGTTCAACTCGAGCGCGGCTTCCGAGAGCGCGTCGAGCAGGCGCAGGCCGACGGAGGCCTGGAGCGTCAAGACGAGGCGCCCGGCCGCGTCGGCCGTCGTCTCGTCTCCCAGCTCCGCGACCGCCGTCAGGTCGGCCTTGAGCGCGTCTACGAATCTCTGTAGCTGCATCGTGATGTCACTATGACATCATTAACAGTGTCTGTCAAGCATCACCTTGACGAATAGAGCTGATCCCTGTAACCACGCCGATACAGCGTCTTCAGGTGCTCGACGCGCGAGACGTAGTGGCGCGTCTCGGCGAAGGCGATGCCCTTGCCCTCCCGCCGCCAGGTGTCCACGTTCTGCTGGCCTGCGTTGTAAGCCGCGAGCGCGGTCTTCTCGTCGCGGTACTTGTCGAGCAGGTGGCGCAGGTACCAGGAGCCGTAACGGACGTTGATCTCGGGGTCGTCGAGGTCGGAGACGCGGAAGCGCGAGCCGCCGGTGTGGACGGCGATCCCCTTCGCCGTGTCCGGCAGCAGCTGCATCAGGCCGATCGCGCCCGAGCTCGAGCGCGCGTGCGCGCGGAACTTGCTCTCCTGGTAGATGACCCCGGCCAGCAGGGCCGGGTCGAGGCTGTAGTTGCGCGCGTGACCGCGGACGATCGCCTGATAGCGCAGCGGGTAGCGGAGCCGGACGTACCACGCGGGCTCGGTCGAGTGGACGTACGCGAAGGCGCCTCCGAGCATGACGCCCACGACGACCAGCGCGAGCAGCCTCCTCAGCGCGAGAGCTCCCGTAGGACCCCCTCCACGAACGCGTCGAGCTGCTCGAGCGTGCCGTCGTTGACGTAGGCGAAGTCGGCCTGGGCCACCTTCACCGAGTCTGGCAGCATGCGCGGCTCGCGTTCCTCGGCGGCAACCTGCGTTCGCGCCCCACGCGTCTCCGGCGGAGCGGTGACGACGACCACCGCGTCGAAGCGTTCCTGCCCGCCGACCTCGTAGAGCAGCGGCACCTCCGTCGCGCACACGGCCGGCGGCTCCTCCTGCTCTGTGAGGCGTTCGCGCCAGCTCATGTACTCCTGCACCACGCGCGGGTGCAGCAGCCCCTCCAGCCAGTCGAGCGCATCGCGGTCCGCGAACACGATCTCCGCGATCGCGCCGCGGTCGACCTCGCCGCGGCCGTCGAGGACGCGGTCGCCGAACCGCTGCAGCAACGCGCGCCGTACCTCGTCGTCCTCGCGCAGCAGGCGGTGGACGATCTCGTCGCTCGAGATCGTGGCTGCGCCGTGGCGCGCGAAGGCGGCCAGCGCCTCGCTCTTCCCGGCTCCGATGCCGCCGGTGATGGCGACGGCGATCGGGCGGCCCAACGCTATTCGGGCTCTTCGGCGGGAGGCTCGGCCTCGGCGGGAGGCTCGGCCTCGGCGGGAGGCTCGGCCTCCGCGGCCGGGGGCTCGGCCTCGGCGGCGGCCTCCGGCTGAGCCTCGGGCTCCTCCGCCACGGGCTCTGCGGCCACGGGCTCGGGCTCTGCCGCCACGGGCTCCGGCTCTGCCGCCAAGGGCTCGGGCTCTGCCGCCTCGGCCTCGGGCTCTGTCGCGGCCTCGGCCGGCTCCGCGCTCTCGAGCTGCTCCGCTTCTGCGACGGGCTCGGACGACTCGGGGAAGACCTCCTCCGAGAGGTCGAGGTTCGGCGTCCCCTCCACGGCCTCCGAGTCCTCGGCGCGCTCCTGCACGCCGCCGCCTTCGACGCGCTTGAGCGAGAGCGAGAGGCGCCGCCGCTCGGCGTCGACCTCGATGATCTTGGCCTTCACGAGATCGCCTTGCGAGACCACCTCGCGCGGGTTCTCGACGTGGTGCTGCGCGAGCTCGGAGATGTGAACGAGCCCCTCGACCCCGGGCATGATCTCGACGAAGGCGCCGAAGGTGACGACCTTGGTCACCTTGCCCTCGACCTCGTCGCCCTCGTGGTAGGTCTCGAGCACCTGCTGCCACGGATCCGACTGCGTCTGCTTCAGGCCGAGCGAGATGCGCTGCCGATCGCGGTCGATGTCGAGCACCTTCACCTTCACGTCCTGCCCGATCTCGAGCACCTCGGACGGATGGTTGACATGCGACCACGAGAGCTCGGAGATGTGGATCAGACCGTCCATCCCGTCGAGGTCGACGAAGGCGCCGAAGTCGACGATGTTCGAGATCTGCCCGTCGACCACGTCGCCGGGGTTCAGCCGGTCGAGGATCGCCTGGCGCATCTCCTTGCGCTCGTCCTCGAGCACGGCGCGCCGCGAGAGCACGACGTTGTTACGCGAGCGGTTGAGCTCGATCACCTTCGCGCGGAGCTCCTGGCCGAGGAACTCATCGAGGTCCTGTACGCGGCGGATGTCGACCAGCGACGCGGGCAGGAAGCCGCGCACGCCGAGATCGAGGATCAGGCCGCCCTTGACGACCTCGATCACCCTCCCGTTGACCGGCTCTTCGGACTCGGCCGCGTGCTCGATCGCCTTCCAGGCCAGCTCGAAGCGGGCGCGCTTCTTCGACAGGATCAGCCGACCCTCGGCGTCCTCCTTGGTGAGCACGAGCGCGTCGATCTCGTCACCGACGCTGACCTCGTCCGCCGGGTTCACCGAGCGGCGAATCGAGAGCTCGGCGACGGGGATCACGCCTTCGGACTTGTAGCCGATGTCGACTAGCACCTCGTCCTTGTCGACGCGCACGACGGTGCCGTGGACGACCTCGCCCTCGTTGATCGTCGGGAAGGTCGCCTCGTAGTTCGGGACGCGCTCGCCGTCCTCCGTCGTCGTCCAGACGGAGGCGTCGTCGAGCTGCGTGCCCTCTCGGTTCACGGTCTCACTGGCCATTGAGAAGTCGCTCAGTATAGCCGCGTGCCCGCTTGGGCCCTTGGTTCCCGCCCGGGGCCCGAAAACCGCCGCGTCCCCCAAGCGGGTGATGTGAGCGGCGGCCGGAAAATCGATTCTTTGTCTTCGAGCAGCGCAGCTGCGGCCATGACTGACAGACACGCTCACAAGGACGAGGCGCGCCCACGGGGCGCAGGCGTCGCCACGCGCGATTTCGCGTCCTCGCTGCGCTCGCTGCTCGAGATAACGAAGGCGGTACGCAGCGGCGCCGACGTCGACTCCGTCGTCGACGCGATCGCGCGAGTCGTCGGCGAGACGCTCGGCTTCCGGACGGTCGTGCTGAACGTCTACCGGCCCGAGTGGGACGACTTCTACGTCGCGACGGTTCGCGGCAACGACACGGTGCGCGAGGCGCTCCTCGGCTCCGTCTACGACTGGGGCAGCTGGAGGCCGCTGCTCGACGATCGCTTCGCGCGCGCGGGTGCCTACTTCATCCCGAACGACGCGTTCGACTGGTCGCAGGACGTCGGCAACCGGTTCGTACCCGCCGGCGAGCCGGCGGTCGAAGGGCCGGAGGGCTGGCATCCCAACGACGAGCTGTTCGTCGCGCTCGAGAACGCCGACGGAGGCATCGCCGGGATCATGTCGTTCGGCGACCCGCTCGACGGCCGCCGCCCGGACGACGAGCAGCTCGCGATCGCCGCAGCGCTCGCGTCGCATGCCGCACTCGCGCTCGAGGCGGCGCAGGAGCGCGCCCGTTCCCAGCGGCACCAGGCCGGGCTCGAACAGCTGCTGCACGTGTCCTCGCAGCTGCCGCAGACGATCTCGACCGAGGCGATGCTCACCTCCGTCTGCGAGGCCGTCTCCGAGGCGCTGGGCTTCGGCAAGGTCCTGATCCAGCTCGTCGATGCCAACACGGGAGGGCTTCGGCCGGCCGCGGCCGCCGGGTGCACCGAGGACGAAGTGAAAGCATCCGGTGCGCTCGAGCTCGACCGGATCTCGCGCCTATTCGAGCCGCAGTTCGAGGTCGCCGGCTGTTACCTCTTGCCGCGGGAAGAGGGCGCGACCCGCGTCGGCCCGAGCCAGGTCGTGTACCGGTCGGTGATGAACGGCCGCGGCCCGCACGCGTGGGACCACCACTGGCTCGTCGTCCCGCTGCTCGACGCCGACGGCGCCGTGCGCGGGGTGCTCTGGGCCGACGAGCCGCACTCCCGCCTCGTTCCGAGCGAGCACGTGCTGCAGGCGCTGCGCATCTTCGCCAACCACGCGATGGAAGCCCTGGCGGTCGCGACCCAGCTGGAGGAGACCCGCTTCCTGGCCGACCACGACCCCCTGACCCGCCTGCTCAACCGCCGCGCCCTGCTGCGGGAGCTCGCGGCGGCCACGGAGGAAGGGCGACCGGTCGCGCTGGTGTTCCTCGACGTCGACAACTTCAAGGACGTGAACGACGGTCACGGGCACGCGACCGGCGACCATGTCCTCGCGCGGTTCGCGTCGCTGCTCGTCGAGCTGGTCCGCAACGGCGACGACGCCTTCCGGGTCGGCGGCGACGAGTTCGCGCTGCTGCTGCGGGACGCCGGCGAGCACGAGGCGCGTGAGGTCGTGTCGCGGATCGTCGCCGCCGTCGCGGCGAACATCGACCCGCTGGTGCGCACGCTCACCGCGAGCTTCGGCATCGCGCCGAGCGCCGGCGCGGAGGAGCCGGAGAAGCTCTTGCGAATCGCCGACGAGGCGATGTACGAGGCCAAGCGCTCCGGCACACGGGTGGAGGTCGCGGCATGAGCGCCGAGCCGATGCCCGACCACGCGAGGGTCGCCGAGCCGCCGGTCGGGCTCACGACCGGCTCCGAGCGCCTCTCCCGACTGGTCTCGTTCTCGCGCGCGATCGCGGCGGAGCAGGTCTCGCAGCGGATGCTGCGCGCCGCGAGTCGCGAGCTGACCCGGCTTCTCGATGCGGAGGCCTGCCTCATCTCACAGCTGGAGGAGGGCCTACTGCGCGAGGTCGCCGACCATGCCCACTCCGAGCGCCAGGTGGCGCGCGGGCTGAGCTACTACCTCGCGGACTACCCCGCGACGGCCGCCGTGCTGGAGTCGCGCCTGCCGAGCTCGATCTCGGCCGGCGACGGGGGCGCCGACCCGGCGGAGCTCTTCGTCCTCCGCGAGATGAAGATGCAGGCCGTGCTGCTCGTCCCGCTCGTCGTCGCAAGCCGGACCTGGGGGCTGATCGAGGTCTACGACTCGCGCCCGCGCGGCTTCCCGGCGCTGGAGCGACACGTGGCAGAGCTGGCCGCCGCCCAGATCGGCGGGCTTCTCGCCGCCTTCGAGCACGAGGAGCGCGCGCAGCGGCTCTACCGGGAGACGCTCGCGTCGCTCTCGAACGCGCTCGAGGCCAAGGACGCCGTCACGAGCGAGCACACCGAGGAGGTCGTCCGCCTCGCGGTGGCCGTCGCCGCGGAGCTCGACCTCGCGCTCGAGGCGGTGCGGAACGTCGAGCTCGGAGCGGTGCTGCACGACATCGGCAAGGTCCGCGTGCCGGAGGCGATCCTGAACAAGCCCGGCCCGCTGACCGACGGCGAGTGGGAAGTGATGCGAACGCACCCGGAGGTCGGCGAGCGGATCCTGCAGCCGATCCGGTCGCTGCAGGGAATCCTCCCGATCGTGCGCCACCACCACGAGCGCTGGGACGGGACGGGCTACCCCGACCGGCTCGCCGGTCGCGCGATCCCGCTCGGCGCCAGGATCGTCGCGGTGTGCGACGCCTACCGTGCGATGACCGAGGACCGACCGTACCGCAAGGCGCTCGCGGAGGCCGAGGCCCGCCGTGAGCTCACGGACGGGGTCGGCACCCAGTTCGACGCCGACTGCGTCGAAGCGCTCCTGCGCGCGCTCGACCGCCGCCAGGGCACCGCCGAGGTGGTCGCGTTGCGGCCGCCGACGCTCGACGCGACCGCCGATTAGGGCGACGCTCGCCCGCGCTACGAGAGGCGCTCGATCAGCCTGATCAGCCCGTCTCGCCGGTAGCCGTGCGCACGCGCGAGCGCGACGAGTTCGCGCGCACGCACGTGCACCGGTCTCTGCGGCGGCATGGCGCTGACAGTGACGCCGCGGCCCCGGCGGAAGGCGAGCAGCCCCTCGTCGCGCAGTTGGCGGAGCGCCCGCAGGACGATGTTGCGGTTGACGCCGAGCACCGCGGCGAGGTCCCGGGCCGGCGGCACGCGCTCGCCGGGTCTGGCTTCGGCGTCGGCGATCGCACGGCGGATCTCGGCCGCGACCTGCTCGTGGAGATCGGTGCCTGCGTTCCGGTCGACGTTGACGCGAAGAATGGTGCTAGGAATAATAGCTTCATACCGGATGACCGTGACACTCGCCCCACCGGCTCGCCTGAACGCCGTGATCGAGGAAGCTCGGCGGCGCGCCCGCCGGCGGCGCCACGCCTACCTCGCCGCGGCGGTCGCGGCGGTTGTCGCCGTGTCCGTCTGGGCGTTCCTTGCCGCGGCGGGCAGCGGACCGGTCTCGAAGGCTCCTCCGGGATTCACCATCGTCAAGGCGCGTGGGCCGGTTGCCCATGCAGTCCTCAGGTACGACACGGGTGCCTGGCGAAGCACCGACGTTGCCACGGGCCTGGACCGTCCGGCGAAGACCGCCGAAGAGATCTGGTACGACCGTAAGAGCGGGCTCTGGCGAGATGTCTTCCGCATCGACGGGCGCGTCAAGAGCGAGCTGTCGGGCAGATGTACGCCGTCGCCCGAGCGGCTCCCGTGCGGCTCGGACTACCCGCTGAGGTACCTCGAGCCGTACCCGTTGCCCCCAGCGGGGTACCTGGAAGCACGGCGAGGCTCGTTCCACGGACACGACGTGGTCTGGCTCGAGCCTCGAGGGGGCGTGCGCACGCCCGCGAACGTATCCGTCTCGCGAATCGGCCTCGACCCGAAGACACGCCGCGTCCTCGCGGCGCAGTCGTTCTACCGCGGGCGGCTCGCCGGAGCGCTGGTCATCTCGCAGCGGCCCGACCTCGCGGCAACCGGCATGCATTTCGTCATCACGTCTCGACAGTCGGTTCCAGTGACACCCCACGCGGAGTTCGACCCGTGGTCCGGGCTCGTGTATGGGTACGGATTCCCGGCGGCTCGTCCTACGCTGGGCAGGCCGCCACTCTGGCTCGGCCCGCGCTTCCGCGGCTACGCCCTCCGCTCCGTCACCTCCGGCGTCTATCGCCCGCTGCCGGGAGACGGGCGGTCGGCGCGACCGATGCCGTTCGTGCGCTTCGACTACGGCGATGGCCCGATCATCAGGATCGAGGAGCTGGGCCCATCCCGGCCGTACTTCCAGAAGCAGGGCCCGCGCCCGGGCTCCGTCGAGCGAACGGGGATGACGATCGCGCGCCTGAGCCGCGGGGAACTATTGCTGCGAGTCGCGACGGACTTGCGATTCCCTCTGACGGCGAAGAACGCGGTCGCGTTCGCCCGCGCCCTCCGGCCGCTCCCGCCAGGCCTGAGCACGCTTCCCACGCTGCGCCAGCAGTAGCGTCACCGCTTGGCGTCGTTCCAGTCGTCGCCGACGCCGACGTCGACCTCGAGCGGCGGGTCGAGCGGGTAGGCGCCGCACATCTCCTCCCGGACGAGCGTCTTGATCGCGCTCACCTCCGCGTCGGGAACCTCGAGCAGCAGCTCGTCGTGCACCTGCAGCACGAGCCGCGCCGCGCGGCCCTCCTCCCGCAGGCGCCGGTGGATCGCGACCATCGCCTTCTTGATCACGTCGGCCGCGGTGCCCTGCATCACGGAGTTGACCGCGAGCCGCTCGCCGAGCGAGCGCGTCTGGCGGTTCGAGGCGCGGATCTCGGGAACCGGCCGCCGACGGCCTAGCAGCGTCGTCACGTAGCCGTCGCGCGCGGCCTGCTCGATCGTGCGCTGGATGAAGTCCTGCACGTGCGGGAAGCGGGCGAGGTAGGCGTCGATATAGGTCTGCGCCTCCTCCCGGGAGATCTCGAGGTTCTCCGAGAGGCCGAACGACGAGATGCCGTAGATGATCCCGAAGTTGACCATCTTGGCCACGTTGCGCTCGTCCTTCGTCAGGCTCGCGCGCTCCTTGCCGAGCACCTCCGCAGCCGTGGCCGCGTGGACGTCCTCGCCTGCCTCGAAGGCCTCGCGCAGCTTCGGCTCTCCCGAGACGTGGGCGAGGATGCGCAGCTCGACCTGCGAGTAGTCGGCCGAGACCAGCTTGTGGCCGGGCTCGGCGACGAAGGCCGACCGGATCTCGCGGCCGAGCTCGGTGCGGATCGGGATCGCCTGCAGGTTCGGGCTCGTCGTCGAGAGCCGGCCCGTCGCGGCGACGGTCTGGTTGAAGGTGGTGTGCAGCCGACCGTCGTCGTCGATCAGCGTCGGCAGCGGCCCGAGGTAGGTGTTGAGCAGCTTCGAGTACTCGCGCCACTCCTCGATCACGCCGACGAGCTCGTGCTCGCCTCGAATCGAGCGCAGGACACGCGTGTCGGTCGAGTAGCCCGTCTTGCCCTTGCGGCCCGGAGTGAGCTCGAGCTTCTCGAACAGGATCCGCGCCACCTGTTGCGTCGAGCCGAGCATGAACTCCTCGCCCGCGAGCTCGTACGCCCTGGACTCGAGCTCCTCGACGCGGTCGGCCAGACGCGCGGTGATCTCGCCCATCCGGTAGGTGTCGACCCTGACGCCTGCGGCCTCCATCGCCGCGAGCACCTCGGTCAGCGGGAGCTCGATCTCGTGGTAGAGCGGCTCCTCCCCACGCTCGCGGACGCGCTCGAGCAGCGGCTCGCGGAGGCGCAGCGTCGCGGCCGCGTGGCGGACGAGCGCCGCCGTCTGCTCCTCGGCCTCCGGGACCGGGAGGAGCTCGATCCCGTACTCGGCGGCGAGGTCGTCCAGCGCGTACTCGGCCCGGCCGGGCTCGATCAGGTACGCGAGGATCATCGTGTCGTCGGCGGCCTCGACGCGGAGCGACTTCGCGTCGTGCGCGATCAGCTCGCCGTCGAGCCGCTCCGGTCGCGGCGAGACGACGACCTCCTCCCCGGCGGCGACCGCGACTCGCCCGTCGTCGGCGGCAATGCCCAGCGGCCCCCGAGCAGGTACCGGACTGCTACTTGGTTCCTCGCGCCACGGCACCTCGACGCCGGTGGGCGTCAGTGCGGCCGCGGGCAGCGCCTCGTCGAGCTCGTCGACGCGGTTCAGCAGGTTGCGGAACTCGAAGCGCCTGAACATCTCCTTCAGCTGCGAGCGGTCCGGCGGCGAGCGCACCACCTCGGACGGGTCGAAGTCGAGCTCGAGGTCGCGGCGCATCGTCGCGAGCTGCTTCGCGCCGAGCGCCTGCTCGGCGTGCTCGGCGATCGACTTCGACCGCGCGGGCGTCAGCTCGTCGACGTGCTCGAGCACCTCCTCGAGCGAGCCGTACTGCGCGATCAGCTGGCCGGCGGTCTTGTCGCCGATCCCCGGCACCCCGGGGATGTTGTCGGAGGAGTCGCCCTTGAGCCCGATGAAGTCCGGCACCTGCTCCGGCTTGATCCCGAGCCGCAGCTCGACCCGCTCGGGCGTGTAGACGTGGACGTCCGAGACGCCGCGCGGGGTCATCATCAACGCGACGTTGTCGCTCACGAGCTGGAAGGCGTCGCGGTCGGTCGAGACGACGGTTGTCTTCACCCCGGCCTCGTCGGCGCGGTGCGCGAGCGTGGCGATCACGTCGTCGGCCTCCCAGCCCTCGAACTCGAGGTTGCGGTAGCCGAAGGCCTCGACGATCGGTCTGAAGTACGGGAACTGCTCCCGCAGCAGGTCCGGCATCGGCTTGCGCTCGATCTTGTACGTCTCGAGCAGCTCGGTCCGGTGCACGGGCCGCGTGTCCCAGGCGACGGCGACGCCCCTCGGCCGATAGTCGGCCAGCAGCTTGAAGAGCATGTTCGCGAAGCCGAGCAGGGCGTTCGTCGAGAAGCCCTCGCTGGTCGCCAGCTCCTCCGGGAGGGCGTAGAAGGCGCGGTAGGCGAGGTTGTTGCCGTCGACGAGGAAGAGGTCGGAGTCGCGCGCGGGGCCGTCGTCGAGCTGCAGCTCCGCTCCCGTCAGCGTCTTCGGAGACATCTCTGCGAGTCTACGTCGCATGGCCGGACTCGAAGTCGTCCCCTTTGCAGACGAACATCTGGACGCGGCCACGGGCCTGCTCGCGGCCCGCCATGCGCGCCATCGCGAGGCCGAGCCGCTGCTCTCGCCGCGCTACGAGCAGCCCGCCGCGGCGCGCGAGGAGCTGGAGCGTGTCTGGGGCGGCGAGGCCGCCTCGGGCGCCGCCGGGCTGCGCGACGGGAGGCTCGTCGGCTACCTCGTCGGCGCGGCGCGCGACCACCCGGTGTGGGGCGAGAACACGTGGGTCGAGGCGGCGGGCCACGCCGTCGAGGAGGCGGAGGACGTGCGAGACCTCTACGCGCTCGCCGCGGCGCGCTGGGTCGACGAGGGCCGTCCACGCCACTGGGCGGTCGTCCCGATGCACGATGCCGGTCTGCTCGACGCCTGGTGGCGGCTCGGCTTCGGCCAGCAGCAGGCGCACGGCATCCGGGAGGTGCCGTCCACGGTCGACGCACGCCTGCCCGACGGCTACGAGATCCGTGACCCGCGCGAGGACGAGGTCGAGCAGCTGATCGACGTCGACTTCGCCCTGCCGGAGCACCAGCAGCGCTCGCCGGTGTTCGGCGGCCTCGGGCTGCCCACACGCGAGGAGTCGCGGCAGGAGTGGCTGGACACCTTCGCCAAGGGCGAGGAGACGATCCTGATCGGCGCGAACGACGGCCGGCCCGTCGCCTGCTGGGCCTACGTCGACGCGACCCGCTCGCCCGAGCACCGCGGCCTCGTCTTGCCCGACCATGCGTGCCACCTCGGCTTCGCCGCCACGCTGCCCGAGGCGCGCGGCAGCGGCATCGGCGTCGCCCTTACCCAGGCCGGCTTCGCCCGGGCGGCGGAGGAGGGCTACCCGACGATGATCACCGACTGGCGCGTGACGAACCTGCTCGCGTCGCGCTTCTGGCCGCAACGCGGCTTCCGGACGAGCTTCCTGCGGCTGTACCGGTCGATCCCCTGATGGGCGACGCGATCAGATCGTGGTTGCTGAACGGGAGCGGCCCAGACTCGCCAGATCGCGCATCCGGAGCCGCGAGATCCTCGCGTTGACCAGCTAGTGCAGCGCGTCCCGCTGCTCTTCGGCACTCGCGTGGTGGTCGTCGACGTGCCGGACGACGCCGTCGTGCTGCGACCGCCGCCGCCGGGCGAGGCGGTGGCCGACGTTCGCGCCGCCGTGCGCGACGCGCTCCGCTTCCCGCTCGCGGGCGAGCCGCTCGAGAGCATGGTCACCCGTGGCGGCCGCGCGACGATCGTGGTCGAGCCGCCCGCCTTGCCGCTGCCGGCGGCGATGAACGATCCCCGCCAGGACGCGCTCGCGGCGGCCGCGGCCGAGCTCGAGCGCGCCGGCGTGCCGACCGAGCGGCAGACCCTGATCGTCGCGACGGGGCTCACGCGCAGGCCGCAGCAGCGAGACCTCGAGAGCCTGGGCGTCGTCTCGCCCAGCTTCGCCCGCCGTTTCCGCGGGACGGTCGCGATCCACGACGCGGAAGACCCGGAGCTGGTCGAGCTCGAGCCCGCGGGCGGCACGCCGCTCTCCGTGCACCGCGCGCTCGTGGACACCGACCTCGTGCTGACCGTGAGCGCCGCCGAAACGGTGCTGGACGGCGGGCCGGCGCTCTTGCTCGCCTGCGGCGGCCCGCAGGCGCTGCGTGCGGCAACCGCGTACTCGCTGCTCGAGACCGGCGCCTCGCAGGGCTGGCGGCTCGCCGTCGAGCTTGAGCGGCGCCTGTCGGGGCGAGTGCCGGTGATCGGGGCCTCCCTCGTGCTCAACCAGCCTCGCCTCGGCGGCGCGGCGCGGGGTTACCCCTACGACCCCGCGGCCTCGGAGCGAATCGCCCGCTCGCCCTTCCGTGCCGGCTTCGGGCTGCTGCCGGGGGTTGTCCGCAACCGGATGATCCTCTCGATCCGGCGCGAGCTGAGCGCCGCCGCGGCCTTCGCCGGGCCGCCATCGGTGGCGCACGCCGAAGCGTTGCTGCGCGCGGTCGAAGCCCGCTCGGCAGAGCTCGACCGCCGCCTCGACGCGATCGTGATCGGCATTCCGAGGACGACGCCACACCTCCCGCGCGAGCGGCCGAACCCGCTGCTTGCCGCCTACCTCGCCCTCGGCCTGGCCTTGCGACTGTGGCGCGAGGCCTTCCCGCTCGTCGAGGGCGGCACGGCGATCCTGCTGCACCGCTTCCACCGCCACTTCGCGCACCCGACGCAGCAGCCGTACCGGACGATCTTCCACGCCTTGCGCACCGGGCCGCGCGAGCCGGAGGAGCTGGTCGGCGCGGAGCAGGCGGCGGTGGCGGACGAGCGCGCGATCGCCGCCTACCGCGGGGGGCGCACCTGTCACCCGCTGCTGCCGTTCGCCGACTGGGCCGGCTGCGCCCCGGCGCTGGAGAGGCTCGGGTCGGTGATCGTCGCCGGCTGCCGCGACGCCGTGGCCGCCCGACAGCTCGGCTTCGTCCCCGCCCGCGGCGTGCCGGCCGCGCTCGAGATGGCCCACGGCCGCGCGGGCGGCCGGGCGCGCGTCGGCTACCTGCTCGCGCCGCCCTACTTCCCGATCAGGGTGGCGCCCTAAGCGTCACGCTTGCGAGGCCGTGCGGGCTTTGCCCGTGCGGCCGTTCTAGGTCTCGCCCAGGTACGCCTTGCGCACCTGCTCGTTCGCACGCAGGCTCTTGGCGTCGTCAGCGAGCGCCACCCGCCCGGTCTCGAGGACGTAGCCGCGGTCGGCGGCGTCGAGTGCCATCAGCGCGTTCTGCTCGACCAGCAGGATCGTCGTCCCCTGCTCGTTGATCTCGTGGATGATCTCGAAGATCTTCTCGACGAAGATCGGCGCCAGGCCCATCGACGGCTCGTCGAGCATCAGCAGCTGCGGCCGCGCCATCAGCGCCCGCCCGATCGCGCACATCTGCTGTTCGCCGCCCGACATCGTCCCGGCCTTCTGGTGCTTGCGCTCGGCCAGGCGCGGGAAGAGCCCGTAGACGCGATCGAGGTCCTCCCGGATCCCGCGCCGGTCGCTGCGCTGGAAGGCGCCCATCTCGAGGTTCTCCAGGACGGACATGTGCGGAAAGAGCCGGCGCCCCTCCGGCGACTGCGAGATCCCCATCCCGACGATCTCGTGCGGCGGCCGGCGGGTGATGTTCTTGCCGCGGAAGGTAATCGACCCTTCGCGCGGCTGGTTGAGCCCGTTGACCGAGCGCAGGGTGGTCGACTTGCCCGCCCCGTTCGCGCCGATCAGCGTCACGATCTCGCCGTCGCGGACCTCGAGCGAGATCCCCTTCAGGGCCTCGATCGTGCCGTAGAAGGTGTGGATGTCCTCGACCTGGAGGACGACCTCGCCGTTGCCCCGCTCGCTCACTGGGTCGCCGCCTTCCCCAGGTAGGCCTCGATCACGCGCTCGTCCTTCTGGATCTCCTGCGGCGCCCCTTCGGCGATCTTCTCGCCGTAGTCGAGCACCGTCACGCGGTCCGAGATGCCCATCACGACCTTCATGTCGTGCTCGATCAGGAGGATCGCGATCGGCCGCTCCTCCCGCAGCTGGGAGACGAACTTCATGAACGTCACCGTCTCCTGCGGGTTCATCCCGGCCGTCGGCTCGTCGAGCAGCAGCAGCTTCGGCTCCGTGGCGAGCGCACGCGCCACCTCGAGCCGGCGCTGGTCGCCGTAGGCGAGCGACTCCGCGAGCTCCTCGTCGACGTTGCGCAGGCCGGAGTAGCGAAGCAACTCCTGCGCCTTCTCGCGCGCCTCGCGCTCCTCGCGGCGCACCCGAGGCAGCCTGAGCACGGAGCCGACGATGCCGCCGCTGAGGCGCGAGTGCATCCCGACCAGCACGTTCTCGAGCGCCGTCATCTGCGGGAAGAGCCGGATGTTCTGGAAGGTGCGGCCGACCCCGAGCTTGGTGATCGCGTGCGGCGGCTTGTTCGTCACGTCCTGGCCGTCGAAGGTGATCTGGCCGTCGGTCACCCGGTACAGCCCCGTCAGCGCGTTGAAGAACGTCGTCTTGCCGGCCCCGTTGGGACCGATCAGGCTGACGATCGAGCGGTTCGGGATCGTGAACGTCAGGTCGTTGACGGCGACGAGACCGCCGAACTCCTTCCGCACGTCCGAGGCGACGAGCAGATCCCCGGTGGAGGTGGTGGGCTCGCTCATCCTCTCGGCACCGGGCCCCCCGCGCCGCGCTCGCCGGCGCCCGGCTCGTCCGCGCCGCGCATCTCGTAGAGCGGCTCGTCCATCGCCCCGCGCGTTCCCTCTTCGATCTCGCGTTTCCGGCGGGCCTCCGGGATCAGGCCCTGCGGCCGGAACATCATCATCAGCACGATGATCACGCCGTAGATCCCGAACTGGTACTTCGCGACCTCGATCTGGTGGCTCTGGGGAAAGATGTTGTCGTTCAGCCACGTGCCGATGTTGGCCAGGCCCTCGACGTTCAGCCACGCGAGAATCCCTCCGGCGACGACGACGCCCCAGATGGAGCCCATCCCGCCGAGGATCACCATGCAGAGCAGGAACACCGAGATGTTGAAGCTGAACTGGCTCGGGAAGGCACCGGCGTTGAAGCTCGCGATGTACGCGCCGGCCGCGCCGCCGAAGAACGCGCCGATCGCGTAGGCCCAGGTCTTCGTACGCATCAGCGGGATGCCCATCGCCGCGGCCGCGGTCTCGTCCTCGCGGATCGCGATCCACGCCCGGCCCAGGCGGGAGTCGCGCAGCTGGATGCAGCAGACGATCGTCAGGATCAGCAGCGCGATCGCCGTCCAGTAGAAGAGCTTGTCGGCGTTGAACTGCTGCGAGTACGCGCTGGGCAGGCCGATCGAGTCGTGCAGGGTGCCGCCGAAGCCCGGCGAGTCGATCGGGCTGATGCCGAAGGTGCCGTGCGTGAGGTCGAAGCCGTGCAGGCTGTCGGCGTTGCGCACGAACTGCGGGATGATCTCGCCGAAGCCGAGGGTCACGATCGCGAGGTAGTCGCCTCGCAGCCGCAGCGTCGGCAGGCCGATCAGAATCCCTCCCAACGCCGTCAGCAGCGCGGCCAGGATCAGTACGAGCCAGATCGAGATGTGAATCCCGTTCGCGGTGTGGGTCACGCCGACCGAGCCGAAGTGGAAGCGCACCTGCTGGAACTGGCCCGACGCGAGCCAGCCGGCGGTATACGCGCCGATCGCGTAGAAGGCGACGTAGCCGAGGTCGAGCAGGCCGCAGTAGCCGACGACGACGTTGAGGCCGACGGCCATCATCGTGAAGACGATGATCGTCACGGCCGAACGGACCGACGGGAACGAGTAGATCAGGGGCACGTTCCCCGACGGGAGGTTCGAGAGGTAGAAGGGGTAGAGCACGGCCACCACGAGCACCAGGAGCGCTGGGCCGAAGCGCCGCACCGGGCTCGGCAGCCGGTACCACTCGCGGCGGAGCGTGTTGAGGCCGCTGCGCTGCGCCGCCTCGGCGCGGTAGGAGCGCATCTTCGCGCGCGCGGTGTCGCGCCGCCGAGGCACTACGCGCCCTCCGGCGTGCGCTCGCCGAGGAGGCCCTCGGGCCGGAAGACCAGGATCGCGATCAGGATCCCGAAGACGATCGAGCGGGTCCAGTCGCTCCCCGGCGCCCACAGGAAGGGCCCCTCGTTGAAGGCCTGGATCATCCCGATGATGATCGACCCGAGCACGGCTCCGGTGAGGTTGCCGATCCCGCCCAGGACGGCCGCGGTGAACGCGATCAGGCCGAGCTCGAAGCCGGTGTCGTAGCGGACGTTGAACTCGACGAGGAACAGCACCGCGCCGATCCCGGCGAGCCCGCCCGCGAGCAGGAAGGTGAACGAGATCGTCCGGTTGACGTTGATCCCCATCATCGCGGAGGCCTCGGGATCCTGGGCGGTCGCCCGCATTGCCTTGCCCTGGCGCGTGTTCCTCACGAGGTACGTGAGCACGAGCAGCACGGGAATGGTCACGAGGATGACGAAAAACGCTTCCCACGTGTAGTGCACCCCGCCGATCGCGAAGACGTCGTTGTTCGAGATCAGCGACGGGATGCTGCGGAAGTTCACGTCGAAGACCGCGAGCGAGATGTTCTGGACGATGAACGACATGCCGACCGCGGTGATCAGCACGGCCAGCCGCGGCGCGTTGCGCAGTCGCCGGTAGGCGACAAGCTCGATGCTCGCGTTGACGGCGGCGCCGAATGCCATCGCGATCAGAAAAGTCGCTCCCAGCCCGAGCACGACCACGCCGGCCCCCGACGTCTCGTCCAGGTGGAATCGGTTCGCGATCAGGCTGGCCATGAACAGCCCGGTGAGCGCGAACACGTCGCCGTGCGCGAAGTTGATCAGCTGCAGGATCCCGTAGACGAGCGTGTAGCCGAGGGCGACGAGCGCGTAGACGGAGCCCTGCGTCAGGCCGATCAGGAAGATCGTGAAGAAGTCGTTCGGGTTGTTGACGAGGCAGTACGCAAGCCACACGAACAACAGCGCGACGAAGCCCAGGCCGATGATCGACAGGGCCGCAGGCCGCTGACGTCGTCGAACCCTGGGGCGGGGCGAGGGCTCCTCGGTGCGAGCTTCTACGGCGATCCTCCGGATACTAAAACGACGAGGGAGGGCGTCTCCACCCTCCCTCGTCGTTGGATCTCGCTGGACCGGCTGCTAGCCGGAAGCCTCCTTCCGTGCGGCGGCGACCAGCTTCGGGTCGGGCGCCGTGGTCAGGAGCGTCGTCAGGTGGTTCGTGCCCGTGTAGATCGTGAAGAGCACGGCTGCACCCTTGGCGCCGGTCAGGTCACCGTTCTTGTTGAACGAGAACGAGCCGATCAGGCCGTTGTTCACCTTGGTCGCGAAGACCTTGTCGATCACGTTGGAGCGCGTGCCGTCCGACTTGCCGATCGCGCCGACCAGCACCTGAGCGGCCTGCGCGCCGAGGATCGCGTACGGATCCACCGGCTTGCCGTTCAGCTGCGTCTTGAAGCCGTCGATGAACGTCTTCGCCGCGCCGGTGTACTTGTCGATTCCGACGCCGGCGACGCTGAAGTAGGACCCGGAGGCGTTCGGCGTGCCGCCCTGCGACCGGTCGAAGATCGCGTCGGTCGTGAAGCCGTCGGGCAGCATCAGCTTGACCTTGCCGTTGTTCGCGCCGAGCACCGAGACCTTGTCGTTGATCAGCTGTCCGCTGTTCTCGTCGATCAGGCCGCCGATGAAGATCGCGTCCGGATTCTGGTTCTTGATCGTCGTGAAGAGGGCCTTGAAGTTGGCCTGCTTCGGGTCGTAGGCCGTGAAGCCCGTGACCGTCATCCCGGCCGCCTTCGCCGCGCCGGAGAAGTTCTTCGCGACGCCGAGGCCGTAGGCCTCCTTGTCGTTCAGGATCGAGACGCGCTTGACGCCCTTGCTCTTCAGGAACGCCGCGTCGACCGCGCCCTGGTTCGGGTCGCTCGGCGCCACGCGGGCGTAGGTGCGCTTCCCGCTCGGGTAGTACTTCTCCGGCTCGTCACCCGCGCACGGCTCGGTGAGGCAGCCGTACGTGTTCGCGGGCGAGAGCAGCAGGAGGCCGCCGCCCGGAGCCTGGTTCAGCACCGGGATCTCGATTGCGGCACACCCGGAGTTGAACGTGCCGACCACGCCGAGCAGCTTGCTGTTCGAGGCGTAGGCGTGCGCGTTCGCACTGCACTTGTCCGGATCCCACTTGCCGAGCTGGGCCGTCGAGTCGTCGCAGTCCTGGTAGGCGATGTTGAACTTGCCGGCCTTCCAGTTCTGCTGGTCGAGGACGTAGGCGATCGCCTGCGCCATCTGCACCGTCTGGGTGCGTGAGCCACCCTGCTTCGGGAGGTCCGACGCGATCAGGTAGTCGGGCTTGCCCGAGCCCTTGAATTGCAGCGGGCCGCACGAGGAGGCCGGCAGCGCCGAAACATTGCCGCCGCCACCACCACCGGTGCTCCCGGTGCCGCCGCTACTGCTCTTGTTCCCGCCGCCGCAGCCGGCCGCTATCAGGGCCAGCGCGCCGACGCACGAGAGGAGCAGTCCGATCGAAACGCGTTTCCTCACTCTTCCTCCTCAGTCGCCCGTATCTGTCTCGTGTCCGCGAAGAGGCCCCCCGGCGAGGCCGGAGATCGGCTTCGTTGGCGGAAGTATCGAGACAACCGCGGATGCTTTCAACTTTCAGGAGTTCGACGGCGCGGCGGCTACTCTTGATCGGAGCCGAAGTGGCGGAACTGGCAGACGCGCCGGACTCAAAATCCGGTGGGGCGCAAGCCCCGTGTGGGTTCGATTCCCACCTTCGGCACTGATTCGGCGTCGGCCGTACGATGCCCGGGGTGAAGGTCGGAGTCCTCACCGGCGGGGGCGACTGCCCGGGGCTCAACGCGGTCATCCGGGCCGTCGCGCGGCGGTCGTTCTCGCGCGGGCACGAGGTGGTCGGGGTGCGCGAGGGCTGGCGCGGGCTGGTGGACGGCCGCTTCGAGCAGCTCGGCACGCTCGAGGTCTCGGGGCTGCTCCCGCGCGGCGGGACGATCCTCGGCACCTCGCGGACGAACCCCTACAAGATCGACGGCGGCGTCGACGCGGTCCTGGAGAGCTTCCGCCACGAGGATCTCGGCGCGCTCGTGGCGATCGGCGGCGAGGACACGCTCGGCGTCGCCGCGCGTCTGCACGCCGAGCACGGGTTCCCGGTCGTCGGCGTGCCGAAGACGATCGACAACGACCTCTCGGCGACCGACTACACGTTCGGCTTCGACACCGCCGTCTTCATCTGCACCGAGGCGATCGACCGTCTGCACACGACGGCCGAGTCACACAACCGCGTGATGGTGGTCGAGGTGATGGGCCGCCACACGGGCTGGATTGCCGTGATGAGCGGAATCGCGGGCGGCGCGGACGTGATCCTGATCCCCGAGCACCCCGTCTCGGTCGAGGACGCGTGCAGCGAGATCCGACGCCGGCACGAGCGTGGCAAGGACTTCTCGATCGTCGTCGTCTCCGAGGGCTACGAGCTCGAGGGCGTCGGGGACGAGGGCGAGACCGACGAGTTCGGGCACGTGCGCCTCTCGGAGCGCGGCGTCGGCGCGCGGCTCGCGCACCAGATCGAGCAGCGCACCGGCTTCGAGACTCGCGTGACGGTGCTCGGCCACGTCCAGCGCGGCGGCTCCCCGACCCCGCGCGACCGCGTGCTCGCGACGCGCTACGGCCTGAAGGCGGCCGACCTCGTGCACGAGGGACGCTTCGGCCGCATGGCCGCGCTGCACGGCGACAGCGTCGTCGACGTCTCGCTCGAGGAGGCCACGGCCGAGCTGAAGATGGTGCCGGACGACTGGTACCAGGTCGCGCGCGCCTTCTTCGGCTAAAGCCGGTAGATCGCGACCCACGGCCCGTTCAGGCCGTCCTGATCTTTCCTGACGTAGAAGACGCGCTTCAGCCGGCGGACGCGCTCGTAGAACCGCGCCTCGAACGGGTAGTCCTCACGCGCGTCGAGGACGCGGTCGGCGACCGCGCCCGTGACGATCACGTAGTGCACGTCCTGGAGGCGCAGCCGCGCGAGGTTGCGGTCGCGGTCGGGGTGGTCCTCGCTCGGCAACGGCAGGTCGAGCTTGACCACGCGGAAGCCGGTGAACGGCGGCAGGGACGGGTCGACGGCCAACCGCGTGTCCGCCTTCACGTGCCGCTCGACCCAGCGGCGGGCCACGACGCGGGTGTCGGTGCGCGTGAGCCGGGCGTCGTCGCGGATCGTCCAGGCCAGGGGCACGACGAGCAGCATCAGCGTCACCGGCGCGAGCGAGCGGAAGCGGCCGGCCAGCGCGCCGAGCGGCGGGACGAGCGGGAGCACGTAGCGGTCGAAGTGCGCGCCGAGGGTGCAGAGGTCGAGGAAGTAGACGACGACGAACGACGCCAGGATCAGATCGTTGCGGCTGCGCCGCACCAGGGCGACCGCGAGGCCGAGCACGCAGACGAGCAGCGCCGGGCCGAGACCCTCCCACAGCCGATCGAGGAACGCGATCGGCGCGACGTGGTCGTGCTCGAACCCGAGCCAGCCCTGCCGCGCGAGGTTCTGCACACGGTAGGCGTCGCCGACCGCGCTGCTCAGGTGCACGAGGAAATACGGGCTCGTCGCGGCGAACGCCGCCGCGGAGGCGGCGAGCCCGACCGCAACCCGCCGCCACTGCCCCCAGCCGGCGACCACGAGCGGGACGAGCAGGAAGACACCCGGGTACTTGAAGCTGGCCGCGAGCCCGGCGGCGAGGCCGGCCAGCTCGATCCGCCCCGATACGAGCAGCGCCAGCGACGCGGCTACGCCCAGCGTCAGCGGCACGTCCGTGACGGCCATGCGCGAGTAGGCGACATGCGTGGTCTCGACGGCGACACACGCCGCCGCGACGGCCCCCGCCGTGCCGCCGTAGGCGCGGCTGCCGAGCCACCAGGAGGCCGCGACCGAGCCGACGGCGAGCACGACCACCACCAGCCGGGCCGCCAGGTACGAGGGGTGCGCCTCCAACGCCTGGAAGGGCGCGAGCACGTACATCAGCAGCGACGGGTAGTCGAACCAGTGCGGGTCGAGCCCGCCGCCGTGGGCCATGTGCCACGCGCGCGGGACGATGCTCTGCTCGTCGGGGCTGAAGAGCGCGAACGGGTGCGCGTAGGCCACCCCGACCAGGCGCAGCGCCGCCGCGCCCGCGAGAATGGCGGCGAACGCGACCTTCGGCCCGCCCCAGAGCGCCTCCACCCGCCGGCGCTCCGGCAGGGCTTCGGGCTCAGACTTCGGGGGCGCTTCCGCCGACGAGCTCGGCAACGTCCCCGGCGGGCACGATCACGGCGTCCATACCGGCGCGCTCGAGCTCGGCCACGTCGTCGCGGCCGCGGACGGCCAGCTCCGCGATCGCGAGCTTTCCTGCCGGCACGTCCTGGAGGAGGTCGAGCGCGCGCTCGAGCGGCCCCTCGTCGCCGCCGTCACCTGCGGCGAGCAAGAAGATCTCGGGGTCGACCCGCTCGAGGACCGCCTCGAGCTCCTCTTCGTCGCGAACCTCGATCGCGCACTCGAGGCCCAGGTCGAGCGCTTCGCGGTAGGCCTCCTCCAGCTGCTCGTCCTCGTCGTCGAGCTCGGCGAAGGTCAGGACGCAGGCGTCGGCCTCGGCGGCGTGCGCGAGGTCGGGCGAGCCGTGCGGCCGCCAGAGGAGCGGCAGGCTCGTCGCCTGCCGGACCTGGTGCACGGCCGCGTGCAGCGCGAGCGCCTCCGCGCCCTGCTCCTCGGCTGCGCGCGCAGTGCCGGGGTCGTCGATGGGGACGACGACCGAGATTCCGTCGCCCTCGGAGATGGCCTGGCTGAAGCGGCGCGACCCGATCACGTCTCGCAATTCTGGCGCAAACGCTGACGCGGCGTTTCGCAAATGAGCCGGGCAGCCCGGGCTCGGAGAAGACTCGACCCCATGAGTCGCCCCGAGGCGGGGGAAGCAGGGCTCACCCGGCTCACTTACTTGAGACGTGCACGGGGGCCCGCCGGGGCTGACCAATCTGGGTCAATCGCCGGGAACCTCGTCGACGCTTGCGGTGTAGGGATTGCGTGTCGAGAGCCGTGCTCACAGCAAAGGTCAGGCGCCTACAGGCCGAGAACCGGAGCCTCACGCAAGCCAATGCAGCCGCGTTGCGGCGGGAGATCGTCCTGCAGCGCCACCTCGCGGCCGTCGATCCCTGTTCCATCACCCATCCCAACGGAAGCAAGCCGCCCGGGCCGACCTTCGGCGCCGAGTTCGACGGCAACGGGTCGATGTGGGTCGGCCTGTGGCACTCGAACGTGGTCGTCTGGAACGCGCAGGCCGACGGATCGGTGACGACGAAGTTCGGCTGGTGGCGTGGCGTCCCGGGCAAGTTCCGCATTGAGGGTCACCGGCTCGACGCGCGGGCCCCACCCCTGATCGGACACGTCCCAGACGGCTACGGCGACTCCGGCTTCCAGTCCAGTGGGATCACCTTCCCGGGCGAAGGCTGCTGGCAGGTGACCGGACGCGTGGGCGATGCGAGCCTCACCTTCGTGACGCTCGTCCTCGCTGTGTGACGTCGGGCGGCGAGCGCTCGCTGCCCGTACCAGTGCGGGTGGTGGAACGCGTCCAGCACGCGGTCGCCGTGGACGGCGAAGGCGAAGTCCTGGAACTCACCCGAGTACCACCGGACGTGGATCGTCACCTGCTGGCGAGCATCCGGGCCGTGGTAGACGAGCTCGACGCGGTGGTCGATGTCTTCGCGCTCCATCAGCGTGATCGGGTATTCCACGACGCTCACCTCTTTCGCTGGGGTCTCCTATTGAGACGACCGCGCGGCAGCGCCCGATCTGCCCCAACCGGGTCAATCGAGGGGTCAGACCCCGATCGGATGCCAGACGGTCTTCAGCTCGAGGAAGCGGGAGATCTCCCAGGGGCTCTGGTCGTCCGCGGCGCCTCGCACGACGCGCTTGACGTTCTCGGCCGCGAGCCGCTCGAGCTCCGCGACGTCGCCGTCGGCGCCCGTGACGTCGAGCGCGTTCACGTCCATGTGCGAGGCGAGCACCGGCGCGAGCTCCTCGCGGAGGCCGGTGACGATGTTCACGACGCCGCGCGGAACGTCGGCCGTCGCGAGCGCCTCCGCGAGCTCGATCGCCGCCAGCGGGTGCGACTCCGACGAGACGGCCACGACGGCGTTGCCTCCGACGAGCGCCGGCGCGAGCCGCGAGACGAGCCCGGCGAGCGGCGGCTCCTCCGGAGCGAGGATCGCCACCACCCCGGTCGGCTCCGGCACGGTGAAGTTGAAGTACGGCCCCGCGACGGGGTTCGACGAGCCGAGCACCTGCGCGATCTTGTCGGCGAAGCCGGCGTACCAGACGAAGCGGTCGATCGAGCGCTCGACCTCCTTCGGTCCCGAGCAGAGGTCGGCGAACTCGGAGCGGCGCGCCTCCATCATCTCGGCCACCCGGTAAAGCACCTGGCCGCGGTTGTACGCCGTGGCGCCGGCCCACTTCGGGAAGGCGCCGCGCGCAACGCGCACCGCGTCGCGGAGGTCCTTGCGCGAGCCGCGGGCGACGTTCTGGCCCTCGGCCTCGTAGGTGCGCCCCGACTCGGAGCGCGGGAACTCACCTCCGACGAAGAGCTTGTAGGTCTTCTTGACCGGGAGCCGGCTCACTCCGTCGCCCCCGCGTACACGGGTGCGCCGAGCTGCTCCAGCAGTCCGAGGTCGTCGCGATGGTTCCAGATCTCCACGACCTTCCCGTCCGCAAAGCGGAAGACGTTGATCCCGGAGAACCGCATCGGGCGTCCGCTCGGCTCGACCCCGGCCCAGGCGCCCCGATGCGTGCCGCTCGCAGTCCAGCGCCCCGCCACGAAATCACCCTCGGCGAGCAGGAAGTCGACCTCCCAGGTCAGGTCCGGAAACGCCGCGCGGAACGCCGCAGCGATTCGCTTTTGCCCGTCGGGGCCGGGCCCGGGGTCTCCGCCGCGAAAGTCATGGCGCTCGTACTCGTCGGCGAAGACCTCGTCCGCGACGTCGAGGTTCCCGAGCGCCCAGACCTCGTCGTAGAAGCGGCGAACAAGCGCCTTGTTGGCCTCCTCGCTCATTCGAAGTCGAGGTAGGGCTCGAGCCCGTGCAGCCCGCCCTCGCGGCCGAAGCCCGACTCCTTGTAGCCGCCGAACGGCGAGGCCGGGTCGAAGCGGTTGTAGGTGTTCGCCCAGATCACCCCGGCGCGCAGGCGCTGAGCCATCGAGAGGATCCGCGAGCCCTTCTCGGTCCACACGCCCGCGGAGAGGCCGTACGGCGTGTTGTTCGCCTTCTCGACCGCCTCGTCGGGCGTCCGGAAGGTCAGCACCGAGAGCACCGGTCCGAAGATCTCCTCCTGCGCGATCCGGTAGCTCTGCGCCACGTTCGTGAAGACCGTCGGAACGAACCAGTAGCCCTTCTCCGGGAGGCGGCACGGCGGCTGGTAGATCTCGGCGCCCTCCTCCTCCCCGCTGGCCACCAGCTCCTGGATCTTCTCGAGCTGCGCCTTCGAGTTGATCGCGCCGACGTCGGTGTTCTTGTCGAGCGGATCGCCGACCCGCAGCGTCGTCAGGCGCCGCTTGAGCTTGTCGATCACGTCCTCGTAGACCGACTCCTGCACGAGCAGCCGGGAGCCGGCGCAGCAGACGTGGCCCTGGTTGAAGTAGATGCCGTTGACGATCCCCTCGACCGCCTGGTCGAGCGCGGCGTCGTCGAAGATCACGTTCGCCGCCTTGCCGCCGAGCTCGAGCGTCAGCTTCTTGCCCGTGCCCGCGAGCTCGCGCTGGATCGCCTTGCCGACCTCGGTCGAGCCGGTGAACGCGATCTTGTCGACCTCGCTCTTGACGATCGCAGCGCCCGTGCCGCCGTCGCCCGTGACGATGTTGACGACACCCGGCGGCAGCTCCGCCTGGCGCAGCACGTCGCAGAAGAGGAGTGCCGAGAGCGGCGTCGTCTCGGCCGGCTTCAGCACCACGGTGTTCCCGGCGGCGATCGCGGGGGCGACCTTCCAGGCCAGCATCAGCAGGGGGAAGTTCCACGGGATGATCTGGCCCGCGACGCCGAGCGGCTTCGGCTTGCGGTTCGGGAAGGCGTACTCGAGCTTGTCGGCCCAGCCCGCGTAGTAGAAGAAGTGCGCCGCCGCGAGCGGCAGGTCGACGTCGCGCGACTCGCGGATCGGTTTGCCGCCGTTCAGCGACTCCAGCACGGCGAACTCCCGCGAGCGCTCCTGCAGGATGCGCGCGATCCGGAAGAGGTACTTCGCCCGTTCGGAGCCGGGAAGCGCCGACCAGCCGTTGGCGAACGCCTCGCGCGCGGCCTCGACGGCGAGCTGCACCTCTGCGTCCGTCGCCTGGCCGACCTCCGCCAGCGGTTCCTCGCTCGCCGGCTCGATCGTCGTGTACGTCTCCTTCGGCTCGAGCCACTCGCCGCCGACGAAGTGGCCGTAGCGCTCGCGCAGACGGACGATCTCCCGCGACTCCGGCGCGCTCGCGTAGGTCCAGTCGGCCGGTATCGGCGCGCGATCCTGCTTTCGCTCGAGCTCGGTCACCCGCGGCTAGCTTAGCCGCCCCTGGACGCACGCCAGGATCCCCGCTACGGTCCGCGCGAGGATTGGAGCGAGCGGGGAGGGTTCACATGCGCGGCAAGCTTTTCATCGCGGTTTTCGTGCTGGTGGCGGCTGTGGCGGTCGTGACGGCGGCCGGCGCCGGCAAGGTCGGTAACGGCAGCTCCACCGGGAGCGGCTCGGTGTTCCTCTCGAACCCGGTGCAGAGCCTCGGCGACGAGTCGTTGACCGACCAGAAGGACAGCGACGCAGCGGTCCCGGCCGCGGCGTACCACACCGTGACCCTGACCAACCTCGACGGCAGCGGCTTCCTGCACGGCGACTACGCGAACGTCTACAGCTCGACCGGCAACCTGGCCTTCTCGCCCACGAACACCTTCGCGTACACGCGTCACCAGGACGAGTTCGAGCAGGTGATGGCGTACTACTGGGTCACGGAGGCCCAGAAGTACATCCACAGCCTCGGATTCGGGGTCAGCCGGCGCGGGATCGACAACCGCCCGCAGGCCGTTCGCATCAACCAGCTCGGCTACGACAACTCGTTCGCGACCGACCACCCGAAGAACGAGCTGCGCTTCGGCAAGGGCGGCGTCGACGACGCGGAGGACGGCGAGGTGATCCTCCACGAGTACGGGCATGCGATCCACTTCTCGCAGAACTTCAGCTTCGCCTCGGAGGAGGCCGGCGCGATCAGCGAGGGCTTCGGCGACTACTGGGCCGTCACGGTCTCCGACGTCGTCGACCAGTCGCTCGGCATCCCGCAGCTCGAGCCGCTCGGCTGCGTGGCCGACTGGGACTCGACCTCGTACACGAGCTCGGTGCCGCACTGCCTCCGGCGCGTGGACACGAACGCCCACTACCCGCAGGACCTGAACGGCGAGGTCCACCACGACGGCCTGATCTGGTCGCGGGCGCTGTGGGACATCCGGCAGGCGCTCGGGCACACGATGGCCGACACGATCATCCTGCAGGGATCGTTCGACTTCCCGGGGACGACGATGGCCGACCTGGCGAACCGGACGGTCGCGGCAGCGGCGCAGCTCTACAACGCCGGGGTCGCCAACACCGTGCGCCACGCTTTCGTCGCCCGCGGCATCCTGCAGTAGCGGTTACGAGCCAAACGGCCGCGCGGGCAGAGCCCGCACAGCCTCTCCTGGTCGGCGCCGCCGAGTCGGCGTCAAACGGCCGCGCGGGCAGCAGCCCGCACAGCCTCTCCTGGTCGGCGCCGCCGAGTCGGCGCCTTAGTCGAGCGTGAAGTAGTCCGGGCTCTGGTAGCGCCCGGTCTTCTCCTTGCGCAGCTGCATCAGGATGTCGTTCAGGAGCGACGAGGCGCCGAAGCGGTAGAGGTCGGGCGTCAGCCACTCGACGCCGAGCGTCTCGTGCAGCAGCACGAGGTGCTGGACGGCCTGCTTGGCGTTGCGGATTCCGCCCGCCGGCTTGAAGCCGACTCGCCGCCCGGTCTCCTCGAAGACATCGCGGATGGCCTCGAGCATCACGAGCGCGACGGGCAGCGTCGCGGCGGAGGAGAGCTTCCCCGTCGAGGTCTTGATGAAGTCGGCCCCCGCGGCGATCGCGATCAGCGACGCGCGCCGCACGTTGTCGTAGGTGCCGAGCTCGCCGGTCTCGAGGATCACCTTCAGGTGCGCCTCGCCGCAGGCCTCCTTCACGCGGACGATCTCGTCGTAGACCTTCGCGTAGCGCCCCGACAGGAACGCGCCCCGGTCGATCACCATGTCGACCTCGTCGGCGCCGTGCTGCACGACCCAGCGCACCTCGTCGAGCTTCGTCTCGAGCGGCGACTGGCCCGAGGGGAAGGCGGTCGCGACCGAGGCCACCTTCACGCCGCTGTCCCCGAGCCGCTCGACCGCCGTGGGCACGAGATTCGGGTAGACGCAGAGCGCGGCCACCGAGGGCACACTCGCATCCGAGGGATCGGGGCGAATCGCCTTCGAGGCGAGCGCGGCGACCTTGCCGGGAGTGTCCGCACCTTCGAGCGTCGTCAGGTCGGTCATCCGCACGGCGAGCTCGAGCGCGAAGACCTTCGCCTCGCGCTTGATGCTCCGCTTCGCGAGTGTCGCGGCGCGCTCCTCGAGCGCGACCTGGTCGATCGACCCGATCCGCGGCAGCCGCGGCTCGAGCGGGAGCTCGAAGCCGGTCGGGAGCGCTGGCGCCTGCGCCATTGGCGGAGTGTAGCCCCGGCGAGCCGGCTAGCCCGCGCGGGACAGGAGCTGCCGAGCGGCCCCGGCGAGGCCCGAGGCGTCGACTCGGATCGAGTCGATGCCCGCCTCGTGGGCGCTGTCGACGTCGCGCCGGGTGTCGCCCACCTCGACCGTCGCGGCGGCCGGCCAGCCGCCGGCGCGAGCCCGGGCGAGGTGGATCAGCTCGACGCGCGACTCGGCCTCGCAGCCGAAGGCACCGTCGCCTGCCGGGAAGAACCGCGAGAGGCCGAGCCGCTCCAGGCGGGCGCGGGCCATCGGCTCCGGGTTGCCGGTGAGGAGAGCGAGGCGGTGGCCTGCGGCGGCCAGCCGCTCGAGCAAGGTCTCGGCGCCCGGCGCGACGCGCCAGTCGCGCGTGTCGGCCCCGGACAGCAGCTCCAGGTAGCGCTCGGCGAAGCACGGGCACCAAGCAGCGAGGCCGCCACCGAGCTGTGCCTCGTCGAGGCCCGCCCGATGGAGCACCAGCCGCGCGATGCGCAGCGAGGTCTGCCCCTCGTGGTCGACTTGTTCGATCGCGTCCTCGGGAAGCAACACGTCGAACCGCTCCTCGAGCGTCTCGCGCAGCGCCTCGCCTGCGAGCGTGTCGTGGGTGAGGAAGAGCGTGCCGTCGACGTCGAACAGCAGGAGGCGGCGCACGGGGCTCAGATACCCAGGCGCTCGAGCATCGCCTCGTCGCGTCGCCAGCGCGGTCGCGTCTTCACGTTCAGGTCGAGGAAGACCGGGTGGCCGAGCAGGTGCTCGATCTCGGGGCGGGCTCGCGTCCCGATCTGCTTGACGACGGAACCACCTTTGCCGATCACGATCTGCTTCTGCGACTCGGTCTCGACGAAGATCGTCGCGCGGACGGCCTTTTCGCCCAGCTCCTCGACCTCGACCGAGATCGCGTGTGGCACCTCCTCGCGCGTCAGCTGGAGCGCCTTCTCGCGGACGAGCTCGGCGATCTGCAGCTCGGGCGCGAGGTCGGTGCGCAGATCGGTCGGGTAGTACGCGGGGCCCTCCGGGAGCAGCGAGACGAGGTCTTCCCGCAGCTCGCCGATGCCGTCGCCGGTGAGCGCGCTGACCGGATGCAGCGAGAGGAACTCGCCGAGCCGCGCGGCGTTCTGCATCTGCTCGGCGATGTGGCCGGGCTTGAGCCGGTCGACCTTGTTCAGCGCGATCACGACGGGCACGCCGATTGAGAAGACACGCTCGGCGATGAAGCGGTCGCCGGCGCCGATGCGCTCGCGGGCGGAGAGGACGAAGAGCACTCCCTCGACGTCCTCGAGCGACTGGTCGACGGTGCGCTGCATGCGCTCCGTGAGCGCATCGCGCGGGCGCTGGAAGCCGGGGAGGTCGGCGAGCACCAGCTGGTGGTCGTCACCGTGGGCGATTCCGATCACGCGCCGCCGCGTCGTCTGCGGCTTGTCGGAGACGATCGCGACCTTCCCACCGGCGAGTGCGTTCACGAGCGTCGACTTGCCGACGTTCGGCCGCCCCGCGACTGCGACGAACCCGCTCCTCAATGTCCCATACCCCCACCCTGGGTGGGGATGACTGCCCGCCGCCCTCGGCGGTGACGATACCGTCCGCCGGCGCACGTGTCTGTCACGGCTCCGTGACGATTCGGCAACTTCTGCGGCGGCGGCACGGCAGCGGCCGCCGTTATTCGAGGTCCCACGTGTCGGGCAGCAGCTCGGCCGGCGCGTAGCTCACGACCTCGCCGTCACGGTTGCGGAAGGTGACAGTGTCGAGCCGGAACTCGTACAGCCACTGCCGGCAGCCGCCGCACGGAGACGCGGTGATGCCGATCGCCTCCAGGTCGCCCGGCCGGCATCCGGCGACGACCGCGTTCGAGATCGCCACCTTCTCGGCGCAGACACCGAGCGGGTACGCGGCGTTCTCGACGTTGACGCCCTCGAACACGCGCCCGTCGCGCGCCCGCACCGCTGCGCCCACGAGGTAGTTCGAGTACGGGGCGTACGCCCGCTCCGCCACGGCGACCGCGCGCTCGTACAGCTCGTCGCTCACGCCAGCACCTGGAAGACGACCAGCGTGATCAGGGCGCCGAGCACGCCGCCGTAGGCGACCTCGAGCGCCGAGTGCACTCCGGATTCGACCCGCGTCTGCGCCACGAGGAGGGCCATGATGAAGGTCAGTGAGGAGATCAGGAAGCGATGCGAGTCGTTGATGATGTACGTCGCCGCCATCCAGCCGGCGAACGCGACAGCGGCGTGGCCGGACGGCAGCCCACCCCGGAGCGGCGTGCCGCGCCCGGTATAGGCCTTCGTCGCGATCACGACGATGATCGTCAGCACGAGCGCGATCAGCGTCACCTGCGCGGGCGCGTCACGGATGCGGTCGAGCAGTCGCGAGCTGCGGTCCGCGACCTGGCCCGAGAAGACCAGGTAGCCGATCGCGACCGCGTTCACCGTCGCGATCAGCACGGCTCCGGCAGCGATGTCCTTCGCCAGCTTCGCCAGCGGATCGAACGAGGTCGTCGCGACGTCGATCGCCTGCTCGATCGCCGAGTTGACCATCTCGGTGATGAACACGAAGGCGATTGCGAGCAGGAGCGCGATCAGCTCGAGCTTCGAGACGCCGACCGCCACCGCGGCGACGAGCACGATCACCGCGGCGAGGAAGTGGATCCGCATGTTCCGCTGCGTGCGGAGCACGTGGATGATCCCCTCGAACGCGAAGTTGAAGCTCTCGAGGAGGTTCTGCGCTCGCCGCCGGGTCACGCGCTCCACCTCGCCTCCTTCGCGTCCATCTCCGTGCCGTGGTCGTGCCCGAGCAGGTGCAGCAAGCCGTGGACGAGCGCCGGCCGCCAGGCCCCTCCGACCACCTGCGGGCAGAGCACGGCGTCGCCGAGCTGCCGCGGCAGCCCAGGGGCGAGGTCGTCGCGGGCGTCGATCGGGAACGAGAGCACGTCGGTCACCTCGTCGACGCCGAGGTGGTCGCGCTTGAGCGTCCGCATCTCCTCCGGGGCCACGAAGTGCAGGCCCAGCTCGCCCTCCTCGATTCCCTCGCCCGCGAGCACGCTGCGCGCGAGCTCGGCCGCCGCCTCCTCCTCGACCTCCACGCCGCTCCGGTTCGACACCTCGACAGAGATCATCGCGCTAGCGGCTGCGCTGCGTGCCCGTCTCCTCGGCGTGGTGCTTGTAGGCCTCCACGATCCGTTGGACGAGCTTGTGGCGAACGACGTCTTCGTGCCCGAAGCGGATGAAGGCGATCCCGTCGATTGCACCGAGGATGTCCTGCACCTGGATCAGGCCCGAAGCCTGCTCGCGCGGGAGGTCGATCTGCGTCACATCGCCCGTGACGACGACCTTCGAGCCGAACCCGAGCCGTGTCAGGAACATCTGCATCTGCTCGGGGCTCGTGTTCTGCGCCTCGTCGAGGATGATGAACGAGTCGTTCAGCGTGCGGCCGCGCATGTACGCGAGCGGAGCGACCTCGATCGTGCCCTTCTCCATGTACGCGGCGAGCCGGTCGGGATCGAGCATGTCGTAGAGCGCGTCGTAGAGCGGGCGCAGGTACGGGTCGACCTTCTCGAGTAGGTCGCCGGGAAGGAAGCCGAGCCGCTCGCCCGCCTCGACCGCGGGCCGCGTGAGGATGATGCGGCCGACCTCCCGGCTGGAGAGCGAGGCCACCGCCAGCGCCATTGCGAGGTACGTCTTCCCGGTTCCGGCGGGGCCGATCGCGAAGGTGACCGTGTGGTTGCGGATCGCCTCGACGTAGTGCTTCTGCGTGACCGTCTTCGGCGAGATCTTCTTGCCACGGTGGCGCCAGACGACGTCCTCGAAGACCTCGCGGATGTCCTCGGCCTGGTCGAGCGCGGCGAGCACTGCGTCGACCGTGCTGGGGCCGATCTCGTGCCCGCCCTCGACCAGCTCGGCGAGCTCGTCGACGACGGCCCGCGCCTGGACGACATTCGGGTCGTCGCCTTCGATCGTCAGCCGGTTGCCGCGGAGCTGGAGGGTGATCCGAAGCCGCTCTCGCAACGCGTCGAGGACACCGTCGCCGACCGTCGCGAGCTCGGCGGCGACGTCGTTGGAAACCGAGAGAACGTCCTGCACTCGACCTCAGTGTAGGCCCTGCTGCCGCGGTTGCGGCGCTGCCCGGAGGGGCGACGCCTTGGGTCACCGAATCGGCACAGACACGTGCGCCGGCGCTCGCTACGCTCGCAGTGGGGAGGAGGCCGGGCGTGCCTTGAGCCCGGCGCGGCGGCTCAGTCGGCGACCCGACGGCCGCCAGCGGCGCTTCGCGAGCCACGGGTCCACCGGGATGGGCGAGCTCGAGCGCCCGACGAAGCCATGTTCGCTGCTCCGCGCTCGGCCGCCCGACGTCAGTCTTAGGTCGTGCTCGTCCTTGTCGGCATGGTGCTTGGCCTTCGTCGCGCCTGCTGACACACAGGACCGTCGCCAGGCGGGGCGAGTCGGAGACACCCTCGAACCAGCTCAGGCGAGCTTCTCGCGCACGAGCTGGCTGACGGCCGAGCCGTCCGCGCGGCCCGCGACCTGCGGCATCACGTCCGCCATCACGCGGCCGATGTCGCGCATGTTCGTCGCGCCGACCTCGGCGATCGCGTCGTCGACGATCTCCTCGAGCTCCTCTTCGGACAGCTGTGTCGGCATGAACTCCTCGAGCACTGCGAGCTCGCGCTCCTCGCCGTCGGCCTGCTCGTCGCGGCCGGCCGCGCGGAAGGCCTCCGCGGCCTCTGCCCGCTTCTTTCGCTCACGCTGCAGCACCTGCAGCTCCTCGAGGTCGAGCAGCGGCCGTTGCAGCTCCTTCTCCGCCGAGCGCAGGCTGGCCAGGATCAACCGCAGGGTGTCGCGTCGCTCGGCGTCGCGGGCGGCCATCGCCTGCTTCAGCTCGTCCTCGAGGCGCACGATCAGGCTCATCCGGCGAGCCCCCAAACTCGGCCGCCGAGCAGGTGCCAGTGCAGGTGAAAAACGGTCTGCCCGGCACCTTCTCCCACGTTCACGACCACGCGGTAGTCGTCGAGGCCCTCGGCGCGCGCTGTGTCGGCCACGAAGTCCAGCATCCGCTTCGCCTCGTCCGCCGGGAACTCCGAGACCTCTCGGAAGCTCGGCACGTGTCGCTCCGGCAGCACGAGCAGGTGCGTGTCCGCTTTCGGCGCGATGTCGCGGATCGCGACGAAGCCGTCGGCGGCATGCACATGGTCGCCCTCCCGGGCGAGGTTGCAAAAGAGGCAGTCCTCAGGCAGCGCGGATCCCCTCCTCGGTGACCTCGGCGCCGCGGACGCGGACGAGATCGCCCACGCGTGCGTCGACGAGCCACGGCGAGTAGTCGTCACCGTAGCCACGGCCAGGGCGATCCACCAGCACGACGTCCTCGCGGCCGAGCTTCTCGCGCCAGCGCGCCAGGCTCGCGACGCGCGATGCCTCCCGCAGCCGCGCGCCGCGGTCACGCTTTGCCGCCGCTGGCACCGTGTCGGCGGCGGCGGTGGCCGTGCCTGGCCGCGGCGAGTACGGAAAGACGTGCACCTTCGTCATCCCCGCCGTGCGGACGACCGCGAGCGTCCGGGCGAAGGCCGCCTCGTCCTCGCCCGGGAATCCCACGATCACGTCGGTCGTCAGGTTGAAGTCGCCGAACGCCTCGAGCCGGCGCAGGTAGGTGGCCGCCGCGTAGCGGCGTCCCATCGCCCGCAGCACCCGATCGTCGCCGGACTGCAGCGGCACGTGGAGGTGCCGGGCGACGGTCGGCGTCTCCCGCAGCGCGGCCTCGAGCTCGGCACTGACGTGGTTGACCTCGATCGACGAGAGCCGCAGGCGCGAGAGACCCGGTACCGCGCCCGCCTCGCGGACGAGGCGTGGCAGGTCGTAGCCCGCCTCGCGGTCGCGATAGCAGCCGAGGTTGATGCCGGTGAGGACGACTTCGCGATGGCCCTGGTCGACACGTCGCCGCAGCTCCCGCAGCACCGCGTCGGCCGCACGGCTGCGCGAGGAGCCGCGCACCTGCGGGATCACGCAGAACGCACACGAGAAGCTGCAGCCGTCCTGGACCTTCACGAAGGCGCGGACGCGGTCGAGCCGTGCGTCGGCGCGGACGCAGCCGATCGCGCCGACCTCGCGCGCGACAGCGGCCGGGGTTTCCTCGCTCCGTCGCGCGACCACGACGACGTTCTCCGGCAGCCCGGCGAAGCCGTCTGCGTCCAGCGACGCGCCGCAGCCCGTGACGTAGACGCGCTGGTGGGTGCGCGCGGCGCGGGAGGCGGCGTGGCGCGACTTGCGCACCGCCTCGTGCGTGACGCAGCAGGTATTCACGACCGCCACCTCCGCAGTCGCGTCTCGCTCCGAATGGCCGTCGGCGAGCAGGCGCTCGCGGATCTCCTGCGCGTCGACGTGCGAGACCTTGCAGCCCAGAAAGCGCACCGAGAAGGTGGCCACGGCGCGGCACTCTACTCCTCGCGCCGAAAGACGTCTGCCGCCCAGCCACCTTCGGTCAGGCGCCGCTCGTGCGTCAGTCCGTCGCCGGCGGGCGCGTCGCCCTCGAGGTACCCGGAGGTGACGACCGTCGCCGCGTCGAGCAGCGGCAGCAGGCGGGCGACCGCGTCGGCGGAGATGTTGGCAACGCAGACGTCGGCGCTCGGCAGCGGGTCCGTGAGCGCGTCGGCGAGACGGCAGTCCAGCACGGCGCCGTTCGCTGCCGCGTTGCGGCGCGTCGCCTCGACGGCGGAGGAGTGGTGGTCGAGCGCGGTGACCGGGTCGAAGCCGAGGCGGACGGCACCGATCGCGAGCACGCCCGAGCCGCAGCCGACGTCGAGCAGGCTGCCGCGCGGGAGTTCGGCGATCAGCTGCAAGCAGAGCCGCGTCGTGGCATGGCCGCCGGTTCCGAAGGCGCGCCCGGGGTCGACGACGATCGCCTTGACGCCGGCGGGCGGCTCCTCCCACGGCGGCCCGACCCAGAGGTGCCCGACCCTCACCGGCCGATGGAACTCGCGCCAGCGGTCCTCCCAGTCGCCGAAGACCTCGTGCGCGGCGACCTCGCCGAAGGCTGCCCACAGCTTCTCCTCACCCGCATCGTCGGTGTAGGCGACGAGCTCGAGCCCGTCCGGGTGGTCGAGCTCCTCGAACCCCTGCGGGAACAGCTCGAGCATCAGCGCCCGTGCGGCCTCGGCGCGCTCGACGGGGACGGACGCGGAGACGCGGCGGAGCGTGCTCAGCGGAAGGCGCTCTTCAGCTTCTGGAAGAACCCCTCGTCCGCTTCGTACGTCTCCGCGCCGGCGCTGCGGTCGAAGTCCTCCAGCAGACGGCGCTGCTCCTCCGTCAGCCGCCGCGGCACCTGCACGTTCACGAGGATTCGCTGGTCGCCGCGGCCGAAGCCCTGCAGCACGGGCATGCCGCGCCCGCGAAGCACGCGCAGCGTCCCGGGCTGGGTCCCCGGCTCGAGCTCGAGCTCGACCTCGCCGTCCAGCGTCGGCACCTTCACCTTCGTCCCCAGCGCGGCGTCGGTCATCGTCAGGTCGACCGAGCAGAAGACATCGTTGCCCTCGCGCACGAAGCGCGGGTCCGGCTTCACCTGCACCTGGACGTAGACGTCACCGGCGCGGCCGCCGAGCGAGCCGGCGTGGCCCTCGCCTGAGATGCGGATCTGCTGGCCGTCGTGGATCCCCGGCGGCACCTGGACGTCGAGCGCGCGCTCCTCGACGGTTCGGCCCGAGCCCTCGCAGTCGAGACACGGGTCCTCGACCACACGGCCGGCCCCGCCGCAGGCGGGACAGCTCTGGGAGCGGACGAACTCGCCGAACGCCGTGCGCGAGACCTGTTGCAGGCGGCCGCGGCCGCTGCACGTGGCACAGACCACCGGCTCCGTGCCCGGCTTCGCCCCGCTGCCGCCGCAGGTCGCGCAGGTGACCGTGACCGGAAAGGGCACCTGGCGCGTCGACGCCGGTTGCCGCTTCCGCGAGCTCGATCTCGATCTGCGCGACGACGTCGGCGCCGCGCGCGCGGCGAGGGCGCCCGGCCATGCCGAAGAGGTCATCGCCGAAGAAGGCGCCGAGGAGGTCGGCCAGGCTGCCGAGGTCGAAGGTAGTCGGCGTGAACCCGCCCCCGCGGAGACCCTCGTGGCCGTAGCGGTCGTAGAGCTGCCGCGTCTCCGGCTTCGAAAGCACCTCGTACGCCTCGACGACCTCGCGGAAGCGCTCTTCCGCGTCCGGCTCTTCGGAGACGTCCGGATGGAGCGTCCGCGCGAGCCGACGGAAGGCCTTCTTGATCTCGCCTTCGTCGGCCGACCGCGAGACGCCGAGGAGCTCGTAGTAGTCGCGCTGGCTCGTCGCCATCCTGGTTCGGAGGGTACCCCGCCCGCTAGTTGTCGTCGTAGAGCTCTTCGACGAAGCGCGAGAGCTCGTGCGCGGCGGCGCGGACCGAGCGAATCGCCTTCTCGTAGTCCATGCGCACCGGCCCGAGCAGCGTGACCGCGCCGAGCGTGCGGTTCGTGAGGCCGTACGAGGCGCCGACGAGCGAGAGGTCGCGCAGCGCCGGGTGCTCGAGCTCGGGCCCGACACGGACGAACGGCCGGCGCGGGTCGAGCGTCTGGCTGAGGACCTCGAGCAGCGCCGCGCGTTTCTCGAGCACCTCGAGCAGCCGGTGGTAGCTCTCGAGCTCCTCGCCGCGGAGATCCTCGAGCAGCCCGGCGGTTCCGCCGACGTAGAGGCTCTGTTCCTCGGCGGCGAGCGCCTCGTCGAAGAGCGGTCGCAGCGTCGCGAGGAAGCCGACCTCCTGCGCGCCGAGACTCGGCTCGTCGAGGCGACGCCGCAGCGCGTTGCTTCCGAGCTCGAGCCCGGCGACCCGGTCGTTCAAGTACTGCGTCGCCCACGTCACGAGGCCGGAATCGACGGGCTGCGCAAAGCGGAAGACGCGCTTCGTGACGCTCCCGGTCGACGTGATCACGACGACCATCACGACCTGCGGCTGAAGCAGCAGCACCTCGACGTGCCTGACGGTCGCAATGCCGAGCGGGGGCGCGGAGATGAGCGCGAGCAGACGCGTCAGCTCGGAGAGCATCTCCGTCGTCGCCTGCAAGGCGGAGTCGACCTCGTTCCGTGCCGTCGTCAGGTCCAGCGGGAAGCCTCCCGGCTGCGGGTCGAGTCGCTCGAGGAGACGGTCGGCGTAGTAGCGGTAGCCGCGCTCGGTCGGAACGCGCCCTGCGGAGGTGTGCGGGTGCGTCAGCAGGCCGTGGCGCTCGAGCTCCGCGAGCTCGCTGCGGACGGTCGAGGTCGAGACGCCGAGCCCGGTGCGCTCGACGAGCGTCCGCGACCCCACCGGCTCGCGGCTCGAGACGTACTCCTCGACCACGCCGCGCAGGATCGCCCTCTGGCGGGCGCTGAGCTCCGGTTCGACGACGCTTCTCATCCCTTTGCAGGGATTTTACGCGAGGAGCTCCGCGGTCACACCGCCGCCGAGGAAGCGCCCCCGCTCTGTCAGGGCGAGCGAGCCGCCGGCCTCGCCGCGCCGGACCAGGCCCAGCCGCTCGAGCCGCTCGACGGCGTCCGCGTCGACCGCGTCCGCGACTCCGTCCAGAGACAGCGGCTCGTCGAGGCGCAGGCCGAGCAGCACCCGCTCGGAGTGCCGGACGCACGTCGGTAGCGCTTCGACTTCGCGCTCCGGCCGCTTCCTCGCACCCAGCGATTCGAGGTAACGCCCGAGCCGCGGAGTCGTCCGCCAGCGCCGGCCGTCGATTGTCGATACCGCGCCGATCCCGAGGCCGAGGTAGTCCCGCCCGCGCCAGTACGCGAGGTTGTGCCGCGAGCGCAGGTCGCGTCCGTGGACGAGCTGCTGCGACCGGCAGAAGTTCGCCGTCTCGTACCAGCGGTAACCGGCCCCCGTCAGTCGCGCGACGACGCGCTCGAAGTACGACTCCATCGCGTCGGCCTGGCGCGCGAGCTCCGCACCGTGCGCGTGGGTGAAGCGCGTCCCCGGCTTCGCCTCCAGCTCGTAGCAGGAGAGGTGCTCCGGCCCCAGCGCCAGCGCCTCGCTCAGATCGTCGTCGAGGTCGGCGGCGCTCTGGCCGGGGATGCCGTAGACAAGGTCGAGTGAGATGTTGTCAAACCTGGCATCACGCAGAGCGTAGACGGCACGGCGGACGTCGTCCGGTCCGGCACGGCGCTCCAGCACCGAGAGCAGCCGCGGCTGGAAGCTCTGCGCCCCCAGGGAAACCCTCGTGACGCCGCCGTCCCGCAGCAGCCCCGCGAGCGCCGGGGTCACCGTCTCCGGGTTTGCCTCGACGGTCACCTCGCCGGCGGGCGGCAGTGAGAGCAGCAGCCGCTCGAGCTCGCGCGGTTCGGTCAGCGTCGGCGTGCCACCGCCGAGGAACACGCTCTCGAGGCGCGGTGCCAGCACACCCCGTTCGAGCGCGAGCTCCGCGAGGAGCGCGTCGACGTACGCGCCGTGCTGCCCGTGCCGGCCGACGACCGTCACGAAGTCGCAGTAGCCGCAACGCGAGGCGCAGAACGGCAGGTGCACGTACAGGTGGTGGACGCCGCCAGCGCTCACTTCTTGCCCCCGTCCAGGTTCAGCACCGCGAGGAACGCCTCCTGCGGCACCTCGACCGCACCGACCTGCTTCATCCGCTTCTTGCCTGCCTTCTGGCGCTCCAGCAGCTTCCGCTTGCGCGTGATGTCGCCGCCGTAGCACTTCGCGAGCACGTCCTTGCGCTTGGCCTTGATCGTCTCGCGCGCAATCACCCGCGACCCGATCGCCGCCTGCACGGCAACGTCGAAGAACTGGCGCGGGATCTCCTCCCGCAGACGGTCGACCAGGGCGCGCCCGCGCGCGTAGGCGCCGTCTCGGTGGACGATCAGCGAGAGCGCGTCGACCGGCTCGCCGGCGATCAGCACGTCGACGCGCTCGAGCTTCCCCTCGCGGAAGCCGATCAGGTCGTAGTCGAAGCTCGCATAGCCGCGGGTGCGGGACTTGAGCTGGTCGTAGTAGTCGAGCACGATCTCTCCCAGCGGCAGCTCGTAGACGAGCAGCACGCGCTCCTCGGAGAGGTACTCCATGTGGTCGAAGCGCCCGCGGCGCTCGGTGTTCAGCTCCATCACCGGCCCGACGTAGTCCTTCGGGACGATGATCGAGGCCTTGATGTAGGGCTCCTCGACCGTCTCGACCTCGCGCGGCATCTCGGCCGGGTTGTGCACCTCGACCTGCTCGCCCGCCTTCGTGAGCACGCGGTAGGCGACGTTCGGAGCCGTCACGATCAGGTCGAGGTCGAACTCGCGCTCCAGCCGCTCGCGCACGATCTCCATGTGCAGCAGGCCGAGGAATCCGCAGCGGAAACCGAAGCCGAGCGCCTGCGAGGTCTCCGGCTCGTAGAAGAGCGCCGCGTCGTTCAGCTTCAGCCGCTCGAGTGCGTCGCGCAGGTCGGGGTAGGCGTCGGAGTCCGTCGGGAAGAGTCCGGCGAAGACCATCGGCTTGACGTCCTTGTAGCCGGGCAGCGGCTCCGTGGCCGGGTTTCGCTCGGACGTAAGCGTGTCGCCGACCCGTAGTCGGCTCACGTCCTTCAGGCCCGTGATCACGTAGCCGACCTCACCCGCGCCGAGGGCGTCCGCCGCGCGCATCGTGGGCGAGAAGAAGCCGGCCTCCTCGGACTCGAAGCGCGTGCCCTGCGCCATCGCGCGCAGGGGCTCCCGCGCGCTGAAGGAGCCGTCGACGACGCGCACGAACGCGACCACCCCGCGGTACTGGTCGTAGGAGGAGTCGAAGACGAGCGCACGCGCGGGGGCTTCGGGCTCGCCGGCCGGCGCGGGGATCCGCTCGACGAGCGCGTCGAGCACCTCGGCCACCCCCTCGCCGGTCTTGGCCGAGATACGCAAGACGCGCTCGGGGTCGTCGCCGATGAGCTCGGCGATCTCCGCGGCGGCGCCGTCGGGATCGGCCTGCGGAAGGTCGATCTTGTTCACGACGGGGACGATCTCGAGGTTGTTCTCGATCGCGAGGTACGCGTTGGCGACCGTCTGCGCCTCGATCCCCTGCGCCGCGTCGACGACCAGCAGGGCGCCCTCGCACGCCTGCAACGAGCGCGAGACCTCGTAGGTGAAGTCCACGTGGCCCGGCGTGTCGATCAGGTTCAGCTCGTGGCCCTTCCACGTCGCCCGCACGGCCTGGGCCTTGATCGTGATCCCGCGCTCGCGCTCGAGCTCCATCGAGTCGAGCACCTGCGCGCGCATCTCGCGGCCGGTGACGGTGTCGGTGAGCTCGAGGATGCGGTCGGCGAGCGTCGACTTGCCGTGGTCGATGTGCGCGATGATCGAGAAGTTGCGGATGTTTTTCTGGTCCATGGAAACGTCAGGCCCGACGTAGGCGGGCCCGCAGCGATAGTAGCGCTTCGAGCTCGCGAACCCGCAGCAAACGGGCGGAAACGAGGTACCCGACGATGCCCACGACGAGGGCTGCGGTGAGCGCGAGGAGGGCGGCGAGGAACGACCCGCCGAGCACGTCGTCGAGCCCCCTCCAGGTGCCGTAGGAGATCGCGCCGAGCACGGCGGAGGCGACGGTGACGCGGAGCACGGCGTCGAGCGTCCGCCGCAGGTCGAGATGCCCGAGCTCCCGGTCGAGCAGGACGATGAGCGCCGCCGTCCCCGCGATGTTCACGATCGAGGTCGACAACGGGATGCCCCAGATCCCGAAGCGGTAGAACGCAGCGTCGAGGATGCCGTTGAGCGCGAGGTTGCCGAGCGCGACCCAGGTCGGGGTCCACGGGCGCTGCAGGCTGAAGAACGCGCGGTTCAGCATCAGCATGAAGCCGTTGAAGGCGAGCCCGAGCGAGAACGCCGCGAGCGCGCCCGCGGTCGCCGGGACCTGCGCCGGCGTGAAGTCGCCACGCTGGTAGACGACGCGCACGATGGGATCGGCGAGCACGGCACACGCGACGCTGGCCGGCACGAGCAGGAACGCGATCTGGCGCATCCCCATCGCCAGGGTGTTGCGGAAGCCATCGACATCGCGGCGGGAGGCGAGGCGCGCGAGCGTCGGGAACAGAACCGTCGCGACCGCGACCGAGAACATCCCCTGCGGCAGCATGTAGAGCCGGAACGCGGCGTTGATCGCGCTCGGTGCGTGGAACCGGTCGATCAGCCGCGCCGCGAAGAACGTGTCGACGACGGCGTTGATGTTGATGAGGCCGAGGCCGATCGTGATCGGAACCATGAGGACGAGCGTCTGCCGCACGGCCGGGTCGCGGACGTCGACCACCATCTGGAGCCGCCCATCGCGCCCGCGCAGCCAGGGCAGCGGGAGCAGGAACTGGATCACCGTGGCGACGAGGATCGAGACCGCGTAGACGTAGAGCTCGGCGGTGATGCCGTGCGCGCGCGGCACGCCGATGACCAGGCCGACGATGATCGCCAGGTTCCAGGCCACCGGAGTGAGGGCTGGAACGCTGAAGTGCTCGTAGCTGTTCAGGATCCCGACGACGATGCCGGACAGCCCGAGCAGGACGACGATCGGGAAGAGGATGCGCGCGAGGTTCGACGCCAGCGGCCCGTAGCCGAACGCGCGCATGACCCACGGCGAGATGACGATGAAGAGCGCGGTGATCCCGCCGAGGCCCAGGAGCACGAGCCAGAACAGGCTTGAGGCCACCCGCCAGGCGCGCTTGCGCTCGCCCTTCTCGAGCAGCTCGCTGAAGACCGGGACGAAGGCGGAGGAGAGCGCTGCGTCGGCGACGAGCGCGCGCACCGTGTTCGGGATCAAGAACGCGACCTCGAACGCGTTGATCGCGCCGACCGTGCCGAAGTAGTACCGGGCGACGATCTCCCGAACGAGCCCGAGGACCCGAGAGAGGCCGGTGGCGAGCGCGAAGATCGCCGTCGACCACGCCAGCCGCCGGCCGCGGGCCGCGGGTTGCTCGTCCACGCGCGCGAGTATAGGAACGGGCTCTGCCGGATCCGGCTCGCGCTGCTACCATCGCGTCGCCCGCGCAGCGGGCATTTTCACGCCATGCCGAACATCAAGCAGCAGAGGAAGCGGGTCAGGATCGCCGCCGACGAGCGGCTCGAGAACCTGCGCTACGCGTCGACCGTGAAGACGCTCACCCGCCGGCTGCGCGCGGCCGTCGAGGCCGGGGACAAGGACAAGGTCGCCGAGGAGCACCGGTCGCTCGTCCACTGGATCGACAAGGCCGCGGCCCGGGGCGCTCTGCATCGCAATGCGGCGGCCCGGAAGAAGTCGCAGGCGGCGAAGCTTGCCTCCGGCGGGCCTGGCTCGACCTAGGCGACTGGCGCGGCTGCGCCGCGCGTGATCTCGACCAGCGTGCGGGCGAAGACGAGCTCGCTCGGAAGCTTGCTGCCGCCTTTCAACGCCCAGTCGAGCTCAGCCAAGCGGACGACGGCATCGCCGAGCTCCTCGGAGCTGAAGTTGCGCGCCTGCTCGTACAGCTTCTGGACGTAGAAGCGGTTGCGCTTCAGGCGCTCTGCGCCCGCCCCCGGCGGGACGCCCTCGGCGTCGAGCCCCTGGCACTCTCGGACACGGCCGATGTGGTTGGTGAGCAGCCCGGCGGTGCGAAGCAAGACATCGCGCGGCGCGTCGCCGGAGCGCTCGACGAGGCGCTCGCTCGCCGCGAGCACGGCGGCGACGTCGCGTCTCCCCCACGCATCCGTGAGGTCGAACGGCGGGATCTCCGCTCGAGCCGGGACGAGATCCGCGACCTCGCGCTCGCCGATCCGCTCGCCGGCCGCCCAGGTGGTGAGTTTGTCGACCTCCGTCAGGAGCTCGTCGGCGTTGTCGCCCACGAGCTCGACGAGCGCGCGGGCCGCGTCGCGGTCGATGTGGACGCCACGCTCGGTGAACTGCTGCTCGACCCACTTCGGAAGGTCGGCCTTGTTGCTCCGGCCCTTCGTCGGGAGGTCGTAGATCAGAACCTCGCCGGCCTTGGCCACCGCCTTCGCAAGGGCCGAGTCGCGCTTGATCTCGTCGCTGACGAGTACGAGCACGGTCGTCGGCGCAGGCCGCTTGAGGTACTCCTCGACGGCCTTCACGTCCGGTGCCTTCCAGCGCTCGACGCTGTCCACGATCACCAGCCGCCGCTCGATGGTGAAGAGGCCGAGCGCGTTGCACGCCGCGGCGACGTCCTCGCCGCCGGCGTCGTGGGCGCTCAGGTGCTCGGTCGCGGCCTCGCCGACGCGGTCACGGAGGCGGCGCAGCGCGCGTGTCACCTTCGGGCGGTCGGTGCCGATGATCAGGTACGCGGAGAGGAGCTCTGCCACCGACGCCAAGCATAGGCGGCGACTGCGCCGCCGACGACGAGCAGCTCGACGAGCGAGCGGCCCGATCGCACCTGTGCGCCGGGCACGGCCGCGACCGCACGCGCGCAGGTTGCGAGATACGCGGCGCACCAGCCGTTCAACCAGGCGAGCGCGGCTGCGGCAGGCGGATAGACGAGCCCGGCGAGCGCGGTCGCGAAGGCGAGCCCGAGCAGCGGCGCGACCGCCGGTGCGGCGAGCGCGTTCGCGGGGACGGTGAGCAGCGGCACGGCATGGAACTGAAGCCAGAGGATCGGCGCCGTGGCGACTCCGCACGCGGTCGAGACGGCGATCACCGCGGCGAGCTTGGCCGGGACCGGGTAGCCCTCGAGGGCGCGCAGAAGCCTGGGAACCAGCAGGAAGATCGCCGCTACCGCCGCGAACGAGAGCTGGAACCCGGGGTCGAGGAGCGTGTACGGGTTCCAGGCGAGGAGCACGAGCGCGCCGAGCAGGAAGAAGTGCCAGCGGTCGATCGGCCGCGCGGCAAGCCAGGCCAGCGAGACGAGCGCGCCGGAGACGCCCGCTCGGATGACCGACGGCTGGGCGCCGACAGCGAGGACGTACGCGACGATCGCGACAAGCGCGCCGACTTCCCCGAGCCAGCGCGGCATACCCAGCAGCCAGGCGAGCGCGAGCGCGCCTGCCGCAACGAGGACGACGTTCTGCCCCGAGACCGCCAGCAGGTGGTACAGACCGGAGGCGCGGAAGTTCTGCCGCAGCCGGAGCGGAAGCGACTGCTCGTCGCCGAGCACGACGCCTTCGACGATCCCGCGGCGCTCGCCGTGGAGCCCGGGAGCGATCGATCCGGCAAGGGCCGCACGCAGGCGATCCGCGATTCCGCCCATGCCGGCGCGGTGGCCGACCAGGCGCCAGCGGTCGGCGTGGAGGACGACGCGCACGCCGTGGTGCCTGAGCCAGGCTGTCTCGTCGAAGCCGTTCTTCGGTGGGCGAGGAAGCCGCACCGTCGCGACGGTCTCGATCAGCGCGCCCTGCGGAGGGGAGCGGCCGAGCGGCAGTTCAAGCAGCACGGCCTCGTGGAAGCGAAGACGACCGAAGCGCCGCACCTGCGCGGGCACGCGCAGCTCGAAGCGCGAGCGGCGTGGCGGGGCGGTGACCGCCAATACGGCACGCTCGGAAGTGTCCACGCGCGCGAGAAGCTCGCTGCGGTCGAGCGCGTCCAGGCGAGCGCTTCCCCACCACCAGCCGACGAGCACGAGGGCGGCGACGAGCGCCGGCGCGCGACGACCACGATCGCTCGATGCGGCACTCGCGGCAAGAACGGCTGCCGCACCGAGCGCGATGAGCGTCGACCCCCGCACGGCGTTCGCCACTACCAGCCCGAGGCAGAGCGCGGCGGCGTAGCGGTGAGGCGACACGGCGCTCACGGGACGACCAGCTCGCGGAGCTGCTCGAGCCGCTTCGGCCCGATGCCGGGCACGGCGTCGAGCTCGTCCACCGACGAGAAGGCGCCGTGCTTCTCGCGGTAGTCCAGAATCTTCTGCGCGGTCGCCGGTCCGACCCCGGGGAGCGTGTCGAGCTGCTCGAGCGTCGCGGTGCTCAGCTGCACCGGTCCCGCGGGCGCGCCCGACGCGGTCGGCGCACCGCCCGCGGCGTCACCTGGCGCGCCTCGCCGCGGTACCACCACCTGCTCGCCGTCGGCGAGCGGCGCGGCGAGATTCACCTGTGCGAGATCGGCTCTGCCGGTCGCCCCGCCTGCGCGGGCGACGGCGTCGGCGATCCGGGAGCCCTGTGCGAGCCGGTACAAGCCCGGCCGGCGCACGGCCCCGACCACGTCCACCACCACCCGCGAGGAGGGGAGGCCGGTCACGCCCGCCGCAGCGGCCGGAGGCGGGGGGAGAGGCGCCGCCGGCGTCGTCGTGCCCGCGCCCAGGACGAAGCGGCCCAGGAGCAGGATCAGGGCGAGCGAGCCCGCGACGGCCAGGAGCAGCCGCCGCCGCTGGAGGAGGAACTCCGGCATGGGTCGAGCGTGCCCGAGGAGATGTCACGCGTGTGTGACCGCTTCGTGCCGGAAATGCGCCGAATCCGGTACAGAATCGGCGCAAAGGCGTTGCAGTTCTGCGCGCTCTTGGGCGGTACCGTCCCAAGCCCCCACCCACCCAGGGGCGCGCGTGAACCAGAAGAGCCGCGCCGCGACGTTCCGTGTCGGCTCGCCGGTGGCTAGACGACCAGGTTGACGAGCTTGCCCGGGACGACGATCGCCTGACGGATCTCCTTGCCGTCCAGCTGGGCCTGCACGCGTTCGGACGCCTTCGCTCGCGCGACCAGCTCGTCCTCCGACTCGTTCGTAGAGGCCTGCACGCGATCGCGCACACGGCCGTTCACCTGGATCACGAGCTCGAACGTCTCTCGGCGGAGGTAAGCCTCGTCGGCCACCGGCCACGGCGTCTCCCACAGCCGCGCGTGACCCAGCGCCTCCCACAGCTCCTCCGCGATGTGCGGCGCGTATGGCTGGATCAGCGAGACCGCCGTCTCGGCGGCGAACCGGGCACCCGGTGCCGACGGGTTGCGGCCAAGCTCGTTGATCAGCTCCATCACGGCCGCGATCGGCGTGTTGAAGACGAACCGCCGGCCGATGTCGTCGCTCACCTTCGCAATCGTCTCGTGCGCCTTACGGGCGAGCGGCCCGCCGTCGCCCCCGCTCCCGTCCGCGGCCGCAGCCTCGTGCACGATCCGCCACAGCCGCCGCAGGAACCGCCCGACGCCTTCGATCCCCTCCTCGGTCCAGTCCATGTCCTGGTCGGCGGGCCCGACGAACAGGATGTACAGCCGCACGGCATCCGCGCCGTACATCTCCGCCAGCTGGTCGGGAGCCGTCACGTTGCCGCGCGACTTCGACATCTTCGTCCCGCCCTGCCGCACCCAGCCCTGGTGGAACAGGCGCTGGAAGGGCTCGCGGAAGTCGACCAGCTCCAGCTCGTTCATCACCTTCACGAAGAAGCGCGAGTAGAGCAGGTGGCCGGTCGCGTGGTCGATGCCGCCGATGTACTGGTCGACGGGCGCCCAGAAGTCGGCCAGCCGCCGCGAGAACGGCTCCTCGTCGTTGTACGGGTCGCAATAGCGCAGGAAGTACCAGGCAGAGTCGACGAAGGTGTCCATCGTCTCGGCCTCACGCGTTCCCTCGCCGCCGCACCGTGGGCACGGCACGCGCAACCACTGTTCGTTCGAGGCCAGCGGCGGCTTGCCGTGCGGGCGGTACTCCTCGACCTCCGGCAGCAGCACCGGCAGCTCGTCGTCGGGCACGGGGACGATCCCGCACGAGCCGCAGTACACGACCGGGATCGGGCAGCCCCAGTAGCGCTGACGCGAGAAGCCCCAGTCGCGCAGGCGGAAGCTCACGGCCGGCCGGCCGCGGCCGCGCTCGCCAAGCCACTCGACGATCGCCTTCAGCCCCTCGTCCACCTGCATGCCGCTGAACTGCGCCGAGTCGACGAGCACGCCTTGCTCCTCGTCGACGACCTGCTTCACGGGCAGCTCGAACCGCGCCGCGAAGGCGCCGTCGCGCTCGTCGTGCCCGGGCACCGCCATGATCGCGCCCGTGCCGTACTCCATCAGCACGTAGTCGGCGACCCAGATCGGGATGCGCGCGTCGGTCGCCGGGTTGGTGGCGAAGAACCCGGTGAAGACGCCGGTCTTCTCCTCGGCGGCGGCGCGCTCCTCGCTGCGCTTCGCGCCCGACCTGCGCGCGTACTCGCGGATCTCCTCGCCGTTCGGCGAGCGCTCGACCATCGTGTCGACGAGCGGGTGTTCCGGCGCCAGGACGAAGAAGGTCGCGCCGAAGACGGTGTCGGCGCGCGTCGTGAAGACCGGCAGGTCCACGTCCAGATCGTCGATGCGGAAGAGCAGCTCGGCGCCCTCGGAGCGGCCGATCCAGTTGCGCTGGATCGTCTTCGTCCGCTCCGGCCAGTCGATCAGCTCGTGGTCGCGCAGCAGCGCGTCTGCGTACGCCGTGATGCGGAAGAACCACTGCTCCATCTTCCGGCCCTCGACCTCGGCGCCGCAGCGGTCGCACCTGCCGTTGACCACCTGTTCGTTGGCGAGCACCGTCTGGTCGTTCGGGCACCAGTTGACCGGCGCCTCCTTGCGGTAGGCCAGGTCGCGCTCGAGGAAGCGCAGGAACAGCCATTGCGTCCAGCGGTAGTAGTCCGGGTCGTGCGCGGCGATCACGCGGTCCCAGTCGATCGCCCAGCCCAGGCGGCGCATCTGGCGCTCGATGTTCACGATGTTCCGCTCCGTGATCTCCCTCGGGTGCCCGCCCTCCTTGATGGCCGCGTTCTCGGCGGGCAGACCGAACGAGTCGTAGCCCATCGGTCGCAGCACCCACTTCCCGTTCCGGCGCTGGAAGTGCGTGACGACGTCGCCCAGCGTGTAGTTGAGGACGTGCCCCATGTGCAGGTGGCCCGAGGGGTACGGCAGCATCTCGAGCATGTAGTAGGCGCCGCCCGGCTCCTCGCCCGGCTCCGGGTTCTCGACGTAGAAGGCGCGCGCGTCCTCCCAGACTCGCTGCCACTTCGCCTCGATCGTCTTCGGGTCGTACTTCTCCAATTCCGCCTCCAGAAACGAAAAAGCCTCTCGAACGAGAGGCTGCGGGAACCGACGCGGCTGCCCGCCGCGGTGTCCCCTGCGCTACTCGAGAAGCTGCTTCATCCGCTTGAACTCTAGCATCGGTGGCAACGAAATCGAGGAGGCGCGATGGCCGACTACACCAAGCTCAACCTGAAGGACGACGTCGAGGACCAGGCGCCGAAGTTCGGGCTCGGCGAGAACCTCGAGGCGCGGATGGCACGCGTCCCGCTCGAGCTCGAGCACTTCGGCGTCAGCTACCAGCGGCTCGAGCCGGGCTACCGGCTGCCATTCGGTCACCGGCACAAGACGCAGGAAGAGGTCTACGTCGTGATCGGCGGCAGCGCCCGCGCCAAGGTCGAGGACGAGGTCGTCGAGCTGCGCCCGCTCGACGCCCTGCGTGTGCACAAGGACACCGCCCGCAGCTTCGAGGCCGGGCCCGAGGGCGTCGAGCTGATCGCGATCGGCGCGCCCAACACCGGCCCCGGCGACGCGGACCTGCTGAACGGGTGGTGGACCGACTGAGCGCGCCGCGCTGGATCGACGAGCAGGAGTGGGGCTTCGGCTGGATCTCGCCGGAGCGCCCGCGGCTGCACGTCGCGTCGCACGCGCTCCTCGCTGGAGGCGGCGTCTGGGTGGTCGACCCGAGTGACGCAGATGGGGTCGAGGAGCGTGTGCGAGCCCTCGGCGAGCCGGCGGGCGTGATCCAGCTGCTCGACCGCCACGCGCGCAACTGCGCGGCGCTCGCCCGGCGCCTCGCGGTGCCGCACCACATCGTCCCGTATCGGGACGTCGGGCCGTTCGAGGCGATCCCGCTCGTGCGCCGCAGCCGCTGGCAAGAGGCAGCGCTGTGGTGGCCCGAGCGGCGAGTGCTGGTCTGCGCGGAGGCGCTCGGGACGATCCCGCGCTTCTTCGCGCTCGGCGGCGAGCGGCTCGGCGTCCACCCGCTGTTGCGCCTGACGCCGCCGAGCGAGCTCGCGCGGCTCGAGCCCGAGCACGTCCTCTGCGGCCACGGCGAGGGGGTGCACGAGGAAGCGGCCGTGGCTGTCCGCGACGCCCTGGCGAACGCGCGGCGGCGGGCGCCGCGGCTCCTCGTCGAGCTCCCGGCTGCGCTACTGGGGCGCTGACTACGATCGCGCCCGTGCTCTCCCTCCTCCCCGACACGGCCGCCGTCGAGGACGGCGAGCTCGCGGTCGGCGGCCTCCGCGCGTCGGCGCTCGCCGATGCGTTCGGCACGCCGCTCGTCGTCTACTGCAAGCGAACGATCCAGAGCGCCGCGCGGGCGTACCGAGCCGCCGCGCCCGACGCGCTGCCGCTCTACAGCCTGAAGGCGCTGCCGAACGTGGCAATCCTGCGCCTGCTGGCGAGCGAGGGCTTCGGCGCCGACGTCTCGACCCTCGGCGAGCTCCGCTTCGCGCTCGCAGCGGGCATCCCCGGCGAGCGGATCGTCGTGCACGGAAACAACAAGAGCGACGAGGAGCTACGTGCGGCGGCCGCGGCGAAGGTGCGCTTCGTCGTGCTCGACTCGCTCGACGAGGTCGAGCGGGCGGCGGCCGCGGGCGTGCGCGACGTCCTCGTCCGCGTGACCCCGGGGATCGCGGCGGACACGCACGAGAAGATCCGCACCGCGCACGAGGGTTCGAAGTTCGGCCTCCCGCCCGAGCAGGCGCTGCAGGCGGTCGCCGCCGCGCGCGACGCGGACCTCGAGCCGGCCGGCGTGCACCTGCACATCGGCTCGCAGCTCCTGCACATGGAGGCCGGCCTGGAGACCGTCGACTGGCTCGGGCCGTTCCTCGCGCGCGCCCGCGACGAGCTGGGCTGGGAGCCGACGGTCGTCGACCTGGGCGGCGGCCTCGGGATCCGCTACGTCGAGGAGGAGGAGCCGCCTCCGATCCGCGACTTCGTCTCCACTCTGCTGGGCCGCCTCGCCGAGGCGTGGCCCGGCGAGCCGCCGCAGGTGATCCTCGAGCCGGGCCGCTCGCTCGTCGGCCCGGCCGGCGTGACGCTCTACCGGGTCGGCGTCGTCAAGCGCGCAAGCGAGGAGCTCACCTACGTGGCCGTCGACGGCGGCATGTCCGACAACCCGCGCCCGCAGCTCTACGACGCGCGCTACAGCGCGCTGCTCGCGAACCGCGCCGACGAGCCGCCGACGCACACGTACGACGTGGCCGGCAAGCACTGCGAGTCGGGGGACGTGCTGATCGAGGGCGTCCGCCTGCCGGAACCCCGCCGGGGCGACCTGCTCGCGGTGCCCGCGACCGGCGCCTACACGCTCTCGATGGGCTCGAACTACAACTCGGTCCCGCGTCCGGCCGCGGCGCTCGTCGCCGACGGCGAGGCGCAGCTGATCCGCCGCCGCGAGACCGTGGACGACCTGCTCCGCTACGAGGAAGCTACGCTCAGCCGGTCGTGAGGAGCCTGAACCGCGTCCCCGGGGTCGTGCTCGTCAGCCTCGCCGCCGCGATGTGGGGCCTCGACGGCCTGATCCGCAAGCCGCTCTCCGACTCGACCTCCGCGTACACGATCGTCTTCGGCGAGCACGTCGTGCTCGTCGCGCTGACGCTGCCGCTCCTCGTGGCTGCCTTCACCGCGCTCTGGCGCGCCGGCTGGCCGTACGTCGGGGCCGGGATCATGGTCGGAGCCGGTGCCTCGGCGATCGCGACGATCCTCTTCACGAAGGCGCTCTTCCACGGCGACTTCATCACCGTGGTCGTGCTGCAGAAGGTGCAGCCGCTGATCGCCGTGCTGGGCGCGTGGCTCGTCCTCGGCGAGCACCCGCGCCGCGGCTTCGCGTGGGTCCTCCTCCCCGCGCTCGCGGGGGTCTGGCTGATCGCGCTGCCGCATCCCCTCGACCCTCATGCCCAGGGGCTGACCCCGATCGTCGAGACGCTTGCCGCCGCCGTGCTCTGGGGGCTGGGGACGGTCTTCGGCCGCTACCTGGGCCGGCGCCTCGCGTTCGAGCACGTCTCGACGGTCCGCTTCGGCTTCGGCCTGATCGCGAGCGCCTGCGCGCTGCCGATAGTCGGCGCCGCCGCGTTCTCGAACGCGCACGACAGCCTCTGGATCGCGGTGCTCGCGCTCGTGACCGGCTTCCTGGCGCTCAACCTCTACTACTACGGCCTGCGCCGCACGCCCGCCCTGCTCGCTGCGCTCGGGGAGCTGGCCTTCCCGGTGACCGCCGCGCTCGTCGGGATCTACGTCTTCGACGACCAGCTGCGCTGGACGCAGTGGCTCGGCGTCGCGATCACCGTCGGCGTGATCAGCCTGCTGCCGGTGCGGCGGCGCCAGCTCGTGCGCGCCTCACGCGCCGAGCCGGGGCTCGCTACTACCTAGGAGCTAGCGAACCCGGAACAGGCCGCCCTAAGGCGCCGACTTGGCGGCGCCGACCAAGAGGCCATGCCGGCTTGGCCGGTGTGGCCGTCTAAGGCGCCGACTTGGCGGCGCCGACCAAGAGGCCATGCCGGCTTGGCCGGTGTGGCCGTCTAAGGCGCCGACTTGGCGGCGCCGACCAAGAGGCCACGCCGGCTTGGCCGGTGTGGCCGTCTAAGGCGCCGACTTGGCGGCGCCGACCAAGAGGCCATGCCGGCTTGGCCGGTGTGGCCGTCTAAGGCGCCGACTTGCCGGCGCCGACCAAGAGGCCATGCCGGCTTGGCCGGTGTGGCCGTCTAACGCACCGTCGCGGCTGCGTGCGCCCTAGCGAACGCGGAACAGTCCGCCGAAGGACACCCAGTGCCCGTTGTGGTAGCGCTGGAGCTTCGCCTGGTCGAGCGGGAAGTGGTCGGATTTCGTCGTCCGGACCGACATCCCCGGGAGCAGGAAGGGGTCGTTCTTGACGTTCAGGCTCGTCGCGGCCTTCATGATCGAGCCCCGTGTCGGGTTCTTCCCCGCCTTCTTCAGGGCCGCGACGAACGTGTGCGCGACGGACATGCCGTAGACGGCGAAGACGTCTTTCGGGTTTCCGCCCTTGTAGCGCTTCATGATCGAGCGGTAGAGCTTCGCGCCGGAGTCGTTCCTCCAGTGCGGGTCGGTCGGATCCTTGAGGAAGACGATCGAGAGCGAGCCCTCCGTCTGCTTCTTGCTCGTCCCGGCGGTCGAGAGGCCCATGATGTTGGCCGCGCTCGAGACGGCGTTGACGTAGACCCGCGGCCGCCAGCCGAGCTTGTTCGCGTAGACGAACATCTGAATCGCGAACTTCGGCGTCGCGAAGAGCATCACCGTGTTGACCCGCGCTGCCTTCAGCTTCGCGATCTGCGACTGGACGTCCGGGTCGGTCACGTCGTAGTTCTGCTTCGCCTTGATCAGGCCCGTCTTCTTGCCGAGGCCGTTGCGCAGGCCCGCGAGCAGGTCCTTGCCGTAGTCGTCGTTCTGGTAGAGGACGCCGATCCGCGCCTTCGGGTTCGTCTTGGCGACGTAGCGCCCGTAGATCGTCCCCTCGGCGCGGTAGTTCGGCTGGTAGGCGATCGTCCACGGGTACTGCTTGTAGTCCTTGCCGAAGGTGGTCGCGCCGCTGGCGACGAAGAGCTGCGGGATCTTGAGCGCGTTCAGGTAGGCGCGGGTCGCCAGGTTCTGCTCGGTGCCGAGGCTGTTGAAGATCGCGTAGACCTTGTCCTGCTGGACGAGCTCGCGCGTCCTGTCGATGGTCCTGGAGGGGTCGTAGCCGTCGTCCTTGTAGACGTACTTGATCTTGCGCTTGTTGACGCCGCCGTGGGCGTTGACGTAGCGGAAGTACGCCGCGGCGCCCTTGGCCACCGACTGGTACGCGGAAGCGTTTCCGCTCAGCGGCGTCGTGCCGCCGATCAGCACCTGCGACGGGCTCACGCCCGTCTCCGAGGAGGCGCCGGCCGCCACCGTCGCAAGCGCGAGTGCGCCCAGAGCGCACGCGAATAGGTACGTCGTCCTCGGCATCGCCCCTCTAGGGACGAAGGTATAGCCGGGTTGTTAGCGGTCTGGCAACCCGCTTCAGCAGGCCCCCGGCTCCGGTCGGCAGCAGGATCATCACCACGATGATCGCGGCGCCGTAGACGAAGTCGGGCACGCCCGGCGCGGTCGAGACGCGGGTCGAGAGGTCGGGCAGGTACTCGACGAAGAACGCGCCCAGCACCATCCCCGGCAGCGAGCCGAGGCCGCCGACGACCGTGCCGACGAGGATCAGGATCGAGAGCAGGAAGGTGAACGAGAGCGGGTTGACGATCTCGTTCTGGATCGCGAGCAGCGCGCCGGCCACCCCCGCGTAGACGCCGCTCAGAGCGAAGGCGAGCGTCTTCGTGCGCGCGAGCCCGATTCCGGCCGAGGCGGCGGCGACCTCGCTGTCTCGCACCGCGCGGAACGTGCGGCCGACGCGGCCGCGCACGAGCAGCCAGGCCACGACGAAGCCGACCAGGCCGAGTCCCCACGCGAGGTAGTAGAGGAAGTGGTTCTGGGTCATCGAGTGGCCGAAGATCGTGACCGTGCCGCTGATCCCGGTGACCTGCAGCGGCGCGTCCTCGAGCAGGCGCAGGCCCTGGCCGCCGCCGGTCAGCCCGGAGAACTTCTTCAGCAACGACGGCATCGCGACGGCGAAGGCAAACGTCCCGAGCGCGAGGTAGAGGCCGGAGAGCCTCAGCGCGGGCAGCCCGATCAGGAAGCCGACGATCCCCGCGGCGAGGCCGGCGAGCGGGATCGTCCAGACGTCGCGCCAGTGCTCGTGCACGACGAGCGCGGCGGTCGTGTAGCCGCCGATCGCCATCAGCGCGCCGTGGCCGAGCGAGATCTGGCCCGTGTACCCGGTGAGCAGGTTGAGCCCGACGATCGCGATGAAGTAGATCCCGGCCTCGGCCAGGTCGCGCGAGTGGAAGTCGCTGACCAGGCGCGGCGCGAAGGCGTAGGCCAGCAGCACGGCCGCCACGAGGACGACCCAGACCGCGATTCCGAGCGCGCGGCGGCGCATCAGACCCTCCGCTCCACGACGCGGCCGAAGAGACCGGCGGGCCGGATGAGCAGCACGCCGAGGATCACAGCCAGCGCGACCGGCAGCCGCAGCTCGCCTCCGATCCAGTCGACGTACGTGCCGAGCAGGTTGATCATGACGCCGAGCAGCAGCGTCCCGGCCACCGCGCCGAGGGGACTGTCGATTCCGCCGAGCACGGCGCCGGCGAGCGCATAGAGCAGCACCGGCTGCATCAGGTTCTGGTCGAAGCTCGCGAGCGCGGGCGCCGTCAGCATCCCGGAGACCGCGCCCATCGCCGCGGCTAGACCCCAGCCGAGCGCGAGCATCCAGGTCACGCGCACGCCGACGAGCCGGCTCGCCTCGGGGTTCAGCGCGGCCGCGCGGGAGGCGAGGCCGAGCTTCGTGAAGCGGAAGAAGAGCCCGAGCAGACCCACCGCGGCCAGCGAGACCGCGATCGTGCCGAGGTCCTGGATCGAGAACGCGACCCCGGCGACGTCGATCGGCCGCGTCGAGAACGCGTTCGGGAGGCTTCGCGTCTCGGGCGACCAGATCCAGCGCGCCGCGCCGTTGACCAGGAAGAAGAGGCCGAGCGTGACGATCACGACGGTCAGCACTGGCGCCCGCTCGACCGGCCGGATCACCGTGCGCTCGATCGCGACGCCGGCCGCGAACGAGATCGCCACGGTGAGGAAGAACGCACCCCAGTACGAGAGGCCGTGGTGGACGAGCGACCAGGCGATGAAGGTCGAGAACATCGCCATCTCGCCCTGGGCGAAGTTGATCACGCCGGTCGAGCGGTAGATCAGGACGAGCGCGACGGCGAGCGTCGCCCAGACCCCGCCCGAGGCGAGGCCGATCACGATCTGCTGCGCCAGCTGCGTCCAGTCGAAGGCCAGCAGCATCAGCAGCCCACCGAACCGCCGCTTGCGGCGGCGCCAAGAGCGCGGGCGAACTTCGCCCGCGTGCCCGTCCGATTCGACCGATCGTGACCTGCCATCGCGTCAGTACCCCAGGTAGGAGCGTCGGACGGCCTCGTCACGGCGGAGGTCGGCGCTCGGGCCCTCGACGGCGACGCGGCCGACCTCGAGCACGTACGCGCGCGAGGAGGCGTCGAGCGCGAGCGCTGCGTTCTGCTCGACCACGAGCACGGCCAGCCCCTCGCGCTCGTTCAGCTCGCGCACGATCCGGAAGATCTCGGCCACGACCATCGGAGCCAACCCGAGCGAGGGCTCGTCGAGGAGCAGCAGGCGCGGCCGCAGCATCAGCGCGCGGGCGAGCGCAAGCATCTGCTGCTCGCCGCCGCTGAGGCTGCCGGCACGCTGCGACCCGCGCTCCCCCAGCCGCGGGAAGTACGAGAGCACGCGCTGCTCGTCCTCGGCCACGGCCTTGCGGTCGCGGCGCGTGTACGCGCCCAGCCGGAGGTTCTCGTGCACGCTCAGCTCGGTGAGCGTGCCGCGGCCCTCGGGGACGTGGGCGATGCCGGCACGCGCGACCGCCTCGGGCGAGCGGCGAGCGATGCTCTTCCCGGCAAACGCGATCCGGCCACCGCGGCGGACGGTGCCCGAGACCGCGCGCAGCGTCGTGGTCTTGCCGGCCCCGTTCGCGCCCAGCACGGCCACGGACTCGCCCTCGTCCACCCGCAGCGAGATCCCGTGCAGCGCGGTGACCGGCCCGTAGCGGGCGGTGACGTCCTCCAGCTCGAGCAGCGGCGAGCTCCTAGCCAACGGGCGTCCCCAGGTAGGCCTCGATCACCTTCGGGTCGCTCTGCACCTCGCGCGGCGCGCCGCTCGCGATCAGGCGGCCGAAGTCGAGCACGTGCACGCGCTCGGCGACGCTCATCACGAGGCCCATGTGGTGCTCGACCAGCAGCAGGGTCAGCTCGAAGTCGCGGCGCAGGTTGCGGATCAGCGCGCCGAGCTCCTCGACCTCCTCGTGGTTGAGGCCGCCCGCGGGCTCGTCGAGGAGCAGCAGGCGCGGGCCGGCGGCGAGCGCGCGCGCCAGCTCGACCCGCTTGCGCGTGCCGTACGAGAGCTCCGCGGCCGGCCGGTGGGCGAGCGGCGAGAGGCCGACGTAGGCGAGCAGCTCGCGCGCGCTGCGGCCGCGGCGCGCGTGCCGGCCGACGAGCACGTGCTCGAGCACCGTCATGGACGAGAAGAGCTCGACGTTCTGGAAGGTGCGCGCGATTCCGCGGCGGACGATCCGGTGTGGCGGCGTGCGCAGCAGGCTCTCGCCGTCGAACGCGATCTCTCCCTCGTCGGGGCGGTAGAGCCTCGTGATCAAGTTGAACAGCGTCGTCTTGCCGGCGCCGTTGGGCCCGATCAGGCCGACGATCTCTCCTTCGGCCACGTCCAGCGAGACGTCGTCGACCGCCACGACGCCGCCGAACGTCTTCGTCACCTGCTCGACCGTGAGCAGCGCCACGGCGGAGGACTCTACGGCGCCCGGCCGGCCGGTTCCAGCTAACAGCCTGTTACTTGCTGCTCAGGCGGGTTGCAGCCCGGCTGCGTCCGTGACCGGGCGGCGGCAGGCGAAGCGCTCGCAGACGTACACGGCGGGGCGGCCGTCGACGTAGTCCTTGCCCTCGAGCAGCGGCACGTCCTCGGCCGGGCCGAAGGCGACGACGGCGTTCGGGTCGAAGGGCTCGAGCGCCGCACGGGCGACCTCGCTCTCGGGCGGGCCGACGATCGCGATCTCCCTCGGCATCGCCAGATAGAGGTCGAGCGCGTTGAGCGCCCAGGCGAGCTCGCTCGGCCCGCGCGCGAGGCCGTCGCCGAGGAGTCGCAGCACGCCGACCGCGTGCCGCTCGAGCTCGTCGTCGCCGTAGATCCGCGCCAACCGCAGCAGCACGTACGCGAGCATCGAGTTGCCCGATGGGACCGGGTGGTCGAAGAGGTCCTTCTTGCGCGCGACGAGCTGCTCGCCCTCCGCGGGCGCGAGGAAGAAGCCGCCGTTGCGCTCGTCCGCGAAGAGCTCGAGCGCGAGCAGCGCAAGGCGTCGCGCCTCCTCGAGCCAGCGGAGCTCGCCCGTCGCCACGTGCAGCTCGTAGAGGCCATGCGCGACGTCGGCATAGTCGTCAAGGAACCCGGCGCCGCTGGTTCGCCCATCGCGGAGGCTGCGGTGGAGGCGGCCACGCTCGTCCGAGAGCGGCCCGAGCAGGAAGTCGCCGAGCGCACGCGCCTCTTCGACCCACTCCGTGCGGCCGAGCCGCCGGCCGGCCTCCGCGAGCGCCGCCAGCGCGAGGCCGTTCCACGACGCGATCGCCTTGTCGTCGAGCCCCGGCTGCGGCCGCTGCGCACGGAGCTCGAGCAGACGTGTCCGCGTCTCCGGGTCGAGCTCGCCGCGCAGCACGAAGCGCCCGTCCTCGAACGGCTCGAACAGCTCCTCGGGCGCGCCCTCCCCCGGCGCCCACGTGTAGGTCAGCCCCTCGACGCCGTCGGTGTCGGCGTCCTGCGAGGAGGCGAAGCCGCCGCGCGGCAGGCGCAGGTCGCGCAGCAGGTACTCGATCGTCTCCTCGACCACCTCGCGGTAGCGCTCGCGGCCGGTGACGAGCCAGCCGTGCAGGTAGGCGGGAACGAGCAGCGCGTTGTCGTAGAGCATCTTCTCGAAGTGCGGCACGAGCCAGCGCCCGTCCACTGAGTACCGGTGGAAGCCGCCGCCGACCAGGTCGTACATCCCGCCCAGCGCCATGCCGTCGAGCGTCTTGACCGCGACCTCCGTCTCGCGGCGCCGCAACAGCAGCTCGAGCGCAGAGGCCGGCGGGAACTTGGGCGCGCCTCCGAAGCCGCCCCACTCCGGGTCGTGCAGCTCCTCGAGCCGGCGCACCGCCCGGAAGAGCAGCGACTCCGTCAGCGGCTCCGAGGAAGGAGCGGCCGCGGCCGCCTGCGCCAGCGCGTCGACCAGCACCTCGGTCCGCTGCACCACGTCCTCGCGCCGCTCGCGGTAGAGCTCTGAGACCGCGACGAGCACCTGCTGGAACGAGGGCAGCCCGTGGCGCGGCTCCGGCGGGAAGTAGGTGCCGCCGAGGAACGGCTCGCCCGCCGGAGTGAGGAAGACCGTCAGCGGCCAGCCGCCGTGACCGGTCATCGCGACCACCGCGTCCATGTAGATGCCGTCCACGTCCGGCCGCTCCTCGCGGTCGACCTTGATGTTCACGAAGCGCTCGTTCATCAGAGCGGCGACGACGGGGTCCTCGAACGACTCGTGCGCCATCACGTGGCACCAGTGACAGGCCGCGTAGCCGACGGAGAGCAGGATCGGCTTGTCGTCCTCCCGCGCCAGCACCAGCGCCTCGTCGCCCCACGGGTACCAGTCGACCGGGTTGTCCGCGTGCTGCAGGAGGTAGGGGCTCGTCTCTGACGCGAGCCGGTTCACCTTTGTACGGTAACCGGGTGACCCTCCCCGGCGGCACCGTCACGTTCCTGTTCACCGACATCGAGGGCTCGACCCGCCTGCTGCAGGAGCTCGGCGACGCCTATGCGCAGGTAGTGGCCGACCACCGGCGCCTGCTGCGGGATGTCTTCCAGGCGGCTGGCGGGAGCGAGGTCGACACCCAGGGCGACGCGTTCTTCTACTCGTTCCCGCGGGCGCGGGACGGGGTGCGGGCCGCCGTCGACGGCCAGCGCGCGCTCGCGGGCCACGAGTGGCCGGGCGGCAAGGAGGTGCTGGTGCGGATGGGCCTGCACACGGGCGAGCCGACGGTCGGCGACGAGGGCTACGTGGGGCTCGACGTCGTCCGCGCCGCGCGGATCTGCTCGGCCGGGCACGGCGGCCAGATCCTGCTCTCGGAGACGACGCGCGCGTTGCTCGGCAACGACCTGCCCGAGCGGGTCAGCGTCCGCGACCTCGGGCGCCAGGACCTGAAGGACATCCAGCACGAGCACGTCTACGAGCTCTCGCTGGACGAGTCGGCGCGCTCGTTCCCGCCCCTGAAGGCCGCTTCCCAGCAACCCGGCGACACGGTCGAGGAGCGTTTCGAGCAGCGGATCAACCGCTACGTGGAGGAGCAGCTCGAGGCGTCGCTCAGCGGCTCGCCGGCCAAGCAGGCGCGGCATGCGGCGGGTGGCCTCGTCACCCTCGTGCTGACCGTGGCCGCGGTCGTCGCGATCGTCCTGCTGGTCAGGGTCGCCTTCTAGGCCGTGGTTAGGGTCCCGGCGATGATCTCCCTCGAGACCGAGCGGCTCCTGCTGCGCGCACCTGTGCAGGCCGACGCCGAGACGCTTGCGCCGATGTACGCCGACCCGGAGGTGATGCGTTACGTCGGCGACGGCCGTCCACTCACACGCAGCGAGACGGAGCGCTCGGTGAAGCGGATGATCCAGCGCTGGGAGGCGGACGGCTTCGGCCTCTTCACGACGGTGCGCAAGGACGACGAAGCCGTGATCGGCCGCGTGGGCCTGCTCGTCTGGAACACGGACACGTGGGAGCCGACCACGCGCGCCGAGGCGAGGAACGCCCGCACCGAGGTCGAGGTCGGCTACACGCTCGGCCGCGACTACTGGGGCCTGGGCTACGCGACCGAGGCCGCGGCCGCGGTGCGCGACTACGCGCTGCGCGAGCTCGGCGCCGACCGGCTGATCGCGCTGATCATCCACGGCAATACGGCGTCCGAGAACGTCGCGCGCAAGCTCGGGCTGCAGTACGAGCGCAACATCATGCTCGGCCGGCGCGAGGCCCAGCTCTTCGCGCTCCACGCATGAGTGAGGTCCGGGACCTGCTGCGGCAGACGGCCGAGATCGCGGGCGACTACCTCGAGAGCCTGGGCGACCGGCCGGTCTACCCGGACGTAACGCCGGAGCAGCTGCGCGAGGCGCTCGGCGGGCCGATGCCGGACGAACCGGTCGGCGCCGAGGAGGTCGTGTCCGATCTCGTCGCCGCCGCGGAGCCCGGGGTGGTCGCGATCGGCAGCGGTCGCTACTTCGGCTTCGTGATCGGCGGCGCCCTGCCCGCGGCGCTCGCGGCCGACTGGCTCACCTCGGCCTGGGATCAGAACGCCGGTCTCTACGTCGCAGGACCGTCGGCGTCGGTCGTGGAGCAGGTGACGCGCGACTGGCTCCTCGAGCTCCTGGGCTTGCCGGGCGAGGCCTCGATCGGCTTCGTCACGGGCACCCAGGTCGCGCATGTCACCGGCCTCGCGGCGGCTCGGTGGCACGTCCTCGACGACGCGGGCTGGGACGTCGGCCGCGACGGCCTGACCGGCGGGCCTCCGGTGCGCGTGCTCGTCGGCGAGCAGCGGCACGTGACGGTCGACCGGGCACTGCGCCTGCTCGGCCTCGGGGCCCCGGAGACCGTCGGCGCGGACGACCAGGGCCGCATGCGCGCCGATGCGCTGGCCGACGCGCTCGAGGGAGCCTCGGGGCCGACGATCGTCTGCGCCCAGGCCGGAGAGGTCAACACCGGCGCCTTCGACCCGCTGCCCGAGATCGCAGCCGTGTGCAAGGACGCCAGGGCGTGGCTCCACGTCGACGGGGCCTTCGGGATCTGGGCCGCCGTCTCGCCGCGCTTCCGCCACCTGGTTGCAGGCATCGAGCTCGCGGACTCGTGGACGACCGACGCCCACAAGTGGCTGCAGGTGCCCTACGACTCGGGCCTGGTCTTCTGCGCGCACCCGGAGTCGCACCGCAACGCGATGACGGTCACCGCCTCGTACCTGATCCAGGACGAGGGCACCCGCCGTGTCCGCGACGAGGTCGACTGGGTTCCCGAGTTCTCGCGCCGCGCGCGCGGCGTCGCCGTCTACGCCGCGCTCCGCTCGCTCGGGCGCAGCGGCCTGCGCGACCTCGTCGAGCGTTGCTGCGACGCCGCCGCGCAGTTTGCCGCGCGGATCGTCGAGGTCGAGGGCGCCGAGGTGCTGAACGAGGTCGTGCTCAACCAGGTGCTCTTCCGCTTCGAGACGGACGAGCGCACCGACGAGGTGCTGGAGGGCGTGCAGCAGAGCGGCCGCATCTGGCTCGGCGGCACGAGCTGGCAGGGCCGCAGGGCGATCCGCCTCTCGGTCTCGAACTGGCAGACCGGCGACGAGGAGATCGACCTCGCCGTGCAGACGTTCGCCGAAGCCTTCAGCCGCCCCGGCTAGTTCCACGTTCCTGGTCGGGCAACGCAGACGGACGCGCGGGCAAAGCCCACGCGTCCTGATATCGGCATCGCAAGCGACGCCTCAGGGAAAGGTGCCGGCCCGGTAGAGCTGGCCCTCGAGGCGGCGGCCGAAGATGCCCTCGAGCCAGGTCGCAGTCTCGATCAGCACGTCGAGGTCGACGCCCGTCTCGACGCCCTCGTGCTCGAGCAGGTAGACGAGATCCTCGGTCGCGACGTTGCCACTCGCGCGAGGAGCATAGGGGCAGCCGCCGAGCCCACCGACCGAGGCGTCGAGCACGGTCGCGCCCGCCTCGAGCGCGGCCAGCGCGTTCGCGTAGCCGGTGTTGCGCGTGTTGTGGCCGTGGAAGCCCGCCGCGCCCGTGCGCGCGACGAGCGCCCTCACCTCCCGCGGAGCCGCGACTCCGATCGTGTCGGCCAGGACGACCTCGGCCCCGCCGAAGCGCGCTGCGAGCCCGGCCACCGCGCCAGGATCGACGCGACCCTCGAACGGGCAGCCGAACGCGACGCTGACCGTCACCGTCGCCGGCCGCTCAGCCTCCGCGAGGATCCGCTCGACGCGCGCGACCGCCTCGTCGAGCGAGGCGTTGCCGTTGCGGCGGTTGAACTCCTCGGTCGCGCCGAGCGTGACGTTCACGCGGTCGAGCCCGGTCTGCGCGAATCGCTCGTACCCCTGCGCGTTCAGCACGAGCCCCGAGTACTCGGTCCCGCCGCTGCGCTCGATCGCGGCGACGACCTCCTCGGCCCGCGCCATCTGCGGCACGCGGTCGTCGCGCACGAAGCTGACCGCCTCGACGCGCGGCAGGCCGGCGGCGGCGAGGCGGTTCACGAGCTCCGCCCGCGTCGCCGGCTCGAGCGTCTCGGCCTCGTTCTGGAGGCCGTCGCGCGGGCCGACGTCGCAGAGCGTGAGGGTCAATCGAGGCCGTGCGCCTGGACGTGCTCCGGCCGGATGCGCACGATGATCCGCTGCTCTTCCGGCTTGTGCCAGGGGTACACGTCCTGACCCAGGTACTTCTTCGCGAGCTTGTCGATGCTCGCGTCGGCGCCCTCGGTCGTCATCTCCACGCGGCCGTCGACGGCGATCCAGCGGTAGCCGTCCTCCGGGTCGATGACGATCAGCGACACCCGCGGGTCACGCTCGAGGTTCCGCGGCTTGACGCGGCCGCTCGCCGTGTTGAACAGCACGGTCTCGTCGTCGACGTCGACCCAGACGACCGTCGTGTGCGGCGACCCGTCCTCCCGCACGGTGGTGACCGCCGCGTAGAAGGGCTGCTCGAGGAACTCGCGCTGGCCCTGGGTGAGGGTCTTGGTCTCGGTTGTCATGGCTCTCCTTTTCTCGCGTAGGCTAGTGGCTCGATGGGAGTCGCCGTTCTCGTCGGTACCCGCAAGGGTCTGTTCGTCCTCATGAGCGATGAAACGCGCCGCGACTGGACGGTCGAGGGCCCGCACCTGACCGGCTGGGAGGTCCTTCACGCGATCCGCGATCCGCGCACCGGGACGCTGCACGCGGCGACCAACAACTGGGTCTACGGCGCCACCGCGCACCGCTCGCCCGACCTCGGGGAGACGTGGGAGCGTGCCGAGGGGATCGGGCTCCCCGAGGACAGCGGCCTGACCTGGGAGAAGTCGTGGCACGTGGAGCCGGGCCACGCAGACGAGCCGGAGATGCTCTGGCTCGGCGGCACGCCGGGCGCGCTCTTCCGCAGCCGCGACGGCGGCTCGTCGTGGGAGCCGGTCGAGTCCGTGATCGCGCACCCGACGCGCGGGCAGTGGAACCCGGGCGCGGGCGGCCTCTGCTGCCACTCGATCCAGATGGATCCCTCGGAGGCGAGCCGCATGTACATCGCGATCTCGGCCGCGGGAGCGTTCCGCACCGACGACGGGGGCGAGACCTGGGAGCCGAAGAACCAGGGCGTCGCGGCGGACTTCTTCCCGGACAATCCGTTCCCGGAGGTGGGCCAGTGCGTGCACAAGCTGCTCGTGCACCCGGCGCGGCCCGAGCGCCTCTGGCAGCAGAACCACTGCGGCGTCTACCGCTCCGACGACCGCGGCGACAGCTGGGAGCGGCTGGAGGGGAACGGCCTGCCCACCGGGTTCGGCTTTCCGCTCGCTCTCGACCACGCCGACCCCGACGCGGCCTACGTGATCCCGGAGGAGGGCGCCGAGAACCGCGTCACGCCGAACGGGCGCCTCGGCGTCTACCGCACCCGCGACGGCGGCGCCTCCTGGGAGCTGCTGACCGACGGACTGCCGCAGCAGGCCTGGGCCTCGGTGATGCGCGAGGGGATGTCGTTCGACCGGCTCGACCCGGCCGGGATTTACCTCGGCACGCAGGGCGGCTCGGTGTTCGCCTCACCCGACCGCGGCGACTCCTGGGTCGAGGCCGCGCGCTACCTGCCGACGATCCTGTCGGTCGAAGCCTGCGAGTGGTCCTCGTCCTGATTCCGCAGCTCCTGGCCCGCGAGGCCGGCGGACAGGGGCGGTTCGAGCTCGAGGCGGCCACGGTGCGAGAGGCGCTCCTGCAGCTCCCCGTACGCGACCTGCTCTTCGACGAGCGCGAGACCCTGCGGCCACTTGTGAACGTCTACGTCAACCGCGTGCAGGTCGACGGGGTCGACGGGACGGTCGAGGCCGACGACGAGATTCGCCTCGTCGCCGCCGTCGCGGGCGGCTAGCCCTCTGACGTCACTCGACGATCACCTCGAGGCAGTCGTGCTGAGCGGACTGCCGGGCGCGGTCGCCGTGGCCTCCGGCCCGGGCTTCAGCGGGGAGAGAGCAGTCGGTCTCGCGAACGTGGAGACGGGGGAGCCGCTGAAGGTCGAGCATCGCTTCCGGGTCGCCAGCGTCACCAAGCTCTTCATCGCAACCGCGGTGCTCCAGCTCGTCGACGAGGGGAGCGTTCGCGCTCGACGGCGATGCTGGCCCGATCGTGGCCGATGTGACCGTCCGGCAGCTCCTGAACCACACGAGCGGCCTGCCGAATTTCGACGATGACCTCCTCGCGTTCTTCGAGCCGTACCGGAGGAACCCGGCCCACCGGTCGGAGCTCGGGCCGCGCGAGGTGCTGGCGCTCGCCCTGGACCGCCCTCGACTCTTCGCGCCGGGCGAGGGCTGGGCCTACACCGGCAGCAACTACCAGGCGCTCGGGCTGCTGGTCGAGGAGACGACCGGGACGCCGCTGCGAGAGGAGCTGAGGCGAAGGATCTTCGGTCCGCTCGGCCTCGATGCCACCGACCTTCCGGCGGAGACGTGGCCGGTTCCCGGCCTCGCGCGCCAGTACCTGCCGGCGGACAACCCGATGTTCCCGGGCCCGGGCCCTGACCCTGTCGACGTCACCGAGCTCGACCTGCCCTTCAACTGGGCCGGCGGCGGGATCGTCTCCTCGGGTCGCGATCTCGTGCGCTTCCTCCGGGCTCTTCTGGGCGGCGAGCTGCTGCCGGAGGACCTGCGCGCGGAGATGCTGCGCACCGTTCCATCCGACTGGGACGAATCGGACGGCTATGGCCTCGGAATCGGCGAAGTCACGTCGCTCATGGGCAAGGCGGCGTCTCCGTGCGGTGCCGCGTGGGGCCACCTCGGGCTCGGCGGCCACACGACGGTTGCACTCGCGAGCGAGCGCGGCGACCGGCAGGTCGTGGTCATGGTCAACGCGTACGCCGTGTCCGACGAGTCATGGGAGGCTCTCGCCGGGTTGGTCTGGAGTTGCTACTGCCACTGAGGCCTCGGCCAGCGCCGGGCCTTTCGTCCGCGTGCAGCTCGGCGGAGTCGAGGGCAGCCTCGAACAAAGACGACGAGATCCGCATCGTCGCCGCAGCCGCGAGCGGTTAGCGTGCCCGCATGGAGGGCTGGGAGTCGTGGCAGCGCCACACGAGTGACGGCGCGATCGAGGCCGAGCAGCGCGTAGCGCTCGGTGGGCCGGTGGTCGACTTCTCGACGGCCGGCGCGGAACGGCTGGGCCGGGCGTACTGGCGCGAGGTCCACCGCGTGACCGGCTCGCTTGTCGGGGTTCGCGAGCGGGACCGCACGGTCGAGCTGCGGCTGCTCCGCCGCGGGCCGGTGCTGCTGCGCTTCGGCCGGCCGACGCTGGAGGCGGATCCCTCCCGAGCTGCGTGCACCTATCCGATCTCGGGCGGCCTCCTCACGCGGCGCGCAGGCGGTGAGATCGCCTTCGAGCAGACTCCGGCGGCGCTGCGCTCGACGATCCACGGCTTCTTTCCGCGCATCGCGTTCTACGACCGCCTGCAGGGGCGCGCGCACGTGGCCGTGAGCCGGCGCTACTTCCGGCGGCTGATCGCGGAGGCCGGACGATGAGGGTCGTCGTCTTCGGCGCCACCGGCACGATCGGGCGGCCGCTCGTCGATCGGCTCGCGCAGGAGCATGAGGTCGTCGCGGTCTCGCGCCGCGAACAGCCTGCGCGCGAAGGCGTCACGTGGGAGCGCGCCGACGCCGGCGACGCCGACTCGGTCGCGCGCGTGCTCGAAGGCGCCGAGGCCGCCTACTACCTCGTCCACTCGCTCGGCGCGGCGGACTTCGAAGCGGAGGACCTGAAGGCCGCCGAGACGACGGCGCGGGCCGCCGAGCGGGCGGGCGTCAAGCAGCTCGTCTACCTCGGCGGGCTCGGCGACGACTCTCCCGACCTCTCGGCACACCTGCGCAGCCGGCACGAGACCGGGCGCCGCCTCGCCTCGACCTCCGTGCCGGTCACCACGCTTCGCGCCGCGATGGTCATCGGCCGTGGCAGCGCGGCCTTCGAGACGATCGTCTCGCTCGTCGACCGCCTGCCCGCGATGGTCGCCCCACGCTGGGTCTCGACGCGCACGCAGCCGGTCGCGCTCGCGGACGTGGTCGAGTACCTCGCTCGCGTCTGCGGGCTCGAGGCGGCGCTGGGCCAGGAGCTCGACGTCGGCGGCCCCGAGGTGATGACCTACCGGGAGATGATGGAGCGGATCGCGCGCCTGCGGGGCAAGCGGCCGTTCATCCTCGAGGTGCCGGTGCTGACGCCGTATCTCTCGTCGCTCTGGCTGCACGTCGTCACACCCGTCAAGGCGGGCGTCGCCCGGCCGCTGATCGAGGGCCTCCGCAACGAGACCGTCGTGCGCGACGACCGCATCCGGACGCTCGTGCCGTTCGAGCTGACGCCGTTCGACGTCGCCGTGCGCGAGGCGCTCGCCGACCGCTAGGCGAGCGCGCGGCCGCGCGTCTCGCGGCCGAAGATCGCAGCGACCACCCCGCCAACGGCCATCACGATCGCGATGAACGTGAGCGACCAGGTCGTGCTGCCGGTCGCATCCTTCAGGTGCCCGAAGATGTACGGGCCCGCGATCGCCGCCGTCTTGCCGACGCCCTCCATCAGCCCAAATGCGCTTGAGCGCAGCCGGGTCGGAAACGTCTCCGCCGTGTACGGGTAGACCGCCCCCCAAGCTCCGAGGTTGAAGAAGCCCACGAAGAACAGCGCGGTGATGTAGACGCCCGACGTGTCGGCGACCGCAAACGCGTACGCCGATACCCCGCCCAGGAGCAGGAAGACCGCGAGCGTCGGCTTGCGCCCCACTCGCTCGACGAGCCAGATCGCGGCCGCGTACCCCGGGAATTGCGAGAGCGCGCTCAACGTCAGCAGCAGGTACACGTTCACGTGGAAGCTCTTCTCGCCCTGGAGCACGAACGGCAGCCAGAGGAAGAGCCCGTAGTACGAGATGTTGAGGGCGATCCAGATCAGCGCGGTCGTGACCGCGCGGCTGCGCAGCCGGATGGCGAACAGCTCGCGCATCGACGACCGCGATTCCTCGGGCGCGCTGAACTCGGCCTCGTCCACCGGGCGGCCCGTGATCTCGGTGAGCACCTCGGCCGCCTCCCTGGTGCGCCCCTGGCGCGCGAGGAAGTACGGGCTCTCGGGCAGCGTGCGGCGCGCGACGAAGGCGAGGAACGCGGGGAACGACGCAGCGAGGAACAGGTAGCGCCAGCTCCAGTCGCCGAAACGGTTGAAGTTCGGGCCGAGGAACACGTACGAGAGCCCGGTCGCGACCAGCAGCCCCACCGGCCACCAGAAGTCGAGAAACACGAGCAGGCGGCCGCGTCGCTGCGGGGGCAGGTACTCGGTCAGCATCGAGGGGTCGACGACGAGCATCCCGCCGAGGCCGAGGCCGGCCAGGAACCGGAACGTCATCACCGACCACGGCCCCCAGGAGAGCGCTGTCAGGGCGGTGAACGCCGCGTACCAGAGGATCGAGTACTGGAAGATCGCGCGCCGGCCGATCCGGTCGGCGGTCCGCCCCAGGACGAGCGAGCCGCAGAGGGAACCGGCGAGCGCGGCACTGTTCACGAGCCCCTGCATCCGCCCGTCGAGCCCCCACAGGCCGGCGAAGATCGGTGCGACGAAGCCGACGAGCAGGATCTCCATCGCGACGAACGTCCAGGCCGCTCCCGTGACGAGGATCGCCTTCTTGTGGAAGCGCGACAGGCCCCCTTCGCGGAGGACCTCCTCCACGTCTCGGGTCGGGACTGCGATGTCGGCCGTCGTCATCTTCGGGTAGTTTTCGACTGTGGAGCGAAAACCTCGGCGGCAGTCTACCAGGCCGCGCGCGCCGCACGTCACGCTGGCCGTCGTGCTGCAGGTGCGCGAAGGCCGGCTGCAGGCGCTGCTCTGGCAGCGAGCGCGGGCGCCGTTCCTCGGCGCGTGGTCCGCCCCGGGCGGCTACCTCGAGCAGGACGAGGCGCTCGAGCAGTCGATCCGCCGCCACCTCGCCGCGAAGGTCGACGTGCAGGAGCTGGCGCACCTGGAGCAGCTCGAGACGCTCAGCGATCCCGACCGCAATCCGCGCGAGCGCGAGCTCGCGACCGCCTACCTCGGCCTCGTCCCCACCGATGTCGACCCGGCAGTGCCCGAGGACACGCGCTGGCATCCGGTCGCGCGGCTGCCGGAGCTCGCCTTCGATCACCGCGCGATCGTGCTCGCTGGGCGCGATCGGTTGCGCGCGAAGCTCTCGTACACGAACGTCGCCTTCGCGCTCGCGCCGCCCGCGTTCACGATCTCCGAGCTGCGCGAGCTCTACGTGGCGGCGCTCGGCCACGCGGTCTCGGCGACGAACCTGCAGCGGGTGCTCCTGCGACGCGGGGTGATCGAGCCGACCGGCAGGCGCCGCGAGCCGGGCCGCTCGGGGGGTCGCCCGGCCGCGCTCTACCGCTTCCGCTCGCGGCGACTCGAGATCACGGACGAGTTCGCAGTGCTGAGGCCGCCCGAGCGCTAGCTCCGCGCGACCGGCTGCAGCGCCCGGACGAGCTCGAGCGCCTTCGCCCGGTCGAGCCGGAACTTCGGCCCGTTCAGGGTGACCGTCACCAGCACGCCGTCGCGAGCGAAGGCGAACGATGAATTCGTGAGCACGACCTTCCCTGCCGGCGGGTCCTGCTCGTACCACCACGGTCGGTCCTGGCCGAACTCCTTCAGCGAAAAGCTGCCGTAGTCGAACCTGGCGAAGCGAGCCGGCCGCAGCATCCGGCCGGTCTGGCCGTTGGCCACCGCTCCGTCCCGACCGGTCACGACGGACGTCAGGCGATGCCCGTCGAACGAGCGCCCGAGCCAGAGCGGCGTCTTCCCGAGCGCCGCGAAGGCGGCATCCAGACGCCGACCGGTAATGACGACGAGCGGATTCGGCGGGTTGCGTCCCGCGCCGCCATCCGGCACGACGAACGAGACGCCGTTCGGAGGGAGATCCGGAAGCAGCTTCAGTGCGTTGAAGCTGAACGTCCGGCTCTTGAAGCGGCCGCTCCGCTCGATCGTGCGCAGCGCGAGCGGCCGGTGCGTGACCGCGTCGTAGGCGACCTGGTCGCCGCCGAGGGACGGCTTCTGTCCTTCGGGCCGGTACACGGTCTCGATTCAGACGACGCGGTGTCCGCGAAACGTGCCCGTGCCGACGCGCCGGAAGGCGCCCGGCCTCGGCTGCTGATTCGGGAAGCGGAGCTGCTGATACGGGATGTAGGGCCACGGCAGGGTGCAGAATCGCGACGCGCCGGCTCCCTGGCACTGCTGCTCGACCCAGTCGCTGACGACCCGGCCGTCCTGCCTATAGACGGTGCGCAGGAAGCCTGTGCGCTCGTTCCACCACAGCTCTTGCGTGACTCGCGTTTGTCTGGCGTCGCCGGTGGCCACGTCGAGCGTCGCAGGCTGTCCGAGCAGAGTCTCGAGCTGGAGATGCCGGACCGGCCCCCGGGCGCGAACGAGGTGGAAGCCGCGAGGCACCGCGGTGCCGGTCCCCCCGCGGAGGACGAGGACGAGCCCGACGACGAGGCCGGCCACGCCGATCGCGCCCACCAGCGCGCCTCCGACGACGAGCCGCCTCCGGCGGGTGCGGCGGCGCGCCTCCTCGATCAGCGCCTCGAGCTCCTCCTGCGAGGGCTGTCGTTGCGGAGGTGCCTCGACGACGGTCACGAGATGACACTAGTTGTACTAGCACCATTAACTGTCGTCAAGCGGGCGCAACCCCCCGCCCGAGGGATGCCGCCGGGCCGGGCGCGCCCTAGCGTGGGCGGAAGCGGAAGGAGGAGGGGGCATGGGACGTTTCGGAGGGTTCGTGGTGCTCGCGTCGCTCGCGCTGGCGTTCGCGGCGGTCGCGCTGACGCTGAAGGGCTAGGCGGGCCGCGGCCCGGCGAGGCGCGACCACCAGTCGTACAACACCTGACCGTCGGATCCGTTCGCGCTCGCGTAGACGTTCAGACGGCTGTCCGTCCACTCGATCCAGCTCCTACCCCCCTCGCGGTGGCAGAGCACGTTGCCCTTGATCCGGTCCGAGACGATTCCGGGAGCCAGCGCGGTGTGGCCGGCCCCGGCCCGGGGCACCCACTTCTGGATCGCCTTCTCCCCCACGCTGCAGTCGCCGCTCGGCTGGAAGGTGCCGGCGAAGAGCGGGATGCCTTCCGCGCGCGCCCGCTTGTAGAACTGCGCGATCATCTGCGGTCCGCCGATCGCGAGGCTGTACGTCACGTGGTCGGCCCCGTTCCCGGGCCGGCAGAAGTAGCTGACGTAGAAGTTCGTCCCGAACTTCCCGCGCGTGCACGTGGCACGGATCTGGGCCGGGATCAGGGGGCGCAGGAAGCTCTCCACGGTGGCCGTCCTCGCGGAGGCCGACTTCGGCGTCGAGCGCGTCGCGACCAGCACGCCTGACGCGACCCCCGCGCCGAGCAGCAGCCCGAGGGCGACCCAGCCGGCCGTGCGCAGCCAGGGCCGCGCGCGGCGCTCTTGCTCGGGCGGCTTCGCGGCGGTTGGGCGGTCGACCGCTGCCGTCTGGACGGCGCTCGGGTGCGGCGGCCCGGTCGGAACGGCATCCCCGAGCGCCGCGCGCAGGTCGGCGGCGAACTCCCCGCAGCTTGCGTGCCGCTCCCCCGGCTCCTTGGCCAGCGCCTTCGCCATGACCGCGTCCGCGGCCACCGGCAGCCCGGGCCGGGCCTCGCTGAGCACCGGCGGCTCGTCCCGCATGTGCGCCCAGAGCACCGCGACCTCGTTCTCGCGGCGGTACGGCGCCACGCCCGCCAGGCACTCGAAGACGACGCACGCCAGCGCATACAGGTCGGCCCGCGCGTCGACGGCCTTGCCCTCGATCTGCTCGGGCGCCATGTAGTCGATCGTCCCGACGAACTCGCCGGTCCCCGTGATGCCGCTGTGCGACTCGAGGTGCTTCGTCAGCCCGAAGTCCGCCAGGTAGGCGTGGTCCTGTCCCTCGGCCCCGACCTCGAGCAGGATGTTGGCGGGCTTGACGTCGCGGTGGACGAGGCCGCGCGCGTGCGCGGCGTCGAGCGCGCTCCCCACCTGCGCGGCGAGCCGCAGCGTCCGCGCCGGCGACAGCCCGTCCCCCTCGCGCGCGAGCTCTCGCAGGTTCGGCCCGTCCACGAAGCGCATGGCGATGTAGAGCACGCCCTCCCAGTCGCCCGCATCGTAGATCGGGATGATGTGCGGGTGCACGATCGAGGCCGCGGCGCGCGACTCGCGGACGAACCGCTCGCGAAAGCCCTCGTCCTCGGTCAGCTCAGGCGCGAGGACCTTCAGCGCGACCTGGTTGCCGAGCCGGGGGTTCTCGGCGCGGTAGACGACGCTCATGCCGCCCCGGCCGAGAGTCGCCTCGATCCGGTAGCCGGCGAACTCGGTGCCGATTCGCGGCGTCGGCGGCATAGGCCCTTCTAGCACACCCTTCGGCGCTCTATTCTCGGCCCATGGCCGGGCCGCCGCAGGGCGCCGAACCGGAGCTCGGCGAGCACGTCGGCCCCTACCGGCTCGAGGCGGTCCTCGGCGAAGGCGCGATGGGGATCGTCTACCGCGCGGTGCGCGACGACGACGGGCTGCCCGTCGCCCTCAAGATCCTGCGCCCGGAGCTCTCGGGCGACGAGACGTACAGGCGCCGTTTCACGCGTGAGTGCCGCATCGCCGCCTCGATCGACCACAAGCATCTCGTCCGCGTCGTCGACGCCGAGGCCGAGGGGGCACACCCGTATCTCGCGACCGAGTTCATCGCGGGGAGCAGCGTGGCCGAGCTGATCGCGCAGGACGGGCCGCTGGCCGTGCGCGAGGTCGTGCGGCTCGCCGCCGAGGTCGGCACCGGCCTCGACACGCTGCACGGCGCGGGACTCGTGCACCGCGACGTCAAGCCCTCGAACATCCTCGTCGACACCGGCGGAGCCTCGTTCCTGACCGACTTCGGCGTCGCGCGCAGCGAGGCTGCAACCGTGCTGACGAAGCCCGGCCGCGTCGTCGGGACGCTCGAGTACCTGGCGCCGGAGGTGATCCGCGGCTCCGCGGCCGGGCCTGCGGCGGACATCTACTCGCTCGGCTGCGTCGTCTACGAGTGCCTCGCGGGCTCCCCGCCCTTCGCGGCCGGCGGCTTCGTCGAGACGACGCTCGCGATCCTGGAGGGCGAGCCCGACGATCTCCGGGCCTCCCGACCTGACCTCCCGCCCGCGCTCTCCGCCGCGACGCTTCACGCGCTCGCGAAGCGCCCGTCCGAGCGGCCGCCGACGGCGACCGCCTACGCGCTCATGCTGCGCGTCTCAGCGCGGCCGGCCTAGCTCGCCGCGCAGCTCCGTGAGGAGCTCCGCGATCCGGTCGGCCTCGGTCGCGATCTGCAGCGCGGCGGCTTCGATCCGGCGCGCCGCCTCGACGAGGCTCGCTCCTGCCGCCGGCGCGTCCGGCTCGTCGCCGCCCACGAAGTAGCTGACCGGCTTCCCCGTCGCCTCGGCGAGGTGGCGCAGGACGTCGAGGTCGGGCCGCGTCGCCCCCCGCTCCCAGCGGGAGACGGTGATCGGCTCGACGTCGACCTCGGCTGCGAGGTGCTTCTGCTTCCAGCCCTTCTCGGCGCGGGCAGCCCGGATCTTCTCGCCCAGACGGGCCTTCTCTTCTGCCATGGGCGACAGCTTAGCAGCAAACGTCTAACCAGGGTTAGCCGATAAATGCATAGTACTTGACTAGTCGTTAGTAGCCTGTTACTGTCTAGCCTATGAATAGTCACAGGCTAGGCAGAAGGAGGCTGACAATGTCCCTCAGGCGGCTCATCTTCGTGCTGTTGCTCGTCTCCGCGGCCCTCCAGGCAGGATCGTCGGCAAGTCCGTCGGGCTTCGTCGCGCCGCACCAGCCGTCGGCGGACGACTGGCCCTGGCTCCCCGCGGGCGGGCTCGTGACTCCGTACGCCGTCCCGACCAGGGTCGTCTCGCTCCCGGCCCGGACGTTCAACGCGCGCCCGTCGTACGACTGGCCGCTGAAGCCGTTCGGCCGGCCGCATCCCGTGCGGGCGTACCTGGACGATCCGCGCATCGCCAGCGCGACGCAGCGCAACTTCCACATCGGGATCGACATCGGCACCCCGGGCGGCTCGCCCGTCTACGCGATCGAGACGGGCATCGCGCACCGCAGCGCGCATGCGACGGTCGTCGCGATCACGTCCGGCGCGCACCTGTTCGGGTACTGGCACATCGTCCCGACCGTCCGCAACGGGCAGCTGGTGCGGCGGCACATGCTCGTCGGCCGGACGCTTCCGACCTACAACCACGTACATCTCTCCGAGCGGTGGCACGGACGCTTCGTCAACCCGCTGCGGCCCGGCGGCATCGGGCCGTTCGCGGACCGCACCACGCCGAAGACGATCCGCGTCTCGTTCCGGGTGTCGGGCGCGCGCCGCGACCCGGAGAGCCTCCGCGGGACCGTCGACATGGTCGCCGACTCGTTCGACCTCGTCCCGGACGTCGGCCCGCATCCGTGGGCCGTCACGCCGTCGCTGCTGCGCTGGCGCGTCCTGAAGAACGGCCGGACCGTCGTCGCCTGGCACACCGCGCACGACTTCCGTAGCGCCGTCCTCTCCACGCCGCTGTTCGGCTCGATCTACGCGCAGGGAACCCGGGCGAACCACGCCGGTCATCCCGGGTACTTCTCCTTCTACCTCGCCCACGGCTTCCGCACCTCGAGCCTTGCGAACGGGCGCTACCAGCTCGAGGTGACGGCCGGCGACGTCCGCGGGAACCTCGGCCTTTCCTTCTTCCCGATCACCGTCGCCAACTGATCGCGCGGGGACGGCCCGTCGGGCCGTCCCCCGGTCAGCTCCGGGGCGCGAGGGCGTACACGTTCGTGAGGCCCGTCAGGTAGGCGCGAGACGAGTCCGCCACCAGCGGGCTGTACTCGCCGTCGGGGAACGTCCAGACGCGGCGGCCGGTGCGGGCGTCGAGGGCCAGCGTGCTCCTGGCCTCGACACCTGCGCAGGCGGCGCACGGCGCGAAGTAGACGAGGCCGTCGAGCACGGTCGCGGCGCCGATGATCGGGTGCGCGCCGAGGTAGCTCCAGCGGACGGCGCCGGTCGCCGCGTCGAGCGCGTAGAAGCGGTGGTCGAAGGAACCCACGTAGACCGTGTTCCGCCAGACGGCCGCGGCCGCGTAGACGTAGCCGCCGGTTCGCCGGGCCCAGAGCAGCCGGCCGGAGCGCGCGCCGAACGAGTAGACCACCCCGTCGGTCGCCCCCACGTAGACGCGGCCGTACGCGACGGCGGGCGTCGCGTAGAAGCGGCCGCGGCCGGTGAGCCCCCGCTCGGCGCCGGCCGACCAGCGCAGACGCCCCGAGCGGGCGTCGAGGGCGTAGACGCGCCCGTCGTACGACCCGGCGTAGACCGTGCCGCCTGCGAGCGCGACGCCTCCCTTCACCTCGGCGCCGGTCCGGAAGGCCCAGCGGAGACGGTGCGTGCGGACGTCGACCGCGTACACACGGTCATCCCACGAGCCGAAGTAGACGAGCCCGTGCACGAGCAGCGGCGACGACTCGACCGCCCCGGCGCGGAAGCTCCACAGCAGCCGGCCCGTCTTGGCGTCGAGCGCGGCGAGCAGGCCGTCGCTGTGTCGGTCTCGCGCGTCGTGCACGGAATGCGCCCCATCAGCGGCACGTACACGACCCCTCGCCCCAGCGTCGGCGAGGCGGCGATGCAGCGGCCGAAGTCGCGGTGCCAGGCGATCCTTCCCGAGCGCGCGTCGATCGAGAGCACGCGACCGTGGTTCGTCCCGAGATAGAGCCGCCCGTAGCCGACGACGGGCGGGAACTCGATGAAGCTCCAGTCGGCGAACACCTTCCAGAGCCGGCGGAACGGCGGGCGCAGGCGGACTCCGGCGCCGAAGTGCGTCCGCTCCGCGTCGAAGGCGTAGGTGGGCCAGGGGAGGCGCTGCGCGACCGGGTCGGCGCGCGGCCTGGCGCCCGGCTCGAGGTTCGGGTCGAACTCGACCGTCGGCGAGCCGACGACCGTGTGGGGCTGGCGCTGCTGGTAGACGCGGTAGCCGGCGAGGGCTGCACCGGCGACGGCGAGGACGGCGATGAGGAGAAGCCTGCGTCGCACGCTCAGGGCGAGACCGTCACGCGCACGGCCTGCACCGCGTTGTTCGCATAGCCGCCGAGGTTCCAGGCGGGCTCGCGCGGCTGCTCGTTGCCCGCAGCGTCGCGCGCTCGGCAGCAGAGGACGTGCTCGCCCGGCTCGGAGTGCCAGCGGTACGACCACCCGCGCCAGGCCCACGGCTCGCCCACCGGCTCGAGCTCGGCCGCCGCCCACGTCTCCCCGCCGTCCGTGCTGATCTCGACCGCCTCGACAGGCGCGAGGCCCGACCAGGCGCGGCCCTCCAGGAGCACCTCCCCGGCGGCGGCGGTGCGGTCGCGCGTCATGAAGTCCGGGATCCCGGGCGGCGCCATCAGCGAGCGCGGCTGCATCCGGTCCAGGGGCACGCCCTCCTCGTCCTCGTCCTGGCGCAGCCGGTACGACCACGAGTTCTGGTAGCCACCGAAGGGCGTCTCGACGAGGTCGATCCGCTCGAGCCACTTGACGTTGGTCATCCCGTACCAGCCCGGGACGACGAGCCGCAGGGGGAAGCCGTGCTGCGGCGGCAGCGGCTCGCCGTTCATCTCGTAGGCGAGCAGCACCTCGTCTCGTAGCGCCTCCCCGAGCGGCAGCGCGCGCTGGAAGGCCTGCTCCTCGCCGCCCTCGACGCCGCGGTCGAGACCGGTGAAGAGCACCTCGACGGCGCCGCCGGCTCCCACCTCTTCGAGCAGCGGCCGCAGCAGAGTTCCCCGCCAGCGCGCGGTACCCACCGCCTCGAGCAGCCATGGCTGGCTGACCGGTCGCGGGTCGAGCGTCGCACGGCCGTTGCCTGCGCACTCCATCGTCACCGTCACCTCGGCCGCGGGGCGCGCGCGCAGCTCCTCCAGCCCGAGCACGAGCTCCCGCTCGCCGCGGACGGTCAGCCGCCACGCCTCCGCGTCGACGACCGGAACGTCGTAGTGGATCAGCAGGTAGTGCAGCCCGACGGGCGTGACCGGGTAGCGCAACGCCTCGAGCGGCATGCCGTGGTTGCGGGCCGCGAGCTGGAGCTCCTCGAGGCTGATGCCCTCCACGCCGCGACCCTACCGCGCCGTGCCGATCGTGAAGCGATCGTCCGTCAGCCAGAGCGCGACCGGCGCGAGCAGGGACCCGACCACGGCGGTCGCGACGATCGCCGGGCTCGGGGCGGCGAGCGCGAAGAACGAGCGTGCCCAGGGCACGAGCAGCACGAGCACGTATAGCGCCGCGAGCGCGCCGCAGAGGACGGTGACCGCGGCGCCCCGCAGGCGGCTCGAGGCCTCGAGCACGAGGATCAGGTAGAGCCCGTCGACGACCAGCACGGTCGTCGCCACCGTCCTCGACTCGACGACGCCGAGGTCGAGAACGTTCAGCGCGCACAGGTAGCTCGAGAGGACGGCGAAGCCGATCGCCGTCCCCGCCGGGGCGGCGAAGCGGACGACCTCGAGCAGGAAGCCCTCGCTCCGGAAGGAGCCCTTGCTGGGCGCCAGCGCGAGGAAGAAGCCCGGGATCCCGATCGTGAGCGTCGCCGCGAGCGTGAGATGGCGGGGCAGCAGCGGGTAGGCGATCGGCGTCAGGCCCACCGAGAGGATCAGGAAGACGGCGAAGGCGGACTTGGTCACGAACAGCTTCGCCACCCGGCGCAGGTTGCGAAAGATCAGCCGCCCGTGGGCGACGAGGCCGGGCACGGAGCCGAAGTCGTCCCTGACGAGGATGACGTCGGAGACGGCCCGCGCCATCTGCGTGCCGCTCCCCTGGGCGATCGCGAGCCGCGCCGCCTTCAGCGCCGGCACGTCGTTGACGCCGTCGCCCACCATCGCCACGTACCGGCCCGCGTCGCGCAGCGCCTCGACGACGCGCCGCTTCCCGTCCGGGTCGATCCGCCCGATCACCGTCCGCTCGAGCACGAACCGCTGCAGCTCCTCGGCGCGCTCGGGCAGGCGCGAGCCGTCACCGGGGTCGCCGACGACCTCGAGGCCGGCGTCGGCGGCGATCGCGGCGGCCGTCTCGGGCCGGTCGCCGGAGATCACCCTCAGCTCGACGCCCTGCGAGCGGAAGAAGCGCACGGTCTCGCGGATGCCCGGCCGCAGGCGCTCGCCGAGCACGACCAGGCCGAGCACGCGCGCCCTCGGCGGAGGCGACTGCGGGCCGGGCTCGCCCAGGTCCTGCTCCGCCGTCCCGCACGCGAGCACGCGGCGCCCTCCGCGGGCGTGCTCGTCCGCCTGCTCGGCCAGCGGCCCGAGGTCGAACAGCTCCGGCGCGCCGAGGACGACGTTCTCACCCGAGATCCGCAGCCCGCTCCAGCGCCGGCGCGACGAGAAGGCCACGACGTTCTCGGGCGCGGCGGCCGGGGCGGGCACGCGCTCGCGGATCGCATTCAGGGTCTGGTTCGCGCCCGGCGCGCTCGCGGCGAAGACGCCGAGCACCTGCTCGAACCGCGGCGGCTCGACGCCTGCGGCCGGAAGCAGCTCGACCACCTGCAGACGAGGCTCGGTGAGCGTGCCGGTCTTGTCGAGGCAGACGACGTCGACCGAGGCGAACGACTCGATCGCGTTCAGCTGCTGGGCCAGCGCACCCCGCCGTGCGAGCTGGATCGCGGCCACCGCGTAGGTGAGGCTCGCCAGCAGGATCAGGCCTTCGGGAACCATCGTCACCACGGCCGCGACCGAGGTCGGGACCGCGGTCGAGATCGGAGTCCGCCGCTCCCAGAGCGCGTACCCGAGCAGGGCGCCGAGCGGAACCATCACGCAGACGAGCGCAAGCAGCAGGCGGTTGAGCGCCCGCTCGAGCGGCGAGCGCGGGTGTCTGACCGAACGCGCCTCGCCCGTGACGCGCGCCGCGTAGCTCTGCTCGCCCACCGCGGTCACCTCGTAGGCGCCGACACCCTCGACCGCGAACGAGCCCGAGCGCACGGGCTCGGCCTCTTCGCGCTCGACGGGCTCCGACTCCCCGGTCAGGATCGACTCGTCCAGGGTGAGGCCGCTGCTCTCGGACAGCGTGCCGTCGGCGACGACCTGGTCGCCGGGCTGGAGACGGACGAGGTCGCCGACGACGACGTCGTCGACCGGCGCCTCCCGTTGTCGCCCCTCGCGCACGACGCGCGCCGTGGGCGCGACCAGCGCGGCGAGCCGGTCGAGCGCCCGCTTGGCGCGCACCTCCTGCGTGATCCCGATCGCGGAGTTCGCGATCAGCACACCCAGGAAGAGCGAGTCCTGCCACTCGCCGAACGCGAGCGTCGCCACGCCGGCGACGAGCAGGATCAGGTTGAAGATCGTGAGGACGTTTGCCCGGACGATGCTCGCGTAGGAACGGCTCGAGGCCGTCTCGCGCCGCGGGCCGGAGGCGGCGCGGCGACGGGCCGCCTCGCGCTCGGTCAGCCCCAGCGTGACGGCGGCAGGCCCCTTCTCCGCGGTCTCCATGGGGCGACTATGCCGACCCGCGGCCGCGCGCGACTACGCGATCGCCGCTGCCGTCGAGGGCACGGCCAGCGCCAGCTCGGCGTCGGCCTGCTCGATCACCACGGGGTCGTGGGTGGCGCAGACGACGGCCGCGCCGCTCTCGCGCGCGAGGGTCGTGAGCAGGGCGGCGAGCCGAAGCGCGTTCGCCTGGTCGAGCCTCGCGGTCGGCTCGTCGACGAGCAGCAGCGCGGGCCGCACCGCGAGCGCGCGGGCGATCGCGACACGCACCAGCTCGCCGGCCGAGAGGCGGGAGACGCGCTGGCCGGCGCGGTCCGAGAGGCCGACCGCCGCGAGCGCGTCGTGGGGGTCGGCCGCGAGGCCGCGAATCTCCAGGCCGAGCTCGACGTTCTCGCGCGCGCTCAGGAACGGGACGAGCCCGCTCTGCTGCGGCACGAGCGCGACCTCGCGCCGCCGCAGCTCGGCGCGGCCGGCGCGGTCGAGCGCCTGCACCTCGGCGCCCGCGACGCGCACCTCGCCGGCGTCCGGAAGATCGAGCCCCGCGAGCAGGTGCAGCAGCGTCGTCTTGCCCGAGCCGGACGGGCCGGTGACCGCGGTCACGCGGCCGCTCTCGAAGGCGGCGTCGAGGCCGCTGAAGACGTGCGCCGCCGCGGCGCCGCTGCCGTGGGTCTTGGCGATCCCGGTGAGCGTCGCGACCGGGCGCCCGGGCAGGGCGGCGGCCGGCGAAGCGGGAGCCTCCGCGCGGCGGCCCTCGCCCGCGGCGCTGACGACGATGCGGTCGTCCTCGAGCGAGGCGGCGGCGCGATCGCCGATCCCGGCGCGCTCGAGGAACTCCTGCGGCAGGCGCAGCCAGCCGCCGCGGCCGACGACGATCGAGCCCTCGCCGGCGACGGTCTCCTCGCTCACCCGCCCGTCCCGGATGTGGACGAAGCGGTCGGCGATCTCGGTGGAGGCTGGATCGTGGCTGACGATCACGACCGTGCACTGCTCGGCGGCCGCGAGCTGGGCGATCGCGTCGTAGACGAGACGCGCGCTGTCGGCGTCGAGCTCGCCGGTCGGCTCGTCGGCGAGCAGGAGGCGCGGGCGGTGGGCGAGCGCGGCGCAGAGCGCGACCCGCTGCTGCTCGCCGCCGGAGAGCTGGGCGGGCCGAGAGCGCGCCTTCGCCAAGAGCCCGACGCGCTCGAGCAGGCCGTCGGCTCTGGCCTCGCGTTCCTCGCGCTCCACGCCCTCGGCACGCAACCGCAACGCGACGAGCTCGCGCGTCGTCAGCTCGGGCGCCAGCGAGCGCTCGTAGTGCTGGTCGAGGTAGCCGAGCGCCTGCGAGCGGTAGCGCGAGCGGGCCACCGAGCCGAGCGTGCGCAGATCGGCGCCGAAAACCCGCACCGTGCCCGCGGAGGGCAGGTCGAGCGCGGCGAGGATACGCAGGAAGCTCGTCTTGCCCGCGCCGCTCGGGCCGAGCACGGTCAGGATCTCGCCCTCGGGAATCGTCAGCGTCAGCCCCTGCAGCGCCGCCGCGTCGCCCTCCGGCGTCGAGTGGACGCGGAAGAGGTCTCGTGCCTCCACCGCGACGCTCACGCCGCCTCCCCGTAGCGCGGAGGAGTCGCGCCCCGGAACGACTGCCGCGTCGCGAGGGCGACGAGGAGCGCGGCGGCGAGCCCGGCGGCGGCGGCCGCGAGCAGCAGCGTGAGCCAGTCGACCGAGAGCGCGAGCGGCGGCTCCGGCGCGGTCGCGTTCGCGGTCAGCTCGACGAAGCGGACGACCAGCAGCGAGAGAACGAGGCCGGTCGCGAGCCCGCCGAGCGCGCCCGCCGCTCCCGCCATCGAGGCCCGCAGCCGCAGCTGCCGCCGCAGGCTCGCGGGCGCCACGCCCTGCGCCTCGAGGTCGAACAGCTCCGCCGCCTCGTCGCGCCGTTCCGAGATCGCGCCGAGCACGAGCCCGAGCAGCGCGAGCGCGACCGCGGTCAGCGCCGCCGCCTCCAGCATCGCGAGCGCGGCGCGCGCGACCGGTTCGTGCCGCAGCGAGCGCTCGAGCCCCGCGCGGGAGGAGACGGAGAGCGCGGTGAACGGCGGCTTGCGCAGGCGCGCCTCGACGCCCGCCCGGCTCGACGGGTCGACGGCGAGCCAGATCTCGGTCGGGAAGCCGCTCCCGGGCGTGGATGCGTTCAGCGCCGTCTCGAGGGTCGGGCGGTCGGCGACGACGAAGTCCGAGGTGTCGCTCTCGGCTACCCCCGGGAAGCGGCGCGCCACCGCGACCACGCGGTAGACGAGCGGCTCGCCGTTGGTGACGACGCCGAGCAACCGGTCGGGCCCCGCCAGCTGCGCCATCCGCGGCGAGACTACGGCGGGCAGCGCCAGGCCGTCCGTCGGCTGCTGCGGCCGGACGTAGGTGTCGACCTCGTTCGTCAGCGTCAGGCGGAAGCGCAGGCCCGCGCCGACCGAAAGCCCGGCCACGCCGACCGTGCCGGTCCAGCCGCCGTAGCCCGTCAGCGGGAAGCCGTCCGCTCGCGGCCGGCCGAGGAAGACCGAGCCGGACGCAGGAGCACCGGCGTCGGCGCCGCGTTCCTCCAGCCTCGGGGGCGGCTCGAAGCGGAACGCGACGAGCCTGCCGGCGCGGGCCGCTGCTGGGATCCGCGCCTTCAGGCGCTGCCGCAGCGGGCCGTGGGTCCGGCCGAGCCGGATCGGGACGAACGCGCCGTCGGGGGCGCGGACGTAGGCGACGACGCCGATCTCCGTGCCGCGCACCTGCACCGGCAGCGTCAGGCGCTGCGCGCCGCTCCCCACGAGTGGCCCCCGCAGCGCGAGCGGCCGCTGCAGGTCGAGCTGGGCGGCGAGCCGGCGAGGGCTGCGGGTGGAGAAATCCGAGCGCCAGCCGCCGATCGCGGCGAGCGTCGCGCGCGGCAGTCCGAGCACGGTGATCCCCGTCACGTCGGCGGCGCCCGCAATGCTCCCCGCGAAGCGGTCGACGTGGCTCACGTGCACGCCCGGCCCGAGCGTGCGCTCGACCTCGGGCGTCACCGCGTCGCGGACGGGCACGAGCTGCGAGAGGTCCTCCTTCACGACCTCGTCCGCCGGGATCGCAAACGCGGCCTGCTCCTGCTGGCCCGAGCGAAGCGTCGAGCGGTACGAGGCGGCGAAGAGCGCAAAGCCGATCGAGACGACGACGAACGCGACCGCGACGACCGCGTAGCCGGGCCGCCGGGCGAGGCCGAGGGCGGCGAGGCGGAGCGTCAGCGCGCCCTTCGGCACTGCGCGCTCGAGCAGCCGCAGGCCGAGCGGCAGCAGCCGCGCGACCACGACCGCGGCCACGAACGCGACGAGCGCCGGGATCAGCAGCAGCACGAGCCCGGTGCCGCGGGTCGCGACGAGCTCGGACGCGTCGGCCGAGCCCCGCGCCAGCGCGACGACGACGGCGAGCGCGGCGCCGAGCGCGGCCACGTCCAGCGGCGAGAGCGCGAGCCCTCCGAGCTCGAGGTCGCGGATCGCGAGCGCCGCGACGAGCACGACTGCGGCCGCCGCGCCCAGCCCGAGCGCGAGCAGCAGCCCTCTCCCCGAGAGCAGCGAGTGGCGCAGCAGCGCGCCGAGCGGCTCGCCGCTGCGCCCGGCGATGACGGCCGCGGCCGCCGCGCCGAGCACCCAGCCCAGGACGGTCCCGGCCACCGCCACGACCGCCGACTCGAGGGTCAGGAGGAGCCCGGTCTGCCAGCGGCTGACGCCCCCGGCCCGCAGCCGGTTGCGCGCCGCCTCCGCCTCGGGGCGGAGACGTGCCGCCACCAGCACCGCGAACGCGAGCAGCAGCGCGACCGCCTCGCCCCCGAGCAGCAGCAGCCGCCGCGCGGCCACGCGGCCGTCGTCGGCCGCGGCCCGCAGCTCGTCGGTCGGCGCGCTCAGCTCGAAGCCGAAGCCGGACGCCTGGAACGCCGTGCGCGCCTGCTCGATCCGCGTCACCAGCGCGTCGGCCGACCACGAGCGCACCGAGCCGCGCCGCAGCGGCACTACCCAGCCGTAGCTGCGGTACGAGTCCTGCAAGCGCGGCGAGCGGTCGAGGCCTGCGACACCGTTGGCGAGCACGAGCGGCGGCGGCGCCGGCCGGTGGTAGCGCCGGATCTTCTGCACGAACGCCGACTCGTCCAGGCCCCGGGCCGGCACCGCGTCACCGAAGAGCGCCGCCGTGCGCAGGTCTCCCGCGCCGACCGGCACGAGCCGCAGGCCGGGCACGTTCGGGATCCGACCGGCCGCGCGCCTGATCACGAGCACCTCGCAATGCTCGGGGCGGCACTCGCGCGGGAGGCGTCCCGAGCGCAGCCGCACCCACGCGCCGAGGTCGTCGACCGCGCCGAGGCCGAGCAGCGCGCCGCCGATCTGGCTCTCGCGATAGAGCGCTGTCCCGGTCGCCGGCGCGTCGAGCGCGCGGCTGAGCCGCTCCCGCACCGCCGCGTCGAGCCTCGCGTACGGGGCCGCCTGACCGCCGACGCTGAACCAGTTCACGCGCACCGCGCGCACCTTCGCCGGGAGTGCGGCCACTTTGCGCGCCACCTCGCGGTCCTGCGCGGCAACCGTCCCGGCGACGACGGCCGCCAGCATCGCGCCGGCGGCCGCGAGGCCCGCGACGACGAGGGCAAGCCGCCCGGCGCGGGCGCCGAGACGCACGCGTGCGAGCCACAGCGGAAAGCCGATCCGGCGGAGGGCCGTCATGGGGAAACGGTGCCAGCTACGACCGCTCCCCCGCCAGCGGCCTGAGTCCGACCACGTCCCGAATGGGCCGTCCGGCCCCTTGACGTGGCCGCGGCCGTTGCGGAGGCTTCCCCCGTGAGCCAGACGCAGATCCTCCTCTGGTGCGTCGCGCTGATCGTGCTCGAGCTAAATCACCTGAAGTGGATCTGGTGGACCTACTGGGAATGCGGCAGGTGCGGCCGCAAGCACAAGGACTGCGGCTGCAGCTCTAAGTGGGTGATGTTTCTCTAGCGAGCAGCAGCGCCAGCGTCGGACAGGCTGCGACGGCCCGCTCGGCGTGCTCCTTCAGCTCCGGTGTGAGCGGGCGCGGGTCGACGATCGGATAGCCCCAGTCGTCGAGGTGGATGCGCTCGGGCAGCAACTCGGCGCAGAGGCCGCTGCCGTCGCAGGCGATCGGATTGACCCGCACCATGGGCTTCACCGCCGGCTCTGCCGGGTCGGGAGGAACTCGCCGCGCCTGCCGCCGCAGCGGCCGCGCAGGTGCAGCTCGACCTCGTCGGCGAAGACCTCGAGGGAGCTCTCGACGAAGCGGGCCGCGCCGTCGGGGAGGCGGCAGGCGCCTCGGCCGCGGACCTGCTGCAGCCAGCGGAACGCGTCGCGGCGGCTGTCGCCGCGGCCGGACGCGAGGGTCTCGAGCGCGCCGGCAAGGGCCGCGAGGCCGTTCACGCAGGGGCCGCACTGCCCCGCGCTCTCGTCAGCGAGGTAGCGCGCCACGCGGGCGGACTGGTCGAGCCCGCACGCGGCCGCGGGAAGGACGACGATCGCCCCGGCGCCCAGTGCGGCGCCTGCGGCCGAGAGCTCGGCGTCCAGCAGGGAGAGGCTCTCGGCGGCGAACGCGTCGACCCAGCTGCCGAAGAAACCGCCGACGAGGAAGGCTCCCGGCGCGCCGCGCACGCCGCCGGCCTGGGCCACGACCGCGCGCACCGGCGTGCCGAAGGCCGCCTCGTAGACGCCGGGCCGACCGACGGCGCCCGAGACGGTGAACAGCGCCGACCCCGGCTCCGCACGCGTGCCGAGCGCCCGGAACCAGTCCGGGCCGTGGCGTGCGATTAAGGCGACGTGCGCGAGTGTCTCGACGTTCTGTACGAGCGTGGGCGCTCCGCGAAAACCGCGCTCGAAGGGGCGCGGCGGCGTGAACGCGGGCTTCGCCGCGCGTCCCTCGAGCGCGTTGACGAGCGCGGTCTCCTCACCGGTGACGAACCCCGGCGGGACGACGGCGAGCTGCCACCGCAGCCCGCGGTCGCGCCGCTCGTCGAGGGCGTGGGAGACGACGCCGACCTCCTCGCCGGCGCTGCGGTCGATGGCGACGACCACGTCGCGCGCCCCGAGTGCCGTGGCCGCGAGAGCTGCGCCGTCGAGCACCAGGTGCGGCGCGCGCCGCAGCAGCAGCTTGTCCTTGAAGCTGACCGGCTCGCCCTCGGCGCCGTTGGCGACCACGACCGGCCGGCCGCGGCCCGAGGCGACGGCCGCGAGCTTGCGGCCCGCGGGGAAGCCGCCGCCACCGCGCCCGCGCAGGCCGCTCGCGCTCACGAGCTCGATCAGGCCGCGCGCCGAGGGCAGGGGCCCGTGCGTCGCCAGGTGCTCGCCGAGCCCGAGCGGAAGGCCGTCCCGCCGCAGACCCGCGAACAGGCGCGGCAGGCCCGCGTCCGTCGCCACCGCCGTGCTCGCGGAGCTCATGCGACTCGGAGCGACCCGCTCAGGGTCCGGCTGGAGGAGTCGAGTCGCAGCAGCAGCGTCAGGTCGAGCGCGTCGCCGCGCGAGTCCTGCACCGAAGCGACCAGGCGCGAGCCCTCCAGCGAGACGATCTCGCCGGAGTAGGCCTGCGGCGCCTGCCGCGGCCCGAAGCTCACGCGGCTGCCGGTCATCTGGACGCCGCCGTTCTCGAGCGGGACGCCGCGCAGGACGACGTGCAGCAGGCCCTTCGCGCCACCGCCCGCGGTCGCGCTCAGGCCGACCGTGACGAGGCCGTCCGCGCCGGGCGACGAGGTCGAGAAGGTGCCGTGGACGGGCGCCTGGAAGGGCGTTGCCGGCAGCGAGGCCGTCTGCGCAGCAGCAGCCGCCGTCGTCGCGGTCGTCGCCGACGCCGGCGCGGCGAGCAGGTGGGAAGGGGTCCCCGCGCGCCGGGCCCAGCCCGAGGCGAGCGGCCCGCCGGCGGCCCACACCGCAATTGCCGCGGGTACGGCGAGGGCCGCGATGCCCCCCGCGAGCCGGACGGCACCCGACCCCTCGCGCGCCTCCACGACGCGCCACAGCACGGCGAGCACCACCGTCGCGGCCGAGCCGAGGGCGAGCAGGCCGAACCAGCCGGCCTTCGCGTCGCTCCCGGTGCCGAACGCGTGCAGGAGCGCGACCGGCCACGAGGCGTAGGCGAGCCAGTGCACGAGCTTCCAGCCGCGCAGGCCGATCCGCGCGCGCAGCAGGCTGGTCACGATCAGCGCGAGCAGCAGGTCGAAGGCGACCGTGCCGAGCCCGAGCCAGACGGGCCGGTAGCTCGAAGCGAACGGCACGACGGCGTCGCGGAGGCCGATCGGCGTGTAGCCGTCGAGGACGGTCGTCACGACGTGGACGACCACGAACGAGAGCGCGAGCAAGGTGAGGTTGCGGTGCAGGCCCGAGACGACGAAGCGGGGCCAGCGCGGTGCCGCCCACCGCGTCGAGGCCAGGACCCCGAGCAAGACACCGCCCGTCAGCAGCAGCAGCGCGACGACGCCCGTCCCCCGCGTCAGGTACCAGTAGGCGCTCGGCCCGCCCGCGGCCAGAATCACGCGGAGTCCTCCGGCCAGTCGCCCGCGAGCACGACCTCGCCCGACTCGCTCACGAGCCTCGCGGCGACGCCGAGGCCCGTCAGCCACGTGGGCGCGTCCTCGCCGAGCACCACCGCGGCGGTGCTCGCGACGTTCGCGTCCACGCACGAGCGCGCAGCGACAGTGACCGTGCGCCAGGGCGTCACGGCCGGGCGGCCCGTGCGCGGGTCGACGATGTGGTGGAGCGGGACGCCGCCGGCCAGCCAGCGGCGGACGGTCGTGCCGGAGGTGGCGAGGCCGCCGCTCTCGATCGCGACCGTCGGGCCGGGCTCGTCGAGGCTCGCGGCGTGGTCGTCCGCGACCCGCACCGGCCAGCCGCCCTCGGGCGCAGGGCCGGCGACGGAGACGTCGCCACCGAGGCTGACGAGCACGCCGGTCTGCGCGGCGCGGGCCGCGGCACAGGCGCTGCGGTCGGCCGCGAGCGCCTTCGCGGTCGCTCCGAGGTCGACCTCGACGCCGCGCTCGAGCGCGATCGTGCACCGGCGCCGGTCGACGCGGATCCCGCGCCGGCCCGGCACCGTTGCGAAGCGAGCGCGAAACGAGGTGCCGTCGCGCAGCTTCACGGTCGCGAAGCTGCGGTCGTAGCCGGCCAGGCGCAGAGTGCGGCCGACGGTCGGGTCGACCAGGCCGCCGGTGGACTCGGTCGCGGCGAGCGCGACCTCGACCGCCTCGAGCAGCCGCACACCCACCGCCACCGGGCCCGTGCCCGCCGACGCGTTCAGGCGCACGAGCTCGGAGTCCTCGCGGAAGCGGCTGCACGCCTGGTCGATTTCCGCCAGCTCGCGCTCGAGCTCCTCGTGTGCGGCGGGAAGGCCGGCCGCATCCGACACGCACAGCAACGCCCCCGTCCCGAGCGCCGGAAACGAGACCGACGCCAGCTCGGCGATCACGAGGTGCCGGTGGTGGCGACCGGGGCGACGCTCGTCGTGACGGGCGCAGGCGCCGGAGCGGGAGTCGGAGTCGGAGTCGGAGCAGGCGTCGGAGAGGGAGCCGGTGCCGCGCTCTGGGTCTGTACCGGCGCCACGTGCCGGACCGGCTGACGCCGGGCCACGGCCTTCACCACCCTGCGCTTCGTCGCCGGGGCCGCGACGGTGCGCGACTTGTGGCCGGGGCTGGAGTGGGCGGCAACCCCGGCGAAGGCGCCTGCGAGCGCAGTCGCGCCGAAGATCGAGAAGCGTGTCGCGCGCCGCAACCGGGCCAGGCCGGCGTCCCGAGCCCGCGCACGTGGGTCCGGACGGAAGTCATCCATGACCGCCAGCCTGGCGCAGGGAGATGAGAGGTCGATGAGGCGGCGGTGAAGCGCGCCTAAGAGTTGTCCGGCCGCCCGACCGCGATCCAGACGTCCGCGCCCCCGGTCTCCAGGTTCCGGGCGCCGACCGTGCCCCCGTGGGCCTCGGCGATCAGCTCCACGATCGAGAGCCCGAGCCCGCTGCCGCCTCCGGTGCGCGCGTCGAGGGAGCGCGTGAAGCGGTCGAAGGCGGCGGCGATGAACTCCGGAGGGAAGCCCGGGCCCTCGTCCTCGACGTGCAGCTCGACCAACCCCGCCTGCCGCCGGGCCGAGAGCACGACGCGCCCCCCGCCGTGCGCGAGCGCGTTGTCGACGAGGTTGCCGAGCGCCTGCTCGAGGCGAACCGGGTCGGCGTCGAGCACGAGCCCGTCCGGCGGGCGCACCTCGAGCGCGCGCCCGCGCTCGCCCGCGCGGCCGGAGAACCGCTCCGCGACCACGTCGAGCACCTCGGCCGCCGGGATTCGCTCGCGCCTGATCGGCAGGCCGCCCGCGTCCGAGCGGGCGATCAGGAGCAGGTCCTCGGCGAGTCGCGTCAGGCGGTCGGTCTCGTCGGAAGCGGAGCGCAGGGCCTGCTCGAGCTCTTCGCGCGAGCGCCGTCGGCGCAGGGCGACCTCGAGCTCCGCCTTCAGCAGCGCGAGCGGCGTGCGCAGCTCGTGGCTCGCATCGGCGACGAAACGCCGTTCGTGCGCGAAGGCGGCCTCGAGCCTGGCCAGCATCTCGTTCAGCGTCTCGGCCAGGCGCGAGACCTCGTCGCGTGCGGCCGGCTCGGGGAGGCGCGCACCGGGAGTCGAGGCCGAGATGGCCTCCGCACGCGCGCGCATCGCCTCGACCGGCCGGAGCGCGGCCGCCGCGAGGCCGTAGCCGGCCACGGCGGCCAGCAGCAACGCGAGCGGCCCGGCCAGCAGGAGCTCGCCGAGCAGGTGGTCGAGCGTCTCGTCGCGGGCCCCGAACGAGCGGGCCACCACGAGCGCCGCCGGAGCCCCGCGGGCGGTCGTCGGCTCGGCGAGCACGCGCCAGCGCTCCTTCAGGCCGGGCAGGTGCTGCGAGCGCAGCGTCCGCTCGCCCGCCGCGACCCGGCGCACGGAGGCGTCCGGAAGCAGCCGTGGGAGCCCCGGCGGGTCGGAGGTGAGCACCCGCCCGCCCGGCAGGAGCACCTGCGCGATCCCGCCTCCCGCCGCCGCGTCCAGGTCGAGCCGCCCGCGGTCGAGGTGCGAGACGTCGACGGTCTGCCCGCGCAGGCTCTGGTCGATCGACGCGAGCAGCGTGCTCCCGACACGCGCGTAGACGAAGAAGCTCATCGCGGCGAGCACGACGGCCATCACGAGCGTGAAGGCGAGCGTCAGCCGTACCCGGATCGGGATCCGGCTCACCCGCCGTCCTCCCGCAATCGATAGCCGACGTGGCGCACCGTCTCGAGCGCGTGCCTGCCGAACGGCCGGTCGATCTTCTGCCGCAAGTAGCGGACGTAGACGTCGACGAGGTTCGAGCGGCTCTCGTAGGCGAGATCCCACGCGCTCTCGAGCAGCTGCAACCGCGAGAGCGCCTGACCCGGGCGGCGCATGAACGACTCGAGCAGCGCGAACTCCTTCGACGAGAGCTTCAGCTCGGTCTTTCCGCGCCACGCGCGGTGGGCGCCCGGGTCGAGCCGCAGGTCGCCGGCCTCGAGCACGACGGGCCGCTCGGCCGGCGCCCGGCGGGCGAGCGCGCGCAGCCGGGCCAGCAGCTCCGCGAACGAGAACGGCTTCGTCAGGTAGTCGTCCGCCCCCGCGTCGAGCCCCTCGACGCGGCTCTCGACCGCGTCGCGCGCGGTCAGGATCAAGCACCGGCGACCAGACGCCCGCGTCGCGCAGCGCGCGGCAGGTCGTCAGGCCGTCCTGTCCGGGCAGCATCACGTCGAGGACGATCGCGTCGTAGTCGACCGCGCGCGCCATCCAGAGCGCGTCCTCGCCGCGCCCGGCCACGTCAGCCGTATGGCCTTCCTCCCGCAGCGCGCGGGCGAGCAGCTTCGCGAGCTTTTCCTCGTCCTCGACAACCAGCACGCGCACGAGCCCATTGTGCTCCGCGGGATGAGCGGCGGATGAGAGCGCTCTCATTCGACCTTCATCTCCTCGTGCTTTCTTGCGGCCGTGGAGCGACCCGACCCGACCGCCGGCAACGAGCGCCTGACCGCGACCATCGCGGTCGTCCTGCTGCTGCTGCTCGCGGCCGAGGGCGTCACGATCCTCTCGATCCGGCCGCTCCTCTCGCCGCACATCGTGATCGGGCTGCTGCTGATCCCGCCGGTCGCGCTCAAGCTCGTGAGCACCGGCTACCGCTTCCTGCGCTACTACACCGACAACGCCGCGTACGTCGCGAAGGGCCCGCCGCACCTCGTCATGCGCGTGCTCGCACCGCTGCTCGTGGTCACGACGCTGACCGTGCTCGCATCCGGCGTCGGCCTGCTCGTGCTGGGGCCCGACCGCCACCGCGACCTCCTGCTCGGGCTGCACAAGACGAGCTTCGTGCTCTGGTTCTTCCTGATGGCCGTCCACGTGCTCGTCTACGCGCCGCGGCTCCCGCGCCTCGTTCTCTCCGGCCGCGCGCCCGGGAGGCGAGCCGCGCTCGTCATGAGCTCGTTGGCCGCGGGTGCCGTGCTCGCCGGCGCGACCTACTCGCTCGCGGGCCCCTGGCTGCACCGCGCACACGAGCGCGGCCACGAGGACGCCGCGCGCTACTTGAGCGTCTTCAGGTAGGCGACGAGCGCCGTCAGGTCGGCGTCCGAGAGGATCCCGCCCCAGTGCGGCATGCTCACGATCGGCGCACGGCCGATCACGCTGCCGGTGCGGATGATCTCCTCGATCTTCTGGTCGGTGTTGAACTCGCCGCGGAAGTCGCCGCCCGTGAGCGGCGGGATCGTCTTGTCGGGCGACTGCGGGTTCGGCACGCCGCCGAGGCCGTTCGGCCCGTGGCAGTTGATGCAGCCGTCGCGGACGTACAGCACCGAGCCTGCCACGGCGGGTCCCTGGTCGGTCGGCACCACGGGCGGCGTCGCGCTCGGCACGCTCGGCAGCCCGGCGCGGATGTAGGAGACGAGCTCGCCGACCTGGCGCGTGGAGATCACGGCGCCCCAGACCGGCATGTACGGCTTCTTCGGGTTCGCCGACTCCCCGAGGCCGTGGTTGATGATGTCGGTCAGCTGCGCGACGGTGAGCGTGCTCCCCGCCGAGGTGAGCGCGGGCACGTCCGGCGAGACGCCGCCCTGGCCGCCCTCGCCGTGGCACTGCACGCACGCGAACTGGACGAAGGCGTGCGCGCCGGCCGCGACCTTCGGGTCGACCTGCGAAGCGGACGAAGCCGTCGTCGTCGTGGCGGCGTTGCCCGAGTTGTTCGTGTAGTGGCCGACGGCGAAGCCGACCAGCGCGGCGACAGCGAGCAACAGCAGGCCGACGCCCGCGGCGACCGCAACCAGGTTCGGCCGGCTCATCGACGGCTATCGTCGCACGCGGGCCGGTCGCCGGACAAGGTGAGGAAGTGAACTCCCGCGAGACCTTCGAGCGAGAAGCCCTCGGCCGGGCCGGGAGCGACGTCGAGCAGGAGCCGCGGCCGCTTCCAGCGCTCGTACTGGTCGCGGTCGCAGTAGAACGGCACGCCGTCGACCTCACCGAGCCTGAGGTCGTCGGGGCCGAGCAGCAGCTCGCCGTCGCGGAGACAGATCGGGGAGCTGCCGTCGCAGCAGCCCCCCGACTGGACGAGCATCAGCGGACCGAAGGTGGCCTTCAGGTTGCGGAGCACCACGACCGCGGCGTCCGTCGCGACGACCTGGTGTTCTGCCACCTCCGTGTTCATCAGAAGAGCCCGAGCGGCTTCGGGTCGTAGCTGACGAGCATGCACTTGGTCTGCGTGTAGTGGTCGAGCATCATCTTGTGGTTCTCACGCCCGACGCCCGAGACCTTGTAGCCGCCGAAGGCCGCGTGTGCGGGGTAGAGGTGGTAGCAGTTCGTCCAGACGCGTCCGGCCTGGATGCCGCGCGCCATCCGGAACGCCCTGCTCAGGTCGCGGGTCCAGACGCCCGCGCCGAGGCCGTACATGGTGTCGTTCGCGATCGCGAGCGCCTCCGCCTCGGTCTTGAACGTCGTCACCGCGAGCACCGGGCCGAAGATCTCCTCCTGGAAGATCCGCATGTCGTTCGTGCCCTTGAAGACGGTCGGCTCGAAGAAGTAGCCCTCCTCGAGCTCGCCGTCGAGGTCGGCGCGCGTGCCGCCGATCAGCAGCTCCGCGCCCTCGTCGAGGCCGATCTTGACGTAGCTCTCGATCTTCTCGAGCTGCGTGGCCGAGACCTGCGGGCCGATCATCGTCGCGGGATCGAGCGGGTCGCCCTGGCGGATCTCTGCGATCCGCTTCAGGCAGCGCGCCATGAACTCGTCGTAGATCGACTCGTGGATCAGCGCCCTGGACGGGCACGTGCAGACCTCGCCCTTGTTGAAGGCGTAGAGCACGAGCCCCTCGACCGCCTTGTCGAGGAACTCGTCGTCCTCGGCCATCACGTCGGCGAAGAAGATGTTCGGCGACTTGCCGCCGAGCTCGGTCGTCGACGGGATGATGTTCTGGGCGGCGTACTGCATGATCAGCCGCCCGGTGACGGTCTCGCCCGTGAAGGCGATCTTCGCGATGCGCTTGTTCGAGGCGAGCGCCTTGCCGATCTCGGCACCCGGCCCGTTGACGATGTTGAGCACGCCCGGCGGCACGATCTCCTCGATCAGCTCGGCGAACTTGAGGATCGACCACGGGGTCGGGCTGGCCGGCTTGAGCACGACGCAGTTCCCGGCCGCGAGCGCGGGAGCGAGCTTCCACGCGGCCATCAGCAGCGGGAAGTTGAACGGGATGATCTGGCCGACGACCCCCAGCGGCTCCTTGTAGTGGTAGGCGTAGGTGTCGTGGTCGATCTCGTCGATCGTCCCCTCCTCCGCCCGGATCACCGAGCCGAAGTAGCGGAAGTGGTCGGCAGCGAGCGGGATGTCGGCCGCAAGGGTCTCGCGCACCGGCTTGCCGTTCTCCCAGCTCTCCGCGACCGCCAGCATCTCGAGGTTCTCCTCGATCGCATCCGCGATCCGGTGCAGGACCTTCGAGCGCTCGGTGAGCGACGTGGCCGCCCAGTCGTCCTTGGCGGCGTGGGCGGCGTCGAGCGCGAGCTCGACGTCGTCGGGCGTCGAGAGCGGTACCTCGGTGAACGCCTTGCCGGTGACGGGCGAGATGTTCTCCGTGTAGCGGCCCTCGATCGGGGCCACCCAGTGGCCGCCGATGAAGTTCTCGTAGCGGGCCTTCAGCTCGACCGGGCTGCCCGAGTGCCCGGGGGCTTCGTAGACCGCCGCCTTCTCGATGGTTGCCATCGCGTCTCCTTTCGAGAAGAGGGCCAGGCGGGAATGCCCGGCTTCCGACAGCTTCCTGCGCCGCGCCGCTCCCGCCATCGGTGCGGCTTCGGATCTCGGCTGCCCGAAAACCCGTACTAGGTCTCGACGTCGATCGACTCGAGCACGACGCCCTGGGCGTGCGGCTCGGTCGGGTCGGTGCCGAGCTCGGCCTCGACGGCCGCGCCTTCGGCGAGCGTGCCGCGCGAGGCATCCTCGAAGTGCTCGCGGAAGTGCGCCTCGGTGAAGTGCGAGAGGGCCCCCAGCCGGACGCGGATGCGGGTCACGCGCGTACCACGCTCCGCCTGCGCCGCGCCGAGGATCTTGCGCAGCAGGTCGTTCATCAGCGCCTTCTCGTGCACTCGGTCACCTCCTCGCGCACGGCGTCCGCGACGCGCGCCGCGGCCGCCTCGACCTCGGGGCTCAGGGCCTCGCCGGTCTCGAAGTTCGCTCCTTCGATCCCGAAGACGATCGCCGTCCCCGGGAGCCGTCCGAGCGCGCGCGCGATCTCGACCGCCTCGGCCAGGCCGAAGTGGTGCGTGGAGGTGTCGAAGAGCCGGGCCGGGAGCTCCTGCGCGCTCGCATCGTGGCGGTGCACCGTCCCCGGCTCCGCGCCCGAGGAGACGGCGTCGACCAGCCAGACCGCGTCGGCCGCTTCCCACGAGTCGATCAGCGAGGTCGGCTCGCCCTCGCGCTCGAGCACCTCGACGCCCTCGGGCAGCGTGCCCTCGAGCAGTCGGGCGACGGCGAGCCCGGCCGCGTCGTCGTTGCGCCAGGCGTTGCCGATGCCGATTACCTTCGTTCGACCTCCAGCTTCAGGAAGTGCGTCGCGCAGGAGATGCAGGGGTCGTAGTTGCGGATCGTCTGCTCGCAGAGCAGCGCGAGCTCCTCGTCGGGGACGTCCAGCGAGCGCTCGACCACGCCGCGCAGGTCGTCCTCGATCGTGCGCTGGTTCTGCGAGGTCGGCGGAACGATCTTGGCCTCGACGATCGTGCCGTCGGCGGCGAGCTCGTAGCGGTGGTAGAGGATCCCGCGCGGCGCCTCGGTGCAACCGAAGCCGACCCCGGCGCGCGGCTCGACCTCGACGGCCGGCGCATCCGGCTCCTCGTACTCGGCGATCAGGCGCAGCGCCTCGTCGGCTGCGTAGACGAGCTCGACCGAGCGGACGACGATGCTGCGGAAGGGATTGCGCTCCTCTGCCGTGAGGCCTGCCTCCTGCGCCGCGTCGGCGGCGAGCGGCGAAAGCCGGTCGGCCGCGAGGGCGAAGCGCGCGAGCGGCCCGCAGAGGTAGGAGCCGCGCTCGATCAGGCGCGAATGGAGCGCGTTCGACCATTCGACGTGCTCCTCGACGAAGTGCTGGTCGTACTCGGAGACCGCGATGTCGAGGCCGCGGTTCGAGACGATGCGGCCGCGGTCGATCGGGTACTCGCCCGGCTCGTCGAGGGCGACGAGCTCGTAGTCCTGGTCGTAGTCGGGGAAGTCGAGGCCGGCGGTCAGCTTGACCGTCTCGAGCGCGATCTCCCGCGCGCGCTCGAGCTTCTCGACGAGCGGCCGCAGCTCGCGCTTGCGCGGCGCGCGGTACCAGCCGCCGACCCGCACGTTGATCGGGTGCACCTCGCGGCCTCCGACGACCGACATCAGCTCGTTGCCGATCTTCTTCAGCTCGAGGGCCTGCGCCACGGCGTCCCGGTTGTCGCGCGCCAGCTCGATCGCGCTCTCGTAGCCGAGGAAGTCGGGCAGGTGGAGCATGTAGACGTGCAGCGCGTGGCTCTCGATCCACTCGCCGCAGTAGAGGAGCCGCCGCAGCGCCCGCAGCTGGCCGCCGACCTCCACCCCACAGGCCGTCTCCATCGCCGCGCACGCGCTCATCTGGTAGGCGACCGGGCAGATCCCGCAGATGCGGGCGGTGATGTCGGGCGCCTCGGTGAAGGCGCGGCCGCGGAGGAAGGCCTCGAAGAAGCGAGGCGGCTCGTAGATGTTGAGCTTGACGTCCTCGACCCGGCCGTCGGCGATCCGGACGATCATCGCGCCCTCGCCCTCGACGCGGGCGAGGTAGTCCGTCCTGATCGTCCTCGTCCTAGCCTCGGCCATTCGCCCGCGCATTCTCGAACGCCTGCACGTTGAACGTGCGGAACACCCGCTCGACGCTCTCCTTGCCCATCCCGAGCAGCTGCAGGCGCGCGGTCAGCGCCTCCGTGTTCGGCGTCTCCATCGGGCCGAAGCACCCGTAGCAGCCGCGGTTGTAGGCCGGGCAGATCGCGCCGCAGCCGGCGTGGGTGACCGGGCCGAGGCAGGGCGTGCCGTGCGCGACCGTCACGCAGACGTTGCCGCGCCGCTTGCACTCGACGCAGACGCTGGCCGAGGAGATCTGCGGCTTCCGCCCGTGCAGGAACGCGGTCAGCACCTCGAGCAGCTGCGCCTTGTTGATCGGACAGCCGTGGAGCTCGAAGTCGACCGGCACGTGCGCCGAGATCGCCGTCGAGGTCTCGAGCGTCGAGACGTAGGCGGGCGTCGCGTAGACGGTCGAGATGAAGTCGTCGACGTCGGCGAAGTTCTTCAGCGCCTGGATCCCGCCGGCGGTCGCGCAGGCCCCGATCGTGACCAGCGTCTTCGAGACGCGGCGCACCTCCTTGATCCGCTCGGCGTCGTGCGCGGTCGTGACCGAGCCCTCGACGAGCGAGAGGTCGTACGGCCCCTCGACCGCGGCACGCCGCGCCTCGAGGAAGTACGCGATCTCGACCTCGCCGGCGAGCGCCAGCAGCTCGTCCTCGCAGTCGAGCAGCGAGAGCTGGCAGCCGTCGCAGGAGGCGAACTTCCAGACGGCGAGCTTCGGCTTCGTCGCGACATTCACAGCTCGCGCACCCCCAGCAGCGGCTCGAGCTCGTCCCAGCGGTAGACGGGCCCGTCGCGGCAGATCAGCGTCGGGCCGAGCTGGCAGTGGCCGCAGAGGCCGACGCCGCACTGCATGTTGCGCTCCATCGAGCAGAAGATGCGCTCGGGCGGGACGCCGCGCTCGATCAGCGCCTGCGCGCTCGTCCGCATCATGATCTCCGGGCCGCAGACGAAGGCGGTCGCGGCGGCGGGGTCGAAGCGCGCCGAGCCGACGAGCTTCGCCACGAAGCCGACCCTGCCGGTCCAGCCGGGCTCGGCGGCGTCGACGGTGACGTCGACCTGGAGGGTCCTGCCCCACGCCTCGAGCTCGTCCGTGTAGAGCAGGTCGGCGGGCGTGCGGCTGCCGTAGAGGACGGCGGCCTCGCCGAAGTCGGCGCGGCGCCGAAGGAGCTCGTAGACGACCCCGCGCAGGGGCGCGAGGCCGATCCCGCCCGCAATCACGATCGCGTCACCGCCGGGCCCGAGCGGCCACGAGTTGCCGAGCGGGCCGCGCACGCCGAGCACGGTGCCGGGCTCGGCGGCGCAGATCGCCTGGGTGACCGCCCCGACAGCGCGCACGGTGTGCACGAGTGACCCCTCCGGCTCGCCCGAGACCGAGATCGGCACCTCGCCGATCCCGAAGGCGTAGAGCATCGTGAACTGGCCGGGCTCGACCTGCAGCGGCTCGCCGCCCGCGGGCTCGAGCTCGAGCGTCCACGTGTCCGCCGTCTCGCGCGCGCGGCGCGTGACCACGAACGGCCGCGGCGCCATCGGCGCCAGCAGCTCGTCAGTCGCCGTCACGGCCATAGAGATCCAGCAGCCGGAGCCTCGTCCACTGCAGGCGCTCGATCAGCACCTGGGCGAAGCGGGACATCAGCTCGAAGCCGAGTTTCGGGTCCGCGTCGCACTTGCCGCGCAGGCAGGCGCCGTCGAAGGCGGTTGCCCGCACGGGCGTCAGCGCACGCGCGTCGAAATGCCAGCGGTAGGGCGGGAAGAGCCACGACCAGCCGGCGACCTCGCCGGACTCGAGCGTCTCGATCATCGCCGGCCCGCGCGCGGGCACGTACGTCTCCAGCGCGACCGTCCCGTGACGGACGACGTAGAAGGTGTCGGCCTGGTCGCCCTCGCGGAACAGCACCGTGCCCAGGTCGAAGTGGACGTTCGAGCCGCAGCCGGCGATCAGCTCCAGCTCGGCCGCCCCCAGCCCGTGGAACACCGGTACGTCGCGCAGCAGCGCGTCAATCGTCTGCATGATTCGCCTCCCCGTCGGTCGCTCGGATGGCGGTCAGCTCCTCGGTCACGTCGATCCCGACCGGGCACCAGGTGATGCAGCGGCCGCAGCCGACGCAGCCCGACGTGCCGAACTGGTCGTGCCAGGTGCCGAACTTGTGCGTGAGCCACTGGCGGTAGCGCGAGCGGTTGCTCGGCCGGATCGCGCCGCCGTGGATGTGCGAGTACTCGACCGAGTAGCACGAGTCCCAGACGCGGTGGCGCTCCGCCGTCTGGCCGGTCAGGTCGGTCGCGTCCTCGACGGTCGTGCAGAAGCAGGTCGGGCAGGCCATCGTGCAGTTCCCGCAGGTGAGGCAGCGCTCGGCGACCTCGTCCCAGCGCGGATGCTCGAGGTTGCGCCGCAGCAGGCCCTGTAGGTCGGTCGGATCGAGCTGCCGGCCCATCCTGCTCGCGGCGTCCTCGACGGCCGCGCCCGCGGCCGCGAAGTCCTCGGCGCCCGCCTCGCGGGAAGGCAGCTCCGCCAGCAGCGCGGCGCCGCGCTCGCTGCCCACCTCGGCCAGGAAGCGGTGCTCACCCTCGAGCAGCTCGGTCAGCGCGAGGTCGTAGCCCGCCTCGGCCTTCGGGCCGGTGCCCATCGAGGTGCAGAAACAGGTGCCGCCCGGCTCGATGCAGTTCACCGCGACCATGAAGACGCCCTCGCGCCGCGCGGCGTAGTCGCGGTCGGCGAAGCGCCCGCCGACGAAGACGCGGTCCTGCACCGCGATCGCGTGCAGCTCGCAGGAGCGCACGCCGAGAAACGCGAGCGGCGTCTCGTCGAGCGGCTCCTCCTCGACTTCGAGGCCGTTGCCGTTCAGCCGCGCCTGCCAGAGCCGCAGCCGCGGCGGCAGCAGCTCGCCCTTCCACGAGTGCGGCCCGACGGCGTAGCCGAAGCGCGCCTCGTCGTCGCGGCGCCTCACGCGGTAGCTGCCCGGTTCCTGGACGTCGGTCCACCCGGCCGGGAGCTCGTCGGCCGACTCGAGCTCGTCGTAGACGATCGCTCCGTCGCGCAGCGTCGGGCCGAGCACGCGGTAGCCGAGCGCGCGCAGGCCGGCGACGAGCGCCTCCAGCGCTTCGGGCTCGAGCACGCGCGTCGACTCGGCGTTCACGTGGTCAGCATCGCGGGACGCGTGCGAGCCTACATCCGTGCCTTCCCCGATTACGAGTGCGGTCTTGCGCGGTTCAATGCAGGCATGTCGGTCCTGCTGACGCGCCGCCGCTTCCGGGTGAGGGGCGTCGTGCAGGGCGTCGGCTTCCGTCCGTTCGTCTACGGGGCCGCGACCCGCCACGGCCTGGGCGGCTTCGTCCTCAACGACGGCCAGGGCGTGCTCGTCGAGGCCGAGGGCGACGAGCCCGCGCTCGAGGCCTTCGCGGAGGCGCTGCGCGTCGAGGCGCCGCGGCTCGCGCGCGTCGAGGAGGTCGTCGCCGAGCCGCTCGACCCACTGGGCGAGCGCGAGTTCAGGATCGTCGCGAGCAAGCCGGCCGCGGGCGCGGCGCTGATTCCGCCCGACGTCGCCACCTGCGACGACTGCCTACGCGAGCTGTTCGACCCGGACGACCGCCGCTACCGCTACCCGTTCGTCAACTGCACCCAGTGCGGCCCGCGCTTCACGATCGTCCGCTCGGTCCCGTACGACCGCGCGAACACGACGATGGCCGGCTTCGAGCTCTGCGACGCGTGCCGGCGCGAGTACGAGAACCCGGCCGACCGCCGCTTCCACGCCGAGCCGACCTGCTGCCCCGCCTGCGGGCCGCGGTTGAGCATGCCGCTCGAACAGGCGGTCGCGCTGCTCCACACCGGGCGGATCCTCGCGGTCAAGGGGCTCGGCGGCTACCACCTCGCCTGCGACGCCTCGAACGAGGAGGCGGTTGCGCGGCTGCGGGCGCGCAAGCACCGCGAGGAGAAGCCGCTCGCCGTGCTGACGCGCGAGCCCGAGGCGCTCGCCGACGTCTCGGAGGCCGAGCTCGAGCTGCTGCGCTCGCCCGCCCGGCCGGTGGTGCTCGTGCGGCGACTGGCCGGCGCAGACGTGGCCGAGTCGATCGCGCCGGGAACGCCGTGGCTCGGGCTGATGCTCCCCTACTCCCCGCTCCACCACGTGCTGGCCGCCGACTTCCGGGGGCCGCTCGTGCTGACGAGCGGGAACGTCTCCGACGAGCCGATCGCCTTCGACGACGATGACGCGCGCCGGCGGCTCGGCGGGATCGCGGACGCCTTCCTCGCGCACGACCGCCCGATCCACCGGCGCTGCGAGGACTCGGTCGTCCGCGCCGCCTTCCCGGTGCGGCGCTCGCGCGGACACGTGCCCGCGGCGCTGCCGCTGCCGGACGAGGCGCCGCCGCTGGTCGCCGCGGGGGCGGAGCTGAAGAGCACCTTCTGCGTCGCACGCGCGCGAGAGGCGTTCCTCTCTGCGCACCTCGGCGACCTCGACTCCGAGCCCGCCTACCGCGCCTTCCGCGCCGACCTCGAGCTCTACCTCTCGATGCTGCGGCTGGAGCCGGAGCTCGTCGCCCACGACCTGCACCCCGAGTACCTGGCGACGAAGTGGGCGCTCGAGCAGGACGTCGAGCTCGTCGGCGTCCAGCACCACCACGCCCACGCGGCTGCGTGCCTCGCCGAGCACGGCGAGCAGGGACCGGCGCTCGCGCTCGTCTTCGACGGGACGGGCTACGGCACCGACGGGACGCTCTGGGGGAGCGAGCTGCTGCGCTGCGACCTGGCGGGCTTCGAGCGGCTGGCGCACCTCGAGCCCGTGCCGCTCCCCGGCGGCGAGGCCGCGATCCGCGAGCCGTGGCGCATCGCCGCGGCGCACCTCGAGCGCGCGGGCCTCGACGTGCCCTGGCCGGGCTGGGCCCAGGTGCGGGAGAGCCTGAAGCTCGACCCGCCGCTCGCGTGCGGGATGGGCCGCCTGTTCGACGCGGTCGCCGCGGTGCTCGGAGTCCGCGAGCACGTCTCGTACGAGGGCCAGGCGGCGGTCGAGCTCGAGCAGCTCGCCGGCGAGCAGCCCGCGGAGCCGTACCCGTGGCGCTTCGGCGACCCCACGGAGCTGGTGACAGTCTGTTACCTGGAGGCTCGGGCGGGGCGGCCCCGCGAGCAGGTCGCTGCCAGGTTCCACGAGACGGTGGCGGCCGCCGCGGCCGAGGCCTGCGGCGAGGCCGGCGAGCCGCGGACGGTCGTGCTCTCCGGCGGCAGCTTCCAGAACCTGCGCCTGCTGCGCTCGACCACCGCCCGGCTGGAGGAGCGAGGGTTCCGTGTCCTCTCCCACCGCCTGGTACCCCCGAACGACGGCGGCATAAGCTACGGACAGGCAGCCGTCGCAGCGAGGAGGAGCGCGCAATGTGCCTAGGCGATCCCGGCTCAGATCGTCGAGGTGGTCGACGCGGAGGCGGGCATCGCCAAGGCGGAGATCTCGGGCGTGCGCCGCAACGTCTCGGTCGCACTCTGCCCCGAGGCGCAGGTGGACGACTGGGTGCTCGTGCACGTCGGCTTCGCGCTCTCGCGGATCGACGAGGAGCAGGCCCGCGAGACGCTGGAGCTGCTCGAGCAGATGGGCGAGGCCTACGAGCAGGAGCTGCGCGAGATCCGGAAGAGCGCGCGCGCATGAACCCCGAGCACTGCCTCACCTGCTCCGACGAGGCGGTGGCGGCGCGCGTCGTCGAGGTCGACGGGGCGAACGCGACCGTCGAGGTCGAGGGCCGGAGCGAGCGCGTCGGGATCGAGCTCGTCTCGCCCGTCGAGCCCGGCGACACGCTGCTCTGCCACGCGGGCATCGCGCTGGAGAAGCTGTGAAGTACGTCGACGAGTTCCGCGACGGCGAGCTGGCCCGGCGCCTCTCGCACGAGCTCGCCGCGCTCGCCGAGCCCGGTCGCGCGGTCAAGATCATGGAGGTCTGCGGCGGGCACACGCACGCGATCTACAAGCACGGTGTCGAGCAGCTCGTCCCGGACGAGGTCGACTTCGTCCACGGCCCGGGCTGCCCGGTCTGCGTGATCCCGATGGGCCGCGTTGACGACGCGATCGCGCTCGCCGAGCGCCCCGAGGTGATCTTCACCACCTTCGGCGACATGCTCCGCGTCCCGGGCGGGCGCGGCTCGCTGCTCGAGGCGAAGGCGCGCGGCGCCGACGTGCGGATGGTCTACTCGCCGCTCGACGCGCTCGAGCTCGCCCGCGCCAACCCCGAGCGCGAGGTGGTCTTCTTCGCGATCGGCTTCGAGACGACGGCGCCGGCGACGGCGCTGACGCTGCTGCGGGCGCGGGCCGAGGGCGTGCGCAACTTCTCGGCGTTCTGCAACCACGTCACGATCGGCCCGCCGCTGCGGGCGATCCTCGACTCGCCGGGCCTGCGGCTCGACGCGTTCGTCGCGCCGGGCCACGTCTCGACGGTGATCGGGACCCGGCCGTACGAGTTCATCGTCGACGAGTACGACAAGCCGGTCGTCGTGACCGCCTTCGAGCCGATCGACATCCTGCAGGCGGTCGTGATGCTGCTGCGCCAGCTGCGCGAGGGCCGCTGCGAGGTCGAGAACCAGTACACGCGCGTCGTCCGCCGCGACGGCAACGAGCGCGCGCTGGCGGCGCTCGACGAGACGATGGAGCTGCGCGACACCTTCGAGTGGCGCGGGCTCGGCTGGATCGAGCAGAGCGCGCTCAAGCTGCGTCCCGAGCTGGCCGACTGGGACGCGGAGGCGCGGTTCGAGCTTCCGGGCAACCGGGTCGAGGACCCGAAGGCCTGCCAGTGCGGCGAGGTCCTGATCGGCGCGATCAAGCCGTGGGAGTGCCGCGTCTTCGGCACCGCCTGCACGCCCGAACGCCCGATCGGCACCTGCATGGTCTCGAGCGAGGGTGCCTGCGCGGCCTATTACAACTACGGCCGCCTCGCCGTGCACGCGTGACGCGGCGCCCGAAGCTCCGCGACGAGCTGATCACCCTCGCGCACGGCTCCGGCGGCAAGGCCTCCCGCGCGCTCGTCGAGGGACTCTTCCTCGAGGAGCTCTCGAACCCGCTGCTCGACCCGCTCGGCGACGCGGCGCTGCTCGAGCTGAACGGCTCGCGGCTCGCCTTCACGACCGACTCCTACGTCGTCCACCCGCTCGAGTTCCCGGGCGGCGACATCGGCGAGCTGGCGGTGAACGGGACGGTGAACGACCTCGCGGTCGCCGGGGCGCAGCCGCTCGCGCTCTCGGCCGGGTTCGTGGTCGAGGAGGGCTTCGAGGTCGCCCGGCTGCGGCGGTTGACAGCGTCGATGGCGCGCGCGGCCGAGGCGGCCGGCACCGCGATCGCGACCGGCGACACCAAGGTGGTCGAGCGCGGCAAGGGCGACGGCGTCTACGTGAACACCGCGGGCATCGGCCTCGTGCGCGAAGGCGCTCGGCTTGGCCCGGCGCAGGTGCGCGAGGGCGACCGCGTGCTGGTCTCCGGGACGCTCGGGGATCACGGGATGGCGGTGATGATCGCCCGCGGCGAGCTCCGGCTCGAGGTCGAGCTCGAGAGCGACACGGCGCCGCTGCACGAGCTCACGGCGGCGCTGCTCGAGCTCGGCGAGGCGGTGCGCTGGCTCCGCGACCCCACGCGAGGGGGCCTCGCGACGGCGCTCAACGAGCTTGCGCGGGAGGCCGGGCTCGCGATCGCGCTCGACGAGTCGGCGCTGCCGCTGCGTCCCGCCGTCGTCGGCGCGTGCGAGATCCTCGGGATCGACCCGCTCTACGTCGCGAACGAGGGCAAGCTCGTGGCGGTGGTCGCGCCCGAGGCCGCCGAGCGACGCGCTCGAACGCCTACGGGCGGACGCGCTCGGGGCGGAGGCGGCGATCGTGGGCGAGGTCAGGTCGGAGCCGGAGGGTCTCGTGCTCCTGGACACCGCCTTCGGCGGCAGCAGGATCGTCGACATGCTCGTCGGCGACCCGCTGCCGCGGATCTGTTAGCTCAGCAGGGCGTGGCGTCCGGGTTCTGCAGCACGCGGCGGCGCACCTCGATCTCGACGGGCCGGCGCTCGTCGCCGCAGGTGCCGAGCCTCGGTACCCGCAGCTCGAGCTGCCCCGGCTCGTAGAACGCGCGCACCCACTCGACGTCGGCGTCGCGCGGGAGCCGGATCGACTCGTCGAGGCGGCGGTCCCAGCTGTCGCCCAGCACCGTCACCTCGTGGTTCTCGATCTCGACGTGCAGGTCGTCGAGCGCATAGCCCGTCACGTCGAGCATGACGACGTACTCCGTCTCGGTCTTGCCGAGGGTCGTGGAGCGCGGTAGCACCGTGCGGGGTGCCTCCATGACGGTCATCGCTTCTCCTTCCTCGTGTTCCTCCCCGCAGCGTTGCGCGCGACGGAGCCACCGCCATCCGCGGGATGCCTGATCCGGGGTACGTCCATTCCCCGATGCCCCGCCGCCCCCCGCGCGCCAGAGTCGGAACGCAGAAGGAGGTGACGAAATGACTGAACTGATGCTGGACAGAGGAACCGGGCGCCGGACCCTCGGCGAGATCGAGGTGGCGGAGGCGATGCACCCGGGCGTGCTCACGTGCCCGCTCGAGACGCCGCTGCGCGACGTCGCCCGGATGATGGCGCTCTACCGGATCCACGCGGTCGTCGCGTTCGGCGAGGACACGGACGACGCGAACGGCGTCGGTCTCTGGGGCGTCATCTCCGATCTGGACCTCGTGCAGGCCGCCGTGGGCGGCGAGCTCGAGGACCGCAGTGCAGGCGGCACGGCCGTCACCCCCGTGTTGACGATCGCCGCCGACGACACGCTGCTCCGGGCGGCGCAGCTGATGAGCGAGCACGACGTGACGCATCTCGTCGTGGTCGCCCGCGGCGCCACGCGTCCCGTGGGCATCCTCTCGACGCTCGACATCGCGCGGGCGCTCGCAGCTTGGTGAGCGTTCCGGCCTAGGCGCCGGCGGGTGAGGTCCTCCGCCGGCGCCGCGCCACACCGCTCTCCTCGGCGGCGCGGGAGACGGCCGCCGCGACCGCGGGCGCGACGCTCCGGTCGAAGACGCTCGGCAGCACGTAGTCGGCCGCGAGGTGCTCGGCGTCGACGACCCCGGCGAGCGCGTGTGCCGCCGCCAGCTCCATCTCGCGCGTGATCGCGCTGGCGCGGACGTCGAGCGCACCGCGGAAGACGCCGGGGAAGGCGAGCACGTTGTTGATCTGGTTCGGGTAGTCGGAGCGGCCCGTGCCGACGACGGCGACGAGCTCCTCGATCTCCTCGGGCGAGACCTCCGGGTTCGGGTTTGCCATCGCGAAGACGATCGCGTCGTCGGCCATCGTCCGTACGCCCTCGACGCTGATCGCTCCCGGGCCGGAGAGGCCGATGAAGACGTCCGCGCCGGCGAGCGCCTCGTCCGCCGTGCCCTCGAGCCCGCGCGGGTTCGTTTCGGCCGCGAGCGCAGCCTTTGCCGCGTCGAGCCCGTCGCGCCCCGGATGGAGCACGCCGTGGCGGTCGCAGCAGACGACGTCGGGCACGCCCGCCGCGAGCAGCATCCGCGCCGTTGCCGCGCCGGCGGCGCCGGAGCCGGTGAAGACGACGCGCACGTCCTCGATCCGCTTGCCGACCACGCGCAGCCCATTCAGGAGCGCGGCGAGGACGACGATCGCGGTGCCGTGCTGGTCGTCGTGGAAGACCGGGATGTCGAGCTGCTCGCGCAGCCGGTTCTCGATCTCGAAGCAGCGCGGCGCGGAGATGTCCTCGAGGTTGATCCCGCCGAAGACCGGAGCGATCGCGGTCACCGCGGCGACGATCTCGTCAGGGTCGGTCGTGTCGAGGCAGATCGGCCACGCGTCGATCCCGCCGAACTCCTTGAACAGGATCGCCTTGCCCTCCATCACCGGCAGGGCGGCCTCGGGGCCGATGTTGCCCAGGCCGAGGACGGCGGTGCCGTCGCTGACGACGGCGACGGTGTTCTGCTTGATCGTGAGGTTCCAGACCGTGTCGGGCTCCTCGGCGATCGCGCTGCAGACGCGCGCGACGCCGGGCGTGTAGGCCATCGAGAGGTCGTCGCGCGTCTTCAGCGGCGTCTTCGGCACCACCTCGAGCTTGCCGCCCAGGTGGAGCAGGAAGGTCCTGTCGGAGACGTGCTCGACCTCGATCCCGTCGAGGGCGCGCACGGCCTCCACGATCCGGGCGATGTGGTTCTGGTCGGCTGCGAGCACGACCACGTCGCGGATCTTCTTGCCCTTCTCCACCCGCACGAGGTCGATCGCGCCGAGCAGACCGCCGGCCTCCCCGATCGCGCCGGCGAGCGCTGCGAAGGCACCCGGGTGGTTGTCCAGGTGCACGCGCAGGGTCGCGCTGAACGACGCAGACGGATGGGATGCGACTGCACTCACGCCGATGAGTGTCGGCGCGATCGCGGCGGTCGCCATCCGCCGCAGGCCGAACGCTTGCTGCGGCTTTTCCGCAGCGTTGTTCGGTGCGGCTCCCGATGGCGCGGACCGTTCCCCCCTCGACGCTGCGCCGATGAAGATTCAATACGCACCCAACATGCCCCGCCCCATCATCAGCATCGCCGAGGAGCTCGGCCTCGAGCCGGAAGAGGTCCTGCCCTACGGGCACCATGCCGCGAAGATCGAACTCGCGGCGCTCGACCGGCTGGCCGACGCGCCCGACGGGAAGCTGATCTGCGTCACCTCGGTCACGCCCACCAAGGCGGGCGAGGGCAAGACGACGACGGCGATCTCGCTCGTCGACGGCCTCGGCCACATCGGCGAGCACCCGGTGCTCGCGCTGCGCGAGCCCTCGCTCGGCCCGGTCTTCGGGATCAAGGGCGGCGGCACGGGCGGCGGACAGGCCCAGCTGACGCCGATGGAGCTGATCAACCTCCACTTCACCGGCGACATCCACGCGATCGGCGCGGCGAACAACCTGCTTGCGGCCGTCGTGGAGTCGCACCTGCTGCACGGCAACCCGCTCGGCCTCGATCCGCACTCGATCACCTGGCGCCGCTGCCTCGACATGGACGACCGCGCGCTGCGGAAGATCGTCGTCGGGCTCGGCGGCAAGGCGAACGGGGCGCCGCGGGAGACCGGCTTCGACATCACCGCCGCCTCGGAGGTGATGGCGATCGTCGCCGTCGCGCGCGACCACGAGGACCTGCGCATGCGGCTCGGCGCGATCACCGTCGGCACGACCTTCGACGGCGAGCCCGTGACGGCCGAGCAGCTCGGTTGCGCCGGCTCGATGGCGGCCCTGCTCACCGACACGCTGAAGCCCAACCTCGTGCAGACACTCGAGGGCAACCCCGCCTTCGTCCACTGCGGCCCCTTCGCCAACATCGCACACGGGAACAGCTCGCTCCTGGCCGACCGGCTCGCGCTGAAGCTCGGCGACTACGTGGTCACCGAGGGAGGCTTCGGCGCGGACATGGGCTTCGAGAAGTTCATGGACATCGTCTGCCGCCTCGGCGGCATCCTTCCGAGCGGAGTCGTCCTCGTGGCGACGGTGCAGGCGCTCAAGCATCACGGCGGCGATCCCGACGGAGGGCTGCGCGCGCTCGAGCGCGGCGCGGCGAACCTCGCCGCCAACGTCGCAATCGTCCGGCGCTTCGGCCTCCATGCGGTCGTGGCCGTCAACCGGCACCCGGACGACACCTCCGACGAGGTTCACGCCGTGCGGCGGCTGGCCGTCGAGGCGGGCGCGCTCGGCACGGCCGTCAACGACGGCTACCTCTCGGGCGGCGAAGGCGCGGCCGAGCTGGCCGAGGCCGTCGTCGGCGCGACCGAGCGCACGTGGCCGGCGCGGTTCCTCTACGAGGACGGCGACCCGCTCGCCGACAAGATCGACAAGGTCGCCAGGCGGGCGTACGGCGCGGAGGGCATCGAGCTCTCGCCGGCCGCGGCGAAGCAGGCGGAGCAGCTCGAGGCCCGGGGCCTCGGGCGCCTGCCGGTGTGCATCGCCAAGACGCACCTCTCCCTCTCGCACGACCCGACGCTCGTCAACGCGCCCGAAGGGTTCACCCTCCCGGTGCGCGAGCTGCGCGCCTACACGGGCGCCGGCTGGGTGGTGGCGCTCTGCGGCGAGATGCAGACGATGCCCGGTTTGCCGGCGGATCCGGCCGCCTCGCGGATCGACGTCGACGCGAACGGCCGCGTCCTCGGCCTGCGCTGATGCGCGGCTACCTGCGGCGACTCGGCTGGCGTCGGGCGCTGCTGCGCGGCGTGCTGCTGCTGGTCGCCCTCTTCGCGCTCGCCCAGGCGGTTCCCTACGGGCGCGCGCACACGAACCCGCCGGTGCTGCAGGAGCCGAAGTGGGACTCGCCGCAGACGCGCGCGCTCGCCGTCCGCGCCTGCTTCGACTGCCACAGCAACGAGACGAAGTGGCGCTGGTACTCGAAGATCGCGCCCGTCTCCTGGCTCGTCCAGAGCGACGTCGACTCGGGCCGCAGCACGCTCAACTTCTCGGAGTGGAACCGGCCGCAGGAGGCCGGCGACGCGGCCGAGGCCGTCCGCGGCGGCGGGATGCCGCCGTGGTACTACACGATCGTGCACGCGAACGCGAAGCTCTCCAGCGCCGAGAAGGACGCTCTCGCCCGCGGCCTGCAGGCGACCTTCGCGGCCTCCCCGCCGAAGGGTGGCGGCGGCTGAGCGACGAGGTCGTCCGCGCCGAGCGGCTGACGAAGGTCTACCGCGGCGGTGCCCGCGGCGTCGACGGCCTGTGCTTCGCCGTCCACCGTGGCGAGGTCTTCGGCTTCCTCGGCCCGAACGGCGCCGGCAAGACGACGACCATCCGGCTGCTGCTCGACCTGATCCGCCCCACGTCCGGGACGCTCTCGGTCTTCGGCCTCGACTCGCGCCGCGACAGCCTCGCGATCAGGCGGCGGGTCGGCTACGTCCCGGGCGACCTGCGGCTGTACGACCGGCTGACCGGCCTCGAGCTGCTGACCTTCTTCGCCAACCTGCGCGGCCTCGACGGCCTCGGCGACGGCCTCGGGCTCGCAGAGCGCCTCGACCTCGAGCTCGACCGGCCGCTGCGCTCCCTGTCGAGCGGAAACCGCCAGAAGACGGGGCTCGTGCAGGCGTTCATGCACCGGCCGGAGCTGCTCGTCCTGGACGAGCCCACGACCGGCCTCGACCCGCTCGTGCAGCAGACGTTCCACGAGCTCGTGCGCGAGGCCGCGGCCGAGGGGCGCACGGTCTTCCTCTCCTCGCACGTGCTCGCGGAGGTACAGGAGCTCGCCGACCGCGTCGCCGTGCTGCGCGAAGGCCGGCTGGAGCTGGTCGAGTCCGTCGAGGCCGTGCGCGCCCGCGCCTCGACGCGGCTGGAGGCGACCTTCGCGGCAGCCCCGCCGGCCGAAGCGTTCGCGGACGTCCCGGGCGCGCGGGAGCTCGAGCGGCGTAACGACACGGTCGTGTTCGCGCTCGAGGGCCCGGTCGACCCGCTCGTGAAGGCGCTCGCGCGCTTCGAGGTCGTCGCGCTGGATGTGCGCGAGGCCGACCTCGAGGACGTCTTCCTCGACCTCTACCGGAGCCGCGATGCTGCGTAACGTCGCGCTGAAGGGCCTGCGGGACGTGCGCCGCGGCTTCGTCTGGTGGAGCCTCGGCCTCGTCTCCCTCGCCGCGCTGATGGTCTCCGTCTACCCGGCCGTTCGCGACAACCCGAGCCTGAACAAGCTCGTGCAGGACTATCCCCAGGCGCTGAAGGGCTTCATCGGCTTCGGTGGCTCGATCGACTACCTGACCGCGGCCGGCTACCTCGGCAGCGAGGTCTTCGCGCTGATGGCGCCGCTGCTGTTGCTCGTCTCGGCGATCGGAGGCGGCGCGGGCGCGATCGCCGGCGAGGAGGAGCGCGGGACGCTCGACCTCCTGCTCGCACAGCCGCTCACCCGGCGGCGGGTCGTGCTCGAGAAGCTGGTCTCGCTCGTGGTCGAGCTGACCGGGCTCGCGCTCGTGCTCTGGCTCGCCCTCGTCGTCGGCGCGGCGGCGGCGGGAATGGACATCTCCGCCTGGAAGCTCGGCGCGGCCGTCCTCCTGCTGCTGCTGCTCGCGCTGCTCTTCGGTGCGCTCGCGCTCCTCGCGGGCGCGGCGACGGGCCACCGCGCACGTGCGATCGGGATCGTCACCGCCGTCGCGGTGGCCGCGTACCTCGTCAACTCGCTGGCGCCGCTGGCCGGCCCGCTGAAGCCTCTGCGGCCGCTCTCGCCCTTCTACCACTACAGCGTCGGCGACCCGCTCCGGGAGGGGCTGGCGCCCTGGCACGCGCTCGTCCTGCTGGCCGCGGCGGCCGTGTGCGCGGCGCTCGCGCCCTTCGCGCTCGAGCGCCGCGACCTCGATCGCACCTAGCTGCGGAGGTTCTCGGCTAGACCGCGGCCGGCAGCATGTCGAGCGCTGCCCGCAGCTCGGCGAAGACGTCGCGACCCCTGAACGAGTACGCGCCGTCGAAGTCGGCCGCGCCGTTCAGCTCGAGCGCCACGTAGGAACCGTTCACCGGGAGCAGGTCGACGCCCGCGACGTCCATCCCCACCGCCGCTGCGGCGGCCAGCGCCAGCTCGCACGCCTCCTCCGATGGATCGACCTTGCGCCTCGTTCCGCCGAGGGAGATGTTCGTCCGCCACTCGCCGGGCCGCGCAACCCGCTCCACGCAGCCGAAGACGCGCCCGCGCGCGACGAGCACACGCAGGTCGTGGCCGGGCGGGGGCAGGAGCTCCTGCACGATCGCGCCCGTGCGGCGGAACCACGGCCGGCGCTGAAGCTGCACGGCCCATGCCTCGAGCTCTGCCCGGTCGCGGCAGCGGACGACGTCGCGTCCCCAGCTGCCGAACCGCGGCTTGACGACGATCGGCGGCACCACCTCGACCAGCTCGTGCACCGAGGTGATGTGCTCCGTGTGCGGGTGCGGCAACCCGGCGGCCGGCAGGATCTGGCTCGTCCGCAGCTTGTCGTGGGCGGCGAGCAGTGCCGGCGCGCGGTTGAGCACCTCGACCCCTCGTTGCTCGAGCGGCTCCAGCAGGTCGAGGCCGGGCTCGCAGCCGTCGAGCGTCCGCCGGACGTCGAGCCGGACGAGGGCGACGTCTCCCGGCCGCAGGCGGGCAAGCGCGGTCTGCGGCGCGAGGAGCTGCGCGTCCAGCTGCGCGGCGAGCATGGCGTTCGTCGGCTCGCGCTGGTGGGCAACGACAGCGAGCGTCATCTCGAGCGCATCGTCGCGCTCGGCCTGCGGATGCGGCATCAGGGGGTTCGCCGTTCGGGCTACGGGTTTTCCACGCTTGTGCTCCGCGCCCGCCCCGATGCCGCTCGAACCCCCGGGCCGAACGCTTCGCGCACATGGCCATCGCCGCGCAGACGACACCGGCGAAGCCGACCTTCGAGGAGCTTCGCCCGCCGCTGACGAGGGCCGAGGCGCTCGTCGAGGCCGACCGCTGCCTGGAGTACGGAACGAGGGCTAGCCGCCGGGGCTGAAGAGCGTCAACTGCACGCCGTCAGGCGTGCGGACGCGCGCGTTGCGGTCTCCCCAGGGCGCGGTCACCGGCGGCGCCACCTCGTCCGCGCCGGCCTCGACCAGCCGCCGAGCGGCGGCCTCGCTGTCGGCGACCTCGAGCGCCAGGCGAACCGGGCCCGACACGCGCCGCCCCGCCTCGATCCGGTCGACGGCCTCGGCCTGCCGCTCGTCGAAGAGCTCGAGCGTGGCCCGCCCCGCGTCGAGCAGGACGACGCGCCCGTCCTCGGAGCTCCAGTCCGCGACCTGCTCCAGCCCGAGCGCGTCGCGATAGAAGGCGACGGCGGCGTCGAAGTCCGGCACCGTCAGCACCACCCGGAACTCCTTGCTCCCTGCCATGCCCGCTCGAACGCGCCGCCGCCGTCGCTATTCCCGCGCGATCAGCGCTCGTGGCTCAGGCGCCAGGCGGTGCGCAGCCCGAGGCGCGGGCCGCCGTGCAGCAGGCCGCGGCCGTACACCCGGCCGGCGAAGCGGACGAGCGCGTAGATCGTGGCCAGGACGAGCACGACCGCGAGAACGTGTTCCCAGAGGGGCACGCCCACGAGCGCGCTGCGGGCCGGGAGGACGAGCGGCGCGCTCAGCGGGAAGACCGTGAGCAGGTTGGCCAGCAGCCCGTCCGTGTCGCTGGTGAGCGCGACGTATCCCCCGAAGTAGACGGCGAGGAGCGTGTAGGTGACGGGCTGTCCGGCCGTGTCGGCGTTTTGCTGACGCGAGGCGAGCGCACCCGCGGTGGCGTAGGCGACGGCGTAGAGCGCGTACCCGAGCGCGAACCACGGGATGACGAGCGCGGCGCTGCCGCCGAGCCCGGCGGGCGCGTCAAAGGCGCCCGCGACGAGGAGCGCGGCGGCGAGGCCCGCGACGAGCGTCAGCTGGGCGAGCCCGAGCAGGCCGATGCCGATCACCTTGCCCGCGAGCAGGTGGCGCGGGCGCACCGTCGAGAGGACGATCTCGACGACGCGGCTGTTCTTCTCCTCGACGACGCCGCCGACCACCCACTGCCCGTAGAAGGCGAGCGACGTGAGCAGGAGCAAGGCCCCGAGCGAGGCGACGAGGATCTCGGCGTCGGAGGTCTTCGCGTCCGGCGGGTGGAGCGTCACCGCCGCGAGCTCCGGTGCCGGCGGCAGGTGGTTGCGCAGCGCCCGCACCGCCGTGTCCGCGATCGCCGCGGCCTTGGGGTCGACGTCCGAGCGGAAGACGAGCCGGTTCTGCGACAGCAGCAGGAGCGCGTCGGCCTGCTCCGTTTCGAGCGCCTTCCGTCCGGCGGCCGGCGAGGCGACAACCCGCAGCTGCACCTTCGCGTCGTCGAACGGCTTCGCCGCGCGCTCGAGCGCCGGCCGAAGACCGGCCGGGGCCGGGGCCGTGACGACGACGTGGTACGTCGGCTTCTTGGAGAGCGCGCCCTGGAGCCCCGTCGACCCGCCGACGACCAGGAGTAGTACGAGAGTCGAGATCAGAAAGACCTTGGAGCGCAGGCGCTCGCGGATCTCGCGCCTGGCGACGAGCGTGATCGCGCGCCGGCCGCTCACGGCGCCACCAGCTCCAGGAAGAGCTCTGCGAGGGACGGCGGGCCGTAGCTGAACGCGACCACGCGCCCGGCCCGCTCCGCCTCGGCGAGCACTCGCTCGGGATCGACGCCGCCGCCGGCCAGCAGGCGCAGGCCGCCGTTGCGGCGCTCGACCAGCTCGACGCCGGCCACATCGGGGAGCCACGCTACAGCAGCGCCCTCGAGCTGCAGCTCGATCCGGCGGCGCCGCGAACCCCGCCTGAGCGCGTCGACGTCGCCCGTCGCCACGATCCGGCCGTGGTCGACGATTGCGACCTCCTCGCAGATGTCCTCGACGAGCTCGAGCTGATGGCTGGAGAAGAGCACCGCCGCGCCGCGTGCCGCCTCGCCGCGCAGCACTTCGGCCAGCGTGTGGACGGCGACCGGGTCGAGGCCGGCGAACGGCTCGTCGAGCACGAGCAGCTCGGGCTCGTGCAGCAGCGCCGCGGCGAGCTGCACCCGCTGCTGGTTCCCGTGCGAGAGCTCCTCGAGCTTCGCGCCCGCGCGCACGGTGGGGCCGAGCCGCTCGAGCCAGCGCCCCGCCGCGGCGCGCGCCGCGCCCGCTTCGAGCCCGTGGAGGCAGCCGAAGTACTCGAGCTGGTCGGCGACCGTCATCCGCGGATAGAGGCCACGCTCCTCCGGCATGTAGCCGAAGCGCATGCGCTCGGACAGCCCGATCGGGCTCCCGTCCCAGAGCACCTCGCCGCCGTCGGGCTCGACGAGCCCGAAGACGGTGCGCATAGCGGTTGTCTTGCCCGCGCCGTTCGGCCCGAGAAAGCCGAGCATCCCGCCGCGCGCGACCGAGAACGAGCAGTCGCCGAGCGCCTGCACCGGCCCGAACCGCTTGCTCACGTGCCGGAGCTCGAGGCCGCGGCCGGCGGGCAATCGGCCGGCGGGGCCCGCGGGCGCAAGGTCCCTGGGCCTCCGCGCGACGCGCTCGCTCTCGAAGACCGACGTCACGGCTCTCCTTCCACGCCGACGCTCACCCAGTCGGAGCGCAACCCAAGTGTCTCGCCGCTGCCGGCGAGCGCCATCCGGGTTTGTGCGGATAGACCCGTCTCGAAAGTACTGTGATCCGCTTTTCGGTTGTCGCCTAGCCGCTGATCAGCTCCTTGAACCCGGGCTCGTCGCGGATCGGGTCGAAGTCCGAATCGTTCTTTGCGTACTCGCGAAAGCCCTCGGACATCTCGATCGAGCGCCGGAGGTGGTCGAGTGCGTCTGGCGTGCGGCCGGCCAGGCTCTCGCAGCAGGCGAGGTTGTAGAGCAGGTCGGCGTATTGCGGATGAGCCTCGACCAGTGCGCGTCCGCGATCGGCGACCTCGGCGTACTCCCCCGCCTCGTACAGCGGACGGAGCGGGGCCCAGAGCTCGTAGCCGTGGGGCTCGTAGGCCTTTCCGGGAGTGCCGCCGAGCGCGACGATCGTCGTCCCGGGCTCCTCGGCGAAGGCGGTCCGCTTCACGTTTGGACGGGCGAAGACGAAGGTGCCGGCGGGGGCGTCCACCCGCTCGCCGTCGAGCTCGAACGTCGCGCGGCCCCGCTGGACGAGGTAGAGCTCCTCCTGCAGGTCCTGCTCCTCCGACTCGTCGTGCTCGTTGATGATCCGGTCGCCCGCGTCGCCGGCCGTCCACGCGTTGACGCCGAAGGCCGTGATGCCGAAGTGATGCCGGACGGGTCGCCATGGACAGCGCCCGTCCTCCTGCTCCTCGATCTCGTCGAGCTGCGCAACCGTGTAATCGCTCATTGGGCCCCCTTCGGGTCGTCTCCACCAATGTCGCCTGATCCCGGCGTCTGGGCGGTCGCCGGAGAGCGGCAGATCGTACTAGGCGGTCCCTGCTGCCCGACAACCGCCAGCGTGCTCGGCAAACTCACGATCCGGCGTATGCTCGGCGCGGCCGTGGGTGAGTCGCTCCTGAAGCTTGAGACCCCTGACGGGCGCGAGCTCGCCTTCGCGCTGTGGGGCGATCGCGACGGATATCCGGTGCTCATGTTGCACGGAACCCCAGGCTGCCGTCTCGAGCGCTGGCCGGACGAGGACCTCTATCGGCAGCTCGGCGTCCTCGTCGTCACCCACGACCGGCCCGGCTACGGCAGGTCGACGCGTCGGCCAGGCCGGCGCGTGGTCGACGAGGTCGACGACGTGGTCGCGCTCGCCGACCATCTCGGCCTCGAGCAGTTCGGAGTCACGGGCGGGTCCGGTGGTGGGTCGCATGCCCTCGCGTGCGCGGCGCTCTTGCCAGACCGGGTCGTCCGTGCGACGTGTCAGGTCGGCGTCGCGCCGCTGGGGAACCCGGGGCTCGACCAGGAGTCCTGGCTCGCGGGCATGGATCCGGAGAACGTCAAGGAGTTCGGTTGGGCCGTCGCAGGCGAGGAGGTCCTGATCCGGGAGCTGGAAGCCGAGCACGCGAGGATCACGGCCCGGGTGGCCGTCGACCCGTCGGCCGTGCTCGACGCCTTCGAACTGAGCGACTCGGATCGAAAGGAGCTGGCTCGCCAGGAAAGGGTGCAGATCATTCGCGAGTCGTGGGCCGAGCACTCGGCCCTCGGTGTCGAAGGCTGGGCCGACGACGACCTTGCGCACATACGGCCGTGGGGGTTCGACCTCGACCACATCTCGATCCCGGTCCTGGTCTGGTACGGGGCCACGGACGTGCTCGTTCCGCCCGCGCACGGCGAGTGGCTGGCCGCGAATGTCCCGGGGTGCGTCGTCAAGGTCGACGGCGTCGCCGGCCACCTCGGCACCGACCCGCGGGAGGCGATCACCGAGAACGCCCGCTGGCTGCGCGAGGGTGTACCGCCGGCCGGCGGCAGCTAGGCCGAAGCGGGGAGACTCCCGCGCGCCGACTCTTGCTCGGCCGGTGTTCCGAAACGTCCCGCGGCCCCCGAAGACTCAGACCGTTCGCAGCGCCTCGATCGTCGCCGTTGGGACGATGCCCTCGACCCGGCGCGCCAGTTCCGCGTCTTGATCCTGGTCTTCGACGCCAACGCCTCAAGCGGCGCTCGGCGCGACGTGGTCGAGGATCACCTCGAGCAGCCGGCACGAGTGGAGGACGTGCTCGTGCGCCAGGGCCCGCGCACCCTCGGCGCTGCGGGCCTCGATCGCGCCCAGGATCGCCCGGTGCTCGCGCTTGTTCTGCTCGTAGAGGTCGTCGATCTCCGGGCCGCCCGCCCGCCAGCGACTGAGGAACGTCCGCCGCGCGCTCTTCGCCACCGCCTCGACGAACGGAACCTGCGCGGCCGCGTAGATCACGTCGTGGAAGCGGTAGTTCGCGAGCACCCAGTCCCCGGTGAGCTGGTTTCGCTCCTCCGGGTCGCGCCCGCGCTGCAGGAGCCGGTCGGTGAGCTGCGCGAACTCCGCGTCGGCCGCGCGCAGGGCAAGGAGCTCCGCGTCGCCGAAGCGCGGGACTGCGAGCTCGGTGACGAGCGCCTCCAGCTCGGCGCGGACGAGGAACGCCTCCCGCAGCTCCTCGCGCGAGACGGTGCGCACGCGCACGCCGCGGTTCGGCTCGAACGAGACCAGCCCGGTCGCGGCGACCCGTCGCAGCGCCTCGCGGATCGGCGTGCGGCTGACGCCGAAGCGCTCGGAGAGCGTCTCCTGCCGCAGCACCGAGCCGGGCGCGAGCTCGCCCGACATGATCGCGTCCTCGAGCGCGAGCGCGATCTCGTCGGCCTTCGTGCCTCCCGCGTCGTGCTCGGCCACCGTCAGCTCCGGAACTGCGCCGCCTCCGTCGAGCCGTCGAGCGCGAGCGTCGAGCTCGTCCCGCCGGTGACCGCCTGCATGACCGCGTCGAAGTAGCCGGCGCCGGCCTCGCGCTGGTGGCGCGTCGCCGTGTAGCCGGCCGGCTCGAGCTCGAACTCGTGCTCCTGGAGCCGGACGTACGCGCTCATGCCCTCCTCCGCGTAGCCGCGGGCGAGGTCGAACATCGCCGCGTTCAGCGAGTGGAAGCCCGCGAGCGTGACGAACTGGAAGCGGTAGCCCATCTCCCCCAGCTCACGCTGGAAGCCCGCGATCCGCTCGTCGTCGAGGTGCGCGCGCCAGTTGAACGAGGGCGAGCAGTTGTACGCGAGCAGCTTGCCGGGGAAGCGCTCGTGGATCGCGTCGGCGAACTCGCGCGCCTCCTCCATGTCGGGCGTCGAGGTCTCGAACCAGACGAGGTCGGCGTAGGGCGCCGCCGCGAGGCCGCGCGCGATCGCCGGCACGAGGCCGTCGCGCACCTTGAAGAATCCCTCGGGCGTCCGCTCGCCGGTCAGGAACTGCTCGTCGACCGGGTCGGCGTCACTCGTGACGAGCTTGGCGCTGAGCGCGTCGGTGCGCGCCACGAGCACGGTCGGGACGCCGCAGACGTCGGCCGCCAGCCGCGCCGCCACGAGCATGCGCACGAAGTGGCTCGTCGGGACGAGCACCTTGCCGCCCAGGTGGCCGCACTTCTTCTCGGACGAGAGCTGGTCCTCGAAGTGCACAGCCGCCGCACCGGCCTCGATCATCCCCTTCATCACCTCGAAGGCGTTCAGAGGCCCGCCGAAGCCGGCCTCCGCGTCCGCGACGATCGGCGCGAGCCAGTGCGTCTCGAAGTCGCCCTCGGCCGTATGGATCTGGTCGGCGCGCAGCAGCGCGTTGTTGAGCCGCTTCACGAGCGCGGGGCCGCTGTTGGCGGGGTAGAGGCTCTGGTCGGGATAGGTCTGGCCGGCGAGGTTGGCGTCGGCCGCGACCTGCCAGCCGCTCAGGTAGATCGCCTTCAGCCCGGCCTTGACCATCTGCACCGCCTGGCCGCCGGTCATCGCTCCGAGCGCCGGCACGTAGTCGTCCTCCTGCAGCAGCTTCCAGAGCCGCTCCGCGCCGAGCCGCGCGAGCGTGTGCTCGACGCGGACGCTGCCGCGCAGCCGCTCGACCTCCTCGGAGCCGTAGGGGCGCTCGATGCCCTCCCAGCGCCCGGGTGTCGTGCCGTTGCCGTTTCCGTCAGTGGCCATCGTCGTTCCTTTCCAGGTAGTCGTAGGCAGGCAGGGTCAGGAACTCGGCGAACCGCTCGCCGAGCGCGACCTGCTGGAAGAGCTCGCGCGCCTCGTGGACGCGGCTCTGCTCGAAGATCTCGTCGCCGACCTCGGCCCGGAGCCGCTCGAGCTCCTCCTCGACCACGCGCTCGACCTGCGCGCGCTCGAAGCGGCCGTGCCGAACCCACTGCCAGACCTGGGAGCGCGCGATCTCTGCGGTCGCGGCGTCCTCCATCAGGTTGAAGATCGCGACCGCCCCGGTGCCGCCGAGCCAGGCCGTGAGGTAGCGGAGCGCGACGGCGACGTCGTTGTGCAGCCCCTCCTCGGTCACCTCGCCGGGAGTCGCGGCGACCTCGAGCAGCTGTGCGCCCTCGACCTCGACCTCCTCCCGGAGCCGGTCGAGCTGGTTGGGCCGGTCGAACTCCGCTAGCGCGACCGGGACGAGGTCCGGGTGTGCGACCCAGGTGCCGTCGAAGCCGTCGCCCGCCTCGCGCTGCTTGTCCTCGCGCACCTTCGCGAGCGCGCGCTCGTTCAGCTCGGCGTCGCGGCGGCTGGGGATGAACGCCGCCATCCCGCCCATCGCGTGGGCGCCGCGCCGGTGGCAGGTGCGCACGAGCAGCTCCGTGTAGGCGCGCATGAACGGCGCCGTCATCGTCACCGCGTTGCGGTCGGGGAGGACGAACTCCGGCCGCTCGCGGAAGGTCTTGATCACGCTGAACATGTAGTCCCAGCGGCCCGCGTTGAGGCCGGCGGCGTGCTCGCGCAGCTCCCAGAGGATCTCGTCCATCTCGAACGCCGCGAGCACGTGCTCGATCAGCACCGTCGCGCGGATCGCGCCGCGGTCGAGCCCGAGCTCGTCCTCGGCGTGGGTGAAGACGTCGTTCCAGAGCCGCGCCTCGAGGTGGTTCTCGAGCTTCGGCAGGTAGAGCCAGGGGCCCGCGCCGCGGTCGAGCAGCCGCCGCGCGTTGCGGAAGACGTACAGCCCGAAGTCGAACAGGCTCGCGGAGACCGGCTCGCCGCCGACCTCGAGGTGGCGCTCGGGCAGGTGCCACCCGCGCGGTCGAACGAGCAGGGTCGCGACCTCGTCGTCCAGCCGGTACGTCTTCTCGGGCGTCTCGAGCTCGATCGTGCGCTCGATTGCGTCCGTGAGGTTCGCCTGCCCCTCGACCATGTTCGCCCAGGTCGGCGCGTTCGCGTCCTCGAAGTCGGCCATGAACATGCGCGCGCCGGAGTTGAGGGCGTTGATCACCATCTTGCGGTCGGTCGGACCGGTGATCTCCACGCGCCGGTCGAGCAGGCCCGGGGGCACGGGCTCGATCGCCCAGGCACCCTCGCGCACCTCACGCGTCTCGGGCAGGAACGAGGGCAGCTCCCCGGCCGCGATGCGCTCACGCCGCGCCGCGCGGGCGTCGAGCAGCTCGAGCCGGCGTGGCCCGAAGCGCTCCTGGAGCCCGGCGACGAACGCGACCGCCTCGGGCGTCAGCACCTCGTCGATGCGCGGCGCACCGCCGCGGAGCTCGGCTGCGGCCACCGCGCTCACTCGTTGTCGTGATCCCGCTCGCAGAAGTCCGGACAGGTGCACGGAGCGGTCTCCGCGGCGGTGAGGACGTAGCCCGAGCGCGGGGTCGACGCGCGGCCGTGGACGACGCGGACGTGGCTGACGCCGTTGCCGTTCCCGGTTCCGTCCCTCTGGCTGTGCCGGATCTTCGAGAGCAAGCGGTTCATGCGACCATCCTTTCTGATTTCGGATCCGAAGTCTATCCCATCTAGCCGATTTCTGTTCTCTTGACCAGGATATCGCCTGTTTCGGATCCCATTACCTACCCGGTGGGCCTGCCGTTCGCGGCATGGCATAGTCGGGCGCGTGTCCGATCCCGAGCTCGGCTCCATCCGGCCCACCCGCCGTGACCTGACGGTGTTCGGCGGCTACTGCCTCGCGGCAGCGATCTACGTGGCGATCGGCGTTACCTGGATCGACTTCCTCCTCTCCTTCTGGGTCGGGCTCGGGTACCTGCTGCTGACGGCCTGGCTCGTGCCCACGGCGGTCAGGCGGCTCGCCCGGTGAGCTGGGCGGCACACGACCTCGAGCCCTACGCCATCCAGCGCCACCTCGGCCTCAAGGTCGCGTTCGTGCCGCTCCTGATCGGCTCGTATGCGCCCGACATGCTCACGAAGTGGTTCGTGTACGGGATCCGGCTCGGCCCCTGGGAGCTGAAGGCGAGCGACCCGGCGCAGTTCCACCGGGGCTGGCCCGGCTTCGGCTTCACGCATTCGCTGCTCTACGGCGCAGTGATCGCACTGATTCTCTGGAAGGTCTTCGGCAGCAGGCTCTGGGCGGTGAGCTTCATGCTCGGCGAGGCCGCCCACGTGCTCACCGATACCGGCGACACGGTCGGGACGATGTTGCTCTTTCCGTGGACGTTCCACTTCCACCTCGACGCGTGGGCGTACGCCGGACAGACCGGCCGCACAACCGACGCGGCCGCCTACTTCAGCGGGCTCGGCAGCATGTGGGACCTCGTCTGGATCGTCTACGGGCTGATCAGCTGGCGCGTCCTGACGAGGCACTACTTCGACAACTGCATCTACCGGGCCGACGCATTCTGGCCCTGGCTCAACCGGGTCGTCCCCCGCGGCGCGCTGCTCGTCGCCTACCGCGCGGCGTTCTTCTACGGCACCTCACGCTGGATCGCGTGGACGATCTGGGCCCACGTGATCCACCACTACCCGTACGACCTGAGCTGGGGCGGCCCGCACTGGGTGCCGGCCGCCCACCCGTAGCCCAGGATTCAGCCCGCGGAAGCGACTGCCGGCTGCCGATCGTCGATCGGCACGTACTCCCGCTCTTCCGCGCCGACGTACAGCTGGCGCGGCCGTGCGATCTTCTGCTCTGGATCCTGCACCCCCTCCAGCCACTGGGCGAGCCAGCCGGAGGTGCGCGGGATGGCGAACATCACCGGGAACATCGCCACCGGCAGCCCGAGGGCCTGGTAGATGATCCCCGAGTAGAAGTCGACGTTCGGGTAAAGCTTGCGGCTGACGAAGTACTCGTCCTCGAGCGCGATCTCCTCGAGCTCGAGCGCGATGTCGAGCAGCGGGTTGCGGCCCGTCACCTCGAACACCTCGTCGGCGACCTGCTTGATGATCTTCGCGCGTGGGTCGTAGTTCTTGTAGACGCGGTGGCCGAAGCCCATCAGCCGGCGGTGGCCCGCCTTGACCTCGTCGACGAAGTCCGGGATCCGGTCGACCGTGCCGATCTCGGCGAGCATCTTCAGCACGGCCTCGTTGGCGCCGCCGTGCAGCGGCCCGTAGAGCGCCGCGGCCGCTCCCGCCATCGCGCTGTAGGGGTCGACCTTGCTCGACCCGATCGAGCGCATCGCGTTTGCCGAGCAGTTCTGCTCGTGGTCGGCGTGGAGGATGAATAGCACCTCGAGCGCGTGCTCCAGCGCTGGCTCGGCGTGGTAGTGCGGCTCGGCGATGCGGAACATCAGCGAGAGGAAGTTCGCGGTGAAGCCGAGGTCGTTGTCGGGGTAGACGTACGGCAGCCCGCAGTTGTGCCGGTACGACCAGGCGGCGATCGTCGGCACTTTGGCGATCAGGCGCACGACCTGCTGCATCCGGATCTCGGGCTCGTCGACCTGCGAGGCCTCCGGGTAGAAGGTCGAGAGCGCGCCCAGCATGCTCACGAGCATCCCCATCGGGTGCGCGTCGTAGCGGAAGCCCTGCATCAGCGTCTTCATGTTCTCGTGCAGGAACGTGTGGTGGGTGATCTCGTGCGACCACCGCGCGAGCTCGCCGTTGTCCGGCAGCTCGCCGTGGATCAGCAGGTACGCGGTCTCGAGGTAGGTGCTCTTCTCCGCCAGTTGCTCGATCGGGTACCCGCGGTAGCGCAGGATCCCCGCGTCGCCGTCGATGAACGTGATCTCGCTGCGCACCGACGCCGTGTTCAGGAACGCCGGGTCGTAGGTCATCAGGCCGGCTTCCTTGAGCGCGGTTGCACGGATCGCGCCGTCCTCGACCGGCGCCTCGAACGAGCGGCCGCTGCGGTTGTCGGTGATCGTCAGGGTCTCGGGCACGGCTCTCCCCTCCTTCTCGGGCTGATGCGGCGGATCGTCACGCGCGCTCGGGCGAGCGGAATCCGGCGAGTTCCTGATCTTGCTGCGGCTTAGTACGTACGTTCGGCCGGCTGCCACCTGGTGATCGTGACCGGCTTCCAGCCGAGCTCGGGGCCACCGTCACGCCAGCGGACGATCGAGTGCCTGAGGAAGTTCTCGTCGTCGCGGTCGGGGTAGTCCTGGGGCCGCGAGTGGGCGCCGCGGCTCTCCTTGCGGGCGACGCCGGCCTCGAGCATGCAGGCGGCGAGGTCGAGCAGCGAGCCGAGCTCGAGCGCCTGCGTGAGGTCGTTGTTGAAGACGCGGCCCTTGTCCTCGATCAGCACGGAGCGGTAGCGCGCGCGCAGGCCGGCGATCACCTCTCGCTGCTCGAGCATGCGCTGCTCGTTCCGGAAGAGGCCGAAGTTGCGGTGCATCGACTCGGCGAGCTCGTTGCGCATCGACCACGGCCGCTCGCCCTCGGTGCGGTCGAGCAGCTCTTTCAGCTCGCGCTCGGCGTCGACCTCGACCGAGCTCGGAACTTCGACCGTCGTGTGCTGGAGCGCCCAGTCCGCGGCCGCGTACCCGGAGCGGCGGCCGAAGGTGATCGTCTCCATCAGCGAGTTGCCGCCGAGGCGGTTCGAGCCGTGGACGGAGACGCAGGCCGCCTCGCCCGCAGCATAGAGGCCTTCGAGCTCGGTGCGGCCGTCCATGTCGGTGTCGACCCCGCCCATGTGGTAGTGGGCCCCCGGCCGCACCGGGATCGGGTCGCGGATCGGGTCGACGCCGAGGTACGTCAGCGAGACCTCGCGCGTCCCGGGCAACCGCTCGATGATCTTCTCCGCGCCGAGGTGGCGCAGGTCGAGCAGCACGCTGCCGTTCACGCCGCGCCCCTCGTCGATCTCGGTCTGCTCGGAGCGCGAGACGACGTCGCGGCTCGCGAGCTCCATCGCGTTCGGCGCGTAGCGCGCCATGAAGCGCTCGTCCTCGGAGTTCAGCAGCGTGCCGCCCTCGCCGCGGCAGCCCTCGGTGATCAGAATCCCCGTCGGGTAGAGCGTCGTCGGGTGGAACTGCATGAACTCGGCGTCCTTCAGCGGCACTCCCGCGTGGAGCGCCATCGCCGAGCCGTCGCCTGTGCACGCCCACGCGTTCGTCGTGCCCGCGTAGAGCCGCCCGGAGCCGCCGGTCGCGAGGATCACCGTCTTCGCGCCGACCGAGTGCAGACCGCCGTTGAGGAGGTCCCAGGCGATCACGCCCTGGCAGCGGCCGTCGTCGACGACCAGCTTCCAGGCGTAGAACTCCTCGTAGACGCGCAGGTCGCGCTTCAGCAGCTGCTCGTAGCAGACGTGCAACAGCACGTGGCCGGTGATGTCGGCCGCGTAGATCGCGCGCGGGCTGGCGGCCGCGCCGAAGGGCCGCTGGGCGATCCGCCCGTTCTCGTCCCGCGAGAAGATGCAGCCCCAGCGCTCGAGCTCGTAGATGTCGCCCGGCGCCTCCGCGGTGAAGACCTCGATCGCGTCCTGGTCGCCCAGGTAGTCGGAGCCCTTGATCGTGTCGAAGGCGTGCGACTCGGGCGAGTCCTCGGCCGAGTTCCCGAGCGCGGCGTTGATGCCGCCTTCCGCCGCGCCGGAGTGGCTGCGGGTCGGGTGCAGCTTCGAGAGGAGCGCGACGTCGGCACCGGTGTCGTGGGCCGCGATCGCCGCCCGCATGCCTGCGAGCCCGGCGCCGAGGACGAGCACGTCGTGCTTCGCGATCACGGGGCCAACATTACTGAGAGGCGAGGGTCACGATCGCGTAGGTCAGCGCGAACCCGGTGAGCGTCAGCGCGATCCGCAGCGGCGAGGTGCGCGCGTGCGCCGCGGGCAGCAGGTCGGACGCGCCGACGTAGAGGAAGAAGCCGGCGTAGACCGCGAGGACGTACGCGAGGCCCGTCTGGGAGATCGAGAGCACGCTGCCGACGACGGCCCCGAAGAAGGGCGCGGCCGCGTCGGCGGCGAGCCAGCGCAGCGCCTGCGTGCGCGAGCCGCGCTGGCGAAGGACGAAGGTGACCGTGTTCACGCCGTCGGCGAAGTCGTGGCTGATCACCGCGACGAAGACGAGCACCCCCGTCAGCGTGTCGACGCCGAACGCGAGGCCGATGCCGAGGCCGTCGATGAAGCTGTGCACCGAGAGCGCCGCGGCGCCGAACGCGCCGACGCGGTGGTGCGCCCGCGCCTCGTCGGGGTCGTCTCGGTGGTGAAGGACGAGCGCGCGCTGGAAGAAGAAGAAGAGCAGGAAGCCGGCCGCGACGAGGGACGTCACGCGCCGCGAGTCGTCGATCCCGTCGATCGCCTCGGGCAGGACGTCGAAGAGCGCGACCGCGACGACCACGCCGCCGCTGAGCGCGAGCACCGTCTCGAGGTGCGCCCGCAGCCGCAGCGCGGTCAGTCCGCCCACCAGCGTCGAGAGCACCGTGCACAGCGAGAGCGGGATCGCGATCCAGGTCACGAACAGCGCTCGCAGACGCCGTACAGGTCTGCGTCGTGCCGCTGGACGACGAACCCGTGGCGCTTATGCACTTCGGTGACCGGAGGCGCGGCGCACAGCTCCGTCTCCTCGACGGAGCCGCAGGAAACGCAGACCAGATGGTGGTGGTGACCCGGCTCGCAGGCGATGAAGCGGCCACGGTCGAGCCGCCGCACCCGCTCGTCGGCCTCAAGCAGCGCGAGCGTGCGGTAGACGGTCGCGAGGCTGACCGGCGCGGAAGCGCGGGCGTCGCTCCACAAATCCTCCGCCGTGAAGGCGCGGTGCCGCGACTCGACGAGCTCGGCGAGCAGCTTCCGCTGACGTGTATTCCTCCTGGCCACGCGGCGAGCTTACTGCAAACGCTTCTCATTCTCACGTCGGCGGTTCTGCGCGGCACGCCTGCCGCTGTGCAACCATCCGCCGCGTGCGTCGGCTTCTTCCCGGCCTGCTCGCGACGGCCTTCCTGCTCGCGTTCAGCCCGAGCGCGCTCGCCGGGATCGCCGAGATCCGCGACGCCCAGGGGCACCTCGTCGCAGCCGCTCAGCAGGGGTCGTTCGCGTCCATGCAGGACGGCGGCTGGACGCTGCGCTTCGACGCCTCGTCGCGGAGCGCGCGCGGGGTCTCGCTGCGCGGCGTCTCGATCGCGGGCGGCGTCGTCTACGCCGAGCGCATCTTCGTTCCCGCGCACGGGCTCGCCGGCGCCGTCGTCCGCGGGCTGACCGTGAACGGCAAGGCCGTCACGGCCAGGCCGAACACGCTCGTCCCGCTCGGGCCGGCGAGCTACCTCGTCGTGCTGCAGGAGGCCGTCGTGCCGGGCGAGGGCAGCGGGGTCGTCGGCCTGCGCGTCGTCGCCGGAGACGCTTCGCTCGGGATCGACACGGGCTCGCAGCTGCTCGTCGGGCTCGCGCGCGCCGCGCTGCCGCCGCAACCGCACCATCGAGCCGCGCGCCTCTCCTGGCTCGCGCTGGGGGTCAGCGGCCACGGGGCCGACACGGGCAACAGCGATCTCACGCTCCCGGAGGCGCAGCTCCTCGGCCTGCCCACGAACGGGACGGTCGGCGCGCAGGCGGTGCAGATCGCGATGCAGTACCTCGGCATCCCGTACCTCTGGGGCGGTGCCGACCCGCTGACCGGCTTCGACTGCTCCGGTCTGACGATGTACGTCTACGCGCAGCTCGGGATCCAGCTCACGCATTACACGGGCTCGCAGTTCTACGAGGGTGTGCGCGTGCCGCGCTGGGCCCTGCAGCCGGGCGACCTCGTCTTCTTCGAGCCGAGCTCGCGCGGCCCGCAGCACGAGGGCATGTACATCGGGGGCGGGAAGTTCATCCAGGCGCCGCACACCGGCGACGTGGTGAAGATCTCGTCGCTCTCCGAGCCCGGCTACGCCTTCGGCTTCGTCGGGGCCGTCAGGCCCTTCACGTGAAGCTCGCGGCAATACGCGGCACGATCATGCGATTCGGCGCAGTCTGGCACCATGGAATCGTGAGGTCGCCACTCGTCTGGATCCCCGCGGCCGCCGTGCTCCTCCACGAGCACCTCGAGCGGCTGGCGCAGGACGGCGACCTCGGCTCGCTGATCGCCGCCGAGCCGTCGCTCCTGGCCGGGCTCGCCCTGCAGGTGCCGTGCGGCCTGATCGCGCTCTGGCTGATCCGGTCGCTGCTGCGCGCCGCCGACGAGCTCGGGCTCGCGCTCGCCCGCCGCTCGGCGGACGTGATGCAGCTGCCGCTCGCGAGCCGCAGCTTCTCGATCGCCTCCTCGCAGCTCCGGCCGGCCGCGCTCGCATCCCGGCACGCCGGCCGCGCTCCGCCTCTCGCCGCCTGGTAGGCGCAGCCGCGCCGCGGCTGCGCAGGCGAACGAAGGAGGCGATTTCCGTTGCACCAGCAGACTCAGCCCCAGCACAACTCGCGCACCGACCTCGACGCGCTCGCGACGGCGCTCGCTGAGCGCCTGCAGCTCTCGAACGGCTCGCCCTGGATGAACACGGCCGAGGCAGCCGAGTACATGCGCGTCTCGATCCGCTGGCTACGCCAGCACCTGCACCAGATCCCGCACAGCAAGGTCGAGGGGCGGCTGTTCTTCAGCCGCACGGAGCTCGACGCCTGGCTCGCGAAGAACCGGCGGAGCTAGGCAGACGAGGTGCCGCCCCGGCGCGAGGCCGGGGCGGCACCGTCCAGTCGGAGCGCGGCTACCCGCGCGGCAGCGTCAGCGCCCAGGCGCCGCGGCCGTGCGTCGCGGCGTAGAGCACGTTCGCCGACTGCGACAGCGTCAGGCCGTAGACCGCGGCCGTCGGCAGGCCGGAGCCGGACGCCTCCCAGTGGCTCGCGCCCCTCGGCAGCCGCAGGACGCCGAAGTCCGTCGCGGCGTAGACGTCGCCCGTCGCGCCGAAGAGCGCGACCCCGGTCACCGGCTGGTCGCCGATGTCGTACGAGCGGTCGGCGAAGCTCGCCGTCCCGGTCGCCGGGTTGTACCGCACCTCGAACACGTGCCCGGGATCGCCGGGCGTGTACGCCTCGTAGCCGGAGTACGAGATCCAGGCGTGGTTCGGGTCGGCGGGATCGACCGCGATCCCGGAGACGAAGCGGCCGGGAGTGCTTGCCGTGTCGATCCGGCTGAAGCGCACGTTGCGCGGCTGCGCGTCGGCGGCGTTCTTGCTGACGAACACGCGGCCCACGCGCGTCGCCGCCCAGAGCGTGCCGGAGTCGCTCGGCGCCCGCTCGGTCGCGACCACGTAGTTGCCGAGGCGCGTCTGGCCGAAGTTCGAGCCGGTCAGGTTCGGCCCGAGCGGCTGCCAGTCGCCGCACGGCCGGTTCCGGAACGGATCGAGGTGCAGCGTGTTGCAGTGCGCCTCGAGGTACGTCCGGTCGCCGCCGTTGTCGTCGGTGCGCCAGACGTGCTCTAGCCCCACGTACGCGCGGCCGGCCGTGACGGGGTCGGCGATGAACGGCACGTAGAACGACCTCATCTCGCCCGTCGACTGGAGCGGATCCCACGTCGCGAGCCACTCGTTCGGGTCGTTCCCGTGGAAGTTCACCTCGGGCGTCGCGTCGAAGTAGTTGTGGTACCGGATGGTCCCGTTGCCGGCATCGAAACCGGACTGGCCACCGTCGCCGCCGACCGACTCGAACCAGGTGGTCGTGCCGGTGTAGGAGAAGGTGCCGTTGTCCTGCGTGCCGCCGAGCAGCTCGCCCGTCGGGTTCGCCGGGTTGAACGACAGCGACTGGAACTGGATCGTGTTCAACCCGTCGTTCAGCGGCGTGATCGCCGTCGGGATCCCGCTCAGGGCCCGCTGGCAGTCCAGCAGGTCGGCCGGAGCGAGCGGTTCCGCGCCGTGGCCGTTGTTGTAGACGAAGCGCCTCGTCGAGCAGGCCTCGGACGCGTTGCGCGGGGTCCGGACGTCGACGCGGACGACACCGCCGTCGGAGCCGACGAAGGCGATCCCGGTGTCGGCCGGGTTGAACACCACCGCGTGCTCGTCCGGATGGATGCCGCTGGTGATGCGGAACGACGGCGCCGAGCCGATCGTGCCGGTCATGTCCTGCCAGCCGACGTCCTGCGGCAGAGCGCCGCCGTTGGTCGTCCGGATCACCGCACGGCCGTTCGAGCGAGGCGGAAGGCCGCCGTAGGCGACGAGCTCGTCGTAGTTCATCGAGCCGCCGAGCCACAGTTCGTTCGCGTGGCCGGCCCCGACCCCGGGCTGCCCGGCCGGGCTGACGACGAAGTCGTCGTAACCGCACTGGCCGTTCTGGCAGTAGCCGTAGGCGAGGAAGCCGTTCGTGCCGTTGGTCGAGCTCGAGAGCTCCGTCCAGCCGGCGTTGCCGTAGCTCCCCGTCGGCGAGCCCACGATCGACGCCGCGTCGTCCGTGCGCCAGACGCGCGCGACGAGGATGTCGTCGGAGGAGTCGCCCAGGTAGATCCGCGTCTTGCCGCCGCCGAGGCTCACGGCGTCGAACTCGACCCGGTCGCCGAAGGTGTCGGCGGGGTTCATGGTCTGGAAGACCTGCGACCACGAGGCGCCGCCGTCGTTCGAGCGCCAGAGCCCGTAGCCGACGACGGCCGCGTAGACGGCATTCAGGTTGTTCGGATCGAGCTCGAGCTTCGTGATCCCGCCCTGGAACCAGTCGACACCCGACGACGCGGGCGCGGGATTGGGCGGGGTCTTCGACGCGAGATCGGTCGCGAGCGAGAACGTCGCGCCGCCGTCGGTCGACTTGTAGACGCCGAGCGCCGGAGCGTTCGGGGGCGTCCGCCGGCCGCCGTTCGCCGCGGATGAGCCGTGGCGGGCGACGTCGGTGCCGATGTAGATCGTGCCCGGCGCGCCCGGCTTGACAACGATCGCGCCGATCGAGCGGTTGATCGCGACCGACTGGGAGCCGGCCACGAGCTGCCAGCTCTGGCCACCGTCGACCGACTTGAAGAGGCCGAGGCCGGCCTCGGAGTCACCCGAGCCGTTCGGCTCTCCCGAGCCTGCGTAGAGCGTGTTGCCGCTGGCGTCGTTCACGTCGACGATCAGCGAGCCGAAGGCGTTGGTCGGCAGGCTCGCCGGGGGCGCGATCCACGTGGGCGTCGCGGCGAGCGCGTTGTTCGTGCGCCAGATGCCGCCGCCCGCGGCGGCAATCCAGAGGCGGCACGGCGCGCCGGCCGGGGCCGACGCCTTGCCGCAGTTCGGGTCGATCGCCAGCGCCGTCACGCGGCCCGATTCCTGCGTCGCAGGCCCGGTGCCGGTGGCGGGGTCGAAGAACTGCGAGGCCTCGCCGGCGACGTTCGGCGTCACCGGGCCGAGCGCCCGCCAGGCGCCCGGGCTCGCGGCCTGCGCCGCGTTGAAGGCCGAAGTGGTCGAGAACGCGGACGCGCCGAGCTTGCTCGGCTTGGTCTTGAAGGCGTCACGCGACTTCAGCGCGAGGCGGTCGTCGACGTACGTCCGCGGGTAGGCGCGGTCCGCGACCTGCTCGGCCGCGGGAGTGTCGGCGCCGTTCCGCGAGGCTTCTTCGCCGCGCGCGCGCTCGAACTTCGCCTCCTTGTGCGGGTCGAACCGCACCGAGAACCGCGCCGGCTGCCGGTGATCGCGTGCGATCAGCAACACCGTGGCGGCCGCGGCCACCGCAACCGCGGCAACGAAGAGCCAGCGGTTGACTGCTGTCTTACCCATGTGGAGTCCCCCAATCCGATGAATGCGATCGCGCCGCCCTCGGTTTCGGCGCCGTCGGATCGTAGCCCGGTTTTTCCGCTGTGACCAGAGGCTCCCGTTATCGTCCGCGCGGTGGCGGAGCTGCACGTGGCCGGGACCGGGTCGTTCGCGCTCGAGATCGTCGAGTACGCGCGCGCGGCCGGGCACGACGTGGTCGGGCTCGTCGAGGTCGTCGACCGCGGCCGCATCGGCGGCGAGATCCACGGCCTGCCCGTGGTCGGCGTCGAGGCGGAACCCGGTGCCGTGGCGATCGGTCTCGGCGGCGACCGGCTCGCGCTCTGGTCGCACCTGGCCGAGCACGGCTGGCTCGCCTGTCGCGTCGTCCACCCCGCTGCCGTGGTCAGCCCTTCCGCCGCCGTGAGCCTCGGCGCGATCGTCGGGCCGGGCGCGGTCGTCGGAGCGGCCGCGGAGCTCGGCCCGCACTCCCTCCTCGCACGCGGCGCGCTCGTGGGCCACCACGCACGCGTGGGCGCAGGCGCCGTGCTCAACCCGGGGGCCAACGTCGGCGGCAACAGCGTGATCGGCGACGGCGCGGTGATCGGCATGAGCGCGGCCGTCGTGAACGGCGTCGCGGTCGGGGCGGGCGCGGTCGTCGCCGCGGGCGCGGTCGTCGTCCGCGATGTCGAGCCGGCGACGCGGGTCCAGGGCGTTCCCGCGCGTGTGTTCACGCGCGCGTGAGCCCGGGTCTGCGCCGGCGGCTGGCAAACGCGCTCGACCGGCGGTTCCAGGCCCTCCACCACGAGATCGAGAGCCTCGGCGGCGAGCTCACCCGCCTCGAGCACGAGCTCGCGGGGCTGCGCGGCGACGTCGCCACGCTCGCCCAGCGGCTCGACGACGACCTCTTCCCGACGCTGCGGATCCTGGCCGGACGCGATGCCGAGAACCGGCGGCTGCTGGCCGAGGCCCGCGCCGACCCGGGGTACGAGCTCGCCTTCAGCGAGCCGGACCCGCTGGTGACGATCGTGCTGCCGACCTTCGGGCGCGCGGAGCTGCTGCGCTCGCGGTCGCTGCCGGCCGCGCTGGCGCAGACGCACGAGCGGCTCGAGGTGCTCGTGGTCGGCGACGGGCCCGACCCCGGGGCCGAGGAGGTCGTGCGCGAGGCCGGCGACAGGCGGGTCCGGTGGACGAGCCTGCCGCAGCGCTACGTCTACCCGGACGCACACCGCCACTGGATCGCGAGCTCGACGCTGACGCGCAACGAGGGCTACCGGCTGGCGAGCGGCCGCTGGCTGTTCGACGCCGACGACGACGACTCGCTCCCCCCCGACGCAGTCGCGCTGCTGCTCGAGACGGCGCGCGAGCGGCAGGCCGAGGCGGTTCAGGGCGTGGTGCGGGAGCGGCACCCGGACGGCACGACCCGCGACGAGAAGGCCGTGCTGCCGGACCGGCTGCCGCTCAAGGGCGCGCTCGTGCACGCGCACCTGCGCTTCTTCGAGCGCGAGCACGTCGCCTCGGCGCTGGGCGTCGTCGGCGACTGGTTCCGCGGCGAGCGGATGCTGCGTGCCGGAGTGCGGATCGAGCTGCTCGACCGCGTCACGTACGACTACTACCCCTCGGCGCTGTGGCAGCGGGCCTAGGCGCCGCGCCCGGCGGCCTCTGGCCGTCGACCTTCCGGGGCGGCGCGGGCTGATCGAGCCCTAGTCGTGGCCGCGCAGGAGGTCGGCGGCCTTCTCCGCGACCATCACCGTCGGCCAGTTCGTGTGCCCGCGCGGGATGCGCGGGATCACCGACGCGTCGGCGATGCGCAGGCCGCCGACCCCGCGCACGCGCAGCTCCGGGTCGACGACCGTGCCGAGCGCACAGGTGCCGACCGGGTGATAGAGCGTGTGCGCTTTGGCGCGCAGAACCTCGACGAGCTCCTCGTCGGACTGGGCGGCCGGCCCCGGAAGCAGCTCGCCCCGCACGTGCGGGGCGAGCGCGCTCGTGGCCAGCAGCCGCCGGGCAAGCCGCACCCCGTCGAGCAGCACGCGCACGTCCTCCTCGGCGGACAGGTAGGCCGGGTCGATCGCCGGCGGCTCGAGCGGATCGGCGGAGCGAAGGGCGACGCTGCCGCGGCTCGCCGGCTGCAGCGGGATCGTTCCGATCGTGAGCCCGTGCTCGGGCGGCGGGACGAGGCCCTCGTCGACGAACAGCACCGGCGCGAAGACGAGCTCGAGGTCGGGTGCCTCCAGCTCCGGCCGTGTCCGCACGAAGGCGGCCGCCTCGGCGACGTTCGAGGTCAGCATCCCGCGCCGCAGGAGGAGGTAGCGCAGCAGGTTGGCGGGTGACTCGGCGGCGAACAACGTGTGCGTGCTCGTGGACGACGCGAGCACGCCGCCGACGAGGTGATCCTGGAGGTTCGCTCCGACCCCGGGCCGGTGGAGCCCCGAGAGCAGCAGCAGGTGCGGCGAGCCGATCGCGCCCGCGCTGAGGACGACCTCGCGCCGGGCACGTGCCTCCTGCGGGCGGCCGTCGCGGAGGTACGTGACGCCCGTGGCACGGTCGCCGTCGAGCAGGATCCGCGTCGCGTGAGCGCCCGTCAGGACGGTCAGGTTCGGCCGCCGCCGCGCCGGCCGCAGGTAGCCGTCCGCGACGCTCCAGCGACGGCCGCGGCGCTGGTTCACCTCGACCTGCGCGACGCCTTCCGGCTCGGGGGCGTTGAAATCCGGCGAGCGCGGGATGCCCAGCTCGGCCGCCGCCTCGACGAACGCGGCCGTCAGCGGGCTCGGGTCGCGCAGGCTCGTCAGGGCGAACGGCCCGGCTGCGCTGCGCTCGAAGTACGGCAGCACGTCCGCCCACGACCAGCCGGGCACGCCCCAGCCGTCGTAGTCGGCCCGGTGGCCGCGCAGGGCGATCTGCGCGTTGATCGACGACGACCCGCCGATCACCTTCCCGCGCGGGAACACGATCTCGCGCCCTTCGAGCCACTTCTGCGGCTCCGTCGAGTAGCCCCAGTCGACCTCGCTCCGGTAGAGCCGCGAGAAGGCGGCCGGGACGCGGATCTCCCGCTTGCGGTCCTCCGGCCCGGCCTCGAGCAACAGCACGCGCATGGCCGGGTCCTCGCTCAGCCGGGCCGCGAGCACGCACCCCGCGGACCCCGCGCCGACGACGACGTAGTCCGCCTCCACGGCCGGCCTCAGCCGGCGTAGGGCGGTCCGGCCATGTACTTGAAGCCGCTGTCGACGGCGAGCGTGACGACGATGGCTCCGGGGGGAAGCTCGGCCGCGAGGCGCAGCGCCCCGACCACGTTCGCTCCCGTCGACGTCCCGGCGAAGATCCCCTCCTCCTCAGCGAGGCGGACCGTCATCTCCAGCGCCTCGCCATCCTCGATCGCCCAGACGCCGTCGACGTGCGTGGCGTCCCAGAGCGGCGGCACCATCCCCGACCAGCCCTGCATCGCGAACGAGCCGCTCGGCCCCCCGCCGAGCGCGGCCGAGCCGGCCGGCTCGAGGCCGACGATCCGCACCTCCGGCTTCCGCGCCTTCAGCGCCTCCGCCACCCCGATCAGCGATCCGGCGGTGCCGATGCCCTGGCAGAACGCCGCCACCGCGCCGTCCGACTGCTCCCAGATCTCGCGGCCGAGCCGCTCGCGGTGGCCCGGAATCGCGTACGGGTTGTTGAACTGGTCGGTCGCATACGTCCCGGGCTCGCGCGCGAGCTCGGCGGCGCGCTCGATCATGTTCGTGATGTCCTGGGCGGTGACGCGACCGCGTTCCTCGACCGCCGGCAGCAGCTCGAGCTCCGCGCCGAGGGCACGCGTGAGCCGAATCCGCTCCTCGCTGAAGCACTCGGAGATGACGATCTTGACCGAGTAGCCCTTCGCGCGGCAGACGAGCGCGAGCGCGGGGCCGGTGCTGCCGCCGGTGTACTCGACGACCGTCGTGCCGGGCTCGAGCAGGCCGTCCCGCTCGGCGCCCTGGATCATCGCCAGGGCCATCCGGTCCTTCATCGAGCCGGATGGGTTGCGGTACTCCAGCTTCACCCAGATCTCGCCGCCCTCGGGCGCGAGATGCTGCAGCCGCACCAGCGGCGTGTCGCCGATCGCGTCGAGGATCCCGGCCGCGGCCATGCTCGAGGATGAGCCTACAGCCGCGCCTTCAGCGCGAGGATCCTGCGATACGAGGCGGCGAGGGTTGCGCGCCCGACGCGGCCGCTCTGCGCCGCGCGCCGCAGCGACGCGTAGACCCTGCGCGTTGCCGCCTCGGAGCCGGTCAGGAGGATCAGGTCTGTGCCCGCGTTCGCCGCGCCGATCGCGAGGCCGTTCGGCGGGATGCCCCGCACGCGCGCCGCGCCGTCGAGCGAGTCCGTCATCGAGACGCCTGTGAAGCCGAGCTCGCCCCGCAGCAGCCTCGTCGCGATCGCGCGCGACCAGCCGGCCGCGTTCACCGGGTCGTAGGCGTCGTAGATCGCGTTCGAGAACATGATCAGCGGCACCCGCCGGAGAATCGCGCGGTGGTACGGCGCGAGCCCGGGCTCCAGCCGGGCCCGCGGCTGGGCGATCCGCACGAGCGCCCGGTCGGTGTCGCGGCGCGCGAAGCCGAGGCCGGGGAAGTGCTTCATCGTCGCGACCGTGCGGCCGTCGCGAAGGCCGGCGGCAAAGGCACCCGCCAGGCGCGCCGTCTCCTGCGCGTCGAACGACCAGGCACGGCGCTGGCGGTAGACGGCGGAGGTGCGGGAGGCCGGGACGTCCGCGACCGGCGCGAGGTCGGTGTTGACGCCGAGCGCCCTCAGAGCCGAGCCGGTGCGCCGGCCCTGCTCGCGCGCGCGTGCTCCCATCCGTGCCGGCGCGACCGTGGGCGGCGCCCACGGAACGGTCTTCACGCTGCCGCCCTCCTGGTCGACTGCGATCAGCAGCTTCGGCCGCCCGCCCGCGGCCGCCGCGCGCTGCAGCGCCCGAGCGATCCCGCGCAGCTGCATCGTCGTGCCGAAGTTGAAGCGGTGGACGATCACGCCGCCGACCTCGCCGCGCCTCACGCGCCACAGCAACGAGGCCGACGGCGTCGTGCCGTTCATCGAGACGACGAGCTTCTGCCCGACCAGCTCCACGAGCGTCGGCGACGCGGCGTGCTCGGCCGCCGGGCCCGCACCGCCGGCGCCGGCGACGACCGCACAGACCACGGCGACAACTGCGCACCCGCCGAGCGTCCGCATCGTCCCAGGCTACTGAGCGACTGCCCGCGCCGCCCGGCGCGCTTCGGGCCTAATCGCCTGCGACGTCGCGGCGCAGGAAGACGACGTACGCGGCGATCACCGGGACGCCGATGTAGAGCGCGCACACCCAGAGCGCGCGGATCACAGGCGCCCAGTCGGCGGGCACGCGCAGGAACCCGTGCCAGGCCTCGAACTGCGTGCCGAGCAGGTACGGCCGGATCGCCTCCGTCCCCGGCAGCACGCCGAGCAGCTGCATCAGGAGCGCCCACATCAGCGCGCCCACGACCGAGGCTGCGCTGTTCCGCGTGACCGTCGAGAGCAGGACGCCGAAGGCCGCGATCCCCGCCAGCGGCAGCACGTAGACGAGCAGGCTCAGCAGCAGCAGGACGAAGCCATGGCCCGCCGAGACCTTCGTCCCCGAGAGCGAGGTCAGCGGGTGAAAGCCCCATGCGATGCTGCCGGCGACCAGGCCCGTCAGCCCCATCGCGAGCACGGCCGCGAGCGTGTACGTTGCCGTCGCGAGCGCCTTGCCGGCGAAGACCTCGCCGCGTTCGCGCGAGCGCGTGAGGATCGTCTTCAGAGTCCCGTTGTGCGACTCGGCGGCCACGATGTCGCCGGCGACGAGCGCGGTGATCAGCGGCAGGCCCCAGATCGACATGAAGAAGAGCACCACGAACGGCACCGCGAGCCCGGTCTCGCGGATGTAGCGGCCGAGCGGCACGTCGTTCGGGCCGCCGGTCTGAAGCACCAGCACGACCACGAACACGATCGGAACGAGCACCGCGGTGCCGAGCCCGAGGTACGTGCGCTTCTGCGCGAGCAGCTTCTCGAGCTCCCACCGGTAGACGCGCAGCGTGCCGGTCACACCGCCACCTCTCCGGCGCCGCGCTCGCGGTCGCGGTCCGAGGAGTCGCCGCCGGTCATCCCCAGGAAGAGCTCCTCGAGGCTCTGCGTCTCGGGCACGAGCGCCGTGACCCCGATTCCGGCCTTCCCCAGCGCGACGCTGAGCGCGGCCACCGCCTGCTCGTCGCCGGTGAAGCGCAGCTCGCCGTCGGCCGCGCGGACGTCGTCGATGCCCTGGTGCGCGAGCAACACCAGGCGCGCGCGCTCCGGCTCCAGCGCCCGCAGGCGATAGCCGCTTGCGGCCGTGGCGAGCAGGTCGCGCAACCCGCCCTCGTAGATCACGCGGCCGGTCCGGACGATCGCGACGCGGTTGCAGAGCTCCTCGACCTCGTAGAGCAGGTGGCTCGAGAGCATGATCGTGATCCCCTCGCCGGCGAGCCGCCGCACGAGGTCGCGCATGTCGCGCATCCCCGCCGGATCCAGGCCCGTCGTCGGCTCGTCGAGCAGCAGCAGGCGCGGCTCGCGCAGGAGTGCCGCGGCGATCCCGAGCCGCTGACGCATCCCGTGCGAGTAACCGCCGACCTTGTCCTTGGCCCGGTCGCGCAGCTCCACCAGCTCGAGCACCCCGTCGATGCGCGCGCGGGAGACGGGGTCGTCGAAGTCGGCCAGCAGGCGCAGGTTCCTGCGGCCGCTCAGGTAGGGGTAGAAGCGCGGTCCCTCCACGAAACCCGCGACGCCCTCGAGTGCCTTCGCTCCGTCCTCGAGTGGATCGCGCCCGAAGAGGCGGGCCGACCCGGCCGTCGGGCGGATCAGGCCGAGCAGCATCCGCAACGAGGTCGTCTTCCCGGCTCCGTTGGGGCCGAGGTAGCCGAACACGTCGCCCCGCTCGACGGTCAGGTCGACGTGGTCGACCGCGGCGAGGTCGCCGTAGTGCTTGACGAGCCCGCGCGCGCTGACCGGAAGCGCGTCCGTCATCGGAGCGCGCGCGCGGCGGCCTCGGCCGCGGCCGGGGGAACCGACCCGGCGAGCACGAACGAGACGCCGCCCCGCCGCCAGGTCAGGGCCGTTCCCAGCTGCGTCGCGAGCTCGTGCGCAGTGACGCCGTCCAGCGAGACCGCCGGCAGCGCACCGAGCGCGCCGCTCGAGCCGCCGGCTTGACCGGTCCGCTCGAGCACGACGATCGCGCCGAGGCCGTGGCCGTACACCGCGAGGACGGAGCTGGAGTCGCCGTGCCCGACGAGCCGCAGGTCCTGGCGCGGCAGGCCCACGAGCGTCGAGGGCGCGACCGCCTTGAAGGGCGCGGCGCGCAGGGCCTCGAGGCCGGTCGGGCCGGACTTCGAAGTGCTCCTCTCGGCGGTGCCGCCGCCCTTCGCCAGCTTGCCGAGGTCGGTCACCTTGGCGCTCGCGGGTGGGCTGATCTCGACGTTGCCCGCCGGGACCGAGCCGAACGTGATGTGCGTCACGGCAAGCTCGAGCACCGGCGAGGATGCGCCCTGCGCGTAGATCCCGATTCGCAGCGGGACGGGGCGGGTCGCATCCCACGCGAGCTCGGCGGCGCCGAGCAGGCCGCCGTCGTGCCTGGGCGAGACGCGCACGCTGTAGGCGGGCCGCCCGCCGACGTCGGTCGGCCGCGCGCCGGAGACGTCGGCGTGGCCGCCGGCCCGCGTGAGGAAGCTCGCGATCTCGCGCACGGAGGGGAGCCCGCCGGTGTCGTGGCTGCCCGCCGAGCCGCCGTGCTTCGGCAGCCGCGCGCGGTAGACGGTGTTCGAGGAGGCGTCGAAGACCGTCACCTCGCTCTGGTTCCAGACCACCTGGACGTCGCCCACATCGGACTGCAGCTCGAGCCGGCCGCGGCCGTCGTTCGTCGCCCAGAGGCGGCCGGAGGCCCCGGCCATGAGCGCGGAACCGACCGGGCCCGCGAGCGCGCCCGACGGGAAGAGCCTGTTGGTGAACGTGATCCGCGCGGTCACCCCGGCGGGTGCGGGGGCGGCAATCGAGTCGTGGAGCGCCTGAGCCAGGGGCTTGGCGGCCGGCACGGGCCCGCCGCCGCGTCCCGCGGCCACGGCGACCGCGGCGAGCCCGGCGCCGAGCACGCAGACGAGCAGAGCCAGCGCGATGAGTCGGGAGGTGGAGAGGGTGCGCAGCAGCTTCACGTGGATCCTTTCTCTCGGGCTGGATCCGTTGTAGCGCCCAACTCTGAGACATCTCTGAGAGCCGGCAGCTCGATCGTGAAACGGGGACCGCTCGCGTAGGCACGGCCCCCGTGGCGCTCGGCGGTCGCGCGCACGATCGCGAGGCCGAGGCCCGAGCCGGGTTCCTCGTGCGAGCCTCGCCAGAAGCGGCCGAACGCGCGCTCGGCGTCGGCGGGCGAGAGCCCGGGGCCCTCGTCGGCGACGCTGATCCGCGCCCGTCCGTTCTCCTGCTCGGCGGCGACGTCGATCGTCCCGCCCTGCGGGCCGTAGAGCTCGGCGTTGCGTATCAGGTTTCCGAGCGCGCGTTCGAGTGCCGAGCGGTCGCCCTGGACGAGCACGGGCTTCGGCGCGGCGACACGAACGCGCTCACCCGCCGCCTGCCGCACCAGCTCGTCGAGCCGGACCGTTTCCGTCGGCTGGCCGCCCGCCTCCTCGCGCGAGAGCGCGAGCAGGTCGTCCGCGAGCCGCGCCAGCCTGCCGGCGTCGGCCTTCACCTCCGTGATCGCCTGCGCGTCCGCACCGTGCCGCGCGAGGTAGTCGACGTTGCCGAGCAGCGCCGTCAGCGGCGTCCGTAGCTCGTGCGAGGCGTCGGCGAGGAAGCGGCGCTCGGCCTCGCCCGCGCGCTCGAGGCTGGCCAGCATCTCGTTCAACGTCGCCGCCAGCTCCCCGACCTCGTCGCGCGCGGCCGGCTCGGGCAGGCGGCGTCTCGCGTCCCCGGTCCGCTCGATCTCCGCGGCCGCCCCGGCCAGCCGCCGCAGCGGGCGCAGCGCGCCGCCCATCAGCGCCGCCACCGCGAGCGCGCCCAGCGCAGCGGCCGCGAGTCCTGCGCCGACGACGAACAGATGCAGGCTCGAGAGCGTCTGCTCGAGGTCGTGCGTCGAAGCCGCGACGACGACCGCCCCGCCCGCGGCGGGGCCGCCCACCTCCGCCAGCGGCGCCGTGTAGACCCGGAGCCGCTCGCCGCCGCTCTCGACGTTCGTGAAGCCGGGCCGGCTCGCCGAGATCGCGCGCTCGATGAGACTCCTCACCGGCAGGACCCGACCGCCGAGCGAGAGCGAGCGGGCGACGAGGCGGCCGCGCCGGTCGACCACCTCGACCGAGAGATCGGTTCCCCCCACGGGTGAGTCCAGCGAGCCCGGCGTCGTCAGCACCGCGGGCGCCGAGGCGGCCAGCTGCGCGACCGCGACCGCCCGGCGCCGCAGGACACCGTCGAGCGAGCGGTGCAGATGGCGCGAGACGAGCAGGTCGATCCCGGCTCCGGCGACGGCGACCGCGAGCAGGATCGCAACCGCCGCCGCGGCGACCGAGCGCATCCGCAACGAGAGCCGGCTCATCGCAGCACGAAGCCGACGCCGCGCACGGTGTCGATCAGGGCCGGCTCGCCGAGCTTGGCCCGCAGGTAGGAGACGTAGCGGTCGACCGAGTTCGAGCCGACCGCGCCTCTGCCTCCCCACACCCGCTCGACCGCGAGCTCGCGCGTCACGACCTGGCCCCGGTTTCGCAACAGCAGCTCGAGCAAATCCGCCTCACGCGGGCTGAGCTCGAGGTCGCGGTCGGCCCGCCGGGCCGTGCGCGCGCTCACGTCGAGCACCAGGTCTCCGTGGGCGATCAGCTCGCCCGGCTCTCGGCCCCGGCGGAGCAGCGCGCGGATGCGGGCGAGCAGCTCGCCGCTCGCGAACGGCTTGACGAGGTAGTCGTCGGCGCCGGAGTCGAGGCCCGCGATGCGGTCGTCGACCGCATCGCGCGCGGTCAGCATCAAGATCGGAAGCCCGAGCCCGCGTCCGCGCACGGCGCGCGACACCGCAAGCCCGTCGAGGCCGGGCATGGCGACGTCGAGCACGAGCAGGTCCGGGACCAGTCGCTCGATCGCCGCCAGCGCCTCGCCCCCACCCGCCGCCGCCTCGACCGCGTAGCCCTCCGCCTCCAGCGTCCGGGCCAGCATCCGCCGGATCGCACCGTCGTCGTCGACGACCAGGATCGAGTCCGAGCTCACCGACCACGAGCGTAGCTCGGGCACGGCAACTGCTCGTCGAGACCGGGTGTGCGATCCGACCAGGACGGCGAAGGGCCCCGTCCCGGGGCCCTTCGCGTCGAGCGCTGTCTCCCCCTACCTCAGGCGCAGCCGCCAGGCGCCGCGCCCGTGGGTCGCGGCGTACAGCAGGCGGTCGCCGTTCTTCCCGTTCACGAGGGTCAGGCCCGAGACCGCCGCCTGCGGCAGGTCGTCGGCGGCCGGAACCCACGTCTGCGTCCCGGCGGCGAGCCGGTCGACACCGAAGTCGGTCGACGCGTAGACGTCGCCGGTCGCCGAGTCGAGGACGACGTCGTCCACCGGCTGGTCGAGCAGGTCGTACGAGAGGTCCGTCCACGTCGCGGTGCCGGCGACCGGGTCGAAGACCACGTCGAACACGTGTCCCGGAGTCGTCGGGGTGTTCGAGCCGTAGCCGTTGAACGAGACGATCGCGTGGTTCGCGTTCGTCGGATCGACGTAGATCGAGCCCGGCGTCCGGAGCGGCGTCACCGCGTTGTCGATTCGCGTGAACGTCACCGTCGCCGGGTCGGCGTTGTTCGAGTTCTTCGAGACGAAGACCCGGCCGCCCGAGGTCGCCGCCCACATCGTGTCGTGGTCGGTGCCGCGGGAGACAGCGGTGATGTTGCCACCGGAGCGGGTACCGAAGACCGTGCTGGTAAGCGTCGGGCCACCGAGCGGGAACCAGTCGGTCCCGCAGACGCCCGTGAAGAGACCGTCGCTCGTGCCGAACTCGCCCGCGGCGGTGTTGCAGTGCTGCTCGAGGAACGAGCGGTCACCGCCGAGGTTCGTCGTCCGCCAGACGTGCTGGCCGCCGACGAAGATCGTGTTCCCGACGACCGGGTCCATGATCGCCGGTGAGTAGAAGCGGAACGACTCCGGGTTCCCGACGCTCAGCTTGTCGCCGATCCAGAGCCACGTCTTCGGGTCGTTGCCGTTGTAGTTGATGTCGAGCTGGCCGCCCGTGTACATGTGGAAGTGGATGTTGGGGTCGACCGCGTCGAAGCCCGAGTCCCCGCCGTCACCGGTGAGCGGCAGGAACCACGTCTGCGAGCCGCTGAAGGCCAGCGTGCCGTTGTCCTGCGTGCCCGAGAGCGCGTCGTTCAGCGGGTTGGTCGGGTTGACGGAGATCGAGTTCATCTGCAGCGTCGCGAGGCCTGCGTTGACCACGTCGAGCCTCGTCGGGATCTGCTTGAGCCAGGCCTTGCAGTCCGCCAGGAAGAGCGCGGACGTGATCCCGCGGTTGTCGCACTGTGCGGACGCGTCGGCCCAGTCGCCGCTCGTGCGGATGACACCGCCGTCCGAGCCGACGAAGAACTGGCTCGGCTTGCCGGGCACGAACGCGAGGGCGTGCTGGTCCGGGTGCATCGACTCGCCGCCGACGTCGCCGGTCACGTCCGTCCATGTCGCTCCTGCGTCCATCGACATCAGGACCGCGCGGCCGTTCGACCGGATCCCGCCGGGAGCGGCATACGGCTTCAGCTCTTCGTAATGCATCAGACCGCCGACGACGACCATGTCCGGGTTGTCGGCGGGCGACATCGTAAACATGTCGTAGACGCACTGCGAGCCGACGAGCGGCGTGTTGCAGTAGTTGTAGACGGCGAAGCCCGGGTTGCCGTCGGTCGGGTTCGAGAGGCGCGTCCAGGCCGCGTTGTTCGACGCAGTCAGCGTCGCCGCGGGCTGGCTCGCGTCGTCGACGCGGTAGACCTGGGCGCCGTTCCCGGCCCCGCCCGCGCTTGCATCGGACAGGTAGATCCGCGTCTTCGCGTCCTTGACGACGGGCGAGAACGAGTAGCGCCCGCGGTTGCCGCTGAAGATCGTCTCCCAGCTTCCAGGCGCGCCGTCGGAGTTCGACCGGATGAGGCCGATTGTCGCCTGGGCGGCAAAGACGACGTCGGAGTTGCGCGGGTCGAACTTCACCTCGTTGAACGACCCGGCCTTGCTGAGCGCGAAGGTCGCGCCCCCGTCGTGCGAGTCGTAGAGGCCGACTGCAGGCGGCGGCGGCGCGATCGTCGAGCTGCCGCCGACGTTCGAGCCGATCCCGTGCGTGCCGGAGCGCGTGCCGATCAGGAGATGGCTCGCGTCCTGCGGGTCGACCGCCACCCACGCGATCGCCCGGTTGTTCGCCACGGCGAACGAGCCCGGGACGAGCGACCAGTGGGCGCCACCGTCGGTGGTCTTGTAGAGACCGAGCCCGGCCTCGCTGTCACCGCTCGCGTTCGCCTCGCCGGTGCCGACGTAGATCGTCTTGCCGGTCGGGTCGTTCGGATCCACCGTGATCGAGCCGACAGCGTTCGTCGGGATCCCGGCTGAGATGTTCTTCCACGCCGGGTTCGACGCGAGCGCGTTCGTCGAGCGCCAGATGCCGCCGCCGGCGGCCGCCACGTACAGCGTGCACTCCTGCGGCTTGCACTTGGGGTCGACCGTCAACGCGGTGACACGCCCGGACCACTGCGTTCCCTTGATGAACGACTGGGTGCCCAGGCGGTCGACGTTCAGCGTGTCCGGCCCGAGGAAGTCCCACTTCGGCGAGACGCCCGAGACGCCGCGGCTCTTGACCGTCGCGTTGGCGGCGATCGCGCTCTGGATCTGGTCGATCGAGACGCCTTCGGCCGGGAAGGCGCGGTCGGTGTACGCCTCTGCCGCGGCCCCGCCCGATTCTTCGTTCTCTCCACGCCCGCCGCCCTCGAGGGCGGCGAGATGTTGCAGGCCCTGCGCCGACGGCGTGCCCGACGAACTCGTCGAGCCTCGCGCCAGCACCGTCGCGAGAGCAACGGCAAAGGCCAGGATTGCCAGGACAGCGGTCAGCCGCCGCGGAACCATCAGGATCCCCCTTCGTCGGTCCAGTTGCGAGACCTATATCTCGCAGGCGCGATGGGGGAAGTCAAGCCGCGCTTCCACACGGCGATCGTCGGGGAGTGGAGCTAGCCGGACTCGAACCGGCGACCTCCTGGGTGCGATCTCTACTCTCTCCCACCGAGTGCCTGCAAACTCGGGCGCGAGTCGGGTGCGAGGTCGGTAGCGGCATCTACACCACAGCGTTTGCTGACGGCCCAACGGAGTCGTGGCCCGGACCTCAGAGTCCGGGCCACGACTGTCACGAGATGTCAGCTAGTGGGCGTTCGCGTCGGTGAAGATGTCTGTCTCGCCGATGCCGGTCTCACCGATGGCATCGGCGCGCCCGTCCGTCCACACCGGATACACCGCCCGGTCGCTCGCGGCTAGCCCGTTGTAGTCGCCGATGAACGCGCCGCTCGAGAAGAAGCCGTCGTTCGGATTCCAGTCGTGTGAGCTGATCTTCGCGCTCGAGAAGCTCTCCGCGTCGTTGCCCGACACCGCCTGCCACGTGTTGATGCGCACGTTTGCGGGATCGAGCCGGCGATCGAACCAGATCACGTAGAAGCGTCCGGATTCGGTCGAGGCCGCCCACGGGAAGAACTGGTCGTTGGCGGCCGGCTGCCCTGACGAATCGGTCGAGAGGAAGCTCGCGTCCGACCAGTGCAGCCCGCCGTCGGTCGACGTTTGGTACGAGATGTCGGCCGCCGACGCGGGACGGTTGACGTTGTTCTGGTAGACGAACAGCAGCTTGCCGGTCCGCGGGCTGTAGGCCAGTGACGGAGTGTTCGGCGCGCGGAAGTGCGTCGGCGGGATCGTGTCCGAGCCGGTGCCGTCGTCGAAGTCCGCGTACTGTCCGGTCTTGTCGATCTGGACAGCGTTCGGCAGGAACGTCTGCCCGCCGTCGGTCGACCGCTGGAACAGCAGGTGTGGGTCGAACGAGTCGTTGCAGTTCTCGGAGACGAAGCCGACGTCGAGGATTCCGTTCCGCTCGACGACGGGGTCGCTGAACTGATTCGCCGAGGAGCCCGTGCCGTCACCGCCGGGGTTGTCGGGCTGGATCGCGGTGTGCGACCAGACCGTCAGGGCCGGGTTCTGGGTCGGGATCGAGTCCGTGTAGGACAGCTGCAGCGGGCAGTAGTCGCTGAACCCGTTCGGCTGGATGTGGAACTTCGTGTAGGTGACGTAGACGCGGCCGTAGTGCGGGCTGCCCGGGGTGTTGTCGACGGCGATCAGCTCCTTGTCGTTGAAGATCGACTCGTCGACGGTGCCCGTGTTGTAGTCGTAGTTGGACGCGGCTCGTGCGGCCTGGCGGCCCGGTGTCCACGTGCGGCCGTTGTCAACCGACTTGTAGACGTGGACTTCCGAGAACGGCAGGGCCCGGAAGAAGCAGAGCTGCGACAGGTAGAACGCATCGTCCCTGCGGCTGTACGCGACTCCGGGGTCGCCGCCGTTACAGAAGTCGCGAGTCCCGAAGAACTGTGGCGTGATTCGGGTGCTCGCCCAGTGCTGGCCGCCGTCAGACGTCCGCATCACGACCACGCCGCCGCTGACGTAGTCGTTCGCCGCGGCGACTGCGATCTGCGGGTGCGTCGTGTCGTACGCGACCGCTGTCTCGTTTTGGGGCAGCGGCGGGTAGCTGTCGTCGTTCATCTGGACGTTGTTCCCGCGACTCCCGGCGGGCGAGCCCGGCCGGGCTGACGCTGCACCGGATGGCGAGCCGGTCCTCGCCTGGGATGCGGCCAACATCGCGCGCACGCCGGCAGAGATACCGCCCTGGTACCGGGCGACGTGCGTGACCCACCGCGGCGTCTTTGCGGCAGGAGTCGTCGGTGTGGGTTGCCCGATGCCGATCGCCGCGGCGGTGACGCTCAGGCCGGCCAGCGCGGCAAGGACGACTGCAATCGGGATGAATCGTCTCATGGAGCCTCCCTTCATGAAGACGAACGTGGACTAGTGCACGAGCCGCACCCAAAGAGAGGTCGCAAGCGGCTCCCCCAGGCCCGCCTAGCGCGGCTCTGACCCTAACAGGCCGGCTCGGGGCAGTGCCGGTCCGCAGGAGGCGCGGAAGGCCTGTGCCGCCGGAGGCGCGGGTTCGAGTCCCGTCGCTCCCGCTCGAAATATCCTGCAATCGACGGCTCTTGTCACCAGGTTCGGTCTACGACGACCGCGACGGCGCGCAGGCGTTGCCTTCCTCGATCCACGCTCGGCCTCAGCGTCGACGACGACGCGAAAGGAGGTGAGATGCACAAGGCTAAGCATCTACTCGCGGTTCTCACAGCACTCGCGACCAACATGACGTTTGCTGCCGACACGGACGCTGGTGGCCGCGATGGCCAAGGCAAGCGTTGATTCCGAATACAGCTGACTGCACCTGAGGCCCGAGCCCCTGGACGTAATCATGCGCCCTCTCCCCGACAAGAAAACCGCCGATTTGCGGCGGTTTTCATGGAGCTAGCCGGACTCGAACCGGCGACCTCCTGGGTGCGATCCAGGCGCTCTCCCAGCTGAGCTATAGCCCCGGGGCGCACAGTGTAGCCGGGCTAGGTTTCGGCTCGCCTCGCGCGCGTGACCGTGCTTCGCCGTCAGTTCGCGTGCGGTAGAGGCCGGCTCCCGCCCGCTCCGAGCGCGCGGCCGTCCGGTACCGCCCTGCCCTCGATGGCGGTCATCCCCGGGAGAAAAAGCGCCGCCAGCGTAATCGCCGCGCCGACGATGCCCGCGCCCACGAGCGTCGTCCGTACGCCGAGCGCGGCGGCCACAGGAGCGGTGAGCGCAAACGAGATCGGAAGCAGGCCGATCGAGATCAGCCAGTCGAGGCTCGAGACACGGCCGAGCATCCCGCTCGGCACGTGGCGCTGCTTGACGGTCGCCCAGACGATCGTCCCGGCCGTCTCGAGGGCATTGAACACGAGGCAGGCGACCATCAGCTGCCAGGCCGCCGTCGCAAGGCCGTAGCCGGCGATGGCGAGCGTCGCGAGCGTCCAGGTCGCGTACATGACGGTCACGTCCCGCCGCGGATGGCCGCGCTGGCCCATCCAGATCGCGGCGCCGATCGCGCCGAGCCCGCCCGCCGCGAAGACGAGGCCGAGGTCGCGGGCCGAGCCCTGCAGCTCGTTCTTGACCATGTAGGGGAGGAGCACTTCGCTCGGGCCGAGGAAGACGAGATATGCGGCGGCCGCTGCGACCAGCGTCCCCCAGAGCCAGACGCGGCGACGGATGAACGCGAGACCCTCGCGCACGGCCGCTCCGTGAGATCCCTGCTCGGCGGCTCCCTTCACCACCCGCGGCCGCAGCGCCAGCACCGCCACGGCCGAGGCCGCGAACGAGGCGGCGTCGACGGTGAACGCGAGGCCGGCTCCGGCCGCGACGAGCCAGCCGCCGAGCAACGGCCCGAGCAGGCGCAGCGCGATCGGCCGCACGAACTGGTCGAGCGAATTCGCCGCCGCGAGGTCGTTCGCCGGCAGGAGATCGGGGACGATCGCCTCGAAGGCAGGCGTGAAGAACGCCGTCCCGCAGCCGTACAGGGCGACGAGGCCGACGAGCTGCCACAGCTGCAGCGCATCGACGAAGACGAGCGCCGCCAGGCAGGCGACTGCGGCCGCCCGCACGATGTCGGCCCAGAGCATCAGCAGGCGGCGGTCGTGGCGGTCGCTGAGCACGCCCCCGAGCAGGAGGAAGACCACGGTCGGCACCGTCATCCCGATCCCGACGATCGAGAGCGCAGCCGGCGCGTTCCAGAGGGCGTAGGTCTCCCAGGCGATCGCGATCAGGAAGATGCCGTCGCCGACGAGTGAGACGGCCATGCCGCTCCAGAGCAGGCGGAAGTCGCGGTGGCGCAGCGGCGCGAACAGCCGCGTGCGCTCGAATCCGCCGGGTCGGTCGAGCGCCTCGTGACTATGCTGCATTCGGTGCGGCGTCGACGTCGGCGTCGGACCATTCGGGCCGGCCGGCGAGGAACTTGGCGAGATCCGTGCTCGGCATCGGGCGTGCGAAGAGGAAGCCCTGGCCGATCTCGCAGCCGAGGTCGTGCAGCGAGCGCTCCTGCTCGGGGAGCTCGATCCCCTCGGCGACGACGTCGAGGTCGAGGCTCGCGCCGAGAGCGATGATCGCCGACTGCAGCGCGACGTTCTCGCCGGAGCCGACGAACGAGCGGTCCATCTTGAGGATGTCGACCGGGAAGCGGCTGAGGTAGCTGAGCGAGGAGTAGCCCGTGCCGAAGTCGTCCATGGCGAGCCGCACGCCGAGCGCCTTCAGGTCGCGCAGGCGCTGGACCGCGAAGTCCGTGTCCGAGAGCATCACGGACTCGGTGATCTCGAGCACGAGGGACTCCGGGGGCAGGCCGCTCGTCTCGAGGGCGCAACGCACGTCGCTCAGGATCGTGTCCGACTGCAGCTGGCGGACGGAGAGGTTGACGCTGATCCCGAGCGGCTCCTTGCGCTCGAAGCGCTTGTGCAGCGCGACGCCCTCGCGGCAGGCCTCGTTCAGGACCCAGCGGCCCATCGAGATGATCAGCCCGGTCTCCTCGGCGAGCGGGATGAACTGGTTCGGCGGAATCACCCCGCGCGTCGGGTGGTTCCAGCGCAGGAGCGCCTCGACGCCGAGGATCTCGTGCCCGGCGAGGCGCACGACCGGCTGGTAGTGGAGCGCCAGCTGGTCGGCCTCGATCGCCTGCTGGAGCTCGGCGCGCAGCTCGAGCCGCTCGACGACGCGCTCGTGCATCGCCGGCTCGAAGACGCGGTAGCTGCCCTTGCTGTCGCGCTTCGCCATGTACATGGCGACGTCGGCGTTCCGCAGCAGCTCGGCGGCCTCCGGCACGGAATCCTCCCGGTCGACGAGGCAGATCCCGACGCTCGCCCGCGGGAAGACCTGCTTGCCGTCGATCTGCAACGGAAGCTCGAGCGCGTGCAGGATCCGCGCCGCGGCGTCCGCGGCCTGGCTCGAGTCGTTGACGCTCTCGAGCAGGACGGCGAACTCGTCGCCGCCGAAGCGGGCGACCGTGTCGGTCGGGCGCACTGCGATGCGCAGCCGGCGTGCGACCTCCTGGAGCACCTGGTCGCCGGCCGCGTGCCCGAGACTGTCGTTGACGGTCTTGAAGTCGTCGAGGTCGATGAAGACCACGGCGATGTCCGGGAACCCGCGCTGCGAGCGCATCAGCGCGTGCTCGACGCGGTCGGAGAAGAGCGCGCGGTTGGCGAGACCTGTGACCGGGTCGTGAAACGCCTGGTGCGCGAGCTGCTCCTCGAACTCCTTCCGCTCGCTCACGTCACGGCTGTTCAGGACGATGCCGCGCACGTGCTCGTCGTGGAGCAGGTCGGTGTGCTGGACCTCGAAGCGGAGCGTGGTCCCGTCCTTGTGGGCCAGCGAGCATTCGAGTGTGTGCGCCTCCGGGCTGCCCGCTCCGTCGCCGGCGATCAGGCTGCGCAGCCGCGGCCGGTCGGCCTCGCTCAGCAGCCAGTCGAACTGCGTGCCCTCGACCTCGTCCACCCCGTAGCCGAGCACGCGTTCCACCGACGGGCTCTGGTAGGTGACGACTCCGTTGGCATCCAGCACCGTGATCAGGTCGCTGGAGTGGGCGACGAGCGAGCGGAACCGAGCCTCGCTCCGCCGCCGGTGCAGGTCGGCGGCGAGGGAGGCACCCTCGACGGCCAGCGAGACCTGCAGGCCGAGCGCCTGGAAGGAGTTCGCGACCTCCTCGGGGACCTCGTCACGCGAGTTGGCGACGAGCAGGCCGCGCACGTCGGAGCGGATCGCGAGCGGTGAGAACAGGACGGTGTGACCGCCCTCGAGCCGTAGCTCGCTACGAACCTCGCGCGGAAGGTCGAGGTACGGGATGCGCAACTCTCCGGTGTGCTCTCGCAGCCAGGCGAAGGTCGGCTCGGTCAGCGGCCAGTCGCAGTCCTGCGAGGAGGCGACGACCGCCGGGCCGGTCGCTCGCAGCAGCGCGAGGTGGACGCAGAGATCGCTGCCGAGCAGCCGCCGAACGCCGGCGATCGCCGCTTCGTAGATCTGCTCGTAGCCGGCCGCGCCGACGAGCTCCGCCCCGGCAACGCGGAGCGTGCGCTCGCGCGAGACGATCCGCTCCTCCTGTCGTACCAGGCCGGCCATCCTGGTGACGACGAGGAGGAAGAGCACTGCGGAGGCGACGATCAGCACCATGATGTCGGGGTCGGCGAGCGCCTGGAAAAAGCGGATGGACGGGGCGATCAGGCACGCCGCGCCGAGCAGCGCGAGCCGCGAGGTGGTCAGGCGAGGCCGCGCGCTGGTCGCGGGCTCCTCGAGCACGCGCATCGACGGATGCAGAGCAGCCGCCCCCCAGAGGACGTAGTACGCGATCCAGCCGAGGTCGTAGATCAGCTGGCTGTGGTCGTACGTCTCCTTGAGGATCGCGAGGTTGTAGGCAGAGTCGGTGGCGAGCAGGCAGACGATGCTCCCCGCCAGCAGGTAGAAGGCCGGCGCTCGCTTGCCCGCGTCCACCGCGAGCCGGATCGCGACCGCCAGCAGCAGCACGTCGCCCAGCGGGTAAGCGATCGAGACCCCCTTGGCGAGCCACGAGATCTCGGTCAGGTGGATGTTCGGGGCGATCAGGAACACCCACGAAAGGAGGCCGATGCCGATCGTCAGGATCAGTGCGTCGATCAGCGCGGCCGGGTCGCGCCGCGGGTTGCGCCGCCGGACGAGGAGGAGCAGGCCCGCCATCAGCACGGGGTAGACGGCCAGGTAGAGCGCGTCGCCCGGAGACGGGAAGGGGGCGTTCGGGTTGCTGTACGTGTAGATGTCGCCGCTGACGAAGAGGAGTTGGCCGGCGCCGAAGAGCACCCAGGCGACGCGGGCCCGCGGGTGGTGCATCCGGATGCCTGCGACGATCGCTGCGATGCCCGAAAAGCCGAGCACGTTGATCAGCGGCCCCGAGCCCTTGAAGGGCGGAACGAACATGTAGAGCGCTGCGAGCACGCCCGCGGCGGCGCCGTACCACCACCACGCATTATCGCGCCAGCTGCGCACGGGGATCAGGCCGCCCTCACCTTGGCGTGGGCCGGCTGCAGGTCGAACCGGTTGGCGAGCCGGCCGAGCACGTCGACGAGCTGCTCGATCTCGGCGTTCGTGTTCGCGGCCGTGACCTGGATCCGGAAGCCGACCTCGTTCCGCGGCACGAGCGGGTACGCCGCCAGCGTCACGTAGATTCCGTTCTCGAACAGGAAGCGCCCGACCGCGTCGACGTCCTCGTGGCGCGCGAGCGGCACCTCGATGATCGGGAAGCCGGAATGGTTCGGTGTGTGCGCGCCGAGGCGGTCGAGGCAGTCGAGCACCATGGTGGTCTTCTTCCAGAGGTCCGCGCGGATTGCGTCCCCGCGCGCGTCGTTGACGTCGAGCCCGGCGAGCGTGGTGGCCAGCGAGGCGACGGGTGACGGGCCGGAGTAGAGGTACGGCGGCGCGGCCGTCTTCAGCAGGCGCTTCAACTCCGGCGGGCAGGCGAGGAACGCCGCGAGCGAGGAGTACGACTTCGAGAGGCCCGCGACGAAGACGATGTGGTCGTAGGTCTCGCCGAAGTAGCGCACGATTCCGTTGCCGCGCATTCCGTACGGGCTTGTCTCGTCGGCGGTGCGCTCGCCGATCACGCCGAAGCCGTGCGCGTCGTCGACGTAGAGGAGCGCGTCGTACTCGCGAGCGAGCCGGGCGAAGGAGGCGAGGTCGGCCGCGTTGCCGGTCATGCTGTTGACGCCGTCGATGCAGACCAGGCGCGGCGCCGTGCTGCCCTCGCGCAGCAGCCGCTCGAGATCGTCCACATCCTCGAACCTGAAGGGCTTGACGGTCGCGCCGCGGACCTTCGCCAGCTCGCAGCCGTCGTAGATCGTCTTGTGCGCGCGCTTCTCGAGGAAGATCGTCCCGCCGCCGGCGAGCACCGGGATCACGGACATGTGGATCAGCGTGATCGTCGGCAGCACCAGCGTGTCCTCGGCGCCCAGCAGCTCGGTGAGCCGCTCCTCGATCCGCTCGTACAGGACCGGGCTGCCGAGCAGGCGCGACCAGCTCGGGTGCGTGCCCCATCGCTCGAGCTGCTCCGGCACCGAGGCGATGATCTCCCGGTCGAGGTCGAAGCCGAGGTAGTTGCACGAGGCGAAGTCGGCGAGCCAGGTGTCGCCGATGCGGATCATCCGGCCGTCGATCTCGTCGATCACGGCGTCCGTCATCGGATTCGAGCGCGAGAGGTCCGCTAGTTCACTGCAGGCGTCGAGCCACCGGTCGATCCAGCGAGCAGCCGCAGGTGCGGATCGTTGCGAACCGCCGTCCACCGGGCGTGAATCGGCATGAGGCTGCCGAATCTTTAGTCCGGCCGGCTTGCGTCAGCGGCGCCTGACGAGCGTCACGCCGTCGCGGACGGTCAACTGCGCCGCCACGACCCGCTCGTCGGCCGCGATGCGGTCGTTCAGCTCCCGGATCGCGACCGTCGACTCCGAGTCGTCCTCCTCGTCGAGCACGCGGCCGCTCCAGAGCGTGTTGTCGAGCGCCATCAGGCCCGTCGGGGAAAGCCGTGGCAGCAGCGCCTCGTAGTAACTCGCGTAGTTGACCTTGTCGGCGTCGATGAAGACGAAGTCCCACTCGCCGCCCAGGCGGTCGATCGTCTCCAGCGCGGGCCCGAGGTGGATCGTGATCCGGTCGCGGTACGGGCTCCGGTCGATGTAGCGCTGCGCCACCTCCGCGTGTTGCGGCTCGACCTCGCAGGTGTCGATGTGCCCACCATCCGGCAGCCCCGCCGCCATCGAGAGCGACGAGTAGCCGCTGTAGGTGCCGAGCTCGAGCACGCGCCGCGCCTGGAGCGCGAAGACGAGCTGCTCGAGGAAGCGGCCCTCGACGACGCCGGTCAGCATCCCTGGCGCCTCGAGCGTCGTCTTCGTCTCCTCGGCCAGCTCGGCCATCAGCGGCTCCGGCGGCGTGGTGTGCGCCTCGGCGTAGGCGTCGATTTCCTCGGGGACGATGAAGCTCATGCGAGCGGCTGCTGGGTTCGCGGCGCCTCGGCGAGCTTGCCGTCGCGGATCCGCTGCGCCATGTCCTTGGACTCCTCGCGATAGATCGAGCCGTCCTCGAACTCGATCCACGGGTACTTCTTCTGCCCCGTGCGGCGCTCCGTCTCGTCGCGATTGCGGGGCCACGGCAGGAGGTCGACCTTGTATTCGGCCCCGGCCTCGTCGAGCGCCTTCTGCACCCGCCAGCACGGGTGGCCCGGGAGCTTGACCCACATGTTCTTGCAGCGGTGGAGCGTGATCGCCATCGTCCCTCCTCTCCGGTCGCGCGAGCTTACCGCCGTTAGCGTGCCGCCATGAGCGAGCGCGTCCTCACGCGGCGCGAGCTGAACCGCGCCCTGCTCGCACGGCAGCTCCTGCTGGAGCGGCGTCGCCTGCCACTGCCGCGGGTAGTGGAGCAGATGGGCGGCGTGCAGGCCCAGTACGCGCCTTCGACCTACGTCGGGCTGTGGTCGCGCGTGGCGGGCCTGGAGCGGGAGGCAGTGACACAGGCGCTCCAGCGGGGCTCGCTCGTGCAGGCGACGCTGATGCGCAGCACCATCCACGTCGTCTCACGCCGCGACTTCTGGCCGCTCGCGATCGCGCTGCGCGCGGAACGCAAGGCGTGGTCGCGCCGCGTGCAGGGGACGGATGATCGCGAGCTGCGCCGGGCAGCCGAGCGGCTGCGGCGCGCGCTCGCGGACGGGCCGCGGACGGCAAAGGAGCTCGGCAAGCTGCTGCAGCCGGGGATCGGCCACTGGGTCGAGCTCGTGCGCGTGCCGCCCTCCGGGACGTGGGACCGGAGGCGCGCCGATCTGTACGGGCTGGCCGAGGGGTGGGTCGGGCCGGAGCCGGCCCTCTCGGAAGCCGAGGCGCTCGAGCACCTGGTCCGCCGCTACCTGGCCGCTTACGGGCCGGCCCCGCCGACGGACATCGCCGACTGGGCCGGAATGCGGGTCGGAGCGCTGGCCGGCGCCCTCGAGCGGCTGCCGCTGCGGCGCTTCCGCGACGCGGACGGCCGCGAGCTGCTCGATCTCCCGCGCTCGCCGCTCCCAGCCGCCGAGACACGGGCTCCCGTGCGGTTCCTCCCGACCTGGGATGCGGGCCTGCTCGTCCACGCACGCCGCACGGGGATCCTCGCGGAGGAGCACCGGCGGCGGATCTTCCACGTCAGGAACCCGCAGTCGGATCGGACGTTCCTCGTCGACGGCGAGGTAGCGGGCATCTGGCGCTACGACGGTGGTCGCGTCCAGCTCGAGGCGTTCGGACGCCTCGCGCGCGGTGTCCGCGCCGAGCTCGAGGAGGAGGCGGAGCGGCTAGCCGCGTTCCACGCTTGAGCCGCCGACGATCGCGTCGCGGCCGTCGGCGAACCGCACCCAGGCCTTGCCCTTGCCGTCGTAGTCGGGCGACCAGACGACGAGCGTCGCCTCCTCACCGCCGACCCGCACCGGCTCCCTTCCCTCAGGCTCGGCTCCGCGCCACACGCGGACGAACGGGTTCTGCTCCCACTCCCGACCGATCGTCGTCTCGTCGGTGTGGCCCGGGAGGACGCGCGTCTCCGGAGACAGCTTCATCAGCACCTCCATCACCGAGCGGCGGATCTGCCCGAAGTCGCCGCCCCCGACTGCGTCCTTGAAGAGCACGTCGCCGCTGCAGCAGAGCTCGTCGTTGACCACGAATGCGAGGTGATCGTCCTTGTGCCCGGGCGTCTCGAGCGCGCGGATCGAGAGCCCACCGGTCTCGAGGTCGCCCTTCACGACCGGACAGCCGTAGCGGGCGCGGATCTCGCCGTCGCCGGCGACGTGGTCGGCGTCGGCGTGGGTCGTCAGCAGGTGCGTGACGGTCAGGCGATGCCGCTCGACGGCCTCGAACAACGGCTCCAGCGGCGCCCCCGAGTCCACGAAGACCCCTGTCCCGCCGGGCTCGTCCGCGACCAGATACGCGTTCGAGAGCCAGCCGGGATCCATGCTCCGCTCGACGATCATTCCTTCCACCCGCCTTCCAATTTGACACATGTCGGACCCGGATGAAATTCTCGGCCCCTCAACCGCTAAGGGGGACGAGGGTGCAAACGGCGCAGCCTCTCTGCGGCGGATGACCACAACCAGGCGTCAGCCCACGGTCGTGAACGGCGGCGCGGCGGGGCAAGTGGACAGCGCGCAAGCGCCGGTCCGCGTGCTCCTCGTCGGCGATGTCCGGCTCTACCGCGAGGCGCTCGCGACTGCGCTCGTGGACGAGGATGGCATCGAGCTCGCCGGAAGCGCTCCGCGCGACGTGGCCGGAATGGCCGCCGGGGTGTTCGAACCTGGGGTCGTCGTCGTCGACGCCGCCTCGGTCTCCGTGCCGGATGGCATGCGTGCCCTGGCGGGGGCGCTCCCGGACGCCGGGATCGTCGCGGTCGGCGTTCCCGACGACGAGGACGCGGTGGTCGCGCTGCTCGAGGCCGGGGTTGCCGGCTACGTCACCGCCGACCAGCCATTCTCCGACCTGGTCATAGCGGTCGAGGCAGCGGCGAACGGGGAGCTGCAGTGCTCTCCACGCCTCGCGGCCGTGCTTGCGAAGCGCGTTGCGGCTCTCGCCGTCAGGCGGGCCGCGGGTCACCGGCGGCGACGCGCTCACTCCCCGGCAGCGGGAGATCGCCGGCCTGATCGCCGAGGGTCTGTCGAACAAGCAGATCGCGCGACGCCTCTCGATCGAGCGCGCGACGGTGAAGAACCACGTCCACAGCATCCTGGTCAAGCTCGCCGTCACGCGCCGCGACCAGGTCGGGTCGCGCCTGGTCGGTCTGTAGACCAGGGTGTAGATCCTCCGCAGGCCGCCTAGACCCAAGTTGGCCCCGGCGGTCCATTGCTGGGGCTTCCCCCGTCGCACGAGAATCGCTCGACGGCAAGGGGTGCCGTTTCTGGTCAATCCAAGGGGGAGGGTTGCTCGATGCGTAAACGTAGGACCTTCGCGAGAGGCGGGGTGCTGCTCGTCGGCTTCGTCGTTCTCGTGCTCTCGGTCGGAGCGGGCATGGTGCTCGCGGGCGGATCGCCCATCGGCTCCGGCAAGACGGCCGCCAACTCGGCCGGCGACACCGGCCCGGCGCTGCAGAAAGCAGGCGACGTCTGGGTCGGGCACTCGTACCACAACGACTCCACGGTTTCGCTGCGGCGCATGCCCGCGCTCCCGATGGGGCCCACGAAGGAGCACACGGAGGCGAATCCCAATCCGGCGCTCAACATCAAGCATCGTGACCAGCAGGATCGCTCGGTTCAGCGCAGCCTCGCCGCGCCGAACATGCCGTCGGCGATCCTGAACTTCGACGGCATCCCCTTCCCCGGCGTCAACTGCAACTGTGCGCCGCCGGACACCAACGGCGAGGTAGGGCTGTCGCAGTACGTCCAGATCGTCAACACGGGCTTCCAGGTCTTCGACAAGTCGACCGGGAGCTCGGTCTTCGGGCCCGTGGCGATCACCACCCTCTGGCAGGGCTTCGGCGGCGTCTGCGAGACGAGCGGCTTCGGCGACCCGGTCGCGCTCTACGACCAGCTCGCCAACCGCTGGGTGATCACCCAGTTCGCCGGCACGAGCATCCCGACGGACGAATGCGTCGCCGTCTCGCAAGGGACCGATGCCGCCGGCTCGTACTTCCGGTACGCGTTCCACCTCGGCAGCAACTTCTTCGACTACCCGAAGCTCGGGGTGTGGCCGGACGCCTACTACATGAGCATGAACGTCTTCAACTCGTCGGGCACCGCGTTCCTCGGCCCGCAGGCGTTCGCGCTCGACCGCACCCAGATGCTGGCCGGGAACCCGGCGACCTTCATCGCCACGGCCATGGGTGCACCCACCGATGACGGCTACATGCCGGCCGATCTCGACGGCTCGATCCCGCCGCCGGCCGGCGCACCGAACCCGTTCCTCTCGGTCGGGCTCAACTCGACGTGGCCGCTGCACCGCTTCCACGTCGACTTCACCACCCCGGGGAACTCGACCTTCAACCTCGGCGGGACGCTGACGCCGGATCCGTTCTCGGCCATCTGCGGCGGCGGCGGCGCCTGCGTGCCGCAGCTGGGCGTTGGCGACGTGCTGGACACGCTCGGCGACCGCGGGATGTTCCGGTCCGCCTACCGGCACTTCAGCGACGGGCACGAAGCGCTCGTCGGCAACATGACCGTCGCCTCCGGCGGGGTCGCGGGCATCCGCTGGTTCGAGGTCAACAACGCGACCTCGGGCACGCCGGGCTTCGTGCAGCAGAGCACCTACCAGCCCGACTCGACCTGGCGCTGGATGGGCAGCGCCGCAATGGACGGCAACGGCGACCTCGCGCTCGGCTTCAGCGCCTCGAGTGCGACCATCAACCCGCAGATCCGCTACGCGGGACGCCTGGCCAGCGACCCAGCTAACACCCTGGCCCAGGGCGAGGCGCACCTCTTCGACGGGACCGGCAGCCAGACCGACACCGTCAGCCGCTGGGGCGACTACAGCGACATGACCGTCGACCCGGTGGACGACTGCACCTTCTGGTACACACAGGAGTACTACCAGGTGACGTCCAGCTTCAACTGGCGCACGCGGATCGGGAACTTCAAGTTCCCCTCGTGCACCTCCGCCCCGAGCGGCACGCTCGCGGGCACCGTCACCGACTCGTCGACGAACGCTCCGCTCTCCGGGGCGCAGATCAACGTCGCTCCGCTCGGGGCCTCGACGGTGACCGACGCGACCGGCCACTACTCGCTGACGCTGCCGGTCGGGAGCTACAACGTCACCGCCAGCCAGTTCGGCTACACGCCGCAGACCCAGCCTGCCTCGATCACCGACGGCAACACGACGACGCTCGACTTCGCGCTCGTCGCGGCCCCGTCCGGATCGCTCAGCGGCACCGTCAGCGACAGCTCCGCGAACCCGATCGCCAACGCGACGGTGACGATCAACGGCACTCCGATCCCGCCGGCGACGACCGACGCGAGCGGGCACTACAGCTTCGCCTCGGTGCCGAACGGGACGTACAACGTCACCGCCACCGCGGGCAACTGCACCTCGCCCGCGACGGACTCGGTGACCGTCTCCGGCAACACGACGCACGACTTCACGCTGGCCGCACGGCACGACGCGTTCGGCTACTTCTGCCGGGTGGAGACCCCGAGCTACACCGAGGGTGACACTCCGCTGGCACTGTCCGGCGACGACAGCTTCACCTCGGTGAGCCTGCCGTTCGCGTTCAGCCTCTACGGACAGAGCTACAGCACAGCGAACGTGTGCACGAACGGCTACATCACGTTCCTGGCCGGGAACTGCATCTTCTCGAACTCGTCGATCCCGAGCACGGTAACGCCGAACGCCGGCATCTACCCGTACTGGGACGACCTGATCATCGACGGCTCGTCCTCGATGTGGACCAACACCGAGTCGAGTCCGAACCGGTTCACGATCGAGTGGCGGAACGCGACCTACTTCGGCGACTCGTCTCGGCGGGTCGACTTCGAGGTCACGCTCTACGAGAACGGGCAGATCCTCACCAACTACCGCAACATCGCCGCAGACGGACGCGAGCAGGGCAACTCGGCCACGCTCGGGATCGAGAACGAGAGCGGCACGGATGCGCTCCAGTACTCGTTCAACGAGGCCGCGATCGGGAGCCCCAACTACGCGATCCGCTACCTGCTGCCGCCGTCCGGCTTCGTGCAGGGCCACGTAACGGACGCGAACGACCACGCCGCGCTCGGCGGAGCCACGGTGAAGGCGCTCCAGGGCGGCAACGTCGTGCGGCAGACCTCGACGGACGGCACCGGCTTCTACCGGATCCAGCTGCCGGTCGGGGACTACACGATCGAAGCGAGCAAGACGAACTACGAGACCGCGACGGCCTCGGCGACGATCGCCGTGGACGCCACGGTGACGAAGGACTTCGCGCTCCGGACACCACGCGGAGCCGTGAGCCCGACGTCACTCGAGTTCATCGTCCCGGCCGGCCAGACCCGGACCAGGACGCTCACGCTGAGCAACACCGGCGGGCTGCCGATGACGTGGGACGTCAAGGAGTCCGGCGGCGGCGCTGCGTTGCCGTCCAGGTCGAGCCTCACGAAGAAGCCGGGCTTCGACCCGAACTCACGGACGACGCAGGGCCTGTACGGCGGCAAGGCACCGGCCGCGCCGAAGCCGGGCGCACCGGGTGACGTGCTCCGGCAGTGGTCGACCGGCCTCCCGCTGGGCTGGGGCGTCGGCTACACCGGCCATGTCTGGCTGTCGGACGTCGACAGCGGCGTCTGCGGGCCGACGTGCCTGAACCACGAGTTCCTCGTGGACGGCACGCCCACGGGCACGGCCTACACGACACCGTGGGCCGGCGCTTGGCCGGCCGACATGGCACCCGTCGGCGCGAACGAGATGTGCCAGCTGGACGTCGGCGGCGACAACGGCATCCACTGCTGGGATACCAACTCGGGCGCGACCACCAGGAGCATCACCGGTGGCTTCGCCTGGACGGGCATCTCCCAGCGCGGCCTCGCGTACCGGCCGGACGACGACTCGTTCTACGTCGGCGGCTGGAACGAAGGCATCCTGTACCACGTCGCCGGCTTCTCGCACGCGACGCCGGGCGCGGTGCTCGGGCAGTGCAGCCCTGCTGACCCGAACATCTCCGGCCTCGCCTGGAACCCGGCCGTCGGTCAGGTCTGGATGGCCACCAACAGCCCGACGGACACCATCTACCGGGTCGACCCGACCACCTGCGCGACCGTCAGCACGCTCAACCATCCGAACCCGTTCTTCAACGGAGCCGGGCTCGAGATGAACGAGGACGGCAACCTGTGGATGATCGGGCAGACCCCGAACACCGCCTACCTCGTCGACAGCGGCGTGCCCGCCTTCAGCGACGTGCCGTGGCTGTCGGAGAGCCCGACCAGCGGGATCGTCCCCGCGGGCGGCTCCACGAACGTCCAGGTGACGGTCGACACGCACGGGATGGCTCCGGGCGTCTACCAGGCGACGCTGACGTTCCGCACGGACAGCGGGCGTCAGCCGAACCTCTCGGTTCCGGTACGGCTGATCGTGCCGGCGTACGAGCAGGCGTTCGACTCGGGCAACGGCGACTACACGGACGGGGCCGGCGATCTGTGGTCGGCCGACCGGGCCTACACACCGACCAACGGGTCGGGTTGGGTCCAGTCTCCGCCGAAGACCGTCAGCACCAAGGCGGCGATCGGTGGGACGACCGACGACAAGCTCTACCAGACCGCACGGGTCACCCCGATGACGTATCGCTTCACCGGGTTGCCCGCCGGCGCCTACCAGGTGGAGCTCAGGTTCGCCGAGATCGAGAACAAGAAGCCGGGTAAGCGTCAGTTCGACGTGGTCGTGAACGGCGCGCCGTACCTGATCGCGTTCGACATCGCGGCGCTCGTCGGGCCGAACTTCGCGCTCGACAGGTCGCTGTTCGTGAACGTCCCTGCGAGCGGCGAGGTCAGCGTCCAGCTTGCCAGCCGGCAGGCGAAGGGTGACCCGATCCTGAACGGGATTCGGGTGACCAACCGGCCGGACCACTAGCTCCGGCACCACCGGTAGCGCGAAGAGGCCCCGCCTGGCGGGGCCTCTTCGTTGCCGCGTCGCTACGCTAGGCGCCCCGCTCCCAGAGGAGGACGAATGGCCGGCCTGATGTCACGCGCGTCGCTCGTCGTGAAGTCGAAGTTGTCGAAGCTGCTCGACCGAGCCGAGGATCCCGGAGAGACCCTCGACTACTCGTACGAGAAGCAGCTCGAGCTGCTCCAGAACGTCAAGCGCGGCATCGCCGACGTCGTGACCGCGAAGAAGCGGCTCGAGCTCCAGGAGGCCCAGCTCCAGCAGAGCCTGGTGAAGCTCGACGCGCAGGCACGCGAAGCGCTGGCGGCGGGCCGCGAAGATCTCGCCCGGCAGGCCCTGGAGCGGAAGTCCGGCCTCCAGCAGCAGCTGCAATCGCTCGACCAGCAGACGCAGCAGCTCCAGCAGCAGCAGGAGAAGCTCGTCGCGAGCGAGAAGGCGCTTTCGGCCAAGGTCGAGGCCTTCCGGACGCAGAAGGAGACGATCAAGGCGCAGTACTCGGCCGCCGAGGCGCAGGTGCGGATCGGTGAGGCGGCCACCGGGATCGGCGAGCAGATGGCCGACACGGGCCTAGCGATCCAGCGCGCGAAGGACAAGACCGACCAGATGCAGGCGCGCGCGTCGGCGATCGACGAGCTGACGACATCCGGCGCGCTCGAGGACTTCACCACCGACCAGACACAGCTCGACCGGGAGCTGGGCGCGATCGCGTCGCAGTCGCAGGTCGACCGGGAGCTCGAGCAGATGAAGGCCGAGGTCGGGAGCGGCGAGACGAAGAAGGAGCTGCAGCAATGATCGTGCGCGTGATGGGCGAAGGGCAGTTCGAGGTCGACGACGAGGTCGCGAAGGGCCTGAACGAGATCGACGAGCAGGCCGAGCAGGCACTCCGGGCCGGCGACGAGGCGCGGCTCTCGGAGCTGCTGCACCGGATGGCCGAGGCCGTGCGGACGAACGGCGCACGACTGCCGGACGACGACCTCTCGCCCTCGGAGGCGATCGTGCCCCCTGATGACCTGAGCCTCGAGGAGGCGCGTGAGCTTTTCGAGGGCGAAGGCCTGATCCCCGACCTGCCCGGCCGGTAACGCTCCGAGCAGCGCCTCTGTAAACGCTCCGAGCCGCGCCGCTGTACAGGTTCACGCGCGCGCGGCCCCACCCTGGGTGGGGAGTGCAGGTCCACCCGCCGCCCGCTGCGAGCGTACCCGCGGAGGCCGCACGTGTCTGCCACGCACCCGTGACGAAACCGGAACGTTCTTGCAGCGTGTTCCCGACTGCGGCTCAGAGGGGCGCGTCGAACACGCCGAACCAACGCGAGAGGTCGTCCTCGATCGGAAGCTCCCGCTCGAGCTTTGCCTTCAGCTCGAGCTCCTCGGCGTTGTCGCGCTCCTTCCCCTCGCCCTTCGGCACGAACGGCCAGAACGCTCCGCGCTTGAAGCCGTAGATCCAGTAGACGCGGCCGCCGTCGAAGCCCTTCCCCTCGAACGGGAACACCGCCGCGAGCAGCTGCGGCCCGAAACCCCGCGCCTCCAGCTCGGACGCGACGAGATGCACGCTCGTGACCAGGTCCTCGAAGTCCTGGTCGCGCACGACCAGCCACTCGAAGCCGTACTCGTCCGAGCGACGCTCGACCTTCGATCCCGATTCGACCGCGACCGAGTCGAGCAGCTCCTGCAGCTCGTTCTCGGCGCGCACGAACTCGCCGGCGGAGAGGGACTTGAAGCAGACGCCCGCCGCGCCCGCGGGCTTCAGCTCGAGCTCGGTCTCCAGCGTGATCCGCGCCGTCGAGATCGCGAACAACCGCTCGCCCGCGGCGTCCTTGAGCTTGTTCCGACCGAAGAGAACGTCGCGGAGGCCCAACGGCGACCGGCTAGGCGACCGGGCGGCCCATCTCGCGCGAGATCTCGGCGAGGGCGGCCAGGCGCTTCTCGAGCGGCGGGTGCGTCATGAACAGCCCGCCCGCGGCCTTACGCCAGTTCGTCGGGACGATGAAGAACGCGTTCATGCCCTCGACCTCGCGTAGGTCGCGCTGCGGGATCTGGGTGATGCCGCTCGCGATCTTCTGCAGCGCGCTCATCAGGTACTCGGGCGCGCCCGTGATCAAGGCGGAGCCGCGGTCGGCCGCGAACTCGCGATAGCGCGAGAGCGCGAGGATCAGGATCTGGCTGAGGAAGTAGGTCACGATCGAGACCACCAGCACGATCAGCCAGACCGGCACCGAGTTGTTGTTGTCGCGGTTGCCGCCGAAGCCGCCGAACATGCCTCCGTAAAGGCCGAAGCGCGTCAGCAGCGCCGCCACCATCGCGAAGAAGCCGGCGACGGTCATCACCAGCACGTCGCGGTTCGCGATGTGGGAGAGCTCGTGCGCGAGCACGCCCTCGACCTCCTTCGGCTCGAGCCGGTTCCAGAGGCCGGTCGTGACCGCGACGGCCGCGTGCTTCTTGCTGCGGCCGGTGGCGAACGCGTTCGGCACGTCGCTCTCGATCACCGCCACGCGCGGCTTGGGCAGGTCGGCCATCCCGCAGAGGCGCTCGATCATGTCGTGCAGCTGCGGTGCCTCCTCGGCGCTGACGATCTTCGCGCCGGAGGCCCTCAGCGCGAGCTTGTCCGAGGTGAAGTACTGGAAGAAGGCCATCACGCCGACGATCACGACCATCAGCACGAGCCCCGCGTTCAGCACGTAGAACAGCGCGACCGCGAACAGGACGTAGAGCAGTCCCAGCAACGAGCCGGTGAACAGCATCCGCAGCGACAGGCCCGCGTCGCGACCATAAGCCTTGCGTTTCATCGAGAATCGGCCCCCTTGAAGGCGAGAAGGTTCCTTTCGATTGTAGCCCTGGGGATCGTGGCCACCGCGGGAAGCGATCCAGCGGCCGCGGCGCCGTCGCAGCGCGTCGCGGTGGTCGTCAGGCCCGCGTCGGCCGCGATCTTCCGGTCGCCCGACGTCGCGCACGGGCTGCTCGTCGTCGGCGAAGGAGCGACCGTCACCAGGCAAGGCGCCCTCGCGTCGCTCGTGCGAGGCAAGATGGGCAACGCGATCGTCGACGGCGGCCTCCCGGGGGGCGAGCCCCTGATCTCGCTCTCGCGGCGGCCGGCCGGCGCCACGTTCTTCGTGGCGCTCCCACCGCCGGGCCGGCACCACAACGTCGATCGCTATCCGGTCGCGGTCCGTGGGCCTGGCTACACAGGCCTGCTGACCGACACCTCGACGCGCCTACCCGGCCTGATCTCGATCGCCGACGTCGCGTCGTCGGTGCGCGCGCTCGAGCGCGGCCGGCGACCGCGCATCCGTGCGCAGGACGAAGGCGACCCGCTCGGCCGGCTCGCTCGCTTCGACCGGCGGCTCGACCGGGCGCACGACTCGCGTGTCGGCGCGACGATCGTGCTCGTGGTGCTGATGCTGGCGCTGTCGCTGCTCGCACTCCTCATGCGCAGCGCCGCAGCTGCGCGCGCCGCCTTCCTCGCACCCCCGGCCTGTATCGGCGCAGCCGTCGCGGCGAGCGCGGCGGGCATCTCGGCGCCCTCCCACGCGGTGACCGCGGTCGCGCTGGCCGGGACGGCGGCCTCCGTCGCAGGCGGGCTCCTCCTCCGGCCGCGGCTGCCGCTTGGCCTCGCGCTGGGCGTGTTCTTCGCGCTGCTCTTCGCCGTCATGTGGGCGAAGCCGGCCTGGAACGCGCTCGCGGTGATCGGGCCGCACCCTGACGGCGGCGGGCGTTTCTACGGCGTCACCAACCAGGTCGAGACGCTGCTCCTGCCCGCGGCGCTCGTCCTCGGCGCGCTCGCTGGGCGCCGGGCGCTCCCGGCCGTGGCGCTCCTCGTTGCGGCAGGCATCGCCGCGAGCCGGATCGGCGCCGACGGCGGTGGGCTCGTGGTGTACCTCACGGGCTATCTCGTCCTCTGGCTCAGGCTCAGGCGCCTTCCGGCCGCGCGGGCCGTCGCCGCGGTCGCCGTCGCGGCCGGAGTTGCGCTCCTGCTGGTCGGGGTCGACGCGGCGACCGGGGGCTCGAGCCACGTCACCGACGCCGTCGGCGGCGGCCCGGGCTCGGTGCTCGGCGACCTGGGCCACCGCCTCCACCTGTCGGCGGCTGCGGTCACGTCGACCTGGTACGCCGCGCTCCTGTTCGCGCTCGGGATCGCCGCGCTCGTCGTCCTGGCGCTTCAGCGACCGCGGTTCGCGCTCCTCGACGCCTACCTCGCAGCGCTCGCGGTCTCGCTCCTCGTCAACGACACACCGACCGACGTCGCCGGCTACGGCGGCCTCGCCGCGCTCGGCCTCTGGCTGTTCGTCAGAAGCGAAGAGACCGCCGGACGGCTTCAGTAGACTCGCGCCCGATGCGCCGCCTCCTCCCGTTCCTCGCGTTCGCGTTCCTGCTCGCCGGCTGCGGCGGCGGCTCGACCGTCTCGCCGACGGCGAGCGAAGTCGTCGGCACGCTGCCGACCAGCACCGCGCAGGCCGCGACCGGGGACGCCAAGGCCGGCGCGACGCTCTTCACGGCGCAGGGATGCGGCGGCTGCCACAAGTTCCAGCCTGCGGGCTCGAACGGGAACGTCGGCCCCGATCTCGACAAGCTCGCCCAGTACGCGAAGACCGCGAACCAGGGCTCGCTCCAGGATTTCACGCACGAGTCGATCGCGAACCCGAGCGCGTACATCGAGAAGGGCTATCCACCGTCGATGCCCAACTTCGGCCAGACGCTCTCGGACAAGCAGATCGCCGACCTTGTTGCGTATCTGACCCAGAAGCAAGGTTGATCGACCTCAGAGCCGCGCGCAGCGACCCGGACCGCGTGCGGCCGGGGATCGCGCGAAAGGGCGGCGCCGAGGTGTTCGACGAGCTGCTGGAAGCGGACGCGCGCTGGCGCGAGCTCGTGCCGCAGGTCGACGAGCTGCGCAGCCGGCAGAAGCTGAAGGGCAAGCCGACGCCGGAGCAGGTCGAGGAGCTCAAGGGCGTGAAGGAGGACCTGCGGCGCATCGAGGAAGAGCTCGCGGCGGCCGAGGCGCGGCGTGACGAGCTGCTGCAGAAGGTCCCCAACCCGGCGCACGAGTCGGTCCCGGACGGAGCGACGGGCGACGCCGAGGGCGAGATCGTCCGCGAGGTCGGCGAGCGGCCGCAGCTCGACGAGGCCAAGGAGCATCTCGAGCTCGGCCGCTTCGAAATGGAGCGCGGTGCACGCCTCTCGGGCTCGCGCTTCGGCTACATGGTCGGCGACACGGCTCGGCTCGCGCTCGCCCTCTACCGCTGGGCGCTCGACCGCGTGGTCGCGCAGGGCTTCGAGGCCGTGATCCCGCCCGTGCTCGTGCGTGAGGAGGCGATGTACGGCACCGGCTTCTTCCCGGCCGAGCGCTTCGAGATCTACGAGGTCGCCGACGAGGGCCTCTACCTGACGGGCACCTCCGAGGTCGCGCTCGCCGGATTGCACATGGGCGAGATCCTCGAGCGAGACGGGCTGCCGCTTCGCTACACGGCCTTCTCGACGAACTTCCGCCGCGAGGCGGGCGCGGCCGGCCGCGACACGCGCGGGATGTTCCGCGTGCACCAGTTCAACAAGGTCGAGATGTTCGCCTACGTCCTTCCCGAGGAGTCGTGGGACGAGCACGAGCGGCTGCTCGCGATCGAGGAGTCTCTGGCCACCGAGCTCGAGCTCCCCTACCGGGTCGTCAACATCGAGGCTTCGGAGCTGAGCGCGGCCGCGGCCAAGCGCTACGACATCGAGGCGTGGTTCCCTTCGCAGGAGCGCTATCGCGAGATCACCTCGGCCTCGAACACGACCGACTACCAGGCCCGGCGCCTCGGCATCCGCTACCGGGCGACCGGGGGCACCGAGTACGTGCACACGCTCAACGGCACGGCCGTGACCGATCGCTGGGCGCTCGCGGTGCTGGAGAACTTCCAGGGAGCGGTGCCCGACGTGCTGCAGAAGTTCGGCGCCCCCACCCGCATCGCCTAGGGGCTGCGGGTTCCCCGTATCTGGGCGGGGCCTTTCCCCCGATGCACGCCCCGTTTCTGCCCGCGACCCTGGTGGTGCGATGAACCGCTGCGCGGCTGCCCTAGGGCTTCTCGCCGCCACGGTCTTCCTCTCCGGGGCGGCGGCGCCCGCGGCCGTTCAGAGTTCGCCGCTCGTCCGCCGGGAGTGGTCTCGCCTCCCGACCGCACGGAAGGTCGTCGCGCTGACGTTCGACTGCGGCGGGAACTCCGCGGGCGTGCCGTCGATCCTCTCCACGCTCAGGCGCGAGCACGTCGCCGCGACGTTCTTCGTCACCGGCCGCTGGGCCGAGGTCTACCCGGCGCAGACGCGGGCGATCGCCGCCGGCTTCCCGATCGGAAACCACACCTACGGGCACGCCGATCTGACCGACCTCCCGGATGCGGCTGCTCGGGCGGAGATCGTCGACGGCCAGGCCGCGCTCGCGCGCATCGCGGGCCTCGAGACCCGGCCCCTCCTCCGCTTCCCCTACGGCGCACGGGACGCACGCACGCGCGGGATCGCCGCCTCGCTCGGCTACGGAAGCGTCTACTGGACGGTCGACACGCTCGGCTGGCAGGGACGCTCCGCGGGCGGGAACGCCGCGATCGTCCAGCGCGTGCTCGACCACCTCGCTCCCGGCGAGATCGTCCTGATGCACGTGGGTGGGGCAAGCGACGGCTCGACCCTGGATGCCGACGCGCTGCCTGCGGTGGTCTCCGCCGTCCGCGCGCGCGGCTACGGATTCGCGACGGCGGTCGACTCCTCTTCCAGCTACACGCAGGTCGTCGACGACGCGACGCGCGGCCACTTCGCGGCGTCGGGCTCGTGGCATCGCAGCTCTTCGCACGCGTCGCAGCGGTACGGAGCGAGCTACCGGTATGCGCGCCGCAGCACCGTGGCCGACCCTGCCCGCTTCGTGGTGCGCGCCCCGGCGCGAGGCCGCTACCTCGTCTACGCCCGCTGGCCGGCGGCCCCCGACCACAACCCGGCGACGGCCTTCCTCTTCGGAACACAGCGTGTCCGGGTCGACCAGCGGCGAAACGGCGGCGCCTGGACGTATCTCGGCATCGAGCTCCTGAACGCCGGCGACCGGACGATCACCGTCAGCCGCTCGTCGACGGCGGGCGGCTACGTCAACGCAGACGCGGTCAAGATCGTCAGGCGCTAGTCGCTGCCACAATCCCTTGCAGGCGGGGTGCCGGAGCGGTCGAACGGGGCGGTCTTGAAAACCGCAGGCGCCGTAACAGGCGCTCGTGGGTTCGAATCCCACCCCCGCCGTCAACCAGGCCGAGGACGCATTCTCGTCTCGGGGGCGTTCGCGGCCGGGACGCTACGAGGCCGCTGCAGAAGCTGTCGCGGCAACTGCGTCGGTTGACGTCGCTCCGATCTCTCGCAGGTACTGGTGCACGAATGCGATCGCCAAGCTGCCCTCACCCACGGCGGAGGCGACGCGCTTGACCGGGCCGGAGCGAACGTCGCCGCACGCGAAGATGCCCGCCATGCTGGTCTCGAGGAGGTAGCGATCGCGGTCGAGGTGCCATTCGGCCTCGGCGCCGACGTCGGGACCGGTGAGCACGTAGCCGCGCCGGTCGAGCGCGATCTCGGGCGGAAGCCAGCCGGTCTCGGCGTCTGCACCGATGAACAGGAACAGCCCTCCCGACTCGAGCCGCGTCGTCTCGCCCGTATCCGAGTTGCGGACGTCGATCGCATCGAGCGCGTTCGCGCCGTGAGCTGCGACCACCTCGGTCCGGTAGAGGACGTGGACGTTGGCTCGCGCCGCCAGCTGGTCGATCAGGTAGCGCGACATGCCGCTTCCTTCGGTCTTGGCGAGGGTGGCGCCCCTGCAGAGAATCGTCACGCTCCGCGCGTGGTTCGCGAAGAACATCGCGGCCTGCCCCGCCGAGTTCCCGGCCCCGACGATGTGGACGTCCAGGCCGTGCGTGTTCCCGGCCTCGCTGCGCGCGGCCCCGTAGAAGACACCCTTCCCAACGAGGTGGTCGAAACCCTCGACCGACAGATGCCGCCACGACACACCGCACGCGAGGATGATCGCCTTCGCACGCAGGACGTCGCCGCCGTCGAGGTGCACTTGTCGGTTCGGCGCGTCGATGCGCGTGATCGAGCGGGTGACAAGGATCTCCGCGCCGAGCCGACGCGCCTGCTGCAACGCCCGGCTCGCGAGCTCGTCGCCGGACACGCCCGAGGGGAATCCGAGGTAGTTCTCGATACGGGATGAGGTGCCGGCCTGGCCGCCAGGCGCCTCCCGCTCGACGACGATCGTCCGCAATCCCTCCGATGCGCCGTACACAGCTGCTGCCAGACCCGCCGGACCGGCGCCGACGATGACCGTGTCGTACTCCGCTGTGGCCGGCTCCGTCTCGAGCCCCAGTAGCTCCGCGATCCGGCGGAGCTGCGGCTTCACCACCGTCTTCCCGCCGATCACGCGAATCGCCGGAAGGTCGTCGTCGACGGGGACGGCGCCGCCCCACTGCTCGCCGACATCCGGGTCGTCCGGCTTGAGCCAGTTGAACGAGATCTGGTTACGGTGGAGGAAGCGCCGCAGCTCGGTGCACTGGGCGTCCAACTGGTGTCCGAGCACCACGGCGCGAGGAGGCGGCGGCTCGGCCGCGATGCCTTGCAGCCCGCGCGGCCCGCTGATCCGCTCGCTCGCCAGCTTTCCGACCTGCTTGGCGACCTCCGGCGCGAGCGCCGCGACGGCGTGGTAATCCTCCGGTTCGATTCGCATGACGCGGCACGGCTCCGCGGCGCGAAACCCGACCGGGAACAGCGTGCCGAGCGTGATCGGCACCTCGCCACAGATGTCGCCCGGACCTCGCTCGCCGACGACCCGGTCGATTCCATCGACGACCTTCACCGCCTCGATCCGGCCTTCGAGCAGCGCGAACAGGGCCCGCTCCTCGCCCTCGTGGGCGGCGTATTCACCCGCCGCGAGACTGATGTCGGCCGCCACGCGCGAAAGTCGTTCGCACGCGGGCCCGTCGAGGTCGGCGAAGATCCGAACGCGACGAACGTCGTCGGCCGTCACCATGAGAGCCACACCGTCGGTCGCACGACGACGAGGGTACTGCGATCCGCCGGAGCGGTCTACCGGCGACATCGTGGGGGAGGATGCGGGTACCTACTTCCGCAGATGCCGGCTCCCAGGCCCCGCCTGCTCGTCCTGATCACGCTGAGCGAGCTCGGAGGCGCCCAGACGGCGGTCGCGCTCCTCCTGCCCGGTCTGACCGAGCGGTTCGAGGTCACGCTGGCCGCGCAGGGCTCGGGGCCTTTGCGCCAGTCGGCCGAGGCCGCTGGGGTGCCGTTCGTCGAGCTGAAGCACGTCCGCCGGTCGATCCATCCGTGGCACGACGCACTCGGGCTCGTCGAGCTCGTGCGGCTCTGCCGGCGGCTGCGGCCCGACATCGTTCATGCGCACAGCTCGAAGATGGGCGTGCTCGGACGCGTCGCGGCGTCGCTCGCCGGCGTGCCCGTTCGCATCTTCACGGTGCACGGCTGGTCGTTCGCGGCGTACGGCGGCCTCGGCGGCCGGCTCTTTCTTCGGATCGAGCGGCTCGTCCGGCCGTTGACGACGGCCGTCGTGTGCGTGTCCGAGGCTACGCGCCAGCAGGGCATCGCAGCGCGCGCCTGCGACCCCGCGCACACGGCCGTGATCCACAACGCGGTCGACGTCGCGTCGTTCGGCACCCGGGACGAGTCGCCGGGGCCGGTGCGGATCGTCGGCATCGGCCGCTTCGCCTACCCGAAGGACTTCTCGAGCCTGCTCGCGGCCCTGGAGCTCGTCGATGACGGCTACCGCGCGGCGCTGGTGGGCGACGGGCCGGGCCTCAGCGAGGTTTCTGCCGCCCTTCGAGCGCGCGGGCTGTCGGATCGGGTCGACCTCCTCGGCGCGCGCGGCGATGTCTCCGACGTGCTCGCGCGCTCGGACGTCTTCGTGCTCTCGAGCCGCTCGGAAGGCTTTCCGGTCTCGATCCTCGAGGCGATGGCGGCGGGTCTGCCGGTCGTCGCCACGGACGTCGGCGGGGTCGCAGAGGCGGTCGTTGACGGCGAGACCGGGATTCTCGTCCCGGCGGGCGACCCGGAGGCACTGGCCGCGGCGCTAGGGCGGCTGGTGGCGGATCCTGCCCTGCGCCGCCGACTCGGCGCGGCGGGCCGCACGCGGGCGTTTCGCCGCTTCGACGTCGCACACTTTCGCGCCGAGCATCTGGAGCTCTACCGGCGCGAGCTGCAGCGCGTCCACCTCCCGGCGGAGCCGGCCCGGCGAACGCTCAGCGCTTCAGCTGAACCCGGCGAATAGGGAGCGGCTCCTCCGCGGTGCGCCGCCGCTCGGGAGCGCGCCCGGCCTTCCGGAGGAACGTCGTCTCGCCGACCACGAGCACGACGAGCGCGAGGCCGACCAGGAGCAGCAGCAAGGACGCTCCGGACGACGACGGCTGGGCGAGATCCCGGGCGGACGTCGTGAGCAGCTCGCCGCCGGACGCCAACAACGCGAGCGGCCGGCCCGGCCGTGCAGCGGGCTGCCGCGCCGGCTTCGCAGTGCGGGTCTGCGCGCGCCTAACGACCGCGCGCGCCCGCGTCCGCTGGACGGTCCTCGGCGCGGAGGCTGCGGGCGCCGAGCTGCGCGACGGCGTCGACGGGACGGAGCGCACCGGCGCGCTGGACGTCGACGAGCCCTGCGGCGACTGTACCCCCGGCGCAGCCTCCGGATGCACCGCCGGACGCGCGGGCACCGGCGAGGGCTCTGGCCCCGGGTTTCCCTGGGCTGCCGCGTTCCCGGTCGCCGCCCCGGACAGCGCGGCGCTCACGAGAAGAGCGATTCCTCGTCGACGGTACTTCGACCCGATGCCCACGATCCGACCTCCCCCGTCTCGTCGTAGGCCCGACACTTTACGCCTGAAGGGCCGGCGATGCGAGCCCGAACGCCGCTAGCGCGTTTTTAGCCACACGAGCAGGACGATGATCGCGACGACGGCCGCGATCACCACGACGACGCCGTTGGCAATGAAGACCGCGGTGCCGAAGCGCGACCCCTCGCCGGGGGCCGCTCCGGGCTCGGCCTGGTCGTCGCCGTCGAGCCCGCGCACCGTGCGGGTCACCTGCGCCTTTCGTCCGGTCGTGCGCCAGCCGAGGGCCCCGGCGAGCACGTCGGTGATGAACTGGTTCAGGCTCACGTGCTCCCGCTCGGCGGTTCGAGCCAGCTCGGCGTGCAGTGTCTGCGGCATCCGCAGCAGCAGCCGGCCGCTGTGGGATTGCGACGCCTTCGGCTCGGGGACGTCCTTGCCCTCGCGTCTCGCGCTCGCGAGCCAGGCGGTCATCGCGTCGGACGCGCGCTCCACGGCTTCGTCCGGAGTCGCCCCGCGCGCGGTACAGCCGGGCAGCGCGTCGACCGACGCCACCCACTCCGTGTCGTCGTGGACGAGGGTCACGGGATAGGGCATCTCGGGCGAGCCCTCAGCGCGAGCGGCGGCGGGCGCGGTGTCCTGCGCCGGATGTGCCGGATCGGCTTCTTGGCGCGTCCGCGGTCTCACCCGGCGACAATTGTATGACGCACCCGCGTACGGGCGAGGAGGCGCGAGAATCCCGCTGCGTCAGCTCGCGACAGCCTCTTGGGCGGCGGCAGGGCTCTGCGTAGGGCCGATCTCGGCTCGGAGCTTCAACAGCGCACGGCGCGTCAGGCGCGAGACGTGGATCGGCGAGATCCCGATCTCCCTCGCGATCTGGGGCTGGCTCAGCCCGGCGAAGTAGCGCAGATGCAGCAGGCGACGCTCGCGCTCGTCGAGCACCCGGAAGCCAACGGCGAGGAGTGCCCGCTGCTCGCCGCGCTCGTAGCCGCCCTCGAGGACGTCGAGCTCGCAGTAGCTCTCGTCGTCCTGGCTTGCGACGTCCGAGAGCGAGAGGGGCGCCTGGATCCGCTCCGTGTCGAGGGCGGCAACGACCTCTTGCTCGGCGATCCCCGAGCGGTCGGCGATCTCGGAGACCGTCGCGGGGCGCGCGAGCTGCGCAGACAGCTCTGCCGAGCATGCACGAAGCCCCGGCCGCAGCTCCTGGAGCCGACGCGGGACCCTCACCGGCCAGGCCCGGTCGCGGAGGTAGCGCTTGATCTCGCCGGCGACGTTCGGGATGACGAAGGCGCCGAACTCGGCCCGCCCCGCGTCGAAGCGGTCGACGGCCTTGATCAGCCCGATGCACCCGACCTGGACGAGGTCCTCGTAGAGCTCGCCGCCCATGCTGTAGCGGCGGGCAAGGCTCTTGACGAGCGGCATGTACTGCTGGATCAGGCGCTCGCGCGCGGCGAGGTCGCCATGCTCGTGGTATGCGCGGAGCAGCACCCGCGCCGTGTCGCGCGTCGTGGGCCGTTTGCGGGACACCGCCGACCGCGGCGACTCATCCGTCTCGGCACGCGGCAGCCCTCCCGGCGCCCGGTTGGGCGTCACCCGGGCGGCGACGATCTGCCGGCCCGGGCGCTTCGGATGCGGCGGTCGTTCCGGAAGCGTCTGGGATCGCATGAGCCAGCCTTTCCTCTCGCGAAGTAACCCTACGGCGACTATAGCCTTCGCATTTTCCAATCGCAAATCGAATTGTTTTGTCGAATTCTTGATGTTCGTGATCTGCGCTCGCCCGGGTTGGGTACCTACCGCATATCGCAACCCGTCGCGCCGACATATTGCCTGCTTCTCGTCCGACAACACCCCCGACCGGGCTTGCTCTGCTCTGGCGGACGGCCGTCGCCTGCACGGTCGTCGCCGCGGTCGGCCTGTTGGTGACTCCGGGGGTCGCAGCAAGTCCCTCAGGTGCCGTCTCGGGGCCGAAAACGTCGTCAAAACGGCTGGTATCTCCGCGATATCAGGCTTCGGGGTGTGATATCGCGGCAATTGACGCCGCGGCACAGCGCGGTGTGTCGGTGGTAGGTGTGCAAGCGGCCACAGAAGCCGGGATCCCGGCCACGGCTGGCATGTCTGGCGCGTGGAAATCACATGTTGCGGGATTGCAGTATCAATTGTCCAATGCGATACCACATCGCGAACTGGCATCTTCGGCTCCTTTTCGCAAGGGCGAACGGACATTTGAGCGCAGATCATGCTCGAAGAACCAGAGTTTGATCTCAGCAAGGCCGGTCGGCACGACGATGCCGGCAGACGGGCGGCGTTTGCTCCAGATCGCTGTCGCGTTCGCAATCGCGTACGTCTTCTTCCTGACAGCGTGGTTCTGGGGAACCCGAGAGCGCCGCACCCGCGTGGGGGGCGCGGCGCGTTCCTAGGCTTGGACGCCACGGCCATGGACGTGCCTCGCCGCCCGCGCGCACTGCTCGTTTCAAGCTTCGTGCTGCCGCGGATCGGAGGCGTCGAGCAGTTCGTCGACCTCGCGGCGCGCTTTCTCCGGGGCGAGGGCTGGCGTGTCCGCGTGCTGGCCTGCCGCCCCCGCATGGGCGACGCGGAGGCCGACATGACCGTTCCCACCCGGTTTCTGGGGGCCGGCGGGTGGCCTTTCCCCGTCGGCGCCTGGAGAGCTCTCTGGCGGGAGGTCGGCGACGCCGACGTCGTCCTCGCGAACGGGACGCGCCACCTGCTCCCGAACCTCGCGGCGTTCGCGGGGCGCCTGCGCGGCAAGCGCGTGCTCTTCGTGCTGCACGGCTCCGGCGCGCCGTTCTCGACGAGCTCGTTCTTCTACCACCGCGTGCTCGGCTCGTTGTTCGAGCGGCTGGTCTCGCGACCGGCGCTGCGGCTTTCGCAGCCGGTCTCCCTCTCGCGGGCCGGGGTGGCGGGAGCGCACCGCCGCTACGGGGTCGGCGCGACGTACGTCCCGTTTCCCCTCCGCGAGCTCCCACCGGCGGACCGCCCCACGCTCGGGCCGGAGGAGCCGCTGAGGGTCGTCTGGGTCGGACGGCTGTACCGCGAAAAGGACCCGCTCGGCGCCGTCGCTGTCGTCGAGCGAGTGAGGGAGCAGCGGGCGGCGACGCTCGAGGTCTACGGCAACGGCCCGCTGCTCGACGTGCTGACCGAGCTCGCACGGGAGCGGCCCTGGCTCGCCCTGCGCGGGACGTGCAGCTGGGAGGAGGTCCAGCAGGTCCAGGGCGCGGCGCATGTCTGCCTTTCGACCTCGCTGCGCGACGCGACGCAGCTCGCCATCCTCGAGCCCCTGGCGCGGGGCGTCCCGGTGGTGTCGACCAGTGTCGGCGACGCGTCGGGCTACTACGCGCGGGGCCTGCGGTCGTTCTGTGTCGATCCCGCCGACCCGGAGGCCGCGGCCGAGGCGATCCTCTCGCTCACGGGCTCGTACGAGGCGTACCGCGAGCGCTTCGCCGCGAACGCGCACGAGCTGATCCGGCGCCACCGTGAGGGGGCCAGGCGCCTGGCCGCGCTGTTGGAGCCGCCGGCCTCGGCGGCCGCCAACGGCGCGGCCGCACCGTCAGAGCCAGCGGAACTTCCAGTGACGTGAGTGAGCGAGCAGGAACTCGGCCAATCGGAATCGAGCCGTGGGACGGCGCTGCTGTTCTGGGCGCAGATCGTCGGGAACTCCGGGCTCTTCGTCGGCCTGCTGCTCGTGACGCGCGCCCTCGGCCCGTCTGGCCGGGGGACGGTCGCCTTCCTGACGGTGACGGCGCTCGTGACGGCCTGGATCGCGCGACTCGGCGTGACCGAGGCGACGGTCGTCTTTGCAGCCAGACGGCCCGAGCTGCGCCGAGCGCTGTTGACCAACAGCCTCGCCTTCTCGACGCTCGCGGGGCTTGCAGGCGCGGTCGTCGTCTGTGGGACGCTCTGGTTGGTGCCGGCCGCACGTCCGCATGGGGTGGGCGCCCCGGAGCTCTGGATCCTCGCGATCAGCATCCTGGCGGCGTGCCTCGCGGACGCGGGCTACCGGTTCATGCTCGGCTGCAGCCGGTTTCGCACACACGCGCTGGTGACCGCCGTCACCTCCTGGGTCTACCCGTTGCTCGCCGTGTTGCTCTGGGCGACGTTCGGGCTGACCGTCGCGCTTGGCACCGCCATCTGGGCCGCTACGCAAGGGTTGCGTGCGGTGTCGCTCTTCACCGTCGCGATCCGGCGGGAGGGCGGCCTCGGCCGGCCGAGCCTCGGCCTGCTCCGAGAGACGATTTCGTTCGGCGTGCGCGCCTGGGTGGGGACGCTCGCCGATTCGCTGGGCTTCCGCATCGACCAGATCCTGCTCGCGCTGATCGCGTCGGAGACCGCTCTCGGCTTCTACGTCGTGGCGGTCAACCTCTCGGAAATCCTCCTCTACTTCCCAGGGGCGGTTTCGACCGCGCTGCTACCCCTCGCCGCCCGCAGCGCGGCCGGGCCGCGGCTCGACCAGACCTTGCGCGCGTACCGCTCCGCCACGTACGTGACGCTCGCGAGCATCGTCCTGAGCGCAGCGCTCGCGCCCCCGCTGATCCCGCTCGTCTTCGGGGCATCCTTCCACGCCTCGGTGACGCCGTTCCTCCTGCTGCTGCCGGGGCTGCTCGGCTTCACCGCGATGATCGTGTTCTGCAACGCGCTGATCGCGTCGTCGCTCCCGGCCCTGTCGTCGATCCCGCCGGCAGCGTGCTTCGTCGTCGGGATCGCCCTCGACTTCGCGCTGATCCCGTTCTTCGGAGCCTCCGGCGCAGCGGCCGCGGCGAGCGCGGGGTACTGCGCCGCCGGCGTGTGCGCGGTCGTGATCTACCGCGCCCGCGCGCCCTTCCAGCTGCTCGAGCTCGTTGTCCCCCAGAGCGGCGACTTCGCGGTGCTCCGAACCCTCGCGCCGGTTCCGAGAGCGTCCCTTGCCCGACGAGGCGCGCAATGAGTCGCGACCCCTGCACGAGGCCCCCCCGGAGGTGAGCTCATGATCGAGCAACACAAGCCAAGCGCCGCGGTCTCGCAGCTTCACGCGCTGGAGCTTCCAGCCGAACAGCCGATCGACGTCGGCCGGTACGCCAACGCGCTGGGCCGGTCGAAGCTCCTGATCGTCGCGATCGTCGTGGCCGTGACCGGGATCGTGCTCGCGGTCTCGCTGGTCCTGCCGAAGACGTACAGCTCACAGGCGACGATCCTCTTCGACGAAGGCCAGAGCATCACGTCGGCCACCGACGCCGAGCGCCAGCTCGCCACGATCCAGAAGCTCCTCGTCACGCGCGACGTGCTCGCGCGCGGCGCGCGGCGCCTGCCGGGCGAGTCCGTGGGGTCGCTCACCGGGAAGGTCCAGGCCGCGGTCGACCCGACGGCGAACATCGTCACGATCAGCGCCTCGGCCCCGACACCCGTGCGTGCGGCCCGCATCGCGAACGTCGTCGCAGCTGCGTTTCTCGCGCGCGAGCGAGCGGTCGAGCTTGCCCGGATCCAGTCGGCCGAGACCAGGCTGAAGGCCGCGATCGTCGGCCTGAAGGGCACCCCCGGCGCGAAACCGCAGATCGCGCTCATCCGCGAGCGGCTGAGCGAGCTGTCCGTGAGCGAGGCGACCGCCGGGTCGGAGCTCCAGCTCGCGGACGCAGCGCGCCCGCCCACGAGCGCAGACTCGCCGCGCCCCGTGCGAAACGCCGCGTTCGCGTTCGTCGCCGCACTCTTCATCGCGATGCTCGTGGCACTGGGTCGCGAACGGATCGCGCCGCGGATCGGAGAGCCACGCGAGCTTGAGCGGCTGACCGGCTACTCGATCCTGACCGAGATCCCGAAGGCCCGCCGCTACCTCCGCGACCCACAGGCGGCGCTGCGCGAGCGGGACTCCTACGACGCGCTCGCGGCCGTGGTCGCAGCGCAGCTGCCGCCGCGGCGCCAGCACACCCTGATGCTGACGAGCCCGTCCTCAGACGAGGCGAAAGCCCGTGTGACGGCCGGGCTCAGCCGCGCGCTGGCGCAGGCCGGCGAGACCGCGCTCGTGATCGACGCCGATCTCCGCCGACCGGCCCTCGAGCAGCTGTTCGGCATGGAGCCGGCACCGGGCCTCGCCGAGATCCTCGCGGCGGCGCGGCAGGGCGACACCGAGGCCGCGGGCGAGATGATCGTCGAGCCTCCGACGTCGGCTTCGCCGCGGCGCACCGGCAGCCTCGCGGTCCTCGGCGCCGGGGAAGCCGCCTCCCCCGCGCTCGTCACCGCCGAGGCGCTCGGGATCCTCTTCGACGAGCTCGGCCGGTCGGGCTTCACGTGCGTGATCCTCAGCGGTCCGCCGCTCCTCGGCTACCCCGAGTGCCGGTCGTGGGCGCGGCACGCCGATGCCGTGATCGTGGTGTCGCGCCCGGACCAGCTGCATCCGAGCGACGCAATCGAGCTACGGAACCAGCTCGATCTCGTGGACACGCCAGTCCTCGGGCATGTCGTGGTCGGGGGCCGCTCCTAGTAGGAGCGGCGGCGCGTCGAGAAGCGCGAAGCGCCTGCCCAGATCAGGGCGGCGACGAACCACAGGTGTCGCCAGTGGAGCGTGTCCACGAACGCGCCGTTCAGCAGGATCCCGAACCAGGCGCCGAGGAGCGCCGCCGAGCCGATCCCGTAGGTGTCGTGCCCCTGGATCGCGTTCTTGAGCGCCCAGCCGAGCGTCGCGAGCATCAGCGCGAGGATCGCGGCCAGCCCGAGCACGCCCTCCTCGGCCAGGGCGCGCGCGTACATGCTGTGCGCCGCGATGTGGGCACGCTTCTCGAACTGGCCCGGGCCGATGCCGAAGGGGTGCTGCAGCGCCCACTTGATGCTCTCCGACTGGGCCCCGAAGCGGCCCGTGTCGTAGGTCTGCACCTTCGCGCGCTGCTCCAGGAACGACAGCGATCCGGAGAACGCGACGACCGAGCCCACGGCGACGACCGCGACCACGACGATCGCGAGCGCTCGGGCCGCGTGACGACCGCCGCCTCGCCGGAAGCCGACGATCACGAGCACGACCAGCAGCCCGACGACGAGGTTGAGCCACGCTGCGCGGGAGTAGGAGAAGAGGACGCCCAGCGCCAGCACGAGGAACATGAGCAGCTTCGTCGAGCGGCGGCCGCGCAGCAGGCGCGGCGAGAGGATCTCCTCCATCACGATCAGCGCCGCGGGCACGAGAAACGGCCCGAAGACGTTCGGGTCCTTGAACAGACCCTCGGCGCGCCCGATCCGCGTGAAGGCGTCGTGTCCGGGGAACGGCACGAACAGCGCGAGGCTCGAGACGATCGCCGAGACGACCGCCGCCGCGACGTAGCAGCGCGTGATCCGGCGGGCGATCGTCGCAGAGGTCACGTACGCGGCCAGCCAGAGGCCGAAGGCCGCGACGTAGAACGTGATCGCGAGGAACGAGACCGCGCGCTGCGGATCGCTGACCTCGACCGCGGAGACGAGGTTCAGGGCGAGGTAGGCGCCGACGAGCAGGACGGCGCCGGGGATCACACGGCGAAGACGGAACCGGCTCGTGACCACGCCGACGGCGATCAGGACGGCGAAGACCACATCCGTGGGCGCCGGCTCGAAGCGAACCGCCGCCAGCAGGACGACGGCGACGGCGAGGGCGACGTCGTAGGCGACGATCGCGAGCCAGAGGGAGCCGAGGAGGGCCACCGCGAAGGCCACCACGAGCAGCGCGCTCGGTGGATGGCGGTAGAGAAGCAGCGAGAGCGCACCGCCGAACGCGCCGATCGCGACCGCCCAGCCGGCGAGGCCGAGGCCCTCCTTGACGACGGCCCGGGGCGTGCGGACGGTCGGCGCGTACTCCATCAGCGCCCGGCGCTCAGCGCCGTGGCCGGCGGTTGCGGCTTCGAACCCTCCCCGTAGCGCAGCCGCCGGTAGAGGCCCCGTAGCGGCAGCGGGGTGTCATGGCCTCCGCCGATCTTCGCGCGGAAGTCCAGCAACCGGTCACGCGGGTCGATCTGGCGCCGGCGCAGCGTGAACCGATCCGCGCCCGGGAGGTTGACGCCCGGCTCGCAGCTGACCGCCGCGCGGAAGCCGGCCTCGGCGACGAAAGTGCGCTCGCGCGCGCCGAAGAGCCCGGCCGGGTAGCAGAACGCCTCGACGGGACGTCCCAGCCGTGCCTCCAGGTCGAGCTTGGACTGCGCGATCTCGTGCCGCGAGAGCGAGTCGTCGAGGAGCAGCAGGTTGGGGTGCGTGACCGTGTGCGCCTCGAAGCTCAGCGTCCCCGCGCCGTCGAGCTCGACGACCTCGTCCCAGCTGAGGAGCGGCGGCTGCTGCGCGTACCAGGCGAAGGAGGCCGTCCCGTCGATCACGCCCGTCGGCAGGAAGACCGTCGCCCGGAAGCCGAGCCGCTCGAGCACCGGCAGGGCGTTCTCGGCGACGTCCCGGTACCCGTCGTCGAAGTTGAGCGCGACGACGTCGGTAAGCGAGTCTCCGCGCTCGAGCAGCGCGACCGCGCCCGCGAGGTCGACGACCTCGTAGCCCTCGTCGGCGAGCAGCTCCATCTGTTCCCGGAAGCGACGGGGCGACACGGCCAGCGGATCGTCGTCGTCCGAGACCCGGTGGTAGAAGAGGATGCGGAGGCCGCTCCGGTCCGGGCGGCCGCGGCTTCGCAGGAGCCACCACGCCGATCGTGCCCGCGTGACGGCGGCCTTCGCCGGAGCGGGGAGGGTCGGTCCGACGCCCGGTGTCGCGCTCTTCCGCGTCCAGGCTCCGGACACGCTAGTCGCCCGCGTGCCGGACGCCGCTCGGCCGCAGGACGTCACGGCGCCGCTTCAGGCGGCGTCGAAACGGCTCGGAACCGTAGTAGACCGTCCTCGCCAGCTCCGAGCTCTTCCCGCGCTCGCGCAACCCGAGCCATCCCGCCCGCCCGCGGACGACGGCCTGCCCGGCGACGCCCCGTGGCCAGCCCAGGCCGAGGTGCAACGGCTCGAAGCCGTCGGCGAGCTCGACCTTGTACCGCTCGGCGCCGCCGAGGAACTCGACGCGCGTCGCTCCCTCCTCGGCCGCGACCCGGAGCGAGTCGAGCGCGTTGACCAGCCCGGGAGAGCAGCGCGAGAACGCGGGGTCGAAGGCCAGCCGGTGCAGGTAGACACGGTCGCGGAGCACGAAGTGCCAGGAGAAGGCGATCGCCTTCCCGTCGAGGAGCAGCGAGACGATCCGCGACGCGTCGATCTCCGCCAGCCCGCGCAGGGCCGCACGGTTGAAGCGCATGCCGGTCGCGGTCACGAACCCCGAGCCGTCGGAGCGGCCGCGCCAGCGCAGCTCGTGGATGCGAAAGCCCTCCTCGAGCGCCGGCAGGAGCTCGTCGCTCGTGCGGGCGCAGGCGAGCTCCAGCTTGCCGAGCTCTGCGAGCTGGCGGCGCCGCCGCTTGTGGTGTGCGCGCTTGCGCGAGTCCGTCTTGGCGCGGTAGGTCGCCTCCCAGCCGGCGCTCAGGTCGAGCACCGGCGCCTCGATCCGTTGGAAGAGGCGGAGCGAGCGCGGCCCGTCGAGCGACGCGAGCCGGCAGCCGGCGGCGAGGCCGAATAGATCGGCGTGGTCGTGGTCGGAGGCGCGCACGCGGTCGACCAGGGCCTCGACGAGCTCCCGGCCCTCGCCCTCGGCGAGCAGGACGTCGCCGAGGCACGACTGCCGCGCGCCCACGAAGGTCACGACGCGCAGGCCGTTGCGCGAGAACGTGACCAGCGGGAGCGCGCCCACGAGCCTCTCCCCCCGATAGGCCGTCTCCACCGCGAGCCGACAGCCCTCCCCGTAGTGACGCCACCACTCGAGCAGCCAGCAGTGGAGCATGAACGGGCTCGGGCGCGGCATCGCGTAGACGAGGTCGTTCCAGACCTCGCCGAGGCGCGCGAACGCGTCCTCGGACTCGACCGTCTCGAACCTCAGCGGAGCGCGCTCCCGCGTCGTCTCGAGAACAGTGGCGTGCTCGGAGACGAGTGCGGTCACGGATGGGTAATTACCCAACCGGGAGGTGCTGGGCGTCATCGGGAGAAGCGTCGCGTCCTTGGGAGTAGTCATCGTGATCGCGTCCCTGGTCCTGCTTGCGTTGGGCCAGGCGGGATGCGCCTCGGAGCCCCGGACGGCGGGACGCGCGGCGGGAGGGGCTGCGCCGAGCGCAAAGAGCGTCGACCTCGTGCCGCCCGTGGCCCGGCGGCCCGCTCGGCCCAGGCCGTACGTGGTTCCTCTCGGTGCCCGGCTCGTCTCGTCCTCGCAGGAGCTCGTCGCAGCACTTGCGAACGGGCGCCGCGAGACGATCGTCCTGGCCCCGGGGGTCTACGACAACGCACGGCCGTTCGCCGACCGCGAGGGCGACCGGTTGTACGCCGCACGGCTCGGCCGTGCGGTCTTCCGGGCGGGAGTGGTGCTCGGCGCGAACGCCGGCCCGCCGGGCGCCTCGCTCCGAGGGCTCACCTTCGACGTCACCGACCCGGCCAAGACCCTGGACGGCGCCGTCGTCCACGTCTGGGGGTCGGCCTCGCATGCCTCCGTGCTCGATACGCGGCTGTACGGCAACGGCCGCCTCGACACCGGGCTGCTCGTCCGTCAGGCGAGCGGCTTCCTCGCGCGGCGCATCGTGGCGGAGGGCTTCCGGAGCAACGGGGTCGTCGTCGACCCGAACCAGGTCGACTACCGGACGCGTGCGCCGTTCTCGCTCGCCGATCTCGCGATCTCGCGGGTCCGGCGGCCCGTGCGCGGCTCGTCCAACGGCCGGGCCGAGGCCTGCCTCTGGCTCGGAAGCCCGGGCACCGCCCGCCGGATCAGCGTGCGCCGGTGCGGGATCACCGGGATCTGGACCGGCACCGCGACGCGAGGCTCGCGCGTCACCGACGTGACGATCGACCGCGCGCCCGTCGGGATCTACATCGAGCACTACACCACCGGCACGACCTTCCGGCGCCTGCGCGTAGGCCCGAACGTCGGGCGCGGCGTGAACGCCGAGTGGTCGAACCTGACGGTCGGGCAGAAACCCGCGAGCAGCGACAACGTGATCGAGGACGCGTACTTCCGGACGACGCACGTCGGCGTCTACCTCGACCAGGGAACGACGCGCACCGTCGTGCGGCGCTGCGTGTTCGCCGGCCAGGTGTGGGCCGCGATCGGCGACTACCTCGGCGAGGGCAACACGTACTACGAGAACGACTTCGGCGCGATCGCCACGGGCGCGGTCCCGGTCTCGCACGACCACGATCCCGCGGGGAGCGGCGGGCCGTGAGCGGTCGCGTCGTCATCACCGACGCCGAGGAGCGCGCGGTGCTCGGTGCCTCCCGCGGGCTGACGAACGCCGGCTACCGCGTCTGCGCCGTCGCGCGTCTGCGTCCGGCCGCGACGCACTGGTCGCGCGCGTGCGACGAGCGGGTCAGCCTGCCCGACCCGCGGGAGAGCGTCCGGGCCTTCGCCGACCGTCTGGACGAGCTTCTGCGCAGCGGCCGATACGACGCGTTGATCCCCGGCAGCGACGCCTCCCTCCTCGCCGTCTCGGAGCACCGCGACCGCCTCGAGCGCTCGACCCGCCTCGGGCTGCCCTCCCGCGAGGCCGTGCGCCGGAGCGTCGACAAGCTGGTGCTCCTCGAGGCTGCCGCAGCAGCCGGTCTCGCGGCCCCCGCGAGCCGGCGCTGCGACGGCCTCGCCGACGCACGGGCGGCGGCGGCCGAGCTGGGCTTCCCGGTCGTGGTGAAGCCGGTCCAGTCGTTCGTGCCCCTGAACGGCGGCCTGCAGCAGCGAGGCGTCGAGCTCGCAGCCGACGCCGCGGAGCTTGCGGCGGCCGTGCAGAGGTCGTCCTCGCCGTTCATCGTCCAGCGGTTCGAACGGGCGAGCTTCCTCTCCTGCACTGGAGTCGTCGCCGAGGGACGGCTGCTCGCGCTCACCACCTCGCGCGTCCTGCGGCTCTGGCCGCCGACCGCCGGCATGCACGCGTTCTCCGAGACGGTGGCGGTGCCGGCCGGCCTCGCCGGGCGCGCGCGGGAACTGCTGGCCTCGCTGGGCTGGCAGGGCATCTTCCAGCTGCAGCTGCTCGAGCTCGCCGACGGCCGGCTCGCGGTGATCGACCTCAACCCGCGCGTGTTCGCCTCGATCGCGCTCGATGCCGACGCCGGCGCCAACCCGGCAGCGGTCTGGTGCGACTGGCTCCTCGGACGCGACCCCGCGCCGGTGACCGCCCGCCCGGCCCAGCGGTACCGCTGGGAAGAGGGAGAGCTGTGCCACTTCGCGTGGCAGCTGCGACATCGCCGGCTCCGCGCGGCGGCGAGCGTCCTGCTCCCGCACCGCCGGGTCACGCACTCGTGGTTCCGTGCCAGCGACCCGGGCCCGCTGCTCGCGCGCGGCCTCAACCTGGCGCTGAGGAGCGCCCCTTCCAGGAGGGCCGCGTGAGCGTGAGCCCGGGAACGCACGCGCGGGTGCTCGAGTCGGCCTGGCTCGAACGGCGGGTGCGCTCGTTCCCCGCCTCCCGGAACCGCGTCGGCTGGCTCGTCCTCGCCGGCCGCGCGATCCTGGTCTGGCTGCCGGTCTGGGCCCTCCTCGCGCCCAGCTTGCCCCCGCTGCGCGCGGTCGTCGTCGCGACCGTCGTCGCCGCCGTCTGGACGCTCGGGCTCCGCGCGGCCCTCAGCGCGTACTTCACGCTCGGCCCGGCGGTCGCGTCGGCCGCCGGAACGATCATGGGGCTGGTCGCGATCTCGGCGCTCGACCTCTGGTTCTCGGATCTCGATCTGAGCGCGGGCCGCCTCGCCGAGGCCGCGGTCGCCGTGTTCGCGCTCTCGGCGGCCTGGGAGCACGTCGTGCGCAGCATCGCGAAGCGCCGCGTGCTGGTCGTCGGCACGGGCGGGTGCGCCTCCGAGGTGCTGGCGGAGCTGCAGAAGGGCAACCGGGCGCCGTTCACCATGCTCGGGCTCGTGGGCGAGCGCCCCGAAGCAGGGGCGACGGGAGTCCCGCGCCTCGGCTCCTTCGACGAGCTGTCGCAGATCGTGGCGAGGGAGCGGCCCGACATCGTCGTCCTCACCGACGAGCGCGTCAGCTCCTGGGCGGTCGACCCGCTGCTCGACCTCGCGCCGGCCGGCTTCCGCGTCGTGGGCGTCTCCCACTTCATCGAGCACGCGCTCGGACGCGTTCCTCTGCGCCACCTGACCCCCACGTGGTTCATGAGCATGCTGCATCTCCGCCAGAAGCCCTACACCCGTGTGGCCAAGCGGGTCTTCGACCTCGCCGTCGCCTCCTTCGGCCTCCTGCTGACGGCGCCGCTGCTGCCGGTTCTCGCGCTGCTCGTGCGTTTCACCCCGGGGCCGGTGATCTACCGGCAGACGCGCGTCGGCGAGGGCGGGCGCCACTTCACCATCCTCAAGCTCCGCACGATGCTCGCGGACGCGGAGGACGACGGCTCGCCGCGCTACACCCAGGTCGGCGACGCGCGCATCACGCGGGTCGGGCGTCTCCTCCGCGGGACGCACCTCGACGAGCTGCCGCAGCTCTGGAACGTCGTCAAGGGCGAGATGTCGATCGTCGGCCCCCGCCCCGAGCGCCCCGAGTTCGTCGACCTGCTCGAGCAGACGGTCCCCTTCTGGACCCGCCGTCTCCTGGTCAAGCCCGGCATCACCGGCTGGGCGCAGCTGCGCTGCGGCTATGCCTGCGACGCCGCGACCGCGGCGGAGAAGCTCTCCTACGACCTCTGGTACCTGCGCAACCGCAACGTCGTCGTCGACCTGGCGATCTGCTTCCAGACCGTCTCGTCACTGCTCTTCAGATCCGGGCGCTAGCCCACCGCCGTCGTACAATCAGGCCGGTGGCGGAAGGAAACCGGACCGAGAAGGTCGAGCCCGCGCCGAGCGAGGCCCCGCGGCGGATCTGGTTCCACGTCGAGGAGGTCGAGCTCAAGTGGCTGCGGATCGGCGAGACGGCGTTCCTGCTCTGGGTGCTCGCCGCGCTCGTGCTCGCGTGGCTGGTCGTCGCGCTGCTGTTCCTCGTGTTCTAGGAGGTTCCGGCGGCACAGCCGGGTTTCGCCGAGCCCTCCGCCTAGTGGCCGGCGTACAGGAACGAGCTGCGGCCGACGAGCTGGCCGTAGCGGCTGGCCGAGAGCGTGCCGAAGCCCGGCCAGACGTACCACCGGTAGACGCCCTCGTGTAGCCGATAGCGGTGCCCGTGGTAGGCCCAGCTCCGCGGGAGCCTCATGCTCGTCCCCCTCGGCCAGGCGCTGAAGATCGTCCCGCCTCGCATCAACTGCACGTTGTAGTAGCTCGCGCCGCGTACCGCCGCCCAGACGAGGCGCGGCGAGCCCGCCACGCGCGCGCCCGGCGCCGGCGCGAACAGCGCTCCGGTCGCCGTGATGTCGACCGTGCGGCTGGCCTTGTTCGAGGCGGCGTCGAACGCGCTGACCGTGTACCGGTACTTGACGCCGACCTGCAGGCCCTTGTCGCGGAACGCCTTCGCCGGGCCCTTGTAGACCGTCGCGCTGCTGGCGCGGCGCTTCCCCGGAGCCCGCGTGACCTCGACGCGCTGCGTGTCGGCGGATGTCTGCCAGCGGAGGATGACGGCGCGGTTTGCGTGCTTCAGACGCAGCTTCTTCAGCTGTGGCGGCGTCGCGTCGTAGGCGAGCGCGAACGAGCTCCGTCCGACGTTCCCCGCCCGGTCGGTGCAGGAGCCCGGTACCGCCGCCTTCGCGTTGTCCGGGCCGGCATACGTCGTCGTCGAGCAGCTTCCGACCCCCGAAGTTGCGTCGGTGCCGCCGAACGCCACCCTCACCGCATGGTTGAACCAGCCGTTCGAGTCGGGCGCCCGGTCGGCGGCGGCGTGTACCGCGGGGGCAGTGGCGTCGATCCTGATGACCCTCGTCGTGATGACCGTCTGGCCACCGGGGCCGCTTGCAGAGCACGTCCGCGTAGTCCCCGTGTTGGGGCCCGGAATCTGGATCGCGTACTCACAACCGCTCGTCGATGTGATGGAGCCGGTGACGCTCCAGTGGACGACGACGTAGTTCCCACCGCTGTTGCCGCGATACCAGCCGTTCGTGCCGTCGATTCCGTCAATCGTGTAGGTCACCACCGGCGGTGGAACCAGCGGCCCACGCGCCGCAGATGCATGGGGGAGGACTACGACCGCGGAAACGACGGCTAGAGCCGCTAGCCGCCCGCGAGGGGCTCGACGACCCCTCCACGTCGGAAATCTCACCCTCCGCCGCAACGAGGGTCGAATTTCGCTGTCTCGCACGACCCCTCCCCCAAGCCGATCGCTGCTCGACGTCTTCTTACGAGTCATCGAAAGTACTCCTAAGTTCTGAAAGTGTCAATCACCGACTCCCCTGCAGTAATTACCCCGGCGGGCTAGCGTCCTGCGCGTGTCGAAGTCGGCCGCTCCGACGCGTCACGGACCGCTTCGCCGCGCGCGGGGGTGGCTCGAGCGCCGGCCGTTGCTCGTGCTCCTCGTGCCGACGGTGCTCGCGCTCGGGGCCGTTGCGCTGCTCGCCGACCTCGCCGGAGCGGAGCGGCTCGACCGCGCCGTTCGGAACCTGCACCCGGCCTGGCTCCTGCTCTGCCTCGGCGGAGAGCTGCTCGCGTACGCGGGCTACGTGCTCGCCGTCCGCGACACAGCCAAGGTCGACAACGGCCCGAACCTGAGCTTCGGCCGGACGCTGCAGGCGGTGATCGCGGGCTTCGGCGTCTTCGCCGCGACGCGGACGAGCGGAGGCTTCGCGGTCGACTACTGGGTGCTGCGGAGCGCGGGCGAGGATCGCGACGGCGCCGTCGCACGCGTGCTCGCGCTCGGGGCGCTCGAGTACGCGGTGCTCGCGCCGGCCGCGCTCTGCTCCGCGATCGCGCTCCTGGTCAGCGGCGCGGACGTCTCGCTGACGCTGACGCTGCCGTGGCTGCTCGTGATCCCGGGCGCGGTCGCCGCGATCTGGCTGAGCTCGCCGAAGCGTGCACCGGGCTACGCGAGGGCCGGCGGCGGCGGGCGGGTACGGCAGGCCTTCGCCCACTTCGTGGCCGGGCTCTCGATCCTGCGCACGATGTTCGTCGCGCCTCCGCGCGAGCACGGCCTCGGCGTGCTCGGCACCGCCATGTACTGGGCGGGCGACATCGCCTGCCTCTGGGGGGCGCTGCAGTTCTTCGGCAACCCGCGCCTTGCCCTCCCCGCGCTGATCCTCGGCTACGCCACGGGCTACGTGCTCACGCGACGCTCGCTTCCGGCCGGCGGCGCGGGCATCGTCGAGATCGCGCTCACCTTCGCGCTGCACTGGATGGGCTTCCCGTTCGTGCGCGCGCTGCTCGGGGTCGTCGTCTACCGGATCTTCAACCTCTGGCTGCCGATCCTGCCGGCTCTGGCCGTCCTGCCCGCGGTGAACGAGCTCCGCCGCGAGCTCGACGAGGCCGAAGCCGCCTAGCCAGGCCCTTTTCTCAGTTCCCCTTTCCGGGGGATCTCCCGGGGCCCGATCGCCGGGAAACTATGGCTGTGCGGCATCTGTTTGCGGCTGTGGCTCCTGCGCGTGCGCCGGTCGGCGACGCGTTCATCCGCGAGCCGGTGCGCCCCGATTCGCTCGTCCAGTCCTACCGGCAGCTCGCGGATGTCTTCCACGACATCCTCTCGGAGCAGAGCCTCGACAACCTGCTCGAGCGCATCGCGGACACGCTCGCCGAGCTCGTCCCGCACGACACGCTCTCGATCTACCAGGCCGACGAGGGACAGACGGTCCTGATCCCGGTCCTCGCGCGCGACACGTGGGCCGAGAAGATCATGAACAGTCGCTCGCTGTTCGGCGAGGGGATCACCGGCTGGGCCGCGCTGCACCGCGAGCCGGTGCGCACCAACCAGGCCCACCGCGACCCGCGCAAGAAGACGGTGCCGGGCACGCCCGACGACGAGCCGGAGGCGCTGATCGCGGTCCCGCTGATCGCCCGCGGGCTGGTCAAGGGGACGCTCAACATCTACCGCCTGGGCGAGGACGCCTCCTTCAGCGACGACGAGTTCGAGCTGGCATGCCGGTTCGGCGACGCGGCGGCGCTGGCGCTCGACAACGCGCAGATCCGCGCGCGGCTCGAGTACCAGGCCCAGACCGACTCGCTGACCGGCCTCTACAACCACCGCTACTTCCACGAGCGCCTGCGCGCCGAGCTGACGCGCGCGAGCCGCTCCCGCGACGCCGTCGCGGTGCTGATGCTCGACATCGACGACTTCAAGCGTGTCAACGACGTCCACGGCCATGGCTCGGGCGATCAGGTCCTGACCGACCTCGCCGAGCTGCTGCGCGGCGCGCTGCGCGGGTCGGACGTCGTCTGCCGCCTCGGCGGCGAGGAGTTCGGCGTGATCATGCCGAGCGGCGACGCGGGCGACGCCCTGACGCTGGCGCGGCGGCTGACCGACGACCTCGCCGAGGTCGAGTTCGGCCCGACCGGCAAGATCACGATCTCGGTCGGGATCTCGCAGGGGCCGGAACACGCGATGAACCCGCGCGAGCTGGTCGCCTGCGCGGAGGCCGCGATGATGACCGCGAAGGCCCGCGGCAAGAACCAGATCGTCCTCTTCGACGAGCACACGAGCGAGCGCCCGGACGGCAAGCCTGGCAGCGGCCGCGACGTGCGCTCGATCGCCCACCTGAAGATGCTGCAGAGCCTGGCCGGAAAGCTGAACCGGCTGAACGACGTGCGCCAGATCGGCGAGGTGATCGCCGACGAGCTGCGACTGCTGATCGACTACCACAACTGCCGCGTCTCGGTGATCGAGGGCGACGAGGTCGTCCCGATCGCGTTCCGCGGCGAGCTGGTGCTACGCGACGGCGAGCGCGTCGAGTTCCCGCGCACGCGCATCGGCGAAGGAATCACGGGGCACGCGGCCGCGACCGCGGAGTCAATGCTCGTCGAGAACACGCTCGAATGCGAGTACGCCGTGATGATCCCCGGCACGCACATGATCGAGGAGTCGCAGATCGCCGTGCCGCTGCGCTACGGCGCCCGCGTGATCGGCGTGATCGCGATCTCCAAGCTCGGCGTCGGCCAGTTCGACGAGGACGACGTCCGCCTGCTCGAGGTGCTCGCCGGCCACGCGTCGGTCGCGCTCGAGAACGCGCGCCTGTACGAGGCCCAGCGGCGCGAGGCCGACCACCTGAAGGCGCTGCTCGAGTTCACGGGCGCGATCTCGCAGGCCGAGACGCCGGACGCGATCGGCTGCGAGACGGTGCGGGCGGCGGCGCAGATCCTCGGTGGCAAGAGGTGCGCGCTCTGGCTCGCGGACGAGAACGGCGACTTCCGCATCAGCGCGCACTCCGACTACGACGCCGAGCCCGAGCTGCTGTCGGTCGTCCTGCCCGCCGAGGCCATGCGCGCGGCGGTCGGCCACCGGACGACGCCCTTCCTCGTCGGCGCCGACGAGGCCCAGCAGTACGCGCCTGCGCCCGACGGGCTCGAGTGGCCGGATCTCGCGCTGGCTCCGCTCCTCAATGACGGCGCGCTCGATGGTTTCATCAGCGTCCGCGAGCCGACCGCGGAGAGCGAGCACACGGTCGAGGAGATCCTGCGCCTGCTCGGCGGCATCTCGTACCAGGCCGCGGTTGCGCTCGAGCGTGCGCGCAGCTACGAGAACCTCGAGGAGACCTTCGTCTCGACGGTCGAGGCGCTCGCGAACGCGCTCGAGGCGAACGACGAGTACACCTCCTCCCACACGCGCTGGATCACCGACATGGCGCTACGGGTCGGCGAGGCTGTGGGCTTCGAGGGCGCGGCCCTGAAGCGGCTCGAGCTGGGCGCCCTGTTCCACGACATCGGCAAGATCGGGATTCCGACGAGCATCCTGCTCAAGCCGGGGCCGCTCTCCGACGACGAGCGGGCGATCATCGAGATGCATCCCGAGCTGGGCGAGCGCATCCTCGAGCCGATCGACCGCCTCGCTGAGGTGCGCACGATCGTCCGCAGCTGCCACGAGCGCTGGGACGGCGCCGGCTACCCGGACGGCAAGGCCGGCGACGAGATCCCGCTCGAGGCGCGCATCGTCTTCGTCTGCGACGCCTTCCACGCGATGACGACCGACCGGCCCTACCGCAAGCGGCTCGACGTCGCCGAGGCGTGCCGCCGCCTCCGCGAGGGCGCGGGAACGCAGTTCGACCCGGCCGTCGTGGACATCTTCCTGAGCCTCCCGCTCGAGGTCCCGGTGCCGCACCACCCCGCGGACGAGCGACTCGCCTCCTAAGGAGGGCTAACTCACCCGAACGAGGCACGCAGCGCGCTTGAGCGCGGTGCGGCGAGATCCGATTACCGTCACATGCGGCTGGTGTTTCCAGGAGGGGTCCCCGTGCGTGCTCGTCTCGTCGCCCTCGCGTGCGCGTCCGTCGCTGCGCTCTCGCTCGCCGGCAGCGCCGGCGCGTCGCAGCTGATCGCGCGCAACGCCTCCCACATCAAGCTCGCCGTCAACTCCAAGGGGACCGCGATGGTCACCTACTCGGCGCGAGGCAGGGTCACGCACCTGCTCGCCTGGGGCGCCGTGAACGCGCGCCCGCGGCCGGCGAGCCCGAGGGTTCGCCAGGTCGAGTTCAAGCTCGACTACTCCGGCGGCTGGAAGCACCGCCGGCTGACGTGGAAGCACTTCAAGAACAGGTGCAGGGCTTACGACGGTCCGCAGCTGCCCTGGATGGTGACCGCCTGCAAGGCGCCGAACGGCTCGTACTGGGCGCTGCAGAGCTGGCAGACGGCGCTCCCGGACCTCGGCCTCGCGCCCTGGCTCGCCCAGCAGAAGACCTGGTGGCTGCACCTGGCGCACTGGACGGGGCCGCTGGCGAAGCTCGACGTCTACACCGACTGGATCTACGGCGGCCGCTTCCAGGAGGTCTTCGGCCAGTACACCTACAACGGCCAGGGCGTCCGCGGCTTCGGCACGACGAGCGTCGGCGCGCCCACCGACAACTACGGCCGGCTGCTCTTCCTCGACACGTACAACTCCCTGTACGGCAAGGGCTGGCTGCGCGAGAACTCCTTCGTCTCGCACGGGCCGCCCGGGATGTTCTGCTACGGCTTCTACCGGCGGAACCCGTGGGTCGGCGGCTACGCGCACCCGCGCTGGACTCCCAACCGGAAGCGCCCGACCGGTGTCGGCGAGCAGTACCGGCTCACCGCCGCGGGACCCGGCGTCACGCCCGACGTGACGTGGCAGGGGCCGGGGCTGCACCCGTACGACCGCGGCAACCCGTCCGACGTGGCGCTCGAGAGCGCGATGAACGCCGAGCGCGACGCGATCCGCGCCGGCTACCGCAAGTGCTCGCACGACTAGCGGACGCGCTCGGCTAGCAGCCGGTCGGTTCGGGCGTAGGACCCGCTCGCCGGAGGTCGAAGTCGTCTCCGTGGGTGGGCGCTGGGAAACCGGCCGCGTGGAGGCGTTCAGCGACGGCGTGTTCGCAATCGCGATCACGCTGCTCGTGCTGGACATCCGGGTGCCGCCGACGGAGTTCCACAACCTCTGGGCAGGCATCGTCCACGAATGGCCCGCGTACCTCGGCTTCGCGACGAGCTTCCTGACGATCGGCGGGATCTGGCTCGCCCACCACAGCGTCTTTCGGCGGCTGCGCTACGCGAACGGCGCGGTGATGCGGATCAACCTGCTCCTGCTGATGGCGGTCTCCTTCCTGCCGTATCCCACGCGTCTCGTCGCAGAGGCGTTCCACAGCCCAAGCGCCGAGCGAGCGGCGGTGGTCTTCTACGGCGTCTGCCTGCTCGCCATCTCCTCGCTCTTCGGCGCGCTGTGGGGCGCGGCCGCGGCCGACCGTGCGCTCCTGGAGCCGGAGGTGACCGACGACGAGGTGCGGGCGATCCTCGTTGCAACCTCGCCGAACATCGCGTTCTACGTCGGCGTGACGGTGGTCGCCGTCGTCGCTCCGCGGGTCGCAGCGCTCGGGTTCCTCGCGATCGCTGTCGTCGCTGTGCTCAGGGCGCGCAGCGACGAGCCGAGCGCGGTGCCGACGACGCAGTAGCGCGACCGGGCCCGCGGTGCGCGCTTCGTATGATCGGCGCGTGGTGAGCGGCGACGAGCTGCGGACGGTGATGCGGCGGGTACCGTCCTCGGTCGCGGTCGTCACCGTCGAGCTCGAGGGTCAGCGGGTCGGGTTGACCGTCGCCTCGTTGGTGTCGCTCTCGCTCGAGCCGGCGCTCGTCGGGTTCGCGATCCGCCGCGACGCGGCGCTGCACGAGCTGCTGCGCGACGCGGGCGAGCTCGCGGTCAGCGTGCTCGCCGCGGGGCAGGAGCACCTCGCACAGCACTTCGCGCGCGGGGTGCCGCCGATCGCGCTCTGGGAGGGCATCGCCGTCCGCCCCGCCCCCGGGCCGCCGCAGCTCGAAGGCGCCGCTGCGTGGCTGCACTGCCGTCTCGACGCCGAGCACCATACCGGCGACCACACCTTCTTCGTCGCCGGGGTCGAGGCCGCCGAGCCCGGGCCGCCCGACGTGCGCCCGCTCGTCTTCCACGGCCAGGCCTACGCGGCGCTGTGATCGACGCCGTCGTCTTCGACCTGGACGGCGTCCTGCTCGACTCCGAACAGGTGTGGGACCAGGCGCGCGAGGAGCTCGCCCGCGAGCGCGGCGGTCGCTGGCACGACCGCGCGCAGCGGGACATGATGGGCATGAGCTCGACGGAGTGGTCTCGCTACATGCACGAGACGATCGGCCTCCCGGAGCCGCCCGGCGAGATCAGCCGGGAGGTCGTCGAGCGCCTGACCGCGCTCTACCGCGAGGAGCTGCCCGTCATCCCCGGCGCGAGGGAGGCAGTCGAGCGCCTCGCCGCCCGCTGGCCGCTCGGGCTCGCTTCGTCGTCCAACCGCGAGCTGATCGACCTCGTGCTCGAGCTGCTCGGCGTGCAGCGGCACTTCGCGGTCACCGTCTCCTCCGAGGAGGTGGCGCGCGGCAAGCCGGCGCCCGACGTCTACCTCGAGACCGCGCGGCGACTGGGCGTCGACCCGACTCGCGCCGCCGCGGTCGAGGACTCACACAGCGGCATCCTCGCCGCGAAGGCCGCAGGGTTACGTGTGCTCGCGATCCCGAACCGCCACTTCCCGCCGGGCGCGGACGCGCTCGCCGCTGCGGACGTCGTGCTGGGCTCGCTGGCGGAGCTGACCGCCGAGGCGGTCGAGCCCCGCTAGCGAGAACCAGTCCCTGCTACTTCTTCGGCCCCTTGCCGACGGCCAGGTTGATCCTCGCGCCGTTTCTCAGCTTCTTGCCCGCGCGCGGCGTCTGCGAGAGCACCTTGCCCTTCTTGCCCGCCGCCGAGGCCTTCCGCGTGACGGACCCGACCCCGCAGTGGGCTCTGGCGAGCTTCGACCTCGCCTTGCCGACGGTCATCCCGACGACGTTCGGGACGGTGCAGGCAGCCGCCGTCGACCGCCTGTTGAACCTCGCCGTGACGGAATGAGTCGCCGTCATCGACAGCACGCACGCGCCGGTGCCGGTGCAGTCGCCCGACCAGCCGCCGAACCGTGACCTGCCCGTCGGCGTCGCCGTCAACGTCACCGTGGTGCCGTTCGTGAACGTGGCCACGCACGTCGGGCCGCAGTTGATGCCGGCCGGCGAGCTCGTGACCGTGCCCGTCCCGGGCCCCGTCTTGGTGACCGTCAGCGTCCACGTCAAAGGAGGCGGGGGTGGCGGAGGCGGAGGCGGAGGTGGCGGCGGAGGCGGCGGTGGTGGGGGTGGTGGCGGCGGCGGGGGTGGCGGTGGCGGCGGTGCGCCGCACGTCCGGGAGGTGATCGTGATGCTGTCGATCCGCCAGCCGCTGCCTGCAACCGACGAGTCGCTCCCCATCCGCCAGCGCAGCACGGCGTTGTGGCCGGCCGCTGCCGCGGGCAGGCTCACGGTCGTCGTGACGAAGGCGTTGCCCGTGCTCCCGCTCCAGGCCTGCCGGCCCGCGATCGGGCTGCCGAACGACGAGCTGATCGTCGCGTCGTAGCCGCCGGCCGCGAAGCTGCCGCCGGCCGCGATGATGTCCTGGAAGGCGCCGCCGTCGATCGAGATCTCGAGGACCCCGCCGTCGTAGCCGCTCTCCAGGTTGCGGTTCTGCCGGAAGGTCAGCACCGACGCGCCTGAGGGCACGGCGATCGTCGGCGAGTCGAGCCGCTTGTCGCTGACCGCCGCCGGGTCGTCGACGAAGGCCGCGTTCGGCGCCGAGTCCGCGACGGGAGTCGGCGTGCCCGAGCTCGACGTCACCCACAGGGGTGCCGCGCCGGCCGCGTTCGCCGCGGTCCAGCCGGCCGGCAGGGCCGGGGCCGTGACGGCGTCGAAGTTCTGGCCGAACGCGGTGGTCAGCGGCCCCAGCACCTGCACCGAGGCCGATGCGTTGCCGGAACCGCCGTTCGTGCTCGTGAACGACGCCGTGTTCGAGAGCGTCGCCTCGCACGTGCTACCGGTAGTACCCGTGACCACGTGGACGTGCGTGCCGGCGCCTGCCGCGAGCGACGTCTGCGTGTAGACGAGCGTCTCGTTCGGCGGCGAGCCGTTGACCTGCCAGCCGGCGCTCGAGCCGCCGACGTCGAGCGACCAGTCCACGTCGGTGCCGGAGGGCAGGTTGTCCGAGATCGCGATCCCGTTCGCCGTCTGGGCGCCCGAGTTGGCGAGGGTGACCGTGAAGCCCGCCTGGCTGCCGGCATCGATGGAGGCCGCGTCCGCGGTCTTGCCGATCGACAGGAACGCGTTCGAGTTGTTGCACGACGGGAACTTGAAGTTCCCGATGCGGGTGCGCCAGTTGAACTGGCTGTTCGGCACCGAGTAGTACTCCTGCGTGTACCAGAACGTGCAGTCGTCGACGGGGTCGACGGTCAGGTCGCTGTAGTCGCCCCAGCGATTCGAGGTGGCCTGCTGGCTGCCGGTGCCGTCGAGGAGGTGGGCCTCGCCCTGGGCCAGCGTGTTCGCCGGGTCGCCGGCAAGGCGCCCGGCGTAGCGGATCTGCGGGTAGATCGTCGAGCTCGAGGCGCTGAAGCCGAGCGCGAGGTTGCCGTCGCGGTCCATCGCCGCGCTGCCCATCCAGCGCCAGGTCGTGTCGGGCTGGTAGGTGCTCTGCTGGGCGAAGGCGGGAGTGCCCGACGTCGCGTTGTTGATCTCGTACCAGCGGATCCCGGCGACGGAGTTCGAGGAGACCGTCTGGTTCCCGACGAGCGCCTCGTGGCCGTCGCCGAACTTCCGGTAGGCGAGCCGGAACATGCCGCGGTCGCCGATCGCATCGAGGCCCGTCGCCGTGCCGAGCTGCGGTACGCACGAGCGGGTGGCCGGGCAGATCTCGGTGTACGCCGCGGGCGTCAGGTTGCCCCCGAGGGTGAACGTGGAGTTGGCGGGCGTCCCGAAGTCGACGTGGTAGCGCCACAGCTTCCAGGTCGAAGAGGTGCCGGACATCAGGAACGGCTCCGGCGCGCCGGAGGTGGGCAGCGTCGAGCCGTCGAGGTCGGCCGGCAACAGCGCGTCGTTCGAGCTGCTGAAGACCGAGGGGTCGCGGGTGGTGACGAACGTCGCCGCGGTGCCCGCGAGCATCGCCGCGCGGTTGAAGGCGAACGGCTGGGGACCGAGGAACGCGGTTCCGGCCGAGTTGAACACGTTCATGCTCATGTAGTAGGCGTCCGGCCACACGCCCAGGTGCGGATAGTCGAAGAAGTCCGTCCCGAGGTGGAAGTCGTAGCGGTTCCAGGACCCGGTCGCGTCGCTCGACGTCGAGACCGCGATGCACTCGTCGGTCGGCACGCCCGAGCCGGCGAACTGCGAGATCAGCCAGCGGTTCGCGAGCTGGTCGTAAAGCACGACGGGGTCGCCGTCGCCGTTGTTCTCGCAGACGCCGCCGAACCCCGTCCAGACGGTCGTGATGCCGACGGGGCCGAGCACCGACGCGCCGGTCGTCTTGTTGAAGACCTGGAAGCCCTCGTTGACCATCTGCACGTACTGCGTCGCGCCGACCTCGCCGTTCGTGTCGGGGGGTGCGCAGTTACACGCGACGCCCGGGAAGAGGATTCCGTCGAAGTTCAGGGTCGTGGCGGGCATGTTCGGCGCGAACTGCTTGGCCTGGCGGACGGTGTCGAGCCCGTTCCTGTGCGTGGAGACCGCACGCGGGTTCGGGCTGGCTTCCAGCTCGCTGCCGGGTCCGAGGGGCTTCGCCGGAATCGCCCGGAGAGCGGGCGAGACGTCGTTCTTCAGCGAGTGGCCGACGATCACCTTCTTGCCGTCCAGCGCGATCGGCGCGCGCGGCAGCGGCCCGCTCACGCGGACGCCGATGCCGCCGCTCGATGCGCCCGCCAGCACCACGCCGGCTCCAACCGACAGCGCGACCGCGGCGAAGACGCCTACGACGACGAGCGCGCGGCGACGTGCCAGCGCGCGAAACCATCCCTCGACAGCCTTCATCGCCCGGTTCCCCTCTCCCTTTACGACAAGTTCGGCCGGAAGGCCGTATGCAGGGTCTTAACCCGTCGGTCGGACGAATTCAAGACTGGGAGCCGAGCAGGACCGGCGGAGCCGGGCGGCCCGTCGAGCTCGGGCCTAGCCCTTGCCGACGGTCAGGTTGACCCTGGCGCCGGGCGTCAGCTTCTTGCCGGGCTTCGGCTTCTGTGCGAGCACCCGGCCCTTCTTGCGCGCGGCCGACGCCTTCCTCGTCACCTTGCCGACGGCGCAGTGCGCCTTCCTGATCCTGGCCTTCGCCTTCCTCAGCGTCAGCCCGATCACCTTCGGGACCACGCACTTGGCCTTGAAGCTCGCGGTCGTGGTCGTGCTCGCCGTCATCGACAACGTGCACGCAGCAGTGCCGTGGCACGCGCCGCTCCAGCCGCTGAAGATCGAGCGGGAAGACGGCTTCGCGGTCAGCTTCACGGAGGCGCCGAACAGGAACGAGAACGCGCACGTGCCCGGGCAGTTGATGCCGGCGGGCAAGCTCGTGATTCGCCCTGTGCCCGTGCCTGCCTTGCGCACCGTGAGCGTGCGCGGCTGCAGCGTGAAGGTGGCGGTCACGCTCCTGTCGGACCGGCTGGTGACGGTGCACGCGCCGGCTCCCGAGCAGGCGCCCGACCAGCCGCTGAAGGTCGACCCCGTCGCCGGCGCCGCCGTGAGCGTCACACTCGCCCCGTCGGCAAAGGACGCGGCGCAGGAGACGCCGCAGTTGATCCCGCCCGGGGTCGACGCGATCGTGCCGACGCCGTTGCCGGCCCTCGCCGCCGCCAGCGTCCACGTCGGCCCGCAGGTCGGGTACTTGAACTTCCCGATCCGCGTGTGCCACGCCGCGGACGCCGTGGTCGCGTAGTACTCCTGCGTGTACCAGAACGTGCAGTCGTCGACGGGGTCGACCGTCATGTCGCTGTAGTCGCCCCAGCGGTTGCTCGTGCCCAGCTGGCTGCCGGTGCCTGCGAAGAGCGTCGCCTCGCCCTGGGCGAGCGTGTTCGCCGGGTCGCCCGCCAAACGACCTGCGTAGCGAATCTGCGGGTTGATGCTCTCGCTCGAGGCACTGAAGCCGAGCGCCAGGTCGCCGTCGCGGTCCATGGCCGCGCTGCCCATCCAGCGCCAGGTCGTGTCGGGCTGGTAGGTGCTCTCCTGGACGAACGACGGCGTTCCCGAAGTCGCATGGTCGAGCTCGTACCAGCGGATCCCTGCGACGCCGCTCGAGTCGACGGACATGTTCCCGACGAGCGCCTCGTGGCCGCCGAGGTTCCGGTACGCGAGCCGGAACATGCCGCGGTCGCCGAGGGCGTCGAGGTTGTCGCTCGCTCCGGTGTCCTTTTGGGGCACGCAGTTGGAGAAGCCCAGGCAAAGCGCCGTGTAGGGTGCGGGCACGAGGGTGCCGCCCACCGTGAACGTCGAGTTGGCGGGCGTGGCGAAGTCGACGTGGTAGCGGAAGAGCGACCACGTCGAGTTGTAGGGGCCCGACATCAGGAACGGCTCGGGCGCGCCGGCGGGCGGCAGCGTCGAGCCGTCCAGGTCGGCCGGGAGGATCGAGTCGTTGTTCGAGTCGAAGACCGACGGGTCGCGCGTCGTCACGAACGTCGCGGGCGCACCGGTCAGCATCTTCGCGCGGTCGAACGCGAACGGCTGAGGCCCGAGGAAGCTGTTGCCGCTGGAGTCGAAGACGTTCATCGACATGTAGTACGCGTCCGGCCACACGCCGAAGTGCGGGTAGTCGAAGAAGTCGGTGCCGAGGTTGAAGCCGTAGAGGTACCACTCGCCGGTCGCGTCGCTGGTCTTCGAGATCGCGATGCACTCGTCGGTCGGCACGGTCGTGCCGGCGAACTGCGAGAGCAGCCAGCGGTTCGCGAGCTGGTCGTACATCACGACCGGATCGCCGAAGCCGCCCGTCTTGCAGACGCCGCCGGGCGGCGTGGGCCAGAGAGAGGCGATGTCGACGGCGGACGTCAGGGGGGCGCCGGTGGTCTTGTTGAACACCTGGAAACCCTGGTTGACGATCTGCACGTACTGCGTGGCGCCGACCTCGCCGTTCGTGTCGGGCGGCGCGCAGCTGCACGCCACGCCCGGGAACGGGATGCCGTCGAAGTTGAGGGTCGTGCCGGGCATCTTCGGCGCGAAGCGCTCCGTCTGCCGCACCGTGTCGAGCGCGTCCGCGTGCCGTGACACCGGCCGCGGGTTCGGGCTCGCCTCCCGGAAGCCGGAAACCGGCCTCGCCGTCCGCGCGAGCACGCGAACGGGCCGCGAGACGGCGTTCTCGTACGAGTGGCCGACGATCACCCGCTTGCCCGAGCCAGGCGCCGGGGCGGGCGCGCGCGGGACGGGGCCGTCCGGTCTCACGGTGATGCCGTGCGGAGCCGGGCCGGCGGCCACGACGCCCGCCTCGACCGCCGCGACCGCGGCGACCAGGACCGCCGCCACGACGACGCCACGCCTCCTGCCGAGACGGCGCACGAGTGGGTGCAACTTCATCAATGTCCCCTCTTCAAACGGATTCTTGTCCTATCGGCCGGGACGTACGTGTCTTTAGCGCTTGACGGCCGCTGGGACAAGGCTACGGCGGCCCCCGGCTGGCCTCCCCTCAGGCGGGCGCGCGACCGACGAGGACGCAGGCGTTGTGGCCGCCCAGGCCCATAGCGTTCGAGAGGGCGACGTCGACCTCGGCCTCGCGCGACTCGTTCGGCACGTAGTCGAGGTCGCAGACGGGATCGGGGTGCTCGTAGTTGATCGTCGGCGGCAGCACGCCGTCGCGGACGGCGAGCACGCACATCATCGCCTCGATCGCTCCGGCCGCTCCGAAGCAGTGGCCCATCACCGACTTCGTCGACGAGACGGCGAGCTTCGAGGCGTGATCGCCGAAGACGTCCTTGATCGCCTTCGTCTCGGCCGCGTCGCCGAGCGGCGTCGAGGTGCCGTGGGCGTTGATGTAGCCGACACGCTCGCGCTCGACGCCGGCGCGGTCGAGGGCGGTGCGCATCATCTCGGCCACTCCGATCGCCTCCGGCTCGGGCGCCGCGAGATGGTATGCGTCGTTGGAGGCGCCGTAGCCGAGCACCTCGGCGTAGAGCTGAGCGCCCCGGACCTTCGCCGCCTCGAGCTCCTCGAGCACGAGCACGCAGGCGCCCTCGCCCATCACGAAACCGGCACGCGTCGCGTCGAAAGGCCGCGACGCGTGTGGCGGGTGCTCCTCCTCGGCCGCGAGGCCTCGCATCGCCGTGAAGCCCGCGAGGATCAGCGGATGGATGCAGGCCTCCGTGCCGCCGGCCAGGATCGCGTCGGCGTCGCCGCGGCGGATGATCTCGGCGCCCTCGCCCACCGCGTGCGAGCCGGTCGCGCACGCCGAGACGGGCGCGTAGTTCGGCCCCTTGATGCCGAGGGAGATCGCCAGCTGGCCGCTCGCCGTGTCGACCAGCACGCTCGGGATGAAATAGGGCGAGACACGGTCGGGCCCGCGGTCGCGCAGCGTGTCGGCCTGCTCGACGATCCCGATCAGCCCGCCGATCGCCGAGCCGAAGACGATCCCGACCCGGTGCGGGTCGAAGCCGTTCAGACCCGAGTCGGCGACCGCCTCCTTCGCCGCCCCGAGAGCGAGCACGACGTTGCGGTCGAGGCGGCGGAGCTCCTTCGGGTGGGCCAGGCCGACAGGATCGAAGTCCTTCACCTCGGCAGCGACGCGCACGGGCAGTCCTTCCGGGTCGAACGCACGGATCCAGTCGATCCCGCTCTCGCCGGCGACGGCGGCGCGCCAGGTCTCGGGCGCCGTGTTCCCGACCGGGGTGAGGGCTCCCAGACCCGTGACGACGACTCGCCTCACGGCGTGGAGCTTAGTTCGCCTGCAGCGAGGCTCGTTCCAGCGCGAAGCGGCCGAACACGCGCCCGCGGAACGTCGCCCGGCCGACGAAGCGGTCGCCGTCGGGCTCGAGCTCGTCGACGAAGCCGCGGAAGGGCCCGCGGTAGCGCAGGCTGAGCCCGACGACATCGAACGGCGCGCCGGGGAGCGGGCCGAGCTTCGTCTCGCCCGTGTCACCGTGGACGACCTTGCGCACGACGAGCATCGGCGGCAGCAAGCCTCCGAGCCGCCTGACGTCCCAGACTCCGTCCAGCTCGCCCACGTCGTTACCGTTGTTCCCGCGATGCCGCCGCGAAACCTTCCCTTCCCGCCGATGGAGGCCGAGCTCGTCGACGAGCTGCCGACCGGCGAGTGGCAGTACGAGCCGAAGTGGGACGGGTTCCGCGGCGTGCTCGAGAACCTCGGCGGCGGGCTGCGGCTCTGGTCGCGCAACGGCCGGCCGCTGCTGCGCTACTTCCCGGAGCTCGAGGAGGTCGGGGCGAAGCTCCCGCCGGACTCCGCGCTCGACGGCGAGATCATCATCGCGCGCAAGGGGCGGCTCGAGTTCGACCAGCTCCAGCTGCGGCTGCATCCGGCGGAGAGCAGGATCCGGCGGCTGGCGGCGGAGATCCCCGCGGAGTACGTCGCGTTCGACCTGCTCCTCTGGAAAGGAGTGCCGTTGCACGAGCAGCCGCTCGAGAAGCGGCGGCGCGAGCTCGAGCGCAAGGCGAAGGCCTTCCGCCTCTCGCCGGCGGTGCGCGACGCGCAGCAGGCCGCGAAGTGGCTCGAGCGGCTCGAGCAGGCCGGCCTCGACGGCGTGATCGCCAAGCGGCTCGAGCTGCCTTATCTCCCCGGCTCGCGCGACGGCGTCGTCAAGGTGAAGCCGTACAAGACCGCCGACTGCGTGATCGTCGGCTTCCGCTGGAGCGACAAGGGCGACGGTCGGATCTCGACGCTGCTGCTCGGCCTCTACGGCGAGGACGGCTCGCTCGACTTCGTCGGGCACTGCTCCGGGTTTCCGGCGGCCGTGCGCCGTGAGCTCGAGGCCGAGCTGCCGGAGATGCTCGAGCCGGGGCACCTGAGCGACAGGCGTATCCCCGGCGGCCAGAGCCGCTGGTCGCGGGGCAAGGAGCTCGACTGGAACCCGGTGCGGCCGGAGCTCGTCTGCGAGGTGCGCTTCGACAAGCTCGAGGGCAACCGCTTCCGCCACGGGACGCGCTTCCTGCGCTTCCGGCCCGACAAGGACGCGAGCGCATGCACGTGGGATCAGGTGCGCCCGCGCCGCAAGCGCGGCGACCCGACCGTCGAGAGCCTGCTCGCTACCCCCGGCCGCTGACCCAGCGCCGCGAGCGGCTGTTGGGGCGCGGCTCGCCGATCGTGGGATCGCCCGGCGGCAGGCCCAGCTGCTCGAAGCGCGGGAGGAGGCTGGCCTTGCGCCGCCACATCCCGGCCTTCAGGTCACCGACCTTCGCCAGGCGCTTCGGCATCGACGTGACCGTGAAGCGGGACGGGTTGCAACGCCGAACCTCGCTCCAGCGCAGCGGCGCCGAGACACGCGCGTCGGGGGTCGGCCGCACCGAGTACGCCGAGGCGATCGTCCGGTCGCGCGCGTTCTGGCCGAAGTCGACGAACACGCCGCGCCGGTCGGCCACCCGCCAGGTCGTCGTCGCGACGTCCTGGTCGCCGACCCGCCGCTCGACTTCCTCGGCCAGGGCCTTCGCGAAGCGCCGCACCTCCGGAAACGCGAGCTCGGGCCTGATCGGCGCGAGGATGTGCATCCCCGTCGCACCCGAGGTCTTCGGGTACGAGGCCAGCCCGAGATCGTCCATCACCTGCTTGACGACGAGCGCGATCTCGCGCACGAACTCCCACGGGTTGCCCTTGCTCGGGTCGAGGTCGATCAATAGGTAGTCGGGCCGCTCGACGTCCTCCACGCGCGAGTGCCAGGTATGGAGCTCGATGCAGCCGAGGTTGACGACCCAGGCGAGCGCCGCGGCATTGTCGACGACCGAGAAGACCGTCGAATGGCCGCTGGGGAAGCGAACGAACCGCTCGCCGACGAAGTCCGGGTGCGGCGGCACGCGCTTCTGGTGGAAGAAGTCGCCCTCGACGCCGTTCGGATAGCGCTTCATGTGGAACGGCCGCCGCCTGATGTGGTTCAGCGCTGCCGGCGCGACGCCGAGGTAGTAGGCGACGAGGTCGCCCTTCGTCAGCCCCGGCTCCGGGAAGAAGACCTTGTCCGGGTTCGTGATCGCGACCTCGTGCCGGCCGATCCGCATCGGCCCAGTATGAAAGGGCCCGGTCGCCCGGGCCCAATGCGTCTCACCTCACGGAGAGGGCGGGATTTGAACCCGCGATGGACCTTTCGGCCCATACGCGATTTCCAGTCGCGCTCCTTAGACCGCTCGGACACCTCTCCAAGCGCGGCCAGCCTAGCGCGCTGCGAGCGGTGGCTACATCGTCTGGCGGAACGCGACGTCGTACTTGCCAACCGACGTCCGCTGCCCCGGGGTGTCGCCCGTATCCATCGCGTTGAGGACCTCGTCGCCCTGCCGGTAGTCGTCCTCGTTCTCGAAGAAGAGGATGACCATCGAGGTCGAGGCGTCGGCGTCGTGCAACACGACGATCTCCTGTGGGCGCAGGCCCTCGGGCGGCGAGCCGCTCTGCATCTCCTGCTCGATCTCGGCCATCCGGTTGCTGTCGACGTCTTCGAACGTGACCACGCGCGCGAGTGCCATGGGGGCCTCCTTGTCGGGTGACGCAACCCTAACCCGGAGGCGACGGAGAATCCCGCTCCGGCGAGCGGGATTCAGCCTGTCGAGCGGAGGGGGAGGGATTTGAACCCTCGCGGGACGAAACCGCCCCGAACGGTTTTCGAGACTCCTACTAAGAGTCGCCATTTGCAGCGCATTCGTCCAGAAGTGGCCGCCGCGCGCCAGTTTGCGCGCCGGTCCCGCGGGGCTGAACGGAAGTCCATAGCCGATCATTGAGACGGCTTCGCCCGCGTCGAGCGCTGAGGCGAGCGGAGCCCGGCGGGCCTCCCGCACCCCGGAGCAGCTCGAGCGATGATGGGCGCTACGAGCGCATCAAGGGACATTTGCACACTCTGGCATGGGCGAGCGTGCTCTCACTCGACAGCGCAACGGCGGGCTCTGTTGCAGAGTCGTTACCAACGCGTTACCGGTTCGTTGGACAACAGGCGGAGGATGGTCCGCGGCACGCAAGAGAAAGGAGCCGTGATGACCAGGACGTTCACGCTGACGGCGGCTGCCGTTCTCTTCGGCGGCCTGGTCGCCGGGCTGAGCTGGTCGTTCTCGGGGAGCGGGAGCAGGCCGACGGCGGTCGCAAAGTCGTCCTGGCTCGTTCTCTCGAGCACTCGTGACGGCCCATCAGGGGAACTCGACCTGAGCGGGGGGTTGCGGGGGTACAGCATTCGTCCCGACGGGTCACGGCTCACGCGTCTACTGGAGAAGTCCCGCAAGCTCGCCCCGCTTGCCGTCTCCCCGGACGGAAGCGCGATCGCGTACGGGTACGGCGAGTACGGCGCGGAAGCGGTCTATGTCTCCCGAGCAGACGGCACGAAACTGCGGCGTGTCGCGCACTTCCCGGAAGCGAAAGGGCTGTCCGCCGAAACGGTCGCGTTCGCACCCGGCGGAGGGATGCTCGCGCTCAGGACGAGCGATCCGAACCAGAATCCTCGCGTCTTCGTAGTAGGCGCCGACGGACACGATCGGCGGGATCTCGGCCGCGCCGCAGATCCCGACTGGTCGCCGGACGGCAAGAAGCTCGTCCTCGCCACGGGGAGGGGCTGCATCGTTCTCGCCGAGCCCTTCGACAGCGATCGGCTGGCGCGCATTCGCGGCAAGTGCCGCGTGCCCAAGTGGTCGCCGGACGGCAAGGAGCTCGTCTTCGAGACGAAGGGCGGCTGTGGCGTAGTCGCGTCGCCGGCCCTGCCGGGCTGGGTCGGCCGGATCGAGCAGGCGGTCCTGGGCGGCGGGCGCACGCTCCTGCGTGGGAAGTGTGCGACGCCCGGCTGGTCCCCTGACGGGCACTGGATCGCGTTCGAGACGAAGAGGGGTCTCTGGGTCACGCGACCCAACGGCGAGGGGCGCCGTCGCCTGAGGCCCGCGCACGACGTCACAGACGTGCCGTTTTCGTGGTCTCCCGACAGCAGCCGGGTTGCGCTCGGCGGCCTCGTGATGACCGTCGCAGGGCGGACGATCCGGGTCGCCGGCGGCGCGTCGACCGAGTCGGCACCAGTTTGGTCACCGAACGGCAAACGCCTTGCGCTCGTTCGGCAGGCGGGCGACGACCCCGCGCAGATCTGGAGCGTCCGTGCCGACGGAAGCGGCCTGAAGCGCCTGACCAGCGCCGGCGCGAACGAGCTCGTGGGCCGTGTCGGAACGGCGCCGAGGCGTCGGCCCGTGGGTCCACTGCCTCCGAGCGAGCGCGTGCTCGGACCAACAACCCTCGAGACGCGTCGGCCGATCGGCCTGCTCTCCGCCGACGGTGGGCGTATCGCCTACACCGCCGGCTCGACAACCACGGACTGCGAGCACATTTCGATCTGGACGCCTGCCGAGAAATCGATCCAGCGCGTCTGGCAGCGACTGCCCGCTCCGTGCGACGAGAGCGGCCTCGGGTACGGGGACAGCCTGTTCGAGCTCGCGCTCTCGCGCTCGTTCATCGGCTGGTCGGAGGTGTACCTCTGCGGCAACAGCGGCTGCGGGAGCGAGTTCACAATCGCCGCCCTTCCCCACGCGAACAAGGTGGACGGTGCCGACGACGACGGGACCGACTACGGGAACGAGAGCCACGCGTACTACGGCCCGGTCGGCCATGGCGAGATCTTCGCCTCCAGTTGGACAGGTATGAGGGTCGTGCTCTCTGGCGGAAAGGTCCGTCGCTGCACGCCGCTGCTGAATGGCTATGCCTCCGTCGGCGACCACCGGATCGCCGCGTACCGAGGGGCGAACATCGTCCTCCTTGACAAGACGTGCGCCGTCACGCGGGTGTTTCTTGGGCTCGGTGAGGCCAACACAGCCCTGCTCGACGGCGATCGGCTCGTCGTCTTCCGGTCCGGGCAGCTTGAGGCCTACAACGTCCGCACCGGAGCGCTGGAGCTGCGACGGCCGCTACCGGGGGGCTACATCCTGGCGGACGTCAGCCGCGGGATCGCGCTGCTGCAGCACAAGAGGACGATCCTGCTGCTGCGGCTCGGCGACGGCCGGTCGTTCTCCCTCGAGCCGGGCCGAGGCCACGTCTCGGCGGAAATCGAGCCGGCCGGGCTCTACTACTCGTACACAACCACGGCGGGCCGCGGACGCCTCCAGTTCGTCCCCCTTTTCGAGCTCGAGCGGCAGCTTCGATGAGGCGCGTCGTCCTGCGGGGCGAGGCTCGACCTCGTCGTCAGCAAGGGGCGGCGCACGTGAAGGGAAAGCCTGCCGGTGCAACGGCTCCGGCGACCCGTCACGGGCTCGGCGGTGGCGGGACCGCGAAGCGCGTGCCAGTCGGGCGCCGGTCCGCCGGGATGTGAGGGCGTCTCGAGAGGTCCCGGTGCGCAGCACGTCGCAGCCAGCGAGCGGCCGCAGGCGGCCGGAAACCCCTTTAAGCAGGCAGCTTCCGGCTTAGAAGGCGGAGGGGGAGGGATTTGAACCCTCGCGGGACGAAACCGCCCCGAACGGTTTTCGAGACCGCCGCATTCGACCGCTCTGCCACCCCTCCGAGGTGCGCGGCATAGGGTAGCGGCCGGGAGCCTCGGCTATCCTGTGCCGCTCGCGGAGAAGTGGCCGAGTGGCTGAAGGCGGCGCCCTGCTAAGGCGTTAGGTGGGGAGAATCCCTGCCTCGAGGGTTCGAATCCCTCCTTCTCCGTCCTGGCCGCGGCACCGTGCGGCCGGCATCGCCGGCCTCCCGGTGCCGCTCACGCCCCTGGCCCGCCTCCGGCGACGAGGCCGTGCTCGAGCACTGTCCTCCACGCCTACGGCGACCCAGGGACACGCCAGAACGGAGAACGAGCCGACTCGCGACTCAGAAGACGGCCTTGCCGGCGGCCTCGAGCTGTCGGCGTGCGGTGAGGAGGTCCCTCTTCGCGCCGAGGAAGTCGGTCTGGAAGTCGGTCAGCTCATGCGGCACGGCGAGACCCTCTCCGGGCTGCGAGACGCCGTCGAGGACCATCTCCTCGTGCCAGCGCGCCGAGGCGTCGACGAGGGGCTGGTACTCGGACCGCTTGATCCGGCGCGGTGTCCCCCGGGTCAGGAGCTCGCCGAGGTGGCTCGCCGCGGCGACGCGCGAGCCCATGTTCGGGATCTTGCCGTTCGGCTGCGCGCAGAAGCGGGTGAGGATCGTCTTGATGATCGACGTGTGGTCGAAGACGGTCTTCGAGACCGAGCCCGCCGTGACGTACGGCGACACCACGAGGGCCGGCACGCGCGGGCCGTAGCGCCGCATCGTCGGCCGGCTGTCCACCGCCGCCGGCGGTACGACGTGGTCGAAGAAGCCGCCGTGCTCGTCATAGGTGACGATCAGCAGGGTCTTCCTCCAGGCCGGGCTCTGCATCAGCGCGACGACCAGCTGCAGCACGAGCTTCTGGCCGGCGCGCAGATCCGAGGGCGGGTGGTCGTCGTTGGAGCCGGCCGGCCCGAAGGTGAGGTCGTAGAAGTTCGGGTCGATCCACGAGACGGCCGGCAGGTCGCCCTTCGCCGCACGCTCGATGAAGCTCCGGTGGCCGAAGACGTCCCGCTTGTCGAAGAACGCCGGCACGTTCTCGATCGAGAGCCCGTACTCCGGGTCGATCAGCCAGAGGATCGGGACGTAGTCGTGCGAGTACCAGCGCCAGTCGTCGGGCTTCAGGTGGCGCACGAACGACGCCAGGTTGTACGGCCGGCTCGGCTTGAGATTGTTGCGCAGCCCGTTCGAGGTGCCGGCGAGCGCGTAGCAGCGATTCGGCATCGTGGCGCCCGGCACGGAGCAGAACCACTGGTCGCAGACGGCGAACTGGCGCGCCAGGAAGTCGTACACCGGCAGGTGCTCGGCCGGGTGGTACGCCATCACGACGCCGGGGTTGCCGCCGACGCCCTTGCGCGTCTTCATGAAGTTGGAGACGTAGCCGCCACAGTTGTGCGACACCTGCTCGTCGACGCACCAGCCCGAATGACACGGGTCCTGCGCCTTCAGCATCGTCGTGCGCGTAGCCGGGTGGACGTGGAAGTCCTCGCCGCGGTAGGTGTTCTTCATCGCGAGGCTCGGCCCCTCGACGTCGTCGCGGCCCTGCTCGATCGTGAGGAAGCCGAGCATGTGGTCGAACGACCGGTTCTCCATCATCAGGACGACGATGTGGTCGATCTTGCGAAGGTTCTCGTCGGCCTCCGTCACGGCTCCCCCCTTGTCCGACCGAGGTCGCCGACGCTACCGCCCTGCGGCCGGAGCGTCAACCGCGTCAGGAGATGGTCAGCTTGACGTCCATCCCGGCCTGCTTGTGGCCGGGGATCGAGCAGTAGACGTCGTACGTTCCGGCCTTCAGATCGACCGTGAGCGTCTTCGACTGGCCCGCGCCGAGCGTCGGGGTCTGCTCCTTGACGCCGTTCCCCTGGATCACGAAGTCATGCGGGATCTTGCCGTCGTTGCTGACCTCGAAGCTGACGCGGCCGGCGGAGATCGAGCTCGGGTCGAGCTTGATCTTGAACTCGGTCTCGCTGACGGCCACCTTCTGCGCGGCCTGGGTCGTCGTGGCCTGCGTGGTCGTGGTCGTGGTCGTCGCCGTCTGGGTGGTCGCCGTCGTCGCGCTCGTCGTGGTCGTCTGGGTCGTGTGCTCGCCGCCGGCGGTCGCCTCCCCGCTTTCCCTGCCGAAGGTGATGACCGCGGTCATCATCCCGACGAAGAGCAGGACGCACGTGGCCAGGAAGACGCCCAGGCCGCGGCCGGGGAACTGCGGTCGGTAGCGCGGCACCAGCATCGAGACGACCAGCGAGAAGCCGACGAACACCGCGACGGCGAGCCCGAGACCGATCTTGTGCTCCGTCGAGAGCGCTAGCAGCAGCACGGGCGGCAACGTACCACGGCACCGGGCGCCGTCACCCGGCCTCCGCAACGGACGGCCGGCGCGCATCTAGCATCAGCTTTTCTCGATACAATGGGCCGTGTGCGGGAACCGCTGAGCCTGCTTTCTTGCTCCTCTCCGCTCGTGCGGCCACAGCTCACCGACGAGGACGCCGTCGGGCTCGAGCGGCTCTTTCGCGCGCTCGCGGACCGGTACCGGTTGAAGGTCGTGAACATGCTCGCCCAGGCCGAGGGGGAGGCGATCTGCGTCTGCGACTTCCAGGACGAACTCGGCCTCAAGCAGCCCACCGTCTCCTACCACCTGAAGCAGCTCGTCGAGGCAGGCGTGCTTGAACGCGAGCAGCGGGGACGGTTTGCTTTCTACTCCCTCCGTTCCGGTGTGCTCGGCAGCATCGCCGAGCTCGTCCAGCCGGAGCGGGGCACCGGCTGATGGCCGTCGCCGAGCGCCGCCCGAACACAGTCGCGGTGCAGGCGACCGCGGACGCGGCCGTGCTGCGGAGGCTCTCGACGCTCGACCGCTTCCTGCCGCTGTGGATCGGCCTCGCGATGGCGGTCGGGCTCGGGCTCGGCACGTTGATCCCGAGCCTCAACGACGGCCTGGACAGGCTTCGCGTCGGCACGGTCAGCCTGCCGATCGCCGCGGGGTTGCTGCTGATGATGTATCCCGTCCTCGCGAAGGTTCGCTACGAGGACCTCGGCAAGATGAGCCACGACGGGGTCTCGAACGGCCGCTTCTTCGGCACCTCGCTGTTTCTCTCGTGGGTCGTCGGGCCGGCGCTGATGTTCGCGCTGGCCTGGCTCTTCCTCGCCGACCAGCCCGCCTACCGAACCGGCGTGATCATCGTCGGGCTCGCGCGTTGCATCGCGATGGTGCTCATCTGGAACGACATCGCGCGCGGCGACCGCGACCGGGCGGCGGTGCTCGTCGTCTTCAACGCGCTCTTCCAGGTTGCCGCCTACTCGCTGCTCGGCTACTTCTACCTGACCGTACTCCCGGGCTGGCTCGGGCTCGACACGCAGGGCTTCGAGGTCGGCATCTGGGAGGTTGCGCGCACCGTCTTGATCTTCCTCGGAATCCCGCTCACGGCTGGCTTCGTCACGCGGCGCGTCGGGCTGCGCCGGCGCGGCCGCGACTGGTACGAGCAGCGCTTCATCCCCCGGATCGCGCCGATCACCCTGTACGGGCTGCTGTTCACGATCGTGCTCCTGTTTGCGATTCAGGGCGACCGGATCACGGCACAGCCGCTCGACGTCGCGCGCATCGCGCTGCCTCTACTCGTCTACTTCGCGCTCATGTGGGTGGCCGGGTTCGCCGCGGGCAAGCTGCTGCGCCTCCCGTATGCCCAGACCGCGAGCCTCTCGTTCACGGTAGCCAGCAACGACTTCGAGCTGGCAATCGCCGTCGCGGTCGGCGTCTTCGGCGCGACCTCCGGGCAAGCGCTCGCGGGCGTCGTCGGGCCTCTGATCGAGGTGCCGGTGCTCGTCGGTCTCGTCTACGTCGCGCTCTGGCTTGCGCGCACGTGGCGCTGGCCGGCGCCGGTCGCCACGCGTGGTGCGGTCTAGGCACCGGGTCGCAGCCGGCCGGATCGCACCGAGAAACCCTAGAACGAGGGGCAGTCTGCGCCCCTTCGAGGGATTGCAGCACGGCGCCGGGAGGCCGACTCCTTCCCTGTCGTTTTCTGCGGAACGAAAGGCGGCTATGTCTGCGGCAGTCCTCAAGCGCAAGATTCGCAACTTCCCGGCTGCGAACCTGAGCGAGCGCATCACCGCCGCGAGCTGACGCTCGCGGTCTCCGGCCCGGCGCTTTGCCGGGCCTCAGGAGCTCAGCGCGACCGGCAGTCCATGAGCCGGTCCGCTCGCGCCTCGACGTTCTTGACGTAGCGAAGCGTCGCCACGGTCGGGGCGCCTCCTGCGCGCTCCACCGCGGTCGGCCCGGCGTTGTAGGCAGCGAGCGCCAGCTCCACCGAGGCGAAGCGGTTCAGCAGCTCGCGCAGGTACCGCGCGCCTGCGAGCACGTTCGCCGCGGGATCGCCCCCGTCGAGTCGCAGAGCGCGCGCGGTCCCGGGCATCAGCTGCAGCAACCCGCGCGCCCCCGCCCCGGAAAGCGCGGCGGGATCCATGCGCGACTCCTCGTAGGCGGTCGCCACGAGCAGCGAGAGCGGCACGGACGTCCTTGCGGCAGCCCTCGCGAACGCCGCGCGGAACGGCCTCGGCACCGGGCAAGCCGACGGAAAGGACGGAAGCTGCGCCGCCGGCCGCGCCGGCGGGCGTGCGTTCGAGGCCTCGAGCCGGGTCGACTCCGCTAGCAGCGTCAGCAGCACGAGCGCGAGGATCGTCGCGCGCACGCTCCGCCACGCCAGCGGGCCGCGCCTCTGCGGGGTCTGCCGCCGCCCGGCTGCGCGCCTGCGGGAGCGCGCAAACTCGAGCTCGATCTCCGGGAGCGTCTGCGAGGCGGCGGCCACGATTCGCGTCCTTTCCCCCACCCCCGGGTCGCAAACTGAAGGCCGCAGGTGGACTGCAGAACGAGGCTTCTATACCTTCCGTGGGAGGGTGGGCATCAACGGAAGGGGAGAGAGATGACGAAAGCTCGATTTGCGCTACTCCTCGCGGCTGCGGCGCTCGTCGGCCTGTTCCTCGCGGCGGGGGCTCGCGCGGAGGCGCCCGGGGGCGAGGAAGGCGGCGAGAAGACGCCGTTCTTCCGCACCATTCCGCCGGGAGCGCGCCACAACTTCGCGAGCGAGTGCACCGCGGTCTCGGGCGGAGCGAACACGAACCTCGACTGCGACGACCCGTTTCCGAACAACGAGCCGAACATCGTGGTCGACCCGGCGAACGCGCAGCACATGATCGCGAGCTCGAACGACTACGGCTCGTGCTGTGACCAGTTCTACACCTCGCTGAACGGTGGCGCGACCTGGTCGACCGGGAACATGTCCAACGAGGACCCGAGGCGAACGGGCAGCGACCCGGTCACGGCGATCGACGTCAGGCACGACGTCGCGCTGCACTCGTCGCTGAACTACCGCTTCAAGGCCGACGGCGAGGCGTGCGACGGCGACGTCGTCGTGTCGCCCTCGCACGACGGCGGCCTGACCTGGGACAAGCCCGTGGTCGTCGGCACGGGCACGGGTTGCGACCTCAGCCCGGTGCAGGTGTTCAACGACAAGGAGTGGATCGCCACCGACAACAACCCCGGCTCGCGGTTCTACGGCCGCACGTACGTGACGTGGACCGCGTTCCTCGCCAACCACGGTGCCTACGTCGAGTCGCCGATCATGGAGGCCTACAGCGACGACGGCGGCAAGCACTGGACGAAGCCGCAGGAGATCTCGGGCTCGGACGAGGATCTCTGCACCTTCCAGACGGCGGGGCCCGGCGGCGCGTGCGACGAAGACCAGGCGTCGGTGCCGACGATCGGCCCGGACGGAACCGTCTACGTCGCGTTCCTGAACAGCCAGAACGACGCAACCTGGGAGACGGGCGAGGTCTTCGAGGATCAGTACCTCGTGGTCAGCTCGGGGAACGGCGGCGCGACCTGGTCGAGGCCGCACTTCGTCGCCTCGATGGAGGATGGCTCGCGCGATTACCCGATCAACGTCGACGGGCGCCAGACTCTGACTGGCTACCAGGTCCGCGTCTGGGGCGCGGGCAACATCGTGGCCGACCCGACGCAGAACGGACGCCTGTACCTCGTCTTCTCCGACAACCGGAACGGCGTCCGCGACTCGGACAACCCGATCACGAACTCGGACGTCTTCGTCACGAGCTCCACCGACCGCGGCCGGAACTGGACGTCGCCGACGCTCGTCGACGCGGGCGCGGGTGACCAGTGGTTCCCGTGGGCCGACGTCAATCCCACCAACGGGACGCTCGGCGTGCTCTACCACGACCGCGGCGCCTCGAACGGGCCCACGTACCAGACGGCACTCGCCGAGGGTCATCCCGGCTCGTTCGTGAAGACGATCGTCAGCACGGCCCCGTCGAACCCGACCATGTCGGAGTTCTTCCAGGCGGGCGACCCGGCCTGCGAGTTCTGCGCCGTCTTCCACGGCGACTACATCGGTCTCGCATACGGTCGCGACGGGCATGCGAACGCGACGTGGACGGACATGCGCGACCCGTCGCCGTTCACGGCGGGGCTCTTCTCGCAGTTCATCTACTACGCGCGCAAGTAACGCGCCTCGTAGGCGGGGCCGCAGACGCTGCGGCCCCGCCTACCAAGGCTTAACCAAAGACGCGCCAAAGGCTTACCCGCACCTGGGCCTGGGCTGACCGGAGCCTCCGTAGTCCGAGGAGAAGGTCCAACGACCCAAGGAGGTTCGAGATGAGGCGCATCACTGCACTGCTCGCCGCCACGGCCCTCGTGCTGGCGATCTCGGTCCCGACGGTGCTCGCGTCGGGCGGCGGGGCCAAGCGGATCACGCTCAAGGCGTCCGCGTCGTTCCCGGCCGCGAAGGGCGCCGCGAAGTTCCGCGCCAAGGCGGGGCAGCGGGAGCTCGAGGCCGAGGTGGAGCACGTCCGCCGGCTCGCCGGCAAGCGCGTCACGTTCTTCGTCGGCGGCAGGAAGCTAGGCACGGCGAAGGTCGGCGCCCTCGGCGCCGCGCACATCGCGCGCAGCACCGAGCGTGGCCAGGCCGTCCCGTCCGTCTCGGCAGGCACCACGGTGAAGGTCAAGACCGCCGCGGGCCGCCTGATCGTCTCGGGCTCGTTCTAGTCACGAGCTCTCCGGCGCGGGCTCTTCGCTAACGGAAGAGCTCGCGCCGGAACGCGTTTCGGAACGGCGTCGCCAGCTCGCCGCCGTACGTCGCCGAGATGTGACCCTGGTCGATCCAGCCGATCGTCCTGTTCACGACCAGCGGGCAGAGGACGGCGACGCTCGAGGCCCGGCCGCAGAACCAGCCGGTCACGTTCATGAAGCCGACGCGCTGCCTGGCCGCGGAGGCGGCCACCGCGGCGTCCGTCTGCAGCTCGGCGAGCGTCGCCCGCGAGGCGCAAGTCCGCATCGTCGCACCCCGCGCCAGCAGGCAGTCGACGGGGTTGCGGTGCTGGTGGGGCGAGTCGCCGACGACGATCGTGCTCGCCGAGAAGCGCCGCGCGTCCGCCATCAGGGCCGCCATGCCCTTCACGGCCGCGGCGGGCGTGTGGTTGCCGGCCCAGCTGCCGACTAGGAGGGAGGCCTGCGGGTGGAGCGCGGCCGCGCGGTTGATCGCCCAGCGGTACCAGACACCACACGGCCAGCTGCGATGCGTCCACGAGCTGGGTACGCAGCCGACCTTCACGAACGGCACCACCGCCCACGTATCGCGGTGGGCCATGCGCAGGACGGCGGGCATCCACATCTCGGCGTGTGAGTCGCCGAAGACGACCAGCGTCTTCGCGGCGCCGGGCTCACCCAGGCGGCAGATCCGGCTGGTCGTCTGGCCCTGGCGCGCGCCGCAGCCCTTCGGGAACTCGTAGAAGTCGCCGCGGAGGCTGCCGACCGGCGGCGTCAGCGGCCACGGCAGCGCGGCGTTGCGCTTCGCTGCCGCGACGGCCGCTGCGACGGCCGGCAGCGCCTTCCAGGCCGTGCGCGCGGGGCCGGTCGCCTGGACCAGTGCGCGCGGCTGCACCGCCGCGGAGGCGTTCGAGATCCTGGTCGCCGTGCTGTGCAGCGAGGCGAGGATCGGCAGCGCGACCGCGAGGGTCACGGCCGCCGAAGCGGGCCAGAGCAGAGCGCCCGTCGGCGCGCGCCACTTCATGTGTCGGATGGGGTTCTCGAAGAGGCCATAGCTGAGTATCGACAGGAGGAAGGCGCCCACCAGGAGCGCGAGCCGCGTCGGCGTCGACAGGTCGTGACCAGCGTAGCCTGCGGCGATGACGAGCACCGGCCAGTGCCAGAGATAGAAGGCGTACGAGCGGTCGCCGACGTAGCGCATCGGCGCCCGCGAGAGCAGGCGCGCCGCGCCTCCTTCCCGGCCGGCGATCACCAGCGCGGCTCCGACCGTCGGCAGCAGCGCCGCGTAGCCCGGAAACGCGGTCGAGGCCGAGAAGGCGACCCCGGCCGCGACGATACAGCCCAGCCCCGCCCACGCAGCGATCGCCGGCAGCCGCAGCGCCGAGATCGCGAGCACGGCGCCGAGCGCCAGCTCCCAGGCGCGGGCGCCGGTCGAGAAGTACGCGGAGACCCGGTCGGCCGCCGTCGCGTGCACCGACCACGCGAACGAGGCCGCCCCCGCTGCGACCACGATCCAGAGCAGCCGCCGGCGCAGCACGGGCACGAGCAGCGCGAGCGCGAGCGCGACCGGCCAGACGAGGTAGAACTGCTCCTCGACCGCGAGCGTCCAGAAGTGCTGCACCGGCGAGGGCGGCTGGCCCTGGGAGAAGTAGTCGCTGCCGGCCCGGGCGAAGTGCACGTTCGCGGCGAAGAACGCGGCCCAGACGCTGTCGTGCACCGCCTCGCGCGCGCGCACGAAGTTGAGCAGCTGGTGCGCCGCGACGTCCGTCGCCACCAGCGTGAGCACGGCGGCCGGGAGGATCCGACGGGCACGCCGCACGTAGAAGTCGCCTAGCCGCACCCGCCCGTCGCGCGCGGCCTGCGAGAGCAACAGCCTCGTGATCAGGAAGCCCGAGAGGACGAAGAAGACGTCGACGCCGACGTAGCCGCCGCGCATGAACGGGAGGCCTGCGTGGTCGAGCACGACGAGCAGCACCGCGACCGCACGTAGACCCTGCAGATCGTCGCGATGACGCATCGGACCCTCATAGTCCCACTCGCGGGCGGCAGTTGCCAACGAACGCGCGGCGAGACGATGGGCGTGCCTGGGATTGAACCAGGGACCTCCCGCGTGTGAAGCGGGCGCTCTCCCGCTGAGCTACACGCCCAGGGGGCGTAGCTTAGCCGCGGATTGACAATGCTCCGGCCGTCGATGCATAACTCGAGACGGCGTCGGAATCGGGGGCTGGGGAGTTCATTGCGGTCTGGTTCGTCTCAACCGAGGGTGCGGCGGCGGGCGCTGCTCGTCGTCTTCGCGCTGGGCGCGGCGCTGCTGGTCGGCGCGAGCGGCGCGCCGTCTGCGGGCACGGCGCACCGCGCCTTCCTCGGCGGCGCGGCCTCGGCACCGGCGCCCGCGGAGGCGCTCCCGAGTGGCTTCCATGACGACGTCGTCTTCTCGGGGCTGACCAACCCGACAGCCGTGCGCTTCTCGCCCGACGGGCGCGTCTTCGTGGCCGAGAAGAGCGGGCTCGTGAAGGTCTTCGACAGCCTCGCCGACCAGGCGCCTTCGGTCGCCGTCGACCTCCGTTCCCAGGTGGACGACTTCTGGGATCGCGGCCTCCTCGGCCTTGCCCTCGACCCCTCGTTCCCGGCCAGCCCGTTCGTCTACCTCCTCTACACCTATGACGCGCCCCCCGGCGAGGCGGCTCCGACCTGGAACGACGCCTGCCCGAGCCCGCCGGGCCCGACCACCGACGGCTGCGTCGTCACGGGCAAGCTCGTTCGCGTCCAGCTCTCGGGCGACTCGGCGGCGGGGCCGCCGCAAACGCTGATCTCGGGCGAGTGGTGCCAGCAGTACCCGAGCCACTCGGTCGGCGACCTCGGCTTCGGCCCCGACGGGAAGCTCTACGTCACGGGCGGTGACGGCGCGAGCTTCATCTTCGCCGACTACGGCCAGGGCGGCGGCAGCCCGGGCTCGCCGACGCCGGCGAATCCCTGCGGCGATCCCCCGGCCGGCGCCGGCGGGACGGAGACGCCGCCGACCGCCCAGGGCGGCGCCCTGCGCAGCCAGAGCCCCGCCCGCGCGGGCGGCCCCGTGCTGCTCAACGGCGCCGTCCTGCGCCTCGACGCCGCGACCGGCGCGGCGCCCGCGGACAATCCCAATGCCGGCTCCCCGGACCCGAACCTGCGCCGGATCGTCGCGTACGGCCTGCGCAACCCCTTCCGGTTCGCCTTCAGGCCGGGGACGAGCGAGCTCTGGGTCGGCGACGTGGGCTGGGCCACCTGGGAGGAGATCGAGCGAAGGCTCACCGCCAACGGCCCCGTCCAGAACTTCGGCTGGCCGTGCTACGAGGGTCCGGGACCGCAGCCGGCCTACCAGAGCGCCGGCCTCTCGCTCTGCACTGCGCTGTACGCGCGCCGGCTCGGCGTCGGCTCCGTACTACGCGTACAACCACGCGGACGAGGTCTCGCCCGGGGACAACTGCCCGACCGCGAACGGCTCCGTCGTGAGCGGGATCGCGTTCTACGGCGGCGGGAGCTATCCGGCCTCCTACGACGGTGCGCTCGTCTTCGCCGACCACTCGCGCAACTGCATCTGGACGATGGGCCTCGGCGCGGGCGGGCTTCCGGATCCCACGCGGCTCCAGGTTCTCGCCACCGGCGCGGCGAACCCGGTCGACGTCGAGACGGGTCCGGGCGGCGACCTCTACTACGTCGACTTCGACGGCGGCACGATCCACCACATCTCGTACAGCCCGGTTCCGCCCTGCGACCCCGGCACCTTCCGCGCCGAGTACTACAACAACGTCACGCTCGCCGGCCAGCCGGTCCTGACGCGGTGCGAACCCGCGATCGACCACGACTGGGGTGTCGGCTCGCCGGCGCCCGAGGTGAACCCGGACAGCTTCTCCGCGAGCTGGAGCCGCGACGTCGACCTCGCGCCGGGGACGTACACCTTCACCGCGAGGGCCGACGACGGGATCCGCGTCTACGTCGACGGCACAGCCGTGATCGACGCGTGGTTCGAGCAGCCGCCGACCACCTACACGGCGACCGTGCCGATCTCGAATGCCACGCACCACGTGCGCGTCGAGTACTACGAGGACGGGAACACCGCGGTGGCACAGGTGAGCTGGCACCTCGACGTCCCCGACGGGGCGCCTACCGCCGCGATCGACACGCCCGGCGCGGCGCTCACGTACGTCGTCGGGCAGGCGATCTCGTTCTCCGGCCACGCAGACGACCCGGAGCAGGGCGCGCTGCCGGCGACGGCCCTGACCTGGACGCTGCTCGTGCACCACTGCACGACGCCGGCGCAGTGCCACGTCCACACGGTCCAGAGCTGGACGGGGACGGCCGGCGGAACGCTGAACGCGCCGGACCACGAGTACCCGTCGCACCTCGAGCTCGTACTGCGGGCGACCGACGCGCTCGGCGTCACGAGCGCGGCCAGCGTCACGCTCGACCCGCGAACCGTTGCGCTGACGTTCCGCACCGTGCCGGCGGGGCTGACGCTCACCATCGGCAGCGCGAGCGGGATCGCGCCGTTCGCGCGCACGGAGATCGTCGGTTCGCAGACGTCGGTCAGCGCACCCGCGACGCAGCTGCTGGGCGGAAAGACCTTCCACCTGGCCTCGTGGTCCGACGGCAGGCGCGGCGACGCACAACATCACCGCGCCTGCGAGCTCGACCACGTACACCGCGACGTACGCCGAAGAGCTTCCGCCGCGTCCGACCTCGAAGGGCTCACCTTCGATCAGCGGTGTCGCGCGGCAAGGCCGAACGCTGGCGGCGACCACAGGGGCCTGGAGCGGCGCGCCGGCGAGCTTCGCCTACGCCTGGCTCCGCTGCGGCGGCGGCAGCGGCTGCGCGGCAATCGCCGGTGCAACGGGCACCACGTACACGCTGACGGCGTTCGACGTCGGCTCCCGCGTCGTCGCGCGCGTCACGGCGACGAACCCGGGTGGGTCGGCGGCGGCCCAGTCGAGCCCGACCGCAGTCGTCGCGAAGTGCGGTACGCGGCCCGATCCGGGCGGTCGGGCGGCACGGACGAGCCCGCCCGAGGCTGGACCGGCACCATCGGCGCGGGCACGGCTGAGAGCTGGACGCTGGTACCATCGCCCGCGCCGCGGGCTCGGGCCGGGACCCGTGCGGTGGGAGCTTGCGAACCGCGTCAGATCCGGGAGGAAGCAGCGCTAAGCAATCCCTCTCAGGCGCACGGTGCGCCCGGCCCGAGGCCGCGGCGCCTCTGCGCCGACTCTTGACCTGACCCGGACGAAGGCTTTGCCGTGGCTTGGTCCGGGCTTGGGGTGGCGACCTTTACCGTTGATCGCGCCCGATCTCCAGCGCGGAGGCGTGAGGTGCAGCGGCGACAACCCGAAGCCAGGCCGAGGAGGCGAGAGCTCAGCCGACGGGCCACGTCCGGGCTCGAGGTCGTCCTCTACTGGTGTGGCCACAAGTCGGCCGTGACGCTTGCCGTTCACGACGAGCTCACGGGTGAGGCGTTCGAGGTGGAGGTGGCCGGCGCGGACGCGCTCGACGCGTTCCGCCACCCGTACGCCTATGCGCGCGGCGCGAAGGCGCCGTCGCTCGCCGATGCCTAGGGTCGAGGAGCTCGAGGCCGCGATCCGCGCGTGCGCGGTGGAGCGCCAGGCCATGCGCGTGCGAGGCGCCGACCGAGTGGAGCTCGAGCAGAATCGCCTCGAGCTCGTCGGTCTGCAGTGGCGGCTCGCCCACGCCTGGATCGAGCGGCGCTTGCACGAAACCGGCCGCGCGGCCGCGTAGCGCGCGGCCGCGGTTGGCGGTCGCACCCTTCGGTAGAGTCGCTCCGTGGCCGCCCTGTACCGCAAGTACCGCCCGCAGGACTTCGACGAGGTCGTCGGGCAGGAGGCGGTCACCCGCACGCTGCGGAACGCGATCGCGCACGGTCAGATCCGGCAGGCCTACCTCTTCGCCGGCCCGCGCGGCACCGGCAAGACCTCGCTCGCGCGCATCCTCGCCAAGGCGCTGAACTGCGAGCAGGGGCCGACGCCGACACCCCGACAAGACGTGCCACGCCTGCCGCGCGATCGCCGACGGCACCTCGCTCGACGTGATCGAGATGGACGCGGCCTCGCAGCGCGGGATCGACGACATCCGCGAGATCCGCGAGCGCGTCGTGCTGCAGCCGGTCGAGGGCCGCCACAAGGTCTACATCCTCGACGAGGCGCACCAGCTCACGGACGCCGCCTTCAACGCGCTGCTGAAGCTGATCGAGGAGCCTCCACCCCACCTCGTCTTCGTCTTCTGCACGACCGACCTCGGGAAGATGCTGCCGACCGTCCGGTCGCGCTGCCAGACGTTCGCCTTCTCGCGGCCGCGGCTACCCGAGCTCGTACAGGTGCTGCGGCGGGTGGCCGAAGGCGAGGGGATCGAAGCCCCGGACGCGGCGCTCTCGCTGATCGCGCGGGCTGCGCGCGGCGCCTACCGCGACGCCGTCTCGACCCTTGACCAGCTCGCGGCCGCCACCGAGAAGCAGGTCACGGTGCAGGCGGTGCTGCAGCTCCTCGGCGCCGTCGAGGAAGAGGCGCTCTTCCGCCTCTGCGACCTCGTGGTCGACCGCGACACGGCTGGCGCGCTCACCTTCGTCGAGGAGCTCTCCGAGCAGGGCCAGGACCTCGGGCGGCTCGTGACCGACCTGCTCGAGCACCTGCGCCACCTGCTGCTCGTCCAGCACATGGGCGAGGTTCCCGAGTCGCTGCCCGTGACCGAGGAGACACGCGAGCGGCTGCGCGAGCAGGCGAACCAGCTCGGCGAGGCGACCGTGCTGCGGCTCTGCGACCTGCTGGCCGTGGCCGTCGACGACATGCGCCAGGGCGGCGACCCACGGCTGCCGCTGGAGCTGGCGCTGGTGAAGGTGACGCGGCCGGCCGCCGATCTCTCGCGCGAGTCGACCGCGCACCGCCTCGAGCTGCTGGAGCGCGGCGCCCATGCCGGCGGCCAGGCGCCCGCGCCCGAGGCCGTGACGGCCCCCGCGCCGGCGGTCGCAGCGAGCTCCGGCGATTCGGCCGAGGCGCCGTCGCTCGAGCTCGAGCAGCTGCAGGAGGCCTGGCAGCGCACGATCCTGCCGGCCGTCGAGGAGAAGTCGATCCCGACCGCGTCGGTGCTGCGCGAGGCGCACCCGAAGGACCTGGCCGGCGACACGCTGACCGTCGAGTTCCCGAGCGCCGCCTCGTTCCACCGGCAGCTCGCGGAGGAGCCGAAGAACGCGACCCTGCTCGCCGAGGCGCTCTACGAGGTGACCGGCCGCCACCTCGAGCTCGCCTTCGAGGTGGGCGAGAACGGCGGCGAGGCCGAGCCCGCTCCCGACGACCCGGTGAGCGAGGAGGAGATCATCGAGCTGATGAAGGGAACCTTCGACGCGCGCGAGGTGAGCGAAGAATGAGCATGGACTTGAACAAGATGATGCAGCAGGTCCAGGAGATGCAGGCCCAGATGCAGCAGGCCCAGGAAGAGCTCAAGGACGAGACCGTCCAGGCGACCGCGGGCGGCGGGATGGTCACCGTCACCGCGACGGGCGGAGGCGAGATCAAGGAGATCCAGATCGACCCGAAGGCGATCGACCCGGACGACCCGGAGATGCTGGCCGACATGGTCGTCGCCGCGGTGAACGAGGCACTGCGCTCGTCGCAGAGCCTGATGGAGGCAAAGCTCGGCCCCGCGCTCGGCGGCCTGCACGGGCTGGGGCTCCCCGGCCTGTGACCGGCGACCGCGTCGACGCCCTCCGCCGCGTGCCGCTCTTCGTCGGGCTCGCCGACGAGGATCTCGCCGCGATCGCCGAAGCCGCGAACGAGGTCGAGGTGCCGGCCGGTCAGCTGCTCGTCCAACCCGGCGCGGCGGGCACCGGGATGTTCTTCATCGCCGAGGGCACCGCGGTGGTCGAGACGAGGCGCGAGCAGGTCGAGCTCGGCCCCGGCCAGTTCTTCGGCGAGCTGGCGCTGATGAAGCCCGACGCGATCCGCACGGCGCGCGTCCGGGCGAAGACGCCGCTGCGCTGCCTCGCGCTCGACCGCGCGAGCTTCCGCGGCCTCGTCGCGACCCACCCGGACGTGGCCGCCTCGCTGATCGAGGTCGCCCTCGGCCGCCTGGCCGAGAACGCGGGCGTCGCCGACGACTAGTGGGTGACGGCCACCAGGCCGACGATCCCGAGCGCGTAGAGCAGGATCACGAGGATCGAGTCCGGCCCCAGCCGTAGCCACTGGCGCTGCGGCCGGAAGAGCAGCCCGCAGATGTAGACGACGGTCAGCAGCGCGCCGAGCGCCGTCAGGTAGACGTCGCTGTTCTTGGCCTGCGGGAGCACAGCCTCCCCCGAGACGAGCGTCGCGAGCAGGAACAGCACCGGCAGGAAGGCGTTCCCGCCGAAGATGTCGGAAACCGCGAGCTGGTAGTCGCCGAGCTTCAGCGACGCGAGCCCGGTCGAGACCTCGGGCAGGGCGGTCGCCGCGGCGAGGAAGGTCGCGCCGAAGAGGACGCCGCTGAGCCCGATGTGGCCGGCGAGGCCGCTGCCGCTCTCCTCGAGCACGACGCCCCCGGCCAGCGTGACGAGCGCCGCGAGCGAGAAGCCGAGCGCGACGCGCGTCGTCGAATGGCCGCGCTCCGTCCGCTGCTTGTCCTTCACAGAGTGCGCCATCCCGCGCGGGCCCTCCTGTCCGTCGGGCGGGTTGCCCGACTCGTGCCACGGCAGGCCGCTGCGGGCCCGAGCGACCAGCCAGAGCCCGGCGAGCCACACCACCAGCAGCCCCACGCCCGCGGGCGTCATCCGGCCCCAGATCGCGTCGGGCGTGAGCCGCGTGCCCATGACGGTGATGACGAGCATCGCGATCACGATCGCGCCCTCGATCGCGAGCACGAGCGAGGCGGCGCGGTAGGTCAGCGGCGAGTCGCGGACGCCGAAGCCGTCCAGCACGGCGAGCACGACGGTCTGGATCGCGATCCCGCCGAGGATGTTCCCGATTGCGATCCCGAGGTTGTTGCTCGCCGCCGCGGTGACCGTGATCGCGATCTCCGGGAGGTTCGTGGCGATCGCGAGCAGGATCAGGCCGCCGAGCGCCTCGCCGAGCCCCAGGCGCGAGGAGAGGACGTCGCTCGCGTCGGAGAGCTCGATGCCCGCCACCCAGACGGCGACCGCACCGGCGGCGAAGAGGAGCACGAGCCAGGGAAGTGCGAGGCCTTGGAACATGTGACGATCGTTGCAGGCGTGGTCGCGCGGTGGTAAGAGAGGACGCACGCGTTCTTCCCGCACAGCGGCGCTTCTCCTCGCCCTTCCCGTTGTGGCGTGCGGCTGCGCCTCCGCTCCGGTCGCGCAGCGAGCGGCGACCGGGATCGTGCCGTGGGTCGACCGGCCGCTGCCGCTCTACGTCGCCCCACAGCCGACGCTCGTGCGCTACCCGACCTCCGCTGGACCCTGCCGAGCGCCCCAGCTCCGGGTCAGCCAGGGTCGGAACGGGGTCGGTGCGGGCAACCTCCTCCAGGAGCTCGTCTTCACGAACACCGGCTCGCGGGCGTGCCTCCTGCGCGGTTACCCGCGGATCACGGCGGTAGCGCCCGGAGGCGGGCGAGTCGTCCTGCGGCCGTTGCGGGGCGGCACGTACTTCGGCCGGCTCGTCGCGTCGGACATCGACCCCGGAGGACACGTCTTCCTGGACTTCGGCACGAGCGACTGTGGCTGCCGTTGCGAACGGCCGAGCCCGGTGCGCTACCGCAACCTCGCCTTCACGCTTCCGCACGGGGGGACGGTGGCCGGCGGCGCGGCCACGCTCGCCAAGGACTGCTTCCTCGACATGAGCGCGTTCGGGCTTCCTGCGCGCTACTCGCAGCCGCGGACGCGACCGGGTGACCCCGGGACGCTGCGCGCACGCGTGTACCTGCCGAGCGCGGTGCGGGCCGGGACGACGCTTCGCTACACCGTGACCCTGCGGAACCCGACCGGCCGAACCGTCTCCCTCGCTCGTTGCCCGGGCTACACGCAGAGCCTCTACACACCGCGCGCCGCCGTCCACCGGTCGTTCCGGCTGAACTGCGACGCGGTGCGGTCGATCGCTCCGCACGCTCACGTCCGCTACGCGATGCGGCTCGTGGTGCCGCCGCGCGCCAGCGGCTTCGCGAAGTTCGGCTGGAGCCTCGACACTGCGACGGGCCCGTTCGGCGGCGGCGCGATCCGAATCGTCCACGGCTAGTCCGACCCTCCGAGGCACAATGGGCCCGTGTTCAGCCCGTCGGTCGAGAACCTCGTCGCCCAGCTGACGCGCCTACCCGGGGTCGGCCAGCGGACGGCGCAGCGGCTCGCGTTCCATCTGCTGCGCGTCCCTAAGGAAGAGGCGCTCGCGCTCGCCCACGCGCTCGAGGAGGTCAAGGAGCGCGTCCGCTTCTGCCGCGAGTGCGGGAACCTGACCGAGGAGGAGATCTGCGAGATCTGCCGCGACGCTCGGCGCGACCACACGATCGTCTGCGTGGTCGAGCAGCCGGCCGACCTCATCTCGGTCGAGCGCACGCACGAGTACCGCGGCCTCTACCACGTGCTCGGCGGCTCGCTCTCGCCCCTCGACGGCGTCGAGCCCGAGCACCTGCGCATCGACGAGCTGCTCGGCCGCGTCGAGCGGAACGGGGTCGAGGAGGTCGTGCTCGCGACCAACCCGAACATGACCGGCGAGGCGACCGCCGCATATCTGGCCGACCGCCTGCGCGGCCGCGTGCGTGTGACCCGCCTCGCGAGCGGCCTCCCCGTCGGCGCCGACCTCGAGTACGCCGACGAGGTGACGCTCGGCAGGGCGCTGAGCGGGCGCCGGGAAATGTGAACCTAGACTGTCCGCCGTGACGACGACCCAGTTCGAGCCGCTTCCCGACCTCGCTGCAGCGGAGCCGAGCCTCGGCACGCTCGTGATGAAGTTCGGCGGCACCTCCGTCGCCGACCCCGAGAAGCTGAAGGACGTGGCGTGCCGGCTCGTCGAGGCGCGCGCGGCCGGGAACCGCGTGGTCGCGGTGCTCTCGGCGATGGGCGACACCACCGACGATCTCGTCCGCCTCGCCTACGAGGTCTCGCCGCGCCCGAAGCCGCGGGAGCTCGACATGCTGATCTCCGTCGGCGAGCGGATCTCCTGCGCGCTGGCGGCGATGGCGATCCACGACCTCGGCGCCGAGGCGATCTCGCTCACGGGCTCGCAGGCGGGGATCGTCACCGACACGGTTCACGGCCGGGCCAAGATCGTCGACGTTCGAGCGCGCCGCATCCACGAGGCGCTCGACCAGGACAAGATCGTGCTCGTCGCCGGCTTCCAGGGTGTCTCGACCGACTACGACATCACGACGCTCGGCCGCGGCGGCTCCGACACGACCGCCGTCGCGCTGGCCGCCGCACTGGGCGCGCAGGTCTGCGAGATCTACACGGACGTGGAAGGGGTCTTCACCGCCGATCCGCGCCTCGTCCCGAGCGCTCGCAAGCTGCACGCGGTCAGCTACGAGGAGATGCTCGAGCTGGCCGCGTCGGGCGCGAGGGTGCTGCAGGTACGCTCGGTCGAGGTCGCGCGGAACCACGACGTCAAGCTGCACGTCCGCTCCGCGTTCTCGTCCGAGGACGGGACCTGGATTCGCGAGGAGGACGATCGGATGCTCGAGAAGGCCCTCATCTCCGGAGTCACGCACACGCGCGAGGAGACCCTCTACCGCGTCGAGGGGACGACGGCCTCGCGGCTGTTCTCGGCGCTCGCCGACGCGGGCGTGAACGTGGACACGATCGTGCAGACGGGGCCCGAGATCGTGTTCTCGGCCCCCGCGGAGGATCGCGATGCGGCCGCCGAGATCCTGGACGGCCTCTCGGTCGACTGGAGCTCGCGCGACGACCTCGGCAAGGTCAGCGTGATCGGCGCCGGGATGAAGAGCCATCCGGGCGTCGCCGCGAAGGCGTTCGAGACGCTCGCGCAGGCCGGGATCGAGCCCGAGGTCGTGACGACCTCGCCGATCAAGATCGCCTGCCACGTCCGCACCGACCAGGTCGACGAGGCCGTGGTCGTGCTGCACCGCGCGTTCGAGCTCGACGCGCCGGAGGCGGAGCGCCAGCATGCCTAGGCTCGGCGTCGTCGGTGCGACCGGCGCCGTCGGCCGCGTGGTCGTCGAGCTGCTCGCCGAGCGCGGCTTCGACGACGTGCGGCTGTTCGCCTCGCACCGCTCGACGGGGACGGAGATCCGCGGCCGACGGGTCGAGGAAGCGACGCCGGAGGCGCTCGCCGCGGGCGAGCTCGACGTCTGCCTCTTCTCCGTCGGCGCGAGCGCGAGTCGCGAGCTCGTCCCGCACGCCGTCCGCGGAGGTGCCGTGTGCGTCGACAAGTCGGCCGCGTTCCGGCTCGAGGACGGGGTGCCCCTTGTCGTCCCGGAGGTGAACGGCGAGCGGGCGCGCGAGCACGAGGGCGTGATCGCGAACCCGAACTGCTGCGCGATCCCGCTGACGCTCGTGCTGAAGCCGCTGCACGACGCCGCCGGTCTCCGCGCGGTGCGCGTCGCGACCTACCAGTCGGCTTCGGGCAAGGGCGCCAGGCGGCTGCAGCAACTGCTCGAGGAGCCGCCCGCCGAGCACGACCTCTCCGCCGACTGGGACTTCGACGGCGAGGAGTTCGACGAGGAGGCCAAGCTCCGCGAGGAGACGCGCAAGATCCTCGAGCTGCCGGAGCTCCCCGTGAGCGCCACCTGCGTCCGCGTGCCGGTGCCGGTCGGACACGCCGAGTCGGTCTGGATCGAGACCGACGAGCAGCTCGAGCCCTCGCACGCACGCGAGCTCCTGGCGGCCGCGCCGTCGGTTCGCCTCGAGGACTTCCCCACGCCGCGCCGGGCCGCCGGCGCCGACGAGGCGCACGTCGGCCGGATCCGCCGCGATCCCGGGGCCGAGAACGGGCTCTCGCTGTTCATCGCGTGCGACAACCTGCGCAAGGGCGCGGCCCTGAACGGGATCCAGATCGCGGAGCTCGCGCTCGCACAGCGCGCCGTCGCGGCCTGAACCAACGGACCCCGCTCGAACTCTCAAGACGCGCGCTCGAAAATCCGATACCTAGGCGAAATGCGGCCGGCACGCCTGGACCACACCTTCTTCGAGCACGAGCCCCGCTCGCACCTGGGCGCGCTGCTCCTGCGCAAGGGCCTGCTCACGAACGACGAGCTCGACCGCGCACTCGAGGAAAAGCAGCAGGGCGAGCTCCTCGGCGAGGCGCTCGTACGGCTGCGCATCTGCTTCGAGGACGACATCGCGCGCGTCCTCGCGGAGCAGGCCAACGTCGAATTCGTCGACATCGGCATCACCTCGGTCGACGTGCGCGCGGTCGGGCTTCTGCCGTGGACGCAGGCGGAGAAGCTCCGTGCGATCCCGATCCGGCTGCACCCCGACGACAGCGTCTCGGTCGCCGTCGCCGACCCGACCGACGAGTCGCTCCTGCCGAGCCTGAAGCTCGCGCTCGGCGGCTACGACGTGCGACTGCTCGTGACCACGCCCTCCGCTCTGCGCGCGGCGTGGGCGTCCGCGTACCAGTACCGCTAGGGGCGGCGCGGGGCCGGCACGGGCTCCGGGTCGGGCAACAGGGCCTCCCGCAGTACCCGCAGCACCTTCGTACGCTTGCCTTCGAGCACCGGGACGAGGCCGCCCAGCTCGAGGCGCGCCAGCTCGACCGGGCCCGTCGAGCGCACGATCTGAAAGCCGAAGTCCGCCAGGAAGTCGTGCGGGAAGACCGTGCGGTGCACGAGGAAGCGCTCGTAGTCCGACTCGCCCTCCGGGTACCGGTAGGCGAACGCCTCGAGCGCGGCCGCGCCCCGGTCCTTCGCCTCGCCGATCGCCGCCAGGAAGAGCGACTGCAGCACCCACGGGCTCGAGCGGTCGACGAGGTACGCGCACGTGACCAGCACGGCGTCGTCGGATGGAGGGCCACCCGGAAGCTCGCTCGCCCGCGGGAAGAGGCGAACCGGGCCGTACTGCATCGAGCCGAGCGCCCGCCCGTCGTCGTCGTAGTAGATCGTCCCCCAGGCGCCGAACTCGGTCTCCGCCTTCTCGAGCCAGCGGCGCTTGTCCGGCTCGCGCCCGCCGATACGGGACTGCCACCACACGCAGCCGTGACAGACCGACGGCGCGCTCTCGAGCGTGGCACCGGTCAGACCGGCGATGCGGATGCTCACTGGGCAACCTTGCGAGCGGTTCGTTGGACAGAGCGAGGAAGACCAGCCGGAGGTGTCCAGCCAAACCGGACGCGTAGCGTGCTCACGGGCCGGTGATCTCGTCGACGACGACGTCCACCGTGCGGGGCCTGGCGCCGGCCATGCGCTCGAGGTAGTCGGCGACGCGCCGCTGCACCTCTTCGCCCACCTGCCGCGCAGGGGCACCCCACGCGAGCTCGAGGTGCAGCTCGACGGTCACGCCGTCCTCGCCGCCGACGCGGACGGCGCCCTGCCGCGGGAGGCGTCCCTCGACCAGCCCCGCGACGCCCTCGACCTCTCGAGCCGCGTCGGCCGCGTAGCTGGCGAGCACGTCGGTGGCGACGCTCGCGTTTCCCTCCATCAGGCCGATTGTAGGAGCAGTTCCGTCGCCTCAGGCCGCGCGAGGAAGCGGAACGGGACAAACGTCGTGCCGAGGCCGGCCGAAAGGTGCAGTGTCGCGGCCGGCCGGCGGTAGAGGCCCTGGATGTACGTCCAGCGGATGTGGGCCAGGCGCAGCCGCCCGCCCGGCCACGGCAGGCAGATCTGGCCCGCGTGCAGGTGGCCCGACAGCACCAGGTCGAAGGCGCCTTCCGGGATCCGGTCGATGACGCTCGGGTAGTGGCAGAGCAGGATCCGCAGGTCGGCAGCGGGATCGGCGAACCGCTCCGGCCGCGCGAGCCGCCGCTGGTAGGAGCGCGGGTCGACGCCGACGATCTGCACCTGCTTGCCGCGCAGCTCGATCGTCCGCGAGTCGTCCGAGAGCAACGTCGCCGGCTCCAGGTCGACGACCCCGGCCGGATGTGAGAACGGGTCGCGCGTCTGCGCGTAGTCGTGGTTGCCGAGAACGGCGAAGCAGCGCGGCAGGCGCGCCAGCAGGGCGCGCAGCTGCGTCTCGCCGCTGCGGCGCGAGAGCAGGTCGCCGCTGATCAGCGTCAGGTCGGGCTGCCGCTCCTCGACCCACTCGACGGCGCGCTCGACCGCCGCGCTGCCGCGCGACGGGACGCCGAGGTGGAAGTCCGACAGGTGGGCGATGCGGAGGCCCTCCAGCTCGAGCGGCAGCCCCGGCAGCGGACACGGCGCCGTCTCGAGCCGCACCCAGCCGGCCTCGAAGTGCCCCCACGCAAGCCCGGCCGCGGCGGCGGCGCCTCCGAGCCGGATGAGCCTCAATCAGGCCTCGAGCTTCTCGACGACCGGCTCGACGGAGACGACGTGGCGCTTGAACTTCAGCTCCGACTCCTCGAGCCCGGCCGCGACCCCGATCAGCTGCGAGAGGTGCAGGATCGGCATTCGAAAGTCCTTGCCCGTCGCCTTGCGCAGCTTGGACTGCCAGGCGTCGAGCGACAGGTGGCAGAGCGGGCACGGCGTCACGATCGCGTCGGCGCCCGCCTCGCTCGCCTGCTCGATCGGCTGGATCAGCTCGCCGAGCGCGGTCTCCTCGCGCGCCTGGATGATCGGGAAGCCGCAGCACTTGATCTTCGCCGGGTAGTCGATCGGCTCCCCGCCACAGGCCTCGATGATCGCCTCGAGCGACCACGGCCGGTCGGGGTCCTCGAAGCCCATGATCTTCGAGGGACGCAGGATCTGGCAGCCGTAGAAGGGCGCCACCTTCAGGCCCTTGAGGCCCTTGTGCGCGACCCCCTTCAGCCGCTCGAAGCCGTCGCCCTCGGCGATCAGCCAGAGCAGGTGCTTGACCTCGACCGTGCCCTCGTACGGCGGCGCGCCGACGGTCTCCAGGTTCTGGCTGACGCGCGCGCGCAGGTTGTCGTCGTTTTTGAGCTGCCAATTCGCCTGCCGCAGGTTCAGCGTGCAGACGTTGCAGATCGTCATCAGCGTCTCCGCGCCCGTCTGCTCGGCGTAGGCCAGGATGCGCGCGTTCAGGTGCAGGTAGTAGTCGGGCTCGGCCTCGTGGATGTCGCCGGCCCCGCAGCAGGTGACCGATTCCAGCTCCTCGAGCTCCAGCCCGAGCTTCGGCGCGAGTGCCTGGGTCGAGATGTCGAGCTCCTTCGCCGAGAGCGACGCGAGGCAGCCCTTGTAGTACGCGACCTTGGTCGTCTCAGTCGCCGCCACTCTTGCCTCCTGCCTCCTCGGGCGCGATCCGGCTCGCGGCCGCGTGCTCGGGATCGGCGGCGAGGACGTGCTCGATCTGGGCCAGCGCGTGCTCGCCCTGGATGATCCCGGCGGCGCCTTCGCGGCCTTGCTTCCGGACGAGGTCGTGCAGCGCCCGCGCCTCGCGCACGTCCTTGGCGACGTGCGGCGGGAACGGCGACGGCACCTTGCCGTGCCGCGCGAGATCGAGCGCGAAGCCGATCTGCTTGATCGCCGTGAACGTGCCCTGCGTCTTCGGCACGAGCTCGGTCTCGCGCAGCCAGCCCGTCGTCTCGGCCGACTTCACGAACCACTTCGCGTGCTTGGCGCCCATGTCGTGGTCGACGTTGAGCCTGATCGACTCGGCGCCGAGCTTCGCGATCGCGTCGCGCGGGTCGACGCCCTTCGGGCAGCGCTCGTTGCAGAAGTAGCAGCGCGTGCAGTCCCAGATCCCGTGCTCCTCGTTGTACTCGTTCAGCCGTGCGACGTCGGCCTGGTCGCGGACGTCGCCGACGAAGCGGAAGCCCTTCGCGAGCGCCGCAGGTCCCAGGAACTCCGGGTCGGACTCCATCGAGTTGCACTCGGAGACGCAGCAGCCGCACATGATGCAGAGCGCCTCCTTGTGGATCGCGTTCATCTGCTGCTGCGAGACGACGCGCTCCTTCTCGGCGACCTCGTCGTAGCCGGGATCGAGCCACGGCTTGACGGCGCGGATCTTCCCCCAGAACGGCGCCATGTCGACCACGAGGTCCTTCAGCACCGGCAGGTTCCCCATCGGCGAGATCACGGGAACATGGCCCGCGTCGGCGATCGGCTTCATCCGCTCCTTGCAGGCGAGCACCGCGCGCCCGTCCATGCGCATGCCGCAGGAGCCGCAGATCATCATCCGGCAGCTCTTCCGGTAGGCGAGCGTGCCGTCGTGCTTGTCCTTGATCAGGTCGAGCACGTCGAGCAGGCAGGCCCACTCGGGCGCGTCCACCTCGAACTCCGCCAGCTCGCGTTCGCCGCTCTCCGGGTCGTATCGCCAGATCTTCAGTGCGACTTCCACTACCCCCCCTGCAGCCTGGTCAGGTCGTAGACGGAAGCGCCCGGCGGCGGCTTGATCGAGACCCGGGTGCCGAAGTCGTGCAGCTCCATCGTCACCTTCGCCGCCTGCTGCCGCCCCGCATGCTCCTCGTAGCTCACCTTGCGAATGTAGCCGTTCGGGTCGACCCACACTTCCATGGGCAGCTTCTGGACGCCGCTCGCGCGGACGCCTTCGAGCGAGCTGCGGGCGCTGCCGCTCGCCTTCTGCGCCGCCTTACCGACGTCGACGCGGACGCGGTAGTGGGTCGTGTCCACGCCGCCCACCTTCTGGCTGCCGACCTTCTCCACCTGGTCGGCCCCCTGGAGGTAGGCGAGCGCGTTGTTCGGCGTCGGGCTCGCGTTCAGCAGTCCGCCGAGGTCGACGCCGCGCTGCTTCGCGAGCTTCGCGAGGTCGAGCTTGATCCACTGCTTGCCGCGGCCGATCGTGCGGGCGAAAGCCGGCGAGCGCATGTAGAACACGTCGCCGGTGACGACGGTGTCGACCGGGATCTGCTGACCTGCGGCCTTGACCGTCATCGTCAGCTGGCCGGCCGGGCTCGAGCCGTTGTCGAAGACACCGCTGCCCGTGCCGTTCAGCCCCTGCCCCGAGATGCCGAAGTCGGCCTCGAAGCTGCCGGTGCTCGAGGTCTTCTTCGCGGCCTGCGCGATGTCGGCCGGCGAGGCCGAGTTGCCGCCTCCGCCGCAACCGGCGGCGAGCAGGGCGAGGGCCGCGAGCGTCGCGAGGCGCCGCATCAGTACGTGCGCTCCATCGGCTGCCACTTCGTCACGGTGACCGGCTTCCATTCGAGCTTCGGCGCGCCGTCGACCCAGCGGACGAGGGTGTGGCGCATGAAGCTCTCGTCGTCGCGGTCGGGGTGGTCGTACGGCCGCGCGTGGGCGCCGCGGCTCTCCTTGCGCTCGATCCCGGCGACGATCATGCACGCGGCGAGGTCGAGCAGGAACCCCAGCTCGAGCGCCTGCGTGAGGTCGTTGTTGAAGACCTGGCCCTTGTCCTCGACCGTCACGTGCCGGTAGCGCTCCTGCAACGCCGCGACGATGTCGCCCTGCTGCCGCATCTGCTCCTCGCGCCGGAAGACGCCGAAGTTCTCGTGCATCGTCTCGGCGAGCTCGTTGCGGATCGTCCACGGGCGCTCGCCCTCGGTGCGGTCGAGCAACCGTTGCAGCTCATGCCGGGCGTCGGCCTCGGCGCTCTGCGGCACCTCGACGGTCGTGTGCGTCAGCGCCCAGTCGGCAGCGTGGGCGCCGGAGCGCTTGCCGAAGGTGATCGTCTCCATCAGCGCATTGCCGCCCAACCGGTTGGCGCCGTGGACGGAGACGCAGGCACACTCGCCGGCCGCGTAGAGCCCCTCGAGCGAGGTGCGGCCCCAGGTGTCCGTGTCGACGCCGCCCATGTGGTAGTGGGCCCCCGGCCGAACCGGGATCGGCTCGTGGATCGGGTCGACGCCCGCGAAGGTCATCGACAGCTCCCGCGTCCCGTGCAGGCGCTCGAGGATCTTCTCGGCGCCGAGGTGGCGCAGGTCGAGCAGCACGTTCCCGTCCACGCCGCGGCCCTCGTCGATCTCGGTCTGCTCCGCCCGAGAGATGACGTCGCGGGAGGCGAGCTCCATCGCGTTCGGCGCGTAGTTCTTCAGGAAGCGGTCGTTCTCGGCGTTGAGCAGGTACGCGCCCTCGCCGCGGCAGCCCTCGGTGATCAGCACCCCGGTCGGAGCGAGCGTCGTCGGGTGGAACTGCATCATCTCCATGTCCTCGAGCGCGACCCCGAGCTCGAGCGCCTGCGCCATGCCGTCCCCGGTGCACGCGTAGGCGTTCGTCGTGCCGGTGTAGAGCCGGCCGGCGCCGCCCGTCGCGAGGATCACCGTCTTGGCGCCGATCGTGGCGAGGCCGCCGTCGAGCAGGTTCCACGCGATCACGCCCTGGCAGCGGCCCTCGTGCTCGACCAGCCTCCAGACGAAGAACTCCTCGTAGACGCGCAGGTCGCGCTTCATCACCTGCTCGTAGAGCACGTGCACGAGCACGTGCCCGGTGATGTCGGCGGCGTAGGCCGTGCGCGGCTCGCCGGCAGCGCCGAAGGGCCGCTGCGCGATTCGGCCCTCCTCGGTGCGCGAGAAGACCGCGCCCCAGTTCTCGAGCTGGTAGACGTCGTCCGGCGCCTCGTCGCAGAGGATCTGGATCGCATCCTGGTCGCCGAGGTAGTCCGAGCCCTTGACCGTGTCGAAGGCGTGCTTCTCGGGGTCGTCCTCGGAGGCGTTGCCCAGTGCGGCGTTGATCCCGCCCTCCGCCGCGCCCGAGTGGCTGCGCACCGGATGGATCTTCGAGACGAGCGCGACGTCCGCGCCCGCGTCGTGTGCCTCGATGGCCGCCCGCATCCCCGCGCAGCCGGCCCCGACGACGAGCACGTCGTGCTTCGCTTCCACGCGTCGGAACCTATCGGAGCCACGCCGCCGGGGAGCGCGGCCACGCTTCACGTGATCTTCATGTGGCTGTCCTATCGTGTTTGCGGGGCATGCTTCGGATCGATCGTCATCAGCTCGGCCCGCGGGTCTACGTCCTGGGCACGCGCGTCCACGAGTGGCATCTCGGTGCCGCGCTGCTGTTCGCGCTCGCGGCCGGCGCGCTCATCGACCGCGTGGACGTCGGCCTCATCTCCGCCGCCGTCGCGGCGACAGGCTTCTGGCTCGTCGCCAAGGACTGGCGCGACGTGACCTCCGCCCGTCGTGACACCGCCGAATGGCGGCTCGGGCTGCATGGACCGAAGGCCCCGCTGCGCGCCGGGAGCCGCGCGGCCTCTCTGCCGCGCATCGCCGCGCTCGGAGCTGCACTCGCCGGCGTGGTGAACCTCGCCTCCGCCGTCACGCCGAACATCGCGTGGCGCAGCCACCTGCTCCTGCAAGTGGCGCCGCTGCAGGCGCTGCGACTCTCGCACGCGATCGCGGTCCCCGCGTCGCTCCTGCTGCTCGCTACGGCGCCGTACCTCTGGCGGCGCAGGCAAGGTGCATTGCGGCTCGCGCTCGGGCTGTTGGTGGGGCTCGCGGCGCTCGACCTGGTCAAGGGCCTCGACGTCGAGCCGGCTGCCGCGAGCCTCGGGCTCGCAGCGATCCTCTGGGCCGGGCGCGGCTCGTTCTGCGTCCGCCACGACCCGGTCACGCTGCGCGCCGCGCTCAGGCTCGTTCCCGCGCTCCTGGTGGGAGGCCTCGCCCTCTGCGGGCTCGCCGTCTGGGTAGCGGCGCCCGACGCTGCAAGCCTCGGCGCCGTGCTGCGGGAGACGCTCGCGGCGCTTTCGTGGCAGACGGGCCCGCTCGACTTTCGTGACGAGCTCGGCGGCCTCGACGAGGCGATCGGCGCGACGGGGCTGCTCACGCTGGCGGCCTGCTTCGGCCTGCTGCTGCGACCGCTCGCGGCGCCGCGCGCACTCCCGGACGTCGACGTCCGCCGTGCCGCGCGCCGGCTCGTGCGCAGCCACGGAACCGACACGCTCGCGTACTTCAAGCTCCGCCGCGACCAGCACTACCTCTTCAGCCCGGACGGCCGCGCGTTCCTCGGCTACCGCGTCGAGGCCGGCGTGCTACTCGTCTCGGGCGACCCGGTCGGCGCGAGCGACGCCTTGCCCGCGCTCTTCCGCCTGCTCGGGTCGTTCGCGGAGGCGCGCGGCCTGAAGCTCGCCGCCGTCGGTGCCGGCGAGCGGCTGCTTCCCCTGTGGCGACAGCTCGGCTTGCGGACGCTCTACCTCGGCGACGAGGCGGTCGTCGACACGAGCGCTTTCTCGCTCGAGGGCCGGGCGATCCGCAAGGTGCGCCAGTCGATCTCTCGGCTCGACAAGGCCGGATACGCGGCGGAGCTCGTCGAGGTCGGCGCGCTCGACGACGCGACGCTGGCCGAGCTCGACGCGGTGAGCCGAAGCTGGCGGCAGGGCGCGCCCGAACGTGGCTTCGCGATGTCTCTCGACGCGCTGCGCCGCGACGACCACGGTGACAGCCTCGTGCTCGTCGCCCGCGACGCCAGAGGTGACGTGCGCGGCTTCCTGCACTTCGCGCCCAGCTACGGCCGTCCCGCCGTCTCGCTCTCGCTGATGCGGCGCGACCACGGGACGCCGAACGGGCTCACGGAGTTCATGGTCGTCCGGGCGATCGAGCTGCTGCAGGCGCGGGGAGTCGATGAAGCCTCGCTGAACTTCTCCGTCTTCGCACGCCTGATCCACGAGCCGCGCGGGCAACTCGCGCGTCTCGCGGGGCGCGGCCTCCTGCTCGCCGACCGCTTCTTCCAGATCGAGCGGCTCTACCGCTTCAACGCGAAGTTCTTCCCGCGTTGGGAGCCGCGCTACCTCGTGTACGAGCGGCGGCTGGGCCTGCCGCGGGTCGGGCTCGCGGCGCTGTGGGCGGAGGGTCAGCTGCCGAAGCCCTGGCCGCGCTAGCGAGCGCCCGGCTCGAGTCGAGCGCGATCCAGAAGCAGAGCGCGGCGAGCGGCAGCTCGGCGAACAGCGCCTGTGCGAGCGACCAGCGCAGCTCACCGCCGGGAGCAGCGGTGACGAGGTCGAACCAGGCGTCGAGCAGCAGCGCCGTCCCCGCGGCGGTCGCGGGCACGGGCAGTCGCGGCGAGCGGCGGACGAGCGCGACGGCCGTCGCGGCGATGGCAGTGGCCTCGAACACGTCGAGCCCTGCCCAGGCGAGATCCCAGTGGCGGGCCACGTGCCGCCCGGGGAGCGTCGCCGTCACGAACGCCGTCCACGGCAGCAGTGCCAGGACAACCGCGCCCAGGATCAGCAGCAGCCACGTGCGGGCGCCTCTGAGCCGATCGAGCACGTGCATGCAGCCATTCTGCCCGTGGAGCGGCAGCTGGGAATCGCCTCGTGGGTATGCTCCCCGCCGTGGCGAAGATGCTCTTCCGGCTGCCCGACGCGGCCGACGTCATCGACAACCCGGATCCAGAGGAGCTCAAGGAGCTCGCCGCACGGATGCCGAACGCGCGCCCGACGCGCTACGGCAACCTCAACGTGCAGACCGAGGTCGTGAACCGCTCCAAGGGCTCGACTTTCATCGTCACCGACGAGCCCGACGGCCAGAACCAGGCGATCACCCGCGAGGAGGGCGAGCGCTGGGCCGAGCGGCAGGACGCCTACATCGCCGAGCAGGAGATGGTCGTGGTCGACGGCTACATCGGGAACAACCCGGAGTTCCGCACGGCCGCCCGGCTCTACATCGAGGCCGCCAACGCGAACATCGCCGGGATGCAGCAGCAGCTCTACTTCTCGCCGGCCGACGGCGAGGAGCTCGACCCGGAGCTGACCGTCATCTACACGCCGAACCTGAAGGCCGAGGGGTACCCCGACGATCGCCTGATCGCGGTCGACCTCGAACAGGGCGTGACGCGCGTCTTCAACTCCGACTACTTCGGCGAGTCGAAGAAGGGCGGGCTGCGGATGTGGAACAAGCTCGTCTACGACCGCGGCGGGATCCCGCTGCACGCGGGCTGCAAGATCATCCCGACCGAGCGCGGCAAGCGCGTCGGCTTGATCGTCGGCCTCTCCGGAACCGGCAAGACGACGACCACCTTCACGCGCCAGAACGGGTCGTTGCCGGTGCAGGACGACTTCGCCGCCTGGATGCCGAACGGCCGGGTCTACGCGACCGAGAACGGTTGCTTCGCCAAGACCTTCGGGCTCAACCCCGAGGACGAGCCGACGATCTTCGGCGCCGTCACACAGCCACGCTCGTACCTCGAGAACATCTCGCAGCACGGCGACGAGGTCGACTTCTACGACACGAACTACACCTCCAACGGCCGCGCGACCTTCCCGTTCGACGTGATCGAGGCCGCTTCCGCCGACGAGATCCAGGTGGCGCACTTCCTCCTGATCCTGAACAAGAACGAGAACATCGTCCCCGCCGTCGCGAAGCTCGAAGGGCCGCAGGCGGCGGCCTTCTTCATGCTCGGCGAGACGACCGGCACGAGCGCGGGCGGAGCCGACGAGGCGGGCAAGTTCCTGCGCGTGCCCGGCACGAACCCGTTCTTCCCGATGCCGCACGACCTGCAGGGCAACCGCTTCCTCGAGCTGCTCGCGCAGCACCCGCTCGAGGTCTTCGTGATGAACACCGGCCGCGTCGGCGGCCGCGAGGACGACGAGCGGTCGCGCAAGGTGCGCATCAAGCACTCCTCGGCCGTCGTGAAGGGCATCGCCGAGGGCACGATCGAGTGGGAGCGCGACCCCGACTTCGGCTACCTCGTAGCCGCCTCCGTGCCGGGGATCGACGAGCCCGAGATCCTGCAGCCCCACCGCCTCTACGAGCAGCAGGGCCGCGACGACGAGTACCGAGGGCTCGTCGAGCGCTTCAAGGCCGAGCGCGCCGAGTTCCTGCGGGGCTTCGCGAGCCTGAGCGACGAGATCGTCGCAGCGGTTTCCTAGGGCACCCGCTCGACGGCGAAGAGCCGCCACTCGCCCGGCACGCCCTCGAGCGCCGCGGCGCCGCGATCCGCGAACTCGATGCTGGCGCCGGCCTCGCTCGCGACGCGGGCGCCGATGTGCACTGCGATGCCGCCGACCTTGCCGTCGATCAGCTCGCACTCGCCGGTGTGGAGTCCGGCGCGGATGTCGATGCCGAGCTCGCAAACGGACGCGACGATCGCGCTGGCGCAGCGGATCGCGCGGGCCGGTCCGTCGAAGCTGGCGAAGAACCCGTCTCCCGCCGTGTCGAGCTCGCGCCCGCGGAACCGCGCGAGCTCGCGGCGGATGACCCCGTGGTGCCGCGTCAGCAGCTCACGCCAGCCACGGTCCCCCAGCTCGGCGGCCTTCGCGGTCGAGCCGACGATGTCGGTGAAGAGGACAGTCGCGAGCACCCGCTCGCGCTCGGTCTCGTCGACCCGCCGCTGCTCCCAGGACGAGCGGAGAAACCCCTCGATCTCGTCCAGGACGACGGCGGTGTTGCCGGCCGCGATCGCGTGCTCGTTGCCCTCGAGCTCGACGTGCCTCGCGTTCGGGATGTGCTCGGCCAGTTAGCGGGAGCCGCCCACGATGAACCGCTCGTCGCCGGTCCGGTTCAGCACGAGGGTAGGCACCCGGATCGCGCCCAGGACGCCGCGAACGTCGATCTCTCGGTTCATCTTCGTCAGCGCCACCGCCGCTCCGGGGCTCGCGCTGCGGCGGATGACGTCGGCGAGCGCCGCCTTGTCGTCCTCGCTCGAGGTCGGGGCGAACGCCTCGGCGAGCTCGCGTGAATACTCCGGACTCCTCCTCGGACGAGCCCCACGGGTAGTCCGGAGCCGACCGCTCGCTGGCGAAGGTGTTGAACAGGACGAGCGCCCAGCAACGATCGGGATAGGTCGCCGCGAAGAGCGCGCACATCGGCCCTCCCTCCGAGGCGCCGAGAAGGGCAGCGCGCTCCGACCCGGCCGCGTCCATCACGGCACGCACGTCGTCCATACGGGTCTCGAGCGTGGGTACGCCCTCCACCGGGTCCGACATGCCGGTGCCGCGCTTGTCGAAGCGGATCAGCCGGGCAACCGCGGACAGCCGCTCGATGAACGCCGCCGCCGACGGGACCTGCCACTGGAGCTCGACGTGCGAGACGAAGGGGAGCACGTAGACGAGATCGAACGGGCCGTCGCCGGTGACCTGGTAGGCGATGTGGACGTCTCCGCTACGGGCGTAGCGGGTCTCGGGAGGATCCACGCGCGCACGCTACTCGTTCGGCGCGGGAATCGCGACCCGCCCGGCGAAGTCTCGGGCATGCGCGATGCAGTCGAGCGATTTCTCCAGAGCCCGGCGCTCTCGGAGCGAACCCGTCGCGCGTACCGCGTCGACGTAGAGGAGTTCTGCGTCTGGCTGCGCCGGCGCGGGACGCGTCTGGGGGACGTGGACGTGCGCGTGCTGGCCGACTACGCGACGGAGCTCGGTCGCGCGCGGCCGCGCAAGCTCGCGCCGGCGACGATCGGCCGCAAGCTCGCCGCGGTGCGCGCCTTCCTGCGCCACGCGCTGGGGGCTGCCCGCGCGCCGGACGCGTCGTTTGCGCCGCGCCGCCCGCGGAGACTCCCGGACGCCCCGCGGCCGCACGAGGTCGAGGGCGAGCTGGACGCGCTCGCCGGCGACGGCCCACTAGCGCTGCGCAACCGCGCGCTCGTCGAGCTCGTGTACTCGGCGGGGTTGCGGTCGCAGGAGGCGGTCGACCTCGACCTCGCGGACGTCGACTTCGAGCAGGAGCTCGTCCGTGTACGGGGCAAGGGCGGCAAGGAGCGCGTCGTCCCGCTCGGCGAGGAGGCTGCCTACCTGCTGGCCACATACCTGCGCGAGGCGCGACCTGCGCTCGCGCGCGGAGCCGAGAACGCGCTCTTCCTTTCCACGCGTGGGCGGCGACTCGACACGAGCACCCTCAGACGGCTGCTGCCCCATCCCCACCGCCTGCGGCACGCGTTCGCGACGCACCTGCTCGAGGGCGGTGCCGATCTGCGCACGATCCAGGAGCTGCTCGGCCACAGCTCGCTCTCGACGACGCAGATGTACAGCCACGTCGATGCGCGTCGCCTGCGGAAGGTCTACGACCGCTCGCACCCCCGCTCCTAGTTATGTGATATTTTTGTCACCTGAGTGGAGGACGCACGCATCTGGAAGGCGCTCGGCTCTCCGCACCGGCGGGCGTTGCTCGATGCGCTGAAGGACGGGCCGAAGACGACAAGCGCCCTGTGCGGGGTGCTGCCGCAGCTCTCGCGCTACGCGGTGATGCAGCACCTCGGCGTGCTGGAGCGCGCGGGCGTCGTGCTCGTCCGCCGCGATGGCCGCGAGCGCTGGAACGAGCTGAACGCCGTGCCGATCCAACGGGAGCTCGAGCGCTGGCTGAGCGGCTTTCAGCAGGGTTCCGCGTCGCAGCTGCTCGCCTTCGAGCGGCACCTCCACGCGACCCCACCCGAGGAGAAGGAGGAGTGATGCACCCGGTACGACACATCGCGTTCACGAACGAGCTGCGCTTCGCGCGGCCGCGCGAGGAGGTGTTCGAGGCGTTCCTCGACACCGGCAACTGGTTCCAGATCAGCTACGGGCAGGAACGGCTGAAGAGCGTCGTCAACGACCGCCGGGTCGGCGGTCAGATCTACGAGGACTGGGGCGACGGCACCGGGAAGCTGTACGGGACGATCGGCTGGTGGGACCCACCCGCCGGCTACTCGACGATCAGCCAGATGCTCGGCGGGGGGATCACGCTGAACCACCGCTACGAGTTCACGGACGACGGCGACGACACCGTGCTGCGCCACGAGTTCAGTGCGTTCGGCCCGATCTCTGACGAGATGGCCGAGGGCATCGAGGGACACGCGTCGCTGGAGAGCTTCGAGCCACAGCTCCGCTCGTGGATCGAGCGCGGCGAGGTGATCCCGCCGCCGGAGCTGTGAGCGTGCCGCGCTCCTAGAGGATCACGCGCGAGATGCGGGTGCCCACCACTCCCGCCCACCGACAGGCTAGGAGCAGAAGTGTCACGTGTCCGTCACGGCTTCGTGCGGGATATGTGACGCCTCCGCGGCGCGCGAGCCTGACTCAGGGGTTCGACTTGCGGGCGTGCATCCGCGCCTGCTCGCGCAGCCGTTCCTCCGCGAGGTCGACGTGCCCGAGCGCCGCCCACGCATGAGCGGCGCCGCGCGGAACCAGCCCCGCCCGCGTGTGGGCCGCAGCCGTGCGGCAGTGCTCCGCCGCCTGCACAAGCTCGTCGGCGGCCCCGTCGAAGAGCCGAGCGGCGGCCTCGAGATCCTCGTTCACGGCCACGGCCGCCGCACTCTACGGCAGGCGTACGCCCCCGCGAGGCGAAGGAAGAACGTCCGATGGATCCCCCGCGGGCCGACCTGCCACCTCCCGATCCCGAGGTCGAGGCGTTTCTCGCACTGCTCGCGGCGCGGCGAGCGCCGAAAACCGTGGACGCGTACCGCCGCGATCTCCGGGCGCTCGGCGACTGGCTCGGCGGTCCGCCCTCGCGCGCGACCCAGGACGACCTGGAGCGCTGGCTGGCGGAACTCCGGGCCGCCGGCCTCTCGCCCGCGACGATCGCGCGCCGGGTCGCCGCCGTGCGCTCCTTCTTCAGGCACCAGATGCTGCTCGGCGCGCGCTCCGACAGCCCCGCCGCGGCGCTCGAGCTTCCGCGCCGCCGCCGCAAGCTGCCTCGGACGCTCTCCCCCGCCGAGGCGCAAAGGCTGATCGAGGCGGCCGCCGGCTCCACGCCCCGCGCGCTGCGCGATCGTGCGCTGGTCGAGCTCCTCTACGGCGGCGGCCTCCGCGTGAGCGAAGCGGTCGGCCTCGACTGCGCCGGCGTCGACCTCGAGCAGCGCCTCGTCCGCTGCATCGGCAAGGGCAACAAGGAGCGCATCGTGCCCGTCGGCCGCCACGCCGTCGAGGCGCTGCGACGCTACCTCGCCCACGGCCGCCCATATCTCGACAGGCGCCACCGCCCGGAGCTCTTCTTGAACGCGCAGGGCGGCGCCCTCACCCGGGCCGGAGCGTTCCTGATCCTGCGCCGGCTCGCGGGGCGCGCGGGCCTCGAGCCCGAGCGGGTGCATCCGCACCTGCTGCGCCACTCGTTCGCGACACACCTGCTCGAAGGCGGCGCCGACCTGCGCAGCGTCCAGGAGATGCTCGGCCACGCCGACCTCGGCACGACCGAGCTCTACACGCACGTCTCCGACCGGCGCCGCCGAGACGTCTACTTCCGCAGCCATCCCCACGCGCGCAGGAGAGACGTTTCGGGCTCGTGAGGAACTGGAATCAGGGGCACGATGAGCCTCGATCCACACCTCGCAGCGTTGATGACGTCGATCGCCGGCGTCGGCGTGCTGATGTCCCTCGCCGGGTTGCAGAAGAGCGCGCTCGAGTGGAGGCGCCGGCGGCGGATGTGCCCCTCCTGCGGCCGCCACGTCCGTGGCCGCGCCTGCGGCTGCAACTAGCTACCGCGTCTTCGCGCGTTTGTCGAGCCCCGCCGCGACCTTCGCAGCCGTCTGCCGGACTTCGCGCGAGAGCCCTTCCTCCTCGGCGATTCCCTGCAACAGCACGATCGTGTCGCGCTGGGGCGAGCCGTTCCGCAGCGAGAGGATCGCCAGCCGCCGCACCGCCTCGTTGCCGTCGGCATTGGCGAGGGTGTGCAGGAGCGGTCGCACGGAGTTGACCGTGCGGGGATGGTCGCGCGAGAGCAGCTCGAGCGAGAGGAGCGACGAGCCGCGGCAGGCAGGGCTGTCGTCCTCGAGGCCGCGGCGTAGCAGCTCCTCCTTCTGGCGGAAGCGGAACTGGCCGACTGCGCGGTAGGCCGCCGCGCGCTCGCGGTAGTCGGCCGAGCGCGCCTGCGCCTCGAGCTCGTCCGCCCAGGCGGCCCGCAGCTTTGCGAGATCGCGCTCGTTCCCGCTCTCGGCGAGCGCGTTCGCCTCGACGCCGGCCTCGGCGAGGCTCAAGTCGGGACCGGAGCTCCGTCCACGGACGACGCCGGTCGCTGGGCCGGCCCCACGTAGCGGGCCGAGGGCCGGAACAGTCGCCCCGTGCGCTTCTGCTCGAGAATGTGCGCCGACCACCCGGCGACGCGAGAGCAAGCGAACATCGCCGGCGCGAGCGGCGGTGGGATCTCCGCTACGTCGAGCACGATCGCAGAGTAGTACTCGACGTTCGTCGCCAGCACGCGCTCGGGATGGCGCTCCTGCAGCGCTTTCAGCGCCACCGCTTCCAGCTCCTCGGCGACCTGCACCTGCGGTGCGCCGAGCTCCTTCGCCGTCCGCTTGAGGATGCGCGAGCGCGGGTCCTCGGCGCGGTAGACCCGGTGCCCGAAGCCCATGATGCGCTTGCCCGACTCGAGCGCCTCGTGAACCCAGCGCTCCGCGTCGCCGAGCTGTGCGACTTCCTCCAGCATCGGCTTCACATAGGCGGGTGCGCCTCCGTGCAGCGGGCCGGACAGCGCGCCGACCGCGGACGAGAGCGCGGCGCCGCAGTCGGCGCCGGTCGAAGCGACCACGCGCGCGGTGAAGGTCGAGGCGTTGAGGCCGTGCTCCGCCGTGCAGATCCAGTAGGTGTCGATCGCCTTGGCGTGCCGCGGGTCGACCTCTCCGCGCCAGCGCAGCAGGAACTTCTCGGCCGCGGTCTCGCCTGCGGCGACGACGTCGTCCGGGGCCGGCTCGCGACCGTCCGCCTTGGCGGCGGAGCGCGCGACGATCTCCATCATCTGCGCCGAGAGGCGACCGAGATCCTCGCGCGCCTGCTCGTCCGAGATCTCGTTCAGCTTGCCGAGCTTCCACTCACCGGCCAGGCGGGCGGTCTCGGCCTGCAGGTCGGCCGGCGCGTTCCCGGTCAGCCCCGCCGGCTCGTACGGCTCGGGGTCGGGCATGTGCGAGCCGAGGTCGTCATCCACGAGCAGACCCCAGACCTGCTCGTAGGGGTAATGGCCGACGAGCTCCTCGATGTCGACCCCGCGGTAACGGAGCGAGCCGCCCTCGCGGTCGGGCTCAGCGATCTCGGTCTCGACCGCGACGACGCCCTCGAGACCTGGCTTGAAGTCGTCCACGGCCGGGAAATCTACAGGCCTCCGCTAGAGTCACGCGCCGTGGCCCATGCGGTGACACTGATCCCCGGCGACGGCACGGGACCGGAGCTGACCGAGGCGACGCGACGCGTCCTCGAGGCGACCGGCGTCGGCTTCGACTGGGACGTCCAGGAGGCCGGCGCCGACGTGATGGACCGCTATGGCGGCAACCCGCTGCCGGAGCACGTGCTCGACTCCGTCAAGCGCACCGGTGTCGCGTTGAAGGGACCGATCACCACGCCGATCGGCGGCGGCTTCCGCTCGGTGAACGTGACCCTGCGCAAGACGCTCGACCTGTACGGCCAGGTGCGCCCGTGTAAGAGCTACGAGGGCGTGCGGTCGCGCTACGAGGACGTCGACCTGATCATCGTCCGCGAGGCGACCGAGGATCTCTACGCGGGGATCGAGTACGAGGAGGGGTCGAGCCACGCGGCGGAGCTGGCGGAGTGGATCGCCGCCCACGGCGGCACGGTGCCTCCGGAGTCCGGGATCTCGATCAAACCGCTCTCGATCGGCGGGAGCCGCCGGATCGTCGAGTTCGCCTTCGACTACGCGCGCCGCAACGGCCGCCGCAAGATCACGGCCGTGCACAAGGCCAACATCATGAAGTTCTCCGACGGGCTCTTCCTGCGCGTGGCGCGCGAGGTCGCCGAGGAGAACGGCGACATCGAGTTCGAGGACCGGATCGTGGACAACCTCTGCATGCAGCTCGTGCAGCGGCCCGAGGAGTACGACGTGCTCGTGCTGCCGAACCTCTACGGGGACATCATCTCCGATCTCGCCGCCGGCCTCGTCGGCGGCCTCGGCCTTGCGCCGGGGGCGAACTTCGGCACGCACGCGGCGGTCTTCGAGCCGACCCACGGCTCGGCCCCGAAGTACGCCGGCCAGAACAAGGTCAACCCGATGGCGATGATGCTTTCGGGCGTGCTCATGCTTCGCCATCTCGAGGAGCGGGAGGCGGCCGACCGACTCGAGAGCGCGATCGCGGACGTCATCCGCGCGGGCGAGCGCGTGACCTACGACATGAAACCGTCACGCGACGACCCCACTGCCGTGGGCACGAGCGACGTCGCGGATGCGATCATCGACGCGATGGGAGCGCGGGTATGAGCGAGCGGCGCAAGATCACGGTGGTCGGGGCGGGCAACGTCGGGGCGACGTGCGCGCAGGTGCTTGCGACGCGCGACTACGCCGACGTCGTGCTCGTCGACATCAAGGAGAACCTGCCGCAGGGCAAGGCGCTGGACATCAACCAGATGGGCGCCGTGCTCGGCTACGAGCCGTACGTCGTCGGCTCCAACGGCTACGAGGAGACGGCGGGGTCGGACGTGGTCGTAGTCACTGCAGGCCTGCCGCGTTCGCCCGGGATGAGCCGCGACGACCTGGTGACGACGAACGAGAAGATCGTCGGTTCGGTGACCGAGCAGGTGGTCGGAGGCTCGCCAAACGCCGTCCTGATCGTGGTCTCGAACCCGCTCGACGCGATGTGCCACGTCGCGAAGAACGTCTCGGGGTGGCCGAAGGAGCGCGTGTTCGGCATGGCAGGGATCCTCGACACTGCCCGCTTCTCGACCTTCATCGCCTGGGAGACGGGGTCGTCGGTCAAGGACGTAACCGCGATGGTGCTCGGGGGCCACGGCGACCAGATGGTGCCAGTAGTCTCGGCGACTACGGTCGGCGGCATGCCGCTGCGGCAGCTCGTCTCGGAGGACCGGATCGCGGCGATGGTCGAACGCACGGCCAAGGGCGGCGGCGAGATCGTCAACCTGCTAGGCACCTCGGCCTGGTACGCGCCGGGCGCCGCGGCCGCGCAGATGGTCGACGCGGTGATGCTCGACGAGCACCGCGTGCTCCCTTGCACCGCGTACCTGGAGGGCGAGTATGGGATCGAGGGGCTGTACATGGGCGTCCCCGTCAAGCTTGGCGCCGGTGGGATCGAGGCGATCGTCGAGCTCGAGCTGGGAGACGACGAACGCGAGGCGCTGAACACGTCGGCCGAGGCCGTGCGCGAGGTCGTCGGCGTGCTCACGACCTAGCTTCCGTGCTCGCCCTGGGGACGACGATTGCGCGCAGCGAACTCGGCGCGACTTCGTCACAGCTCGGACGCAGACACGGCACGGGTTCGGCGGCACGCTCGCAGCGGGTGGCGGGTGGAACTTCACTCCCCACCCGGGTGGGGACGCGCGCGTGAACATTCAACGGTCGCTGGAGGTGCCATGGAGCTCGGTCTGAGCGGGCGCACGGCGATCGTCTGCGGCGCCTCGTCGGGGATCGGGCTCGCGATTGCCGAATCGCTCGCCGCGGAAGGGGCGAACGTCGCGATGTTCGCGCGGCGGCGCGAGATCCTCGGGCGTGAGGCGGAGCGCATCGGGGCGCTCGCGGTGCGCGGCGACGTCACGAATCCGGCCGACCTCAAGCGCCTGGTCGATCGCACGCTCGAGGCCTTCGGCGGGATCGACATCCTCGTCAACAACAGCGGCGGCCCGCCGCGCACTCTCGCGGTCGGCCTCACCGACGATCAGGTCGAGGGCGCGGTCGAGCTGCTGCTCCTCTCTGCGATCCGCCTGACCGCCCTCTGCCTCCCACAGCTCGAGCGCAGCGGCCGCGGGCGCGTGGTCAACATCGAGTCGAGCTCGGTGCGCGAACCGATCGAGAATCTCGCGCTTTCGAACCTCGTTCGCCCGGGTGTCGTCGGGTGGGCGAAGACGATGGCCCGCGAGCTCGGCCCGAAGAAGATCACCGTCAACACGATCGCGCCCGGCCGGATCGAGACGGCTCGGCTCGCGGAGGCGTTCGAGGGCAAGCCGCGGGCCGAAGACATGGAGAAGATCCCGCTGCGCCGCTTCGGCCAGCCGAGCGAGGTCGCGGACGTCGTCTGCTTCCTCGCCTCCGACGCCGCGAGCTACGTCACCGGCGCAGTGATGCCGGTCGACGGTGGACTGACGCGCAGCCTCCTCTGAGCCACATATCCTCGACGTGATGCGGTGGTTCTCGCCGGGCCGGCTCGCGGCGAGCGGCCTCTTCCTCCTCGCGGCGGCTGCGTTCGTGCTCTGGCTCGCGCCTGCGAGCGGCTACGACATCCGGCTCGTCGACCCCGCCCACCCGGCCGACCCGCTCGTCACGGTGCCCGGGGAGAAGCGCGGGCACGCCCCGGGACCGATCTACTTCGTCGACGTCCGCGAACGCGAGGCTCGGCTGCTCGAACGGCTGTTCCCGTTCGCCCGCGCATCAGGCTCCTCGCTGGTGAAGGCTCCGCCGATCCCGTCGGCGGTCGAGCAGCAGATCGGGCTGCAGGACATGACCGAGTCGCAGAAGGTCGCGGCGGTCGTCGCGCTCCAGCACCTCGGTTACAAGGTCAACGCGCGCAGCGGCGGCGTGACCATCGTCCTCGTCGACCCGCACGCGCCGGCCGCGAAGATCCTGCGTACGAGCGACGTGATCGTCTCCGCCGACGGCCACAAGGTGACGTCGGTCGTGCGCCTCCGCGCGGTGCTCACGAGGCTTCGGCCCGGCGACAAGGTGCGAATCGCCTATCGCCGTGACGGCAAGCTGAGGACCGCGACGATCAAGACCGTGGCCGACCCGCAGGACCCGAGCCGCGCCCTCGTCGGCGTCTCTGCCCGCGACGAGCTGCGCGTGAGGCTCCCGGTCAAGATCAGGATCGACGCGGGCGGCGTCGGTGGCCCGTCCGCTGGGCTGGCGTTCGCGCTCGACATCCTCCAGGAGCTCGGTCGTGACGTCAGCCACGGGCACAAGGTCGCGGCCACGGGAGAGCTGGGGCTCGACGGAACGGTGGGCCCGATCGGCGGCGTGAAGCAAAAGACGCTCGGGGTGCGCAGAGCGGGTGTGGACGTCTTCCTCGTCCCCGCGGGCGAGAACGCGCGCGAGGCGCGGCGCTATGCGGACGGACTGCGGATTATCCCTGTGAAGAACTTTCCACAAGCGTTGCGGGCGCTGGCAACATTGCGCTGAGAAGGCCAGAAAGCCGTAGATTTCGGCATCTTTGAAAGCGCCGGAAATTGCACTGTTTTCTCCACAGGCAAGTCTTGATTCGGCCCGTCTGGGCCCTATCATCCCGCACTGTTCGGGCAGGCGACGAAGAGGAGCAAAACGGGGCGTGAGCAAAACAAGCCAACCATCCTGTAGCGACTGCTACTTCCACCGGGCCGGTCTCTGCGCCCTTACGCTCGACGCTCCGTGCCCGACCTTCAGAGCTCAGGCGCGCGGCGCGCTCGTCCCGCCGCGGCAACCGCGGCTGGTGCCGCGCCCCGTGGCGACGCTCGCCGGTCGCTCGGCTGCCTAGACTGGGCAGCCGTGCAGGACGAGCCCGAGCAACAACCCGCCCCGCCTGCCGAGGAGCGCCCGGGCGACGCGTCTGTGGGCGAGGAACGGCCGGAGGGCTTCCGCCGCCAGTGGCAACCGCGGCTCTACCTCCGGCTCATCATCCTCGTCCTGCTCATTGCCTACGCGACGGCGTTCGTGCTCGAGAACAACAAGCGCGTCAGCGTCCATTTCGTCTTAGGGACGGCGCGTGGCTCGCTGATCTGGCTGATTCTGCTCAGCGTCGCGCTCGGCGTGCTGCTCGGCGTGCTGCTCTCGCAGCTATACCGCCGCCGGCGACGCCGCCGCCACTAGACGCGCCAGGCGCTGCACACCCTCCGCGATCTCGGCCGGCGAGACGAAGCTGAACGCGAGGCGGGCCGACGCCGCCGGGCCGCCGAAGTCCGCACCCGGAACAAAGGTGACGCCACCGTCGCCGGCGCGAGCCAGCAGCTGCGAGGCGTCGACCCCGTCGGGCAGCTCGAGCCACAGGAAGTAGCCGCCCTCGGGGCGGTTCCAGCGGGCGCGGCCGGCGAGCTCGCGCTCCAGCGCTTCGAGCATGGCGTCGCGCCGCTCGCGCAGCAGGCCACGGACGCGCTCGAGGTTCGGCTCGAACAAGCCGCGTCGCAGGAACTCGTACACCGTCGCCTGGGCGAGCAGGGCGGGCGTGATGTAGGTCGAGGCGACCAGGTCCTCGAGCTCCGACGCGAGCGCCTCGGAGACGATCGCATAGCCGACGCGAAGGCCCGGTGCGATTGTCTTCGAGAACGAGGAGGAGTAGATGACGTTCGTCCCGCCCTCGAGCTCGAAGACCGATGGCAGCGGCTCGCCCTCGAACCGCACGAGACCGTACGGGTCGTCCTCGAGCACCGGCAGCCGGCGCGCGCTGCAGAGATCCGCTAGCCGGCGACGCCGCTCCTCGCTGAGCGTCGAGCCGGTCGGGTTCTGGAAGGTCGGGATCGTGTACAGGAACGCGACCGGCGAGCCCTCGAGCGCCTGCTCGACACCGTCGACGTCGAGGCCGTCGGCGTCGACGGCGACCTCGCCCAGCTCGACACCCGCGGCGGCGAGGATCTTGCGCGGGCGGTCGTAGGTCGGCTGCTCGACCAGCACGCGGCGCCCCTCGCCACCGAGCGCGTTCAGGACGAAATGGAAGGCCTGCAGCGAGCCGTTTGTGACAAGCACGCGCGCGGGCTCGACCCGATGCCGCTCGGCCAGCCACTCCCGTAGCGGGGCGTAGCCGAGCGTGCTCCCGTAGGAGAGGGCGACCGTGCCGTCGCGCTCCAGGGCCGCCTTCGCGCACTCGGCCAGCTCGGCCACCGGAAGGCATTCCGGGGCCGGGATGCCACGCGCGAACGAGATCGTCTCCACGCGCGCCAGTCTAGGCGCAGCCTCGGCCTTTGAGCCGCCCCGCGGGCGAAGGCCCCGGCTCGTAGCCGGGGCCTTCGCGATTCGTTCGAGCTAGCGCGGACAGTTGCCGATCGACCCGTTGCCGATGAACGAGCCGTTGTAGAACGAGTCGCGCCAGTGGTCGTCACAGGCGTTGTAGTAGTCGAACTCGTACGACGTCGTCGCGGCCGCGTCCGGGTTGGTGAGGTGGAAGACGGAGGCCAGGAAATCCGTCCACGAGCTTCCGCTCGGAACCGCGTCCGGATCGTAGTCGAACCCATCCATGGTGTACGCGATCTTCTCGGTCCACACGCCGTTGAACCTGCCCGTGTCGGCCGAGTCGAACGTCCCACTGCCTGCACAGGTGTTTCCGTTCTCACCCGGGTGATGGGCGCCGACGATGGTCTGGTACGAACCGTTGACGTCGTACCGGGTCACGAAATACCCCGTCCCGTCCTGGGCGGGTGCCACGACGTACCAGCGGTCCTCCGTGGAGTGCGCCCAGACCTCGGTTCCGTCACAGCCCGTGTCGTCGCGACCGACGAGGTGGAAGGGCCCGAACGTCCCGAACGCGGGCATGCCGCGATCGCCCTTGTCTCCCTTGTCTCCCTTATCTCCCTTCAGGCCCCGGTCGCCCTTGGGGCCGGACGGCCCCTGCGGCCCCTGCGGGCCGGGCGTGCCGACGCCGCGGGCGCCCTTGGGCCCGCGGATGTTCCACGCAATCTTCTGGAACCCCTTGTGGCAGTGGTTCAGCTTCAGGTCGCCGACCGTCGCGGCACCACCCTTGGTCTCGACGCAGGCGTAGATGACGCCGCCCCTGACTCCCAACTGACCGTGCGGACGTGTCAAGCGCGCGCTGCCACCGAGAGCCGTGGAGACGCCGACCACCAGCGCAACGAGCGCCGAGACGACGATGTACCTCATGAGTTCCCCCTTTGTGCGGTTGATCGCTCGCAAAGCGATCTTCCCCACTCTTACAAACCTCAACCGCCGTGTCGAGTCGCGGCTAGGCGCGCGCCGAAGCAACGTCGGCGGCGAGCTCCGCCACCTCGGTGGGTGTCGTGCCGACCCGCACGCCGCGGGCCTCGAGCGCGTCCTTCTTGGCCTGGGCCGTGCCCGAGGAGCCGGAGATGATCGCGCCCGCGTGGCCCATCGTCTTTCCGGGCGGGGCGGTGAAGCCGGCGATGTACGCGACGACCGGCTTCGTCACCTCGGACTCGATGAACGCGGCGGCCTTCTCCTCCTCGTCGCCGCCGATCTCGCCGACCATCACGATCACCTCGGTCTGCTCGTCGGCCTCGAAACGCTTCAGGATGTCGATGAAGGACGAGCCGACGACCGGATCGCCGCCGATCCCGACGATCGTCGAGTTGCCGAGGCCGCGCTGCGTCAGCTCGTGCCCGATCTGGTACGTGAGCGTGCCCGAGCGTGAGACGACGCCGATCGGCCCCTCGCGGAAGATCTCGGCCGGGATGATCCCGACGTTGGCCTTGTCCGGGGAGAGGGCGCCGGGGCAGTTCGGCCCGAGCATCGTCACGCCCCGCGGGCGGATGTAGTTGTAGACGCGCAGCATGTCGTGGGCCGGAAGGCCCTCGGCGATGCAGATCACGGTCCCGATCCCCGCGTCCACGGCCTCGTAGATCGCGTCCGCCGCGAAGCGCGCCGGGACGAAGACCATCGTCGTGTTCGCGCCGGTGTCGGCGACCGCGCCGGCGACGGTGTCGAAGATCGGGATCCCCTCGAGGTCGGTGCCGCCCTTACCGGGCGTGACCCCGGCGACGACCTGCGTGCCGTACGCACGGTTGCGCAGCGTGTGAAACGAGCCCTCACGGCCGGTCGCGCCCTGGACGACGAGCCGCGTGTCCCTGTCGACCACGATCGCCATCAGCTCTGAGCCTTTCGCGCACGGATGACGATCTTCGTGTCGGTCCAGGCTCTGCCGTCGGCGGTCAGGCGGTCGGCCAGGAGCTCCCGTACCCGAGCGGCCTCCTCGCCCTCGCAGCCGGTGCGCGCGAGCCAGTCCTCGAGCGGGTGCTCCTTCGCGAAGCACTCGACCTGTTCGACCTCGAGACCGAGCTCGGTGAGCAGCTCGCGCCACTCGTCCTCGGTGTAGTTGCGGACGTGCGTCGGGTCGCGCAGCTTCTCGGCCTCCTCGTGGCGGTCGCTCGACCAGAGCGTGTCCTCGACCACGACGAGCCGGTTGCTCACCCGTTCCATCTCGGCCATGGCGGCGCGGATGTCCTCGAAGTGGTGCGGCGCGATCCGCGTGACGACGACGTCGAAGGCGCCGTCGTCGAACGGGATGTGTTCTGCAGGCGCGAGCACGTCGGCCTGCATCCCCGGCGAGGGGTCGAGGGTGACGACCTCGCAGCCTTCCTCGCGCAGGCGCCGCGCGACGTGGCCGCCGCCGGTCGCGACGTCGAGCGCCTTCACGCCCTCGGCCGGTTCGCACCACTCCACGAGCAGGTCGAGGTCCGGGCTCTCGCGGTGCGTCGCGCTCTCGCGGTAGGCCTCGGCGCGGTCGGACCAGGCCGTCATGCGGCGAGCTCCACTGCCCGGCGGGCGGCGTCGAGCATCGTCGCCTCGGTGTGCAGGTTTGGCGGCGCGGCCTCGGCAAGGATCGCACGCCCCTCCTCGGCGTTCGTGCCGTCGAAGCGCACGACGATCGGGCGCTCGATCGTGATCTGCGAGAGCGCCTGCAGGATTCCCTGGGCGACGATGTCGCAGCGGGTGATCCCGGCGAAGATGTTGAAGAGGATCGACTTCACCTGCGGGTCGGCGGTGATCACCTCGAGCGCGTCGACCACGCCCTGGGCGTCGCCCCCGCCCCCGAGGTCGCAGAAGTTCGCGGGCCGCCCGCCGACGATCGCGATCACGTCGAGTGTGGACATCACGAGCCCGGCGCCGTTGCCCAGGATCCCGACGTCGCCGTCGAGCTTGACGTAGGTGACGCCCTTCTCGCGCGCGGCGCGCTCCTCTGGCGGGTAGGCCTCGAGGTCACGCATCTCGGCCACGTCGGGGTGGCGGTAGAGCGCGTTGTCGTCGACGGTGAACTTCGAGTCGAGTGCGCGGATCTCGCCCTCGGGCGTGACGATCAGCGGGTTGATCTCGCAGAGCATCGCGTCGCTCTCGACGAAGCACCGGTAGAGCTTCCCGATGATGTCGAGCAGCTGTTTCTGCTCGTTCGGGTCGTCGATGCCGGCGTCGTAGATCAGCCGCCGGGCCTGGTACGGCTGGTAGCCCTCGAGCGGGTCGACGTGTAGGCGCGCGAGCGCGTCCGGGTTCTTCTCGGCGACCTCCTCGATCTCGACGCCGCCCTCGGTGGTGAGCATGAAGAGCGCCTGCTTGGCGCCGCGGTCGAAGGTGACCGAGAGGTAGTACTCCTTCGCGATCTCCGAGGCGCTCTCGATCCAGAGCTGGCGCACGACGTGGCCGCGGATGTCGAGACCGAGGATCTCGCTCGCCTTCTGCTCGGCGTCGGCGGGATCGTCGGCGAGCTTCACGCCGCCCGCCTTGCCCCGGCCGCCCGTCAGAACCTGCGCCTTGACGACGACCTGGCCGCCGAGTTCCTCTGCAGCTGCCAGCGCCTCGGCCGGCGTCGTCGCCAGCCTGCCCTCCGACGTCGGGATGCCGAAGCGCCGAAAGAGCTCCTTGCCCTGGTACTCGTAGAGGTCCACCGGCGCGCGAGTGTACCGAGGTAGTCTCAGCGTGCGTGGACGCGATCGTCGCCGACGGGCTGGTGAAGCGCTACGGGGACGTGCAGGCGCTCGCGGGAGTCTCGTTCCGTGTCCAGGCGAGCGAGGTCTTCGGTCTGCTGGGGCCCAACGGGGCAGGTAAGTCGACCACGGTGAAGGTGTTGACGACGTTGACGCGGCCCGACGGCGGCCGCGGCGAGGTCGCCGGTCACGACGTCGTCCACGAGGCCGACGCCGTGCGCCGCTCGATCGGCTACGTGCCCCAGAGCTCCGGGGTCGACCGCGACGCTACGGGGCGCGAGAACCTGATGCTGCAGGGCCGGATTCAGCGCCTGGGCGGGCACGAGCTGCGCACCCGGGTGGACGAGCTGCTCGCGCTGGTCGGGGTGTCGGACGCGGCCGACCGCGTCGTCCGCGGCTACTCCGGCGGTATGAAACGGCGGCTCGACGTGGCCCTCGGCCTCGTCCATCGGCCGCAGGTGCTCTTCCTCGACGAGCCGACCACAGGTCTCGATCCTGAGGCACGCGCCGCGATGTGGGAGGAGCTCGGCGTGCTCGCGCACCGCGAGTCGCTGACGATCCTGCTGACGACGCACTACCTCGAGGAGGCCGACCAGCTGGCCGACCGGCTCGCGATCGTCAGCCGCGGGCGCGTCGTCGTCGAGGGGACGCCGAACGAGCTCAAGCAGAGCCTCGAGGGCGAGGTCGTCGAGGTGGAGATCGGAAACGGCGCGGTCGAGGACGCAGCGGCTGTCGTTCGAGCGCTCGCCGAGGTGCGCGAGGTAACACTCAGCGGCCGGCGGTTGCGGAGCCGCGTCGTCGACGGCGCGAGGGCGGTGCCGACGATCCTCGCCGCGCTCGACGGCCGCGGCGTGGCGGTCGAGTCCGTGACGATGCACCGGCCGACGCTCGACAACGTCTACCTCCACTACACGGGCCGCGAGTTCGGCGCAGAGGACGAAGCCGGCGCGGGGGCCCCGGCGTGAGGACTGCCGTCGCGCACACGTGGTTCATGGTCGGCCGGCAGGCGCGGAACCTGATGCGCGAGCCGATCTGGATCGTGCTTCTGCTCGTGCAGCCGATGATCTGGCTGCTGCTCTACGGCCAGCTCTTCAAGCGCGTCACCCACCTTCCGGGCGGCGGCTTCGGGACGACGTCCTACATCACGTTCCTCGCGCCCGCAATCGTGATCATGAACGCCTTCTTCGGTGCGACCTGGAGTGGGATGGCGATGGTCAGCGACCTCGACCGCGACGTGATCCCGCGCTTTCTCGCGACCCCGGTCAGCCGCGTCTCGCTCGTCGTCTCGCAGATCGTGCGCTCGGCGCTGACGGCCGTCATCCAGGGAATCGTGATCCTGGCGGTATCGCTCGCGCTCGGCGTGCGCGTGCACTACGCACTGGCCGGCTGGGTGGTCGTGCTGCTCGCGGCCGCGCTGATGAACAGCGCCTTCGCCGGCATATCGCAGGGCCTCGCGCTGCTGACCCGGAAGGAGGCGACGATGATCGCGATCGCCAACTTCATCGGGCTGCCGCTGTTCTTCCTCTCCTCGACGCTGATCTCGCTGAAGCAGATGCCGCCCTGGATGCAGGACGCGGCGCGCTTCAACCCGGTGAACTGGGGGGTCGTCGCGGCGCGCGAGGTCGTGCTCTCCGGGACGAGCTGGAGCTCGGTCGGCGTGCACCTCGCGCTGCTCGCGGGACTCACGGTGCTGACTGCTGGTTTCGCGACGTGGACTCTCCGCGTCTACCAGCGGCAGTTGTAGCCCGGTCAGGCTCCGGGCTCGGCGACAACGCAGACGATCTGGCCGTTCGAAACGGCCTGCCCCGGCTCGACGGACAGCTCGGTGACGACCCCCGCCCGGTGCGCCGTGATCTCGTTCTCCATCTTCATCGCCTCGACGATGCAGAGCACCTGGCCCGGCTCGACCTCGTCGCCCTCGGCCACCTTGACTGAGAGCACCGTGCCCTGCATCGGCGTCACGACCGCATCCTTGGTGCCGGCCTGGGCGCTCCCGTGGCCGCGGCGGCGGCGGCGGCGTGCGAGCTCCGCGTAGGGCGGCTCCGGCTCGGTCGTCTCGACCTGGTAGCGGCGGCCGTCGAGCTCGAGCGTCAGCTTGTGCGCCCGTCGCGGCGAGCCGTCCGACTGCGCCGGTACCGTTGTTTGCAGATGAGACAACTGTTCAGCTCGCTCGGCAAGCTCCTCCGACTCGACCACGCCGTGGCACGTGCCGCCGTCCACGAAGCACGGGTGCTCGAGGAGCGCGCGATGGAAGCCCAAGAGCGTCGTGATCCCGCCGATCTCGTACTCCTCGAGCGCCCGCAGCATCCGCCGCCGCGCGTGCTCGCGGTCGACGCCGTGGACGATCAGCTTCGCGACGAGCGGGTCGTAGAGGCCCGGCACCTCCGCACCGGCCGTCACGCCGGAGTCGACGCGAACTCCAGGCCCACCCGGCTCGCGGTAGCTCGTGATCCGCCCGGGCGTCGGCAGAAAGCCGTTGGACGGATCCTCGGCGTTGATCCGGCACTCGAGCGCGTGGCCGGTCAGCCGGACGTCCTCCTGGCATAGCGATAGCGGCTCTCCGGCCGCGATGAGTACCTGCTCGCGCACGAGATCGAGCCCTGTCGCCATCTCCGTGACGGTGTGCTCGACCTGGATGCGGGTGTTCATCTCGAGGAAGAAGTACTCGCCCTCCCGGGAGAGCAGGCCTTCGACCGTTCCGGCACTGCGGTAGCCGACGGCGCGCGTGGCCTCGACGGCGATGTGGCCGATGCGCTCGCGCAGCTCGGCGTCGACCGCGGGCGAGGGCGTCTCCTCGACGAGCTTCTGGTGTCGGCGCTGGATGGTGCAGTCGCGTTCGCCGAGGTGGATGACATTGCCGTGGCCGTCGGCGAACACCTGCACCTCGACGTGGCGCGGGTCCTCAAGGTAGCGCTCGACGTAGACGGACGCGTCGGCGAAGTACGCCTGGCCCTCGCGCTGCGCCGACTCGAAGGCCGGCTCGGCCTCGTCCGGGCCCTGCACGACCTTGAGGCCCTTGCCCCCGCCGCCGGCCGCGGCCTTGATCGCGAGTGGCCACCCGAGCTCCTCGCCGAGACGCCGCACCTCCTCGGCGGAGGTGACGGGCTCGGTCGTGCCCGGGACGACGGGCACGCCTGCCGCGGCCATGCGCTCCCGCGCGGCCGTCTTCGATCCCATGATCTCGATCGCCGAGCCGGGCGGGCCGATCCAGACGAGCCCTGCCCGTGCGACCGCGCGTGCGAAGCCCGCGTTTTCCGCGAGGAACCCGTAACCGGGGTGCACGGCCTCCGCGCCTGCGCGCTGCGCGACCTCGAGCAGCCGCTCCTGGACGAGGTAGCTCTCCGCGGCCGGCCCCGGCCCGACGAGGTACGCCTCGTCGGCGGCGTGCACGTGCAGCGAGTCGCGGTCGACCTCCGAATAGACGGCGACCGTGCCGATGCCGAGCTCCCGCAGCGTGCGGAAGATGCGGACGGCAATCTCGCCGCGGTTCGCCACGAGCACCTTCGAGAACGGAGGCATCGTCCGTATTCTCTCTGCCGATGGGCCTCGCAGATCAGTTGACGCTGATTCGCATCGCCGCGGTACCCGTGGTCGTGGTGCTGTTCGTGTGGGACTTCGACGGCCACGACTGGTGGGCGACGGGAGTCTTCATCGCCGCGATGACGACGGACTGGTTCGACGGGCGGATCGCGCGCCGACGCGGGCACACGTCGCCGCTCGGCTCCCTCCTCGACCCTGTCGCGGACAAGGTGCTCGTGCTGACGACGCTGATCGTGCTCGTCGACGCCGGCGTCTTCCCAGGCTGGATGGTGGCCGCGATCGTCGCGCGCGAGTTCCTGGTCTCCGGCCTGAGGCTCGCGGCGCTCGAACGCGGAGTGGTCATGCAGGCCCGCGACCTCGGCAAGCTGAAGACCTGGTCACAGGCGACGGCCGCTGCGATCGGCGGCTTCGCGGCCGCAGGCGCCTGGGATGAGAGCGTGGCCTGGTGGGCCCTGCTCGTCTCGGTTGCGCTGACGTGGCTGTCCGGGCTGGACTACGCGCGGATCGCGCCCGGCTTGCTGCGCGGCCGCCCCGTCTCGCCCTGAGGCTGGGCCCAGTCGACGTTCTCGCGCACGGCCCGCTCGCGCCAGGCACTGCGGTAGGCCGCGGGCAGGGTGTCGCGGGAGATGAGCGCCTGCACCGCGGCCAGGACGGCGTCGCGGTCGTCGGGCTCGGGCGTGATGCGCACGTCCACTCCACGGCAGCCTAAAGGCAGGACACCGGCCGGACGATACGAACGGCGGATGAGCCGCTTCCTCACCGCCCTCTTCTGCTGCGCGCTGCTCGTCGCCCCCTCCGCGCCCGCGGCCCACGTCGGCGACGGCGGCGGCTCGGCGAAGTCCGGCGCCGCGGCCAGGCCGTCGTGGGCGCAGCCTGAGATCCGCTACGTCGTCAAGCACGGGCTGATGGCGAATAGCGTCGCGGCGTTCCGAGCCGACGATCCTCTGACGCACGGCGAGCTCGCCACGCTGGTCGCCGGGCTGACGAAGCGCCCCGCCGGCAGCGTGGCGAACAAGGCCGCCCCCGTGACGGTCGCGCAGCTCGACGCGCGTCTGGTTCGGGCACTCGACCTCTCCGACGCCGCGGCCACGTTCGGCGCCGGCGCGCGCGCCGCGGGTCTGGCTGCCCCTTCGCGCTTCGGCAACGAGACCGTTGCGCGCCTGCTCGGCCTGCGGACGAACCACCCTGCGGCGGAAGACGACCTCGAGCTCCTCCCGAGCGACCCAGTCACCCGCGCCGAGACGGCGTACTCGGTCGCGCACGTCCTTCGATTCGACGGGTGGGAGACCCAGTACGTGGAGGACGCCGCCGCGACTTTCGTGCTCCCGCAGGCTCGGCCCTGGCAGAAACGCGTCCTCGAGACCGCCGTCCGCTTCATCGGTTTCCCCTACGTCTGGGGCGGCACGAGCGAGCAGCCGGAGGCGCCGTTCGGCGTCGACGCTCCGGGGGGCTTCGACTGCTCCGGCTTCGTCTGGCGCGTCTTCAAGCTGCAAGCGTACCCCGGCGGCGCGGCGCTCTCGGCCACGATCAAGGGCCGGACGACCTACCAGATGAGCGGAGAGGTGCCCAGGGCGAAGCGCGTCGGCTTCGCAAAGCTCCAGCCCGGCGACGTGCTCTTCTTCGGCCCCTCCGGCCCCCGCTCGAAGCCCGCGTCGATCGGACACGCGGGGATCTACCTCGGCGGTGGGTGGATGATCCACTCCTCGGGCCAGGGCGTGGCGGTGACGCCGCTGACCGGCTGGTACCGGCAGCAATTCGCCTGGGCGCGCCGCCCGCTCGCGGAAGCCGGCCTCCAGGCCGCACGGTAGCGCGGAAACTCAGTTTCCCCCTTCCGGGGGATGTCGCCCGACTCGACAACCTCGAAAATCGGCGGCGTTCACAAAGCACCGTGGGGGAGGTTCACGTTGCTGCACTGGAAGCCGCGACTCGTTGCCATCGCTGCCGTTCTGGCGCTCGTGCTCATCGCGCTCGGTGGACTCGGCATCGAGGTCGATTACAACCTGTACTGGTAGCCGCGACATGACGCGCCGCGTCTTGCCGCCACCGCGGCTCCTCGCAGTTCTCGTGCCCGTGTGCGCGGCCGGCCTCGGGGTCGCCTCTGCAGCGGCGATCGCCTTCGCGGTCACGCCGCACAAGGCCACGACGCTCCTCGGCCTCGCCGCGCTGCTCAGCGCCTCCACCCTCGCCGACCGCTTCCCGGTCCCGGTCGAGGGCGTGGACACGGGCGGCGTCTCGCTCTCGTTCGTCTTCGGCGTCGCCTCGATCGTGCTCTTCGGCTGGGCTGCCGGGTTGATGGTCGTCTTCCTCGCGCCAGCGATCACACAGCTGCTCGAGCACCGGCCCCCGGTGCGCGTCGCCTACAACGTCTCGGTGCTTGCGCTTGCGGCCACGGCCGCCGGCGCGGTCTCGGCGCCGATCGACGGCGAGGGCCCGAGCGGCGTGCTGGCGCGTGTCGGCGCCGCCGCTTCCGCGCAGTACGGCGTCAACCTGATTCTGATCACCGCGGTCGTCGCGGTCAGCTCGCATCGGTCGCTCTTCGCGCTCGCGCGCTCGAACGTCCGCTGGACGATCGTGCCCTTCTCGCTGATGGCCTCGGCGGCGCTGATGCTCGTCGTGCTCTGGCAGCGCTCGCCGTTCCTCTCGGTGGCGCTCGTCGGACCGCTGCTGGCGATCCAGCTCTACCAGCGGGCGATCGTGCGCGCTCTCCGCGCGATGCGACTCGCCCTGACCGACCCGCTGACCGGCCTCGGCAACCATCGTCACTTCCACGAACGACTGGAGCGGGAGCTGCGGCACGCCCAGGAGAGGCGCCTCCCGCTCACACTCTGTCTCGTCGACGTCGACGACTTCAAACGCATCAACGACCGTTTCGGGCACCCGGCCGGCGACCGCGTCCTCGAGCGGCTCGCGACGCGCCTGCGCCAGACCGGAGAGGCTTTCCGTCTAGGCGGCGACGAGTTCGCGCTGCTGCTCCCGGGCTACGACGAGCACGCGGCACTGACGGCGGCGGCCTCTGTCGTCGAGCGAATCTCGTCGATCCAGCTCGACCAGATCGGCTCCGTGACGGTCAGCGCAGGCGTGGCGACCTCGCCGGCCCATGCCGCCGAACGCGACGAGCTGATCCGGCTCGCCGACAGCGCGCTCTACTGGGCGAAGGAGTACGGCAAGAACCGCGTGCGCGGCTACCGGCCCGACGTGATCGAGCTCGCCGAGCTGAAGCGGCTCGCGAGCGGCCCCGACCGGGCGGCCCGCTTCCGCGCCGCGGCGAGCCTCGCTCGCGCGGTCGACGCGCGAGACGTCTACACCGGCAGCCACTCGCAGCGGGTCGCCGAGCTCGCGGCCCGAACCGCGCGGCGGCTCGGACTGCCGGAAGCAGAGGTCGAGCTCACGCGGCTCGCCGCCAGCCTGCACGATCTCGGGAAGCTGGCGATCCCCGAGGAGATCCTGCGCAAGCCGGGCCCGCTTACCGAGCCGGAGCGGATGGTCCTCGAGCGCCATCCGCAGATCGGGTTCCGGATGCTCGAGAGCCTCGGCGTCGACCCGGTGGCCGACTGGGTCCTGCACCACCACGAGCGCTGGGACGGTAGCGGCTACCCGGACGGGCTGCCGGGCGAACGGATCCCGCTCGGCGCGCGGATCATCTTCGTCGCCGACGCGTACGACGCGATGACCTCCGAGCGGGTCTACCGCCGCCGTATCGGGCCCGAGCAGGCGGTCGCCGAGCTGCGCCGTTGCGCCGGGACGCAGTTCGACCCCGGCATCGTCGACGCCCTGGCGGCCGAGCTGGCCGAGGAGGCGCCGGCGCGGCAGGCAATCACGGCCGTCGCGTCGTAGCGCCTGCGCGCAGAGAGCCTCGAAAGAAGTCACACTTTCGGCACGCTCCCGGCACAGACACGTGCGCCTCTCCCGATTACGCTCGCCTCGGGGAGGAGGCCGGGCGAACCGTACTGAGGGACGAAAGGGCTAGAGCGGGATGTTCCCGTGCTTCCGCGGCGGGCGGCGCTCGCGCTTGGTCAGCGCCGTCTCGAGCGCGTCCACGAGCACAGGGCGCGTCCGCCGTGGCTCGATCACCTCGTCGACGTAACCGCGCTCGGCCGCGACGAAGGGGTTCGCGAAGCGCGCGCGGTAGTCGGCGATCAACTCGGAGCGGCGCACCTCCGCGTCCTGGGCCTTCTCGAGCTCGTGGCGGAAGACGATGTTCACGGCGCCCTCGGGGCCCATGACCGCGACCTCCGCGGTCGGCCACGCAAAGTTGAAGTCGGCGCGGATGTGCTTGGAGCTCATCACGTCGTACGCGCCGCCGTAGGCCTTGCGCGTGATCACCGCGAGCTTCGGCACCGTCGCCTCGGCGTAGGCGTAGAGCAACTTGGCCCCATGACGGATGATCCCGCTCCACTCCTGCGCCGTTCCGGGTAGGAAGCCCGGCACGTCGACGAAGGTGATCAGCGGGATGTTGAAGGCATCGCACGTGCGCACGAACCGCGCACCCTTCACCGACGAGTCGATGTCGAGCACGCCCGCGAGCGCGCGCGGTTGGTTGCCGACGACGCCGATCGAGTAGCCGTTCAGCCGCGCGAAGCCGCAGACGAGGTTCTCGGCCCAGCGCTCGTGTACCTCGAGGAACTCCCCGTCGTCCACGACCCGGCGGATCACGTCCTTCATGTCGTAGGGCTTGGCCGGGTCGTCCGGAATCAGCGTGTCGAGCGCCTCGTCCTCGCGGCCGGCCGGGTCGGCGGGCTCGCCGTAGGGCGGCGGGTCGATGTTGTTCTGCGGCAGAAACGAGAGCAGGTAGCGCGCGTCCTCGAGGCAGGCTTCCTCGTCGGGGCTGATGAAGTGCGCGACGCCCGACTTCGCCGCGTGCGTCGCAGCGCCGCCGAGCTCCTCGAAGCTCACCTCCTCGCCGGTCACCGTCTTCACCACGTCGGGGCCGGTGATGAACATGTACGAGCTGCCCTCGACCATCAGCACGAAGTCGGTGATCGCAGGCGAGTAGACGGCGCCGCCGGCGCACGGCCCCATGATCAGGCTGATCTGCGGCACGACCCCCGAGCTCTGGACGTTGCGCCAGAAGATCTCCGCGTAGCCGGCGAGCGAGACGACGCCCTCCTGGATGCGCGCCCCGCCCGAGTCGTTGATGCCGATCACGGGACAGCCGAACTTCGTCGCCAGGTCCATCACCTTGCAGATCTTCTCGGCGAAGACCTCCGAGAGGCTGCCGCCGAACACTGTGAAGTCCTGCGAGAAGACGAAGACCCGCCGGCCGAAGATCGTTCCGTAGCCGGTGACCACGGCGTCGCCGTACGGCCGCTTCTCCCGCATCCCGAACTCGGCCTCGCGGTGGCGCACGTAGCGATCGAGCTCGACGAAGGAACCGGGATCGAGCAGCTTCTCTGCACGCTCGCGCGCCAGCAGCTTCCCCTGCGAGCGCTGCCGCTCGACCGCGCGCTCGCTCCCGGCGTGCCGCGCCTCCTCGCGCAGCTCCTGCAGGCGCTCGAGCTTGGCGCGGGTGGAGTCGGTCTCGGCGGCCACGGCGCGAGCGTATCGCGATCCCCCGGCCGGGTGAGAGCGGGATCCCCGTTCCGGGGGAGTCTCGCGCCGCGCGCCACCCCTTTACTGCGTTTGCAGGACTGCGGCAAAGGAGCTTTTCGTGCGGCGAACCACCCCTGGACAGCGGCGGCTGCCGGCGCCTCGCGCCGTGCTGATCCCGCGATCCCGCTTCGCCCCCCTCGCGCTCGCCCTGCCGCTCGTGCTCGGGCTCTGGCTGACGATCGGGCTGCCGATCTTCGCCGAGCTGTCGAGCACGGCCGGCGGCAACGGCTCGCTGCGCGACTTCCTCCTCGACGCCCAGGCGTCGGGCGGCCCTGGCGGAGGAGGCGGCGGCCGTGGCCCCTCCTCGCCCGGGCTTGTCGCCGCGGCCGTCGTCGACCCGAAGATCGTCCGAGAGGTCAGGCTCGAACGCCTGGGCGAGCACCACGTCGTCCACGTGACGACTCGCGAGCACGTCCGCGCGACGAAACCAGCAGTTCACAGGGAGCACGCCGGGCCGGTAGAGCACACGCCGGCCCTGGACGAGCCGACGCTGCCGCTGGGCACGCCCGGCCCCGCGATCCCGCCGCCTCCCCCATCGCCGTCGACGCCTCCGCCTGCATCGAAGCCGCCTCCGGCTCCGGCCCCCCCGCCTCCGCCCGCCCCCGCTCCTCCACCTCCCCCGGCGCCTCCGCCCCCGCCTCCACCGCCTCCCCCGCCACCCCCGGCGCCTCCTCCTCCGCCACCCCCACCTCCGCCACCCCCGCCTCCGCCTCCTCCGTCGGGGCTACCGGCCCCGGCCGACGTGGATACGGTCGACAACGGACAGGCCGGCCGCGCCGAGACCGGCGACGAAGTCGTCTTCACCTTCTCCGGCGCGGTCGGCCCCAACCTGATCCTGAGTGGCTGGGACGGCTCTGCGACCAGCGTGACCGTCCACATCGAGGGCAGTGGCAGGAACGACCTGCTCACAGTTCACGACAGCTCCGACAACTCCATCCTGGCGGAACTCGGGTCGGTGCAGACGAACGGCGACTACGCCGACACGGCCGACTTCACCGGCTCGCAGATGACGCTGAGCGGGAACACGATCACCATCGTCCTGGGCACGCTCGGCGGTGTGGCGAAGCGCGATCCGTCGGCCAAGACGATGGTCTGGACCACTCCGCAGGGCAGCGCGACCGAGTCCGGGCATCCAGATTCGAACTTCTGAGCGCTACGTCGGCTCAAGCAGGCGCTTTTCGGGGCCGATAACGGACCGATGAGCTCTGCGGCCACCCCGGCGGCCGTCGACCGGCAAGCACCACCGCGCCGGCGGCGCCATGCGGGAGCGCCGGTGACGAGACGATCGGCGGTCCAGCTTCTCGTCGGCATCCTGATCGTCGGCGCGATCCCGATCGTCTCGACCGTCCGGATCCTGCAGGCGAATGCAGTTCGCAACGAGCAGGCGCACGCGGACGGGGCGCTGCGGGCGGAGCTACAGAACGGCCTGCGCGAGCTCGGCCGGCTCGGGGACGATGCGGCTGCGCGCGCAGACGACCTCGCGCGCTCGCCGGCCGTGCAGCGAGCCGTGATCAAGAGCGACGCGGCGGCGTTGAGGCGCTTCGCGGCCGCCCACCCCGGGGTCGCGTTCTACCTGCGCACGAGGCTCGTCGCCGGGCGCCGCCGGCCGGGGTCGCTCGGGCGGTCCGTGTGGCTGACGGTCGACGGCAAGCGCGTCGCGAGGATCGTCTCGAGCGTGCCGCTGAACGCGGCGCTTGCGCGCCGGCTCACTCGCGACGCCCCACGTGGCCGCAGCGACCGGCTCGTGCTCGCCGCCCATGGGCGCGTGCTCGGAGGCCGCAAGCTCCTCACCGAGGGGCACACGATCGACCTCGGTGGAATCACGTACCGCGGCCTGCCGGGGCTCGTGCCGGACTCCTCGGGTGTGCGGCTGTTCGCCCTGCGGCCGCAGAAGACGATCGATGCGCACGTCACTCCGTACCAGCAGCGCGTCCGCTACGCCGCCCTCGGCTCGTTCGCCCTCCTGATCCTCGTCGCGTTCCTCTTCGCCGGCCCGATCCTGCGCGTGCTGGGCGACTTCCGCCGGGTGGCCTCGCAGGCGGCGACCGACAGCCTCACGGGTCTCGCGAACCGGCGCTCGCTCGACGAGGAGCTCGCCCTCGAGTGGCGGCGCGCCCACCGTGTCGGCGACTCGCTCGCGTTCGTGCTGCTCGACCTCGACAACTTCAAGACCGTCAACGACGGCCACGGCCACCAGGCGGGCGACGCCGTCCTGCGCGCAGTGGGCGGGATCCTCGGCGACGGGGTCCGCCAGGTCGACCTCGCGGGCCGTTACGGCGGCGAGGAGTTCGCGCTGATCCTCCCGGAGACCGACCTCGCCGGCGCGCTCAAGCTGGCCGAGCGGCTGCGGACGAAGCTGGAGTCGACGGCGGTCGAGCTTCCGAGCGGGGAGACGCTCCGAGCGACCGCGAGCTTCGGCGTCGCCGTCAAGGGTGAGCTCGATGCTCCGGAGCAGCTCGTGGCGGTGGCCGACGAGGCGCTCTACGCGGCCAAGGCCGCCGGCAAGAACCGCGTCTTCCCGCTCCCGGCCGGAGCTTCCGAGCGGAAACCGGAGCGGCGCAAGTCGAGGAAAGCCCCGCCCAGGCGCAAGCCCACACCGAACAAGCCGAAGCCGGCCGAGGGCGAGATCTAGCCCGGCTAGATTTCGCCTGCATGCGAGTCTCCGCGAAGGTCGACTATGCCGTGCGCGCCGGCGCGGAGCTCGCCGCTGCCGCCGGCGAGGGCCCGGTCAAGGGCGACACGATCGCGAAGGCCCAAGGGATCCCGTTCAAGTTCCTCGAGAACATCCTGCTCGACCTCAAGCACGCGGGCCTCGTCCAGAGCCAGCGCGGCGCGGAGGGCGGCTACTGGCTCGCGAAGGAGCCGGCGGAGATCTCGCTCGCCGACGTGATCCGAGCGGTCGAGGGTCCGATCGCGAACGTGCGTGGGGAGCGGCCGGAGCAGGTCGAGTACGCGGGCGCGGCCGAAGCGCTGCGCGAGGTCTGGATCGCGGTCCGCGGCAACCTCCGCGCCGTCCTCGAGACGGTCACCCTTGCGGACGTCGCGACAGGGCGGCTGCCGGTCGAGGTCTCGCGCATCGCAGCCGACCCCGACGCCTGGCAGCCGCACTAACGGGCGAAGACCGTCTCGCGGCTAGGTCGCACATAGACGATGTGGCCGCGCTCGAGCTCGAGCTGCAACGCCTCCTCCTGGGTCAGCTGCGCGAGCAGGTGCTGGCCGTCGTCGCGGACGAGCTCGGCGCGCACCTCGAAGCCGAGGTGGACGACGCGCTCGACCATCGCCTCGGCGCAGCCGGCGTCGGGCTCGAGCAGGAGCTCGATGTCGTGGGGCCGCACGAAGGTGTCGCCGAGCCGGTTCACCGGGCCGACGAAGCTCATCACGAACTCGTTCGCCGGCTGCTCGTACAGCTCGCGTGGCGAGCCGACCTGCTCAACTCGCCCCTCGTTGAGCACGACAATCTGGCCGGCGACCTCCATCGCCTCCTCCTGGTCGTGCGTGACGATGATCGTCGTCACGTGCACCTCGTCGTGCAGGCGGCGAAGCCAGGCGCGCAACTCCTTGCGCACGCGCGCGTCGAGGGCGCCGAAGGGCTCGTCGAGCAGGAGCACGCTCGGCTCGACGGCAAGCGCGCGGGCCAGCGCCATTCGCTGGCGCTGGCCGCCCGAGAGCTGCGCGGGGTAGCGCTTCGCCAGGCCCTCGAGCTGGACGAGCTCGAGGAGCTCGTGGACTCGAGCGCGAATCTCCGCGCGAGGCCGCTTCCGGATCGAGAGCCCGAAGGCGACGTTGTCGAAGACGGTCATGTGCTTGAAAGCGGCGTAGTGCTGAAAGACCATCCCGACACCGCGCGCGCGGGCTGGCCGGTCCGTGACGTCGTCGTCGCCGATCAGCACCTGGCCCGAGTCCGGCGGCTCGAGCCCGGCGATCACGCGCAGCAGGGTCGACTTGCCGCTCCCGCTGGGGCCGAGCAGAGCCGTGAGCGACCCCTCCGGGATCGCGACCGACACGTTCGTCAGCGCGGCGAAGTCGCCGAAGCTCTTCGTCACGTCCACGACGGTGATGCCCACTACCCGACCTCCTGTTTCGGTTGGAAGACCCTCAGTGCGACGACCGTCGCGACCGCGATCAGCGCCAGCACGACCGAGGCGGCGTAGGCACCCGAGGTGTTGAAGTCGAACGCGTACTGTGACTGCACGTAGATCGGCAGCGTCTCGGTCTTGCCCTCGATCCGGCCGGAGACGATGCTCACCGCGCCGAACTCGCCGATGCAGCGCGCGGTCGTGAGGACGACGCCATAGGCGACAGCCCAGCGGATCGCCGGCAGCGTGATCCTTCGGAAGACCTGGAACGGCGCGGCGCCGAGCGTCTCGGCCGCCTGCTCCTGGTCGGTGCCGATCTCGCGCAGCACCGGGACGACCTCGCGCACGACGAACGGCAGCGAGACGAACATCGTCGCGAGCACCATCCCGGGCACGGCGAAGAGCACCGTGATCCCGTGGTGCGCGAGGCCGCCCAGCCAGCCACCGCGGCCGTAGAGCAGGTAGAGCGCGAGCCCGACCACGACCGGCGAGAGCGCGAGCGGCAGGTCGACGACGGCGTTCAGCAGGCCGCGGCCCGGGAAGCGGCCCCGCACGAGCGCCAGCGCGAGGATGATCCCGACCACGGTGTTGACCGGCACCGCGATCGCCGTCAGCAACAGCGTCAGCTCGAGCGCGTGGACGGCGCGGCCGCTGCTGACCGCGTCCCAGGCGTGGACGAAGCCGTCGCCGAACGCGCGGTAGAAGACGAAGCCGACCGGGATCAGCAGCAGCAGCGTCAGGTAGCCGAGGGCCGTGATCCGGAGCGCCCACTTAGACATTGTCGTGACGCGTCCTCCACCGCCGGAAGGCGCCGATCCCGAGCAGCACGGCGAGCGAGATCAGCAGCAGCAGCACGGAGACCGCGGCCGCACCTGTCCCGTTGTCCGACTCGACCTGCTGGAAGATGTAGACGGACGAGACCTCGGTCTTGAACGGCAGGTTCCCGGAGATCAGCACGACGGCGCCGAACTCGCCGATCGCCCGCGCGAACGCGAGCGCGACCCCGGAGAGGATCGCCGGGAGCAGGTTCGGGAAGACGATCCGCCGGAAGATCGCGAACTGCCTCGCTCCGAGCGACGCGGCCGCCTCCTCCATCTCCTCGTCCAGCTCGTGCAGGACCGGCTGCACGGCGCGCACGACGAAGGGCAGCGTCACGAACAGGAGCGCGAACAGCGTCCCGGTGCGCGTGAAGGCCACGTCGATGCCGAACGGGCCACCGGGGCCGTAGAGCGCGAGCAGCGTCAGGCCCGCGACGATCGTCGGCAGGGCGAACGGCAAGTCGATCACGGCATCCACGAGCCCGCGCCCGGGAAAGCGGTCGCGCACGAGCACCCAGGCGATCGCCGTCCCGAACAGCGCGTTCACGAGCGCGCATGCGGCGGCGAGGCCGAGGGTGAGCTTGAGCGCAGCAACGGCCTCGGGCTGGGTTGCCTGGTGCCAGAACTCGTCCAGCCCGCCCGCGCGCGAGCTCCAAACGAGCGCCGCGAGCGGCAGGAGCACGACGATGCTGAGGTAGCCCATTGCGACGCCGCGCGCGAGCGCGCCGCCGCCGACGCGGCTCGTGGCCGCGCCGGCGGGGCGCCGAACTACCGCAGCGTCAGTGGCCAATCGACCTTTCGATCTTGGCCACGATCCCCTTCTGCGGGTGGAAGAAGCGGCGGTTCACCTTCGTCCAGCCGTTCAGCCCGAGCTTGCTCGTGTTGATCGTGAACAGGCCGGCGGGCTTGTAGAACTTGTAGCCCTTCGCAACGCCCTTCACGACCGGCCGGTACCCCTGCGCCGCGAACGCCTTCTGCGCTGTCGACGACCAGAGGAACTTGTAGAACGCCTTCGCGGCGGGTTTCTTCAGGCCGGTCTTGGTCAGCGCGACCGGCGTCTCAATCAGCAGCGTCGCCTTGGGCGTCTTGTACTCGGTGTGGACGCCCTTCTTCTCGGCGTAGATCGCCTCGTTCTCGTACGTGAGCAGGACGTCGCCCTTGCCCTGCGCGAAGATCGCGAGCGCATTCCGGGCGCTGTCGGGCTGAACCGGGATGTGCTTGAAGAGCTTGTACAGGTACCCGATCGCCTGCTTGTCCGTCTTGCCGGCACGACGCTGCGCGCCGTAGGCGGCCATCACGTTCCAACGGGCACCACCCGACGTGAAGGGGTTCGGCGAGATCACCTGGACGCCGGGGTTGACCAGATCCCCCCAGCCCCTGATGTGCTTCGGGTTCCCGCCGCGGACGACGAACACGACGACGGAGTCGGAGACGATCCCGCGGTGAGAGTTCGCCGCCCAGTTCTTCGGCACGAGGCCCTTCCCGACGAGCAGGTTGACGTCCGGGTCGAGCGAGAGCGCGACCACGTCGGCGCCCAGACCGGCGGCGACCGCCCGGGCCTGGTCGCCCGAGGCGCCGTAGGACTGGCTGAAGCTCGTGCCGCTGCCGGCCGAGGTCTTCTGGAAGGCAGAGATGATCTTCCCGTAGGCGTCCTTCGGCGTGGAGTACGCGACGAGGCTCACCGAGCCGCTCGTGGACGCTCCAGCTGCGGAGCCGGCCAGCAACGCGACCCCGATCAAAGCGATGCAAATGACTCTCATTTCATCTCCTTATCTTTCCAGTTTGTCCACGGAGTTGCTGGAGATTGCCAGAGGCCGCGGACGACGTCAAATCGGAGCCGGTGCCGCACTAGAGTCCGCGCCGTGGAACCGCTCGACCGCGCCACGATCTGGCCCTATCGCGACGGCGAGCCGGGCGACCTCTACTACCAGCGCTACGCGCACCCGAACGGCCTCGCCGCCGAGCGCGCGCTCGCCGAGCTGGAGGGCGGCGAGGCCCTCCTCTTCCCCTCCGGCACCGGCGCGGCCACTGCGCTCGTGCTCGGGCTGCTCGAGCCCGGGCAGACGATCGCGCTCGCCGAGGGCGGCTACTACGGGACCGGCGTCCTGTTCGCGGCGCTCGAGCGCTGGGGGCTGCGCCACGTCGAGTTCGACCAGACGGGCCCGCCGCCCGACGGCGCCGACCTCGTCTGGCTCGAGGCGCCGTCGAACCCGTTCCTGACGATGCCGGACCTCGAGGCCGCAGTCGCGCACCCGGCGCGCGTCGTCGTCGACTCGACGGCCGCTACGCCCGTGTACCTGCGCCCGCTCGAGCACGGCGCCGACTTCGCCCTGCACAGCGCGACGAAGTTCCTGGGCGGCCACCACGACGTGCTCCTGGGCGCGGTTGTGTGCCGCTCGTCCGAGGACGCCGTGCGGCTGCGCGACTTCCGCAGCCGCACGGGCATCGTCGCCGCGCCGGATCCCTGCTGGCTGCTCTCGCGCTCGCTGAAGACGCTCCGACTGCGGATGGAGCAGCACACCCGCAACGCGATCGAGATCGCCGAGCGGCTGCGCTCGCATCCCGCGGTGCAGGTCGTCCGCTACCCGGGCTTCGGCGGGCTCCTCTCGTTCGACGTCGCCGACGGCGAGGCCGCGCGCCAGGTCGAGACCTCGCTGCGAACGATCGAGAACGCGACGAGCCTCGGCGGCGTGCAGTCCGTCCTGGAGACGCGCACGCGCTGGGAGGGCGACCGCGTTCCACCCGGCCTGCTGCGGCTCAGCGTCGGCCTCGAGGACGTCGACGAGCTCTGGGCCGACCTCGAGCAGGCGCTGCCGAGATGAGGGTCGTCTTCTTCCCGGAGGGCGCGTTCGGCCCGACGAACAACTGCGTCGGGATCGGCCGCGTGCTGCGCGAGCGCGGCGTCGACGTGACCTTCGTGGTCGAGGAGTCGTTCGCGGGCACGCTCGAGGCCCAGGGCTTCGGCGAGGCGCTGATGCGGCTCAAGCCGCCGCCCGAGGTCGAGGAAGCGCCGGGCCAGTTCTGGAAGGACTTCGTGCGCGAGACCGCGCCCGAGTTCCGCAAGCCGACGATCGAGCAGCTGGAGACGTTCGTGCTGCCGGTCTGGCAGGAGCTGGTCGACGGCGCGCGCTACGTCGACGACCGGCTGCGCGAGATCTTCGGCGAGCTCGAGCCGCACGTGATCGTCGAGGACAACGTGGTCGGCTTCCCGGCCGTGCCCGCCTCCGGCCGGCCCTGGGTGCGGATCGTCTCCTGCAACCCACTCGAGCTGAAGGATCCGGCGCTGCCGCCGACCTTCTCGGGCTACCCGACCGGGGACACGGCCGGCTGGGACGAGTTCCGCGAGCGCTACCGCGAGCTGCACGAGCCGCTGCAGCGCGAGTTCTCGGCCTTCTGCCAGGAGCGCGGCGCGCCGGCGCTGCCGGAGCTCGAGTTCATCCACGAGTCGCCGTTCCTCGACCTCTACCTGTACCCGGCCGAGGCCGACTACGAGCGCTCGCAGCCGCTCGGCGAGCGCTGGCACCGCCTCGACTCCTGCGTGCGCGCGGTCGACGAGGAGTTCGCGCCACCGCCCGGCGACGGCGCGCTCGTCTACGTCAGCCTCGGCAGCCTCGGCTCGGCCGACGTCGAGCTGATGAACCGGCTGGTGGCCTCGCTCGCAGAGACACCGCACCGCTACGTCGTCAGCAAGGGTCCTCAACACGAGCTGATCGAGCTGGCCGCGAACATGACGGGCGCCGAGTTCCTGCCGCAGCCCGCGGTCCTGCCCCAGGTCGACCTCGTGATCACCCACGGCGGCAACAACACCGTCACCGAGGCGATCCATTTCGGCAAGCCGATGGTCGTGCTGCCGCTGTTCTGGGATCAGCACGACAACGCCCAGCGCGTCGCCGAGTGCGGCTTCGGCGTGCGGCTACCGACCTACGAGTTCGCGGACGAGCAGCTGCACGAGGCGATCGACCGGCTGGTGGCGTCGCCCAGCCCGCGGCTCGAAGAGGCCTCGGTGCGGCTGCGGGCGCACCCCGGCACGACACGCGCGGCCGACCTGATCGAGTCGCTGGCGTAGGGGCGGCGCGGCCGCAAGCGCGCCGCCCCCTCGCCGATCAGCCGGCCGTGATCGAGCCGAACAGGCCGTTGCTTTCCTCGTCCGGGCCGGCGGTGAAGAAGAGGGTGTCCGCCGGACCCGCCGCCGCTCCGTTGCCGAAGCGGAGCGCCCAGAGGCCGTCGATCGCGAGCGGCTTGCCGTCACCGCTGCGCAGCTCGCCGCGGTGTGCGAACTGCCCGTTCGACAGCTCTTCGTAGGCATTGATCTGCCCGTCGCCGAAGTTGCCGACCAGCAGGTCGCCGCCGAAGCGGCCGAAGCTCGCCGGTGCGAGCGCGAGCCCCCACGGTGCGTTCAGCTGGCCGTGCTGTGTCACGCGCGAGAGCAGGTTGCCGGCAAGGTCGTACGCGTCGACGAAGCCGCGGCCCTGGCCTGCGACCTCGTCCTCGGCGTCGGCGTCCTGCAGCGCGTACGTGACGAAGACGCGATTGCCGATCACCTGGACGTTGAACGGCGCGTAGCCGGCCGGCAGCGCCGGGTCGGTGAATCCGCCCGGCACTAGGCCGAAGTTGCCGTTGAGCACGTCGATGCGCGCGTTGTGGAAGTCGGCGGCGTAGAGCCGTGGCCCCGCCGGTGTGTCGGCCACCGAGAGGCCCTTGTAGATCGCGCCGACGTCGGAGCGGTCCTTGACGACGATCGCGGTCGTGCCCTGTGCGCCGTTCCAGCCGCGGATGATGCCGTCCTCGCCGTCGAACAGAAACAGCGCCTTTCCGCCCGTCGGCAGCACGAAGCCACTCGTCGGGTTGAAGGCTGTCCCGGTCGGGCCACCGGCCACGTCGACGACCAGCGGACGCGGCGTCCCGTCGCCGTTGTAGAGGGTCGACTTGTCCCTCCCGTTGTCCGAGACCCACCACGGCGTCGTCGGCCCGGCCGTCAGGCCCCAGGCGTTGACGAGGTTGCCGTCCGTGTGCGGTGCCACACCGGACTGGTTCGAGACCAGCGGCGTGACGGTGTACGAGTTGCGCTCGGCGGCCGCCAACGGCGAGGCCGCGACGAGCGTACCGAGCAGAACGAGCGCCGACGCAAGGAATGCCCACGTGCGGCGGCTAAAGCGATGCTCTCCCATCTCCACGCTCCCTTCGAGGGCGTTTCCCTCTCGACGTGCCTACGCGGCAGAGCGCGGCTTCGGTTTGCGCGGGGGAAGCCGGAGGCGGGATTCGAACCCACGACCTACCGCTTACAAGGCGGTTGCTCTGACCAGCTGAGCTACTCCGGCGCTGCGATCAGCCTAGCGCCGTCGGGTGCTCACCGACCCGCCAGCACCTCGTCGATCAGGCCGTACTCGACCGCCTCCGCCGCGGTCATGAAATGGTCGCGGTCGGTGTCCTCGGAGACGCGCTCCAGCGGCTGGCCCGTGTGGTCGGCGAGGATCCCCTCGACGCGCTGCTTCAGGTCGATCACCTCGCGCGCCCGGATCTCGACGTCGGAGGCCTGGCCGCCGAACTGCCCCGTCCAGACCTGGTGGATCAGGATCTTCGCGTTCGGCAGGGCGCTCCGCTTGCCCCTCGTCCCGGCCGCCAGCAGCACTGCGCCCATCGACATCGCCGTTCCGACACAGATCGTGCGCACGTCGGGCTTCACGAACGTCATCGTGTCGTAGATCGCGAGGCCGGCGTAGACGTCTCCGCCGGGCGAGTTCACGTAAATGGAGATGTCCTTGTCGGGGTCGTCGGACTCGAGGTGCAGCAGCTGGGCCACGACGACGTTCGCGACCTGGTCGTCGATCGCCGAGCCGACCATCACGATCCGGTCCTTGAGCAGCCGCGAGTAGATGTCGAACGAGCGCTCGCCACGCGAGGTCTGCTCGATCACGATCGGCACGAGCTGGCTCACGCGGGCACCGCCTCCTCGACCGGCTCGGGCACGTGCACCGGGACGCCGTACGCGCCTAGGGCCTCCGCAACCTCCTCGCGCCGCTCGACGGCGTGCGGGACGACGATCTCGACGGGCCGCGCGAGCGCCGCTCGCCAGCCGGAGGCGCCCTCGACCGTCGAGCCCCACAGCAGCACGCGCCCGAAGACACGCGCCTGGGCGCCCACCGCGAGGTAGTGGTCCCACGCGCCGAGCTCTCGGCCAGCGTGGATTCCGCACTCGCAGGACGGCGACGGAGCCTCGTGCGAGACGTGGGCGTGCCGGCGGCAGACGGCGCGCACCGGCTCGTCGACCGGCCAGAAGTCGCCGTACAGCACGCTCACGAGGCGGCCGTCCTCGACGCGCCAGACCTTCCAGCCGACGGCGGGCCGGAGCGCTTTCGCGCCCCACGTCTGTTCGACCCGGCCGATTCTCATTCCGCGGCGAGCCACGCGAGGATCGCCTCGCGCGAGAACCGCCAGTCCTCTCCGACCTTGCGACCGGGCAGCTCACCCGTCTCTGCCAGCTCGACCACGACCTCCTCCTCGACCTGCAGCAACGTGGCCAGCTGCGCAGGGGACAGGATCTCGAGCTCGGCCGCCGGCCGGAACGAATGCTGCCCGACGCTCCAATCGGCTTGAGCGCCCCCGAGAGCGCTGAGCGCCACCGGATCCTCCGGATCGACGTACCGTGCGACGAGGTTCGCGATCAGCTCGCGCTTCGGCGCCCCGAGCGCGTCCGCGGCCCGGTGCAGCTTCGCCGCCTCGGCCGAGGGGATGCGGACGAAGAGCGCCGTCTCGTCGGTGTGCTTCCGCGGTCGCGCCATCGCGGATATCAAGATATCAGGTTGATATCCGGCTGCGCGCGGGCTACTGCAGGACTTGCCGCGACTCCTGGTGCGCAAGCACCTTGCGCTTCACGCGCTGCAACGCGTTGTCGATCGTCTTCGTGTCGCAGCCGAGACGATCGGCCATCTCCTCGTACGACTCGCCTTCGAGGTACAGCTTGAGCGCATCGGCCTCGAGCTTCGAGAGGCCGGAGCCCAGCGTGAAGACGAGGCTCTGCAGCTCCTCCGTGGAGATCACGCAGACCGACGGGTCGTCGACCGACGGGCCTGGGAGCGCGTCGCCGAGGGTACAGTCGCCGTCCGCCTCCTGGCCCGCCGGCGTGTGGCTGAACGAGACGTACGTGTTGAGCGGCGCGTGCTTGAAGCGCGTCGCCGTCTTGATCGCCGTGATGATCTGGCGCGTGACGCAGAGCTCGGCGAAGCTGCGGAACGAGGAGAGCTCGGGGCTGAAATCGCGCACCGCCTTGTAGAGACCGATCAGCCCCTCCTGGATCAGGTCCTCGGCGTCGCCGCCGGCGAGGAAGTACGAGCTCGCCTTCAGGCGCACGAAGCCGGAGTAGCGGCGGATGAGCTCGTCGAGCGCCTTCTGGTCGCCGTTGCGTGCCCGCATGACGAGCTGCAGGTCGGCGAGCTCCCGCTGGAGCCTTTGCGGCGAATGAGCGGTCTGCGCGGTCCGGGCTGGCAATGGCACGGCTCTCCCCTCTCGAGGACGGGCGAGCTGCTCAAGCCTCACCCTGAGGTTGAAGGTCAAGATAGCAAGGTCCCAACACGTTTACAAGACCTTGCGTGTTGGTGAACTTAACCGGACCGTTGCCCTCTGCGCAGCTTCTCCAAGCGTTTTCGCGTCTCTTCGTCCACGCGATCCCGAAGCTGCGATCGTCCCGGGTCCTCGTGCTTCGGCTCGCCGAGGTCCTGGAGAAAGGTTCGTGAGCTGCGCTTCTGCACCTCCTGCCCCGAGGTGCCCCTGATGGCCGAGTCCGAGGAGACGAGGCAGACGGTCTCGCGACCCCGGTTCTCCGCGGCGAGACGCTCGAGCAGCGCGTCGGCGTGCTCGGCGTAGCGAACCTCGAGCGGCCCGTGCGTCCGCTCCTCGCCGACGCCGTCGAAGACGACGACCCCCCGCGCCCCGTTCAAGGCGACGAAGCTGGCGAGCCGGTCGACGAGCTCGCGCGGATCCTCGAACTCGCCGGCGTGCAGCATGTTGTAGCCGTCGAAGAGGTAGAGCGTGGGCTCAGCCACCGCGCTGGCGCCTCGCCTCGTAGAGCAGCAGCGCCGCGGCGACGCTCACGTTCAGCGACTCGACTCCGCCGTGGAGCGGGATCGAGACCGCGTCGTCGCACGTCCGACGCACCAGCGGGCGCAGGCCCTTGCCCTCGGCGCCGAGCACGAAGACCGCGCCCCCGGAGAGGTCGGCCTGCCACAGCGACGTCTCGGCCTCCCCAGCCGCGGCCCAGATCCAGAGGTTCGGCCCCTTGATCTCGCCGAGGTAGCGCGCGAGGTTCTTCACGACGGCGACGCGCACGTGCTCGACCGCGCCGGCGGAGGCGCGCGCCACGGCCGGGGTGATCCGCGCCGAGTTGTGCGCCGGCAGCACGACGCCGTCGGCACCGGCGCCCTCGACGCTCCGGATCACGGCGCCGAGGTTGCGCGGGTCGGTGACCGAGTCGAGCACCGCGAGCAGCGGCGCGGCCCCGCTTGCGAGCTCGTGCGCGTCCGCATAGCGGTAGGGCTCGACGCGCGCGACGACGCCCTGGTGATCCTGCGTCCCGGCCTCGGCCGTGAGCTCGCGCTCGAGCTTCACGTGCACGCGCGGCCCGCCGTCGCGCAGCCACGGCTCCGCCTTCAGCGCACGCTGGGTCGCGAGCAGCTCGAGTACCTCGCGCGGTCCCCGCAGCGCCTCGCGGACCGCGCGCCGCCCGTAGAGGAGCTCCGAGGTCACCGCTTGGGGACGAGCCGGAAGCCGGGCTCGGCGTCCACGTCGCGCACCTCCCATCCGGCGGCGGCGATCTCGTCGCGCAGGCGGTCGCTCGTGGCGAAGTCCTTCTGCGCCCGCGCCTCGACACGTGCGCGCGCGAGCTCCTCCAGCTCGGCCGGTGCCGTCTCGCCCGCTGCAAGCGACTCGAGCCCGAAGACCTCGAGCGCGCGCTGCAGGAGGTCGTGATCGCGCCAGCCGTGCATCACGGCGAGCGCCTCCGGCGTGTTGAAATCGTCGTCGAGCGCTGCCGCGAAAGCCTCCCAGTCGCCGCCCGTTTCGGACGGGCCGCGGAAGACGTTGCGGAAGCTCTCCGCCTGCGCGCGCGCCTGCTGCAGCACCTCGTCGGAGTAGTCGATCGGCTTGCGCCAGTGGCCACCGAGGAAGTAGACGAGCAGCGTCTCCCGTCCCCACGTGTCGAGCGCCTCGCGCAGCGAGACGATGTTGCCGAGCGACTTCGACATCTTCTCGCCCGCAAGCCGGAGCATCCCGTTGTGCATCCAGAGCTGCGCGAACTCGTGGCCGAGCGCCCGCGACTGCGCGATCTCGTTCTCGTGGTGAGGGAAGACGAGGTCGATTCCGCCGCCGTGGATCTCGAAGACAGGCCCGAGGTGCGCCTCGGCCATCGCCGAGCACTCGATGTGCCAGCCGGGACGGCCGCGGCCCCAGGGCGATTCCCACCAGGTGTCCTCGTCCTCCTTGTGCCCCTTCCAGAGGGCGAAGTCGCGCGGGTCCTCCTTCAACGCCTCTTCCTCCACCTCCTCGGAGGGGTTGCGCGTCGCCTCCTCGTCGCCGTGGCGGCCGGAGAGCCGGCCGTAGTCGGGGAAGCTCGAGACGCGGAAGTAGACGTCGCCGCCAGCCGGGTAGGCGTGCCCCGAGGTGACCAGCTGCTCGATCATCGCGACGATCTCCGGCACGGTCTCGGTCGCCTTCGGCTCGACGTCGGGCCGGCCGAGGCCGAGGTCGCCGGTGTCGTCCACGTACCAGCCGCTAGCGTCGGCCGCGAGCTGCGCGCTCGCTTCCGGAGCCGCGGCGTAGATCTTGTCGTTGATGTCGGTGATGTTCTCGACGAGCGCGACCTCGTACCCCGCGCGCTCGAGCCAGCGCTTCAGCCACAGCGAGATCACGAACGGCCGCGCGTTGCCGATGTGGATGCGCTGGTAGACGGTCGGGCCGCAGAAGTACATCCGCACCGGCCCCGGCGCAGGCGGGAGCTCCCGCAGCCCCCGGGTTGCGGTGTCATAGAGCCGCATGGCGGCCTCCCTGCTCTAGGCCGTGGCGGGTGCCGGGCCGACCTCCGACGTGCAGAACGCGCAGCGGCGCGCCGTCGCCGGGATCTCGCTCAGGCACTCCGGGCACTGGCGGGTGAGCTCGTCCACCGGCGTCTCCGTCTTCCTGCGTGCCATCAGCGCGTTCACCGGCTTGACCACGAGGAAGAACACCGCGGCGGCGATCACGACGAACGAGATCAACGCGTTGATGAACGCGCCGTAGAGGAAGTGGCTCTTGTTGATCGTGAAGCTGAGGCTCGAGAAGTCCGACTTCCCACCGATCGCGGCGATCAACGGCGTGATCAGGTCGGTCACCAGCGCGGTGATGACCGCGGCGAAGGCGAGACCGATCACGATCCCGACCGCCATGTCCACGAGGTTGCCCCGGAGCAGGAACTCCTTGAATTCCTTGATCATCGGCTTCTCCCTTTCGTTCGATTGGTCGGCCCGCTCGTCTCATCGTTCGGTCCGGCGCAGGAGCTCGTCGGTGGGCAGGGCGGCGATCACGGTCCAGAGCTCGGGGCCCCGCTCGCGGCCGGTGAGTGCCACGCGGAGCGAGCGGAGGTCGCCGCCGACCGCCTTCAGCTCGCGGAGCAGCTCCTTCGGGTCGGCGCTGCCGTTCGCGCGCTCGAGCAGCTCCCGGAACCGCTCGAGCGTCTCCGGCGCGTCGACCTCCGCCGTCTCCGGCTCGAGGATCGAGGCGGCGTACTCACGCGCCTCGTTCAGGTCGCGCGCGCCTCGCAGCGCCGGCGCGAGCTCCACCGGCGCCCCAACGCGGGCGGCCAGCTCCTCGTCGTCCAGGGCGCCGATCGCCTCGACCGCCAGGCGCCGCAGCCGGGGCAGGTCGTAGTGGACGTCGTGTCGCGGCACACCGAGCTCGTCCAGGTAGCGGCGAACGGCCTCGGCCGGGATCCCGGCCTCGCGCAGCGACGCGACCGTCGCGCCTTCGGCCCGCTTGGAGAGCTTCTTGCCGTCCGCGCCGAGGATCAGCCCGTGGTGGACGAACTCCGGCGGCTCGGCGCCGAGGGCTTCGAACAGCCGGCGGTGCAGCGCCTCGTTCGGCCGGTGGTCGTTCCCGCGCACGACGTGCGTGATGCCGAAGTCGACGTCGTCGACCACGCTCGCGAGGTGGTAGGTCGGCGTCCCGTCCTCACGAACGAGCGTCGTGCCGTCGAAGCGCTCCCCGAGGTCGGCCCCCGCCTCGAGGTGCCGCTCGCGCCGCTCGCTCTGGCGCACCGGCCCCTCGTCCCACTCGACCCCGAGCCATTCGAGATCTCGGAGCAGCTCCTCCTCGCCGCGGGGAAGGTTGCGCGCCGGGTCGGTGTCGTCGATCCGTAGCAGCAGCCAGTCGCCGAGCGAGCGATTCGCGACGGCGCTGAGCGCGTTGCCGACGTGCAGCGACCCGGTCGGGCTGGGAGCGAAGCGGGTCCTGACCATCCGCCGAAAGCTACTCGCTTTGCCGAACCTTTCCCGAGCCCGAACTCTGCCTTGGCCCGCGCGTCGCCTGCCCGTAACCACGCGCGCGCTAGAACAAGGGTGACATGAACGACACGCAGAGACACCTGAGCCGCCGCCAGGCCTTCGCCCTCGCAGCCGCGCTCGCGCTGACCGTCGTGACGGGCGGCGCAGCGGTCACGGGGCTCCGGCACGCGCCGGCACCGTCTCACCCGGCGACGCAGGTCGTGCAGGTCGCGCCGGCTCCTCAGGCGCCGCCCGCTGCCCCGCCCGGGGAGGAGTTCGACTGATGCGCCGCGTCTGGGCAGCAGTTGCCGCGACCTGGGCGCTGCTCGCGATCGTCGCGGTGCTCGCATGGTCGCACCCGCCGCTGCAGTCGGCGCCGACCGGCGGCACGAAGGTCGTGGTCGTCAAGGGCAAGGGCGGTAAGGCCGTGCTCCTGCCGGGCGCCGTGGCCACGCACACCACCACCCACAGCTCGCCGCCGCCCGGAGGCTAGATGGTCGCGCACGGCGTCCCCGTCTTCTGGCTCCTCGCGCGCGCGTCCGGGCTCGTCGCGTTCGGCCTGCTGACCCTGTCGGTGTGGCTCGGGCTGGCGATGAGCACGCGGCTGCTGGGGCCGCGGCGGCAGAAGGCGCTGTTCGGCTGGCACCGCACGCTGGTGTGGACGGCGCTCTCGATGGTCGTCCTGCACGTCGGCGCGGTGCTGCTCGACCCCGTGCTGCATTTCGGGCTGCCCGCCGTGCTCGTCCCGCTCGCCGCGCCATGGAAGCCTGTCGGCGTGGCCGCGGGAGTCGTCGGCGGGTGGCTGACGCTCGTGCTCGCGCTCTCGTTCAAGGCCAAACGCTGGATCGGGCACCGAGGCTGGCGGCTCCTCCACTACGCGAGCTTCGCCGCCTTCGTCCTCTTCCTCGGCCACGCCCTTGCGGTCGGAACCGATCTGAAGGGGCTGGCCGGGCCGATCTTCGTGGCCCTCTCGGCGGGCCCCGTGCTCTGGCTCGGCCTCGCACGGATCCTTCTGCCACGCACGGCGCCGCGGCGGGCGGTTCCCGCGACCGCCTAGCGGCGGTAGGCGAGAGCGGCGGCCAGAACCGGGTCCTTGCCGCGGAAGAATGCCTTCGAGCCGAGTGGCACCGAGACCTTCGGCTCGATCGCGACGCGCGGGTCGGCCGCGTAGCTCTTCTGCCAGTAGACGCCCGCGACCTCGACGTTCAGCCCCGACGACGGGAGGTCGACCGGGACCGCGTCGCCGTAGAGGTTCGGACTGCCGCCGGAGGTCTCGCCGACAAACACCGCCCTCGTCCTGCGCTCGAGCTCGGTGATGAAGTTCTGAGCTGCGGAGAACGTGCTGCGCGAGATCAGCACGACGAGCCGGCCGGGGCGGTTGACGGTCTTCGACCGCAGCGCGCGGAGGAGGTCGACGTACGTGTGGTTGTCGCCGCCGGGGTTGAGCCGCACGTCGACGATCACGCGGCGCACCTTCTTCCGCCTGGCGAGCTGCAGCACCCGGCGCGCCTCGGCGTAGGTGGAGCCGAGCGTGAAGTTGTAGCCGACGTACACCACCCGCCCACCGTCGATCGTCGTCACGTAGTGGTCCTCGGCGCGGCGGCGCAGGTAGAGCGGGGCCGGCCGGCGCGGGAGCGCGTAGACGAAGCCGGGGAAGTCGTTCGCCATCAGGCGGAGGTACCCGGCGGCGGTGACGGGCGCGAGGGTGACCTCGCTCGCGGCCGAGCCCGGCTTCTGCAGCGTGAAGCGCGCCGGCCCGGTGCCGCCGCGCAGACCGAGGCCGTGCAGCACCTCCGCGGTGAGCATGAAGCTCATGAAGCGGTCGGTGCGCGTCGCCTCGTTGTCGCGCGGCACGAGCGGGCGGACCTGCTGCTCGAGCTGGTCGGCCGGGCGGCCGTCGATCGCGAGCAGCCTCGAGCCGACGAGCGCGCGGTGCCCCGGCGCGGCAACGACGAACAGGCCGTCCCGGAACTTGTAGAGGTAGAGCGGGAAGAGGTGCAGCACGCGCCGGTGAGCAGGGTCGAGCGGGAAGATGCCCGAATGGCCGTCCCGCTCGCCGAGGAGGTTCGTGAAGCGCATCAACTCGACCAGCAGCTGGTCCTGCGTCAGCGAGGGTGCGCGGGCGGCGAGCGAGTCGGCAGCTGCTTGGAAGGCAGGCTCGGGCGTGGCGTGGAACGGGTTCGGGTGGAGGTCCCGGATGCGCTGCAGCAGCAGCCGCACGTCGTCGGCACCCGTCGTGCGGGCGGGGGTCGCCCGCTGGGCCGCGCCGGCAGCGACGGCAAGCGCCGCTGCGAGAATCGCGAGCAGGATCCGGTGCATCGGTGGACTTTACCAATACTAAAATGTGTTTGACTAGACTTACACGGTGAGCACCGCGCCGCAGACCGGCGAGCTTCGCGTCGGGGCACGGCTGCGGGCGCGACGGCTGGAGCTCGGCCTGACGATCAGCCAGGTCGCGGGGCAGGCCGGGCTGACGGCCGGGTTCATCAGCCAGCTCGAGCGCGACCTCACCTCCGCCTCGCTCTCGTCGCTCTACCGGATCTGCGCCGTGCTCGGGATCCGCGTCGGCAACCTCGTCGACGACGTGCCCGCGGGCCGGCTGATTCGGCGCCAGGAGCAGGCGCGGCGCTCGCTCGCGATGGGCGACGCCGAGCACCTGCTGCTGAGCTCGCGCGACGAGCGGCGCTTCCACGTCACCGAGTCGCACATCCCCCCGGGCGGCAGCGCGGGCGAGGAGCTCTACACGCTGCCTGCCGACGTCGAGCTCGTCTACGTGCTGCAGGGGTCGCTCGAGCTGCGGGTCGGCGAGGAGACGCACGTGCTCGAGGAGGGCGACACGTTCACGTACTCGCCGCGCGACCCCCACACCTGGCGCAACCCGTCCGAGGCCGAGGAGGCCGTCGTGCTCTGGACGGCCCTGCCGAACCCCTACGCGGTCTAGAGCTCGAGCGTGTAGCCGACGTCGGTCGGGTGCGGTGGGAAAGGAACGACCCGCGTCTCGCCGTTGAGGCGCCAGCCGAGACGCTCGTAGAAGCGGCGCGCCCGGTCGTTGTGCTCGAGCACCCACAGGTCGCAGCGCGCCGAGCCGCCCTCGCGGAGCCGGCGCAAGACCTCGTCGTGCAGCTCGCGCCCCACCCCCGTCCCCCACGAAGCCGGAACGACGTAGAGGCCGTCGAGCCAGCCCGCGCGGCAGCCGGCGAGGCCGACCGGGTCGCCGTCGTGCTCGTAGACGAGCACCGTGATCGCCGGGTCGTCGAGCGCGTCCCGCCAGCGTTCGGTCACCTCGCGGGTCGGGAACGGGTAGAGCGCCGGCGGGAAGATGTGCGCGTAGGCCGCGAGCGACGCCTCGCGCTGGATCGCCGCGAGCGCCTCGGCTTCGTCGGGCCGCGCCTCCCGGATCAACGACCGTGGCGCTCGAGGAAATCGAGCACCCGCGTCCACGCGTCCTCGGACGCCGCGGTGAACTCCTCCTGCTTGCGGTCGAAGAAGCTGTGCGGCGCGCCTTCGTAGACCACCAGCTCGTGCTCGACCCCCGCGTCTGCCAGCGCACGCTCGAAGGCCTCGTTCTGGTCGGCCGTGATGTTCGCGTCGGCTCCGCCCTGCAGCGCGAGCACCGGCGCCTCCAGCTGCCCTGCGAGCTGCTCGGGGCCGGGCTTGCCGTCGCTCGAGCGCCCCGGGCGGCCGTAGAAGCCGACCGCCCCGGCGAGGCCCTGGCCGCCCGCGGCCGCGAGCCAGGAATGTCGTCCGCCCATGCAGAAGCCGACCGTGAAGACGGCGCGCACGCCGAGCGAGCGCAGGTGCTCCACCGCCGCACGCACGTCCGACTGGATCTGCTCCGGCGCGACCGCCTCGACGTGCGGCCGGTACTCGAACTCGTCGCCCCGCTTCTCGACGCCCGCGGTGCGGCCGAAGTAGTCGAAGGCAAGCGCCGTGTAGCCGCGCTCGGCGAAGCGCAGCGCGAGCTCCTCGTAGAAGCGGTAGAGGCCGCGCACGTCCGGGAGGATCACGACGCCGATCTCCGACGCCTCGTCGGGCGTGGCGAGGAAGGCGGCGAAGCGGTTGCCGTCCTGCGCCTCGAGCACGAGCTCGTCGTGCGAGACCGCCGCGCCGGAGATGACGGGGATCGGCGGAAGGGAGTCGAGCCGGAAGCACACGGCGAGCAGAGTGTAGAGCGAGGTATCAATTCCCCCGTGAACGTCGACCAGGCTCTCGGAGATCGTCTCGAGCAGATCGTCGTCGCGCACCATCGCAGGCGCCTGCGCAAGGTCGACCGCCTGGCGTCGCTGGACGCAACGGCGGGCGGATGGGCCTCCGGAGAGCCGCCGCCCCGGGCGGGCAACGAGGTCGAGGCGCTCGTCGACGGCTCGAATGCCCTGCCCGAGGTCGAGCGCACGATCGCGGAGGCGCAGTCCCACGTCTGGCTCGCGGGCTGGCACTTCACCCCGGACCTGCGGCTCCCGTCCGGCTCGACGCTGCGCGAGCTGCTCGCGGAGACCGCCGAGCGTGCCGACGTGCGCGTGCTCTCGTGGGCGGGAGCGCCGCTGCCGCTCTTCCATCCCGCGCGCAAGGAGGTGCGGGAGATGCGCGCTGAGCTCGTGCGCGGCACGCGGATCGCCTGCGCGCTCGACGACCGCGAGCGGCCGATGCACTGCCACCACGAGAAGCTGCTCGTGGTCGACGGGGAGGTCGCGTTCGTCGGGGGGATCGACCTGAGCCTGCTCGGCGGCGATCGCCGCGACGACCCGTCGCACCCGGCGCGGGGCACGCTCGGCTGGCACGACGCGGCCGCTCGGGTCGAAGGACCAGCCGTGGCCGATGTCGCCGAGCACCTGGCGCTCCGCTGGCACGAGGTAACCGACGAGCGCCTGGAGCCGCCGGGGCCGCGCGCGCCGGCCGGCGGCCACGAGCTCCAGGTCGTGCGCACCGTTCCGAACGGCATCTACGACGCTCTGCCGCAGGGCGAGTTCCGCATCCTCGAGAGCTACCTGCGCGCCTTCCGCTCGGCGGAGCGGCTCATCTACCTCGAGAGCCAGTTCCTCTGGTCGCCGGAGCTCGTCGCCGTGCTCGCGGACAAGCTGCGGAACCCGCCGAGCGACGAGTTCCGGCTGGTCGTGCTCCTCCCGGCGAAGCCGAAGAACGGCGGCGACGACACGCGCGGCCAGCTCGGCATGCTCGTCGACGCCGATGCGAAGGCCGGGCGCTTCCTCGCCTGCACCCTCTGGCAGGTCGGCCCCGGCGGAAAGCCGGTCTACGTGCACGCGAAGATCGGGATCGTCGACGACCGCTGGCTGACGATCGGCTCCGCCAACCTGAACGACCACTCGCTCTTCAACGACACCGAGGTGAATGTCGTCACCCACGACCCGGCGCTCGCGCGCGGGCTGCGGCTGCGGCTCTGGGCGGAGCACCTGGGCTGTGACGCCTCCGAGATCGACGGCGATCCCGCGCCCGTGGTGGACGAGCGCTGGCGGCCGCTGGCCGAGGAGCAGCTCGAGCGCGCCCGGCGGGACGGCCACGGCACGCACAAGCTGCGCCTGCTGCCCCACGTCTCGCGCCGCTCGAAGAGCGTGCTCGGGCCGCTGAACGGACTCCTGGTGGACGGCTAGACTCGGAGCGCGATGCGCGTCGCCGTCCTCGGAACCGGAATCGTCGGGCGAACGCTCGGGACGAAGCTCGTCGAGCTCGGACACGAGGTGCGGATGGGCTCACGCACGCCCGACAACGAGCAGGCCGCGGAGTGGGCCGCCGAGGCCGGCGCGAACGCGAGCCAGGGCACCTTCGCCGACGCGGCTGCGTTCGGGGAGCTCGTGCTCAGCTGCGTGGGCGGCGCGTTCGCCCTGCAGGCGCTCGAGGCCGCCGGCGCGACGAATCTCGAGGGCAAGATCCTGCTCGACGTCTCGAACCCGCTCGACTTCTCGCAGGGCATGCCGCCGCGGCTCAGCGTCTGCAATGACGACAGCGTCGGCGAGCAGATCCAGCGCGAGTTCCCCGACGCGCGAGTCGTGAAGGGCCTGAACACGGTCAACTGCGACGTGATGGTCGATCCGGGAATCGTCCAGGGCGAGCACGACCTGTTCGTCTGCGGGAACGACGAGGCCGCGAAGGCCGAGGTGCGCGAGCTGCTCGAGAGCTTCGGCTGGCCCTCGGAACGCATCCTCGACCTCGGAGACATCAGCGGCGCGCGCGGGATGGAGATGTACCTCCCGCTCTGGCTGCGCCTGTTCTCGACCTTCGGCACCGGCCACCTGAACGTCCACGTCGCCCACTGAGGCTTCGCTCCCCCGGCCGGCCTCGCCGGGCGCGTGAAAGGCCTGCACCGGCGGCGGTTCCGGGGATCGGGATAAAGCCGCAGGAGGGATCGGCGGTGGCACCGATGCGCCGGGAGGCCACTGCCGCGAGGGTCGATCCATGGACGGGCGACCCCGCGATCCTGGCGACCCTGCGGCTCTCGAGAGCACCGTCGAGCGGCTGCGCGAGCTGCGCGTCACATTGCCGACGTTCGCGCAGCTCGCCGATCCCGCGCTGGTCCCCGTGGGGATCCGCGAGGAGCTCGCCGCCGTCGGGCCCGACGAGCCGCACCCGCTGAACCTGTTTCGCGTCCACTGGCACAACGCGGCCGACCGCCGCGGGCTCGTGGACGTACCGCAGCACGTCGTCTTGCCGTCCGAGCTCACGGGCGTCGAGGCGAGGATCGTGGTCGCGCTCGGCGACCGCTTCCCCTTGATCGGGGCGCACAAGGTGCTGGCCGCGTACGGCTGCCTCGCGCCTCGCCTGGCGACCGGCCGGTTCGACCCGATCCGGCAGCGCGCGGTCTGGCCCTCGACGGGGAACTACTGCCGTGGCGGCGTGGCGATCTCACGCCTGCTCGGCTGCCGCGGCGTCGCCGTCCTGCCGGAGGGGATGAGTCGCGAGCGCTTCGAGTGGCTCGAACGCTGGGTGGCCGAGCCCGAGGACGTGGTCCGCACTCCGGGCACGGAGAGCAACGTCAAGGAGATCTACGACACCTGCCGCGAGCTTGCTGCCGATCCCGAGAACGTGATCCTCAACCAGTTCGCCGAGTTCGGGAACTACGTCGCCCACTACCACGCCACCGGCCGCGCGCTCGAGCGGGTCTTCGAGGCGCTGCACGCCGAGGCTCCGCAGCTGCGCCTACGGGCGTTCGTCTCGGCGACCGGATCGGCCGGCACGATCGCGGCGGGCGACTACCTGAAGGAGCGGCTCGGCGCACTGGTCGTCGCCGCGGAGGCGCTCGAGTGCCCGACCCTGCTGCGGAACGGCTTCGGCGAGCACAACATCCAGGGGATCGGCGACAAGCACGTGCCGCTGATCCACAACGTGCTCAACACCGACGTCGTGCTGGCCGTCTCCGACCGCGCCACCGACCGGCTCGGCGTCGTCTTCGGAACCGACGTCGGTCGCCGCTACCTCGCTTCGCGCCGGGGCGTCCCGGAGCACGTGGTCGAGAGCCTCTCCTCGCTCGGCCTCTCGGGAATCTGCAACGTGCTCGGCGCGGTCAAGGTCGCCAGGCAGCTCGACCTCGGGCCGGACGACGCCGTCGTCACGATCGCGACCGACGGCGCGGCGATGTACGCCAGCGAGCGCGAGCGGGCGCTCGCGAAGCACTTCCCCGCAGGCTTCGACGAGCTCGCCGCGGCCGAGGCGTTCGGCGAGCACGTGCTCGGGGCGACGACGGACAACCTGTGCGAGCTGACGCGCGAGGAGCGCGAGCGGATCTTCAACCTCGGCTACTTCACGTGGGTCGAGCAGCAGGGCGTCTCGCTCGAGGACTTCCAGGCGCGGCGCGATCCGGCCTTCTGGGCCGGCGTGCGCGGCCTGGCGGACGAGTGGGACGGCCTGATCGACGAGCTCAACGCGAGGGCGGGCGTCCTGGAGGCGGTGTGAGCGCCCCCGTCAGCCGCCTCGTCTGCTCCGGGTGCGGCGCCGGGCCCTCTCCGTCCACCCCGTACCCCTTCCGCTGCCGGAACGCCGGCCGCGGCGACGACGTCGACCACGTGCTCCGCCGGGAGCTGGACCTGTCGGCCCTCGACTTCCCGGCCGCAGACCCCGAGCCGAACCCGTTCCTGCGCTACCGCCCGCTCCTGCACGCGTACCACCTCGGACTCTCCGACGACGACTTCTGCGCGCTCGTGCGGCTGCTGGACTCGCGCGTCGCCGCGGTCGACGGCCACGGCTTCGAAGCCACCCCGTTCGAGCGCAGCGACGAGCTCAGCGAGCGGCTCGGCTTCGCCGCCTCGGGCGGGGTCTGGGTGAAGGACGAGACGGGAAACGTGTCGGGCTCGCACAAGGCCCGCCACCTCTTCGGGGTGCTCCTGTACCTAGAGATCGCGGAACAGGTCGGGCTCTCCGATGCGTCGAGCCGGCCCGAGCTCGCGATCGCCAGCTGCGGGAACGCCGCCCTCGCCGCCGCCGTGGTCGCGCGTGCGGGCGGCCGGCCGCTGCGAGTCTTCGTTCCGGTTGATGCCGACCCGTTCGTGCTCGCACGGCTCGAGGAGCTCGGCGCGCACGTCGTCACCTGCGAACGGACGGACGAGGCCGGCGACCCGACCTACCGCCGACTCCTGGAAGCGCTGGACGAAGGCGCGCTCCCCTTCACCTGCCAGGGCAACCTCAACGGCCTCGCGGTCGAGGGCGGGCAGACGCTGGGCTACGAGCTGGCCGCGAGCGGCGTTCCGCTCGACCGGCTGGTCGTGCAGGTGGGCGGCGGGGCGCTGGCCAGCGCCTGCATCCACGCGTTTCGCGAGGCGGCCGCCCTCGGGGCGGTCACGCGGCTGCCGCGCGTCGACACCGTCCAGACCGAGGGGGCCTGGCCGCTCAAGCGCGCCTTCGACGCCGTCTCGGCGCGCGGCGACCTCGGCTATGCGGCGACGCACCGCTCCGAGTTCATGCGGCCGTGGGAGCGGGAGCCGCACAGCGTCGCCCACGGCATCCTCGACGACGAGACCTACGACTGGCTGGCCGTGGTCGAGGGGATGCTCGCCACCGGCGGCCGGCCGCTCGTCGCGGCCGAGGAGACACTCGTGCGCGCCAACGAGCTCGCGGTCGAGGCGACGGGGATCGACGTCGACGCCACCGGCTCGGCCGGGCTCGCCGGCCTGCTCTCGCTCCGCGAGGCCGGCGCGGTCGAGGACGAGGAGCGGGTCGCACTGCTGTTCACCGGAGTCCGCCGCTCGGCGGGCCCACGACAACGGAGGAAGCGAGATGAGGAGCTTTCTGGGACGCGACATCCTGTCGCTCAAGGACTTCGAGCGGGCTGACTTCGAGCGAGTCTTCGAGGTCTGCGACAAGCTCGCGCCGATCGCGCGCGACCGCCGCAACTCGACCCTGCTGGCCCGCAAGACGCTGCTGACTGCCTTCTACCAGCCGAGCACGCGCACCCGACTCGCCACCGAGGCCGCGATGCACCGGCTCGGCGGCCACGTCCTCGGCTTCGCGGACGTGAAGATGACCCGGGCCGGCGACTTCTACCAGGAGTCGATCAAGGACACGGTGCACATGCTCGAGTACTACGGCGACGTCATCGCGATGCGCCACTTCGAGCAGGGCGCACCCGCGGAGGCCGCCAGGTGGTCCTCGGTGCCTGTGATCAACTGCGGCGACGGCTGGGGCGAGCACCCGACGCAGGTGCTGACCGACCTCTACACGACGCAGAAGGAGCTCGGCTCGATCGACGGCCGCACCTTCCTGCTCGTCGGCGACATGCGGATGCGGACGATGCACTCGATCCTCTACGCGCTCTCGCAGTTCGACGCGAAGGCGTACGTCGTGGGCCCGCCCGAGATGTCGCTCCTGCCCGAGTTCATGCTCGAGCTCGACGAGCGGAACGTCCTCTACGAGGAGGCGGAGTCGGTGGAGGACGTGATCGCCGACTGCGACGTGATCTACATGGAGCCGGTCGTCCAGGCCGACTACTCGGTCTCGCGCGAGGAGCGCGAGGGCAACGGCGGCGTGGCGACGACTCCGCGGACCTACCAGGTGACGCGCGAGCTGCTGCGCGAGAAGGCCAAGCCGGCCTCGATCATCCTGCACAGCCTGCCGCGGATGGACGAGCTGCCCGCGGACGTCGACGAGACGCGGCACGCGCGCTACTGGACTGAGGCCTTCAACGGCGTCGTCCTGCGGATGGCGCTCCTCAGCCTGGTGCTCGGCGTCGTGGAGTGAGCATGGAGTTCGTTCTCAACGGAGAGCCGGTCTCGGCGGAGGTCGAGGAAGGGCAGAGCCTGCTCGAGCTCCTGCGGGAGGGCCTCGGCCTGCGCTCGGTCAAGGACGGATGCGCACCGGAGGGCTCGTGCGGCGCCTGCACGGTGCTCGTCGACGGCCGGGCGGCCGTCTCTTGCGCCCAGCCGGCGGCCCGGGTCGCCGGCAAGCACGTCGTCACGCAGGAGGGTCTCTCGGCCGAGCAGCGGCGCTGCTGGGCCGACGCCTTCGTCAGCGCCGGGGCCTCGCAGTGCGGCTTCTGCTCGCCGGGGATCGTGCTGAAGGCGGAGGCCCTGCTCGACAGGCAGCCGAGCCCCTCGCGCGAGGAGATCGAGCGTGCCCTGAAGGGCAACCTCTGCCGCTGCACGGGGTACGCGAAGATCGTGGACGCGATCGAGCTGGCCGCGGCGTCCCGGCGGGGCGAGCCGCTGCCCGAGCCCGAGCGCAGCGGGCGAGTGGGCTCGCGGACGGCGCGCTACCAGGGCGACGACCTGGCGCTCGGCGACAAGCCGTTCGTCGGCGACCTCGTCGAGCCGGGGATGCTGCACGGAGCGCTCCGGTTCTCCGACCACCCGCGGGCGCGAGTGGTGCGCGTCGACGTTTCGAAGGCGAAGGCGCATCCCGGAGTCGTCGCCGTCCTGACCGCCGAGGACGTGCCCGGCGAGCGAACCCAGGGGGTCCTGACGCGGGACTGGCGACAGCTCGTGGCGGCGGGCGAGGAGACGGTGTACGTGGGTGACGTGCTCGCCGTCGTCGGCGCGGAGACGCGTCGCGCGGCCCAGGAGGCAGCCGCCCTCGTCGAGGTCGAGTACGAAATGCTCGACCCGGTGGTCGACCCGTTCGACGAGCGGGCGCGGGAGCTCTCGCTCTCCGAGCTCAAGCGCGGGGACGTCGACGCGGCGCTCGCCGGTGCCGCCCACGTCGTCAGCGAGAGCTACCGGACGCAGTTCATCGAGCACGCGTTCCTCGAGCCGGAGGCGGCGCTCGCGGTCCCGGAGGGCGACGGCCTGCGCGTGTACTCGCAGGGCCAGGGCGTCTGGGAGGACCGGCGGCAGATCGCCTCGTTCCTCGGGCTCCCGGAACAGCGCGTCCGCGTCACGCAGGTCGCGAGCGGCGGGGCGTTCGGCGCGAAGGAGGACCTGAACGTCCAGTGCCACGCCTCGCTGCTGGCCACGGTCACAGGGCGTGCGGCGCTCGTGACGCTCAGCCGCCGCGAGAGCCTGCGCTTCCACTCGAAACGCCACGCGATGTGGCTCGAGTACACGGCCGGGTGCGACGAAGAAGGGCATCTGCTCGCCGTCCGCGCGCGGATCGTCGGCGACACCGGCGCCTACGCGAGCGTCGGCGACAAGGTGCTCGAGCGCGCGGCCGGCCACGCCTGCGGCGCCTACCGCGTGCCGAATGTCGACGTCGAGGCGCGCGCCGTCTACACGAACAACCCGCCCTGCGGGGCGATGCGCGGCTTCGGGGTCAGCCAGTCGAACTTCGCGATCGAGGGCGTGCTCGAGCTGCTCGCCGAGCAGGTCGGCATCGACGGCTGGGAGATGCGCTGGCGCAACGCGCTCGAGGAGGGCGACCGCTTCGCCACAGGTCAGCTGCTCGGGGCCGGCGTCGGCCTCAAGCGGACGCTGCTGGCGGTCCGCGACGCCTACCGGGAGGCCCGCTTCGCCGGCATCGCCTGCGGGGTCAAGAACACCGGCATCGGCAACGGCGTGCCGGAGCGCGGGCGCGTGCTGCTGCGGCCCGAGCCGGACGGCACCGTCACCCTGTTCCACTCCTGGACCGAGATGGGCCAGGGCGTGAACACGGTCCTGCAGCAGCTCGCGTGCGACGAGCTCGGCCTGCCACCCGAGCGGGTTCGCGTGGTGGTCGACACCGAGCGCGAGCTCGACACGGGCCAGACGACGGCCTCGCGCTCGACCGTGCTCGGCGGCAATGCGGTGCTGGACGCCGCGCGCAAGCTGAATGCGGAGCTGAACGGCTCGCGGCTGGAGGAGCTGGCGGGGCGCGAGTTCCCCGGCGAGTTCCTCGTCGACTGGACGACGGCGCTGGAGGCTCCCGAGCCGGTGACGCACCTCGCCTACGCCTGGGCGACGCAGGTCGTGATCCTCGACGACGAGGGCCGGCTCGAGCGGATCCTCGCCGCACACGACGTCGGCAAGGCGATCAACCCGACCCTCGCGGAAGGACAGGTGGAGGGCGGCGTGCACATGGGCCTCGGCCAGGCACTCTCGGAGGAGTTCGTCGTCGAGGGCGGCGTGCCGGTCACGGAGACCCTCAAGTCCCTGCACATCATCCCGCCGACGGGGATGCCGCCGGTCGAGTGCATCCTCGTCGAGGAGAAACAGCCCGAGGGACCGTTCGGCGCGAAGGGGATCGGCGAGGCCGCCGTGGTGCCGACGTGCGCCGCCGCCGCGGCCGCGCTCCACGCCTTCGACGGGATCCACCGAACTCGCCTGCCGATGAAGGACTCGCCGGCGGCGCTGGCCGCGGTGCCGCACCTCGTTCGCCGGAAGGAGCGCGTGTGAGCACCGTGCTGACCGGCGCGACGGTGGTCGTCTCGCTCGACCCGCTCAGGATCGTCGAGGGCGACCTGCACGTCCGCGACGGGTGCATCGTGGAGGGCGGCGAAGGCGCCCGCCGCGACTGCACGGATTGCCTGATCGTCCCCGGCAACGTCTGCGCCCACACCCATCTGTACTCGGCGCTCGCGCGCGGGATGCCCTACGGGCTCGAGCCGCCGGAGAGCTTCCTGCAGATCCTGCAGCGGATCTGGTGGCGACTCGATCGCGCGCTGGACGAGGACGCCGTGCGCGCCTCGGCGCTCGTCGGCGGGATGGAGGCGCTGCTCTCGGGGACGACGACGCTCGTCGACCACCACGCCTCGCCGAACGCGATCGACGGCTCGCTCGATGCGATCGAGGAGGCGCTGCGCGGTCTCGGCGTGCGCTCGGTGCTCTGCTACGAGACCTCCGACCGCGACGGGCCGCAGCGCGCCCGGGCGGGGATCGAGGAGAACCGACGCTTTCTGGAGCGCGTGCGGCGCGAGCAGCCGCCGCTGGCACGAGCACTGGTCGGCGCGCACGCCTCCTTCACGCTCTCGGACGAGACGCTGGCCGCCTGCGCGGAGCTTGGCCCGCTGCACGTCCACGCAGCCGAGGACGGCGTCGACGTCGGCGCGGTCGAGCGGCTGGCCGCGGCCGGCGCGCTCGGAGACAGGACGCTGCTCGCGCACGGCGTACACCTCGGCGAGCTCGAGCTCGAGCACGTCCGCGCCGCGGGAGCTTCGGTCGCGCACAACGCCCGCTCGAACATGAACAACGCCGTCGGCCGCGCCAGTCTCGGCGAGCTCGGGCCGCGGGTCAGCCTCGGCACGGACGGGATCGGCTCCGACATGTTCGAGGAGTCACGCACCGCCTACTTCCGGCTGCGCGAGGACGACCCGGCGACAGGTGCCGACTGGCCGCTCGCCCGCCTCGCCGAGGGCGCGCGCCTCGCCGGCCGACTCTTCGGCGAGCCGCTGCTCGGAACGCTGCAACCGGGAGCCCCCGCCGACCTCGTCGTCCTCGACTACGCGGCCCCCGCCCCCGTGGGGGAGGGCAGCTTCGCCGGCCACTGGGTCTTCGGGCTCTCGTCCCGCCACGTCCGCGACGTGATGGTCGCCGGCGAGCTGGTCGTCGCCGACCGGCGGCTGACCCGAGTCGACCAGCAGCAGCTCGCGGCCGAAGCCTCCGTCGAGGCCGAGCGCCTGTGGCGCCGCCTCGAGCAGATCCCGCCGCACGAGTTCGACCCGAAGGGAGGACGGTCATGGCCGTCGCTACTCACGAGCGCGTAGCGCTCTACCTGCAGGACAAGCACCCGATCCGCGAGGGCATGGAGTACGCAAGGCTCGCCGAGGCGCGCGGGTTCGAGGCGGTGTGGCAGGCCGAGAGCCGGCTCGTCCGCGAGGCGACCGTGCCGATGGCGGCCTACGCGGCGGTCACCGAGCGGATCGGCGTCGGCGCGGGCGTCGTCAACACCTGGACGCGCAACGTCGGGCTGCTCGCGGCGACGTTCTCCACTCTCGACGACCTCGCCCCGGGGCGGATCAAGCTCGGCCTCGGCTCCTGGTGGGAGCCGCTCGCCTCCAAGGTCGGCGTCCGTCGGCGCCAGACGCGCCAGGCGATGCGCGAGACGGTGGAGGCGACGCGCCGGCTGCTCGCGATGGAGCGCGTCACCTACCACGGCGAGTTCGTGCAGCTCGAGGACGTCGAGATCGACATCGTCCACGGCGACCGCTCGCCGAAGCACGTGCCGATCTACGTCGGTGCGACCGGGATGAAGATGATGGAGCTCGCCGGCGAGATCGGCGACGGCGTCCTGCTCAACTACCTCGTCGGGCCGGAGTACGACCGGCAGGCCCTGGAGCACCTGGCGCTCGGTGCCGAGCGCGCCGGCCGGCTGCTCGCCGAGATCGACCGGCCGCAGCTCGTGGTCTGCTCGCTCGACGACGACCGCTCGCTCGCGCTCGACCGCGCGCGCGAGCTCGTCGCGCAGTACCTCGGCCAGCAGCCGCACATCGGCAAGGCGAGCGGCGTCGACGAGTCGCTGCTGGAGGAGATCGGCAGCGTGCTCACCTGGCCGGCGACTCCGGAGCAGATCGAACGAGCGATGACGCTCGTCCCCGACGACGTCGTCCAGCTGATCACGGCCTCCGGCACTGCCGCGGAGTGCAGGGCCAAGGTCGACGAGTACGTCGAGGCCGGCTGCAGCTGCCCGGTGCTCTATCCGCTCGGGGACGACGTGCCGGCGATGATCGAGGCCTTCGCGGCGGTGCGCGTGTGAAAGGACGGGCTGATCTGCGTGGGCGCCGGGATGACGTTCGCCAGGATCGCGCGCGAGCTGGCCGAGTTCCGCCCGCCGGCGCAGGCCGCGCACTCGTTCGCCTCCCCAACGCGTGCCGGTCGCCCCTGGCGACCTCGTCGGGCTGCGACCGCCCGCGACCACGCAGGGCCCGGCGCCGATTCCGGACGTTCCGGGCCAGCAGGCCGTTCCCGAGTACCTCGGCCTCGGCCTGGGCCAGCAGGAACTGATGAAAGAGAGGACGTGATGGAGCTCGCACTCGACAGGAGCACGCTCACCGGCCGGGACTACATCGAGACCCTCGACTGGTCGGTGGAGGAGATCGAGGAGGCGCTCGCCGTCGCCGGCGAGCTGAAGAACGCCTACCGCGGCGGCCGCCCGCACCGGCTGCTGCCCGACAAGACGCTGTTCATGCTCTTTCTCGACAAGTCGACGCGGACGCGCAACGCGTTCGAGGCCGGCATGACCCAGCTCGGTGGCCACGCCCACTACCTCGACGCCGACAAGACCCAGGTCGCCCACGGCGAGAGCCCCAAGGACATGGGCATCATCCTCTCGCGCTACGGCGAGGGCCTCGCGATCCGCCACGACCTGGCGCCGTACGAGGGCAACGCGTGGATGCGCGAGATCGCCGAGTGGGCCGAGATCCCGCTGATCAACCTCCAGTGTGACGTCGACCACCCGACGCAGACGCTCGCCGACCTGATGACCCTCCGCGAGCGGCTCGGCGAGAACCTGCAGGGGCTGCGCGTGGCGGTGTCGTGGGCGTTCGCGCCCTCGTATGCGAAGCCGCTCTCGGTGCCGCAGGGCCTGGCCACGCTGCTGCCGCGCTTCGGCGTCGAGGTCGTGCTCGCCCACCCGCCCGGCTTCGACCTGATGCCCGAGGTGATGGAGCGGGCCCAGGCGGCGGCTGCCGACGCGGGCGGCTCGATCACGTACGCCGAGAACATGGACGAGGCGTTCGCCGGAGCAGACGTCGTCTACCCGAAGTCCTGGGGCCGGCTCGACGCGTTCGCCGACGAGCAGGTGGCGCTCGCGGAGTCGGGCGAGTTCCAGGATTGGATCTGCGACGCACGACGCATGTCGCTGGCCAAGCCGGACGCGCTCTACATGCACTGCCTGCCCGCCGACCGCGGCAACGAGGTCACCGACGAGGTGATCGACGGGCCGCAGTCGGTCGTCTACGACGAGGCCGAGAACCGGCTCCACACGGGGAAGGCGCTGCTGGCGCTGACGATGGGCGGCTACCCGGGCGCCCCCTAGTCGGTCAGACCGCTCGGCGCTCTAGAGTCCGGCGAGTGAGAGCGCGACTTCTGGCCTGGTTCGAGCAGGCCGGCCGAGAGCTCCCCTGGCGGAAGACGAGCGACCCGTACGCGATCCTCGTCTCGGAGGTGATGCTGCAGCAGACGCAGGCCTCACGGGTCGTCCCGCGCTGGGTCGCGTGGCTCGACCGCTGGCCCTCGGCCGAGGCGCTGGCGGCGGCGCCCACCGGCGAGGTGATCCGCGAGTGGCAGGGGCTCGGCTACAACCGGCGCGCGCTCAACCTACAGCGGGCGGCCCGGGTCGTCGCCGAGGGCGGCTGGCCGGAGGACCTGACCGAGCTCCCCGGGGTCGGGCGCTACACCGCGGATGCGGTGGCCTGCTTCGCCCTCGGGCGCTCGGTGCTGCCCGTCGACGTCAATGTACGCCGCGTGCAGGAGCGGACGGGCGAGCGCTTCGACCACACCTGCGCCCAGGCGCTGATGGACCTCGGCGCGACGGTCTGCATCGCCCGCGTCCCGCGCTGCGGCGAGTGCCCACTCGCAATGGCGTGCCCTTCGCGCGGGCGGCGCTTCGAGCCGCTGCGCAAACAGGGCCGCTTCGAAGGTTCGTTCCGCCAACGACGGGCGGCGACGCTGCGCCTCGTGGCCGAGCGCCCGCGCCCGCTCGCGTCGCTGGACGCCGACGCAGTGCAGGCGCTGGAGCGGGACGAGCTCGTCCTGGTCGAGGACGAGCTCGTCCGCCTTCCCGCCTAGGACGTGAACCCGCTCGCGGCGATGTACGCCGCGGTGTTGCCGTTCGGGTGCACGAGCAGGACCGGCGCCAGGCACCGAGACGGCGCGGCCACGTGCTGTCGAATGCGCGCGTCCCCAGCGCGCGACAGCGGCGCAGTGTCGGTGATGAACGCCGGCCCGCTCGCATCGGGCGCGCAGTAGAGCGCGACCTTGATCGTCGTCACCGGACCGGGATTGCCCAGCGACGGGATGACGAGGTTCCGAATCCGGAACTCGAAGCGACCCCGCCGGTCGAGCGACGCTCTACCGTTGCCCTTCCAGGGCAGGCCGCCGCGGTTGACCCCGTGGATCGGCGGGTCGCTGAGGATGCTGCCGACGAGCTGCGCCCGCAGCAGCTTGCCGTGCTCGTGGGAGCGGCCGCCGTGGTGATCGGCCGCAGCAGCCGCGACGAACACGGCGGCGGCGAGCACAACTGCGGCCACGAAGCCCTTCTTCGTACGCGCCATCTCCTGCTCCTCTTTTCGGGACTCGCACGGTGGTACGGAGGCGGGCGCCGGTCGGTTCTCAGGCCGCGGGGTGGCGCATCCAGACGTTCGGCTCGCGGTAGCTGCCGTGGTCGCGCTCGCGGTCGATCTCGATCGGCACGAGCGCGCCCTCGACGACGTAGCTGCCGGTCTCGGGGAACTCGAGGCCGCACCACTCCTCGAGCTCGGCGACCGTGCCCTCCGAGACCAGGGAGTCGGGTGCGGGGCCGAGGAGCTCGGCGCCGGCGCGCTCGTGCGCGCGCAGCCACGGGTCGAAGAGCAGCCCGTCGTCTCGCCGCCACTGCAGGTAGCGCTCGATCGGCGTCAACGGGTAGCGGTCCTTCAGCGTCGGGCGCACCGGCGCAAACAGGCCCCAGCCGTGCTCGGCGGCGAGGCCGCGCATGTGCTCGAGCAGCAGGCGCGAGAAACCCTCGCCCTGATGGTCGGGGTCGATCAGGATCGCGAGCGCGCACAAACGGTCGGGCTCGCCGTCGCCGAAGCCGTTCGGGAAGGCGTCGCGCCACCCCGGCGGAAGGCCGGAGACCGGGATCGAGTTGCCCTCGGCGAGCACGCGGCCGTCGTCGGCCAGGAGCGCGAACTGGAAGGCCGGCCGCTCCTCGTAGAGACGGCCCCAGTAGGCGTTCGAGATCGCGTCGTGGAAGACGATCTCCGGCCACGCGCGGCGCAGCTGCTGGAACGCCTCGCTGCCGCGAATCTCCGCGTCGACGGGGACGATCCTCACTCGAGCAGCGCCACGGCGAGCGCGGCGAGGCCTTCGCCCCGGCCCGTGAAGCCGAGCCGGTCGGTGGTCGTGGCGCGGACGGTGACGAGGCCGGGCTCGACGCCCAGCGCTTCGGCCAAACGCGCCTGCATCGCGCCGCGGACGGGCGCTATGCGCGGCTCCTCGCCGACGAGGACGCAGTCCGCGTTCGTCAGCCGGAACCCGACCTCGCGCACCTGCGCGTAGGCGCGCGCGAGCAGGTCGAGCGACGAGGCACCCTTCCATTCGGGCTCGCCCGAGGGGAAGAGCGACCCGATGTCGCCCATCCCGGCCGCGCCGAGCACGGCGTCGATCAGGGCGTGCGCGATCACGTCGCCGTCGGAGTGTCCGGCCAGGCCGCGCTCCGACTCGAGCTCGACTCCGCCGAGCACGAGCGGCACGCCCTCGACGAGCGCGTGCGCGTCGACTCCAAGCCCGACCCTCAGCGCAAGATCCTCCCCTTCTCGCTGCCCTCGCGCAGGTATTCGGCCGCCAGCTTGGGCAAGAGGGCGCGCCACGCGACCATCTCGACCACCATCAGCGCGCAGCCACCGAGGAAGAGCCAGTGTCCGACGGTGGACGAGCCGAGCGCGCCGAAGGCGAACGCGAGGCCGACCACGATCCAGGCGGCACCCCGCTCGAGGACGAGCAGCCAGACCGCGCGCGGCGCCTCGTCGCCCTGCCGGAACAGGAAGTGGGCCATCCGGACGAGCCAGGCGATGCCCGCGATCCCGAACGCCGCCCCCAGCCCCAGCAGCAGGACGTCGCCGGGGCTCAACGAGGCACCTCCGGCTCCGAGCCCGCGAGCCAGCTCTCGACGAGGGCCAGGTCGTCGGCGTCCGTGACCTTCAGCAGCTTCGGGTCGCCCTCGACCCACTTCACGCGACCGCCGCTCGCCTCGACCAGGGACGAGCAGTCGGTGGCGGTCGCGACCTCGCCCGCGACCGCGAGGCGCAGCACGTCGGCGAGGAACGCCTGCGGCGTTTGCACCGCGACGAGGTCCGCCCGCTGAACCGTCTCCACGACACGGTCACCCTCCACGCGCTTCACCGTATCCGCGAGCGGTAGCGCCGGGACGACCCCGTCCCAGCCCTCCGAGAGCGGCGCGAGCACGCGCTCGATCACCTCCTCCCTCAGCAGCGGCCGCGCCGCGTCGTGCACGAGCACCACGGCTGCGTCGCCGGGCACGTCCTCGAGGGCGAGCCGAACGGACTCCGACCGCGACGCGCCCCCGGTCACCGCCGAGCTGACCTTCGTGGCCGCGATCTCCTCCGCCACTAGGATCGATGGCTCCTCCCAGTCAGGCGGAGCCGCGATCACGATCTGGTCGATCCAGTCCGAGCTCTCCAGCCGCTCCAGGCTCTCCGCGAGCAGCGGCCTGCCGCCGAGGCGCGCGAACGCCTTCGGCCGGTCTGAGCCGAGCCGCTCGCCGCGCCCTGCCGCGGCCAGAACGGCCCAGACCGACACGCTTACCAGCCGGTCGGTCGGGCGAGGCCCGCCCGACCTGAAGACGGCATCGCGAGCGACGCCTCAGGCGGTCGCCGGGACCTTGGCGGTGGTCTTCTTCTTGCCACCGCGGGCGAGGACGCCGTCGAGCCACTCCGCGGCCTCTTCCTCGTCCATTTCCTTGGCGTACATCAGCTCGCTGGCGAGGATCTTCTTCGCCTTCACGAACATCTGCTTCTCGCCGGTCGAGAGCCCCTTCTCGTGGTCACGCAGCGAGAGGTTTCGCACGACCTCGGCGAGCTCGAAGATGTCGCCGGTCTTCATCTTGTCGCGGTTGTGCTTGAAGCGGCGGTTCCAGTTCTTCGGCATCGTCGTGCCGTTGCCCGTCAGCGCCTTCAGCACCTTCGAGACCATCTGCTCGTCGATGACCTTCCGCAGCCCGACCCGGTCGGCGTTGTCGGCTGGGACGTTCACCGTCATGTCGTTGTGCAGGATCTTGATCGTCAGGTATTCGCGCTTCTCTCCCAGCACCTCGCGCGTCTCCTTCTTGACGACCGTGCCTGCCCCGTGGTGGGGATACACCACCTTGTCGCCGACCTTGTACAACGCCGAGCCTCCCCTGTCGTAGTGGTATTCCGCAACGAAGCCGGCGGGTTCTGCTTCCGCCGGCGAGCCGCCCCAGTCTAGCGAAAATCGCTGGAAAACGCCACTTTTTCGGGAAAAGCCCTGCTCAGGGCTAGATCTGCAGGTAGCGGTCGACCAGATTGTGCTCCTGGAGCCGCCTCAGGCCCTCTCTGATCTCGCGCGCGCGGACGGTGCCGACGCCCTCCACCGCCTCGAGCTCGCGCTGCGAGGCGCGAACGATCCCGTCGAGCCCCTCGAGCGTCGCCACGACCCGCTTGACCACGCCGTCGGGCAGCCGCGGGATGTGCGAGAGCACGCGGTAGCCGCGCGGCGAGACCGAGTGGTCGAGCGGGTTCACGGTCGCGGGGTATCCGAGCACCGCGAGCAGCTCGAACTCCAGCAGCTGGTTGTACGGCAGCCCGGCCAGGGCCTCGAGACCCTCCTGCGTGCGCTCGGCGCCACCCTCGGCGTGGTAGTCGTAGACCAGCGCCGCCTTCTCGTCTGGCACGTCGGCGACGAGCTCCTCGAGCTGCATCCGGATCAGCCGGCCCTCCTCGCCGAGCTCGACGCAGGCGCGCTCGATCTCCTCGGCCATGCGCGTCGTCAGCTCGGCCCGCTGCAGCGTGACGAGCACGTCGTCGAGCATGACCGCGTTCTGGAACTCGAGCGCCGTCAGCCGCGTCAGTACCTGCTCGAGCCGGGTGCGGTAGGTCTCGAGCGTCGCCAGCGCCTGGTTCGTCTTCGCCAGCACGTCCGCGATCGGCTCGAGCTGGTAGCGGCTGTGCCCGACGAAGACCGTCACCGTCTCGCGCTGCTGCGAGATCGAGATCACGAGCGCGTTCGTCTGCTTCGCGACGCGCTCGGCGGTGCGGTGCCGCGTGCCCGTCTCGCTCGAAGGGATCGTCGGGTCGGGCATCAGCTGCACGTTCGCGTACGCGAGCTTCGACACCGCCTCGTTGACGATGATCGCGCCGTCCATCTTCGCCACCTCGTAGAGCAGCTGCGGCGTGAACGGGATGTCCAGCTTGATGCCGCCGCTGAACAGGAAGGCCAGGTCGTGCGGGTCGCCGATCACGATCAGCGCGCCCTCGCGCGAGCGGATGATGTCGTCGATTGCGGAGCGCAGCTCGGTGCCCGGCGCGATCCGGCCGACGGCGGTGAGGATCTTCGGGTCGAGGCGCTGGTCGTGCTGCGTGGGCTGGCGGACGATGCCGAGCGGCGGCGGGATCCGCGGGTCGGTCCTATCCTCCCTCGGCTCGCTCTGCATCGATCCCCGCCTTCGCAGCCTGCCCCAGCGTCTCGGCCTCGATCACGCGTAGTTTGCCACGAGCCGGCGTGCCGGCCGGGGCGACCGCCGCGGCCAGGCCGAGTTTCGCGCACTCCTCGAGCCGCCGCTCCGATTGCGTCGCCGGCCTGAGCCGGCCGGTCAGACCGATCTCGCCGAAGGCCGCCGTCCCCGCCTTGACCGGAGCGCCCTTCGCGGCGGAGACGATCGCGAGCGCGATCGCGAGGTCGGCGCCCGGCTCGTCGATCCGGACGCCGCCGGCGACGTTCACGAACACGTCTGCCTGCCCGAGGGCGATGCGCGCGTGGCGCGAGAGGACGGCGACGATCATCGCCAGGCGTTTCGGATCGACCCCGGTGCCGACGCGCCTCGGCATCGCCAGGTCGGTCGGCGCGACGAGCGCCTGGATCTCGAGCAGCAGCGGGCGCGAGCCCTCGAGCACGCACCCGACGGCCGCCCCGATCTCGCCGTCGACGGTGCGACCGAAGAGCTCGGACGGCTCCGGCACTCCGACCAGGCCGCTGCCCGTCATCTCGAAGACGCCGAGCTCGTTGGTGGACCCGAAGCGGTTCTTGGAGGCGCGCAGCACGCGGTGCTCGTGATAGCGGTCGCCCTCGAACTGGAGCACGCAGTCGACCAGGTGCTCCAGCACGCGCGGACCGGCGACTGCACCGTCTTTCGTCACGTGGCCGACGAGGATCGTCGCGACGCCGGCCTCCTTCGCCACGCGCAGCAACCGCGCAGCCGCCTCGCGCACCTGGCCGACGGAGCCGGGCGCGGAGCCGAGCTCCGACGAGTAGAGCGTCTGCACGGAGTCGATCACGCAGACGTCGGGCCGCTCCTGCTCGAGCGTTGCGCAGACGACCTCGAGCTCCGTCTCGGCGACGATCTCGACCTGCTCCGCGCCGCCGAGCCGCGCGGCGCGCAGCTTGACCTGCGCCGACGACTCCTCGCCGGTGACGAGCACGGCGCGGCGGTCCTTCGAGATCTCGGCGAGCGCGCTCAGCAGCAGCGTCGACTTGCCGACGCCCGGCTCGCCCCCGACGAGCACGAGCGACGCGGGGACGAGCCCGCCGCCGAGCACGCGGTCGAGCTCCGCGACTCCCGTGGGAATCCGCTCGGCCTCCTCGGCCTTGACGTCGATCAGCCGCAGCGTCGGCTTCGGGCCAGTGGCGCGGGCGGCGACGGGCACGTCCTCGACCAGCGTCCCGAATTCACCGCACTGCGGGCATTTGCCGAACCAGCGGCCGGCGGAATAGCCGCAGTCGGTGCACGCGAACTGGGTCGCAGCCTTCGCCACCCGGCCATCCTAGGAGCGGCTGCGGACGCGAACTGTGCCGACTTCGTGTCAGCCGTGTGCCGGGCGCTAGGAGCCGAGCGACTCCCTAGGCGCGGCGCTCGCGACGTAGCCGGGCTCGGGTGCCGGGCGGCGCGCCTTGCGACCGGCGGAGACGATCAGCAGGCCGCACAACACGAGCGCGACGCCGCCGAGCTGCAGGCCGGAGGGGGACTCGTTCAGGATCGCCCAGGCGAAGAGCACCGCGAGCACCGGCTGGAAGGTGAGCAGCACCGAGGTCAGCGCGGCCGGCAGCCGCGGCAGCGTGATCGAGATCAGCAGCCAGCCGAGCGCCTGCGAGCTCAAGGCGAGCAGCAGCAGGTAGCCCTGCGCCTTCCAGTCGGGCGTCCAGTCGAGGTCGCCGATCGCGAGGCCGATCGGGATGCAGCCCAGGCCGGCGACGAGCGTCGCGTCGAACAGCGGCCCCGCCGGGCGGCGCAGGTCACGGTTGCCCTCGCGCAGCACGAGCAGGAAGCCGGAGTAGGCAAGCGCCGTGAGGATCCCGTACGCGACACCCAGCCCGGGGTTCTTGCCGTAGGCGCCCTGCTCGAACGCCCCCGAGATCAGGACGACGCCGACGAGTGCCACCGGGATCGCCGCGAGCGAGCGGTTCGAGGGCCGCTCGCGCAGGATCAGCCACGCGAGCACGCCCACCAGCACGACCTGCAGGTTGCCGAGCACGGTCGCGAGCCCGGCGCCGACCTGCTCGATGCCCTCGTGCCAGGCGACGAGGTCGACGGCGAAGAAGAGCCCGGCGAGCCAGGCGAGCGAGCGCTGCTTGAGCGGCCGCGGCCCGTACCGCCGGTCCTCCCGGAACGCCAGCACCCACAGAATCGGCAGCGCGTAGAGACAGCGGAAAACAGCGCCCGTCGACGGCGAGACGTGGGCGACCCGGAAGAGGATCCCCGAGAACGAGATCGCGAGCGCGCCCGCGAGCGCGGCGACGATCGGCCGGTCGTGGAGCCGGTGAGCCACGCTCCGAGGCTAGCGGCGCTTCGCGAGGTCTCGGGCCGTCGTCACCAGGTACCGCAACGACAGCGCGAGGAAGAGCAGTCCGAACGCGGTGCGCACGTAGTCGTCGCGCACCGGCGCGCGCCGCGCAACGGTGTCCGCGAGCTTCTTCTTCCAACCCTGCAGCGCGGCGTCGCCGACGTCCTGGACCTTCACGGCTTCCTCCTACCCGCCCGGCGCCGTCGGTAACGCCGGCTCGTCGTGCGCGCCGCCGCGCTCGACCTCGTGCAGGATCATCCGGTCGGTCAGCCACTCCACGGGCGCGCGGTCGTCGGTCAGCGGCCGGCCGTGCGGGCGCACCGGCGAGAGGCGGCTGCGGAAGAGCGGCAGCAGGAGCTTGACCTTCCCCGGGGTACGGACGGCCCGCCCTTCCAGCGTCGCCCTCGTCACCGGCTCGCGCAGCGCGAAGAGAACGTCGTTGTAGCGCAGCGCACGCAACCGCCACGCCTGCGGGAACGCCGTCAGCAGCGTCGTCCCGATCGCGTCCGAGAGCTTGCGGTCGGTCGGCGTGGCCGCGACGTTCAGCGCGATCGCGCCGCCGGGCCGCAGGTGGTCGCGCGCAAGCCGGAAGAACTCGCTCGTCGCGAGGTAGAAGGGCACGTACGGTTGGCGGTAGGCGTCGACCACGATCAGGTCGTAGCGCTTCCGCGTCCGCTCGAGGAACGGCCGCCCGTCCGCGGCGACCAGGCGCATGTGCGGGTTGTCGCCCGCGCCGAACCAGCGGCGCGCGACGTGGTTCAGCTCCGGGTCGAGCTCGACGCCGTCGATCGCCACGCGCGGGTAGTAGTGCCCGTAGGCGCGCCCGATTGTGCCGCCCGCGTTGCCGATCACGAGCATGCTCCGCGGCCGCCGCTCGAGCAGCGGCGGCAGCAGCAAGAACAAGTCCCAGTAGCGGCCGGTCAGCACGGTGCCCCGCCGCCAGACCGAGTGGGTGACGACGCCCTCGTTCAGCTCGAGCTCGCGCCCACCCTGGCCGTCGGAGACGACGCGGATGTACTGGTACTCGGACTCGGCCTGGAAGAGGGCGCTCTTGATCTGCGGCGGCGGCACGGCCAGGAGCGCGGCCGTCGCGACGGGTGCGAGCACGAAGAGCCCGCCGGCGAGCAGTGCCGCTCCGAGCGCCACGAACGCGGCCGTGGCGACGAGCGTCCGCTGGGTCCCGGCCCACGGGATCGCGACTAGCGCGGCAAGGAACGTCCCGGCGAGGCTGCCCGCGGTCGAGAGCGCGTACAGCCTCCCCGCGACCCGCCCCGCCTCGTCGACGCTCACCAGCGCGAGCCGCACGAGGAACGGCGCCGCGGCGCCGAGCGCGGTCACCGGCACCGCGAACAGAGCCAGCGCCGCGAAGAAGGAGCCGACGACGGAGCCGACCGCGACCGAGTCCACGCCCTGCACCGCCCAGCGCAGCAGCGGCCGTGCCGCGAACGGCGTCACAGCGAGCGCGACGGCCGCAACGAGCAGGATCACCGCCAGCACGCGGGCCTCCGGCCGCCGGTCTGCCAGCCGGCCGCCGAGCCAGTAGCCCAGCGCGAGGTACGCGAGCGTCAGCCCGATGATGTTCGCCCAGACGACCGTCGAGGCGCCGAAGTACGGCGCGAGCAGCCGCGAGGCGCAGATCTCGGTCGAGAGCGTGCCGCCCCCGACGAGGAACGCGACGACCCCCAGGCGGAGGCCGTCACGCCTCAAGCTCTAGCCCTCGTCCTCCGTGTCGTCGGCCGAGTCGGCCGGCTCGTCCGGCGGGACGGTGACCTTCTCCGGCGTGATCTCGGCCGGGATGACCGTGATGTCGACCTCGTCGTCGTTCTTGCGGTCGACGAGGATCGTCGCGCCCGGGCCGAGCTCGCGGCCGAGGACGAAGTCGGCGAGCGGGTCCTCGATGTAGCGCTGGATCGCGCGCCGCAGCGGGCGGGCGCCCATCGTCGGGTCGTAACCCTTGTCGACGAGGAGCTCCTTCGCGCCCGCGGTCAGCTCGATGACGGCGTCGTGCTCGCCCATCTGGTCGCGCAGACGCTTCATCATCAGCTCGACGATCGTCGTGATCTCTTCCTTCGTCAGCTTGTGGAAGACGATCACCTCGTCGATCCGGTTGAGCAGCTCGGGCCTGAAGACCTTCTTCAGCTCGCCCATGATCCGGTCCTTCATCTCGTCGTACGAGAGGCCGCTGTCGTCGCCGACCGAGAAGCCGAGCGTCTGGTTCTTCGAGATCGTGGCGGCGCCGATGTTCGAGGTCATGATCACGATCGTGTTGCGGAAGTCGACCTTGCGCCCCTGGGCGTCGGTCAGCTTCCCGTCCTCCAGGATCTGGAGCAGGATGTTGAAGACGTCCGGGTGGGCCTTCTCGATCTCGTCGAGCAGGACGACCGAGTACGGCTTGCGGCGCACGGCCTCGGTCAGCTGGCCGCCCTCGTCGTAGCCGATGTAGCCCGGGGGCGAGCCGACGAGCCGGGACACGGAGTGCTTCTCCATGTACTCCGACATGTCGACCTGGATCATCGCGTCCTCGTCGCCGAAGAGGAACTCGGCGAGCGTGCGCGCCAGCTCCGTCTTCCCCACGCCCGAGGGGCCGAGGAAGATGAACGATCCGGTCGGGCGCTTCGGGTCCTTGATTCCCGCGCGCGCGCGGCGGATCGACTTGGAGACGGCGACGATCGCCTCCTCCTGGCCGATCACGCGCTTGTGCAGCTCGTCCTCCATCCGGATGAGCTTCTGGGACTCGGCCTCGGTCAGCTTGAAGACCGGGATGCCCGTCCACATCGAGACGATGTCGGCGATCTCCTCCTCGCCGATCTCGGGCTGCTCGCTCGAGCCCTCCTCGGCACGCCAGTTCTCCTCGAGCTCGCGCTTCTTCTGCGTCAGCTTGCGCTCCTTGTCGCGCAGCGACGCGGCCTTCTCGAACTCCTGCGCCTCGATCGCGCCTTCCTTGTCCTTGCGCACCTTCTCGATCTCGTCCTCGAGCTCGCGATAGCGCGGCGGGGCGCTCATCGTCTTGATGCGCATGCGGGAGGCCGCCTCGTCGATCAGGTCGATCGCCTTGTCGGGGAGGTGGCGGTCCTGGATGTAGCGGTCGGAGAGCACCGCGGCCGCGCCGAGCGCGTCGTCCGAGATCTTGCAGCGGTGGTGCGCCTCGTAGCGGTCGCGCAGGCCGCGCAGGATCTGGACGGTGTCGTCGACCGACGGCTCGTCGACGCGGATCTGCTGGAAGCGCCGCTCGAGCGCCGCGTCGCGCTCCAGGTACTTGCGGTACTCGTCCAGGGTGGTCGCGCCGATCGTCTGCAGCTCACCTCGTGCCAGCGCCGGCTTCAGGATCGAGGCCGCGTCGATCGCGCCCTCGGCCGCGCCCGCGCCGACGAGGTTGTGCAGCTCGTCGATGAACAGGATGATGTCGCCGCGCTGGGTGATCTCCTTCATCACCTTCTTCAGGCGCTCCTCGAACTCACCGCGGTACTTCGACCCGGCGACCAGAGCCGCGAGGTCGAGCGTGTAGATCTGCTTGCCCTTCAGGAGCTCCGGGACCTGGTTGCCGGAGATGCGGGCGGCGAGGCCCTCGACGACGGCGGTCTTGCCGACCCCCGGCTCGCCGATCAGCACCGGGTTGTTCTTCGTGCGGCGCGACAGGATCTGCATCACGCGCTCGATCTCGGTCTGGCGCCCGACGACGGGGTCGAGCTTGCCCTCGGCGGCCAGCTTGGTCAGGTTGCGCCCGAACTGGTCGAGGAGCTTCGAGCTCTTCGACTTCTCGCCCGGCGCGCCGCCCGCGCCCTGCTGCCGCCGGCCGGGGCCGGAGAGCATGCGGATGATCTCGTTGCGGATCTTCTCGGCGTCCGCGTCGAAGTCGAGCAGGATGCGCGCCGCGACGCCCTCGTTCTCGCGCACCAGCCCGAGCAGGATGTGCTCGGTGCCGATGTAGTTGTGACCCAGCGAGAGCGCCTCGCGCAGCGCGAGCTCCAGCACCTTCTTCGCGCGCGGGGTGAACGGGATCTGGCCGGTCGTGACCTCGTCGCCCTGGCCGACGATGCGGGCGACCTGCGCGCGCACCTCCTCGACCGTGATGTCGAGCGACTCGAGCACGCGAGCCGCCAGGCCCTCCTCCTCACGGAGCAGGCCGAGCAGGATGTGCTCGGTGCCGATGTAGTTGTGCTTGAGGGCGCGGGCCTCGTCCTGCGCGAGAACGACGACCTGCCGGGCTCTCTCGGTGAAGCGTTCGAACAAGTCGCTTCTTCCTTTCCCCCGCAGACCTCGCGGAATCGCTGAGGAGCCCATCGTAGCGAACGGGTCGGGGGGTGGTGTTCACCCTTTCCGGGTCATTCGTACCGTATCTTTTTGCCTCCAAATGGCGTTGAATAGCGCGATACGGGGATGGGTCGACGACTACTCTCACTACTGCTGTTCGTGGCCGGGTACCTGGTGCTGGCCACGCTCGAGCCGCTCGTCGCGGCCGGGCCCGCGCTGACGAGCTTCGTCGCCGCGACGCTCGTGCTTGCGCGTGAACCGGAGCCAGCTCGCATCTAAGGAAGCGAGCGGCCGCCCCGGGCGGCGGGGCGGCTCGCTCAACCGGTCGAGCTAGAGCAGCTCGTAGTGCGCGGTCTCCGACTCGAGCAGCTTCAGCTCGAAGGCTCCGTCGAAGAGGTTGCACTTCATCGTGACGCGGTCGCCGACGGCGAAGCCGGTCAGGTCGGCGCCCGGAGCGACCCCGCAGGTCACCGGGCCGTCGCGCCCGTCGACGTCGAGGCCGATGTGCTCCGAGGTCAGGTCGGCGATCACGCCGTCGAGCACGAACCACGAGCCGTCCGGGGTAATCGAGGCGTGGTCGGAGACGAGCGCCTTGACGACGTAGTGGCCCGCGTCGTTCTTGACGCAGTACAGCTTGACCTCGTCGCCGACCGCGAACCCGAGCAGGTTCATGTGCTCGGGGACGAGGCAGGAGAGGGGCTCGGCCTGGCCCTCGACCGCGACGCTGACCTGCGTCGAGTCGAGCGCCGAGAGCGTGCCCTGGGCCGACAGATAGTCGCCGGGCGGAGGCGGAGCGTCCTTTTGCTTGAGGGCCGCGAGGACGAAGTGGCCCTCGCGGTACTTGCACGTCATCAGCACCGGCTGGCCGGCCTCGAAGCCGGTCAGGTCGAACTGATAGGGGACGGTGCAGCGCACCGGCTCCTCGTGCCCCTCGACCTTGACCGCGACCGCGGTCGGGTCGACCGAAGCCAGGATGCCGGCGACGGTGAACTCCTCCTTGCCGATCTCGACGCCGCCCTCGCCGTCGCCGTCGTCCTCGTTCTCGGCCTTGACGAGCGTGAAGCTGCCGTCGGCCTCGACGGTCACGACGAGCGCGATCTCGTCGCCGGCCCGGAAGGCCGGGACCTCGACGCCGTCGGGAACGTTCACGAACACACGCCCGCGGTGGACGACCGCGAGCTCGATCGTGCCCTTGTCGTCGGTCGCGAGGTAGATGCCCTCGAGCTCGAGCCGGCCCTCGTGGCCGACCTTCTCGACGTCCCCCGCGCGGGCTTCGAGGCCGTTGCCCCGGAGCTTCGCGTCGGCGTCGAGCCGGTCGCCGGCGGCAAAGCCGCCGCCACGGACGGACGCCCCCGTCTTGCCGCCGCGGATCCGCAGCGCGAAGACGCTGCCTCCGGCGGAGAGCGCCAGCCTCGCGCCGAGGCGCTTCACGACCGTGGCGCGCACGTGCGCCTGCCGGGCCTTGCCCAGGCGCCTGATCGACGCCGCGCTGAAGGTGCCGTCCGGCAGCTTGGAGCCGCGGACGCTCACGCGCGCGCCGACGTCGATCCGCTTGAAGCCGGCGTGCAGCCGGACCGTGCGGACGGTGCCGTCGGCCGAGGCCGTCACCACCGACTTGCGCGCCGCGTCCTTCGCGATCACGACACCGCGGAAGCTCGCAGCTCCGGCGGCGGCAGGGAAGACGGCGGCAAGCACTGCGGTGGTTGCGGCCAGAAGCACTAGAAGCCGCTTCATTCGGTTGCCTCCTCTCGACCGGCGAGCCGGTCGAAGGCTGCCCCGCGACCGGCTCGTCGGTCCGTTCCTAATCGGCGGCGGTCGGGCGGCAACCGCACTCCTGCTCGGGAGCTGAATCGGCCCTCCGACGCGCCGCCTTGCGGACAATCCCTCCTCCGAGCCACCACGTTCGAGGGATAGGCTCGCCTGCGTGGCGCTTTTCGACGTGGCAGAGGTGCAGCGGCGGCTCGCGGCCGCAAACGGCGGCTACGAGATCGTGCACCGCTCGCCGGGGCTCGAGATCGGCGTCTACGCGCTCGTCGCGCCGGAGGCCGACCGCCAGTCTCCGCACGAGGACGACGAGGTGTACGTCGTGCTCGAGGGCCGCGGCGTGCTCGCCGTCGAGGACGAGCAGATCCCGGTCGAGGAGGGCAAGGCGGTCTTCGTCCCGGCCGGGGCCGAGCACCGCTTCACGGGCTACGAGGGCCTGAGCGTGCTCGTGATCTTCAGGCGTCCCGACTGAGGCGCCCGCTACTCCGCCTTCGCGAAGTAGCTCAGCACCGCCCAGCAGGTCATCAGCAGGATCTTCACGTCCAGCCAGAGCGACCAGTTCTCGATGTAGAAGTTGTCCCACTCGACCCGCTCCGAGAGCGAGGTCTTGCCGCGCAGGCCGTGCACCTGGGCCCAGCCGGTGATCCCGGACTTGACCCGCTGGCGCTCGCCGTAGCGGTAGATCTTGCGCTCGAACTGGCGGGCGAAGTCGGGCCGCTCCGGGCGCGGGCCGATCAGGCTCATCTCGCCCTTGAGCACGTTCAAAAGCTGGGGCAGCTCGTCCAGCGAGGTGCGGCGCAGGAAGGTGCCAAAGCGGGTGCGGCGGTCGTCGCCCTCGACCCCGCCGGGGGCGGTGTCGGGCGGCAGGTCGGGTACCGCCAGCGGCTCGCTGAGGGCGCGCATGGAGCGGAACTTGAGCATCGCGAACTCGCGCCCGTCGAGCCCGAAGCGAGGCTGGCGGAAGAAGATCGGGCGGCCGACCGAGAGGAGCGTGCCGAGCGCCAGCAGCAGCAGGAGCGGCAGCGCGAGCAGCAGCAGCGTCGCGGCCACGAGCCGGTCGAGCGTGTACTTGAGCGCGAACTGCCAGCCCTGCGGGTTGAGCCTGCGCGTCGAGAGCAGCGGCAGCCCGCCGATGTGCTCGACGCTCAGGCGCTCGGTGACCCGCTCGAAGAGGCGGGGCACGAGCGAGACGGAGACGCCGAGCTGCTCGCAGCGCTCGACCTCGCGCAGCAGCACCTCGCTCGGCGCGGTCGAGAAGGTGACGACCACGTGCTCGATCCGGTGCTGCTCGATCAGCCGCTCCAGGTCCCAGCTGGCGCCGAGCACGGGCACCGGCAGGCGCTCCTCCTCGAGCGGCTCCTTGTCGAGGAAGCCGACGGGCTTCAGGCCGAGCTCGGGATGGGCGAGCAGGCGGCCCGCGGTGAGCGCGCCGACGCGGCCGGCCCCGACGATGAGGGTGGGCTTCGCGAGCTCGCCGTGCCGCCGCGCCATCAGCTGCGTCCAGTCGAACGCGACGCGGCCCGCGACGAGGTAGACCGCACTGAACGCGAACAACCGCAGCAACTGGGCCGCGAGATCGTCGACGTCCCCCGGGAGGAGGATCCGGAGGGTCAGCACGATCATCGAGGCAAGCGCCGTGGCGGTGACGACTCGCCTGAGGTTGTCCAGCACCGACAGTCGCAGGTGCCAGTCGTAGAGGCCGTGGCGAGCGAGCAGCGCGACGACCAGGCCCGCGTACGCGAGCAGCCAGACCGGCGACGTCTTCACGATGCCCGCATTCGCGGCGGTGAGCTCGGAGGCGAGCGCCGCCGCGAGCAGCATCAAGCCGTCGAGGAGGAGGGCTCCCCGCGCCCAGGATCCGAGGCCTCGAGAGCGTCGCCGGACGGCGACGTTCTCGAGGCGCACGGGCTCGAGCGCGGGAAGCGCCTCAGCGTTCAGCGGGCGGGAAGCCATGCCGCAGCCTGTCTCTGCCGTCTGTCGGAGCTACTCGATTACTGCTGCCGCGAGTGACCGAGCTTGCGCAGGGTGGTGCCGGCGCCGATCAGGAGCACGCCGCCGATGGCCATCAGCCCGAGGTCGAGCCCCGTGAACGGAAGCCCGCCGGACGTCTTCACGGCCTGCGCGCCCAGCGCCTGCTGGACCGCGCCCTGCACACCGACACGAGGGTAGCCCTGGACGGCCGCGTACTTCAGGGCCGCTTTGAGGTCTGCCTTCGAGTACGAGTGGTCGAGCCGACCGTTGTCGGCGTAATCACGGTAAATCTGTTGCGGGGTGGCAGCTACGGCCGCAGGCGCGGCAACCACCATGCCCACCGCGCAGGCGAGCACCCCAAGAACGATCAAACGACGCCACATCGTGCTGTCCTCCTCCTCCTGACCTTCCGGCCAGGTTTTCCGATCTTCGTGCCGGACCTTCCCCAGTCCGGTGCTTGCCGCAGAATTGCCCTTCGTGCCCCGACTTCAATCCATGTTCGGCCGAACGACTCCGCTCCGGTCACTTACAACGTAGTTGGGTTCCGACCTGGTCGCAAGGGTTACTTACTCCAGCCTTACTTCTGTTCTGAAAGACGGCTCAGTCGCCGGCTTTCTTCCCTCGCTCTCGCTCCTCGCGGCGACTTGCGTGCTCGCGTGGACCGAGACGGGAAGCATAGATGCACGGGACTGGCTGCTGTACGCGATTCTGGCGGCGCTGCTGCTCGCGCTCGTGCTGGCGGTGGGAGCCGCGGCCGTCCCGCCGCGCGCCGCCCTCGTCGGGACGGGCGCGCTACTGCTGCTCGCGGTCTGGCAGGCGCTCTCGGCGGCGTGGTCGCCGCTGCCCTCGCTCGCCCGCGACGACGCGCTGCTGACGCTCTTCTACGCGGTGACCCTTGCCGTCGCGCTGGTGACGGTGCGCGGCGCGCCGGAAGGCCTGGCGGTCACGGCCGGGGTCGCCGTCGTGGGCGGCGGGCTCGCGCTCGCAACCGCGTTGGCCGTGCGCTACGGCACGGATCCGGGCAGGTACTTCGTCGGCGACGGGCGGCTCGCCTGGCCGGTCACCTACCCGAACGGCGACGCGGCGATGTTCCTCGTCGGACTGTGGCCGGCGCTCGTGCTGGCGGCGGAGCGACGGCTGCCGAGCGTGTTGCGGGGCCTCGCGCTCGGCGCGGCCACGGCAACGCTCGCCGGCTGGCTGCTGACGCAGAGCAAGGGCGGCGGGGTCGCGCTCGTCGTCTCGGCGATCGTCCTGTTCGCGGCCAGCCCCCAGCGGCTGCGGCTGCTCGTGCCGACCGCGATCGCGGCGGCGCTCGTCGGGCCGCAGTTCGGGCCGCTGACGGCCCCGTTCAACGCGGGGCCGGAGCTCACGTCGACCGCCCACCACGGCGCGTTCACGCTCCTCTGGCTGGTCGCGGCGGCAGGCGTTGCGGGGACCGCCTACGCGCTCCTCGACCGGCGGATCGAGCTCTCCGCACGGGCGCACCGCGTCGCGCAGTTCGGCGTAGCCGCGCTGGTGGTGGCCGCGGCCGTCGCGGGGGCGGCGGCCTTCTTCGGCTCCGTCGACCACCCCCGCCGCTTCGCCGCGGACAAGTGGCACTCGTTCAAGCACCTGCCGCGCAACGAGGCCGCGCGGACGCACTTCGTCAGCCTGGGCTCGAACCGCTACGACTTCTGGCGGGTGGCGCTCGACGACTTCCGGCACCACCCGGTCGCGGGGATCGGCGGCCGCGGCTTCGGCCCGGCCTACCTGATCGAGGGCCGCAGCGGCGAGACCCCGGCCCGTGCCCACTCGGTCGAGCTGGACGTGCTCAGCGAGCTCGGCGTGCCGGGCCTGCTGCTGCTCGTGGTCGGGCTCGGCGGGCCGCTCGTCGTCTGCTTCCGGCGGCTGCGCCTGCGCGAGCCGACAGCGACCGCCGCGTTCGCGGCATCGGCGTACTGGATCGTGCACGCCTCGGGCGACTGGAACTGGACGATCCCGGCGCTCGGCCTGCCGTTCTTCGTCCTGCTCGGGGCGGGGGCGGCCGGCCGCGGCGGAATGCCGCGGCCGTGGGTGACGTGGACGGCGACGGGGCTGGCGATCGCGGCCGCACTCCTGGCCTTCGCGCCGCCCTGGCTCTCGGCCCGGCTCTCGGCCCACGTGCTCGAGGGCTCGAGCTCGCGCGCCTCCGAGCTGCGCTGGGCACGGCGGCTCGACCCGCTCTCGGTGCAGCCGTACCTCGTCGAGGCCCAGACTGCCTCTTCTCCCGCCGCGGCGATCGCGCCGCTCCGCAAGGCGGCCGGGAAGCAGCCGCGCTCGGTCGAGGTGCGGTACGAGCTCGGCCTCGCCTACCTCCGCGCGAGGCGCCACGCGGAGGCACGCCGCGAGCTGCGCGCCGCGCTCGCGCTCAACCCCGGGGCGCCGCCGATCGTGGACGCGCTCAAGCGCGTCGGGCGCCGCCGTTAGGCTTCGAACGGTGAGTCGGAAGGCCCTCGTCACCGGCGGCGCCGGGTTCATCGGCTCGCACCTGAGCGAGCGCCTCCTCGACGACGGGTGGGAGGTCTTCGTGCTCGACGACCTGAGCACCGGCAACGCGCAGAACATCGCGCACCTCGAGGGGCGGCGCGATTTCCACCTGATCGTCGACTCCGTCCTCTCGACCTCGACGGTCAACGAGCTCGTGCACAAGTGCGACGTCGTCTACCACCTCGCCGCAGCCGTCGGAGTGCGCCTGATCGTCGAGCAGCCGGTGCGCACGATGGTCACCAACGTCCAGGGCACCGAGAACGTGCTCGACCAGGCGAGCCGCTTCGGCAAGCGCGTGCTGGTCGCCTCCAGCTCCGAGGTCTACGGCGACCACCGCGAGGAGAAGCCGCTCGCCGAGAACGCGCGCCGGATCTACGGCCCGACGACCGCGCGCCGGTGGCTCTACGCAGACTCGAAGGCGATGGACGAGCACCTCGCGCTCGGCTTCCACCGCGAGCGTGGTCTCGACTGCGTGATCGTCCGGCTCTTCAACACGGTCGGCCCGCGGCAGAGCGGCCAGTACGGGATGGTGATCCCGCGCTTCGTCGACAGGGCCCTGGCCGGCGAGCCGCTGGAGATCCACGGCGACGGCTCCCAGACGCGCTGCTTCTGCCACGTCGACGACACGATTCGCGCGCTCACGGGCCTGATGGGCGCACCCGCCGCCTCCGGCGAGATCTTCAACGTCGGCTCGACCGAGCGCATCTCGATCCACGACCTCGCCGAGCGCGTTCTCGCCGCGACGGGTTCGAGCTCGGAGCTGGTCCTGATCCCGTACGACGAGGTCTACGGCCAGGGAATCGAAGACATGCTCCACCGAATCCCGGCGACGGAGAAGGTGCACGCGGCGATCGGCTGGCAGCCCGAGCGCGACCTCGACCGGATCCTCGCCGACGTGATCGAGCACGCTCGCGGACGGGAGCCCGTGGGAGAGGAGCCTGTCGGCAAGCTCTAGCGTTCTGTCCTCGACCTGCCGGTGGCTCGGGCTTCGCGGCGGCGAGCGGCTCGCAGGCGACGTTGCCGTCATCTCCCCGCATCTCGACGACGCGATCTTCTCCCTCGGCGCCGCGATCGCGAGGACGGGTTCCGAGGTCGCGGTCGTGACGGTCTTCGCCGGCGACCCGGACTCGACGCTCCCGGCCGGCGACTGGGATGCACGCGCGGGCTTTCGCACCGCCGGCGAGGCCGCTCGCGCACGGCGCCGGGAGGACGCGCTCGCCTGCCAGGATGTCGGCGCGCGCCCCGTCTGGCTTCCGTTCGGCGACCACCAGTACCCCACCGCCGACGACGAGACCGTCTGGGCCGCGCTGGAGCGGGCGGTCGCGGGAGCCGACACCGTGCTCGTGCCCGCCTTTCCGCTGTCGCACGAGGATCACGTCAGAGTGCTCGAACTGGTCGAGCGCAAGGGGCTGCCCGGGCGGCGGCTCGGTCGGTACGTCGAGCAGCCGTACGCAGCCGCCTGGACCGGTGGCTCCACCGGCGACGGCTGGTTGCCGCTGGCCGCCCGTCTCCCCGACCGCCTGGCGAAACTGCGGGCCTGCCGCCGCTACGCCTCACAGCTGCCGCTCCTGCGGCGCAGCGGCCCGATCCTCCGACCATTGCTCCGCTACGAGCTCGCGCGTGGCGGCGAGTCGGTGAGGTGGTCGTGACCGGCGAGCGGACGACCGCCGTGTTCGGCGCAGAGGCGACGACGGGCTCCTCCGTCATGCGGGGGGGCCTCTGGAAGATGTTGAGCAACGCCCTGCCGCAGCTGTACGCGCTCGTGATCTCGATCGCCGCGGCGCGTTACCTCGGCCCGGACGGCATGGGGCGGCAGAGCTTCATCGCCTTCGCAGAGCTGTCGATCATCGAGCTCCTGACGAGCGGCTTCGCGATGTCGCTCCAGCGCTACATGGGCGAGACGGTCGGGGCCGGACGCGGTTCGCAGGCGCGCTGGCTCGCGCGCACGATCTTCCAGATCGAGCTCGCGGCGGCCGTGGTCGGCGGGGGAATCCTCGTGGCGCTCGGCCTGCTCGGGCACCAGCCGCGGGCGGCGTGGGTCTTCGCCGGGCTGGCCGCGGTGAGCGGCGTGCTGGCCAGCGTCCCGGGAGCGATCCTGACCGGCCTGCAGCGCTGGCGTGAGGCGACCGTGGCCGGCCTCGTCACCGGAGGGCTCGGCACGGTCGCGACGCTCGTCGTGCTGGCACTAGGTGGCCGGATCAGCGCGATGTTCGCCGTCGAGGCCGCGGTCCTGCTGCTCGTCTTCGTCTGGACCGGAGTCCTCGCCCGCCGCGCGCTGTCGGCTCTCGCCGACGAGGTCACGCCCTTCCCGGAGCTGCGTCGGCGGAGCCTGCGCTTCGCGGCGTACTCGTCGGCCGGCGGCCTCCTGTACCTGATCGTCTGGAGGCGCTCGGAGTTCTTCTTCCTCAACCACTACTCGGCCGACCGGGAGATCGCGTTCTACTCGATCGCCTTCGCCCTGATGACCGCCGTCGTGCGCCTGCCGTCGGCGATGGGGCAGGTGCTGGCACCGGCCGTCGCCACGCTTTTCGGCGCCGGCGAGCACGAGCGGATCCGTAGAGGCTTCAGCCGCGCGCTGCGGCTGCTCCTGATCGGCACGATGCCGATCGCGGCGGCGACCGCGGCGCTCGGGCCGGCGACGATCCGCCTGATCTGGGGAGAGGCCTACGCGCCGACGAGAGGCCCGCTGCTGATCCTGGTGGCGGCTTCGTTGATCACGCCGATCACGGTGCTGGCCTCGTCGCTGCTGGCCGGGCTGGACCAGGTCCGGCTCCCGCTGCTCGCGAACACCGGGGCGGCGCTGGTCGACGTCGGTCTCGCGGCCGCGCTCGTCCCGCACCACGGAGCCGTCGGGGCCGCGATCGCGAACGGCGCGGCGCAGGCGACGGCTGGGTTGCCGCTGATCGTCTACTCGGCGCGGCTGGCGGGGCCGATCCGCTGGGAGGGAGGCGCGCTGCTCCGCTGCGCGGCCGTTTCGCTGGCCGGTGGCGCGGTGGCCTGGGGGCTCGTCTACGAGCTCGGCGGTGTCGTGGGGCTTGCGCTGGGGCTGCTGGCGGGAGCCGGCCTCTTCTTCGGGCTCGCGGCAGCGGTGGGGCTCCTCTCGCGCGAGGACGCCGCCTGGCTGTCCGATGTCGTCGGCTCGCGGGCTGGAGGGACCGCTCGCCGAGCAGTGCTGGCGCTCGCCGTCCGGCAGCGCGACTAGGCCTTACCGGGCACGGCGCCTGGCGGCGAGGAGCGCCGCTCGCCCGCGCAGGCCGCGGGCCCGACCGACGGTCTGCAACCCGGCGTCGTGGGTCGCGAAGCGCCTCTTGTACGGCTGGTTTCCAGGCCCGAGGCGAAACTCGGTCGCCCCCTCTCCGATCGACCTGCGAACGGCCTGAGCCGCGATGATGAGCCCGACGGAGGAGCTCTCCTCTGCCGGATCGCGGCCGAACTGGTACGACCACTCCGCCTCCCCGAACCGGAACCCCTGGTACGCCGCGACAGGCCGCCCCTCGAGCTCCAGCAGCGAGACGCGCAGCCAGCCGCGCTCGAGCGCCACCGTCGAGAACGTGCGCTGGAACGACTCCCGGCCGGCGAACCATCTCGACGCCCGGTCGCCCCAGCGTGCGCGGTGCAGCTCGAAGAGGACGTCGAGGGCGCCGTCGAGCTCGGAGCGGTCCTGGACCTCGCGGAAGGACAGCCCGCGCTCCTCCAGGCGGCGCTCCTTGCGCCGCAGCTCCTGCCGGAAGCCCGAGCTGCGAGAGGCCAGGTAGTCGTCCCAGCCTCTGCCACCGGCCGCGCACGACGGGGGCCGCCTCCCGTGCCACGAGCGTCCCGCCGACCCGCTCGGCCCACCCCTCGCCGGGCAGATAGTCGCCGAGGAAGAGGTCCCAGTCGCGTTGGGTTGCGGCGAGCGCCTGCCGCAGCGCCGCCGCAGCCGCCTCGTGGTCGGCCGGCCGGCCGATCGGCCCGAGCTCGTTGGAGGGCCCGAAGCCGAGGAAGCGCGCCTTGCGCGCGTAGCGGCCCCGCGTCACGACGAGCGGCACGATCGCGACGAGCGTTCCGTCCGGCCGGTACGCGGCGAACAGGTGGAGCCCCGCGTCGGCGCCCATGTGCGCCAGCCAGGCCTCGCACCACTCCGGCGTCTGGAAGGGGTTCTCCGCGGCCTCCGCCAGTGCCGCCCACTCCTGCCGGATCTCGTCCACGCCTCCGAGCGGCTCCAGCGCGAGCCCGTCGTCCGTCACCTCGTCGTCGCCTCTGCGAGCTCGGGACCGAGGTCGATCAACAAGCGGCCGTAGATCGGCTCGGCCCGCGGGATGCCGGGCACGACCGCGCGCGCCCGCTCGTCGGCGGCCCAGACCGCGAGGATCGCGAGCAGAAACCGGTGCAGGTCGCCGTCGTCGACACCCGCCCGGCGCAGCTGCGCACGCAGCGGCGCCCAGTCCGGATCGCGGCCGCGGGCGAGCCCGCGCAGCAACTCCGCGTCGGGCCGGTCCGAGCCCGCCATCACCGCGAGGAAGAGCAGGTCGAGGCCTGGCGGCCCGTCCCCGTAGGCGTGCTCCCAGTCGAGGATGCCCAGGCGGCCGTCGCCGTCGATGAGGACGTTCTTGCGCTGGAAGTCGCCGTGGACAGGTTGCGCGGGCAGGCCGCCGACGGTCTCGAGCGCGGCCGCCACCGATTCCTCGAGCGGCGGCGGCGCGACCTCGAGGGCCGCCCGCGACTCGTCCGCCCACCACGAGCCGCCACGCACCTCGCCGCCCGCCCCGGGCCCGAGCGCGAGCACCCACTCGGCGACCGACCCGAACCATCGCGCGACCTGCGCCGGGTCGGGCGGGCGGCCCGAGAGGTACTCCTCCAGCACCCAGAGCGCGTCGACGTCCTCCTCCTGCGCGAACGTCTGCGCGGCCTCGCGCTTCGCGAGCCGGTCACGGACGGCCAGCCCTTCGCGAAGCCTGGCCGTCGGATGGACGTAGACGTGCAGGATGCGATCGGCTCCCACCCGGTAGACGAAATGGGGGTCCGGCCGGTAGGAGGGCTCACAGGGCTCCGGCTGCTCACCGTCCAGCGCGGCCGCGATCTTCTCCGGCGCGCGCTCGAGCAAGGCCCGCGGCGAGCGCGGGCGCGCTCGGAACGTCAGCGCCGTTGCGAAGCCGCGCAACGTCGCGCGTGTCTCTCGCAGGCGGCGGCCGTCCCGCGCCCGCACACCGCTCGCGAGCGCGCCGGCGATCTCCCTGCCGTAGCGAGCGGCCAGCATGGCGGAGCGGTGCCGACGGACGAGCTTGCCGAGCCCGAAGGCATAGGGGAAGCGGGAGTCGAGGCGCTCGGTCTCGGTCTTCGTGGGGTGGTAGACGACGGCAGCCGGGGACCACGCAAGCGTGCGACCCGAGTCGAGCAGTCGGTGGATCGCCTCCGTCTCCTCCGCCGACCGGGAGACCGAGCCGAGCCCGAAGAGCGGGTCGAAGCCGCCGACGGCGAGCAGCGCCTCGCGTCGAAAGGCCATGTTCCCGCCGCTTCCGACCCGCCAGGGAGGCGTGCCCCGCCGGATCAGCCTGTAGCTGCCCCCGCCGTCGTAGCGGCAATAGGGCAGCCCGCGCTCGTCGCGGGGGGCGATCGGCCCGAACACCCCTGCCGGGGCCTCCTCCCGCGAGAAGGCCGAGAGGACGCTTTGAACCCAGGCCGGATCGACGACCTCGTCGTCGTCGACGAACGCCACCAGCGGAGCGCGGGCGGCGGCAAGCCCACGGTTGCGCGCGTAGGCGAGGCCGGAGGGGAAGACCTCGAGCACGACCGCCCCGTCCAGTCCGGGCGCGGGAGAGGCGCCCTGCCAGACGACGATCGTCTCGACCGTTCGGCGACCGGAGCGGGCCGACTCTGCCACCGACTCGACGATCTCCGACACACGCGTCGCGCCGAGCGTGCAGATCACGACCGAGAGCTCTGGATCCGGCACGCCGGAGACCTTAGCCGCGGAATCAGTCACTATCCGCGCATCGGCACCTGGCGCCCCGACGTGAAGAAACCGGAGCCGGTCTGCGCGCGCTGCTCGTCCTGACGCAGCCGCCGCTGCCGGAGGGCGGCGCACCCGGGAAGACGGCCATCGGCCTGCTGCGAGGGCTCCGCGAGCACGGCGTCGAGCTCCACGCCGTGGCGGCGCGGAGGCGCTCCTCGATCGTGGGCGACGTCCCCACCGACCTGCCGGTCGAGCTAGTGGACGTCGAGCCTCCGGGCCCCTGGGCGGCGCGCCTCGGGCGCCTGCGGCGGCCGGTCGGAGAGCTTGCCGGCGGAGCCCTCGCCGCGCGGGTGCGCGAGGCGGCCGCGGACGCGGACGTGCTGCACCTCGAGGAGACCGAGACCGCCTGGTGCGACGACGGGCTCTCGCTCCCCTCGCTCGTACACGTGCACTTCCTCGCGCGGCACGACCGCGATCTCGGGCCGCCGTGGCACAGGCAGTTCCGCGAGGTGCTCGATGCGGCCCGCGCGGAGCGGGCAGCCGCACGGCGGCACCGGTATCTCGTGGCGAGCTCGCCGGTCGTCGCCGACGCGCTCCGGGCCCTCGCGCCGCGGTCCGAGGTCGTGCTCGCGCCACTCTCGCTCGACCCGGCGCTCTACGACGCCGCGCCGCTCGACGGCCCGCCGCTCGCGGGTCTGATCGGAACCGCCCGCTGGGGCCCGACCGCCCAGGCGATCCGGTCGCTCGTGGGCGAGGTGTGGCCGCAGGTCAGGCGAGGCGCCAGGGACGCGCGGCTCGTCGTCGCGGGCCGCGGCACCGGCGAGCTCGGCCTCCCGGAGAGCCCGGGGGTCGAGCTGGCGGGGGAGGTCGACTCGGCGCGGAACCTCTTCCAGCGGCTTTCGCTGCTGCTCTTCCCGCTCGCGCGCGGGAGCGGCATGAAGGTCAAGGTGCTCGAGGCGATGGCGAGCGGAGTGCCCGTGGTCACCACTCCGGCCGGCGCGGAGGGGATCGGTCCGTCCGACGGCGTGGTCGTCCACGAGCGGCCGGACCAGCTCGCCGCCTCCGCTACGGAGCTCCTCAACGACGCGCAGGCGAGGCGCGAGCGCGGGGCCGCCGCACGCGCGGACTTCGAGCGTCGCTATTCGCCGGGGCCCGCCACGGAGCCCCTCGTGGAGCTCTACCGCAGAATGGCGTGACGGTCCCGGCGGACGTGCCGTCGGAGCGTCGCGCGGACCGTGCGGCCCGCGCGGTGGGCCCGGCGCAGCCTTGCGGTCGACGCAGCGGTTGAACGGCTGACGTCGACGGGGACGGCGGGCGTGCACGTGCCGGTGCCTGCCACGCACACCTTGTAGGAGTACGTCCCCCTGGCGCCGCGGCCGAGCTGATCGGCGTAGGTGCCGGTGTTCGAGACGCTCGCCTTGCGGCTGCCGTTGCGGTAGACGTCCACGCGCCCCCCGCTCAGTCCCCGCCACTCGAGCAGCACGGAGCCGCCGCTCAGCTGAGCGGTCAGCGACGGCGGGGGCGGAGGGGTGGCGGTCGCACGCAGGATCGCGCCGGTCGTGGGCCCCAGCGTGACCGAGCTCGTCGTCGAGCCGCCGAGCGTCGTGTAGGAGCGCCCGAGGTCGACCGTCAGCGTCGAGGTCGTCGGGTTGACGACGACGGTGCCGCCGGTGAAGTTGCGCCGCCACGCCGAGCCGACCTGGAACCGCGGGCCGACCGGCGACCCGACGTCGGCCGTCCAACTCGGGCTGTACGGATCCTGGGCCTCGGGATCGGTGGCCTCGAAGATCAAGGCGCCACCGTTGGCCGGCTCGTCGAAGAGCAGAAAGTTCGCCCGGGCGTACGCCATCGAGCGGGCATCTCCCTTGGGCGCGTAGGTGACGCCGAGGAAGATCTTCCCCGCCTGCTCGGTCAGCGTCTGGAACCGCTGCCGGTACGTCCAGTCGTTCCCGGCGAACCAGCCGGAGCTGGTGGAGCCCCACTTCGAGTAGTACTCCTGGATCGCTCCGGAGGTGAACTGGATCCAGTCGCCCCAGGTCGCCTGCGCGTCGTAGTCCGAGGCCCACGGCGTCGAGAGGTTAGGGATCGCGAGAAAGCCGGCGCCGCGAAGCGCGGGACCGACGATTGCGAGCATCGAGCGAGTGGCGGTGCGCCAGGAGGCGGAGGTGGGGTAGCGCGCGATCGTCCGGCCGTGCAGATGCCAGCTCATGTCGGCGTTGGTGTCGTCGAGCACCACGCCGTCCCAGCCGCCGGAGCGGAGGTCGGTCAGGACGTTCGAGAGCCAGCGTGCCTGGTACCCGGCGTTCGCGACATCCATCATCCACGCCTGCGGGAAGTAGTACGAGCTCAGCCTCGAGCCGGCAGGGTCGGTGAGGAACCATTCGGCGTGGTTCCGGTCGGCGTCGCAGTAGCCGACGCCGGACGGGAGATAGCGGTTGTCGGTGCCGCCCGAGCAGCTGTACGACATGGTGAAGCTGAGGTTCTTGTAGACGAGGGCCTTCAGCCCCGGGTTCGCCGCCTTCAGCGCCGGCAGGAGCGGCGCGTCCCACGAGTTGAGGACGACGTACCGATACCGGGAGAGATCGCCTCCCGACGGGGCGCACCCGCTGCAGATGCGCAGCGCGCCGATGCCGGCGGGAGCGCTCGCGGCATGCGCGATCCCGGGACAGGCGAGGATCGAGAGGGCGGCCGCGGCGAGAGCGAGACGACGAGCGGTCACGCCCCTGGAATCGTCGGGCCGCTGCCGCGGCTACTCCCTCGTTCGAGCTATCACGAGGAAACGTCTTCGTACAGCGACACGAGGCGCTCGACCATCCGGTTCAGCGAGAGGTTCTGCTCGGCGTCGCGGCGGCCCTCGGCCCCGAGCCGGGCCGCCGCCGCCGGGTCGCCGAGAACGGCCACCAGCCCGGCCGCCAGGCCGTCTGCGTCGCCCTTCGCGGCGAGCGCGCCCGTGGCGCCCGGGCGCACGAGCTCGCCGGTGCCGCCTGCCGCCGTCGCCACCACCGCGACCGATGCGGCCATTGCCTCCACGACGGCCAGCGGGCAGCCTTCGTAGTCGCTCGCCAGCAGCGCGCATTCGGCCTGCGCGAGCAGCTCGGGCACGTCGTCGCGGTTGCCGAGGAAGCGCACCGCGTCGGCCACGCCCAGCTCGGCCGCGAGCGCCTCGGCCTCACCGCGGAGTGTGCCGTCGCCGACCAGGTGCAGCTCCGCCCCGGGGATCCGCTCGCGGGCTTTCGCGAACGCGCGCAGGGCGAGATCGGGGCGCTTCGGCGGCGCGAGGCGGCCGACCATCAGGATCCGCCCCCGCACCGGCGCCCGCGGCAACGCGAACCGCTCGAGCGGCACGCCGTTCGGGATCACGCGGTACTGCTCGGCCCGGCCCACTCCCGCTTCCAGCCCGGCCGCTCGCTCGTCGCCGGAGAGCGCCACGATCGTCCGGCACCACCGTGCGGCCACCCGCTCGAGGCTCAGGTAGAACCGCGCCTCGGCACCGTCGGCCGCCCACCACGACCAGCCGTGCGGCGTGAAGACGCACGCTCGGCGTCTTCCGCGCACCGCGGCGGCGAGCCTGCAGAGGAAGCCTGCCTTCGCCGAGTGGGCGTGGACGACGTCGACCTCCCGCGCGAGCCGCAGCAGCGTCGCGAGGGAGCGCGCGTCGCCCGGTCGGGGCTCGCGATGGGCCTCGATCGGGTGCAGTCGCACGCCCGACCCCTCGAGGCTCGACCACGTCAGCGACCCGCGCGGGCACGCAACCTCGACGCTGAGCTCGTCCGCCGGAAGCGCACGTGCCAGCTCGACCACGTGTCGCGAGACGCCGCCGTCGAGCGGCTGTGCTGCGAGCAAAAGCCGCCGAGGACGCTTCACCTGGCGAAGGGTATTGTTCGGTGCCCCCGAACCAGGCTGGCGTTAGCCGGCGCGGGTGCCGAGAAAGGACACGTGGCTCTCAACGACCTCTTGCGGGTGTTCTGGCAGCGCAAGCTGCTGATCGTGCTCGTCGTGCTCGGCGTGGTCGTGCCGGCGTTCGTCGCGACCAAGCTCGTCACGCCCAAGTACGAGTCCACGGCCACCCTCGCGCTGACTCCGAAGGGCACCGGCAACGACCTCATCCTCTACGGCATTCTCGACCAGGTCGTGCCGTTCTACGCGGACGCCGCCGGCTCGCGCACGACGCTCGAGCGCGCGCGGAACCGGCTCGGGGGCCGGCTCGCAGAGATCTCGGTGCAGACCTTCAAGGGCACCGGGCTGCTGAAGATCAAGGCGCGGAGCTCCAAGCCGCGGCTCGCCCAGTTGAGCGCGGCCGCAGCGACCGACGCGGTGCTGAATCGCGTCGACCTCGGCGAGATCGGCACGCCGTCGTTCAGGCTCAACGAGATCGACGCGCCGGCCCTGCCGACGTCGCCCGTCTTCCCACGCACGCGGCTGACCCTGCTGGTCGCCGCCCTGCTCGGGCTCGGTCTCGGCCTCGCCGCGGCCGTCCTCCGCGAGAACCTGACGACGAAGGTGGAGACGGCGGAGGACCTCGCCCTCGCCAGCGGCCTCCCGGTCTTCGCCGAGATCCCGGCCGAGACGGCGGTGCTCAAGCTGCATTCCGCCGAGGAGCTCGCCTCCCAGCCGCGCCTGCACGTGGTGGCGGAGGCCCTGCGTGACCTGCGCACGAACCTGCTCTTCACCGACGACAGCATCCGCTCCATCGTGATCACGAGCCCCGACGGGAGCCATGGGAAGACGACCGTCGCGTTCGGCCTAGCCGCGACGCTCAGTCGCGCGGGCGCGCGCACGATCCTCGTGGACTGCGACCTCCGGCGCGGCCGGATCGCAGAGATGCTCCAGCTTCCGCGCACGCCCGGGCTGATGGACGTCCTGCTCGGCGAGGCGCAACTGGAGCGCGTGATCCGGCCGACGGGCGACGGCCCGGACGTGCTCGTCGGCGGGCGCCGCTCGGCCGACCCGGGCGAGTTGCTGACGCAGGAGTTCCCGGCCGCCCTCGGCGAGCTCGAGCGCGAGTACGACGCGGTGATCATCGACGCCACCCCGGTGATACCGGTCAGCGATGCGCGAATCCTCGCCCGCTACGCCGACGCGACCGTGCTCGTCGCACGCGCCGGGACCGCCTCCCGCCGCCAGGTGCGCGCAGCGGTGGAACGGCTGGCGCTGATCTCGGTCCGTGCAACTGCCGCGGTGCTCAACCACTCCGGCGAAGTGAGTCGCTCCAGCTACTACGTGCGGCCGACCGAGCAGGAGCTGGGGCAGGACGCCAAGACGCGCAGCGCCCGCCGCCTTGCTCGCAGGCAGCGCGGCGCCGCCCGCAACTGACGGGAACCGCATGCTGTCCTCCGCTCGCCTAGAGGCAGCCTTCCGCCGCCCGGACGGCCTCGATGCGCTCGAGCTGCTCGGCCTTGCCGCGGTGGCCGCCGTGCTCGTGGCCGGCTCGGTCGCAATGCCCCGGGCGACGCTGCTGCTCGCGCTCGCGGCGGTGGCGCTCGTCTTCCTGGTGACGAGGATCGACCTGGCGATCCTGCTGGTCGTCGCCACGGCACCGCTCGAGGGAGCGTTCGCGTCCGGGCCGGCCGGCATCAGCGTGACGAAGCTCGCCGGCTACATCTGCATCGCCGCGTTCGTGTACGCACTGGTAAAGGAGCGCCGGCCGCTCGTCTTCGAGCGCGGCCAGGCACTCGTGCTCGGCATCCTCGGCATCGCGCTGCTCTCGACGGCCTGGGCAGAGAACACCCCTGCCGCGATCACCACGACGACGCGGTACGCGAGCTTCGCGGTCGTCTACGTGATCGTCACGCAGTTCGGCCACGACCGCGTGCTGCAGCGGCGGATCGCCTGGACGCTCGCCGTCACCTGCACGATCGCCGCCGGCCTCGGGCTGAACGACTACCTGAGGGGGAACGCGCAGCTGGCGACGCTGCCTCACGTGCAGCAGAACGACTTCGCCTTCATCCTCGCGACCTCGCTGCCGTTCATGTTCTTCCTGCTCGGCCGGACGCGCGCGCTGCGGCCGCTCCTGCTCGCCGCGACCGCGCTCGTCTCCGCCGCGATCCTGCTCAGCCTCTCACGCGGCGCGTTCCTCGGCCTCGCCGCCGGCTTCGTCGTCTTCGTGCTCACCGACCGGCGCAGGCTCCAGGTCACGCTCACGGCGGGCCTGCTCGCGACCGTCGGGACGCTGCTCGTCATCCACAGCAACCCGCAGCGCTTCCACGAGGCGCTCCTGCTCAAGCAGAACGTCGCCCAGCAGAACGTCTCGACCCGCTTCGGCGCCTGGGGGGCGGCGGCACGGCTCGCCAGCGACCACCCCCTCCTGGGCGTCGGGCCCGGCAACTTCCAGTTCCACTACAACGCCCTGACCGGGCAGCCCCTGGGGACGTTCACGCTGACCGTGGCGCACAACGCGCTGCTCGACGTCGGCGCGGAGCTCGGCGTCGTCGCGATGTGCCTGCTCGCGCTGTACCTCCTGCTCGCCTTCACGCGGCTGACGAGCACCCTCCGCCTCGGCTACGGCGACCCTGGCTTCGTGCGCGCGCTACGGATCTCCCTCACGATCGCGATCGTGAGCGCGCTGTTCCTCTCGGAGCAGTACTTCCTGCCGTTCTGGCTGATCGGCGGCCTCGCCGCGGCGATCTGGGCGCAGGGGCGGCGCAGCGCGGAGGAAAGCGCCGCCGCGCCCGCGCCGGGATGAAAGTCGTCTACATCTCGACGCTCGAGGGCGGCGGCCCGGTGACGCACCTACGGCAGCTCGCGCCGCGGGTCGCCGCCGAGGGGCTCGACGTCGAGGTGGTCTGCGCCAGCGAGGCGGTGGCCGACGGGTTCCGGGCGCTCGACCTTCCCGCCCAGGCCGTCCCGGTCGGACACAAGCTCGACCTTCGCGGCGGCGCAGCGCTCTGGCGGCGGCTCGGCGACGCCGACGTCGTCCACACCCAGGACCGCCGCGCGGGCCTGTTCGGACGCGTCGGCGGCCGACTGCAGGGGGCCCGCGTCGTCCATACCCTGCACGGGATGCCTGAGGAGATCGCAGCGCGCGTCGGCCGCCCGGACGCGCCCGACCCGCCAGGCGTGTCGGGCGCTCGGCTTGCGTGGCTCGAGCACGGCTACTTACCGCTCGAGGCGGGCCTGACGCGGCTCGGGCACGTCGTGGCGCCGTCTCAGGCGATGGCCGACTTCATGCTCGGGCACGGCTTCCCGGCCGGCCGCGTGCACGTGATCCCGCTCGGGATCGAGGCGGCCGAGGAGGCCGAGCCGCGGGACCACGTCGAGCTCGTCGCAGGCGTCGTGTCGAACCTGGAGTACTGGAAGGGCATCGACGTGCTGATCGCCGCGGCCGCGGCGATGCACGCGCCGGTGCGGCTGGAGGTCTTCGGCCGCGGCTCGCTCGCAGCCGAGCTGGAGCGGCAGGCCCGTGAGGCAGGCGTCGACGCGCGCTTCCACGGCTTCGTCTCGGACGTCGGCGAGCGCCTGCGGGAGCTCGATGTTCTCGTCCAGCCCTCGCGCGCGGACAACTTCCCGCTCGCCGTCCTCGAGGCGATGGCCGCCGGCGTGCCGGTGGTCGCCACGCGCGTCGGCGGCATCCCCGAGCTCGTCCTGGACGGCGAGACGGGGCTGCTCGTGGAGCCGGAGAGCCCGACCGCGCTTGCCGAGGCGCTCGACGGGCTGGCCGCGAGCCCGGAGCGACGGCGCGGGCTCGGCAGGCGCGGCCGCGAGCGCGCCGGCGAGGAGTTCTCGCCCGAGCTGACGGCTCGCCGCACCGTCGCCCTCTACCGGGACCTGTGCGCATCCTCCACGTGATCCAGGAGCTCCGCACCGGCGGGGCGGAGCGGATCCTCGTGTCGGCTTACCGCGGTGCGCGGCAGGCAGGGCACGAGGTCTTCGTCGCAGCGTCCCCGGGGCCGGTGGGCGACGAGCTCGACACGGAGCCGTTCCCGATCCCGATCGTTGGCCGGCGCCCCTCGCGAATCCCGTCCGCCGCCTCCGCCGTCCGGCGGGCGGTGGCGAAGACGCGGCCCGACGTGATCCACGCCCACAACCCGACCATGGCACTCGCGACCGGCCTCGTCACCCTTCGCGGCCGGCGGCCGCCCGGCCTCGTGAGCCTCCACGGCGGCCCCGAGCAGGACTGGCCCGCGGCGGTCCGGCTGGTGCGTCTGTCCGGCCTCGCACCGGTCGCCTGCGGCCCTGGCGTCGAGGCCGCGCTCGAGCAGCACGGGCTCCCGCCGCTCGCGACGGTGCCCAACGCCGTTCCGCCCGCGCCGCCTCCGGCCGACCGCACGGAGCTCGGGCTCTCCCCGGGAACGCGGCTCGTGCTCGCCGTCGGCCGCCTCGTCGAGCAGAAGAACCACGCGCTCGCGATCCACGCCATCGCGGAGGTGCCCGACGCGGTCCTGGCGATCGCGGGCGCGGGCGCGCTGCGCGACGAGCTCGAGCGCCTTGCCAAGGAGACAGGCGTCGCCGACCGCGTCCGGTTCCTGGGGATGCGACCGGACGCGAGGGCGCTGATGGGCGCGGCCGACGTCGTCGTGCTCCCCTCGCACTGGGAGGGCCTGCCGCTGTCGGCGCTGGAGGCGCTCGCCTCGGGCACGCCCCTGGTGGCGACCGACGTGCGCGGCCTGCGCGAGCTCGTCAGCGACGGGGAGAACGCGCTGCTCGTCCCGGAGGACTCGCACGCGCTCGCGACCGCCGTGCGGCGCGTCCTCGACGACCCCGAGCTCGCGGCGCGCCTCGCCGCGGCAGGGAAGCAGGTCGACGGCGCCGGCTCCGACCGGGAGCTGGTCGCACGCTTCCTCGAGCTGTACGAGAGGCTGGCGGCGTGAGGGTCTCGGTCGTCATCCCGGCCTTCGACGCGCAGGCCACGGTGGGCGCGGCGATCTCCTCCGCGCTCTGGCAGACGTACCGCGACCTCGAGGTGGTGGTGGTGGACGACGGCTCGCGCGACGGCACGAACGCCATTGCCACGGCTTTCCCCGACCCGGTTCGCGTCGTGCGCCAGGAGAACGGAGGAGTCGCGGCCGCCCGCAACCGCGGCCTCGGCGAGGCGCAGGGCGAGCTGATCGCCTTCTGCGACGCCGACGACGTGCTCCTGCCGCGCCACCTCGAGGTGCTCGTCGCCACGTTCGACCGGCACGGCGGCATTGCCACCTCGAACTGTTACTGGCTGTTCCCGAACGGGATCCACCCCTCACGGACGCGCTACAAGGGCCGCTTCCCGCGGCCGGAGCGCCAGCGGCTCGCGATCCTGCAGCAGAACTTCGTCTCGACGATGTCGCTCTTCCCGAGGCGGCTCGCGGACGATCTCGGCGGCTTCGCGACCGACCTCGAGGTCGCCGAGGACTGGGATTTCTGGCTGCGGGCGATCTACGCGGGCGAGCGCGTCTCGTTGCAGCCGCGGCCGCTCGCGCTCTATCGCTGGGGGTCGGAGAGCCTCTCGGCCGAGCTGCAACGGATGGACGAGCACGCGGAGGCGGTGCTACGGCGTGCGGCGGGGCGCGACGACCTGAACGCCGAGGAGCGGGCGTACCTCGAGCGCCGCCTCGCGGGCCCGAGCCCCGCGCAGCTCGGCCGCATCGGCGACGAGGCGCTGCGCGCGGGCCGCTACCGCGAGGCTGCCGCGAGCTACAGCCGCGCGGCCGGCCTCTGCCCCGCCGAGCCGCGGCTGGTCTGGAAGGCGCGCGTGCTCCGCGCCGCGCCGTGGCTGGCCGGCCCCTTCGTGCGCGCACGGCAGCGGAAGATCGAGGACGCGGTCGGCTTCGACGAGGGGCACGTCCGCTGACCGACCTGCTCCGCGTCGCCTTCGTCTGCACGGGAAACCGCTTCCGCAGCCCGCTCGCCGCGGCGGTGTTTACCGACGAGACGGAGGGCCTGCCCGTAGAGGTCGCCTCGCTGGGGACGCTCGATCTCGGGCCGGAGCCGGCGCTGCCGGAAGCGGTGGCGATCGCGGAAGAGCTCGGCCTCGACCTGACGGGCCACCGCGCGCAGCGCCTCGGGGACCTTGGCGACTACGACCTCGTGCTCGGATTCGAGCGCAAGCACGTCAGGGCGGCGGTGGTCGACGCGGGCGCGCCCGTGGAGGGGACGTTCACGCTTCCTGAGCTCGTCGAGCTACTCGATGAGCTCTCCGCGCCGCTCCCACCGGGCGCGCACCAACGGATCAGCGAGGCGCATGCAGCGCGTCCGCCGGACTTCCGCAGCGGTCCGCTGCCGGAGATCCGCGACCCGCTCGGCCTGCCCGCGCCGGAGCAGCGCGCCGTCGCGCGGGCCGTGGAGGAGCAGGTCTCCGCGCTCGCGGCGGCGCTCTTCGACTAGGCGCGCCGCGCCTCCCAGCGGTCGAGCGCCTCGGCCGCGGAGCCCGCCCAGCCGCCGCGGTCGTCGATCCACGCGAGCAGGCGCCGGTAGACGCGGTCGAGGCCGTTCGCGAGCCGTGGGTGGTGCTGCGGCGGATGCCAGAGGATCGCGGCCGCGCCGCCGTGCTCGGCGACCGGCCCGAGCGCCTCGACCGCGGCCTCGTAGGCCGCCTCCGGGCCGAGGCCGAGGTAGCGCTCCTCCGACAGCGTTGCGTCCATCACCACGAGCGGCAGCTCCCAGCCGCCGGGCTCGCGCCGCTCCGCGTCCCAGAGGCGATACGGGTAGGGCGTGCCGGCACGGAGGCCGGGCTGCGAGGGCCAGCCGATGCTCGAGTCGTAGCGCAGGCCCGCCTCCCGCAGCTCGACGGCCAGGCGTGCCGGGTCGCTGCGGAGGTAGTGGTGCCGCAGGCCCCGAGGCGAGTCGAGCACCCGCGCCTCCTCGGCGACCGCGCCGGGCCGCTCACGCGCGCCGTAGGACGCGTGCAGGGCGATCTCGATCCCGGCCGCCTGCGTCCGCTCGAGCGCCCCGCGCAGCGCGGGCCGGTAGCGCTCGGGGTAACCGTCCTGCGGCGTCTCCTGCCGGGTGAGGAAGAAGCACGTCGAGCCGCGGCCGGCCTCGGCCTCGAGCATCGCCGCCAGCGGATAGTCCGGGTCGCGGCCGCGCAGCGCGTCGAGGGCGAATGTCGTCCCCTCGAGCAGCCGGCGCCGCGAACGGTGCGCGACCGACCCGGCGAGCTTCCGTGCCGCCGTCTTGAGGCCCCCGCCGCCGAGCAGGTCGACGTCGTGCGTGAGCGCGACGAGGAAGCGCTCGCCGCCGGGGTGGCCGCGCCGCTCGAGCCCGAGGCCGGCCGCGATCTCGGCCACCCGTGGGCCGAGGGGCTGTGCCGGCGGCAGCGGCCGCCCGTGCCGGTCGAGCTCGGCGTCGCGCTCGTGCGCGAGCGTGAGCAGCGCGAAGACCTCGTCGAGCTGAGCGTCGTCCACCCGCACGCACTCGTCGAACGGCAGCCCGAGCGCGTCGAGCAGCGCGTCGAGCGCGTACCGCTGCTCAGGGCTCACTTGCTGCGCAGCGCGGGAAACAGGATCACGTCGCGGATCGCGTCGCTGCCGGTCAACACCATCGTCAGCCGATCGATCCCGATCCCGCAGCCGCCGGTCGGCGGCATCCCGTAGGAGAGCGCCTCGACGAAGTCGGGGTCGCCGGGCTCCGACTCCTCCGCGCCGGCCGTTCGCTCGGCCTCCTGCAGCGCGAACCGCCGCGCCTGCTCCTCGGCGTCGTTGAGCTCGCTGAACGCGTTCGCGAACTCCATCCCGGCGACGACCGCCTCGAAGCGCTCGACGAGCGTCTCGTCCTCGTCGGTCGTGCGCGCGAACGGCGAGAGCTCGAGCGGCCAGTCGTGGACGATCGTCGGCTGGATCAGCTCGGGCTCGACGAAATGGGAGTAGGCGTGGTCGACGAGCTGCGACCAGGAGCGGTCGCGGTCGGTGTCCACCCCGGCCTCGGCCAGCTTCGCGCGCAGCTCGGCCTCGTCGCGCGACCAGAAGCCCTTCGCCTCGAGCGCCTCGACGAACTTGACCCGCTGCCACGGCGGGGAGAGATCGACCTCGTGGCCGCGGAAGGTCACAATCGTCGTGCCGGCGCCCTCGGCGGCCGCCGCCACGAGCGCCTCGGTGCGCTCCATCGTGTCGCGGTAGTCCGCGTAGGCCTCGTACCACTCGACCTGCGTGAACTCCGGCGAGTGCTTGTACGAGATGCTTTCGTTGCGGAAGTCCTTCGAGAGCTCGTAGACCTTCTCGAGCCCGCCCACGATCAGCCGCTTGAGGTAGAGCTCGTCCGCGATGCGCAGGTAGAGGTCGGCGTCGAGCTCGTTCGAGTGGGTGACGAACGGCTCCGCGAAGCCGCCGCCGTAGAGGGGCTGCAGGATCGGGGTCTCGACCTCGATGAAGCCCTCGCCGTCGAGGTAGGCGCGCACGGCCGCGACGATCTTCGTCCGCGTCAGCGCGAGCTCGCGCGACTCGGGGTTCATCAGCAGGTCGAGGTAGCGCTGGCGATAGCGCGTCTCGACGTCGGTCAGCCCGTGGAAGGTGTCGGGCAACGGCCGGCGGATCTTGGCCAGCAACTCGACCTGCGAGGCCACGAGGGACGGTTCGCCGCGGCGCGAGCGGCCGGGCTTACCGCTCGCCCCGACGATGTCGCCGAGGTCGAGGTCGACCTTCTGTTCCGAGATCAGCTGGATCCGGCCGGAGCGGTCGGCGAGGTCGAGGAAGGTGAGCCTCCCCATCTCGCGCCGAGCCATCACGCGACCGGCCACCCGGAGCTCGTTGGTGCGAGTCTCCCCGGCCTCGGCCAGCTCGGCCTCCGCCCGAACCGCGGAGATCTCGACCCGGTCGGGGAACCGCTTCGGCAGCATCCGGCGCGATTCTAGGGACCGGCCGCGGAGGGGGCCTTGCTCGCCTCCGCCAACTGCGGCTGTGCGCCGGCGCTACCTGCGTGAAGTCGATGCCGCGCGAAGCGCGGCGGACTTACGCGGCCTTGATCTCGAGGATCTTGAACTTCATCGACCCGCGTGGGGCCACGACCTCGACCGTCTCGCCCTTCTTCTTGCCGATGATCGCCTTGCCCACCGGCGATTCGTTCGAGAGCTTGTTCTCGGCCGGGTTCGCCTCCGCGGAGCCGACGATGCGGTACTCGACGGTCTGCTTCGCGGTGATGTCGCGCAGCTTCACCTTCGAGCCGAGCGAGACGACGTCCTTGGCGACGTCCTTCTTCGTGATCACACGCGCGTTGCGCAGCCGCTCCTCGAGCGTGGCGATGCGGTGCTCGAGCAGTGCCTGTTCGTTCTTCGCGTCGTCGTACTCGGCGTTCTCTGCGATGTCCCCGAACTCGCGCGCGGTGCGGATGCGGTCGGCGACCTCGCGACGTCTCTCGGTGGAGAGGTACTCGATCTCCTGCTTGAGCTTTTCGTAGCCTTCGGGAGTGAGCGGAACGTCCTTCAAGGGGCCTCCTGAAAGAAAAACGCGCGGCGCAGGGGCGCCGTCGCGGGCGGGCATGTTACCTGCGAGGGCGGACGGACGTCAAACCGCCTTGCGGCTACCATTTTTGGCTCTGTGCAGGTAGATCTCCGCAGCTCCTGGTGGATCCGCGACGTCGAGATCCCGACGCGGCTCGTGCTCGCGCCGATGGCAGGCGTCAGCGTGCAGGCCTTTCGCCGCCAGGGTCGGCGCTACGGCGCCGGGCTCGTCTGCTCCGAGATGGTCAGCTGCGCCGGGCTCCACCACGGAAACGAGCGCACTTTGGGCTATTTGCGGATCTCCGCGGACGAACGGCCGCTCGCGGTGCAGATCTTCGGCTCCGAGCCCGAGGTGATGGCGGAGGCGGCGCGGATGGTCGAGGACGCTGGCGCGGATCTCGTCGACATCAACTTCGGCTGCCCGGTCAAGAAGGTGACGAAGACCGGCGCCGGCGCGACGCTGCTCGAGGACCCGGCGCGGGCCTGCGCCGTCGTGCAGGCGGTTGCGGAGGCCGTGTCCGTGCCGGTGACGGTGAAGATGCGGCGCGGGCTGGAGAACGGCTCACGCGCCTGCCTCGACCTCGGGCCTCGCCTCGTGCAGGCGGGGGCGTCCTCGCTGACGCTGCACCCGCGCTCGGCGCGGCAGATGTACACGGGCGAGGCCGACCACTCGCTGACCGGCGAGCTCGCATCGCTCGTGGAGGTGCCGGTGGTTGCGTCGGGCGACGTGACCTCGCGCGGCCGGGCGCAGGCGATTCTCGCGACGACGGGCGCAGCCGCGGTGATGGTCGGCCGCGCGGCCCAGGGGAACCCGTGGGCGCTGCGGGAGATGATCGAGGGCAAAGCCGGGGAGCCGGCGCGCGAGGAGGTCGTCGCCGAGCTGATCCTGTTCATGCGCGAGACCGTGCGCGAGCTCGGCGAGCGGCGTGCGAACGGCTTCCTGAAGAAGTTCTACGGCTGGTACCTCGGCCGCGGCCGCTTCCCGCGCCCGTTCAAGCAAGAGCTGGTGCAGCTCGCGACCCTCGACGAGGTCGAGGAGCGACTGCTCGCCGCGGCGCCTGACGCAGCCGAGGTGCTGCAGCGGTTGGAAGCCGAGCTTCCGGACGCGGAGGACGACGTCGTCCTCGACCTCCCGATCTCGATCTACGGCGGCGGTTGAGCCGTCACGAAGTCCCCGATGTACGACGCGACTCTCTCCGGCGCGAACGAGACCAGGTCGTGGATGGCGTTCGGGATGGCTTCCACGCGCGCGTCCGGTAGCGCGGTCCGGAACCGCGCGACCGGCTCCTCGACGCGGGCTCTCGCCGCATAGAGGAGGAGCACGGGAACACCGGCCGCAGCGATCACTGGGTAGGTCTCGGTGACCGGCTCGAGCCGCTGGCCGCAGTCGATCGCGCCGAGCACGTCCGCCTCGATGATCGGTGCGACCTTGCCGTCCACTTCCCGCATCACCGCGCGATGTGCGTCGGCGACAGCGGGCGTCCAGCGCCGAAGCGACTCGCGTTCGTAGTCGAAGAAGGCGTCCCAGCTCGCGAACGTCTCCGCCTCGCGCTCCTCGCGCGCCTCGGCCACGCACGCCGCGAGATCCCTGGTCGAGCCGTAGAGGAAGATCCCGCCCTCGACGAGCGCGAGACCGGCCGTGCGCTCCGGGAAGCGGGCCGCGAACGAGCAGCCGACCCGCCCTCCCCACGAGAACCCGAGGAACGTGGCGTGCTCGATGCCGAGCTCCGAGAGCAGATCGGTCGCGAGCGCGGCCAGGCGCGAGGGCCGGTACGAGTCGGAGGGCAGCGCGGGCGAGCGGCCGTGGCCGGGCGGGTCGGGCGCGAGCACACGGAGCCCGTGCTCGCCGGCGAGGATCGGCGCGAGCTCGTTCGCATGCAGCCCCGTGCCACCGAGGCCGTCCCAGTAGAGCAACGTCGGGTCGGCGGGCTCCCCCCACTCGTAGACGAAGAGCGAGCCGCCGGGGATGCCGACGGTGAAGGTCCTCACGCCTCGTGGTTCCGGTGCCAGACGAGGCGGATGCCCTCGAGGGTCAGGAAGGGGTCGATCGTCTCCAGCGTGCGCGCGTGCGGGACGATCAGGTCGGCGAGGCCGCCGGTCGCGACCGTCTGCGCCTCCGTGGCGAGCTCGCCGCGAATGCGGTCGACGATCCCGTCCACCTGGCCGGCGAAGCCGTAGACGAGCCCCGACTGCAGGCTCGACGCGGTGTTCTTCGCGATCACCGTCTCCGGCTCGGCGAAGTCGACCTTGAAGAGGCGCGCCGCCCGGGCGAAGAGCGCGTCCATCGAGACCTCGATCCCGGGCGCGAGCACGCCGCCCACGTACTCGCCCTCCGGCGAGACGACGTCGAAGTTGGTCGAGGTGCCGAAGTCGACGACGATGCACGGCGGCCCGTAGCGCTCGACCGCCGCGACCGCGTTCGCGATCCGGTCGGGCCCGACCTCGCGCGGGTCGTCGTAGCGGATCGGCACGCCGGTGCGGATGCCGGGGCCGAGCTCGAGCAGCTCCGCCCGTGCGTACTCCTTCGCGAAGTCCGCGTAGGCGCGGTGGAGCTGCGGCACGGTCGAGGCGATGGCGACGCCGTCGACGGTGCCCAGGTCGAGGAAGCTGCCGAAGAGAGCGCCGAGCTCGTCGCTGCTCCGGTGCCGTTCGGTCGCGATGCGCCAGTGCTCGCGCAGCTTCTCGCCTTCGAAGAGCCCGAAGACGGTCTGCGTGTTCCCGACGTCGATCGCCAGGAGTGCCATGCGCGAGAGGCTACTTCAGCGCCAGCGCCGGGATGCTCCAGTCGGCGTAGACGTTGCTGTAGACGAGGCTCTTCGGGTTCGACGCGCCCGGAGAGGAAGTAGCGGTTGTTGTAGGTGCTGAGCACCACCGTCGGGGCCAGCTCCTTCATCACCTCGACGTCGAGCCTTCCGAGTGCCCGGTACCGGGCTTCGCCTCTCAGCTTTATCGCCGCGGCCAGCTTCCGCTGGTACTTCGGGCTCTCGATGCCCAGCGCGCCCGCGGAGTTGACCACGTCACGCAGCGTCGAGGCCGGGTCGAGGGGCCAGTCGCCGCACCAGCCCATCCCGACGCCGAGATCCAGATCCGTGTTGCGCTTGCCCATCGCGTCGTAGATGTCGGCTCCCGCGAACCCCTTGAGCTTGATGTTCTGCGCCTTGAAGCCGAGTTTCAGGAGGTCGTCTCGCACGAGCCGGGCCTGTGCCGGGCCGATCGTTCCGGAGCTGCGGTAGCCGACCGTGATCTTGCCGTTGCGCAGATGGCCAGCCGCGAGCCGGCGCGCCTTCTGCAGCTGCGGTGCTCCCGCGTACGGCTGGAGCTTCCTGGCGGTCACCGTGCCGGGGAACGTCGGCGGCAGCAGGTGCGTCCACGGCGTCCTCGAATAGGGCTCGGCCGTCGCGGCATACGCCTTTCGGTCGACGACCCAGTTGAGCGCCCGGCGCAGCGCGACGTTGCCTCGGAAGAGCGGGCGCCCGGTGTTGAGCGGCAGCATGGACAGGCACTGGGTCGGCTTGGCCCAGAAGCGCGTCTTGTTGACACCGAAGTCCTTCGCGACCTCCTTCACGTGCGAGGCCGGCAGCGGTCCTTCGTCGAGCTGGCCCGCGAGCACCTGCTGGTAGGCCGCCTCCTCGTTCAGGTTCCAGCGCACGTCGACGCCGCGCAGGTTCGGGGAACGGACGCCGCGGTAGTACGGGTTGCGGCGGAGCTCCGTGACGGTGTTCGGCTGGTTGCGGCTGAAGAAGTACGGGCCCGCGGACGGATAGCCGCCCGTGACCTCGCGGCTCAGCGGCAGGCGGGCTGCCGTCGCCTGGAAGAACGGCATCTCGAGCTTCGTCAGGAAGGCCGCGTCGGGGCGCGTGAGGTGGATGATCAGCCGGTTGCCCTTGACCACGACGCCTCGAACGTGCCGTGCGCGGCCCGCGTTCACAGCGCGCGCGCCGACGATGTTCGCGCCGTTCGGATCCGTGATGAAGGACGCACCGGGCGAGGCGAGGTCATGATTCGCGACCCGGTCGAGCGCGTAGCTGAAGCTCGCGGCGGTCACGGGCAGGCCGTCGCTGAAGCGGAAGCCCTTGCGGATCGTGAAGGTCCAGGTACGCCCGTCGCGCGAGACGCCGTACCGCGACGCGACCTCCGGCACGAGGCGCGTGCCGGCCGCGCCGGGCCGATCGGGGTAGTTGACGAGCTTCGCCGCGGTCGCGTACTCGAGCCACCACGCTGTCGAGACGTACGCGAGCTGAGGGTCGATCTGCACCGAGGCCCCGGGGACGCCGTAGCGGAAGATCCCGCCCTGCCTGAAGCCGAACGACGCGCTGGCCAGCTGCGCTGCGACCAGCATCGCCACGCCGAGTACCAGCGCGCAGAGCGAGACCCAGAACCGTGTCCCCATGCCAATTGAGACGCTTCCGCGCCGACCGCGGTTAGCGGTCTAGGATCCGCCCGTGGACCCCCGCAAGGAGCGCACCGCCCGGAACGAGGCCCTGCTGCGGGAGGTGAACGAGCGGATCGAGGAGGTCGGGAAGCACCTCCAGGTTCTCCCCGACGACGAGACGCTCGAGTTTCGCTGCGAGTGCGGCCGCCCGAAGTGCGAGGACTTCATCTCGATGGCCGTCAGCGAGTACGAGCACGTGCGTGACGACAACGACCGGTTCGCCGTCGTCCCGGGGCACGAGAACGACGAGATCGAGCGTGTCGTCGAGCGGTTCGAGAGCTACGTGATCGTCGACAAGAAGCCCGAGGCCGAGCCCCTCGTCGGCGCGGACGGCGAGCCCGACAGCGGCGCTTAGCCCAGACCCTAGATCTCGTCGTCGGAGCCGAGCGACTCGCCGATCCGCTCGGCCAGCGCCTCGGCGCTGAGGCTCGGCTCGTCGCCTTCGCCGCGCAGCTCCTCGACCGTCACGTCGCTCGACGTGTAGACCTCCGCCCGCGGGATGATCCGGGTCGGGCGGTTCTTGTCCCAGACCCAGACGTCCTCCATCTTCAGGTGGAAGAACGGGTAGCTCGGCTGCGGCACGTACTGCAGGTCGAGCTTGTTGCAGAGGTACGTCGCGTCCTGCGTCAGTACGCAGTAGCGGAAGAGCGCGAAGACGGCCGAGTATTCCTTTTTCAACGCGAGCTCGAGCTCGGCCTCGAACTCGTCCAGCTCGTCGAGGTGCGACATGCGGCCCATCATAGCCCTGCCAACAGGGTCTGGACCGGCCCCCGCCCGGGGATCTCGAGGGCCGGCTCGAGCTCGGCCAGAGGCTCGAGCGCGAACCGCCGCTCGTGCAGTCTCGGATGCGGGATCTCGAGCCCCGGCTCGGCGATCACCTCGTCCCCGTGCAGGAGCAGGTCGAGGTCGATCGTGCGCGGGCCGAAGCGCGGGCCCTCGCCACGCACGCGCCCGAGCCGGCGCTCGACGGTGAGCAGGCGCTGTAGGAGCTCGTGCGCATCGAGCGAGGTACGGAGCTCCGCCACGCCGTTGAGGAACCGCGGCTGGTCCTCGTAGCCGACCGGGTCGGTCTCGCGCAGCGTCGAGACCGCGACCACCTCCACCCCCTCCTCGGCGGCGAGCAGATCGAGCGCGCGCTCGATCTGCGCCCGCGGATCTGCGAGGTTGGCGCCGAGGCCGACGAAGCTTCTGGTCATGGCGCGATTGTCCGCCATCCGGCGACGGTCGTAGCTACCGTGTCCGGCGATGCGCCGCGTCGCGCTGATCGGGGTCGTCGCTTTGTGCTGCTCTTCACCCGCCGCCGCGGGTGTCCTCGCGCACCCGGGCCAGCCGGTCGTCTCCGGCTCCAAGTCGCTCGCGCGGCTGCAGTCGTACCCGCGCACGCTGGTCGAGCTCGACCACACCCGCGTTGCGGAGGCCGCGCCGCTGCTGCGCCGAGCCGGCGGCCGGCAGCTCGACGCGACGCTGGCGCTCTGGCGCCTGCCGAGCTGGGAGGCGCAGCGTCTGCTACCGCGGCTGGAGCGGCGCGGCCTCGTGCGCTCGGTGACCCCGGACGTCCCGCTCGGCACCGACCCGCGCAACGCGAGCGGCTTCTTCGGCCAGTTCACCGACCCGCTCTCGCCCACGCAGTGGTGGCCCGCGCACGTCGGCGTCGCCAACTGGACGGGGCCGGGGCCGGGGGTGCCGCTGACGATGATCGACTCGGGCGTCGACCTCTCGCACGAGGAGTTCGCGGGACGGCCGAACACCGTCGCGCTGAACGCCCAGACCTTCGACGCCAACGAGGAGGAGCTGCACGGGACGGCGACCGCGTCCGTCGCGGCCGCGCCGCTGAACGGGAAGGGGATCGTCGGGATCTACCCGCAGGCGAAGCTGCAGCTCTTCGACGCGAGCCCCGGCGGGCAGCTGACCGTCGGTGACGAGATCGCGGGGCTCGCCGCCGCTCGCCGCACCGGCCGCGGCGTGATCAACCTCAGCCTCGGCGGCTTCGACAAGCTCCCGATCGAGGAGCACGCGATCCTGAACGCCTTCGGCGCCGGCCTGCTCGTGGTGGCCTCGGCCGGAAACGACCGCGAAAACGGCAGCTCGCGCTCCTATCCGGCGACCTTCGCGCACGTTCTCACGGTCGGCGCGACCGACGAGAGCGACCACGTGACCGTGTTCTCCAGCCGATCGCCGGCGATCGACCTCGCCGCTCCGGGCCAGGACATGACCGCCGCGATCCCGACGCTCTTCAACCCCTCCGGCTACAGCTCGGTGGACGGCACGAGCTTCTCGGCCCCGCTCGTCGCAGGGGCCGCGGCCGCGGTGTGGACTCTGCGCCCGACGCTCACCAACACACAGCTCTTCCAGGTGATGCGCCGCTCGGCGCGGGACGTCGGCAAGCGCGGCTGGGACGTCGACACCGGCTACGGGATCCTGAACGTGCCGGCCGCGCTCACCCGCCGGCCGCCTCCGGCCGACCCGCAGGAGCCGAACGAGGACGTCTATCTCGTCCGGCCGAACGGCCTCACCCGAACCGGCAAGCCGCCGCTGAGCCGGCAGGGCCGGCCTCGTGCGGCGCTGAGGGCCCAGCTCGAGCGAAGCGAGGACCCGGAGGACGTCTACCGCGCGTGGCTGCCCGCCCACGGCAAGCTCGTGGTGACTGTGCGGCCGACCGCGAACGTGTCGCTCGAGATCTGGGGCCGCAAGACCCGCTCCGTCTTCGAGGGGGGCGCCGCCGCACGCCGCGACCTGATCGGCGCCTCCGCCCACGCGGGCGGGCGCTTCGAGCGGGTGACCGTAAGTGGCCGGGGCGTCGGCCAGTACATCTACGTCGACGTGTTCCTGCCGAAGAAGGTCGTGCAGGCGAGCTACACGGTCAGCGTCGCTCCCGCCGCACGCTAGCGGCGGTGTAGTCGACCGGCAGGCCGAGCTGTACGTGCGGCTTGCGTACGCGCACCGTCGCCCGTTGGAGCGGGAAGCGGGCGAGCAAGGTGTCGGCCACGGCGGCTGCGAGTGACTCGAGCAGCTGGAACTGACGGCTCCCGGACACCTCTCTGATCAGCGCAACGACCTCTCTGTAGTCGACCGTCTGCACGAGCGCGTCGCCCGCGGGCTCGTCCAGCTCGAGCTGGACGTCGTACATGAACGGCTGCAGCGTCTCGCGCTCCCCCTCGAGCGCGCCGTGCCGCCCGGCGAGCTCGAGCCCGGCGATCTCGACGACGACGCTCATGCGTACACCGCGCGCGCGGCGGCGAGCGCCTCGACATGCTCGCGGACGTCGTGGACGCGAAGGATCGTCGCGCCCCGCTCGTAGGCCGCGACCGCGGCGCCCACGCTCGCCGCGACGGATCCCGTCGTCGCCTCGGTGTCGCCCAGCAGCTTGCCGAGCGAGCTCTTGCGCGAGATGCCGACGAGCACGGGACGCCCGAGCGCCGTCAGCTCGTCGAGCCGGCGGATCAGCTCGAAGTTGTGCTCGACCGTCTTGCCGAAGCCGATTCCGGGGTCGAGGCAGACGCGGTCCTCGGCGACCCCGGCGGCGACGGCGGCGCGCAGCCGCTCCTCGAGGAAGGCCGCGATCTCGGAGACCACATCGTCGTAGTGCGGGTCGAGCTGCATGGTGCGGGGCTCGCCCTGCATGTGCATCAGGCAGAGGTAGGCGCCGGACTCGGCGATCACGGCGGCCAGCTCCGGATCGCCGCGCAACGCCGTCACGTCGTTGACGAGCTCCGCACCGAGCTCCAGCGCACGTTGGGCGACCTCGGCCTTCGAGGTGTCGATCGAGACCGGCACCTCGCCCTGCAAGGCCTCGAGCACCGGCACGACGCGCCGTAGCTCGTCTGCTGCGCTGACGGCCTCGGCGCCCGGCCGCGTCGACTCGCCGCCGACGTCGACGATCGCCGCGCCCTCTGCAGAGCATCCTCCGCGCCGCGGCGACCGCAGCGGCCGGATCGAGGTTGACGCCGCCGTCCGAGAACGAGTCGGGCGTGACGTTGACGACGCCCATCACGGACGGTCTCGGGAAACGCTGCTCGATCGGCGGCCTCATGCGTGGGTAGGTTAGGGCCATGGGCGACGCAGAGGCACGCCGGGGCGCAGCATGGCGATTCGTCCGCGCGGTGGTGGGCTCACAGGCCCGCGGCGTGACGGGCGCAGCCGTGTCCGGCCTGCTCTGGCAGGCGGGCGCGGTGTCCGCGCCGCTCGTCGTCAAGTACGCGATCGACAACGGCATCGTCGGCCACGACCACCACACGCTCGTGATCTGGCTGCTCGTGCTGCTCGCGGTCGGGCTGCTGGAGGTCTGCGCGGGGGCCTTCCGCCACCTCTACGCCATCCGTAACCGAGCGCACTCCGACGCCCGCGTCCGCGACGCGATCTTCGCCCACGCGCTGCGGCTCGACGCCTCGTACCACGACCGCGTCGGCCCGGGTGAGCTGCTCAGCCGCGCCTCCTCGGACTCGCAGCACGTGGCGCGGATGATGGACGCGATCGGGCACACGATCGGCTACGCGCTGACCGTCGTCGCGGTCGCGATCGTGATGCTCGTCCTCGACCCCTCGCTCGCCCTGATCGTCCTGATCCCGGTCCCGCTCGTCAGCCTCGGCGCCTGGCTCTACTCGCGCCGCTACGACGCGGGCACCCGGCTGCTGCAGGACTCGTGGGCGCAGGCCTCGACGCTCGTCGAGGAGACGGTCAGCGGGATCCGGGTCGTGAAGGGGCTCGGCGCGGGCGAAGCGCTCGAGGGCCGCTTCCGCCGCCGCAGCGACGAGATCATGGGCCGCGCCCTCCACCTGGCGCGGCTCGACGCGGTCTTCATCCCCGTGCTGGAGATGCTGCCGCTGCTCGGGATCGCCACGGTGCTCTGGTTCGGCGGCCGGCAGGTGATCTCCGGCGACCTCTCCGTCGGCTCGTTCGTCGCCTTCAACGCCTACGTGGTGATGCTCGTCTGGCCGCTGCGCGTGCTCGGCCAGCGCGTGACGACGCTGCAGAAGGCGCTCGCCGCCAGCGGGCGGATCACGGAGGTGCTGGAGGCCGAGCCGCGGCTGCTGGAACCGCGGCACCCGGTGGAGCTCGAGCGGCCGGTGCGCGGCGACGTGCAGCTCGAGGGCATCCGCTTCGGCCACGAGGGCGACCACGCCGTGCTCGACGGGCTCGACCTGCACGTCGCACCGGGCGAGTCGATGGCGCTCGTCGGCGCGACCGGCTCGGGCAAGAGCACCGTGGCCGGGCTGCTGGCTCGGCTCTACGACCCCGAGGACGGATGCGTGCTGATCGACGGCCACGACCTGCGCACCCTGCGCCTCGCCGACGTGCGTCGCGCGGTCGCGCTCGTCTTCGAAGAAACGTTCCTGTTCAGCGAGAGCGTGCGCGAGAACATCCGTGTCGGCCGGCCGGACGCGAACGACGAGGACGTGCGCCGCGCCGCCGAGCTCGCGGGCGCAGCCGAGTTCGTCGCGAATCTGCCCGACGGCTACGAGACGATCCTCGGCGAGCGCGGCTTCTCGCTCTCCGGCGGCCAGCGACAGCGCGTCGCGATCGCGCGGGCGATCCTCGCCGACCCGGCTGTCCTCGTCCTCGACGACGCCACCTCTGCGGTCGACGCGACGAAAGAGCACGAGATCAGGGCGAAGCTCGCGGAGGTGATGCAGGGCCGCACGACGCTCGTGATCGCGCACCGCCCGGCGACGATCGCGCTCGCCGACCGCGTCGCCGTGCTCGAGGGCGGTCGCATCGTCGAGCAGGGCTCGCACGACGAGCTGATCGCCCGCTCACCCCGCTACCGCGCGCTGCTCGCGCTCGAGAGCCAGGCCGCATGATGGAGCGTGCCTCGGCCCGCGACGTGTGGCGCGAGACCCGGCCGCTCACACGCGGCGTGCAGCGGCTCTACCTGCTCGCGGCGGTCGCCGTGATCCTCTCGACGCTGATCTCGCTAGCCGGCCCCGCGCTCGTCCGCTACGCGGTCGACAACGGGATCGTCAAGGACGACCAGCAACCACTCGACGTGGCAGCGCTCGCGATCCTCGGCCTCGCGCTGGCGAAGCCGTTCGTCGTGCGCGTGCAGACGCTCGCGGCGGCGACCGCGTCCGAGCGCTTCCTCACCTCGCTGCGCAAGGCTGCCTTCGCGAAGCTGCAGGCGCTGCCGCTCGGATTTTTCGAGCAGGAGCGGACCGGCGTGCTCGTCTCGCGGCTCACCTCCGACGTGCAGGCGCTGGACGAGTTTCTGCGCGAGGCGCTCGTCGAGGTCGTCGGCAGCGGGCTGCAGATCGTCCTCACCGTCGCGGTGCTCGTCGTGCTCTCGCCGGCGCTCGCCGCGGTCTCGCTGATCGCGCTACCGGTTCTGATCGTCGCGAGCTGGACGTTCCACCACAGCGCGGGCGGCGCCTACCACGCGATCCGCGACCGCGTGGCCGAGACGCTCACCGTGCTCCAGGAGGGCCTCTCCGGCGTGCGCGTCGTGCAGGCGTTCCGGCGCGAGCGACGGACACTGGATGCCTACCAGCCGCGCAGCCGCGCCCAGATCGGCGCCTGGCGACGCGCCTCCTTCGTGAACATCCGGCTCTTCACGATGATCCCGCTCGCGCAGACGGTGGCGCTCGTGGCGGTGCTGCTCGTCGCCTCCTCGCTCTACCGCAGCGGCTCGATCACCCAGGGGACGATCGTCGCGTACGTGCTCTACCTGGTGCAGCTGTTCGACCCGATCGCGCGCTTCAGCGAGTGGCTCGGCGAGTTTCGCCAGGGCCTCGCCGCGCTCGGCAAGGTCGTCGGCCTGCTGCAGGCGGAGAACGCGGTCAGCGAGCGGCCCGGGGCGGTCGAGTTGCCCGCCGACGGCCTGCTCGAGCTCGACGACGTCACCTTCGGCTACGCGGGCGGCGCGCCGGTCGTCACAAGCGTTTCGCTGAACCTCGACGCGGGCGAGCACGTCGCGCTCGTCGGCGTCACGGGCGCCGGCAAGTCGACGCTAGCGAAGCTACTCACGCGCCAGTACGACCCGCAGCACGGCGCGATCCGGCTCGGCGGCGTCGACCTGCGCGACGCGTCGCTCGAGTCGCTGCGCCACCGGATCGTGATGCTGCCGCAGGAGGGCCACCTGTTCAGCGGCACGATCGCCGACAACGTTCGCCTCGCCGACCCCGCTGCGTCCGACGAGGCGGTCCGGCATGCGCTGGAGCAGATCGGGGCGCTCGACCGCTTCGCCGCCCTGCCCGACGGTCTCGACACGGACGTGCAGACGCGCGGCGTCCGCCTCTCGGCCGGTGAGCGGCAGCTGGTCGGCATCGCCCGCGTCGCGCTCGCCGACCCGGCGGTGATCGTGCTCGACGAGGCCACCTCGAGCCTCGACCCGGCCACGGAGGCCGCTGTCGAGCGCGCGCTGGCGGCGGTCGTCGAGGGCCGGACCGTGATCATCATCGCGCACCGCCTCTCGACGGCCGAGCGCGCCGACCGCGTGGTCGTGATGGACACCGGCCGCGTCGTCGAGACGGCCTCACACGACGAGCTGGTCGCCAAGGGCGAGCGCTACGCCCGCCTCTGGGCGTCCTGGCAGGCCGGCGTCGCCGCGGGCACCGTCTAAGGGTCGCGGTCGCCGATCGAGCCGAAGGCCCGAGCGTCAGGCCCATTCGACGGAAGTCGTCATTGCTCGCGCGCAAGCGCGAGCCGGACTTACGTCGTGCTGCCTTCGGGCGGCGGCTGCATCGTCGCCCCGGGGAACGGCCGCGGAACCGGCTTCGGCTGAGGCCGGCGGCGTCGCTCTTCGGTCGGCGGCTGTGCCTCGGGCCCGGCTTCTTCGTCCGGGAAGATGCCGGCCTCGTCCTCGCCGGCGAGCAGCCGCTCGAACTGGTCCTTGTCGATCGTCTCGCGCTCGATCAGGATCCCGGAGACCCGGTGCAGCTCGTCCATGTGCGCCTTGAGCGTGTTCACGGCGAGCTCGTGGGCCTCCTCGATCACCCGTCGGATCTCGTCGTCGATCTCGCGCGCGATCTCCTCGGAGTAGTCGGGCTCGGCGCCCATCTCGCGGCCCAGGAAGGGCATGTCGTGGTTCCGGCCGAGCACGCGCGGGCCGAGCTTCTCGCTCATGCCGAAGCGCATGATCATCTGCTTCGCGATCGAGGTCACCTTCTCGAGATCGTTCGCCGCGCCGGTCGTCACCTCGTGGAAGACGAGCTCCTCGGCAGCGCGGCCGCCGAGCGTCATCGCGAGCTGCTCCATCAGCGCGGTCTTGGTCGTCAGGTAGCGGTCCTCGCGCGGCAGCGAGATCGTGTAGCCGAGCGCCTGGCCGCGGCTGATGACCGAGATCTTGTGCACCTCGTCGGTGTGCTCGAGGAAATGGCCGACGATCGCGTGGCCGAGCTCGTGGTAGGCGGTGATCTTCCGCTCCTCCTCGGAGAGCAGGCGCGTCTTCTTCTCGGGGCCGGCGATCACGCGCATGATCCCCTCCTCCAGCTCGTCCTGCTGGATCGTCTTCTTGCCGCGGCGCGCGGCGAGCAGCGCAGCCTCGTTGACGAGGTTCGCCAGATCGGCGCCCGTGAAGCCGGGGGTGCCGGCGGCGAGCGTGTCGAGGTCGATCTCGGGCGCGATCGGCTTGCCCTTCGCGTGCACCTCGAGGATCTTGCGGCGGCCGATGCGGTCGGGCCGGTCGACGACGATCTGGCGGTCGAAGCGGCCCGGGCGCAGCAGCGCCGGGTCGAGGATGTCGGGCCTGTTGGTTGCCGCGATCAGGATGATGTTGTCCTTCAACTCGAAGCCGTCCATCTCGACGAGCAGCTGGTTGAGCGTCTGCTCGCGCTCGTCGTGGCCGCCGCCGAGGCCCGCGCCGCGGTGCCGGCCGACGGCGTCGATCTCGTCCATGAAGACGATGCACGGCGCCGCCTGCTTGGCCTGCTCGAAGAGGTCGCGCACGCGCGAGGCGCCGACGCCGACGAACATCTCGACGAAGTCGGAGCCGGAGATCGAGAAGAACGGCACGCCCGCCTCGCCCGCGACCGCGCGTGCGAGCAGCGTCTTACCGGTGCCGGGCGGCCCGTAGAGCAGGACGCCCTTCGGGATGCGCGCCCCGAGCGCCTGGAACTTCTTCGGGTTCTCGAGGAACTCCTTGATCTCCTGGAGCTCCTCGACCGCCTCGTCCACGCCGGCGACGTCCTTGAAGCCGATCTTGGGCGAGTCGGGCGCCATCCGCTTGGCGCGCGACTTGCCGAACGACATCACCTTCGAGCCCCCACCCTGGACCTGGTTCATCAGGAAGATCCAGAAGGCGATCAGGATGATGAACGGGAGCAGCGAGAAGAACGCGCTCACCCAGGAGAAGCCGCCCGTGCCCTTGGAGTCGAACTTGATGTTCTTCGACTCGAGCGTGTCCGTGATGAACGGAACGGACTGGTCGGCCGGATAGTGGACGGTGACCTTCTTGTCGCCGTCGCTCGGGATCACTCCGCTAAGGGAGCGCTTGCTCGGGTTGAACTCGACGTTCGCGACGTCCCCGCGCTGCGCGTGCTCGATGAACTGCGAATACGTGAGCTTCGTCGCGCTCTTCGAATGCGGAATCAGCGTCTGGCTCGCCAGCCAGACGAGCAGGACGATCACGACGAGCGGGAAGAGCGCTGAGCGGAAGAATCGGTTCATGGGCCCTCTATCGGCACAGGGTACCAGCGAGTATGAGCGTTACCGGGTACCGGATTGGGTCGACTACAGCGTCGCAGGCAGCAGGTGCTCGTCAAGTACGCCGACGTAGGGCAGGTTCCTGTATCGCTCGGCGAAGTCGAGGCCGTAGCCGACGACGAACTTGTTCGGGATCTCGAACCCCACATAGCGCACGGGAACGTCGATCTCGCGGCGCGACGGCTTGGTCAGGAGCGCGCAGACCTCGAGGCTCGCGGGCTCGCGCGACTCCAGGTTGCGAATCAGGTACGAGAGGGTGAGGCCCGAGTCGATGATGTCCTCGACCACGAGCACCTCGCGGCCCTCGATGTTGATGTCGAGGTCCTTGAGGATCCGGACGATCCCCGAGGAATCGGTCGCGTCGCCGTAGCTCGAGATCGCCATGAAGTCGACCTCGCACGTGACCGTCAGGTGGCGCATCAGGTCGGCCATGAAGAAGACGGCGCCCTTGAGGACGCCGATCAGCAGCAGGTCGCGGCCCTCGTAGTCGGCGGAGACCTCGCCTCCGAGCTCGGCGACGCGCGCGGCGAGCGTCTCCTCGTCGATCAGAACCTCCCCGATCGCCGCGTCGACGCTACGCGTGCTGGTCACACGCCTCCTCTCCGAGCGCGGACACCTGGTGCGTCGACGAGCCCGGGCACGGCGACGACCTCGCGCCCTCTGACGACGAGGGGCCATGCCTCTCGCTCGGATCGAGGGATCTTCGCGTCGACGAACACGTCCTGAACCTTCTTGTGGCGGCCGGCGAGCCTGTCGCCGGGGCGCCAGCCTCGTACCTTAAGCCCTGCGAGCTCGGATTCGATCGTCCACTCGCCCCAGCGGACGCGGCCCTCGAGCGCGACCGGCGTCTGCTCGAGCCAGACGCGGTCGTACTCGCGCACGGCGGTGAGGCCCTGGCCGAGGTCGACGCGCCGCGAGCCGGTCGTCGCGGCGAGCAGCTCGTCGAGCTTCGACGGGCGCTGCTCGGCGAGGCGGAGGAGGTTCTGCTCGGCGCCGGGATGCAGGCGGCGCAGCAGCGGCAGGATCTCGTCTCGGATCAGACCCCGGCGCGTCTCGGCGTTCGAGCTGTCGCTGCGGAACTCGAGGCCCGCGACGTGGCAGTAGGCCTCAGTCTCCTCGCGCCAGAGCGGGAGCAGCGGGCGGACTACACCGTCTTCGCGTTTCGGCTTGATCCCGCCCGGGACACCGCTCGAGACTAGGCGGTAGAGGACGGTCTCGACCTGGTCCGAGGCGGTGTGCCCGGTTGCGCGGAGACGGTCGCGCGCGAAGGAGTAGCGCAGCTCGCGGAGCGCCTCCTCGGTCGGCCGTGCGGCCGGCGCGGCCTCGACGACCTCGGCGCCGAGCGCCTCGCGGCAGAAGCGCGCGTCCTCGTCGGACTCGGCGCCGCGGAGGCCATGGTCGACGTGCAGCGCGGAGACGCGATATCCGAGCTCGCGCAGAGCGTGCCAGAGGCAGGTCGAGTCGGCGCCGCCGGAGACGAGCGCGACGACCTCCCCGCCGGGCGGAATCAGATCGTGCGCGCGAATGTGCTCCTCGATTCGAGCCCGGAGGGCGGCGGTGTCGATCTGCTCGGCGGCCATCGCCCACAGTGTCGCAAGCGGCACACATCCGTCACAGCCCCGGCACGGACACGCGCGTGGTCCCCGGATACGCTCGCCTCGGGGAGGAGGCCGGGCGAACCGTCCCTAGACCAGGTAGCTCAGAGCAGCGGGCGGACGTCGCAGCCAAGGTGCGCGAGCGGCGGCTCGGCCCGCATCAGCACGGTGTGCGCGAAGTTCGCGAGGCCGTACGCGCGGTACATGTGCGGCCCCGCATCGCCGTCGCGGCCCTGCAGCTGCACCGCCTTCGCGTACTCGATCAGCATCCCGATCACGAGCCGCCGCGTCTGCTGCAGGGAGTAGTCGGTCGGCTCCGTGCCGCGCATGATCTTCGCCGCGGCGCGCGCCTGGGCCACCAGATCCTCCTCGGTCGCGTCGCCACTCTGGTACTGCTCGCTCCAAAGCTCGATCGCGGTCATGTTCGTCCGCGCCGTATCGATGAACTGGCGATCGGTCGACGAACAGGTGTGAACCGTGCTCGAGCGCGCTCGGCCACTCGTGGCGAGCACGAGCGCGAGCGTGAGCACGGCGAGGAGGCCGGCCATGGTGAGGCCAATCCGCACGCGCGGATTCTCGGCGAGTCCTGCCGCCGTTTCCTCCCCCGTTCGGGCATTTGCGGCTCAGACGAAGACCAGGCTGCGGTACGAGATCGTGTGGCGCATCCCGACCTTCTCGTACACGCGGATCGCGGGCGCGTTCTCGGCGCGGACGAACAGGCAGACCGCCGGGACGCGCTCCAGCAGCAACCGGCAGAGGTCGCGCATCCCGCGCTGGGCGTAGCCGTGGCCGCGGGCACGAGGGTCGACCCAGACCTGCTGCAGCTGCACCGCCGACGGCGTCCAGGCCGAGGCCTCCGCCTTGAACAGGATCGTGCCACCCTCGACCCAGAGCCACGAGCGGCCGTCCTCGATCTGCACCCGCGTCCGCCAGCGGAAGCTCTCGGGGTCGCGGCGGAGCGGGTTGACGCCCAGCTCCTCCCGGTGGGCCTCGGCGCACGCCGGCACGAGCAGCTCGAAATCGTTCTGCGTCGCGGGGCGCAGCGGCGTCTGGCCGGCCTCCGGGGGCTCCTCGAGCAGGTAGACCGGCTGGCCCGGCCGGTCCTCGCGAGGCCGCGGCAGCCGCTCGTGGGCCGCGGCCCAGAAGTCGCCGACGGCGTTCTCCTCGCCGATCACGAGCCGCGCGCGCGTAGCGCCGTCGACGCAGGCAAAGGCCCCGCAGCCGCTCCCGGACGGGACGAGGTTCGTGCCGACGTGGCAGAGCGCCACGAGCCGGCCGTCGTCGACCAGCCCGGTGAACCGTCCGAGCCCTCGCCGCGCGACGTCCTCGAGGAAGACGCGCTCGATCGGATCCTGCGCACAGAAGGCGAGGATCTCGTCCAGCGCCGGTTCGCTCAGCGCGGGCATGGCACGAACTCTAGGCTCTCGCCCGTGCCGATCCACGTCCGCGCAGAGCCCGGTGACTACGGCGAGGCGTGCCTGCTTCCCGGCGACCCGCTCCGGGCCCAGTACATCGCCGAGACGTACTTCGACAATCCCCTACAGCGCAACGGCGAGCGCGGGATGCTCGGCTACAGCGGCGAGTGGCAGGGCAAGCCCGTCTCGGTGCAGTCGACCGGCATGGGCTGCCCCTCGGCCGCGATCGTGATGGAGGAGCTCGTGCAGCTCGGCGTCAAGCGCTTCCTCCGCGTCGGCACCTGCGGCGGGCTGCAACACGACCTCTCGCTCGGCGACCTGATCGTCGCGGTCTCCGCCGTCCCGGCCGACGGCACCGCGCGCCACTACGTCGGACAGGAGCCGCACGTGCCGACGGCCGACTGGGAGCTGGTCCACGCCGCCGTCCATGCGGCGAAGGAGCTCGACCAGTCGCTGCGCGTCGGCGCGATCGCCTCGAGCGACACCTTCTACGACCCCGACCCTGAGCGGCACAAGCGCTGGTCGGAGCGCGGCGTCCTCGGCGTCGAGATGGAGGCGTCGGTGCTGTTCACGATCGGCGCGCTGCGAGGCGTGAAGGCGGGGTGTCTGCTGACCGTGAGCGACATCGTGATCGGCGAGGAGTTCACGCGCATCTCGGACGACGAGCTGCGCGCCGCCGTCGACCGCATGACTCGCGTGGCGCTCGCCACCGTCACCGGCTCCCATTAAGCGCGTCGTCTTCCTGGTCAACCCGGCCGCCGAGAACGGCGCCGCAGGTCGCCGTTGGCCGGAGCTCGCACACCAGGCGGCCGCACTCGGGCTGAGCGGCGACGCGCTCCTCTCCGAGCGGCCCGGCCAGCTCGGAGAGCTCGCCCGCCAGGCTGCGCGCGAGGCCGACCTGCTCGTCGCGGTGGGCGGCGACGGGACCGTGAACGAGGTGGCGAACGGGATCGCGGGCCTGGAGGTCGAGCTCGCCGTCATCCCGCGAGGCACCGGCTGGGACTTCGTCCGCACTTACGGCATCCCGCGGAAGGTGGAGGGCGCCGTCGAGATCGCGCTCAACGGCCGCACGCGAGAGGTCGATCTCGGCCGTGCCCGCTACCGCAGCTGGGACGGCGCGGAGCGGGAGTCGCTCTTCGCCAACATCGCGAGCGCCGGGATGAGCGGGGCGATCGCCAAGCGGACGAACGAGACGTCGAAGGCGCTCGGCGGCAAGGTCTCCTACTTCTGGGCGACGCTCGCGGTCTTCTCGCGCTGGCGCAACGGCGAAGTACGCGTCCTTGTCGACGGCGAGGAGCACACGGGCCGCATGCACGACGTCGTCGTCGCGAACGGCCGCTACTTCGGCGGCGGGATGATGATCTGCCCAGAGGCCGAGCCCGACGACGGGCGCTTCGACATCCTGCTGATCGGCGACCTGACCAAGCGCGACCTGATGCTGACCCTGCCGAAGACCTACCGCGGCACGCACCTGCCGCACCCGAAGGCAACGGTCCTCCGCGGCACACGGGTCGAGGTCGAGACGCCCGAGCCGCTGCCCGTCGAGCTCGACGGCGAGCAGCCCGGGACGACGCCGGTCAGCTTCGAGGTCGTGCCGCGGGCGCTGCGGCTACGCGTCCCCGCCTGAGCCCGGCTCGGGCTTCGGCTTGGCCTTGGCGCTCGTCGTCCGCTTGGTCGTGCCCGCCTTCCGAGCGGGCGACGCCTTGGCCTTGGAGAGCTGATCGACCTTGCGCTCGAGAGAGTCCACGCGCCGCTCCAGCGCCTCGAGCCCGCGCAGCCTGCGCTGCAGCTCGTCCGCCCGCTCCTTCAGCTGGTTCGCGCTCTCGACGAACCGCTGCGCGCCCGGAAGCTCGGTGATCCGGCCGATCACGTCCTCGCCCCGGTCGGCCAGCCGGCTGATGATGTCCTGTCCACGGTCTTGCGCCATGGCGCCTTTATACCCGACCTGGGCCTCGGCTACCCAACGCGGTCGACGCGGAAGGCGAGCTCGTAGCAGCCGAGCCGGTTCACGGCCGGGCACGTCGAGCCGTGGCGGCGAGGCCGCAGGACGTGTAGGCCGAGCCCGGCGGCCGGCGAGCCGAAGCGCGCGACCGCGATCCCAGGGACGTCGTCCCCGTCGAAGGTGCCGAACTCGGCCGTCTTCGGGCACGGCGCCAGCGCGTGGCTCGCGCCGTCGGCGTTGCCGAGCGAGCCGAAGTCGCACTCGCGCGTGAAGACGAAGACGCGCCAGGGCCGGCCGCGGACGAGGTGCAGGTCGAACGTCGGGCCGCCGCGAAACACCTGGCCGTCGCGCGCCCGCAGGAGGCCGCGGTCCCACGTCTTCCAGACGCCGGCCGCGTCCACGTAGACGTTCCACTCGCCCGGCGGCGCCGAGAGCTGCTCGCCGTGCGTCGTCTCCGTCGAGCCGCACGTGTTGCGGCCACCCGGGCAGCCGGGATCCATCGCGCGGCGGACGAGCAGGCGGTCGAAGCGCACGCGCAGGTGCACCGGTGCGGGCGTTCCGCTCCAGCGCGCCAGCACGCGCTGCGCCACGACGACCCGCTTGCCCGGGCGTGCGGGGACGACGAGGCCCAGGTCGACCCCGTTGCCCCGCACCCGCGCATGGGCATGAGGGGCGCCCGGGGAGCTGCCCGCGTCGATGACACGGACCAGCAACCTCGAGCCCGGACGGGGCGGCGGCGGCACGCGTAGGCGGAAGCGGTACGACCCGCTTACGTCGCGCCACTCGGGCTCGGTCGCGAGGCAGGCGCGGAAGGCGAGCACGACGCCCTTCGCCTTGTGTGCGCAGTCGGCCTCCACGCCCGTGTACGTCTTGTCGCTCGAGAGGAAGAGGTCACCCTCGCTCTCGCCGGTGGAACTGGCCGGCGAGGGCGCGCCGCCGTTGCGCTCGACCCAGAGCGCCTGGAACGGGTGGATCTCGGTCCGCTCCCCGCCGCCCGTCCAGTGGCCGCAGTCCCAGATCCAGGAGCCGACGATCGCGACGCGGTCACCCGCCTCCGGCCACACGAAGCGCGGCGTCGAGCCCTGCTCGCGCTCGACGTGGACGCGTGCGGTCGACTCGCCGCGGCCGGCGAAGTTGCCGGTGCGCGCCGAGGCGGAGCCGCCCAGCAGCCCGCGGTCGGCCGCGTCCGGGAGCACGTTGACGTTGAGGTCGTAGCTGCGGTGGATCGTCGGCAGGTCCTCGGGCGTCGGGTGCACGGCCAGATCGGATTCGTAGCGCGAGAGGACGCGGCCCTCGAGCCGGCGCAGGGCCGGCTGCGGCCCCGACGCGGGGGCGCTCCGGTCGCCGACGTAGACCCAGGTCGGGATGTTGCGCTGGCTCTGCTCGATGTAGTCGCGCCCGCAGCCGTCCGGCCGCGCGTCCGTGCCGGGGTCGACGAATGCGGCCTGCCGCGCGGTCGCGGCCAGGGTCGCCGCCAGCCCCGCGCAGAGCACCACCGCGGCGGCGACGAGGGCCCGCCGCCTCACCGCTGGATCAGCACCGGCGTCCCCGCGGGCGTGACCTTGAAGATCCGGCGCAGGACGTCGTTGCGGAGGCGGATGCAGCCGTTCGACACTGCGTGCCCGATCGACCACGGCTCGTTGGTCCCGTGGATCGCGATCGGGCCGCCCTGCGTCCACCCCGTCAGCACCGTCGAGTACGCGGAGATCCCGATCGCGCCCGGGCCGAACGGGCCGGACGGGTCGGACGGGATCAGGCGCTGGTTGACGTAGTAGCGCCCGGTCGGCGTCGGCGTGGCCGGCGAGCCGACCGCGACGCTCGTGCGCACGACGCGCCTGCCGTTTCGGAACAGCGTCAGCTTCTTCGCGGAGAGATCGACGAGCACGCGCGAGCGGACGCGGCCGGTGGCGACAGCGGCGGCGCGGACGTAGCCGGTGACGCCGTTCGGCTTGATCGGCAGCTGCACGCGGTACCAGCGCGCGGTGCAGTCGCGTGCGCGCAGCGCGGCGAGGACGCGGAAGACGGTCGGGAAGCGATTCACGTTCAGCCGGCCGAAGCGCGCGAACGGCCGCGCGCCCGGACGGCGGTAGGCAACGGCTCGCGAGCGGACGACCGCGGCCACCGCGACGCGGGAGCTCCCGAGCGGCGCGGGCCCGCTTCTGCAGCGCGGCGCGTCACTCGGCGGCCGCTGACTCGCGGCCCGGTGCGCGGTCGCGCCGCAGCCCGCAAGGGCCACGGCGAGCGGAAGCCCGAGCAAGAGCCGGAAGCGGCGGCCTCTCACGCCCCGAGAGTAGCCGTCGCGCGTCGTTTCCGAATCGACACAACTTGTTCACCCTTTCGAGCGTCGTATCTTCCGACGGCAACGCTACGCTCGGAACGAGGATGATGAGCCAGCTCTTCTCGAATCGCAAACGGCTCCACCGGCACACAGGCGTGCGGACGTACGTGCTGCTCCAGCGGCTCGGCGTGCCGTACGAGGTCGAGCGCACGGTCTGCTCCGAGTGCAGTCAAGTGCTCGACGAGCGCCCGGTGAAGCGCGCCGCGGCCTAGGAGGGCCCGGCGGACTAGCGCTCGTTCCGGCGACACAGCCGGTATTGCGTCGAGCCATCCTTAGAGCGCCGCGACCACCGCGGGTAATACCTCGCCCGCGCTTCCGTCGATCCTCAGACTCGCCCTCCGGTCGTACGGCGTGCGGCCGCGGTTGACGATCGCGAGCCGGCCGCCGGCGGCCAGCGTCTCCTCGGGCAGCGCGGCGACCGGGTGGACCTCGAGCGTGGAGCCGACCACGAGCAGCAGCGCCGCGCCGCGCGCTAGCTCGAAGGCGCGGTCGATCGACTCCGGTGGCAGCAGCTCGCCGAAGAAGACGACGTCGGGCTTGACGATCTCGCCGCACGTGGGGCACGCCGGCGCGTCGGCCTCCGCGAGCAGCTCGAGCACGTGCTCGAGCTCGTAACGCCCGCCGCAGCCGGGGCAGGTGGCGGTGCGGATCGAGCCGTGCACCTCGACCACCTCGCGGCTCCCCGCACGCTCGTGCAGCAGGTCGATGTTCTGCGTCACGACCGCCTGCACGAGACCCCGGTGCTCGAGCTCGGCCAGCGCGAGGTGCGCCGGGTTCGGCTCGGCCTCCGTCAGCATCGCCACGCGCGGCTTGTAGAAGCTCCAGACCTTGAGCGGGTCGGCGCGGAAGGCCTCGATCGAGCCGTACTCGAGCGGGTCGAGCTTCGCCCAGAGCCCGGTCGGCGAGCGGAAGTCCGGAATCCCGCTCTCCGTCGAGACGCCCGCACCGGTGAGGACGACGCACGGGCGGTTGCCGCGGATCAGCTCGGCGAGTGACACGGCGCTCACGGCCTCCGATCGTAGACTCAGCCGCCGTGGAGTTCCGCTTCGAGACCGAGGTGCGGGTGCGCTTTGCCGAGACCGACGCGCAGGGGATCGCGCACAACTCGGTCTACCTCGTCTGGTTCGAGCTCGCACGCATCGACTACCTGGCGCGCTTCCGCGGCGGCTACCCCGGGCTGCGAGCCGACGGGATCGAGGCGCTGACGATCGAGTCGCACGTGCGCTACCTCGCGCCAGCGCGCTTCGACGACCGGCTGACGATCCGCGCCCGCTGCGGCGACCTGCGCGGGGCGCGCTTTCGCTTCGACTACGCGCTCGAGCGCGACGGCGAGGCGATCGCCGACGGGTGGACGCACCATGCGTGCATCGACGCACGCACGCACCGGCCGACCCGCGTCCCGGGCTGGCTCGCGGAGGAGATCGCTACTGCGGAGAGCTGACGCCGGCCGGACCGGTCGGCCCGCTCGGCCCGCTCGGCCCCGACGGGCCCTTCGTCGGCGGCGGCGGCTTCGGCTTCGCCTTGGTCCCGACGCGCACGATGCGCGGCTCGCCACGGTAGGACGAGTACCACGTGTTGTCGTAGAGCAGCGCGCCACCCGCCGTGTAGACGCGGCGGCGGACGCTCGTCGAGCGTGACGGCTCGCCGCTCTCCTCGACCACGGTCGAGCCGATGAACATCGCCGGGTCGGGCACGCGCTGCAGCGGCGGCGCACCGGTGTCGACGAGCGGCCGGGTCTCGCTGACGACGCGGCGGTGCAGCGGCGCACCGTAGAGCTCGACGTCGAGCGAGTACGACCCGACATACGTGCGCAGCAGCAGCCAGTGGTCGGTGTCGTTGACGAACTTCAGGTCGACGTCCGGGTAGTTCACCGTCGCGTCGCGGCCCTGCGGGTAATGACTGATGTAGAGCGCGTGGTTCGTCCGCTCGGTGATCTTCAGGCCTGCCTCGTAGGCGGCGTTGAAGACCGTCGTCGAGACCTGGCAGACGCCGCCGCCGAGCCCGCTCGTGAGCTCGCCGTTGATGATCACCGGGGCCTCGCGGAAGCCCTTGTCCGCCGTGCGCGCGCCGGTTGCGCCGTTGAACGAGAACGTCGCGCCCGGGGCGATCAGCTTCCCGTCGACGAGGTGCGCGACGAGCTGCACGTTGTGGATGCGGTTCGGGTCGCCGCCGTAGATCGTCTCGTAGCGGCCCACACGCGTCGTGATCCCCAGCGCGCGGGCCTGTGCCGTCGTGCGGTTCGGCTTCTCGTACATGACGACGACCCGCGCGGTGCGGTCGGTCGGGGAAAGGGCCGCGCTGAGGACGTTGCGGCCGGTCGCGAGTGCGCTCACGACGCGGCCGGGGCGCGCCGGGACGACGACCACGCGGCCGCTCGAGAGCGGGCGGAAGGTCGCGTCGCGCGCACGCTCGTCGATGCCGCGGCCGAGTTTGCCGAAGTAGCGCGTCGCGCCGGGGCCGCCGACGCGCAGGGCGCGGGCACCGTCGTGCGGAAGCGAGAGGATCGCGGCCAGCTGGCGCTTCGGAAGCCACCACGAGGCGACGCCGAGCTTCATCCGCACCGGGCGGGCGAGTGCCGTCCGCACCTGCGCCGCGACGGGCACGAGGTCGGCGGCGCGCACGCTCGGCTCGTCGATCCGGACGGGCAGCGCGACGCGGCCGCGCTGGAAGCCGGCCAGCGTGTGGACGATCGCGTCGCTCGCGGCCGCACGGTCGAGCAGGTGGCCGGCCCGCGCCGGCACGACGACCGGTTGCAGCCGCCGCAGCACGAGCGCGGCGTCGCGGTGCGGGCGGTCGACGGCCCGACTCATGCGAGCGAGCTCGTAGGCGAGTGCCTTGTCGAGCACCTGCGTGGGCGGCGAGACGTCGGCGCCGAAGACGCGGACGCCGATCCGGCGGAAGCCGCGGATCGGGGCGAGCCCGTCGCCCTGGTCGAGCGCGAGCCTCACGGCCGCGTTCCAGTCCGTCTCGACGCCGAGACTGCCCGGGCGCAGGCGCCACTGATGACCGGCGGCCGTGAAGACGACGGGCACCTGGGCGAGCGCGACCGCGCGCGCCTCGAGCTTCTCCCGTGCCTCGGAGGCCGTCAGCCCGCCGACGTTGACGCCGTCGATGCTGACGCCGGCTGCGATCCGGTCGGCCGACCCGGCGAACACGAATCCGAGCACGACGCCGCCGACCACAGCGACGACCGCCAGCACGACCAGCCGCTGAACGAGCAGCGTCCTGGAACGACTGCGGCGTCGGCTGCGGACCCGGACCGCTCCGCTTCCCGCCTCGACGCGCAAGGACAGGAGTGTAGCGGCGGTTTCAGAAGGTGAAGAGGTCGATTCCGCCGGCCACGGGGATGGCCGCACCGGTCACGTACGAGGCGAGATCCGAGCAGAGGAACGCGATCACGCTCGCCACCTCGTTGGGCTCGCCGGTGCGCCTGAGCGCGGTACGCCTCACCATCCGCTCGTTCATCTCCGGGTTGCCGAAGCCGAAGGCCTCCGTGCCGATGATCCCCGCGACCACCGCGTTCGCGGTGATGCCGTGCCGGGCGCCCTCGAGCGCGAGCGTCTTCGTCAGGCCGATCACGCCGGCCTTCGTCGCCGCGTAGCTGGCCTGCCCGAAGCCGCCGAGCGTGCCGGCGACGGACGCCATGGTCACGATCCGGCCCCAGCCGCGCTCGACCATCGCCGGCCACGCCGCCTGTGCGCAGTTGAAGACGCCGGTCAGGTTCACGCGCAGGTCGCGCTCCCAGAGCTCCGGCGACTGCTCCTCGAGCCGCGCGACGTGGTCGAGCGTGCCGGCGTTCGCGACGAGGATGTCGGGCGGGCCGAGCTCCGTCGCAAGGGCGGCGTCGACCTGCGCGCGGTCGGTCACGTCACAGCGCACCGCGACGGCTCGGCGGCCGAGTGTGCGGATCTCCTCGGCCGTCTGCTCGGTGTAGACGAGCCCCTGCGCGCGCGCCGCCTGGGCGAGCAGGCCGTACTCGTCGGCGGGCTCTCCACCCTCGAGCTGGATGTCGGCGAGCACCACGTCCGCGCCGGCGCGCGCAAGTGCGAGGGCGTCCGCCCGGCCCAGGCCCCGAGAGCTCCCGGTGACGAGCGCAACCCGCCCCGAGAGGTCGATCTCAATCGCCACGCGCGACCAAGGCGCCGTTTGCGGCGCCGACCTCGGGACGCACGGCTCTGCCGGGCGTCCCTCTGAGCTCGCCGGCCATGAGCCCTACGAGTCGCCGCGCGGAAGGTAGATCTCGCGCGCGATCACCAGGCGCTGGATCTGCGACGTCCCCTCGTAGATCTGGAACAGCTTCGCATCGCGCATCAGCTTCTCGACCGGGTACTCCTTGATGTAGCCGTAGCCGCCGAAGATCTGGACGGCGTCGGTCGTGACCTTCATCGCGGTGTCGGCGGCGAAGCGCTTCGCGTAGGACGACTGGAGCGTCGCGCGCTTGCCCTGGTCGAGCAGCCACGCGGCCTGCCAGACGAGCAGCCGTGCGGCCTCGATCTCGGCGGCCATGTCGGCGACGAGGAAGTTGACGCCCTGGTTCATCGCGACCGGCTGGCCGAACTGGATCCGCTCGCGCGAGTACTCGACCGCGTGCTCGAAGGCCGCGCGCGCGACGCCGACCGCGCCCGCAGCCGTCCCCGGTCGCGTGTGGTCGAGCGTCTGCATCGCGATCTTGAAGCCCTGTCCCTCCTCGCCGAGCCGGTTGCGCGCCGGTACCTTCACGTCCTGGAAGGCGAGCGCAGAGGTGTCCGTAGCGCGCTGGCCCATCTTGTCGAGGTGCTTCTCGACGACCACGCCCTCGGTCTCCGTCGGGACGATGAAGGCGGTGAGGCCGCGATGGCCGGCGTCCTTGTCGGTCGAGGCGAAGACGATCACCCACGCGGCCTGGCCTGCGTTCGTGATGAACATCTTCGAGCCGTTGATCACGTAGTCGTCGCCGGTCCGCACGGCCGTGGTCCTGATCCCGGAGACGTCTGAGCCGGCGTTCGGTTCGGTCAGCGCGAACGAGCAGAGGATCGGCTCCTCCAGCAGCGGCGGCAGCCACTCGCGCTGCTGTTCCTCGGTGCCCGCGATCAGCATCGGCAGCGCGCCGAGGATGTTCGCGACGATCGTGGTCGCGATCCCGGAGCAGCCCCAGCAGAGCTCCTCGCCGATCAGCGCGCCCTCCATCGCCCCGAGTCCCGCCCCGCCGAGCTCCTCGGGGACGTGCGGGTTCATCAGCCCGACCTCGTGCGCCTTCGCGACCACGTCGGCCGGGTGGGTCTGGTGCTCGTCGTACTCGGCCGCCTTCGGGCGGATCTCCTTCTCCGCGAACTCGTGCGCCAGCTCCCGCAGCGCGCGCTGCTCGTCGGTCAGCTGGAAGGAGACGCCAGTGCCGATTGCCTCTGTCGTAGCCATCTCCGCCTCATTGATTGACTAGTCAGTCAAACAATAGCGGCGGCTTCGCTCCACCGAAACCCCGTTTCCTCCGCCGCCGGCTGCAACGGGCTGGGCGGGAGGCCCTCGCGCGGCTCCGGCTCGTTGTAGGCGCGCGGCGCGACGTCGTTCGGGCCGTCGGGGTGGAAGAGCGATGCGAGGTACTGGATCTGGCCGCGGCCGGGGCCGAGCTCGAACATCCCGCCGCCGTAGAGGGCGATGCCGTTCGCGTCGCAGTGGTCGTAGAACGCGAGCAGCTCCTGCAGCCGGCCGAAGCGCGAAGGCTTCGAGTTGAGCACGCGCGGCGCGAACTGGAGCGCCTCGACGTCGGCGACCGAGTGGATCGGCGCGTCCCAGGTGACCCGGTCGCGATGCGGCAGGAGGACGGCATCGGTCTCGTCGGTGAGCGCCGGGTCCTCGAGGTAGGCCTCCGGGAAGCCCTCGGCCACGCGGCGGTAGAGCTCGGCGTCCGGCGGCGGCCCGTCCTCCTGGCTGTAGTACGCCTTGTAGTCGGCGGTGACGATCGCGCCGGTCGTGGCGAGCTCGGCGATCAGCTCGTCGCTCCAGTCCCCCGCCGGGTCGAGCTTGAAGCGGTGACTCGGCTCGAGCTCGAGCCAGCGGCGGACGACGCGGCCCGTCGGCGGGTCGCCGAGGCCGGGCGAGATCACGAACGCGACGGGCCGTGACTCACGGCCGACCGCCCGCGCCAGGCTCGTGCCCGCCTGCCGCAGCGCCAGGTCGAGCGCCGCGCTCTCGTAGGCCCAGCGCCGGTGCGGGTCGGGCATGTCGAGCGCGTCGGAGAACGACTCGAGCGTCCACGAGCCGGCGAGCGGCAGCACCGCTCCAGCAGCCTGCTCGCGGTCGTGGTGCTCCGGATACCAGGTGACGTCCTCGCCGAGGCCCTCAGCGCCGCCGTCGCTCAGGTGCACGACCGTCGTCACGCGGGTGAAGCCGCGGGTGACGGGCCGCTCCAGCCGCTCGAGCTCGTACGAGCCGACCTCGAGCGGCAACGCGGCGAAGCCTCCGTAGGTTCCTCCGGCCGGCACGAGGCGACCTTACAACGAGAGAGCCCCGCGGCCGGGGCTCTCTCTGGTGATTCGTCTGAGCAGAACGAGCGCTACTGCTTGTGGCCGTTGCCCTTGCCACCGCCGGAGTTGCCGTGGGTATCCCCCGGCCCCTGGCCCTGGCCGTGGCCGTTGCCCTGGCCGTTGCCCTGACCGCCGCCGTTGCCCTGGCCGTGAGTCTTGGCGTGGTCCTTGCCGTGACCCTTGCCCTGGCCCTTGTTCGAGCCGTGGGTCTTGGTCTGGGCTTGACTCTTGCCGTGGACGGTGGCCTGACCGGTCGGCGCCTGGCCGTGGCTCTTGGCACCGTTGCTCTTGCCGTGCGTCTTGCCCGCAGGTGTCGTCTTCGCAGGCTTGCCGTGACGGTGCAGCCGGCTCTTGTCGGCACGCGGCTTGGACGGATGCACCTTGTGCAGCTTGTGCACCTTCCCACCCACCACCGGCACCGGCGGCGCCTGCTGCGTGCAGGCCCCGACCGTGTCGCCGTGCTTGAGGTGCGCGGGGAGCGCGTGCACCGAGACGGTGATCGTCACGAACGGGTTCGTCTGCGAATGCGTGTGGTGGCAGATCGTCACCTTCGACTGCGGGTACTGGGCCGCTGTCGGCGAGGTGTGCGAGAACGAGACGAGCTTCGCCCCGTATCCCGCCGCCGCCAGGGACGCGAACACGCCGGCCGCGAGAACCGCAGCCGCCAGAGCGGCGATGCGAGCGCGTCCTGAGTTCCTGAGTTTTTCCATGGGCAAAACCCCCGAGGGTCGGTTTCTCACGTGAGTGCCCAAGCTGATCCCCTGGAACCGAGAATCTTGCGGCGTGCGTTCACGGAGAGCCGCGTAGCTCTCGAAGCTCGGTGCTGAGGGGGTTGAGCACGGCCACGTGCGCGAGCGCGAGCGCGCGCTCGCGACCCTGGCTCGCCAGGCCGAGGTCGAGCCAGAGCTCCCAGCTTCCGCGATCCTCCTCGAGGCCGCGCAGGAAGCTCGCGCGCGCCTGCACGACCTCTCCGGCCTGGAGCTGCGACTCCCCCAGCAGTCGCCACGGCTCCGCTGACCACGGCTCCCAGCGCCGCGCCTGCCTGGCGTCGTCCGCGGCTGCGTGGAGCTGCGATGCGTCGAGCGCGTCGGCGGCCGAGGCCTCGGCCCGGTTGCCCGCGTAGCCGACGAGCGCGACGCACGCGACGAGGGCGGTGAGCGCGACGCCTACTACGCGTAGCGGGCGGCCGAGGGGCGGCGCCTCCGCACCGCGGGCAGCGAGCAGCAGCGCGACTCCACAGGCCAGCGCCGCCATGGTCACGGCCGTCATCTCCCAGTCCCAGTCGACGCCTGCGTGAACGAGGAAGGCGACATAGGCGCCCAGCGCGGCGGCGGCGAGCGGGCTCCTGCGAGCCGCCCTGACGGGCGCGAGCGGTGCGGCCAGCGCGCAGAGCAGGAGTGCGAGGCCGAGCGGGCCGAGCTCTGCGAGCGTCTCGAGGTAGAGGCTGTGGGCGTCGCGAACGGGAAGGCCCTGACTCCGGTGCCGCAGCCAGAAGCGCTGGTAGCTGCCCGCTCCACCTCCCAGCCACGGGTGCGCCTGGAACTCCCGCCAGGCGACCCGCCAGTAGTCCGAGCGGTTGCTTCCCGAAAGGCTGAAGAGCCGGCTGCTCGTGTCGGTCTTGACGAGCGGGGCCGGGGCGTTGAAGGCGTGATAGGCGCGGCGGGCCGCAGCACCCGGGCCGCCGACCGCAGCGAGACCGGCAGCGACGACCGCGAGGACGACCAGCACCAGGACGACGATCAGCGTTCGCCGCCTGATGGGACCGATGGTGATGCGTGCCCGGTCGAGCGCGGCGGGGACGAGGGCCGCCGCGACGGCGAGAACGAGGAGCGCCACCGCCAGGCGGTGACCGTCGTGCCGTGCCGCCGCGACCGCTCCCGGCTCGCTCGTCAGCGGGTGGGTGCGGGAGGCGAGCACGACGGCGATTGCGGGGGCGACCGCCAGGGCCAGGCTTCGTCCGACCACCTCGAGCCGGTCACGCTCGGTCGCGAGCAGCGCCACTATCCCCGCCGCGAGTCCGATCCAGGCCCCGCGCCCGTAGGTGAAGTACAGCGTCGGAGCGAGGATCACGAGCGCCGACGCGGCGAGTGCCCGGACCGCGGTGGTCCGCGCGCGGACGGCGAGCCCGAGCGAGAGCAGGATTCCCATCGCCGCGAAGATCGCGAGCGCGTTTGCGTAGCCGAGCGGCCGCGCGAGCCTGAACCCGGCCTGCGGGTTGACGGCGTCGACCTGGTAGGCGCCGCTGCCGGGCTGGAACATCCGCACGATCAGCGCGTAGGCACAGATCGCGGTGGTCGCCGCCGCCAACGACGCGAGCAGGCCCTCCACGCGCGAGCGACGCCCGAGCAGGAGCAGCGCCGACGTCGCTGCGACGTAGAGGAGGATCCGCTCGCCTTCCAGGACGGTCTGCGAGAAATCGGACGACCAGGCCAGCGAGAGCCAGACCAGGGCCGCGAGCGCCGCGAGCGCTGCCGGCAAGGCCCACTCGAGCGGAGCCAGCCGCCGACCTCCGGCGATCAGCGCGGCGCCGACGACGATCAGGAGGGCGACCGTGCTCCACCCCCAGCTGGTCGGGTCGTAACCGCCGGCATCGGCAGCGAGGGCGCCGACGACGAGCGCGGCGACGAGCCCGGGCGCGAGCCCGCGCGGGTCAAGGAGGGTCTTGGCGTTCTCGCGTCCGTACACTTGCGCGGTGGACTTCGAGCTCTCCCCCGAGCAGCGCCTGATTCAGGACACGGTGCGTGCGTTCGTCGACGAGCGCGTGCTGCCGAACGCGATCGAGAACGACATCGAGCACCGGCTCGACATGGGCGTGATCGAGGGCATGGCCGAGCTGGGGTTGCTCGGGATCGTAATCCCGGAGGAGTACGGCGGCGCTGGCCTCGACTTCGTGGCCGAGGCGCTCGCGTGCGAGGAGATCGAGCGCGGCGAGGCAGCGTTCCGGACGCTGATCTCGGTGCACGTCGGGCTGAACTCGCTCTCGCTGCTGCGCTACGCCACCGAGGAGCAGAAGCAGCGCTACCTCGCGCCGCAGGCGCGCGGCGACAAGCTCGCCTGTTTCGGGCTGACCGAGCCGGGCGCGGGATCGGACGTGGCCGCGATGCGCACCACCGCACGCCGCGAGGGCGACACCTACGTCCTGAACGGGCAGAAGAACTGGATCTCGTACGCGACGGTCGCCGACCACCAGCTCGTGTTCGCGAAGACCGACCCGTCGGCGAAGCACAAAGGCATCTCGGCCTTCGTGGTCGAGCGGGAATGGCCCGGCGTCTCGACGCGGGAGACGGAGCACAAGCTCGGGATCTGGGCCGGCTCGACCGGCGAGCTGTTCTTCGAGAACGTCGAGGTGCCGGCCGAGAACCTCGTCGGCGCGGAGGGCCAGGGCTTCGAGATCGCGATGTACAGCCTCGACCAGGGGCGCTTCACGGTCGCCGCCGGCGCTTGCGGCGTCGTGCGGGCCTGCCTGGAGCGGTCGGTCGAGTACGCGCGGGAGCGGGAGACCTTCGGCGAGCCGATCGGGAAGTACCAGTTCGTGCAGGACATGATCGCGGAGATGGTGCTCGGCTACGAGACGTCGAAGCTGCTCGTGATGCAGGCGGCATGGCTGAAGAACCAGGGCGTCCGGAACACCCGCGAGACCTCACTCGCCAAGTGGCACGCGACCGAGTCCGCCTTCCGCGCCGCGCACCTCGCGATCCAGGTGCACGGCGCGTACGGCTACTCGGCGGAGTACGGGATCGAGCGCTACTTCCGCAACGCAAGGGCGCCGATCATCTACGAGGGCACGACGCAGATCCACAAGCTGATGCAGGCCGAGCACGCGCTCGGCTACCGGCGGCTGAACGGCGACGGCGACTCCTCGCCGATCGCCGCCTGGGCGCCGGCCCTCGCGCAGTCGCGCTAGCGGGCGCGTCCACCGCCGACGACGGCGGCCAGGCTCGAGAGGTGCGACTGGAGCGAGCCGCAGACCTGCTCGCACAGCGCGAGGACCCGCTCGTCCGCGATGTCGTAGTAGACGTGGTTGCCGCCCTTGCGACGGGCGACCATCCCTGCGTCCGCGAGCACCGCGAGGTGCTTCGAGACGTTCTGCTGCCCCGCGCCGAGGCGCGCGGCCAGCTCGCTCACGCTCAGCTCCCCATCGCGGAGCAGGTCGAGGATCCGAACGCGCAACGGGTCGCCGAGGGCGCGGAAGCGGCGGGCGATCAGCTCGGCGAGGTCTTCGGTCAGCGGGTGGGGAAGGTTCACCGCCTGGATTATACTCTGCAACGATTTAGTTGTATAGTGGTCTCGAAGTGGGCGTCGCAGAAGCACCCGAAGTGGCACGAACCGTCGAGCACCCGGAGGTCGTGGGCCTGATCGGCCGGCTCGGCCGCTGGGCGGCAGACCACGTTCGCGTGGTCGCGCTTGCCTGGGCGGCGGTGGCCCTGGTCTTGGCGGTGTTCGCGCCCAAGGTCGAGACCGCGCTCTCGGGCGCCGGCTGGCAGGCGAACGGGTCCGAGTCCGTCCAGGCGCGAGGCCTGATCCAGAGAAGCTTCGGCGGGCTCTCGAGTGCCGCGCCGGTGGTCGTCGTCCGCTCCTCGACGCTCACAGCGAGCGCCCCCGCCTTCCGCTCGACGGTCGCGCGCGTCGAGGCCGTGCTCCGCTCCGACCCGCGCATCTCGACGGTCGTGTCCCCGGCCGCCGGCAGCTCGATCTCCCGCGACGGCCACGTGGCGCTGATCGTGGGCGGCGCCCGGCGCGACCCGACCGCGATGGTCGCCGCCGCCGACTCGCTGAAGGGCAAGCTCCGAACGCTCTCGACCCCGGACGTCTCGGTCACCCTCACCGGCGCCTCCGGCATGTGGTCGGACTTCAACGCCGCGAACCGCAAGGCGATGATGCGCTCCGAGCTCTACTCGTGGCCGGTGACGCTCGCGATCCTGGTGCTCGCGTTCGGGTCGCTCGTCGCCGCGGGCCTGCCGCTGCTGCTAACGATGCTAGGCCTGCTCGCCTCCGCGGGGCTGCTCGCCCTGCTGACGCACGGCTTTGAGATCTCGATCTGGGCGATGAACTTCGCGCTGATGTTCGCGCTGGCGCTCGGGATCGACTACGCGCTCTTCGTCGTCCACCGCTTCCGTGGTGCCTACTTCGGCTCGGAGTTGCGTCCTCGCGACGCGGTCGCGATCACGATGGACACGGCCGGCAAGGCGGTGCTCTTCTCGGGTGCCACCGTCCTCGTCTCGCTTTCGGCCGTGATGCTCGTGCCGAGCCCCGCCTTCCGCTCGATGGCCCTCGGGATCATGCTCAGCGTCGCGTTCGTGCTCGCCGCGACCCTGACGCTCCTGCCTGCCGTGCTCGCGAAGCTCGGCCCCAAGGTCGATGCGCTCCCGCTGCGCTGGGTGCACTCGGGCGAGCACCGCTCGCCGCGCTTTGCCCGCTGGGGCGAGCGGCTCTGGCGACACCCTCATCTCTTCGGCCCGGCCGCGACGCTGCTGCTCGTCCTGCTCGCGCTGCCGATCTTCGGCCTGAAGACCGGGATGCCCTCGATCAAGGTGGTGCCGAAGAACGACGGCTCGCGCGTCGGCTACGTGCAGGTTCAGCAGGCCTTCGGCCCGGGCGCGCCCGGAGCGCTCCAGATCGTCGCCCCGACCGCCGAGGCGACGCGAGTCGCGTCGATTGCGCGCCGCGACTCCGGGATCGCCCGGGTCGCTCCGCCGCAGGTCGGCGGCAACGGGCTCGTCCTCGTCCAGGCCACACCCACCGCCGATCCCTCCAACGCGAGCGTCGGGAGGACGATCGACCGCCTGCGCAACGCGCTCCCGGCAGGAGCGCTCGTGGGAGGCGCCGTCGCCGAGAATCACGATCTCGAGCAGGCCCTGGGCGCAAAGACGCCGCTCGTGATCGGCGTCGTGCTCGCCCTCGGCTTCCTGCTCCTGCTGGTCGCCCTGCAAGCGCCGCTGATCGCCGCCCTGGGCGTGATCACGAACCTGCTCGCGACGGGAGCTGCCTTCGGAATCGGGCGCCTGATCTTCCAGAACGGCCATGGCGCCGGCCTGCTCGGCTTCGAGCCCCAGGGGTTCATGGACGCGTGGGCGCCGGTCTTCTTCTTCGCGATGATCTTCGCGATCTCGATGGACTACACGGTGTTCCTGCTCTCGTCGGCGAAGGAGCACTGGGACCGCTCGCACGACGCGCGCGAAGCGGCGGTCGGCGGGCTCGCCCACTCCGGGCGCGTGATCTTCGCCGCGGCCGCGGTCATGGTCGCGGTCTTTTTCACCTTCGCGCTGTCGGGCCCGCTGCCGCCCAAGGAGATGGGGGTCATCCTCGGCCTCGCCGTCCTGCTCGACGCGATGCTCGTCCGCCTCGTGCTGATCCCGACGCTGCTGCGGGTGTTCGGCCGCCACGCCTGGTCGCTCCCGCGGTGGCTCGACCGCGTGCTTCCCGACGTGACGTTCGGGCACGCCTGAAGCAGGAACGCCAATGCTCGCCACCGGCTACACCCTGAGCGCCGCCACCGACCACCCGTTCGCGGACGCGGTCGACCGCGTCCGCGAAGCGCTGAAGGCCGAGGGGTTCGGCGTCCTCTGCGAGATCGACGTGCAGGCGACGCTGCGCGAGAAGCTCGCAGTCGAGCGGGAGCCGTACCTGATCCTCGGCGCCTGCAACCCGGCGCTCGCGCACAGGGCTCTCGGTGCCGAGCCGGACCTCGGGACGCTGCTGCCGTGCAACGTCGCCGTCTACCAGACCGACGGCATCACGCAGATCGCCGCGATCGACGCGGAAAGGATGCTCTCGATCGTGGAGAACGACGCGCTGACGCCGGTCGCGGCCGAGGTTCGCGCGAAGCTCGCCTCGGCCGTCGAGCGCGCCGCCGCGGCCTAGATCACCGGCACGTCGACCTGGGCATGCGGCCGCGGCTCGATTTCCATCAAACGGACGAGCAGCGGGATCGCGGCCAGGATGGGCAGGCCGCAGATCGGCCAGAGGATCTGGTAGCCGGACGTCGTCTCGAGGTACGGCTGCGCCAGGTCGATCGCCAGACCGGCCAACGGCGCGCCGATCAGCAGCCCGATGCCCTTCGTCGTCGTCGCGAGGCCCGACGCCGCCCCGCGGTGCTCGACGGGCACGATCTTGTACAGCAGCCCCCAGGCGAGCGTCATCACCGTTCCGCCCGCGACCGCCACGGGGATGATCAGCCCGAAGTACCAGTCGTGCCACTGCTGTGCGAGTCCGCCGACCAGGAAGCCGGCGCCGTAGATCCACGACGCGAAGAAGATCACCCGCGCCAGCCCGAAGCGGTCGCCGAGCCGCCCCGCGAAGATCGCGGCGATCACGTAGCCGACCGCGACGGCGCCCAGCACCGCAGACGACATCACCTTCGACTGGTGCAGGCCGTCGATGATGTAGAGCACGACGAACGTCCGGGCCGCCGCGAACGTCCCCTCCCACGCCGAGTTCGCGATCAGGAAGCGCCGCACATCACCGTTCTCCCAGAAGATGTGCCAGCTCCGCCTGATGTAGGCCCCGAAGCCCTCGAAGACGCGCCCGTGCCCGCCGTCCTCGTTGACGAGCAGCACCGTCGCGCCGCACGCGGCCGTCGTCAGCACGGCGGCGAGCAGGAACGGCGAGGGCCGCCAGACCTTGAACAGGAGCCCGCCGACGACGAGCGCGATCCCGATCGCGATCCCGCGCAGGATGTGCTGGATGCCCTGCGAGCGGCCGAACTGCTCCGGTGGCAGGACGTCGGGATAGAGGCCGCGGTAGGGCGGCTCGTAGATGTAGTACGCGAAGAAGAACGTCAGCACGACCACGACGGTCGTCCAGAGGTTCGGCATGAGGGGCATCAGCAGCAGGCAGAACCCGAGCGGCGGGAGCGCGACCAGCATGAACGGGCGCCGCCGGCCCAGCGGGGTGTGGAAGCCGTCGCTCCAGGGCCCGATCACCGGCGAGAGCGTCAGCGCGAACACGCCCTCGACGCCGAGGATCACGCCGATCACGCCGCCCGAGCTGGTGAAGCGGTGCAGCAGCGGCGGCAGATACGCAGCGGTCGTCGTGATCGAGAAGGCGAGGCCGAACGCACCGAGCCCGAGCGACCAGAGCAGCCTCTTACGCGCTCCGGGCAACGCGACGAGCGCCTCCGTGCTCGAGGTGGTCGACACCTAGGTTTCGGCCGTCGCCAGCTCGGTTGCCAGGCCGCCGGCGACGATCTCGACGAGCGTCCGCTCGGCGCAGGCGACATCCTCCTCGGAGTCGGGCAGGCGGCCGAGCACCCAGCCGGTCAGCAGCTCTTCGACGGCGCCGTAGAAGACGTAGCTCGCCAGGCGCGCGTCGAGGTCGGAGCGGATCGACCCGTCCGCCTGGCCGCGCTCGACGATCTCCTGGATCGCCGCGAACGACTCGACGATCTCGTCCATCTCGTCCGGCAGGTGCTGGCTGCGCGTCACCTCGAGCACGAGCACGCGCACGAGGTCCGGATCACGGCGCCACGAGCGGAGCAGGATCTCGGCGACCTTGCGCAGCTGCTCGCGCGGCGGGTCGCCCGCCTGCTCGACGCTCCTGATCGTCTCGATCAGCGCGCGCCACGTCTCGCGGAAGACGGCCCGGAGCACCTCCTCCTTCGAACTGAAGTAGTGGTACAGGAGGCCGTACGCGACACCCGCTTCCTCCGCGATGTCGCCCACCCGGCTCGCGTGGTAGCCCTTGCGTGCGAAGACCCGCACCGCCGCGTCCAGAAGCAGCCGGCGCTTTTCCTCCTGCGCTTGCGCATTCGTGCGGTTCGGCACCCCGGCTGAGTGTAGTAGCTTCGGTTCTGGTGCAACCGCTCGCGGGACTGCTCGTCGTCGACCTGACGCGGTACCTGCCCGGGCCGTTCGCGAGCCGGGAGTTGATGCGGCTCGGCGCGCGCGTCACGCGGCTGCTGCCGCCCGGCGGAGACCCGTTGCAGGAGCTGGCGCCGGCCTGGCATGAGGCGCTCAACGCCGGCAAGGCCACCGTCGAGCTCGACCTGAAGGCCGACCCCGAGCGCGGCCATGCGCTCTGCGCGGAGGCCGACGTCGTGCTCGAGAGCTTCCGCCCGGGCGTGGTCGAGCGGCTCGGGATCGGGCCGTCGCAGCTGCCCGAGCGGGTCGTCTACTGCTCCTTCACCGGCTTCGGGCCGCACGACCGGACCGCCGGCCACGACCTCAACTACCAGGGCTGGGCCGGCCTGCTCGTCGACACCGCCCCCGCGCTGCCGCCGGTCCAGGTCGCCGACCTCGGCGCAGCCCTCCGCGCCACGGCGCAGATCCTGGCCGCGCTGCTCGAGCGGGAGCACAACGGCCGCGGGCAGCACCTGGTCGTCTCGCTCACCCACGGCGCGCACGAGCTAGCCTCGCACCGCCTCGGCGGCGAGCCCTTCCCTCGCCTGCTCACCGGCGACCTCGCGTGCTACCGGATCTACGCGACCGCCGACGGACGCCATCTCACCGTCGCCGCGCTCGAGCCGAAGTTCTTCCGCCGCCTCTGCGAGCTGCTCGGCCGCCGGGAGCTCGCCGAGCGCCAGTGGGACGTGGAGCAGGAGCCGCTCGCGGCCGAGCTCGCCGAGGGCTTCGCCGCCCACCCGCTCGCGACCTGGCTCGAGCTCTTCCGGGGCGAGGACGTCAGCGTCGGCCCCGTCGCCACCCTCGAGGAGGCGGCGGCTCAGCTCGGCCGGAGCCCGAGCGCGGCCGGCAGCGCGAACAGGTCGGGCAGGCGGTCCGGGAGCTCCGGGTAGCGACCGTCGCGGTCGAGCAGGAACGCGCGCGGGATGCCGGTTGCGCGGGCGCCTTCGATGTCGTCCTCGACCGAGTCGCCCACCATCGCCGCGTCGGCCGGCTCGACGGCGAGCCGCTCGAGCACGGCCCGGAAGATCGTCGGGTGCGGCTTCGTCCGCCCGAACGCCCCCGATCCGAGCGCCGCGTCGACGTGTAGCCGGTGGTGCGCGACGAACTCGTCGAGGTTACGGCCGGTGTTCGAGACGAGGCCGAGCTTCAGCCCCTGCGCACGCAGCTCCTGGAGCACGGGCAGCGCGTCGTCGTAGAGCTCGAAGTGCGCCGCGTGCTCCCAGGCCCGCGTCATCTCCACCGCGCACTCGTAGGCGGACTCGGCGTCGCCGCCCATCCCTCGGATGATCTGCTCGGTGAAAGCGACCCAGATCTCCTCGTCGTGCTCGAGCTCGGGGTGGCGACGGATGCCCTCGACCGCCTTCTCGCGCGCGAGCGCGTAGCGCGAGGGGTCGAGGTCGAGCCCGAAGCGCGTGCCTAGGCGGTGGTAGCCCTCCGGCCCGAGCTCCGGCCCTGGACGCGCGATGGTGAAGTCGACGTCGAACAGGACGGCCCGCAGCATCACCCAGCTTCTAGCAGCCAGCGCGCGACCTCTGCATGACCGCGGTGGTGCCGGCCGTTGAACGCCCAGGCGATCGTCTGGGCGATCGTCCAGCCGCGCGCCCGCTCCCGGTCGAGGCCGAGCTCGGACGTGAGCCGGTCGAAGCGGCCGAGCACCTCGCGCCGCGAGTGGCCGAGCTCGCTCGAGCGGACGATCGGCGCGATCCCGAACTCGCGCTCGCCGGCGAGCGGCTTGGGGTCGATCGCCAGCCAGGGCTCGCGCTGTGCCGCGAGGACGTTGTCGCCGTGCAGGTCCTGGTGGAGGAGCACCTGCTCGCCCTGCGTGCGCGGCAGCTCCTGCAGCGCCTCCAGCGCGGCGTCGAGCAGCCTCCGTTCGAACGGCCGGCCGAAGCGCTCCCAGGTTTCCTCGAGCGAGTCGGCCCACCACGCGGCTTCCGCCGAGAGCGTCTTGAACGGTGAGCCCGCCGGCTTCCAGAGCCGCGGCAACAGCTCGACGAAGACGTCGAGCGCGGTCTCCGCGCCGGCGGCCGACAGGGGCGTACCGGGAACGCACCGCTCGAGCAGGAGGGCGTACTCCTCGGGCTCGAGGTCGAGCAGCCGCACCGCGCCGTCGCCGTCCCAGAGCTCGAGCGCCGCCGCCTCGTGCTCGCTCTCGCGGTGCGGTTCCTGCACCTTCAGCACGACTTCCTGCCCGTCTGCGGTCACCGCACGCGCGACGAGGATCGACGCCACGCCGTCCACGAAGGGCTCGCCGACGACGAGCCCATTGCGCTCGACTAGGCGGGAGCCGGCCAGCGGTACGCGTCTGCCTGGCGATTCTTCAGCGACGGCAGCGTCTCGCGAACGGAGCGCAGCCGCGCCCGGTCGAGCTCGGCCGCGATCACCGTCTCCTCGTCCGGCGCCTGGGCGAGCACTATCCCCCACGGGTCGACGATCAACGAGCGGCCGTACGCAGGCTTCCCCGGCAGCGTCTCGCCGACCTGCGCCGGGGCCGCGACGTAGTACTGGTTCTCGATCGCCCGCGCGCGCAGGAGCACGTGCCAGTGATCCTTGCCGGTCGGCGTCGTGAAGTGCGCAGGCACAGTCACGAGCTCCGCGCCCTCGAGCGCGAGGATCCGGTAGAGCTCGGGAAAGCGGACGTCGTAGCAGACGGTCAGCCCGACCGGCCATCCCTCACCCTGGACGACCACCGGCTCCGCGCCGGGCTCCTCGGCCTCCGACTCGCGGTAGACGTGGCCGCCGACCTCGACGTCGAAGAGGTGGATCTTGCGGTAGATCCCGAGCAGCTCGCCTTCGGGCCCGAAGGCGAGCGAGGTGTTCGAGAGCTTCTCGCGACCCTCGCGCTTCTCGGAGATCGAGCCGCCGACGAGCGTGATCCCGTGCACCCGCGCCCACCCGGCCATCGCGGCCACCGACTCGCCGCCCTCGAGCGGCTCCGCGGCAGCGTGCAGCTCCTCGGTCGAGCCGATCGCGTTCCACTTCTCCGGCAGCGCGACCACGTCGGCGCCGGTGGCCGCCGCCTTCGCCACGAGCCGCTCTGCCTTCTCCAGGTTCGCCGCCTTGTCGGCGCGGCTCGTCATCTGAACGCAGGCCACGCGAAGGAGGTCGGTCACGCGCTGAGGATAGCTTTCGTTCGATGGAGGCAACCGCCGCCACGCCTTCGCGCGCCCGTCTCCTGCAGGCCTTCCAGAGCCGCGACTTCCGGCTGCTCTGGATCGGACAGGCGATCTCGCTGCTCGGCGACGCCTCGTTCGTGGTCGCGCTCGGCTGGCGCACGTTCACGCTCACCGGCTCCGCGCGCTCGCTGGGGTTCGTCCTGACGCTGCAGGGCGTCGGGCTGCTCTCGACCGTCCTTGTCGGCGGCGCGCTCGCGGACCGCTACGACCGCCGCACGCTGATGCTGGTCTCCGACGCCGCGCGCTTCGCGGTTATCGGCGTACTCGCGGCGGTCGACGCCACCGGCCACCTCAGCATCGGCTCGCTGGCCGCGATCGCGTTCGTCGAGGGTCTCGCGACGGGCTTCTTCACGCCCGCCCTCGGCGGCCTGATCCCGCTCGTAGTCGACGGCCCGGAGCTCGGCTCGGCGAACGCGCTGATCGGGATGGCGCGCCAGGGCAGCTTCCTGATCGGGCCGTCGGTGGCGTCGCTGCTCTACGGCCTCGCCGGCGCGACCGTCGTGTTCGGCTTCAACGCCGTCTCCTACCTCGTCTCCTTTGCCTTCGTCTACGCGACCCGGCCGCGCACGTCCGAGCGCGGCGCGGCCGAGGGCACGCTGCGCGAGATCGGCGCCGGGATCCGCTACGTGGCCGGGATCCCGTGGCTCTGGCTGACGATCAGCCTGTTCGCCTTCGTGCTGATGCTGCAGTGGGCGCCGATCCAGGTGCTGACGCCCAAACTCGTGCGCGAGCACTTTCACCTCGGCGTGGGCGCCTACGGGCTCGTCTTCTCGGCGATCGGGGCCGGGATGATCGTCGGCTCGGTGCTCGTCGGCCAGCTCAACCCCCAGCGCCGGCGCGGGCTGATCTCGTACCTGATTTGGATCGTGAACAGCATGCTCGTGATCGTGTTCGCGCTTACGCCCTGGTACCCGGTCGCAGTGGCGGCCGCCCTCGTGCGCGGAGTCTGCATCGGCTTCGGCGTCACGATCTGGGAGACGATGCTGATGCAGCTCGTGCCGCAGCACATGCTCTCGCGCGTGGTGAGCCTCGACTGGTTCGGCTCGTTCGGCCTGGCGCCGATCGGCCTGCTGCTGGTCGGCTCGCTCTCCGGCCTCGCCGAGCCGGGCACGATCATCGCCCTGGGTGCCGCGATCTCGATCTGCATCATCGCGAGCGGCCTCCTGTCGCGACAGATCAGGACGATCGACTGATGCCGGTCTACTGGAAGCCGAAGTACGGCACGCGCTCCTCGCGGCACCGGGCCTGGGTCAAGCAGCAGGCCCGGCGCGAGGCGCGGGCGGCTCGCACGCCGGCGCCGCTGCTCGAGCGGCTGCGGCGGCTACTGCGTCGCGGCTGAATCGCGTCGCCGCCTTGGTTCACGGCAGCTCGTTGAGCTCGACCAGGAGGCTGCGAAGGTGGGCGAACCGCCTCGGCCCGAGCTTCTCGGCCCATTCCTGCTCGGTGTCCCCGACCGCCTCGCGGATGGCGCTCACCGCCGACCGGCCGCGACCCGTGAGCACGATTCGCTTCGACCGCAGGTCGTCCGGATGCTTGTCCCGCTCGAGGTATCCGCGGCGCTCGAGCTCCCGCAGCAGGTAGTTCAGCGCCTGCTTGCTCGTGCCGAGTCGCGCGGCCAGCTCGGAGGGCCGCATGCCGTGCGGACCTGGATACTGGAGGACGTTCAGGTGGGGAGTGTCGAGGTCGTCGAAGCCGCGCGCGTGGAGGTGCTCGAGCATCCGCAGCCGCACCGTCTCCCAGGGCATCCGTAGGAGGGCACCGATCAGGGGCTGGCCGGGCGCCTCCTCACTCGGATCAGTAAAAGGACTTGACTTAGTTTGCTTCTGCATATAACGTCAAGTTACTTTACCATCCGGAGCGACAGGAGGGATACGCATGTCGACTGCAACACGTGAAGAGATCAGGATCGGACCGCTCGCAATTCGGTTCCTCCTGGAGGGCGAGGACTCCGGAGGCGGGGTGGCGATCTTCGAGTTCGACGTCCCGGCCGGCGCGAACGTTCCGATCGCTCACAGCCACGACGCCTACGAGGAGACGATCTACGGGCTGAGCGGCGTGCTCACCTGGACGATCGAGGGCACACAGGTCGACGTCGGGCCCGGCGAGATCATCTGCATCCCGCGCGGTGCCGTCCACCGGTTCGACAACAACGGCGATCTCGACGCCACCGCGCTTGCAATCGTCAGCCCCGGCGTCCTCGGGCCGGGCTACTTCCGCGACGCCGCCGCGGTCGTACAGGCCGCTGCGGGTGGCCCGCCCGATCCCTCCGAGCTCGCAGCGGTGATGCGACGCCACGGGCTCACCCCCGCCTGAGAGTCGAATACCGAGAACGGGCCGTGGGGGAACCCGAGAGGCTCCCCCACGTTCCAAATCGGGGTGCCCAGATTTGAACTGGGGACCTCTCCGACCCGAACGGAGCGCGCTACCAGGCTGCGCCACACCCCGAGCACGCACAGGTTAGCGGCTGGTCGCGAGGAAGTCCGTGATCGCGTCGGCGCAGGCCTCCGGGCGCTCGGCGATCAGCAGGTGGCCGCAGTCGGCGATCACGCGCAGCCTCGCGCGGAGGCGGCGGGCGTAGTCGAAGGCGTCGCCGACCGGAAGCTGGTGGTCGCGTGCGCCCCAGAGGACGAGGCTCGGACAGCGAATCCGGTCCAGGTCGAGCCGCGGGTCGTCGCGGACGAGCGCGTTGGCCGCGCTGACGGTGTCCGTATGCCGTGCCGTACCGGCGAGGAACGCCTCGACGAGCTCGTCCGGCAGCGCCGGCGGGTCCGAGGCGCCCCAGCGCCCGAAGACCACGCGCTTCAGGAAGGCGGAGCGCGCGACGCGGCGACGGTGCGGTGCGATCTTGCGGCCCGGCTTCACGATCCCGGTGATCGCCAGTGCGTAGCGCGCGTAGCGCGCGCCGGACGAGATCCCCGCCGCCCCGGCGAGCACGAGCGCGCTCACGGCCTCGGGCCGGCGGATTGCAAGACGCAACGCGACCGCCCCGCCGAGCGAGTGGCCGACGACCGGCGCCGGGGCCGCTCCCTCCTGGTTCAGCAGCAGCCCGAGGCGGTCGGCGTAGGTGTCCAGCGACGGCGCCGCGGGCAGCGCCGAGGAGCCGCCGTGGCCGGGCAGCTCGGGGACGAGCAGCCGCCGACGCGGAAGCAGCAGCGGCACCAGCGCGAGCCAGTTCGCGGCCGCGCCGCCGAGCCCGTGGACGAGCACGAGCGGCTCGCCGTCGCCTCCGGCGAGATAGCGCAGCTTCCCGCCGCGCACCTCCGCGAAGCGCTCCTCCAGTCCGGGCAGCTCAGCCTTTGCGTCCGTCACGAGGGGCGATTATTGTTTCGGGTGATGGATCGTTCGGGGAGGCAGGACCCCTGATTCCTGCCGGACACCAGAGAAGATTGGTCGGCTGACCCGTCGGCGCTCAGAGCGCGGCGGGTTTTTTTGTTGCCCAGGGAACCGAGGGAAGGGAGCTAGGACAGATGCCGAACCACCTGACGCCCGAGGAGCTGTCGAAGGAGCTTGGGATCGAGCGCACGGAAGTGATCCGCGTATGCATGCAGGAAGGCGTGCCGATCTACCAGGGCAAGATCGACAAGACGCTCTTCCAGGCGCAGCTGCAGGCGCTCGGCGCCGCCCCGCAGCACCACTGAGCAGCTGGCGAGCCGCCGGCTACGGGTTCGAGGGTCCGTCGGACGGGGGCGCGCGCTCCGCCTCGCCCGCCTGCTCGAGTAGCTCGCGGGCCCGCCGAGCGGCCACGAGGTTCCCCTTCCGCTCGGCGATCCGGGTGGCTTCGCGGAGGACGGCTCGAGACTCCTTACCGCGCCCGGCCGACCGCAGGACGTTCGCGCGGCCGATCCGCGTCAACCAGCGAAGATCGAGAAAGTCGGTCTCGTCCGCGAGAGCAACGGACTCGCGAGACAGCCGCTCGGCTGCGCCGGCGTCCCCTCCACGGGCGAGGATCTCCGCCCGAACGCTGCGGAACAGCGCGTGCGAGTACCTGTCTTCGGCCCCGGCGGACTCCTCGCTCGCCCGGATGAGCTCCGCGGCCTCATCGGCGCGGCCCACCAGCCATACGGCCTCCGCCAGGAGCGCCGCCGTCGTGGAGAGCCACGACAGCTCTCCGATCTCCCTCAGCTTGTCGTAGCCGGAGCGAAGCTCGCGCTCGGCGGCCGCCGGATCGTTCGCCAGCAGCTCGACCCACCCCGCGAACTGCGCGAGCGGGCCTCCCAGCCAGACCGTCAGCGCAACCTCCTCCAGCAAGGCCTTGGCGCGGCCGATCAGCGCGCGCGCGTCGTCGAACCGCCCCTGTCCCGCTTCGAAGGTCGCCTGGGCGAGCAGCGCGCTCGCGGTCACCTTCTTGTCGCCCCGCGCCCGCCGCACGACCTCCTCGCAGCGCTCGAGGCCCCGGGCGGTCTGCGTCGGCCCCGCCCAGACGACGAGTGGAACCCACGAAAGGCTCTCCAGCTCGTCGCGGCGGTCGCCGGCCCTCTGCGCGTGCTCCGCGGCCTTCTCCCAGGCCTCCTCCGCGTCCGCGAACTGCGCCCGGACGAGGTAGACGAGCCCGAAGAGCGCCCACGCCTTCGCGAGACCGCGCTCGTCCCCCGCAGCCTCGAACGCGGAGATCGCCGTGGCCGCCTCCCGCTGGGCCGTGTCGGCCCACCCTTCGGGAGCCCATGAGATCTCGATCCAGAGCCCGAGGATGACCGCGTACGCCTCGAGGCTCGAGTTGCCGGACGCAAAAGCCGTCCTCCGCGTCTCGGCCACGACGTCCTGGAGCCCCGCGAAATCCCCGGTCTCGAACAGCGCGAAGGCCAGCTGTGGCAGGAGTTCCGCGCGCTCGGGGTCGTGCTCGGACAGGAGGGCGGCCGCCCGGGACAGCAGCTTCACGGCCGCCGACATGTCACCACGGCCGAAGGCTCTGCGCCCCGCCGAGGCCAGCACGGCCCCCGCGCGCGCACCCAGCTCCGCGGTGCGCTCGCTCGCCGACCCGAGTTCGAGCAGCAACCGCCTCGCCTGGTCGAGGTGGTAGCCGACGATCTCCTCGTACTCGCCGGACAGCTCCTTCGCCTCGAGCTCGACGAAGCTCGCGAACCGCCCGTGCAGCTCCGCCCGGTCCGCCTTCGGGATCGCGCTGTACGCGGCATCCCGGATCAGGATGTGGGCGAAGCGGAACGACTCTCCGATCTCGGAGTAGTCGGGCTGCACGAGCTCCTTGCGCGAGAGCGACTGGAGCTGCCGGAACACCGTCGGTCTGACCTCTGCCGGCGAGAGCCAGGCAACGGCCTCCCACGAGAACACGCGTCCCACGATCGCCGCCCGCTCGATCACCGCGCGTTCCTCCCGCTCCAGCCGGTCCAGCCGGGCCGTCAGCAGCGCCTGGATCGTGGGGGGAATCGCGAGGCCCGAGAGATCCCCGGCCACGGTCCACGCGCCGTCGTGTTGCCGGAGAACGCCGTCGTCGACGAGCATGCGGAGCGTCTCTTCGACGAACAGGGGGTTCCCCTCGGCGACCTCAACGATCCTCGCCCGCGCTTCGTCCTCGAGCTTCGCCCCGCCGGCGAGGTTCCGGATCAGACCGTCGATCTCGTCCCCGCTCAGCGGCTCGAGCGAGACCAGCGTCGCATTCGGCCTGGTGCTCATCCAGCCGGCGCGCACCTCCAGGAGCTCGGGCCGAGCGAGGCACAAGAGCACGACGGGCGCCGTCCTGATGCGGTCGGCCAGGTACTCGAGCAGGTCGAGGAACGTCGGCTCGCCCCAGTGGATGTCGTCGAAGACCACGACCAGCGGCCGCTCCTTCCCGAGGTGCTCGAAGAGCTTCCTGACCGCCCAGAAGGTCTCCTGGATCCCCGGGGTGGCGACGCCGCCGCCGACGAGGCCGCCGAGGCGCTCGGCCACGAGCGCGGCGTCCTCGTCGCCCTCGAGGAGCTCGGAGATCCTGCGCCGCACGTGCTCGGCAGGATCGCGGTCGTCGGTACCCGTCGCGTCTCTCAGAACGGCTGCGATCGGCCAGAACGTGATGCCTTCGCCGTAAGGCAGGCAGCGCCCCCGAAGCACTCCCGCGTGCCCTGCGACCCTGGAGAGGAACTCGCCGCTCAGCCTCGACTTGCCCACGCCGGCGGCGCCCATCAGCGTCACGAGCGCCGCCTCTCCCTCGCTCGCGCTTCGCGCCAGCGTCCGTTCGAGCAGCGAGAGCTGATCCCCACGGCCGACGAGCGGCGAGTCGAGGCGGCGCGTCCAGCCGGGCGCGGTCGCGTCGATGTCGAGCACCCGGAAGGCGCGAAGGGGCTCGCTCTTTCCCTTCACCGTCAGCGGCCCGACGTCCTCGACCGAGACCGCCTCCCGCACGAGCCGGTAGGTGGGCTCGCCGATCAGGATCTCCCCGGGCTGCGCGGCACTCTCGAGACGCGAGGCGGTGTTCACGGTGTCTCCGGCGACGAACGACTGGCCCCGGCCCGGGTCGCCGGCGATCACCTCGCCGGTGAAGAGGCCCGTTCGGAACGCGAGCGCCACTCCCCAGCGTTCGCAGAGCTCCTCGTTCAGGCGGTCCAGCGCGTCCCGCATCTCCTGCGCCGCGCGCACGGCCCGGAGGGCGTCGTCCTCGTGGACCTGGGGAACCCCGAAGACCGCCATCACCGCGTCGCCGATGAACTTCTCCACGACGCCGCCGTGGCGCTCGAGCACCACCTTCATCTCGTCGAAGTAGCGGGAGACCAGCCGGCGCATGGCCTCCGGGTCCAGCTCCTGTCCGAGGCGGGTCGAGTCGGCGACATCCGAGAAGAGGACGGTGACGACCTTGCGCACCTCCGGATCGAGCGGCGGCGAGGGGGAGAGCCCGGTCGCGCACCACCGGCAGAAGCGAGCGTCCGCCTCGTTTTCGGCACCGCACTGCGAACACGTAAGGCTCACGCTCATCGACGAGACCATCCCCTTCTGCCGGCCCGGCCGGAGGGTTCAGCCGAGCCCGCCCAGCGAGCTGAGGTCATTGTGTGCGCCCGCCTCGGGCCCTCGCAAGTCGGTTGGCGGCTTGACAACCGGCACGCAACGGGGTACGTAGGGCGCCCGTCCCGACAGAAAGGGGGCCCTACGTGGCGAGACCACGGAGCTCAGCCGATGCTCGGAAGCGGGCGCTTGCGCTCCTCGCCGAGGTGATCTCGGATCCGGGGAAGAGGAGGAGGTTCGCCGACCATCCGGAGAAGACCCTCAGGGAGGAGCTGGGCGACGCGGCGAACGACCTCCCGCCCAAGGTGCGCGCCTTCTTCAGCGAGCTCACCTACGAGGAGCTGCGCGTGCTAGCGCAGCTGCAGAAGACGATGAAGGGCGTGGACGGCCTCTACGAGGACGTGTCCATCGACGACACCACGGCCACGCTCGCGAAGCTCTAGGTGAGCACCGGGCAGATCACGGCGTCCGGACGGAGCGACTCGCTCCGGCGCAAGATCCGGCCGGTCCTTCCAATGCTCGTGGCCGCGAGCGACCGGATCTGCTCCCATCCGCGCGTGCGCGAGGTCTATCCGGAGTACCTCCGCGTCTCGCACGGCATCCTCCGGGCAAGCGTCCCGCTGATGGAGACGGGACGCGACCGCGCCCTCCTCCTTGCCGAGCACGACGCGGTGGCCGCCGGGGTGGCGGAGTACCTGGAACACCACATCGCCGAGGAGCTCGACCACGACGAGTGGCTGCTCGACGACCTCGAGGTCCTCGGAATCGACCGCTCGACCGTGCTCGCCCGTCCTCCCGCCCCCTCGGTCGCCACCCTCGTCGGGGCGCAGTACTACTGGATCCTCCACTACCACCCAGTGGCCCTCCTGGGCTACATCGCGATCCTCGAGGGCTATCCACCCTCGATGGCGATGATCGACGGCCTAATGAGTCGGACGGGGTACGACCGCAGCGCCTTCCGGACGCTGATCGCGCACTCCGAGCTCGATCCGGGTCACGGCGACGAGCTGGACGGGTTGCTCGACGCGCTCCCGCTCACGCCGGAGCAGGCCGGTGTGGTGGGGTTGAGCGCAATCTCGACGGTCCATCTGATCGCGGCCGTCTTCGACGAGGTCGCCGACGAGTACGACGAACCGGCCTAGCGGGCGGCTGCGCGCTTCCGCGTAGCCGGCTTCTTGCCGCCGGAGCCCTTCGCCTTCCCTCCGTCCGAGCCCGAGCGCGACTTCGAGGCGGCCACGCTCTTCTTGAGCGCCTCCATCAGGTCGACCACCGGCGCGTCGGCGACCGGCTCCGGCTTCGCGATCTCCTCGCCGGCCAGCTTGGCCTCGAGCATCTCGCGCAGGTTCTGCCGGTACTCGCTGTGCAGCTCGCCCGGCTCCCACTCGCCCACGAGGCTGTCGATCAGCTGCCGCGCGAGGTCGAGCTCCGGCTCGCTCACCGCGATGCCCTCGACCGCCTCGTCGATCTCGGCCTGCGAACGGACGTCCTCCGCGAGGAAGAGCGTCTCGAGCACGAGCGCGTCGCCCTTCGGCCGCACGAGGACGAAGTTCTCGTTGCCGCGGATGACCATGCGGCCGATCGCGGCCATGCCGGTCTCCTTCATGGCGTTCAGCAGCAGGGCATACGGCTTGCGCTGAGCCTCGGCGTTCGACGGCGCCAGGAAGTAGGTGCGGTCGAAGAACATCGGGTCGACCTCGGCCAGGGGGACGAAGCGCGAGATCTCGATCGCGCGCGAGGTGTCGCGCTGCTCGATCGCCTCCAGGTCGGCGTCCTCGACGATCACGAACTGGCCCTTCGAGACCTCCCAGCCCTTGACGAGCTCGTCGTTCGGCACCTCGCGCTCGTGCACCGGGCACCAGCGCTTCTGCTTGATCGGCGTCTGGCACTCGCGGTGCAACGTGCGGAAGGTGACGTCCGAGGCGCGAGCCTTCGGCGCCGTGGCGGGCGCGAGGCCGACCGGGATCGTGACCAGGCCGAAACTGAGGGATCCGTTCCAGGTAGTTCGCATTGGGCCGCTTTCGCTGTGGGGAAGTCTAGTGGGACCGGGCGGATTCGCCGCCGCGGCCGCGTTCCCTTCCCCCGCTGATCCGCAGATTAAGCTGGCTCCATGAGCAGGACGATCGGGCGGCTCTGGCACGATGCGGTCTCGGCGGGCCGGGCGAACGCGGCCTACCTGGTCGAGGACGCCGAGGGGTGGCGCGAGGTCTCGTGGGCGGAGGCAGCCACCGCCGTCGAGGAGGTTGCGAACGGGCTGCTGGCGCTCGGCGTGCGCAAGGGCGACGCCTTCGGGATCCTCGCGCAGACCAGCCTCGAGTGGGCGCTGTTCGACTACGCGCTCGGCCGCGTCGGCGCGATCGGCGCGGCGATCTACGCCAACAGCTCGCCGCGCGACTGCCGTTACGTGCTCGAGCACTCGGACGCCGTCGGCGTGCTCGTCGAGGACGAGGCGCAGCGGGCAAAGGTCGCAGATCTCGGCCTCGCGCACGTGATCTCGTTCGCGGAGCTCGACGAGGTGCGCGCCCGCGGCCGAGCGTTCGCCGCCGAGAGCCCGAACGCCCTCGCCGAGGCCGAGGCACAGGTCGGCGAGGACGACCTGTTCACCTTCATCTACACCTCGGGCACCACGGGTCCGCCGAAGGCCTGCATGATCCGCCACCGGAACTACTACGAGATGGCCGCGTGCGTCGACCGCGTGCCGGAGTTCGCGATTGCCGACGACACGATGCTGCTGTACCTGCCGCTGGCGCACAACTTCGGGCGGCTGATGCACCTCCTCGGCGCGCACATCGGCTACACGACCGCATTCGTGTCCGACCCGCTGCGCGTGGCGGAGGCAATGCCGGCCGTCCGGCCGACGCTGTTGCCGAGCGTGCCGCGCCTGTACGAGAAGGTGCATACCGCCGTGCTCGCGCAGTTCGAGGAGGTGCACGGGCCGCGGAAGCGGCTGCTCGACTGGGCGCTGCACGTGGGCCGCGACGTGAGCGGGCGCAGGCAGCGCGGCGAGCCCGTGCCCGCGGCCCTCGCCGCGAAGCACCGCCTCGCCGACCGGCTCGTCTACTCCAAGATCAAAGGGCGTTTGGGCGGACGGCTACGGCTCGGCGTCTCGGGCGGAGCGCCGCTGGCGAAGGAGATCGGCGAGTTCTTCCACTCGATCGACATCTTGATCATCGAGGGCTGGGGCCTGACCGAGTGCACGACGGCCGCCTCCGTCAACCGGCCCGAGCGCTTCCGCTTCGGCACCGTCGGCCCGGCGCTGCCCGGCTTCGAGGTGCGCGCGGACGAGGACGGCGAGCTCCTGATCCGCAGCGAGACAGTCTTCGCCGGCTACTACAAGAACGAGGAGGCGACGCGAGAGGTGCTCGGCGAGGACGGGTGGCTGCGCTCCGGCGACGTCGGCTCGATCGACGAGGACGGCTTCATCACCATCACCGACCGCAAGAAGGACATCCTCGTCACCGCCGGCGGCAAGAACGTCGCGCCGCAGAACCTCGAGAGCGCGCTCAAGACGGCGCCGCTCGTCTCGCAGGCGCTCGTGCTCGGCGACCGCCGGCCCTACGTGGCCGCGCTGATCACGGTCGACCCCGCGGTCGCCGACGGCCTCACGCAGCAGCAGCTAGAGGAGCGCGTCCAGGCGATCGTCGACGAGGCGAACGTCGAGCTCTCCCGCTTCGAGCAGATCAAGCGCTTCCGCGTCCTGTCCCGCGACTTCAGTGCCGAGGAGGGCGAGGTCACGCCGACGCTGAAGTTGAAGCGCCGCGTCTGCGAGGCCCACTTCGCGGCCGAGATCGAAGCGCTCTACGCATAGGGAGCCGGACGGCCGGCGCATGCCGCCCCACGCGGGCACGCGACGAAAGGGACGGCCATCCGGCTCCTGTGAGCTCAGATGCGCCCAGGCGCGGAAACCGGCGGGCTAGAGGCGGCGGGCGCCGACGTAGGTCGACGCGTACCAGCCGGACAGGCTCGAGATCTTGACCACGTCGCCCGTGTGCGGCGAATGGATGAAGCTGCCTCCGCCGATGTAGATCCCGACGTGGCCGAGCCCGTCGAAGAAGACGAGATCGCCCGGCTGCAGGTCGCTGCGCGAGACCGCGCTGCCGTAGCCGTACTGCGCGTAGGAGCTGTGTGGCAGCGAGACGCCGATCTGCGAGAAGACGTACATCACGAACCCGGAGCAGTCGAACCCGGACGGCGAGGCGCCGCCCCAGACGTACGGCGTGCCGAGGTAGCGCATCGCGATCCCGACGACACCGCCGTAGCGCGCGGGGGGCGCGGGCGTCGACGGCTGCGACGGCTGCGACGGGGCCGTGACCGGCACGGTCGGCGCGAGCGTCGCCTGGCGCTGATCGACCTGCTGCTGGGCCAGCCGCGCCTGCGCTTCCTGCTGGAGTTGAGCCTGCCGCGCCGCCTCGACGGCCTTCAGGTGCGCGATCTCACCCCGGATCGAGTTCAGCAGCGAGCGGCGCTGGCCGAGCTGGCTCTCGATCGACGCGCGGGCGGCGTTCCGCTCGGCGACGACCTGCACCTGCGTGGCGTGCGCGTGCTTGAGGAACCGCTGCCGGTGCTGGACCTCGCGACGGAAGCGCACGACCTGATGGAGCACCAGCGTGTCCTGCTGCGACACGCGGTCGGCCGCGTCCATGCGGCCGAGCATGTCGTCCAGGCTCGAGGCGCCGAGCAGCACTGCCAGCCCGGCGTTCTGGTCGCCTGCGGTGTAGATGTCGACGAGGCGCTTCGAGAGCTGCAGCTGCGCGCTCGTCAGGCTCTTCCTGGCCGAGGCCAGCGCAACCGTGTTCGCCGAGAGGTCGTGCTTGATCCTGTTCAGCTTGACCGTCGCGAGGTTGTACGCCTCGACGGCGCGCTCGAGGCTGGAGTCGAGCTGCTGGATCTGTCCGAGCACGCTCTGAGCCTCCGCCTCCTTCGAGGCGACACCCGGATCCGCCGAAGCGGAAGCAGCGGTCAGCGCAAGGGCCAAAGCCAAAGCGATGACTAGTGCCGGCGCCTTTCGTCTGGTCGGGCCGGAGGGGGTAAATGGGCCCGACAGGCGCCCTCGAAAGAGGGGCCGGTACGTCACAAGCACGGCACCCTAACAAGCCTGTCGGACGACCGCAAACCGCTCTCTTGGCCCAAATGGGCCAGTTTCATCAGCGCGTGCGGGACCGCACAAGCTCGTGTGCTACGGTGCCGCGTCGTGCCGGGGGAGATGCGCATGTTGCGTTATTGGCCGGCGGTCCTCGGAGCCCTGCTGACACTCGTCGGCCTCGTCCCTGCGACCGTCGCCGCCGACTCCTCCTCGACCCTCCACGAACGCGCTTCGCAGCTCGCGCAGCAGAACCAGAACCTCGCCGCGCGCTCCCGCGGCGTTGTGCTGGAGCTCTACTCGCTGGACTCTCGCCTCGCGCGCGAGCGGGCGCGACTCGTCGACCTGCGAGTGCGGACGGCGGCGGTGAGGGCGGACCTCGACGTCGCGCGCACGCAGCTTCACGCCGCGCGCAGGTCGCTCTCGCTCGCCGAGCTGTCGCTCGCGCGCCGGCTCTCGCTGCTGTACGAGCAGGGCGACTCCGACCCGCTGGCGGTCGTGCTGGGCGCATCGTCCGTCGCCGACGCGCTCGCGAACCTCGACTCGATGGACCGGGTCGCCGACCAGGACCGTGCCGTGATCGCGCAGACGCAGCAGGCGAAGCGCACGGCGACGAGGCTCACGCGGACGCTCGCGGCGAAGGAGCACGACCTCCGGGGGCTGACCAACGAGGCCGCTCAGTCGACGCTCGTGCTGGAGCAGGCACGGTCGCAGCGTGCCGGCTATCTGGCCCGGATCGCGGGGCAGCAGAAGCTGAACGCGTCGACGATCGCCGGCCTGCAGCAGCAGGCGCTCGCCGTCGAGGCGAAGGCACGCAAGGTCGCGGCGGTGGCGCCGACATCCTCGTCGGACTCGCCACAGATCGCACCGGGCGGCCGCGCGATCACCGTCGTCTCGACGGGCTACTCGATTCACGGCCACACGGCGACCGGCGCGCCGACCGGCTGGGGCGTCGTCGCCGTCGATCCGGGCGTGATCCCGCTCGGAACGCGCCTGACGATCCCCGGCTACGGCTCGGGCGTGGCCGCCGACACGGGCTCCGCGATCCAGGGGGCCACGATCGACCTCTGGTTCCCGACGGTCGCGCAAGCGCGCGCCTGGGGCAGGCGCACCGTCACGATCACGCTGCACTGACTAGACTTGCCCCTGCTCGAAGGGGGTGGCTCTGAGCGAGACGGTGCAGATCGGGGACGAGCGAGGCGCAACCAGCGTTCGCGTGCTGCTCGTCGACGACCACGATCTGTTCCGGACCGGCCTGCGAAACCTGCTTGAGGAGCGCGGCGTCCAGATCGCGGGTGAGGCCGGCCAGGGTGCGGATGCCGTACGACTCGTGCGCGAGCTCGCGCCCGACGTCGTCGTGATGGACCTGCACATGCCCGGCATGAGCGGGATCGAGGCGATCCGCCAGATCCACGGCTTCGCGCCGCTCACGCGCGTGCTCGTGCTGACCATCTCCGACCAGGACGACGACGTGCTCGACGCGATCCTCGCCGGCGCGTGTGGCTACCTGCTCAAGGACGCGTCGGTCGACGAGCTGATCCGCGGGATCGTGGCGGCGGCGGTCGGTGAGTCGCTCGTCTCCCCGGCGATCGCGGGCAAGGTGCTGCAACAGGTGCGCGCAACGGCGATCTCGCCCGAGGCGGCGGACACGATTCGCGCCGAGCTCTCCGACCGCGAGCTCGACGTCCTGAAGCTGATCGCGGCCGGGAACGACAACGCGATGATCGCCGCACAGCTCCACATCAGCCCGAAGACGGTCAAGAACCACATCTCGAACATCCTGATGAAGCTGCAGATCGAGAACCGTATCCAGGCGGCGGTCTACGCCGTGAGAAGCGGGATCGTCTAGTTCCGAGAGCGAACTGCCGTCGTCCTGGCGCGGAGCTGCATGAGCGTGCCGCGCAGGCAGCTGAGCTCGCCGGCGTTGCTGGAGAGCCGGTCCGAAAGCAGCGCGAGCTCCCTGGCCTTCAGCTCCTGGTTTCCGTCGTTCAGCTCGCTCGCGAGCTCGGACATGCGCCGCTCGAGCCGCCAGCGCTCGGCCTCCAGCCCAAGCGCGTAGGCGTACCCGTCGGTGAGGGTCCGCTCGAGGCGCGCGAGGGTCGCCGGCTCCTTTGTCGGGGACGGCTCGGCGAGCAGCTCGTCGATCTGCTCGAGCAGGGCGGGGATCATTTCGGGTGCCATAGTCAGCCTCGTGCCCGATTATCAGCGCGGCGGTCGCACCCCTACAAGGGCCGCGCGGCCTATCCCCCCGAACGCCTAGTCCCACCCTTGACGCCGGTACGGGCACTCCCAACAATGGTGCGGATGACCCGTCGCCGTCTGCCGGTCGTCGTGCTCCTGGCGCTCGTGCTCGCGGCTCCGGCCGGCGCCGGCGACTCGCCGCTCGCAAAGCGGCTCGCCCGCGCGCTGGCCGTGCCACACGTCTCGCCGGCCCGCACCGGCGCGGTCGCGATCGACCTACAGACGGGAGAAACGGTCTTTTCGGAGCACGAGACGCTGCCGCTCGCGCCGGCCTCGAACGAGAAGCTCGCGGTCGCCTACGCGTCGCTCGTGACGCTCGGCCCGACGTTCCGCTTCGAGACGGACGTGCTCGGGCGCGGCGAGCAGGACGGGACGACCTGGCGCGGGAGCCTCGTCCTCGTCGGCCACGGCGACCCGACTCTCTCGAGCGCTGACCTCGCGCTGTTGGCGCGGCAGGTGCGCGCCGCCGGGATCCGACGCGTCACCCGCGGCGTCTTCGGCGACGAGTCCTTCTTCGACGCCCGTCGGACGGGCGCAGGCTGGAAGTCGTGGTTCTACGTGAACGAGTGCCCGCCGCTGTCGGCGCTCACGGTCGACCGGGGCCGCTACAACGGCCGCGCGTCGGGGCAGCCCGCGCTCTCCGCTGCGCTGCTCTTCCGGGACGCGCTGCGCCGCGTCGGCGTCTCCGTGGTCGGGGCGGGCCTCGGCCGGCAGCGCGACGACGACGTGCCACTGGCCGCAGTCGACTCGGCGCCGCTCTCGCAGGTCGTCGCCTGGATGGGGCGCGTGAGCGACAACTTCACGGCGGAGATCCTCCTCAAGCAGCTCGGCGCCTCCGACGGCGCGGTCGGGACGAGCGCTCGCGGCGCCGCAGTCCTGCGCGGGGCGCTGGCCGATGCGGGCGTCCCGCTGACCGGGCTGCGACTCGTCGACGGCTCCGGCCTGTCCTCGCTCGACCGGCTGACGGCACGCTCGCTGGCGGCACTGCTGCGTGCGGCCTGGGCCGACCTCGACGTCCGCCCGTACCTGCTCGCGGCCCTGCCGGTCGCCGGCATCAGCGGCACGCTCTCGGATCGCATGCGCCGCCCGCCCGCGCGCGGCAACGTCCACGCGAAGACGGGCACGACGACTCTCGCCTCGGCGCTGTCGGGATACGTGAAGCGCCGCTACGTCTTCTCGGTGCTGCAGAACGGCAGCCCGGTCTCGTCGTACTGGGCGCGGCGGGCGCAGGACCGCTTCGCCACGGCGCTAGCCGCGCAGTAGCCGCTCGAGCGCGGCCTCGTCGAGCACCGGCACGCCGACCTGCTCGGCCTTCGCGAGCTTCGAGCCCGGGCTCTCGCCGGCAATCACGCCGGTCGTCTTCTTCGAGACCGAGTCGGCCACTTTCGCGCCCTGCGCCTCCAGCGCCTTGCGGGCCTCGTCGCGGCTGAAACCCTCGAGCGTGCCGGTGATGACGTAGATCGAGCCGGTCAACGGCCCTTCGACTGGGCGCTCCTCCGGGCCTGCCTCGAAGCGCAGACCGAGGTCCTTCAGCTCCCCGACGAGCCGGAGGTTCTCCTTGTCCGCGAACCACTCCGCAATTGCCTCGGCACGTTCGGGCCCGATCCCGTCGACCTCCAGGATCTCCTCCTGCGGCGCAGCGGCCAGCTTGTCGACGTCGCCGAAGTGCCGCGCGAGGCTCTGCGCGGTCACCCAGCCCACGTCCTGCATGTTGAGCCCGAGCAGCACGCGCGAGAACGGCGTCCGCTTCGACCGCTCGATCGCGTCGGCGGCGTTCGACGCGCTCTTCTCCTGGAAGCCGTCGAGCTCGAGCAGCTGCTCCTTCGTCAGCCGGTACAGGTCCGGCAGCGAACGGACGAGCCCGAAATCCCAGAGCCGGCGCATCAGCTGCTCGCCGACCCCGTCGATGTCCGCAGGGCCCTGCACCCAGTTGATCAGCGTCTCGAGGCCGCGCGAGGGGCAGGCGCGGTTCGGGCAGCGGTGCATCGCCTCGCCCTCGGGCTTGACCACGTTTGCCCCGCAAAGCGGGCACTTCTTCGGCATCTTGAACGGCTTCGTCCCGGACTGATGCTCGCCGGCCGGGCCGACGATCTGCGGAATCACGTCGCCGGCGCGCTGGACGATCACGCGGTCGCCCTCGCGGATGTCCTTGCGGTTGATGTCCTCCTCGTTGTGGAGGGTCGCGCGGGAGACGGTGACGCCGCCGACCTGCACCGGTTCGAGCATCGCCCACGGGTTGAGCGCCCCAGTGCGGCCGACGCGGATCGCGATCTTCAGCAGCTTCGTCTCGGCGGTCATCGGCGCCCACTTGAAGGCCCGCGCCCAGCGCGGCCGCGAGTGAAGCGCGCCGAGCACCGCCTGCTGCTCGAGCGAGTCGACCTTGATCACGATCCCGTCGATCTCGTAGTCGAGCTCCGCGCGCTTCCGCTCCCAGTCGGTGCAGCGCTTCGCGACCTCCTCGATCGACTCGAGCCGCTCGGCGAACGGGTTCGTCCGGAAGCCGTGCTCGCGCAGCCAGTCGAGCTCGTCCCAATGCGAGGCGAGCCGCACGCCGTCGAGCGCGCCGACGCCGTAGACCCACACCGCGAGCGGGCGCGAGGCGGTGATCGAGGAGTCCTTCTGCCTGAGCGAGCCTGCCGCGGCGTTGCGCGGATTGGGCGCGAGCTTCTGCCCGAGCTCGGCGATGCGCGCGTTCAGCTCGCGGAAGCCCGAGAGCGGCATGTAGACCTCGCCCCGGACCTCGGCGACCGGCGGCAGCCCGTCGCCACGCATCTTCAGCGGTACCGACGGGATGGTGCGCAGGTTCACGGTCACGTCCTCGCCCTGCACGCCGTCGCCGCGTGTTGCGCCCCGGACGAGCCGCCCGTCCTCGTAGGTGAGGTTGATCGCGAGGCCATCGATCTTCGGCTCGATCACGTAGGCGACCGGCTCGTCCGAGTCGAGCCGCTTGCGCACGTCTTCGGCCCACTTGAGCAGGCTCTCGTCGGCGGTCACCTTCTCGAGCGAGCCCATCGGCGTCAGGTGCTCGACCTTCTGGAAGCGCTCGCTCGGCGGCGCGCCCACGCGCTGGGTCGGCGAGTCGGGTGTGATCAGGTCCGGGTGCTCCTCCTCGAGCGCAGTCAGCTCGTCGAAGAGCCGGTCGTACTCGGCATCCGAGAGCTCGGGGTCGTCGAGGACGTGGTACCGGTGCAGGTGGTAGTCGACCTGCTCGCGGAGCTCGTCGAGCCGCTGCTGGGCGTCCTTCTGCGTGCGGGTCGCCATTTGAGCCGATCCTACCCAGGGCCTAGCATGGGGCCGTGCGCGCCGCCCTGATCGCCGTCGTCGTCCTCGCGCTCGCAGCCCCGGCACAGGCGATCCTCGTGCAGTTCCGCACCCCGAGCTCGAACATCGGCTGCGTCTTCAGCTCCGAGCCCGGCGGCCGCGGGCCCTACCTGCGCTGCGACATCCTCAGCGGCGTCAAGCCGAAGCCGGCGCGTCCGCGCGGTTGCAACCTGGACTGGACGTTCGGCTTCCAGATGGGCCCGCGCGGCCGCGCAAGCGTCGTCTGCGCCGGCGACACCGCCGTGAACACGCGGGCGCGGTCGCTGCGCTACGGCTCGACCTGGTCGCGCGGCGGCTTCACGTGCACCTCGCGGAAGGCCGGGCTGCGCTGCCGCAACCGGAGCAGCCACGGCTTCTTCCTCAGCCGCGCGCACTCCTACCGGTTCTAGTACCGGACCGAGACGAGGTACAGGCCCCACGGCGGCGCCGTGGTGCCGGCCTCGCTCCGCTCGCGCCCTTCGAGCAACTGCGCGAGCTGCTGCGGCGAGCGCTCGAGCATCGTTCCGACGAGCGTTCGCACCATGTGACGCAGGTACGACTCCGCCGTGAGCTCGAGCTCGAGTGCGTCCTCGCGGCGATGCCAGGCCGCGGACTCGACGACGCGGACGAAGACCGTGTGCTGCGTCTCTGTCGGCGTGAACGCCCGGAAGTCGTGCTCGCCGAGGAGCAGGTCGGCCGACGCGGCGAGTTTCTCCTCGTCGAGCGGGTGCGGATACCACCACGACCGCCGCAGCTCGAAGGGCGAGCGCTCGCGGCGGCGGAAGACGCGGTAGCGGTAGCTGCGTGCCTTCGCCGAGTGGCGGGCGTGGAAGTCCGGCGGCGCCTCCTCGGCGGCGATGACGGCCACGTCGTCGGGAAGCTCGGCGTTCAGCGCCGCCGCGGCCCGCTCCGGGGGCGCCCCGCCCTCGACCTCGACCGAGGCGACCTGGCCCAGGGCGTGCACGCCGGTGTCGGTGCGGCCGGCGGCCGCAAGCTCCGACCAGCTTCGGTAGACGCTCGCGAGCGCGTCTTGCAGCGCGCCCTCGACCGTCCGCAGGCCCGGCTGCGCCGCCCAGCCGCGAAAGCCGGTGCCGTCGTACTCCAGCGTCAGCCTCATCCGCACGTCAGGGCTCCCTCACCGTCTTTGTAAGGTGTTCCTTATGATCTGTGTCTTTGCACAATATCTGATACAATCTAGTCGTGACTCCGCGAGACACCTTCCTCCTGCAGCGGGTCCAGCCCGCGCTGACCGGCCTGATCGACGGATCGCTGTCGACGATCGCACCGATCTTCGCGGTCGCCGTCTACACCCACAACCCGCACGCGGCCTTCATCGCCGGCCTGGCGACTGCGATCGCTGCCGGCATCAGCATGGCCTACTCGGAGGGGCTCTCGGACACCGGCGAGCTGACCGGGCGCGGCAATCCCGTCAAGCGAGGCGCCATCACCGGCCTCGGCACCTTCGCCGGGGGGATCCTGCACACGCTGCCCTTCCTGATCCCGCACTACCGCGTCGCGCTGATCCTCGCCGCCGTCGTCGTCGTGTTCGAGCTCGTCGCCCTGGCGTGGCTGCGCTGGCGGTTCTTCAAGACGAGCTTCGTCAGCTCGCTTGCGTACGTGACGCTCGCCGGGATCGTGATCGGCGCGGTCAGCGCCGGCCTCGGGACCGCCGGCTAGGAGGCGGCCTCGGCCTCGACCGGCTCCTCTTCGCGCTCGCGGCGCGCCGGCCGCTCCCGAGGCGGCTCCGGGAGGAAGTCGACGAGCTCGAGGTAGACCATCTCGGCCGCGTCTCCGGGACGGGGCCCGATGCGGATGATCCGCGAGTAGCCGCCGGGTCGGTCCGCGAAGCGCGGGCCGACGTCGCTGAAGAGCTTGTGCACGACGTCCTGCGAGCGTAGGAAGGCGAGCGCCTGCCGGCGCGCGTGCACGCCGCCACGCCTGCCAAGCGTGATCATCTGCTCGGCGATCGGCTTGACCTCCTTGGCCTTCGCCGCGGTGGTCTTGATGCGGCCGTGCTCGATCAGCGCGCCCGCGAGGTTGGCGTAGAGCGCCTTGCGGTGCGAGGCGTCGCGCCCCAGCTTGCGTCCGGACCGGTGGTGCCTCACGCGGAGGGACCCTCCTCGCCGCGCAGGTTCAACCCGTGGGTCGCAAGCGTCTCCTTGACCTCTTCGATCGACTTCTTGCCGAAGTTCGGGATCGCCGCGAGCTCGTTCTCGGTCTTCGTGACGAGGTCGCCGATCGTCTCGATGCCGACGCGCTTGAGGCAGTTGTACGAGCGCACGCCCAACTCGAGCTCCTCGATCGGGAAGTTCTCCATCCCGTGCGCGAGGGCCGGCTCGGCCTGTGCCTCGGCGGCGGCCTGCTCGCCGAAGCCCTCGATCCGGTCGAGGTCGGTGAAGATCGCGAGCTGGCGGATCAGGATCTCGGCGGCCTGGCCGATCGACTCGCGCGGGTCGATGGAGCCGTCGGTGGTGACGTCGATCCGCAGCTTGTCGTAGTCGGTGCGCTGGCCGACGCGGGCGGCCTCGACGTCGTACGAGACGCGCCGGACGGGCGAGAAGATCGAGTCGATCGGGATCACGCCGATCGTGTGCTCCGGCCCGCGGTTCAGCTCGGCCGGGACGTAGCCGCGGCCGCGGCCGATCGTCAGCGTCACCTCGAGCTTGCCCTTGTCCGAGAGGTTCGCGATCTCGAGATCCGGGTTGAGGATCTCGAGCTCCGCCGGCGCCTCGATGTCGGAGGCCTTGACCGGGCCGGCGCCCTTCTTGGAGAGGCGCACCTCGATCTCGGGCGACTCGCCGTGCAGCCGGCAGATCAGGTTCTTGAAGTTGAGGAGGATGTCGGTCACGTCCTCGCGGACGCCCGGCAGCGTCGTGAACTCATGCGCAACGCCCTCGATCTTCACCGAGGTCACGGCGGCGCCCTCCAGCGAGGAGAGCAGCACGCGGCGCAGCGAGTTGCCGAACGTGTAGCCGAAGCCGCGGTCGAGTGGCTCGATCACGAAGACGCCGCGGTTGTCCTCCACTTCCTCGTGGACGATCCGCGGGATCTGGAACTCCATCAAGCTAGTTCGTACTGCCATGCCTTCCTTCCGTTAAGCGGTTGTCGATCCTAAGGCGCGTAGCGGTTACTTCGAGTAGAGCTCGACGATCAGGGATTCCTGTACCGGCGTGTCGATCTCCTCGCGCTCCGGCCACTTGAGCACCTTGCCGGTGAGCCCGTCGTGGTCGGCCTGCAGCCACGGGGTGACCGAGGCGGTGAGGTCGGTCGCGTCGCGCACGACCTGCTCGGCGGTGCTGCCCTGGCGCAGGTTGATCACGTCGTCGGGGCGCACCTGGTAGCTGGGGATGTTCACGCGGCGACCGTTCACCTGGAAGTGCCCGTGCCGCACGAGCTGGCGGGCCTGTGCGCGCGAGGCTGCGAAGCCGAGCCGGTAGACGACGTTGTCGAGCCGCGTCTCCAGCATCCGCAGCAGCGTCTCGCCGGTGATGCCCGAGCCCTTCGCGGCCTTCGCGTAGTAGGTGCGGAACTGCTTCTCGAGCAGACCGTAGTAACGCCGCGCCTTCTGCTTCTCGCGCAGCTGGAGCAGGTACTCGGACTGCTTGATGCGGCCGCGGCCGTGCTCGCCCGGCGGGTAGCTGCGGCGCTCGACCGAGCACTTCTCCGTCAGGCAGCGCTCGCCCTTGAGGAACAGCTTCATCCCCTCGCGGCGGCAGTTGCGGCACTTGGGTCCGAGCGAGCGGGCCACTAGACGCGCCTCCGCTTCTTCTGGCGGACGCCGTTGTGCGCCTGCGGGGTGACGTCCTTGACGCCGAGGATCTCGAGGCCCGCGGCCTGGAGCGACCGGATCGCGGTCTCGCGGCCGGAGCCCGGGCCCTTGACGAAGACCTCGACCTTCTGCAGGCCGTGCTCCATACCCTTGCGCGCGCATCCGTCGGCGGTCACCTGCGCGGCGAACGGCGTCGACTTGCGTGAGCCCTTGAACCCGGCCGAGCCGGCCGACTCCCACGCGATCACGTTCCCCTCGTTGTCGGTGAGGGAGACGATCGTGTTGTTGAAGGAGGTCTTGATGTGCGCCTGGCCGATCGCGATGTTCTTCTTCACGCGGCGGCGCGCGCGACCTCTAGTCGCCTGTCGTCTCGGAGGAGCCATGCCTACCTCGCCGCGGCCTTCTTACCGCGGCCGACGGTCTTCTTCGGGCCCTTCCGCGTGCGCGCGTTGGTCTTCGTCCGCTGGCCACGGACCGGCAGGCCGCGCCGGTGCCGGATCCCGCGGTACGCGCCGATTTCCCCGAGGCGCTTGATCGCCTGGGTGCGCTCGCGGCGCAGGTCGCCCTCGACCTGCAGGTTGCCGTCGATGTACTCGCGGAGCTTCGTGATCTCCTCGTCGGTGAGGTCCTTGATCTTCTCGTCCCGGGAGAGGCCGGTGTCCGTGCAGATCTTCTGCGCGGTCGAGCGGCCGATCCCGTAGATGTAGGTCAGCCCGATCTCGAGCCGCTTCTGGTTCGGGAGGTTGACTCCGGCGATGCGCGCCATCGGCTAGCCCTGCCTCTGCTTGTGGCGGGGGTTGCTGCAGATGACCATGGTCTTGCCGTGCCGCTTGATCACGCGGCAGCGCTCGCACATGGGCTTGACTGAGGCTCGGACTTTCATCGGTGTCGGTACGTGATCCTTCCGCGGGTGAGGTCGTAAGGCGAGAGCTCCACCTTCACGCGGTCGCCAGGGAGGATGCGGATGTAGTGCTTGCGCATCTTGCCGGCGATCGTCGCGAGGACGGTGCCGTCCATCCCGTCCACCTGCACCCTGAACATGGTGCTGGGGAGGGCCTCGACGACCTCGCCTTCCACTTCGATCTTCTCTTCCTTTTGAGCCAAGCAACCTCGCTCGTAGACACGAAAAAACACGGCTTCCGCCGCGGGTGGCTATGGTAGCAAACGGCGTGAGGCAGCCGGGGGGCGGCGCCTCCTGTGGTCGCGTCGCGACCCTCGTTCGGATCGCCGCACGGGCACGGCCTGTCCGCGCTCCAAGCGGCAACGCGAGCGACGCCTCATGTAAGCCAGCGCCCGGCTTCCTGTACCGGCTTGCCGTCGAGCTCGATGCGGCTGCCCTCGCTGCGCATCTCCTTGACGATGTCCCAGTGGATCTGGCTCTGGTTCGTGCCGCCCACGTCGGGCAGGCCGTTGCCGAGCGCCAGGTGGACGGTGCCGTCGATCTTCTCGTCGAAGAGCGTGTTCTTCATGTGCCGCGTGATCCCGGGGTTGCAGCCGATCCCGAGCTCCCCGAGCCGGCGCGCGCCCTCGTCTCGGTCGAGCATCTCGACCAGGAACTCCTCGTTGGCCTCCGCCGAGGCGTCGACCACCTTGCCGTCTTCGAAGCGCAGGCGGATCCCCCGCACCTCGCGGCCCGCGTAGACCGCCGGGAACTCGCCGAAGACGATCTCGCCCTCCGCCGAGTCCTCGACCGGTGAGGTGAAGAACTCGCCGCCGGGCATGTTCGCCCCGCCGGCGTCGACGAGGACCGGGCGTCCCGCGACGCTGAGGCGCAGGTCGGTCTCGGCCCCTATCAGCCTGACTTCCTCGGCCTGCTCGAAGAGCGTCGAATAGCGGCTCATGCGCTCCCGTTCTGCGTCCCAGTCGAGCAGGCAGGCGCCGAAGAGGAAGTCGGCGAACGCCTCCAGCGACATGTCGGCGTCCTGCGCGAGCGCCGGAGTCGGGTACTGGCAGCCGACCCACTTCAGGTCGAGGTTGAGCACGCGTTCGAGGTGCGGGCGCAGCCCCGCCTGGTAGAGCGCTAACCGCTCCGACGGGAGCTTCGTCAGCTCGCGTGTGTTCTCGGGGGCCTCGATCGAGACGAGCGCGTCCGCGGTGTCGAAGGCATGCGTGTCGATCTCCGGCGGATTCGAGAGCAGCTCCTCCGGCGCCTCGAGCGCCCAGGGCACGTTGATCCCGCTGCCGGTCAGGTTGGGACGTTGCAGCGCGTAGGCGCCTCGCCTGCCGATCTCCCGGCTGACGGCCTCGAGCAACGGCCGCGCGAGGACGCCGCCGTTGACGAGCACCTGCCAGCCCGGCTGGACGTCGACGCACGTCTCGACCAAGAGCTTCGCGTACCGGTCGATGCGCGGGTCGCTCACGAGCGCACCGCCGAGGTCGCCGCGGTGAGGATCCGCGGCCCGTCGGCCGTGATCGCGACGGTGTGCTCGAAGTGCGCCGCCAACGAGCCGTCGGCGCTCGAGATCGACCACTCGTCGTCGTGCAGGACGACGTCGGGGCCGCCGGCGGTGATCATCGGCTCGATCGCGAAGGTCATGCCCTCGGCGAGCAGCGGCCCGCGGCCCGGCTCGCCGTAGTTCGGGATCTGCGGCTCCTCGTGCATCGAGCGGCCGACGCCGTGGCCGACGAGGCTGCGGACGACTGAGAAGCCCTGGTCCTCGGTCGCCGCCTGGATCGCGTGCGAGATGTCGGAGAGCCGGCTGCCGACCCGGCACTGCTCGATCCCCGCTGCAAGCGCGGCCTGGCAGCCTTCCAGCAGCCGTTCCGCGTCGGCCGAGATCTCGCCGATCGCGAAGGTGTAGGCCGAGTCGCCGACGAAGCCGTCCAGCGTCACGCCGACGTCCACCGAGAGGATGTCGCCGTCGCGAAGCGCATACGGCCCCGGGATGCCGTGGACGACCATCTCGTTCGGCGAGGTGCAGATCGAGGCGGGATAGCCGCGGTAACCCTTGAAGGTCGGCGTGCCGCCGCGCGAGCGGATGTGCTCGTCGGCGAGCTCGTCGAGCTCCTGCGTGGTCACGCCCGGCCGCGCGTGCTCGCCGATCAGCGCGAGCGTTTCCGCGACCACCTCGCCCGCGCGAGCCATGCGCTCGATCTCGCCCGCGGCCTTGCGGATGATCATCGGATGGCGACCTGCTCTAGCGTCTGCTGGATCTCGGCGAAGACCTCGTTCACCGGCCGGTCGGCGTGGATCCCGACGAGGTTGCCGCGGGTGCGGTAGTACTCGATCAGCGGCTCGGTCTCCTCGTGGTAGAGGCGCAGGCGCTCCGCGATCGCCTCGGGCGTGTCGTCGGTGCGGCCCTCCTCGGCGGCGCGCTTCAGCATCCGCTCGCGGCCGACCTCGTCCGCGAGCTGGAACTCGAAGACGACGTCGAGGTCGCGACCGATCTCGCGCAGCATCTCCTCGAGCGCCTCCGCCTGCGTCATCGTGCGCGGGAAGCCGTCGAGCACGAAGCCTTCGCGCGCGTCCTCTGCGCCGAGCCGCTCGCGGATCAGTGCGATCATCAGGTTGTCGGGGACGAGGCCGCCTGCGTCGTAGATCGGCTCCACGCGACGCCCGAGCTCGGTGCCCGCGGCCATCGCGGCGCGCAGCATGTCGCCGGTCGCGACGTGCGGGATGCCGTGCTCCGCCGCGACCAGCCTCCCCTGGGTTCCCTTGCCGGCTCCCTGCGGGCCGAGCAGCAGGATGTCCGCCACTACTTGAGGAAGCCTTCGTAGGAGCGCATCATCATCTGCGACTCCATCTGGCGCATCGTGTCGAGGGCGACGCCGACGACGATCAGCACCGAGGTGCCGCCGAGCGCGCGCGAGGTCGCCTGCGAGAAGCCGCCGTAGCGGATGAAGAGGCTCGGCAGCACCGCGACCGCCGCGAGGTAGATCGAGCCGGGCAGCGTCAGTCGCGTCAGCACGCGATCGAGGTACTGGGCCGTCGGCGGTCCCGGCCGGATGCCCGGGATGTAGCCACCGTGCTTGCGCAAGTTGTCCGCCTGGTCGACGGGGTTGAACTGAACCGCGGTGTAGAAGTAGGTGAAGACGATGATCAGGAAGGCCTCGAGCCCGAGGTAGGTCAGGCTCGACGTCTGGAAGTGGCGGTTGACGAAGCCCTGCGTCTGCGGGAAGTACTGGCCGATCGTCGGCGGGAACGCCATCACGGCGGCGGCGAAGATGATCGGGATCACGCCGGCCATGTTCACGCGCAGCGGCATGTAGGTGGACTCGCCGCTCGTCATCTTCCGCCCGACCATCCGCTTCGCGTACTGGATCGGGATCCGGCGCTGGCCCTCCTGGATGAAGACGACCGCCACGATGATCCCGATTGCGATCAGCGGGAAGAACAGCTTCTCCATCGGGCCGCCGTTGTACCAGGCGGTCACGCCCGCAGGCGCCGAGACGAGGATCGACGCGAAGATCAGCAGCGAGATGCCGTTGCCGATCCCGCGCTTGGTGATCAGCTCGCCCATGTACATCAGCAGCGTCGTCCCGGCGGTGAGCGTGATCACGATCAGGACGAGCCGGCCCGAGTTGTTCGTCAGCGCGCCCTGGCGCTGGAACAGATACGCGTACCCGGTCGCCTGCGCGGCGGCGAGGGCGACCGTGAAGTAGCGCGTGTACTGGTTGATCTTGGCGTAGCCGGCCTCACCCTCCTTCTGCAGCTGCTCCAGCTTCGGAATCACGACGGTCAGGAGCTGCAGGATGATCGAGGCGGTGACGTACGGCATGATCCCGAGCGCGAACAGGGAGAACTGCGAGAGCGCGCCTCCCGAGAAGACGTTCAGCAGGCCGAGGATCGTGCCGCCCTGGTTGTTGAAGTAGTTCTTGATCTGCTGGGAGTCGACGCCGGGCGCCGGGATCCACGAGCCGAGGCGGTAGAGCGCGAGGATGAGCGCCGTGAAGAGGACGCGACGGCGTAGCTCGGGCACACGCCACGCGTTGCCGAGCCACGAGAACACCTAGCTCTCCTCCCCCGCTTCCGGCTCGGCCTCGGCATCGGCGGCCTCCGGCTCCTCCGCGGCGGTCTCCTCCGGCTCGGCCTCGGCGCTCGGCTTGGGCCGGGTGCTCTCGGGCCTGCGCTTCGGCCTGCGAACCTTCGGCTCGCGCAGCAGCGTCAGCGAGCCGCCCGCGGCCTCGACCTTCTCGCGCGCGCTCGCCGAGGCAGCGTGCACGGTGACGCTCAACTTCTTCTTCAGGTCGCCCTGGCCGAGCAGCTTGACGTCGACCCGAGTGTTGCGGATCAGGCCCTTCTCGACGAGCGCCTCCAGGGTGACCTCGGCGCCCGCGTCGAACCGCTCCTCGAGCGCCGCGACGTTCACCGGCTGCGTCGAGGTCCGGTGCGGGCCCATCGGCATCGCGTCCTTCGAGTACGGACCGCGCTGCTTGCCGAGGCGCATGTAGAGCGGGTTCTGACCGCCCTCGAAGCCGGGGCGCATCTTGTGCGAGCCCGAGCGCGACTTCTGGCCCTTGAGCCCCCGGCCGGAGTAGCGCCCCTTGCCCGAGCCCAGGCCGCGGCCGATGCGCTTGCGGTCCTTGCGCGACTGGGCGGGCTTGAGGTTCGAAAGGTTCAGCTCGTCAGGCATCGGAGTCCACCCTCACGAGGTGACGGACCTTCCTGAGCATACCGGCGAGCTGCGGGCTCTCCGCGTGCTCTGCGCTGCGGCCGATCTTGCCGAGGCCGAGGGCGCGAAGGGTGCCGCGGTGCCGCGCGGTCTGGCCGATCGCGCTACGCGTCTGGGTGATCTTCAGCTTCGCCATCGCTCGTCTCCGGCTCGGTGACCACCGCCGCCGGAGCCTCATCCTCTTCTTTCTTCTTCGCAGCGACCGGCAGCACCTGGCTGATCGTCAGCCCGCGCGTCGCGGCGACCTCGTCGGGGCGGCGCAGGCTCTGCAGGCCCTGCACCGTCGCCTTGAGCATGTTGATCGGGTTCGTCGTGCCGAGGCTCTTCGCGAGGATGTCGCGAATCCCCGCGAGCTCGAGCACTGCGCGCACGCCGCCGCCGGCGATCACGCCCGTCCCCTCGCTGGCCGGCCGCAGCAGCACCCTCGCCGCGCCGAACCGGCCGAGAATCTCGTGCGTGATCGTCGTGCCGTGCCGCGGCACCGTGAACAGGTTCTTCTTCGCATCGTCGACCGCCTTCGAGATCGCCAACGGCACCTCGCGTGCCTTGCCGTAGCCAAGGCCGACGCGGTCGACCTCGTCGCCGATCACGACGAGCGCGGTGAACGAGAACCGCCGGCCGCCCTTGACCACCTTGGCGACGCGGTTGATCTCGACCACGCGCTCCTTGAGCTCCCTGCTCTCCTGAACGTCAATACTCATCTAGAACTTCAGTCCTCCCTCTCTGGCCGCATCGGCCAGCGCCTTCACGCGGCCGTGGTAGAGGTAGCCGCCGCGGTCGAAGACGACGGTCTGTACGCCGGCCTTCTTCGCGTTCTGCGCCAGCAGCTTGCCGACTTCGGCCGCCTGCTCGGTCTTCGAGCCCTTGAACGAGGCCTTCAGCTGCAGCCAGCTCGCGGCCGCGAGGGTCTTGCCCTCGAGGTCGTCGACCAGCTGAGCCTCGATCCCGCGGTTCGAGCGGAACACGACCAGGCGCGGCCGCTCGGCGCTGCCGACCAGCTTCCCGCGGACGCGGCGGTGACGCCGTTCCCTGGCTTGACGAACTGTCAGCGTGCTCATGCGCGCTTCCCGACTTTCCGGCGGACGTACTCGCCCTCGTAGCGGATGCCCTTGCCCTTGTACGGCTCCGGCGGGCGCACCTTGCGCACCTCGGCGGCGATCTGGCCGACCTGCTGCTTGTCGATGCCCTTCACGATCACCTCGGTCGGCGTGGGCACCTCGAAGGTGATCCCTTGCGGCGCCTTCAGCACGACCGAGTGCGAGAAGCCGACGTTGAGCTCGAGGTCGGTCCCGCGCAGCGCCGCGCGGTAGCCGACGCCCTGGATCTCGAGGCGCTTCTGGAAGCCGTTCGTGACCCCTTCGACCATGTTCGCGATCAGCGAGCGGGTGAGGCCGTGGAGCGCGCGGTCCTCGCCGCGCTCGGTCGGGCGTGTGACCACGATCGCCGTGTCCTGCTGCTCGACCTGCATGCGCGAGGGCACCTGCTGGCTCAGCTCGCCCAGCGGGCCGTTCACCATCACGCGGCCTGGCGAGATCGAGATCGACACGCCGGCCGGGAGCTCGATGGGCTGTCTACCGATTCGACTCATGTCTCACCAGACGAAGCAGACGACCTCGCCGCCTACGCCCTGTTCCTCGGCGGCGCGGCTCGTGATCAGGCCGTTGGACGTGGACAGGATCGCGGTGCCCATCCCACCGAGCACACGCGGCAGGCGGTCCTTGCCCGCGTAGACGCGGCGGCCGGGCTTCGAGACGCGCTTCAGGTCCGTGATCACGCGCTCGCGGCTGCGGCCGTACTTGAGCTCGATCACGAGCGTGTCGTACGGCGTGTCCTCGACGTGCTCGATCCGGAAGTCCTGGATGTAGCCCTCCTCCTTGAGGATGCGTGCGATCTCGCGCTTCAGACGCGAGCTCGGCATCTCGGCGCGCTCGTGCAGCGCGCGGTTGGCGTTGCGGATCCTCGTGAGCATGTCTGCGATCGGGTCGGTCTGCACGCTAGGAGTCCTTGCTTCCACAAATGGTCATCCGAGGTCCTTTCACCAACTGCTCTTCGTCATTCCGGGGATCACGCCCTGGTGCGCGAGGTCGCGCAGACAGATCCGGCAGAGCCCGAACTTCTTGTAGACCGCGCGCGGGCGACCGCAGTTGTTGCAGCGTGAATACGCGCGGGTCTTGAACCGCTGCGGCTTGCGCGACTTCTCGATCAGGGCCTTCCGTGCCATCTACTCCTGCTCTCCTTCGGTCTCTCGCTGGAACGGCATGCCGAGCGCGCGCAGGAGCGCGAGGCCCTGCTCGTCGTTCTCTGCCGACGTCGTGATCGCAACGTCCAGGCCGCGGATGCCGGCGATCTGGTCGTAGTCGATCTCGGGGAAGATGATCTGCTCGCGGATCCCGAGCGAGAAGTTGCCGCGGCCGTCGAACGAGCGCGGGCTCAGGCCGCGGAAGTCGCGGATGCGCGGGAGCGCGATCGACACGAGCCGGTCCAGGAACTCCCACATGCGGGCGCCGCGCAGCGTCACCCGTGCGCCGACCGGCATGCCCTCGCGGACCTTGAAGCTGGCGATCGACTTGCGCGCCTTGCGCACTTGCGCCCGCTGACCGGCGATCGTCGTGAGCTCGTCGATCGCGCTGTCGAGCACCTTCGCGTCCGTCTTGGCCTCGCCGACGCCCATGTTGAGCGTGATCTTCTGGAGCCGCGGCACCTGCATGGTCGAGCTCAGGCCGAGCTCGTCCTTCAGGCGCGCGCGGATCTCCTCGTCGTAGGCCGTCTTCAGGCGGGGTCGGTAGCCGTTGGCGCTCATCGGTGGATCTCCTTACGTTCAGCGTGTCGGCTGGTCGTCTCAGACGGACGCCCGGGCAAGGCCCGTGCGTCCTGAGGACGGCATCGCAAGCGACGCCTCACTTATCGATCTCCTCGCCGCAGTCGGCGCGCTTGCACACGCGCACGGGGACCTCGCGGCCCTTGACGTCCTTCATCCGCATCCCGATGCGGGTCGGGCGGTTGCACGTCGGGCAGACGAGCATCACGTTGGCGACCGGCACCGGTGCGGACTTCTCGATCACGCCGCCGGGAATCATCGCCGCGCCGCCCATCCGGTTCGCATCGCGCATCGGGCGCGGGCGCGTGTGCCGCTTGACGACGTTCAGGTTCTCGACGACGACGCGCTGCTCGCGCGGGCGCGCCTCGAGCACGCGACCCTGCTTGCCGCGGTCCTTGCCCGAGAGCATGTGGACGAGGTCGCCCTTCTTGACGCGCATCTTGTGGGCCATCAGAGGACCTCCGGGGCGAGCGAGACGATCTTCATGAAGTTCTTCTCCCGCAGCTCGCGCGCGACCGGACCTGAGGCATCGCTTGCGATGCCGTTCAGAGGCCGTGGCGGCTTCGCCGCCGTGGCCGTCTTGACCCGGCTTGCGATGAACTGGCCTTGGCGAATTGCGCGCGCCATCACAAGACCTCCGGGGCGAGTGAGACGATCTTCATGAAGTTCTTCTCGCGCAATTCACGCGCGACCGGACCAAAAATCCGGGTGCCGCGTGGGTTGCGGGCGGCGTCGATCAACACCGCCGCGTTCTCGTCGAACGCGATCGAGGTGCCGTCGTTGCGGCCGAACGGCTTGCGCGTCCGGACCACGACCGCCTGCACGACCTCGCCCTTCTTCACGGCGCCCTGCGGGCTCGCGGTCTTGACGGTGGCCGTGATCACGTCGCCCACGCGGGCGTAGCGGCGCTTCGAGCCGCCCTTGACGCGGATGCAGAGGATCTCGCGCGCGCCCGTGTTGTCGGCGACGCGCAGTCGCGATTCCTGCTGGATCACTTCGCCTCCTCGAGCACCTCGGCGAGGCGCCAGTTCTTGGTCTTGCTCAGCGGCCGCGTCTCGACGATGCGAACGAGGTCGCCGACCTTGGCCGTGTTCTGCTCGTCGTGCGCATGGAACTTCGTCGAGCGGCGGACGACCTTCTTGTACTTCGGGTGCGCCTTCACCGTGTCGACCTTGACCACGATCGTCTTGTCCATCGCGCTCGAGACGACGACGCCGCGACGCTCCTGACGCCGGCCCCGGGCGTGCTCGGGCTTGGGCAGTCGCACGATGGGCCTCCGCGCGGCAGGGCGCTCGCGCTTCGGCTTCGAGTGCTGGTGGCGCTGCGAGCGCGGCAAGCGCTTGCGCTTCGGCTTCGCCGTCGACTGAGCGGGGGGTGCGTCGACCTCCGCCTCGACCTTGTCGGCCGGCTCTGCGGCCGCGGGCTCCTCGGCCGCGGGCTCCTCCGCTGCAGGCTCCTCGGCTGCCGGCTCGGGCTCCTCGACCACAGGCTCCTCGGCTACCGTCTCGGGCTCGTCGGCCACAGGCTCCTCGGCCACGGGCTCCTCGACCGCAGGCTCTTCCGCCTCGGCTGCCGGCTCGGGCTCCTCGGCTACCGGCTCCTCCGCTGCAGGCTCCTCGACTGCCGTCTCGGGCTCTTCGGCCACGGGCTCCTCGGCCACGGGCGTTTCCTCGGCAGGGGCCTTTGCCTCCGGCACCTCTGCCTCCGGCGCGGTTCCCTCGGGAGTGGCCTCGGCGGCCTCTGCGTCCTTCTTCTTTGTCTTCTTCTCGTCAGCCATTGGTCTCTCTGATCAGTCCTGCCTCACGCTCGTTGCGGACGGTCAAAATGCGGGCGATCTCGCGCTTCGCGAGCTTCAGACGCGCGGGGTTCTCGAGCGCCCCCGTCGCGGACTGGAAGCGCAGGTTGAACAGCTCCTGCCGCGTATCGGCAAGCCGGTTGTCCAGCTCCTCGTCGGTCAGGTCGCGCAGCTCTCTAGCTCGCAAACAGATCCGCCTCCCTCGTCACGACCTTCGTCTTGATCGGGAGCTTGCGGCCCGCGAGCCGGAGCGCCTCCTTCGCCAGCGGCGCGTCGACGCCGGCCAGCTCGAACATCACGCGGCCGGGCTTGACGACCGCGACCCAGTGCTCGGGCGCGCCCTTGCCCGAGCCCATGCGAGTCTCGGCGGGCTTCTGCGTGACCGGCTTGTCCGGGAAGACGTTGATCCAGACCTTCCCCCCGCGGCGGATCTTGCGCGTCATGGCGATGCGGGCCGCCTCGATCTGCCGGTTCGTCACCCAGCCGGCCTCGAGCGCCTTCAGGCCGTAGTCGCCGGCCTGCACGCTCGTCTGGCCCTTCGAGACCCCGCGCCGCCGGCCTCGCTGGTACTTGCGGTACTTGGTCTTCTTCGGAAGCAGCATCTAGCTCTCGCCCTCGCCCTTCTCGGTCTGGTCGGCCTGCTTGGGCTGCTCGGCCTGCGGAGCCTCCGCGGGCGTCTCGGGTGCTGCCTGAGGCTCGGTGGCCTCCGGCTCCACCGGCGGCTGCTGCTCGACAGGAGGCTTGTCCTGCGCGGGAGCCCGCTCGGTCGTCTCCTGGCTGCGAGCACGTCCACGCCCGCCTCCGGGCCGCCGCGGGCCGCCGGGACCGCCCTTGCGGCGCTGGCGCACCGGGCCGAGGCCCTCGCGGTCGGGACCGCGCCCGCGGCCGCCCTCGCGCGAGGCGCCGAGGCCCTCGGCGGTGCCGCCGCGGCGGCGCGCCTGGTCCTGGTCGCCGAGGCGCGAGTCGCGCTGCGTGACCCCCTCGTAGCCCTCCGGCATGATCTCGCCCTTGTTGATCCAGACCTTCACGCCGATGCGGCCGTAGGTCGTCTTCGCCTCGGCGAAGCCGTAGTCGATGTCGGCGCGGATCGTGTGCAGCGGCACCCGGCCCTCGGAGTAGCTCTCGGAGCGGCTCATCTCGGTGCCGGCCAGGCGGCCGCCGCACTGCACCTTCACGCCCTGCGCGCCCGAGCGGATCGCGGAGGCGAGCGAGCGCTTCATCGCGCGGCGGAAGCTGACGCGGTTCTGGAGCTGCTCGGCGATCGACTGCGCGACGAGCTTGGCGTCGAGCTCGGGCCGCTTGATCTCGTTGATGTTGATGTGGACGGCCTTGTTGGTCATGCCGTGGATCTCCTTGCGGAGCGCGTCCACCTCGACTCCGGACTTGCCGATCACGATCCCGGGCCGGGCCGTGTAGATGTCGATCGTGATCCGCTGGGCGTCCTTTCGGATCAGGATGTCGGACAGCCCCGCGTGTTCGAGCTTGCCGTAGATGTGCTCGCGGATCTTGATGTCCTCGAGCAGGAACGCCGAAAACTCCTTCGTCCCCGTGTACCAGTTCGACTTCCAGTCGTGGATGACGCCGACCCGCAGGCCGCCGGGATGGATCTTCTGGCCCATCTAGGCCTCCGCCTCCTCAGTCTTCTTCCGCTTGGCCGGCGCCTTCTTCTTCGGCGCAGGCTTCTTCTCAGGCTCCTCTGCCTTCGGCTCTTCCTTCGGCTCCTCGGCCTTCGGCACAGGCTCGGGCGTACGTTCAACCGGAGTGAGCCGGACCGTGATGTGGCAGGTCGGCTTGTGGATCCGGGCGGCGCGCCCGCGCGCGCGGGCGCGCCAGCGCTTCAGCACCGGCCCTTCGTCGACGAACACCGCCGAGACGAAAAGCTCGTCGCCGACGAGGTCGTGGTTCGCCTCCGCGTTGGCGACGGCCGAGCTCAGCACCTTCTCGATCTCGCGCGCCGCCGCGCGCTGCGTGAACGCGAGCACGGTGCGGGCCTCGGGAACCGAGCGGCCGCGGATGTGGTCCACGACGAGCCGCGCCTTGCGGGGCGACATGCGCACCCACTTGGCCACGGCCTGGACCTCCTGGCGCTCGACGGTCTCCACTAGCGCTTCACCTCGGCCTTGCGGTCGCCGGAGTGGCCACGGAAGGTGCGCGTGGGCGCGAACTCGCCCAGCTTGTGGCCGACCATCTGCTCGGTGACGAAGACGGGAACGTGCTTGCGGCCGTCGTGCACCGCGATCGTGTGCCCGACCATCTCCGGAAAGATCGTCGAGGAGCGCGACCAGGTCCGGATCATCTGCTTCGACCCGGAGTCGTTCATCGCGCTGATGCGCGCCAGCAGGCGCTCCTCCACGAACGGCCCCTTCTTACTCGACCTACTCAAATCGTCGCCCCTTCGTTCCCGCACGGAGAGACGGCGCATGCAGCGGAGGCCAAAGGCCGGAGTCTGCACGGGTTGTGTGTCATCGCTTCTCCTTGCCGCGGCGACGGCCGCGGACGATCAACTTGTCGGATTCCTTGTGCTTGCGCCGCGTGCGCTTGCCGAGCGTCGGCACGCCCCACGGCGTGACCGGGTGCCGGCCACCCTTCGACTTGCCCTCGCCGCCGCCGTGCGGGTGGTCGACCGGGTTCATCGCAGAGCCGCGCACCGTCGGCCGCTTGCCCATCCAGCGGCTACGCCCCGCCTTGCCGACGGTGACGTTCTCGTGGTCGACGTTGCCGACCTGACCGACCGTCGCGCGGCACGCGAGAGAGACCCGGCGCAGCTCGCCCGATGGTAGCCGAAGGACGCCCTGGCCCTCGTCCTTCGCGACGAGCTGGATCCCCGAGCCCGCGCTGCGCGCGAGCTGGCCGCCTCTGCCGGGCTTCAGCTCGACGTTGTGCACGAGCGTGCCGGTCGGGATGTTGGCCAGCGGCAGCGCGTTGCCCGGCTTGATGTCCGCGCTTGGCCCGGACTCGACCGTCGCGCCGACCTGCAGCCGCGCCGGGGCGAGGATGTAGGCCTTCGCGCCGTCGGCGTAGTGCAGCAGCGCGATGCGCGCCGAGCGGTTCGGGTCGTACTCGATCGCGGCGACCTTCGCCGGCACGCCGTCCTTGAGGCGCTTGAAATCGATCTTGCGGTAGCGGCGCTTGTGCCCGCCGCCCTGGTGGCGCCGCGTGATGCGGCCGTACGCGTTGCGCCCGCCCGACTTCTTCAGCGGCTCGACGAGGCTCTTCTCCGGCTTCGCCCTGGTCACCTCGTCGAAGGTCGAGACCGACATGAAGCGGCGGCCCGGCGACGTGGGCTTGTACTTGCGAACCGGCATCAGGCCTGGGCCCCCTCGAAGATCTCGATCGACTCGCCCTCGCGCAGCTGCACGATGGCCTTCTTCCAGCCCGGCTTCCGGCCGCGGATCATGCCGCGGCGCTTCGGCTTGGGCTGCACCTTGAGGACGTTGACGGCCTGGACGTGGACCTCGAACAGCTCCTCCACGGCCTGGCGGATCTGCGTCTTGTGCGCGTCGGGATGGACGCGGAAGGCGTACTTGCGCTGCTCGATCAGCTCGTAGCTCTTCTCCGAGACGACCGGAGCGAGCAGAACCTGGTTGGGGTGCAGGCTCACTGCGCCCTCCCCTGCACCAGCTCGAGGGCGCCCTCGCTGACGAGCAGCGAGCGCGCCCAGACGACCTGCTGCACCTCGAGCTCGGTCGGCACGGTCACGGCGACGCGCTCGAGGTTGCGGAACGACTTGATCAGCGCCTCCTCCTCGGGCTGCACGACGACGAGCAGCGGTCGCTCCTTGTCCCACGAGCCCAGCAGCTCGACGGCCGCCTTCGTCGAGGGCACGTCGAAGCCCGAAGCGTCGAGCACGCCGAGCGTGCCGCCCTGGGCATGCGCCGAGAGCGCGCTGCGGAGCGCAGCCTTGCGCGCCTTGCGGTTGACCTTCGAGGCGAAGTTGCGGTTGTTCGGCGGGAAGGCCATCCCGCCGCCCGTCCAGTGCGGCGCGCGGGTCGTGCCTGCGCGCGCACGGCCGGTGCCCTTCTGGCGCCACGGCTTCGCGCGGCCGCCGGCCACCAGGCCGCGGCTCTTGCCGCCGCGCGTCCCGGCTCGAGCGTCGTTCTGCTCCGCCCGCACCGTCTCGTGCACGAGATGCGCCTTGATCTCGACGCCGAAGACGCCCTCCTCGAGCGAGAGGGTCTTCGCGGAGCCGACGACCGGTGCCTTAGGCGCGGCCACGACCGCCGTCCTCCCTGACCTCGACGTAGCCGTTCTTCGGCCCTGGCACCGCGCCCTTGACGAGCAGCAGGTTCCGCTGCGGGTCGATCTCGTGCACGGTCAGCCCGACCTGCGTGACGCGCTTGCCGCCCATGCGGCCCGCCATGCGCACGCCCTTGAACACGCGCGAGGGCGTGGCCGAGGCGCCGATCGAGCCCGGCTTGCGGATGTTGTGCGAGCCGTGCGTTACCGGGCCGCGGGAGAAGTTGTGGCGCTTGATGGTGCCGGCGAAGCCCTTGCCGATCCCGATCCCGGAGACCTTGATCCGGTCGCCGGGCTCGAAGGTCTCGACGGTCACGTTCTCGCCTGCGGTGAGCTCGGTCGTGCCGCGGAACTCCACGATCTTGCGATGCGGCCCGGCCTGGCCGAGCTGGCCCAGGCGCGGCTTGGTCACCTTGCGCTCTGCAACCGCGTCGAACGCGAGCTGGACTGCCTCGTAGCCGTCCGAGTCCACGGTCTTCACGCGGACGATCGGGCATGGGCCGGCCTCGATCACCGTCACCGGCGTCACCTCGCCCGTCTCCGGGTCGAAGAGCTGCGTCATGCCGAGCTTCTTGCCGACGATGCCCTTCACAGCTTGATCTCGATGTCGACGCCGGCCGGGAGGTCGAGTCGCATCAGCGAGTCGACCGTCTTCGGGGTCGGCGAGTGGATGTCGATCAGGCGCTTGTGCGTGCGCACCTCGAAGTGCTCGCGCGAGTCCTTGTCCTTGAACGGGCTGCGGATCACGCAGTAGACGTTCTTCTCGGTGGGCAGGGGCACTGGCCCGGTGATCGTCGCGCCGGTGCGCTGGGCCGTCTCCACGATCTGGCTCGCCGACTTGTCGAGCTGCTGGTGGTCGTAGCCCTTGAGGCGGATGCGGATCTTGCTTTGGGGCATCTCGCGTCTACCTGTCCTTTTCCCGGTGGGTCGTCGTCATTTCAGGGCGCGTAGCGCTTAGTTCTCGATCTCGGTGACCACGCCGGCGCCGACCGTGCGACCGCCTTCGCGGATCGCGAAGCGCAGGCCCTGGTCCATGGCGATCGGCTGGATCAGCTCGATCTCCATGTTCGTGTTGTCGCCCGGCATGACCATCTCCTGGCCCTCCGGGAGCTTGATCGCGCCTGTCACGTCCGTCGTGCGGAAGTAGAACTGCGGGCGGTAGTTGTTGAAGAACGGCGTATGCCGGCCGCCCTCGTCCTTCGAGAGGACGTAGACCTCCGCCTTGAACTGCGTGTGCGGCGTGATCGAGCCCGGCTTCGCAAGCACCTGGCCGCGCTCGACCTCCTCGCGCTTGGTGCCGCGCAGGAGGGCGCCCGCGTTGTCGCCCGCCTGGGCGAAGTCGAGGGTCTTGTTGAACATCTCGAGCCCGGTGACGACGGTCTTCTCCGTCTCCGGGTGGATGCCGACGATCTCGACGTCGTCGCCCGACTTGATCTGGCCCTGCTCGATGCGGCCGGTCACGACGGTGCCGCGGCCGGTGATCGTGAAGACGTCCTCGATCGGCATCAGGAACGGCTTGTCCGTGTCGCGCGTGGGCTCCGGGATGTAGTCGTCCACGGCCTGCATCAGCTCGAGGATCTTCTGCTGGGCCTCCTCGTCGCCCTCGAGCGCCTTCAGCGCCGAGCCGGTCACCACCGGGATGTCGTCGCCGGGGAACTCGTACTTCGAGAGCAGCTCGCGGACCTCCATCTCGACGAGCTCGAGCAGCTCGGGGTCGTCGACCATGTCGGCCTTGTTCAGGAAGACGACGATGTAGGGCACCTCGACCTGGCGCGCGAGCAGGATGTGCTCCCGCGTCTGCGGCATCGGGCCGTCGGCCGCCGAGACCACCAGAATCGCGCCGTCCATCTGCGCGGCGCCCGTGATCATGTTCTTGATGTAGTCGGCGTGCCCGGGGCAGTCGACGTGGGCGTAGTGGCGGTTGTCGGTCTCGTACTCGACGTGCGAGGTGTTGATCGTGATGCCGCGCTGCCGCTCCTCGGGCGCGTTGTCGATCGACTCGAAGTCGCGCACGGCGGTGTTGGTGCCCTTCTCGGCGAGCACCTTGGTGATCGCAGCTGTCAGCGTCGTCTTGCCGTGGTCGATGTGACCGATCGTGCCGACGTTGAGATGCGGCTTGCTGCGCTCGAACTTCTGCTTGGCCATTCCTACCTTTCCTCCCGTTAGCTCTGCGAGTCGACGAGCTCGCCTGCGATCGACTGAGGCACTTCCTCGTAGCGATCGAACTGCATGGTGAACGTGGCCCGGCCCTGCGTCGTCGAGCGCAGGTCGGTCGCGTATCCGAACATGGTCGCCAGCGGCACGTGCGCCCGGATCGCCTGCGCGTTGCCGCGCGGCTCCAGGCCCTCGACGCGCCCTCGGCGAGAGTTGAGATCGCCCATCACGTCGCCGAGGTAGTCCTCGGGGGTGACGACCTCGACGGCCATCACCGGCTCCAGCAGCTTCGGCTTCGAGCGCTTCATGGCCTCCTTGAAGGCCATCGAGCCGGCGACCTTGAAGGCCATCTCGCTCGAGTCGACGTCGTGGAAGGAGCCGTCGATCAGCTCGATCCGGACGTCGACGACCGGGTAGCCCGCCAGGACGCCGGACTCCATCGCCTCCTGGATGCCGAGGTCGACCGGGCCGATGTACTCGCGCGGGATCTTGCCGCCGACGATCTTGTCGACGAACTCGTACCCCTCGCCGGGCTCGGTCGGGCTCGCGTCGATCACGGCGTGGCCGTACTGCCCGCGGCCGCCGGTCTGGCGCACGAACTTGCCCTCGATCTTCTGGACCGGCCGCCCGAAGGTCTCGCGGTAGGCGACCTGCGGCCGGCCTACGTTGGCGTCGACCGAGAACTCGCGCAACAGGCGGTCGACGATGATCTCGAGGTGGAGCTCGCCCATCCCCGAGATCAGCGTCTGACCCGTCTCGTCGTCCGTCCGCACGCGGAAGGTCGGGTCCTCCTCGGCGAGGCGCTGCAGGCCGGCGCCGAGCTTGTCCTGGTCGGCCTTCGTCTTCGGCTCGATCGCGACGGCGATCACCGGCTCGGGGAAGTCCATCGACTCCAGCACGATCGGCGCCGTGTCGATCGCCAGCGTGTCGCCCGTGGTCGAGTTCTTGATCCCGACGCCTGCCGCGATCTCGCCCGCCCCGATCATCTCGCGCTCCTCGCGGTGGTTCGCGTGCATCTGCAGGATGCGGCCGATGCGCTCCGCCTTGCCTGTGCTCGTGTTCAGCACGCGGTCACCGGCCTTCAGCTGGCCGGAGTAGACGCGGAAGTACGTCAGCTTGCCGACGTACGGATCGGACATGACCTTGAAGACCAGCGCCGAGAAGGGCTCGTCGAGGGCCGGGCGGCGTGAGAGCTCGTGCTCGGTGCGCGGGTCGATCCCATGGATCGGCGGGACCTCGAGGGGGCTCGGCAGGTAGTCGATGACGGCATCGAGCAGCGGCTGGATGCCCTTGTTCTTGAACGCGGAGCCCGCCAGCACCGGCGTGACGGTGATGTCGAGCGTCGCCGCACGTAGAGCGCGCTTCAGCATCTCCGGCGTGACCGACTCCTCGTCGAGGAGGTAGGTCTCCATCAGCTCGTCGTCGTGGTCGGCGACCGCGTCGATCAGCTGGTGGTGGTACTCCCGGGCCTGCTCGAGCAGCTCGGCCGGGATCTCGATCACGTCCATCTTCGTTCCGAGGTCGTCCTCCCAGGCGATCGCGCGCATCTCGACGAGGTCGACCACGCCGCGGAAGTGCTCCTCCTGGCCGAGCGGCAGCTGCACCGGAACTGGGCGAGCGCCGAGGCGATCGACCATCGACTGCACGGCGGCGAAGAAGTCCGCGCCGGTGCGGTCCATCTTGTTGATGAAGGCGATGCGTGGCACGCGGTAGTGGTCGGCCTGCCGCCAGACCGTCTCGGACTGCGGCTCGACGCCGGCGACCGAGTCGAAGACGGCGATCGCGCCGTCGAGGACGCGGAGGCTGCGCTCCACCTCGACCGTGAAGTCCACGTGCCCGGGCGTATCGATGATGTTGATACGAAAATCGCGCCACTCGGCGGTTGTCGCAGCAGAGGTGATCGTGATCCCGCGCTCCTGCTCCTGCGCCATCCAGTCCATCACCGCGGCACCCTCGTGGACCTCGCCCATCTTGTGGGTGCGCCCGGTGTAGTAGAGGATCCGCTCGGTCGTCGTGGTCTTGCCCGCGTCGATGTGGGCCATGATCCCGATGTTGCGGACGTTCTCGAGCCCGATACGCGTTCGGGAATCCACAACTGTCTTTGCGTCTGCCACAGCAGCTACCACCTGTAGTGCGCGAAGGCCTTGTTCGCCTGCGCCATCCGGTAGAGGTCGTCCTTGCGCTTGAACGCGCCGCCCTGCTGGTTGAGGGCGTCCAGGATCTCGCCGGCCAGCTTGTCCGACATCTGCTTCTCGCGGCGGTCGCGCGCGAACGTCACGAGCCAGCGCACCGCCAGCGTGCGCGCGCGGTTCTGCGGCACCTCGACGGGCACCTGGTAGTTCGCGCCGCCCACGCGGCGCGAGCGCACCTCGAGCACCGGCGTGACGGTCTTGATCGCCTGCTCGAGCACCTCGACCGGCGGCTTGCCGGTCTGCTCGCCGACCCGGTCCAGCGCCCGGTAGACGATCTTCTCGGCGGTCGACTTCTTGCCGCGCGTCATCACCTTGTTGATCACCTGGGTGACCAGGCGCGAGCTGTAGAGGGGATCCGGCTCGAGCGGCCGGGGTTGGATCGTCGCGCGCCGCGGCATCAGCTGCCCCGCTTCGCGCCGTACTTCGAGCGCCCCTGCTTGCGGTCGCCGACACCGGAGGCGTCGAGGCCGCCGCGGATCACCTTGTAGCGGAAGCCCGGCAGGTCCTTGACACGGCCGCCCCTGACGAGGACGACCGAATGCTCCTGAAGGTTGTGGCCCTCGCCCGGGATGTACGCGCCGACCTCCATGCCGTTGGTCAGGCGGACACGCGCGACCTTCCGCAGAGCCGAGTTCGGCTTCTTCGGGGTGGTCGTGTACACGCGCGTGCAGACGCCGCGCTTCTGCGGCGCGCCGCGGAGCGCAGGGGTCTTCATCTTCGCCTTCGGCGCGACCCTGCCCTTCCGGACCAGCTGATTGACGGTCGGCATGTGCTCCTTGCTAGATGGGCGCTGACACAACAAAGGCTGGCGGGGCTTGGCGCCCTGCCAACCGGGTGAGGATGGTAGCGAAGCTCACCCCCCAACGTCAAACGGCAAAATGCGCATGGCTCCGCGGGTTCGGGGTCTTCGACGGCCCCGGCTCGTGCGCTTCGGATCAAGTAGTTTTATCGTTTTCAAGCCGTAGCTTGCGGCCTCGCACCGCTCTACAGTGAGACGGCCCGGCGTTTCTGGGGTCGTATCCGGGCACGGCGAAGAACCGAACGAGGGAGGCGATGGTGGGAGCGCTGACGGCCACGAACGCGCTCGTCGCGCTCGGCGTGGGGTCGGCGCTTGCGCTCGCTCTCCTATTCGTCGTCGTCCGCGCGAGGCGGCGCGGCCGCGCCGAGCGGCAGCAGGTGCTCGCGCTCGTCTCCGAGCTGAGCCTGCGCCTGGAGGGCACGGTGCGCGAGCTCTCCGAGGCGCTCGAGCGCGTCCGGGAGGAAAGCCGCCGCAACCGCTTCCTCGGGGAGCTCGGCGCGTCGATCGACCTCGACGAGGTTCTCTCCCGGACGCTCGAGGCCGGAGCTGCGATCCCGGGCGTCGACGCCGCGCTCGTCTCGATCCGCGGCAGCGGCGAGCAGCCGATCGTCGCGACCGTCGGGCTCTCCGCGGAGGAAGCCCAGCGGCAGGCGATCTCGGGCCCGCCCAACGGCCACGAGGCGCGCGCGATCTCGATCGTCTACCAGTACCCGCCGACGCTCGAAGCCTCGGGCGTCGTCCACTCGGGCCTCGCAGTGCCCGTGCCGGGCGAGGCCGGCACGCTCGGCTTTGTCGCGATCTACAGCCGCTCGCCCAGCCACCGCTTCCAGGAGGAGGCGATCCGCGAGCTCGAGGAGCTCGCCGGGCGCTCCGGCCCCGCGATCGAGAACGCGCGTCGCTTCCGCGAGGCGCGGCAGCTCGCCGACCTCGATGCGCTCACCGGCCTGCACAACAGGCGCTACTTCCACGAGACGCTCGCACGCGAGGTCGCGCGCGCACACCGGTACGGGCGGCGGCTCGCGCTGGTCATCTTCGACCTCGACGACTTCAAGGCGATCAACGACCGCATCGGCCATCTCTCCGGGGACGGCGTGCTCGCCGAGACCGCGGAGCGCGTGCGCGACGTCGTCCGCTCCGCGGACATCGCCTGTCGCGTTGGCGGCGACGAGTTCGCGGCGATCCTGCCGGAGTCCTCGGCTAGCGACGCCGACCAGCTCTACCACCGGCTGCGCGGCGCCGTCTCATCACGGCCCGTCGGGCAGGCGGGGCAGCTCTTCATCTCGGCCGGGATCGCCGAGCTGCAGCCCAGCGACGACCCGACGACGTTCTTCGAGCGAGCCGACGAGGCGCTCTACCGCGCCAAGGAGCTAGGGAAGGGCCAGGTCGTCGAGGCGGGCAAGCCGGGACTAACGGCGGCGCCCGACGCTACTCGGCCGCCAGGAACGGCAAGTAGTCGGTGAGGTCGACGACGCCGGGTTGCGGCTGGACGTCCCGTCGGCAGAGCGCCTGTTCGTCGAGCGCCCGCTCGCGCGCCAGCAACCACGAGTCGTAGCGGTCGGCCCGCGCAAGCTCCTGCAGCGCCGTCACGACGGCGGGCCGGGCGAGCTCGAGCGGGATCGCGCCCAGCGAGACCGATGCGTCGAGCGCGCGCACCTCGTAGACGCCGCGCATCGTCCTGACCTTGCGCCAGCCACCCTCGGCGATCGAGAACAGCTGCGGCGGCGCTCCCGTGTCGAGCGCGAAGCCGCGCGTACGGTTCCCGAGCCACGGCGCCCGCGTCTTGCTCTGGACGAGCCGCGCGCGCGTGCCGCCGTAGGTCTCGTAGTACTCGCGCACGTCCGCTGACGACGGGGCCGCGACGCCCATCCCGCGTTCCAGCGCCAGCCGCCGCAGCTCGTCGGCGACGATCCCGCGCGCGGCGGCCCGGCTCGCGTGGTTCTTCGCCAGCGCGCCGCCGTAGCGCGCGTAGCTGCCGCCGAAGCGGGCCCCGACGAGCGCACGTTCCGCGTCTCGGACCTGTGTCGACTTGAGCGGCACCTGCGCTGTCGTGATCGCGCGCGCGAAGGCGGCGCTGAACGCCACGTCCGCGTCGCCGGTCAGCGGCTTCAGCGCCTTGATCGTGCTCTCGGTGATGCGCCTGCCGTAGAGCGTGCAGCGCGTGCCCGCCGGGAGGATGAGCTGCCCTTCCGTACGCGAGGCGTTGAAGCCCTTCCCGGCCGCGTGCGGCGCATCGCAGAGCTTCGGGTTGCGCGTCCACAGGTACACGCACGCGGCCGTGGGTTTGAGTGGGTCGCGTTCACCCGCGCTCCAGGCGGCCCAACCCCACGACCAGATCGAGCGCAGCCCGACCTCGGAGGCGACCTGCCTCGCCGCGAGCGCCTGCAGCTTGGTCACCTCGAGCCACGCCTTCCTCGACGCGCCCTCGCGGCCGCCCGAGCCACGCGTCGTCTGGAAGCCGAGCATCAGCCCGAGCCTGCTCGCGGGAATGCCGACATCGGCGAATTCGGCGACGCGCTTGCGGAACATCGCGCGCAGCGTCCGGCTGCCGGCGATCGCGCCCTGCTTCGCGACCTTCGGCGCGGCGAAGTACGACTCGCGCACGACGTCGGCGTACTGCGAGAGCTGCCGCCACCAGTCGGCCGACTCGCCGCCCATGTACGGAGCGCTCGGAACGAGGATGACCGGCCGCGCGCCCAGGGCGGACAGCGTCTGCATGTAGATCATCACGTTCCGCCGGTACTGCGCGTTCGACATGCTCCACGGCGTCAGCGTGCTGGCGCCGTTGAGCTCGTTCTCCGCGATCATCGGCCGCGTGCAGCCGCTCGACGTCGCGGCCGTCGAGTACAGGCGGTTCGCGCGGTTGATCACGACTCCCGGGTCGAATGGCGCGAGCGGCGTCCCGACCCGCAGCCGGAAGTTCATGTCCCAGTAGATCGTCCGAGCGCCCATCGCCCGCAGCTGCGGCGGGTAGATGAAGTTCGCCGCGGCCGCGATCACGCCGGGCCTGGCGAAGACCTGCCAGAACGGCACGGAGCCGTCGGCGAAGTCGACCCAGAGCGTGCCCCGGTTCGGGATCCCGCACGTGTCGGCCGCGGCGGCGCGATGCGGCGCAGCGGCGAAGCACGCGCAGGCGGCGAGCAGGATGACCAGCAGCCTCTTCACGTGACCCTGCCCCAAGGTAGCAGCCTCTGGCATCAGCCTCTGCGAGGCCCCCGGCGCCCACACGAGGCCGGTCGCGCGCAGCCGTCCCGCCCACATGCCGACCCCCTTGATCCGGCGCCATCGTCTCGCTCAAGGCGGCCGAGAACGGGCGAGATGCCACGAGGGCGGCCGTTTGGCCGCCCTCGTGGCTGCGATCTGGACTACTCGCCGTCGAGCGGGGTGTCGACCTCGGGCACTTCCTCGGCCTCGGTCGACTCGCGGGGCGGCCCTGGCTCGCCGTTCGTCTCCGGCTCGCCGCCGAAGTCGAGCCCGAGGCTCGCCAGGTCGATCCCGTCGCCGCCGTCGGAGTCGATCTCCTGGAGCGCGGCCAGCAGGGCCTCGCGCTCGTAGGTCTCCTTCGGCACCTTCTCGGACGGCCCGATGTCGATCGTGCGGTAGCGCTTCAGCCCGGTGGCGGCCGGGATCAGCTTGCCGATGATCACGTTCTCCTTCAGGCCCAGCAGCCGGTCGACCTTGCCCTCGATCGAGGCGTCCGTCAGGACCTTCGTCGTCTCCTGGAAGGAGGCGGCCGAGAGGAACGACTCGGTCGCGAGCGAGGCCTTCGTGATCCCGAGGATCAGCGGCTCGTGCGTCGCCTGCTCCTTCTTGCCCTTCTCCTTCTTCACGCGCAGGTTCTCGCGCTCGAGCACGACGCGGTCGACGAGCTGGCCGGGCAGGAGGTCGGTGTCGCCGGCCTCCTCGACACGGACCTTCTTCAGCATCTGCCGGACGATCAGCTCGATGTGCTTGTCGTGGATCTCCACGCCCTGTGAGCGGTAGACCTTCTGCACCTCGTGGACGAGGTACAGCTCGATCGCCGTGGAGCCCTTCAAGCGCAGCAGGTCAGCCGGGTTGATCGAGCCCTCGTGGAGCGCGTCGCCGGGCTCGACCACTTGGCCGTCCTCGACCAGGATCCGCGTACGGCGCGGCAATGCGTACGCGACCGGCTCCAGCGGCTCGCCGTTCTCGTCCACCTCGTCGGTGTGGATCGTGAGCTTCGGCCCGCGCTCGGTGTCCTCGAGCTCGACCTTGCCGCCGACCTCGGCGAGCTTGGCCGCGCCCTTTGGGTTGCGCGCCTCGAAGATCTCGACCACACGCGGGAGGCCGTGGGTGATGTCGGCCCCGGCCACACCCCCCGTATGGAACGTTCGCATCGTCAGCTGGGTGCCCGGCTCGCCGATCGACTGGGCGGCGATGATCCCGACCGCGTCGCCGATCTCGCACATGCCACCGGTCGCAAGGAAGATGCCGTAGCAGGCACGGCACACGCCGAACTCGCTGCGGCACTTCAGCACCGAGCGAACCGGGACCGACGGCTCTTCCTCGATCTCGGCGAACGCTTCCTCGATCTCCTGCAGGATCGGCACCGTCACGATCGTGCCCTTCTCGCCCACGACCGTCTTGCCCGGCTTGCCGCTCGAGAGCGGCTTGTGCACGTCGTCGGCCAGCGTGCGGCCGAGCAGGCTCTTGTTCAGCCCGTCCGTGCTGTGCAGGGGCAGGTCGACGTGGTCCTTCGTCTTGCAGTCCTCCTCACGGATGATCACGTCCTGCGAGACGTCGACCAGGCGTCGCGTGAGGTAGCCAGAGTCGGCCGTGCGCAGGGCTGTGTCGGCGAGGCCCTTGCGGGCGCCGTGGGTCGAGATGAAGTACTCGAGCACCGAGAGGCCCTCCATGAAGTTGGCCTTGATCGGACGCTCGATGATCTCGCCCTTCGGGTTCGCCATCAGGCCGCGCATGCCGGCGAGCTGCCGGATCTGCTTGAAGGAGCCGCGGGCGCCCGAGTTGGCCATCATGAAGATCGGGTTCAGCTCGTAGAGCGTCTCCTCCATCGCCTGGGCCACTTCCTCCGTGGCCTCCGTCCAGAGGTTGACGATCTGCTCGTGGCGCTCCTCCTCGGTGATGAGGCCGCGCTCGTAGAGCTGCTCGACGTTGCCGACCCGCTCCTCGTAGCCGGCGAGGATCTTCTCCTTCGACTGCGGGATGACGATGTCGTTCTTCGAGACCGTGATCCCGGCCTTGGTCGCGTAGTGGAAGCCGAGCGCCTTGATCTTGTCCAACACGCCCGCGATCACGTGCGCGCCGTAGCGGTCGGCGAGCTCCGAGATGAAGCCGTCCATCTCCTTCTTCGAGAGCGTGCGATTGACGAACGGCCGAGGCTCGGGCGGGTTGCCCATCGTCTCCCCGAGCGACCGGTCGACCTCCTCGTTGAGGATCACCCGGCCTGCCGTCGTCAGCACGAGCTCGCCGTGCCAGCGGTACTCGATCGGCTGCTGCAGGTCGATCTGGCCGTCCTCGACCGACCGCTCGACCTCCTCCTCGGAGGCGAACCGCTTCGGGCGCGGGTCGAGGTCCTCGGCGTTGGTCGCGTCGAGGTCGATCTCGGAGTAGGTCAGGTAGTAGCCGCCGAGGACCATGTCCTGCGTCGGCGTGGTCAGCGGCCGGCCGTGCGCCGGCGAGAGGATGTTGTTCGACGACAGCATCAGGATGCGCGCCTCGGCCTGCGCCTCGGCGGAGAGCGGCAGGTGGACGGCCATCTGGTCGCCGTCGAAGTCGGCGTTGAAGGCGTGGCAGACCAGCGGGTGCACCTGGATCGCCTTGCCCTCGACGAGCACCGGCTCGAAGGCCTGGATGCCGAGGCGGTGCAGCGTCGGCGCGCGGTTGAGCAGCACCGGGTGCTCCGCGATCACCTCCTCGAGCACGTCCCAGACCTCCGGGACCATCGAGTCGACGTGCTTCTTCGCCGCCTTGATGTTCTGGACCGACTTGCGCTCGACGAGCCGGCTCATGATGAACGGCTTGAAGAGCTCGAGCGCCATCAGCTTGGGCAGCCCGCACTGGTGCAGCTTCAGATTCGGCCCGGCGACGATCACCGAGCGGCCCGAATAGTCGACGCGCTTGCCGAGCAGGTTCTGCCGGAACCGGCCCTGCTTGCCCTTGAGCATGTCGGAGAGCGACTTCAGCGCCCGGTTGCCCGGGCCCGTCACCGCGCGGCCGCGGCGGCCGTTGTCGAACAGCGCGTCGACGGCCTCCTGCAGCATCCGCTTCTCGTTGTTGACGATGATCTCGGGCGCGCCGAGGTCGAGCAGTCGCTTGAGGCGGTTGTTCCGGTTGATCACGCGCCGGTAGAGGTCGTTCAGGTCGCTCGTGGCGAAGCGGCCGCCGTCGAGCTGCACCATCGGGCGCAGCTCCGGCGGGATCACCGGGATCGCCTCCAGGATCATCCACTCGGGGCGGTTCTCCGAGGTGATGAACGCGTTGACCACCTTCAGGCGCTTGATCGCGCGCTGCTGCTTCTGGCCCTTCGAGGTCTTGATCGTCTCGCGCAGGAACTTGGCCTCCGCGTCGAGGTCGAGGTCCTTCAGCAGCTCGCGGATCGACTCCGCGCCCATGCCGCCCTGGAAGTAGACGCCGAAGCCGTACGGCGACCCGAAGCGGTCCTTGAGCTCGCGGAAGATCTGCTCGTCGTTGACGATCAGCTTCGGCTCGAGCTCGCGGAAGAGCTGCCAGGTCTCCTCGAGCCGGCGGACCGAGTCGATGGCGGCCTCCTTCGCGTCCTCCTTACGGGCCTCGATGTCCTGGTAGGCCTCGCGGACCTTGATCGCCCACTGGACGATCGCGTCGAGGTCCTCCTTCGAGATCTTGCCGTCGGTGCGCAGGCAGAGGTCGTTGGTGAGCTCGCGCAGCTCGTCCGGGCTCGCGCCCGCGTCGGCCTGCTCGAGCACCTCGCGCAGCAGCCCCTTGCCGAGCTCGCGCGCCTTCTCGAGCTGCTTCTGGTCGACTCCGGCGACGAGCTCGACATCCTCCTCGTGCACCTCCGCCTTCTTGTCGAGCAGGCCCTCGAGCACGCGGTTGACGTGCTTGGTGATCGCGCCCTTCTTCGAGCCGGTCGCCTTGGCGAGCTGCTTGCTGAGCGGGGCGATCGCCTCGCGAATCTGGATCGCGACGTTCGCGACCGTCTCCAGCTCCTTCGGCGAGAGCCGCCGGTCGTCGCGGATCGCGGCGTTGCGGACGAGCTCGCGGATCTTCTTCGAGTCCTCGGTGGTGATCTGCGAGGCGACCTCGACGAACATCTTCCCGACGAGCTCGCGCACCTCCTCGAGGGTCGGCATGCCCTGCTCCTCGGCCCAGTTGGACAGGCCGCGGGCCCAGAACTCGTCGTCCTCGTCGAAGTTGCGCTCCTTGCCCTTGGTGAAGTACTCGCGGCGTCGCTTGAGCCGGTCCTCGAGCGCGGCGAGGTTCTCGTCGCGGTCGACGTAGATCTGCTCGGACTCCGCCTTGACCTTGTCCTCGAGGTCGTTCAGGTCCTTCTGCCGCGTCTCCGCGTCGACGGAGGTGACGATCGAGGCGGCGAAGTAGAGAACCTTCTCGAGCTCGCGCGGCGCGATGTCGAGCAGGTAGCCGATGCGGCTGGGGACGCCCTTGAAGAACCAGATGTGCGAGACCGGAGCGGCCAGGTCGATGTGGCCCATGCGCTCGCGGCGCACCTTCTGCCGCGTCACTTCGACGCCGCAGCGCTCGCAGATGATGCCCTTGTAGCGGACGCGCTTGTACTTGCCGCAGTAGCACTCCCAGTCCTTCGTCGGACCGAAGATGCGCTCGCAGAAGAGGCCGTCGCGCTCGGGCTTGAGCGTGCGGTAGTTGATGGTCTCGGGCTTGGTCACCTCACCGGACGACCAGTCCCGGATCTGCTTGCTGGACGCGAGACCAATGCGAATCGCGTCGAACTCATTGATGTCGATCAAGGCTCTCCTTCGCCCCGCAGTTACTCGTCTACTTCAACGTCGGCCAGCTCTTCGGCGAGCGGCCCGGCCTGTGCTTCGGCCTCTTCCTTGGCGCCCTCCGCCGGCGCGACCTCGACGTCGGCCAGGTCGCCGAGCGCCTCGTCCGCCGGGACGGTCAGCTCGCCCGTCTCGTCGACGCGCTCCTGACCCTCCTCGGCCTCCTCGGCGGTCGGCTGACGCGCCGCCGCCCGCAGCGAGCCCGGTGAGAGGTCGATGCCGAGCTCCTCCGCCGCGCGCAACAGCTCGTCGTCCTCCTCGCGCACCTCGACCTTCTCGCCCTCGTCGGAGAGGACGTTCACGTCGAGCGCAAGCGACTGCATCTCCTTCAGCAGCACCTTGAACGACTCGGGGATCGACGGCTCGGCGATGTTCTCGCCCTTGACGATCGCCTCGTACGCCTTCACGCGGCCGACGGTGTCGTCGGACTTGATCGTGAGCATCTCCTGCAGCGTGTAGGCCGCGCCGTAGGCCTCCAGCGCCCAGACCTCCATCTCGCCGAAGCGCTGGCCGCCGAACTGGGCCTTGCCGCCCAGCGGCTGCTGCGTCACGAGCGAATAGGGGCCCGTGCTCCGCGCGTGGATCTTGTCGTCCACGAGGTGGAGCAGCTTCAGGATGTACATGTAGCCGACGGTCACCTTCTGCGAGAAGCTCTCGCCCGTCCGGCCGTCGAAGAGCCGCACCTTGCCGGAGGCATGGCGCCCCGCCGGGCGCTTCGGATCGACCACGAACTTGATCGGGGAGTCCGGGTTCTGCTTGGTCCACTCGACGAGCGCCTGGTCGACGTCCACCTCGGTCGCGCCGTCGAACACCGGCGTCGCGATCGGGGACGGGTCGCCGTTGGCGGAGTCGCCGTTCTCGTGGAAGACGCCGTGCGCGGCCGCCCAGCCGAGGTGCGTCTCGAGGATCTGGCCGATGTTCATCCGGCTCGGCACGCCGAGCGGGTTGAGCACGACGTCCGCGGGCCGGCCGTCCTCCAGGAACGGCATGTCCTCCTCGGGCACGATCTTCGCGATCACGCCCTTGTTGCCGTGGCGGCCGGCGAGCTTGTCGCCCTCGGCGATCTTGCGCTTCTTCGCCACGTAGACGCGGACGAGCTCGTTCACGCCCGGCGAGAGGTCGTCCCCCGCCTCGCGCGAGAACGTCTTCACGTCGATCACCTTCCCGCCCTCGCCGTGCGGGACCTTGAGGCTCGTGTCGCGGACCTCGCGCGCCTTCTCCTTGAAGATCGCGCGGATCAGCTTCTCCTCGGCCGTCAGCTCGGTCTCGCCCTTCGGCGTCACCTTGCCGACGAGCAGGTCGCCGGAGCCGACCTCGGCGCCGATGCGCACCACGCCGCGCTCGTCGAGGTCCTTGAGGGACTCCTCCGAGCGATTCGGGATGTCGCGGGTGATCTCCTCGTCGCCGAGCTTGGTCGAGCGGGCGTCGATCTCGTACTCGTGGATGTGGATCGAGGAGAGGACGTCCTCCTTGACGAGCCGCTCCGAGATCACGATCGCGTCCTCGAAGTTGTAGCCCTCCCACGGCATGAACGCGACGAGCAGGTTGGCGCCGAGCGCCAGCTCGCCCATGTCGGTCGAGCTGCCGTCGGCGAGGACCTGCTCGGCCCGCACCCTGTCGCCCAGGCGCACGATCGGCTTCTGGTGGATCAGCGTGCCCTGGTTGGAGCGCATGAACTTCGTCAGCGGGTACTCGTGCTTGCCGTCCCTGCCGTCGACGACGATCCGCTCGGCGTCCACGTCGGTGACCGTTCCGGCCTCGTCGGCGACGACCACGTCGCCGGTGTCGACCGCGGCCCGGTACTCGAGGCCCGTGCCGACGAGCGGCGACTGCGTGATCATCAGCGGCACGGCCTGCCGCTGCATGTTCGCGCCCATCAGCGCGCGGTTCGCGTCGTTGTGCTCGAGGAACGGGATCAGCGCGGTGGCGACGGAGACGATCTGCGCCGGCGCGACGTCCATGAACTCGACGTCCTTCGGGCGGGCGGTGACCGCCTCGCCCTCTCGGGAGCGACAGAGCACCTGCTCGTCCACGAAGCGTCCGGTCTTGTCGTCGACCTGCGCGCTCGCCTGGGCGATCGTGTACTGCGCCTCCTCGGCGGCGTCGAGGTAGACGATCTCGTCGGTCACCTTGCCGTTCGTGACCTTCCGGTACGGCGTCTGGACGAAGCCGAACTCGGAGACGGTCGCAAACGACGCGAGCGAGCCGATCAGGCCGATGTTCGGACCCTCCGGCGTCTCGATCGGGCACATGCGCCCGTAGTGCGTCGGATGGACGTCGCGCACCTCGATCGGCGCGCGCTCGCGCGTGAGGCCGCCGGCGCCGAGCGCCGAGAGACGCCGCCGGTGCGTGAGCCCGGCGAGCGAGTTCGTCTGGTCCATGAACTGCGACAGCTGCGAGGAGCCGAAGAACTCCTTCAGCGCCGCGACCACGGGCCGGATGTTGATGATCGTCTGCGGCGTGATCGTGTCCACGTCCTCCGTGGTCATCCGCTCGCGAACGACGCGCTCCATGCGGTAGAGCCCGACGCGGAACGCCTCCTGGATCAGCTCGCCGACCGTGCGCAGCCGGCGATTGCCGAAGTGCTCGTACTCGTCGAGCTCGCCGCGGACGGGGTCGCGCGGGAGCACGATCGCGTCGGCGGCGTAGTCCTTCGACTCCGGGTCGACGCCGAGCAGGTCGGGCAGCTCGACGAGCTTCTTGACGAGCGCGAGGATGTCCTGCGTCGTCAGGACGCGGACGTCGTCCGGGACGTCGACGCCGAGCCGCTGGTTCAGCTTGTAGCGGCCGACCTTCGTCAGGTCGTAGCGCTTGGGGTCGAAGAAGAGCGAGCGCAGCAGGTTTCGCGCGTTGTCGAGCGTCGGCGGCTCACCCGGCCGCTGCTTCTTGAAGACCTCGATCAGCGCCTCGTCCTCGCGCGTGGAGGGATCCTTCTCCAGCGTGTTGGCGATGTAGATCGAGTCGCCGAACAGCTTCATGATCGCCTCGTTCGAGCTGGTGTCGAGCTGCCACCCGGTCGAGGGATCCTCCTCCGGGAGCGCCCGCAGCAACGTCGTGATCGGGAGCTTCCGCTTCCGGTCGATGCGCGCGTAGACGACGCCCTTCTTGTCAATCTCGAGCTCGAGCCACGAGCCACGCGAGGGCATCAGGTTCGCCGTGAAGACCTGCTTCGCCGGGTCCTTCGGCTCCATCAGGTAGGCGCCCGGGCTGCGTACGAGCTGCGTGACGATCACGCGCTCGGTGCCGTTGATGATGAACGTTCCCCACTGGGTCATCATCGGGAAGTCGCCCATGAAGACCGTCTGCTCGCGGATCTCGCCCGTCTCCTTGTTGACGAAGCGGACCGTCATCGAGAGCGGGGCCTGATAGGTCAGGTCCTTCTCGCGACACTCCTGGATGCCGACCGGAGGATCGCCGAACTTGTACTCGCCGAACTCGACGGCGAGCGTGCCGGTGTAATCCTCGATCGGGGAGATGTCGTCGATCGTCTCCCGCAGGCCCTCCTCCAGAAACCACTGGAACGAGGCCTTCTGGATGTCGATCAGGTTGGGAAGGTCGAGTACGTGCTTGAGACGCGAAAAGCTCTTGCGCGCGCGAGGCGCAGCGACCCGGGTGGTCAAGTCTGGGTGCCTCCCTTAACGGCTATGAGATGAACTTCGAAATGCGAACAGGCGAACGTCGGCGCGGAACCGCCAAGAATAGCGAACTACGAGGGGGCTGCGCAAACTGCGGCGACCAATAGGTCCCCGGCTGGCTCCGAAACTATAGAGGAGGCGTCGGAGGAGCGCCAGAGGCGCCCTTTTCGGACGCCCCTGGCCACTGCTGCCGAGAGCTAGGAGCTCGGCTCTGCGGGTGCCGCCGCAGGGTGCGCGCCGAGCTTGCGCGCGGTGAGATCCGGCATCCCGCCGTTCTTCAGGTCGGCCTTGCAGGCCTTCGCCGTCACGTGGACGCGGTCGTTCGGGGCGAGCGCGCCGAGGTTCTTGGCTCCTTCGCGCCGGACACGCGTCTTCGCGTCGACCAGAATCGTCGCCGTGCCGGCCTGCTTGTACGCGCGGCCGTGGCGATTCGAGCGCAGCACCGTCAGCACCAACGACGTGTCGCCGTCCTGCGGGTCGACGTCGGCCGCGAGCGTGCCGGCGAGCATGACCGTCACCGCCGGCTTGCAGCCGGGGCCGCTCTTCGGCTTCGAGCCCTTGCCCGGATGGTCCTTCGCGACCGCCGCAGAGACCACGACGAGCGCCGAGACCAGCGCCAGCACGAGAATCCGGAACCGCATGTGGGTTACCTCCGTCTTGGGGGTTTGGGGGTTACGCCCAACTGACGGTGTTCTCGGGCCGTTCCTGCGCGTTGGTCGCGGAAATCACTGAGACGAGGGAGGAACCCTTACCGGCGGCTTACAAACCGGCCCCGAAAAGCCGGAAGGGCCGCTTTCGCGGCCCTTCCCAGGCTCGCAAACGAGGCCGCGCTACTTGACCTCGACCGTGGCGCCTGCCTCCTCGAGCTGCGCCTTGATCTGGTCGGCCTCGTCCTGGGCGACACCTTCCTTCACCGGGTTGGGCGCCCCGTCGACCAGATCCTTGGCCTCCTTCAGGCCGAGGCCCGTGATCGCGCGGACGACCTTGATCACCTGGATCTTCTTGTCGCCGGCCCCGGTGAGCACGACGTCGAACGAGGACTTCTCCTCCGCGGCGGCCGCGCCGTCGCCGCCCGCGGCGGGAGCACCGCCCGGCGCGGCCACCGCGACCGGAGCCGCGGCGCTGACGCCCCACTCCTCCTCGAGCTTGTTCTTCAGCTCGACGAGGTCGAGGACGGTCATGCCGCCCAGGGTCTCGACGAGCTTGTCGGTATCGGTCTTAGCCATCCTGCTGCTCCTCCTCTTGGTCCGCCTCCGGCCTGGCTTCCTCGGCCTCTGCCGACGGCTCTTCGGACTGCTCTTCGGTTGTTTCCTCTGCCGGTGCCTCGGCCTCGGCGGCCGCCTCGGTCTCCGCCTCGGCTTCCGGCTCCGGCACCACCTCACCCTGCTCCTCGAGCTGGCGGATGCGCGCGTCGATGATGCCGACGAGGTCGCGCAGCGGGGCCGCGAAGAGCCCGACCACGGTCGTCAGCGGCGCGAAGACGACGCCCGCGAGCTGCGCGCGCAGCTGCTCCGCCGGCGGCAGCGTCGCGAGCCGCTTGATCTCGGCGTCGCCGACGACGGTGCCTTCCAGCACGCCGCCGCGGATGACGAGCACCTCCTTCGCCCGCGCGGTCTCGTTCAGCACCTTCGCCACCGCGACGGGGTCGCCGTCGGCCTCGAGGAACGCAATCGCGGTCGGGCCGTCGATCAGCTCGAGCACGTCGGTCGTGCCGGCCTGCTCGGCGGCGCGCCGCGTGAGCGTGTTCTTCACGACCGTGAAGCGCGCGCCCGCCTCGAGCAGGCGGCTGCGCAGCTCGTCGATCTCGGGCATCGTCAGGCCGCGGTAGTCGGCGACCATCAGGGTCTCGCTCGAGCGCAGGCGCTCGGCCAGCTGCTCGACGACTCGCTCTTTCTCGGATCTCAGCATCGCATCGCCTCTCCTCACGAAACGAGCCCGCGCGCGCAGGCGGGCTCGGAGAGGGACAATGCCTTCCTCGCTCCCGCCTCGACTGGTCTTCTGCCTTGCGGCTGCCAGCGGTCTTCGGCCGGGGCTCTACGCGGTCACTGCTTCTACTGCGGGCTCTCCTTCGAGTTCCTCGACGATGCCCCTCGTCCGCGCCGGGTCGACGTGGATCCCGGGGCCCATCGTGCTGGTCAGGGTAACAGTCTTGATGTAGCGGCCCTTCGCGGCGGCCGGCTTGGCGCGCAGGATCTCGTCGATCAGCGCCGCGTAGTTCTCGAGCAGCTGCCGCTCGTCGAAGCTCTTCTTGCCGATCGTGACGTGGACGTTGGCGCCGCGGTCGGTGCGGTACTCGAGCTTGCCTGCTTTCGCCTCGCGGACGGCCTTGCCGACGTCCATCGTGACGGTCCCGGTCTTGGGGTTCGGCATCTTCCCGCGTGGGCCCAGGATGCGGCCGAGCTTGCCGACGACGCCCATCTGGTCGGGCGTGGCGACGGCGACGTCGAAGTCGTCGAAGCCCTCCTCGATCTTCGACGCGAGATCGGCCGTGCCGACCACATCTGCTCCGGCCTCCTCGGCCTCGCGGGCCTTCTCGCCGTCGGCAAAGACCGCGACGCGCATCTCGCGGCCCGTTCCGTGCGGGAGCATCAGCGTGCCGCGCAGCTGCTGTTCGGCATGGCGCACGTTCAGCCCGAGGTTGAAATGCGCCTCGACGGTCTCGTCGAACTTCGCCGTCTCGGCGTCCTTCAGCAGCCGCACCGCCTCGACCGGCGAGTAGAGACGCTCGCGGTCGACCTGCGCGCGCGCGTTGCGGTAGTTCTTGCCGTGCTGGCTCATCGGAAGGTGACCGACATCAAAGGTCCGTTTCCACTCCCATGGACCGCGCCGTCCCTGCGACGATCAGCATCGCGTGCTCCACGTCGCGGGCGTTGAGGTCGGGCATCTTCGCCTCTGCGATCGACTGCAGCTGGGCGCGCGTGAGCCGGCCGACCTTCTCCCGGTTCGGCTCCCCCGAGCCCTTCTCCAGCCGCAGCGCCTCCTTGATTAGGACGGCGGCCGGGGGCGTCTTGGTGATGAAGTCGAACGAGCGGTCCTCGTAGACCGTGATCTCGACCGGGGTGATGCGTCCGTTCTCCTGCGCGGTCTGCGCGTTGAAGGCCTTGCAGAACTCCATGATGTTAACGCCGTGCTGGCCGAGCGCAGGACCGACCGGCGGCGCAGGGTTTGCCTGCCCGCCCGGGATCTGCAGCTTGATCAGTGTCAGAACCTTCTTCGCCATGAGCCTCAGTCGATCTTCTTGACCTGGTCGAAGCCGAGCTCCACTGGAACCTGGCGCTCGAAGATGTCGACGAGCACCTTCAGCTTCTGCTGGTCGGGGTTGACGTCGACGATCTCGCCGTCGAAGTCGGAGAGCGGGCCGGAGGTTACCTTCACCGACTCGCCCAGCGAGAACTCGACCTGGGCGCGCGGCCGCTCGCCGGTGGCTGCGCCGGTGCGCAGGATGCGGTCGACCTCGCCCTGCGAGAGCGGGACGGGCTTGGAGCCGGCGCCGACGAAGCCCGTCACGCCGGGCGTGTTCTTCACGACCGTCCACGCCTCGTCGTTCAGGTCCATGTTCACGAGCACGTAGCCCGGCAGAATCCGCTTCTCGGTCTGCACCTTCTGGCCGTCCTTCGTCTCGACGACCTGCTCGGTCGGGACGACCACGCGGCGGAAGCGCGTCTGCTGCGCCATCGAGTCGATGCGGTGCTCGAGGTTCGTCTTGACCTTGTTCTCGTGCCCGGAGTAGGTGTTGATCGCGTACCAGCGGAACAACTACGCGTCCTCGCTTCCACAAATCGTCATCGGACCAGCCATCTCTAGCCTCCAAGCAGGACGTGCTGGACGAAGCGCCGGAAGATCTCGTCCGCCAGGAACAGGTACACGCCCGTCACGAGACAGGCGATCAGGACGACAACCGTGCCCTGGATCAGCTGGTGCTGGCCGGGCCAGTCGACCTTCTTCAGCTCGGCCCACGACTCGCCGATGAAGCGCTTCCCGCCCTGCCCCGGGACGTGGCGGCCGTCGCTCTGCTGCGGCTGCGGCGCCGCCGCCGGCCGCGCCGGCTGCTGCGGCGGACGCTGTGGGCCGCGCTCGAGCGCGGCGCGGCTCTCGGCCTGCGCTGCGCGGCGGGCGCGGCGCTCGGAACGGGTCTGTCGTGCCACTAGCGGGTCTCCCGGTGCGGGGTGTGCCTGCCGCACCAGCGGCAGTACTTCTTGAACTCGACGCGGTCGGGCGAGTTCCGCTTCGACTTCTGCGTCTGGTAGTTACGCCGCTTGCACTCGGTGCAGGCGAGCGTGATTCCGACTCTTACTCCGGTTGCCATAGTTGTCCCTTAACGCTCCGAGTACTCGAGGAGGTAGCGGCGGGAGGACTCGAACCTCCGACACGCGGATTATGATTCCGCTGCTCTAACCAACTGAGCTACGCCGCCGCGCGCGGCTGAGTGTAGCGGACGCGCGTCGGAACGTCCTATTCGGTTCGCTTGTGGGCGATCCATCGATCGGGTTCAGGGGCCAGCGACGCCTCGGTCCGAAGCTAGGCTCTCGCGAGTGGCTGCGATCGAGGCCGAGGGACTGCGGCGGACCTATAGGACGCACACCGGCACCGTTCGCCGGAGGGCCGACCTGCTCGGCGCCGAGCTCGTCGTGGGCGCGACTTACGGGATCGCGGGGTACGCGCTGCTGCGCTGGTTCGAGGTCCTCAGCCGCCGGCACGCCTCGCTGGAGCGGTCGTAGTGCGTGTCCGCGACCTCAACTGGATGCAGGTCGAGGAGTACCTCTCGCGGAACGACCGCGTCGTGCTGCCCGTCGGCTCGACCGAGCAGCACGGCTACCTCTCGCTCGAGACCGACAACATCCTCGCCGAGCGAGTCTCGGCCGAGGCCGCCGAGCCGCTAGGCGTGCTCGTGCTGCCTGTGCTCGCCTACGGGCTGACACCGTCATTTGCGTCGTATCCGGGCAGCCCGACGCTGCGCCTCGAGACCTTCCTCGCGGTGCTGCGCGACCTGCTGGACTCGCTCCACGGCCAGGGCTTCCGCCGCTTCCTGGTCGTCAACGGCCACGGCGGCAACGTCGCCGGCCACTCGCTGCTGCGCGAGTGGGCCGCGGCGCACGACGACGCGCAGGCGATCTTCCACAGCTGGTGGTCGAGCGAGCGTGTGAACGCGGCCGCCAAGGAGGTCGACCCGGAGCCAAGCCACGCGAACTGGTTCGAGAACTTCCCCTGGACGCGCCTGCCGGGCGTCGAGCTGCCGCAGGAGCGCAAGCCTCCGCTCGACGAGGTTGCCTACCGCGTCGCGGGGCCGAAGCAGGTGCGTGAGCTGCTCGGCGACGGCGTCTTCGCGGGCCCCTACGAGCTCCCCGACGACCAGGTCGCTCGCGTGTGGCAGGCCGGCGTGGAGGAGGTGCGCGAGCTGTTGGAGAGTGGCTGGCGGTGAGCGATCCGCTCGCGATCTTCCACGAGTGGTTCGCCGAGGCGCGCACGGCCGGGGTGGAGGTCCCGGAGGCGATGACCCTGGCGACGGCCGACGCGCAGGGCCGCCCGTCCGCGCGGATGCTGCTGCTGAAGAGCGCCGACGAGCGCGGCTTCACCTTCTTCACGGGCTACGAGAGCCGCAAGGGGAGAGAGCTCGCAGAGAACCCGCGGGCCGCGCTCGTCTTCTACTGGCGCCCGCTCGGGCGGCAGGTGCGGGTGGAGGGGCCGGTGCGCAGGCTCTCGGCCGAGGAGTCGGACGCGTACTGGGAGACGCGACCTCCTCGCTCCCGGGCTGCGGCCGCCGCGTCGCGCCAGAGTGAGCCGATCGCGAGCCGCGACGAGCTCGAGGCGGAGTTCGAGCGACAGCTCGCGCACGGCGAGCCGCCACGGCCGGAACGCTGGGGTGGCTACGTGCTCGAACCGGAGGCGATCGAGCTCTGGCAGCATCGCGACGACCGCCTGCACGAACGCCTCAGGTTCACGCGCGCGCGCGAGGGCTGGCGCTCGGAACTGCTCGCGCCCTGAACCTCAGGCGAGCCGCTCGATCATCCGCGCCAGCTCCTCGGGCCGGTAGCCGTGCTTGCGCGCGAACTGCAGGAGCTCGCGTGCGCGCGCAAGAACGGCGCCGTGCTCGGGCGTCCCCGCGACGGTCACACCGCGGCCGCGGCGGAACTCGAGCAGGCCCTCGTCGCGCAGCATCCGCAGCGCACGCAGAACGGTGTTCGCGTTCACGCCGAGAACCGCGGCCAGGTCACGCGCCGGTGGGAGCCGGTCCCCCGGGCCTGCCTCGCCCTCGGCGATCGCTCGCCGGATCTCGGCTGCAACCTGCTCGTGCAGGGGCAGCGAGTCGTCGCGGTCGACGGTGCCGATCATGATGCTATGGAGCATAGCACCATTCTGGGCGTCACTCTAGCTCGGGAGGTCGCGGGAAGAAGTGGAGGAGCGACGGCGCTACTTGACGAGCGAGAGGAGCTTGAACATCGGCAGGTACATGGAAATGATGATCACCCCGACCATCGCGCCCACGCCGATCATCATCAGGGGCTCGATGATCGCGGTCAGCGAAGCGATCGCGGTGTCGACCTCGTCCTCGTAGAAGTCGGCGATCTTCCCGAGCATCTTCTCGAGCTCTCCGGTCTCCTCGCCGATCTTCACCATCTGGCTGACCATCGGCGGGAAGACCGGGTTCTCGATCAGCGGTTGTGCGATCGGTACGCCCTGGTGCACTTTCTGGCGCACGCCGGCGAGGGCTTCCTCGACCACCCAGTTGCCGGCCGTTTGGCCTGTGATCTCGAGCGCCTTGATGATGTCGACGCCCGCCGCGACGAGCGTCGAGAGCGTCCGCGAGAAGCGCGCCATCGTCACCTTGAGCACGACGTCGCCGATCTTCATCGGGATGCGCAGCTTGATCCGGTCCCACAGCTGGCGGCCCGTCTCGGTCTTCTTGAAGCGCCGGATGCCCCAGATCATCAGGCCGATCGTCGGGAAGATGATGTACCAGTGGTGGCGGAGCTGGTCCGAAGCGGCGACGACCCACTGCGTCAGGGTCGGCAGCTGACCGTTCAGCTGCGCGAAGATCTTCACGAAGACCGGCACGAGGAACATCAGCAGGCCGATCAGGACGAGGGTGGCGAAGATCAGCACCATCGTCGGGTACATCATCGCGCTCTTCACGCGGCGTCTGATCTGGGTCTCCTTCTCGATCTGGAGCGCGACGCGGTCGAGCACCTGGTCGAGGATGCCGGCGGCCTCGCCGGCCTCGACCATCGCAACGTAGAGGCGGCTGAAGATCTTCGGGTGGCGTGCGAGAGCCTGCGAGAGCAGCAGGCCGCCCTCGACGTCGGCGCGGAGCTCCTTGATCACCAGCGCGAAGTACGGGTCGTCGGTCTGCTCCTCGAGGATCACGAGCGAGCTGACGACGTTCAGGCCGGCCTCGATCATCGTCGCGAACTGGCGCGAGAAGATCTGCAGCGTCTTCGGCTTGATCTTCTTGAAGACGGTGCGGACGCTCTCCTCGCCGCTCGCCGGCAGCTCCTCCAGGAACTCGGCGAGCAGGCCGCGCACGCGCAGCTGCTCACGTGCCGCGTCGATGTCGGGAGCGTGAACCTCGCCGTCGAGTTGCAGACCCTCAGCGTTGATCGCGCTGTAGGTGTACGCCGCCATACCTAGGGGCTATCGGCAGGGGGATTCGCCCGCTTGAGGTATGGGAGCGGCCTGCCGATACCGCTGTCGTGCGCGCGCGGCTCCGCACTGAGCACGGCTTCGGCCTGATCGAGCTCCTGATGGCGATGGTGATGCTGAACATCGGCATCCTCGCGGTCGTTGCTGCCTTCAACACCGGCATGTTCGCCCTCAACCGGGCGAGCCGGATCTCGACGGCCTCGGCGCTCGCCGACCAGCAGATGGAGCTCTACCGCGCGCTGACCTACAACGCGATCGCACTCGACGGCACCTCGCTCGGGTCAGTCGACAACACGTACAAGTGCGACAGCGCGCTCGGCGCTTCGTGCCCGAACTCGACCTCCGGCGAGACGACGACGAGCTGCAGCGGCTCGCCGCTGCCGAACGAGTGCCTGCCGAGCCGCACCGCGAACGGCGCCGATCGCAAGCAGTACCGCGTCGACACGTACATCACGACCACGACGCCGACCGGCGGCCGCGCGCTGAAGCTCGTCACCGTGGTCGTGCGTGACGGGTCGAAGCTCTCGGCGCGCCCGCTCGCTCGCGTCGCGTCGACGTTCGACCAGTCGACCGGCTAGTAGGAGGGTTTGGCGAAAGCGCGCGGCACAGCCGCTAGTTCGTCAAGCCTTCCGAACCTGCGCCGCTACGAAACGGACAGCAAACGAAGCACGTAGCGCGTGCCGTCGCTCGTGTTCTGCAGCGTCAGCGGCTTCGCCTTCGTCAGCATCACCGTGGCCGCGCCGTTCGCGAGCGAGCCGCCGGCGATGGAGATCTTCGCGCTCTTCGGCGTCAGTGCGACGAGCTTGAAGAACGGGTCAGACGAGGGGAAGACGCCGCCGACCTGAACCGTCTGCGCGACGCCGTTCACGGAGATCTCGGCGGTCGTGGCGGCGGCCGGCGGCGGCGCGCTCGCGGGGGCGCTGCCGCCTCCGCTGCCCACGCCGGTCGAGGACGGCGCAAGAGGCTTCGTCCCCGCGGCGCCGTTCGTGCCGGCGGGGCCGGTCGTGCCGGCGGGGCCGGTCGTGCCGGCAGGGCCGGTCGTCCCGGCGGTCGCGGCGGCCGCGCCGCCGAGGTTGATCTGCTGCACGAACGGGTCCTTCGTCCGGAAGAGGCCGAACGCAAGCAGCTGCCCGGACTGCGGCGCGGGCAGGGCGTCGCTGTCGACGAGGCCGTCGCCGCCGCTCGCCGAGGCCCCGGACGTTGCGTTGCCCCCGCTCAACGAAGGGGCGGCGATCGGGGAGCTCGAGGACGGCGTCGGGGACGAGGGCGTCGATGCCGACGCCTCCCCCGGGGGGTTCAGCATCTTCATCGTCCGCGGGACCTGGAACGCGAGCACGGCGAGGAGGATCACGCCGCCGACGCCGGCATAGATTTTCTGCCGCTTGGCCTTCGCCTTGGGGTCGATCTTCTTCGCCACGGCTACGTCCCTGCCCCTGCCGCGGCCGCAGCCGCGGGCGGCGGGGTCGGCGTTGGAGCCGCGCCGCTCGCACCGGTGGCGCCGGTAGCGCCGGTCGCTCCCGCCGCGCCGGTGATGCCGGCCGGGGCGACCGTCGGCGCGGTGCCCGTGCCGAAGACGAACGCGTCGATGATCAGGTGCGCGCGGATCTGCGGGAAGCCCGGCGGCGGCGGGGCCTCGGCGAAGTCGACCTCGTCGATCGCGAACAGACGGCCGGACGCGTCGAGCGTGCCCTGGCGCACGTCCACGAGGTTGCGCAGCCGGTAGAGGAAGTCCGAGAGGTCGTAGAAGTTGCCCTGGAACTCGACCGTGATCGGGATCGCGAGGTAGCCCGTGATCGGGGTCGCCGTGGTCGAGGGCGTGATCTGCTCGAAGGTGATGCCGCTGGCGGCGGCGACCTGGTTCAGCTCGAGCAGGATCCCGGCCATGTCGACCTGGTCCGGCATCGCCTTCGTCAGCCGGTAGAGGTCGGCGACCCGGATCTTCGCGCCCTTCTTCGCCTCGAGGGTCAACGCCTGGGCAGCGTCGATCGCGCTGTGCGTATCCGCGATCTGGCGGTCGAGGTCGGCCGCCTTCGAGCGCTGCGGGCCGATCAGGAGGAACCAGCCGCCGGCCCCGGCGACGAGGAAGCCGAGCACGATCAGCACGATCACGACCGGCTGCGAGAGCCCGCGCTTCACTGGCCGCCTCCCGGCCGGCGCACGTCGGCGGCGATCGTGAAGTGCACCGCGTTCGCCGCGCCGAGCTTCGTGCGCGTGCTCTGCTGCAGCTGGACGTTGACGAGATCGGGCACGACTGCCAGCCGCGACAGCAGTCGTGCGACGGCGGCGTGCGAGTACGTGAAACCGTCGAGCGTGAACTGGGTGGCCGCGGGCACCGAGCCGGCCGCGGCGGGCGGCGGCGCGATCGCGGCCGACGAGGGCACCGGCGCCTTCGCCGAGATCGTCGCCAGCCAGACGTCGTCCGGCAGCACGAGCGAGAGCTCGCGGAAGACGCGGTCCCAGGCGACACGACGCGAGAGCGCTGCGCTCAAGGCCGTCACGCGCGCCTGCTTGTCGGCCGCGAGCGCCGACTGCGTCTTCACCTTCGCCGCGTCCGGGGTCGGGATCGCGTGCAGCTCGTCCTGCAGGCTCGTGAGCTCGGCCTGCTTGTCCTTCGCCTTGCCGCTCGCCGAGAGGAAGAGCGCCGACATCACGGCGGTCATCAGCACCGCCAGCACGACCGGCACGAGCACCAGCCACTGCGGCTTCGGCGGCCGGCCGCGGCGGGCATCGTCCCTCGGGAGCAGGTTGATCGCGCGCACGTCAGTCCTCGATCCCGAGGCCGATCGCAACCGCGAGCGAACCGAGCTGCTCGGCCTCGCCGAGCTTCTTCCCGAGCTTCACGCGCAGCAGCGGGTCGCCGACCGCGACGCGGACGCCGATCAGCCGCTGGAGCTCGTCGGCGACGCCGCCGAGGTGCGCGGTGCCGCCTGTGATCACGATCTCGCCGATGCCCAGGGAGTTGGGCTGGTTCTGGTAGAACTGGAGCGAGGAGACGAGCTCGCGCGCGAAGGTCTGCAGCTGGCGCCTCACGGCCTCGCGAGCCCGATCCGCCTGTTCCTGGGTCAGCCCCTCCGGCACGATCGTGCCGACGAGCGAGAGCTCCCGCTTGACCGGCTCGGCTTCCGAGGGGGCGCAGTCGAGCTCGCGCGCGATCGCGACGTCGAGGGTGGAGCCGCCCCAGTCGAGCACGCGGGTGAACTCGCACACGCTCCCGTCGGAGACCGCGAAGGTCGAGCGGTCGTGGCCGATGGAGACGACCACCAGTGCCGCGTCGGAGGGGAGGTCATCGTGCCCCTTCGGCTCGCCGAGGGCGCGCAGCAGCGCGAACGCCTCGAGGTCGATCCCCGCCAGCCGCACGCCCGCCTTCTTGCAGGCGGCGACGTAGCGGTCGATCAGCTCGCGGTAGGCGACGACGAGCAGGATCCGGCGGATCCGCTGGCCCTCCTCGTCCACCCGCTCGCCGAGGACGTGGTAGTCGAGCACGGCGTCCTCGATCGGGATCGGCAGCGCCTCCTGGGCGCGGTAGCGGATCGCATTCTCGAGCTGGCGCGGATCGTCGATCCCGGCGATCTCGAAGATGCGGACGCCGATCCGGTTGTTGGCGATGCCGAGCCGCACACCCTGGCGCGGCAGCTTGTGCTTGCGGAAGAACGCGCGCAGCGCATCGGCGAGCAGCTCCGGCTGGCGCAGCTCGCCGCCGACGACGATGCCGGTCTCGAGCGGTTCGCGTGCGACCTGGACGAGCTCGGGCGCGCCGTTGTTGACCACCCGCGCGGCGGCCAGCTGGGAGCCGCCGATCTTCAAGCCGACCAGGCGCTTCGTGCGCTTGTGGCCCGCGTCGCGCCGGCGGCGCGGCGACCTCCCCTTGGGCTCGTCCGGCGTGGCGGGCTGCTCGGTCTTCGGCTTTCGCCTGAAGGAGATTTCCTTCTTCAGGCCGGAGCCCTTCGCCTTCGGCTTTTTCGCCGCCTTCTGCTTCTTGGCCTTCGGCTCCTTGGGGGCCTTCGGCTGCCTCGGCTTGCGCCGGAACGAGATCTCCTTCTTCAGCAGCGAAGGCTTTTCTTCTGGCTCGTCTTCCACTTCCGGCTCGAACTCGGGCTCAGGCTCGGGCTCGGCGGCCACAGGTTGCTGCGGCAGCTCCCGGGTCTCCTCGACCTCGTCGTCCACCGCGGCCTCCTCGACCGGCTCGTCGTCCGGCTGCTTGCGGCCGAAGCTGATCTCCTTGTTCCAGTCGACCACGGCCTACCCCTCGGCCACTCGGAGGGTGGCGGCGGGCGCGGCGGGGTCGCCCGGGACGTCGAAGCCGACGCGCTCCAGGATGCCCACCAGCTGCTCGGGGCGGCTGGAGCGTGAGAGCGCGACGTCGTAGGTGACGACTCCGCGGAGGGTCAAGTCGGCGAGCGACTGCTCCATCGTCAGCATCCCGCGCGCGGTGCCAGTCTGCATCACCGAGTAGACCTGTTCGACCTTGGCCTGGCGGATCAGGTTCCGCACGGCGTCGTCGGGGAAGAGGATCTCTAGGGCGGGCACACGGCCCGTGCCGTCGGCGGTCGGGAGCAGCGCCTGGGTGACGACGCCCTCGAGGGTGGCGGCAAGCTGGATCCGGATCTGGTCCTGCTGCGCCGCCGGAAAGGCGTCGATCACGCGGTCGATCGTCCCGGGCGCGCTCTGCGTGTGCAGGGTGGCGAAGACGAGGTGACCCGTCTCGGCCGCGGTCAGCGCGGTTGAGATCGTCTCGAGGTCGCGCATCTCGCCGAGGAGGATCACGTCGGGGTCCTGGCGGAGCGCGGCGCGGAGGGCCTCGGCGAAGCTGGTCGCGTCGACGCCGATCTCGCGCTGGTTGACGACGCAGCGCTTGTGGCGATGGACGAACTCGATCGGGTCCTCGATGGTGAGGATGTGCTCCGCGCGCTTGCGGTTGATCTCGTCGATCAGCGCCGCGAGCGTCGTCGACTTACCGGAGCCGGTCGGCCCGGTGACGAGCACGAGGCCGCGCGGGCGGTCGGTGAGGACGTGAAGCGCAGAGGGGATGCCGAGCTCCTCGAGCGTCTTGATCTCGGTCGGGATCAGACGGAAGGCGGCGCCGAGGGCCTCGCGCTGCCAGTAGACGTTCACGCGGAAGCGCGCGAGGCCGGGGATCGAGTGCGCGAGGTCGATCTGGCGGTTCAGCTCGAGGTGCTTTTGCTGCTCGGTCGAGAGGATCCGGTAGAGCAGCTGCTGCGTGACCTCGGACGTGAGCGGGGGGATCTCCTGCAGCGGCTCCAGCTTCCCGCGCACGCGTACGGCCGGGTGCGCGCCCACGGCGACGTGCAGATCGGACGCGTTCCGCGCCACCATCTGCTCGAGGAGGTCGTCGATCGAGTACGGAGTCTCCGCCATGGCCGCTGCGCTGGCTATCGGCAGCGTGTTTCGCTGACTTGAGGGTCTGCTGACGAGGCCGGGATCCGCCCGCTCGGTTCACCCCTTCGGGGGGTGCGCCGCCGACGCCGGGCGGGCCGATAGAGGGGCAGGCCATCTGCGCACCCTCAAGGAAGGATCACGCATGTCTGCAAGGCTTTCGCACCGACTCGGCCAGGTGCGGCGCGACGAGGGCTTCACCCTCATCGAGCTTCTGGTCGTGATCATCATCCTCGGGATCCTGCTTGCGATCGCGATCCCCTCGTACCTGAGCTTCCGCACGCGGGCGAACAAGTCCGCCGCGCAGGCCAACGTCCGCGCCGCGGTGCCGGGCATGGAGGCGTTCAACGCCGACCACGCCACCGGCTACACGGGCGTGACGCTGACCAAGCTGCAGGGCTCGTACGACGCCGGGATCAAGAACATCAAGATCTCGGTCGCCAACTCGACGACGTACTGCATCGTCAACACGTCGCCGGGGACGGTCTTCTACCACAAGTCCGGCCCGGGAGCCGACATCAAGGCCGGCCACTGCTAGCGGCCGCCTGAGCTGGTTCCGAGAGGGCGCGGGAAACCGCGCCCTCTCTTTTTGGGCTAAGGCCCGGCGCCCTTGCCGCCGATAAGGGTCGGCGATGAGCTACGTGCGGCGCACATCGACCGACGAGCACGGCTTCACGCTGATCGAGCTGCTCGTCGTGATCATCATCCTCGGCGTCCTGCTCGCGATCGCGATCCCCTCGTACCTGAGCTTCCGCACGCGGGCGAACCGCTCCGCCGCGCAGGCCAACGTGCGCGCCGCGGTGCCGGGCATGGAGGCGTTCAACGCCGACCATGCAACCGGCTACGTCGGCGTCAACCTCGCGAAGCTGCAGGCCTCGTACGACGCGGGCATCAAGAACGTGACGATCCGCGCCGCGACCCAGGGCGGCTACTGCGTCGAGAACACCTCGCCCGGGACGGTCACCTACCACAAGTCCGGCCCGTCGGGCGACATCAGGTCCGGCAGCTGCTAGGCGCCGAGGCCCTCCCCCGTTCGGGGGTAGGCGGGCTGTCATCGGATGCCGATCTAGTCCGGCCACCGCAGTTCCCCAGCCGAAGGAGCGACGAATGCACAACTTGCGGCAGCGTCTGACGAGAGACGATCGCGGCTTCACGCTGATCGAGCTCCTCGTCGTGATCATCATCCTCGGGATCCTGCTTGCGATCGCGATCCCCTCGTACCTCAGCTTCCGCACGCGGGCGAACCGCTCCGCTGCGCAGGCCAACGTCCGCGCCGCGGTGCCGGGCATGGAGGCGTTCAACGCCGACCATTCGACCGGTTACACGGGCGTGACGCTGACCAAGCTGCAGGGCTCCTACGACGCCGGGATCAAGAACATCAAGATCTCGGTCGCCAACTCGACGACGTACTGCATCGTCAACACGTCGCCGGGGACGGTCTTCTACCACAAGTCCGGCCCGGGAGCCGACATCAAGGCGGGCAGCTGCTAGCTCCGCAGTTTTCGCTGGTTCCGAAGGGCGCGGGAGACCGCGCCCTTCGCATATCAAGGCCCGGCTCGCGGGTGCCGATAGAGAGACCGTGAGCTTGAGTCCTCGGATTCTCGCTGCGGCGGTCGCGCTCGCGCTGCTGGCGCTCGTCGGCGGCTACGTGATGCTCGGGCGGAGCCCGGGCAGCTCGAGCGCGGCGGTCAAGACGATCAAGCCGCTGCACCCGGTCACGAAGCAGGCGGTCTCGCCCAAGAAGACGACGCCGGCTGCGGCCAAGAAGGTCACGGCCGCGGTCAAGGCGAAGCCGAGGCCGAAGCGGGCCGCCGTGATCGACGGCATGCCTGCGGCGCTCGCCCTGTCGCTGCGCTCGCACAGCGTCGTGGTCGTCTCGCTCTACACGCCGGGCGCGAGCGTCGACGCGATGGCCACCGAGGAGGCACGGCACGGCGCTGCGCTCGCGGGCGCCGGCTTCGTCTCGTTCAACGTCGCCGACGAGAAGGCCGTCGCGCCGCTGAGCTCGCTGCTGACGGGCGCTCCGACGCCCGCCGACCGCGTGCTAGACGGCCCCGCGGTGCTCGTCTTCGAGCGGCCCAACAGCCTCTTTGTGCGCTTCAACGGCTTCGCCGACCGCGACACGGTCGCCCAGGCGGCCGCGAACGCGGCGACGCTCGCGCGGTGAGCACCGAGCAGGCCCCGCGGCCCGGCGGCGAGCTCTTCGTCCGCCACGCACGCAAGGACGGCCGCTCGGTCGCGATCATGCGTGCGGTCGACCACGGCGACTCGTGCGTGGTCGAGGCCGAGGTCTTCCACACCGGGAGCGCGCATCCGGTGCGACCCGGGCCCTACACCTTCGCCGACGCCCGCGAGGCGACGGCCTTCGTGACCGAGGCGGTCGAGGCGCTGATGTACCTCGGCTGCGACGTCCAGGCCGCGTAGCTAGACCGTCACGCGCGCGAGCTCCTCGAGCGAGGTGAGTCCCGAGGCGACCTTCGAGAGGCCGTCGTCCCAGAGCGTGCGCATGCCCTCCTCGATCGCCGCCCGCTCGAGCTCCTCGCGGCTCGCCTTCTGCGCCGCGAGCGACTCGAGCGTCTCGCTCATCACGAGCAGCTGGTAGACGCCGATCCGGCCCTTGTAGCCCGTCTGGCCGCAGCGGGGGCAGCCCTTCTTGCGGTAGAAGACGACGCCGTCGGCGGCGGCCGCCACGTCGGGCGAGACGCGCGCCTTGATCATCTCGTCGGTTGTCGGCGTGTACATCTCGCAGCAGTGCGTGCAGAGCTTCCTCGCCAGGCGCTGCGCGAGCACGGCCGAGACCGCGGAGCCGGTCAGGAACGGCTCGACGCCCATCTCGTTGAGGCGGGTGATCGCACCCGGCGCGTCGTTGGTGTGCAGGGTCGAGAGCACGAGGTGGCCCGTGAGGGCCGCCTCTATCGAGATCTTCGCGGTCTCACCGTCGCGGATCTCGCCGACCATCACGACGTCGGGATCGGAACGGAGGATCGAGCGCAGCGCGGCCGCGAACGTCAGGCCGGCGCGCTGGTTGATCTGCACCTGGTTCACGCCCGCGAGCCGGAACTCGACGGGGTCCTCGACCGTGATGATGTTGATCTCCCGCCGGTTGATCTCCGTCAGCGCGGCGTAGAGCGTCGTCGACTTACCCGAGCCGGTGGGGCCGGTGACGAGGATCGCGCCGGTCGGGCGGCGGATCAGGCCTTCCATCTTCATGCGCATCTCGTCGGCGAGCCCGAGTTCGGTGAGCGTCGGCGCCCTCTTCGACTTGTCGAGCAGGCGCATCACGACCGCCTCGCCCTCGACTGTCGGCAGAGTCGCGACGCGGATGTCGAGCATCCGGCCCGCAGCGGCCGCGTTGAGCGAGATGCGGCCGTCCTGCGGCTTGCGGCGCTCGGCGATGTCGAGCTTCGCGAGCACCTTCAGGCGCGTCGTGACGCCGGGCATCATTCGCCGCGGGATCCGCTGTACCTCGTGCAGCACGCCGTCGATCCGCAGCCGCACGGCCAGCGCGTCCTCCTGCGGCTCGAAGTGGATGTCGCTGGCCCCGTCCTCGGCCGCCTGGAAGATGATCGAGTTGACCAGCCGGACGAGCGGGACGTCCGAGATGCCGTCGTCGACCTCGAGGTCGTCGCCCTCCTCTTCCTGTGCCTCCTCGGCGAGGAAGCCCTCCTCCTCGTCGATCGCTGCGCGGGCGCCGAAGGCCTCGGACGCACGGGCGAGTCGGCGGATCTCGTTCTCGATGTCCTCCCGCGAGGCGACGCCGAGCTCCAGCTGGTAGCGCGTCGCCAGGCGCAGCTCGTCGATCGCGTGGACGTTGCCGGGATCGGCGAGCGCGATCCGCAGCGTGTTGCCGTCGAGCGCGTACGGGACGGCGACCACGCGCTCGAGCACGTGGATCGGGATCTGGTCGGCCGCCCCCTGCGACACGCCGACGAGCGGCAGGTCGACGAAGGGGAGCTGGAAGCGGCTCGCGAGCGTCCGCGCCAGGCCTTCGCCGGTGGCGACCCCCTCGTCCAGGATCGCCTGCGCGAAGGAGCCGCCCTGCTTCACGCGCCCGCGGACGGCCGCCAGGCGGTCGGGGCTGACGAGGCCGGTCGCCTCGACCAGGTCGGCGACGAGCTCGGCGACCTCGTTGACCGGCAAGGGCGCGCCGAGGCCGAGGTCGCCTGCGAGGGGCGCCTCACCCTCTCCGAGGGGGCCGGAGATCCTGAGCTTGTTGGGCCGTTTCAGGTCCATGGAATCCCTCGAACGAGGTATCGGCAGAACCCGCCGAAAAGGTGAGCGCTAGGAGCTAGAAACGGCTCAGGTAGGCGTCCAGCAGCGGCTGCCCGGCGAAGAGGGCGACCAGAGCGCCGAACGCGAGGAACGGCGCGAACGGGATGCCCATCTTCCGCGCGGCGGAGCCGTGGCGCGCCAGGAGCACGACACTCGGCACCAGCGCCGCGATCATCCCGATCATCAGGCCCACCGGTACGACGCGGCCGAGCATCGCGCCGAGCAGCAGCGCGAGCTTCACGTCGCCCATGCCCATCCCGGCCGGGTACGCGAGCGCGGCCGCGAAGAGGAACCCCGAGGCACCGAGCGCACCGAGCGTCCATTCCACGCTCGGGTCGAGCGCCGTCTGCGCCACGAGCACGACGAGCGCCGCCGGCAGCACGATCCGGTTCGGGACGATCCGGTGCTCGAGGTCGATCGCGCTCAGCACGACGAGCACGACGCAGAAGAACGAGGCGACGAACGCCTTCCCGCTCAGCCCGAACGCCACGAAGCAGCCGGCGACGAGACCCGCCGTCGCGAGCTCTACGGCCGGGTAGAGCAGGCTGATGCGCGCCCCGCAGGAGCGACAGCGGCCGCGCAGGAGGAGCCAGGAGAGCGACCGGGACATTGTCGTACCACGCGAGCTCATTGCCGCAGCTCATGCACGCGGAGGCGGGCCGCACGACCGAGCGGCGCAGCGGCACGCGCGCCGCGACGACGTTCAGGAAGCTGCCGAGCGCGAGCGCGGGCCAGAAGACGGCGAAGCCGAGAGCGACGTCCACGCTCGCTCTATCGGCAGGCCGGGCCGAAGCCCTTTAGTGCGTCAGCCGGTGAAGCCCTGCGGCGGGTTGGGCTGGGCGTAGACCTCTTCGTTCGACGGCATCCCGACCGGGACGATGGAGATCGTCGGAAAGGCGTTCGTCGTGAGGTTGTTCGCGAGGATGATCTGGCTGCCGACGATCGGGCCGTCGACGTTGACGTTGTTGCCGAACTCGACCGCGTTCGTGCCGTAGAGGCCGCCCTGGTACGAGTAGTTGTTGTCGACGAAGATGCTGTCGCCGGGGTTGACCTGGCCGCCGTTGCCGTTGGCGACGATCATCAGCATGTCGAAGTCGGGGTTCCAGGTCGAGAAGTTGCACGCGGAGCCGGCGATCGAGGCGCACAGCGAGCCCGTGGCGCGGAAGGTGCCGGTCAGGTAGATCGTTCCCTGGCCGTTGTAGGAGTTCAGCCCGCCGTTGGTGATCCTCGCGCTGCCGTCGATGTAGATCGTCCCGCTGATGGTCAGCGTCTTCGTCGTCGCGTTCCACGAGATCTCGCCGCTCGCCGGCGTCTTCCACTCGACCGACTGCCCGGTCGCGTGCGTCGTCGCCGTGCTGGCGTTGCTGCCGCGCGTGACCGTCCACGAGGTGGTGCCGAAGCCGGCGGTGACCGTCATGAACTCGTCGTCGACGCGGATCACGAAGGGCGTCGTCGGGAAGCCGGCAGCCGAGCCCACCGTCACGGTCGTCTGCGAGGCCGTCAGCGCACCGTTCAACGTCGTGTTCGCTCCGGGCCCGACGCGGCAGAAGTACGAGCTGTTCGGGGTGAGATCGACGACCGAGGCGACGCTGTTGTCCTTGCTGGGGTAGTTCGTGTCGAAGGTCGGAGGCGTGCCGCTCGACGTCGTGCAGGTCTGCGACGGGCCGGGGATCGAATTCTCGTACCACGTCGCGAAGTCCGCGGCGGGGGGCGCGACGACCGGAGCCGGCTGGTTGACGCCGACGTTCACGCCGTCGGAGAGCTTGCTGTAGATGTGGCGCGCATCCTGGTTGCCTCCGCATGAGCCCCACGAGCCGACCGAGTAGCGACAGTTGCCGCCGACGTACGTCTCCACCCGCGTTGCCATGCTCGTCGAGGCCCCGACCGAGGCGTTGTTGGAGACGTCGAGCGTCCCGCCGACGATCACCGTCGACTGGTTGAGCGCGACGTTCGGGCTGAGGCAGAGGTTGCCGGCGACGTACATCCGCGACGCGCCCGAGATGTTGTTGTTCAGCGTCTGGTCGCAGGTGCTGCCTGTGTGGCCGGCGTAGAGGTAGTTCCAGACCGGGTTGTTGAGGGGCTGCGTCGTGGTCGGGGTGACGGTGACCGTCGCCTCGAGCGCCCGCGTGACGTTCGTCGTCGTCTGGTTGGGGTTGCTCGACCTCCCGATCGACGTCAGGTACCACAGCGCGTCCTTGCGGACGAGCGTGCCGCACCAGTCGACCGTGCCGCCGTCGATGGTGCTGTGCTGCCAGGTCGAGGTCGACGTGCGGTCGGCCGAGGCGTCGCTGTACTTCTTCTCGTTGTTAGTGCACTTCGGCAGCGTGTCCGGGTCGAGCGCGTTGTTCGTCGGGAGGTTCAGGACCGACATCGAGTTGTTGATCCCCGCCTCGGCGAGGGAGAACGCGGACTGCCTGGAGCGCGTCTGCGCCGCCTGCTTCGCGCTCGAGGTCGAGTAGGCCACCGCCGTGGTGCCGGCGATGGCGAGCACCGTCATGATCCCGATCGCCATCACGAGCGCGAGCCCCCGCTCGTCTCCAGTTTTCAGCACGCGAAGACCACGCCGCATGCCTTTGGGATCGGCGGGCGGGTCGGGCGGCTTGACCTCGCCGTCCCTCGAACGGGTAACCCGATCGACCTAGGTGCGAGTGCTGTTGCGCAGGACGATGTCGTCGACCAGCTCGTAGAGCTCGACCGTCTTCGCGGGCCTGACGTTGACCGGGAAGTCCACCCGCAGCTTCGCGAGCGAGGTGAGCGACTGCGCCGTGTAGTTGAAGATGCAGAGGGCGCCGCTGCAGACGGACGCCGTCGCCGAGGGGACGAGGTCGTCGGCCCACTTCACTCCGCCGGTGCAGGTCGTCCCGACGACGCGGTAGAGCGCGTAGCGGTTCGTCCCGCTGCTGCGCGTGCACCACGTGACAGAGCCACTGCCTGTCTTGCAGTACGACGCGAGGGTGATGGTCACGGACGAGCTGACGCCGGTCGGCGTGGCAACGCTCGCGCAGTGCACCTCGCGCCGCATCTTGTCGAGGGCGAGCCTCGCGGTCAGCTGCGCCTGGAAACGGTTGTTCATATCGGACTCGGAGTTCGACGCCTGCACGAAGACCGTGGTGAGGCTGGTCATGACGACGCCCAGGATCACCATCACGGTGAGCATCTCGACCAGCGTGTAGCCCCGCTCGCCGCGGGCACGCGGGAGGCTCATCGCGCGCGGCGGCGGACGTGCGCGAGTGCGGCGCGGGCGACGGACTCGCTCTTGCGCCCGATCCCCCACTCGCGCTCGACGCGCTGGTCGACTCGGATCAGCGTCTGCAGCGCCTCGGCACCGTGCCACCAGCCGAAGTTCGCGCCCGTGACGATCCACGCGTGCTGGTAGAGCCAGTGCTGGACGTTCCGGCCCGTCTTCGGCTTGCCCGCGGCCCAGGCCTCCAGCCGCAGGGCCCGCGCGGGCAGCGTGATCTCGTCGAGCGGCTCCTTCGGAGCGCCCTCGGCCGCGAACGCGGGCGGGCGGGCGGCGGGCTTGCGGGCGGGCTTCACGACCTTCTTCACCGCCTTCTTGACAAACGGCGCCCTCTTGACGGCCGGCGCCTTCTTGACGACCGGCGCCTTCTTCGCGGCGGCCGCCTTCTTCGCAGGCTTGGTAACGGCCGCGAGCCCGGCCAGGCGGATCACGGTGCCGCGGTAGGGCGGCGAGTCGACCGGCGTGCCGAGCTGCTCGTACGGCCCGCGCACGAGCCGAAGCGCAATCGTGGGCGCGCCGGTGTCCACGACACGCGTGCCCGGAGCGGGGCTCTGCGTCAGCACGCGGTTCGAGGAGTAGCCGTGAACCGAGCCGCTCACGTGCCACGCGAAGCCGGCGTCCTCAAGGATGCCCTTCGCGAACACGTAGGCCTGGCCGACGACGGACGGCACGATCAGCTCCTGCGGCTGGGCCGCCTGAGCGGGAGTGGAGGAGCGCGACGCGCCGACGATCGTCGAGTCCGCGGCGAAGGTGAACGCCGCGGTCGCGAGGACCCAGACCAGGGCCACGAGGACCGCGCGTGGCAAGAGGGCAGCGAGCCGGACCGCCATGCTCACCCCTTCGGCAGCCCCGAGGCCGGTTGTCATCCCCCTACCGGGTGAATGGGCCGAAACGTGTGCGCCCAGTTGCGCCTGTGTGAGCACAAGCCGGTTGCGCCGATCGCGCAACCAACCGCCAGCAGGCTCAGGGCTTCTGCATGTTCTCGATGCGGGCGGCGAGCAGGTGGAACGAACGCTGCGCCGCGTTTGCCAGGCCCATGAGCAGCTGATTCATCTCGTCGACCGGCGGCGCGAGCCCGGAACCACTCGCAGCCTGCGCCTTCGCGTAAGCGGGCAGAGACTTCACCTCGCGTCTGAAGATCTCGTCGACTTCGTCCCCGAGTGCCATTTGCCATCTCCTGTTCGGTTGCGGCAAGCCTAGAACAGGCGGTCGAGGGCGGGTCCGCGAGTCACCGAGCCCGAGAGCCGCTAGCTATCCCGCAACTAGCGGGATTATCGGCGGGGGTTTCCACCCCTGTCCGCACGCGGCGGCGAGCGCCTGTAGTGTCGTGAGTAGCAGTGAGAAGAACGGTTTTTGCGTAGTTCGACTGATGCGCCGTGCCTCTCTCTTTTCTTTGTGGCGGAAGCTCGTCCGAGCCTTTCGCGATCTATAGCCGGAGGCGCCTTTTCGTCGTGACCTTTTCGCGGCGACGCCCCGCCTCAGGACGATCTGACATCGGAAGGACTGACCGAGTCCTCCGCCCTGAACCGTGAGAGTGAGGAGCTAGAGATGTATTCCAGCATCAGAAGGTACGAAGGTGTCGACGAGAGTCGTTCAACCGAGATCGCCGGCAAGGTCACCGAGAACCTGATTCCCCGTCTGAGCGAGTTGCCGGGCTTCAGTGGTTACTTCCTGTTTGAACCCGTGGACGGCGTGCTGACCTCGATCAGCCTGTTCGAGACCTCGAGCAGCCTCGACGAGTCGAACCGCCTCGCGGCGAAGGTGCTGCAGGACGAGAACCTGCAGTCGGTGATCCCGAACCCGCCGAAGATCACGTCCGGCAAGCTGATGGCGCACAAGATGCCCGAGTTCGTCGGCGTCTAGCCGCTTCGAAAGCCCGATCGTGAGAGAAGGCCCGCTTGCGGGCCTTCTCTTTTGCCCGGCGCTTTCCGACGAATGCGCCGCGCGAAATACTCGTTGGGCCGTTGCCGGGGCGAGGTCCTCAGGGGCACTCGGCCCGTGGGCTACTGGGAGTATCCCTCGGTCACCTCGCCCTTGTGGGCGGCAAATGCAGCCAGAACCTCATCCTTCTCCCGCTCCGGCACCTTGAAGAAGTCGAGCGTTCGCCCGAGCTCGGCCGCGACTTCGTCGAACTGGGCGGGAGAGATCTTCAGTTCGCGGTGGGCCTCTTCCAGGCCGAGGGGAATACTGCCAGGTTTCGTGGCCGCGTATTGCTGGGGCCCGCCGGCAACGTCGCAGACCCACAGGGTGCGCATGAACTTGAGGCCTGGAAGTCTGCCCAGGTTGTTGGTGTGCCATTCCCGGAGGTCCGGGTTCTCCGATCTCTCGCCGACGATCGGGTTGCGCACGACCGCTTCGCTGAAGTGGTCGACCACTGCCGCGATGGCGAATGCGCCACCGAGCCGTTCGTACAAACTCGACTCCGTCATTTCCCAGCCCTCCTGGACGGTTTCCTGGAAGCGTCCCACCCGGTTCATCGGTGGGCATTCCATCGGCGGGACGACATCACGCGCTGCCCGCTACTACGCCGAACCGCCCATGCTCGGATTCCAGCCCACCTGAGGACCAGGATGGGGTGGTGCGTAGTTCACGCTTGTCGACGGCGTGCAACGGGAGAATGCCCCCGACAAGGCAGCGAAGGAGGTTGTATGCCGACGAACGTCTACTTCAGCGGAGGGCCATCGATCACTGTCGAGGAGGACTTCGATCAGGTGCAACAGCGACTCGAGCACGAGGCCGGCCTATTCACGCTGAGGACGGCCGCTGAGCCCGGCCGTCGAGTCAGCATCCACCGGTCAGCCGTGGCGTACATCGAGGAGATTCTGGTGGGCGAGCAGCCAGAGTCCTCGCGGCGACACACCGGCGCCGCGAGGCGCCGTGCCGCTTCGACCTGAACCCCTCTGCAGAGCGATTCGGGTCCCGCTAGCTGCGCGAGGAGCCGGAACTCCCGACGGACTTGAACGGGACCTCGACTGACTGCATCCGGCGAAACCGCGCGCCGTGGCCCTGACGCCAGAGCGGCCGGGTCAACCACCAGGTCGCGCTCAGGACGATGAGACCGAATGCCCCTGCCATCAAGGCCAGCCCGACCGTGCCGCTGACCATCCAGAGGCCGATCACCGCGCCCCAGAGGAAGAGCGCCCACGTCATCTTCCGCCATTTGAGGAATCTCGTCATCTCACACCACCTTCTCTTGGACTCTCGTGGAGAGCGGAATGCTCTCCCCTGCACTAAGGCCCGATCCGGGAGTCAAGGAGGAGGTGCGATGGAGCCTCGACGGCTGCCGCGCTAGGTCTACGCGCCTCTCCAGTGTAGCAGGCATTTGTGCTGGGTGTTACAAAAGCGCGGGCGGTGCGAGATTGCCGTTTCGGTGGGCGATTGACAGCGTTTTCGGGTCGTGCAACGATCCACCCGAGGGCGGGTCAACAGACGAAGGAGGGGGAGAGTGAAGCGCAAGCTCCTCGCTGCTGCTGCACTGGCCGCGTTGACGGCGGGTGTAGCGGTGACGGCTGCGGTTCTGACCGGAACACGAGGCGCTCAGGCCTATCCGGTTCCGCATCCGACCATCAGCGACTACCAGTTCATCAAGGCGACGACCCCGACGCAGGCCGACTGCGCCGCCGTTGCCCGCACGTGTTTCACACCGCAAGCGATCCAGTCCGCGTACAACGTCGGCCCGTTGCACAGCGCCGGCTGGAACGGCAAGGGAATCACCATCGCGATCGTCGACTCCTACGGGAGCGACACGATGGCGCACGACCTGCACGTCTTCGACCAGGCATTCGGCCTGCAGCCGATGTGCGGCGAGGAAGGCGTCACCTGTCAGGCGGGAATGCCGAAGTTCAGCGAGCTAGCGCTCAACGGCTCGCCGGCAACGAACGGGCAGCCCGGCAAGGGGACGCACCTCGAGGACAAGGCTGCGTGGGCTCTCGAGGTCGCGCTCGACGTCGAGACCTCGCATGCGATCGCACCGCAGGCGAACATCCTGCTCGTCCACTCGAACAACGCGGAGACGCTCGGCGTCCAGGGCTTCCCGAACATGATGAAGGCCGAGGACTACGTCGTCTCGAACCACCTTGCTCAGGTGATCTCGCAGAGCTTCGCTTCGTCCGAGGACGCGTTCTCGAGCTACCAGTCGCTACTCAATCTCCGCTACGCCTTCAAGAACGCGGCAGCGAACGGCGTCACGGTGCTCGGCTCGTCGGGTGACGACGGCTCGACCAACTTCACGAAGCAGCCGGTCGCCCAGGGCGGACGGCTGATCCCGTTTCCGGCGGTCGAGTGGCCGGCGTCCGATCCGCTCGTGACCGGCGTCGGCGGCACGTACCTCTGCACCGACCCGCTCGCGACGGCGAGTCAGCCGCGCACTGCCGATCCGATCCCGGGACTCGGCGCGAAGTGCGGAAGCTCGACGTTCAACGCGACCGGCGCGGCCGAGGTGGCGTGGACCTTCTCGGGTGGTGGCTTCAGCCACGTCTTCTCGCGGCCCGACTACCAGGCAGGAACCCTGCCGGCCGGCAGCACCCCGATCCCGGCCTCCTCCCGTGGCGTCCCGGACATCGCCTTCCAGGCGAGCGCCGGAACCGGCGCGCTGGTCTACCTGTCGCTGCCGCCGGACGGCAACGACTCGAACATCAACCAGACCGGCTGGTACGACATCGGCGGCACGTCGCTGAGCTGTCCGCAGTGGGCCGGGCTGGTTGCGATCGCAGACCAGATGAACAAGGCCAAGTACGGTCAGACCGGCCTCGGCCTGATCAACCCCGCGCTGTACAAGCTGGCGTCCAACCCGGCGGCGTACGCAGCGGACTTCTTCGACGTCGCGCACACGGCTGTCGCGGGCGTCGAGAACAACAACCAGGAGGATCCCAGCATCCCGGGCTATCCGGCGACGCAGGGATGGGATCCGGTCACCGGTCTCGGTACGCCGAACGCGGCGGCTCTGATTCCGGCTCTCGTCGACGCGGCGCACAGCTAGCCGCCTCGACTGCGACCACGATGCAAAGGAGGGCGCCGCAAGGCGCCCTCCTTCATTCGAGATCCTTTCCTTGGGACCCCTACCGGGTGAACAGGACGACCGAGCCGCTCGACTCCTCCTTGGACGTCGAGACGACCGCGAAGACCCGGCCGGCGCCCGGCGAGACGGTGTCGGTGGCGCCGCCGTCCTGCCAGTGGAAGGCGGTGCCGGCGAAGCTCTGGAACCACGCCTCGGCCTGCGGGTAGGAGGTCGCCGGGTCGAGCTGGAGGTGCAGGTGCGGGCCCGTCGCGTGGCCGGTCTGACCGACCAGGCCGACCTCGGTGCCGGCCAGGAGGACGGCGCCCGCGGTGACCGCGGCGTCGAGGTAGGAGAGGTGGCAGTACGTCCAGCTCTGGCCGTCGGCGGTGGACATCGTCAGGCCGATTCCGCAGCGCCCGCTCGGGTACTGCCACGAGCGCTCCACAGTCGCGTCGGCAAGCGCGTAGACCGGCGTGCCCTCTGGCGCCGCGATGTCGGCGGCCGGGTAGTCGTGGTGGCGGTGCGAGACGGAGACGACCGAGGGGCCGCCGCCGACCGGGAAGACGTAGGTGCCGTCGTAGGCGGGAGCCGCGAGCAACGAGCCGGCCGCGGGAGCGAACGACGCGGACAGCGAGCGGTCCTTCGCGAGCGCGAGGTCGCGCTGGGCCTGCTCGAGCCGCGCGCGCAGCTCGGCGACGCGGCCCTGGGCGACCGAGCGGCCGATGGAGAGCTGGGCGGTGCGGCGGTCGAGCGCCAGGCGGTCGGAGAGGAAGGTCGTCGCCTCTGCACGGCGCGCGAGCCGCTGCTCGGTACGGCCGAGCGCGCGCAGGCCGCGCAGCGCGCGCACGAGCGTCCGGTTCGCGCGCACGACCTTCGCGCGCGCCTGGTCGAGCGAGACCTGCAGCCGGTCGAGGTTGAAAGTCGCGTCCACGCCGCCCGAGCCGAAGAGCTGCGCGAGCTGCAGCACCTCGTCCACGTACCACTGCGCGTGGTTGTACGAGAACACCGCCCGCGAGATGTCGGTCGCGCCGCCGGACGCCGCGAGGTAGCGCGCCGCGGCGGCGATCGCGTCCTCGGCGCTCCAAGGGTTCGCGACGCCGTCGCCGTCGGCGTCGACGCCCCAGCGCTCCCAGGTGGAGGGCATGAACTGCATCCACCCGACCGCGCCGGCCGAGCTCGGGCCCATGTTGCGGCCGAAGTTCGACTCGACCTTGTTGATCGCCGCGAGCACCTGCCAGGGCACGCCGTAGAGGGCGCCGTCGCGCTGCCAGAGCGCGAGTAGCTGCGCGTAGGTGCGCGTCTCGACGACCGGCGGCGGCGCGAGTAGCGTCGAGGGAAGGGCGACCGACCCGGGCGCGTTCGGCACCTGTGCGCTCGGCAGGAACGCAGGGGCGACCGGAGCGACAGCCGTTGGCACGACCTGGAAGACGTCCGCGCCCGCCGGCCCGGCGAGCACGAGCGCCGAGAGCGCCGCAGCGACGAGGAGCTTCATCCTTCCTGCGAGCCTGCGATGCGGAGGTTCGGCATCGGCTGGCCCGCGTCCGGACGGGGCTCCGGCTCGGGCTCCGCCATCGCCGAGACGGGCCGGTCGGTCTCGACGCCGGCCGCCTTGCGCTTCAGCGCCTGGTCGAGCTCGACGAGGAAGTCGTGCCGGTTCGTGGAGGCGTTGGCCGCGACCTCGCGGTCGACCTCGCCGGCGACGACCAGGTCGATCAGCGCCTGCGAGAACGTCTGCATGTCGAAGAACTGGCCCTCGGCCATCGCGTCCGTGATCTCCTCGGTCTTCCGGTCGCGGATCAGGTCGGCGATGCGCGAGTTGTTGATCATCACCTCGACCGCCGCTACGCGCCCGCCCTCCTTGCGCGGCAGCAGCCGCTGGCTGACGACGCCGCGCAGGACGCCCGCGAGAACCGAGCGGATCTGGTTTTGCTTCTCGGCCGGGAAGAACTCGATCATCCGGCCGATCGTCTCGGCGGCGTCGATCGTGTGCATCGTCGAGAAGACGAGGTGGCCCGACTCGGCGGCCTTGAGCGCCGTCTCGGCGGTCTCGGCGTCGCGCAGCTCGCCGATCAGAATCACGTCGGGGTCCTGGCGCAGCACTCGTCGGATCGCGGCGAGGAAGGAGTCGGTGTCGAGGCCGACCTCGCGCTGGTTGACGATGCAGCCCTGGTCGGAGTGGAGGATCTCGATCGGGTCCTCGATCGTCACGATGTGCTGACGGCGCGTGCGGTTGATGTGGTCGATCACGACGGCGAGCGTGGTCGTCTTGCCCGAGCCGGTCGCGCCGGTCACGAGCACGAGGCCACGGTGCTCCTCGGCGACGCGCCGCACGCCCTTCGGCAGGCGCAGCTGCTCGAAGCCTGGGACCTCGTTCGGGATCACACGGAAGGCGAACGAGACCGAGCCGCGCTGGCGGAAGCCGTTGACCCGGAAGCGCGGCAGCCCGTGCGCCGTGTAGGCGATGTCGAGCTCGCCGGTCTCGTAGAACTGGGAGAGCTTCGCGGGAGCGAGGTCGGCGACGGCGGCGAGCGTCGCCTCGAGGTCGCTCTCGTAGAGCGGCGCGTGGTCAGGGAGCAGGCCGAGCTCGCCGTCGCGGCGGAGCACGGGCGGCTGCCCGACCTTCAGGTGGATATCGCTCGCGCCGAGCTCCACGGCGCGCGCGAGGGCCGCATTCAGGTCCACGAGAGTGCTGATCGGCAGCCGCCGGGCGGCGCTTGAGCGGCAGGGCCTCGTCCGGTTAGCGGCCGAGGGCGTCGACCAGGCGCAGCGGTGCGCGGACGAGCCCCGTGGCGTCACCGGGATGCGCGAGCTCGCCGCGCAAGAATGCAGAGGTGAAGCCCCAGACGAGCGGGAGGCGCGCGACGCCGTAGATCAGGCGCGGGAACCGCTCGAGGGCGTACTTCGCCTTCCAGGACGCGGTCAGCGTGCGGCCGAGCGCCGACTCCAGCCGCGGCGCGTACTCATCGAGCGTCGGCGCGCGCCCCTCCAGCAGCTCCAGCGCCGTCTCCGCGGCGAGCCTTGCGCTCACGAACGCCTCGTACATCCCGTCCCCGGAGAGCGGGTCGACCAGCCCGGCCGCGTCGCCGACGAGCAGCACGCGGCCCCGTGAGAGCGGATCGCCGGCCGCGCGCATCGGCAGCCGGTAGCCGCGCAGCGACTCCAGCCGCCCGGCCGGGAGCCCGTACCCCGCGCACGCGCGCTCGAGGTGCTCGCGCAGGCGTGGCCCCTCCGATTCCCAGCCGCCGACGCCGACGTTGACGTGGTCGCCCTTGGGGAAAACCCATGCGTAGCCGCCAGGCACCGCCCCGAGCTCGACGACGGCGCGGCCGCGGTAGTCCTCGCGCGCGTGAACATGAGGGACGTTCCCCTCGAGCGCGACGCCATGCTGCCGGCGGCCGGTCAGGCCGAGCGTCCGCGCCGTCAGGCCGTTCACGCCGTCGGCACCGATCACGACCGGCGCCGCGGCGGCCGAGCCGTCGAAGCGCACGACGCCGCCTTCGTCGTCCAGCTCGAGCGCTGTCGCGCGGGCGCCGTCTCGGAAGTCGGCGCCGGCGGCCGCCGCCTGGCCGGCGAGATACGCGTCGAGTCGCCGCCGCTGCGTCATCAGGATCAACGGCTCCTCGCTCCGCCGCTCGAAGCGGTGCGCGTAGCGGAAGCCGAGCTGGAAGCGCCGCACCGTGTCCTCGACCACCGGCTCGACGGCGACCGGCAGCTGCCGCACCGCGCGATAGGTCAGCCCGCCGCCGCACGGCTTGTCGCGCGGGAAGCGCTCGCGGTCGAGCAGCAGCACGCGCGCGCCCGCGCGCGAGAGGCGGTAGGCAGCCGTCGATCCCGCGGGACCGGCGCCGACGACGATCGCGTCGAACCGTTCCACCGGCGCATCGTACGCAGGTTAGGATCGCCCGCATGCCGCGGTACCTGGTGGTGCGCAAGTTCGAGGTCGACGAGGAAGACATGCCTCGGCTGGGCCGGCGCTCCCGCGAGAAGATCGAGGGCGATTTCCCCGAGATCACGTGGGAGCACAGCCACGTGACCATCGACGACGACGGCCTCGTGCGCACGTTCTGCGTCTACGACGCACCGGACGAGGAGTCCGTCCACCGGCACGCGTCGGCGCTCGGCGAGCACCAGGTCGAGTCCATCGCCGAGATCGCGGGCGACGTGACGCCCGCCGACTTCCCCGCCACCGCCGCCTAGGCCGGCTCGTCGGCGCCGCGGCCGAGAAGCCGCGCGTCGAAGACGTGGTAGTGCGCCTGCCGCGCCACGGCGAGCTTGCGCCTGATCGACTTGCGCTGTGTCTCGTCGCCGTCGGGCACGAGCTCGAGCGCCTCACGGTAGAGCATCACCGCCTGCTCCTTCGCCCAGCCGCGCTCGGCCTGTTCTCCGGCCGCGACGAAGTACCCGATCGCCCGCTCCGCCTCGCCCGCGTCGCGCCAGTGCCTCGCGGTCGCCGTTCTCGCCTCGCCCACCTCGGCGGTCACCTCCTCGAGGAACCGCGCCACCTGCGCGTGCCGCTCGCGCCGCCGCGCGCGCGACAGCAGCTCGTAGGCGGCGTCGCGGATCAGCACGTGGGTGAACGCGAACTGCTGGTCGCCCTCGAAGATCGAGACCGTCTCGCGCCGCACGAGATCGCGCCGCTCCAGTGCCGCGAGGAGCTCCGACAGCCGCTCGCCGTCCTCGAGCATCTGCTCCAGCGCGCCGCGCCAGAAGACCTTGCCCACGACCGCGGCGTCCAGCAGGAGCGAGCGCTCGGCCGCCGGCAGCGCGTCCAGGCGCGCCGCCAGGATCCCGCGGATGGAGTTCGGCAGCGTGATGTCGCTCCCGGCGGTCTCGGCGACCGTGGCCGCCAGCTGCTCGATGAAGAGCGGGTTCCCCGCGCTACTCGCGGCGACGGCGTCGCGCGAGCCGTCGGCGCCCGGCAGCAGGTGCGCGGCGAGCTCGCGCGCTTCCTCGTCGGAGAGCGGTTCGAGCGGGAGCGCCGTGTAGGCGGGCAGGCCGCCACCCCATGCCGGACGCAGGTCGAGCAGGTCGGGCCTGGCCAGGGCGACGATCATGATCGGCAGGTCGCGCAGTCGCGCCGCCAACAGCTCGACCAGGTCGAGCAGGCTCTCGTCGGCCCAGTGCAGATCCTCGAAGACGAGCATCGTCGGGCGGTCGCGCGCGACCGCCTCGATGAAGACGCGCACCGAGAAGAAGAGCGTCTCCCGGTCCGCGACCGAGCCCTCGGGATCGAGCGCGAGCAGGATCGCGAGGTGGCCGGAGATCGTGTCCGCGTCGCCCGGCGGAACGAGCGTGGCGACCCGCTCGCGCAGCTTCTGCGACGCGACCTCGACGGAGTCGCTGTCGAAGATCCCGCAGAGCTGCTTCACCTGCGCCGCGAAGGCGAAGTAGGCGCTGCTCTCGCGGTACGGCAGCGAGCGCCCGTGGATCGGCCGGCCGCCCAGCTGCTCGACGGCGCCTGAGAGCTCCGTCGCCAGGCGCGTCTTGCCGACGCCCGCCTGGCCGAGGACGGTGACGAGGTGCGGGCGGGACTCGGCGGCCGTGCGCTCCCAGATCCCGCGCAGCATCTCCAGCTCCCGTGCGCGGCCCACGAGCGGCGCCCGCGCGCCCAGGCGCTCGCCGATCGGCGCCGAGGCCTCGACCGCCAGCCACGCCTCCACCGGCGCGGCCTTGCCCTTCGCCACGACCGGCTCGACCGCCTCGTAGACGATCGCGTCGCGCGTCAGCCGGTGGGTCTCCGAGCCGACGAGGATCCCGTTCGTCGGGGCCGCGCTCTGCAGCCGCGAGGCGGTGTTGACGACGTCGCCGGCGACCATCGCCTCGCCGAGCTCGGGCCGCGCATCGAGCGTGACGAGCGCCTCGCCCGTGTTCACCGCGGTGCGAATCTGCAGGTCGAGCCCGTCGCGGGAGCTCAGCTCGCGGACGCTCTCCCGGACCGCGAGCGCGGCGCGGATCGCGCGCTCGGCGTCGTCGCCGAAGGCCGTCGGCGCGCCGAAGACGCCTACCACCGCGTCCCCGATGAATTTCTCGACCGAGCCGCCGAACGACTCGATCTCGTTGCGCACGCGGTCGTGGTACGGCGCGAGGATCGCCTGCACGTCCTCGGGGTCGAGGCGTTCCGAACGCTCGGTGAAGCCGACGAGGTCGACGAAGATCACGCTCACGACCCGCCGCTCCTCCCGCGGCACCATGGCCGCCGCCAGCTCGCGTCCGCACGCGAGGCAGAACCGGGCCACGTCCGGGTTGTCCTGGCCGCAGGCGGGACAGCGGATCACCGACTAAGCGTAGAACGCTCAGGACCCGGAGCCGAATGGCGCCGGACAGGCAGAGATCTTCGGGATCGAGAAGCGCGCGATCGTGCCGAAGCCCGGCGTCGGCTTGCAGGCCTGGGCAACGCCGGCGTCGCACGCGACCGAGAGGAAGATGAACGCGTCCTCGATCGAGAAGCCGTGCTCGTCGACGAGCAGCTTCGCGGCCTCCTCGGAGACCAGCGTCAGCGCCTCGGCGAATTCGTCCGCGGTCGCGTGCGGGAGCCAGCGGTCGGCGAGCTCGGTCACGGGCCAGGTCGCCTGCCTACCCCTGAGCAGGTCGAAGCGGATGTCGACCTCGCCGGCGATCTCGACGCCGGTGAAGCAGATCTCGCCGTCGCCCATCGAGGCGTGCATGTCGCCGACGGCGAACATCCCGCCCGGCTGCCGCACCGGGAAGAAGATCCGCGCCCCCTTGCCGTGCAAATGGTCGTCGAGATTGCCGCCGTGCCGGCCGGCGAGGCCGTTCGAGACCGTCTCGCCGTCGGTCGCCACCCCGACCACGCCCACCATCGGCCGCGCCGGGAACGAGACGCGCTCGTTCATCCGGATCTCGCCGTCCCGGACGTCGAAGAGGCGCGTCAGCGGCGCCTGCACCTTCTCGCTGAGCTGACCGAACCCGGGGATCAGCGTCGCCACGCCCCACTCGATCGGACGCACGTCCAGGATCTCTGCCACGAGCGAGTCGCCCGGCTCCGCCCCGCGGACGGCAACCGGGCCGGTAGCGCCGTTGATCCGGCTCATGTCGATCTCGGTGACGAGATCGTCCTCGCTGCGGATCTGGCCGGTGAAGCAGTCGTTCGTCTCGAAGGTGACCGTCTCGCCCGGCCCGACCTCGAGCACGGGCTCGAGGTCGGGCCCGAACGACCAGATCACCTGGTCCCGCGAGAGCCGGTGCGCTGCCGCGACGGCCACGCTAGGCCGGCTCCGGAGCCGGGGTCGCCTCCGGCGCGAGGGTCTCGTCCTCGACGTAGACGCGGTCCATGTCGCGCAGCTTCTCGGGCCGGAAGAGCACCTGGGTCAGGCCGATCGAGCGCTCGCGCAGGTGGTCGAAACGACGAGGCTCGCCGGCAGTCGCGCCTTCCATCGAATCCTCCCTGTCGGTTCCGTCGGTTCGCGCGCGATCCTCTCGCACGAGCGGCGCGTCGCGCAACCGGGGCCCGGCTACAATGGCCGACCCCTGGGGGTGTGCCCGAGTGGCCAAAGGGAACGGGCTGTAAACCCGTCGGCTCAGCCTACGGAGGTTCGAATCCTCCCGCCCCCACTTTTGGTGACGCGGCGGTTCAGCGTCAGCCCGTGGCGACCTTCGAGCGCCGGCGTGGATGGTTGCGAATGCTCCAGCGTGAGGCGCGATACTGGATTCGCCGGTGGCGTGGCGGATGCGGGCGGGCGATGGGGCGGCCGGTGGTCGGGGTGCGGTAGAAGCGGCGCTTTCCGAGCTCGAGCAGGAGCAGGTAGGTGGGGATCATCACCGCCAAGGTGGCGAGGAGGCCGGCCGGCAGGCTTGTGAAACCGAGCGCATTGGCGAGCGGCGAGAAAGGCAGCAGCACGCCGATCGTCACGCACACGAAGGTGGAGACGAGAAGGGGGCGGCTGGGACTGCTGCGGAAGAAGGGGACGCGGCGGGTGCGGATGGCGAAGATCGCCAGGCTCTGGGTAGCGAGCGACTCGACGAACCAGCCGGAGCGAAACAGCGCTGCATTCGCGTTGAAGACCCTGAGCAGGATCGCGAAGGTGGCGAAGTCGAAGATTGAGCTGATCGGGCCGAAGAAGGTCATGAATCGGCGGATCAGGGCCTGTCCCAGCGCGCGGGTCGCTCCAGTTGCTCCTCGTCGACGTTGTCGGTCGGGATCGTCATCTCGCTGATGTCATAGAGCAGGTTGTTGAGCAGGATCTGGGTCGGCAGCATCGGCAGGAAGTTGAGGAAGAGCGAGGCGGCGCCCGCGCTGAACATGTTCCCGAAGTTGGACGAGGTGCCCATCAGCACGTACTTGATCGTGTTGGCGAAGATGCGTCTTCCTTCGACGATCCCGCCGGCGAGGATGTCGAGGTCCTTGTCGAGCAGGACGATGTCGGCGGCGTCCTTGGCGACGTCGGTGGCTGTCTCCACGGAGATGCCGACATCCGCCTCGTGGAGGGCGACGGCGTCGTTGACACCGTCGCCGAGGAAGCCGACCGTGGTGCCAAGTTGCCGTTGTACCTTGATCACGCGTGACTTCTGCTCGGGGGTGACGCGGGCGAAGATCGTCGTCCGTGGGAGCGCGGCCGCGAGCTCGTCGTCGTCGAAACGATCGAGCTGCGTTCCGGTAAGGGCGCCGAGCACGTCGAGGCCGAGCTCGCCACAGACCTTGCGGGCGACACGGTCGTTGTCGCCGGTGATCACCTTTACCTCGACGCCGAGCTTGAGCAGCCGCGTCAACGCGTCGGCGGCGTCTGTCTTGGGCCGGTCGAGGAAGGTGAGGAAGCCCGACAGCTCGAGTTCGGTTTCGTCCTCGGATCGGAGGGTCGCCCGCCGATCGGCGGCTCGCGTTGCGAGCGCGATGACGCGGCTGCCGGCGGCGAACTGCGCCTCGAGGACGCGCTGCGCCTGGGGTTCGACCTGTCGGCAGCGGGCGAGCACCGTTTCGGGCGCACCTTTGACGATCACCTGGCGCTTGCCGTCGGGCGCCTCGACGAGGACGGAGGCAAGCCTGCGCTCGTAGTCGAACGCGCGTGTCGCGAGACGACGATAGGTCGCTGTCTGGTGCCCGCTCGCGGCCGGCGCTTGCCAGAGCGCCTGATCGAGCGAATTACCGCCGACGGCTTGGCCGTCCGTGAGCACGGCGTCATTGCAGAGGAGGCCGCCGAGAAGCACGTCGTCCGACGGCTGCCCGTGGGCGTCGAGGGCCGCGGCGAAGCTGATTCTGCCCTCGGTCAGCGTGCCCGTCTTGTCGGTGAAGAAGACCTCGATGTTGCCGAGGTCCTCGATGCTGACCAGCCGCTTGACGATCACCGCATGCTCGGCGAGCCGCTTGGCTCCCGTCGAGAGGCTGACCGTGACGATCGCCGGCAGCAGCTGCGGTGTCAGTCCGACGGCGATCGCGAGTGCAAACAACACCGAGGTCAAAACCGAGCGGCCGAGCGCCACGTTGATCGCCAGGATCGACCCGGCCAGGACGGCGGTAACGCGCACGAGCAGCAGGGAGAAGGCGCGCAGGCCAAGTTGGAATGCCGTTTGCGGTTGTCGCTCGCCGAGCCGCAACGCGATCGCCCCGAACGCGGTGCGGCCACCGGTTTGCACGACCACGCCGAGGCCGCCGCCGCCGCGCACTACAGTGCCCATGAACGCACAAGAAGCGAGCGAGGGGCGACTCGGGCGCGGTGCTAGGCTCGATTCGTTTCTCCGCCGGGAGCGACTCGCCTGTCAGCACCGCTTCGTCGCACTCCAATCCCTCCGCCTGCAGCAGCCGCAGATCGGCGGGCACCACGTCGCCGACCTCGATCCGGACGACATCGCCGGGCACCAACTCGGTCACGTCGACGCGTTGGACTTTCCCGTCGCGCACGACAAGCGCCGTGTGCCGCAACTGAGAATGCAGCGCCTCGACTGCTCGCTCGGAGCGGTACTCATTGAAGAACCCGAGCCCTATGCTCAGGGCGCTGATCAGGAAGATGATCAGAGCGTCGAGGCGCTCACCGACGAAGAATGAGGTCAGCGCGGCCCCGAGCAGCAGGACGAGCAGCGGATTGCGCAACTGTCGCAGGAGTACTGCGAGCGGCTGCGCGCCGTGGCTGCGCAGCGCATTCGGACCCGCTTTCTCCAGGCGCCGACATGCCTCCTCGCTCAAGAGCCCGTTGAGGCTGGAACCAAGGCTGGCGAGAACCCGCTCGGCGGGCGCCACGGCGGCCGAGGCGAGGCTGAGCGAGAGCCAATTGGACGCCGCGACCTCTCGAGCCTTGACGGGCATCGTCATGCGATCATCGTCGCAGCCCATACCGAGCCGAGAGGTGTAAGGAACGAGGTCACGGCGGGTTCGCCAGCCTCCCGCTCGGCTCGGTCAGCTACCGGGCCCGTCCAGCACGCCCTGCCCGGTGGATATTCGAATCCTCCCGCCCCCACTCGCTTCGCCGGCCGACCGGCAGTATCGTCTGCAAGCCGTGAAGAGCCGCGCGGGTTGCCTGAGCTGGTCGCCCGCGAGCTCCCGGGCGTCGGGACGTTCAGCAGCAAGGCTGAGAAGACGGTGAGCGGCGACGACGGCGCGGTCGCGGAGGTCACGTTCAAGGTCGCGGTCGACATGACGGTCAACATCGCCCAGCGGGACACGACGAAGTAACTGCGCATCGTCCCGTGGATCCCGCCGCTCTTCCGCGACCGCGCGGGCGCCGGCACGGTGCTCGCGGAGGCCCTGCGCGGGTATGACGGCGTCGTCGTCGGGGTGGCGCGCGGCGGCGTCGCGGTTGCGGCCGAGGTGGCGCGAGAGCTCGGCCTGCCGCTGACCGCGGTGGACGTCGAGCGTGTGAACGCCGGCGGCAAGCGGCTGGGCGCGACGACTGCGCACGGGCCGCCTTACCTGCTCGTCGACGAAGGCGCCGTCGAGGACGTCGTGGCGCGGGCGAGACGCGAGGCGGAGCGGCTGGAGGCGCGGCTCGAGCACCGGACACTGCCGGTCGAGGGCGTCACCGCGCTGCTCGTGGACGACGGCGCGATCACCGGCCTCACCCTCGCGGCCGCCTGCCTGTGGGCTCGGGCCGAGGTCGCCGCCCGGGTGGTCGCCGCCGTCCCGGTCTCGCACATCGACGCCCTGGGCTGCCTCTCGGAGGTCGCGGACGAGGTCGTCTGCCCCCACCCGCTGGAGCGGATCGCGGTGGTCGGCCAGGCGTACGACAGCTTCGACCCGCTCGACGAGTGGTACGTGGCGGGGCTGCTGGCTCAGCCGTTGTAGCCCTGGCCGCGCGTACAAGGCCGTGCCAGGAGCCGCCGAGGTCGGTCGGGACGAGCAGGGCGACGCTCAGAACCTAGTCTTTTAGGGCGTGGCGGATCGGGCTTTTTGAACGATAATTACGTCCCGGGACAGGCCTGAGGAAAGTGGGAGATGGGTCAATCGTGGAACGTGCCTGCCGGCCCCTAGCCGAGTCGAGATGGTATCGCCCCGGCGGTGTCGCCAGCGTCTTGGCGCTGCTGTTCGTCGTGCTCTCATTCAGCTCGCCGGGGGCTGCCTCGACTGGCGACGCACCGCTCGGCCTGACCGCGATCGCGTTCGATTCCCACGTGGAGCTGGCGTGGCAGCCGGTTCTGGGCGCGTCCGGCTACACGGTCTACCGCGGGACCTCCTCCGACGCGATCACGACCCCGCTCACGGCGGTGGGCGGCGTCTCCGGCACGCAGTACACCGATGCATCGCCCGCCGACGGTTCGACGTACTTCTACGCCGTGACCGCCGTCGGCGGTGGTGGCGAATCCGCGGCGTCCGCACCCGTCCAGGCAACCCCGCTGTCGCGCTCCTGCTCCACCGGGTCGGAGATCGTGGTGGAGAACTGCTATCCAGGATCGGCCGGGTGGAAGATGGCGGGACCGGCGCAGCCGCCGACGGGCATCGAGGGATTCGCGACCGCGACGAGCATCAACGCCGGCGGGAGCGTCGACCTGAAGGTGAATACGGCCCAGGGCGCGCCGTACCACCTCGAGATCTACCGCACCGGCTACTACGGCGGCAGCGAAGCGCGCCTCGTCTCGGCTGTGCCCGGCCTCTCGGGCGTGGCGCAGCCGTACTGCCAGAGGGAATACACCACCGGGCTCGTCGACTGCTCCAACTGGACGACGACCACCACGATCACCACGACCCAGGATTGGCCCTCGGGCGTCTACCTGATCCGGCTGGCCCGCGAGGACGGCGCAGACAACCAGATCCTGCTCGTCGTCAGGCACGATTCGAGCAATAGCGCGGTCCAGTACTCGGTGCCGGTCGGGACCTACCAGGCGTACAACAACTACGGCGGGCGCTCGCTGTACGCCTACAACAGCTGGGGTGGGAACACCGTGCTCGGCTCGCCCGAAGCCGCCAAGGTGTCGTTCGACCGGCCGTACAACGAGACGCTTGTCGGAGATCGCAACTGGTACACGAGAAGCGACATCCAGAACGTCTCCTGGCTGGAGCAGCAGGGCTACGACGTCAGCTACGTGACGAGCGTCGATCTCGAGACCGGCGCTGCGCAGCCGCAAGCCCATCGCGTCTTCATCTCGCCGAGTCACGACGAGTACTGGTCCGCGACGATGCGCACTGCCCTCAACTCCGCTCGGGACCAGGGAACCGGGCTCGTGTTCCTGGGCGGGAATGCGGTCTACTGGAAGGTCCGCTTCGAGGGGAACCCCTTCTCCGGCGTTCCGGATCGCGTGGAGGTCTGTTACAAGACGATCGCGACCGGCGTCTCCGACCCGAGCGGCATCCCGACGACGACCTGGCGCGATCCGGCGGTCAACCAGCCGGAGAACGCGCTCGTCGGCGAGATGTACGTCGGGGACAACGACTCCAGGTTCTTCCCGCTGAGGGTCTCGCAAACGCAGGGTCTAACCAGGCTCTGGCGCTATACGACACTCGCCTCCCTGGCGCCGGGGACCTCCGCGTCGGTGGGCTCGAATCTCGTCGGCTGGGAGTGGGACGCTCCGGTCTCGAACGGCTTCCAGCCTTCCGGTCTCGTCGTCTCGTCCGGCTCGCCGGTCACCGGCGAGCTGCTCCAGGATGCCGGTTCCGTGTACGGGGCGGGATCGGCGACCGTCGCCGCAACCGAGTACCAGGCCCCCAGCGGCGCCTGGGTGTTCGCGTCCGGGACGAACCAGTGGAGCCGCGGCCTCGGCTACAACGAGGTCGGAGTCGGCGAGCCGAACCAGCTGATCAAGCAGGCAATGGTGAACGTGCTCCAGGATTCAGGCGTCGCGCCGACGACACCGGACAGTGGGACCGTCCTCGACCGACAGGGCGCGGCCGCGATCACGCAGGTCTTGCCGGCGAACGGCGCGACCGGAGTGTCGCCCACCGCGATCGTGGTGGTGACCTTCGATCGCCAGCTGGATCCCACGACGGTCAACGCGCAGACGGCGACGCTGACCGACGCGAGCGGCAACGCCGTCGCGGCGAGCGTCACGTTCAGCAACGCGAACCTGACGGCGACGCTCGCACCGAGCGGCCCACTTCGGGCCGGCGAGAGCTACAGCCTGACGCTCTCCTCGGGAATCCAGACCTGGGCCGGTGCGCCGCTGGCTCGAACGACGACGACGTTCACGACCGCGCCGCTCACCGTGACCCGCGTCGAGCCCGCAAACGGCAGCAGCGGCGTCCCAGCGACGACAACGGCCAGCGCCACCTTCTCGCTGCCGCTCGACCCTTCCAGCGTCGACGCGCAGACCTTCACGCTCACCGCACAGGGCGGGAGCTCCGTGCCGGCGAGTGTGACCTATGACGCAACCACGTCGAAGGCGACGCTGACGCCGACGCAGCCGCTCTCCTCCGGGACGACCTACACCGCCTCGCTCAGCGCCGGTATCCGCAGCGCGGGCGGGACGGGGCTCACCCCGACGAGCTTCTCGTTCACGACGGCGCCATTCATCGTCACCCAGACAACACCGCCCGCGGGAGCGGGGAACGTCGGCTCCCTCGCGGCTCCCGGCGCCGGCTTCTCCGCAGCGGTCGATCCCAGCACCCTCACCGGGCAGACGTTCTTCCTCAACGGGCCCAACGGCGCGGTGGCCGCCGCCATCTCCTACAACGCGGCCACACTGACCGCGACCCTCACCCCGACCGCGCCGCTCGCGTCGCAGTCGAGCTACACGGCGACCCTCACGACGGGCGTGAAGGGAGCCGACGGTACTCCGCTGCAGGCACCGGTCACGTGGAGCTTCACCACGGCCAACTGTCCGTGCCAGCTCTTCGCCGCCGGCGCGACCCCGACCAGTCAGCACCTCTCGGTCAGGGACGGACGGCCGCTGCCGGGGCCCTGGAGCTACGAGCTCGGCGTGAAGATCCAGGTCACCTCACCCGTGCAGCTGACCGCGATCCGCTTCTACAAGGACAGCCTGGAAACAGGCTCGCACACCGGAACCGTCTGGAGCTCGACCGGGACCGTGCTCGCCCGGACCGCCTTCACCAACGAGACGGTTTCCGGCTGGCAGCAGCAGGCGCTGGCGGCGCCGCTCACGCTCCAACCGGGACGCGTGTACGTCGTCTCGGTCGGCTACAACGCCTACTTCGGCACGACGACGTCAGGCCTGCTCGCGCAGATCACGAGCGGACCGCTCCAGAGCGTCGCCGACGGGAGGAACGGCGTCTACGGATCGAGCGCCGGCACGTTCCCGACCAGCAGCTACAGGTCGAGCAACTACTACGTCGACGCCGTCGTGCAGTAGCCGGCGACCGCTAGCCGAGCGGGAGCAGCGCGCCTTCGTGCTCCAGCAGGAAGCGCTTTACATGGAGCCCGCCGCCGAAGCCGGTGAGCAAGCCGTTCGCGCCGATCACGCGATGACACGGCAGCACGATCGGGAGCGGGTTCTGGCCGTTCGCGGCGCCGACCGCCCGGGCGGCGTCGTTGCCGAGGCCGAGGCGGCGCGCCTGCTCGCCGTAGCTGACCGTCTGGCCGTACGGGATCGACGCGAGCGCCAGCCAGCAGCGCCGCTGGAACTCGGTTCCGTGCAGCTCGAAGGGCAGGTCGAATGTCTCGAGGCCGCCGTCGAAGTAGGCGTCCAGCTGGCGCGCAGCCTCCGCGAGGACGGGCGAGCTCCCATCGGGGCTAACCCTAGAACCGTCGAACAGCACCGCCTTCAGAGCGGTCTCGGATGCGATCAGGCCGAGAGGGCCGATGGGACTGTCGACAACGGCGCGAGGCATCTCGTGAATCTAGAACGCGCGCCGGAGGCGGCGCGTGAGATCACACCTACAATGGCCGAGCTGCCCTCTTAGCTCAGTTGGTAGAGCACCTCCATGGTAAGGAGGGGGTCGACGGTTCGAGTCCGTCAGAGGGCTTAGACGAAATGCCTGCAAATCGGGCTGTTGTCTTGTCCATCTCGTAAACGCCTGTCACGCGCGGGCACTCGCGGGCACTATCTGGTGTTCCCTCACTTGGCGCGTCGGCACCCCGAATTCGGCTTGTTCAAGCCGATCCGTATACGTCTGACCCCCTCTATTAGGACCTGCCGCGCGGAGCGCGCCAGATAACCGAGCCCTCCAACCTGGCTTCACTGAAGGCGCACCCGATACCGGGGCGATCCCTAGCAGCCAAACCTTCCGGCCTCTCGATCGGTGCGGGAGCGACGCATTCACCCCGGCCTGACCCACCGGGGCGGCCCGATTCACGGCATCAGACCGCGATGACTCTTGCCGTTGCTTGCCGTCTGTATCCGCGACCCATCAACACTCGAGGAGAGCATCATGAGCGCTACGTACACCTTCGACGTCTTTTCCAGCCTCGACGGCTTCGGCTCCGCCAGCGGCGGCGACTGGGGCGGCTACTGGGGCAAGCAAGGCCCTGAGTTGCTCGACCACCGCCTCGCCCTGTACCGCGAGGAGCAGAGGATGGTCTTCGGGGCCAACACCTATCGGCTGTTCGCCGAGATGCTGGCCTCGAGTACCGAGGACTCCGAGGTGAGGGATCCGTGGGTCACCCGGATGGTGAACCTGCCCGCGACGATCGTGTCAACCACGGTGGAAGAACCGCTCGACTGGGCGGACGGGACTGTCGCGCGCGGTGACGCGATAGATGTCGTCCCCCGGCTCAAGGAGGAGTCCGAGGTGCCGTTGCGTTCGCACGGGAGCCTGTCGATGAATCGGGCGCTGATGGCCGCCGGCCTGGTCGACCGCGTCCAGGTGACCATCTTCCCCGTGATCACCGGCGAGAACGGATCGGACGCGATCTTCGAGGGTGCGGCCGACTTCGACCTCGAACTGCTCGAGAGTCGAACGCTCGACGGCAACATCCAAGAGCTCACCTACCGGCCCACACTGCATGTCCATGCCTGAAGTGCTAACAGAGAGGGGGCGCCGTGACGGTTGAACGGATGGACAACGTCGGCGTCGTCGTCGAGGACCTCGCAGCGACGATCGAGTTCTTTCGCGAGCTCGGCCTCGAGCTCGAAGGACAAGCCGTGGTCGAAGGCGAATGGGCCGGGCGCGTCACCGGGCTCGGCGACCAGCGCGTCGAGGTCGCCATGATGCGCACACCCGACGGTCATGGCCGGCTCGAGCTCTCACGCTTCCTCGCTCCGCCCGTGGTCGCCGATCACCGCAACGCTCCGGTGAACGCTCTCGGCTACCTGCGCGTGATGTTCGCCGTCGACGACATCGACGATACGCTCGCTTGCCTCCGCAAGCACGGCGCCCAAGTCGTCAGCAGCGAGGTTGTCCAGTATGAAGACGTCTATCGGCTCTGCTACATCCGGAGCCCCGAAGGGCTTCTGGTCGGGTTGGCCGAGCAAATCGGCTGACGCCCAACCGGCGCTCTGGGCCAGCTCGTCGACGTCGGAGTCGTGCCCGCGGCCACTGACGGTCACGTAAGGAGCGGAGCCTCGGCGACGATTTCGACCGCTGACGGCGACCCGGAAGAGAGGATGCTCAGGTCCGATCCGCGGCTCGGTCGGCGTGGTCCGGCTCGAGTTGCGGAGCTTACGCGCGACAGTGAGGGGTCAGATTAGGTTCGGAGTGAGAGAACGATCGCGCCGTCCGCTCCGGCGACGACTTCACGCAGCGCTTGGGCCGCCTGTTCGAGGGGTCCAACGGACGCGATCGGCACGCTAAGCGTGCCGTTGGCCAGCAGCTCCGCGAGGGCGGACAGCTGCCGACCATCCGGCCGGACGTAGATGTCGGAGACGGCGATGCCCCGTTCCTCCGGCGGCGGGTCGCCCGTGATCGTGGCGAGGCGGCTGCCGTCGGCAACCGCCTGCAGAGTGGTGGCCGCCTGCCCGCGGGCGGCGTTGACGGCCTCGGGCGCGCCGCCGCCGGTGAGCTCCCGAACGAGCGCTGGCCAGTCGTCGTGGTAGTCGAGCACCTCCGACGCGCCGTAATCGCGGATGCGCTCGGCCTTCTTCGCGCTCGCGGTCGCGATCACGCGCGCGCCGCGAGCCGCGGCGAGCTGGACGAGCAGGCCACCGGTGACCCCGCCGGCTCCGTTGACGACAACCCAGCCGCCCCTCTCGATCCCGAGTGCCTCGTCGAGTACCTGAGCGGCAGTCAGCGCCGGAATGGGAAAGGCCGCGCTTGCTTCCCATGACGCCTCCCGCGGCCGGATCGCGACGCTCGTCGCCGGCGCGAGCAGCTTCTCCGCCCACGTCCCGTGACGCCGGAGCGGCAGGGGATGTGTGATCACCTCGTCGCCCTCGCGCAGGTCGGTCACGCCGGAGCCGACAGCGGCGACCGTCCCGGCCGCCTCCGTCCCGAGCGCCATCGGCGACGGGCCGCCGATCTGCCAGCTGCCGGTCCTGACAAGCTCGTCCCAGTTGCCGATCCCGGCTGCGGCGACGTCGATCAGGACCTCGTCTGGGGCAGGCGTCGTCGGCTCCTCCACGTCGAACAGTTCGACGGGCCCGCCGAGTGCTCTGATCCCGGCGACTCGCATCGGTCCGGCGCTAGTCGGCGCCGACCTCGAGCACGACCTTGCCACGTTTCCCGCGGGCCGCGACTCGCTCGAACGCCGCCCGGGCATCCGTGAGCGGAAAGACCGAGTCGACCTCCGTGCGAAGCTCGTCTGCGTCCACGAGCTCTGTCAACTCCCGCAGCTGCTCATGATCGGGTTCGACGATGAAATAGGTCGCGTCCGGCATCTCCTCTGCGATCGTGACCACGCGCTCGCCGGCGGGAACCTCGCCGCCGCGAGTGTCGAAGACGAGATCGGCCGGCCCGCTCTCCACGACCACTGCTCCGGCGTGTCGCGCAAGCTGGATTGCGATGTGCCCAACCCCGCCCGAGGCACCCGTGACCAGCACCCGCTCGCCGCGGGCGAGTCGCCCGTGCACAAACAGTGCCTGCCACGCGGTCAGTCCGCCCATCGGCAGGGCCGCCGCCTCGACATGGCTCAGACGCAAGGGCTTCGGTGCAAGCACATCGGCTGGGACGACGGCGTACTCGGCGGCCACGCCGTCGCGATCGAACGGCGTGAGCGCATACACCTCGTCACCGCTGTCGGCGACGACGCCCGACAGCTCGTACGAGGGAGTCGCCGGCAGGCGATCGACGGGCCACTCCAGCTCGTCACGTGTGATCGCTGCCGCGCGCACGCGCACCAGCACCTCGCCTGGACCAGGTGACGGCGTCTCGATCTCTTCGAGCCTCAAGCCGTCAGCGTGCAGCCGTACCGCTAGCACGTCCCTCCCCTGCGCCCGCTCGACTTCGTTCCTCAGGAGATCTTGTCATTTACCAACCCTCCTGCTCGGAGGCGTCGCCTGCGCGAGCGTTCTCTCCTCTGAGGCACCCCGCTTGCACCACCCAGATCAAAGGGAACACTGAGGGAACACCAACGCGGGCAACCGCGTCTTCCCGCGGTCACCCCTTTTCGGGCGATTCCTGCGTCTTGCGCGGCTTTCGTGCCCGCGGCTTCCCGGCTTTACCCGCGCTTCCCTCCTCATTGCTCGATGGTAAGGAGGGGGTCGACGGTTCGAGTCCGTCAGAGGGCTCTGCAAAATACCCGCAAACGGGAATCTTCTTCGTCGGGTGCACTTGCAGAATCTCTAGCGTGCGGTAGGTATGGAGCCCTTTATGGAGCCTTCAGGTCAGAGACTTCGGAAGAGGCGGGTCGTTTTCCGACGAGATCGAGCTGCGGTCGTTCGCTAGACGAAGCTCATCCGGCGGCGGCTCTAACGTTGCGTTGCGGACGGGAGCGGCGCCTCGCTTCCAGAACGGCCGCCACTTTGGAAGCAACAGCGTCTGGATCGTGCTCGACCTCAAAGTCCCACACTCGCATCACTTCCCAGTCCGCCGCCGCAAGAGCGTCGTTCTGAGCGGCGTCGCGGGCGATGTTGCGCTTGATCTTCTCGTCCCAGTAACCACTCCACCGGCCCGACTCCCACTTGCTCGGGTGACCGTGCCAGAAGGAGCCGTCAACAAGAACAGCGAGACCCCGAGTAGACGAGGCTCCGCTCGTAGCCACCGCCGCTCAGCCGCTCGACTAGCGCCTGCACGTTGTCCAGGTCCGGGTCGCGCCCGGCCAGGATCGGTGGCTTTCGGCCCGCGCCGGGCGTGTAGGGGTTGTCGCGCTTGTTCACGCCGATTCTCCGGCTTTCTAAGGAGAGAAGTATGGTGGTTAGAAAGCACTAGAAAAAGGCGCCGCATCCGGTTCGACGGTGGACGACGGCTTACAGTGCGATTCCAATAGAAGCCTTAGAAAGTATTAGAGAGGCGGCTCGTCCCACCAGCTACCCGAGTGCAGGGCGGCCCGCTAAGCGTGCGCGGCCTGCTCGGCTTTCCCAGCGTCGAAGCGGCTCGGCGAGGCGCTGGTCGAAGCTCGCTAGCAGCTCCCGGAGTGCGCGCCTAGCCCGCAACCCCTATGCGGGCTCGTCGAACCCACGCTAGGGCTAGAGCCGCGCCGTCCACAGAGCCTCACGGTCTGCCGGTCAATCGGATTCATCAGGGTGATCGGCCTGCTCCTGTCGTGAGCGCCCGGCGCGAGGTGCCATCCTCGGGGATATGCCCGGCGGGACGACGACGTTGAGCAGGCACGTCCGCGACCAGGCGGAGCTGCAGGGTCTGCTGCAGCGCGTGTCCGATCTCGGCCGTACCCTGCTCGAAGTGAGAGCCGGCGACGAGGACGCGAAGCGGCGCGGTCGCGCGCGCGCCGAGCTTCGGTGACGACTCCGCGGCGCAGGCGGATCGCTGACGCTGGCCGGAAGGTTCGCGCGGCTCCACGCCCGAATCCGATCGAGCGGCGCTTGTCGAGGTTCCTGCGCGAGCCGCCCTCGATTCGGATCGCCGCGAGCGTGATCGTCACGGCCACTGCGGTGGTCGTCGTCGGTGGCGGCATCTTGATCCGGGTACTGGACCACCGCGAGTACGCGAATGTCTGGGTCGGAATGTGGTGGTCGATGCAGACGGTGACGACGGTCGGCTATGGCGACGTCACGCCGAAAGACGTCGCCGGCAGGCTCGTCGGTGCATTCGTGATGTTGGAAGGTATCGCCTTCCTGGCGATCGTCACCGCCGCGATCACTTCGACCTTCATCGCGCGCGCTCAAAGCGAACGTGCTCAGGCTGAGGATGCGGACGAAGCGGCGCAGGACTCGCGAGTCGAGGGGCGTCTGGACGAGCTCGCCGCGCACCTCAATCGTGTCGAGTCGATGCTCCGCGATCTCGGCAATCGACTGCCGGCTCCGTAGGCTCGAGTCGAACTGCCGCGGCTACGCCTGTTGGGAGCGTGAGCGGGACCCGCGCTCGTAGAGGGTGGCGTTGACCACGGCGGCGCCGACGATCACGCGTCCGATCAGGAAGAGGTCGAGCAGGATGGCGCCTGCGATCCCGAGCGCGCCGTAGGTGGTCGACTTCTCCTTGATCATCTGGCCGAGGATGAGGACGTTGAAGATCTGGAGGGCGACGAAGCCGATCGCGTAAAGCAGGGATCCGGGGATCAGGTCGGTCCAGCGTGCGCTCGAGTGGGGCAGCTGCAGGGAGACGACGAGCCAGAGCCCCGCGAGGCCGACCACGAAGACCACCAGTGCGATGACGCCGCCGATCGCCGTCTGGTGGTTGACGGCGCCGACGCCGGCAACGAGCAGGAGCTGGCCCGCGAGTGCTGCGGCGAAGATCTCGAGCTGGCGAGAGCTCACTCTGACCGAGGCGGCCGAGCCTTCCCAGGCGAGTGCGTGCACGATCGAGACGGCTCGGAGCAGGACTCTGGTCATGTAGGCGAGCACGAGCAGGGAGGTGAGCGCGACCCACCAGCTCGAGGAACCCTTGGCCGCGCCCTGAACCTGCTTGGTGACGGTCCCGGCGATGCCGACCGAGTTCACGACGACGTGCGGCTGCACACCCAGGGCGCTCGCCAGCAGTCCGAGGCCGGAGACGAGGAAGAACGCGAGCGGCAGCAAGAACACGAACAGCCGGTAGGAGAGCGCGCCGGCGAGTATGCCGCCGCCGATGTGGGAGTCCCGCTCGACTGTCTCGAAGGTGGCATCGAGTGCCGGCGAGCGTCCGCGCGCCTCCTGCACCCAGCCTTTCAGCGCCTGCGCGTGCTCGACCCAGTGCGCCAGGCGCCCGAGCAGCGTCCGCTTCGGCCGCGGCAGCTCGATCTGCTCGGGCTCGTCGTTGTCGTCGGGACCGGCCGTCATCGCGTGCCGCCGCGTTGCTTTTCGGTCTCGCGCCAGTTCGCCCACACAGGCGAGAAGACCGCGCACACCAGCGACATCGTGATCAGCACGAACACTGCGCCGATGAGCGTGATCACTACCCCGAACGCGCCGAAGGTCTTGCCGTTCGCGTTCAACGGCGCTGCCAGGAAGAACGGCGAGGTGGCGGCCGTTCCACCGATCACGACGGAGGCGAGCAGCGCGCCGGGAAGCAGCGCGCGCAGTCCGATCTTCCGGTGCAGCAGGAACCGGGGCACCCAGAGCCAGAACACCGTCGAGCCGACGAGCCAAACGGGTACGAGCACGAGCCAACCCGTGTCGTGCAGGCGCACGGTGGCGAGAACGGCGAGCGCGAGGACGCCGGTGAGGACGAAAAAGAAGACTGCGAACAATCCCTGGTCGGCCGGCGATCCGACCGCGATCCCCCAGGCGCGCGCGTAGACGTCCTGGTAGATCTGGCCGATGCCGATGCCCCACAGAAGGAAGCTGACGAATACCGTGAGGCTCGCTGCCAGCGCGTTCGACGAAGCGCTGCCGAACGTGCCCTGGACGAGGCTGGCCGTGTCCCCGTTCAGCTTCAGGTGGGTGACCAGACGCTGCGCGAAGACGGTCGTGTCCCCGCTCGACGGGTGGAGGACGGCGGCCACCACGAGCACGGCCGGCAGCACCGACAGCGCCGAGTACACGGTCACCGCGCAGCCCGAGCTGCGGCTTGCCTCGAAGTAGGCGCGGAACCACTGCAACGCCAGCCGGCCGGCGCTCGTGTCGGCTCGGCGGGCCAGCCAATCGTGCACCGCCTGGACACGACCATGACTAGATGTCGTCTCGACGCCGCTCATGCCGCCTCTACGGGGCCCCTGGTCTTCTCACAAGTCAGATTGCTCGCCGATCGCGCCTCCGCTCGCGCCTCCGCATGCCGCACACCGACACGGGCGAGAGCGGCCTGCCGAACGGGTCGATGAACAGGGTGACAGGCCCGGTCTTCGCCGGGACCGTCCCGTCGAGGACCTCGATCGAGTACGAGAGCTCACCCTCGTTGAGGTGCGGCTCCTGGATCACCACCACCGCGTCCTCGGGCACCTCGTCGCCCGGCTCGAGGAACGCGAGCACCGCGTTCGGTGGGTCGGCCTGGAAGCTGTTGTCGCCTTCGTCCCACAGGTCGACGAAGTCCCCCGTGGCCATGTGCCCGACAATCCGCTGGGGTCGGTCGGAGAAATAGAGCGTCGAGGGCGTGATCCCGTGCAGGGTGAGGGTCCCGTCGTCGCTCGTGATGCCCTGTGCTGTCTGCACCAACATCGATTCCTCGGCTTCGAGCTCTGCGATCTGCTTCTCATCCATCGTGCTCACCTCCGTTTCGTGTTTTCCACCAGGCGGTCACAGCCCGGTTTCGGCCTTCACCGGCCCTTCTTCACGGCCTCTTGTAGGGCGCGGTAGTCGCGTTCGTTCTGGTCTGGGCATCGTTGACCCATGGCTATGTCGATGCTGCGCTGGGTTTGGGTTGGGCGCCGGGTTGGATTGTCGGGATGCCCCGGGTGAACAGCAAGGCGATGAGCGCGAAGAGCGCGAGGATCGAGACGGCGACACGGAGCCCGTCGATCCGGCTCTGCTCGTTGGTCTGCATGATCGCGTCGGCGGTCCGCGGGCGGACGTGCGCGTCGGAGAGCGCGGTCTTCAGGTCGGCGTCGGAGATGAACGGGACGCCGCCGGCGAGGTTCGTCTGTGCCTTGGCGGCGACGCGGTTGGGGACGGCCGGGTTGTTCTGGACGCCGGTGAGGAAGGACGCGCTCAGCGCCGAGATGAGCACGGCGCCCGCCAGCGCGGTGCCGATCGACGCGCCGAGCTGGGTGCCGGTGTTCTGGATTCCGCCGACCTCGCCGCTCTGCTCGTCGGGCACCGCCGACACGGTCACGCTCCCCAGCTGGGAGGCGATCGAGCCGATCCCGGCACCCGCTAGCAGCAGCGGCCAGGTGACGATCTCCGCTCCGGCGCCGTAGTCGAGCAAGGCGAGCAGGAGCACGAGCCCGCCGAACATGGCGATGAAGCCGAGCCGGATGACCCGCCGCGGGTTCGCGTGCGGAAACACCTTGGGCACTCCGGCCGCGAAGAGCAGCAACATCAGCGAGAGCGGCAGCAGATGCATGCCCGTCGCGACCGCCGACAGACCGAGCGCAACCGACAGGAACAGCGGCACGACGAAGAAGATCCCGGCCTGCACGAGGAACAGGAAGAAGAACGAGGTGACGCCGTCGCGCAGCTGGATGTTCCGCAGCATCTTCGGGTCGATCAGCGCAGCCTGGCCGTGCGCGATTCGCCGGTTCTCCCAGATCGCGAACAGGCCGACCACCACGCAGCCCGCGAGCACGAGCCAGATCACCGGCGAGAGCCCGAGCCACTCGGGAGCACCCGGCTTGGCCCGCACAAACCCCCACGCACCCGACTTCAAGGTGCCGATCACGATCAGGCCGAGGCCGGCGGCCGACAGCGCCGTGCCGGCCAGGTCGAGCCTGGCGCCCTTCTCGGGCGGTGTGTCGCTCACCCGCCGCGCCAGGGCGAGGATCACGATCACGATCAGCACCTCGCTGACAAACACCCACCGCCACGAGGCATAGCTCGTGAAGAAGCCGCCGACCACCGGCCCCACCGCGGCGGCCATCGCGCCGGCAGCCGCCACGAGCCCGTACGCGCGCGGCCGGTCCGGCTTGCCGAAGTTCGAGGCGACGAGCGCGACGATCGCCGGAAAGATCAGCACCGCGCCGAAACCCTCCAGAAACGACCAGCCGATGATCAACACCGGGAGGCTGTGCGAAAGCGCCGTTGTCAGCGAACCGCACGCGTAAACGACGCACCCGACCGTGAACGCGCGCTTCCGGCCGATGATCTCCCCGACCCTGCCGCCGGTGATCATGAAAGACGCCATCACCAGCGTGTACAGCGTGATCGCCAGCTGGATCCCGGTCACATCGGTCCCGACGTCCCTGGCGACCGTCGCGATCGCCGTGTTCATCACCGTCATGTCCAGGGCCATCACGAACTGCGCCGACGCCAACGTGAGCAGCACGAGACCCGTGGCCTTAGCGGCAGCAGAAGACGCGATCGGCGCGGCCGTCACAACGGCGAACCCATCGGTGGCATCGCCCCGGAGGCTTTCACCTCGAGCAGGGTGAGCCCGAGATCGGACACGCGCTGCAGCAGACCCTGCAGCTCCGCCTGGTCGCGGACATGCCCGCTCAACGTCGTCGTCCCGTCGGCGCGCGTGAGGGTCATTCCCTCGAAGACGGCCCCGAGCTGGTCGCTGAGCTCACCTGCGACGATCAGCCGATACATCCTGCCGGGCACATCTCCGAGGATGGCACCTCCCGCCGCGGGCTCACGACGGGAGGGGGCCGATCACCCTGATGATTCCGATTGCGCGCAGACCGACGCCTAGCCGCCGAGGCTCTGGCAGGAGTCGGCGCTCTTGAACGCCGAGGAGAGAGAGCCCTTTGCACTCTGCAGCGACTTGACCGTCGTCTGTGCCGTGGTCACGAGGCCCTTGACCTGCGGCGCGAGCGGTACCAGCGCCGCCGCGACCGTCGTGGCCGAGGCGTTGGCCGGGATAGAGGCGACGGCGGTTTGCGCGGTAGTGACCGTGCTCGCCGCATCGCTCGAGAACTGATCGACCTGCGCCTTCGCGGCCTGCCCCTCCGAGGTATTGGGAGGGGGAACAGCCTTGATCTGCTTCGCGAGCGTCTTGGTGGCGGTCTCCGCCTGGGCGATCTTCGACTGCAGCGATGCCATGGAGATGCCGCCGGTAAGGCCGCTCGACGTGACGCTCTTGATCTGCTGCACCCAGCTGCCGATTGCGCTGCAAACGCCGCTCGCGTAGGCGTCGTTCGCCTTCGTGTCGGAGCTGCTGCCGCCGCAGCCCGCCGCAACGAGAGCCAGGACGGCGAGCAGCGCCAGCATCGGCACGGCAGTAGCACAGATGCCGACGGGACCACTTCGTCCAGTGCGGTCAATGGTCATCGTGAAACCTCCTCGCGTTGATTCCGGGCACAGCTCCGAGAATGGCACCTCCCGTCGCGCGTTCACGAGCCGCACGGGCCGATCACCCTGGTGATTCCGATCGCCTCGGCCGCTTTTTGTTGCCCTACTACGGAAGCGCGGCGACTGCGAGCCTGCAGGCACCACGACTTCAGCAAGGCCCGATCTAGCCTGCCGTGGCCATCGTCCGGCAATAATTGTCGCGATGACGGGGGCAAGTGAGCTAGCGAAGGGTCGGCGTAACCGTCGAGAAGCAGGCGACCCTCCGCCACTGGTCGAGGCCAAGCTCCAGCCCCCGGGAGCGGGTGGCGACCACGTCAAACGGCCGCGCATTCTGCAGGCGCTCGACGCCGGCGACGGCGTGGCGCTGACACTCGTTGCGGCGCCGGCGGGCTACGGCAAGACGACCGCGGTGCGCGCCTGGTGCGAGAGCCGGGAGGGCGCCGTCGCGTGGGTCACGCTCGACGACGGTGACAACGATCCGGTTCGGTTGTGGACGTATGTTGCGACTGCCGTCGATCGGGTCAGACAGGGGCTCGGGCGGGGTGCGCTGCAAAGCCTGAGCGTGGCGGGGAGCTCGCTCGAACATGCCGTGGATGAGCTGATGAACGCGATCGCCTCGTACGGCACCGGGATGGCTCTGGTGCTTGACGACCTTCAGACGGTGAAGGACCAAGAGTGTCTTGCCTCGATCGACTTCGCGCTCGGGCATCTGCCGGCGGGCGCGCGCCTGCTCGCCGTCACGCGGGCGGATCCCGCGCTCGGGTTGGCGCGGCTGCGTGCTCGGGGCGCACTCGTGGAACTTCGCGCCGACGAGCTGGCCTTCACCGCCGCGGAGGCGCACGAGCTGCTCGTCGAGCGAGGGCAGGTCGGGCTCCGCGCGGAGGAGATCGAGCTGCTTGTCGAGACCACCGAGGGCTGGCCCGCTGCGCTCGTCCTCGCCGGGCTCTGGCTTCGGGACGTCGATGACCCGGGCCTGGCCGTGTCCGCGTTCGGGGGGGACCAGCGCTTCGTGGTCGAGTACCTGAGCCAGGAAGTGCTCGTGTCGCTCGACGACGAGGGTCGCTCGTTCCTGCTAGGGGCGTCGGTTCTGGGGCGATTCACCGCCGAGCTCTGCGACGCCGTGCTCGAGCGCACCGATTCGGCGTCCGTGCTGGCCGGGCTCGAGCGCTCGAACCTCTTCATCCGCCGGCTCGAGCGAGGGGGCTGGTTCCGTGTCCACGCGCTGTTCGCCGAGTTCGCCGTCGCCCAACTCGCAGCGCAGAAGCCGGGCGCGGCGGCACGGATCCATCAGCGTGCTGCCGAGTGGCTGTTGTCGCGTGGGCTGCCGGTAGAGGCGGTCGAGCACGCCGCTGCGGCGGGTGACAACGAGCTCGTTGCGCGGTTGCTCGCCGAGCACCACATGGCGCTGATCAGGAGCGGACTCACCCGGACGTTGCTGCGATGGGTTCGGCCGCTCCCCGACGAGAACGTCCTCGAGCATCCGGAGCTCGCCGTAGCCGCCGCGGCGGCCGCGGTGATGCCCGGTCAGGGCGCCATCGAGCACCGCCGGTATCTCCAGATCGTCGAGCGGGCGCGGGCAGAGCGCCCCGAGCGTGTTACGCCGTACGTCGAGGCGTTCGCCCTGCTGCTACGCGCGATCACGATCGACGGAGGCGTCGCACGGGCGGTTGCCAATGGCCGTCGCGCGGTCGAGCTCGCGCGTGCTGGGTTAGACGAGATCCTCACGGGCGCCCTTGCCGGGTATGCGCTCGCTCTTTACTTCGCAGACAACCTCGACGAAGCGTGGAAGGTCGCTCTCAGTGTCATCGAGTATCCGAGCATCGAGCGCCGCCCCCCCAGCCATGCGCTCGCCCGGACGACACTGGCGCTCGTGGCGGTCGAGCGCGGGTGGTTCGAGTCCGCACGGAGCCATGCCGAGAAGGCGAAGGCGGTCGTCGGCCGGATCGGCACCAGCCGCAGCTGGCTCGGCGCAAACGCGTCAGCCGCGCTCGGCGCCGTGCTCGCAAGCGAGGGAAAGCTCGCGGAGGCCGAGCACGAGCTCGCCTACGCGGAGCACTACTTCAGGGACGAGATCGCCACCGTCCACCACACCTGGCTGCTCGTGCTTCTCGCCAGGGTGCAAACCCAACGCGGCCGCCTCGACGAGGCGGATGCCACTCTCCAGGCGGCACGGGAAGCACTCGAGGAGCTCGCAGACGGCGGCCGACTCCCCTCGCTCGCCGACGACGTCGAACGCGAGCTCGGGACGGCAACGACTCGCGCCGCCAAGGGAGAGATGCTCGAACGACCGAGCAAGGCAGAGCTCGCTGTCCTCCGGCTGCTGGCCGGCGATCTGTCGACACGTGAGATCGGGGAGCACCTCTTCGTCTCCCCCAACACGATCCGGTCGCACACGCGTGCGCTCTACCGCAAGCTCGGCGCCAACTCCCGCTCGGATGCTATCGCGCGGGCGACCGCACTCGGCCTGCTGGGGCGAGCCGACGCCGGTCGTTCGCGTTCACCTGAGTGAATCCCGTCGCGTGCCCGCTCGTCGTGCCGCCGCCCCCGTAGCGTGGGTGTCGTCAGACGACGGGGGTAGTAACCCTGCAAGCGACGGTGAGGTGAGACGATGAAGGTGATCATTGTCGGTGGCGTCGCAGGCGGCGCGTCGTGTGCGGCGCGACTGCGCCGGCTCGACGAACGGGCCGAGATCCTGATGGTGGAACGCGGGCCGTACGTCTCGTTCGCAAACTGCGGGCTTCCGTACCGCGTCGGAGGCGTGATCGAGCATGAGTCCGATCTGCTGGTCGCAAACGAGCGGGTGTTCCGCGAGCACTTCGCGGTCGATTGCCGGATCAACTGCGAAGCGATCGGGATCTCGCCCGAGGAGAAGACCGTCCAGTTGCGCGACGTCACGAGCGGCGAGGTCACGACCGCGCCCTACGACAAGCTCGTGCTGTCGCCCGGGGCGCCTTCGATCCGCCCGCCGCTGCCGGGCATCGACCTTCCGGGGATCTTCCCGGTGCGGACCGTGCCGGACGCGCGGGAGATCCGTGAATGGATCGAGCGGGGGACGAGCTTCCTCGCGGGCATGGGCAGGTACTCCGGGCTCCAGATCACCCGGCCGCCGATGCGCGCCGTCGTCGTCGGCGGCGGGTTCATCGGCCTCGAGATGGCGGAGAACCTCACTCGCCGCGGCTTCGAGGTCACCGTGGTCGAAATGGCGGATCAGGTGCTCGCCCCGCTCGACCGCGAATACGGGCGGATCGTTGAGGACTTCCTCGAGCTCCACGGCGTCCGCGTCGCTCTCGAGGACGGCGTCGCCGGCTTCGGGCAGACCGGCGACGGCCCGCTCGAGGTGTGGACGCAGTCCGGCAAGTCGTATCCGGCGGACATCGTAATCCTGGCGCTCGGCGTACGACCCGACACGACTCTCGCGACCGTGGCCGGGATCGAGGTCGGCGCGCTCGGCGGGATCCGCGTCGATGACCAGATGCGGACGAGCGACCCCGACATCTTCGCTGTCGGCGACGCTATCGAGGTACGGGACTTCGTCACCGGCGAGTGGAGTCTGATCGCGCTCGCTGGGCCCGCGAACCGGCAGGCCCGCATCGCGGCCGACGTGATCGCCGGCCGTGACTCCCACTTCCGGGGCACGCAAGGCACCTCGGTCGTCGAGCTCTTCGGGGCCGCAGTCGCCTGGACGGGCGCGAACGAGAAGACGCTCAACCGCCTCGGCGACACAGACTTCGAGAAGATCTATCTCTACCCGAACTCGCACGCCGGCTATTACCCGGGCGCGACGCCGATCGCGATGAAGGTCCTGTTCCGCAAGTCCGACGGCCGGCTGCTCGGAGCCCAGGCGGCCGGCGAAGACGGCGTCGACAAACGGATCAGCGAGCTCGCACTGGCGATCCAGCTGGGCGCGACCGTCTACGACCTCGAACAGGTCGAACTCTGCTACTCGCCACCCTTCGGGAGCGCGAAGGACCCAGTCAACTTCGCCGGAATGGTCGGAGCAGGCGTTCTCCGCGGCGACATGCCGCTCAGCCACTGGAGCTCCCTGAACGGTGGCTTCCTCCTCGACGTCCGCGAGCCGGTCGAGCTGGCGGTCGAGCACCTCCCGCAATCCCTCAACATTCCGTTAGGCGAGCTTCGCTCCCGCCTCGACGACCTTCCCCGTGATCGCGAGATCCTCGTTGTCTGCCGCTCGGGCCAGCGCGCCTACACCGCCACGCGAATGCTGGTGCAGAACGGGTTCGACGCCCGTGTTGTCTCCGGCGGGATGCTGTCACACGCCATCCTCTCGCCCGCGCGAGTTCTCGCGCGTCCGTTCGCGTTCACCTGAGTGAATACGGTCGGCCTCCCGCCCGCCGGGGGGCCGACGGCGTAACGTCAAGAGCGTGCCACAAGCAGACGGTCCTTCGGATCGTGTAGCGGCGTCGACGACCGCACAGTTCGTCGAGACAAGGAGATCCTCATGCCCGAACTGACCGAGACACCAGTCCTCGATCTGCTCGCCAGCATGACCGCCGACTCGATCGAGGCGTCGAGCCTCGATCCCGACAAGGTCATGCTCGTACGCATCGCCGCCCTCGTGGCGATGGACGCCCCGCCCGTCTCATACCTGTACAACCTCGGCGCGGCCCGCGAGATCGACATCGACGCGGACGAGGTTCGCGGCATCCTCGCCGCGATCGCGCCCATCGTGGGAACGGCACGCGTTGCGTCGGCGACGAGCAAGATCGTGCGCGCGCTCGGCATCGCGATCGACCTCGCCGAGCTCGAGGCCGACGAGGCACAGGAGGCATAAGCCTTCAGCGCCCCTCGATGACAGGGTCAGACCCGCCGCGTGCGGTCTGACCCTGTCCCCCGCGCGAGTAGGCGCTCGCGGTGGGGTTGCCCCGACCTGTTCAAGTCCCTGTCGCCGGCCCACCCCCAGCATTCGACGGTCAGCTGCTCGGCCGAGCGGCGAGCCTGCGCGGTCGGTGCTCGTGCATCGGTTTGCTCTCCATCGCAGGGGCGCGTTCGTCCGCGGCGGTCTGGTACCAGTTGGTGTAACGGCTCACCAGCGGCGCTGCCGAGAGCCCGTGCACGAGCACCGAGAGGCCGACGGTGAGGTAGGTGGCCGCGACGATGGTTCCGCCGTGAGCGAGGTGCGAGTCTTCGACGATCACGGCGAACACGATCGATGCGAGCCCGCGTGGGCCGAACCAGCCCATGAACGCGACCGTCGGACCGAGCGCGTGGGTGCCCCAAAGAGAGATCGCCACCGGCAGCATCCGCACGACCGTCAGGCTCCCACCATCGCCGGCGTCAGCGGCGTGCTCGAGAGACGCCGCGATACCGCAGCTACCAGCAGCAACGTCAGACCGATAATCGCAAGCCCGGAACTCACCGCTTACCCGTGCGAACTCCTTGGCGGGGTGTCACGAAGCTCTCTGCAAGAAACTCACGCGGGTGTCGGCGCGGCCTTTGCCGAACGTTTTTGTATGCCGTCCGCGATGAACATGACCACCACAGCGATCCCCACGCCGATGAACGTGAAGAGCACCCGGCGACCCTCGGCCGCGTAGTTGGTGGGGTGTGGCAGGTCTGCGGCGATGAGGGCCGCACTGGCGATGGCAGCCGTGTAATAGGCGTAGTTCACGGCATGGATGGAAGCCCCGATCGCGGCCAGGAGGATGATGATCACTATCAAGGCGTCCTTGTCGTGGACTGCCAGCAAGATCGGTATGGCCACGACAGCGCCCATGCCCGCACCGAGGACGCGCTGGAGGCCCACCAGCCTGGACTGCTCAATGCTCGGCTTCATGGCGATCAGCGTGGCGATCACCATCCAATCCGCATTAGGTTCGTGGAACCCGTAGGCGATGGCGGCGGATGCTGCGAGGGCCAGAGCCCGTATCAGGGCGAAGAGCACCACCGGTCGGGTGAGTTCGACCGGAGCGAAGGGCTCACCGGGGAGGTCGATCACCGGACGTGGCCGCCATTTGCGCCTGCTCAGCAACCACACGATGCCGATCAAGGCGATCCACAGCGCCGATCCGATCAGCCACGCCAGCGCCTGGTCCCATCCGTTGGTCTTGATCCGATCGGCGCGGTAACTGGTCGGCAGGACGACGGCGACGACGAACCAGATGTTGAGCAGCATCGCAACGCTGAATCGATGCAGTCCGAACTTCACCGCCAACCCGGCCAACAACGTGACCACGAAGAGGGCGAGGACCACGAATCCCCAGGCCTGGGTTCCGACGAAAAACGCCAGGGCGGTCACCGCCGCACCGCCAAGGCCGAAGGCACCCATACTCCACGCCCGCTTCCCGTATCCACCGCCCGGATCGCTCAGGGCGGTGGTCAGAACGGCGAAGATGACGCTGACGACGTACTTCTGTTGGTCAAGCTGGGCGATGCCGAACCAGATCACCAGCAGGATTCCGCCAATGGCCACGCCGCCGGGCAGACTGAATCCCTTCCGATTGACCGAAAACACCTTGGTGAGTTGGCTCATGAGTCAGATCAGACCGTCGCTCGGTCCGTGAGGTGTGACATGTCTGGTCTGTGCCACGTCCGGCAAGAGCCTCTCACACGGCCGTAGGTGCGCGAACTCGTCCGACTCCGTGATTCCGCCACCCGGACCGCGGGGCGATCGGAATCACCAGGGTGATTCGACACTTTCCTGTGGGCTGCGCAAAGGACGCTGCCCGCCGGCCTGCCGCTCCTGATCGCGGGCGGCTGCGGCCTCAACTGCGACTGGAACACCCGCTGGGCCGACTGCGGCCACTTCGGAGATGTGTTCGTGCCTCCCTGCGCCAATGACTCGGGATCCGCAATCGGGACCGCCGTGGACGCGCAGGTCAGCCTCGGTGAGGCATGTCGCCTCGACTGGACGGTTTACGCGGGGCTCGAGTTCGTGATCGACGATCAGCCCGACCCGCAGCGGTGGTCCGAAGCGCCGCTCGACGCCGATGCGCTCGCCGGGCGCCTGGAGGAGCAGAGCGTGGTCGCGTTCGTGCACGGCAGGAGCGAAATCGGCCCGCGCGCTCTCGGCCACCGCTCGCTGCTGGCGGCTCCGTTCCGGCGTGAGATGCGCGACCGGTTGAATGTCATCAAGCGGCGTGAGCCGTACCGGGCGATCGCGCCATGCTGTTTAGCGGAGGAGCAGTCAACCTGGTTCGAGTCGAGCAGGCACGACCCGTACATGCTCTTTACGAAGCGAGTGAGGGAGGCGGAACGCCTACCCGCCGTAACACACACGGACGGCACGGCCCGGCTTCAGTCCGTCAGGGAGGACGGCCCCGCGCGGCTGCGCGACCTGTTGAGGGCGTTTTCGGCTCGGACTGGCTGCGGCGTCCTGTGCAACACGTCGCTCAACTTCCCCGGGCTCGGGTTCATAAATCGGTCGTCCGACCTGTTCAGGTTTTGCGAGACGCGCGACGTTGACGACGTGATCGGCGACCGCCACTACACACGCCGGCATGGCGTATAGGCGACTCGTCCACATCCCGCGGACTCGGCTGCGCGTAGTGGGCTTGCTCGAGCACCGAGGCTCATTGCGCGAACGGAGCTGTCTCCGCGGTCCCCCGAGGCGCCTGCAACCACGAGTCCGGCGCGGCAGCAGAGATGGGGCCCCGAAGTTCACCTCGAAACACGCGCCGCGACTCGTCCGGCTTGATCTTCCCTCGCCTCACTAGCGTAGGCTCAGGGAAGCCATCGAGGGGGTGAACGTGAAGCGTCTGGTCGTCTGCTGTGACGGCACCTGGAACCGCCCGGACCAGACGAAACAAGGTGTCGCCGCGCCGACGAACGTGGCAAAGATCTCGCTGGCTCTCGCCGACGAAGACGACGCTGGCAGCCGCCTCGAGCTCCGCCATGACCTCGAACGTCGGGCGGCGGGTCACCTCGCCGTCGAGCTTCTCCATCTCGCCGTCGATCACCTCGACCGCAGGCTCGCTCACGCTTGCCATGACTGCAGTCGACCCCGGCGGAAGCGCCCTGCCGAGTACGGTCAGCGCCTCGTCGGACGTGACGGCGTGATCGATGTCGAAGGCGCCGCCCACCAACGCACCGGAGCCCCAACCGACGAGAACACCGACCGGGCCGCCGAGCACGCCGATCAGCATGCCGAGCAGCGAGCCACTCGCGGTGCCCAGGAGCTCGACGTTGTCGGTGCCCTCGGGGATGCGCAGCTCTCCGGTCTCCGTGCGCTCGACGATGGCCGCGGACTCGAGCCCGATCCGACCCTCGGCGGCGCACTCCTTGAGCACGCTCAACGCCTGGTAGGCCTTGCTCGGATCCGTGAAGCGCACGACGACGACGTTTTCGGTCTCCGCCATTGCTCCTCCCTTCGCTTGAGTACCTGTCGCGTGGACACTTGCGCGCGTCGCTGCCAACCCACTGCCACGTGCCGCGGGTTTGCTGCCGCCACGGCTGCGAACATCGTCAGATCGTGTTGACGTCGGACCTCACCGCCGCGAAAGCCGCCAGTCCATGAGCCCGTCGAACCGGCCGGCGCACTTCGGCTGGCGAGCGGTGGATCCGGCGCTACGGCCGGTGCTGTTCGTCAACCCGACGTCCGGCGGCGGGAAGGCGGCACGCGCCGCCGTGGCCGAGCGAGCGCGCGACCGGGGAATCGACGCCGTCGTCCTGCGCCCCGGTCAGAGCCTCGCCGCCCTCGTCTCCGAAGCTGTGGCGAGCGGCTCCGATCTGCTGGGCGCAGCCGGCGGCGACGGATCGTTGGCGATCGTCGCTGCAGCTGCCCGGGCACACGGACTTCCGTTCGTCTGCGTTCCAGCCGGTACACGCAACCACTTCGCGAAAGATCTGGGCGTAGATCCGCACGACCTGGTCGGATCGCTCGATGCGCTCGTCGACGGGGTTGAGCGGCGGATCGACGTCGCCGAGGTGAACGGTCGCCTGTTTCTCAACAACGTCTCGCTAGGGATCTACGGCGACGCCGTTCGCCAAGAGCAGTACCGCGACGAGAAGGCGCGAACCCTGTTCGAGACGGCGCGTGCGGTGCTCGGCCCGAGCGCATCGTTGCCGGAGCTACAGCTCGTCGACGACCTCGGCCGTGAACACCGCTCGCCGGCCGTCGTGCTCGTCTCGAACAATCCCTACGCGCTCGACCGCCCGCTGGTCTCCGGGACCCGACGAACGCTCGACAGCGGCGAGCTCGGAATCGTCGTCCTCGACGCTCCAGCCACTCGCCCGGTGCCGGGACGAGCCTGGGGCGCGACCTCGTTCGAGGTGACGGGCCCCGCACCGGTGCACGCCGGCGTCGACGGCGAGGCGGCTGATCTGAACCCGCCACTCCGGTTCGCGATCCGGCCCGCCGCGCTGCGCGTCAGGATCTCCTCCCGGCATCCCGGCGTCTCGCCGTCGGGGCTGCTCCCCTGACAAATCGAGGGCAGGCGCGACGGAGGAAGTGGCAGTCGCCTGGCAGTTGCGGCGAGCAGCTCCGGTGCTGAACTGGGTACGAACGCCGACCAGGCTTCCCGGCACGCCAGCAACTTGTTCGGTACCGGCGAGCCGCCAAGTCCGCCAGACGGCAAGGGAACACTGAGGGAACACCAACACGGGCACGCGCGTCCACGCGCGGTCACTCATCTTCGGGCGATTCCTTCTTCTTGCGCGGCTTTCGTGCCCGCGCCTTCCCGGCCTTGCCCGCCGTTCCCGCCTTTTTTCTCGATGGTAAGGAGGGGGTCGACGGTTCGAGTCCGTCAGAGGGCTTGAAGCACCCGCAAATCAGCATCTTCTTGTCTGTGCTGAATCGCGGGTAAGAAGGGGGTCACACGGAGGAGCGTGAATGCCTGCGTGTGCAGCGCTTTCGCGTCTTCAGTACCGGTATTCGAGCCCGTCCATGCCTCGAAGGTCGCACAGAAGATCGCGAGCCCTGCCGCGCTGGCGACCTTTGCCTGCCTCGGCTACCGGGCCGGGGCGGAGGCAGCACCGCCTCCGCCTTCGCGACTAACGCCCGATGTGGTGGAAAGCTCAGGAGCCGCGGCGTGCGGTTCCGATCAGGAGCTGGCACGGGCCTTCGAATCCATCGCTCCTTTCGAACGGCCGAAGCGCCGTCTCGATCTCGCGCCAGGCCTGCTCGCGGTCGGACAGACCGAGGCCCGCGAGCATGGCGTGGAGGGCGCCGAATGACTCGCGTTCGAAGTGGACGCACTCGGCCGCGCTCTCGAAGCGCAACGGTGCGTCGAGCGCGTCCACGTGCACGTCCTCGAACCCTGCGTCCTCGTAGGCCCCCTCGAGGACGTGTGGGCCGCCGAGGCTGAACGGCCCGGGGGTTCCGGGCGCGGGTGCGGGCAGGCCGGCGATGCGCCGGATGATCGTGACCGGGATCGAGAAGAACGGGTTGCGCTCCGCAGTCGAGTAGACGATCGCCGAGACACGGCCGCCCGGGCGTAGTACACGATGGATGCCGCGCAGCGCGCGCCGCTGGTCGGGGAAGTAGATGAGGCCGACGCGAGAGATGACCGCGTCGAAGCTGCAGGCGTCGAGGTCGTCTAGTGCCTCGCCGTCCAGCTCCCGGACCTCCACGTTCGCGAGGCCCGCGCCCCGCGTGGCAGCAGCTGCATAGTCGAGGATCGCCGGCGAGATGTCGGTCGCGAGCACGCTCCCGCGCGGCCCGACCCGCTTCGCCGCGGCGATCGACTGGCCCCCGGCGCCGGCCGCGAGGTCGAGGACCCGGGCGCCCGGGCCGACCCGGGCCTGATCGAGCATCAGCTCCGTCGCCGGGCCAAGCCACCGTTCGAGCGTCGGCCCCCAGCGGTCCCAGGCCTCGGCCGTCTCCTGCCACTGCTCCCGCGTTGACTGCTTGTAGGCGACGGGATCGAACACCGAAGTAGCCATCGTAGTCGTCCATCGAGTCGCCCTCGAGGCTACGTCCCCAGCCTTGCTTGTGGAGACGCGGGCCGACCGTGGAAGACGGCCTCGACGTCGTAGTGGCCAGCGCAATAATGCGGACGCTCGCCGGGGGCCCCGCTGTCGCGGCCGCCGCCCACCTGAGCCTCAGTCCCGGACCACGATCTCCGAGCCCACGCGCACGACCCGCTCCCAGGCGAGCGCCGCGTGTCCGTGAACCTTCGCCTTGGTCGCGCCGCCGCTTCCGCCGGTGCCGACGCCGAAGCGCTCGAGGAACCCGAGCCCGCCGACCACGAGGCCGGTGACGCGCAACCGCCCGTCCTCGAGCTCGCCGCGAACGTCATGGACGTGGCCGAACCGAACCCCGGACTCGCCGACCACCTCCCGACTCAGGAGCTCCGACAGCCGCATCAGGCCCCGGGTGCCTTCCCGACAAGCCTCGCCCAGCGCACGTCGCCGCGGCCGAGGCGCAGCTCGGCGGCCGGCCGCCTCAGCTTCACCACGGAGCGAACCGACTCGACCTCCGACCAGGGCACGTGCACCGCATTGCCCGAGAGGCGGGCGGCGAGCCGGCCGAGAAGGCCACGCGAGCGCCACGCGTTGCCCCCGACGATGATCTCCGTCACCTCCGGCGAGCCGCCGTCGAGCCCCTGCACCTCGAGGTCGTCGACCTTGCCGCAGTTGACGCCCTCCGAATCGACGAGCTGGTGATCGAGGATGCCAAGCGCGATGTCGACCTCGACGGCCTCGCTCACCCCTGGCCTCCGTTCGTCAGCAGCATCAGGGGGATCGCGGCGACCGCGACCGCGAGGATGATGACGAAGTAGACGACGCCGAGGACGTTGGCCAGCCTCCCGTTCACCTTCGAGCCCATGTAACTGCGGTCGTTGGCCACCAGAAGGATCGGGAGGTAGGTGAGCGGCAGCGCCACCACCGAGAAGATGACGGAGTACTCCGTCAGTTTGACCGGGTCGTAGCCCGTCATGACCACGAGGAAGGCGAGCGCGAAGATCACGAGCCACGAGAGCGTGAAGCGCGAGGCCGCGGCCGGCTGCTCCCTCTTGCCCCAGCGCCAGCCGAAGAACTGCGCGGTGTTGTAGGCGCCGGAGAAGCACGTCTCGATCGCCGCTCCGCCGACCGCGAACAGGATCCCGACGAGCGCCAACAGCAGGCCCACCTGGCCGAGGGCGTCGGCGCCGGCCAGGGGCGGCGTGCCCAGGAACTGAGGGTCGATGTTCCGCGGCAGAAACAGAGTCGCAGCGACGATCATCAACGCGAACGAGAGGAAGCCGCCGAGGCCGTAGCCGATCATCGAGGTCACCTTGTTCAGGCCGAGCTCTTTCAAGCCCCACCCGTCCTCGACGGCGCCCGAGGAGTAGAAGTAGACCTCGTAGGGCGTCATCGCCGCTCCGAGAAGGCCAACGACGAAGTAGAGGTAGACCAGGAGGCTGCCGCCCGCGTGGTGTCCCGGGACGAAGCCGTTCGCCACTCGCCCCCAGTCGGGATGCAGCTTGATCGCCGCGACGGCGAAGACGAGCAGGCCGAGGCCCAGGTAGCCGAAGACGCGCTCGATCCATTCGAACGGCAGCACCCAGGAGGCCATGACCAGCGCCAGGGTCGCCAGCGGGATCAGCAGGCGGTACGGCAGCCCGGAGAGGAGCTGCAGGCAGATCGCCACGCCACCCACCTCTGCGGCGCAGGTCATCAGGTTCACGATCTGGGACGCGACCAGGGTCCCGAGCCCGGCGCCGAACCCAACCCGTTCGCGCACGAGGTCGAAGACCGGCCGTTCGGCTACCGCGGCCACGCGTCCGCACATCTCCGAGTAGACGACGATCCCGATCACGCCGACGACGACGACCCACAACAGCTGGTAGCCGAAGGTCGCCCCGGCCTGCGTGTTGAAGACGAGATCGCCGATGTCGACGAAGCCGCCGATCGCAGAGAGGATTCCGAGCGCGACCGCGAGGACGTTCTTGATGCTCACCCGAGCGCCCTCGCAGTCAGCTTGAGCTCGAAGGCCAGCCGAGCCTGCTCGGCCGCCGACGAGGCGTGGCCCAGCTGCTTCAGGTCTGCGCTCAGCTTGCCGGCTAGGTACGTGAGTCGCTGAAGCTTGGGCTCGAGCGCCGGCCTAGTCGTGGCAGTCCGCAGCGACTTCGCGGACTTGGTAGCTGCCTTCGCCAGCTCCTCCGAGTGCACACGCGTGAAGATGCGGGTCGACCTGCCTGCGCTTGCGTCCCGCGCGAGGAGCGCTCCCTCCGAAGCCAGGGACTGCAGCGACTGGGACTTCTTCGACAGCGCGCTCGCGCTCACGGTGCCGTCGCCGCAGCCCGTGGCCAGGAGGACGAGCGCGGTGACGATGCTCACGATGCCCCAGCGGTTAGGCGATGCCGACATGGCCCACGCTCTTTGCCCCCAGTAGGAAGCTTCGGAAACGCTGGGCCGACGTGACTCGGCCGCGTCGAGTCGTCGGGCAGCCGCCGCATCCCGGCTTCGATGCTGACAAAGAGCGAAATCTGTCAGCCGTCAGTATTGTGCTCCCGGTCGTCACACAACGATGGGAGACACCTCGATGGACGCTCGCTCGCTCGGCACGACCGGCCTCACCGTCTCCGCGCTCGGGCTCGGCTGCATGGGCATGTCCGACTTCTACGGCCCGGCCGACGAGGCGGAATCGATCGCGACGATCCGGGCCGCGCTCGACGCCGGGATCACGCTGCTCGACACGGGCGACTACTACGCCGCCGGCCACAACGAGCTGCTCATCGGGGAGGCGCTTCGCGGGCGCGACCGCGAGCAGGCCGTGATCAGCGTCAAGTTCGGGCTCATGCGCGGCCCCGACGGGTCGATCGTCGGCAACGACCTGCGACCGCCCGCGGTCAAGAACTTCCTCGCCTACACGCTCCGGCGGCTCGGCACGGACTACGTCGACGTCTACCGCCCCGGGCGCGTCTTCCCCGATCTCCCGATCGAGGAGACGGTGGGAGCGATCGCCGAGCTGGTGCAAGCGGGCTACGTTCGGCAGGTCGGGCTCTCCGAGGTCGGCGCGGAGACAGTGCGGCGCGCGCATGCGGTGCACCCCGTGAGCGACCTGCAGATCGAGTACTCGCTCCTCTCGCGCGCGATCGAGGACGAGATCCTCCCTGCCTGCCGCGAGCTCGGGGTCGGAGTCACCGCCTACGGCGTCCTCTCCCGCGGTCTCCTCTCCGGGCACTGGTCGAAGCAGCGAGCCGAATCGCTCACCGCGCGCGACTTCCGCACCTCCGCCCCGCGCTTCACCGGCGAGAACCTGGAGCGCAACCTCGCCCTGGTGGAGACCCTCCGGAGTCGCGGCGGCGAAGGAAGCGACGGTCGCCCAGATCGCGATCGCCTGGGCCCTTTCCCGTGGAGACGACATCGTCCCGCTCGTGGGGGCGCGCACGCGCGAGCGGCTCGCCGAGGCGCTGGGCGCGCTCGAACTCGAGCTCACGGCCGACGACCTGGCCCACATCGAGGAGGCGGTTCCTGCCGGTGCCGCGGCCGGGGAGCGCTACGACGACCGGCAGATGGCGATCCTCGACAGCGAGCGGGCCTAGGGTCGCAGCGCATGGCGACCGAGACACTCACAGCCGAGCGGATCCTCGTAGCGGCGGAAGAGGTCGTCCGCCGCTACGGGCCGGCCAAGGCGAACGTCGTCGACGTCGCCCGCGCTCTCGGCGTCAGCCACGGCAGCGTGTACCGCCACTTCCCGAGCAAGGCCGCGCTGCGTGACGCCGTCACCGAGCGCTGGCTCGCAAGCATCTCGGAACCACTGGAGGCGGTCGCAACCGGGAACGGGCCGGCCCCGAAGCGCCTGCGCCGGTGGCTCGACCTCCTCGTCAGCGCCAAGCACAGCAAAGCGCTCGGCGACCCCGAGCTCTTCGCCACCTACATCGAGCTCACCGCAGACGCGCGCGACGTCGTCAAGGCGCACGTCGAGACCCTCGTCGCCCAGCTCGCCCGGATCGTGGCCGACGGCGTTACACGAGGAGAGTTCGAGGCAACCGACCCTGCCGCCACCGGTCGCGCGGTCTTCGACGCCACCGCCCGCTTCCACAACCCCGTCCACGCGCCCGAGTGGTCCAACCCCGGCAGCGATGCCGCCTACGAGCGCGTCCGCTCGCTCGTCCTCGATGGGCTCACACGCACGCGCACAGAATGAGGAAGGACGTCCGCGAGTTCATCCGCCGGCTCGAAGCCGCAGGCCTCACCGTCGAACCGACACCGGGCCACTACCGCGTCCTGCGCGACGGCAAGCCGCTCCGGAAAGCGAACGGGATGCCGTTCATGTTGCCGTTCTCCCCCGGCACGGTCCGGTGGCGCAGGGCCGCGATCGTCGACCTGCGCAAGCTGGGCATCGACGTCTAGCACGTTCCAACGGCTGCCGGCTGAAGCGACTGAAGCTGCCTCGCCCGAACCAGCTGCTCGGATGCGCGCCCGACCGCCGAGGCAAAGACAAGTAGAAACTCCCCATCCACGTTCGTGGAATCCGGTTAGCCTGCTGCCATGGCTGCCGGAGGGTGGCGACTGGCATGAGAGACCCGACGCGGGACGTCACACCGCTGCCCGACCTGCTGCACGGACCCTCCCACACGGGCCCGGTCCGCGAGAGCCGACCCATCTACGTCGACCTGCTGCCGCCGTGCAACGCGGGCTGCCCGGCGGGCGAGAACATCCAAGCCTGGCTCTCGCACACCGAGGCGGGTCGCCACGAGCAGGCCTGGCGTCAGCTCGTTGCAGACAACCCGTTTCCCGCGATCCACGGGCGAGTCTGCTACCACCCGTGCGAGAGCGTCTGCAACCGCGCCGACCTCGACACGGCGGTCTCGATCCATTCGGTCGAGCGGTTCCTGGGCGACCTGGCGCTCGAGCGGGGATGGCAATTCGACCCTCCCCCGCCCCGCAGCGGCAAGCGGGTGCTCGTGATCGGCGCCGGCCCATGCGGGCTCTCGGCCGCCTACCATCTCGCCCGGCTCGGCCACGAGGTGGAGATCCGGGACTCCGGCGAGGAGACGGGCGGCATGATGCGGTACGGGATCCCGGCCTACCGGCTGCCCCGCGACGTGCTCACGGGTGAGCTCGAGCGGATCGCGGCCATGGGCGTACGCGTGACCTGCGGCCACAAGGTCGAGGACCTGGTCGCCGAGCGCGAGGAGGGCGCTTTCGACGCAGTCTTCGCCGCGGTCGGCGCGCACCTCTCGAAGCGGGTCGACATCCCGGCCCGCGACGCCGGCCGGATCGTCGACGCGGTCTCGTTCCTGCGCGGCGTCGCCTCCGGCGAACGGCCGGTGATCGGCCGGCGCGTGGCGGTCTACGGCGGCGGCAACACGGCGATGGACGCCGCCCGCGTTGCCCGTCGGATGGGTGCGGACGAGGCGCTGATCGTCTATCGGCGGACCAGGGAGCAGATGCCCGCCCATCTCGACGAGGCGGAAGACGCCGAACGGGAGGGCGTTGCAGATTCACTGGCTGCGCACGATCACGGCCTTCGACGGTCCGGAGCTGCAGGTCGAGCTGATGGAGCTCGACGAGTCCGGGTACCCGCAGCCGACCGGCCGGTTCGAGACGCTCGCCGCCGACACGGTGATCCTGGCACTCGGCCAGGAGTCGGACACCGCCTTCCTACGCCAGGTGCCAGGAGTCGAGTTCGAGCGCGACGGGACCGTGCAGGTGTCGACGTCGCTCCAGACCGGCAGCCCGGGCCTGTTCGCGGGCGGGGACATGGTGCCGAGCGAGCAAACCGTGACGGTGGGTGTCGGCCATGGCAAGAAGGCCGCGCGCCACATCGACGCCTGGCTGCGCGGTGCCGCTGCGGCGAGCGCGCCCAAGCACGAGCTGGCGAGCTTCGACAAGCTCCATCTCTGGTACTTCGGCGACAATCCCCGCCGGCAGCAGCCCGAGCTCCCACCCGAGGAGCGGATCGCCGTCTTCGACGAGGTGGTCGGGGGCCTCTCGGCCGAGGAGGCGGTCTACGAGGCCGGCCGGTGCCTGTCGTGCGGCAACTGCTTCGAGTGCGACGGCTGCCTGGGCGCCTGTCCCGAGGACGCGGTGATCAAGCTCGGTGAGGGACACCGCTACCGGTTCGACTACGACCGCTGTACCGGCTGCGGAGCGTGCTTCGAGCAGTGCCCGGTACACGCGATCGAGATGGTTCCGGAGGGCGGCTGAGATGCGCGCGACGGTCGACGGCAACGAGGCTGCGGTCTCGGTCGCCTACCGGCTGAACGAGGTCTGCTGCATCTACCCGATCACGCCCTCCTCGCCGATGGCCGAGCTGGCCGACGAGTGGTCGAGCCAGGAACGACCCAACGTCTGGGGCAGCGTTCCCGCGGTGGTCGAAATGCAGAGCGAAGGCGGGGCCGCCGGCGCGCTGCACGGCGCGCTGCAGAGCGGCGCGCTGGCGACGACGTTCACCGCCTCGCAGGGGCTGCTGCTGATGATCCCGAACATGTACAAGATCGCCGGCGAGCTGACTCCGGCTGTGCTCCACGTGGCCGCCCGCTCGCTCGCGGCGCAGGGGCTTTCGATCTTCGGTGACCACTCCGACGTGATGGCCGTCCGCCAGACGGGCTTCGCGCTACTCGCCTCGGCCTCGGTGCAGGAGGCCCACGACCTCGCGCTCGTGGCGCAGGCTGCCACGCTCCAGACGCGGGTGCCGTTCGTGCACTTCTTCGACGGGTTCCGCACGTCGCACGAGCTGAACACGATCGAGCTGCTCTCGGACGACGACCTGCGCGTGCTCGTGCCCGAGGAGCTCGTCCAGGAACATCGCGGGCGAGCGCTCTCGCCGGAACGGCCGTTCATCCGCGGCACCGCGCAGAACCCGGACGTCTACTTCCAGGCGCGCGAGACGGTCAACCCCTTCTACGCCCGCGTCCCCGACCTCGTCGAGGAGACGATGGAACGCCTCGCCGAGCGTGCGGGCCGCCGCTACCGGATCGTCGACTACACGGGGCACCCCGAGGCCGAACGCGTCCTCGTGGTGATGGGATCGGGCGGGGAGACGGTGCAGGAGACGGTCGCCTGGCTGAACGCCCGCGGCGAGCGCGTCGGCCTCGTGCAGATACGGCTCTACCGGCCGTTCCCCGCGCGGGCGCTCGCCGAGGCGCTGCCCGCGACGGTGCGCCACGTCGCCGTCCTCGACCGGACGAAGGAGCCCGGGTCGATCGGCGAGCCGCTCTTCCTGGACACGGTCGCGGCGCTGACCGAGTCGTTCGGCGACGGCGAGCTGGCGGTGATGCCGAGGATCGTCGGCGGCCGGTACGGCCTGTCCTCGAAGGAGTTCACGCCCGGGATGGTCGTCGGCGTGTTCGCCGAACTGGCCGGAGAGCGGCCGCGGCGCCGGTTCACGATCGGCATCACCGACGACGTCTCGGGGACGAGCCTCGACTACGACTCGTCGCTCGACATCGAGCCGCCGGAGACGGTGCGCGCGATCTTCTTCGGCCTGGGCTCGGACGGGACGGTCGGCGCGAACAAGAACACGATCAAGATCCTCGGGGAGGAGGGCCTGCACGCGCAGGGCTACTTCGTCTACGACTCGAAGAAGTCCGGCTCACAGACGGTCTCGCACCTCCGCTTCGGGCCGCAGCCGATCCGCGCTGCCTACCTCGTGCAGCAGGCCGGGTTCGTCGGCTGCCACCAGTTCGGGCTGCTCGACCGGGTCGACGTGCTCGGCCCTGCGGCCGACGGCGCGACGCTGCTGCTCAACTGCCCGCGCCCGCCGGACGAGGTGTGGGAGGCGCTGTCGCGGCCGGTACAGGAGCAAATCCTCGCCAAGCACATCGACCTGTACGTGATCGACGCCGGCCGGATCGCCCGCGAGGTCGGCCTCGCCGGACTGGACCAACATCGTCCTGCAGACCTGCTTCTTCGCGCTCTCCGGAGTCCTGCCGCGGGACCAGGCGATCGAGAGGATCAAAGCGGCGGTCGCGAAGACCTACGGCCGACGCGGCGCCGAGGTGGTCGAACGCAACCAAGCCGCGGTGGACCGCGCGCTGGACAGCCTGCACCGGGTCGAGCTGCCCGAGCAGGTGACCGCGATCCGCGGGCTGCCGCCGGTCGTCCCGGCACATGCGCCCGAGTTCGTTCGCACCGTGACCGCGGAGATGCTCGCCGGACGCGGCGACGACCTGCCGGTCAGCGCGCTGCCGGTGGACGGCACCTATCCGAGCGGCACGGCGGCCTACGAGAAGCGCAACATCTCGGAGCTGGTTGCGGTCTGGGACTCCGACCTGTGCATCCAGTGCGGCAACTGCAGCTTCGTCTGCCCGCACAGCGTGATTCGCTCCAGGTACTACGACCAGGCCCGCCTCGAGGGCGCACCGGAGGAGTTCCAGTCGGCACCGATCGAGGCCGTCGGGCTGCCCGACACCCGGTACACGCTGCAGGTCTACGTCGAGGACTGCACCGGTTGCGAGCTCTGCGTGCAGGCGTGCCCGGTCGTCGCGCCCGGCGACGCGGGCCGCAAGGCGATCAACCTCGCGCCGCGGGAGCCGTTGGTCGCGGCCGAGCGGGCCAACATCGCGTTCTTCGAGACGCTGCCCACGGGCGACCGGTCGCGGGTCGACTTCGGCACGGTGCGCGGCACCCAGTTCCTGGAGCCGCTGTTCGAGTTCTCGGGCGCCTGCGCCGGCTGCGGCGAGACCCCCTACCTGAAGCTCCTCTCGCAGCTGTTCGGCGACCGGCTGATGGTCGCGAACGCGACCGGCTGCTCGTCGATCTATGGCGGCAACCTGCCGACGACGCCGTGGACGACCGACGGCGACGGGCGCGGCCCGGCCTGGTCGAACTCGCTCTTCGAGGACAACGCCGAGTTCGGGCTCGGCTTCCGACTCGCCGCCGACCGGCACACCGAGCTCGCCCGTCGACGCATTGCCGAGCTGCGCGAGCAGATCGGCCCGGAGCTGGTCGACGAAATCCTGGCGGCGCCGCAGCTGCGCGAGTCGGAGCTGCGATCCCAGCGCGATCGGGTGACCGAGCTCCGGCGGCGGCTCGACGGGCTCGACGGGCCGGCCGTCACCGACCTGCTCAGCGTCGTCGATCACCTCGTCCGGCGCAGCGTCTGGATCGTCGGCGGCGACGGCTGGGCCTACGACATCGGCTCCGGCGGGCTCGACCACGTCCTTGCGAGCGAGCGCAACGTCAACGTGCTGGTGCTCGACACCGAGGTCTACTCCAACACCGGCGGCCAGATGTCGAAGGCGACCCCGCTCGGCGCGGTCGCCAAGTTCGCCGCCGCCGGCAAGACCGTGTCCAAGAAAGACCTCGCCCTGCAGGCGATCGCCTACGGCAACGTCTACGTCGCCCGGGTCGCGATGGGCGCCGATCCCCAGCAGACACTGACGGCGTTCCGCGAGGCGGAGGCCTACGACGGCCCCTCACTCGTGCTCGCCTACAGCCACTGCATCGCGCACGGGATCGAGATGCGAGACGGGCTCGACCAGCAGTACCGCGCCGTCGCCAGCGGTTACTGGCCGCTGATCCGCTACGACCCGGTGCTCCGCGCGGCCGGTGGCAACCCGTTCCTGCTCGACTCGCCGCGACCGCGCATCCCGCTCGCCGCCTATACCAACCGCGAGCTGCGCTACCGCACGCTGACCAACAGCGACCCGGCCGAGGCCGAGCGGCTGCACGCGCTGGCCGAGCAGGCGGTCGAGCAGCGCTGGGACGTGTACGAGGAGATGGCGACCCGTGGCGCGCAGCACTTCGCGGCCGACGCGCGCAAGGAGGGCCAGTGAACCTTTCGACGAGCTACATGGGTCTCACGCTGCGCAACCCGCTTGTCGCGTCGGCGTCACCGCTCTCGCAGACGGTGGACGGCGTACGGCGGCTGGCCGACGCAGGCGTGGGCGCGGTCGTCCTCTATTCGCTCTTCGAGGAGCAGCTGCGCCGCGAGGCAGCAGAGAACGCGCGGCTGGTCGACGCCGGCACCGAGAGCTTCGGCGAGTCGCTCTCCTACTTCCCGGCCACCGCCGAGGCCGAGGCCGGCCCGCAGCGCTACCTGAGCCTGCTCGAGCGCGCGGCCGCCGCGGTCGAGGTTCCGGTGATCGCCAGCCTGAACGGCGTCACACCCGGCGGCTGGGCCGGCTACGCCCGGGCGATGCAGGACGCTGGCGCCGCCGCGATCGAGCTGAACATCTACTACCTCCCCGGCGACCCGCGCATCTCCGGCCGCGACGTCGAGCAGCGAAACGTCGACGTCCTGAGCCGAGTCAAGGACGCGGTCGACCTGCCCGTGGCGGTCAAGCTCAGCCCCTACTTCAGCTCGACGGGCGAGATCGCGCTACGGCTCGACGAGGCCGGCGCGGACGCACTCGTGCTCTTCAACCGATTCCTGCAACCCGACATCGACCCGGAGAAGCTCGCGGTCGAACCCGGCGTCGGCCTCTCCAACCCGGTCGACGCCCGGCTGCCGCGCACGTGGATCGCGCTCCTCCACGGTCGGGTGCGCGCCTCGCTCGCCGCGACCACCGGCGTCGAAACCGCGGCCGACGTCGCCAAGTACCTCCTCGCCGGCGCCGACGTCGTCATGACCGCCTCGGCCCTGCTGCGGCACGGCCCCGAACATGCAACAGCACTACTCGACGGCCTGTCCGACTGGATGGCACGCAAGGAATTCGCGGCCGTCGACGAACTGCGCGGGCTGCTCGCCGTACCGCCTGGCACGGACGAGACGGACTACGAGCGAGCAGGCTACGTCGGCGCACTGCGGCAAGCCAACAGCGGCATCTACGGA